>NZ_QZMS01000007.1 GCF_003614885.1 Photobacterium salinisoli
GTTCGAGACTAGAACGTTGATAGGCAGGGTGTGTAAGCGTTGTGAGGCGCTCAGCTAACCTGTACTAATTGCCCGTGAGGCTTAACCATACAACACCCAAGGGGTTTTACGGACTCCATGAGCACTTGAATGATGTGCTGAGAACACTAGTTAACTTTCCCAGATTGTGATGTATCGCCCAAGGGCGGTAGATAAGAATTTGCCTGGCGACCATAGCGCTGTGGACCCACCTGATCCCATGCCGAACTCAGACGTGAAACGCAGCAGCGCCGATGGTAGTGTGGGGTCTCCCCATGTGAGAGTAGGACATCGCCAGGCTCCCTATTCAGAAAGCAGACCCAGTCTGGTTTCGACCGTGTGGAGCGGTAGTTCAGTTGGTTAGAATACCGGCCTGTCACGCCGGGGGTCGCGGGTTCGAGTCCCGTCCGCTCCGCCACCTTATTAGCTAGAAATAGCTTGCAGGGGATTAGTTCAGCCCGGTAGAACGTCGGTCTCCAAAACCGAATGTCGGCGGTTCGAATCCGTCATCCCCTGCCACTTTTTAAAAGCCTCGTCATCAGACGGGGCTTTTTCGTTTCAGACAGTCAGCGCGTTGCGCTGATGTCGGCGGCTGGTACGCCAGCCCGGTCAATCCGTCATCCCCTGCTACTTTTTCGTTTCAGACAGTCAGTGCGTTGTGCTGATGTCGGCGGCTGGTACGCCAGCCCGGTCAATCCGCCATTCCCTGCCACTTTTCAAAAGCCTGGCCTCCGGACCGGGGATTGTTATGTCTGCTTTTTGTCAATGAGCTATTTAGCGTGTCTCATTTCTCTATTGATCTTGTGTTTTCGGCTTACTTATCCATGTGTGCTATTAGCTGAGAAGGTTTTGCAATGGTTTCACTTAGGGTATGTCTGAAGCTAGCCGACTGATAATATAGCGACTTGTTTACCAATGAGATAAATCGAGCTGAAAGGGATACTGATGCTGAAAAAATTGAGTTACTTGGCTTTGTTTTTGATGGCTGTGCTCGTGAGTGGTACATATCTGGCTTTTAATGTGCCTGAGCAGCCTGAAGTTGCGTCTGGAGCACAAGTTCGCCAGTACAGTATTAGCTGTGTGGAAAATACGCCAGCAGCGCCGATAGATCAAAATGGTGCATTAAGTATTACTGTCTGGAATATTTACAAGCAGCAGCGAGAAAGCTGGCATAAGGCTCTTGTCGGGTTTAGTGCCGGCAGTGACTTAGTTCTGTTGCAGGAGGCGAAATTTACTCAGGAGCTAGGCCAGTACCTGCAAGAAAGTCGCTGGCAAGTGACAATGGCCAATGCCTTTACCTTTTTAGATACGCCTGCAGGTGTGATGAACTTATCGCGGGAAAAAGCAAAAAAGACCTGTGCTTATCTGGCGGTAGAGCCCTGGCTTCGTTTACCTAAATCTGCACTGTTGTCGAGATATCCTTTGTCGGATGGGACTACACTTACGGTAGTCAATGTGCATGGAATTAACTTTGCCTGGGGGGTTGAGGAGTATCGGGCACAGTTTGCAGCATTAGCAGCTCAGATTAATAAGGAAGAAGGCCCTGTGATAATGGCCGGAGATTTTAACACCTGGCGCAAGGAGCGAATGGAAGTGGTGGAGGAGTTCGCAGAACAGTTGGCACTTCACGAGGTGACAATGGAAAAAGATCTGCGAATCAGAATTCTCGGCTGGCCGCTTGATCACCTATTCTATCGTGGCCTCAAGCTGGAGCAGGCAGAGGCACCGGGAACCGATGCCTCAGACCATCATCCAATCATTGCCCGTTTTAGGCTGTTAGAATCAAAAGGGGCCAAACAGTAACGACCAGTAACCAAGGCAATGTGGCAATAACAATTGCTTTGGCTCGATCAATACCGCACCACAGGCTGACTGCTATATAACTAAGCGCAATATACCAAGGCGCAAGCAAAGGAATGCTGGAGGCAAAAGCGGCCCAGGGATGATTCATCGGCAGCTTGATGAAAGCGTTCAAGCTGTTCAAATCTGCGGCGTTTGGCAGTACTTGCGATGGGTTGAATAACACATTCAGATAACTGGCCAGATCGCCGATCAGAGTTGGCAGCATTATAAAGCAGCTTGCAGCCAGCCACTTACCGAAAGGTTGCGGTGCTTTACTGTTCTTCGTCGCCAGATTCAGCCAAAGCGCCAGCAGCAAGAGACTGGCAGTGCGACCCAAAATATCACTGAACACTTCTCCGGCCAGCAGTACTTCACGTGACAGCCAGTTAAGCTGATTTTCGTCCGTCAGCTGGGGTAACTGGTTGCGAAGTGTGTCCTGTAGCCATACCAGATCGACCTGATTAAAGTAACTTCCCCATAATCCAAAGGGAGTGAGTATCAATAGCAGATAAGGGACCAGCGCCCATTTGGGGCGCTGGTGTACAGCGGTGAAGCAATCGACTGGGGAGCGAAACAAGTCCAGCAAAGCGATAAATGGATTGCTTGACGGCGTCATACGCTCACCTTAGTGACATCAACAAACAGCTTCAGTTTCTGGCCGGGCTTGAGGTACTTCTGACTACCTAGCTGATTCCATTTAATGACATCTGCCAGTTTCACATTGAAACGATCAGCAATAGCACTGAGATTATCGCCGGAACGAACTTCATAGAAAACCGTTCTGATCACGCCGCCGTTTTGGCTGGTTTTCCATATGTTCAGCTTCTGTCCGACGCGCAGGGTCGACTGCTTGCTTAAGCCATTCCATTTCATCAGCTCTTTGATACTGACTTTTTGCTTCTTCGCAATCGTCCACAAACTGTCGCCGGATTCCACCTTATAAATTGTGCGGTATCCGCTGCCGTGGCTGACTTGCGAGCGCACTTCGGTCAGGCTTGGGAAAGCATTTTCACCGTTCATCGCAACAGGGATAAGAATATACTTGCCCGCTCTGATGCCTGAACCTGCCATTTTGTTCGCCCGTTGAATGAGATCAACTGAGGTGTGGTGCTTTTTAGCCAGTACGCTCAGGCTGTCACCGGCCTTGACTTGATAGCGCACGACTTTCATGCCCTGCCGGCCATTCTCTTCAAAAGATTGATTGAAGGTCGCGACATTAGCTACCGGTAGCAGAAGGTGGGTCTGACCTTCGGGGGCGGTTGCCCACTGATTATAAGCAGGATTGAGCGATTTCAGCTCTGAAAGCGAAAGTCCTGCATATTTAGCGGCCATAGCCAGATCCATCTGGGTTTTTGGATCGACGGTTTCTACCGCAGGTTCATTGGCAATGAAAGGAATATCAACGCCGTACTTGTTTTGGTTACGGACGATATCAGCAACAGCCAGTAGTTTGGGAACGTATCCGCTGGTCTCTTCCGGCAGATTCAGTGACCAGAAGTCTGTTGGTTTTCCGGCTTTCTTGTTCTCGCGTATCGCCCTGAATACTCTGCCTTCTCCCGAGTTGTAAGCGGCAAGAGCATGAAGCCAGTTACCATCGAAACGGCGGTTGAGGTACTCAAGCAGGTCAAGGGCTGCTTCGGTAGACTGGACTACATCACGACGACCGTCGTACCACCAATTTTGTTTCAGGCCAAACTGGCGGCCAGTCCCTGGGATGATTTGCCATAAACCGGCCGCACGGCCATGTGAATAGGCAAACTGATCAAAGGAGCTTTCTACGATAGGCAGCAGTACCAACTCTAGCGGCATACCACGTTTTTCGACGGCGTCAGTTATATAGTAGAGAAAGGGCTCTGCACGAGAAGCGACGATAGTGAGATGCCCGGGATGGCGAAGATACCAGTTGCGGTAGTAATTAACACGTTTGTTATCCGGGACATCGAATTTGAGCTGCATAGCGATGCGTTGCCATGCATCATCCTGTTCCTGTGGTGCCATCACAGGGGCAGGCGGCTCAACAGCAGCCATGGGTATACCCAATGCGGTCACAGACTTGTTTGCTGCGCCTGTGTGCTTTGCCGTTGGATCTGTATTGTTACTATTTTGCGCTGCAGCTGAACTTTCCTGATTAGTCGCCACAGGCTCTTTTTGAGAATTTCCTGTTATTTGGCAACCAGCCAGAAGCAGCGCACTCGCTAAAAAAAATCGGGATTTCATGTAACCTGCCTTTAGCCAAAATCGCAGGTGATAATACTTGGCGAAAGGTGCTGGTTACAAGTGACCGTCCTTCAAAAATTGTCCTTCCAACGTCTGAGGGCGGCGAAGGTTTCCAGGTCACTGTCGTTAACCGCTTTATCTGAAACAGCTTTTTTGATACTGGGTTGATCACAACGCAAAAACGGATTAACGCGTTTTTCTAACCCTAAAGTCGTTGGAATCGTGCTTATGCCTCGGGCACGTCGCTGACTGACCTCTTCACGGTAACGCTGCAGGTGAGGGTTATCCTGTTCTGCAACTAACGCAAAGGCCAAGTTACTACTGGTATATTCATGTGCACAGAAAACTTCTGTTTCGTCTGGCAATGCGGTTAATTTTTGTAACGAATTGTACATCTGGGTTGCTGTGCCTTCAAAAAGGCGGCCACAGCCAGCCGAGAACAAAGTGTCGCCGCAGAAAAGCTTGCCATCGCCAACATAAGCAATGTGCCCTGAGGTATGGCCGGGTAAGCCCAATACCATGAAACGCTCGCCGAAAATATCGACCTGATCGCCATCTTCGACAGACTGTGTCAATCCGGGAATGGCTTCAGCGCCAGGGCCGACTATCTTGCAAGAAGGGAAAGCTCGCTTAAGTTCACTGATGCCGCCAACATGATCATGATGGTGATGGGTGATTAGTATCGCTTCAAGTGTCAGATTGTTGGTGTTTAAGCAATCCAGAACAGGCGTGGCGTCGCCGGGGTCGACAACAACACAGCGATTATCCGGTCCTTGAACTAGCCAGATGTAATTGTCGTTAAATGCAGGTATGCTCTTAATAGTTAGCATGAAATTGTCTCCAGTCCTTGATGTGTGAGTCATCATTTATGAAGCCAGCCCGCACGATAAAAGAAATCGACACACCCTCATCCTGGTCTCAGCTGGTTCAGGGAGAATGGGCGGCACAAATGCTTCAGGCTCAGCTGGATGAATGGTGGCCGAGACTCTTTGGCTACCACATGCTGAAATTGGGCGGCCTGAGCTGCGAATTCGTCAGTGGTCATTGTAACATCCGCCATCAGGTTTGTATTGATCGCGATAATCCGCTTCGGAATCTTGAAGCCGATCCGATGGCATTGCCTTTTCTGGAAAAATCCTTTGATGCCTGCGTGTTAGCGCATCAGCTGGATTTCTGTGGTGATCCCCATTCACTGCTTCGGGAAGTTGACCGGGTGCTGGTCGATGACGGCTATCTGCTGATCACGGGTTATAATCCGCTGAGCTTGCACGGTATGCGGGGGCTGCTGCCCTGGAACCGGAAACGTGCGCCCTGGTCGGGACGTATGTTCATGCCTATCCGGGTCAAAGACTGGCTGGGGGTGTTGAATTACGAAGTGGTATTTCACGAAAATCTGGCGATTTTACCGCCCACCCGTTACCCGGCGTTTTCTGCCTGGGCAGAAAGTATGCTGTCGGGATCCTTCTCCGGCATCGGCGGGATTTATCTGATTGTGGCCAGAAAGCGAACGTTTCCACTCAAGCCGATTAAGCCAAGCTGGAAGCTGCGGCGACAACTCACGCCAATCAGCGTGAATTGCCGCACTCAGGCTAACAAGAAGCAGTCGGGATAATACCGGCTGAGAGTTGTCAGCTTTCCTGGTAACCGGTATCGTCTTTTGAGGGGGATTCGGCCGCCTGGCGGGCCAGTTCATCGCAGCGTTCGTTTTCGGGATGGCCGGCATGGCCTTTTACCCAATGCCAGCGCACTTGATGGCGTTGCGTTTCCTGGTCTAATTGCTGCCACAGATCAGCGTTTTTTACCGGTTTTTTATCTGCCGTTTTCCAGCCGCGCTTTTTCCAGTTGTGAATCCACTGTGTGATACCCTGACGGACATATTGGCTATCAGTGGTCAAATCAACGTCGCAAGATTCTTTGAGGCTGGCCAGTCCGACTATGGCCGCTAACAATTCCATGCGATTATTGGTGGTCATGAAGAAGCCATCATTAAGCTCTTTGACATGGCCTTTATAACGTAAGATTGTGCCATAGCCGCCAGGGCCTGGGTTGCCGAGGCAAGAACCGTCGGTGAAAATCTCTACCTGCTTGGTCATCTTTGGTAGTATTCATCTTTATTAAAACTCTAGTCTGACATAACCGATACTATGAAAGCCACCAATGAACGCATAATTGTATTTGATACCGAAACCACAGGTATGAATATGACCGGCCCTCACTATGAAGGGCATCGCATCGTTGAAATCGGTGCTGTGGAGATCGTTAACCGGAAATTCACCGGACGGACTTTCCACGTCTACATCAAACCGGATCGGCCGATTGATCCAGAAGCCGTCGCCGTTCATGGTATTACGGATGAATTTCTGCGCGATAAACCTTCCTATGCTGACATTCATCACGAGTTTATGGACTTTATCCGTGGTGCTGAACTGGTTGCTCATAATGCGCCCTTCGATATCGGCTTTATGGATTATGAATTCAGAAAGTTAGACGCTTCGATCGGAAAAACCACTGACTTTTGTTCGGTGACCGATACCCTGGATATGGCGAAGAAAATCTTCCCGGGTAAACGGAATAACCTGGACATACTTTGCTCGCGCTACGGTATTGATAACTCTCATCGTACGCTGCACGGCGCTTTGCTCGATGCTGAGATCCTGGCCGACGTTTATCTGATGATGACGGGTGGGCAGACTTCGCTGGCATTGAATGCCGCAGGTGAACAAAGTGACAGTGGTGCAGAAAGCGGAATACGCCGTCTTGCCTCGGGAAGGAAAACATTAAAGATTATTCGTGCTTCTGCCGATGAACTAGAAGCGCATGAAGCGCGTTTAGATATCATTGAGAAAAAAGGTGACGTCACACTCTGGCGTCGATAGGAGAAGCATGCGAAGGCTAGCATTACTGTCTACATTGATCCCGGTGTTGCTTGGCACGCAAAGTGTGCAGGCTGCGTCCTGGCTGGACAACCGATTCCGGGTTGATCCTACCGTCAAGCAAGTGGCCTTCGTGGTAGAAAGAGAAACCAAGAACCAGAATGTGGTCTTGGTCAGGCCGGACGGGGTGAAATACTATCCGTGGCGACATCCGGACAATGTCGCCTGGCACGAGGAGCCGGGTAGGGACATCATCACGATTGAAAACCCTATGCCGGGCCCCTGGCAGGCGGTTGGCCGGGTCAGTGACAAGAATCAGATCAAGGTACTTTCCAACCTGAAGCTGGATGTGGCACCCTTGCCGGAAAGATTGTATCAGAGCGAATCTTACAAATTTACTGCTCGTCTGACACAAGATGGCGAGTTGCTCACCGACAGGGATTTTCTCGACAGTGTCAAAATGTCGGTGAACTTCTTTGAATATGTGGACGAGCCTGAAACACAATCTGAAGATACACTGCCCACGCCTTTGTCATTAGGTGAGTTTGCTGATGATGGGCTGAAGCTTGATGAAGCCCCCGGAGACGGTGTGTTCACCGTCGCCCTTCCTGTACATATCCAGCCGGGGCGATATCGGGTGAAGATCACCTCTGGTAACGGCATCTTTCTCCGTACTCATGAGCAACAGGTCATGGTTTACCCGCCGCCTGTCTTATCCACCTTCATTCAGGCAAGATCACAGCAAGACTCCCATCAGTTGGTGGTGACCTCTGATGAAGGCATGATTGAGCCGGGCTCGGTGTCGGTACATGTCGAGCAGGAAGCCCCGGATGGTAGCATAACGATCAGCCAGGAGCAGTCTCAGCCGGAGACAACTAACCTGGACGTTGCCGTTCCTAACCTGCTCCAGCCTGGCAGCTATGCCTGGTCCGGCTGGGTGTATGCAACGGACACTTATAAAAAGCGCCCCTTGGTTTTCCCGTTAGAGAAAAGCCACTTTGCCATTACGTCAGTTCTGCAATTAGATAAAAACCTGGCAGAGTACCGTGCCCGACAAGAGGAAAAGGCCCGGCTTGAAGCAGAAAAACAGCGGCTCGAAGCACAACTGGCCGCCCGCAGCCAGGCATGGAAGATGATCCTGGCGGGTAACGGTGTGATGGTATTGATGGCACTGATCTTTGTGATTTTGAGAAAAAGGCGAACAAAATTGGTTGAAGCCGAACCGGAAGCGCCTAAGCTGGAAATACCACCGGATGTAAAAGTCTAGCCGCGTAAGGTACGGTGAATCCTGACCCGGGTATCATGCTAATCAGGCTGAACAAATCAGTTAACAAAAAAAAGGGAAGCGCAATGCTTCCCTTTTGGTTTGTGTTTTACGCAAGCAAATGGTTACGCAGCATTCTCAATGTCTTTCTGCGTATCAGCCACGCCTGCGACTAAGCGCTGGGGGTCGAAGTCATCCACATTGATGGTACGCAGACGACCAGCTTCAGCGCGTCGTAGCAGCTCAGCTTCATCTTCGTTGATAGCTTTCAACTCAAGGCCAGTGTCGGCTACTTGATCCAGCTGCATGAATGGCAGTTTTTTGCCCGCCGCCTGACACACACGGTCGTATAAAGGTTCTGCAGCCAGAATGTCTTTCAGCGCTTCTTCCATCATACCTGCCGGATTAGTCTCAATGGCTTCAAGGAACTGACCGCGGCCTAACCGATCACGGGTTTCACACGGTGTTTGCAGCATAACGGCCAGCTTGTGATCCAGTTTGTCGCTAGGTTGCACCCGAGACAGACCGCGCGGCAAAATCAGAACGCGCAGCAGCCCGGCAACAGCACGGTTAGGGAAGTTGCGCAGGAACTGGTCGATGGCTTGCTCGGTCTGATACAGCGCATCCTGCAGGCCCCAGTGAACCAGCGGCAGATCTTCTTGCTTACTGCCGTCATCGGCATAACGCTTCAGGGTCGCAGAGGCCAGATACAGCTGGCTCAGGATATCCCCCAGGCGTGCCGACAGGCGTTCTTTACGCTTCAGTGAACCACCCAGAACAGCCATTGACATATCAGACAGTAAAGCCATGTTGGCACTGTAGCGGTTCAGTTGCTGGTAGTAACGCTTGGTCGCATCTTTACGCGGTGAAGAAGACCCGCGCCCGTCGGTCAGACCGAGCCAGAATGAGCGCATCAAATTACTGATCACAAAACCAATATGACCGAACAGTGCATCATCAAAGTCGATCAGAGCCTGACGCTGGTCTTCGTTGTAGGCGGCATTCATTTCTGTCAGCACATAGGGATGACAGCGAATAGCCCCCTGACCGTAGATAATCATGGAGCGGGTCAGGATATTGGCGCCTTCAACGGTGATCGCGATAGGTGCACCCTGATAGCCACGAGCCAGGAAGTTACTTGGACCCAAACAGATACCCTTACCGCCTATGATGTCCATCGCGTCGATGATTCCGCGCTGGCTGCGGTGAGTACAGTGGTATTTCACGATAGCCGAAATAACCGACGGCTTTTCACCGAGGTCAATACCGGTGACCGTCAGGCTGCTGGCGGCGTCCAGCACATAAGCATTACCGGCAATACGTGCCAGCGGCTCTTCAATACCTTCCATTTTACCGATAGGCAGTTTGAACTGACGACGGATACGTGAGTAAGCACCGGTTGCCAGGGCTGTCGTTTTGAGGCCGCCTGTGGTGTTTGATGGCAGAGTGATACCGCGACCAACCGACAGGCACTCCACCAGCATGCGCCAGCCTTGCCCAGCCATTTCCTGACCACCAATGATGTAGCTCAGCGGAACGAAGATTTTATCGCCCTGAGTCGGACCATTCTGGAACGGCACGTTGAGCGGGAAGTGGCGGCGACCGATCTTCACGCCGTCTAAATGCGTCGGGATCAGGGCACAGGTGATACCCAGTTCTTCTTCATCGCCAATTAAATGTTCTGGATCGTATAGCTTGAAAGCCAGGCCCAGAACCGTGGCCACGGGCGCCAGCGTGATATAACGCTTGTTCCAGGTCAGCTCCATACCCAGGATTTCTTCACCCTGCCACAGGCCTTTTTTGACAATACCGAAATCTGGAATCGAGCCGGCATCAGAGCCTGCCTCCGGGCTGGTCAGTGCAAAACAGGGAATTTCTTTACCTGCCGCGAGGCGAGGAAGGTAGTGGTTTTTCTGCTCTTCTGTTCCGTAGTGCTGCAGCAACTCACCCGGACCTAATGAGTTAGGCACACCGACAGTTGATGACATCACCATAGACACACTGGACAGTTTTTGCAGCACCAGTGATTGCGCATAAGCCGAAAACTCCAGACCACCGAACTCTTTCTTGATGATCATGGCAAAGAATTTCTTGTCCTTCAGGTACTGCCAGACTTCCGGAGGGAGATCGGCCATGTCATGAGTGACTTCAAAGTCATTGACCATGCGACAGACTTCATTGACCGGACCTTCCAGGAAGGCTTTCTCTTCTGCACTCAGGCGTGGCGCAGGAATATCATGCAGCTTGTTCCAGTCTGGCGCACCACGGAACAGATCCGCTTCCCACCAGACTGTACCGGCGTCGATCGCTTCTTTTTCTGTCCGCGACATTTCCGGCATCACACCTTTGAAGGCTTTCAGGGCGGGTTTGCTGAGTAATTTCTGACGGATTGCCTGAAGGTTCAGCGGCAATGCGATGATCAGGAAAGCCAGCCAGCTGTATTCGCCGGTGATATCCAGCAAAGTACCAGCAGCAAGCGCTACAGCGAAAACAAGAGTGAAGGTTCTGAGGCTGGCTCTGTGATAAGCGAGCACTCCGGTTATCACCAACAACCCCAGCAGGTACACAAGTGTAGCCATTCTTTCTTCTCCTTATTAGAGATATTCCCTTAGGGTATTTTTAATAAATATTGTATTCGGGTAAGAGGTCATACCACTTGAATTGATTGTAAGTTAATCTTTAGCGAAATGTAAAAATCTTTTTTTGATTTTGCTGAGTAGCTTCTCATCGTCATTGGAGGATAGGGGCGACAAAAAAGCGGTAAAAGTGGCAGGGAATCGGTTTCCTTGTTCGCCGGGACGCTGATATGAGGGGAAAATCACTGCAATTGCTGCCCGGTCAGTCGACACTTCCTAGTGTTTCTGGGTAAACTGCCTGTCAGGGCATATCCGGCAGGGAATTCCTTGCTTTAACACAACAAATCACAGAGAAAAGCCTATGTACCAAGATCTCATTCGTGCCGAACTGACTGAAGCGGCCGACGTTCTGAACCGATTTATCAGCGATGAAAAAAATCTGGCGGATATTCAGGCTGCCGCAAAGCTGCTGGCAGATTCTTTCAAACAAGGCGGTAAGGTGCTGTCCTGTGGTAACGGCGGTTCGCACTGTGATGCCATGCACTTTGCTGAAGAGCTGACGGGCCGTTACCGGGATAACCGTCCAGGTTATCCGGGCATTGCGATCTCTGATCCCAGCCATCTGTCTTGTGTCAGTAATGACTTTGGTTATGAATATGTGTTTTCGCGTTATCTTGAAGCGGTTGGTGCGAAAGGCGATGTGCTGTTTGGTCTGTCAACCTCCGGCAATTCAGCGAATATTTTGAAGGCCATTGAAGCGGCGAAAGCGAAAGGCATGAAAGTGATTGCGCTGACAGGCAAAGACGGCGGCAAAATGGCTGGTATTGCCGATGTGGAAATCCGCGTGCCGCATTTTGGTTATGCTGATCGCATTCAGGAAATTCACATTAAGATCATCCATATTCTTATCATGCTGGTTGAAAAGGAAATGGAAGGGGCCGAGTAATTCGGTAACCTGACAGAGGGCAGAGGAAACATGTGTGAACTGCTTGGCATGAGTGCCAACGTACCTACTGATATTTGTTTCAGTTTCACCGGTCTGATGCAACGTGGTGGGCGAACTGGCCCGCACGCAGACGGCTGGGGCATTACCTTCTATGAGGGTAAAGGGTTTCGTACATTCAAAGATCCTAAACCCAGTTGTCATTCTAGAATTGCTGAGCTGGTGCAACAGTACCCGATTAAAAGCTGCGCGGTGATCAGCCATATCAGGCAGGCGAACCGGGGTGGGGTGTGTCTGGAGAATACTCACCCCTTTACCCGTGAGCTCTGGGGACGTTATTGGACTTTTGCCCACAATGGCCAGCTGACCGGGTACGAAAACCTGGAAGCGGGGCGGTTTCAGTCGGTCGGAGATACAGACAGCGAAATTGCTTTCTGCTGGTTGATGAATCAGATTGACAGCACATTTCCGCAACCACCGGATGACTGGAGCCTGATCTTTGAGGTGGTGGCTGAGTGTTGCGATGAGCTGAGGAAGCTTGGCGTATATAACATGCTGCTGAGTGATGGTGAGTTTGTACTGACTTACTGTACCAATAACCTGCACTGGATCACCCGTCGAGCCCCTTTTGGCAAAGCCTCGCTGATTGATGAAGATGTCACTATTGATTTTCAGCAGGAGACCACACCCAATGATGTGGTGACTGTTATTGCCACTCAGCCACTGACCAATGATGAGCGCTGGCACAAAATGGCAACGGGCGAATTTGCCGTATTCCATTATGGTGAACTGATTAACAAGCGCGTGCTGGACGTACCGGAAGATCCCCCGCCGTCACTCACTTAAGCTTGTTCTCTGGATATAAAAAATGCGGCTGGATAGCCGCATTTTTGTATTCAGTGCCTAAATGATCACTCTTCTGAGGCGTAACCCTGTTGTGGCAGCCGTTCGCCGTCCAAAAAGGCGGCATCATCTTGCATGATCACACGTCCTTGCAGGAACCACTGGCAGACTAACGGGTAAATACGGTGCTCTTGCTGCTGAACCCGAGCCATCACATCGTCAGCTGTGTCATCAGAAAAAATCGGTACTTTGGCTTGCAGAATGACCGGGCCACCGTCTAATTCTTCCGTGACAAAGTGCACACTGGTGCCGTGTTCCCGATCGCCGGCATCCAGCGCACGCTGGTGGGTGTGCAAACCGGTATACTTAGGCAGCAGGGAGGGGTGGATGTTCAGCATACGACCATGATAGTGACGGACAAAATCACCGCTCAGGATACGCATGTAACCTGCCAGCACCACTAAGTCCGGTTGATACCCATCGATGAGATCTGCCAGTGCGCGGTCAAAGCTGTCGCGGTCGGCATAATCTTTCGCCGCGAGGTGCGCCGTCGCAATACCGGCCAGCCGTGCACGCTCCAACCCATAAGCGTCGGATTTATTAGAGATAACGGCTGCAATGCGGCCGTTATCTATCACGCCGTTTTCACAGGCATCTATGATGGCCTGTAAATTAGAGCCGCTGCCAGATATGAGGACAACAATGTTTTTCATTGCTTAGCGAATCTCCACCTGGGCTTCACCCTCGGCAGCATCCGCAATGGTTCCCAGCAGCCAGGCGCTCTCGCCTTCAGCGTTCAGCAGTGCAACAGCTTGCTCCGCCTGCGCCTGAGGCAAGGCAATGACCAGGCCAACGCCACAGTTAAAGGTGCGGTACATTTCGTGCGTTTCAACATTGCCCGCGGTTTGCAGCCAGTTGAACACAGCCGGCCATTCCCAGCTCTTGCCATCAATGACCGCTTTTGTGCCCTGAGGCAGTACGCGTGGGATATTTTCCCAGAAACCGCCACCGGTAATGTGAGAGATAGCGTGCAGGTCGCAGCTTTCCATCAGCTTGAGTACGGATTTCACATAAATACGGGTTGGCTCCAGCAGGTGGTCAGCCAATGGCTTACCTTCCAGATCCTGAGTCAGATCGGCCTGTGAAACTTCAAGGATTTTACGGATCAGAGAATAGCCGTTTGAGTGAGGACCACTGGATGCGACGGCAATCAGTGCATCGCCTGCTTTCACTTTGGTGCCATCGATGATTTCAGACTTTTCAACCACACCGACACAGAATCCGGCTACGTCGTAATCTTCACCATGGTACATGCCCGGCATTTCTGCCGTTTCACCACCGATCAATGCACAGCCAGACTGCACACAACCTTCACCGATACCGCCCACGACGCTTGCTGCCGTGTCAACGTCCAGCTTGCCTGTTGCATAGTAGTCGAGGAAAAACAGGGGTTCTGCACCCTGTACGATCAAATCGTTGACACACATGGCGACAAGGTCGATACCAATGGTGTCGTGCTTTTTCAGATCCATCGCCAGACGCAGCTTGGTTCCTACACCGTCTGTGCCGGAAACCAGTACAGGTTCTTTGTACTTGGTTGGCAGAGAACACAGGGCGCCAAATCCACCCAGACCACCCATGACTTCAGGACGAGTCGTGCGTTTGACTACACCTTTGATTCGATCAACCAAGGCATTCCCTGCATCAATATCGACACCTGCATCTTTGTAACTAAGAGAAGAATGATTACCGCTCACAACAGATCCTCACCGGTTAAATCGCAAAATCCGCAGTATGATAACAGCAGTAAGGGCGGAAAGGAAAACGTTTGCGTCAAATATTCCTGCTGGGTGAAAGCCAAGCAGATAAGCTGCTATTCCCTACCTGTAAGACTATGGACTAGTGTATAATAGATCGATTTTTTTGAAATTTTGTTGTGTAGGAGTCCAAGATGAAAGTCGTTGAGGTAAAACATCCGCTGGTGAAGCATAAAATTGGCCTGATGCGTGAAGCCGACATCAGCACCAAGCGGTTCCGCGAGCTGGCGACTGAGGTGGGTAGCCTGCTGACTTACGAAGCGACGTCTGACTTCGAAACAGAGAAAATTACCATTGAAGGCTGGAACGGCCCGGTTGAGGTCGATCAGATCAAAGGTAAGAAAGTGACAGTGGTACCGATCCTGCGTGCCGGTCTGGGTATGATGGATGGTGTGCTGGAACACATGCCAAGTGCCCGTATAAGTACGGTCGGTATTTATCGCGATGAGGAAACGCTGGAGCCTGTGCCTTATTTCCATAAGCTGGCATCAAACATTGATGAGCGTATGGCACTGGTGGTTGATCCTATGCTGGCGACTGGCGGCTCTATGATTGCGACCATTGATTTGCTCAAAGAGCACGGCTGTAGTGCCATTAAAGTCTTGGTACTGGTGGCTGCGCCTGAGGGGATTGCCGCTCTTGAAAAAGCACATCCGGATGTTGAGCTGTACACAGCGGCTATCGATCAGAAACTGAACGATAAAGGCTATATCGTTCCGGGCCTGGGCGATGCGGGTGACAAAATCTTTGGCACCAAGTAACAACAAATAGTGTGTATAAAAAAACCGGCAATCCGCCGGTTTTTTTGATCCTGTCTAATGTGGCTCAGGCGTCGTTAGACCCCATCTGAGCATTGTCCACCACTTTACTTTCCCCCAAGTCCTTCGGCAGTACCAGGTTCAGGACAATGGCAACGATACCGCACAGGCTGATACCCTGCAGGCTGAATTCACCGATGCCAAATGCCATACCACCAATACCGAACACCAGAGTAACTGCAACAATCACCAAATTGCGTGACTTGTGCAAATCGACCTGGTGTTTGATCAGAGTATTCAGGCCGACTGTCGCAATCGAGCCGAACAGCAAAATCATGATGCCGCCCATCACAGGCACAGGAATGGTTTGCAGTACAGCGCCCAGCTTACCGACAAAAGCCAGAATGATGGCCGTGACCGCACTCCAGGTCATGATGGCCGGATTGAATGCTTTGGTCAGCATAACGGCACCTGTGACTTCTGAATACGTGGTATTGGGTGGTGCGCCGAACATAGACGCGGCAATGGTTGCCACGCCGTCACCGGCCATGGTGCGGTGCAGACCCGGTTTTTTGAGGTAGTCTTTGCCCGTGACATTCGAAATGGCCAGCATATCACCGACGTGTTCAACAGCCGGAGCAATGGCAACGGGAATCATGAACAGAATTGCATTGATATTGAATTCTGGCATGGTGAAATTTGGCATGGCCAGCCAGCTTGCTTGCTGTACCGGTGTGAAATCGACCACTCCGAATGCCAGGCTGGTGGCATAACCGGCCAGAATACCTGAAATGATAGGCACGAGCTTAAAGATGCCTTTGGCAAAAACGCTGACCAGAATAGTCACCAGCAGCGAGATGCTGGCAATCCATAACGCGGCATCGCCATCAACAATCTGGATAGCACCATCACCACTTTTTCCCAGCGCCATATTAACTGCAGCAGGTGCCAGCCCGAGACCGATCACCATGATAACGGGACCGACTACAACAGGCGGAAGCAGTTTATGGATAATGCCGACCCCGCGAACTTTAATCACACTGGCCATGATCAGGTAGATCACCCCGGCCATCATCAGGCCGCCGAGTGTTGCTGGAATACCCCAGGTTTGGACGCCGTATAGAATGGGAGCAATGAAAGCAAAAGAGGAAGCAAGGAAGATGGGGACACTGCGTTTGGTAATGACCTGGAAAAGTAGGGTGCCGATACCGGCGCCGAACAGAGCAACATTGGGATCCAGCCCGGTTAAAAGCGGTACCAGAACCAGTGCACCAAATGCTACAAAAAGCATCTGCACACCTTGTAATATCTGCATCATTGTCACGAATCTCCCTTGATATAAAAAAATCGCGCAATGCTAGCACAAGCGCAAACGTTTCCCCAATGATCATGAATATTAATTTTATGATCTTGTCACTAATGTGGCGTGAAAAGCTAAACCGCCATCAGAGGTCAATAATTTCATTTTGCTGCGAGTGATGTGTTTTGAAGGAAACTGGTTTTGGTGTCGGTAAGCTGATGTAAGAGAAATCTGTCTGGAGTAAGAAAGCTAACTTGTCCCCGTTTTTGGTATTTTTTTATGGTAAATAACGTCATTTACAGTTAGCTAAGGTATAGTGAGTTCTGTCAATTTGCTGACGTCAGGTTATGGCTCTGTGCAGCCAATAACTTTCACAACAGGGTGATTCTCACCCTTTATTTACAATGATATTCGACGAGTGATTTATGTGGCGTGTTGCTTTTTTCCTTGTAGCGCTTATGGCCTTGCCGCTGCAGGCGGCTACGGTGAATACTTTATATCAGGCTCAGGTACCTCTGCCTGATTCCGACCGGCAGACGGAGCAGAGCGCGCGGGTTGCCGCCTTACAGCAAGTGTTGGTGAAAGTGTCCGGGCAGCGAGACATCACCAGCAACGATGTCATCCAGAAAGCGCTGGAAAACAGCAGTTTGTATGTCAGCCAGCTGGGCTATGGCAATGAGCAGGGACAGTCAGTGCTGGAAATCAGTTTTGACAGCGAGAAAATCCGTACGCTGCTGACTCAGGCCAATGCCACGTTTTGGTCTGAGCAGCGCCCCACTGTGCTTGTCTGGCTGGTCGAAGAGGCGAATCGTGATCGCGCGATAGTGTGGGATCAGTCCGGTAATAGTCTGCAAGCTAATCTGAATCAGGCGGCGGCTCATCGTGGTGTACCTGTGCTGTTGCCTATCGGTGATTTTCAGGACGTGACTGCGATCAGTGTGCCTGATTTGTGGGGCGGATTTTCGCAGCCAATTGCAAATGCCAGCACTCGCTATCAGCCCGATGCGGTGCTGATTGCGCGTGTTCAGCGTCGTAACGAAAGCCTGCAAGTGGCCTGGCAGCTTTTTCCGGTTTCACCGGCAGCTATGCTGGACGGTAACTCAGCGCCGGTAGAGGGCCGCAGCAGCGGAGACAGTGTGACGGGTATTACCGCTATGATGGATCAGGTTGCGGATAATCTGGCAGCACGCTACGCCGTTCAGCTGGGCGGAGTCACGGAAGGTGGCTTTGCCATTGATGTGGCGAATGTGCGCCGGGTTGAAGACTTTTTTCAGTTAGAGAAGCTACTGAAAGATCTCAGCTCTGTCGCTTCTGTCAATGCCAGTCATTTGCAGGGGGATAAGGTCCGTTTTACTATTCGGCTTTTGAGCAACGAGCAGGTATTTGCCCGCGAGTTGAGTATGGAACCTAAGATTCAGGCGCAGCCGCTTTCGTCGCTGGTGCGTGATGTTACCTTTGAGAATCAATCAGCAGGGGAGTCAAGCCCTGCGAATCAGGAAGGTGTGATTGTGCCGACA
This sequence comes from Photobacterium salinisoli, assembly GCF_003614885.1. GTDB lineage: Bacteria > Pseudomonadota > Gammaproteobacteria > Enterobacterales > Vibrionaceae > Photobacterium > Photobacterium salinisoli. Next base: position 17,969 of record NZ_QZMS01000007.1, read on the forward strand.
TCCCGGGAAGGCTCGGCGTCTGAGCCATTGCATCAGCTGGATGTGTCCGGTACTCAAGCTGCAGCTTCCCGCATCGGCTTGTATTACTGGAACCCAAACGCCTGATAGTTATTGTAAAGAAAAAGCACCCCGCTGATTGTCGGGGTGCTTTTTTATTATCCTGCCATTACTTATCGCCGTGGGCTTCCCGCTCTTCCCGCTCAACCTGAGACAGCTTTTTCAGCTTGTTACCCAACTCCCGGCCCCGTGCCCGAGCAAACAAAATGTTGGCGAAAAAGGCCGCGGTGGTCAGTCCGAGCTCAATCAAAGCCAGCCAGCGCTCCCCGCCATCCACCCAAAGCAGTGTCAGGGCATGCAGAAAATAGAACATCAGAATGAAGTTTGCCCATGCGTGGGTATAAGGCTTACCTTGCAGTATGCCTTTCAGCGGGAGCAGTAAAGGCAGTAGCCACATCCCGGCAACCACATAGTTGTTCAGGTGCGGGTGGGGCGAAATCATGCTCTGCCACAGAAACACCCACAATAGCAGAGACAGGTTGGCTGTCAGTGCAAAGTAGCGTAATTTCTGGGTTGAAGGGCTCATCGGTTTCATATTGGTATCCGTATCTTAAAACTGCGCAGATGCGACTGGATAATACTTATTGATGTAATTGTCTGGCCGTCTGAGCCAGCCTTTTGCCTAACGCTTGCGCCAGAGAGGCTTCATCCGATGTCAGTCCGTCGTTCTGATTAAGGTGTGAAGCGCCGTAGGGGGTTCCGCCAGACTGGGTAGTATGCAGCAGGGGCTCTGAGTACGGCAGTCCTAATACCAGCATACCGTGATGCAAAAGTGGTAAGAGCATAGACTGCAGTGTCGTCTCCTGTCCGCCATGCATTGAAGACGATGCAGTAAACACGCAGGCAGGTTTACCAATCAGGCTGCCCGAGAGCCATTGCGCACTGGTACTGTCGATGAAGTGTTTCAGTGGCGCGGCCATATTGCCAAAGCGGACAGGGCTGCCCAGCGCCAAGCCCTGGCACTGCTCCAGATCAGCAACTGAAACATAGGGATCGCCTTGGTCCGGCCCATCTTCCAGCTCGCCGTTCGCACGGATTTCCGGTACGGTACGTAAAACGGCTTCACAGCCTTCCACTTGTCCGATACCACGTGCAATTTGTCTGGCGAGCTGGCGGGTGCTGCCATGGCGGCTGTAGTAGAGCACCAGAATGGGCAGCATCAGAGTATATCCAGTACTTGCTCAGGCGGACGGCCAAGCGCAGCTTTGTCGCCGTTGACCACAATAGGGCGTTCAATCAGCTTGGGGTGCGCAACCATAGCGTCGCGCAGCGCCTGCTCAGAGACAGAGTCGTCACCCAGATTCAGTTCTTTGTAGATGTCTTCTTTGGTGCGCATCATCTGGCGGGCAGAATCAAAACCCAGTTTACGTTGCAGCTCGGCTAATTGCTCGGCGGAAGGCGTCTCGTCGAGATATTTAATGACATCTGGCTGGATGCCTTTGCTTTCAAGCAGGTTTAACGTTTCCCGGCTTTTTGAACAGCGTGGGTTGTGATAAATGGTGACAGACATAATCTCTCCCGGATTGTTGGTATCTTATTGTTAAGGTAAAGCCTGCCAGAATACGCAGGCTATATAACGGACAGTAAGGTCACGAGCCGCTCTGATCAGAGATCGGCAAATCTGGATCGTGCCAGACGCAACTGATCGATGCGTGCGTCATATCTGGCCTGATCCAGCGAGCCAACATCGACTATCTGGCTGGCCTGAATATAATTCTGGATTGCTTTTTCCCAGTCGCCGCGCAATGCCATCACTTCAGCACGCGCTGCCAGCTCTCCGTCTCTGCGTCCGATGCCGGCGTAGGCCTTGGCCAGCATACTCCAGCCGTTGACATCGTCAGGGTTATCATAAGTAAAGCGGCTTAACAGCGACAGGCTGTCTTTCGCCCGGCCGGCTTCAAGATAGGCATGGGCCAGATTGAGTCTGAGTACGGCATTTTCCGGGTTGGATTTGAGCGCTTGCTGTAACCGGTTAATGGCGCTGTCATAGCGTTGCTGGAACACATCTAAATCGGTGGCGGAATCAATAAAGAAACGGTTAGACGGCTCTGACTGCAACAGCGGCATCAGCAGTTCCCGCGCCTGGTCATACTTTCCGCTGTCCATATAGACCAGGGCTTTACCGTAATTCACTGCCATTTTGTTGGCGCCACTTGCTTCTTTTCCTTTACGGTTGAACCAATCCAGCGCATTACGGCTGTCCAGATTGGCATACCGCGCGATGATTCTGGCCTGAGCCAGCAGATAGCTTTCCGAAACAGGTACACGGCGAGCCGGGTACTGAGCTGCACGGCTGCGGGTATCTGAGATGCGTGATTCCGGTAAGGGGTGAGTCAGCAGCATAGCTGGAGGCGTGCTGGCATACCGGTACTGGTCTGCCATGCGGCCAAAAAAGCCGGGCATAGCCTGAACATCAAACCCGGCTTTGGCTAAGGTTGCGATACCGATACGGTCAGCTTCCATCTCATTGCTGCGGGTATAGTTTATCTGGCCTTGCACCGAGGCGGCGGTAGTTGCCTGCATAGCAGCAATACCCGCTTCCGGCGCCGCAATTGCCAGCATAAGAGAGCCAATCAGAGCAGCCATAGTGGCCGGGGATTTTTTTGCCTGATCTTCCATGCTTCTGGCCAGATGGCGCTGAGTAATGTGGGCAATTTCGTGTGCCATGACAGAAGCCAGCTCACTCTCACTTTGGGCATGCAGGAACAGCCCGCTGTGCAGCGCAACGTGGCCGCCAAAAAAGGCAAAGGCGTTTACTTCACGATTCTGAATCAGGAAAAATTCAAACGGCGTGCGCACATCCTGCGCATTGGCTACCAATTTGTGTCCCAGATCTCTGACATATTCGGCTAGCAAAGGGTCATTAATGATAGGTTTACTGGACCGTAGTAAGCGCATGTAGGCATCGCCGTATTCCAGCTCTTTTTCGATTGTCAGTGTCGCGGCAGCCGTTGTCCCGATCTCAGGCAGATCGTCCAAAGATGCCTCGGCCCAGCTCGCTGGCGCTGTGCTAAGCAGAGCACACAGCAGCAAACAAACTGGTTTTTTGACAAATCGACGCTTAGAAAAGGTGATCATCTTCATTTGTATGTTGTTATTCCGGTTGCTGCGGGATTTGCAGTAAATCAATCTGCGCGCTTACAGGTATGACAACAAAAGCTCCAGGGTGTTTCTTTCTTGTCGTCATAATGTTATTTACAATAACTTGTTGGATAATAACCGCCTGTGCCTGAGAATGGAAATACCTAAGCTGGATTTAACCGATACCCGCTGCCCGCTGGCCTTACTGATGGCAAAACGCACTTGCTGTCAGCTTAAAGCAGGGCAGCCATTAGAGATACATATCTGCGATGCCGGCTCAAGGAAAGATATACCACGCTATTTGTTGAATCATGGGTTTCAGGTTCAGGTTCAATCAGATAACCCCAAGTTACTCGTAATTACCGTTACTAGAAGGTTGTGATGCTCATATGCTCGAAATGATTAGTCGTTGGTATCAGCGCAGATTTTCTGACCCTCATGCGGTCAGTTTGGTGGCGATCCTCTTGGTAGGTTTCATCACTATTTATTTTTTCGGCAACCTTATTGCACCTTTGCTTGCCGCCATAGTACTGGCTTACTTACTTGAATGGCCGGTGATGTATCTGACCCGGATGAAAGTGCCACGAACACTGGCTGTGACTCTGGTGCTATTACTGTTTTCCGGGTTGATGGTGATGGCTGTTTTTGTGCTGATTCCGATAATTTGGCACCAGGTCAGTAATTTAATCTCTGATGTGCCAAGCATGTTTAACGATCTGCAGCATTATGTGTCCAGCCTGCCAGAGCGATACCCTGAAATGGTTCAGCCGGAGCAGATAACAACTGTGATGAACAACCTTCGCGCTAAAGTGCTGGGTATGGGCGAGAGTGCGCTGAAAGGCTCAGTGGCATCGTTACTGAGTCTGGCTACACTGGCGGTCTATCTGATTCTGGTACCGTTACTGGTCTTTTTCTTGTTGAAAGACAAGGATGAGATGCTCAGTGCCTTCAGCCGAATCCTACCCCGTAATCGCCGTCTGGCCAGTAAGGTCGGCGCTGAGATGAACCAGCAGATTTCAAATTATATCAGGGGCAAGGTCACTGAAATCATTATTGTTGGCACTGTCAGTTACATCACTTTTGCGCTGCTTGATTTACGCTATGCCCTGTTACTGGCGGTACTGGTGGGTTTCTCGGTTTTGATCCCATATATAGGTGCAGCTGCGGTGACTTTGCCTGTTGCTATGGTCGGGCTGTTCCAATGGGGGCTGACGCCAGACTTTTGGTGGCTGCTGGTGGCTTACGGCATTATTCAGACACTCGATGGTAATGTGCTGGTTCCCGTCCTCTTTTCTGAAGCCGTGAATCTTCATCCGGTCGCTATCATTATTTCCGTGCTGGTCTTTGGCGGGCTATGGGGCTTCTGGGGCGTTTTCTTTGCGATACCGTTAGCCACACTGGTGAAGGCCGTCTGGAATGCATTACCGGCCACAGATTATGGCGAAGAAACCGATTAACCATCACGTAGCTGGTCATCACACAGGGAGGTTGGGTGAATATATCCGTGAAGATATTGCTGCTGACCGGGCTGGCGATGCTGGCGTTTGCTGCCAATTCACTGCTCAACCGGGTGGCCTTGTCTGATACTGCAATCGATCCTGCCAGTTTTACTCTGTTTCGTTTACTGGCGGGAGCTCTGTTCTTATGGTGCATTCACGCTTACAGCCATTCAGGTAAGAAGCACAAAGAGAGTGTAGGAGGCAACTGGATTGCTGCCCTGGCACTCTTCATCTATGCTGCCGGCTTTTCTTTTGCTTATCTCAGCCTGACGGCGGCAACTGGCGCATTGCTGCTGTTTGCTGCGGTGCAAATTACCATGATGGCCGTTGCGCTGAGCAGAGGTGAAAGGCTGAACTTCTTGCAAATGTTCGGTTTTACACTTTCCCTGGCAGGACTGGTGCTGCTTTTGTTACCCGGTGTGTCAGCGCCTTCCTGGCAGGGAACTGTTCTGATGCTGATAGCGGGGGTGGCCTGGGGAACATATACCTTACTAGGTAAAAGTGCCACAGATCCGATCCAGACGACGGCAGGGAACTTTTTACGGGCAATCCCCTTCGCCTTGCTGTGCTGGCTCGTTTGGGGGACAACTGAGCTGGATGCGCTCGGGGTGTGGTATGCCGTACTTTCCGGCGGGATAGCCTCAGGCGTCGGTTATGCGATTTGGTATAGTGTCTTGCCCTCGCTGAGCGCAATGATAGCGGCGACCGTTCAGCTCAGCGTGCCTGTGCTGGCGGCTATAGGGGGTGTGCTGGTGTTATCTGAGTCGGTGACATTACGTCTGTTGCTTGCTTCGATGGCGATTCTGGGAGGAATCGCCATCGTTATTGGTGCCAGGAAAGTGCCGGGTTCGAAACCCTGATCCTTGAACTACAAGGGCCGTATTGACGGCCTTTGCTGAGCACCTGCAGGATTAGCTGTTGCCATTCAGGTAGGCCAGCACGACCTCGTGATGATCTTTGGTTTTAAACTTATTAAAGACATGTTCAATGACACCGTCTTCGTTAATCAGAAAGCTGATACGGTGCAGGCCATCGTACACCTTGCCCATGAATTTTTTCTCGCCCCATACGCCAAACTGTTCGGCAACAGCATGATCTTCATCAGAGAGCAGGGTGAAGTTCAGGTTGTCGCGCTCGATGAATTTAGGCAGACGTTTGACCGGATCGATACTGATTCCCAGTACTACGACGTTCAGCGCATCCAGCTCAGATTTGCTGTCGCGTAATCCGCAGGCTTGCACTGTGCAGCCCGGGGTCATGGCCTTAGGATAAAAATACGCGAGTACTTTTTTACCATTGAAATCGTTCAGGCTGACAGGCGCACCATTCTGATCTGGCAGAGTGAAGTCAGGCGCAGGCGTACCTGCAGTCAAGGTTTGCATGTGTCGTTCCTTATTCTTTGAGGTTACTTGGGTAAATGACCGGTAAAGGTTACCGTGCCTGTGACTTGCACAGTCTGGCACAGGGCTTCAAATTCTTCCTGCAAGGACATCAGATTACAGCCTTCGGGCAGGTTAGTGCTGAGTTGCAAGGTGAGCTGGTCTTGCTCGCCGTTACCTTCATCTTCCTGAGAGTGGGCACTGAGTGCTGAAATGTCTATCTGGCGGCTGGCACAGAAATGGGTGAATTTTTCTATCAGACCCGGTGCATCATTGCCTTCAATGTGGAAGTCGGCAGTATAGGGATAAAAGCGGTGCTCGTGCTTGGTGGTTCTTTTCATAACGGTCAGCAGGTCAAACTGCTGGGCCTGAAGCGGCAGGGTTGCTTCAACCTTGGCAATCGATGCTGCCGTGCCTGACAGTAAAAGTATGAAGGTAAATTCACTGCCAAAAATAGCCAGTCTGCTGTCTTCAATATTGCAGCCGCTGAGTGAGATGTGTCGGGTAATTTCATCAGTTATACCCGGGCGATCTGAGCCGATTGCGGTGATAACGAGGTAGTGTTCCATACAGTTTCACAATGATGACCTTTATGTTTGCATGGTAGCACAGCCCACTTATCTCCTGCCATGAAGTTACCTGTGCAAATGATGATATTGTTATGATTGATATATTTTGTTGTTAAATTCGCTGGCCTTGGTGCAAGTCACTGGTTTAATCCACTTTTGACAGGGGATCACAGGACAGAATTAACGAACAGGATATGGCCAGGTATGACAGCTATTTTACATTCTACTTGCTTGTGTTTACTGCCACTGAAAAGTACCATGAGAAATCAATAAAAAAGGGAGATCGACATGTTTACTGGTAGCATGGTAGCGCTAGTTACGCCCTTGGATGAAGTCGGCGAAGTTGATTACGCCAGTCTGAAATCCTTGGTTGAATATCATATTGCAGCGGGTACAGACGCGATTGTCGCAGTCGGTACCACAGGTGAGTCGGCGACTCTGACGGTTGAAGAGCACGTCAAAGTTGTGCTGAAGACTGTTGATTTTGCACAGGGCCGTATCCCAATTATTGCCGGTACAGGCGCCAATGCCACCCATGAAGCCATCACTTTTAGCAAACTATTCTCGGGTACGGGTGTAGCCGCTTGTCTGACCGTCACACCGTATTACAACAAACCGACTCAGGAAGGTTTGTATCAGCATTTTAAAGCGATTTCCGAAGCCACCGATCTGCCTCAGATTCTGTATAACGTACCAGGTCGTACGTCGGTGGACATGTTGCCAGAAACCGTTGCCCGCCTGTCTAAACTGGATAACATTATCGGCGTCAAAGATGCGACAGGTGATTTATCCCGAGTGGAAAAAACACGGGAACTTTGTGGTAAAGATTTCCTCCAATTCAGCGGTGATGATGCAACAGGTCTGGAATTTGTGGCACGCGGTGGTCACGGCGTGATTTCTGTGACGGCAAATATTGCAGCACCAGATATGGCAACTATGTTCCAGCTGGCCTTGAAAGGGCAACTGGACGAGGCGAAAGCCATCGATGCTAAACTGATGCCGCTGCACAAGCACCTGTTTGTTGAGTCCAATCCCATTCCGGTGAAATGGGCAGCACAAAAGCTTGGACTGATTCAGCACGGCACACTGCGTTTACCATTGACGCCCCTGAGCAAAGAGGCTGAACCTGTGGTGCTGCAAGCGTTGAAAGATGCGAAACTGCTGCCTTCACTGGCTACCGCATAGGAACGTAAGAACTCTACATGAATGTGAATTACAGGTTGGCAGTTACGGCTGTCATGGTAGCTGCTCTGGCTGGCTGTTCAGGCAGCGCAGAGCGACGCCGACAGGCTAATCAGGATTTTAACTATCTGGAAACAGCGCCGTTAAGTAGCTGGAACAGCCCTAGTGGCTCTGCGGCGACGGTGTCGAACGAGTATGCGATACCGTCTAAAGAATACCCGGGTGCGATTGGCAGAGCCGTTGACATTCGTCCTCCGCAGCAAGTTCTGGCCCTGATCCCTGGTGCCAGAACCGCACATAACAGTGATGGTACCGTTAGTCTGCAGCTCGTGAATTCAGCTGAACTGGACGAGTTGTGGACACTGACCAAACGTATGGCTACTGAGCGCAATATTGCTCTGGATGTAAATACGGCTCAGACGCTTGAGACTGGGTGGGTGAGCTGGAACAATGAAGACGAAGATACTGAGATAAGCAGTCGTTATCGGATTTCCCGTTCCAGTGCCAACGACCAGAACCTGTATACCATCAAGCTGCTCGACTGGCGTGAAGGCGGTGTAGAGAAACCTGTCAGTATGGTTAATCAGGAGCGTTACAGCATTCTGATGACCAACCTGGTGATGGCTAAATACGATGCTTATGAGCGAGAGAAAGCAAGGTTACGCGCTGAGGAGCTGGTGAAACAGATCCCCATCACTATGGGGCAGGATCGTAGCGGCTTACCTGTGATTATCGCCCGCGCACCTTATAACGTGTTCTGGGAGCGTCTGCCAAGTCTGTTGCAGACACTGGGCTTTACTATCGACGGGCGAAATCGCTCGCAAGGTACGATCGATGTGAGCTTCCGTAACCCGGATGACAGTTTCTGGGTCGATTTAGGTATTCAGCCTCTGCAGCTGGAAAACCGCGATTATAAGTTGCAGCTGGGTGATTTGGGCAACCGGACTTCAATTACAGTGACAGATGAAGACGGAAAACCTATCACAGAAGCAGCGTTAGAAAGTATTGCTCCGGTATTAGCCGCTGTGATTGACAAAGATAATCAGCAGTAATTATCTGCTATTTGCTTGCTCTGCAACACAATCTTGAAAAAGCGACCTCAATAAAAAACGCTTCGGCATCTGAAAGGATTGCCGAAGCGTTTTTTTAGGTATGGATAAGAGAAAGGATCTTCTCTGTTATCGCATGTCTTATTTCACTTCTTCGCCTTTTGCCTGCAGATCTGCATGGTATGACGAACGAACAAAAGGCCCGCAGGCGGCATGGGTAAAGCCCAGCTCCAGTGCGATTTCTTTCAGTTCATCAAACTCTGAAGGCGGTACATAACGTTCAACCGGCAAGTGGTGACGGCTTGGAGCCAGATACTGGCCAAGTGTCAGCATGGTGACACCGTGCGCACGAAGATCTTTCAGGACTTCCACAATTTCTTCTTTGGTTTCACCCAGTCCCATCATCAGACCAGACTTGGTCGGCACGTCGGGATGCATTTCACCAAACTTTTTCAGCAAATCCAGTGACCACTGGTAGTTGGCACCCGGGCGGGCCTTGCGGTACAGGCGCGGTGCGGTTTCCAGGTTATGGTTGAAAACATCAGGCGGGTTATCGCGCAGGATGTCCAGTGCATGATCCATACGGCCACGGAAGTCGGGTACCAGAGTTTCGATTTTGATGTCAGGGTTTTTCACCCGGATTTCACGGATGCAGTCAGCAAAGTGTTGAGCGCCACCGTCACGCAGATCATCACGGTCAACTGAGGTGACGACCACATAGCGCAGTTTCATGTCGGCGATGGTCTGAGAAAGCTGTACCGGCTCTTCGGCATTCGGCGGCAAAGGGCGGCCATGGGCAACATCGCAGAACGGGCAGCGGCGTGTACAGATAGCCCCCAGGATCATGAAAGTCGCAGTACCGTGACTGAAACACTCTGCCAGGTTAGGGCAAGAAGCTTCCTCACACACAGAGTGGAGGTTGTTCTTGCGCATTGCCGCTTTGATATCCTGAATACGCTGAGTGTCGGCCGGAAGCTTGATTTTCATCCATTCTGGCTTACGCAGCATTTCGCGAGGCTTTTCCTCTGCTTCCATGTTGCGTACAGGAATCAGGGCCATTTTATCGGCGTCACGGTATTTGACACCAGGTTCAATTACGATCGGTTTGCTCATGATTAATTGCTTTCCGTTGTCCACTCTATGCTCTGGTAATCGAGCAGTTTCACTAACTCATCGACAAGTACAGGTTGCACGTCAGCCAGTTCTGTCGGGCCATTTAGCCTGGCTAGCTGAGTCATTTCCATACCCGCATAGCCGCAGGGATTAATACGCAGAAAAGGTGTTAAATCCATGTCGACATTAAGAGCCAGGCCATGAAAAGAACAGCCGCGACGGATACGTAGGCCGAGTGAGCAGATTTTTTTACCGTCGACATACACGCCAGGTGCATCAGGACGGGCGTTGGATGCTACTCCGAAGCGGGATAGCGTGTTGATTACGGTGTTTTCAATGTGCGTGACCAGCTCGCGAACGCCAAGTTTGTGGCGACGCAGGTCAATCAACAGATACATCATTTGTTGTCCGGGACCATGATAGGTCACCTGTCCGCCACGGTCACTCTGAAAAATCGGGATGTCACCGGGATTGAGCACGTGTTCAGCTTTGCCGGCCTGACCCTGTGTAAAGACGGGAAGGTGCTCGACCAGCCAGATTTCGTCGACAGTATCGTCATCACGATTGGCGGTAAACTGATGCATGGCCTCATAAGTGATAGAGTAGTCTATCAGGCCCAGATTGCGGACAATGAGATTTCGTTGCACATTTCACCCATGCTGTCTGTCGGTCTCAGCTGAGAGCCGTTCGAGACCAATAATGGTGCATTATAAATCGAAGCGGCTGAAATTTCAGCCGCCAATTGTTCGGTAAGACCAGGTATCAGAGCACGACGCGAACAATGTCGATCTCACCCAGCTCTTTATATAGGGTTTCAACCTGCTCAATATGAGTCGCTGTGATAGTGATAGACACGGCACTGTAGGTCCCTTTTCCGCTTGGTTTCACGGTTGGGGTATAATCCCCAGGAGCGTGCCGCTGTACTACTCCCACGACTAAATCAGGCAGCTCAGGCTTATTAAAGCCCATAACCTTGAAAGAAAACTGACAAGGGAACTCGAGTAAATCTTTAAGTTTTGGCTGTTCTTGCTGTTGCATGCTGAACTCCCAGGAAGGTATGCGGTATATCACAAATTAGGCCAGCATATTAATGGCTCGCAGTCCATAACACAAGTCAAGCATAGGGGCAGGGTAGCAGCCTTGGCGCTAAAAAGAAAAAGGACAGCAAGGCTGTCCTTTTGTATAAGCGGTGGCTTAGCTTAGCCAGCCCTTAAAGAGCAAGACGATATAGTCAATTAAACGGCTGAAAATGCTGCCTTCGTTGACGTCGTTCAGCGCCAGCAGCGGGTATTCCGCTACGTCTTCATCGCCCAGGCGGTAGTAGAGTTTACCGACCACATCACCTTTTTGAATCGGGGCTTTTAACTCTTTTTCCAGCACAAAGTTAGCTTTCAGATCTTTGGCTGATCCGCGAGGCAAGGTCACGAAAGTATCCTGATTGACCCCCAGAGACACTTCATCGTTGTCGCCCATCCAGACTTTTTCTGTGACGAAGGTTTCGTTCGCTTTGTGTGGCGAAACGGTTTCGAAGAAACGGAAACCGTAGTTCAGTAGCTTCTTGCTCTCCGCTTTACGGGCATTGGCGCTTTTGGTTCCCATGACAACGGCAATCAGACGCATCTGACCTTCAGTGGCGGTACTGACCAGGCTGTAACCTGCGTTGTCGGTGTGGCCGGTTTTCAGGCCGTCGACATTCAGGCTTTTGTCCCACAGCAGGCTGTTCCGGTTAAACTGCTCGATACCGTTGTAACGGAAAGACTTTTCTTTGTAGATGGCAAATTCATCCGGCACATCACGGATCAGCCCCTGTGCCAATAAGGCCATATCATAAGGCGTAGTGTACAGTTTATCGTTGTCCAGGCCGTGAACGTTGGCGAAGTGGGTGGAATCCATGCCCAGCGATTTTGCCCAGCCATTCATCAGATCAACGAACGAATCTTCAGAGCCGGCGACGTGTTCAGCCATGGCCACACAGGCATCATTGCCGGACTGGATAATAATGCCACGGTTGAGATCTGCGACTTTTACTTCGCTGCCAACTTCAATGAACATTTTTGACGAACCCGGGAAATTTTTTGCCCAGGCATTTTTGCTGATCACAACAGTATCATCCATAGAGATGTTACCGCGTTTGATTTCCTGACCAATCACATAACTGGTCATCATTTTAGTCAGGCTTGCGGGTGGAATCTTATCGTACTCTTGTTGCCCGGCAAGAATCTTACCTGAGTGGTAATCCATCAGGACATAACCTTTAGCGGCTATCTGCGGGGCTTCTGGAACGACGGCGGGCGCCGCGGCCGCTGAAAGACTAGTCAGTAAAGCGGTTGAAACAGCGACAGAGCGAAAAAATGCAGCAGATTTATTCATGATATATGTTACTTGGGTTACGGATATCAAAAAATTGGAACCACTATATCAGATTGAGCTTGTTTAAACAGTTCTCAACCAGAGGAATAGTGGTTCATTGAGGAATCTTGTGAAATTTTTACATTCATCTGTCAGACTTTGCCCTGACAAATTAGTTCAATTCACGTTGTTCGGATACGACGAATGCTTCCGGAAATTGGGCCGCTCTGGCTTTGTTCCGCTGTACTTCCGCTTCCGCGGAGTCGAGATACGGACCCAGGCGAAGGCGATAGACAGCGGCAGAGCCGGCTTTTTTCACATCAACCCGGGTATGGAGCTCTGATTTGAGTTTCTGCGCCGCAAGCTGGGCTTTATTGAGATCACTGAAAGCTGCCAATTGCACAAAGAACCATTTGGGATTTGCACTTTGCCATTCGGCCGTGGATTCTGGTTTTGGCATCTGCAACAGCTCAATTTTGACCGGCGCGGTACCGTGACCAACCACATCCAGCTTGGTCGCTGCTGCCATGCTGAGATCTATGATGCGTCCTTCATGGAACGGGCCGCGGTCATTGACCCGGACAATGGCACTTTTGCCATTATTTTTATTGGTCACTCTGACATAGCTGGGCAGCGGTAAGGTTTTATGCGCCGCAGTCATTGAATACATGTCATAAATTTCGCCGTTAGACGTTTTGTGGCCATGAAACTTCTTGCCGTACCAGGATGCCAGCCCTTCTTCGCTAAAAGACTGTTCGGCCGGCAAAATGGCGTAGGCCTGGCCTCTGAGTGTGTAATCTGAGTTACCGGCCAGGCTTTTAGGCTCGTACCTTGGCTGTGCATCTTCAATATGATCCAGAGTCGGGGAGCTCTCTGGTGCGCGGTCATCTTTTATCTGATAGCGGTCTGATTGGGTGGTACTGCACCCTGCTACCAGCAGGGTGACACTGAGTGAAAAAGCGAGTGATTTGGACACTGTGTGCATCAGTTAGCCTTGGACAACATTTTTCTGTGAGTGTGGATAGACATCAGGATACCGAAGCCTGCCATCAGGGTAACCATGGAGGTACCGCCGTAGCTGACCAGGGGCAGTGGAACACCGACCACAGGTAATAAGCCACTGACCATGCCAATATTGACGAATACATAAACAAAAAAGCTCAGTACGATACTGCCTGCCATCATACGGCCAAAGGCGGTTTGCGCGCGGCTGGCCAGCAGCAGCCCGCGGCCGATAACGAATAAATACAGGGCCAGCAGGCCGATGACCCCGGACAATCCCCATTCCTCGGCAATGACGGCAAAAATAAAGTCGGTGTGGCGCTCAGGCAAAAATTCCAGTTGTGACTGAGTGCCGTGGAGCCAGCCCTTGCCGGTAATACCGCCTGAGCCAATGGCAATTTTGGACTGAATGATGTGATAACCCGCGCCGAGGGGATCGGACTCAGGGTTAAACAGTGTCAACACCCGGGTGCGCTGGTAATCGTGCATCAGGAAGAACCAGAGCACCGGGATGAATGCCCCAATCAGCGCTCCGGCAACAAAAATTATCCGCCAGCTGATGCCGGACAGAAAAAGCACAAACACCCCGGATGCCGCGATCAGGATAGAGGTGCCCAAATCGGGTTGCTTGGCAATAAGAATGGTTGGCACGAAAATCATCAGGGTGGCAATGATGATGTTCTTCAGGCTCGGTGGCAGCGGGTGGTTCCCGATGAAACGGGCGACCATCAAGGGGACAGCCAGCTTAATCAATTCAGAGGGCTGGAAACGGACGACCCCCAGATCCAGCCAGCGTTGGGCGCCCTTGGAGATTTCGCCCACCAGCAGTACCCCCACCAGCAGCAGCAAACCAACACCAAACAGATATGGAGCCCAGGCCTCGTAGTGGCGAGGGGCAATCTGGGCAAGGATAAACATCACCGCCAGAGACAACAGCATACGGACGGCCTGACGCTCCATCATGTCCAGGTTCTGGCCGCTGGCACTGTACATGACGACCAGAGCAAAACCCATCAGCGTTAGGATCCCCAGTAATAAAGGCACATCTATATGCAGGCGATCACTCAAAGTGGCTTTGCTGCCTGCCGCAGCCATGATACTCATTGCGAAACCTCAGCCAATGTCGATTTATCTTTGTCATCGTGTTTGAGCAACATATGGTCGAAAATCTGCCTTGCGACCGGGCCACCATTGCTGGAACCGCCGCCGGCATTTTCAAGCACCATTGCTACTACGTACTCAGGGTGTTCAAAGGGTGCAAAGGCCGTGAACAGTGCGTGGTCTCGCAAATGTTCTTCCAGCTCTTCGGCGTTATATTCTTCATCCTCGGCCAGGCCGAAAACCTGGGCTGAACCGGATTTGCCGCCAGCCTTGTACTCTGCGCCATAGAAAGCGCGTCTTGCCGTGCCGCGGGTGCCATGCAGTACCCGGTACATGCCGTCTTTGGCGACCTGCCAGTATTTCGGATCGACGCCCGTAATGGGGGGGAAGACGTCATATTTGGCCGGCGTCTCACCATCGGCATCCATAATGCTTTTCAGCAAATGCGGCGCCCGGACAACACCATCATTGACCAGCACTGTGGTCGCCTTGGCTATCTGCAGTGGCGTCGATGTCCAGTAACCTTGTCCGATCCCGACAGGAATAGTATCACCCTGATACCAGGGCTGGCGGAAACGGGCCTGTTTCCATTCGCGGGTTGGCATGTTGGCTTTGCTCTCTTCCGCAATATCAATGCCGGTATATTCACCGTAACCAAACTTGCTCATCCAAGAAGACAGCCTGTCTATCCCCATGTCATAGGCAATCTGGTAGAAAAAGGTATCGACTGACTCTTCAATGGCTTTGTGGATACTGACTTTACCGTGTCCCCAACGCAGCCAGTCACGGAATGGCCGGCTGTTAGTGTTAGGGATTTTCCAGTAACCGGGATCGTTGCGTGTCGTTCGTGTTGTGATAACGCCCTCGGCTAATGCCGCCACTGCAATCGCGGGTTTGACGGTGGAAGCCGGCGGGTAGATACCCAAGGTAACCCGGTTTACCAGTGGCCTGTCTTTGTCATTGAGTAATTCACTGTACTGTTTCGAGGAAATACCATGTACAAACAGGTTCGGATCATAACTTGGGCTGGACACCATCGCGAGCACGGAGGAATCTTTCGGATCCAGCACCACCACAGAACCCCGTTTAACCTTGGTATATTCCTCACCGGTTTCCGGATCGGTTCTCTTTTCGGTTAGCAACTCTTTGACATACAGCTGCAAGCCAATATCCAGATTCAGGCGCAGATCTTTGCCGGGTACAGGCGGCACATATTTCAGCGTGCGGATAATACGGCCGCGGCTGTTGACTTCGACTTCCTGGTAGCCTGAGGTGCCGTGCAGCAAGTCTTCATAATATTTTTCAATGCCCAGCTTACCGATATCCCGGGTTGCTTTGTAGTTGTTAAGACGATCTTCCCTGTCCAGCATTTCTAAGTCCCTGTCATTGATTTTTGCCACATAACCAAGGACATGGGTGAGTGCATCACCGTAAGGGTAGTAACGTTTCAGGTAGGCTTTGACCTCAACACCCGGAAAGCGGTGCTGATTAACGGAGAAAAGAGCGACTTCTTTCTCAGTCAGCTGGTTACGCAGGGGGACAGAGTTAAAGCGCCGGGTACGGCGACGTTCTTTGTCAAAGCGCTCAATCTCTTCCTCTGTGATCCCCAGCAGCGATTTCAGACGGGTAAATGTATCATCCAGATCCGGAACTTTCTCTGTGACCACTTCCAGCGAATACACTGGCCTGTTTTCGGCCAGTAATACCCCGTTACGATCGTAAATCATGCCGCGGTTAGGTGAGACAGGGACGATTTTGATACGGTTGTCATTGGAGCGGGTCTGATAATCTTCAAACTCACGGACCTGGATGTGATACAGATTAGCAATCAGCACGCCAATCAAGGCAAAGATGCCGATAAAGGAAAAGACCGCTCGTCTGAAAAACAGAGACGATTCGGCCTGATGATCCCGGATCTGAAGTCGCTTTCTGCGCATGCCATCTATTCCCTGTGATATGGGTGGTTGGCTGTAATGCTCCAGGCCCGGTAAAGGCTTTCGGCCATCACAATACGCACCAGCGGATGTGGCAGCGTTAACGGAGACAGGGACCAGCTTTGTTCTGCGGCGGCTTTACAGGCCGGCGCCAGACCTTCGGGTCCGCCAATCAGTATAGACACATCCCTGCCGTCCAGTTTCCAGCTTTCCAGCTGATCGGCCAGTTGTTCAGTGTCCCAGCGTTTGCCTGGAATATCTAAGGTGACAATACGGTTGCCTTTGGCAACGGCAGCCAGCATGGCTTCGCCTTCTTTTTGCAGAATGCGCGTGATATCAGCGTTTTTACCCCGTTTACCCGCTGTAATTTCAATCAGTTCCAGCGGCATATCTTTAGGAAAACGGCGGCGGTATTCTTCAAAGCCGGTTTCTACCCATTTAGGCATTTTTGTGCCGACCGCAATCAGTTGCAACTTCATCCGTCAGTTAGCCCCAAAGCTTCTCCAGTTGGTATAGCTGACGCGCATCTTCTTGCATGATGTGCAGCATGACGCTTCCCAAATCAACCACGACCCACTCAGCATCTTCTTCACCGCTGATGCCAAACGGCGGGAAGTCTATCTGTTTGGAGGCTGTGTTGACATTGTCTGCAATCGAAGCGACGTGGCGATTGGAAGTACCGGTACATACGACCATGAAATCAGTAATGCTGGATTTGCCGCGAACATCCAGAGTAACTATGTCCAGAGCTTTCATGTCATCAATTTTGTCTATGACGAAATCGTGTAGTTCTTGTAGCTGCAAAGGGGTCTCCCTCAATTCAGTCATCTCTTGTTATTAGAGTCAGGTGAGCCGATCGGGTTCACATTTTAACCCTGGAGTATATCATGCTCAATTCCGGCTGACGCTGGAGTGGTGCAGTGATGTACAGATTTTTTGAGCATCAGCCAGTTTTAACAATAATTTGCCTGCGGTGTCAGTGCGGCAGCAAAGGTAAGCCCTTACTTAGCCCGCACATCATGGCGCATAATGTGCTTAAACCGGGCCAGACACTGGTGTCGTAGTCAGTTTTTGCCTGGCGTTCAAGCTGGCTCAGTTGCTGGATAGCCTTTAACAGGGTAGGTAATGGCAAACGGTGCAAGGCGCCCACATAGAGTTCACGCCGGTTTTGCCAGACCCGAAAATTTTCGAGAATCCGGTTGAGGGGGATTCCCTGCTTTCCCATTTCCTGCATACGGTATAGCTGCGTCAATTCACGTTGTAATGTGCGCAGAACAATAATGGCTTCAACGCCTTCGGCTTCGAGCTGGCGCACAATGCGTTGACTGCGTTTTGCCTGGCCGGCCAGTAAGGCATCGAGCAGCTGAAAAGGGGTGTAGTGATTATGGCGGCTGAGCGCCTCCTGAATGCGGGGCACGGTCAGGGTACCGTCAGGATAAATCAAGGTAAGTTTGTGCAGGCTCTGTGCCAGAGCCAGCAGGTTACCTTCATGCCACTGTGCCAGTATCTGTATGCTTTCCGCATCGGCGCTCAGCCCCAGTTGCTGACAACGCTGCTGGATGAAGCGGGGGAGCTGGCGGGCGTCAGGCGTATTGCAGGGCACATATACACCCTGCGCGGTGAGCGCTTTAAACCAGGCGCTGCTTTCTTGTTTTTTATTGAGGCGCGGACCCTGCACCAGCAGCAGGATATCCGGGTGCAAGGCTTCAATCACCGTTTGCAGTGATTTGGTCTGAGCCGCAGTGATACCGCTGTCCGGCATGGTCAGTTCAATGATCTGGCGCGAAGAGAACAGACTCAGAGCCTGACAGTTATCCAGTACTTCGTTCCAGTCCAGCTGGTTATCTATGTTGTAGCTGTGGCGCTCGAGAAAGCCAGCGTCTCTGGCCTGCTGCCGCACGCGATCAGCCGTTTCTTGGAGCAGCAAAGGTTCGTTGCCGGCAAGCAGGTAAGCGGAGGCTATCCCTTGTTTTAACCGCTCAGCCAGTTGTTCAGGGTAGATCCTCATTGCGCCGTGCTGTCCATGGTGTTGAACATCTGATCTGCAGCCTGTTTATCGGCATCGGTTTCTGTCTCAATCGTGGTGACACTGGTGTTGGCGTCGCTGGCAGGTTGTCCTGCTTCGTCAGCGTCTGACTGATTCAGGTCGGCGGTCAGCCGGGCCAGCTGGCGCATAATCTGGCGTGAGGCCTGCTGGCGCATCTCATCTTGTAACATATCGCGTTCCACCGACTTCGCCAGTGCGGTTAACGGGTTATCCAGAAAACTGCGATTCACTTTCGTGGTAAAGCGCTTGGCTCCTTTTTCAGGCACCACCACCTGATAGCTGACGGTATAGGTCAGTTCGTACTCGGCGGCCCGGCTGTTCTGGTACAGCGACAAGGTGCGCTCCCCCAGAGACTCGCTGAGCAGGTGCAGATTGGGCACCTGAGACGATGGCGGAACGGCTTCAATGCCATGCAGTTTGAACTGGGATTTCACCATACGGGTCAGCGGTCCGTATTTATCAAAGCTGGTCAGGGACAGGCGGGCAATATCGTCTGGCAGCATGTAGTTACCGCGTAAATGGAAACCGCATGATGCAGTGGCCAGTGCCAGTACGGCGACAAAGACCAGACGGAAACGGGACAGTAGGGATGACGCTGCGCTCACCGTGTCTACTCCTTAGTAACAAATTCGAGAGTGAAAGAGAAAACGCCTTCCCACTGGGAAGGCGTTGTTGGTATGCCTGTTAGTTGGCAACAATGTTCAGCAGCTTGCCCGGTACGTAAATCACCTTACGAATGGTCTTGTCGTCGGTGAATTTCGTGACGTTCTCGTCTGACATTGCCAGCGCTTCAACCTGATCTTTGCCGGCATCTGCCGCAACAGTCAGTTTGGCGCGTAGCTTGCCGTTCACCTGAACGATGATGAGCTTCTCATCTTCCACCATAGCGCTGTCATCGGCAACCGGCCAGTCAGCATGATCAACCTTAGACTCACCCAGTGCATTCCACAGTTCGAAGCAGATATGCGGGGTGATTGGGTACAGCATACGAACCACGGCTTTGAGGGCTTCGTCCAGCAGGGCGCGATCCTGGGCGCTGTCTTGCGGCGCTTTACCCAGCTTGTTCATCAGTTCCATGATAGCGGCGATAGCTGTGTTGAACGTCTGACGACGGCCAATATCATCGCTGACTTTGGCAATGGTTTTGTGCACATCACGACGCAGGGCTTTCTGATCGGCGTTCAGTGCTGAAGCATCCAGTGCTTCGACCGCACCTTTGGCGGTATGTTCAAAGACCAGTTTCCAGACACGTTTCAGGAAGCGGTTAGCTCCTTCCACACCAGACTCCTGCCATTCCAGCGTCATATCGGCCGGGGAAGCGAACATCATGAACAGACGCACGGTATCCGCGCCGTACTTATCAACCATTTCCTGCGGATCGATACCGTTGTTTTTCGACTTCGACATCTTGGTCATGCCGGAGTGCACCAGCTCGTTACCTTGCTCGTCAGTGGCTTTGGTAATACGGCCTTTCTCGTCGCGCTCCAGCGTCACCTCTGTTGGCGATACCCAGACTTTGGCGCCTTTGTCACTGGTGTAATAGAAGGCATCTGCCAGCACCATACCCTGACACAACAGCTGTTTGAACGGCTCGTCACTGGTCACCATACCGCTGTCGCGCAGCAGTTTGTGGAAGAAACGAGAGTAGAGCAGGTGCATACAGGCGTGTTCAATACCGCCGATGTACTGGTCAACCGGGAGCCAATAGTTGGCGGCATCAGAGTCCAGCATTTCGTCAGCTTGCGGTGAACAGTAACGCGCGTAATACCAGGACGATTCCATAAAGGTGTCGAAGGTATCGGTTTCACGCAGTGCCGGTTCACCGTTGAAGGTGGTTTCTGCCCAGCTCTTGTCCGCTTTTATCGGGCTGGTCACGCCGTCCATGACCACATCTTCCGGCAGGATTACCGGCAGTTGATCGGCCGGCACCGGATGCACTTCGCCATCTTCTGTGGTGACCATAGGGATAGGTGCGCCCCAGTAGCGCTGACGGGAAACGCCCCAGTCGCGCAGGCGGAAATTCACGGTTTTCTTGCCTTTGCCTTCCGCTTCCAGCTTGGCGGCGATTGCATCGAAAGCCGCCTGGAAATCCAGACCGTCGAACTCGCCAGAGTCGAACAAGACGCCTTTTTCGGTGTAAGCCGCGTCGCTGATATCCAGCTCGCTGCCGTCGGCAGGCTTGATGACAGGTACGATGTCCAGACCGTACTTGGTGGCGAATTCAAAGTCGCGCTGATCATGGGCAGGGACCGCCATCACGGCGCCTGTGCCATAGTCCATCAGGACAAAGTTCGCGACGTAAACCGGTACACGGCGGCCATTGAGCGGATGAATGGCATACAGGCCCGTGGCCATGCCTTTCTTTTCCATGGTAGCCAGTTCGGCTTCGGCTACTTTGGTGTTCTTGCATTCTTCGATGAAGGCAGCCAGCGCGGGATTGTTCTGAGCGGCCAGGTCAGCCAGAGGATGACCGGCAGCGATACCGACGTAAGTTACACCCATCAGGGTGTCAGGGCGTGTGGTATAGACTTCCAGCGGCGTGTTCTGGCCTTCAACGGCGAAAGACAGTTCAACACCTTCTGAGCGGCCAATCCAGTTGCGCTGCATGGTTTTTACCATCTCAGGCCAGCCTTCCAGATTGTCCAGATCGTCCAGCAGTTCCTGGGCGTAGGCCGTAATCTTAATGAACCACTGCGGAATTTCTTTTTGCTCGACTGGCGTATCACAGCGCCAGCAGCAGCCGTCTTCAACCTGCTCATTGGCCAGTACTGTCTGGTCATTCGGGCACCAGTTGACGGAAGAGGTTTTCTTATAGACCAGGCCTTTGTTGTACAGCTTGGTAAAGAACTCCTGCTCCCAGCGGTAGTATTCCGGTGTACAGGTTGCAAACTCACGGTTCCAGTCGTAACCAAAGCCCAGTAATTTCAGCTGGTTCTTCATGTAGTCGATGTTTTCGTAAGTCCACGGCGCAGGCGCGGTGTTGTTCTTCACCGCCGCATTTTCTGCCGGCAGACCGAATGCATCCCAGCCAATTGGCTGCATCACATTCTTGCCTTGCAGGCGCTGATAGCGGGAAATCACATCACCGATAGTGTAGTTACGCACGTGGCCCATGTGCAGACGTCCACTTGGGTACGGGAACATGGAGAGACAGTAGAATTTTTCTTTATTAGGGTCTTCACTTACAACAAAGGTTTGGTTGTTGTCCCAATGTGCTTGAACTTTAGGTTCAATGTCCTGTGGACGGTATTGTTCTTGCATCGATGACTTCCGGAATCGTTGTGAGTTAATACAAACACAGTCAAAATAATCGACATAGAATAACTAAAGGTAAAGGTAGCAACAATAGCTGAGGCCGAATAGGCCGGTTATTATCATCATTCAGCCACGGATTGCCCGTGCCGGGCAGGTTACTGACTCAGAGGTATGTGTCAGAGTGCTTATGTCCGGCGGATTAAGCTCAGGAGAAACTCACATGGCCAAAGAAAAAGATGCGTATGAATCTATGTTGGAAGAGATCACCGAAGCTCTCAAACATAGCCCAGATGAACTCAAACACTGGATTGATACCAGTGAAAAGTATCGCACTGCGGCCAGTGACATGACCAAAGATGAACTGGCGCTGATTCGTGCGTATTTCAAACGGGATCTGAAAGAGTTCGGGCAAAACGTACAGGAAAGCCCGACACCTTTCTCTGAAAGTCCGTTTTACAAGCTGGTGGCTGAGACGATTTGGGAGGGACTGGCTGAGGTGACCGATAAAACGCAGCTGGAATGGCTGGAGGTGATGGATGACATCAAGCATCAGGGCATCTATAAAGCCGGTGAGGTAGTTGGCCTGGGTAACCTGGTCTGCGAGCAGTGCGGACACCATCAGCAGTATACGCATGTCCGTACGATTGAACCCTGCACTAAGTGTGGGCACACCCAGTTCACCCGTCAGCCTCTGGCGCCGTAAAACAGCGGCTGCTGAAAAAGCGACAGGGAGCTTGCTGCTCCCTGTCTGGCGGATTTTCGCTTGCTTTAGTGGACGCCTTCTTGCGGGGTGGTGTCCCTGAAATCGCCCCGGCGGCGTTTAATCAGTAGCCAGGAAACAGCTACGGACCAAAGCAGATATAAGTAAAGCGGCCAGCTGCCCAGCGTGGTGTAGGGCGTCAGACCCTTGGTCGGGGTCACTGTGGCACGCAGTACGCCGGTTTCGAACTGCGGCAGCTCTGCAATGATTTGCCCCTGGTGATCAACAACGGCTGTCACGCCTGTGTTGGTGGCACGCAGTAAGGGCTTACCCGTCTCAAGAGCCCGCATCTGTGCGATTTCCATGTGTTGATGCGGGCCAATAGAGCGGCCGAACCAGGCATCATTGGATAAGGTCAGCAGCATGTCGGTGTCTATGCCCACATTCTGGCGTACCTGCTCGCTGAACGCGATTTCATAGCACAAGGCCGGAGCCAGAGCATACCCCTTGGCTTCCAGATTGTCCTGGACAAAATTGCCGCGGCTGAATGATGACATCGGCAGATTGAAAAACGGCGCAATCGGGCGCAGTAAATCACCGAAAGGCACAAATTCCCCAAACGGCAGCAAGTGGTGCTTACTGTACCGGCTGGCGCTATCGTAGCGGTATTCACCGTCACGGTTGATACCCAGCGTCAGTATATTATTGAAAAACTCACCCTGTTCGGTTTTATCAAGCACGCCTGTAATCACGGCACTTTGATTCAAACGGGCGGCTTCATCAAGGTGGCTGAGGAAGGTCTCTACCTGCTTTTCCAGCGCGGGAATGGCGGCTTCCGGCCAGATAATGATATCGGCATCCCAGTTTTCACGGGTGAGATCCAGGTATTTCATCAGGGTTGGCCAGCGCTGCTCTGGCTGCCACTTTAATGCCTGTGGGACATTGCCTTGCACCAGCGCGACTTTGACCGGTTTATAGGGCTCAGGCTGAACCCATTCAATGCCCTTTACCTGGTACGCCAGCAGCAAGACCAGCACAGGTACGGTCAAGGGGCGCCAGTTGCGGTAATAGCCGGCGGCGACCAGCGCACCACAGCTCAGCACCAATGCCAGCGTCAGACCTTCAACGCCAAGTATCGGCGCGAAACTGGCCAGCGGGCCGTGGATTTGTCCATAGCCCATCCATAACCAGGGAAAGCCGGTAAATAACCAGCCCCTGACCCAGTCCAGCAGCAGCCAGAAAACCGGCCCCAGTAACATCAGCTGGTGGAAAGGCCTGCCCTGACCGAACCGGGCAAACAAGGCGCCGAACAAGGCAGGGTAGAGCGCCAGATAACCGACCAGCAGCACCATGAGGAACAGGCCGGCAATAACCGGCATACCGCCAAAGTCGGCAATGCTGACATGTACCCACCAAACACCACTGCCGAATAATCCTAACCCCCATGACAAACCTGTCCAGAAGGCGGCTTTAGGGCGTTGACTCTGCAGCAGAGTAAAGAAAATAATCAGGGAGAGCGGGGCGAGATACCAGAGCTTATAAGGGGCGAAAGACAGGGTTGCCAGTGCGCCGGAAGGGACGGCCAGTAGCAGCCGTCCTGTCAGGTTTAGTTTGTCGATTCGTCTCATCAGGGCGTCATCGTTGGTTGGTGTGCCTCCTGTGGCACGGTCACTTGTAATTGTATGACCCGGCGGCTGTCTGCGGCGGTAACTTTGAACGCATAGCCTTCCAGTTCGACCACTTCACCGCGGGCAGGCAGGTGACCAAAGCTGGTCATGACCAGTCCGCCTATGGTGTCGATATCGTTAGCACTGAAGTTGGTCTGGAACAGTTTGTTGAAGTCATCAATAGTGGTCAATGCCTTCACATTCCAGGTGTGCTTACTTAACTGACGGATTTCCTGTTCTTCCTCGTCGTCGAATTCATCTTCGATTTCACCAACGATTTGCTCCAGAATATCCTCAATGGTGATCAAGCCGGATACGCCACCAAACTCATCGACCACTATGGCCATGTGGTAGCGTTCTTCCCGAAATTCTTTCAGCAGGCGATCTACCCGCTTGCTCTCCGGCACAACAACCGCCGGACGCAGAATGGCGCTGAGGTCAAATGGCTCACTGTCCGGGCGCAGGTAGCGCAGCAGATCTTTTGCCAGAAGAATACCTTCAACGTGGTCTTTATCATCACTGATGACCGGATAGCGCGAGTGCTGGGCATCAACAATGATATCAATGAGGTCTTCAACCTTCTGTGAACGCTCTATGGTGGTCATTTGGGAGCGGGGAATCATGATGTCCCGAACCCGCATCTCAGAAATCTGGATCACACCTTCGAGCATGTCGCGAGTGTGATGATCAATCAGATCATTTTCTTCGGAATCACGGATCACATCGACCAGTTCTTCCTTATTCTGAGGTTCGCCCTGAAAGAGCTGGCCAATACGTTCAAAGAAGGTCTTTCGACTCGGACCGTCAGAATTTTGGGGGTTATCGTCGTTCATTGCTTTCTATTCAAATATGTGGACAGCGCCACGGAAGGCCGGCGTCGCCACAGGCGCAGCCGACAGTATCTTAGCCAAAGACAGCCTGAAGCTGATGTTAGTATTGGTCAGCTTCGTAAGGATTGGCAAACCCTAAACCTTGCATTATCTCGGTTTCCAGGGCTTCCATTTCTTCGGCTTCTTCGTCATCAATATGGTCATAACCTAGCAGATGAAGTGAGCCGTGTACAACCATATGTGCCCAGTGGGCAAACAAGGGTTTACTCTGTTCCAGAGCCTCATTTTCAACGACCTGACGACAGATAATCAGATCGCCCAGCAGCTCCAGTTCAACACCCGGAGGCGCTTCAAACGGGAAAGACAGCACATTGGTCGGCTTGTCCTTCCCTCTGTATTCACTGTTCAGCGCCTGGCTTTCGGCTTCATCAACCAACCGCACAGTTACTTCGGCTTCGGTTTGAAACGGAGTCACCGCCGCGTCCAGCCAGCGCTGAAAGTCAGCTTCAGTCGGCATGCCACTCTCATCAGCGGTGGCAAGCTGTAAATCCAGATAAATAGCCATCTGTAAGATTATTCCGTTTCAGGGCTGGCCTGGCGCGCTTCCTGCTGGTCGCGGCGGCGTTGTTCAGCCAGTTTTCGTTGTTTCTGATCTTCGCTCTCCCAGGCTTCATACGCCTGAACGATACGCGCCACGACAGGGTGGCGAACCACGTCAGTGGCCTGGAAGAAGTTAAAGCTTATTTCATCCACATCGGCCAGCACTTCAATAGCATGGCGCAGCCCGGAGCGCGCACCGCGTGGTAAGTCGATCTGGGTGACATCGCCGGTGATCACTGCCCGTGAGTTAAAGCCGATCCGGGTCAGGAACATTTTCATTTGTTCTACTGTCGTATTCTGGCTTTCATCCAGAATGATGAAGGCATCGTTCAGTGTCCGGCCGCGCATATAAGCCAGTGGTGCCACTTCAATGACATTACGCTCTATTAGCTTCTCTACTCGCTCAAAACCCAGCATTTCAAACAAGGCATCGTAAAGCGGGCGCAGATACGGATCGACCTTCTGGCTCAGATCCCCCGGCAGGAAGCCCAGCTTTTCACCGGCTTCCACGGCAGGACGGGTCAGCAAAATGCGGCGAATTTCCTGACGTTCCAGTGCATCAACCGCTGCTGCAACGGCCAGGTAGGTTTTCCCCGTACCGGCAGGACCAATACCAAAAGTGATGTCATGACCGACCATATTGGCAATGTACTGTGCCTGGTTCGGTGTCCGCGGCTTGATGACGCCTTTTTTGGTCTTGATGTGAATTTCTTTGCCGTAAGGGATACTTGAACTCACATCCTGCTCCAGCACACCTGATTCTTTAATCGCCAGGTGAATGTGCTCAGGCTCAATATCCGGAATTACATTGCGTACCGGTGCGGTGTCAACATACAGGTTCTTAAGGATATTGGCTGTGGCTTCAGCAGTGTGTGGCTGGCCGACTATGCTGAAATTGTGGCTGCGGTGATTAATTTCAACGCCCAGACGACGTTCAAGCTGCTTGATATTGTCGTCGAAAGGACCGCAAAGGCTGGCCAGGCGGTGGTTATCGGCGGGTTCGAGATTCAGTTCAACAGTAATAATTTTGCTCAAGATTTGCCTCTCAGTGGGCCACCCACTGTGACGGGTGGCCGGAATAGTTGGGCACAGGCAGAAATTTCTGTCCTCTTATTAAGGAGTATAAACGCCTACACCTATTTCATCTTCTTTACGGGTTTTTTCCATGACCTCGCTGGGAGACATGGCAATACGCAGGTTCATGTCGGCTTCAGTGCGGACAAGCTCACCACGCAGGGAATTGTTAAATACATCTGTGATTCTGACATCAACAAATTGGCCGATCAAATCCACTGAACCTTCAAAGTTCACCACACGGTTGTTTTCAGTACGGCCGCGTAGCTCCATGATGTTCTTTTTCGACGGACCTTCAACCAGAATACGTTGTTCAGTATCCAGCATCTGACGGGAGTAACGCATCGCCTGCGCATTGATCTGCTGTTGCAGTTCATACAAACGCGCTTTCTTCACTTCTTCCGACAGGTCACAAGGGTAATCGGCAGCCGGTGTACCCGGGCGCGGCGAATAAATGAAGCTGAAGCTCATGTCAAAGTCGACTTCGCGGATCAGTTTCATGGTGTCCTGAAAGTCCTGATCAGATTCGCCGGGAAAAGCCACGATAAAGTCAGAGCTGATGGTAATGTCCGGACGAGCCTTACGCAGCTTGCGGATTTTGGACTTATATTCGATGGCAGTGTGCGGACGCTTCATCATTGCCAGAATACGGTCTGAACCGCTCTGTACCGGCAGGTGCAGGAAGCTCACCACTTCCGGTGTGTCTTCATAAACGGCAATGATATCGTCGGTGAACTCAATCGGGTGGCTGGTGGTATAGCGAATGCGATCGATACCGTCAATCGCAGCCACCAGACGCAGTAATTCAGCGAATGTTGCTATCTCGCCGTCATGGGTCTCGCCACGGAAGGCGTTGACATTCTGGCCCAGCAGGTTCACTTCGCGTACACCTTGCTCTGCCAATTGTGCGATTTCGAACAGCACGTCATCCAGCGGGCGGCTGACTTCTTCACCACGTGTGTATGGTACCACGCAGAATGTACAGTATTTGGAACAGCCTTCCATGATAGACACGAACGCGGTAGGGCCTTCGGCCCGTGGCTCTGGCAAGCGGTCGAATTTCTCGATTTCCGGGAAAGAGATGTCCATGACAGGCGCATCGGAAGACTGCGACTTGCTGATCATTTCAGGTAAACGGTGCAGCGTTTGCGGGCCAAAAATCACATCGACATAAGGGGCACGGTCGCGGATGGAATCCCCTTCCTGAGTGGCGACACAGCCGCCTACGCCAATCACCAGGCCTGGCTTTTTGTCTTTCAGTGTTTTCCAGCGGCCCAGCTGGTGGAAGACTTTTTCCTGTGCCTTTTCGCGAATAGAGCAGGTGTTAAGTAGCAGTACATCGGCTTCTGCTGGTTCTTCTGTTAATTCATAACCGCCATTGGCGTTGAGAAGATCGGCCATCTTGGATGAATCGTATTCATTCATCTGACAACCCCAGGTTTTGATAAGCAGTTTCTTCGCCATGTCTAACTCTTCACTCGTAGTGTTAATTCAGTGCATTTACGTTGCGTTTGCAGCGTCAGAGGTCGCCTCTGGGGCCGCCTTAAATTGCAAGCCGCGTATTGTACTGCTTTCGACACGGCGTGACCAGATCATCCATGCTGATTATAAAATCAGCAGCAGGCGCGTCTCTGGCCCGTGGCAATTGGTACAGATCAAGCTTCAGTGCCAAAGATGACAGAAAAGAGACCGCAGAAAGTGTTGAGTGTAGTAAACCCGCGTAAAGCCGTTAGAATGTCGGCAGAGTAATGAGATGAGATACCTGCATGGAACAGTTTGATATTGTGATTGCTGGCGGCGGCATGGTGGGTGCTGCGGCAGCATTGGGAATGGCCCGGCAGGGGCGCAGAGTGGCGGTGATTGAAGGTCAGCCTCCGGTGCCTTTTGACTCCGCACAGGAGATGGATCTGCGTGTGTCTGCTATTTCTGCCCAGTCGGTCACTCTGCTGAACCGTCTGGGTGCATGGCCACATATCCAGGCTATGAGAATGTGTCCTTTCCGGCGTCTGGAAACCTGGGAGCATCCGGAATGCCGCACCCGTTTTCATGCCAGTGACCTTGGGTTAGCTGAGCTGGGCTTTATGGTGGAGAACCGTCTGATTCAGCTGGGTTTGTGGCAGGCGTTTGAAGGTTATTCCAATCTGTCACTGATCTGTCCTGCCCGTTTAGCGCATTTTCAGCGTGCAGATGAAGGTTATGATGTCACACTGGATAATGGTCAGGTGCTGAAAACCCGCTGGCTTGTCGGTGCGGATGGTGCGAATTCCCGCGTTCGTCAGCAAGCTAATATCGGGATTACGGCCTGGGATTATCGTCAGCATTGCATGCTGATCAATGTTGAAACTGCGCTGCCCCAACAAGATATTACCTGGCAGCAGTTTACACCGCACGGCCCTCGTTCTTTTCTGCCGATGCCGGGTCACAGTGGTTCGCTCGTCTGGTATGACAGCCCGCAGCGGATCAAACAGTTATCGGCCATGTCTGTACAGCAACTGGAAAACGCAGTGCTGAGTGAGTTTCCTGCCGAACTCGGTGCGGTTCGTGTGCTGAACAAAGGCAGTTTTCCGCTGACACGCCGCCACGCCCAGTCTTACTATAAAGACGGGATAGTCTTGCTTGGAGATGCCGCACATACCATTAATCCGCTGGCGGGGCAGGGAGTGAATCTCGGCTTTAAAGACGTTGATGTCCTGCTTGATGAAATGGCGCACGGTGGAGAGCACTGGTTTGAAGAGCAGGTGCTTCAACGTTATGAGAGGCGCCGACGACCCGATAATCTGATGATGCAGACCGGAATGGATGTGTTTTACGGTGTCTTCAGCAATGATCTTAAACCCGTTGCCTTGCTGCGAAATCTTGGCCTTAAACTGGCCGAGCATACCGGACCGCTGAAACATAAAGTACTGAAGTATGCGCTTGGTTTATAAGCGACATGGTAACTGACTTCTAAGCCACCTCTGCGTGGCTTTTTTATCTGCGTGATAAGAGAGTTGCGGGAGTGAGCGGGTATTGGGATATAAAAAAACCAGCTAAAGAGCTGGCTTCTTAATAGATATTATCCTCAGATGATATCTCAATGTTTTACAACCCCTGTCTGAACAGAGAGTTGGTGCGGAGGGAGAGACTTGAACTCTCACGTCCTTGCGGACACTAGCACCTGAAGCTAGCGCGTCTACCAATTCCGCCACCACCGCAACATGGTGAAAGAGACTGAGTCTCTAACTTTTTTGACACTATAGGTCAGCATCAATATGGCAGGGCTACCTGGATTCGAACCAGGGAATGGCGGCATCAAAAGCCGCTGCCTTACCGCTTGGCGATAGCCCTAAAGTCTCAGAACAATATCAAAAGTCAATTGGTGCGGAGGGAGAGACTTGAACTCTCACGCCCTTGCGGGCACTAGCACCTGAAGCTAGCGCGTCTACCAATTCCGCCACCACCGCGTGTATTGACTCTTTTCCATTTTCAACCATGGTAGAGGATGAAAATGGTGGCTACGACGGGATTTGAACCTGTGACCCCATCATTATGAGTGATGTGCTCTAACCAACTGAGCTACGTAGCCATTTTCAAAACGCTAATTTAACAGCGTGTTGTTAATGGCAGGGCTACCTGGATTCGAACCAGGGAATGGCGGCATCAAAAGCCGCTGCCTTACCGCTTGGCGATAGCCCTGCTGGTGATCTTTTCAGATCTAAGTCGTGTTAACTTTCACTCACAACTAAAAATTTGGTGCGGAGGGAGAGACTTGAACTCTCACGTCCTTGCGGACACTAGCACCTGAAGCTAGCGCGTCTACCAATTCCGCCACCACCGCACGTGGTATTCAGTTTGTAATGTAACTCTGTATCACAGTACCGGCCGAAACCCACACTGTAAAATATGGCAGGGCTACCTGGATTCGAACCAGGGAATGGCGGCATCAAAAGCCGCTGCCTTACCGCTTGGCGATAGCCCTAAATGGTGCGGAAGGAGAGACTTGAACTCTCACACCTTGCGGCGCCAGAACCTAAATCTGGTGCGTCTACCAATTTCGCCACTTCCGCAAATTGTATGATGTGTAAACATCTGAAAAGTCACTGGTGCGGAGGGAGAGACTTGAACTCTCACGTCCTTGCGGACACTAGCACCTGA
The DNA here is from genome assembly GCF_003614885.1 of Photobacterium salinisoli. GTDB lineage: Bacteria > Pseudomonadota > Gammaproteobacteria > Enterobacterales > Vibrionaceae > Photobacterium > Photobacterium salinisoli. The sequence goes on from NZ_QZMS01000007.1 coordinate 48,591, forward strand.
AGCTAGCGCGTCTACCAATTCCGCCACCACCGCATGTGTGACTTTTCTTTAAGGGTGACACTCACCCTAGTCCCTTTTTACAGGGATGATCCCGACAATGTCGACATCATGAAACATGGCAGGGCTACCTGGATTCGAACCAGGGAATGGCGGCATCAAAAGCCGCTGCCTTACCGCTTGGCGATAGCCCTAAAATGGTGCGGAAGGAGAGACTTGAACTCTCACACCTTGCGGCGCCAGAACCTAAATCTGGTGCGTCTACCAATTTCGCCACTTCCGCAAATTGTCTGCCTGTTAAGGCAAGGATGTCATTGGTGCGGAGGGAGAGACTTGAACTCTCACGTCCTTGCGGACACTAGCACCTGAAGCTAGCGCGTCTACCAATTCCGCCACCACCGCGTGGAATGACATCTTTTTTCTCACATGTTGTGAGATGGTGGCTACGACGGGATTTGAACCTGTGACCCCATCATTATGAGTGATGTGCTCTAACCAACTGAGCTACGTAGCCACTTTGTGTTAAACGCCGGCGTTGCCTACGTCAAGTAATGTGGCAGGGCTACCTGGATTCGAACCAGGGAATGGCGGCATCAAAAGCCGCTGCCTTACCGCTTGGCGATAGCCCTGCAGAATGTCACAAAGAATTGTGCAATTCAAGCAAGAAATGGTTACTTGTCCACTTCTTAAGTGTTCACCTCAGAGATTGGTGCGGAGGGAGAGACTTGAACTCTCACGCCCTTGCGGGCACTAGCACCTGAAGCTAGCGCGTCTACCAATTCCGCCACCACCGCAATACACTGGGTGAACTATTCATCTTCGAATGATGAATTTATGGTGGCTACGACGGGATTTGAACCTGTGACCCCATCATTATGAGTGATGTGCTCTAACCAACTGAGCTACGTAGCCATTCAATTTTTTATAACGCCGACAATTATGTCCACGCTGAGTAAGATGGCAGGGCTACCTGGATTCGAACCAGGGAATGGCGGCATCAAAAGCCGCTGCCTTACCGCTTGGCGATAGCCCTAAAATGGTGCGGAAGGAGAGACTTGAACTCTCACACCTTGCGGCGCCAGAACCTAAATCTGGTGCGTCTACCAATTTCGCCACTTCCGCATCTTACTGTTTTTTATCACCATTTCAAGTGGTGATATGGTGGCTACGACGGGATTTGAACCTGTGACCCCATCATTATGAGTGATGTGCTCTAACCAACTGAGCTACGTAGCCAACGTGTCCGAAACAGTCAGCGCAAGCGCTGTCCAGTACAGGGTTGCTGTCTCGGGAACGGGGCGCATTATGCGTATACCAGCTTTGAGCGTCAATAGTTTTTTTAATAATCCCCGTAAAATCTGCCTGTTCGATGGTTATTTGGACGAAATGGCCGAATGCCATGCTAGATGAGTGATTTGCAGGGTAAAAAAGAAACAGCAGGGGAATGAAAATGAAAAGGCCGGCATAAAAGCCGGCCCAATATCTGAGGTGTTGGCTACAGGTTATACATTAAAGCGGAAGTGGACGACATCGCCATCTTTAACGATGTAATCTTTACCTTCCAGACGCCACTTACCGGCTTCTTTCGCACCGTTTTCACCGTTAAATTCGATGAAGTGCTCATAACCGACCACTTCGGCACGGATAAAGCCTTTTTCAAAGTCGGTGTGGATCTTACCGGCAGCCTGAGGTGCGGTGGCACCAATCGGGATAGTCCAGGCGCGGACTTCTTTAACACCTGCCGTGAAGTAAGTCTGCAGATTGAGCAGTTCGTAGCCAGAGCGGATCACACGGTTCAGGCCTGGCTCTTCAATACCCAGATCTGCCAGGAACTCCTCACGGTCAGCATCATCCAATTCAGCAATTTCCGATTCGATAGCCGCACAGACAGGGACAACGACAGCGTTCTCTTTGCTTGCGTGCTCAATCACCATATCCAGAAACGGATTATTTTCGAAGCCGTCTTCGCTAACGTTAGCGATATACATGGTCGGTTTCAGAGTCAGGAAGTTCAGGTAATCAATCGCGGCCTTTTCTTCTTTGGTCAGTTCGACAGCTCGCGCCATGCCACCTTCAGTCAGCGTTGGCAGCATTTTTTCCAGTACTGTGATTTCGAATTTCGCGTCTTTATCACCGCCTTTAGCACGCTTGGCCTGACGCTGAATAGCTCGCTCACAAGTATCCAGATCCGCCAGAGCCAGTTCCAGATTAATGATTTCGATGTCTGCTAATGGATTGATCTTGCCTGCAACGTGCACGATGTTGTCGTTTTCGAAGCAGCGAACAACGTGGCCGATCGCATCGGTTTCACGGATGTTGGCCAGGAATTTGTTCCCTAAACCTTCACCTTTGGAAGCACCGGCAACCAGACCGGCAATGTCTACGAACTCCATAGTGGTAGGCAGGATACGCTCTGGGTTGACAATGGCAGCCAGCTTATCCAGACGCAGATCCGGTACAGGAACCACACCCGTGTTTGGCTCAATAGTACAGAACGGGAAGTTAGCGGCTTCGATACCCGCTTTAGTCAACGCATTGAAAAGTGTGGATTTACCTACGTTTGGCAGGCCCACGATACCACATTTAAAACCCATGGCTTGAAACCCTTTAGTGATGTTTCCGGCATCCGGCATTGTGCGGGATGATGAAAAAGTCTGTATTAACTTATTCGGCTTTGAATGAATGTAGCCGGTTTTGCGCCTTGGTCAGGCCGTCTTTCAGCCAGATATCAAGACAGCGAACGGATTCGTCTACCGCGGCGTCAATCTGAGATTGTTCGCTGGAAGGGGCTTTACCCAATACGAAGCCAGTCACTTTATTTTTGTCGCCGGGATGACCAATGCCTACCCGAAGACGGTAAAAGTTTTTGTTGTTGCTCAGCTTGCTGATGATATCCCTTAACCCGTTATGACCTCCGTGACCGCCGCCTTGTTTGAACTTGGCGACACCAGGGGGCAGATCCAGCTCGTCATGGGCAACCAGGATTTCTTCCGGCGATATCTGATAAAAATTCGCCAGTGCGGAAACGGATTTACCGGACAGATTCATAAAGGTGGTGGGGATCAGCAAACGCAAATCGTCACCATTAAGCTGGATCCTGCCAGTTAAACCAAAATACTTGGGATCGTTCTTGAGGCTGATGTTGTGGATCCGTGCCAACTCTTCCACGACCCAGGCACCCGCATTGTGGCGTGTTTTGGCATATTCCGGACCTGGGTTTGCCAGGCCAACCAGTAAACGGATTTTTTGACTCACGCTGGTCTCTCTATGTCATCGGGATCAAATCGCGCGCTATGTTAACACTGCTGCAGAGATAAATAAAAACAAACACGCCCCGCACAGGGCGGGGCGTGTTGACTGTCATTCTGTTTGCTGAGTTATCAGTGCTCAAACATCGCAGAGATAGACTCTTCGTTACTGATGCGGCGGATAGCTTCAGCCAGCATACCAGACAGAGTAAGAACAGAGACTTTACCTGTATCCAGCATTGCCTGAGACAGTGGGATAGAATCGGTCACTATCACTTCATCAATCACAGAGTTTTTGATGTTCTCTGGAGCGTTGCCTGAGAAAACAGGGTGGGTAGCGTAAGCGAACACACGCTTCGCACCACGCTCTTTCAGCGCTTCGGCGGCTTTACACAGCGTACCGCCGGTGTCGATCATGTCATCAACAATGATGCAGTCACGGCCTTCAACATCGCCAATCAGGTGCATGACCTGTGACACGTTGGCACGTGGGCGACGCTTGTCGATGATCGCAATGTCTGTGTCATCCATCAGTTTGGCGGTTGCACGGGCACGGACAACACCACCGATGTCTGGAGAAACAACCACTGGATCTTGCAGCTCTTTGGCCAGCATGTCTTCCAGCAGGACAGGTGAACCGAAGATGTTGTCTACCGGCACATCAAAGAAGCCCTGAATTTGCTCGGCATGCAGATCAACAGTCAGCACGCGGTCAACACCCACGTTGGACAGGAAATCAGCAACAACTTTCGCTGTAATAGGAACACGAGCAGAACGGACGCGACGGTCTTGGCGGGCATAGCCAAAGTAAGGGATAACCGCTGTGATACGGCCAGCAGAGGCACGGCGCAGGGCGTCGATCATCACTACCAGTTCAATCAGGTTATCGTTGGTTGGGGCGCAAGTCGATTGGATGATAAAGACGTCGCTGCCGCGAACGTTTTCATTAATCTGAACACAGACTTCACCATCGGAGAAACGGTTCACTGTCGCGTCTCCAAGTGAAATGTAAAGACGGTCAGCGATGCGTTGGGCTAGCTCTGGTGTAGCGTTACCAGCAAACAGCTTCATATCAGGCACGGGGTAAACCTCAATTGCGTCCAAGTTGTATTTACTGACTTTCCGCAGCATGTCCGCTCAGGGCGGTCATCAAAGGTGAATGATTCACCCCTTTGGCGACAAAACCTTGGAGCCAGTCGGGTAATTTTTTCAGGGTTGCAGTAGCCGCTTGCTGAGAGCTAAATTCAGCAAAAACACAAGCGCCAGTGCCGGTCAATCTCGACGGCGCGTATTCTAACAGCCACGAAAGCGCCTTATCAACCTCAGGGTAAATTCTTCTGACGATTTTTTCGCAATCGTTTTCGTAATTGCCGGCTAATAACACAGATAAAGGCCGTATTGGCGTGTTTCGGGTTAGATCGGGCGCTGTGAATATATCTGCGGTTGCAATGGCGACATCTGGCTTGGCAACCAGATACCACTTTTCTTCCGGTTGCGCGGGCTGGAGTTTTTCTCCGATCCCTTCGGCAAATGCACTGAAACCACGGACAAACACGGGCACATCCGCCCCAAGCGTCAAACCGATATCAGCCAGTTCGTCTGCGCTTAATCCGGTTTGCCACAAATAGTTTAATGCGACCAAGGTTGTCGCCGCATTCGATGAGCCACCACCCAGGCCGCCACCCATAGGCAAAATCTTCTGAATGTGAATATCTGCTCCTGCCTGAAGGCCTGTTTTTTTGCGCAGGGCATCCGCGGCGCGGTAAATCAGATTTTGCGCTAGTGGCACACCCTCAATAGCCGGGGTCAGGGTTATCTGCCCGTCGGCTCGCGCTGTGATCGACAAGGTATCACCGTAATCTAAGAACTGAAACAGAGTTTGCAGTTCATGATAACCGTCCGGACGTTGTCCCGTGATGTAGAGAAACAGATTAAGTTTAGCGGGTGCTGGCCAGCTTGTTGTGTGTGTGATCATTTTTTGAATGTGCGTCAATTTATTGTTGTGTTTGCCAACGGTTGATTATCAGAGTTACTCGCTGTTTGCCTTGCGAAAGGACTAACCTGGAAGGCAGAGCGGGTGACGTTGTTTCATCATAGGCGTTATAGTCCAGCTGCCATCGCTGATCACCTACTTGTTTGGTTAGGTAAGCAACGCGGTTTTGTGCATTTAACTGATAGCTATCCGCCCCTGTTGGCAGACCGAGCAGCCAGTCACGCATCTGGTTAACGGGCAGGGCAATATTTGTCAACGACAAGACGAGCTGAGCGGCATCGCTGCCCTGATGGCGCTGGCCTTCATTATCAATCAGCACCGCACGTCCTGGCTGGGTGTCCAGCTTGAGTAACGTTGTGCCGAGAAAGTTTGTCAGCAGCAGATGATCGGCACCAGGATTGGTTTTCCAGTTCAGATTAGCACTGAAACGTTGCGCCGGGCTGATGTAGCCCAGTTTGCCTGTTGCCTGATAAGCGGTGACCGCCGACAATGCTTGCCTGTGGCTGTTCCAGTCGGTGACTTTGCCGGTAGGCGGTGTCGTGCTACAGCCTGCTAACAACAGCGCCAGCAAGGCGAGAAGTTGTGTTTTATGTGGCGGACTTTTTCGCGTCAAGATTGGCGGCAACTGAAACGAGAACAGAAAAAGAGGCGCAAACGCCATTCGCATAACATGTCCTTATTCGACAGGTAAGTGAATAATGTGAAAGTAAAAGAATAATAGCATGACTTGTCTGATGAAATCTCTTTCATGAACGAACGGCAGAGTCAGAAAAGGGGAAACAAACTGGTTCATGACATTTTTGGTATTTGTCTGTAAAGTCAGGATTTGTTTTGATGCCAGAGTGATAAAATGATGCGCTGGCAGACAGAATCGAGTCATATCCTTTTATTACGCAGGGTCATCAAGTAAAATGGCCTGCTGGATCTTTATCATCGGGTAGTAGGTAACACCATCTCCATGACCTTGCTTGCATTAGGAATCAATCACAAAACAGCGTCTGTAGACCTGCGCGAGCGTGTTGCCTTTTCGCCGGAAAAACTGACAGAAGCCTTGCAGACTCTGGCTCAGCATCCGGAAGTCAACAGTGGTGTGATCGTTTCTACCTGCAACCGCACGGAGATCTACTGCGATGTCAGTCACAGTGGACCCGGTGTGATGATTGACTGGTTCAGCCGCTTTCATAACCTGTCAGCAGAAGAGCTGATGTCCAGTCTCTATTTTCACGAAGAACAGGCCGCGGTGCGTCATTTGATGCGGGTGGCGTGTGGTCTGGACTCACTGGTGTTGGGTGAGCCGCAGATTCTGGGACAGGTCAAGCAGTCGTATTCAGATTCCCGTGACCATGACAATATGCACGGCATGCTGGAAAAACTGTTCCAGAAAGCCTTTTCGGTGGCAAAGCGCGTCAGAACCGAAACAGATATCGGTGGCAATGCAGTGTCGGTGGCTTTCGCAGCCTGTACTCTGGCCAAACAGATTTTTGAGTCGATGAGCGAGGCAAGAGTGCTGCTTATCGGCGCCGGTGAGACCACGGAACTGGTGGCCCGGCACATGGTTGAACACGGTTGTCGCAGCCTGATGATTGCCAATCGCACTCCGGAGCGTGCTCAGGGGCTGGCAGATGAGTTTGGCGCTCAAGTCATTAGTTTGCCTGAGATTCCGGACCATATACACAATGCGGATATCATTATCAGTGCAACGGCAAGTCCATTGCCGATTGTGGGCAAAGGCATGGTCGAGAAAGCGCTGAAAAAACGCCGCCATCAACCTATGCTGCTGGTTGATATCGCTGTACCCAGGGATATCGAAGCCGAAGTTGGCGAGCTTGATGATGCCTATTTATATTCAGTGGACGATTTGGAAAGCATTGTTGAACGAAATCGCGAGCAGCGAAAAGTCGCGGCGATCCAGGCCGAAGCCATTGTCAGCGAGGAAAGCGCTGCTTTTATGCGCTGGTTACGTTCGCTCGAAGCAGTAGATAGTATCCGCCAGTACCGATGCTACGCCGATGACATTAAAAATGATTTACTGAGCCGCAGTCTGCAAGCGCTGGCGAACGGCAGTGCACCAGAGAAAGTGCTGGCAGAGCTCAGCAACCGTTTGACGAATAAGCTCATTCATGCGCCAACCAAGGCCATGCAGCAAGCCGCCCATGATGGCGAGCCTGAGAAACTGGCCCTTATTCGTGAAACGCTTGGGTTAGGTGCATTGAAAGACCAGTCGGCTGACTGACTCAGTGTTTTTTACATGCATTAATTTTTATGATCGCGCCTTGCCGAACCGGATTGAGGCGGATCCTTGTTAGGATCTGATGTTGTACACATGATGAAACCGTCCATTTTAGCGAAATTAGAATCCCTGGTTGAACGCCACGAGGAAGTGCAGCATTTGCTGGGCGATGCCACTATCATTGCCAATCAGGATAAATTCCGGGCGTTGTCTCGTGAATATTCGCAGCTAGAGGAAGTGAGTCAGTGTTTTCGGGCTTACCAGCAGGTGCTGACTGATCTGGAAACCGCGGAAGAAATGGCCGGGGAAGAGGATCCGGAATTGCGCGAAATGGCGCAGGAAGAAATCAAGCAGGCGAAAGAAGATATTGAACGCCTGGAAGACGAATTACAGGTATTGCTGCTGCCCAAAGATCCCAATGATGAACGCAACTGTTTCATCGAAATCCGCGCCGGTGCCGGTGGTGATGAGGCCGGTATTTTCGCCGGCGACTTGTTCCGCATGTACAGCAAATTTGCTGAAAGTCGCCGCTGGCGAGTGGAAGTCATGAGCTCGAATCAGGCGGAACACGGTGGCTATAAAGAAATGATCGCCAAGATCAGCGGGGAAGGGGCTTACGGTACCCTGAAGTTTGAATCAGGAGGACACCGGGTGCAACGTGTCCCGGCGACCGAATCGCAGGGCCGTGTTCATACATCTGCCTGTACTGTGGCAATTTTGCCGGAAATCCCGGAGGCGGAAATCCCTGAAATTAATGCCGGTGATTTGAAAATTGATACCTTCCGTGCATCCGGTGCCGGTGGTCAGCACGTTAACACCACGGATTCTGCTATTCGTATTACCCACCTGCCAACCGGCATTGTGGTCGAGTGTCAGGATGAGCGCTCGCAGCACAAGAACAAAGCGAAAGCCATGTCTGTGCTGGCAGCCCGTATTATCAAGGCCGAAGAAGAGAAGCGCCATGCTGAAGAAGCCAGCACAAGGCGTAACCTGCTGGGCTCTGGTGATCGCTCGGATCGCATTCGAACCTATAACTACCCGCAAGGCCGGGTCTCTGATCACAGGATCAACCTGACCCTCTATCGCTTAAATGAAGTGATGGAAGGTGAGCTGGAAAGTCTGATTGATCCTGTGGTGCAGGAACACCAGGCGGATTTGCTTGCAGCCATGGCTGATCAGCACTGATGAATCCCGCCATCGAAGTTGCGCTTAAGCAAGCGGTCACGCAACTGATTAATGCCGGTTCTGACAGTCCGCAGCTTGATGCTGCGGTCTTGTTGTGTCATGTGCTGAATAAGCCCCGCAGTTACCTGCTGACCTGGCCTGAAAAAGTGCTGACCGACGAGCAGTCTGCCGCGTTTTCAGCGCTGCTGGCGCGTCGTGAATCGGGTGAACCGGTCGCCTATATCACAGGTGAGCGTGAGTTCTGGTCACTGCCGCTGAAAGTAGCACCTCATACCTTGATCCCGCGTCCGGACACGGAACGGCTGGTGGAAGCGGCGCTGGAGAAAATTCCTGCAGCAGCGTCGGTACTCGATTTAGGTACCGGAACCGGGGCGATTGCGCTTTCTCTGGCTTCTGAGCGTCCGGATTGTCAATTCACTGGTATCGACTTGCGCCCGGAAGCGGCGGCACTGGCTGAAGAAAATCGGCGCGCTCTGCAATTACAGAATGTGCGTATCTTATGCGGTAGCTGGTTCTCGCCACTGTCCGAAACTGAACGCTTTGATGTGATTGTCAGTAATCCGCCCTACATAGATGCCAATGACCCGCACCTCGTCAGAGGCGATGTGCGATTTGAACCCCGAACGGCATTGGTCGCAGAGGACGCTGGTCTGGCGGACATTCGCCATATTTGTGCACAAAGCCGAACATTTTTATCGCCAGGTGGCTGGCTACTGCTGGAGCATGGCTATCAGCAGGGCGAGGCCGTACGGGGCATTTTTTTCAATTTAGGTTATCAACAAGTGATAACCGTTCAGGATTATGCCGGACAAGACAGGGTAAGCTTAGGCTGCTGGTCTGTCTGAGGCCGTCTGGCCAGTCATGATTCGAAGGAAACGATAAAGAGAAAAACCAGATGTACATAGCATTAAAACATTTTCACCTGACCATTATCGCCATGAGCGTGCTGTTATTTGTGGTGCGATTTGGCCTGATGATGGCCGATTCAGCGCTGATGCAGAAAAAAGCCCTGAAAATAACGCCACATGTTGTCGATACCTTCTTGTTGCTGAGCGGCGTCGCCCTGGTGGTGTACACTGGCTTTACCCCCTTCACAGCAGGCGCTGGCTGGCTGAATGAAAAGCTGACCTGTGTGCTGGCTTACATCGCGCTTGGCTTTTTCGCGCTGAAATACGGCAAGAACAAAGTCTTTAAAACCTTTGCTTTTCTCGGTGCTTTAGGCTGGCTGGCTATGGCCGGCAAACTGGCGGTCACTAAAATGCCGTTGCTGGGGTAAAGACATGTATTTCTCAGATGAAGACAGAGATTTCGAGGCGTCTGCGCTGGTAGAGGGTGCCATTGAGATCATGGTGGATCTGGAGCCGGATTTTCCGGTGGCCTGGGTACGCCATCAATTACAAAAAATGGCCAAAGATGTCGAAGCGGCATTGATGTCAGAAACCAATCCACAGCTGAGACTAGAGGGGCTGCTGCGCCTGTTTTATCGTGAGTGGGGTTTCTGTGGTGATCGCCATCAGTACTATGCGGCTGAAAATGCCTATCTGGACAAGGTGATTGAACGTCGTAAGGGCATTCCTGTCAGTCTGGGCGCCATTATGATTTATCTGGCTCAGCATCTGGAATTACCTGTCACCGGTGTGGCTTTCCCCACCCAGTATATTTTGCGTGTCGACTGGCCCAACAGTGAGCCTCAGTTTATTAATCCGTTTGACGGTGAATTTGTCAGCCGTCAGACACTCAGTGCCTGGCTGCGAGGACACAAAGGTCCGCTGGCACCCTGGCGCGAAAGTTATCTCACCACCACCAGCCATACCGATGTACTGGCACGATGGCTGACGGTATTAAAAAGTGCTTTGCTGCGGGAAGAGCAGTATGCCGATGCATTACGCTGCAGCGATCTGGCCTTGTCGCTGCGTCCGGGCGATCCCCATGAAATTCGCGATCGCGGCTATATTTACCAGCAATTAGAGTGCAGCCATGCCGCCGCGATGGACTATGCCTATTTTATTGAGCAGTGTCCGGAAGATCCGGCTGCAGAATTGCTGAAACTGCAAGTGAAAGTCTTGAATGCAAACCCGCAGGTGCTTCACTGATAGCCTGCGGAACAGACCAAATGACAGAGAAGAAGAGTAGCATCATGGAACAGAAAGTGGTTCGTATTGGCGACATCGATGTCGCTAACGACAAAGCCTTTGTGCTGTTTGGTGGCATGAACGTGCTGGAGTCGCGTGATCTTGCGATGCAGATCTGTGAGCACTATGTCAAAGTGACTGAAAAGCTGGGAATTCCTTATGTGTTTAAGGCTTCCTTTGATAAGGCGAACCGTTCTTCGGTCCATTCTTATCGTGGTCCCGGCATGGAAGAAGGCCTGAAAATCTTTCAGGAATTGAAAGATACCTTCGGCGTGAAAATTATTACTGATATTCATGAACAATATCAGTGCCAGCCTGTTGCCGACGTGGTGGATGTGATTCAGCTGCCGGCTTTCCTCGCACGCCAGACCGACCTGGTTGAAGCGATGGCCAAAACCGGTGCCGTCATCAACGTGAAGAAACCGCAGTTCATGAGCCCGGGTCAGGTGGGCAATATCGTTGAGAAATTTGCTGAATGTCACAACGAGCAGATTATTCTCTGCGAGCGTGGTGCGCTGCACGGCTACGATAACCTGGTCGTGGACATGCTGGGCTTTGATGTCATGAAGAAAGCCTCCAAAGGCAGTCCGATCATTTTTGACGTTACCCATGCCTTGCAGTGCCGTGATCCGCTGGGCGCTGCCTCCGGTGGCCGTCGTGAGCAAACGGTGACGCTGGCGCGCGCAGGTATGGCTGCAGGAATCGCCGGTCTGTTCATGGAAGCGCATCCTAACCCGGATGCCGCTCGTTGTGATGGCCCTTCCGCATTCCCATTGGATAAACTGGAACCCTTCCTGAACCAGATCAAACAGCTTGATGACCTGGTAAAAAGCTTCGAAGCCATTGATATCGCATAAGGCTGTTATTGGCAGAACCTGATCAGGCTGACTGTCTGAGAGGAGCTGAAGCAAACTAAAAGGGGGTGTCATGACTGACACCCCCTTTGTTATATCCGCTTGATGCTGTTTATAGCTTAAAGCGACTGATTTCCTGTTGCAGCTCGTGAGACAGCTCTGACAGCTGAGATGCCTGCTGCGCCGCTTCGCTCGCTTCCTGAGCCAGCTCGTTAGAAACGTCTCTGATCCCTTCGGTGTTACGCGTGATCTCAGAAGTTACAGATGACTGCTCTTCAGCGGCGGACGCAATCTGAGTCGCCATGTCGCTGATATTGGTAATGGCCGAGATGATTTGCGCCAGACTGGCAGAAGCGGCATTGGCATCATCCACACTGGTTTCAGCCAGACGACGACTGTCGCCCATAATGCCGACAGCGCGGCCTGTCGTTTGTTGCAGGGTTTCAATCATTTGCTGAATTTCCTGCGTAGAAGCATGGGTGCGTTGGCTCAAGACCCTGACTTCATCAGCCACAACGGCAAAGCCACGGCCTTGCTCACCCGCACGGGCAGCTTCAATGGCAGCGTTGAGCGCGAGCAGGTTGGTTTGTTCAGCAATATTCTGAATGGTCGACAGAATGGTTGTAATGCTCTGCGCATGGGTATTGAGCTCACCAATGACGTCTGTGGCTGTCTCCACTTCACCGGCCAGATTGGTAATTGAGTTCTGGCTCTGGTCAACCTGCTCGGCACCGTGTTCTGCCGCCTGAACCGTTTCGGTTGAGGTGCGTGCCGTGTTATCAGCATTACCGGCAATTTCCTGCGTGGCGGCCGCCATTTCATTGATGGCGGTTGCCACCATGTTAATTTCATCCTGCTGGTGGCGGATGCGTGTGCTGCGCTCTTCTGCTTGGGAGGCTGTCTGATGCGCCTGCAACGTCAGAGAGTGAGAGACATCACGCAGACGCGTTACCATGCCATGCATGTTACCGACAAAGCGGTTGAAGTTATGTGCCAGTTGGCCGACTTCGTCGTCGCTGCGTGGTTCAAGGCGCTGGGTCAGATCGCCTTCACCCGTGGCAATCTCAGCCAGAGCGTCAGAGACACGGCTGAGGTCACGGAACAGGAATCCGACCAGCCAGGCGACCGCTGCCAGCACAATCAGAGTAATAATGATGGAGGTGATAATTAGGCGGCTCAGCAGTTGGCTCTGGCTGGCTTCTTCGGTGGCCTTGTCCATTTCCAGCCCAAGGATCCACGGCGTACCAGGAACTTGTGCAAAGTAAAGTAGCTTATCCACACCCTGAATCGTCTGGTTCAATACCGCTCTGTTACTCACTGAACGCTGAATTTGGCTGATGCTCAGATTTTCACTGTAACCATTAATGGGTTTAAGCAGCAAAGACTGATTAGGGTGCGCCAGGAAAGTATTATCCTGCGAGTTGATGAGCATGGCGTAAGCATTCTTACCGGCATCCAGGCTGATCACATCGGAAATCAGCTGATCAATCAGTACATCAGAACCAATAACGGCCTCAAGCTGGCCATTCTTTTTGACCGGTTCAGCCAGAGTGACCAGCAGCGCGTTGGTAATGGCGTCCTGATAGGCGGTGGTAATGATAGGCTTGTTCGCCGATTTGGCATCAATATACCAGGGGCGTTGACGGGGATCGTAACCTGCACGGTTTCGCTCAGGGTAGGAGCGGAACATTTCACCGGCAGCAGTGCCAAAATACATTTCATCAAAACCACCGGCGATGCGCGCCTGCTGCAGGTATGGCACAGGGTCTGAGGTTTCCAGGTAAGGTTTGATAGCACTGGTGATACTGCGGCGGATCTCAATCCAGTCACTGATCCCTTTGGTCGCGGTTTTGCTTAAGCTGTCGGCACGGCTAAAAATGCTGTTTTGCGTTTGTTGATAAAGTTGGTTTGCGGCCAGCCATGTCAGCGCGGTTGCCATAACCACGACGGCAGATAAGCTGGCTCCTATGAGTTTTTGCTTTAGGGTCAGTTTCATGATGAGTCTCAATGGATGGAACAGAAGCTGATATCAATATTATTTACTTTTCATTGCACAAAAATTGTGACAAATGAAGAAAAACAATACGGAGAATTCTATATAGCTATACGACGGTTGTATATGGAAATTTAACTTTTTAAGGTGACTGATTATTGACGGTTTTTTGGTTAAAAATTTGTCACTTAAGATCACCTGTAGTGAGTACCTGGACATAAAAAGCAAGAAAAAGGACAATATCTTGTTCGGTTGGGTCTCACAGTAGTAACAGCCAATGTGCCAGAGAGAAAACGTAAAAATAAAACAATATATTATTATCTGTTTTATAGTGATAGAAATAATATTAATTTCATCAGTCTTTAAATGATTGATTTCTATACTCATACCTATTGTTAATGTTTAAAGTGTTTTTAATTCAGGCATTAACTTCATAATTATCAGTAATGCACCTTGTTGACTATTGTTATAGTTGAATATAGCATCCGCCTGTTTGGTCATAATCAAGGATGTAACAATGAGTATAAAGACAAATCATGGATGTGATAAAAAACCGCAACTGGTTATGTTTACCGGGGGCAGAGACAGTACCCTTGCCGCCAGCTATTTAATGCTAAATGGTATTCCGGTTCATTTGTTTACCGCTAATAGTGGTTGCGGGTTACACAGAAAGCTATTGCCTTTACGTGTAGAGGAGTTGAAATACAGATTTGGCGATTTAGTGCTAACGCATGAAGTGGTAGATATCAGTGGTAGTTTCAGAAGTATTGCAATAGAGAATATTGAAAGCGATTTTGCCAAGTATAAAAAGAACCTGATATTGCTGGGTGAAAAAATGGCGATTCATGCCCACGTGATCGATTATTGCACTCGAAATGGTATCGATATTATTAATGACGGTATCGTTGAATACCAGAAAGAATTTCCAGAGCAGCGTTTGGTCGCAAAAGAATATTTCGTCGATTATATGAAACGGTTCGGTATTACCTATAACAGTCCTGTTTATCACATGGCCCAGTCACAAGATGAAGTAAAGTATCGCCTGCTGCAATTAGGACTATCGACAAAATCACTGGAAGGTGTGTCGATTTTTGGCGATTCAGCCACCATCGCTTCTGATGAAACCATTTTGGAATATCTGGCGGACAAGGAAAGTCTTTGCGATGACATTATTCATTTTCTGTCAGGTAAACTGAAAAATTATCAAGCATTGAGAAAAGCATCCTGAACGCATTGATACGTTTGTATCTGATATGTTTGACGATGCATTAATGATGTAAGAGTGCTGTTGATACGGCACTCTTATTGACTTTCGAGAGAAAAGTGACTCTGGAAATGAAAACGATAAAAAAATATGCTGCTGTTATATGCCGAGCCGGGCAAATTTTGCTGGTCAGGAAAAAAGGGACAGATATGTTTATCTCTCCGGGCGGTAAACCCGAAGACGGTGAAACGAAAAAAGCGTGCCTTGAACGGGAGTTAAACGAAGAGCTCGGCGTAGAGCTGGTGAGCGCTGAATATTTTGGCACATTTACTCGAAAAAGTGCTTTTGAAGACACTTTGGTAGAGATTGAAGTAGATATTGTAAAGATATTCGGTCAGCCGAAACCATGTTCTGAAATTGAAGAAATAGCCTGGATGGATGGAGAACACCTGGAAAATGGCGTCGCGATAGGCAGTGTTTTTGCTATTGATGTTATTCCTTCTCTGATCAGAAATGGGTTAGTCAGGAAGTCTGGGAAGAAAATCAATAACGATCTTCCTAATATGCTGGTGTTTGATATTGATGGCACTATTGCTGACGGCGGAATTGTCAGTGACAAAATGAAAGCTGCCCTCCAGACAATCAAAGATGGGTCATCATCCCGTCTGGCATTTGCGACATCCCGAGCTCCCAGGGGGGCGAGAAAAGCATTAGGCAATCTGAGCCGTGAAGTCCCTGTCATCTGCTGCAATGGTTCAGTCATTCTAGATGAAATGCATCAGCAGACGCTTGTGTCCGGTTTGTCGCAAAAAGACGTGAATACCATAGTTCAGTTTCTCGATGAAATGAAGGTAAGCTATTTTCTCGAGTACGGGGATAAGTTTGCAATGCAGGGTGATGAGTCCTTGTTCCCGGAAATGCTTGCCTACGAGGATAAACTGACATTGGATAAAGCGAGTTCGAGCTGGGATCTGGGTGTGATAAAAATATCTTGCCGATCAGAGAATATTCAGAAGAAACTCATGCCCTTGTATAAAAGTATCAGTGATGGTATCGCATTTAACTTTCATGGTGATGATACAGCTGAGTTGAATTGCGATTTCACAGACAAATATAAAGCGCTGAATCTCATCAGCGGAATTAGCCATTATAACCTTATCTGCTTTGGCAATGATGACAATGATTTTACGTTGTTATCGAATGCTTCTGAAGGTTATGTCATCGGTAATGAGTTGCTCGGATTAGAAAGTAGCATGAATGTATCACGCTTGGTCCGAAATGATGATGATATCATTGATAAAATACGACTGTATTTAGCGGGCAATGAATAAAGTGACCAAGCCAAGAATGTTAGTTGATTCTTCATCGATACACCCTGATCTCGTCAAGGCTCTTGGCCCGGGAATGGAAGGGAAAGCATACTATAAGTCCTATTACCGACTGAAATTGGATGTTCAGGAAAAACTGAGAAACATGTACTGCCCTGAACATGATTTATTTATGTTCACTAATACCACGAATAGTCTGGTCAACTTTTTATTTGCCTGCCAGTTAAATAAGGTTAGCGTCAATATTGATTTTGCTGATGAACAGCATTACCCGCAATACCAGTCTTTATTTCAATTATTCTCTGAAGGGAATATAAGCGGTAGGCAACCTGAGATACAACTGGTGACACACCTGTCTCCGGTTACAGGTAATCTTATTGATTTAGGTCAGTTGCATGGCCATTCAATACTGGCTGTGGACGGTGCGCAGTCATTTGCGACCGTGCACCATAGCGATCTGATCAAACACTCGGATGTTTTCTTTGCGCCTCTTCATAAGCATGCCGGGCTGCATATCGGTATTGCTTTGCTGGCTGTCAAGAAATCACATCCGCTAAATCAACTGCTCAGTAAGACCTTAGACACAGCCAGTAACGGTGCCCGTTCATTACGGGACTTGATGGCGCTGGACAAACGGCTGTCCTCCGCTCATCCGCAATGTTTCAATAATGCTTTTATCCACATCTCACCCGCCATTGAGGCGCTGCTAAATCGTAATGGTGTAACAGTGATTTCTGCCGGGAAAAGCCACATGGTGGTACTTGAGTGTCAGTCGCCGGTGTTAAGACAAAAGCTGGCGGCATTGTTTTCATGTAAGCCAATTAAAAATACACATAGGCTGCGTATTTCAGTCTGTCATATGACGGATAACATGCGCGGCAATGTCGATTTTTCTGAGGCGTTTTATCAGTCGCTCCGGTTAATATTTGATGAGGATAACCATGCTAAATAAAGGGCGCCATTTAGGGGTTCTGCTTGCCGCTTTCAGCTTTCTGATGTTCAGTGTTATGGATGCATTGGGTAAACAGCTCTCTTCAGACTACAGTTTTGCCCAAATTACCTTTTTCAGCTCTGTATTCAGTCTGATCCCCATTATATTCATGTTAAATGGCAACAGTCTTTCATCAGTACTGGTAACCACGCAGTACAGATACCATCTCGCTCGTGGGATCATTATTCTCGCCATGCGGTTTTCAGCGTTATTTGCCTTTAGCCAAATGGATTTTGCTGACACTTTTTCAATCATTTTAACCGGTCCGTTACTGCTTTGCCTGCTATCACCGGTTTTTCTTGCTGAACGCATTTCTGTCTATCAGCTGCTGTGCGTGTGCCTCGGGTTTGCAGGAACGATAGTCGTGCTCCGCCCGGGAATGGTGACGTTTAATCTTGGTGTACTTGGTGCCTTAGCGGCTGCCCTTTGCTTTGCTCTGAATACTATCGTGATGAGAAAGATGGGGCCAAAAGAAAGCCCGGCTGCTGTCCTGTTTTATGGCATGTTGTTTAATATTCTGGCCTCCGGGTTGCTGCTGACCAACAGTTTTACTGTACCTACGTGGAGCGATCTGGGATTGTTCATTCTTTGTGGCCTCAGTGCCGGGCTTGCGCAGTTGTGCATTTTCCTTGCATTGAAAAGGGTATCGGCTTCAGTCACAGGTATGATGCAGTATACCTGTATCGTATGGGCTGGCGTGATTGGTTATATCGTATGGGATGATATCCCTGATAATTTTGTTATTTTGGGGTCATTACTGATTGTTATCAGTGGCTTAATGAATATTCGGCATGCGACGAGACAGGTGGCTTAACTGGCGAAGCACCAGTAGGTGGTATCAGGATAAGTCTCTGGAGTATTAATTGCATATGGATGTTTAGACGTCTGGATGTTGACACGTTTGGATGTAAGTTTTAGGCTATGCGACCAATTCGAAACAATGCCCTGTAGAGATAATGTTGCACGCCAATCCACACACACTTTCAGATTCGCCGTCTCCTTCCGCGCTGGCACTGTTGCCTTTGGCGGTTTTCCTGTCTCTCTTTATCGGTGTGGGCAGCTATCTGACCTGGCAGGGGGTCGATTTTGCCTTCTACCAGTTACCGGCACCGGTTGCGGCTCTGCCTGCCATCCTGGTGGCTATTGTGCTGAGCAAAGATGCGCTCAACAAAACTATCGAAGATTTCATGCGTGGTGTGGGTCACAGTGACATCATAGCTATGTGCATGATTTATCTGCTGGCTGGTGCGTTTGCAGCCGTCGCGAAAGCCACGGGAGGAGTGGATGCAACCGTCAATCTCGGTCTGTCTTTATTACCCCCCAGCCTGATCTTGCCGGGTATTTTTGTCATCGCTGCCTTTATTGCTACGGCAATGGGAACTTCAATGGGCACAATTGCTGCGGTAGCGCCGGTGGCATTGGGCATTGCTGATACAGCCGATCTGGATATTGCTTTGACTGCCGGTGTCGTGTTGAGTGGTGCCATGTTTGGCGATAATTTGTCGATTATCTCTGATACCACTATCGCCGCGACTCGCTCTCAGGGCTGTGCAATGCGCGATAAGTTCCGCGAGAACATCGCCATTGCGTTGCCAGCTGCACTGGCGGCCATCTTGCTGTTTCTTTTCCACTCCACACCCTCTGATGCACCGACTGTCACCAGCATCGAATGGCTGAAGGTTTTGCCTTATGTCACCATCCTGGTACTTGCTGTATCTGGCGTGAATGTCTTTGTCGTACTGAGCCTGGGTATTATTCTGGCTGGCGGTGTGGGTTTGAGCTCGGTGTCTGATTACAGTCTGGCCAGCTGGAGCAAAGATATCTATGCCGGGTTTGGTAACATGCAGGAAATCTTCCTGCTATCCCTGCTGATAGGCGGTATGAGTGAGCTGATGCGCCGTCAGGGAGGCCTGGCATTTCTGACGCTGTTAGTCAGTAAACTGATCAGCGGTTTCGGTAAAAAAACGGACGGTGAGCAATCGCAAAAAGCGAGCGAAATGGGTATTGCAGGACTGGTCAGCCTGACCAATGTTTGCACCGCCAATAACACAGTAGCCATTATCGTCGCAGGCGGCGTTGCCCGTGAACTGGCAGAACAAAATGCCGTTACGCCACGCCGTTCTGCCAGCTTACTGGACATATTTTCATGTGTTATCCAGGGCGTGCTTCCTTATGGTGCGCAGGCGCTTTTGCTGGGTTCGGTATTCGGGCTGTCGCCACTCGCGGTTGTCAGCCATTCCTATTACTGTTTCTTTCTGGCGGCCAGTGCACTGATAGCGATATTTATAAAGCACCAGCAAACGAGAACAGCGGTAGCTTAACCGGCACTCCAGGCTGAAAAACACCCCAGTTCGGGGTGTTTTTCAAAGCAACAGAGTCAATGACTACAGTTTAAAGCGGCTGATTTCCTGTTGTAACTCGTGCGACAGTTCAGACAACTGCGCTGCCTGTTGTGCCGCTACACCCGCTTCCTGAGCCAGATCGTTAGAAACGTCGCGGATACTCTCAGTATTCCGGGTGATTTCTGAGGTCACAGAGGATTGCTCTTCCGCAGCCGATGCAATCTGCGTGGCCATATCACTGATATTGGTAACCGCAGAAATTATCTGTGCCAGGCTGGCCGAGGCAGAATTAGCATCATCCACACTGGTTTCCGCCAGACGACGACTGTCACTCATTATACCGACGGCACTGCCAGTTGTTTTTTGCAGGGTTTCAATCATTTGCTGAATTTCCTGTGTCGACGCATGTGTGCGTTGGCTCAGAACGCGCACTTCATCGGCAACCACGGCAAAACCACGGCCCTGTTCTCCGGCACGGGCCGCTTCAATCGCAGCATTCAATGCCAGCAGGTTGGTCTGCTCAGCGATGTTTTGAATGGTTGACAGAATCGTGGTGATGCTCTGTGAGTGATGATTCAGTTCACTAATGACGTCTGTTGCCGTTTCAACTTCGCGGGCCAGACTGGTGGTTGAACTCTGACTCTGATCGACTTGCTCGGCACCATGCTGTGCAGCCTCAACGGTCTCTGCCGATGTTTTGGCCGTATTATCAGCATTGCCGGCGATTTCCTGTGTGGCTGCAGCCATTTCGTTTATGGCGGTCGCAACCATGTTGATTTCATCCTGCTGGTGGCGAATGCGGGTGCTGCGCTCTTCCGCCTGAGAAGCTGTCTGATGTGCCTGAGAGTTCAGTGACTGAGACACATCCCGCAGGCGCATTACCATGCCGTGCATGTTGCCGACAAAGCGGTTGAAATTATGGGCCAGCTGGCCGACTTCATCATCGCTGCGCGGCTCCAGACGCTGGGTCAGATCGCCTTCACCCGTCGCAATTTCAGCCAGTGCTTCAGACACCCGGCCCAGATCACGAAACAGGTAACCGACCAGCCAGGCCACAGCTGCCAGCACAGCCAGCGTAATCACGATTGACGCAAAGATCAGCCGGGTCAGCAGCTCGCTCTGGCTGGCTTCTTCTGTCGCTTTGTCCAGTTCCAGACCTAAAATCCACGGAGTACCAGGGACATCGGTAAAGTAGAGCAGCTTCTCTTTACCTTTGATGGTTTCATTGACAAGGGTCCGGGTGCTGACCGCTTGATGAATGATGCTCATGCTTAATGCTGAATCGTATTGGCTGATGGATTTAAGCAGTAACGCTTTGTTTGGATGCGCTAAAAATGTGTTGTCCTGAGTATTGAGCAGCATCGCATAAGCATTATCACCGGCATCCAGGCTGATCACATCCGAAATCATCTGATCAATCAGAACATCAGAGCCGATGACAGCAACCAACTGCCCATTTTGCTTCACAGGTTGAGCTAGTGTCACCATAGGTGCATTGGTAATCGCATCCAGATAGGCAGTGGTAATGATTGGTTGATCTGCTTTTTGAGCATCAATGTACCAAGGGCGGACGCGGGGATCATAGCCAGCGCGGTTGCGCTCCGGATTAGAACGAACCATGTCTCCGGCGGGCGTACCGAAGTAGGTTAAATCAAAGTTGCCGGCATCCCGTGCCTGTTGCAGGTAAGGAACAGGTTCTGCAGCGGTTACATAAGGTTTGACGGCACTGGTAATATCACGTCGGATATTAATCCAGTCACTGATCCCTTTGGTTGCTGTTTTGCTCAGGCTGTCAGCCCGGTCAAAAATACTGTTTTGGGTTTGTTCATGAAGTTGGCTTGCAGCCAGCCAGGTCAGAGCGGTAGCCATAACTACAACGGCAGATAAGCTGGCGGCTATGAGTTTTTGTTTTAGGGTTAGTTTCATGAGTGGTCTCAATGGATGGAACGGAATCTGATTACCATGTTCTCTCATCATGTTGCATGAAAATGTGAAAGATGAGGCAGGGAAAACAACATTAGAACTCAATATCTTTAAACGACGGCTAGATCCATAAACTTAAACATTAGGTGTGACTAATGTTATCGTTTTTTGGATTAAAAGTTTGCCTAGTAAGTTTAAATTCTAAATATTTAATTCAATATCTTGGTTGGTGGTCTTTTTTGTGAATAAAAAACGGTTTAAACATTGTCGTGTTATTTAAAGATGTGGTGTACGGAAAAGGGGGCGCGATGTCTGGAAACTTATGTTTTTGGAGTGTTGACCGTGTTTCCTTAGATAGAAGGTATTTTATCAACTATTTCGTAATGTCATGATGCCGGGATGCGCATGCTATCTCGGATATCAGTGTTTGAATCAGATACTGAAAGTCGCGTTTTCTGATATGAACTTGGTGTATGTCATTCAAAAATAAAAATGATATCGATTGCATAGTGATCCAATTAACACTATGGTGAAATCGCCTGCCACCTCGCATTTGATTACTTTACACTGAGCGCTGTTTTTGGCCACAGCCACCGCCAAGGAAAGGAGGTGAGCCATGAGAGTTGACTGTGTAAGGTGATGAAATGAAAAATAAAATGTTTACCCGCACTGCCTTGTCTGCGGGATTGCTGATGGTATTGGCTGGCTGTGCTAGCCAGGAACAAGCCGACACCTGGCAACCAGACCAAACCTATAAGCTGACAATTCTTCATACCAATGACCATCATGGACGTTTCTGGCATAACCGCGACGGTGAGTACGGTATGGCGGCCCGCAAGAGCTTGCTGGATGACCTGAGAAGAGAAGTGGCAGAAGAAGGCGGTACCAGCCTGCTGTTGTCTGGCGGCGATATCAACACAGGTGTGCCTGAATCGGATCTGCAGGATGCGGAGCCCGATTTCAAAGGCATGAACATGCTTGGCTACGACGCCATGGCACTGGGTAACCATGAATTTGATAATCCGCTCGATGTGCTGCGCAAGCAGGAAGGATGGGCTAACTTCCCTATGCTGTCAGCCAATATTTATGACAAGGCAACAGGTAAGCGCTTGTTCCAGCCATACCAGATTTTCGAGCGACAGGGGATCAAAATTGCCGTTATCGGCCTGACCACTGAAGATACCGCCAAAATCGGTAACCCAGAGTACATAGGTGGTATTGAATTTCGTGATCCGAAAGCGGAAGCCAAAGCAATCATCGCTGAGCTGAAAGAGACGGAAAAACCGGATCTGATTATTGCCGCTACCCACATGGGTCATTATGCCAACGGTAAGCATGGTGTGAATGCGCCGGGAGACGTTGCGCTGGCGCGATATCTTGAACCGGGCGATCTGGATATGATTGTCGGTGGCCATTCTCAGGAACCTGTTTGTATGGAAGGGCCGAATATGGCCAATCCGTCATTTAACCCCGGCGAGGATTGCAAACCAGATCAGCAAAACGGTACCTGGATTGTACAGGCGCACGAGTGGGGCAAGTATGTGGGCCGCGCTGATTTCGAGTTCAGAAACGGTGAGCTGAATATGGTCAGCTACGATCTGATCCCGGTTAATCTGAAGAAAAAAATTAAGCTGGCTGACGGCCAGTCAGAGAAAGTCTTTATTGAGCAGGAGATCCCTCAGGATCCCACGGTGAAAGCCTTCCTGACACCCTATCAGGAGCGCGGTCAGGCGAAGCTGAATATTAAGATTGCCCAGTCGAATGGCAAACTGGAAGGCGACCGTAATGTTGTGCGTTTCCAGCAAACCAATCTGGGACGTTTGATTGCCGCCTCTCACATGCAGCGCGCCAAAGCTGATTTTGCGGTGATGAACTCAGGTGGTGTCCGGGACTCGATTCCTGCCGGTGACATTACTTATAAAGATGTGCTGAAAGTACAGCCATTTGGCAACATGGTGACCTATACCGATATGACCGGGGCCGAAGTGCTGGACTATCTGGGCTCTGTGGCGACCAAGCCTGTCGATTCAGGGGCATATGCGCAGTTCTATGGTGTTACCATGGATATCCTGGACGGCAAAATCAGCAACGTGAAAATAGGCGGCAAAGCGCTGGTGCCAAGCAAAACTTATCGCTTTACAGTGCCCAGTTTTAATGCAGCCGGTGGCGACGGTTACCCTAAGCTGGTTGATCATTCCGGCTACGTGAATACCGGATTTGTTGATGCGGAAGTATTGAAAGATTACCTGGAAGCCAACAGCCCGATTAATGTTCATGCGTTCGAGCCTAACGGCGAGATTATGTACCGTTAATTGCTACTGAGGCTCTGTAATGCAGATTCAAGCTCACTTGTTCAGGCAGGTGAGCTTTTTTATTGCTCTCAGGGCAGATACTGGCTTGGCGGGAAGATACCTGTTAGCTATAGTGGGTAACGATAATTATGCCGGAGGACAGGATGACACCCGCTATAAATCTCGCAAAAAAGCACAAAATTGCTCACAAAGTCCATCAGTATCTGCATGATCCGAACAATACCAATTTTGGCATGGAAGCGGCGGAGGTGTTGGGGCAGGATCCGGCCCGGGTATTCAAAACTCTGCTGTTTTCCTGTAATGGCGATCCCAGGCAGTTGGCGGTGGCCATAGTACCTGTGGCTGGCATGCTGGATCTGAAATCGGCGGCAAAAGCCGCAGGGGCCAAAAAAGCGGAAATGGCCGATCCCGCCATAGCTGAAAAAACAACTGGGTATATAGTGGGGGGGATCAGTCCTTTAGGCCAGAAAAAGCGCTTGCCCACTTTTCTTGATGATTCAGCTAGGGACTATGACACTATCTGTGTCAGTGCGGGTCGCCGGGGACTGGAAATAGAATTGGCTCCCAAGGATCTGTTGCAACTGACCTGTGGTCAATTGGCGGCGTTAGCCCGTTAATTATTCTAACAATTTATTCCATTTACGACAGGCTGAGTATCGGCCGCAGGAGACAAGGATGACCTTCAGTATCTGGCTTTCATTACTGATGATTTGTATGTTAGGGGCAATGTCGCCCGGGCCAAGTTTAGCGGTGGTGGCTAAACACAGTCTGGCTGGCGGGCGCTTGCATGGCATTGTGACTTCCTGGGCCCATGCGTTTGGCGTTGGTGTTTATGCTTTACTGACTCTGCTCGGGCTGGCGGTTGTCCTCAAACAGTCGCCAACACTCTTTCAGGTCATTACCTATTCTGGCGCCGCTTATCTGGCGTATCTGGGGATCAATGCCCTGCGCTCGAAAGGGGGAGTTGCGGCAAAACTGGCGGCGGGCGAACCCGCAAGTATGGGAAGTGCAGCCAGGGATGGACTGATGATCTCTATGCTGAACCCTAAATTGGCGCTGTTTTTTCTTGCACTGTTCAGTCAGTTTGTGGCTGTCGGGAGCGGTATCAGTGAGAGAGCGATTATTGTTGCCACCCCCTTATTGGTAGATGGCCTCTGGTACACGCTGATAGCGTTGGTTTTGTCCCGGCCAGCGGTGTTAGAAACACTGAAAACGCGCGCCCAGCTGATCGATCGTTTGTCCGGCGTGGTGCTGATTATGCTGGCACTCAGGGTGGTGTGGCAGGGATAAGCACACTGCCACCAGTTGATAGCTTCAGCTCTGACGTTTCTGATGCCGTTCTCGGTTTTCCAGCTTACGTTCAGGGCTTTTCTTCAGCATGACGTAAAGGGCACCATTTCCGCCATGCTGTCGTAACGCAGAATGATAGCCCATCACATCACTGATTTGGGTCAGCCAGGTCGCGACATAGCTTTTCATTAAAGCCGGAGGCGTTGAACGTTCACCTTTGCCGTGCACAATAAGCACGGTACGTATGTCCATTCGCTGACACTGCTTAAGGAATCCGAGCACCTCGTCTCTGGCTTCTTTCAGCGTCTTGCGGTGCAAATCGAGCCGGGCCTGAATATCGTACTTGCCCAGCCTTAACTTGCGGATTACACCGTCCTGAACCCCGTCACGTTTGTAATCCAGCATGTCATCCGGCTTGACCATAGCGGCATAATCCAGCGATAAATATTCCGGATCGCTGTCAGCCAGGCTCTGCGCTGCGGCTTGCCGGGCGAGCTGGGCGTCAGTGATCTGATGTTTCTTTTCTGGGGCCACTTTATCCTGCTCCAGCGGGGCCACATCGGCCATCATTTCCCGGAACAGGTCCAGTTCATCTTTATCGGACATGGTGTGTTTTTCTACTGCGGACGGTAGGAAAGATTATACGTGGCTTGGCAAGAAAAAAAAGAATCCCGGGCCTGTCAGAGTCCTCAGGATTCAAAGAAGATTGGAGATAACGGAACGGTTAATCTTGTGGCTTTGCATTCATAGCTTTATAGACAAAATAACCACCATAGAAGAGCATTAGCCCCAATGCACCGAAAATCACTATCATTGATGATAGGCCAACCGGATTACCAAAGAGTAAATCTAGCCAAAATTCCATGTGATGTCCTCTGCCTGGGAAACTGAATTCAAGCTTAATGGGCCTTGGCGAATGGGCTGATGATCTGGATCAATCCATCATCGAATCATCGCTATTGGTGTGTTTTTTTGTGGCTCTCAGCAATATTCTGTTTTAACTGGTGCATTCCTAAGCAAGTAGCAGCGAGGAAAGGAAAATTTCTGCTCCTCCTCTTGCGTTCGGTAAATTAGCCAGTATTATAGGCCACCTTGAATCGCATCAGCGTTTCGTTTTTGTCGGTGAATAGCGCAGTTTGGTAGCGCATCTCCGGCTTTTGAGAATAGCGGACCAGAGAGACCCTCTGGAGCGAAACTCAAAGCAGTAACAAAACTTGTCGGTGAATAGCGCAGTTTGGTAGCGCATCTGGTTTGGGACCAGAGGGTCGGGGGTTCGAATCCCTCTTCACCGACCACTATTTCTAAAGTCTGATACGTCGGGCTTTGTAGCTGGTAAGACGGCGACACGGGTCGGGTGCGGAAGCCCGCCGCGTTGAATCCCTCTTCACCGACCACTATTTCTAAAGTCTGATACGTCGGGCTTTGTGGCTGGTAAGATGGCGACACGGGTCGGGTGCGGAAGCCCGCCGCGTTGAATCCCTCTTCACCGACCACTATTTCTAAAGTCTGATACGTCGGGCTTTGTGGCTGGTAAGACGGCGACACGGGTCGGGTGCGGAAGCCCGCCGCGTTGAATCCCTCTTCACCGACCACTATTTCAAAACGCGGTTTGAGTAACTCAGGTAACTAGAGTTATACTTTCAAAAGAAGCAAATCTCGTTTTTAAGACTGTCCTCAGTCTGAACAAAATTCGGTGAATAGCGCAGTTTGGTAGTGCATCTCCGGCTTTTGAGAACAGCGGACCAGAGGGACCCTCTGGAGCAAGCCTCAAAGCAAAAACAGAATTATCGGTGAATAGCGCAGTTTGGTAGCGCATCTCCGGCTTTTGAGAACAGCGGACCAGAGGGACCCTCTGGAGCAAGCCTCAAAGCAAAAACAGAATTATCGGTGAATAGCGCAGTTTGGTAGCGCATCTGGTTTGGGACCAGAGGGTCGGGGGTTCGAATCCCTCTTCACCGACCACATTATAGAAGCCCGCTCATCGAGCGGGCTTTTTTATGTGCAGAATTTGGCTTTTGTGCCCAGTAACCCCCACCTAGCCTCCCCCTTGAAAAGGGGGGAGGGATCGTACAGCTCTTGCTGAAACCAAGAATATTCCCCCCTTGGCAAGGGGAGTTAGACCAGGCGATTCAGGGCAGGTTGTCAGAGGGGGTTTTGGCTATACCGGATTGGCAGGTAGCAGGTTGTGCGCTGTTGATTTGCTGAACGGTGAATCCCTGTTTTTTCAG
This sequence comes from Photobacterium salinisoli, assembly GCF_003614885.1. Classification (GTDB taxonomy): domain Bacteria; phylum Pseudomonadota; class Gammaproteobacteria; order Enterobacterales; family Vibrionaceae; genus Photobacterium; species Photobacterium salinisoli. The sequence goes on from NZ_QZMS01000007.1 coordinate 75,841, forward strand.
CAATGCCGGTAGCCCTTCCTCGCCCATCATGTGGTAAGCACCGACTACCACCAGGAAAGTCCCTTGTTGGTACTGAGGGGAGGTGGTGAGTTGGTTAACCCAGTTGTAATTGCGCTGAATCAGCAAGTGCTGTTCAGTCTCTTCTGAAAGGGCGACTTGCTGGCTGAGTTCTGTCAGTACGGCATTATTACCTTGTTGCCAGGCGCTGAGCAGGCAGGCCATTTCTTGTTCCAGCAGTGGCCATTCGTTGAGCGTGGTTTGCAGCAGGTTTAATCCGTGATCAGGCAGTGAAGACAGCAAACGAAACTGGGCTTCGATTCCCTCCAGTTCGAAAATGGGGACAGTTTCTTTTTGTGCCCGGTTAAACACCACCTGATCAATGCCTTTGTCCGGGGTGAGGCCAAACTTTAGCGATTGCGCCATTTGCAGATGCATGGCAGTGAGCCAGGGCGGGCTTTCGAGCAGGCTGAAAGGAGAAAGTTTGAGTTGAGCGGCAAGATCTCTGAGGGTTCGGATATCGGAAGGCGGTAGCAGTTTACGGCTAACGTGCGCCTCGTCGATTGGTGGCATACTGAATTGCTTCTGGATATTGGCTTCTAAAATCAGGCCATTTGCTTGAGGCCAGTAACGGTTAAAGGCATCAGGCAGGGGGTAGAGTGCATCGCTGCCGACATGGATCGACCCCATCAGCACAAACTGTCGCTGGTTATCTTTGGCCAGCCAGACCTGAGGTTCTGCAGAGGCACCTGAACTGAAGATTGTCAGCAGGATACCGGCTTTGGTGAGCAGAGATTTAAACATGCTGTTTCCATTGGCGCTAGGATGCATACAGCCTATGGAATCTGGTGCGGACTGGCAAGAAAAAGCGGCTGACACAGGCAGCCGCTCAGAAGTGATTACTTGTTGGGATGCAGCCAGAACCACCAGACAATAAAGCCAATGGCCAGCGCAGCAAGTAAAGCCATCATCTCAGGCCTCCTTTTTCAATGGTGTGTTGCCCTGACTGCCAGGGCGGAAAAGTCTCAGTCTGTTGGCATTACTGACCACAGTGATGGACGAGAGCGCCATCGCTGCTCCGGCAATTACAGGGCTGAGCAGACTGCCTGTGAAGGGGAACAGGATACCGGCGGCCAGCGGAATCCCCAATGTGTTATAGATAAAGGCGCCAAACAGGTTTTGCTTCATATTTCGTAAAGTTGCCGATGACAGCTCCAGTGCATCGGCGACGCCGTGCAGAGAATGGCGCACCAGAGTGAGTTGCGCACTTTCAATGGCGACATCGCTGCCGCTGCCCATGGCAATACCAATTTCAGCTTTAGCCAGTGCAGGGGCATCATTAATGCCGTCCCCGACCATGGCAACGTGTTTTCCGGATTGTTGCAGTTTTGCCACCTGTTCGGATTTTCCGTCGGGCAGTACACCGGCAATAACACGGTCAATACCCGCCTGGCGGGCGATCGCTTTGGCTGTCCGTTCGGTGTCACCGGTCAGCATGATCACCTCGATCCTTTTCGCCTGAAGTCTCTCGACTGCCGCTTTGGAATCTGATCGCAGCGGATCACTGATGCCCAGCAGTGCGGCCAGTTCACCGTCTACGGCAATGAAAATAGCCGTTGCCCCGGCATCGGCCAGCGAGTGAGCATCGTCCTGATGGGCAGAAATGGCGATATTTTCTTTTTCCATCAGCGCACGGTTGCCCAGCAGTATACGCTGTCCGTTGACCTCCCCGCTGACGCCATAGCCAGTCTGAGCGTTAAAGTCTCGGGCTGATTGTAAAGACAATCCTTTCTTCTCAGCTGCCAAGACGATAGCTTTTGCAAGCGGGTGCTCAGCCCCCTGTTCGAGGCTGGCTGCCAGGGCCAGCACAGCATGTTCAGTGTGATCACCATAATAATGGCTGTGTGTGAGCACAGGCTTGCCTTCGGTCAACGTACCGGTTTTGTCCAGCACCACTGTATCTATGTTGGCGGCCAGTTGCATTGCATCGGCATGACGGATAAGAATGCCATATTCCGCGGCGCGGCCAAGACCGACAGTAACTGACATCGGGGTCGCCAGTCCTAATGCACAGGGGCAGGCAATGATAAGTACCGTTGTCGCTGTGATCAGCATGTAAATCGAGACGGGATCCGGGCCGAAGTAATACCAGAGGGTGGCGGTAACAATGGCGATGATCATCACGGCAGGAACGAATATGGCTGAAATGGTGTCTGCCATTTTCGCCAGCTCCGGCTTGCTGCTCTGTGCCTGGCGAACCAGGCCTATGATCCGGGCCAGCAGGGTTTGATTGCCTACCTGCTCAGCCTTAAAGAGCAGGCTGCCGCTCTGGTTGATGGTGCCGGCATGGAGTTTATCTCCCGGTTGCTTATGGGCAGGGACGGGTTCTCCGGTCAGCATGGATTCGTCAAGATAGCTCTCACCTTGCTCAATCAGTCCATCAACAGGCACTTTGGCCCCTGGACGCAAACGCAGCACCATACCAGGTTGAATGTCCGCCAGAGGGACTTCACGCTCGCCTTGCTTATCCACCAGAATGGCGGTCTGCGGCTGCAGGTCGATCAGTTTTTCCAGCGCCCGTGAAGTGCGTCCGCGGGCTTTGGCCTCAAGTGCATGGCCCAGGGTGATCAAACCCAGAATCATGGCTGACGCCTCAAAATAGACATGCCTGGCCTGCGCTGGAAACCAGTCGGGTTTGAGCACCACAAACATGGAGTAAAACCAGGCTGCACCCGTACCCAGCGCAACCAGAGTATCCATACTGGCTCTGTGATGAAGGAAAGCTTTCCAGGCATCACGGAAAAAGTGGCCGCCACAGTATATGAGCAACGCCAGCGTCAGCATACCTATGGTGCCCCAGGCCCATTGGCTGGTGGCCGAATCTATCATCATGCTGCCACCGAAGACTCCCCAGGCCATGAGGGGAACACCCAGGGCTAATGCCAGTCCGGCATTGATCAGGTGTTGTCTGTAGGTTGCTGTGTTCTGGGCTTGCTGGCGTTCGCGTCTTGTCGCTTCGTCTTCACTGAGCTCAGCGCCATAACCGGCATCAGACACAGCTTGGATCACCGACTCTGGATCGATATTGCCTTGAACCAGTGCTGTCCGCTCGGCCAGATTGACACTGACAGCCGTAACCGCATCCACACCCTGAATGGCTTTTTCAACCGAGGACACACAACTTGCGCAGGTCATGCCGGAAAGCAAAAAGTAGTGGCTGTTATCGGAAGATGGCGCGGCTTCAGCAGCGGCTGATGGTGACGGCTCGGGTTGCTCCGTTTTCGCTTGTTCAGGTGCAGTTGCGTCGTGCAAGACAGCTTCTGGCGCATTCGTTTCAACCGCACCAGCTTCAGCCGGTACCTGATAGCCTGCAGATTCAATCAGGGTTATCAGCGCGGATTCGGTCAGTGAGCCCTGCACCTTGGCCCGGGTTTTGCTGACTTCAAACTGCGTGATTTCCGGCTCGTTTGCGAATGCGGCCTCCAGTTTGCTGACGCACTTGCCACATGACAGACCCGACAGAGGCAAATCATGATAGTAACCCCCTTGGTAACCAAGGCTTTCGATGGTCGTGATCACTTCATTCAGATCGACATGCCCTGTGATGTGGGCTTGCTCGGTTGTAATATCCAGAGAGTCGATGCCATCAAGCTTGCTCAGCGCCTGTTTAATTTTTTCGACGCACTTCATGCAGCGAACCTTGCTAAGTGGCAGCCTGATATCCATGTTTGCAGCGGAATGGCTGGCTGGGGCGTGATTTGAATTATCCATGGGCTTCCTCTACACCACAGTTAAGAGATATGCTAACTTTAAAGCTTCTAGTTAATGGAAGGTCAAGCGGTATTTTCAAGTGAGGCAGTGATGAATATCAGTGAAGTGGCAAAACAGACGGGACTGACCAACAAAACCATACGCTTTTATGAAAGTAAGGGCATGATCAGCGAGCCGCAACGGGGCGAGAATGGCTATCGCCGTTACAGCCAGAAACAAGTGAACGAGCTGTTGATGATTAAACGATCGCGTCTGGTCGGATTCAGCCTGGATGAAAGTCGGGAGTTGCTGGCCTTGTCACGGGATCCGGACAGAAAAAGTGCTGATGTAAAAGAAAAAGCCGAGCAAAAACTGGCTGAGATTGACCATCAGATCGAGGAATTACTGGCAATGAAACAAAGCCTTCAGAGCCTGATCAGCCAGTGTCCGGGTAACAATCAGCCGGGTTGCCCGATTATTGATGCCCTGACGAAAGGGGAAACTGTGGAAACATAACCGCAGGCATAATGTGATTGCCTGCGGCGTTGGTGAGATCAGTACAGCAGAGAATAAAGCTGACGACGGTACTGGCTGGCAAGGGCATTTCCCTGACCGAGCGAGGCCAGAATATCCATCATGGTTTTCTTGGCGTTACCGTCGGCAAAGTTGAGATCTTTACGCAGCAGGTTCAGCAGGATCTCCAAAGATTCCTGGTGACGATTGACCTGACTGTACTGCACCGCAAGATCATAAGCGAGTTGCCCGTTGTCCGGGTCGGTAGCCAGCTTTTCTTCTAGCTGGCGGATCTCCGGAGAATCGCTGGCCTGGCGGTGAAGCTCCAGTTTGGCAACCAGACCTTTGTAATAACCGTCCTGATCCTGCATCGGAATCTGTCCAAGCAGGGTTTCCGCCTCGTCAAACTGTGCGGTTTCCAGCAGGCATTCGGCAGTGGCGAGTAAGACCTGGCTGTTTCCCGGCAGGCTGCCTGCCAGTTCACGCAGAATGGGCAGTGCTTCGTTGAAGGCTTGCTGACTGACTAATTGAATGGCCTGTTCCAGCTGCATTTCTTCCTGACTGGGTAAATGCTTACTCAGCATCTCACGCAGGCTGTCTTCGGTTTGCGGACCTGCAGCGCCGTCAATCGGCTGACCATTGCTGAAAATGGCGACGGTCGGAAGACTGCGCACACCAAACTGGGCTGCCACCATTTGCTGTGCTTCACAGTTGAGGGTTGCTACTACAAACTGGCCAGCGTACTGGGCCGCCAGACGCTCAAGCAGGGTGTTGACTTCTGCTGTTTCTGGCATGGAGGGTGCCCAGAAGCTGATCACGACCAGCTGTTGCATTGACTGCTCTATCACCTGATGCAGATTGGTTTCATTCAGTTCAATTGCTAATTTGTCATTCATACCGGGCGTTTCCGTGATCGTTTAAGAGTGATGTTCAAGATGTTGGGCTGATTGGCTGGAAAATCAAGGGAAAAGACAGAAAAACGCGGCTGGTAACGGGTCTCAGAGAAAAAAACGGAGAGCTGGGCTCTCCGTTACAGATGGAAGGTCAGAAGCAGAGCAATAGCGACACAAAGACAGAGCGCATTTATCTGGCGTAATGTCATGCCGATCTCTCCGAAAAATGTAGCACGTTTGTTTAGGGGGATCGCTGGTTTACCCCTTTACTGGGTAAGGACCAGCTTACCCTGAAGCCTAGAGTGCTCAGATGACATAATCATGACAGCTGGTTAAAAAAAGCGCATTTTTTTGCTTGGTTTTTGACTTTCGGATCAAGTTCAAAGTTTACTCATTGTGAGTGTCGATCAGTCGCTTTTTCCCAGCAGATGATCAAGCCAGCGAACGGGAAGGACTCTGCGCAGGAAGCCAAAGATATAGGTCGGCTGGGTGACATAGTACCGGGCTGATGGCCGCTCACTGCGGATGATGTGCAGCAGTGGCTTGAGCACGGCTTCCGGTGTCAGTGTGAATTTATTGGACGGGGAGGGCTTGCCCAACCTGTTCAGTGTGTTCTGATAACTGTCTTTGTGGCGCGATGCCGTCATATCAATATGGGCTTCAAACTGACGCTTGGCGTTGGCCCTGAACTGACTTTCAATCGGCCCCGGCTCTATCAGGCTGACGTTAATCGGGGTGTTTGCCAGCTCCAGCCTCAGCGTATCGGTATAGCCTTCCAGTGCAAATTTACTGGCGTTATAGGCACCGCGGTACTTCATCGCCACAAGACCGAGTACAGAGCTGTTTTGCACGATTTTGCCGCCTCCCTGGGCCAGCATGACAGGAATTACGGCTTTCGTGAGCGAGTGCCAGCCAAAGAGGTTGGTTTCAAATTGCTCGCGAAGGGCATCGGTGGGGAGATCTTCAAGCGCGCCTGGCTGGCCGTAGGCACCGTTGTTAAACAGCACATCGAGTTTACCTTTAGTGATACGCAGCGCTTCTGCCAGCCCTTGTTCGATGGATTGCTGGTCAGCAAGATCAAGCTTTACACAGTGAAGGCCTTCGTCCTGCAGACGCGCGACATCGTCATCCTGCCGGCAGCTGGCTACCACCAGATAGCCTGCCTGATGAAGGGATCTGGCGCAGTGGTAACCGATACCGCTGCTGCAGCCGGTAATAAGAATGGCAATGCTCATTTACAGTCCTTAAATCCGGGCATTATCACGCCCTGTAAAATATGGTTACAAAAAAGGTATGATCGTGTCCGTCATGAATTCAGCAATCCAGGGCTGGGCGTCTGCCTTGGGGTGCAGCCCATCATCCATCATCCAGCCGTCACGCAGTATGACCTGCTCTAAAAAGAAGGGAAGCAGAGGCAAAGCGTAGTCTTTACTGAGTCTGGGATAAATAGCTTCAAACTGGCTGGTGTAGCGTTTGCCGTAGTTGGGCGGAATACGGATTTGCATCAACATTGGCTCACCGCCGCTATCCTTAATAAGGTCAATAATGGCTTTGAGGTTATTTTCTATGGTCGCTGGTGGGAATCCACGCAGACCATCATTCGCACCCAGCTCAATTATGACGTAATCTGGATCATGCTGTTTCAATAGCTTAGGCAAACGGGCAAGGCCATTTCCTGTCGTGTCGCCAGAGATACTGGCATTAATGACATCAATTTTCAGCCCGTTGCCATTCAGCATGGGCTCCATCAGACGGGGCCAGCTTTGTTCGGCACGCATCTGATAGCCTGCACTCAGGCTGTCGCCAAGCACCATCAGGGTGGCGGCAACACTACTGAGTGGAGTCATAACAAGTAATAACAGTGCAAGGATCCGCATCATGTCTATATCCGTGATAAAAGCGCAATCAGTAACTAAACAGGTGACAACGGCCACCACGACTCTCACCATTCTGCAGGATGTTTCGCTTGAGGTCGAGCAGGGTGAAAGCATAGCTTTGGTTGGGGTTTCCGGAGCGGGTAAATCGACACTGATGACCTTGCTGGCCGGACTGGACGTACCCAGCAGCGGCGAAATTGAGTTACTGGGGCAAGTGTTGTCTCATATGGACGATGAGTCCCGTGCCGCGCTGCGCAGCCAGGCCGTCGGATTCGTGTTCCAGAGTTTTTTGCTGATCCCGTCGCTGACGGCGCTGGAAAACGTAACATTGCCGGCCATTATCAAAGGGGAAGCCGGTGATAGCGAGCGGGCAGCAGAATTGTTACGTCAGGTCGGACTGCAGGGACGTGAAGAGCATCTTCCCTCCCAGTTATCGGGCGGTGAGCAGCAGCGTGTGGCACTGGCCAGGGCATTCATGACGGCCCCGCAGGTTTTGTTTGCCGATGAACCGACCGGCAATCTGGATCAGCAAACCGCGGCCACCATTATAGATCTGCTGTTTGCGCTCAATCGGGATCACGGTACGACTCTGGTGCTGGTGACGCACGATCCGCAATTGGCTGAACGTTGTGATCGTGTAGTGCGTATTCATGGCGGACGGGTGGAGGCGGCATGACTGAGATGAGTGAAAGCCAAAGTCCGGTCAGGCCAAAAGGCCATTCCCTGCTGCTCAAATGGAGCTGGCGTGAGCTCTGGCAAGGGCAGCTGTGGCCCGTTGCGGTGGCACTGACACTGATCATTGCCTGTGTGTTTGCGCTGGCCTCGCTGGTGGTGCGGGTTGAGAAGATAATGATTAACCAGGGGCGCAGCATGATAGCGGCTGATCTGGTATTGAGATCAGCCAATCCCGTGTCAGATAACCTTGTCCGGGAAGCGAAGCGTCTGGGACTGACAGTCACAGAGCAAACACGATTCGGCACTATGGCATTCAGTGACAATGCCATGCAGCTGGTCAGCGTGAAATCTGTCTCGAGCGATTTTCCATTGAGGGGTGAGCTGCTATTGCAGGGCACGGGCCGGACCCAGCAGCAGGTCAATCCGGGTGAGTTATGGCTGTCTGAGCGGTTATTCTCTTTGCTGAATGTGAAAAATGGCGATCAGGTGGCTATTGGTAATGCCGAGCTGACAGTCGCCGGCACCATAGTGCAAGAGCCGGAACTGTCGTTTAACCCTTTCAGTCAGATGCCGGCCGTTCTGATGCATGAAGCCGATCTGGCAGCCACGGAGGCTATCCAGCCCGGCAGCCGGGTGCGCTACCGGGCCTATTTTAATGGTACTGAGGCCCAGTTAAAGCAGCTTCAGGACAACATGCAACTGGCACCGGACCAGCGTTGGATCAGTGAAACCACCCAGGGCCGGACCGGTGAGATGATCGAGCGGGTGCAGCAGTACCTGTCGCTGACCCTGATCCTGGTGATCATGATGGCCACGGCCACCCTGGTGCTGACTTGTATGCACTACACCGCCAGCCGGACGGAAACCGTGGCCATGATGAAAAGTCTCGGTGCCGGTAAAACTTTCCTGTGGCGATGGCTGGCAAGACAGCTGGGACTTTTGTTTGCCATTGCCGCTACCGCAGGTCTGGCACTGGGGCTGCTTCTGGAGTGGTTACTGCGCCTGCCACTCACCGACGTACTGCCTCAGCCGCTGCCTGACATGGGGGTCATGCCCTGGCTGGTCAGTCTGTTGGTAGCGATACTGGTGTCGGTACCGGGCATAGGGATCGCTTTGTGGCGTTTGCTGGATGCACCGGCTCTGGCAGTGATGCAGCGCCAGACGGCGGACACCAGTTCTAAGAAACGCTACCTGCTGATTCTGCTGCCTGTCGTAGCGCTGTTACTCTGGGTGGGTGATAATCCCATGATGTGGCTGACTCTGGCTGGCTTATTTGTGCTGCTGGTGCTGCTGGCGGGACTGGGTTTATTGCTGGTGGCGGGGTTGCGTCGCCGTCAGTGGGGACCGGCGATGACACTGGCACTGAGCCGTATTGGCCGCAGCCCGCTGGCAAGCGGTGCCCAGTTGGCTGCCCTGACCAGCTCGCTGATGCTGCTGGCCGTGATCTGGCTGCTGCGTACGGATTTGCTGGCAGACTGGCAGCAGACATTGCCGCCGGATGCTCCCAATGTGTTTGCGCTCAATATCAGCCCGGTACAGCATCAGGCCTATCTGAATGTGCTGGATGAGAGCGGCTTAATGCGTTCCGACAGTTATCCCATAGTGCGCGGCCGGTTGGTAACCATCAACGGGCAGGATCCAAGGGCAGAAGACACTGGCAACGGCAGTGAGAGCGATGATCGTCAGGAAGGGGATGAATCTCTGCGCCGCGAACTGAATTTTACCTGGCGAGATTCGATGCCAGTGCACAATACCTTAGTCGCTGGCGAATGGAGCAATGCCCCCGGCGGCGTATCTGTGGAAACCGGCGTGGCAGAAAGGCTGGGGATCACATTGGGCGATACGCTGGGCTTTAACGTGAACAGCCAGGTGTTCAGCGCAACAGTGACCAGCTTGCGAGAAGTGGAATGGCGCAATATGCGGCCCAATTTTTACTTCATCTTCACACCGGATGTCATGGCTGACTTGCCTGCCACCTGGCTGGTCAGTTTCAGGGTAGCCGCAGAGCAGAGTGAACTTGTGAACCAGCTCGGCAGAGAGTATCCGACTGTCACCTTGCTGGATCTGAGAACCATGGCCACCCGTATCCAGGCCATCTTACAGCAGGTGTCATTGTCATTGTCTGTGCTGGCTTTTCTGGGGGTGTGCAGTGGCTTGTTACTGGTGCTGACCTTGTTACGCCTGAGCCTGTCACAACGTCAGCAGGAAATTAAGCTCTACCGGACCTTAGGCGCCAGCCGAAGCCGGATCCGTGCCACCATCTGGAGTGAATATGGCCTGATGGCGGTACTGGCGGGTATCATCGCGGTTCTGGGGGCTGAAGCGCTGGTGGCTGCTTTGATCAAATGGGGCTTCGAGCTGCCGGTCAGCTGGCACCCCGGGCTGTGGCTGGTACTGCCGCTATTGTCGATAGTGCTGATCCTGCTGATCATCAGTACCATGATGAAACAGCTGCTGCGTCCTTTGGGCCGTTAGTGCTTTTGTACCGGGTTACTCTACACGGGTAACCCGGCTTTCCTGATCGCTCAGGGCACTTTTCAGCGCACCTTCCAGTTCCGGATAGCAGAAATGAAAACCATGGGCTTCCAGCTTCGCTGGCAGGGCTCGCTGGCTGTCGAGCAGCATCTGTGCCGATTCCCCCATACCAAGGCGTAACAGCCACTCAGGTGTGCTCATCACATGCGGGCGATGCAGTACTCTGGCCAGTGTCTGGCTGAATTCTTTATTGGTAACTGGCTTGGGGGCCGTGAGGTTATAGGGGCCCTGAGCGTCCGTCTGCTTAATCAGAAACAGTATCCCTTTCACCATATCCTGCAGGTGTATCCACGGGAAATACTGCTCTCCATTGCCAATCGGGCCACCCAGGCCCAGTTTGTACAACGGGACCAGTTTGGCCAGTGCTCCGCCGCCTTTGCCCAGTACAATACCAGTACGAAGCACGCATACCCGGGTTTTGTCTGACTGCGCCGCCAGTGCCCGCTCTTCCCAGGTGCGACAAACCTTGTGGGCGAAATCGTCGCGCTCAACGTCGAGCGACTCGTCAAAATCGTGGTGTTGCTGATCGCCATAGTAGCCCACAGCAGACCCGCTAATGAAGGTATGCGGCGGATTATTGCCTGCCTGTATTTTGACTACCAGATCCCGGGTGAGTTGCCAGCGGCTGCGGCAGATCTCTTCTTTCTGTTTATCCGTCCAGCGCTTATCAGCAATCGGCTCACCGGCCAGGTTGATCACGACATCAAATTCATCCAGATTTTCCAGCGAATCCAGGCTGGTGATGACTTTAATATGGTGGCCCAGACGCTGATAGGCCCGGTTGGGATTACGGCTGAGAACAGTCACCTGATCATGATTCAGATGTGGAAGCAGCGCTTTGCCAATAAACCCGGTTCCTCCGGTGATCAGAATATGCATGTGTCGTCCGCCTGTCTGACTGATAAGTTATCCTTGTTTTGTCTAAATTATAACCAATCGATGAGCTGTTCACTGTTTTTCCAGCGATTTCGGTTTTGACCTCAGTCGAAAAATTGACGATCAGCGATCGACATGACCGAGATCGCGAGCGGGATCCAGTATATCCCTGACTCTTTGTTTGAGTTGTTTGGCATCAGGAAAACCACCATCGGTTTTGCGTTCCCAGATGCGGACATTGTTGCAGAAGACTTCAAAGCGGCCGCCTGTGTCCGGATGCAGGCTAACGGCGTCCAGATCTTCGCTGAAGGTATGTAACAGCTCCTGGCACATCCAGCTGGCGCGGAGCATCCAGTTACACTGGCGGCAGTAGTAAATATCAATCACGGCTTTGCTGGCCGTTTGCGGTGCATTGTCAGACATAAGAATCCTCACATTCCGAATAACAGTTTGACCCCGATCAGAAACGTCAGGGCTTCGAAACAGCGTTTGATCAGCTTGTTGCTTTGCCTGATAGCCAGGTGTGCCCCGAGGTAGCCCCCCAGCAATGATCCGGCAATCAGAATCGGCAGCCAGGGCCAGAATATTTCCGCGCCTGCCGCGTACATGGCGAGCGCACCTGTGCCGTTCCAGAACAGACCAACACTGATCATGGTTAATGCGACGGCCTGTTTATAGTCATAACCAAACCAGCGGATCAGAAATAAGGTCACAAACAGGCCGCTGCCTGCGGTCAGCGAACCATTTATCACTCCGATCCCGGCCAGGCCGAGACTACCGGCAATCAGTCCTTTAGTATCCCGTCGGCGGACACTTTCATTCTGGCCCAGGCTGGGTTGATACAGGGAGTATACGCCAAGGCCGATAATTAGCAGGCCAAGGGCGGCCTCAGCCAGTCGGCCCGGGACAAAGAGGATGGCATTGGCGCCCAGAATGACGCCTAAGGTCCCGGATGCAATGACATAGCCCGTCATTGACCAGTTCAGCTTACCGGAACGGATATGTTTGACCGCCGCGCCCAGCCCGAGTGCGACGCTGGCGATTTTATGAGTAGCCAGCGCCACGGAAAAAGGCAGGCCCAGAAAAATCAGCAGGGGAAACTGGATAAGCCCGGCACCGCCGCCGGACAATGAGGCCAAAGTGTTGGCAAACAGGGAGCCAATGAAAAGTCCGAGAGAATTTAACCAATCCATGTATCTTGCTGCAATCCTTGATGATTCAGACTTAGCAGCATACGGATTATGAATAGTCTGGCAATGAGAATAGGGGAGCCAATACAAAAATACCCCGGCAATGCCGAGGTATTTTTTTGTTCGATTCAGTGCAGAGTTAAGCGTTTTGCTCTTCCGCCTGTTTGGCCTGAATCGCAGTCAGTGCGATGGTGTAGACGATGTCGTCTACCAGCGCGCCACGAGACAGGTCGTTGACCGGCTTGCGCATGCCCTGAAGCATTGGACCGATAGACACCAGCTCGGCAGAACGCTGTACCGCTTTGTAGGTGGTGTTACCTGTGTTCAGATCCGGGAACACGAACACGGTCGCTTTACCGGCGACCGGTGAATCCGGCGCTTTCGACTTCGCCACGTTTTCCATGATAGCGGCGTCATACTGCAGCGGGCCGTCGATGATCAGATCAGGACGTTTTTCCTGCGCGATACGGGTCGCTTCACGGACTTTATCCACGTCGGCACCCTGACCGGAATTACCGGTAGAGTAAGAGATCATCGCCACGCGCGGTTCAATGCCGAAGGCTTTGGCAGAGTCCGCCGACTGAATGGCGATTTCAGCCAGTTGCTCAGCGTTCGGATCCGGGTTGATGGCACAGTCACCATATACCAGTACCTGATCAGGCAGCAGCATGAAGAAGACAGAAGATACCAGTGACGCACTTGGCGCGGTTTTGATCAGCTGCAGCGGCGGGCGAATAGTGTTGGCTGTGGTATGTACCGCACCCGAGACCAGACCGTCCACTTCGTCTTGTTCCAGCATCATGGTACCCAGTACAACGGTATCTTCCAGTTGTTCACGGGCAACCACTTCGGTCATGCCTTTGTTTTTACGCAGCTCAACCAGACGGGCCACATACTGCTCGCGCACAGAGGCCGGATCAATAATGTCAACGCCAGCGCCCAGTACCACACCTTGCTGTTCGGCAACGCGTTTGATTTCCGCCGGATTACCCAGCAGCACACATTCCGCAATACCGCGCTCGGCACAGATAGCAGCCGCTTTTACTGTACGTGGCTCGTCACCTTCAGGCAGCACGATACGCTTCGCCGCGCGGCGGGCATATTCTGTCAGCTGGTAACGGAAAGCCGGCGGGCTCAGGCGGCGTTCACGGGCAGAACCTTCGCTCAGCGATTCAATCCACTGACCATCAATGTGACTGGCCATGTATTCGTTGACCATCTCGACCCGCTCTTTATCGTCAGCCGGCACTTCCAGGCTGAAGCTCTGCAGGTTCAGAGAGGTCTGCCAGGTGTTACCTTTGGCAATCATGACGGGCAGGCCGGTTTCGAACGCGCGCTTGCACAGTTTTTCAACGGTAGTTGGCAGTTCATAACCACCGGTCAGCAGCAGCGCACCGATTTCCACACCGTTCATTGCCGCCAGACAGGCCGCAACCACCACGTCAGGGCGGTCGGCAGAGGTGACCAGCAGTGAACCCGGACGGAAGTGCTCAACCATGTTAGGGATAGAGCGGGCACAGAAAGTGATGCTCTTAATGCGACGGCTGTCGATTTCACCCGGGTTGATAATGTCAGCATTGAGGTGCTTGGCGATGTCTGTCGCACGGGTCGCGATCAGCTCAGCATTGAACGGCGCACAGCCCAGCACACGGATCGGGCTGGAGTTGAACACTTGCATCACTTCAACGTGAGTTGGCATCACTGAGTCAGAACCGTCGAAAATCTCTGACAGATCCGGACGGGTACGGCCTTCGGCATCCACTGGGGCATTCAGTTTGTTTACAATCACACCTGCGATGTGCTTGTTCTTGATGCCGCCAAAGTTAGAGCAGGCAATTTCAATGCGCTCTTTCAGCTGGGCTGGGTTATCTGTACCCGGCGCCACCACGAACACGATTTCCGCATCCAGTGTCTTGGCAATTTCGTAGTTGATCTGGTTCGCAAACGGGTGCTTGCGGGTGGGTACCAGACCTTCAATCAGGGCCACTTCAGCACCTTCAGTCGCTTCTTTAAAGCGTGCAACGATATCTTCCAGCAGCACGTCGCTCTGGTCGCTGCGGATCAGCTCATCGGCTTCAGCCATGGACACCGGCTGGGCAATTTGCATGTCGCTGTTGGCACGGATAATCGACGTTGTCAGATCCGGCTGATCGCCGCCGTGACGAGGCTGAGCGATAGGTTTGAAAAAGGAAACACGGACGCCTTTGCGCTCCATGGCGCGAAGCACACCCAGGCTGACGCTGGTCAGGCCGACTCCGGCACCGACCGGAATGAGCATAATGGTACGTGACACAGTCAATTCCTCAAGCTGTTAGCAAACGGTAGAAAGGGAGATCAGACTGTCGGACAGTGACTCCCGATAATTATCATTCTTGATAGAAAAAGGCCGACAATGTCGGCCAGTGGTTGTTGCTTAGATGTTCGTCAGGCGTGCTGTATCTTCAGCAATCACCAGCTCTTCATTGGTCGAGATAACCATAGCCGGAACGCGGCTGTTTTCTGTGGTGATCACACCTTCGCCACCGAAACGGGCCTTCAGGTTTTTCTCGCTGTCGACTTCGATGCCGAAGAACTTCAGGCGGTTCAGCACCATTTCACGGATTGGGGCAGAGTTCTCGCCAATGCCGCCGGTGAAAGTGATCGCATCCAGCTGGCCATCCAGTGTTGCTGTGTAGCTGGCCACGTATTTCGCCAGACGGTGGCAGAATACGTCCATTGCACGGGTTGCTTCTTCTTTCTGACCGTAGTTGTCTTCAACGAAACGGCAGTCAGAAGTGACTTCTGTCAGACCAGCAAGACCGGATTCTTTGGTCAGCATGGTGTTGATTTGGTCAATAGAGTAACCCAGAGAGTCGTGCAGATGGAAAATGATAGCTGGGTCGATGTCACCACAACGTGTGCCCATCACCAGGCCTTCCAGTGGTGTCAGGCCCATAGACGTATCAACAGACTGGCCGTTCTTGATCGCGCACACAGACGCGCCGTTACCCAGGTGGCAGTTAATGATGTTCAGTTCGCTTTCTGCTTTACCCATGCGCTGCGCGGTTTCGCGGGTGATGAACAGGTGCGAAGTGCCGTGCATGCCGTAGCGACGGATACCGTGCTCTTTGTACAGCTTGTATGGCAGTGCGTACAGATACGCTTCTTCAGGCATGGTCTGATGGAAGGCTGTATCAAATACGGCCACATTCTTCAGAGCCGGGAAGGCTTTCTGAGCGGCCTTGATGCCAATGATATGTGCCGGGTTATGCAGTGGTGCCAGTGCCGCGCACTCTTCAATGCCTTGCAGCACGGCTTCATCAATCAGGGCAGACTGAGTGAATTTCTCGCCACCGTGAACGACACGGTGACCGATAGCTTTCAGATTGTCAGCCAATTCAGGTTTAGAGGCCAGGATAGTCTCTACCATGAAAGCCAGTGCTTCTTCGTGTGCTGCACCATTACCCAGTTGAGCTTCGTGTTTGGCACCATCAAGTTTCCACTTGATACGGGCTTCCGGAAGGTGCAGACATTCTGCAAGACCTGTCAGGTGCTCATCACCTGATACTGCGTCGACGACAGCAAACTTCAGAGAAGAACTACCGCAGTTAAGTACTAGAACCAGCTTAGACATGTGAGTGACTACCTATATAATCTGTCTGAAAGTTGATATTCAATTGAATAAGCGTTAACCATAGAATAGTCGACCCACTGTATGGCGAGACTAAACCAGGTATTTTTGCTTCTGTCCGTAGAAGTGAAATGCAAACCTGAGGAGTTAACTTATCCTTAATTTATTGCGATAACAGGGTTATCGGCCAACAATTACCTAAGGCGTGCATAGGATAGCCCTTGTTGGTCGATATAACAAAAAAATTTTTAAAAATTAATTCACGGTAGATCGATTGTCTCTTGTTTTGAAAACTTACAATATTTGTTGAGGCTGGTGCGATATGAATCAGACAAAAATCTGGAAGCAGGTCCAACACGGCCAGCATTACATGTCGGTATGGCCAATGCGCAAAGAGCTGGCTGTATTATTTCCTGAACAACGCTATATCAAGGCCACTCGTTTTGCGGTGCGGGTGATGCCTGCTGTGGCCGTGATGAGTGTGCTGAGCCAGATGGCTTTTCATAATTCCTCTGGTTTGCCACTGGCAATGGCCGTGGCCTTATTTGCGCTCAGTATGCCCTTGCAGGGCTTGTTATGGCTGGGGAAACGCAGCCGGACAGTCTTGCCGCCCTCACTGGCGAGCTGGTGCCGTGAAATACACGGCAAAATTTTAAGCGAAGGCTATTCCATGCAGCCGCTGAAAGCGCGGCCTCGCTATCTTGAGCTGGCACAGGTACTGGACAGAGCCTTCAAGCAATTGGATAAGGCTTCGCTGGAACGCTGGTTCTGATTGCAGTCAATGCAGGTCAGTGGTCTGTGAAACATCTTCTGAACACTGGCAGGCAACAGCCGGTCGAGATAAAGCAACAAAAACAAAAAAACGGACAGGGAAATGACCTTGTCCGTTTTTTTATTTGCTTCAGCCGGTGATTCAGCTGGCCAGATAGCGGCGGATTTGTGCCTCTATGCCCGGGCCATCGATTTCCAGTTCAGCATGCAGTTCGGCCTGGGTGCCCTGATGGATGAATTTGTCCGGCAGGCCGATTTGCAGCACAGGCTTGATACGTTTGTCTCTCATCAAAAATTCGATCACCCCGGAACCGGCACCGCCGGCGATGGCGTTCTCTTCCACTGTGACTAGCAGATCATGGTTATCGGCCAGCTGGCGAATTAAGCTCTCATCCAGTGGCTTGACGAAACGCATGTCGGCTACCGTGGCATCGAGAGACTCCGCGGCTTCCAGCGCGTAGCTCAAAGTGGTGCCGAAGTTCAGAATGGCAACGCTGGATCCCTGACGGCGCAGTATGCCTTTACCCAGCTCCAGTGCTGTCATGGTGGCTTCTGGTGTCACGCCGGTTCCGCTGCCACGCGGGTAGCGCACCGCGCTGGGTCCCTGATGCTGATGACCGGTATAGAGCATCTGGCGGCACTCGTTTTCATCACTCGGTGTCATGATCACCATGTTAGGAATACAGCGCAGGAAACTCAGATCGAAAGCACCCTGGTGGGTCTGGCCGTCAGCCCCGACCAGCCCGCCACGATCGATGGCGAACATTACTGGTAAATCCATGATGGCGACATCGTGGATCAGTTGATCATAGCCGCGCTGCAGGAAAGTTGAGTAGATCGCGACAACCGGATGATAACCGCCAATAGCCATGCCGGTCGCCAGTGTCACCGCATGCTGCTCAGCAATGGCGACATCAAAATACTGCTCCGGGTATTCTTTGGAGAACCGCACCAGCCCCGAGCCTTCACGCATTGCCGGTGTGATGGCCATCAGTTTGCGGTCTTTTTCGGCCATATCACACAGCCAGTCACCGAAGATTTTCGAGAAAGTCGGTTTGCTGTCTTTGGCTTTCGGCAGCGGGTTCTGGCTCAGATCAAATTTTGGTACGGCGTGATAATTGATCGGGTCGGCTTCTGCCGGCGCATAACCTTTGCCCTTTTTCGTCATGATATGAAGAAATTGCGGACCTTTCAGGTTGCGCATATTTTTAATGGTACGCACCAGCTCCTGTACATCATGACCGTCGATAGGGCCTATGTAATTGAAGCCCAGTTCCTCAAACATAGTGCCTGGCACGACCATACCTTTGAGGTGCTCTTCGGCCCGGCGGACCAGCTCTTTAATCGGTGGCGCGCCTGAGAGCACCTTCTTGCCGCCTTCGCGAATGCTGGCATAGAAATTACCGGACAACAGTCGCGCCAGATGATTATTCAGCGCGCCCACGTTCTCGGAGATCGACATTTCATTGTCATTGAGGATCACCAGCATGTCGCTGTGCACATCGCCGGCATGGTTCATGGCTTCGAAAGCCATGCCCGCCGTAATGGCGCCGTCACCGATCACGCTGACGACCTTGCGGCCCGCGCCTTCACGCTCGGCGGCAATCGCCATGCCCAGGCCGGCACTGATCGAGGTGGAGGAGTGACCGACAGACAGCACGTCGTATTCACTTTCTTCCCGCCAGGGGAAAGGGTGTAAGCCGTCTTTCTGGCGAATGGTATTTAACCGGTCGCGACGTCCGGTCAGGATTTTATGCGGATAGGCCTGATGGCCGACATCCCAGATCAAATGATCGAAAGGTGTGTTGTACACATAATGCAGGGCAACCGTCAGTTCTACGGCACCGAGACCAGAGGCAAAATGCCCGCTGGACTGACTCACAGAGTTGAGCAGATACGTCCGCAGCTCATCGCAGAGCGCAGGTAAACTGTCCACCGGCAGTAAACGAAGTTCGTCCGGTGTATTGGCTAAGGCCAGATGTGGGTATTTAGAAATATCCAATGTCATAACAAGTCGGCGCTTATACTGTTTTAGTTGTTGCGCTCGATAACGTATCGGGCGAAAACTTCTAATGAATCTGTATTGTAGGGTATAGCTTCCAGGGCGTGTAGGGCTTCCTGGTATAGCTGGCGAGCTTTATCCTGGGCGCCTGCTAATCCTAGCAGGGCTGGGTAGGTGCTTTTTTCCAGAGCGACATCCGAACCCTGGGGTTTGCCCAGTGTCTGAGTATCGCTGATCACATCCAGAATGTCGTCCTGAACCTGAAAGGCCAGGCCAATCGCTTCTGCGAACCTATCCAGCTGGGGCAGGATGGCGACTCCTTTTTCACCGGCCGCCAGAGCACCAAGACGCACCGCACAACGGATCAGTGCCCCGGTTTTGTGTCTGTGGATGGTTTCCAGCTGCGCCAGACCGACGCGTTTGTGCTCTGCGGCTAAATCCAGCGCCTGTCCGGCACACATACCGGACGCACCGGCAGCCTGAGCCAATTCGCGAACCATGGCGATACGCTGGCTGTTGCCCTCGGCACTCAGGCGGCCAGACGCCAGTATTTCAAAAGCGAGTGTCTGCAGAGCATCACCGGCCAGAAGGGCGGTGGCTTCATCAAAGGCAATGTGACAGGTCGGTTTACCGCGCCGCAGTTCGTCGTCATCCATGGCAGGAAGATCGTCATGGATCAGCGAATAGGCATGAATACATTCAACGGCCGCCGCCGGGGCATCCAGATCATCCATATCCGCGCCCAGCATGCTTCCTGTGACATAAGTCAGGAAAGGACGGGCACGCTTTCCGCCCAGCAGGGTGCCGTGTCTCATCGCCTGAACCAGAGGCTGATCGGTAAAGGGCAACTGAGTCAGCCATTGTTCCAGCTGAGCATTATTACGGGCCGCGTACTCGGCCAGTTGTTGAGAAAGGCTGTTAGTCATCGCTCGGTTCAAAGTCCGTTAGTGGCGCATTGTCATCAGCTTGCAGCAAAATCTCAACCCGTTGCTCGGCCTGAGTCAGTTTTTGCTGGCTGTTGCGGGCCAGGGCAATGCCACGCTCAAATTTTTTCAGCGCGTCTTCTAAAGGGATATCACCGGATTCCAGCTCGTTGACTATCACATCGAGTTCATTCATGGCCTCTTCGAAGGCCATCTTTTCTGGTTTTTTAGTCGCCATATCCGGTCCATTGATGGGTTGTGAGCGCGTTTGGAGGTGCGCCCGAAAATGAGGGGAAAATAGCGCACAGGCTATGCCGGGTCAAATTATGGCACAGGGAAGTGTGCGCATTACAGTGTTATTTTTATGGTTTTTATACCCAGTGGTGCTTTGTATCGCCCATTGCAAGAGGAAAGTAATCACAGAGAAGAGGCGGAAGTTCGGTTTTTCCCAGCAGAGCACAAAACCGAGGGTTAATCAGTGCTAAACCAAAATCCAAAGGTGCCGATACAGGGTGAGTAAGTTAGAATAACGCCAGTTTAAGCTGGCCATAGTAACCCGGACATCCTGATGTCGCCTGGGTTGATAAGAAAAAATTACAGAGGAGTGATCCGTGGATTTGGCAACCCTCATAGGCTTAGTTGGTGCCTTTGCTTTTGTCATTATGGCGATGCTGCTGGGTGGCAGCCTTGATATATTTTTTAATGTGCCCTCTATTTTGATTGTATTGGGCGGGACATTATTTGTTGTATTAATGAAGTTCAGCCTGTCGCAGTTTTTTGGCGCCGCCAAAATTGCAGCGAAAGCCTTCATGTTTAAAACGGATGACCCGGAAGATTTGATCGCCAAGATTGTTGAAATGGCGGATGCGGCACGCAAAGGCGGCTTTCTGGCGCTGGAAGAAATGGAAGTCAATAACAGCTTCCTGCGAAAAGGGATTGATTTACTCGTCGACGGTCATGATGCCGACGTAGTGCGTTCGACACTGCAAAAAGATATCGGGCTGACCAATGAGCGCCATGAAAGGGGTATCAGTATTTTCAGCTCATTGGGTGAGGTTTCACCGGCGATGGGAATGATAGGTACCCTGGTGGGTCTGGTCGCCATGCTGACCAACATGGACGATCCCAAGTCTATCGGCCCGGCCATGGCCGTCGCGCTGTTAACCACGTTATACGGTTCGATCCTGGCTAACATGGTGGCTATTCCGATTGCCGATAAACTGTCATTGCGTAAAAACGAAGAGCGCCTTAACCGCCGCTTGATTCTTGATGGGGTACTGGCCATTCAGGATGGTCAGAACCCGCGTGTCATCGACGGTTTTCTGAAAAATTACCTCCATGAAAAACAACGCCGTGCTGACGTTGATGAATAAGGAGGCGGGTGATGGATGAGACCGAATGCAATTGTAAGAAAGGGGCTCCGGCCTGGATGGCAACGTTCGCCGATCTGGCGACCCTGCTGATGTGTTTCTTCGTGCTGCTGTTGTCATTTTCTGAGATGGACGTCTTGAAGTTCAAGCAAATTGCTGGCTCTCTGAAATTTGCCTTTGGTGTGCAGAACATGGTGGAAGTGAAAGACATTCCTAAAGGCACCAGTGTTATTGCTCAGGAATTTCGTCCGGGGCGGCCTGAACCGACTCCGATAGAAGTCATCATGCAGCAAACCATCGACATGACACAGCGAACGCTGGACTTCCATGAAGGTGAATCGGATAAGGCCGGCGGTACCAAACGTGAAGCAGGCAAACTGACCGGCGGGCGTTCTGAACATACGGCTACCCAGATGAACCAGAATACGCAGTCGGAGATGACCCAGGCCCAGCAACAGTTGGCCGATGTTTTACAAACTGCCCTTGAGCGAGAAATACAGGAAAATCTGATCGAGGTCGAAAACCTGGGTCAGCAGGTGGTGATCCGTATTCGTGAGAAAGGGGCATTTCCGGAAGGGTCGGCCTTTCTGCAACCCAAATTTCGCCCGCTGGTTCGGCAGGTGGCTGATCTGGTCAAAGATGTGCCTGGGGTGATCACCGTTTCTGGTCATACGGATAATCAGCGACTGGATTCTGAGTTATACCGTTCCAACTGGGATTTGTCGGCGCAGCGTGCCGTGTCCGTCGCTCAGGAAATGGAAAAAGTGCAGGGTTTTGATCATAACCGGATGCGCGTGCTGGGATTGGCTGACACCTCACCGCTGGACAGTAATGACACCCTGGACGGGCGTAAGCGTAACCGCCGGGTAGAAATTGCCATCATGCAGGGTAAACCGCATTTTACCAATGAACTGACCAGTGACCCGGCAGGGGAATCTGCCGTCCCGTCAAATTAAGCCTACAATCTGAATAAGGACCTGATGTCTGTTCGCCTGAGAGGGTGAACAGACATCAGGCGGCGAGGGCAAGAGCCATAATGGACCGCGGGTCTGTGAAACTCTGCGCTCACCGTTTTTCTGATAATCCTTTGTATTTCAGCGACCGCTTGCTTGCTGTATAATCCGCGCCTTTAGTTAGGCCCTGTGAAGCGAAGCATGTTATGAAATTTATTGTAAAGCCCCATCCAGAGATTTTTGTAAAGAGTGAATCAGTGCGGAAGCGCTTTACCAAAATCCTGGAGTGCAATATCCGCATTATCCTTCAGCGCCTGTCTGATCAAGTGGCTGTGTACAACCGACGCAGCTACATTGATGTCACAGTGAAGGACGACAGCCTCCGTGATCAGGTTCTGACCGTATTGACCCAGACGCCTGGCATTCACCATGTGCTGGAAGTCAAACAAACCGATTTTACCGACATGCACGATATCTTCGAGCAGACTCTGGCCCATGTGGGCAACGAACTTGAAGGCAAAACCTTCTGCGTGCGCGCTAAGCGGGTGGGTAAACACGACTTTACCTCAATCGAGCTGGAACGTTACGTGGGCGGCGGTCTGAATCAGGCCGTTGAAAGTGCGAAAGTGCAGCTGAAAAAACCCCAGGTGACGGTCAACCTTGAAGTGGACGGCGAGAAACTCAATCAGGTGCTTGCCCGTCATAAAGGTCTGGGTGGTTTCCCGCTGGGTACTCAGGAAGACGTACTGAGCCTGATCTCAGGCGGCTTTGATTCCGGTGTGTCCAGCTATCTGCACATCAAGCGCGGCAGTAAAGTGCACTACTGTTTCTTTAACCTTGGCGGGCCGGCACATGAAATTGGTGTGAAGCAGGTTTCTCACTATTTGTGGAAGAAATTCGGCTCTTCGGCCAAAGTGAAGTTCATTGCCATTGATTTCGAACCTGTTGTGGCCGAAATTCTGGAAAATGTGGATGACGGCCAGATGGGCGTGGTGCTCAAGCGTATGTTCATGCGCGCGGCAGGTCAGGTTGCTGAGCGTTTTGGTATTCAGGCGCTGGTGACCGGCGAAGCGCTGGGCCAGGTATCAAGCCAGACGCTGACCAATCTGCGTCATATCGACAATGTAACCGATACGCTGATTCTTCGTCCTCTGATTAACTGGGACAAAGAAGATATTATCAATCTTGCCCGTGACATAGGTACGGAAGATTTTGCCAAAACCATGCCTGAATTCTGCGGCGTGATCTCCAAGAGTCCGACCGTAAAAGCGGTGAAAGAAAAACTGGAAGCCGAAGAAGCCAAGTTTGATTTTGCTGTGCTGGATCGTGTGGTGAGTGAAGCTCGTATCCTCGATATCCGTGACATCGAAAAAGAAAGCCAGGAGCAGGCACCAGAGATTGAGCTGGTGGATCAGATTGACGGCAACAGCACAGTGCTGGATATCCGCAGTCCGGACGAAGAAGATGAAAGCCCGCTGCACATTGAAGGGGTTGAAATCAAGCATCTTCCGTTCTACAAACTGGCGACCCAGTTTGGCGATTTACCTCAGGATAAAACCTACCTGCTGTATTGTGCTCGCGGTGTGATGAGTCGCTTACAGGCTCTGTACCTGAAAGAAAATGGTTTCGATAACGTGAAAGTTTATCGCCCGTAATCTTCTATTGCTTTTCTTTCCCTCCCCTTGGCAAGGGGAGGGCTAGGGTGGGGGTCGTGAGGCGCGCTCGGACTTTACTTCTGTGCCTGATAACCCCCTCCTGACCTCCCCTTAAAAAGGGGGAGGGATCGTACAGCGATGACTGAAAGCACGATGATTCCCTCCCCTTGGCAAGGGGAGGGCTAGGGTGGGGTTCGTGAGGCGAGCTCGACTTTACTTCTGTGCCTGATAACCCCCTCCTGACCTCCCACTTGAAAAGGGGGGAGGAACCTAAAGCCATTTTGATTCTCTCCCTCTACAAAGGGAGGGAATATCATCTTTTCCCCACCACATCAAAGCTCATACTCGGCCACATCACCATAGGTTCTGCCACTTTGGCGGTTGTTGCTTTCCCCAGCAGCAGGGTGATGATTTCCAGTGCAAACTCTTGCGAGGTGCCCGGTGCCTGGCTGGTCAGCAGATTATTATTCACATCAAACATCACGCGGCGACCTTCACGACGGCGGTGCTCAGGAATACGATCAACAAAGGCCGGGTGAGCCGTCATCAGCGCATCCGGATAGAGCTGGTGATGTTCCAGCACCACAGCAGGCGCGGCACAAATAGCGGCCACCAGTTTACCGTCGTATTTATGCTGCTTAATAAATTCAACCGTCAGCGTGCTGTCTCTGAGGTATTCTGCGCCCGCCAGGCCGCCGGGCAGAACCACACAGTCGAAGGGGTCATCGGCAATTTCGACCAGCGGGCGGTCAGCGGTCAGTGTAATGCCCCGCGAGCCTTTCATCGCCAGTGCCCCGTCTTCTGCCACGCTGGCAATGGTCACTTGCATACCGGCCCTGATCAGAATATCAACCGTATTGATGACCTCCATTTCTTCGCTGCCGGGGGCAATACAGACCGCCACTTTAGGGGGGTGTACAGAGGATGTCGTTGGGTTAGCCATAATTTTGCTCCAAGTGTTTTATCTGTTGCCACAGGGCGAAGTTCGCCGGTGTGGCAAGCTGAAAATGGTGTGCCTGCTCAATCAGAAAGCCGGTTATGGCGTCAATCTCCGTCGGCCGCTGGTTGGCAACATCCTGCTGCATGGATGAATAATTGGCCGCCGTGGCCCTGATCACCGTCATAGTGCGTTGCACTAGCTCTTCGCTGCGGGTGGGGTAGCCAGCGGCTGCCATGACAGCCGCGACTTCGCGGCAGACAGCCGTCAGTTCGGCGGTAAAATCCGGTTCAGCCAGATAGCCATTGCGGCATTGGTGGATAGCCGTCAGTGGATTGATGGCGCAATTGACGGCCAGTTTCTGCCATTGCGGATAGTGAATATCCTCATGCCATTGGCAGGGAGCCAGCGCCGTGTTCAGCACCCCGGCCAGTGCGTGCCATAGCTCGCCGGCAGTATTGACTGCACCCAGATATGTCGGGCCAGATCCGGTGTGGCGCACACTGTGGTTGTCTGCCCGTAAAGCCGCCTGAGAGGTGGTTGCATAGAGTACCGGATTATCCGGCAGCAGCTGCAGCACCTCGTTTTCTGTGCCCATACCATTGTGCATCACAATCACGGGAGTTGAAGTGCACAGCCAAGGGGTTATGCTCCTTACCGCCTCAGAGACCTGAAAGGCTTTTACTGTGATCAGAACAATATCGCTGCGGCTGAGCAGATCAACCTGATTACAGTGGAAAGTGAAAGTGTCTGTATCCGGCGCATCCAGGCCTTGCCAGTGTAGCGTAGAGACACTGGCTGTCTGACGGCGCCAGAGGTGAATGGTGTGGCCTTGTCTGGCCAGAGCACCTGCCCAGAGGCTGCCAATTGCGCCAGCGCCGACTACGGTAATGTTCACGGTATTGCCTGTTCGGAAAGGAATGACTGAAGCCTATTGTAGCGGCTGGGAAATCAAGGGGTAAAGTAAAAGTCCGGATACCTGGGTACCCGGACCGTGGTTGTCAGAACTTATAGGTGACAGAGAAATAATGGGATGGGCCGGTTGACTCAAAGCTGTCAGAATCTTCAATCAGGTAGACATCATAAAAGAGTTTCAGACCGTAGCCGACCGAGAAGCGGTCAGAGTGCCAGTAAAGTCCGTTGAACCAGTTCCCGCCATGAGTGGCCTGGGAATTGCCGTTAAACTCATCATCGGCGCCGAACTGGTAATCAATATAGCCCTGATAGGAAATGTATGAGCCATTGGCAAAGGTATAGAAGGGTTTAAACCAGTTGGTAGATATCTGGTAGCCGTTCCAGTCTTTCGCGTTGACATCGTACAATCCATACAGATTCAGGCCAACTTTACCAAACCATGGCACCATGATATCGGAGCCTATCCCCCAGAAGGAGTTATTGACGTCCTGCGCACCGCCTCCCCAGTTGAACAGGGTGGCAAAATAGAGCTCCTGCACCGGACCGAATGAGAGATCGGTTTTGGTTAACGCATCGAGCGAAACCCGTGGCGCAAATTTCATGAACATTTTGGGTCTGTCTTTCTTGTCACTGGCATCGCTTTCCGTCAGATCGAAGAAATCCACATAGCCGTAAAGATCGAAAATACCGGATCGGCCACCAAATTCCATTTCCAGATAGTCATGACCTGATGGGTCACTGGGCGCACGGGGATATTCTTCCAGTGCGTACATCAGGTTGAACTGAAACCATTTATAGTCATTTTTATGGATATCGCCGTCAGTATAATCAGCGGCAAAAGCGGTTCCGGGACATACCAGTGCAGCTCCAAGAGCCAAAGCTAAACAAGTCTGTTTCATGTTGGCGTTCTCACTTATCGTTTATCGTTGCCATTGCTTAGGGAACACGTCTGCCAAGAGGCTTGTTTCTTAACAGAAAGACAGTGTCTAACTTAAAAGATTAGTGGATAGCGGCCGGGCTGCCTTAGGAGCAAGAAAATAATCCATGCTCTGGAGGGTGATACAGATCATAACTTTAGAAATCAGTCTGAAAATCAGGCAGATGAAACGGGGTGGCAGGGGAATATAATTGTCTCAGGAGTTAGAACGAAAAACAAAGGCGCCGGGAAGGCGCCTTTGCAGGATTCAGGGTGTTGCTCAGGGCAAACTTAGAACTTGTAAGTCAGGCTGACATAGTGGCTGATACCGGTCGATTTGAAGCCATCTGAGTCTTTGATACCGTACACATCTTTGTAGGCTTTCAGGCCGTAACCCACCGCATAACGCTCAGAATGCCAGTAGATACCGTTGAACATGGCGCCGCCATTGCTCGCAGAAGAGTACTCTTCTTTCATGCCAAACTGGTAATCGATGTAACCCTGGTAAGACACGAAGCTGCCGTTGTCCAGCGTGTAGAAAGGTTTGAACCAGTTGGTCGAAATCTGGTAACCGTTCCAGTCTTTTTGGTTTGAGTCGTAAGTACCGTACAGGTTCAGGCCGATTTTGCCCAGCCAAGGCACGTTCACGTCAGAACCCAGACCAATTTTTTGTGTATTCGGGCCTCTGACTCCGGCAGCAAATCCACCTGGGCCAGTTTTACCGCCGCCCCATTCCATAACAGTTGCAACGTACAGTTCTTGTACCGGGCCAAAAGACAGATCTGAGTGGGTCAGTGCATCCAGAGAAACGCGTGGCGCAAACTTCATGAAGATTTTATCTGCACCTGCTTTATCGCTGTCTGAATCTGTGGTCAGGTCAAAAACATCCACATAACCGTACAGGTCAAAGATACCGGAACGACCGCCGAATTCCATTTCCAGGTAATCGTGGCTTGATTCGCCTGGCAGTTCGTCAAATGCGTACATCAGGTTGAACTGAGACCATTTGTAGTCGTTCTTGTGGATATTACCGTCGGTGTAATCAGCAGCATTCGTAGCAGCAGACAGGGAAGCTGCCAGTACACTCAGTGCAACAAGGGATTTACGCATCGTCAACTCTCGCTAATTGAATTAAAACACCGGACTTTTTTGACCAGTCCGTATCAATGGCGGGAAGTGTATTGTTTGATGTCACTAATGTGAATGTAACAAACTGGCAGTTGTTTTTTGATTGTGATTTTGATCTTGTGTAATGGATTGCAAAAAAAATCAAAAGTGATTCTGATCTCTTTTTGTACGCTATTGGATGTAATTTTTCTGATCTAAGTGAGTAATAGGTCAATTATTGCTCGTGCCTGATATGCGGGAAAGTTAACTGAGATCAAATAAAGTCAACTTGAGAGTCAAAATTATCAACAGATATAGAAACAGAAGGGAGGGAAGGTGAGATTTCTGACCTGAAATGTTGGAACACTCAGGCCAGATAAAGTTCCCGCTTAACGGAATTTTAGTTCTGATGAGGGGCGTATTTCGCCACCGCTTTGATAAGGAGCAGCACGGGCAAGCCGATCAATGCGGTACTCAGAAAGAAGATGTTATAGCCCCAGTGATCAACAAACAGGCCTGAAAACCCGGCGAGAAATTTCGGGAACAGCAACATGATGGAGCTGAAAAGGGCATATTGGGTAGCAGAGAAAGCGACGTTGGTCAGGCCGGACATGAAGGCAATAAAGGCGGCGGTGGCAATACCCGCACTCAGGTTATCAATCGAGATCACCACAGTCAGCATAGGCAGGCTGTTGCCAATGTAGGTGAAAGCCATAAACAGCAGGTTAGTGAAAGCGGCCAGCACGGCACCCAGAGCCAGAATCCGTAGCGTGCTATAGCGGTAAATCAGTATGCCGCCGAGGCCCGCGCCAGCCAGAGTCATGATCACGCCGTATATTTTCGAGACAGAAGCCACTTCGGTTTTGCTGAATCCCATATCGACATAGAAAGCATTAGCCATCACGCCCATGACAACGTCTGAGATACGGTAACAGCCGATCAGTGCCAGTAACAGCAGGCCGGCTTTACCATAACGCGAGAAGAAGTCGATAAAAGGCATGATCGCAGAGGTATAGAACCAGGCACACATCCGGGCCAGCCAGTGCGGCATCTTCCCGGCAGCCAGCCTTTCGCGGATATCTGTTTCCAGCGCATCCATTTCTTTGCCGTTACGTGCGGGTTCATGAATGCAAAGCGCCGTGATCAGACCGACGGACATAAAGCCCGCCATGATGAAATAGGCGGTCTTCCAGCCGATAGGATCATAGCCGGTGTCTGAACCAAATAAAGCCGCGAAGCCCAGCGCGCCGGCGCCCGCCATGATCATGGCCAGCCGGTAGCCTGTCATATAAGCCGCCGCCAGCGCGGCCTGCAAGCGTTCCGTTGCCAGTTCTATCCGGTAGGCATCAATGACGATGTCCTGCGATGCAGAAGAGAACGCCACTATCACGGCAAATACGGCTAACTGGTATAAATCAATCTGCGGATTACTTAAAGCCATGCCGCACAGTGAAGCAATGATCAGCAGTTGCGAGAACACCATCCAACCACGGCGACGACCCAACAGGCTTGACAGTAAAGGAACGGGGAAGCGGTCAATCAGTGGTGACCATATCCATTTAAAGCCATACGCCAGCGCGACCCAGCTGAAATAGCCGATGTCAGTGCGGCTGACTTCTGCTTCGCGCAGCCAGAATGACAGGGTACCAAAGACCAGCAAGATAGGCAGACCGGACGAAAATCCGAGTGCCAGCATGATGAGAACTTTTTTTTCGAGATATACGCGCCACCCGGTGTTCGGGCGTTCTTCGACGGTGTGCTCCATGTGGAGTGGCCTCTGCTACTTATTACTATCTGGTTCCAGATTTAGCTCTATAAGGTAACAGTAAGCGCGGGTGAGAAAAACCATCGGAAAGTCAAAGTGTGGTGAGTTTGGGGGCAAAGTACTGCTTTAAGGGCGAATGCCCTGCATTTTCTCTGGGGCCTCACCGATGCCCAGCAGGAATTTAGCACCGGCAGTGACACGAAACTGGATAAAGCAGTTGCCCAGCAACTGGTGTTCCTCGAGTGATTCCATTAAATGCAGCAGATACCAGTACACGGACTCATAGGTATTGTCAGGTGTACCGCTGGGGATCGACAGCATCCACCAGTCATGCAGATGCTCGGTACAGGTCTTTTTTAAGGAGTCGTAGCTGGTATCACCATTAATGGTGCCCAGCATAGCTATCGCCAGAGCCGGTGCGTAATCAGTAATGTGATTGGCAATTTGCTCTGTCGGCACATCCGGTATTGAAGAAACAAGTTTGAGCATAGGCACCACCCTGGCCGAAGATTAACGGCCAGGGGCGTCAATCTACTTGTTGATTAGGTTAATAGCTTTAATAACTATAGGCTGCTGAGGCACATCTTTCATACCTATTGAGCGGACTGTTGTTGTAGGAATAGCGGCCATTTTTTCAATAACTGAGAACCCTTTCACAACTTTTCCGAACACCGCATATCCCGGCTTGCCCGGGCGGCCGTCAAGAAAGGTATTGTTCTGATAATTGATGTAGAACTGACGTGTGGCTGAGTCGGCCACTTGTGTCCGCGCCATTGCTATGGTGGCTCTTTGGTTGCTCAGGCCGTTATCGGATTCATTTTTGATTGGCTCGTAACTCGGGCGCTGCTGTAAATCGGCATCAAATCCACCGCCTTGCGCCATGAATCCCGGAATCACCCGGTGGAAAATGGTGCCCGCATAGCTGCCGTCTTCGACATAGCGCAGGAAGTTTTTGGTGGTAACTGGCGCTTGCTCTTCATTCAGCTCAACCACAAATTCGCCCAGACTGGTTTCAATGGCAACCTGAGTGGCGGCAGAGGCTGAAAACGAAAGTGCCAGCAGGGTGGCGGTGATAAAATGTCGCATTACAGGTTTTCCTCCATGTAGCTGTTCAGTTCTGTATCAGACTGGATGTCACGAAGCACGGCATCCATCAGGCCGGTCATTGCTACTTCCATTGACTCTGTTGACGCTGTCATCGCGCCTTCACGGGATGATTTGCCCGCATAACGTTTGATGAATTTTCCGTTAGGAGTTGTCAGGACCAGTTGCAGTTGCAATTTGCTGTTCAGGGTGTGGCTGAAGGCACTCTGTTTGACATTCACTATGGCTTCAAGAATATCCAGCCGCATTGTGCTCTGGCTTTCGTGGCCAATCTGAACGCCCTGAGATGTCAGCTGTCGGGAAAGTGCGTCTTGTAATGTCAGGCGCAGATTTTCTTTCGCGTGTAATGGGTGAACGTTCTGATCCCCGTTATCAATCACAGCAACGAACTGAGCTGTACGCAGGTCGCGGCTTTCAAGGGTCAGATTCTGTCCCTTCAGGTTTGGCTCTCCGGCCAGAGAAGGGGAGGGCTGGATAGAAAGCTGGGAGTCAGTTGGTGCCGTGCAGGCGGTCAGCGCCAGCAGTGATACGGCGAATATGAATGGTTTCATCCGGTTTGTTCCTTATTAAACAGGCTGTTGCCAGCCGCAATGTGCAAAATTATGGGCTTATTTTTCAGCTTGATAAACTACAAATTTAGCGTTCTGAGCAATTTTATGTACTTTATTAAACAGGCGCTTAAGCTTTCCATCATAGCCAAGATGGCGGTTACCGATCACAATTAAGCGCCCGTGTTTGTTCAGGCTTTGTTTTGCATCACAGAACATTTGCCAGGCAATATGATCGGTAATGGTATTTTGCTGGTGGAAAGGTGGGTTACACAGCACCAGGTCTGCGTCGCTATTTACCATACTTTCCAGACAGTTATCTACTTTAGCCTCGAGTTGGTCCGGGTTGGTCAGATTCAGGTCAGCATTTTCCCGGCAAGACGCTACGGCCATGTAACTTTCATCAACACAGGTGACTTTCGCCTGTGGGTTGAGCCTGGCGGCCTGCAGGCCAATGACCCCGTTTCCGCACCCTAAGTCGATGATGTGCTTCAGTGCCGGCTCCTGAGGAATGTGCTCCAGCAATAACCTGGCCCCGATGTCGAGACTTTCACCGGAAAACACATTGGCATGGTTGGTTAAGGTGAGCTTGTACTCGGGCACCGCCCAGCGCTGGGCTTCCGGCAGCGGCGCCGCCAGATTTTTATCCGGCTGACAGAAAATCAGGCGTGCTTTTTTCACCGCCAGTGACGTACTGGTCGGGCCCAGATGTTTCTCGAACAGTTTGAGGGTCGAGGTATGTATGTCTCTGGCTTTGGCGGCAGCAATCACCACACAGTCGTCGGGCAAGGCTGCACAGAGCTGGGTGAGCTGCCAGATGAGCAGTCGGTTATTTTTGGGCAGCTTCAGCAGCACCAGCTGGGTCTGGGGTGGCACAGGGGCCAGACAGTCAGTGAATCTGATGCCCGGCAGCGCGTTTGCGGCCAGGTTGTGCTGGCTGGCTGTTCTTGCAATGTATGAATCACCAACAGATACCGTCTGTCCCTGACGGGCGAACCAGCATGCCAGGGCACCAAAGCTGTCATTCATGATCAGAACGGGGCGCTCGGCATCCAGATTGAGTACCTGCTTCTGTTTCATCTCTTCAACCTGATTGATCAGGTATTCATCCGCCGCATCCCAGGCTTGCAAGGTTTCATTTTGACGAATCGGGTATCGGTTCAGTTGCAGGGTCTGGCCATGCAGGGTGAGCTCAGGTTTCATTCAGGCTATCTTTAGGGTATGTTGTCGAGTTGAATATTTTCGCAGATGCTGACGTAGCTGCAAAGACTAACAGTGAGAAGTGTGTTGTTATGGTGAGCATAACACAGTGATTTCCAGGATATCGCCGCATTTTCATTCGCTACTTATGCTCAGACACCTAGCATGCCGGCGTCAGGAGGCCATATGATCCAGGAACGTATTGAACAGAAATTGCAAGCCGCATTGTCACCGACCCATCTTGAAGTGCGCAATGAAAGTTATATGCACAATGTGCCAGAAGGCGCAGAAAGTCATTTTAAAGTGGTAGTGGTCAGTAATGAATTTGAAGGTCAGCGCCTGATTGGTCGCCATAGAGCCATTAATACAGTACTGGCAGATGAGCTCGCTAATCACATTCATGCGCTGGCGATTCACACTTACACACCGGATGAATGGCAGGCGCAGCAGTCTGCACCGGCTTCCCCCGCTTGTTTGGGTGGCAGTAAGTTTGGTTAAGCTATGATGAATCCATCAAGTGGCTGAACCGTGGCGAATCACACCTTGATCAAAAACCGCATCTTGTTGCGGTTTTTTACAGTCCGAAGTTTGAAGTTGATAGTCATCAATAATTGAGTCATGGCGTAGTATACGCACCGTTCAGCGACAGACAGAGTGCTCTGTGATAGCCCGAATGATGCTGGCCTTGCGGCGCAGGGCTGCTTAGTTAGCAAGTCTTCTCTCATCCCTGGCGACTATAATGAGTCCCGAATGTGGTGAAATGTTCGGTGATGACTTAGCCACCGGATGAAAACATATGTTGCAAATTCGATGCAGTTTTGCGTCGAATTTTGCTGTTTTATGACCATCGAATGCGTTAGTTTTACCGACTGTCCTTTGGTGTTGACGTTTTGATACCAATTTGTAAATAGCAGAAAAATACATTATTTGAGGCGACAAGCAGAAGATTCAGCGCAAGTGTGCGTTGGGTCAAATTTATCTGTTCTCGTGATTATTAGCACATCAGCTATCGCTGAATTTCAGCTCGAATAGCGAGGTTTGCCATAGTAAAAACCTGTTGATTAATGCTAAAATCTGGCCCTCGAAAAAACTCGTCATCTTAATGTGTGATGAAAGAGTTAATAGGATGTTGCGGTGCTGGTTGCTGGAAAACCGGCTTCGGACCAAGGAAAGTCGTGTCTAAGTTGCGCAATAACAAGTTCTTTTTCCCGTTAATGTAGTGCAAGTGCGTATGATTACAATAAAGAAGGGGCTGGATATCCCAATTTCAGGGACTCCTACCCAGGCGATAAATGATGGTAAATCCATCTCTCGAGTCGCCTTGCTTGGCGAAGAATACGTGGGTATGCGTCCAACCATGCATGTCCGCGTAGGGGATGTAGTAAAAAAAGGTCAGGTGCTCTTCGAAGATAAGAAGAACCCAGGCGTGAAATTTACTGCTCCGGCCAGCGGCAAGGTTTTGGAAGTCAACCGTGGAGCTAAACGTGTGCTTCAGTCTGTTGTCATTGATGTTGAGGGCGATGATCAAATCACCTTTAACCGCTATGACAAAGCTGAGCTGGCTCAACTGGATCGTGCTGTGATTGTAGAGCAGCTGGTTGAGTCCGGTATGTGGACAGCGTTACGTACCCGTCCATTCAGCAAGGTCCCAGCGATCGAGTCTGAAACACAGGCGATTTTTGTCAATGCGATGGATACCAACCCATTGGCAGCTAACCCAGAAGTGATCATCAACGAGCAAGGCGAAGCCTTTGTTGCTGGTCTGACGCTTCTGTCTCGTCTGACCGGTGGCAAGGTGTATGTGTGTAAGTCAGGTGCAAGCCTGCCGCGCTGCAGCGAAACCAATGTGGAAGAACACGTATTTAACGGACCGCACCCTGCCGGTCTGGTAGGTACGCACATCCATACTCTGTTCGGTGCTGACGCGCATAATGTTGCATGGCACCTGAACTATCAGGATGTGATTGCTTTCGGTCAGTTATTCCTGACCGGTGAGCTGTACACTCAGCGTGTTGTTTCTCTGGCAGGTCCTGCCGTCAACAACCCTCGTCTGGTCCGTACTGTTATTGGTGCGTCTGTCGAGCAGCTGACTGAGTCTGAGCTGTTAACCGGTGAACTGCGTGTGCTGTCAGGTTCAGTCCTGAACGGCATTCCGGCGACTGGCCCTCATGCTTATCTCGGCCGTTATCACCTGCAGATTTCTGCACTGCGTGAAGGTCGTGAGAAAGAATTCATGGGCTGGATCGTTCCTGGAAAGAATAAATTTTCTGTTACACGTGCTTTCTTTAGCCAATTTTTCCCAGGCCAGCTCTACAACATGACAACCACTACCAATGGTAGTGAGCGTTCCATGGTGCCAATCGGTAACTATGAGCGTGTCATGCCTCTGGACATCGAACCTACACTGCTATTGCGTGATCTGTGCGCCGGCGATACTGACAGTGCCCAGCAGTTGGGTGCGTTGGAGCTGGATGAAGAAGATCTGGCACTGTGTACCTTCGTGTGCCCAGGTAAGTATGAGTACGGTCCAATGCTGCGTGCATGCCTGGACAAGATTGAGAAGGAAGGATAATTCATGAGCCTCAAGAATTACCTCGAGCAGATCGAACACCACTTTGAACCAGGTGGTAAGCATGAGAAATGGTTTGCACTGTATGAAGCAGTTGCAACCGTGCTTTACACCCCAGGTATGGTTACCCGTACCGGTTCTCACGTGCGTGACAGTATCGACCTGAAACGCATCATGATCATGGTGTGGCTTGCTGTATTTCCTGCCATGTTCTGGGGGATGTACAACGTCGGCCATCAGGCGGTTGTTGCCCTGAACCACCTGTATGCGGGTGATCAACTGGCTGCCATTATCAGTGGCGACTGGCATTACTGGCTGACCGAGTCTCTGGGTGGCACCTTAGGTGCTGACGCAGGCTGGGGCAGTAAAATGCTGCTGGGTGCGACCTACTTCCTGCCTATCTATGCCACGGTATTTATCGTGGGTGGTTTCTGGGAAGTTCTGTTCTGTATGGTCCGTAAACACGAAGTGAATGAAGGTTTCTTCGTGACTTCGATCCTGTTTGCGCTGATCGTTCCGCCAACACTGCCTCTGTGGCAGGCTGCACTGGGTATTACCTTTGGTGTGGTTGTGGCGAAAGAGATCTTTGGCGGTACAGGTCGTAACTTCCTGAACCCAGCTCTGGCCGGTCGTGCTTTCCTGTTCTTCGCTTACCCGGCGCAGATCTCAGGCGATCTGGTATGGACTGCCGCGGATGGTTTCTCTGGTGCAACAGCACTGAGTCAGTGGGCAGCCGGTGGTCAGGCAGCAGTAGTCAATACTGTTACTGGCGAAGCGGTAACCTGGATGGATGCTTTCATTGGTCGTATTCCTGGTTCTATCGGTGAAGTCTCGACTCTGTTCATTCTGATCGGCGGTGCGTTCATCGTGTATCTGGGCATTGCGTCCTGGCGCATTATTGCCGGTACCCTGATTGGTATGGTTGCTGCCGCAACACTGTTCAACATTATTGGTTCTGATACCAACGCAATGTTCGCTATGCCATGGCACTGGCACCTGGTTCTGGGTGGTTTTGCTTTCGGTATGATGTTCATGGCAACCGATCCGGTTTCTGCTGCTTTCACCAATAAAGGTAAGTGGTGGTACGGTGCACTAATTGGCGTGATGGCTGTTATGGTACGTGTGGTTAACCCTGCGTTCCCTGAAGGCATGATGCTGGCGATTCTGTTCGCCAACCTGTTTGCACCGCTGTTTGACCATGCAGTAATTCAAGGCAACATCAAACGGAGACTGGCTCGTCATGTCAAATAAGAATGATAGCATCAAGAAAACGCTGATTGTTGTTGTTGTCCTGAGCCTGGTGTGCTCTATCGTGGTATCAACAGCAGCAGTTATGCTGCGTCCTATGCAGCAAGCGAACGCTAAGCTGGATGTTCAGCGTAACATCCTGTCTGTTGCCGGCCTGCTGCAAGACGGCGTCAAAGTTACGGAAACGTACAACCAGTTTATTGAACCTAAATTGGTTGATCTGGCTACCGGTAACTTTGTTGACTCTGTTGATGGTATGTCACCCGCAGAGTACGACCAGCGTGACGCTTCGAAAAATCCGGATCTGTCTGTGAAACTGGATCCTGCAACCGATCCGGCGAAGCTGATTCGTCGTGCGGATGTTGCCAAAGTGTATCTGGTAAAAGATGCCAGCAATCAGGTACAGAAGCTGATTCTGCCTGTTAACGGCAAAGGTCTGTGGTCCATGATGTACGCTTTCGTTGCGGTTGAAACCGACGGCAACACTGTGTCAGGCATCACTTACTATGAACAGGGTGAAACTCCTGGACTGGGCGGTGAAGTTGAGAACCCGAAATGGCGTGCACAGTGGGAAGGCAAGAAACTGTTTGACGATAGTTTCGCCCCTGCTATCCGTGTCGTGAAAGGTGGCGCACCGGAAGGTGATGTTCACGGTATCGACGGTCTGTCTGGTGCAACGCTGACAAGTGACGGCGTTCAGAACACCTTCCAGTTCTGGTTAGGTGATAACGGCTACGGTCCGTTCCTGACTAAAGTGCGCAATGGAGGCCTGAACAATGGCTGATACTAAAGAAATGAAAAAAGTCCTGCTGGGGCCGATCGTCAGTAATAACCCGATCGCTCTGCAGGTACTGGGTGTGTGTTCAGCGCTGGCTGTAACCACTAAGCTGGAAACCGCGTTCGTCATGGCGCTGGCGGTAACTTTCGTTACTGCGTTCTCCAACTTCTTTGTTTCTCTGGTGCGTAACCAAATCCCCAACAGCGTGCGTATTATCGCTCAGATGGCAATTATTGCCTCGCTGGTTATCGTGGTTGACCAGGTGCTGAAAGCCTTCGTTTACGACATCTCTAAGCAGTTGTCAGTATTCGTAGGTCTGATCATCACTAACTGTATCGTAATGGGCCGTGCAGAAGCTTATGCAATGAAATCTGCGCCCCTGCCATCTTTGCTGGATGGTATCGGTAACGGTCTGGGTTACGGTTTCGTATTGCTGACAGTCGGTTTCTTCCGTGAGCTGCTGGGTTCAGGCAAACTCTTTGGTATGCAAGTGCTGCCGCTGGTCTCTGAAGGTGGCTGGTATCAGCCAAACGGTATCATGTTGTTGGCACCGTCTGCCTTCTTCCTGATTGGCTTCATGATCTGGACTATCCGTACGTTACGCCCGGATCAAGTAGAAGCGAAGGAGTAAGGGAAACATGGAACATTATATTAGCTTACTGGTTCGTTCGATCTTCATCGAGAACATGGCACTGTCTTTCTTCCTGGGTATGTGTACATTCCTGGCGGTTTCCAAGAAAGTCAAAACCTCTTTCGGTCTGGGTGTCGCAGTAACAGTCGTACTGACTATCTCAGTACCGGTAAACAACCTGGTTTATAACCTGTTGCTGAAAGACGGCGCCATTGTTGAAGGCGTTGATCTGACGTTTCTGAACTTTATTACTTTTATCGGTGTTATCGCGGCACTGGTACAGATTCTGGAAATGATTCTGGACCGTTTCTTCCCGCCGCTGTACAACGCGCTGGGTATTTTCCTGCCGCTGATCACTGTTAACTGTGCAATCTTCGGTGGCGTATCTTTCATGGTACAGCGTGACTACAACTTCGCGGAGTCTGTGGTATACGGCTTTGGCTCAGGTGTGGGCTGGATGCTGGCTATCGTTGCCCTGGCGGGTATTCGCGAGAAGATGAAGTATTCAGACGTACCTGCCGGTCTGCGTGGCCTGGGTATTACCTTCATCTCTGTAGGTCTCATGGCGTTGGGCTTCATGTCCTTCTCCGGTGTACAGCTGTAATCAGGATAATAAGGAATAATTCATGGATATTATTCTTGGCGTAGTTATGTTCACCTTGATTATCCTGGCTCTGGTATTAGTGATTCTGTTCGCTAAATCCAAGCTGGTACCATCAGGTGACATTACTATCTCAATCAATAACGACCCGGAAAAAGCAATCACGACCCCTGCGGGTGGTAAACTTCTGGGCGCACTGGCAGGCAGCGGCATCTTTGTCTCTTCTGCTTGTGGTGGTGGTGGTTCATGCGGTCAGTGCCGTGTGAAAATCAAATCTGGTGGCGGCGATATCCTGCCAACCGAGCTTGATCACATCACTAAAGGTGAAGCACGTGAAGGTGAGCGTCTGTCTTGCCAGGTGAACGTGAAAGCCGACATGGACATCGAGCTGCCAGAAGAAATCTTTGGTGTGAAGAAGTGGGAGTGTTCTGTTATCTCTAACGATAACAAAGCGACCTTCATCAAAGAGCTGAAACTGGGCATCCCGGACGGCGAATCAGTACCATTCCGTGCTGGTGGTTATATTCAGATTGAAGCGCCACCGCACCATGTTAAGTATGCTGATTACGACGTACCTGAGAAATTCCGTGAAGACTGGGATAAGTTCAACCTGTTCCGTTACGAGTCGAAAGTAAACGAAGAGACAATTCGTGCTTACTCAATGGCGAACTATCCGGAAGAGGAAGGCATTATCATGCTGAACGTGCGTATCGCTACGCCGCCACCTCGTAATCCGGATGTGCCACCAGGTATCATGTCTTCATATATCTGGTCGCTGAAACCGGGTGATAAGGTGACTATCTCTGGTCCGTTTGGTGAATTCTTCGCGAAAGATACCGATGCAGAGATGGTGTTTATCGGCGGTGGTGCCGGTATGGCACCTATGCGTTCACACATCTTTGACCAGCTGAAGCGTTTGCAGTCTAAGCGCAAGATGACCTTCTGGTACGGTGCGCGTTCTAAGCGTGAAATGTTCTATGTAGAAGATTTCGATATGCTGCAGAACGAGAATGATAACTTTAAGTGGTACTGCGCCCTGTCGGATCCTCTGCCAGAGGACAACTGGGACGGTTACACCGGCTTCATCCATAACGTGCTTTATGAAAACTACCTGAAAGATCATGAAGCGCCGGAAGACTGCGAATACTACATGTGCGGTCCACCAATGATGAACGCAGCTGTTATCAGTATGCTTAAAGATCTGGGTGTTGAAGACGAAAACATCCTGCTGGATGACTTTGGTGGCTAACGCTGCCTGAGGTCTTCCTCTAAAATGGCTGATCCCTTGGGTCAGCCATTTTTCGTCAAGCCCTGCATCAATTCCTTAGCGCCTATCAATGCCGTGTGCACGGCAACTGAGCGGACATTTTCAGTATTTGGGAGATCCCTTGCATGATGAAACTATTCACCCGGGCAGTTATGCTGCTGGTGATGGCACTGGTTGTCAGTGGCTGTAGCGAGCAACGTCAGTTAATTCACCTGACCGGCTCAACAATGGGGACCTATTATTCGATCAAGTTGATTGAGCAGGAAGGCTTACCGAGCGAAGTGGCACTTCAGAAAGAAATTGATCGCCGCCTTGAATTGGTTAACGATCAGATGTCGACTTATCGTGAGGACTCCGAGCTCAGCCAATTTAATCAGCATCGAAGCAGCGAACCGTTTGAGGTGTCGGCAGATACGGCGACGGTGGTACGGGAAGCGATTCGCTTGTCTAAACTGACTGATGGGGCATTGGATGTGACGGTTGGCCCTCTGGTCAACTTGTGGAGTTTCGGCCCGGAAGCCCGTCCGGATGTGGTACCGACGGATGAAGAACTGGATGCTCGTCGTCAGGAAGTCGGTATAGAGCATCTGAAGGTTCAAGGTAACACTTTGATTAAAGATATGCCTGGGCTGTATGTTGATCTGTCATCCATTGCTAAAGGGTACGGTGTCGATGTTGTGGCTGACTATATTGCTTCATTGGGTGTGAATGACTATCTGGTTGAAATCGGTGGAGAAATCCGCCTGAAAGGCAAAAATCTGGAAGGCGTGCCATGGCGGATAGCAATTGAAAAGCCTACACAAGATGGCAGCCGTTCCATACAGGAAGTGGTTGAGCCGGGTGAAATGGCCGTTGCCACTTCGGGTGATTATCGTAACTATTTTGAAGAAAATGGTGTACGCTACTCACATCTGATAAATCCCATAACAGGCAAGCCGATTACTAACCATGTGGTTTCAGTCACTGTGATGCATCCGAAATGCATGACAGCAGATGCTCTGGCAACGGCATTTTCTGTCATGGGAGAAGAGAAAGCAATCGCACTGGCAAACCAAGAAAATTGGCCAGTTCTGTTGATAGTAAGTACTGATGAAGGTTTTAAGGAATATGCCTCTGATGCCTTCAAGACTTACATGCAGAAGAAATAAGTTGAGAGCATAGTATGTTGGTATATGTAACAACCTTTGGCGTTTTTCTGTTAGTCATAGTCGCAATGGCTGTCGGCTACATTTTCCAGCGTAAAACGGTGGCTGGTAGCTGCGGTGGCCTTGGCGCGGTTGGCATTGAAAAAGAATGTGACTGCCCTGAGCCCTGTGACAAGCGTTTGAAGCGTGAAGCTCGCGCCGCCAAACAGGAAGAATGGAAGAAAAATCAGATCATCTGATTGAAGACTGACGTTCACGCTGAGTAAAAAGCCCGTGGAGAATACCGCGGGCTTTTTGTTGCTCGCTATCTGCTTGGTAAGCACTTATAATGCTGTATATAAAAACAGTAACCTATTCTCCAGTCACATGCTGAAAGCCCGATGTTATGTCAGATAAAACCGTGACCGACAGCCATCAACGGAAAATTATCCATATTGATATGGACTGCTTTTTTGCGGCGGTTGAGATGCGTGATAATCCTGAGCTGCAACATGTGCCGATTGCTATCGGTGGCCGATCTGAACAGCGGGGAGTGCTCAGTACCTGCAATTATCTGGCCCGGCAATTCGGCGTGCGTTCCGCTATGCCGACGGCCCAGGCGATGAAGCTCTGTCCCGGCCTGATACTGGTACCCGGCAGGATGGCTGTGTATAAAGAGGTCTCCCATCAGATCAGGGCGATTTTCCAACGCTATACCTCGTTGATTGAACCTCTTTCACTGGATGAAGCCTACCTGGATGTCACCGAGTGTGATCTGCACCGCGGTTCTGCGACTTTGATTGCCCAGGATATTCGTCAGGCTATTCGTGAAGAGTTGCATCTCACGGCATCTGCAGGCGTGGCACCGGTAAAATTCATTGCCAAAATCGCCTCTGATATGAATAAACCGGATGGCCAGTATGTGGTGACGCCAGCCGACGTGCCTGACTTTGTGGCTGACTTGCCGCTGGAGAAAATACCGGGTGTAGGTAAAGTCACTATCCAAAAACTGCATGACATCGGTCTGTACCTCGGAAAAGATGTGCAAGCCTATGACAGGCGGGAGTTGTTAAAACAGTTCGGCAAGTTTGGTCAGTCGCTGTGGGCGCGGGCACACGGCATTGATGAGCGTGAAGTGGTGGTCTCGCGTGAACGAAAATCAGTTGGTGTCGAGAGAACTTTTGCCCGCAACATAGTTGACTATGCGCAATGCTGGCAAGTCATAGAGCAGCTGTATCCTGAATTAGAAGCACGGCTTCGCAAAGTGCGTCCGGATCTGCGCATTGCCCGTCAGGGAGTGAAAATAAAATTTGCCGATTTTCAGCAAACCACGGTCGAACATATTCAGCCGGTGCTGCACAAACAACAGTTTACCGCTTTACTGGCCGAAGCTTTGACAAGACAGAAAGGGCGGGAGATTCGCTTGGTCGGTATCAGTGTCGGGCTGGAATCGGGTGTTAAAGCCCAGCAATTGTCGTTTGACTGGTAGTCAGGGAGTCAGCTTCGCAGGAAAGGACAATGGGGGAGCGGATGTGCTCCCCCTGGTGTAGATCAAGTGTCTAAATCAGGCTTTCACCGGGATCTGTTTCAGAATGGCAACCATTTGTTCCCAGAACAGGCCAACGGTTTTAATGTTCACTTTCTCGTCGGGTGAATGCGGGTATTTAATGGTCGGGCCGAAAGAAATCATATCCATATTGGGGTATGGCTCTTTAAACAAGCCACACTCCAGGCCTGCATGGATCACCATAATATCCGGGATCTTTCCGTAAATATCCTGGTAGGTTTCGCGGAACAGATGCATCACTTCCGAATCCGGATCAGGTTTCCAGCCCGGATAGGCGCCGGAAAATTCACACTGCGCACCGGCCAGCTGGGCCAGGGCGCTCAGCGAGTGTTCAACACTGCTGCGGCCGGAGTCGATCAGAGAGCGGATCAGGCACAGCAGAGTCACGCGGTCAGCCTCTGTGGTGATCACGCCAAGGTTGAGTGAGGTTTCAACAACACCTGAAATGTCGTCACTCATGCGTACCACTCCGTTCGGGCAGGCATTGATCAGCGCCAGCAGACGTTGCTGGCTGTCAGCAGATAAGCTATTAGCATGCAATTCGTGGTTTTCAACCGACAGTTTGATACCGGTTTCTGTATTACCCAACTCAGCATTCAGTGTGCTTTGGAATTGTCCGAAACACGCTTGCAACGCATCAGCTTTTTGGGTTGGCAGCGTCACTATGGCAAAGGCTTCGCGGGGAATCGCGTTGCGCAGTGTGCCGCCTTTGAGGCTGTTGACACGCAGCCCCAGCTCTGCAGCGTGGGCAAACAGGAAACGTCCCAGCAGTTTATTGGCGTTGGCCCGACCGGTGTGAATGTCGCAGCCTGAGTGTCCGCCTTTCAGGCCTTTAATCATCAGTTTGACAGCAGTATGATCTGCCGGAACCGGCTCACGCTCAATAGCAAGAGATAGCTCGGCATCCACGCCACCGGCGCAACCCATGTAGATTTCACCTTCCTGTTCAGAATCGGTATTGAGAAGAATATCGCCTTCCAGCCAGCCTTCCTGCAGACCAAAGGCGCCCGTCATACCGGCCTCTTCATCAATGGTCAGCAGTACTTCCAGAGGACCATGCTCTATGTCTTTTGAGGCCAGTACAGCCAGACAGGTTGCCATACCAATGCCATTATCAGCACCTAAAGTCGTGCCTCTGGCGGTTACCCACTCACCGTCGATATAAGGCTGAATAGGGTCAACCGTAAAGTCGTGGTCTGTGTCTTCATTCTTTTGCGGAACCATATCAATGTGCGCCTGAAGCACCACGCCTTTGCGGTCTTCCATCCCGGCAGTGGCAGGCTTTTTAATAAATACGTTGCCAGTGCTATCGCGGCGTACGGTCAGGCCTTGGCTTTCAGCAAAACGAATGATGTGCTGAGCCAATGCCTCTTCATGTTTGGATGGGTGTGGTATGGCGCAAATTTGATCAAAGAACTGCCACACGATTTGTGGCGAAAGATGGCTGATTTCAGACACAGAACTCTCCCTAATAAACTGTCATTCATGCTGCCAGAGCCGGACTATCATAGGGCGATTATCCGGAAATGGCAGATGAATATCTTACCTCAGCGATGGAGGGCTTGCTAATAATCCATTTTCTATTCGTTAAATCTTAAATTGAGAGATCTGTACATTAAGGTGACGACCACTGGTGAGAAGCTGCTCACTGGCTGCCGCAATCTGCTGCCCTTGTGCAACATGGCTGTGGCTGTGCTCGCTCAGTTGCGACAGGCTGATGTTAATGGCTTCTGTCGCATCGGACTGCTGCTGGCTGGCATCGGCAATGTGTTGATTGAGTTCTCGAATAGTATGAATTTGCTGGCTGATAGCTTCCAGTGCACTGGCGACATCTTGCGCATGTTTTACCGTACTGGCTGACTGCTCACTGGTTTGAAGCAGGGCGGTGCTGACATTGGTGGAGCGATTTTGCAGGCGGGTGATAATGGCTTCTATCTCATTGGTGCTGGACTGAGTGCGGGTAGCCAGAGTGCGCACCTCATCGGCAACCACGGCAAAACCGCGACCCTGCTCGCCGGCACGTGCAGCTTCGATGGCTGCATTGAGCGCCAGCAGGTTGGTTTGCTCTGCAATGTTGCGGATCACATCCAGCACAGCGCCTATGGTTTCAGAGTCTTCAGCCAATGCCTGCGCACTTTTATTGGTTTCATCCAGCAAGGCTAGCAGGGCACGCATCTCCTCTCCGGAGCGGGATACGACACTCAATCCTAATTCACTGTGAGATTGTGCAGCGGTTGCGGCATCGGCAGCCGTCGCGGCCGATCGTGCGACTTCCTGATTACTGGAATGCAGCTCTGTCATGGCCGAGGCGACTGAATCTACTCCCTGATGCGCCTGACTTGCACTGTCGGCCGTGGTGTTGGCGACGGCATTGAGCTGGCTGGCGGCTGAACTGATATGTTCGCTGACGGGGGCAAGAGCACGCAGCATGTCACTTATCCGATCCGCGAACTGATTATAGGCTTCAGCAATGCGGCTCATTTCATCATTGCCCTGAACCGGCAGGCGCCGGGTTAAATCACCTTCACCACGCGAT
The DNA here is from genome assembly GCF_003614885.1 of Photobacterium salinisoli. Lineage (GTDB taxonomy): Bacteria > Pseudomonadota > Gammaproteobacteria > Enterobacterales > Vibrionaceae > Photobacterium > Photobacterium salinisoli. Next base: position 120,244 of record NZ_QZMS01000007.1, read on the forward strand.
ATGTCCTGCATCGCCTGTAAAGTGGATTCACACGGGGCGGTGATACTGCGGCCAATCACCTTGGCCAGAACCAGCATCAGGATCAATGAAGCGGCCAGAATGAGCCCAAGACGCTGTAACTCAGAGTAAAACAGCGCTTTAACATCATCTACATAAATGCCTGACCCTAAAATCCATCCCCAGGGTGCAAATCCTTTCACATAGGAAATTTTATCAACAGGCTCTGAATGGCCTGGTTTTTCCCACTGATAATCCACAAAGCCCTGGCTTTGCTGCCTGACAATATCTGCCATGCTGACAAACAGTGTGTGGCCGAGCGGATCTTCAAACCGGGACAGATCTTTACCGTCCAGTTCGGGTTTGAACGGATGCATCACCATTTTGGGATGGTTATCGTTAATCCAGAAGTAATCGTTATTCTCGTAGCGCAGGCTGGCGATAGCCTGTTTTGCCTGTTGCTGTGCTTCACTGCGTGTCAGCTGGCCCTGAGTTTCCAGTTGGTGGTAGTAAGTCAGCAAACTGTGTGCACTTTCGACCAGGTTTCTGGTTTTATCCCGTTTTTGGTCCAGAAGGGTATCCTGATAGCCAGATATAAAGGTAATCAGAGGTAGCAGGGTCAGAATGGTAATGATCAAGCCCAGCAGATACAGACGGCTGCTGATAGATAGTGAACGTAAGTGAGGGAGTTTTGTCATAGCGCTTTCTTCCTTGCTTGCACTCAGGCAAATGACCTGCACTGATGTTGTCTGCTTATTCGGGAATAAGGTATGCCACTTTAGTCTCATTTGTGTGGATTTACGGTCTGGCTAACATAATTAGTGGTGTAATAAATTATCGTTAATGGGGGTTTTTGAGATATTTACCCATAAAAGTGTGACGAGGTTAAAATTAAAGTTGTAATTAAATTACCAATTGGTTATTGTTATCCCAAGTTGAAAAACGATAGTTAGCACAAGGAAAGGTCAGTGCATTAACTCCAGGGAACCGAGATTGGTGGCCAGGTTGCTCTCAGGCAGCCTCCAGGCAATAGAAATATATTAGGAAGTCGTTGTCATGAATGTATATGAATCCACAGCAAAATTTTGGAACAATAAAGGCGTTTTCAGTGGTGCGTTTAGCTACCCGCGATCCTTTGGTTACTGATAGTTGAATTGCTCACGGCACACATCCCCCTGATGTGCCTGCAGCCTTAGCGTTGCAAACAGATGTTCACCCCCTAACTTTCAAGACTAATCAGATGGTTGCTCTGCTGCAGTGATTGCTGTTAACAGAGACCCGAAAACTTAGTTTTGCCGCCACCCGGGAAAGGGTGGCGTTTTTTTATCTTCCGCTTAACTTAATTAGTTTTCATCCGGCATTTTTGACGATAATGTTGCGAAAATGAATGTATTCGATTACACCCCGCCAAACAGAGTAAAGATTTCACTCTTTATACATGATTAAGCGTTTGCTTTTGCTGTGAAAAATATAAGTGATTAAAAAATCAACCAGGATGGTTTTGTTGTTATGTTTTTGATTTTGAATTATTTTTATTCAGGTATTGGCTGTGGTTTGGACTAAAATCAGCCATATATCTGACACTGACGGATAATTCTGACCAGTCTGGTAATTTACTACTGATAAGCCTATAATCGCCCCCCAAAATTACTGCGACGCAATCGTTTACTATTTGCTGTGATACTTTTTTGCGTTTCAGAGGTAGCAAACACTTTTCTCCAAGGACCAGAGAGCAATGCTTGAGAAACTGTTTAAGTTGAGTGAAAACGGTACGGACGTTCGTACTGAAGTTCTGGCAGGTGCAACGACCTTCCTGACGATGGCCTATATTATCTTTGTGAATCCGTCCATGTTGTCGGCAACAGGAATGGATAAAGGTGCGGTCTTTGTGGCGACCTGTCTGGCAGCCACGATAGGTTGTTTTGTGATGGGCCTGGTGGCTAATTACCCGGTTGCTCAGGCGCCTGGTATGGGCTTGAATGCTTTCTTTACTTATTCCGTTGTACTGGGAATGGGGCATACCTGGCAGGTTGCGCTGGCGGCGGTTTTCTTCTCTGGCCTGTGTTTCATTGCCTTGAGCCTGCTCAAAGTACGGGAATGGCTTATCAATGCCATACCTATGTCTCTCCGGATTGGTATCACGGCGGGAATCGGATTATTTCTGGCCTTTATCGCGCTGCAAAGTGCCGGGATCGTCGTTGATAATCCAGCGACTCTGGTACATGTCGGTGATCTGACAAGCTTTCCTGCCGTTATGGCATCACTTGGCTTCGTGCTGACAATTGCTCTGGTACACCGTGGATTGAAAGCTGCCGTATTGCTGGCGATTTTGATCGTAACGGGCCTGGGCATCCTGTTTGGTGACATCCAATACAACGGGATTGTGTCTGCGCCGCCAAGCATAGCACCGACTTTCATGCAACTGGACTTTAGTGGTGCCCTGGATGTGGGTCTGGTATCGATTGTTTTTGCCTTCCTGTTCGTGGATCTGTTCGACACTGCCGGTACTCTGGTTGGTGTGGCAACCAAAGCCGATATGGTGGATAAAGACGGCAAGTTACCGCGACTGAGCCGTGCGCTGCTGGCAGACAGTACCGCAACCTCTGTGGGGGCTTTACTGGGGACATCCAACACTACCTCATACGTTGAAAGTGTCGCGGGGGTAGCTGCGGGAGGCCGAACCGGCCTGACGGCTGTCACTGTTGGTGTTCTTTTCCTGCTGGCGCTGTTCTTCTCGCCACTGGCTGGCATGGTGCCAGCGTACGCAACCGCAGGGGCACTGTTTTATGTGGCCATTCTGATGATGTCAGGTCTGGTGGGTATTGACTGGCGTGACTTAACAGAAGCAGCACCTGTAGTTGTGGTTTGCCTGCTAATGCCGCTAACATATTCTATCGCTGAAGGTATAGCTCTGGGCTTTATCACCTATGCTGCAGTGAAATTGCTCAGTGGAAAAGGACGCGAGGTGAACATCAGCGTTTGGGTTATTGCCGCACTGTTTGCAGCTAAAATCATCTTTTTATAATTTGTTTATCGACCAGCGGTTTTTATTCGCTGATTTAGAGGTTCATCGGATATGAGTAATAAGTTCGTCATCACCTGGGACAACATGCAGAGTTACACGCGTCAGCTGGCTGAGAAGCTGCTGCCTGCCGAGCAGTGGAAAGGTATTATCGCTGTGAGCCGTGGCGGTTTGGTACCGGCTGCTATTCTTGCGCGTGAACTGGGTATTCGCCATGTTGATACAGTATGTATTTCAAGCTATGACCATGATCATCAGCGTGATATGAAAGTACTGAAAAAAGCAGAGGGTGATGGTGACGGCTTTATCGTAGTGGACGATTTGGTGGATACCGGCGGTACGGCGGAAATGATCCGCTCTATGTACCCTAAAGCAAAATTCGTGACAGTATGCGCCAAACCTGCCGGAAAACATCTGGTTGATGATTATGTTGTCGATATTGCGCAGGATACCTGGATTGAGCAACCCTGGGATATGGCAGTGACCTTTGTGGATCCTATTGCCAAGCGCTGAGTAAGACAGCCACCCTGCATTTTTTCAAAAAGGAGCGAACAGGCTCCTTTTTTTGTGCCTGTTGCTTGGGGTAATGGCAGAGAAAACATATACAATATAGCCAGATTCAATGTTATCGCTGGGTGGCGGTAGCAGGTTATGAACCGACAAATGCAGGAGTCAATTGTGTCTGAGCCTTCCAAGGTAAACTTGTCTGAAAAATTGTTTGCTCCTCGTCAAACGACCAAAGAAACCTCAAGTCTGGTTAAGCTGGCCCATACTTCATCCCAAGAAGTTCATAATGCACTCGATGGGGACAGTGAAAGCGGCTGGTACCGTGTTCTGCGACGCCCGCTATGGATTTGGCAAGGCGTTGATCCTATTGAAATGGAGAGTGTTTTTGCCAAGATTGCCAGTGCCGATGCACAACGTACCAATGATGATCTGCTGGATACAGTGATCGGTTACAAGCCTGGCAACTGGGTTTACGAATGGTCACAGCTGGGCAGTAAATACCAGCGATTAAGCCGTGAGTGCCTGGATAAGGGCGACAGCGAACAGGCAGCTAAACTGTTGCTCAAAGCCAGCACCCATTATGGGATTGCTGCCTATCCCCACCTGAAGGGAGATGAACTGGCCGCCCAGGCAGAGCTTCAGGCGAGCCTGACCTATAAAGATGCCACCGAACTGATGCCGCATCAGGTAAAAACCATTGATGTCGCCTACCAGGGCAAAAAGTTTCAGGCTTTTATTCACTTGCCTTGTACCGATAAGTTGTTACCGACAGTGATTGTCAGTGGTGGTCTGGATACATTGCAAACTGAGCTGTGGCCCTTGTATCAGGATTACCTCGGCCCTGCCGGTTTTGCGATGATCACACTGGACATGCCATCAGTTGGCCACAGTGCGGCCTGGCCATTGACCGAAGACACCAGCCGCCTTCACCAGGCATTGCTGCAACAGGTGCGTGATGTGCCCTGGGTGGACCATAACAGGGTCGCTATGCTGGGGATACGCTTTGGCGGCAATGCTGCTATCCGGCTGGGTTTCCTGGAACCTACACGACTGAAAACCAGTATCAGCATTGGTGGCATTATTCATGGACTACTGAGCCAGCCTAAATTGTTGAACAGTATGCCCAGAATGTATCTGGACATGTTTGCTTCCCGGATGGGAAAAAATTGGGTTTCTAAAGCAAGCCTGGTGTCTCATATGAGTGCCTGGTCGCTCAAGCAGCAGGGGTTGCTCGCCCGTCGTAAAGTCGATATCCCTATGCTTGGGGTCAGTTTAAAAGACGATCCTGTGTGCCCTGAGACGGATAACCAGCTGATTGCTTTATCAAGCCGGGGCGGGAAAGCGGTGACTGTGCCTGCCGCGCCTTTGCATGATGGTTATCACAGAGTGATGAGCACGGTAGTCGACTGGTTGAAGGACACGCTGTAAAGCGGCTTGTTCTGGTCCGAGGATGTAAATAATATGTTGCCATTTCATTGGCCTTGTGCGTTAAATAGTCATTCCAACAAGGGATATTTTCAGAAAGTTGCGCTTTTTTTGAACTCCGACTAAGGATGGACATGCTATGCCAACACAAGTCATTTTTCCTCCTCATGGCCGCCTGATGACCAAGCTGACCGCGCTTGGTCCGTATCTCCGCCAGCAGCACTCATCCGAAGGGCACTTTTTCTTCGATTGTCTTGCCAGTTGCATTAATGCCAAAAAAGCACCGGAAGAGCGTGAGTTCTGGGGCTGGTGGCTGGAAATGGTTGAAACAGAGGCCGGCTATCAGTACCGTTATTATTTCGGGCGCTATGACATCAATGGCGACTGGCTGGAAGACAAAGTGCCGGCCAAGCACCTGGAGCCGGTCCAGCAGACTCTGGATGATTTTTACCAGAAACTGATTACCCTGCTTGAACAGGAATACTCGCTCTCGCTGAGCCCGGCATCGGATCTGTCGTCACCGACTTTATCCGTTTCGGCCTGATTTCAGTACTAAACCCTGAAAAAGCAGAAAATGCGCCGTTACCGGCGCATTTTTCTTGTGCTTTACGGTCGGGGTTGATAAAACAAATGCCATTCATCCGCATCCTTTTTGAATCCTCATGGCAGATAATCACGAAAAACATCTCAGTGAGCAAAGTGCTCACCATACAGAGCAAACTGCAATACAGACCATAGTAGTGAAACTGGGTACCAGTGTGCTGACTGGCGGCACACTCAAGCTGGACCGGGCCCATATGGTTGAACTGGTTCGTCAATGTGCACATTTGCGCCAGCAGGGTCACCAGGTGATTATTGTGACTTCCGGTGCGATTGCCGCAGGTCGCGAGCATCTGGGTTACCCTGAACTGCCGAAAACCATGGCCAGTAAGCAGCTGCTGGCTGCCGTGGGCCAGAGCCGCCTGATTCAGGAATGGGAGCAGCTCTTTAGTATTTATGGCCTGCATGTGGGCCAGATGCTGTTAACCCGCGCAGATCTGAATGACAGGGAGCGTTATCTGAATGCCCGGGATATGCTGCTGGCCTTACTGGAGCACGGGATTATTCCTGTCGTGAATGAGAATGATGCCGTGGCAACCACTGAAATTAAAGTCGGTGATAACGACAACCTCTCCGCGCTGGTTGGCATTCTGGCCGGTGCGGACAAGCTGTTGCTGCTGACCGATCAGCCCGGGCTGTTTACTGCCGATCCGCGCAGCAATCCGGATGCGGAATTGATACGTGAAGTACATACCATAGATGAAACTCTGCGTAAGCTGGCCGGTGGCAGTGTCGGTGGTTTAGGCACAGGCGGTATGGCGACAAAACTGCAGGCGGCAGATGTGGCTCGCCGGGCAGGGATTGAAGTGATTATTGCCGCTGGCAGCAGACCGGAAGTGATTGCCGGCATAGTGAAGGGCGAGCAATTGGGCACGCATTTCCTGCCACTGGAATCGCCACTGGAAAGCCGTAAGCGCTGGATTCTGGCCGGTCCTCCTCCTGCCGGGGATATTATTGTCGACGCCGGGGCCGCCATGGCCGTGACACAGCGCGGCAGCAGCTTGCTGGCGAAAGGTATTACTGCGGTGAAAGGTGAGTTTGAGCGGGGCGAAGTCGCCCGCATTTACAGCACCGATGGCATTTTGCTGGCCCGGGGCATCAGCCGTTATTCCAGCCTGGATATTGCTAAAATCGCTGGTAAACACAGCCAGGATATCCACAAGGTACTGGGTTATGAATACGGGCCGGTTGCTGTGCACAGGGATGATCTGGTACTGATATAACCAGAAACAGATAATCATCCCCGAGCCTTTGAGGTCATTGGGGATGAAGTGATTTGCTAGAGACAGACCGATAAAGGGGAACAGGGTGGAATTGCAAGCAATGGGACAGGCAGCCAGGCAGGCTGCTTTTACACTGGCAACGACAGCGACAGCGCAGAAAAATCAGGCGTTGGCGTTTATCGCCGATGAACTGGAAGCCCGTCAGGCAGAAATTCTGGCAGCCAATGAAAAAGATCTGGCTGCGGCGCGTGAAAGCGGCATGTCTGAGGCATTGCTGGATCGGCTAATGCTGAATGCATCGCGTCTCGCGGCTATCGCCGGCGATGTGCGCAATGTGATTGGTTTGCCGGATCCTGTTGGTGCTGAGCTGGACTCGCGCGTGCTGGAAAATGGCATGCGTCTGAGCCGTCGTCGTGTTCCGTTAGGTGTGGTAGGGGTGATTTATGAAGCCCGCCCGAACGTGACCATTGATATCGCCGCTCTGTGTCTGAAAACCGGTAATGCCAGCATTTTGCGCGGCGGACGGGAAACCTTCCACTCCAATATGGCGCTGGTCAGTGTCATTCAGCAGGCCTTGGAAAAAGCCGGCTTGCCCGGTGCATCGGTGCAGTATATTGCCAAACCGGACAGAGAGCTGGTCTCTGAGCTGCTGACCATGGATCAGTATGTTGATATGATCATTCCCCGTGGTGGTGCCGGCCTGCACAAAATGTGTAAAGAAAAAAGCACCATTCCTGTGATTATCGGTGGCTTTGGCATCAGTCATGCCTTTGTCGATCAGTCTGCCGATTTGGCGCGCGCGCTGGATGTGGTGGAAAACGCCAAAGTGCAGCGTCCGTCCGCCTGTAATGCGCTGGATACCCTGCTGGTCCATGAGGCGGTGGCAGCCGATTTTCTGCCTGCATTCGCAGAACGCATGAATCAGAACAAAGTGCTGCTGGTTGCTGAGGGGCAGGCGCTGAGTATACTGCAAGGTCAGGCCGATCAATTGCGCGAAGCGCAAGAGGGAGATTTTGATACCGAGTGGCTGAGTTATACCCTGGGAGTGAAACTGGTACCTGATGTAGAAGCGGCTATCCGCCATATGCAGGATCACAATGCCAGCCATTCCGATGCGATTCTGACCAATGATTTGATGTCGGCCGAGCGTTTCATCAATGCAGCAGGTTCTGCCGCTGTGTATGTCAACGCTTCAACCCGGTTTACCGATGGTGCACAGTTCGGACTGGGCGCTGAAGTCGCGGTTTCGACCCAGAAACTGCATGCCCGCGGCCCGATGGGGTTGGAAGAACTGACTAGCTATAAGTGGGTCGGACAAGCGGATTACCTGTGCCGCAGCTGACGCAAAAACAGTACTGAATGCGCAACATAACCGGTTCAGAGCAACCGGTTATTTTTTATCTGCCGCATCGTCCTGATCTGCTGCATCGTCCTGGGGGTGTTTATGCTTCAGGTTCTCGACTTCCTGTTGTTTTCGTAATAGTTCCTGAGTTTTGTCGTGACGGCCAAATTTCATATTGGCTGTGTATTTAATAGCGGCAATATTGCTGACCACCACGCTCACAATGATGATAGAGATAACCCAGGGATTGAGCAGCCATTCCATCTCAGACCTCGCAGATGTTGTTGATGTACTTACTGTAAAGCGTATCAAGGTTTGCCAGAATATGCGATTTTCCTGCAACAGGTTGACTGCCTATCACAGTGGCAAGCTGGCTTGGCGTTAGCTGCTCCCGAAGCGACTGACTGAGCGGAAAATAGCTGATATGCCAGGGCTCGACAGCGACCCCACCTAAATCAACGGCATAAGGCCGGTAGAAACCAAAACGGCCCATATTGTCCGTCAGCCAGGTGTTGAATGCGGCCTGGTGGCCGCCTTCTTCATACTCCCAGGGTTCTAACTGTAACTGTGAGCCTTCCGGCAGGCAGTTACGGGCATAGACATCCAGATCCGTCCCCCAATGATGGCGGCTGGCACCGGGCAGGGCTGACCAGCGTAAAATCGCCCGGATCTTATCCAGTTCATTCAGACAGCTTGTATCCAGCGGCTGGCTGCAGCTGTCCAGTATCGGACGTACGCCATTGAACTTGTTATTCCAGATCAGCATCTGGCGCTCAAAGGAGCGGAAGGCGCTGGCGATTGTCAGCTCGAACCCTGCGTCAGCGGCCGCCTGTTGTAAGGCGGCCAGCGCATCGTGAACGCCCTGATGGATCAGGCGCTGCTGATACTCACAGAGATGGCTTTCGTCCAGCCCTGTGAGTTGCTCCAGCGTCAATGTGCTTTGACTGAGTGTCATGCCAGGGCTTTTTCCATCACTTTCTGGTACATATCGGTGAGCTTTTCCAGATCGGCCATTTTTACACATTCGTTGACTTTGTGAATGGTGGCATTAACCGGTCCCAGTTCGACGACTTGTGCCCCGGTGCGGGCAATGAAACGGCCATCAGAGGTTCCGCCTGTCGTCAGCAGTTCAGGACGCTTATGGTTAACTTCCTCAATGGCGCTGACCACAGCTTCCAGTAAGGTACCTTCGTCGGTCAGGAATGGGTGGCCGCTGAACGTCCAGATAAGATCATAGTCAAGTCCGTGGGCATCCAGTACCGAATGGACTTTGCGCTTGATGTCTTCAACCGTCAGCTCAGTGCTGAAACGGAAATTGAACTGGACATGAAATTCGCCTGGGATCACATTGGATGCCCCTGTGCCAGCTGCGACATTGGCAATCTGAAAACTGGTCGGCGGGAAGTAGTCGTTGCCGTTATCCCAGACAGTGGCAGAGAGTTCGGCCAAGGCCGGCATGGCTTTGTGAACCGGATTATCGGCCAGGTGAGGGTAGGCCACGTGGCCCTGGACGCCTTTAACGATCAGATCGCCGGTGATAGAGCCACGGCGACCGTTTTTCACTACATCGCCGACTTCATGAGTGCTGGACGGTTCGCCGACAATACACATGTCGATTTTTTCCTGTCGCGCTTCAAGCGTATCCACAACCCGCGTCGTACCATTAATGAAAGGGCCTTCTTCATCTGAAGTGATCAGCAGGGCGATAGAGCCTTTGTGGTCCGGATTCTCAGCCACAAAACGTTCAATGGCAACTATCATGCAGGCCAGTGAACCTTTCATATCGGCGGCGCCACGGCCGTGCAGATAACCGTCAATAACAGTGGGTTCAAACGGCGGCGTGTGCCATTGCGCTTCTGGTCCTGCGGGCACGACATCAGTGTGACCGGCGAACACAAATAAAGGTGCTTCTGTGCCACGGCGAGCCCAAAAATTGGTGGTATCTTCAAATACCATGGTCTCAATCTTGAAGCCCAGTTTTTCCAGTCGGGCAATCATGACATCCTGACACCCGGCATCTGCTGGGGTGACTGATTGTCGGCTGATAAGGTCTTTGGCCAGGGCGATGACTGGGCTGTCTGACATCCGTGTTTCCTTCTTAATATGACGTAGTGAAAGTGATTTTGAACGTTAAGCGAAAATAGCCTGATACTGATCCGGTTTGAAACCCAGATGGTAACTTTGGTTGTGAACCAGTAACGGACGTTTGATCATGGCCGGTTGTTCCAGCATTAATGTGAGTGCGCTGTCGCGGTTGAGGGTATTTTTCTGCTCATCACTTAGCTGGCGGAAAGTGGTACCGCGTTTGTTCAGCAAGGCTTCCCAGCCCAGTTCGGCTTCAAATGATTCAAGGAGGCCGCGATCCAGACCGTCAACACGGTAATCATGAAAACGGTACTCGATGCCTTGCTCATCGAGCCACTTTTTCATTTTTTTGATGGTATCGCAGTTTTTGATCCCGTAGGCGATGGTGCTCATAATCTAACCTGTTTTTCTGTCTGGCAGGAATAATAAAACAAGCCCCTTTTATAACGGGAATGCGCAGGGTTCGCAATGGCAAACCCTAATTGAAGTCCGGGATGAGGGTTATCTGTCCTGCGTTTGCAGGTAGATGACGGTGGCTGCGGTGCGGGAGCCGACGTCCAGCTTTTTCAGCAGGCTTTTGATATGCACTTTCACTGTCGCTTCTGAAATGAAGAGCTGGACAGCGATATCTTTGTTGCGTTTACCCTGGGCGACCAGATGGAGGATTTCTTTCTCTCTGCCGGTCAATGTATTGAGCGGATCGCCGGTGTTGGCGCTGTCTGCCAGATACTGACTGATTTGATGACTGAACACCTGCTGGCCGGCAACGGCCTGATGCAGTAATACCAGCAATTGCTCGGGTTCGGTATCTTTCAGCAGGTAGCCGTCCGCACCGGCTTTGATCAGAGCGCGAATGTCACTGGGGTTATCGGACACGGTCAGGATGACGACTATCGCCTGGCTGTCCTGTTCACGCAGAGCACGCAGGGTATCTAACCCGGATAAGCCTTTCATATTCAGATCCAGTAAAATCAGATCGGGTTCGTGCTCGCTGGCTAAATCCAGTGCCTGATAACCGTTACTGGCTTCACCGGCCAGCTCAAAACCGGCTTCCAGTTCCAGTAACTGGCCAAGCCCGCGGCGCATCAATGGGTGGTCATCAACAATTAAAACCCGGTATACCGGCGTGTTACTCATGGTTATTTCCTGTGTTCTGTAGCGCAAATTTCAGTTGAACAAGGCAGCCTTTACCCGGTGCGCTGGTAATAGTCAATTGGCCGCCGAGGCTCTCGGCGCGTTCATTCATGATAGACAGGCCATAGTGTGAAGCCTTGCTGTGTTCCGGATTAAACCCCTGACCATCGTCGGTAATTTCAACCAGTACATGGTTTCCCTGCTGAATACAGTCAACGGTTATCGTCTTGGCTCTGGCATGTTTAATGGCATTGATGACGGCTTCTCTGGTCAGGTGGAGCAGGTGAATATGCTGTGGTGCGGTCAATTGAATTGACGGCAACTGATTATGAAGCAAGATAGTGGCATTGGTTTGATTACGCAGCACACTCAGCATGTCGTTCAGGGCATCACCCAGCTTGCCGGGTTTGACCGACAGACGAAAGGTATTGAGTAATTCGCGAAGCTGGCGATAGGCCTGCGACAGGCCATTATCAATATCATCAATCACACCGTTGGCGGATGCCGGTGATGTGGCTAGCTGACGCTTGAGCAGGGTGAGCTGAATTTTCAGATAAGACAGCGCCTGAGCCAGTGAGTCATGCAATTCCCTGGCTATGGTGGCCCTTTCTTCCATTAGCAGCAACTGCTCGTTCTGGACCTGATTCTGCTGAGCATAGAGTGCACGGCTCAGCAGGTGACCGACACTGATGATCAGTGCCGGGTCGGGACAGGGCAAGGTATGTTGCCACCAAAGCGTGCCCTGGTGCTGGTTCTCCTGCTTAAGCGCATGATGATGCCAGGACTGATTCTCGGCAGGTTCGCCGGCCTGAAACTCCGTCCGTATGCCTTGGCCCTCTTCGACGACCAGCCTGATAGCCGCGAAGCCCTCCAGCTGAATCAGCCGGTCTAGTACCTGACTGAAGTGCTTGGCCTGAATGCGGTTCAGGGATAATAACTGTGCGCAGTCATACAGAGTTTTCAATGCATTGTTGGCTTCCTGCAGCCGGCGCGTTTTCTCTTCGACCGTGTGCTCCAGCGCCTGGTAACTTTGTCCCAGTTCTTCAGCCATCTGATTGAACGCTTTAGCCAGAGTGCCCAGTTCATTCTGGCTGTCTTCCTGTACCCGGACGGCAAAATTGCGAGACTGTACCTGCTGACTGGCGATGAGCAGGTTATGCAGCGGGGGCACAATAAACCGTCGGCTGTACTGAATCGCAAACAGCGCCAGCAGCAGAATCAGCCCCAGCCCCAGCCCGGCAATGATGGCCATCAATTGCAGTTTTCGCTTTGAAAAGTCTTGTAATTCATAGACGAAGTGATCGATTCGGTCGACAAATTCGGGCACCTGATGGATGAAAAAGTCAGGGTGCTGGCCGGTCAGCTCCGGGCTGATGCGGTGCCAGTCGTCCAGTATTGCCTGATAGCTTTGGGTCAGATCGTCTGGGGTGGTCAGCCCGAGCAGGGAAGTCATTGCTGGGGTCGCCAGCGTCTGGCTGAACTGGTCGATATCCTGTGTGCTCGCCGCTCCCTTCCCGGCCAGCTGAAATGCCAGCCGGTAGCTCTGCATGCGGAGCGAACCGGCCAGATTGACCACTTCAGCATCATAACGGCTGGCACTGACGGCAAACATAGTGGCGCCTGTGGTCAGCAGTGAAAGCAAGACAATGGCCAGCATGACGCTGGCCACCGTTCCCGTGACACTGCCAGCCAGCAGGCCAGACTTTGGCAGGGTGTTTGAGGGGGATAAATTCGGACGTTTGGGCACACGTTCTCCTGCTAAGCGTGGGAGGCTTTCCATTTCAATAAGACTGTTTTCGCTGATGCTGTGCATTTTGTGAAGTTAAGCGTTGTACTTTCTTGATCTCAAACAAGGTTAGGCCCGAATTACCTCCTTAGGGGTATGTTAAGCCCTGAATACCCACACCTAAACTATGTCTATACTTTGACTGTTTATCTCTGAATATGTTGCCTTTTGCAGGCAGTGGAACCCATGTGTAATACCTATGGCTGATTTAGCACGACGATTCTGGCTGCGGCGAGACAGTGCGCCACAGGCGCCACGATTACCCTGGATGATCGACGATCACGCGTTTACGGATCAGTGTACGCGCTGTCAGGCCTGTCTGAGTGCCTGTGAGACCAAGATCATAGTGCAGGGTGATGGCGGTTTTCCTCAGGTTGATTTTCAGCGTGGTGAATGCACTTTCTGTTATCAGTGTGCGCAGGTGTGTCCGGAGCCGTTATTTCGTCCCCGGCAAGAACAGCCCTGGCAGGTCAGTGCCACCATTTCATCAGCCTGTCTGGCCAAACAAGGGGTGGATTGCCGGACATGCGGAGACGAATGTGCACCGTCGGCGATACGCTTTGTCTTGCAGCCGGGAAAGGTTGCTCAACCGGTAATCAGTGACGCAGATTGCACCGGCTGCGGTGCCTGTGTGTCCGTCTGCCCAACTCAGGCTATTCAGATTCAGTCTGTCACTAAAGTGGAATAACACACTTATGAAGCAACGAGGTGCACCTGATCAATCCAGTTCAACCCAATCTGTCGCATCTGACTGTTTGTCGGAGGAAGTCCATATTTCCAGTCTGGTTGTGCATGTCAAACCAGAAGGACTTATGCAGGTAAAAGCTCAGATTAATGCGCTGCCACAGGCTGAAGTGTACGGAGAGAGCCACGTCGGCAAGCTGGTTGTGGTGCTGGAAACCCCGAGCCACAGAGAGGTGACAGGCATTATTGACACGATTAATGCATTTGAATATGTGCTGACGACTTTTCTGGTGTTTCACCAGGTTGAGCAGCAGGGACCTGACTTTGAGGACACACCATGAAAATGACCAGACGGGCGTTTGTGAAAGCGAACGCGGCAGCATCGGCTGCAGCTGTGGCCGGCATTACTTTGCCCGCTTCGGCGACAAACCTGATTGTAAGCTCAGATGAAACCAAAATTCACTGGGATAAAGCCCCCTGCCGCTTTTGTGGTACCGGCTGTTCAGTTTTGGTGGGTACGCAAGAAGGCCGGGTGATAGCGACTCAGGCCGATCCTGAAGCCGAAGTGAATCGTGGCCTCAATTGTATTAAGGGCTATTTCCTGTCCAAGATTATGTATGGCTCTGATCGCCTGACCACGCCATTATTGCGCATGAAGGACGGCCAGTACCATAAAGACGGTGATTTCCAGCCCGTCAGCTGGGAGCAGGCCTTCGACATCATGGCCGAAAAATGGAAAGCGGCGCTGAAAGCCAAAGGGCCAACCAGTGTGGGAATGTTCGGTTCCGGCCAATGGACAGTGATGGAAGGCTATGCGGCCTCCAAGATGATGAAAGCCGGGTTCCGTTCCAACAATATTGACCCCAATGCCCGCCATTGTATGGCCTCAGCCGTGGTGGGTTTTATGCGGGCGTTCAATATGGATGAACCCATGGGCTGTTACGACGATTTTGAACATGCTGATGCGTTTGTGCTCTGGGGCTCGAATATGGCTGAGATGCACCCTATATTGTGGACACGCATTACCGACCGGCGGCTTAGCCACCCACATGTCAAGGTCAACGTGTTATCGACCTATTACCATCGCTCATTTGAGCTGGCGGATAACGGGATGATTTTCCATCCGCAGACCGACCTGGCTATCGCCAACTTTATTGCCAATTACATCATTGAAAATGACGCAGTGAACTGGGACTTTGTTGACAAACACACCCATTTCAAACGCGCAGACACCGATATCGGCTACGGCCTGCGCGATGATGACCCATTGCAGAAAGCGGCGGCGCATCCTAACTCTGGCGTCATGCATGAGATGACGTTTGAGGAATACAAAAAATCCGTCTCTGAATACACGCTGGAAAAAACCGTTGAACTGTCTGGTGTGGAGAAGGAGAAGCTGGTCGAACTGGCCAAGTATTATGCAGATCCAAACACCAAAGTGATGTCGCTCTGGACCATGGGGATGAACCAGCACACCCGTGGAGTCTGGATGAATAATCTGGTGTACAACATCCACTTGCTGACAGGCAAAATTTCTCAGCCCGGCAACAGTCCGTTTTCCCTGACCGGACAGCCATCGGCCTGCGGTACGGCGCGTGAAGTCGGTACGTTTGCTCACCGTCTGCCCGCAGATTTGGTGGTAACTAATCCTAAGCACCGGGCGACTGCAGAAAAAATATGGAAGCTGCCGGAAGGCACGATTCCAGCAAAACCGGGTTTCCATGCAGTACAGCAGGATCGTATGTTGCATGATGGCGTGCTGAATGCCTACTGGGTGATGTGTAACAACAATATGCAGGCCGGGCCGAATATTAATAAAGAACGCTTACCGGGATACCGCAATCCGGAGAACTTTATTGTGTGCTCCGACCCTTATCCGACAGCCACAGCCCAGTCTGCTGATCTGGTACTGCCAACCGCCATGTGGGTTGAAAAAGAGGGCGCTTATGGCAACGCGGAACGCCGTACACAGGCATGGTATCAGCAGGTATCCGCACCGGGGGAGGCCAAATCGGATCTATGGCAGATTATGGAATTCAGCAAACGCTTCAAAATGGAAGAAGTGTGGGATGAAGCTTTGCTCAATAGTATGCCGGAGTACAAAGGCAAGACGATGTACGACGTACTGTTCCGTAATGGCCAGGTGGATCAGTTCCCGCTGGAGCAAGCGCAGGAGCTCAATGATGATGCCAAAGCCCAGGGGTATTACGTGCAGAAAGGGCTGTTTGAGGAGTACGCCAGTTTTGGTCGCGGCCATGGCCATGATTTAGCGCCTTACGATGACTATCACGAGGTCCGGGGGCTGCGCTGGCCTGTGGTTGATGGTCAGGAAACACGCTGGCGCTATGCCGAAGGTTCTGATCCTTACGTGCCTGAAGGCAAAGGGTTTTACTTTTACGGCCAGCCAGATGGTAAAGCCAACATTATCTTTGCGCCTTATGAACAGCCGCCGGAAGTGCCGGATGAAGAGTACGATTTGTGGCTGTGTACCGGCCGGGTATTGGAGCACTGGCACACAGGTACTATGACCCGTCGGGTGCCTGAATTGTACAAAGCGGTGCCGGATGCGGTGTGTTACATACACCCTGACGAGGCGGAAAAACGTAATTTGCGCCGGGGCGATGAGGTTATTCTGACTTCCCGCCGCGGTGAGGTGCGTTGCCGGGTGGATACCCGGGGGCGTAACAGACCGCCGGTCGGACTGGTTTTTGTTCCTTTCTTTGATGCCCGGGTGTTGATCAACAAACTGGTACTGGATGCCACTGATCCCCTGTCCAAACAGACAGACTATAAAAAATGTCCAATCAAGATCAGAAAGGCGTAAAGGGATCCGACCATGAAAATGACATCTAAATTTGCCAGTGGCTTGATGGTTTTGTTGCTCGCATTTGGCGCGGCTCATGCCGCGAACGAAGAGCTGGTGGGTGGTAATGGTGGTCTGCATTCGTTACGTGGCCAGACGGAAATCAAAGATACGTTTCCCGGTGAAAGCTGGAAAAAGTATCCGAAAGACGGCCAGCCGATTGACAGCGATTATGTGTACCAGCCGCCGTTGATCCCGCATACGATTCGCAACTACGAGGTCTCGCTCAATGCCAATAAATGCTTGTCGTGCCACAGTTGGAAATACGCCAACGAGATGGGAGCGACAAAAATCAGCGTAACGCATTACCGTTCCCCCCGTCAGGGTCAGGTGCTGTCAGATGTGTCGCCCAGCCGCTATTTCTGTCTGCAGTGTCATGTCCCTCAGGCTGACGCGACTCCCTTGGTGGATAACACGTTCAAGCGGGTTGACGCCCTGGACCAAAAATAACGACGGAGCCTGTTATGAATATCATTAAACGCTTCTGGCGCCGTCTTAGTTCACCGAGTAAAGCGGCAGCTGGTGTGGTGCTGTTTCTGGGCTTCATGGGTGGCTTGCTGTTTTGGGGGGCATTTAACACCGGGATGGAGGCCACGAACACCGAAGTGTTCTGCTCAGGTTGCCATGCACCGATAGTGAAGGAGATACGTGAAACCATCCATTACTCAAACCGCTCGGGTGTGCGGGCGATTTGTTCTGATTGTCATGTGCCTCATGAATGGACAGATAAGATTGTCCGCAAAGTGCAGGCATCGAAAGAGCTGTTTGCGTTTGCGATGGGGACGATAAACACCGAAGAAAAATTTCAGGAAAGGCGGGGGCATCTGGCTCACCGCGAATGGAGCCGGATGAAAAACAACGACTCCAAGGAGTGCCGAAACTGTCATCAGTTTGAGTACATGGATTATTCTGAACAAGGGTTACGCGCAGTGAAGCAGCATTCAGAGGCACTCGCCTCGGGAGATAAAACCTGTGTGGACTGCCATAAAGGGATAGCTCACAGACTGCCTGATATGAAAGATGTTGAAGGCTGGCAATAAGGAGAGAGCGATGAGTACGCTGGAATCGGTTATCTGGCATGTGCTTGGTTATGCCGCCATGCCCGTCATTATCTTAACGGGGTTTCTGATGGTTGCTGTAGTGTCTTTATGGATACTTTCATTCGGAAAAGACAAACCTGGCCGTTAGCGGCAGCCGTTATCCTGGCCAGGCGGCTTCCTGCTGATGATCAAAGCCGCCAGCCAGGCAGCATAAAGCGGTAACCAGTCAGTCAGAAATGCAGAAAATGGTGAGCGGCCTGTAAGCCAAATTTCACCCAGGTGAAGTACAGCTACGCAGGCCAACCCAAGCAAACAGATAATACGAAACACATTCCGCTCCATATCTATATCCTTTTAAAAGCTACGGATAAGTATAGATGCAAATGCTAATAATTATCAAGCGCGTTTTCTGCTATTTACACATCAATTAATAAAATACCAACCAATGAATCCTGCCCATGATAACAACAGTAGAATCCAGGGCACCGGGCTTTGTATGACGACTTTTTGCACTTCAGTATGCGCTGACTGAGTTGGCTCAGTGGGATTGGGGGCCGTTTTTTCTTTTAACTGCTTCTTACGCAGCTTATCCCTTTCGCGCGCTTTGGCCTTTTGCTGTTTCTTGTAGAGTTCGATGCCCTTTTGAATCCCCTGCGCGATCAGCTTGGTCTGTTCTTTTGTCTGTCCCGGTTTTTGCGTGGCTCTGGCAATTTGCATCGCTTCCGCTTGCGTTTCTGGTGAGGGGGAGTGGGATGTTTTGTTCATTGCATACTCGTTAATGGTAATTTTATCGATTTAATAGCATTTTATGCCATTGTTGTCGTTGTGCATAAAGACTGAGTTTTGTAGGAATATTCCTACAATTAAAGGTATTCCACATCACCTGACGAGTGATGTTTGAGGGGCGATATCGTTAGTAAGTAAATGAAATATCATCAGTTATCGTCATGGCATTAAAAGTGTTACTTCTGCTGGAATCATAGTACTTTTCTTTGTTTGTTAAATATACGTAAAAGCGTGATCAAGATTGCAGGTTAAGTAATTAATCCGTGCGTTATAACGCAGAACGAATGTCTGTACCTTTGCCAATTGATCCATATCATTTATTGTCAGTAACGATAAATACGATTTCCCTGTTTCTGAGCACCAGACGCATGTATTCAATAGATGCTTACGACAGCAATGGTCTGCTAAAACCTTCCGGCCTGTTATGGTTGTGTATGCTGTTTAGTGCCAGGGGATGGGGAGTGTTTGTCATGGCTGGTGTCAGTAGAGCGCAAGGTGCTGAGCTGCTCCAGCTGTTTTATCCTCATACAGAGAATTTGTACTTCCTGATGGGGATCGGTCTGCCTGCCTTGTGCTTGATGTGGCTGAGCGGACTGCGTCATAAGAATAACAAAATGATAAACGTAGCATGGCGGTATGGCAGATACATTTTGTTGTCCGTATATGTGCTTGATTTAGTATTGCAAGTGTACCAACTGACATTGTTAAGAGGCGCCTTTAGCTGGCCAGTAGCGGTTACTTTGCTGGCAACCATTTGGCTAATGGCTTATCTGGTACGAAGTTCCCGAGTCAGACATACATTTGCCAATTAGCCCATGGAGAAAGTGTCAGATGAATGATTTGGGAAGAGGGGTGCTGTTCAGCGCCTTGTTAAGCCCGCTGGCAATGGCAGACTGGTTACTGAATGTGAACCTGGAGCTGTCAAGTGCAGGGTATCACCAGTCGGTAGCTACCTCATTGCAATTGCTGCCGGGTGAAGAAACGGTGATTTTCGGCACCGCTGATGATGACCAGCGTCGTAAGTTTCTGGGCAGCGCTGAGCTACTCGAAGTGTCTGCGGAAGAAGTTAAAATCGCCTTTAAAATTCAGGAGCAACTGGATGATGGCGCATGGCGTGTGTTGGCGGCACCGGTCATTTCGACTGGACTGGATACGCCAGCGTCGTTTGAGTCATCCCAGGAAGATGAGCAGTCGGTTAAACTTCAGGTCGCAGTGATGTCTGCGTAAAGTGCTCTAGTGTTCTGCGATAAAAGCGCCTTTTCGGCGCTTTTTGCTTTTTCTCTGCCATATTTTGTCGACGATGAGCACTTTTCTGACTTGGCTGTCATTGATCAATATGATTAACTCAGGACAACTTACAATATACTTTTCATTTTTGATGCTGCTATCAGACAGTTAGCAGCATGAAGCGCTAAGTATAGAAAAACGCAACATTGGGAGAATGAATGTGACACCACAAAGTGCCATTTTACCTGAAGCGGGTCCGTATTCTTTGGTCTGTGTGTTTAACCTGGTAGGAAATAAAGACAAGGTTATACGTCAGTGCCAGGGGATCTTTGAAGTCGCGGAAAAGCTAAATCATCAGCACGTCAGTGCTGGTATTCGCCTGAGCTTTGGTTTCGGCAAAGCATTCTGGCAGCAATTTGAAAAAGGGTGTCCCAACGATTTTGAAGAGTTTGCTCCGCTGGGAAGTGGTGATGTTACCGCACCCTCCACCGGCGGTGATCTGCTGCTTCATATTCACTCTAGCCGCCATGATCTGAATTTTCATCTGCTGAGCAGCTTCCTGCAGCCGATTACGACAGAAGTGGAAATTATTGATGAAACGAATTGTTTTCGCTACCTGGATGCCCGTGATCTGACCGGCTTTATCGACGGCACCGAGAACCCTAAGAAACAGGCCGCCAGACAAGAGGTGGCTATTATTCCTGAAGGGCCCTTCGTAGGAGGGAGCTTTGTGATGGTCCAGCGCTTTGTCCATCATTTACCTGCCTGGCATGCTGTGAATGTTGCCCAGCAGGAGAAAATTATCGGTCGTACGAAACCAGATTCGGTTGAATTGGATGATGTTCCGGCTGATTCACACGTGGGTAGGGTGGATCTGAAAGAAGCGGGTAAAGGGCTAAAAATTGTGCGTCATAGTTTGCCCTATGGCACAGTGAGCGGTGAGCACGGCTTATTGTTTATTGCCTATTGCGCCCAGCAACGGAACTTCCGTGAAATGCTCGGCAGTATGTACGGTGAAAAAGACGGGCAGACTGATAGGTTGCTGGACTTTACCAAAGCGGTCACAGGTGCTTACTTCTTTGTGCCCTCGACAGAAATGCTGATGCAGTTACAGGGATAATCGTCATGATTCACTGATGTAAAAACGCCGCCTTTTCAGGCGGCGTTTTATTAACGCATACCGTCTATCAAGAAGCTTTACTTCTTAATGCGCAGTACAGGTGTTTCACCCACGGTGACGGTGCCGGACAGTTTGCTCAGCTCTTTGATTTCATCCATGTTAGAAATCACAACTGGCGTCAGCGTTGACTTCGCTTTCTCTTCCAGTACAGCCAGATCGAACTCAATGATAGTGTCACCCACTTTCACAGTTTGACCTTCTTCTGCAATACGCGTGAAGCCTTCGCCTTTCAGTTCAACAGTATCGATACCAAAGTGAACGAACAGCTCTACACCATCATCAGATTCAATAGAGAATGCGTGGTTGGTTTCAAAAATTTTACCGATAGTACCGTTTACCGGGGCAACCATCTTGTTACCTGCTGGTTTGATGGCGATACCGTCACCAACAATTTTTTCAGCAAAAACAACATCAGGCACATCTTCGATATTTACGATTTCACCTGAAAGCGGGGCGATGATCTCAATAGCACCAGTTTCATTGGTGTCGTCAGAAACCAGCTTCTTCAATTTGTCAAACAGACCCATAGTGTTGCTCCTAAGCGTTGTTATTCTATCTGCAGCTATCTTAGCAGATGGTTTTTTCTGCGATAAATGTCTCTACGTGTGCTTCGATTTCAGCGGCAGTTGGAAGAGCAAGTGCTTGCTCGGCCATCAGCTTCACATCAGCAAAGTTACTGTTACGAATCACTTTTTTGATGCGTGGGATTGAAATCGCACTCATGCTGAACTCATCAAGGCCCATACCAAGCAATAGCAGGGTTGCACGATCATCACCAGCTAACTCACCACACATGCCAGTCCATTTACCTTCCTTGTGGGAAGCATCGATGACTTGCTTGATGACGGTTAACACTGCGGGTGACATTGGATTATATAGATGAGAAATCAGCTCGTTACCACGGTCAACAGCCAGAGTATACTGGGTTAAGTCGTTTGTACCAATGCTAAAGAAGTCGACTTCTTTGGCCAAATGGTGAGCTATTGCCGCTGCAGCCGGCGTTTCAACCATGACGCCAACTTCAATCTTGTCGTCGAAAGCAATACCTTCTTCACGGAGTTCTGCTTTGTAGGTTTCCATTTCGTTTTTCAGTTCACGAATCTCTTCGACAGAGATAATCATCGGGAACATGACACGCAGCTTGCCATGTGCAGAGGCACGCAGAATAGCACGCAGCTGAGCACGCAGGATTTCACGACGATCCAGGCTGATACGCACTGCGCGCCAACCCAGGAATGGATTCATTTCTTTTGGCAGATCCATGTACGGCAGATCTTTATCACCGCCGATATCCATGGTGCGGATGATCACTGACTGTCCATGCATGGCTTCTGCCACATCTTTATAGGCCTGGTACTGTTCGTCTTCAGTCGGCAGTGAATCGCGGTCCATGAACAGGAATTCAGTACGGTACAGACCAACACCTTCACCGCCGTTACGGTTGACGCCTTCACAGTCTTTCACTGTACCTATGTTGCCGCACACTTCGACCTGCTGGCCATCCAGCGTAATTGCCGGCAAATCCTTCAGCTTCGCGAGCTCATCTTTTTCTGCCTGATACTCATCGCGAATAGCTTTGAACTTTGACATTTCGTCTGCTGTTGGATTAATAACAATTTGGTTATTAATAGCGTCCAACACTAACATGTCACCGTTTTTCACTTGTTTGGTGATGTCGTTAGTACCCACAATGGCAGGTAACTCGAGTGAACGAGCCATGATTGAGGTGTGAGACGTACGACCACCAATGTCGGTAGCAAAACCCAGCACGTATTTCAGATTGATTTGCGCCGTTTCAGAAGGCGTCAGATCGTTGGCCACCAGAATCACTTCTTCATTGATGGCGCTCAGATTGACAATGTTGATACCCAATGCATTTTTCACCACACGGTTACCGATATCACGGATGTCGGTGGCACGCTCTTTCAGGTACTCATCATCCAGAGATTCCAGCGTGGTTGCCTGCTCTTCAATGATCGCGTGAATTGCATAGGCAGCACGTGCCTTGTTCTCTTTAATGAAGGCTATGATTTCCTCTTCAAGCTCTTCATCTTCAAGCAACATGATGTGGCCTTCAAAGATGGCTTCCTTCTCTTCGCCGAAGGTAATACGTGCTTTCTCTTTGATAACGTCGAGTTGCTCAGAAGATTTCTGACGCGCATTGAAGAAGCACTCAATTTCTTTCTCGATTTGATCGGCAGAAATGGGTGACTTGTCGAGAGTAATCTCTTCTTCCTGCAGTAGCAGCGCTTTACCGAAAGCGATGCCAGGAGATGCCAGGATACCTGAAATCATAGCCTTACCTTAAATTTAACAAACAACTAGGGAAATTAATGTACTGCGGCCGATTAGTGCAGCTGGTCCATCAGGGCAACCAGGTGATCAACAGCTTCCTGAGCTTGTGAACCTTCAGCAGAAATGGTGACCACAGTGCCTTTAACCAGGCCCAGTGTTTGCAGTTTGAACAGGCTTTTAGCGCTTGCGCTTTTACCATTAGAAGTCACAGTGATGTCAGCGTCAAAACCTTTGGCTTCTTTAACGAATTGCGCAGCAGGACGAGTGTGTAGGCCGTTTTCTGCAGTGATCTCAACTTGCTTCTGATACATTTTTCACCCCGATTCTTAATATCGTATTATGTAATAATCACGTAACTGAAAGTAAGCTTAATCCCTATAGCGAAAGCTTGCTAATTTAGGTTCTAATTCCACATTCACTTACATTGATTTAGTTTATCTCTGGAACCCATTCTAAGAGGTTTGTGACCCGGCAAACATCGACCAGGTCAATTTTCACTCTTTTATTTCGATGCTGAAAATAAAAGCGTGGTCGGATTTATATTAAAGCTAAGGTCAAAAAGCAATAAAAAAGCCCCTATTGAGGGGCTTGACTTTAACAAATGCTTATCAAAAATGGCAATTTTGTGATCACTGTTGGGTTTCTTTTTCAGTAAAGATACCAGCGAACAATGCCGATGAGAGATAGCGCTCACCTGAACTTGGTAGCACTACAACAATGTTTTTGCCGGCGAATTCCGGGCGATCAGCAAGGCGGTTTGCTGCAACCACTGCGGCACCGGAAGAGATACCAGCCAGAATGCCTTCTTCTTCCATCAGACGCTGGGCCATAGCTATCGCATCTTCCGAGCTGACACGCTCTACTTCATCAATCAGAGACAAATCCAGGTTGCCAGGAATGAAGCCTGCACCGATACCCTGAATTTTGTGCGGAGCCGGTTTGATCTCTTCACCGTTCAATGCCTGAGTAATAACAGGAGACTCGCTTGGCTCAACGGCAACAGTGGTAATGGCTTTGCCTTTCTGCTGTTTGATAAAGCGGCTGACGCCTGTCAGAGTACCACCGGTACCTACGCCAGAAACGAACACATCAATCTCGCCTTCGGTTGCATCCCAAATTTCCGGGCCTGTGGTCTTTTCGTGGATTTGCGGGTTAGCAGGGTTATCAAACTGCTGAAGCAGCAGGTATTTTTCCGGGTCAGAAGCGACAATTTCTTCTGCTTTTTCAATGGCACCTTTCATGCCTTTTGGTGCTTCAGTCAGAACCAGATTGGCGCCGAGTGCTTTGAGCAGTTTACGACGCTCCAGGCTCATACTCTCTGGCATGGTCAGAGTCAGTTTGTAACCGCGGGCAGCAGCAACAAAGGCAAGGGCAATACCTGTGTTTCCACTGGTAGGCTCAACCAGCTCTATACCCTGTTTCAGCACGCCACGTTTCTCCGCATCCCAAATCATGTTGGCACCGATGCGGCATTTAACGCTGAAACTTGGGTTGCGTGATTCAATTTTTGCCAGAACATTGCCTTTGCTGACACGGTTCAGGCGTACCAGTGGGGTATTACCAATTGTCAGAGAATTATCTTCGTAAATCTTACTCATGCTTGTCGTTCCTTGGTGACACGTTATCAACAAATGATAGTCAAAGCATAATCGCTGACCACGCATTGGAAAGGAATTTATTGTTATATCTTAGAGTTATAAGAAAAGGTGTGAACTGTGCCGCTTTATTATTCCTTATGAGTAACATGAAGTGATACTGAGAGCATATTGAACCGAGAAAAAGTCGAGAGAAGAGAGGAGCAAAGCTCCTCTCTGGCGTGGCTTACTGGCGACGAGTAAGCATGGGGTGCCGGTAATGATCAACCCACATTGCTGTTGCGCCGCAAACGGCGACAGGCATGACAAACAGGTTCAGAATCGGTGTCATGGTACACAGCATAACGAGGCTGCCGAAGCTGAGTGATTTACCGCGACGTTCTTTAAGCGCATCACGCATGGTATTGAAGGGGATCTTGTGATTGTCGAAAGGGTAATCGACATACTGAATTGTCATCATCCAGGCACTGAACAGAAACCACAGTACCGGGCCTAGTGTTTGTCCCACTGCAGGAATCCATAGCAGTATCAGTAAGCCCAGGGCTTTGGGCAGGTAATATTTCAGTTTGACCCACTCACGGTGCAGGATACGGGGGAGATCTTTGATGATAGCGGTTATGCCGGCATCAGGCGGCGCTTCCCCAGTCAGCTTGGCTTCCAGGTGTTCAGCTAACAGTCCGTTAAACGGCGCGGCTACCCAATTGGCTATCGTACTGAAAAAATAGGACAGTATGACAAGCAATGCGATGGCTAATAAAGGCCACAACAGATAAGACAGCCAATCCAGCCAACCGGGCAGGCTGGATAGCCAGCCGTTAATCCAGTCATCCAATTGAGTCAGTGTGTATCCGAATGCAGCACCAAAAAGCAGGATATTGATTAATAAAGGGATGATCACAAAACGACGTGTGCCTGGCTGCATCGCCAGAGAAACGCCGCGAAAAAAATAACCAGCCCCGCCAATCGGGGTGGTGTTATATGTCGCTTTAGACATCGTTGGTCTCCTACTGGATTTCCTGTTGCAATGCCAATCTAAGGCGTCAGGATATGGATGCAGGCATAGTAACGGCATCTATAACTACTAATCAATTGGGGTGCATAGTCTCTTAAGTCAATTTTGCCAGCAGTTTGGCGGAAAATTGTGCTCAAATGCACTATATGACATCAATCACAACATTGAACTTCTCTTTCGGATTTGAGTTTTGATACATTAAGGATAATACCTTCATGAGATAGGCTGTTTAGTTCAACAAAAAATCTCAGGTGTGACTCGCTAAGTTGGTCTGCGTCTGAACAGCAATCATATTCAGACTGAATGGATTCACTGCTTCAGGCCGTCTTTGTCAGGTAAACAAGTTATTCAGAGTATTCATAATGCAGGAATTGCGTCTGGTTCTAATTATTGTGGGAGTGCTGGCTATTTCAGCGCTTCTGTTGCACGGATTGTGGTCAAGCCGGAAGGACAAACCCGCCAAGTTCGGCGAGAAGCCCATTGGCCGATTGGCTGAGGGAAAGGAAAAAGATAATGAAGGCTTTGATCAGGATGGCATAGGCTCGGTCAGAGTTGTTGCCGGGAGCCCGGTTCCTGAAGGGGCGGTAAAGCGCACAGAGCGAAAAGAGCCAGAGCTGCATTTCGGTGACGAACTGGCGATTGATCCCCTGTTCAGTGCTGCCGCCGAGCCTGATGATCAAGAACGCAAGCCTGCCACGTCCAATTTGGCGGTTGAGATGGAAGCTCATCCGGCAACGCCAACCGAACAGCCAAGGGAAACGGTTCAGGAATCAGCTCAAGAGTCGACCCAAGCCTTGGTACAGGCATCGGTACCGACGAGAGAGCCAGAACCGGAATCCGTCTGGCAGTCAATACCGGAAACCATTGAAGAACATGCGCCAGTTCAGGCTTCGGAGCCGTCATTAACTGTGTCGGGTGAGGCTTCAGACTCAGGCTCAGATTCTGCACCGGAACAGGCGTCATTTGCTGCCGAGCAAGAAGAAGTGCTTTCACAGCAGTCAGTCGCAGAAGCTGATATAGCCGTAGCGCAAAAGGTGCAGGTTGAAGAGCAGCCACCTGAACCTGATTTTCTGGTTCTCAATGTGCATGCCCGTGGTGGTGAAATGCTGATGGGTGTGAAGTTGTTCCAGTGTCTGGAACGGCATCATCTGATTTATGGCGAAAATTCTGTCTATCATCGTCATGCTGATCTGGCAGGCACTGAGCCTGTGCTCTTTACTGTTGCTAACATGGTCAGCCCAGGTTACTTCCCTCAAGATCACCTGGAAGAATTTGCAACTCCTGGCATCGCTTTTTATCTGATGCTTCCGTGCCACGGCCGTGCAGATGACAATTTCAATCTGATGCTGCAAACCGTACAGCGCATTGCCGATGAGATGGGCGCTGATATTTTGGATCACGAGCGTAACTTGATTACGCCGCAGCGCTTGAAAGGTTACCGGGAAAAAGCGAAAAAATACCTGTAACCGATTGGCGTGAATATTGCCCAGATTTTATGAATAACAGGGCCCCGGTTAGGGGCCCTGTGTTTTAGTGCTCAGGAAACGGCAATATGACTAAGAAGGCTGAGTGATGGCCCATTGTCCCCGGGTGCTAACGTCACTGACAATGCCGTCCTGATACCCGCTAGTGATAGCGATAAGAATTGATGTAGGAAAAGAAAAATGACAGACATCCAAGCCAGGCTGACTGCCCTGCGCGAGCAGCTTGCTTATCATGGCTACCGGTATTACGTGCTGGACAATCCTGAGGTCCCGGACGCTGAGTATGATCGTTTAATGCAAGAATTGCTGGCGTTGGAAGCTGCGCATCCTGAACTGATTACGGCTGACTCACCCAGCCAGCGTGTTGGCGGTGAGCCTTTGGCGGCTTTTACTCAGATCAATCATGAATTGCCAATGCTGTCGCTGGATAATGCGTTTTCCGACCAGGAACTGCACAGCTTCGACCGCCGAATCCGAGAGCGTCTGGCAGCAACGGCGACAGTGTCTTACTGTTGTGAACCTAAGCTGGATGGCCTGGCCGTCAGCCTGATGTATGAAAACGGCGTACTGGTTCAGGCTGCCACGCGTGGCGATGGCACCACGGGCGAGAATATTACTGCCAATGTGAAAACCATTCGCGCCATTCCTTTGAAATTACGCGGAAGCGACTGGCCTGCACGCCTTGAGGTGCGTGGTGAAGTCTTCATGCCCAAACAAGGCTTTGAAGAACTCAACGCCCGGGCAGCCAAAAAAGGTGAGAAAGTCTTCGCCAATCCGCGTAACGCAGCAGCTGGCAGCCTGCGTCAGCTGGACCCCCGTATCACAGCTACCCGGCCTTTGAGCTTTTATGCCTATTCAGTCGGTGTTGTCGAAGGCGCGGAGCTGGCTGACAGTCAGTATGAGCGCTTATGCCAGCTGAAAGACTGGGGGCTGCCAATGTGCCCGGAAACGCGCTTGCTGCATAGCCTGGGTGAAGTGATCGCTTTTTATCAGGGGATCGGAGAAAAGCGTCAGGCGCTGAGTTACGAGATAGACGGGGTTGTCATTAAGGTGGATGGTATCGGCCATCAGCAGCAACTCGGGTTTGTTGCCAGAGCGCCAAGATGGGCCATAGCGTATAAATTTCCGGCACAGGAAGAATTGACCCTGCTGAATAATGTGGAATTCCAGGTTGGCCGGACCGGAGCGATTACGCCTGTTGCCAAGCTGCAGCCAGTGATGGTGGGCGGAGTCACAGTAAGTAACGCCACACTGCACAATGCAGATGAAATTGCCCGCCTGGGTGTCATGATTGGCGATACTGTGGTAATTCGCCGCGCTGGCGATGTGATTCCGCAAGTTGTCTCTGTGGTTCTTTCCCGTCGTCCTGATGATGCACAGGCCATTGTGTTCCCGCAAGCGTGTCCTGTGTGCCAGTCTGCACTTGAGCGTGTGGAAGGTGAGGCGGTGACACGATGCTCTGGCGGCCTGATTTGCCAGGCTCAGCGTAAAGAAGCCTTAAAACACTTTGTATCGCGCAAGGCACTGGATGTGGATGGTTGTGGGACTAAGGTCATTGAGCAACTGGTCGACAAGGAGATGGTCGAGACACCTGCCGATTTATTTAAGCTGTCTGCCGGGATACTGACAGGCCTTGAGCGTATGGGGCCGAAGTCGGCCCAGAAGCTGGTTGATGCATTCCAGAAGGCAAAGCAGACGACCTTGCCTCGTTTTCTGTACTCCTTGGGGATTCGGGAAGTTGGTGAAGCAACTGCTGCCAATCTGGCCAGACATTTCTTAACGCTGGAAGCCGTTATGGCTGCCTCGCAGGAGCAGCTTGTTGAAGTACCTGATGTCGGGACAGTCGTTGCCGCCCACACACATAATTTTTTCCAGGAAGAACATAATCGGGCAGTTATCTTTGACTTGTTAAATCAAGGTGTTAACTGGCCAGATATTGAAAAGCCGGTGGATGACTCGCAATTGCCTCTTGCCGGTAAGGTGGTCGTACTGACAGGCACGCTTTCTCAGCTGAGCCGTACCGGTGCCAAAGAGGCATTAGAAGCACTGGGTGCCAAAGTTACAGGCAGTGTTTCCAAGAAAACGGATTTGCTGGTGGCGGGGGAAGCGGCTGGCTCCAAGCTGACCAAGGCACAAGAGTTGGGCATTGAAATCTGGGATGAAGCGGAACTGCTTGCCAGACTCGAATCCTGATTGTTTATTTAAGTTGTGAAAATAGATGAAAGCCTGTCTGACAAAGACAGGCTTTTTATTTATTGATCGGGTGAATGACTTTTTTCGAATCATGTTTTTTATGATCGGTTGAAAGGCGTTTTAATAGCCATTTCAAGATGAAATAATGGAAATGAAATAAAAATGGCATAAGAAGTAAGATCTTACATTTATATGAAACACTTGTTGAAACATGCAAAAAACTACTACCAAGCTCTCATTAATGAGATGGTTGTTTTTATAACTTTTTGTTTTACAAGTGTTTATTTTTGATTTTATTACTGTTATTACAGTTTCATGACTAGGATCACTGTTACCGGATAAATTTGCGCTGAATCATATTTTTTTAACGACAAATTAACTTCTGATTGATGTTTTGCGCTGCGAAAGTAGTCTTAGCTGTGAACTTATAAAGTTCTCAACCAAACAAAAATATGGAAATGCAAACTCACTACAAGTTTGACTGACATATTGGGGAGAATCACCTGACGTCAACGGCGGCCAACCATTTTGACGCAGGTATACAGCTAGTTTTTTAGGAGTTTTTCCATGGAAAATGTGTTCAAGCGTTCGGTATTAGGAATTGCGGTTGCAGCCGCTGCAACTATGGCTGCATCAGCACAAGCAGCACCAGCAACAGATTCTGTTGATCTTTACGGTCAGGTTGCTGTCTCTGTCTGGCAATTCGGCGAAGATAAAATCGGTGGTGGCGACGCACCACTGAATGTAGAAAATGAATCCCGTTTCGGTCTGCGCGGCTCTAAAGATCTGGCTCGCGGTCCAAACCTGATCTGGCAGCTGGAAGGCGGTAACGTTGGCGATGCCGGCGGCAATTCCGGTCTGGGTGTGCGTGATACTTTCGTGGGTGTGAGCTTTGATGACGGCGGCAAAGTGCGTCTGGGTCGTATGCTGACGCCTCTGTATGAAATGATTGACTGGCCTTACTCTGGCCAGCGTGCCGGCGCTATCTTTGACTGGGGCGGTGATGTACTAGGTGGTGCTCGATACGATCGTCAATCAAACATGGTGCGTTATGACTCGGGTAACTACAGCGGCTTCACTTTCAACCTGGCTGCTGGTCGTGGTACCGAGTCTGATAAAGACTCTAATTTCTACGGTATCGGTGCACATTACTCAACGGGTATGATCACACTGCACGCAGGTTATGAGCTGGGTCAAGATCGTAACGTCAGTGCTCTGAGCGATTTCTACAATACTTTCCTTGCACAGCAACCTGGTAACCCAGCTACCTTTACAGATATTGAAGGATCGCTGAAATCTGACACAGATGCATATCTTGTTGGTTTCGAATTGAACCTGGGTGACTTTGGTCTGTATGGTGCATTCAAATCTGAAGCAGCCGATTACACCGACGGTACAATCTCTGTTGACGGTACTTCTGTCAATGTAGCTGGTAACGATATGGATCAGGACAGCTATTCGATTGGCGCGGTTTACAGTGGTGTAGCAAACTGGCAATTTAAGGCGAACTATGCCGCTAACCTGGCTGCAGACGTGAACGGAAATGAAGTTACCGGTAGTGAAGACTACATCGTATCTGCTCAGGCACTGTACTTCCTGGATGATTCTGCCCTGACGTATGTTCGTCCATACATGATCTCGAAAAACGACTCAGACGCTGAGTTCGGTTGGGGATGGGGAGTAGAATACTACTTCTAATTGCTCAACTGCTACTGCCTTATTTCATTTTGGCCGGCCTTGATGGCCGGTCCTTTTACTTAGCCTGATTGAGCAATCATGATGAAGCTAAGCCGTGTTAAGGCAAGCAATGTCAGCGTTGGACTGGGATTTCAAAAGCACCTTTAAAGGTGCTTTTTTTATGGCTGATACAAAACCACCGCCAATGGCGGTGGTGATTGTTCTCTCAGTTTCAGCTAATCAGGCTTATTTATCCATGTTGCTGATTGCCCAGCTCAGGAAGGCTTTTCTGCTCTCCGGGCTGGCTTGCTCGAACCAGTATTTGAGCATGTTATCGGCATCGGGGTGGCTTGGTGCTTGTGCAGTCTTGGTTGTTACTGCTTGTGACTGTGGCACATTGCGTAACGAAGCGACACTCTGGGTTTGGTTGTACTCTTTGGTCAATGTGACGTAATTCGGTGAAATATCAAAACCAACAGACAGCGTATCCGACTTAACATCAATAGGCTTGCCATTGTCGAGCAAGTCGAAGCTTGGTGATTTATCATATTGCTGGCCTTGTGCCAGGGTATCAATGCGGGGCACATCCAGCTTCAATGTTGTATCGCTGGCTTCAAAAAGTGCAACAATAGGGACTGAGTCGTATTTTGTCTTCAGACTGCCTGATTCCATGACAATTTTCCCAATGCGGAAAACGACCTGATTTTGTCCGTCAGGTAGCTCAAGAACCGGTTGATGATTAAAGCCAAGTGAGGAATAACCGGCATCCTGGCCATTGACTACCAGAAGATGGACACCTTTCGGCAGTTCTACATTTACCTGCGCCATTGACGGGGAAGCTAAAGCCAACAGCGCAGACGACAGGAGTAACTTTTTCAGTTTCATTAGGGATATTCCTCTAGCGCTAAGGGTATTCTGAATAAGGTTTATCAAAATACAGTTTACTGAGGCTGTCACAGGGGTAAAGCAGTAAAACCGGCAAACTTGTATAATCTGATGCTGGTCACTCTCGCCGCGCTCAATTGCAGCGGGTTTTCATCTCTTGCCTGAATAGCAGGTTGAGGATTGGCGTGTCAGTGGTAGAATGCCGCTATTGCTCACTTATCGTTTGAATCATTTTTGATTGAAGGTCTTTTCATGACGGTTAAAACTCGTTTTGCTCCAAGTCCAACAGGCTTCCTCCATGTCGGTGGTGCCCGTACGGCACTGTATTCCTGGTTATACGCTAAACACACCGGTGGCGAATTTGTACTTCGTATTGAAGATACCGATATTGAACGTTCCACCCAGGAAGCGATTGATGCGATCATGGAAGGTATGGAGTGGCTGGGCCTGAACTGGGATGAAGGTCCCTATTATCAAACCAAGCGTTTTGACCGTTATAACCAGCTGGTTGATCAACTGCTGGCTGAAGATAAAGCGTATAAGTGCTATTGCTCAAAAGAACTGCTGGATGAAATTCGTGAAGAGCAAATGGCTGCTGGCCTGAAGCCCCGTTACGATGCCAATCATCCTCGCATTATTGCTGCCAATGCGGCAGCAACTGAAGATTCCCCGTTTGTGATCCGTTTTCGTAATCCGAAAGAAGGCAGTGTTGCTTTTGATGATCATATCCGTGGTCGTATTGAAATCAGTAACAGTGAATTAGATGACCTGATCATCCGTCGTACTGACGGCAGCCCGACCTATAATTTCTGCGTTGTGGTTGATGACTGGGATATGGAAATTACGCACGTGGTGCGTGGCGAAGACCATATCAACAATACGCCTCGTCAGATCAACATCTACAAAGCCTTAGGTGCACCTGTCCCTGAGTTTGCCCATTGCGCAATGATCCTGGGTGATGATGGTGCCAAACTGTCTAAACGTCATGGGGCGGTAAGCGTGATGCAATACCGTGATGACGGTTACCTGCCGGAAGCGCTACTGAATTATCTGGTTCGACTGGGATGGTCGCACGGCGATCAGGAAATTTTCTCGCAAGAAGAAATGATTGAATTCTTCAGCCTGGATGACATCAGCAAATCTGCATCTGCATTTAACACAGACAAACTTCGCTGGCTGAACAATCATTACATCAAAACCTGCGAGCCTGAGTATGTGGCGAAACATCTGCAATGGCACCTGGACCACCAGGGCATTGATACCAGCAACGGTCCTGCTGTTACTGAGGTGATTAAACTGCTGGCAGAGCGCTGTGATACTTTGGTGGAGCTTGCAGACCAGTCTCGTTATTTCTATCAGGACTTTTCCGCATTTGATGAAGCAGCAGCGAAAAAGCACTTGCGCCCTGTGGCGAAAGAAGCCCTGGAGCTGGCAAAAGCCAAAGCAGGGGCGCTGGACAGCTGGAATACTGAAGCATTGCACCAGCTGATTCAGCAAACCTGTGAGGAGCTGGATCTGGGTATGGGCAAGGTCGGCATGCCACTGCGTGTCGCCGTAACGGGACAGGGGCAATCACCATCAGTGGATGCTGTAATGAATCTGATCGGTAAAGAGCGCGTAGTTTCACGTATTCAAATGGCTCTGGACTTCATCGCTCAGCGCGAAGCGAATGCGTAACCGGTACTGTCATTGAGTGGCTGAGTGCTGATAACGATCTTCAGATGAAAAGCGGAGGCCTGTGCCTCCGCTTTTTCTTGGGTGGAGTGCTATTTGTTTTGTCTTTCAAATGTATCCACGCAAACCCAGAAGTTTTGTGCGCCAGCACAATATTGCATGGCATCTTGTGGGATTTGTGTTGGTGTTCCGGACAATGTATAAGCCAGCGCATTAAAGCTTAACGCCATCAGTGCTGCTGTTACGAACATTGCGAACTTTTTCATAGCTCTCTCCTTTTTGTGACGGCACAAAGTGACAGGTGAAAAGAGAATGTTATGGTTAGATTCTCTGGTTTTCTACCATTGCTTGGCCTTTATCACTATTAGACTAGAACAAGATCATATTTTTCAATTATTAATAAGACACAGAATCGTGTCATGTAAATAGACTGGCTGAGCGGTAAATAATTTCACCCTGAACAGGGTAAAGGTGTGCTTTATCTCACCAGTGAGGCAATACTGATGCAGAGATGCAGAGATGCAGAGATGCAGAGAGTAAGGGAAATGGCGCTCCCTGCAGGAGTCGAACCTGCGGCCTTCCCCTTAGGAGGGGGACGCTCTATCCTGCTGAGCTAAGGGAGCCTTTCTGAACATGCAGAAAGGCCATTATACCCAAAAGTGATGGATTATTAAGTAATTAGTATCTGCGTGCCGGCTGCTTGGTCAGTAAATCGCCAGGTTGGATGCTGGCCGCCAAATCGCTTTGCTGCACACTGCCCTCCGCGGAGGTTTCATAGACACGGTCAACAACCAGCGTCATGTTGGTTTCAACCATCCGATTACGGGAAATACCATACTGGTCGATGAACCCGGCGGTATGCCAAAGCTTTAATTCATCACCCTGTTTTACGCCATGTACTCTGCCGACATTGATCTGTACCTGATTGCCATGTGCATTAATGACCTCAGGCAGACTTGCCCGGCAGGCCAGAGACGATTCCATGTCCAGCATGATATTCCGGCTCAGACGTTGCAGTGCGGCACCGTAAGGTGAGACCCAGAAGCGGGCGCTTTGGGTATCAACCTGGCTGATTCGGGAAAACGGCCATTCGGCCACTTCACGGTATTTCCGTTGCGACAGAATTTCCCCCGTTTTGCCGTTTATCACCATGGTTTCGACGGAAAACTGCCGGTTAATTTTGTCATCAGATAACAGGCTTTGATCAAGGGTGGAGGTCAGATCGGTCACCTGCCCGCTAATGATATATTGTGCATCATAATCTTCCGCCAGCATCATCATAGCGTCGGGATTGCCAGGCTGAAGAGGGATCTCACTGGTGCCTGTCACGACAAAGCTCTGCGATTGCTTGCCAATCTGTCGCTTGAGTAACTGAGTGAAATCTTTGCCGATCTGGTAAATGCCCCCCAGCGCCGCCTGTTGAGGGACACTGAGTGAGAAATCACTGATCAGCAGGCCTTTCTTGTACTGGATGTTGTGGCAACTTTTTGCCGACGGGTAAATATCGACCCTGGCAGTGACATAATAGTTGCCGTCTTTGATAAACGCCTTGCTGATTTGCACGTGGCGAACTTCGGTGCCATTGAACTGATAATCCTGCCTGTCTTCCTGAAAGTAAGGCTTCATTTGCGCAAAGCTGGAAAAATCAGCCCCTGAATAGTACATAGCGCGGTAGACAGCGTCTTCAATCGCATTGGTTCGGGCCGATGTTTTACTTTCCAGCAAGATAGCCTGGCCCGTCACCTCAAACCAGGCGGCCTGGAGTGGTAAAGCGGTGAGCATTCCCAGACCCAGAAGGGCTTTCCTGAGCGTCTTTTTCATAGGTATTCCAATCTCGGGAGCGATTTCGGTACGATAATTGCTAAGTTTTGTGTGTCGTTCAGGTTGAATCACCATGGATTCATGCTGATTAGCCTATCAGCTTTTTGCGGTGTCAACATCCTGAGTCGCTAGCGGATGTATGCAAAGAGTGTTCCCAAAATTTCAAATTGGGAGCGAGGCAATGAAAAGTTGTAAAGTTTTCGAGATAACGGACGATAAAAAGCCATTGTCTCGTTTCTTCCGGAGCAGGGTTGAATGAAAAAATGGACCATCTTGCTGTTGTCGCTGCTGACAGCATCATGTGCATACTCACCAATTTATAATGGTAAAGAGAGCTATACGGGCAGTAATTTTCTGCTGGCAGAAACGCCTCGCCATACCATGGACTTTTTTATTGAAGGTCTGACCAAGCAATTGGTCGACTCGAATCAGTACTTGACAGCGAAAACACCGCTGGCCGTGACCTCATTTGTTGATATGCAGCAGATGAATGAAACAAACTGGCTGGGGAATGCCGTGTCCGAAGGCTTTATGTATCACATGCAGCAATTGGGATACACTGTGGTGGATTATAAGGCCACCGGTGCCATTCGCGTGACAGCGGAAGGGGATTTTTCCCTGAGCCGTAACTGGAAGGAACTGGCTGCTGAGCAACCTGTGGATTATGTACTGACCGGGACTATGCTGCGTCAGGGGGGCGGGGTGTTGATCAATGCGCGTGTGATTGGTATGCGTTCCCGCGTTGTTATCGCCAGCGCTCAGGGGTTCCTGCCGGAAGACAGGATCGGACGCGACCTGGATACCCTCAATAAAATGCGTTTGGAAAACGGTGTCCTGATTCGCTCAGAAGCAACGAAATTTGAGAATAATTCAATTATTTTAAAACCTTAGGAGTCACTATGCGGTTTTGGTGGATGGCTGTTTTGCTGATTACCCTGTCTGGTTGCCAGCCGTTAACAGAATTTCGCGATATCAACTTGCTCACTGCAGTTGGCTACGCCTCAATCAGCGAGCAACGCGGACAAACTCTTGAAGAGAAGCGCATTCGTGCGATGCGGGCTTCGAAAGTGGATGCTTACCGTGAGTTGACTGAACAAGTCTATGGTATGCGAATCAGCGCCAGAACGGGACTGACAGATCAGCAACTTGATTCTGAAGAAACCGATGGTGCAGTGGACGGTGTGATTCGTGGGGCAGAAGTGATCCGCAGCTATCCGGTAGGCGATAGCTATGTGACTGAAATGCAGCTCGATTTAAATAAGATGGAGCGCATGAAGCAGCAGGGCGAAGTCTATCATGTGCCTGCGAATCAGGAAGTGATGTTCTAACCGGGATCTCGACAGACAAGGCGGCAACCTTATGCCAGTAAGGTTGCCGCCTTGTCTTTGCCTGCTAACTCTTTGCTTCTTCTTTCGGCTTGTCTGCTGATTCATCTATCCGAAAAACAGGGAGTTGCCAGCTGAAACGAATTGCGGCAAGGCGCAGCAAAAAACCTGTTACCAGCGTTACTCCGATTGCGATGTTCTCCGAAATGCCAAAGTGAAGCTGAGCCATGTAGAGTCCGGCAGCAATAAATGCGACCGACGCGTACAGCTCTTTGTGAAGCACTAATGGCGTGCGGCGGCAAATCAGATCCCGAAGCAAGCCACCAAATACCCCCGTTACTACGGCAGCCACCAGACAGATGATCACAGGTTGCCCCATATTCATGGCAACCCGACAGCCTAAAATGCTGAATACGATCAGACCCAGGGCATCTAAAATCACGAAGATTTTGTGAAAGCGTACTACCAGCGGGGCAATCCAAGTGGTAGCTAAACCCGCCAGACACGTGATAAGCAGATACTGTGGGTTGGCAATCCAGTTCAGGGGATAATGGCCAAGCAGTATATCCCGAACCGTCCCGCCGCCTATGGCCGTTGCACTGGCAACCAGCATCACACCAAACCAGTCCATGTGGCGCTTGCCGGCAGCCAGAGCGCCTGTCATCGCCTCTGCGGTGATCCCGACAATGTATAAAATGGTTAATAGCATGAAAATCAGACTCTTAATGAATAGGGATAAGATATTGGTCGCAATGGTAAATGTGATTCAAGTCAATATCCAATGAAATTTTTGAGTGGTTTCATTAGCTGACGTAATTCTGACGCCCGGTTACCAAACAGATAGCCTCGCCGGTCATTCAGGCGGCGAATGTGTACGGGGAAGAGAAATGCGATTTGTGAAACTTTGATTTATAAAGGCATATGCAGTGATGTGATGTTGAGTACATCATTGTCAAATAAATGACGGATGGCGGGCAAGGGTGGTTGTTCAGGCTTTCAGGTTCGTACCTAAGGACCGCAGATTTTGTGCCACACCTTCTTTGTTGTATGTCTGGTGATGGCCCAGGCTCTGCTGGAACAGATTGTTGAGTTTGTGGAAACTGAGCTGTGCCCGCTGCAAAGCGGCACCGTTAATCTCGTTCTGGCTCCGGCATTCGTCAAGCAGCGCCTGTATGGTCTCTACCTGTCGGGTAAGCTCAGGATTTTCTTTCAATTGACTGCTTTGCGTATGTCGGGCTATTTGCTGATCCTGAAGCTGAATTTTATCGACCAGTGATTTTTTGTCATTGGCGTGCCGGGTGATGTCGCCAGCCTCACGGTTCACAATTGAGGCCCTTTCCTGCTCTAGCAGGCGTAACAGAGCCTCAAGCGTGGCATGTTGCTGGGCAAGTAATTGTTCTATGGTTGGCGACATGTTTCTGCACTCCGGCGCTGAATCTGCGAGCTATGAATAATATCAGAGCCCGCGTAATTCGTCCTCAAATCGCAGCATATTACTGGCCAGCCGATCCGCATCAACCTGATAGGAACCATTGCTGATGGCATTTTTAATCGACTCGACCTTGTTACGATCAAAGCTCGGTTCTGCAGCCAGTTGCTGATGGATTTGTCCGACCGCACGTGCCTGCGAGCTGAGCGAGACTGCATCCCGTGGCGTATGACCAGACTCTTCTCTGGCCTCGGTCCTGCCCTGTGTGTTGTTCGTACTGCTACTGTTGCGCAGGTTGCTTAACAGCTGGCCACTGCGCAGGGAATCAATACTTGCCATAATCGTGTTGCCTTTAACAGATATTCATCGTTGATGCCCTGCTATCGGCAAGGCTCTGACTAACTTTAGCATTTTTTTCGCTCAGTACTTCACTGTGACTTCGCCGACAGCGGTAATTGTCGCATTGATAATCCGGCGTGATTTGTTGTTCTGTACCCGTATGTCTTCACCCAGGGAGCCGTCGGACAGCGCGGTTCCCTTAGTCACTATGTTCAGACCACTCTGGCCTGCTCTGATCAGCACGGAATCGTTACGGCAAACCAGACAGATGTCATTGCCCAGCACAGCTTCACCCATGTTGATATTACGCTTTACCGTCGAGCCAATAATTTGCTCAGGGTATTCGAACACTATGCCTCTCTGGTAACGGCTTTCCACCTGGCGTACCTGCAGGTCTGACTCTGCAATCACGGCGCCGCGGGCCAGAGGCCTGGCGGCAACGACTCTGGGCAGCAAGAGGGATACCTGCACCGGCACGTAAACCTGCCAATTTGTTGAAGGGCAGCTGACCAGAACGGTGACATTGCCGGTCAGAGACTGCTTACCCGGCACAGAAGTATCAAGCGCATCCAGACAATCACCAATACGCAACCGGTTATCCAGCTCGGCGGCTGTGATGTTCAATTCTCCGTGCTCTGGTTTGGCCACCAGACTTCTGATGTGATCCGCTGCTGCCTCACGCACATTACTGAGCATATTATCGCTAGCAGCAATTGCATTCATGCTTAAGAAACCGCACAGTATGCCGATAAAGATTAAACAGAGTGTAAATTGTGTTCTTCCTGTCACGCTTTTCGCTCTTTTTATGTCGCTTTCTGGGGCTACAATTGCCCCATGATAGGGGATTTTGACTCGGATTACCCGTTGATCCTTCAAAATTGTCTATTTTTACAACAATTCATTTCGACAACTTTGGAGTCACGTTATATGTCGGGGATATTGGATTCTGTGAACCAGCGCACTCAGCTTGTGGGACAAAACCGTCTCGAGTTGCTGACCTTCAAGCTGAACCGCCGCCAGCGCTACGGCATTAATGTCTTCAAGGTCAAAGAGGTACTGCAGTGCCCTAAGCTCACAGCCATGCCGAATCTTCATCCGCTGGTAAAAGGGATAGCCCACATACGTGGTCAGACCATTTCAGTGATTGATATGAGTCTGGCAACCGGCGGACGTCCGATTGAGAACACAGAAAATTGTTTTGTGATCATCTCCGAGTTTAATCGCTCTGTGCAGGGTTTTTTGGTGTCTGCTGTTGAGCGAATCATTAATATGAACTGGGAGGACATCCTTCCGCCACCAAAAGGTGCAGGCAGTGGTAATTACCTGACCGCAGTGACTGAAATTGATGGTGAATTGGTTGAGATTCTGGATGTGGAAAAAATCCTGGATGAAATTTCGCCAAGGCACACTGAAGTGTCACAGACGTTGCGGGATGAGATGATTCGTGACAATCCGGTCACTCGCCGCGTACTGGTGGCTGATGACTCCAGTGTGGCACGTAAACAGGTGCAACGAGCCATTGAATCAATCGGTTGCGAGTGCATTCTGGTAAAGGATGGCAAAGAAGCCCTGAATAAGCTCCGTGAAATGGCAACAGAAGATAGTATCTATAATCAGCTTGATTTGGTGATATCTGATATCGAAATGCCTGAAATGGACGGTTATACCCTGACGGCGGCCATCAGAAATGATGCCAAACTAAAAGATTTACATGTTATCCTGCACACCTCGTTGAGTGGGGTATTTAATCAGGCCATGGTCGACAGAGTCGGTGCTAATGCGTTTATTCCCAAGTTTAACCCTGATGAACTTGGCGCAGCAGTTAAAGCGGCCATGCCTGAATAAACTAACGTTAGAGTAGTAGATGACAGCCATAACAATTAAAGACCAGGAATATCGAGATTTTTGCCGTTTCTTGGAAGCCCAGTGCGGTATCATTCTTGGCGACAGCAAGCAGTATCTGGTTCGGAGTCGCCTGAGTCCTTTGGTCAACCGCTTTGGTCTGGCATCACTCTCTGAATTATTGCAGATAGTGATCAGTGGCCGTAACCGAGAATTACGGGTCGCGGCTGTTGATGCCATGACAACCAATGAGACACTGTGGTTCAGGGATACTTATCCGTTTACCGTTCTGGCAGACAAGATCCTGCCGGAACTGG
The DNA here is from genome assembly GCF_003614885.1 of Photobacterium salinisoli. Taxonomy (GTDB): domain Bacteria; phylum Pseudomonadota; class Gammaproteobacteria; order Enterobacterales; family Vibrionaceae; genus Photobacterium; species Photobacterium salinisoli. The sequence continues at coordinate 161,033 of NZ_QZMS01000007.1, forward strand.
CTGCAAATAAGCGGCCGATACGCATCTGGTCTTCAGCAAGCTCTTCGGGTCAGGAACCTTATTCTATCGCCATGACAGTGCTGGAAACGCAGCAGCGTCGTCCTGGTATGTTGCCACTGGGTATTCAGGTGACCGCCACAGACATTTCCCAGACCATGCTGGATATGTGCCGAACTGGGGTATATGACAGTCTGGCATTAGGCCGTGGCCTGTCGCCTGAGCGTCGGCAAGCGTTTTTTGAACCTATAGGTGACGGGCGGATGCGTATTGGCAGCAAGGTCAAGCAGATGGTGAATTTTCGCCCGCAGAACCTGAAAGACAGCTATGCGTTGCTCGGTAAGTTTGATGTTATTTTCTGTCGTAATGTCCTGATTTATTTTGCGCCAGAGATGAAAGCGAAAGTGCTCAATCAAATGGCGGCCAGTCTGAACCCGGGCGGCTATCTGCTGCTGGGGGCATCTGAGTCTCTGACCGGACTGACTGACAGGTTTGAGATGATCCGCTGCAACCCGGGTATTATCTACAAGCTGAAATGATTCAATCGTATCAGAACTGATGCAGTAGAACCGAAGGGGTCCGTAGTGGACCCTTTTTTGCATCTGTGTTTTTTGCATCCGTGTCGTGGTGCTTTGCCCCGCAACACTGGCGACATCGCCTCCACTTCATTGTGCTATCACGCTCTTTTCAATATTGGCACGCCCTTTGCAAATAAATCAGTAAGTGATTCAGGAGGCAGACGATGGCCATTTCTTTTGATAAAGCATTAGGTGTGCATCAGTACACAGTTGGTGTGAGGGGCAAAAGGGCGGAAACCCTTGCCAGTAACATCGCTAACGCCAATACACCCGGTTATAAAGCAAAAGACATGGACTTTCAGCGTGCGTTGAATGCGGCAACCTCAGAGGCAAAAGTTGGCCTCAGCCGTACCAATGAGCGGCATATTGCTGCCTCCACCAAAGTCATGGGTGAACAGAAATACCGTGTGCCCGATCAGCCGGATACCGGTGATGGCAACACAGTTGATGCTCAGCTGGAGCAGAATCTGTTTATGCAAAACGCGCTGGAGTATCAGGCATCGCTGGATTTTCTGGGCTCAAAATTCAGTAATCTGAGCAAGGCATTAAAAGGGGAATAATCAATGAGTTTGTTTAACGTTTTTAATGTCACCGGATCGGCAATGAGTGCGGAATCCATACGGCTGAACACAACGGCCAGTAACATGGCGAATGCCAACACCGTCAGCAGCTCTGCAGCGCAAACCTACAAAGCACGTCATCCTGTGTTTGAAGCGGCGTTGCAAAGTGCCAGCTACCAGCGTGAAGAAAGCGTTCCTGTACGGGTGAAAGCCATTGTCGAAAGCCAGAAGCCTTTGACGGCGGAATATAACCCGGCACACCCTTTGGCCAATGCCGAAGGCTATATCTATAAACCGAACGTTAACGTGATGGAAGAGATGGCAAACATGATCTCGGCTTCACGTTCCTATCAAAGCAATGTTCAGGTCGCAGATGCCAGTAAGCAGATGCTGATGCGAACACTGCAGATGGGCAAATAAGGGTAGGGAGTAACTGACATGACCGGTATTAAAGGCACAGGTCAAAGCCCTTTGTCCTATATTGACCAGCTTAAGAGTATGCAGGAGAAAAAACTGCAGTCTGAGCAGAAAGTAACTGGACAACAAGAGCTTAAGCAGGAAGATTTTCTGTCATTACTGACCAAGCAGATGTCACAGCAGGATCCGTTCAAGCCTGTGGGTAATGACCAGATGATTGCACAGATGGCGTCGTTTGCCACAGTAGACGGCATCAGCAAGATGAACGAACAGTTTGGCGGTCTGAACGCGGCCATGACATCCAATCAGGCGCTGCAGGCCTCTTCGCTGGTTGGCCGTGATGTGCTGGTGCCGAACTCAACCGGCTCGAAAACAGCAGAAGGTGGCGTTGCGGGAATGGTTAAGCTGCCGCAATCGCTCAATAACCTGATCGTCCGGGTTGAGAATGCCGCTGGCGAGTTGGTCCGCAGTTTCGATTTAGGCTCCAAGCCTGCCGGCGACCATCGCGTGGCATGGGACGGCAAAGATGACCGCGGCAATATGTTGCCAGCCGGCAAATATCAGCTGAAAGTCAGCGGACTGGCTGACGGCAAGAACTCAGAGTTTGACGTATCGACTTACGCCAATGTGAACAGCGTGCTGCTGGGCAATGGTGACGGCAACGTCATGCTGAATCTGGCTGGATTTGAATCCCCGATCAAGCTGGCTGAAGTGCTGGAAGTCGGCAAAGCATAACGCCAGACGCATTAACAAATCACCAGCGGCAGTTGATACGCTGCGGCTGGTGAACAATAAGTACGCTGTACACAGAATTCAGGAGAGTCACCTATGGGCTTTAATGTCGCACTGAGTGGACTGGGCGCCGCCCAGAAAGATCTGAACACCACAAGTAACAACATTGCCAACGCCAATACCTACGGCTTTAAAGAGTCGCGGGCCGAATTTGGTGATGTGTATTCAAGCTCCATTTTTTCCAACACCAAAACCACCACAGGTGGCGGTGTCCAGAATTCTGTGGTGGCTCAGCAATTCCATGAAGGTTCCAGTATTTATACCAACAACCCGATGGATTTGCGTATATCCGGTACCGGCTTTTTTGCCGTCTCAGACCAGCGTCTGGAACCGAATAATAACAGCCTGACCCGTAACGGGGCTTTTCATCTGGACAAAGATAACTATATCGTCAACTCAGAAGATCAGTTCTTACTGGGTTACGGTGTGGATCAGGAAACGGATCAGGTGATCTCTTATGAACCACAGGCACTGAAAGTGCCGGATCAGTTTGGTCAGCCGAAAGCCACCAGTCAGGTCGAGATTGGTGTTAACCTGCCTGCCAACGGCGATCCGAAAGATATCAACCAGTTTAACTTTGAAGACCCGGATACCTATAACAAATCCACATCTGTCACCATGTATGACTCCTTAGGTCAGCCATACAAAATGACCAGTTATTATGTGAAGGACAATACGCAGCCAAATCGCTGGGCGACCTTCTATACCGTCACGGATGCCGACGGTGAGAAGCCACTGGATATTGCCGACGGTGAGGCAACCAATATCGCGGGTCATACCGGTGCCCTGGTGGATTTTAACTTCGACGGAACCGTGGCCCAGGTGAATGGCGGTAATCCGATGATTTCTGAGGCCTTCAGTGCGGCGGGTCTGAGCATGAACGGTGCGGACGGCTCACAGACACTGAATTTTAACTTCGATGCCCCTACTCAGTTTGCGGCGCCGTTTGAAGTGCGTAAATTCAGTGAAAATGGCGCTACCACAGGCTATCTGGCCAAAGTGGACGTTGATGCCAAAGGCTCTATTGTGGCCACTTACAGTAACGGGGAAAACATTACCCTGGGTCGTGTGGGCATGGTACGAGTACCGAATGAACAGGGCTTGCTTTCCAAAGGTGGGACACAGTGGGCGGTAAGCCAGGAATCTGGCGCGGCTGTTTGGGGCGAGGCGACCTTCGGTGCCTTTGGTTCAGTCAAAAGCGGTACGCTGGAGCAGTCAAACATTGACATGACTCAGGAGCTGGTGGATTTGATCACCGCTCAGCGTAATTTCCAGGCCAACTCCCGCGCCCTGGAAGTCGACAACAGTCTTCAGCAAACCATACTGCAGATTCGCTAAACCTACTTCGTCTGATATTGCCGCCTGTGCCTTCGCAGGCGGCAATATTTGTCCTGAGCACATTGCTTGTACGCCATTTCTTTGGCACTCCACTGAATTCCTGTCGTTGTTATGGAAAGCATCTCTCACTAATTACCTGATCTTTCGTGACCTCAATACTGTTTTTCAGTTATTTACCAAATTGGTACGTATATTGCTTCTATTGCAGCAGTACTGATTGGGAGACTCGAAATGGATCGTGCACTGTACCTGGCAATGAGCGGCGCTAAACAAGATATGTATGGCTTGCAGCTTCATGCCAATAACCTGGCTAACGTTCGTACGACTGGCTTTCGCGCTGATTTAGAACAGGCGCGGAGTATGCAGGCGTTTGGCGAAGGCATGCCGTCCCGCGTGTTCTCCATGACAGAAAGACCGGGGCAGGACTTTGCCCAGGGAGCCGTGATGACAACCGGCCGTGATCTGGATGTTGCGGTAGAAGGCAACGGTTGGCTGGCGGTATTGGATGCCAGCGGCCAGGAAGCTTATACCCGTGCCGGTCATCTGAAAATCGATCAGACAGGATTGCTGCAAAACAGCAACGGCAGCCTGATGGTCGGTGAAAATGGCGGTCCGATTTTTATTCCTCTGCCAATCAGCAAAATTGAAATCGGTAAAGACGGCACTGTGTCGGTTCGCCCGCAGGGTGCACCAGCCGATGCGATGGAAGTGGTTGATCGTATCAAAATGGTCAAGCCGGACAATAGTGAGCTCTTTAAAGACGTTGATGGTCTGTTCAAATCCAAAGTGCCGGCGCAGATATTTGATGCCGATGCAGAGGTTACTCTGCTGAGTGGTGCGCTGGAAGGCAGTAACGTAAATGCCGTAGGAGAAATGACCAGCATGATAGATCTTCAGCGTCATTTTGAAATGCAAGTTAAGTTAATGAAAACCGCAGAGGAAATGGACCAGGCGTCCTCGTCTCTGTTGCGTTTGGGCTAATTAGGAAAGGAATAACACATGCATCCAGCATTATGGGTCAGTAAAACCGGTCTTGACGCTCAGCAAACAAACATCTCGACCATTTCGAATAACCTGGCTAACGCCTCGACCATAGGCTTTAAAAAGAGCCGAGCGGTGTTTGAGGATCTGTTTTATCAGAACATTAACCAGCCAGGCGGCCAGTCCACTCAGGATACCACTTTGCCATCCGGTCTGATGCTGGGGGCGGGTTCAAAGGTGGTGGCAACACAAAAAGTGTTTACCCAGGGTAATACTCAGACCACCAACAACGCCATGGACTTGATGATAGAAGGCGATGGCTTCTTTCAGATCCTGTTGCCGGACGGCAACATAGGCTACACCCGAAATGGCCAGTTCACTATCAATGAAGAAGGCCAGATGGTGACCTCAGGTGGTGGTTACTTGCTGCAGCCTGAAATTGTTGTGCCGGAAGATGCGGTCAGCATTACTGTCGGCACAGACGGTGAAGTGTCTGCCCGTATCCGTAATCAGCAGGAAAGCCTGGTACTGGGTCAGCTGACCACGGTCGATTTTATCAACCCGGGCGGTATGGAGCCTATCGGTCAGAACCTGTTCCTGCCAACCGGTGCCAGTGGTGATCCGCAGGAAGGCGTGCCAGGTCTGGAAGGTTTTGGCCAGATCCGTCAGTCCATGCTGGAAACATCCAATGTCAACGTGACGGAAGAGCTGGTCAATATGATTGAAGCCCAGCGTGTATATGAAATGAACTCCAAAGTGATTTCAACCGTTGACCAGATGCTGAGTTATGTGAACCAGCAACTTTAATAAAGAGTGGGGTCTAAGATGAGAAATTGGTTGCTGACGGCTTTAATACTGACGCTGACCGGCTGTGTCCAAATGCCGGAACAACAGGATGAGCTGACACAGGCGACGACCAATGTCGATGCCGTAGAAGGAAATCAGGATTCATCGGGCGGTGATTTGATTGACCTTGTACGCCGTCGTGAAGACCCGCAGGCCGGCGATCCGGCCTGGAGCAGCATCCGCCCTCAGGATAAACCGGCCCATTACGCCACGGCGACCGGCTCTTTGTTCAGTCAGGCGCTGGCGCAGGATATGTATGACGATACCCGCCCAAGAGGTATCGGTGATATCGTGACTGTGATGCTGGCTGAGAAAAACAAAGCCAATAAAAGCGCCAGTACCGATCTCGACAAGTCGACAGATTTAACCATGGATCCCCTTACGCTTGGCGGTAAACCACTGACGATTGGCGACCGTGACATCTCTTACGATGTGAATAACTCCAATACCTTTTCAGGCAGTACCTCGGCCGATCAAAGTAACAGTATTCAGGGCTCGATTTCCGTCGAAGTGGTTGACGTATTGGCGAACGGTAATCTGCTGGTTCGCGGCGAGAAGTGGCTGACGCTCAACAGCGGTGATGAGTATATCCGGCTGAGCGGCACGATTCGTCCTGATGACATCACACAGGAAAACACCATAGAGTCGACCCGGATTGCCAATGCCCGTATTCAGTATTCCGGTACCGGCGACAGGCAGGATGTTCAGGAGCAGGGCTGGTTGGCCCGGTTCTTTAACGTAAGCTTGTAACCGATTGATTTTTTCTAACCGCTACCCGACGACGATGAGAGTATGACAGTGACCAGACAAATGCTATGGGCAGGACTCGCCTTGTTGATGGCTTTCCCTTTGCAGGCGGCCCGAATTAAGGATGTCTCTGAAGTCGCCGGGGTGCGGAGTAACCAGTTATCGGGTTACGGTCTGGTTGTCGGCCTGCCGGGAACCGGTGAAACTACGCCATTTACCGACCAAAGCTTCAATGCCATGCTGCAAAACTTCGGCATTCAATTGCCGGCAGGCACTAAACCCAAAACCAAGAATGTGGCCGCTGTCGCTGTCAGCGCGACTTTGCCGCCGTTTACCAAGCAAGGCCAGCATATTGATATTACGGTCTCTTCCATCGGTTCGGCGAAAAGCCTGCGCGGCGGCACGCTAATCCAAACCTTCCTGCGTGGTCTGGACGGTAAAGTCTATGCGGTGGCGCAAGGCAGTCTGGTGGTTGGCGGCTTCAGTGCTGAAGGTTTGGACGGCTCTAAGCTGGTGGGTAATAATCCGACAGTCGGACGCATTGCAAACGGTGCGATTGTTGAACAGGAAGTCCCTAACCCGTTCAGCCGAGGCGATCATCTGACGTTTAACCTGTTTGAATCTGACTTCACCACGGCGCAACGTATGTCCGATGCTATCAATGAGTTTCTGGGCCCTGATATGGCTGCACCCATTGATGCCACCTCGGTACGTGTGCGTGCGCCGCGTGATGTCAGCCAGCGCGTGGCATTTCTGTCTACTATCGAGAACCTTGAGTTCGACCCGGCCGAAGGCGCAGCTAAAATCATAGTTAATTCCCGTACCGGAACCATAGTCGTTGGTCAGCATGTGAAGCTTAAACCTGCGGCAATTACCCACGGCGGTATGACAGTGTCTATACGGGAAAATCCAACGGTCAGCCAGCCCAATCCATTCTCCGGCGGTGAAACTGTGGTGGTACCTGATTCTCAGATTGAAGTGACGGAAGAAGACTCTCGCATGTTTAAGTTCAACCCGGGCATTACCCTGGATGAGCTGGTACGCGCGGTCAATCAGGTGGGGGCAGCACCTTCCGATCTGATGGCGATTCTTCAGGCACTGAAACAGGCTGGAGCCATTGAAGGCCAGTTGATCATTATTTAATTATGGCTGGCACCTTGTTTACGGGTGCCGATGAAAAGCGCATTACAGGCAGAACACTGACGATGAAACCGACGGACCCAGGCTTTGTCAACGACCTTGCTAACCTTGACCGCCTTCGTGCTGGTATCAAAGGGAAGGGCGATAAGGAATCTTTGCGAGCAGCAGCAGAGCAGTTTGAAGCCCTGTTTACCCAAATGCTGTTTAAATCGATGCGTCAGGCCAATGAAGCCTTTGAGTCTGATCTGATGAGCAGCTCAAACACCAAATTTTTTGAAGAAATGCGCGATGAACAAATGTCCAGTGAACTCAGCGCCCGCGGTTCACTCGGTCTTGCTGATCTGATAGTTGAACAGCTAAGCGCCTTAGATAAGCCACCGGCAACACCGGAAGAGCAGGCAACATCGGAACAGGAAAAAGCCGCGGGTTTCGAGGCTATCCAGCAGTCGCGTCAGGTCTCTGCCGATGATGTGCTTGCTCAAGTCTTCGCGGCGAAAGACAAGACCAATCCTGCTATAGAACAACCGGTTAAGCCAGCTGCTGCCGAAACGGCTGCCACAGAGTTTGTCCGCCCGCCATTGCGTCAGTTGCAGCAAAAGCCGTTTTCTTCGCCAGAAGATTTCGTGACCCGTATGCGACCGTTCGCTGAAAAAGCAGCAGGTATGCTGGGGACCGATCCGGCAGTGCTGATTGCGCAGGCGGCGCTGGAAACCGGCTGGGGCAAGAAAGTGGTTAAAAATGCCGCCGGTGACAGTAATAACCTGTTCAACATCAAAGCGGACTCACGCTGGGCCGGCAATAAAGTGGCGACTCAGACACTGGAATACCATGACGGTATTCCGGTGCAGGAGCGTGCGGCATTCCGCTCTTACAATACTTATGAAGACAGCTTTAATGACTATGTCCGTTTTTTGAATGACAACCCGCGTTATTCAGAGGCACTGGCCTCGCCGCAGGATCCGCGCCGTTTTATCCGTAACCTGCATCAGGCCGGTTACGCGACCGATCCGAAATACGCCGATAAAATCATCAATGTGATGGACACGGTTCGGAAACTGATGAAGTAAAATGTACGGCAAGTTCTCAACTTGCCGTATTCATGATTCAGCAAATTTCTCCTTCAACGGAAGAGCCGAAAGGAACCCCTTTATACGTGGTGTAAACACTTGAGGCTGCATTGCCTGTTGTCACTTTGATCCAGCCATTCCCACTAAACTTTCTGTCTGCCCATTTGTCTTCTTGAGACCAGTATCGGACCCAGCTTAATACAAGTGTATCCCCTAAGATTTTTGAGCTGACTTTGTAGGTTGTGACCCCGATATGACTTGCGACGGGGACAGGATAGCTCCAGACATTCGGTGGGGCATAAGCGCCAAATCTTTTGCAGTCTTTGTCTAGCAGAGCTGCAATATTATCGTTTTCTTGTTTTTTTACTTGGTCGTTATTTTGAATTTTAGGCGCTTTAAGGTTTTCAACTGATATTTCTTCAAAGTTATCGGTTGTAAGCCTTTGTAATGCGCAGCTTGGGCCGGGCAGGTTTGTAATACTAAAATCGGGTGGGTTATTTGGATCAGTAAAAAGAAGTGTTTGAGAACAATCTTTTTCAGCCTGGTTCCCATACTCATCGAATGAATTGTAAGTACCTGTGTGGATATATTTATGTCCACCAGGCCCCTGCATGATTTTTGTTTCTGGATCTTGGTAGAGTTGGGAGGTATCAATAAATATGGGGTTCCCTTCCGTATCAAACGCATTTGTCTCGGTACCGGCATAGGCCAGACTGGTTGTGAGTGAAGCCGACAATAAAATCAGTTTTTTATAATTGAACATTGTTACACCTCTTTGTGAGTTCAATTGCATATTAGTTCAGGGTTCTTGTTTGTAAGTAATTCTCTTTCCCATTTTGAGATATGCGGCAACCTTTTTCCTTGCGTCTGCTTAAATTCAATTTAGTCAATTAAAAACAAACACTTATATGTTGGAATGATTTTTGCTTATTAATCTCCAGTAAAGTAACTCCCCCGAGGTTTTCTGGAGGCGCAATGGCGTTCGATTTGCTCAGTTTGGGCTCTCAAGGTGTGTTAACAGCGCAAAGGCAGCTCAATACCACCAGCCATAACATCAACAACGTCAATACGGATGGTTACAGCCGCCAGTCTGTGGTGCAGCAGACCAACGATCCTCTGTGGTGGGGCGGCAATAACTACGGCACAGGCGTACATGCGGCAGAAGTTCGCCGCGGTTATGATCAGTTTGCCACCAACGAGCTGAACCTCACCACGACCAATCACAGCTACGCGACAGAGCGCGACGGACAGCTTGAGCGGCTGGATAAGCTGCTGGCTAACAGCGGCAGCCAGGTGCCGCAGGATATGAACCAGTGGTACGACGCCGTCAAAGCCATGGCTGACAGCCCCAATGATCTGGGCACCCGTAAAGTCGTACTGGAAAAAGCCAAAATGGTTGCGGCCGGGTTGAATGACACGCACCGGGTTCTGGCCGAACAAAAAGATGTCACCAACGATGTACTGGCAAAAACCCTGCACAGGGTGAATGACATTGGCCGCGAGCTGGTGGAAATTCATGAAGCCTTGCTGAAAACCCCGGCCGGCGGCGCGGATAACGACCTGATGGACAGACATCAGCAGTTAATCAATGAGCTGTCGACCTACACCAAAGTCACGGTCACGCGTAAGAACGCGGAAACCTTCAACGTCCTGATCGGCAGTGGTCATACCCTGGTGTCCGGTACCCATTCCAGCGAACTGCAAATGATCAATGGTGATCCCGATCCGCAGCAGACCCGGCTGGCAGTGGTGGCAGGTAAATCCCTGAAAGCCATCAGCTCTGACGATGTCGGCGGTAAACTGGCGTCACTGTTTGAATACCGTGACAAAACCTTGCCGCAGGTGATGGATGAGCTGGGCAAAATGACCATAGGTTTCACCGAGTCGGTAAATCAGCTGCAGGCACAGGGACTGGATCTCAACGGTCAGGTCGGTGAGGCCATGTTTACCGATGTCAATGCCCCCGAGGTTGCCGCCTCCCGCGCGCTGATCCCTCAGGGATCCAGCGCACAGGTGAAGGTATACATACAGGATCTCAGTAAGTTGCAGGCCGGTGAGTACGAGCTGGGGTTCAACGGCAGTCAGCATACGCTGAAGATGCCGGATGGCTCGTCACAATCTGTCATTCCGAGCGGTCTGCCGCCGAGTTTTGAGGTCGATGGTGTGCGGATAGAAATTGCCGCCCCGATTACCAGCGGCGAAAAAATCCTGCTGCGTCCTACCCGCAATGCGGCCAGAGACGTGCAGGCTGAAATGACAGACCCGGCAAAAATTGCGGCGCAGAGTTATCTCAGCTCGGCAACGCAGGCGCAGGGAAAAGCCGAATTTGCCATTACTTCACCGGGCCCGCTGCGTGAATTCCAGGTGGCGGTATCGCCCGATTCGTCGCAGTTTGCGGTGCTGGATATGCAGGGCAATGTTTTGCAGGCGCCGCAGCCTTATCCGCCAAGTGGTCAGGTAGTGGTGGGCGGCACCGGGTTCACCCTGAGTAATGGTGCGGCGGGCGGCGACGTTTTTGCCGTCAATCTGAATGCAGCCAGCGGCGATAACGGCAACCTGATCAAAATGCAGGATCTTCAGGATACGAAGATCATGAATAAAGGCCGCTCCAGCGTGATCGATGTCTATGAAGGGTTGAATACCGAAATGGGTGTTCAGCGCGCATCGGCCGCACGTTTGAAAGAAGTGGGTCGCCAGGAAAAAGAAGCCGCTGAGAGCCGTGTAGCTGAGATTGCCGGCGTCAATATGGACGAAGAAGCCGCCAACATGATGAAGTTCCAGCAGGCCTACATGGCATCGTCCCGGATTATGACCGTGGCGAATGAAACCTTTAATACTTTGCTTAATGCCGCGCGATAAGGAGTTAACGCCGTATGATTAGCCGAATTGCCAGCTTTCATAATTATCAGTCCGTGGCGAATGATATGAACCGCCAACAGGTGAAAGTGGCGGAGAACCAGGAGCAACTGGCGTCCGGTAAGCAGTTGCTGACCGCCGGGGACGATCCGGTTGCCTCGATTTATGTGCAGAATTTTTCGCAGCAAAATACCGAAATTGATCAGTCGCTGCGCTCTATTACATTGGCACGTAACCGCCTGAGCAGTGAAGAAACCGCGATTTCCGATGCTGAAACCCTGCTCGATGACGCCAAGCGTAAAACCATGTCTATGGTGAACGGTTCGTTGTCAGATGATGACAGAATCGCGCACATGCAGGATTTGCGAGGGCTGTTCGATTCCGTCATCCATCTGGTGAATACCCAGGATGAATCCGGTAACTTCGTTTTTGCGGGCAATCAGTACGATAAGCAGCCGTTTTTCCGTGACGGTAACGGCAACGTCAGTTATGTCGGTGACAGCTATCAGCGGATGTCTAAGGTGTCACCAAACGTCGAAGTGCCGGTGAATGATCCGGGCGACAAGCTGTTTATGAACATCGAAAACCCGTACGGTGATTACCAGCCGGATTACGATCTGCAGTCTGGTTCGCTGCTGCTGCTGTCGCATGCCCGTAATAACAACCATTCGGACAATGCCAGTTACACCATTGATTTCACACAGACGGGATCGGGGGCGGTTTATGATCTTTATCAGGATGGCCTCCTGGTTGACAGCCAACCCTTTGATCCGAAACGCGGCATAGAGTGGGGAACCTTGTCGGTACAGCTGGAAGGCGAAGTCACAGACGGTGATCAGATTATACTGAACCGTCAGGATACTTTCAGTGTGTTTGACTCCTTCAAACGCGGGATCGAAGTCTCTGCCCGTGCCCCTTCTGATGCATCGGCAACCGCTGAACTGCACCAGGTGGCGGAAGAGTTGTCACAGGCCTTCAAGCATATCAACCGGGCGCGATCAGAAGTCGGTACCCGGCTGCAGACACTGGATCGTCAGGCTGACATGCATGAAGATTTTAAGCTGGTGATTAATAAAGCGCGCGGGACGCTCGAAGATCTGGACTACGGCAAAGCCGTGGTGGAGCTCAATGAAAATATGCTGGCGCTGCAGGCTTCCCAGCAGGCGTTTGCGAAAACCAAAAACCTGAGCCTGTTTAACTATATCTAAGTGCTGGTCCTGGCAGGCCATGTGATGAGCCCTTTACCGGTATTACAGGTAAGGGGCTTTATTTTGTCTTTGCCGCTCATCTTGCCGGGCGGCAAGGCTTGGCGGCAGAGCGGTTCAACGGGCTGGCATGGCTTTGCCGCTTTGCTTCAATTGGCAATGAAAAATAGTGTAAAGCTATGAAAATAATGACTTATTATTTCTGGCACACTAATTGCTAAAGTATTATTGTGATTTTCATTAACGACATTTTTACTAACGCTGGTCCCGCTTCACTCTCTGATGGGTTGACGTTGCGGGTAGCTGTTTCGCTAACAGCGAAAAGTCAAAGGAGAGCAAAATGGGTGTAACAGTGAACACCAACGTGTCTGCCATGACTGCGCAGCGCTACCTCAACAAAGCATCTGAGGGCCTGAGCCAATCCATGGAGCGTCTGTCTACGGGTAGTCGTATTAACAGCGCCAAAGACGATGCGGCCGGTTTGCAGATTTCCAACCGTCTGATTGCGCAGACGCGTGGTCTGAACGTGGCGATGCGAAATGCCAATGACGGTATTTCGATAGCGCAGACTGCAGAAGGGGCGATGCAGGAATCTACCAGCATTTTGCAGCGTATGCGTGATCTGTCGCTGCAATCAGCAAACGGTGCCAACTCGGATGACGATCGTGTCGCCATTCAGGAAGAAATTACTGCACTGCAGGACGAGCTGAACCGTATCGCAGAAACCACCTCTTTCGGTGGTCGTAAATTGCTCAATGGTACTTTTGGTGAAGCGGCCTTCCAGGTCGGTGCCGATGCCGGTGAAGCGATTGTTGTCGGCCTGGACAGTGTTCGTGCGGACGAACCGCAAATGGGCGGCAGTTTGCTGGTGTCAACCACGACTATTCAGCCGGATGCAACCCTTGCCGCTGATACCAGCATTGAATTGAGTGTTACGGCCGCAGACGGCACGGTAACCCCTGTGACAATCGGCCTGATCGGCGGTGATGATGTGGAAGAAATTGCCACCCGTATTAACGGTCAGAATGGCCTGATCAATGCCTCTGTCACAGAGAAAGGTGAACTTCAGCTGGTGTCGAGTGACGGTACAGTGGGTGTTACCAACGGCGCGATCAGCATGATCAACAGCGACGGCACCACTGTTGCAGGTGATATTGCCGGTACGGCAACAGACATTACTGTCTCGCAGATCGATGTCTCAACCGCGGGTGGCGCGCAGCGTGCAGTACCTCTGATTGACTCAGCGCTGAAATACATCGACAGCATGCGAGCCGATCTGGGTGCGAAGCAAAATCGACTGACGCACACCATTAACAACCTGGCCAATACGTCTGAGAATGTGTCTGCCTCGAACAGTCGTATCCGTGATACCGACTTCGCGAAAGAGACAACAGACATGACCAAGAATCAGATTCTGCAGCAAGCGAGTACCTCGATTCTGGCGCAAGCCAAACAGATTCCGCAGTCTGCATTGAACCTACTGCAATAATCGCGATAAGCGGTATTATTATTCAACGGCAAGGTGGCAATACCTTGCCGTTTTTTATTGGTGCCAGCCAATAAAAAAATAGCAAATAAATAGCAAAAAAATTCTGTAAAGTTTTCCTTCTCACCGCCGATAACCCTTATAGAACAAGAAAGTGCGCCACTGTTGAATCAAGGTAATGAATTCTGATTCGTTGTTGATTGTGTTCGGTTTCACACTTTTTTGCCCAGTAAAAAAATTTCAAAAAAAATCTTAAAGCTTTCTTCACCAGTGCCGTTAAAGGTGATGTACGAAGAATAACTCGGACTTGCCGGCTGAGCTGGTCAAGCCACAAAGAAGCATAAGTAAGGAGAATTACTATGGCAGTTACAGTAAACACTAACGTTTCTGCAATGACCGCTCAGCGTTACCTGAACAAAGCTAGCGATAATACAGCAGCTTCTATGGAGCGCCTGTCTACCGGTTCACGCATCAACAGTGCAAAAGATGACGCAGCCGGTCTGCAAATTTCTAACCGTCTGATGACTCAGAGCCGTGGCCTGGACGTAGCAGTACGTAATGCCAACGACGGTATCTCAATGTCTCAGACTGCTGAAGGTGCAATGCAAGAAACCACCAGCATCCTGCAGCGTATGCGTGACCTGTCTCTGCAATCGGCGAACGGCTCTAACTCTGATGATGACCGTAAAGCGATTCAGGAAGAAGTAACGGCACTGAACGACGAACTGAACCGTATCGCAGAAACCACGTCTTTCGGTGGTCAGAAGCTACTGAATGGTACATTCGGTACCCGTGCCTTCCAGGTGGGTGCAGATTCCGGTGAAGCGGTACAGCTGACGCTGAAAAATATGCGTTCTGACAGCGCCGATATGGGCGGTAGCCTGCTGGTGTCGACTAACCAGGTAGCTGATAAAAACTCTACCCTGGATGCTGATACCACTATCGAGCTGAGCGTAACTGATGCAGACGGTAATGCGACAGCAGTAAGCATCGACCTGGTTGGCGGTGACGATATCGAAGAAATCGCGACCCGTATCAACGGTCAGAATGACCAGATTAACGCTTCAGTTACTGAAAAAGGTGAGCTGCAAATTTTCTCATCTAACGGTACTGTCGGTGTGACTACCGGTACTATCGCAATGACTGATACTGCGGGCAATGCAGTGGATGCCTCGATTGCAGGTACAGCGGCTAATATCACTGTGTCTGAGCTGGATGTCAGCACAGTCGGTGGCGCACAGCAAGCAGCGGCAATTCTGGATGGTGCTATGCAGTTTGTTGACTCACACCGTGCAGAGCTGGGTGCGAAACAAAACCGTATGGATCACACCATCAGCAACCTGAACAGCATCAACGAAAACGTGACTTCTTCTAACAGTCGTATCCGTGATACTGACTTTGCGAAAGAAACCACTAACCTGACTAAGAACCAAATCCTGCAGCAAGCGTCGACCTCTATCCTGGCGCAAGCGAAGCAGGCGCCTCAGGCGGCACTGAGCCTGCTGGGCTAATCCGCTCAATGAAGCGGCAGGGGCAAGCCCTTGCCGCTTTTTTCGATCAGAAGGTGTCAGAAAATGGACGTAAAATCTGTATTAAACCCTTCATTTCTATCCCGCTTTTCTTCAACCGGTGCGAAATCACCTGTTGGCACAGATGTTGCAAACCCTTCTGTTGGTCATCCACGTGAAGATTCTTTGGCGGTCGCAGCCCCAGGGCACAATGCCTCAGGTGTGTCAGCGAACACGGACGTCAGGCGCGTAGAGCAGTCGGCCAGGCTGGAAGAACAGCAGCAGTTACATCGCCAGCAATTAGAGAAACTGGTGGAAAGTATTGAAGATTTTGTCGGCTCAATGAATAAAGGGCTGGCATTCAGAATTGATGAAGAGTCTGGCCGTCAGGTTGTTACCGTTTATGAAAAAGCAAGCGGTGAAGTGGTCCGGCAGATCCCCGATGAAGATATGTTGGCGCTGTCACGTCAGATAGCGACCTATACCACCGGGCTTTTGACCACCAAAGTATAATCGTAACTGATTGAGGTTGTAGATGAATATTGGCGCAATGGGTACGGCATCCGGCCTGGATATCAATGCCATGGTCGACAAAATTGTCGCCGCAGAGCGGGCGCCAAAAGAAGAGCGCATCAATCAGCGAAAAGAGCAGGCCAATGTCGAGCTGAGTGCTTACGGGCGCCTGAAAGGCGCACTCGATGGTATGAAAACCCTGATGGCAGACATCAGGCAGAACCATACCCTGGCTGAGCGTACCGCTTCTTCAGACAATCAGGATTTGGTGTCTGTCCGTGCCAGCCATGAAGCGCTGCCCGGGCGATATTCCGTTGAAGTCAAGCAACTGGCGACATCGCATAAAATTGCGTCTCTGCCGGTTGATGATAAAACGGCGATAGGTGCCGGAAAATTGACACTCTCTGTGGGTGGTCAGTCTTTTGACGTTTCATTCGACCAGGATCAAACCAAACTGCTGGATGTGGTTCGTGAGATAAACCGTCACCCGGACAACAAAGGTGTGCTCGCCACTGTCATTAAGGACGCCAGCGGTGCCCGATTGGTGCTGAACTCCGATAAAACCGGGGCTGGCAATCCGCTGAAAGTGGTTGTCGAGGCGCAAGCCGGCAGCCCGTTGCAGTCTTTTGCCTTTGACGCCGGAAATCCCGGTAGTCCTATGCAGGAAATGCAGGCTGCCACTGATGCCAAAGTGCTTATTGACGGCCTGGCAGAAGTGACGAGCGACACCAATACCCTGACAGATGCGATTCCCGGTTTGGATATTGATTTAAAGCAACTGTCAGTCAATGCCGAAAAGCCGCAAGCCGTGATTGAAATCGGCTACGACAAAGACAAGGCCGGGGCGCAGATCGAGCGGTTTGTGAATGCTTACAATCAGTTTTACGACACCGCCTTAGAGCTGGGTAAATTTGACCCGAACACCCAAAGCAAAGGGCCGCTGGTCGGTGACAGTATGCTGCGCTCATCGGTTCAGCAGTTGCGAAACGCATTTAGTATGCCGCTGGAAGAGGGGCCATCAAGTTTGCAGACCCTGAGTGAACTGGGTGTGACAACCACACTGAGCGGGCATCTGGAAATTGATTACGATAAACTCGACAGGCAACTGAACCAGAATTTTGCCGCGGTCGGTGAATTTTTTGGCAGCCGAAAAGGTTTTGCCCGCCGGATCGAAGATATGTTACATGCCTATACTGGTGTGACCGGCAGTATCTCGAACCGGGAAAAAAGTATTAACGAGCAAGTGTTATCGCTCAATGATGATCAGCGCGAGCTGGACCGCCGGATGGAAGGCGTCTATCAGCGTACCCACGACCAGTTTTCTGCGATGGATCATGCCATGGGGCAGATGCAGAGCCAACTGGGTTCAATGATGAGTATGATGCCGCAAATGTAATCGCGGATAACAAGAGGGAAGGCAATGTCAAACAAGATGATGCAAACCCTGGCCGACATTGATCAGCAACTGAACCAGCTTATCAATGACGGTACGGACATTGACGTGGACACACTGTACCGTTTGCTGGCCGATCGCCAGACGGTACTCAATGATCTCAAAGCTGTGCCAGAAATGCTGGATCAAGTCAGCTGGCAGGAAGCAATAAACCGAACATCGGATTTGCTGACAAGATTGCGCGAAAAGCGCGAAAAGTCAGCAAGTCAACTGAAACGATTACAGCACGGACAACGTTCGCTGCAGGCATATAATCAATTTCGTTAAGGTAACATCATGGTCATGAGAGGAAATCTACAGGCTTATAAGCGAGTCTCAGTAGACAGTCAGTTAACATCCGCATCACCTCACCGTGTGATTCAAATGCTGATGGCGGGTGCCATAGAGCGTTTGATTCAGGGTAAAGCGGCCATGGAGCAAGGATCAATTGCCACCAAAGGTGAGCGCCTGGGTAAGGCTCTGGATATCATCATCAGCTTGCGTGGCTGTCTGTCATTTGATGATGGTGGCGAGATCGCCAGCAATCTGGATTCGCTGTATCTGTACATGATTGAAAAAATCACGACAGCCAACCAGAAAAACGAGGTAGAACATGTTGATGAAGTGATCGACATGTTAAGGGAGCTGAAATCTGCATGGGATCAGATTCCTCCTGAGCATCATAATATTACTCAGATGGAGTATTAATCCGTCAACGAGTCAGCATTCTGCTTCCCAGTTCTCCCGCACAATTTGGGCTGCCAATAGTCAACTGATTGTGTATCCAACGTAATTCCGTGGCACTGGGCTCACAGCTTTTCACTGTGCCCGGTTGCCAAGTCCTGTTCTTTTATTACAATGGGCAGCATCAGTTTTGGTTGCTGTTCCGTTTGAATACGCCATAAGAATACATAAAGACAGGCAAATATCACTTCTATGCAAGGTTTAGCTAAGACCCTCGTCATTGATGACGACCCGCAGCACCGTCACGATCTCAGCGTGATCCTTAATTTTGTCGGTGAGCAGCATGAAGCGATATCCACCGATGAGGCAGAAGGCGCGCTGTGGGAACAACCCTGGGGCGCCTGTTTGATTGGCAATATCCATTCTGTGAAAAAACAGAATCAGGTGCTGGAACAACTGCGTCAGCGATATCATATTCCTGTGCTATCCATGCCTCAGCATGAAAAAGCGGTCTCAGGTATGCCGAATTTTGTCGGTACTCTGGCCTATCCGCTGCATTACAGCCAGTTGATGGATGCGCTGCGTCATTGTCAGGAATTCCAGGGCAAAAATCATTTTCAGGTGCCGCAACTTTCCCGGAAAAATACGTTGTTTCGCAGTATGGTCGGGCGCAGTGACAGTATCAGTCAGGTTCGCTATCTGATTGAACAGGTCGCAGGGACGGACGCCAGTGTGTTGATTCTTGGTGAATCCGGTACAGGTAAAGAAGTTGTTGCCCGTAATATCCACTACCATTCATCTCGTGGTAAAGGCCCGTTTGTGCCAGTCAATTGTGGTGCAATCCCTGCTGAATTGCTGGAAAGTGAGCTGTTTGGCCATGAGAAAGGCGCATTTACCGGCGCTATCTCCTCACGAAAAGGGCGGTTTGAACTGGCGGAAGGCGGCACGCTTTTCCTGGATGAAATCGGTGACATGCCGATGCCGATGCAGGTGAAATTGCTGCGTGTGATTCAGGAGCGTTGCTTTGAGCGTGTGGGGGGAAATCAGAGCATTAAAGCAAATGTCCGCATTATTGCCGCGACCCACCGCAACCTGGATACCATGATTGCAGAAAACCTGTTCCGGGAAGATCTGTTTTATCGTTTGAACGTATTCCCGATTGAAACGCCGCCATTGCGTGAACGGCTGGAAGATATTCCCCTGCTGCTGCAGGAATTGCTGTCCCGGATGGAAGCTGAAGGCGCGAGGTCCGTGCATTTTACCCCGAGAGCGATCACTTCTCTGATGGAGCATGACTGGCCAGGCAACGTGCGTGAGCTTGCCAATCTGGTTGAGCGCTTGATGATTCTCTATCCGGGTGAAATGGTGGATGTGAATCATTTACCGGTGAAGTACAGGTACTGTGATCTGCCGGATTTCTGTCCTGAAGAGCGCGTGATGTCTGTTGAGGAACAGGAACGCGCGATGTTAGCCGATGTCTTCTCCGACGGTTACGATGAACAGGAAGACAGTTTCGGCTTCAGCGATTTACCGCCTGAAGGCCTTAACCTGAAAGAAATGCTGGCGGATCTTGAAATTGACATGATTCGTCAGGCACTTGACGCACAGGGTGGGGTGGTCGCCCGGGCGGCCGACATGCTGGGTATGCGACGTACAACCCTGGTCGAAAAAATGCGTAAGTACAATATCTCGACCAAAGAGCCTGTGCGCGGATAGCATCAGCCCGTAAAAATTTAACCTGTCGTATTGTGGTTTTTATGCAGTACGCCAGACTCTGAAAGGAGTGATGTCAATATTCTGACATCACTCTTTTTTTATGGCCTTATCATAACTTGTTGTTTTTCGTTGAATATTTTTGGCATAGAAAGTGCTTATTTAGTGTAACAAAGTACAATGCGAAAGTAGGTGCAAGGTGGAAGAAGGGCAGTCTGTCTCCCCGCTGGGAAACCTGAGTCAACAGGTCAGCAGGTATAAGCAAGTGATTGAAGTCATGCCGACTGGTGTGATCTTGCTCGATGGAATGGGAATGGTATGTGAAGCCAACCCTGAAGCTGTCCGCCTGTTAGGAGAGCCATTGGCGGGGGAGCGCTGGCTGGATGTTATCCAGCGTGCCTTTGCACCTCAGGAAGATGACGGCCATGAAATTTCTTTGCACAGTGGCCGTAAAGTCAAACTGGCGATCTCCGCATCAGCCAGTGGGCAGCTTATTGTGATCACCGACATGACAGAAACCCGACTGCTGCAGTCCCGTTTCAGTGAGATGCAACGCTTATCCTCACTGGGGCGTATGGTGGCTTCGCTGGCGCATCAGGTCAGAACACCGCTTTCCAGTGCCATGTTATACGCAGCAAATCTGTCATCGCCGCAGTTGACAGTGCAAACCCGCGACAGGTTTCAGACCAAACTGATGGACAGGTTGCGGGATCTGGAAAAGCAGGTCAATGACATGCTGCTGTTTGCCAAAGGCGGTGATAACAAAGTGGTGGCACCTTTTACGCTTGAAGCCTTGTTCAATGAACTGGACGCCATGATAGAGGCCCAGGTGGTGTCCAATCAGGTGGATTTTTCGATCGAGTGTGATGATGAGAGCCCCAGTATTCTGGGTAATGTAAATGCTCTGGCCAGTGCGATCAGCAATTTGATCACCAATGCCATTCAGATGTCAGGCAAAGCCTGCAAAGTCAGTTTATCGGTACGTTGCGGCGCCGACATGATTCACCTCAGCATTACTGATAACGGTCCCGGCATTGCCCCTGAGATGCAGAACAAGGTGCTGGAACCGTTTTTCACTACTCGTCAGCAAGGCACAGGCTTAGGACTGGCCGTGGTCCAGATGGTGGCAAAAGCTCACAATGGAAGCCTTTCGCTATTTTCGACCCCGGGAGAAGGCGCCTCATTTACGCTCAGTCTGCCAAGAGCAGAAAGCCATGAGCAAGAATATGAATTAACTGCAACAGGAGACAGGCAATGACGAGCCGAGTACTGATCGTTGAGGACGACGAAGGTCTGCGAGAAGCCTTAGTGGATACACTGGCGCTGGCAGGTTATCAGTGGCTGGAAGCAGACAGTGCCGAACAAGCCCTGTTGCTGTTGAAATCTGAGCAGGTGGATATTGTGGTATCCGATGTTCAAATGGCCGGAATGGACGGGCTGGGCCTGCTGCGGAATATCAAGCAACACTGGCCTAAACTGCCGGTACTCTTGATGACAGCCTATGCCAATATTGAAGACGCTGTACTGGCAATGAAAGACGGTGCCATTGATTACATGGCAAAGCCTTTTGCGCCGGAAGTGTTATTGAACATGGTCAGCCGCTATGCGCCTGTGCAAGCGGTCAGCAGTCAGGCGATAGCCGCCGATGAGAAAAGCCTGAAATTACTGGCGCTGGCCGAAAGAGTTGCACAGACTGACGCCAGCGTGATGGTACTCGGGCCGAGTGGCTCAGGCAAAGAAGTGATGTCGCGATACATTCATGAGCATTCACTGCGTCGTGAAGGGCCTTTTATCGCGATCAATTGTGCCGCAATTCCCGACAACATGCTGGAAGCGACCTTATTCGGTTATGAAAAAGGTGCCTTCACCGGCGCGGTTCAGGCCTGCCCGGGAAAATTTGAACAGGCACAAGGCGGTACCATTTTGCTGGATGAGATCAGTGAGATGGATCTGAACTTGCAGGCGAAACTGCTGCGCGTTCTCCAAGAGCGTGAAGTCGAGCGTTTGGGCAGCAGGAAAAGTATCAAACTGGATGTGCGGGTGCTGGCCACCAGTAACCGGGACCTGAAACAATACGTGGCGGAAGGAAATTTCCGGGAGGATTTGTACTACCGCCTCAATGTCTTTCCGCTTGTCTGGCCGTCGCTGGCTGAACGTCCGGGCGATATTATGCCACTGGCCAGTCACCTGGCTGATCGGCATTGCAAGAAACAGGGAATGCCATCACCGGTATTCTCTGCCGCCGCGCAAGCCAAACTGCTTCAGTATAACTGGCCCGGTAATGTCAGGGAGCTGGATAATGTGGTTCAGCGGGCACTGATACTGGCCGGTGATGCTGACATAGGTGGCGAGCATATTCTGCTGGAAGGCATGGACTGGATGGATTCACACAGCCTTCAACATGCTATCAGCCTGACGCCGGTGACATCGCAGCAAGTGAATGACACTGCGGTACATGTGATACCGCCGGGTATGTCAGGGGCTGACAGCCTGGGCAGCGAGCTTCGTGAACAGGAGTTTGCCATTATTCTGGAAGCCATACAGGCCTGCGAAGGCAAACGAAAAGAAGTGGCTGAGCGGTTAGGCATCAGCCCGCGCACGCTCAGGTATAAATTAGCCAAGATGCGGGACGCCGGAATCGAGATCCCAGTTTGACCATAAAAGCGGAATTAACAGATTAATTTCATATTTTTGGCGTTAAGCTTGCACAACTTTATCTTTTAAGATGCGATCAATATAGATTGTGTCAAAAAAGTACCACGGAGATAACCTATGAAAGTCAACGGATTTATGTCAGAAATGCAGGCAATGCAAATGGAAGCCAGCAATGCGTCACGTCCGGCGACTGGCGCTAAGGTCAGTGCTGATTTTGGCGCAGCCCTGCAAGATGCGATACAGACGGTTAACGGATTACAGAATACATCCAGTGAGATGACCAGTCGTTTTGATCAGGGCGATCGCAGTATTTCGCTGTCAGATGTCATGATCGCGCGAAATAAATCCAGCGTGGCTTTTGAAGCAACCGTCCAGGTTAGAAATAAGCTGGTTGAAGCTTATAAAGAACTGATGAATATGCCGGTTTAATTCAGGAATTAAGTGAGTGTCGGAACAAACATCCAACGAACTCGCCATAGCGGGTAGCGCTGCAGCTCCTGTCGTTGCCAACAGCGACCTGGATCTGCAAAATCCGGATCTTGAAGAGAAGAGTGCCAGCACACGTGTTGACAGTATGCTGGGCAACCTTGATTTGCTGCGTCAGATCATTCTGGTGCTGTCAGTGGCGATTTGTGTCGCTTTGATAGTGCTGGTTGTCGCCTGGCTGAAAGAACCGGAAATGCGACCGCTGGGTAATTTTTCCACTGAAGAGCTGATTCCGATTCTGGATCATTTTGACCAGAAGCAAATTGAGTATCAACTGGAAGGAAACACTATCCGGGTGCCAGCCGATCAATACGGCGCACTGAAGCTCGAACTGACCCGTGCCGGACTGAATAACCCGACAGCGGAAGGTGATGATATTCTACTGCAGGATATGGGATTTGGTGTTTCGCAACGTCTTGAACAAGAGCGGCTGAAACTGAGTCGCGAGCGTCAGTTGGCAAGAGCCATAGAGCAGATCAGACAAGTGCGCAAAGCGCAGGTACTGCTGGCGATGCCAAAGCAAAGCGTCTTTGTCCGCCATAATCAGGAAGCCACGGCCAGTGTATTTCTGACTCTGGGTACAGGGGGCACGCTGGGTCAGCAGGAAGTGGATTCCATTGTGGATATGGTCTCTACCGCCGTGCCGGGCTTGAAACCCAGCCGAGTTACAGTCACTGATCAGCACGGTCGTTTGCTCAGTTCCGGTACCGAAGATCCGGCAGCCACGGCACGCCGGAAAGAATACGAGCTGGAGCGCAAACAAGAGCAAGCCTTGCGCGAAAAGATTGATGCGATATTAATTCCTGTCCTGGGGCTGGGGAATTACACCTCTCAGGTCGATGTCTCGATGGACTTCAGTGCCCAGGAAGAAACGCAAAAACGTTTTGATCCCAACACGCCGTCAACCCGCAGTGAGTATACGCTGGAAGATTACAACAACGGCCAGTCTGTGGCGGGTATTCCGGGCGCCCTGAGTAATCAGCCGCCGCAGGATTCAGCGATACCGCAGGATGTGATCGATTTGCAAACCGGTAAAGGCGGCAACGGCTCTGTGCACCGTGAAGCAACGCGAAATTTTGAACTGGATACCACTATCCGTCATAAGCGTTCGCAAACCGGCACAATCAGCCGCCAGACGGTCTCGGTGGCGGTCAATTATAAGTCGCAGCTTAATCCGGAAACCGGCGAAATGACCCGTGTTCCCGTGACTGAAGAAGAACTGGTCAAAATCCGACGCCTGCTGATGGGTGGGGTCGGCTTCCTGCAAGATCGCGGCGATATGCTGGAAGTGATTTCCGTCCCCTTCGCCACCCAGGAGCAGGAACGCATTGTTGAGTTGCCTATCTGGGAGCACCCGAATTTCAATACCTGGGTACGTTGGCTGGCTGCGGCGCTGGTGATCATCGTTGTGCTGGTGGTATTGGTACGTCCTGCCATGCGCAAACTGCTCTATCCGAACCAGGCTGCCGATGGCACACCTCTGGATGAAAATGGTCTGCCAATCCTGGCAGGTGATGGCTCAGAACTGATAGGAGCCGATCTGGACGGTGTTGATGGTATCGATTTAACCAATAACAACCTGGATCTGCCAAATCTGCACAAAGATGACGACTTACTGAAAGCCGTGCGTGCACTGGTTGCCAACGAACCGGATCTGGCGGCTCAGGTTGTGAAGAACTGGGTATACGAAGATGGCAAATGAAGTCGCGACTACAGATGAAAAACCGTTCGACATTAACAGCTTAAGTGGAACGGATAAAGCAGCCATCCTGTTACTCAGCCTGAATGAACAGGATGCGGCTTCCATCATACGCCACCTGGAACCCAAGCAGGTCCAGCGCGTGGGTGGGGCGATGGCCAGCATGAAGGAACTGAGTAATGACAAGGTGACGGCTGTGCACCGTCAGTTCCTGACCGATATCCAGAAATACACCAGCATTGGGATGGGCAGCGCCGACTTTGTCCGCAATACCTTAATCGCAGCGCTGGGTGAAGATAAAGCCAATAATCTGGTTGATCAGATCCTGATGGGCAGCGGCTCCCGTGGCCTGGATTCTCTCAAATGGATGGATCCACGTCAGGTGGCCAGCATCATTCTCAATGAGCACCCGCAGATTCAGACAATCGTGTTGTCTTATCTGGAACCTGAACAGTCGGCAGAGATTTTATCCCAGTTTCCTGAGCGCGTGCGCCTGGATCTGATGATGCGAATTGCCAATCTGGAAGAAGTTCAGCCGGCAGCCCTGCATGAGCTGAACGACATCATGGAGAAACAGTTCGCCGGTCAGGCTGGTGCTCAGGCCGCGAAAATTGGCGGCATGAAGGCGGCGGCCGATATCATGAACTACCTCGACAACAATATTGAAGGTCTGCTGATGGATCAGATCCGCGAGAACGACGAGGAGATGGCTGTTCAGATCGAAGACCTGATGTTCGTGTTCGAGAACCTGGCCGAAGTGGACGACCGCGGTATCCAGAGCCTGTTGCGGGAAGTGCCTCAGGAACTGCTGCAAAAAGCGCTCAAAGGGGCCGACGATATGCTGCGCGAGAAAATTATGCGCAATATGTCCAAGCGTGCTTCTGAATTGCTGATGGATGATCTTGAAGCGATGGGGCCGATACGTGTCTCCGATGTGGAAGCGGCACAGAAAGAAATTCTGTCTATTGCCCGTCGTCTGTCTGAAGCCGGTGAGCTGATGCTGAATGGCGGCGGTGGGCAGGATGAATACCTCTAATTCAGCCGGGGAAGCACAATGACGATTGAACGCCGTCGGGGCTTTGTACGCCTGAGTGGTCATCAGGCGGAAGAACTGGAACGCTGGGCTTATCCCGATTACACCGATGAAGATCGCGGTCCGGTTGAGAACGCTTTAAATTATGATCCGGGCTGGCGCCCCAGAGAGGTACAGGAAGAGGAGCAAGCGCCTCTGCCACTGACGGCGGCGGATCTGGACGATATCCGCCAGTCTGCCTATGAAGAAGGACTGGCCGAAGGCCGGGCCGCCGGTCATGCTGAAGGTTTTGAAACCGGAAGGCAGGAAGGTGTCGCGGCCGGCCATCAGGAAGGACTGGAAGTGGGCCGGGAAGAAGGGCTGGCTGCCGGTCAGGAAATTGTTGAGCAGCACGTCGCGCACTTAACGCAGGTGTTTGACAAACTCGCACTGCCGTTACAGCAGGTTGACAAGCAGGTAGAAAACCAGCTGGTGGAAATGGTCAGCGTGTTGACCCGCGAACTCATCCGGGTCGAAGTGCAGACGAATCCTCAGGTTATTCTGTCCACCTTACGAGAAGCTATTGCCACCTTGCCGTTGGCCTCCCAGTCGATCACTGTGCAGTTGCATCCGGACGATCTTGTGCTGGTAACCGCCGCGTACAGCCAGCAGGAACTCGATAACCGTCGCTGGCAATTGCTGGCAGAACCGGGGCTTGAACGCGGTGATGTCCAGATCAGCGCCGGTGACTCTGCGGTGGATTATCGGATGGAAGATCGTGTTCGTTATCTGCTGACCCAGTTTCTGGGCATGAATCAGCGTCCGGCTGACAATGCATCACAGGATGCTGCGCAATGACCCTGTCGCAACGGCTGGGTAGCTACCGCTTACAGGGGCTGGCCTGCCGTCCCGTCGCCTCCGGACGACTGGTGCGTGTGGTCGGTTTAACACTGGAAGCCATTGGCTGCCGGGCACCTGTTGGCAGTGTGTGCTCTGTCGAAGCGGTACAGGGCAGTATTGAAGCGGAAGTCGTCGGATTCAGTGGCGATACCCTGTACTTGATGCCCAGTGAACAGCTGACCGGGGTGATGCCCGGCGCTAAAGTCACGCCTGTGATGGGCGATGGCGGCCTGCCGGTGGGGCCTGAGCTGCTTGGCCGGGTTATTGACGGCATGGGTAACCCCCTGGACGGCAAAGGGCAGATTTACACCTCGGCGCGGGCCGCACTGAATGCGGAACCGATCAACCCTCTTGCAAGAAAACCCATCAGCGAACCTCTGGATGTCGGACTGAAAGCCATTAATGGGCTGCTGACCGTAGGTAAAGGCCAGCGGATTGGCCTGTTTGCCGGTTCCGGGGTGGGTAAATCTGTCACTCTGGGCATGATGACCCGGGGCACCACGGCGCAAGTGGTGGTGGTTGGACTGATTGGTGAGCGTGGCCGTGAAGTCAGAGAATTTATTGATGAGATCTTAGGTGAAGAAGGTCGCCAGCGCGCGGTTGTGGTGGCAGCCCCTGCTGATGCTTCACCTCTGATGCGCCTGAAAGGGTGCCAGACTGCCCTGACCGTGGCGGAATATTTCCGGGATCAGGGCTTGGATGTGCTATTGCTGATGGACTCGCTCACTCGCTTTGCTCAGGCGCAGCGTGAAATTGCCCTGTCGATTGGCGAACCGCCGGCGACCAAAGGATACCCGCCGTCTGTGTTTGCCAAGCTTCCGGCTCTGGTTGAGCGAGCCGGCAATGGCGGCGATCAACAGGGGTCGATCACGGCCTTTTTTACGGTTCTGACTGAAGGTGATGACCTGCAGGATCCTATCGCTGATGCATCACGAGCGATTCTTGACGGTCATATCGTGTTGTCACGTGAGATGGCCGATGCCGGTCATTATCCGGCGATCGATGTTGAACGTTCTGTCAGCCGTGTTATGCCAGCCATCGTGGATGAAGAGCAGATGCTGATGTCGAAAGCCGTGCGGCAGATATTGTCTGTTTGCCGTAAAAACCAGGATCTTGTGTCTATCGGTGCGTACAAGCCGGGGTCGGATCCGGCAATCGACCAGGCATTTACCTTAAAACCCAGATTGGATCAGTACTTACAGCAAAGCATGAAAGAGTCGGTTCCCTATGACATGTGCGTCAATATGCTCCGCTCTACGCTGGGAGCCTGAGTATGAAACACCTAAACGGCATGGCCGGAGGCGCGGATGTCTGATCAGGCACTGACCCTGATACTTGAACAGGTCAAAGACAAAGAACATAACGCTTTTCTGGCACTTCAGCAGGCCAAGCGGGATCTGGACAGCTTTTACCAGCAGCGCGAACAAATTGAAAAGTACCGCTACGATTACTGCCTGCAATTGACCGAGCGGGGCCAGAATGGACTGACGGCCAGTCAGTTCAGCCACCTGCATAAATTCCTGGGGCAGTTAGACGAAACTCTGGTTCAGCAGGGGGCGGCCGGCCGTGAATTTGAACGTCAGGTAGAGAAATGTGCTGAGTTCTGGCAACAGGCTCGTACTGAGCGTAAGTCAGTTGAATGGCTGCTGGAAAAAAAACACACAGAGCGGGAACAGCGTCTGGCGCGTCAGGAGCAAAAGTTAATGGATGAGTTTGCCTCGCTGCAATCTGCCCGCCGCCGGTGTTAATCGCTTATCGCAGTCAACTCAAGAGCTGGTTCACTTCTTGCATGGTTTTGAGTATAACCACGACTTTGGTCGTCAAATAATTGTCAGTGTAAGGTAGTTATGAAACCGTCCAGCAGCATTTCTGTCGATTTTAGCACGTCCGGATCCTCTGTCCGGCCGGGTAAGCCTGCTCGTTCTGACAGCCGCGAGGAAACGGGACTGTCGGGGTTTTCATCACGACTTGAGTCTGCCGTTCACAGTGAAAGTAAAACGGCGACTAAGCGTCAAAAAATTGAATCGACTGCCGCGCAGTCGACAAAGACCAGCGATAACGCCGCGCAAACACACAAGGCGAAAGACAGCCAGCGGCAAGAAAGTGCAGACGCAGTTGCAGCCGGTAAATCATCGGAAAAAGCGTCGGATGCCTCGCAGACAGCGGCAGGCGAAAGCCCTGAGTCTGAGAGCACGGAAGAGAGTATTCGCGCCGAGGCAGAAGCACTGTTAGACAGGCTGAATGCCTCCAGCCAGCAACTGCAGATGGCAAAAGATGGCAAAGAATTGCCACCTGAATCTGAAAGCAGTGAAGTACAAGGAGCAGGAGGCGCCTTCTTACCGCCTGGAATGACAATGCAAGCAGGCACTCAGGCGCTCAACAGTGAGCTGTCTGAAGCTGAAGCTGGAGTTGTTGATGACGGTGTGGTTGCAGGACGATCGGGTAAACTTGCTGAGATGCTGGCAGCGGTCACCAAAGGTACCGCTTCTGATGCTAAAGGTAAGGGTGACAAACCTGACCTGACGCTGGTAGCCGGCTCGGTTCAGTCGGCCATTCAGGGTGATGCGAAGGCGGGCAGCGAAGGAGATGCTCAGCCAGATTGGCTCAGTGACGCCATTGCCCGGCTTTCTGCTTCTGCCAAAGGCGGGGAAGCCGGAGCGGCTGACGGTGTAAATGCTAATCAGGCGGGAGCCGGTCAAACGGGCGTATCGGCATCGCTTCAGGCGGCTTTGTCTGATGCCGGGCTGCAGATGGAGACGGTACAAAAAGACGCCATGGCGACCGGACCTGCATCTGGCACCAATGCGATCACCGGGCAACCCTCTTCACTGACAGCGATGCAGCGAGCTGAAGCGCAGGCACAGCCAACCGCACTTCCTCTGCAAAAAGAGATGGCTGGTGAGCAACTGGCGGAGCGGGTGCAGATGCTGATGAGTAAAAATCTCAAGCATGTTGATATTCGCCTGGATCCCCCAGAACTGGGCCGGATGCAGATAAAACTGGCCATTAATAATGATCAGGCATCGGTGCAGTTCCATGTTGGTAATGCACAGACCCGGGATCTGGTTGAACAGGCTATGCCGCGATTGAGAGAGCTGTTACAGCAGCAAGGTATCCAGTTGACCCAGGGAAGCGTGCAGCAGGACGGTAATCAGCAATTTGCCGGCCAGCATACCGGCACGCAACAGGGTGAAGAAGGCATGGCCAGAGGCGGTCAGAGTGGCCAGTCGCAGCGGGATGATGACGATGGCAATGCGATTGCCGTGACTGTCAGCGAGCAAAGCGACGGTATTGATTATTACGCATGATCCCAGCGCCATAGCTGGTATTTTGCGACACCCAAGTGACTATTATTGATCCGCGAACGGAATTGGAAATATGGCTGAATCAGCGGCAACAACAAATAGCAAAAAACGCATTATATTGATTTTAATTGCATTAGTCCCCGTGCTATTGGGGGGCGTAGCAGCCTGGTTTTTCCTGTCTGACGATCAGTCTGCTGCGGGTAGCGATGGCATGTCGGCATCCCAGTCTTCAGGTAAGCCGGAACCGGCTTATTACGTGATTTTGCCGCACCCCTTTATTTTCAATGTGACGGGGGATACCCAGCAGCGGCTGGTACAGGTGAAAGTACAACTCATGGTACGCGGCGATGAGAATGATACTCTGGCCCGTCAACACATTCCTTTGGTAGAAAGCACCCTGCTTCAATCTTTCGGTGCCGCCAGTGTGGAGCAGCTTCGTTCACCCAGCGGACGGCTTGAACTACGTCAACAGTCGCTGCAATCCGTGCAGTCTGCGCTGGTGAAAGTATCTGGCAGCCCTGTGGTCGAACAGGTTCTGTTTACTGGCTTTGTAATGCAATAGGTTCCCAGTGACTGATTTATTAACCCAAGACGAAATTGATGCGCTGCTGCATGGCGTCGATGATGTAGAGGATGATCACCCCCGGCAAGAGGAAGGCACTGGGGTTATCTCGTTTGACTTCTCATCGCAAGACCGCATTGTCCGTGGCCGGATGCCGACGCTTGAGCTTATCAATGAGCGTTTTGCCCGCCATATGCGGATCAGTTTGTTTAACATGTTACGCAAGACGGCAGAAGTGTCGATCAATGGCGTACAGATGCTCAAATTCGGCGAGTACCAGAACACCCTTTATGTCCCGACCAGTTTAAACATGGTGCGTTTTCGTCCCCTGAAAGGCACGGCCTTAATTACCATGGAAGCCCGGTTGGTCTTTATTCTGGTTGAGAACTTCTTTGGTGGAGATGGCCGTTTCCACGCCAAGATCGAGGGGCGTGAATTCACGCCGACTGAGCGGCGTATCGTCCAGATGCTGCTGAAACTGGTTTTTGAAGACTATCGTGAAGCCTGGTCACCTGTGATGGGCGTGGAATTCGAATACCTGGATTCCGAAGTGAACCCGACCATGGCCAATATCGTCAGCCCGACAGAAGTGATAGTGGTGAGCTCTTTCCACATTGAAGTGGATGGCGGCGGCGGCGATTTCCATGTTGTGATGCCGTACTCCATGGTCGAGCCGATACGCGAATTGCTTGATGCCGGCGTCCAGAGTGACAAAATGGACACCGATGTCCGCTGGAGCAAGGCACTGCGGGATGAGGTGATGGATGTCGAAGTGAATCTGCGTGCCAAATTGCTCGATATTGACCTGACGCTGCGGGATCTGATGGAGTTGCATTCCGGCGATGTGATACCGATTGAATTGCCGGAAACGGCCACTCTCTACGTCGAGGATCTGCCGACATACCGCGGAAAAATGGGTAAATCCGGTGATCATGTGGCGATAAAGATTTCCAAGAAACTTAAGCGGCCAGATACGGTGAAAACGGACCTTGCCTTCTTAGATGGCGATGAGCTGAGTCCGACTTTCTCCGCTACTGACCCGATTGACGATTAATACAGGTGATTTATGTCAGATAAAGATCAACAAGTTGCTGACGACTGGGCAGCAGCCCTGGCTGAACAGGCCGACGACAATATTGAAGCGGCACCGCTGGAAGAACTCACAGACGAAAGTACCCCTATTACGGATGAAGAACGACGTCGTCTGGATTCCATCATGGATATTCCGGTCACGATTTCAATGGAAGTCGGACGCACCAAAATCAGTATCCGTAACTTACTGCAATTAAACCAGGGCTCGGTCGTTGAACTGGACCGTGTTGCCGGCGAATCGCTGGATGTACTGGTCAATGGTACTTTGATTGCCCACGGTGAAGTGGTGGTGGTCAACGATAAATTCGGTATTCGTCTGACCGATGTGATCAGTCAGACTGAACGTATTAAGAAGCTGCGGTAACAGGGATGAAAGCATTGAAAAGCACATTGCTGGCCGGTCTGGCATTACTCAGCCAGCCGGTATGGGCGGCCGGGGCGCCGGAGCTGGATATGGGCGCAACGATTGGTTCGCTGCTGCTGGTATTGGTTCTTATCGTGTTTCTTGCCTGGCTGCTGCGTCGCATGAAGCTGCCGGGTGTCAGTGGCGGAGATAACGGGCTGCAGATTGTCCGCCAGGTGGTGGTAGGCCAGCGTGAGCGAATCGTGCTGGTGCAGGTAGGTGACGAGCAGTTGCTCATTGGTGTAACGCCGCAAAATATTTCAATGCTGACCAAGCTGGAAACCCCCTTGCCGGTCAGTGCCGGTGCAGGCAACGGTGAGTTTGCTCAGCAACTCGGTAAGTTGTTGAAAAGACAATGATGTATAGATCTAACTTCTTTATCTGGGTTGTCGGTGCACTTTGCCTGCTGCTTTCCGGTATGGCGAGTGCGCAGAGCGAAGGTGGCGGACTGGGGAATGTGGCGGGTAACAATGTCACCGTCAGCGAAATGCAGAGCGATAAAGGGGCTGCAACCCTGCTGACCACCAAAGGTGGTGGCGGTATTCCGGCGTTTTCGGTATCAGTGAACCCGGATGGCACCGAAGATTACTCCGTCACACTGCAAATTCTGGCGTTGATGACGGCGCTGGGCTTTTTGCCTGCCATTGTGATCCTGATGACCTCATTTACCCGCATCGTGGTGGTGATGTCGATTTTGCGTCAGGCGCTCGGTTTGCAGCAGACCCCGTCAAACCAGGTAATTATCGGGATAGCCTTGTTCATGACTTTCTTTGTCATGTCCCCGGTATTGGATGAGATCAATACCAAAGCCGTTCAGCCTTATATCAATGAAGAGCTCTCTGCCCGTGAAGCCCTGACGGTTGCCCAGGATCCGCTGCGCCAGTTCATGCTCAAACAAACGCGGGTGAAAGATCTGGAAACCTTCGTGGATATGTCGGGATCGCAGGCAACAGACCCCCAGCAGGTACCTATGACAGTACTGATCCCTGCTTTTATTACCTCGGAGCTCAAAACGGCATTTCAGATTGGCTTTATGCTGTTTCTGCCTTTTCTGGTCATCGATCTGGTCGTGGCCTCCATACTGATGGCCATGGGTATGATGATGCTGTCGCCGATGATAGTCTCACTGCCGTTTAAATTAATGTTGTTCGTACTGGTGGATGGCTGGAACCTGATCCTGTCGACACTGGCCGGCAGCTTCGGCACCTGATGACAGGGAGTGACAGACAATGACGCCAGAAGCCTTCGTCGAAATTTTTCAGGAAGCCCTCTACATGGTCCTGGTGATGGTCTGCGTGATCGTCATACCTGGCTTGCTGATCGGTTTGGTGGTTGCGGTTTTTCAGGCCGCCACATCCATCAATGAGCAGACGTTAAGTTTCCTGCCTCGTCTGGTGATTACCCTGGTTGCGCTGATGGTGTTTGGTCATATGATGACCAGAATGCTGATGGATTATTTTCATCGCATCATTGAGCACATTCCTCAAATTCTTTACTGAGCAGACAGGTCATGACGTATCCGGCGGAGGTCATTTTAGATTGGCTGGCCAATTATTTTTGGCCGTTGACCCGCATCGGCGCCATGATGATGAGCATGACTTTCTTCGGCGCCCGTTTCGTGTCGATGCGTATCCGGCTTTATCTGTCGCTGACAGTGACTTTTGCTGTGATGCCTATGCTGCCTCAGGTCCCTGATATTCCTCTGTTATCTTTTGAGGGCTTTCTCACCACCGGCCAGCAGGTGATCATAGGTGTCGCTATGGGGCTGGTGACGCAGTTTGTCACCCAGACATTTGTATTGTTAGGGCAGATCCTGGGTATGCAGTCCAGCCTCGGATTTGCCTCTATGGTCGACCCGGCCAACGGGCAAAACACCCCAGTGCTGGGTCAGCTGTATATGATGCTGGCCATCATGTTATTTCTCGCCACTGACGGTCATCTGGCGATGCTCAGGCTGGTGGTGCTGAGCTTTACCACTTTGCCGGTCGGCCAGTCGATGTTGCAGGCGGTGGATTATCAGCAGCTGGCGGGCTGGTTCGGCTGGATGTTCAAAGCCGGTTTAAACATGTCGCTGGCAGGGATTATTGCGCTGCTGACGGTGAACCTCTCGTTCGGCGTCATGACACGTGCGGCACCTCAGCTGAATATTTTCTCCCTGGGCTTCTCGTTTGCGCTCTTGCTGGGGCTGTTTGTCAGCTGGTATCTGTTAATTGGCATCCAGGCGCAGTATGAAGAACACTGGCAACTGGGTACAGAGCAAATCTGCAGCCTGATCAGGCTCGATTGCTGATGGCAGACAGGAGGGAGTCTGATGGCTGAGTCAGACGGACAAGAACGTACTGAAGACGCAACCCCCCGACGGTTGCAGCAAGCGCGTGAAAAAGGTCAGGTCGCGCGATCAAAAGAACTGGCGTCGGTTGCGGTACTGGTATCGGGTGCGGTTGGCCTGATGTGGTTTGGCGAAATGCTGGCCGTTGCTTTGAGTGAAGTCATGCGCAAATTTTTTACGCTCAGCCGTGAAGAAGTGTTTGATTTTACCAAGCTGCTTTCTGTGACCGGTGATGCCATAGCGCATATGCTGTGGCCTTTGCTTCTGGTGTTGTTATTCTTGTTTGTGGCAGCACTGATTGGCGCTTCCGCTCTGGGCGGAATCAGTTTTTCCGCTGAGGCGGCAAGACCCAAGCTCTCAAGAATGAACCCGGGCAGCGGCCTTAAACGTATGATAGGTAAGCAAAGTGCCGTTGAACTGGTGAAATCCATTCTGAAAGTCACTTTGGTGGCCGGTGTTGCTTACTACCTGATGTACAGCAGCCTGGAAGGTTTCTTTCAGCTCAGCATAGAGACTTATCCGAGCAATATCTTTCATGCACTGGAGATTTTACTGCGCTTTGTCTTGCTGATCTGTTGCTCGCTGCTGGTGGTGGTCGCAATTGATGTGCCTTACCAGATCTGGCAGCATAACGAGCAGTTGAAGATGACCAAACAGGAAGTCAAAGACGAATATAAAGATGTCGAAGGTAAACCTGAGGTCAAAGGCCGTATCCGTATGCTGCAGCGTGAAATGGCGCAGCGGCGCATGATGGCGGAAGTGCCAAAGGCCGATGTAGTGATTACCAACCCGGAGCACTTCTCTGTTGCCTTACGTTATGATCCCACACTGGACAAGGCGCCGGTGGTCATTGCCAAAGGTACTGATCATATGGCGATGAAAATCCGGGAAGTGGCCAACCAATATAAGATTGATATTGTGCCCGCACCTCCGCTGGCTCGCTCTCTCTATCACAGTACCGAGCTGGAACAGCAAATACCGGATGGTCTGTTTGCCGCTGTGGCACAGGTGCTGGCGTACGTGTTCCAGCTCAAACAATACCGGCGCGGTAATGGTAAGCGACCCAAGTTATCGGCAGGGGCTGTTGATATTCCTCCCGAATTACGGCGCTAATTGCTTGATATAAAATGTTTTGGCTGCAGGTCAAAATATTGACTTATCAAGGCGGTATAAATTTTGCTTTATGCGAAGCTTAGCCCGTTCAGTTGTCTGCGATTCACCGGCACACCAAGTGTAAGGCAGTGAATACGCGGTGAACACTTAGTGAGCACTGACGATTAACCGATTCCAACCTGATAAGAATGCATGAAGCTGCCGATACCTTTTTCAGATAAATTGCCTTTACACCGATTACAGTCTCTACCTGCAATCGGCGCGCCTGTCATGGTACTGGCAACATTGGCGATGGTTGTGTTGCCAATGCCAGCAATGCTGCTGGATATGGCCTTTTCTTTTAATATTGCGCTGGCCCTTGTGGTGCTGCTGGTCACTGTCTATACCCGCCGCCCGCTGGACTTTGCGGCTTTCCCGACCGTACTGCTGATTGCCACCCTGCTCAGGCTGGCACTGAACGTGGCATCAACCCGGGTTGTACTGCTGAATGGTCATGAAGGCCCGGAGGCGGCAGGCCAGGTGATCGACGCCTTTGGCTCAGTGGTGATCGGGGGGAATTACGCGGTTGGTTTGGTCGTATTCCTGATTCTGATGATCATCAACTTCATGGTGGTTACCAAAGGTGCTGGCCGTATTTCTGAAGTTAGTGCCCGCTTTACTCTTGATGCCTTGCCGGGTAAGCAAATGGCGATTGATGCCGATCTTAACGCCGGGTTAATCGATCAGGAGCAGGCACGAACGCGCCGCAGCGAAGTCACCAAAGAAGCCGACTTTTACGGTTCAATGGACGGTGCCTCTAAATTTGTGAAAGGGGATGCCATTGCCGGTATCCTGATCCTCTTCATTAATATTATTGGTGGCCTGATCATTGGTATGGGCCAGCATGATCTCAGCTTCAATGAGGCAATTCATATCTACAGCCTGCTGACCATAGGTGATGGTCTGGTGGCGCAAATCCCGTCTCTGTTGCTGTCCATCGGCGCTGCCATGATGGTGACTCGTCAAAATACTGACGAAGACATGGGGCAGCAGATGTTGTTCCAGATGTTCAATAACCCTCAGGCGCTGATCATCACAGGCGGGATACTATTTGTGATGGGTATCGTTCCCGGTATGCCTCATATTCCGTTTCTGCTGCTGGCGCTGATCATCGGCCTGATTGCCTACTGGCGGGTGAAGAAAGAGCAACACGCGAAAGTGCTGGCAGAATCCGCTCCGCCTGAGACACTGGACAGCAAGCCAGTGACCAAAGAGCTGTCGTGGGATGATGTTCAGCCCATGGATACCATCAGTCTGGAAGTCGGCTACCGCCTGATCCCTATGGTAGATAAAGAGCAGGGCGGCGAGCTGCTGGAGCGGGTAAAAGGCGTTCGGAAAAAACTGTCACAGGATTTTGGCTTCCTGGTTCCGCCGGTCCATATCCGGGATAACCTTGAATTGCCGCCCAATACCTATCGAATCAGCCTGATGGGGGTGAATAACGGCGAATCAAATATTCACCCTGATATGGAACTGGCGATCAATCCGGGTCAGGTATTTGGCAGCCTGGAAGGGGAGCGGACGACCGATCCCGCCTTCGGACTGGAAGCCATCTGGATTTTAGAATCACAGCGGGAGCATGCTCAGGCATTGGGCTATACCGTTGTTGATGCCGCCACTGTACTGGCTACCCACCTGAGTCAGATTCTGGTGAACAATGCTTCTCAGTTGCTCGGGCATGAAGAAGTACAGAACCTGCTGGAAGTTCTGGGGCAGTCCACACCGAAACTGGTGGACAATTTTGTCCCTGATCAGCTGCCGTTAGGCGCTGTGGTGAAAGTGCTGCAGAACCTGTTGCATGAAGGTGTGCCTATCCGGGATATCCGCACCATAGTCCAGACTTTGTCCGAGTATTCCGGTAAGAGTCAAGATCCCGACATCCTCACCGCTGCCGCTCGTATTGGCCTAAAACGTCTAATTGTTCAGGAAATCAATGGAATAGAGCCTGAATTACCTGTTATCACTCTTGTTCCTGAGTTGGAACAAATATTGCATAAAACAATGCAGTCTAGCGGGGGCGAGTCCTCCGGTATAGAGCCGGGTCTGGCAGAACGTTTGCAGCGCTCTCTGACAGAAGCCACCCATCAGCAAGAGCTGAAAGGCGAACCGGCGGTACTGTTAACGTCTGGCGTACTGCGCGGCACGTTAGCCAAATTTGTGAAAAACACCATCCCGACACTGCGGGTGCTTTCTTATCAGGAAATCCCTGATGAAAAGCAAATCCGTATTGTGAATGCTGTGGGTAACTAGGTGTCCCCAGGCTGACTGAGTCAGCCAAAACGTGCAGGGTAATCCGTCACCGGATGGGAAGACTGAATTGAAAATTAAACGATTTTTTGCCAAGGACATGCGAACCGCGCTGAGTGAAGTTAAAGAACAACTCGGTGCGAATGCGGTGATTATGTCCAATAAGAAAGTGACCGGCGGTGTTGAGATCGTGGCGGCGGTGGATAATGACGCCAGCGAAGCCAAGGTGCCGTCACCGTCACAACCTGCCCGTGATGCCCTGGCGGAACGTTTTGGCGAGGCCAGGCGCAAATTGGCTGACGACAAGGTGCAGTTGCAGCAGCCTGCCAGCGGCCATTTTGCCAAGGTGCTGCAAAACTATGCTCAGGATCCTGAAACGGAAGTGGACTCCCTGTCAGCCTTATTACAGCGCCAGTCGAAGCACATCGGCGGACACCCTGCTGAACGTCAAGGATATGACTATTCTTCCCGTCCTCAGTCGGAGAAAAGCCCTTACGGCAGCGATAGGCGTCAGGCTTCACATCCTTATGCAGCAGCTGGACGTCAGTCACAGCAGAGTGTTTACGGTGACTATCGCCAAAATCATGACGCAGACGCACCGGCAGGGCGCACCGGCCGGGTGAGTCCAGCGTCTGCAAATCAGAAAAACAGTGCTTTTCAGAATCGTCTTGATCCCAGCCGCTATGAAGCGCGCTCGCCCGGTCGTGACGATGACCTGGATGCCATGCGCAGTGAGATGGCCTCGATCCGTCGTCTGCTCGAACACCAGTTGTCTGGTTTGATGTGGCAGGAGGTTGAGCGTCGTGAGCCGATGCGGGCCATGATGATTAAGCGCCTGGAAAAAATGGGCTTATCTTCAGAGCTGGCCGATCAGCTGGCTTGTTATATTCCTGAAGATGTCCAGCCGCACAAGGCCTGGTCATCCTTACTTCAGCTGCTGGCCGACCAGATCATTACCACTGATGACTGTATTCTCGAAACCGGGGGCGTGGTCGCACTGCTTGGGCCGACCG
Source organism: Photobacterium salinisoli (assembly GCF_003614885.1). GTDB lineage: Bacteria > Pseudomonadota > Gammaproteobacteria > Enterobacterales > Vibrionaceae > Photobacterium > Photobacterium salinisoli. The sequence continues at coordinate 199,748 of NZ_QZMS01000007.1, forward strand.
GTGTAGGAAAAACAACAACAATCGCCAAACTGGCCGCCAGAGCGGCGATGGACTTTGGTCCGAATGAAATCGCATTGGTCACCACAGATACCTATCGTATCGGTGCACATGAACAGCTGGCGACTTATGGTCGAATTCTGGGCTGTCCGGTAAGAGTTGCTAAAGATGCCGAAGAGCTTGCCGATATACTTCATCAGTTACGGCATCGCCGCCTTGTACTGCTCGATACAGCAGGCATGGGGCAAAGGGATCTTCGCCTGCAGGAACAGCTGGATACCCTGATGCATAATAGTGGCTCACAAATTCGTAGCTTTCTGGTATTACCGGCGACCTCCCAGCGCCGCGTTCTGCACGAAACCATTGAGCATTTCCGTCGTATCCCGTTGTCGGGCTGCGTGCTGACAAAGCTGGATGAAACCCTCAGTCTGGGGGAAGTTATCAGTGTCACACTGGAAAGTGCTCTGCCGATCGCATATCTGGCGGATGGTCAACGTGTCCCTGAAGACATTAAAGTCGCCACGGGACACTTCATGGTTAATCGTGCAAACGAGTTGTTGGAAAACGACATGGGCCAGCAAACCCACTTCTGGAGCAGCGACAGCGCAGATAACCAGGGGGCGGATTTTTATGATTGAGAACATGATGCACGATCAAGCAAGCGGCTTGCGCCGTATGACAAAACTGGCCTCGACCAAAGTGATCACCGTCAGTGGTGGTAAAGGCGGTGTGGGTAAAACCAACATCACACTCAATATGGCGATTGCCATGGCCCGTCAGGGCAAGAGAGTAATGGTGCTGGATGCCGATCTTGGCCTGGCCAATGTTGATGTGATGCTGGGGCTGCGAGCGGGTCGTAACCTGTCTCATGTCCTCTCAGGTGTGTGCGATCTGCGGGACATCATTATCGAAGGTCCTTACGGCGTAAAAATCATACCGGCCTCTTCGGGCACGCAAAATATGGCGGAACTGTCCAGTGCTCAGCACGTTGGCCTGATCCGCGCGTTTGCCACCCTTGAAGATGAAGTGGATGTCCTGCTGGTGGATACTGCAGCAGGGATCTCAGATATGGTATTGAGTTTTGCCGGCGCGGCCCAGGATGTACTAATTGTCGTATGTGATGAGCCGACCTCCATTACCGATGCGTATGCGCTGATTAAAATCCTGAACCGGGAATACCAGGTACAAAGGTTTAAAATTGTGGCCAATATGGTCCGCAGTTATCGCGAAGGGCGAGAGCTGTTTGCCAAGCTGACCCGGGTGACTGAGCGGTTTTTGCAGGCCAACATGGAGTTGGTTGCCTGTATCCCATTAGATGACAGGGTACGTCAGTCTATCAAGCGACAAAAAGTGGTCGTGGAAGCTTTCCCTCGCAGCCCAGCGGCATTGGCCCTGACAACGCTCGCCAACAAAGCGTTGACCTGGCCGGTACCGAACAATCCGGCCGGACATCTGGAATTTTTTGTTGAAAAGTTATTAGTTAAACCAACACCTGAAGAGGTACCTCTGGGTGAATAAAGCACAAACATACGGCCGATATCAGGAATCCCCCCATGCGTTTGTTGAGCGGTATTCGTCACTGGTGAAGCGGATTGCGCATCACCTGATGGCGCGATTGCCTCCCAATGTACAGCTGGAAGACCTGATCCAGGCTGGCATGATTGGTTTGCTGGAAGCACAACAGAACTATGATCCGGGCAAAGGTGCCAGTTTTGAAACTTTTGCCGGAATTCGAATTCGGGGCGCCATGCTGGATGATATCCGTCGTGGCGACTGGGTTCCTCGCTCCGTGTACAAAAACAACCGTCGGATATCTGAAGCCATTGCGCAGTTGGAAAGCCGCCTCGGCCGCGATCCAAATGACCAGGAAATTGCTGAATATCTCGAAATGACACTCGAACAGTACCATCAGGCATTAAATGATGTTAATTGTGGTCGCCTAGTGGGTATGGACGACCTGGGTGTCTCAGAAGATACGGTAGCAACCGAAGATTCAGTGGCAGAAAACCTCCCTTTTCAGGATGTTGCGGACGGCAGTTTTCGCCATGCTCTTGCTGGTGCCATTCGCACATTGCCGGAAAGGGAAGCACTGGTGTTGTCGTTGTATTACGACGAGGAACTCAACCTCAAAGAAATTGGTGCCGTTTTAGGTGTCAGTGAATCCCGTATTTGCCAGATTCATAGTCAGGCAATGCAGCGTCTGCGGGCCAAGTTGTCTGCTTGGACTGCTTCATAAACACACGATATAGAAGAAACACTGTGACCTCAGTGGAGGCAACTTTGAATAAAAATATGAAAATCCTCATTGTTGACGACTTTTCAACAATGCGCCGTATCGTCAAGAACTTACTACGTGACCTGGGCTTTAATAACACCCAGGAGGCGGATGATGGATTGACTGCGTTACCCATGTTAAAGAAAGGCGACTTCGATTTCGTCGTCACCGACTGGAATATGCCGGGCATGCAAGGCATTGACTTGCTCAAGCAGATCCGGGCCGATGCAAGCCTGAAACACCTGCCAGTACTGATGATTACTGCTGAAGCCAAGCGCGAGCAGATCATTGAAGCTGCTCAGGCCGGTGTCAATGGCTACATTGTTAAGCCATTCACCGCTGCCACGCTGAAAGAAAAACTGGACAAGATTTTCGAGCGTATGCAGTGATGCCGTCAGTCTGACGCTAACTAGGGTAGACACATATGATTTCACTTGAACAGGCGAAACAACTCGTCGCGCTGCTGGAAGAAGACCGGCAAGCGGACGCAGACGAGTTGTTCCGAAGCCTGGTGTCGGATTGTCGGGATCCGATGTATCTCGAAGTGGGTAAATTGACGCGTCAATTACATGACTCATTGCAGAATTTTCGTCTGGATCCCCGTATTGCTGATTTAGCGACGACCGACATTCCTGATGCACGTGGACGTCTGAATTATGTGATAGACAAAACCGAGGAAGCCGCCAACCGGACAATGGATGCCGTTGAAGGCACGCTTCCTATTGCGGATTTATTGCGTGAACGTCTGATGCAAGTGAAACCCCAGTGGCAACGTTTAATGCACGGGGAGATCACCCTTGGTGAATTTAAACGGCTTTGTCACGATATTGACGCATTATTAGTTCAGCTCGACGGTGACAGCGAACAGCTTCACCGTCATCTGACTGAGATTCTGATGGCACAGGACTTCCAGGATTTGACGGGCCAGGTTATTCGCAGAGTGATCGAGCTTGTTCATGAAGTGGAGCATCAGCTGGTTGAGATTCTGAAGGCTGCCGGTATTGAACAGAGTGAAAGCTCAGTAGTCGTGAGCCAGAAAGACAAAACACTCTCCCCGGAAGGGCCAATTATCAACAGTGCTGAACGCACTGACGTTATGTCTACCCAGGATGACGTCGATGATTTGCTATCAAGTCTTGGATTTTAGGGGAAGCTTATGAGCTTTGATTTAGACGAAGATATCCTGCAGGACTTTTTAATCGAAGCCGGGGAAATTCTGGAATTACTTTCCGAGCAGTTAGTAGATTTGGAACGTCGTCCAGAAGATACAGATTTGCTGAATGCCATTTTCCGCGGCTTCCATACTGTCAAAGGTGGTGCCGGGTTTTTGGCGTTAACGGCATTGGTTGACGCTTGTCACGGTGCTGAGAACATTTTTGACTTACTCCGTACCGGTAAACGCACTGTGACTTCAGAGCTGATGGATGTCATCCTTCAAGCACTGGATACCATCAATGTGATGTTCGCACAGGTGCAGGACCGTGAGCCGATTGAGCCAGCAGAACAAAGTTTGCTGGATGCGCTGCATTATTACAGCCAGCCACCGGGTGCCGAAGAGCTGGCGGCGGCTGTCTCAGCTCAAGCGCCGGTTGCTGCTCCTGCAGCGGCAATCGAGCCGGCTTCACCTGAACAGCCCGCGATTGCTGGCGGTTCGGTGGATGAAATCACTCAGGATGAGTTTGAGCGTCTGCTCGATGAGTTGCACGGTGCGGGCGGCAGCCCAAGCGCCACCTCAGCCAGTGCTGTTCAGAGTGCACCTGTCTCGACAGACCTTGATAATGGCGATATCACTGACGATGAGTTTGAACGCCTGCTAGATGAGCTGCACGGTATAGGTAACGCGCCTGGCAATGAAACTTCGGGTGCTGATGAGTCAGCCTCGCCAGTTGCTGCGCAAACGTCCGAATCGCCTGCTGCTGCCAGTGCACCTGGTACAGGTGACGGCGACTTAATGACAGATGACGAATTTGAACGTCTGCTAGATGAATTGCACGGCAGCGGTAAAGGACCGTCAGATGAAGAGCTGGCGATTGCAACCAAACCGGCTTACGCGTTACAGGCGAAAGCCGACCCCGCGCCTGTCAGCGCTCAGCCCGTTGCTGAGATGCCGCAGCCTGTTGCTGAGCGTAAAGCAACCGGGTTAAAAGAAAAATCAAAGACGCAGGCTGAAGCCACTGTCCGTGTCGATACCTCTACCCTGGACACCATAATGAACATGGTTGGTGAGCTGGTATTGGTGCGAAATCGCCTGATCAGCCTGGGCCAGAACAGCAATGACGAAGAAATGTCAAAAGCTGTTGCAAACCTTGATGTGGTGACCGCAGATCTTCAGGGGGCGGTAATGAAAACGCGTATGCAGCCAATCAAGAAAGTCTTTGGCCGCTTCCCGCGTGTTGTACGCGACCTGGCCCGTAGCCTGAAAAAAGAAATCGTGCTGGAAATGCGCGGTGAAGAAACCGATCTCGATAAGAATCTGGTGGAAGCGCTGGCCGATCCTTTGGTTCACCTGGTACGTAACTCAGTCGATCACGGTATCGAAATGCCGGATGTGCGTGAGAAGGCCGGCAAGCCGCGTATTGGTACTGTGCTTTTGTCTGCTGCGCAGGAAGGGGATCATATTTTGCTGACCATCGAAGATGACGGCGGCGGTATGGATCCGGATCGGCTGCGACAGATTGCCGTTGACCGCGGTGTTATGGATGCAGATGCCGCCGCGCGTTTGTCTGACAGCGAATGTTATAACCTGATTTTCGCCCCCGGTTTCTCGACCAAAAAAGAAATCTCAGATATTTCCGGTCGTGGCGTCGGTATGGATGTAGTGAAAACCGCTATCAGCCAGCTGAACGGTTCCATTTACATTGACTCCAATCTGGGCAAAGGCACACGCATTGATATTAAAGTGCCGTTGACGCTGGCCATTTTGCCGACACTGATGGTTGGTGTTGCTGACCAGCCATTTGCACTGCCTCTGGCCAGTGTGAATGAAATCTTCCATTTGGATCTCAGAAAGACCAATGTGGTTGATGGGCAACTGACTATCATAGTACGTGATAAAGCGATTCCGCTGTTTTATCTCCAGGATTGGCTGGCAGGACACACAGCTACCAAGCGGGAAAAACAGCTTGGGCATGTGGTGATTGTTCAGATAGGCCATCAGAGAATGGGCTTTGTCGTGGATACGCTTATCGGTCAGGAAGAAGTGGTGATTAAGCCGCTGGATGAGTTATTGCAGGGCACACCGGGTATGGCGGGTGCCACCATCACCAGTGATGGTCACATTGCACTGATTCTGGATGTCCCCAACCTTCTGAAACATTACGCAGGCCGCAGATAATAATAATTAACAGGGGCTTAAAAGGCCCCTGTTCATTCAGGCCTGATTGCTTACGGAAAGATATGACATGGCTGTAAAAGTGTTGGTGGTGGACGACTCCAGTTTTTTCCGCCGCCGGGTGAGTGAAATTATTAATGCGGATCCGCGCCTTGAAGTGATTGGCGATGCTGTAAACGGTAAAGAAGCCGTTGAAAAAGCGCGGACACTGAAACCTGACGTCATCACTATGGATATCGAAATGCCGGTGATGGATGGTATCACCGCTGTGCGCGAAATCATGAAGTCGAACCCGACACCTATCCTGATGTTTTCTTCGCTTACCCATGAGGGCGCGCGGGCGACATTAGATGCACTGGACGCGGGTGCGTTAGACTTTCTGCCGAAAAAATTTGAAGATATTGCGCGTAATAAAGACGAGGCAATCTCTCTGCTGCAAAAGCGTGTCGCTGAACTGGCCCGTAAACGTGTCTTTATGCGAACGCCTTTGCGTGCCAGCAGTCCGGTCACGCCATCGCCAGCGGCTCGTCCGCTGACATCAGGCCGCACAGTTGTCAGTTCTGCGACCGCGACGCCGCCGTCACGACCAGCACCGGTTCGGCCTGCCGCCCGGTTCAAAGCAACAGGTAAACAGTATCAGCTTATGGCGATAGGTACATCGACCGGCGGTCCTGTTGCGTTACAAAAAATTCTGACTCAGTTGCCAGGCTCATTCCCTTATCCCATTGTTTTGGTTCAGCATATGCCTGCTACATTCACCGCGGCCTTTGCGGCGCGTTTGAATAACCTTTGCAAAATTGGTGTGAAAGAGGCTGAAGATGGCGATGTATTGCGTGCCGGTACCGCTTATCTGGCACCTGGCGGTAAACAAATGATGCTGGAAGGCCGCCCGGGCAATGTGCGTTTGCGTATTATTGATGGTGGTGATCGCATGAACTACAAGCCTTGTGTCGATGTCACTTTTGGCTCTGCAGCCAAGGTGTATCATGACAAGGTGTTGTCTATGATCCTGACCGGAATGGGCGCAGACGGGCGTGACGGATCGCGTATGTTGAAGTCTGCCGGCGCAACTGTCTGGGCACAGGATGAAGAAAGTTGTGTGGTATACGGTATGCCGCAGGCGGTTGCTAAGGCGGGGATATCGACGGAAGATCTTCCTTTGGATCGTATCGCTGAGCGTATTCTGATTGAGGTTGGCTTAGCTTAAGGAGATGTCGTGGTAGTCTGGAGCATTGCCAACCAGAAAGGCGGCGTGGGAAAAACCACGACTACTGTCAGTCTGGCGGGCCTGTTGAGTGAGCGAAACAAGCGCGTCTTGTTGGTGGATACTGATCCACATTCATCACTGACAACCTATTTGAACTTTGATTCTGACCGCCTTGAATCCAGCCTGTTTGATTTGTTCCAGCTGTCGACGATTGACCGCGACACTGTCAAACCTCTGGTGCTGGAAACACGGTTTAACAATATCCATCTGATACCCGCGCATATGTCGCTGGCGACCCTGGACAGAGTCATGGGAACCCGCAGTGGCATGGGGCTGATTCTGAAAAAGGCATTGAAATGTCTGGAAGAAGAATATGATTATGTGCTGATTGACTGTCCCCCGATCCTGGGTGTCATGATGGTGAATGCACTGGCTGCCAGCGAGCGCATTCTGATTCCGGTACAAACGGAGTTTCTGGCGATGAAAGGTCTGGAGCGCATGATGCGTACGTTGCAAATCATGCAAAAATCCAGGCCGGATGAATTCAAAGTCACTATTGTGCCGACTATGTATGACAAGCGGACCCGGGCATCGCTGGAAACATTACAGGAACTCAAGCTGCGTTATGCCAACCAGGTCTGGGCTTCTGCTGTACCAATTGATACCAAATTTCGTGATGCCAGTATCAAGCATATGCCGCCATCCTTGTATGCCCGTGGCTCACGCGGTGTGTTTGCATATAAAACTTTATTGAATTATCTGGAGCGGCTTGGTCAAGATGAGCGATAACGCAAAGCTGTCCAGTGAACAGGCATTAGATGATTACTTTTTCGGGCTGCTGGATGATTCTTTGTTGCCCGAAGAGGATAGCGCGGACGCTGTCGGACTGCAGGATGACTTGCCAGCGTCAGACGAAGGCGATGATGGTCAGGAGCCGTTGTCAGAGACTGGCGATCTTGTTGATGCGGCAGATGAGCAACTGAGCGGCGGGTCACCCGATGATGCGATAAGCGTTACGGTAGAAACCCAGACTCATCAGCCCTTTGATTTTAATAGCCTGGATGAATCCGGGCGAGATAACTCGTCGGTGAACTCGTTTGCTGAAGGTGGCGAACCGCCGTCACTGCGGGCAATGGCAACCCAGTTGCCGAATGCTGCTGCGTCGGTTTCGGTTGCCGCAGAACCAGAGCTGAGTGTGCCTGAAGTCAGGTTTTCGCCTCCGCGTTCCAGAACAGATCTTGAGCAGTTGCAGCGTCTTCTGGATCAAATGTCAGAGATGCAAGAGGAAGTCATTGTTGAAAGTGAAGCCTGGATTGCAGAGCAACAGCAATTGGCTGAACTGGAAAAACAACAAACGGAAGACGTTAAGTCAACCCTTTTGGATGACCCGGGCTGGTTTGAGGACGACAGTGTACAGACTCAGGATCCGGACGCTGTGCCGGAACCGCTTATACAATCGCAGGCAGTGACTGCACAGTCGTCAGCGGATGAGCCGGCTCCCTATGCTGAGCCGGAAAGCAGTGTCCAGCTGATGCACATGCTGCCTAAGGTTGCAGAGGCTCCGGCCGCAGCGGAAAAGGCGGTACTGGCGGCTGAATTGGAAACAAGCTCTCAGCCTCAGGATGAAATAGTTGCAACCGAGCCTGCGACAGACATTCTTGGTAAAGAAGCGTATGTGCAGGACACTGTGGCCGAAGCAGCACCTGAGCCTGAACTGGAACCAGGACTGACGGCTGAGTCGCCGCCGCCATCCTGGACCTTACCTGACGCCAGTGAGCAGACGGAATTTCAGGCGCTGTTTTTTGCCGTCAATGGGGTGACTTTTGCCGTTCCGCTGACAGAGCTGGGCGGGATACACCAACTGGGGGAGATGAGCCATCTCATCGGCAGACCGGACTGGTATCTTGGCTTGCAGCCGGTACAGAACCGAAAACTGGATGTGGTGGATACCGCCAGATGGGTGATGCCTGAATCTATTCGCAATGATGACCATCAGGAAAATTACCGCTATGTGGTCATGTTGGGAGAAAGTAAGTGGGGACTGGCTTGTGATCAACTTCACGGAACAGAAACCCTGACAAAACATAGTGTTCGCTGGCGAGAAAAGGCAGGTAAACGGCCTTGGCTGGCGGGTATGGTTAAAGAGAAAATGTGTGCTTTAATTCATGTCAATGAACTCATTTCCATGCTGAAAGCGGGTTTGGATGTGAAGAGCGTTTTGTGACGATGGCCGGAGAGGATACAGCATGTCGCAGGTAAGTGTTGCCGAGATTCAAAAAGAAGACAGTAACGATCAGGTATTACAGTGGGTTACTTTCCAGCTGGAAGAGGAAACCTACGGTATCAATGTAATGCAGGTTCGTGAAGTGCTGCGTTATACTGAAATCGCCCCGGTTCCGGGTGCGCCGGATTACGTACTGGGAATTATCAACCTGCGTGGCAATGTGGTCACTGTGATTGATACCCGTGCACGTTTTGGCCTGATGTCAGGTGAGATTTCAGATAATACCCGTATCGTAATCATTGAAGCTGAAAAGCAGGTTATTGGTATTATGGTCGACAGCGTGGCAGAAGTGGTTTATCTGCGTAGCTCTGAAATCGACAGTACGCCAAGCGTAGGTACTGATGAAAGCGCCAAGTTTATTCAAGGCGTCAGCAACCGTGATAATCAACTGCTGATCCTGGTTGATCTGAACAAGCTCCTGTCTGATGAAGAATGGGAAGAGATGGCGTACCTCTGATGCCTGCTATGTTGCTTGAATGGCTGCCGCTGGCTGTTGCTGTGCTGGCGGTGGTGGTAGCTGTTGTTCTGGTTCGGCGCGAGCGAAAAGCGCGTCTGGATCTGGAAACCAAGTTTGCAGCAGCAGAGCTGCTGTTAAAAACCGCCAGACAGCAGCAGGAAAGCTTAACCAAACAGTTTCATGAATTGCGTGCGGGTACGATGGCAATGAGTAATAAAATGGCCATATTAACACGCCAGCAGGAAGAGCTGTCTGAGCGACAGGGTGAAATGGCCATGCAGGATCCTGACGGCCGCCTTTACAGCCGCGCCAGTAAAATGGTTGAGCTGGGTGCCGACGTTAATGAACTGATGGAAGAGTGTGATCTGCCAAAAGCGGAAGCTGAACTGCTGTTGCGGTTACAGCAGCGCATGAATAAAGGCCGACGATAGCACTGCTGCCTGGCTGCTTTTATTCAAAGCTTCAGCGCCAGGTCCTGCCACTTCACTGTGCAATAGCGTCAGACGGTTTCGTTGACAGACACAGGCCCTTCCCATCCGGGAGGGGTTTTTCCGTTTAAGACCCAGGAAAAAGCAATCAGTTCGGCTATGATCACGAACAGGGCGGGCGGGATGTTATCTCCGGCCTCCAGGTTGTTGAGGTAGTCAGCCAGTGCCGGATCCTGGTGTATCAGTCCTCCCTGGGCTTTGACTTGCTCTATTATCTCTTTTGCCCAATCGTCATAGCCTTTGGCCGAGACATACGGGGTGTTATAGCCATCGTAGCTCAAAGCGACAGCCCGGTTTTGCTCTGTTTTCATACGCTGATCCTGATGCCGCATTGCGGGTGTATTTCAGGTGCAGAATCATCACTGCTCTGCACCTGATGAAAACTCACTGACTGACAGTTAATGTCCAACAGTTCCAGGCGACGCATCAGCTGAGGTGTTAACTGTTCAGTTAATGCCAGTATATCTGGCTGCTCGCAGCAGAATGCCAGCTTGAGCTGGTTGTCTTGCCAGACGGCTGTGGCTTCCAGGGTGTCCAGATCACCGACAGGCAGCCCCAGTTTGACTGTCCAGGCGCGGCCGGAAGACTGCCGTTTTGAGGTTTGCTGCGGCTCTTTTGAATGAACACTGAGACGGAGTTCACGGCCATGACTCTGCGGTAAGTGCAGTATAAAAGGAGTGTTCTCGTCGCGCCCGGTTGGCGCACCGGCAATACGCTGCTCGGCGGCCAGGCGGATTAGTGCTTTGAGTTCGGCTTGCGAGTCAGCCGGCAGGCTGGCGAGTAACTTGGCTAGTGGACTGTCGGGTTGCGTGAGCTGGGTCACCAGTGCTTTCAGGCTGTCTTTACCAGCGCCTTGTTGTAACCAGGGGACGATATCGGCCGGCGTGCGCGGCAGCACCAGCTGAGACAACCATGGTGCAATCGGTGACCCCTGCCCGCTCACTGCAGGAGGTAAATTGGCAAATAATCGTTGCAGCACATGAAGTTGTGTTAGCAAGTGTGAAAGTTGGCTGATTTGCTGGCCGGATTGGAATACAGTCGCTCCTGCCTGAGTAGGATTTGCATGGTTAACCGGAGTGCTCTGCTGCGGCGCCGTTGCCTTAGACGCACTGGCTGTTGCAGGCGGATAAGCTGAGGATTGAGATATAGAGGTCACATTTACTTACCTTGCTGCCGGATCTATAACAGCCTGAAACTAACAAAGATCTCAGTCGCTGTGATATTATCCGAGGATTATTTGTGTCATTCAGGATGTCTCATCCCTATGTTATCAGTCAAAGGATTGAGCTGTACCCGTGATGAGCGCGTATTGTTCGATGACCTCCAATTTAATGTCGCTTCTGGCGAGCTGGTTCAGATTGAAGGCCGCAACGGGGCCGGTAAAACAACCTTGTTGCGTATCATCGCTGGGCTGGGCTCTCCTGATACCGGCGATGTCTATTGGCACGATAACAAGATAGGCCATGTGCGTGAAGAGTATCATAGCCAGATGCTGTTTTTGGGACATCAAACTGGGGTCAAGCGCGAATTAACCGCTTTGGAAAACCTGGCTTTTTTCCAGGCCATGCATGCGGGGGATAGCAGCGAGAGACTCAGTGGTCAGGCCAGAGTGTATGGTGATGATGCCATCTGGCAGGCTCTGGCTCATGTGGGTTTGGCCGGACGCGAAGATGTGCCCGCCGGACAATTGTCAGCCGGCCAGCAACGTCGGGTGGCTCTGGCCCGCTTATGGTTGAGTAACCATCCGCTGTGGATTTTGGACGAGCCATTGACAGCCATTGATAAACTGGGAGTAAAAGTCCTAGAGCAGCTTTTTGTTTCCCATGCCGAACGTGGCGGGATTGTGCTGCTGACGACTCACCAGGATATGTTTTCTGCGCAGAACAGGCTGCGCAAGGTTACACTGGGGCAGGCGCTGTGATGTTGCATTCTATGTATCAGGTTATCCGTCGGGAATTGCTGATTGCATTTCGTCGTCAGGCCGATGTGTTCAACCCGTTGTGGTTTTTTATTATTGTCATCACCCTGTTTCCGTTGGGGATAGGGCCAGAGCCGAATCTGCTGGCGCGTATCGCGCCCGGTATTATTTGGGTGGCCGCCTTGCTTGCGGCTTTACTGTCGCTGGAGCGTCTGTTTCGGGATGATTTTGTTGACGGCTCGCTGGAACAAATGATGCTGATGCCAACTCCCTTATCGGTATTGGCACTGGCAAAAGTCTTGGCGCACTGGCTGCTGACGGGCTTGCCTCTGATAATAATCAGCCCGTTATTGGCAATTTTATTGTCACTCGACTGGTCAACCTGGACTGCAGTGGTACTGACCTTGCTCCTTGGCACGCCAACACTAAGCTTTTTAGGTGCGATTGGGGTTGCACTGACGGTGGGTTTGCGTAAAGGTGGAGTATTATTGAGCTTGCTCATCTTACCGCTGTTTATACCCGTGCTAATCTTTGCAACGTCAGCGATAGAGGCGGCGTCGCTGGGAATGGGTTACCAGGGGCAATTAGCTTTGATGGGAGCAATGTTAGCCGGATCAGCCACACTGGCTCCTTTTGCTATATCAGCTTCATTGCGCATCAGTGTTAACTGACGCGTGAATATAACGATTATTATTAGTCATAGAGTAAAAAACTATGTGGAAGTGGTTACATCCCTACGCTAAAGCAGAAAACTGCTACCGCCTGTGCGGAACCCTGCTGCCCTGGTTTGCAGCACTGTCTGTGATCAGCCTGATAACAGGCACTGTCTGGGGGCTGGCTTTTGCGCCCACCGATTACCAGCAGGGTGACAGTTTCCGCATTATTTATCTGCATGTACCGGCTGCTATCTGGTCCATGGGGGTTTATTTCTGGATGGCGGTGTCTGCCTTTATCGGCTTAGTCTGGCAGGTGCGATTGTCTGACATGGCGGCCGCGGCCATGGCACCGATCGGCGCCGTGTTCACCTTTATTGCATTGCTGACCGGCGCTGTCTGGGGCAAACCAATGTGGGGTGCCTGGTGGGTGTGGGATGCACGCCTGACATCTGAATTGATTCTGCTTTTCCTCTATCTGGGTGTGATTGCGCTGTATAACGCTTTTGACGATCAGAAAACGGCGGCCAAAGCGGCCGGTATCCTGGCGATAGTGGGTGTGATCAATCTTCCTATCATTCATTATTCCGTCGAGTGGTGGAATACCCTGCATCAGGGCGCCACGATTACCAAATTTGCCAAACCGTCGATCGACAGCCGTATGCTGTGGCCATTACTGCTGAATATTTTGGGTTTTGCCTGCTTTTTTGGTGCGCTGACTCTGATTCGGTTACGCAATGAAATTCTGACCAGGGAAAGCCACCGTCCCTGGGTTCGTCAGTTGATGCAGTGAGGTGAGTATGCATTTTGATTCGTTCAGTGATTTTCTTGCCATGGGCGGGTACGCCAGTTATGTCTGGGCGGCCTATGGGATATCGGCTTTATCTTTGCTGATTCTTTTATGGTCCAGTATCCGTAAGAGTCGTCGCCTGGCAACTGACATTAAAAATAAAATTGCCCGCGAGCAACGCATTAAAGCTGCCGAGAATTTGGAGAATACCTTATGAACCCAAGACGTAAAAAACGCCTGACCGTGATCATTGCCTTGCTGGCCGGTCTCGGCGTGACGGTCGCCCTGACTTTGTATGCCATGAGCCAGAATATGGATCTCTTCTATACCCCAACCGAGCTGGTAGAGGGCAAGCCTGATGGCACCAAACCCGAAGTGGGTCAGCGTTTACGCATTGGCGGTATGGTAGTCAAAGGCTCTGTCAGCCGAGATCCCCATTCTTTGCAGGTCAGCTTCAAAGTGGCTGATGTCGGCCCTGCCGTGACTGTGACCTATGACGGTATTTTGCCTGACCTGTTCCGCGAAGGGCAGGGTATAGTCGCTCAGGGGGTGCTGGTTGATGCCCAAACGGTGGAAGCACATGAGGTGCTGGCAAAGCATGACGAAGAATACATGCCGCCAGAAGTGGCTGAGGCGATGCAGAAAAATCATAAGCCTCTGAAATATACTGAACAACAAATGCAAGGTAGCGTGCAATGATTGCAGAATTAGGCCAGTTCAGCCTTATCCTGGCACTGGGGTTATCGCTTCTGGTGAGTGTGTATCCACTGTATGGCGCCTATAAAGGCAACCCGGTGCTGATGCGTTTGGCCAGGCCGTTGACGTTTGGTGTCTTTGCAATGCTGTTAGTGTCTTTTGCATTGCTGTCGTGGGCCTTTTACATCAATGATTTTACTGTGACCTATGTTGCCAGTAATTCGAACAGTAATCTGCCCTGGTATTACCGCCTGACGGCGGTCTGGGGCGCGCATGAAGGCTCATTGCTGCTTTGGGTGTTAATTCAGGCCACGTGGGCTGCCGCAGTGGCTATGTTCAGCCGGGGCATGCCTCAGGAATCAGTGGCACGGGTACTGGCCGTGATGGGGATGATCTCAGTGGGTTTCCTGCTATTTATCATCATCACCTCCAACCCGTTTGAGCGTACGCTGCCTTATTTTCCGGTTGATGGCCGCGATCTGAACCCCTTGCTGCAAGATCCTGGCTTAATCATTCATCCTCCTATGCTGTACATGGGCTATGTCGGTTTCTCGGTAGCCTTCGCCTTTGCTATTGCTTCCTTGATGACTGGCCGGCTGGATACGGCCTGGGCGCGCTGGTCGCGTCCCTGGACAATTGCTGCCTGGTCGTTTCTGACTGTGGGTATTGCACTGGGCTCCTGGTGGGCGTATTACGAGCTGGGCTGGGGTGGCTGGTGGTTCTGGGATCCGGTCGAAAATGCGTCTTTCATGCCTTGGCTGGCCGGTACGGCGTTAATGCATTCGCTGGCTGTGACGGAAAAGCGAGGCACCTTTAAAGCCTGGACTGTGTTACTGGCCATATCGGCGTTCTCTCTGAGCTTGCTCGGCACTTTCCTGGTGCGCTCCGGCGTGCTGGTTTCTGTGCATGCCTTTGCCTCCGATCCGGCACGGGGCATGTTCATTCTGGGCTTCCTGGTTGTGGTGATCGGCGGTTCGCTCCTGCTGTATGCCCTGCGTGGGGCACAGATCCGCTCCCATGGTAGTTTCAGCCTGTTTTCACGAGAGAACTTCCTGCTGGCTAATAACCTGTTGCTGATCACCGCTTTGCTGGTGGTGTTGATTGGTACCTTGTTACCCCTGGTACATAAGCAGCTTGGTCTGGGCTCGGTATCCATTGGTGTGCCTTTCTTTAATACCCTGTTTACCTGGCTGATGATCCCGTTTGTTTTCTTCCTGGGTATCGGCCCTCTGGTGCGCTGGAAGCGTGAGAATTTCTCGACGATCCGCCGGCCGCTACTGATTAGCGCATTGATCACGTTGCCATTAGCCGTGTTTGTGCTGTGGTTGCGTCCCGACCCAATCCAGCCACTGGCTGTGCTGGGGATGGTGATGGCATTCTGGATCATTATCCTGCAGGGGTATGAGGTTTATGAGCGCGCCACTCATCGTCATAGCCTGATGGTCGGTCTTGGTAAACTTGGCCGCAGTCACTGGGCCATGGTACTGGGCCATATTGGTCTGGCCGTTACCGTGATCGGTATTACGCTGGTTTCCAATTATGATCTGGAGCGTGACGTTCGCCTGGCTCCCGGCCAGACAGTGACAGTCGAAGGCTTTGATTTCAAATTGTCCGGCTTGCGTAATGTCGAAGGGCCGAACTATGACGGCTTTATTGGTGACTTTGTGGTGTCTCGTAACGGTAAGCACATCGCTGAGCTGCATGCCGAGAAGCGCTTTTATACGGTATCCGGTTCAATGATGACTGAAGCGGCGATCGACAGCGGTGTCACCCGTGATCTTTACGTGGCACTTGGCGAACAACTGGATGACAGCGCCTGGGCGGTCCGGATTTACTATAAGCCGTTTGTTAACTGGTTATGGCTGGGAGCGTTTCTGATGGCACTGGGTGGCGCAATCGCTATCAGTGACAAGCGTTACCGTTTTCGTCGTCGCTTTAAAAAAGAAGTGAAAGATGAAGAGGTTGTCAGCACCCCACACGCAGAGGTGAATGGATGAACAAGAAACTGCTTTTTATTCCTTTAGTCCTGTTTCTGGGCCTGGTGGCTGTTTTTATGGTGCAGTTGACCCGTAATGCTGACGGAGATGATCCGACGAAACTGGAGTCCGTCCTGATTGGTAAGCCTGTGCCGGCTTTTCGCCTCGAAGATTTGGAAGATGCGAACAAGTTGTATCAGCAGGATATTTTCCTCGGTGAGCCTTTGCTACTGAATGTCTGGGCGACCTGGTGTCCGACCTGCTACGCCGAGCACCGTTACCTTAATGAGCTGGCCAGTCAGGGGGTCAAAATTATTGGCCTGAACTATAAAGACGAGCGCGATAAAGCTAACCGCTGGCTCAAAGATCTCGGAAATCCTTATATGCACAGCCTGTTTGATGGTAATGGCATGCTGGGTATGGATTTAGGTGTATACGGCGCACCGGAAACCTTTCTGATCGATGCCAGTGGCGTGATCCGTTATCGCCATGTTGGCGATGTGAATCCGCAAAACTGGCAAGACACTCTCAAGCCGATTTATGAGCGTCTGCAAGAGGAAGCGAAAGGATGAAACACGCGATAGCGGTATTTACGCTGCTCATCGGGAGCTGGTTTGCCGCCAGTGTGCCGGTTCAGGCGGCGATTGATGTCTACGAATTTGCGACGCCTGAACAGGAAGCCACGTTCCAGGAGCTGACAGCCACGCTGCGTTGCCCGAAATGTCAGAATAACAATATTGCTGACTCCAATGCGGAACTGGCCAAAGACATGCGCCAGAAGGCGTATGAAATGCTGAGTGAAGGAAAATCCAAGCAGGAAGTCATTGATTATATGATTGCCCGTTACGGAAACTTCGTGACTTATGATCCACCGCTTATGCCATCTACTCTGATTTTGTGGCTGGGTCCTTTGTGTTTCCTGCTTATTGGCGCCACTGTGCTGGTCTATCGTTCCCGTAAGGGAGTGGTGGCTTCGTCTCAGCAGATGGATGAAAAAGAATCCGCCCGTCTTCATGCATTGCTAAATGATATTGAACAAGAGGCAGAAAACCCGCACGCCGCCAGTGGTTCGGCAGGTGAAAGCAAGGTGAAAAAATGACGTTATTTTGGATTTCCACCCTGATACTGGTGTTGATTGCGCTGGCTTTTTTCATTGTCCCTGCCTTTGTGGGGAGTAATCAGGATATGGTTGCCAGCCGCGACGAACTGAACAAAGCTTTTTTTCGTGACCGGCTGGGTGAGCTGAAAGAAGAGAGCAGTGAAGGACTGGTATCAAATCCGGATGAACTGGAAGTTGAACTGCAGCAGTCATTACTGGATGACGTACTGGATACAAAGGCACAGCAGAACAGTCAGTTTACACCCTGGTTATTAATTCCCGGTATCCTGGTGATAGTTGGGGTGGCGTATGGTCTTTACAGCGTTGTTGGCAATCAGCAAAAAGTGGCTGACTGGCAGCAGACAGTGTCCAAATTGCCTCAGCTGACTCAGCGTCTGATGGGTGATAATGCATCCCCGCTAACCGATCAGGAAATGGAAGAACTGACCTTAGGGCTTCGAACGCGGCTGCATGAACGGCCGGATGATGCCACCGGCTGGCTGTTGCTGGGCCGAATCGGCATGGCAAACCGTGATATTGAAACAGCCCAGGGCGCAATGAAGCGTGCCTTGGATCTGGCGCCGAATGATCCGAGTCTGCAGCTGAGCTATGCACAGACCCTGATGATGGGCGGACAGCCAGGCCAGCTTCAGCTTGCCCGTAATATACTGACGCACTTGCTGGAGCGCGATCCTGACAATCTGCAGGCATTATCCTTGATGGCATTTGATGCGTTTGAACAGGCTGATTATCAGGCTGCCATTAAATACTGGGAGCTGATGAAATCGCAACTCAGCACCGGTGATAACCGCATCAATATGCTTGAGCGCAGTATTGCTCAGGCAAAGGTAGAGATGTCGCAGGCTGGTAATCCCAGCCCGGGTGTCAGGGTGACGGTTGAACTCGGCGCCTCGGTGACGTTGCCGGCACAAGGCATGGTTGTGGTGTCTGTCCATACTGCAGACGGTGCGCCTATGCCGTTGGCAGCCAGACGTTTGCCCTTGTCACGCTTCCCACTGACACTCACTTTAACCGACAAAGACAACATGATCCCTGATCGACTGATGTCAAAGCAGTCTGAACTGATAGTCAGGGCAAGGATCGACAGTGACGGCAACGTGGCGACAAAAGACGGTGATTGGTTTGGTGAAAGCGGTATTGTGCCCTTAGGCGGAGAGACGACAATCACCATTAATACTCAGTATTAAAATCATACTGGCAGTTAAGAAACAGACTGGATATTATTATTCAGTCTGTTTTGTATTTATTAAGTGGCTAACACATTGAAATCAAATCTGTTCGTATCCCTATTTTTTACATTCATCCTTATGGGATGTGCCAGCTCGCCGCCAGATCCGTCACCGGAAAAACTGGCAGGGAACGAATACGGTCTGGATGATGAGGAGCTTGAAGCTGCCGGTCTGGATGTCGAAGAGCTGGAAGCCCTGAGTGAACCGGAAAACGCGGTTTATGACCCTTTTGAAGGGTTTAACCGTGCCATGTGGACAGTCAACTACGATTATCTCGACCCCTATTTTGTCCGTCCTGTGTCGCTGGCTTATGTCGATTATGTGCCGTCACCGGTACGTACCGGCTTAAGAAACTTCCTATCCAACCTGGAAGAGCCGGCTAACATGCTGAACAGCTTCCTGATGCAGGACCCGGAAAAGGCGGTGGATCATTTTACCCGTTTCTGGATTAACAGTATTTTTGGTCTGGGCGGCTTGATTGATATCGCGGCGGCTGCAGATATTCCGCCACCGGGAGAGCAGTCATTTCCTGATACACTGGGTTATTACGATGTCGGTAACGGTCCTTATTTTATGATACCGGCTTATGGCCCATTGACCTTGCGTGAAGGTATCGGGGATCGCGTTGATGCGCTGTATTTCCCGCTTAATCTGCTGACCTTTTGGCAAAGCGTTGGCAAGTGGGCGCTGGAGGGCATGGAAGACAGGGCCAAACTGGTAGCACAGGAACCTATGCTGAACAATTCACCGGATCCGTATGCTTTCACCCGTGATGCTTATATTCAATATAAGAACTTCAGGGCAGCAGGCAGGGAATCTGAACCCGCACAGCCACAAAACGAAGAATATCTTGATGATTTTCTTGATGAAATAGACAGCGAGTAACTATCAAATCTGTGCGTAAAGATAAACCAGAGCTCAAATGCTCTGGTTTTTTTATGACGCTGACAGGGGGTGCCTTCTGTTAATTTTTTGTAAACAAAAACATTTCTGACAAAGTTAACACTTTGTGTAGTTTTGTGTTCCCACATTCTCATTCATACCGCTTCCAAGAGCTTCTTATTTGCAGTATTGAAGTAATGGATTTCAAGCTAGCGTAATATTTGCATCAATTATCATTTCATCCCATTTCATTGCCATAGATTTCATTTGGGTTGGCATAAGATCACAAAGCGTAATACCAAAAATAAAAATTCCACTTTCTTTCTTTGCGACAAAAAGAAACTGAACTATTGATTACCAGGCATGGTTTCATATCCATGCTTTATTACTTACTTTTTAACTCAAGGAACGAAGTAATGTTTTTCAATAAGTTGAATCCTGTCGCGGCAGGTATAGCCGTGATGACTATGTCGTGGGGAGCGATGGCAGCACCAGGCACTCCGCAAATTGCCTGGATGGAAACGGATTACGCTATCGTAGAGGTTGATCAGGCCGCCTCAGCCTACAAAAGCTTGATTACGGTTAAGCCGGCAGCAGAAGTCCCTGTTGCCTGGCAGCGTTATTCCGGTGAAACCGCTGATTTGTGGAGAGTGAAGCTGAACGGGAATGTGGTGTTTGAGCAGAGCATTGCGCCGGCATCCAGCGGAGCAGGTTCAACCACATTGTCTGTGGCACAGGGTGGTCAGTATGCCATGACAGTCGAGTTGTGTAGCGGTACGGGGGCGGCACAAGCTTGTACCAGCAGTGCGGCAACCAACATTGTAGTCGCCGATACCGATGGCAGCCATTTAGATCCTTTGCCTATGAACGTGGATGGCAATAATGGCAATTACACCACGCCTGCGAACACTGTGGTCGGTGCTTACTTTGTTGAGTGGGGCGTGTATGGCCGCAAATTCTCGGTGGATAATATTCCGGCACAAAACCTGACCCACATTTTGTACGGCTTCATTCCTATCTGTGGACCGAATGAATCTCTGGGTGAGATTGAAAATGGTAACAGCCTGGCAGCACTTAATCGTGCCTGTCAGGGAACGCCAGACTATGAAGTGGTGATCCATGATCCTTGGGCGGCGGTTCAGATGCCTCAACCCCAATCAGGTCATACTCACAGCACACCGTATAAAGGTACTTATGGTCAGATGATGGCGCTGAAGCAGCGTTATCCGGATCTGAAAATTGTGCCGTCTATCGGTGGCTGGACCCTGTCCGATCCTTTCTACTCCTTCACCGACAAAGCCAAGCGTGACATTTTCATCGCCAGTGTGAAGAAATTCCTCAAAACATGGAAATTCTTTGACGGTGTTGATATCGACTGGGAGTTCCCGGGCGGTAAAGGTGCAAATGCGAACCTGGGTGACCCTGTTAATGATGGCCCGGCGTATGTGGCGCTGATGCGCGAACTGCGTGCCATGCTGGATGAGCTGGAAGCTGAAACCGGCCGCCAGTACGAGCTGACCTCAGCCATCGGTGCGGGTTATGACAAGATTGATGTCGTGAACTATGCCGATGCGGTTCAGTATATGGACTACATCTTCGCCATGACGTATGACTTCTTCGGCGGCTGGAATAACGAGCCAGGCCACCAGACAGCACTGTTCTGCGGCAGCCACATGTCTGCTGATGTCTGTAACGGTACCGGTGTTGATGAAAACGGCGAACCACGCCAGGGGCCGGCTTACACTGCCGCCAACGGTATTGACCGTCTGTTGGCTCAAGGGGTTCCCGCCAACAAACTGGTACTGGGTACAGCTATGTACGCCAGGGGCTGGACGGGCGTCACCGAAGCGAGCATGACAGATCCGACAAACCCAATGACAGGAACAGGTGCAGGTCCGGTTCCTGGTTCGTGGGAAGCCGGGGTCATTGACTACAAAGATGTGGTGACCGATTACATTAACAATGCTGCGGTAACTAAGGGCTATGATGCACAGGCAGAAGCGCCGTGGGCGTACAACCCAAGCAACGGTAACCTGATCACTTATGACGACCGTCGCTCCGTGCTGGCCAAAGGTCAGTATGTCCGTAACCTGGGTCTGGCCGGTTTGTTCGCATGGGAAATTGATGCAGATAACGGCGATATTCTGAATGCGATGCAGGATTCACTGGCGGGTGGTGGTGGCAACTACGCCCCGGTAGCGAAAGCGGGTGCTGATCAAGTAGTCAATGGCGCGACGTCTGTGACGCTGGACGGCTCTGCATCCAGCGATCGTGATGGTCAGATTGTCAGCTATCAGTGGACACAAACCAGTGGTCCGTCACTGACTCTGACAGGCTCAGATACTGCGACAGCGACCGTGGCGGTTCCTGTAGTAACGGCAGATACCCAGTATGTGTTCACGCTGACAGTCACGGACAATGTCGGTGATACTGCTACTGACAGTGTGACAGTTACAGCGAAAGCTCCGGGTTCAAATACCGCGCCTGTGGTGGCAGTGTCTGGCCCAGCGACGGCCAGTGCCGGTGATACTGTGGTACTGGATGCCTCGCAATCCACAGATGCTGACGGTGACACCCTGACCTTTACCTGGACAGTGCCAGCCGGTGTTAACGCGACAGTGAATGGCGCAACGGTGAGTTTTGTTGCTGACAGCTACACAGTTGATACGCCACTGAACTTTACCGTCGCAGTATCCGATGGTACCGATTCAGTGACAGAGTCAGTCACAGTGACGGTATTGAAAGAGGGTGGCTCAACAGGTTGTACCAATGTCTGGGCAAGCGGCAGTGTGTATAACGCGGGTGATATCGTGACGCATTCAGGCAAATCCTGGAAAGCGAAATGGTGGACGACCGGTGAAGAGCCAGGAACAACGGGCGAATGGGGCGTTTGGGAAGATTTAGGCGCAGCCAACTGCCAGTAAACCACTCGCGATAAAATCGAAAGTATGAAAGAGAAAGCCGCTCAACTGAGCGGCTTTTTTCTGCGAACCGTATTTTCGCGAATCAGAACGAATGACTGTACTGAACACCGTACAGCAGTGCATCTGCACGCGTAGTTGCGGTCACTGATGTGATACCGTTGTTTTCAGAGGCGTTTACGTCTTCACCCATCAGGTAGGTCAGGCCGAAGTCCAGCGTCGACTTGCTGTCCAGGTTGTAGCTGAAGCCACCAGAGAACCACTGGCGATCTGAATCCGGGACAGAAATAGAGGTTTTCTTGTCCTGAGCACTGGTGTCGTACATATAGCCGGCACGCAGTGTCCAGTCAGCATTCACTGTGTAGGTACCACCAATCGCATAGTGCCAGCCGTCCTGCCACTGGTAATCATTCAGTGTCACGCCTTTGTTGGTTTTCAGCGAATCAAAGCTGCTCCACTCGATCCACTGAACGCTATAGTGAACGGCGAACTGGCTGTTCAATTGATGGAAACCGGAAAACTCAACCATATCCGGCAGTGGCATCAATAAGCTCTGGCCATTCAGGTTGCCGCCAGCTGGCAGAAAATAAATGTCACCTTCGGCTTTCAGTTCAGGGCTGTAATGATAAGCCAGACCAAAGCGGTTAAGATCATTATGCTCATAGACTGTACCCAGGTTGAAGCCAACAGCAGTGCCGTCAACATCTACATCCAGAACGGTACCGCCGAACTTTGGGTTAGAACGTTTTAATTCACCCTGACCATAGACGATGTCCAGACCACCACCAATGCTCCATTGAGGGCTGAGACGATAAGCCGCATTCAGCGCCAGGTTCAGACTTTTCACATCTGTCAGGCCGCCAAATTCGTTCGCAGCGTAGCTGTTGCTGAATTCGGTTTTAGTACCAAAGTTTGAATAAATCCCGGCACCCAGAGCCAGTTTGTCATTTACAGGATGAACATAATACAGGTTGGGTACGTATGACGTGCCACCGATTTGTGCATCATCCAACGGCAAGATACCCGCATAAGTCGTATCTTTCACTTCAATGTCAGTATCAATGACATTCAGGCCCAGTGAGATAGCAGGGGCATTGAACAAGGTCATGGCAGCGGCGTTACGCGCCATCACTGAAGCATTGTCAGCAATGACGGCATCACCGGCAAAAGCGCGGCCCAGGCCGGTAGCAGATTGTGAGTTAAGCTGGAATCCGGCAGCCAGTGATTGCTGTGAGGCCAGCATGACGGCGGTTGCCATCAGGGTTTTTGTAAACAGACGCTTCTTGTACATAGTTATTTTTATCCTGATCGTTCTTTGCTGACACGTTAACTGTGCCAGAGAGGCAGCGATTGTAGGAGCAGGCAAAAAAACAACAAATCAGACCAGTATCTAAATTATTGTTTTATTGGAGTGGATAGGCACTGACTGGTGAAATGGTAGGCATTTTTTGCGGTGGTCACTGTTGGTGATACCACCGCAACGTTAAATACTGGTCCAACGCATGGCGTCTTTCAGCTGTTCGGCGACCGGCATGACATCTTCGCCTTTGTTACCCACCACGATCAGACTGGCGTTCTGAGAAGGCATGACAACGCCGCGCATTTTGCCGTCTTCAAAGCTTTTCATGGCGTTGGAGGATTGGGGCACCACAAAAACAGTAATTTTTCCGTGCTTACCGCCGATGACCATATGTAAGGCTTCACCGCCATCAAAACCACAGTGATTGAGATAGTAAACATGTGCAGGCAAATTGCTCAATTCTGGACCGAAAGGCTTGAGCTTGGCGTTAACCTGCGTCAGTGACACACCTTCATCAACCTGGTCGACAAATGGGGCTTCATTATAGATATGCGTTAAAGCCACCTGACCCATGTCTTTGGCGGGACTCAGCGAAAACCCTGGCTGAAGTTGACCGATTAACAACCCGCACAGGAAAGCCACGGAAGCCGCAATCGCTAAATGACGGCGTACTTTTTTCTCGGCCTGATAGCCTTGTCCGGACTGACGGAACAAGATTTTATCGGCCAGATCTTCCGGGACATCCACTTTCATTGCTGCAGACAGTCTGCTGTCCAATTGCTGTAACTCATCGTGCAGTTTACGGTTAGCAATTGACGCATTTTTCGTAGCGACCATTTCTGGACTCTGATCATTAGGATCTGCCAAAATTCGGCGACGAAATTCAAGATCGTCCATTCTGGTGGCCCCTCCGCTCGGTTTGCTTCTCTAAAGCATCTTTTAACTGGTTACGCGCTCTGAACAATCGGGTCATCACTGTGTTTCTGTTCAGTCCAAGGATATTAGCAATTTCATCACCGTTGAATCCAGCCATGACCTGTAAAACCAAAGGCTCACGATATTCGGACGGCAGCTGTTTAATCATATGTTGCAACTGGCTCAGTTCAGACTCATTTAAACCCCCTGCGTCGGTGTCATGATCATCCGCAATCGGGTGATCGTCGATGTCGACCAGATCGAGTTGCTTACGTTCAAAACGCCTTGCATTTTCGCGACGCAGTATAGTGATCAGCCAGGCTTTGGCCGCACTGTCATCGTTGAGGCTGTCTAGCGATCGCCATGCGCGCAGGCAGGTTTCCTGCACCAAATCTTCGGCAATATGCTGGTCATGGCACAACCAGTAGGCGTACCTGTAAAGGTCTTTGTGCCAGGCCCTGACCAGGGCTTCATAGCGTGTCTGTTTATTCATATCCACAGAGACCGAGGTATCTGGGTTTTTCTTGCGAAAAAATTGCTTAATCATGATGTAGCCCGTCCGTATCCATTGAGCCGTAGTCAATAATACGGGAGATAACAGGAATTGGATTCATAAAAATAGACTGTTGTGTTATTGATTTCCCTCAATATCTGTCAGCCCGCTTTCGTTATAGTAGCTGTGTTATCGGGGTTGACCCCTTGATAGCGTCCTTTACGGACTGAGTATACCCTTCAACGACTTGCGTGCAGAAAGTGTCAGTATTTCTATTGGTAACTCAAGACGGAATGCTGAACGTTATTGTTCGCGCTTTTTATCATACTTGCACAAACGACTGACACGTTGAGTTTGTTAACCATACCATAGCGGTGTGGTTTTTTTTTGCGCTATGTTTTAACTCCTTACACTTTTCATTGTTTTTGGTTGCTCCAACTTCTTAAACATTAATTTGAATTAAATAACAATGCCGTTACAATCGGTGTGGTCTGACCTCTACCATAATGATAAGGAGCCGCGATGACACGTCGCCAGAATCTCACGACCCAACAGGGTGAACGCATCGCTGTCGTAACAGGATTACGTACCCCTTTTGCCCGCCAGGCTACAGCCTTCAACGGTGTCCCTGCACTGGATCTAGGCAAGATGGTGGTCAATGAAATGCTGCAAAAGATTGATTTTGATCCCGCTTTGATTGAGCAGGTCGTGTTCGGTCAGGTCGTGCAGATGCCTGAAGCACCGAATATCGCCCGTGAAATTGTGCTGGGGACGGGAATGAATATTCACACTGATGCTTACAGTGTGACCCGGGCGTGTGCAACGAGTTTCCAGGCAGCGGCTAATGTTGCTGAGAGTATCATCTCGGGAACCATTGATATCGGGATCGCCGGCGGTGCGGATTCCTCATCGGTATTACCTATTGGTGTGTCTAAAAAACTGGCTGCCACGTTACTGGCGCTCAGCAAAGCGAAAACCATGAGCAAAAAAATGGGCCTGCTCAGTAAACTCAGCCTGAAAGATTTAATGCCGGTTCCGCCTGCGGTTGCCGAATACTCGACAGGCCTGAGTATGGGCCAGACGGCGGAGCAAATGGCAAAAACGCACGGAATAAGCCGTGAAGAGCAGGATGCGCTGGCTCACCGTTCTCACAGCCTGGCAGCCCAAGCGTGGCGGGATGGGTTGATTCAGGGGGAGGTGATAACCGCTTTCCCGGAACCGTATCGTCAGTGGATCGATAAAGACAACAATATTCGCGAAGATTCCTCGGTAGAAGGCTACGCTAAACTGCGTCCGGCTTTTGACCGTAAATTCGGCACAGTGACGGCGGCCAACAGTACGCCGCTGACCGACGGCGGTGCGGCTGTGCTGCTGATGCGTGAAGGGCGGGCAAAAGAGCTGGGTCTGAAACCTCTGGGCTATATTCGTTCTTATGCGTTCTCCGCAATAGGCGTCGAGCAGGATATGCTGATGGGGCCATCTTATGCGACCCCGCTGGCGTTGGACCGTGCCGGCCTGACACTCTCAGATCTGACGCTGATTGAAATGCACGAAGCATTCGCTGCTCAAACCCTGGCGAATGTGAAAATGTTTGCTTCGAAGAAGTTTGCGCAGGAAAAACTCGGTCGCAGTAACGCGATTGGTGAGATCGACATGGATAAATTCAATGTCTTGGGTGGTTCGCTTGCTTATGGTCACCCCTTTGCCGCCACCGGCGCGCGAATGATTACACAAACGCTGCGCGAGCTGCAGCGTCGCGGTGGCGGTCTGGCACTGAATACCGCCTGTGCCGCTGGTGGTTTGGGTGCTGCCATGATCCTGGAGACTGAATAATGACGGATGTAACCATGACTGAACAGAAGAATACAGAACATACTGTTGAGCCGGCGCAATCAGCCTTCAGCCTGAGCTACGGCGAGAATGGCCTTGCCTGGCTGAAAATTGATGTCCCCGGGGAAAAAATGAATACCCTCCAGGCTGCCTTTGCCACTCAGGTTGGCAGCGTGCTGGACGAGCTGGAAGCGAAAAAAGCAGACATCAAAGGCTTGGTGGTGTATTCCGGCAAGCCGGATAACTTTGTCGCCGGGGCGGATATTCGCATGCTGGCGGCATGCACTACGGCCAAAGAAGCCGAGCAGTTGGCGACGCAGGGGCAGCAGATGTTCCAGCGTCTTGAAGCGCTGCCGTTTCATGTTGTCGCTGCCATTCATGGCCCGTGCCTGGGCGGCGGACTTGAACTGGCGCTGGCGTGCCATAGCCGGGTATGTACCGATTCCGATGCCACCAAACTGGGCCTGCCGGAAGTGCAGCTTGGCTTGCTGCCGGGTTCAGGCGGTACACAGCGTCTGCCTCGTCTGATTGGCGTGGCCAATTCGCTCGATATGATTTTGACCGGTAAACAACTACGCGCCAAAAAAGCGAAGAAATTGGGCGTGGTCGATGAATGCGTGCCGGAAAGTATTTTGCTCAAAGTGGCAGAAACACTGGCGCTGAAAGGCAAGCCTGTACGCAAGCACAGTTTCCAGGACTGGGCGATGGGCGGCAACCCTGTGGGCCGTGGTCTGGTGTTTGATCAGGCCCGTAAGAAGACACGAGAAAAAACCCGTGGCAATTATCCGGCGGCAGAAGCCATTTTGGATGTCATCAAATATGGCTTACAGCACGGCATAGTCAAAGGACAGAAAGAAGAGGCTCGCCGGTTCGGAGAGCTGGTGATGACTTCAGAGTCAGCCTCGCTGCGCGGTATCTTTTTTGCCACGACTGCCATGAAGAAAGAAACCGGTGTCGGCGATGATGTCAAACCTGCCGAGGTGAAGCGTGTTGCTGTGCTGGGTGGCGGGCTCATGGGTGGCGGCATCAGTCATGTGACGGCATCGAAAGCCGGCCTGCCGGTCAAAGTGAAAGATATCGCAAACGACGGCATTTTGAACGCGATGGCGTATAACTTTAAGCTGCTCGATAAAAAGCGTAAGCGCAAAATTATCAGTAAGGCTGAGTTACAAAAACAAATGCTGATGATCAGCGGCGGTGTGGATTATCAGGGCTTTGATAAAGCCGATGTCGTGATTGAGGCGGTCTTTGAAGATCTCAGCCTGAAGCACCAGATGGTGCAAGAGGTGGAAGCCCATGCCAGACCTGACACCATTTTTGCCACCAATACGTCCTCGCTGCCGATTAACCAGATCGCTTCGGTTGCAGAGCGTCCTGAGCTGGTGGTTGGTTTACATTACTTCAGCCCGGTAGAAAAAATGCCGCTGGTGGAGGTGATCCCCCATGCCGGTACATCGCCGCAAACTGTTGCGACCGTGGTGAAATTAGCGAAGAAGCAGGGGAAAACGCCGATTGTGGTCGCCGACACAGCCGGCTTTTATGTCAATCGTATTCTTGCTCCGTATATGAATGAAGCCGCGCTGGCTCTGCTGGGCGGAGAGCCGGTAGAGCATATTGATAACGCGCTGCTCGACTTTGGCTTCCCGGTTGGGCCTATCACCCTGCTGGATGAAGTCGGCGTCGATGTCGGGGCCAAAATCAGCCCGATTCTGGAAAAAGAGCTGGGCGATCGCTTCAAGAGCCCGGATGTCTTTGACATCTTGCTGAAAGATGGCCGCAAAGGCCGTAAAACAGGTAAAGGTTTTTATCTGTACAACGGTAAGAAAAAAGGGGTCGATAAGAGCGTTTATAAACTGCTGAAGCTCAATCCTGCGCGAAAAGCATCCGGCCATGACATCGCGATCCGCTGCGCATTGATGATGCTGAACGAAGCGGCCCGTTGTCTGGATGAAGGGGTGGTTCACAGTGCCCGTGACGGCGACATTGGTGCGATCTTCGGTATCGGCTTCCCGCCATTCCTGGGCGGTCCGTTCCGTTATATGGATCAGCTCGGTGCCAAGCGTGTTGTTGAATTGCTCAACGAGCATGTTAACAAATACGGTGATCGCTTCCGCCCCTGCGAGCGTCTGTTGCAGATGGCGCAGGACGAGCAGCGTTTCTACGACTGATTTACTGCTAAGAATCCAATAAATCAAAGGCCTGCATAGCAGGCCTTTGTCGTTAGAGGGAGATGGAGATGGAACCGATGTGAAACTGTTAAGTGATTTTGTGATGCTTTAACCCTTGCTGCACATTGATGCCCAGACGAAAGCGCCGGTACAGGCTTTTCGGGCGGACTAAGTGCAGCAGCAGGATAACCGAGCCAGCTACCATCAGCGGGTTAAAGCCAATCCATAGCATGAAAGTCAGTGAGCAAAGGGCGATAGCTGTGAGCAGACACAACATGCTGTCAAGCTGGCGCGGATGAATAGCCTTCATACAGGTACGGCAGAATAGCCGGCTGTGTAAACTGTGGTTTTTCGCCGTAATAGACTGACGGCAGATCGAACAGGCGTGCGACATAACAGGTTCCTGAACATTGTTCTGAGAAATTATGCTTATTCGACCTCACGGCTTCTTGCATCACTTTCCGATACAGACGGCCAGCCTGAGGCTGTATTTTTGGATTTGTTAATGTAGATAATCGACTGACAGGAAAAGGAAAATTAAGAGTGATGCCAAAAGTGGAATCGTGATTCCACTTTTATCGGTTTGGATATGCAAGCAGTCTCCCCTGAGATCAAGACTCAGGGGACGCGGTTACTGAGCGTTACGCTGAAAATCGACCACTGAGGTAATAGGATCGCCCACTTCCAGCGGGGTAAGGTTACGGTGCGCGCCGCCCTGATAATACATCACAAGCCGGTCCGCGGTTCTGGGTTTAATGTCTTCTACCAGAAAACGGACCAGCTCAGCTCGGGACAATGATGCCATTTCTTGGGCAATTTTCTGTCTTTGGTCAAAATGATCATCTTTGTGGCCAATGCTGACCCAATAGCGCTGGGCACGTGCGCGCAAATTGGTATCCGGCTCGGATAACTGAGCGATCAGCCCTTGTTTACTGGCTTGCCACTGGCTCTCATTGAGTTCCAGCAAGACCAGCGCGAAGGCATTGGTGAATTCATCAATGGCTTCGAGCAGTTGCAACGGACCGGCTACCGGCGATTGTATATACAGCAGCAGGCCCGGATAGCGGTTCAGCGGCAGATTGGCTGTGCCTACCATGTAACCCAGTTGCTGTTCGGTACGCAGCTCGTGGAAGAAGGTGGTCGACATCAGATGATTGGCCAGGGTGTAGGTAGCAATGGCTTTGGGCGACTGTTCCCGTGACTGGTAGTAAATCAGGATGGCGGAATCGGCATGGCCGCAGTCCACTTCATAGCGCAGCGTGCTGCATTCTCCCAGATGGACCAATGGTCGCTGTGCTTCACCATATAATTGATCTGTCACCCGAAACGCGTCTTTCAGCACTTCAGCCAATGCCAGGGCATCATCTTTGCGCCAGTCACCATACACGAACGCATCAATGTGCAGTTCGGCAAACATGGCTTCAACAAAACCGGGTAATTCGGTGACTTCAACGGTTTCCAGTTCTTTGATCATGGCCGGGTAGGGCGGGTTGTTCGGTTGCAGCAAGCCGGTCAGTTGGTTAAACAGCTGAGAGATGGGTTTGTCTTCCGCGGCATTGCGCCAGTTACGCAGCATCTGTGCTTTGATGCTGTTAAATCGGTCGATATTGAACGTGCGGCCGGAGAATTTTTCCAGCAGCAGCTTGAGCAGCAAAGGCTGTTTCTCGCTGAAACCGGATAACTGGAGTGTTACGCCTCCCTGATGGGCATACAGGTTATACGCCATCCCCGCCACTTCTGCCGGGTAGGCCACTTCATTGCAGGACTCCATCAGCATTTCGACACACAGTCGTGTCTTGACGATATTGCGAACAGAGCTCACCGCGTGGGGGCTGTCGATGGCGACATAGACCAGGCCTTTGGGGACTCTGAACTCATGTTCTTGCATAAACCACAGCCGGAAGCCCGGCAGGTCCTGAATTAGCTGAGGAATCGCTTCCTGTTCATCCGTCAGCGGGTGAGGATCCATACGCTGGCACAGGTAGGGGTTTTGCTCGGGCAGCAAGAGTGCCGGGTTGTCGCCCGGTTCAGCCCAGGCGCTTAATTGTGCTTCGGTAAACGGCGTGACCGAATAAGGCGTGTGATACCAGTCGGCCACTCTGTCGTGCTTCTGGCCTTTTGCCACAAGGGTCAGGCGAAGGTTGTCCGGGCGAAGATAGCCAAGCACGTCTTTTAGCAGCGCTTCATCGTACTGGCTCATCATATAATCGCCGTAGACGATATCTTCCGGGGCATAGTGCAGCAGGTTCATCACCAGATAGCTGACGGTATCAAGCGGCCGGCTCTTCTCCTGATAGCGAAACGCCTGCTCCAGCACAGCTTGCTTTTCCAGATAGCGCCATTCTGCCAGCCCCTGTTCCGTGATGAGTCTGATGTACTGGAAAATAGTGGTGACGATATGATCGACACGGTTCAGGCCATCCGGTGTCAGGTTCAGACCTATAGTAAATTCCCGGAAATTACTGCCACTGATCCCGCCGCCCGCCGCCAGGGTATTGATCAAACCTTCGCTTTTGAGGACTGACATCAGGCTGCCTGTACCTTCATTGCCCAGTAAATGCGCCAGATAAGACAATGGCTTGCTGCGATAATGGGCATCCATAGGGGGCAGGGTAAAAGACAGCGTGAGTTTCCGCACTTCCTTAATCGGCTCAATCGCAATAAAACAGGCGTTTTCCCTGTCTGTTATCAGTGGAATCTCAATGGCGGGTTTGTCTTTGCCTGAGTTGGGAATAGCACCAAAGAACTGTTCGGCGTAGGTTGCCAGTTCATCCAGAGATTGCGGCCCCAGCAGTACCAGCCCCATCTGATTGGCGGAATAATGTTGCTGGTAGAAAGCAATCAGTTCATCGCGAACCGGGTTATCCGGTCTGTCTTCCAGCGTGGTGATATCGCCCACTGAAAATTTAGCAAAGGGATGCTCAGGGTTAATGGTTTCTTTGTGAACCTGATAAAGACGGCGTACATCGTCTTTGAGCTTGAGTTTGTATTCAGAATCAACAGCCTGGCGTTCTTTGTCGACCGCATCGGCATTAAACAGCGGGGCAATAAAAAATTGCCCGAACCGCTCCAGACCGGCAGCAAAGGCCGGCGGGGCGATGTCAAAAAAATAGGTGGTGTTTTCCGTGCCGGTCCAGGCATTGTTACTGCCGCCGTACTGGTTAACGAAGGACTGGAATTCGCCCGGATTGGGAAATTTTTCCGTCCCCAGAAATAGCATGTGTTCAAGGAAGTGCGCCATTCCCTGACGATCCAGGGGATCATCAAAGTGGCCGATGCCGACAGACAGCGCCGCTGCAGCCCGGGGTGCCGTGTGATCATGGACCAGTAAGACCCTGAGTTGATTGTCCAGTGTCAGATAGCGGTACTCTTTGGGATCGTTCGGACTTTTGAACACAGGAAGCGCCTATATTTACAGGGAATTAGGGTAATTATGACGCCCATTAATGGCACTGGCAAATTCTGTCTGGCAAGGATGTGTGACTGCGCGCCAGTAAAAAGAGCGATTCAGCCGTCACGCTTTCACATCGCGTAATAGGAAATGGCTACCCTGTCTGTGCCAGCCTTTGCTAGCATAACGACAGAAACGCGCAATCGGACTGGAGACTATGCGAATTTTTATCATGCGTCATGGCGAAGCACAGCATTTTGCCCCGAGTGACGCGGAGCGCCCCCTGACAGCACAGGGCAAGATGTATTCCCGGCAGATGGCCAAGCAGCTAGCGAGTCATCTGGACGGGCAGCTTGATCTGGTGTGGGTCAGCCCGTATCTGCGTGCTCAGCAAACCTGGCAGGCGATGTCAGATGAGTTGCCTGTGCCGAAGACCCTGATGACGGTCGATGATATCACGCCCTACGGTGATGCCATTCAGGTGGCGGACTACCTCAAAGCCGTGATTGCGCTGGAGAAGCCGCAAACGGTTCTGGTGGTGTCGCATTTACCGCTGGTGGGCTATCTGAGTGCCGAACTGGTGCCGGGATTGCAGCCACTGATGTTCCGTACTTCTTCCATTGCCGCGGTGGATTTTCATGCTGAGGGGGAACCGTCCGCCTTATTATGGCAGGAGAATCCTGTCGAAGCTGTCCAGCCTAATCACCATTGATGGGCTGCGGTACGCAGTTTTACCTTACCGGCCTGTCCTGAACCGACAGGTCTGGTACAATGCACAACAAAAATAAAGACTGATAAATTAAGTGGTTATGAGAAAAGTTGCATTTGTATTGTTAGGCTGTCTGGGACTGACGGCCTGCGTGACAAACATGGTTAAGCCCAATATTGTGGCCAACGGGGCGATCAAATGGGCCAATGGTGTGAGAGAAGAGATGAACGTTTCTCAAACCGGCAGCACCTTAACGTTTCTGACTCCGCCTTCTATGCTGAATCCGGGCGGTATCACCATATTTTCCCGAATCGACAGTGCCCGTAACGGCAACTGTGAGCACTATTACAACGAAGGCTCGGTAAAAGTACGGATGCAGGTCTGCGATACCGGCGAAGTGACCCTGATCCAGGACGGCCAGGTGGTGAACGTCGGTTCATTGTCTCAGGCTGTGTATTGATCAGATAAAAGCAGCACTGCTGAGCGAGGCGTCAGGCGAAGTTGCCTGACACGTTTCCGCTCCGGAGGGTGATTCCTCTACCGCTCGGGCACTTCAATCAGCACTAAGAGGGCACCGGCGCCACCAAACTCCAGCGGTGCCTGATGAAATGCCATTACATCCGGGTGCTGTGCCAGCCAGAGCGGCGCTTTCTGCTTAAGAATATGCTTACCTATCCCGTGCATCACACAGGCGCACGACACCCCGTCCTTAATGCAGGCTGCAATCATCGCCGCCAGCTCACGTTTCGCTTCTTTTTGTGTCATGCCATGCATATCGAGAAAAATATCGGGCACATAGACACCGCGGCGTAACTTTTTCACTTCATACTTGGAGACGCCGGATCGGGCATATTGCATCGGGCCATGTTCGCTCAGATGAGGTTCGAACTCGTCTGAGAAATAAAACTCGTGATTATGGCTCTCTTTGGCACTCACATTGCGCTTATCGGTCTTCGGGCTCTGTCGGCGCGAAGTGATTATGGTATCATGCGACAACTTTTTAACGCCCTTCACTGCATCCTGAAAGAGCGAGAAATCGTCATCTTCCAGTGCTGGGTCTTTTTTACTCATAATGAATTTCCAACTACTTTATCGCGGTATTGTAGCGCCATTTGGAGGCTATTTTGGATAAGATTTTTGTCGACGAAGCCGTCAACGAACTTCACACACTGCAGGATATGCTACGTTGGACCGTCAGTCGATTCAACGATGCCGGCCTGTTTTATGGCCACGGCACAGACAATGCCTGGGATGAAGCGGTACAGCTGGTACTGCCAACCCTGCACCTGCCGATTGATATTCCGGCTGACGCGCGTTTCTCGCGCCTGACCAGCAGTGAGCGCCGAACGATTGTCGAACGAGTGGTGCGCCGGGTGACCGAGCGTACTCCTGTGTCCTACCTGACCAATAAAGCCTGGTTTTGTGGCCTGGAATTTTTTGTCGACGAGCGCGTGCTGGTGCCACGCTCACCGATTGGCGAACTGATTGATAACGGGTTCGAACCTTTCCTGACCCGTGAACCCACCCGCATCATGGACTTGTGTACCGGCAGTGGCTGTATCGGCATCGCCTGTGCCTATGCGTTCCCGGAAGCCGAAGTGGATCTGGTGGATATTTCCACCGATGCCCTGGCAGTGGCCGAGCAGAACATTCACGACCACGGTCTGGAACAGCAGGTGATTCCGCTGCATTCGGATCTGCTGCGTGACGTACCCAAAGACAAGTACGACATCATAGTATCCAACCCGCCTTATGTGGATCAGGAAGACATGGACAGCCTGCCGGAAGAATTCCGTCATGAGCCTGAACTGGGTCTGGCTGCCGGTTTTGATGGCCTGGATCTGGTGCGCCGCATTCTGGCCAATGCCCCGGATTATCTGGCAGACGACGGTATTCTGATTTGTGAAGTCGGTAACTCCATGATCCATATGGAAGAGCAGTATCCACACATCCCGTTCACCTGGCTGGAATTTGAAAACGGCGGCCACGGCGTCTTCATGATGACCCGTGAACAGCTGGTCGATTGTGCGGGCGACTTCGCCGACTACAAAGACTGATTCCTGCTTCAATCTGTTCTTAAACAAATAAACAGCCAGATTGCGATCTGGCTGTTTTTTATCTGCTGTTTTCACACATGATCTCGCGCCAAGTCCCAAAACAGATACTTAGTGTATTCATTCCGACAGACTTAGCCTAAACATTAGGCAAGTATGCCAGGCGCTTATTTATCTCCGTACCAACAATCAATTAAAAAGGGAACAAATGATGAGTCAGATTCAATCGAAACATGTATTCGCTCTGGGTGTCGTGCTGACAGCGTTATCGATGACCCTGTCCGGTTTTGCATCAGCGTCTGATGAAACAGAAACCACACAGTTGATCATCAATGATGGCAAGCAGGATCAGCTGACCGAGGATATGAAAGCAACGTCCGATTCACTGGAAAAAAGTGCTGTTCCGAAAGAAGCGTCACAAGAGCAATTAAAGCATCCTGATGCGGATAAAGAGAAATATCAACAGGACAGCGAGAAGGGGCGTTCATAATACGGCAATACACATTTCTGATTGAATTCATAACGCGCTGTAATCTCAGAGGGGGCGAGTTGAGCGTCCTCTGAATGTTGCAAAGACCGCAATTTCCCGTGCGAGTCCCCCCTCAAGAAATACAATGCTATGACGTATCTCTGACGAACAGACTGGTGTGGTTGTTTGTTGCAAGCGCACAAGTGCAACCAGGCTAATGCCGGATAATCTGGCTATTTCTTCATTGACTGTTTTTATCACATCCCTGCGAAACTTGTCCTAAACCACAGAGTTGACACTGCAATGTCATGTTTTAGTGAAACCTGTCCCATATGCCAATAATATGTCTGACTCATCAGACGAAAATACCCTGCTCACGTGACTTCACTGTCAGGGGCGGTAGCGTCTTTCACCGTGAGCATGTATTGAACCGAGGGGGATCGGGATGACACCTTCAGCGCTCCTGGTGCATGTTCCAGACGTGCAAGCCGGGCTGGATTGGTACCGCAAAGCTTTCCCGCAAGCCAAACCTGTCTATATAGAAGCATTTGATTTCACTGTGCTCGACATCAACGGATTCTCACTGGAAATCGTACAGGCCGATGCAAAAGTCAGCGCAGGCACAAAGGGCACAGTGCTTTATTGGTCGGTCCCTTGCCTGCAAACCGCCCTTGATCATTTCCTCGGTTTAGGTGCTGAACTTTATCGTGGCCCAATCAATATCGAAAATGGCTTGAATATGTGCCAGCTTCTGGACCCTTTTGGGAATTTGATTGGGTTGCGGGGGAGGTGGTTTGGCATTAGCACTAAGTGATACGACAGAATTAAACAACATGGTGCTTGATAGCAAAATGTTATATTTTTGGGGGGAAGCTAAGTGGAAAATAATATTATAGAAGTTGAAAAGCACAATGTAGCTCCTTATCTATCGGTTTTATTGGGAGTAAAATCGACTAAAGAAAAGTCATGCTCGGTACATGAGATTATTACACAACTGCTTATTGAAGAG
The DNA here is from genome assembly GCF_003614885.1 of Photobacterium salinisoli. Lineage (GTDB taxonomy): Bacteria > Pseudomonadota > Gammaproteobacteria > Enterobacterales > Vibrionaceae > Photobacterium > Photobacterium salinisoli. Next base: position 236,310 of record NZ_QZMS01000007.1, read on the forward strand.
TCCTCAGGTATGATGACGGTTGGATCAAAAATTGTTGATGAAGTTGGAGAGCTTGGAACTGTAAAAATCACATCATACACGATTAAGAAGTCTCCTAGTTGGGCTAAAGGTTTAGATCTAAAAGACTTAGAGCATCACGTTTTCATTAGTTTTAATGTTAGGGATCATCTCGCTTTCTATTTTTCTGAAAAAGGAAAAAAAGACACTATACGTGAGTACTTTGGGAAAAAAGATTGTCAAATCTATTTCCAATTCCAATTAGTAAGCTAAATGGTAATTTCATAAATGAAGATGAAATTAAAATGCTTTGGTTGTCTGGCATACATGGTAGGGACAACTTTAAGGCAGACTCGAAAGTTCTAGGTGGAAAAAGTGTAGCTGATACACTAGATCCGTTAATCGACCAATCATATATGATGTCAGCCGTGCGCACTGAAGTTTGGGGTACAAAGTCGAAAAGTTCGGTGGGTATTAACCCATTTAAGTCATCAATATGGCGAGGACCTTGTAAAGATTGGGTAACGTTTGAAAATAGAGTATTAGAGATCCTAGATATCTTGTCCGTTAACAGTGTGGAATCAGATAGCCCTATTGGAATACTGTCTTACCCGATATCTAAACCTGACGATTTAAAACACCCATATGACTTCTCGCTTGTGGATTATGACTTTCTTCCTGAAGAGGATGGGCAGCATCGTAAAGACTTACTAAATAAGCTGCAATATGACTTTCATGTTGAGCTAACTCAGAGTTTTATTGAGAGTGATATTTCCCTTGATGTCTTCTATTCAGGGAAAAAGGTTGGGCATATTTGTGTCGAAGTTGAAGTAGATGATTATAAGGTTAATTTTAAAGTCAAAAATGAGACCCCTTTAATAAAAAAACACTTCGAACAATATAAACGTGTTTTTAGTTACCCAGAGCTAGTTAAGTGCTGGTTCGAATCAGGGCATGCCGTTGTGAATGGAATGGTTTTCAGAACGGGTTATCAGGACGTCGAGTATAACAAGTTCCTATGGGCTGACTTTGAGCAGTATGATATTACTAAGGAAAAACCGGGAACCAATGCTCAGAAGCCTTCTTTGAAAGACATTGGTAAAGAAAAATCTCTGTTCTGTTGGGTGCAAAAGTGTTGGAGTGGTAATTGGCTAACTGCAAACGAGTTCAACACGACTGAAAAGCCCAAAGGTTGGTTGTATTGTGATGATGGAGCAGGTGAAAAAGCAGATTTTATTCATTATGTTAAGCACGGAACGCTACATTTAATATCATTAATACATGTTAAAGCATCTAAATCTAGCGAACCTTCACGTAGGATATCCGTAGGAGCACACGATGTTGTACTGAATCAAGCGGTCAAAAATCTTAGGTATACAGCAAGAAAGGTTCTCGTTGAAGACCTTAAAGTCAGACATGATAGTGCAACCCATAAAGGATGTTGGAGTAATGGAAAAGCAGCTAACCCTGAAGATTTCTTTAACGTGTTATTGGCTTTGAAAGATAACAAGCATGTCAAAACTCGTGTTGTCGTCGTCCAGCCTCATACACAAAAAAGTGTTTATGACAAAAGTGCAGGTAGCAAAATTAAAACTCAGCTAGATGTGCTTCTGGTCAGTGCTGATAATGCAATTCGTTCTTCCGGTGCTGATTTCCATATTATAGGTTTATCTGACTAAAAAAATAATAAACGTCTAGGGAGCAATAGCTGGTTTTTCCCGTCCTTGTCAGCAACGATGCCATGTCTTTGTGTATAACCGAGAGTTTCGCCAGCCCTCACGCCCAGTAACGAAAGGCACCACAAGCTTCCATCTCGATACTCGCAGGTGGGATATGAGCAAACGTTTCGAGGACTTGTGAGTGCATTATTATTTTGTGGATCAACACCTTGCCTTGGTGATCCTCGCCGTGGATACTAAAGCTATGTCTAGCTAAATCAATACCATAGACAGATTGTGAATGGTGGCTTCCGGTAATTTTGTGTGGCAGAGCCTGATGAGGGGGAGTCCAGTCATTCGTTATGCATAAAGGAGATGTTATGAAAAAATATATTTTTTTGATGTTTTTACCCTTGTTATTAGTTGGCTGTGGAACCGATAAAAAATTAACAAGAGTCGATGAAAATTTTTTAAAACCGTATATTTATATTGGGCAACCGGTTCAAAAAGTTGCTGAGAAACTATCAGCAAAACCAAATTCAATTGGCAACGTGATAATTGATTCAAAGCAACATCACTTTCTATTTGAATCTAGTGATGGCTCAGTTGTAAGTTATGTCGATGTACAGTTTTTGGAGACATCTCCATGCGCTCAAAGTCGATCCTTTGACTCAGCGAGTGTGCTTGCTGCTCTCGGTGTAAATGTTGATAGTTTAGAGTTAATAAGAAAGCAGGCGCACTTCCATACATATTATGATCATGAAAACAGATTAAAGGTAGGAGTATCCTGCCTATATAACGGTGCGGCTATAAATGCGTCATTCAGCAAAAAGTATTATGGTCAATAAATGCTTAACAAGAAACAATAGCGTTAATAGTTAGTTTTGTCACACATGTACTCACCCCTTAAGCGGGCGCTTTGTATTACAAACAACAAGGATAGTTAGTATGAAAAATCTCGCTATGGCTGTTGTTGTAAGAAAAGGTAAAGTTCTCATCCAAAAGCGTTTTAGACCAGGAAAAGGAATGGTTTTTGAGTTTCCAGGTGGCTCAGTAGACGCAGGGGAATCAGGTGAGCAGGCTGCAATAAGAGAGTTGTGGGAAGAGACAGGTCTGAAAAATTTAAAGCTCCTTGGCAGCCACAAAGCGAAAAATGATTGTGGTGGTGAAATTCACTATGTGGTTTTGGCGGCAAGTACTGGCATTGAACCTCAAATGATTGATCCTGAGCGTCAACAAACTTTTTATTGGCTCGAACCTTCAAAGGTTCCTCTTCAATATTTTTACAGGGCTGATATTGGGTTTATCGAAAGCCATTTGATAAAATATAAATAACATAAAATGATTGTTAATCAAGTCATTAAGTATATTTTTCCAATTCATTACGGACAGTAAATTAGCCCTTTTTTGCTAGCGTAATGAAGATTACGTCGAGTAAAACGGAGACTATCAGTTTGGCCTATGCTGGCTTGATGTTTGCTTTTGGATATATGCTAGTGATGTTTTTTCCAACTATTCCTGTACATTTTCTGGCTTGGTTTTTTTATCTTCCGGAGAAGTATTGTTACTGACAAAAGAGGGAATATATTTAGCTAATAACTCTCCGTCCAGTCATAGAGGGAGAATCCAAGGAGTACTTGTGACGCTCAGGAGTCTATTGGTTATGCCAAGCTTTGTCGTTGTCGGATATTTTATTGATCGTTATGGCTATAGTTTTACTTGGTCTAGTGTGATTGTGATTTCAATTATTTCTGCTGTTGGTTTCTATTTGATGAACAATATTAATAATAACCAAAAATCAGTCATAATTGAAAGCAGGGAGTCAATATGAATTATTATGGTGTCAATAGAATTTTTTGGTGAGGGCTACATCTCCGTATTTATGATGTTGATGCTTGGTATGTGATGGTTTCAATCTTTAAAACATTTTAACTAGGATGCAGTATGTCGCAAAGTTTTATATTAGCCGTTTTTCAGGGGCCAAAAGATGTTGTTATGGCACAACGGATTGTAAAAGTGTCCGTTTATGTGTCAATATTAATGATTGTTATGTCAGCTTCACTAGCAATCGCCGGTTTTTTTCAAACAAGTTCAGATGCCAGAGTTCAATACATTTTGGATCCCTGGATGTTGATTGATGTTTTCTTACTGGGTGTTTTAACCTTTTTTCTCTACAAACGGAAGCTATGGGCAGCAATTGTCTTTTTAATATATCACTTGGTTAATTCGATTATAATCTTCATCGAGTTAGAACGGTTTCCGGGTGCACTTGGTTTTTTGAAATTAATCTTATTTATGGCTGCTGTACGTTCGGTTTATATGATTAATAAAGAAAGTAAAAAAGATAAAACAGATCAGATGATAAATGAGGAATCGGCCTAGAGTTTTTTACAGGTAATGAATTCAAATACCCTTGAATAACATCAAATAACCTAAAGGCAATTCTGGATATTCTAACGAATTCTTGTATCTGTCTTTGGGTTTTCGCTTTCTTCTCGCAAGGAAAGATTAACGCATAGATGCCAATACAGAGGTTTGGCGCCAATTCTATGAAAAAGCGTCGCCTCGTCCTTATTTAAAGAGAACTGAGTCTGCCGCAAAGTTAAATGAGTCGAGTCGGGCTGTTACCGTTGCTCTCGATTCCAACTTTCCTTGCCTGATTGCTCAAGTGTGACTAAGCCTGCGAAGAGAGCCTGTGTCATTAGGATCTTTCTCCTGCGGCGACATGAGCAATTGATAGGGCTTGGCTCGTAAGTCTGGTAACATCGCCGTTCTCCAGCAATCGTGTTGATTGCCATGGCATACCTAAGACTAGGATCTATTTTGACCAATAATGATATCTTGCGTCGTGTACGCGATACCTTTGATTTTAAAAACAATACTATGATTGAAATCTTCGCGATGGCGGATTTCAGTGCAACCGAAGAACAGGTTGCGGGTTGGTTAGAAAAAGACGCTGCCGAGACCTTTATCAAGCTGACAGACACAGAATTAGCCGTGTTTCTGAATGGGCTGATCAATTTCAAACGTGGTAAGCGCGACGGTGAGCAACCCAAACCGGAAGCACACCTGAACAACAATATGGTGTTCCAAAAATTACGCATTGCCCTGAATTTAAAAGCAGAAGAGATTCTTGAGATGTTGCAGACGGTTGGTGTGAGCTTAAGCAAGCATGAACTGAGTGCCTTTTTCCGCAAACCAGAAAACAAGCATTACCGGGAATGTAAAGACGACGTCCTGCGTCAATTTTTATCCGCTGTTCAGCGCCAGTCAGGTGCCAACGCTAGCGGTACAGAACCCGGCGCGTAATGATAAATCCATAGCTTCCCCTGTTCTGTTCGGAACAGACTGATGATGGCGTCAAAGAATCAAGCAGAAGTATAGCTAAGCTTTATTCTCGATCTGACGCCATTTCACCACATTGCTCCTGGCAGCCTTCTACTTTCCCACTTCTATGCTATCGTTTGCTGACGACATTCTCTTAACGTTCAGAAATAGAAAGGAAATCGAATGACAAGTCGCGTTTATGTGTTGGCACAATTTAAACCCAAAGCAGGCAAAGAAGCCGAACTGTTTGAAGTGCTGAAAGCACTGGAACCGGATTCGCTTCGTGAGGAAGGCTGCGTGCAATACATCCTGACCCGCCAGATCGACCACCCGAGTGCGACAAGAAACAACTATCCCATCGTATTTAACGAAATCTGGGCAAGTGCTGAAGACTGGTCTGCGCATGGTCGCCGGCAACAAATTCAACATTTTTTCGAAACCCAGGTCAAAGCGGAATCAGGCCTGGTTGACGATGCCATAGTGACGGCTTATTCGGATGAAGGGTACAACTTTGACGCTCCTGTTTATGACTAAGCTCTGGGTGTAGTGTTCATCTTACTTTCTGTTAATGGCAAGCGGCTCAGCGGAATGTGTGCCGCTTGTTTTGTTTTTGCCACTGCCTCCGAACAGGCCGACCCGACAGCATGAAACAATGGCCTGGTCTATGCTTACTGAGCAAGTCTTACGGGCAACGCTTGCGATACGTGAGGCATTGCAGAATCGGATGGGGTGGCAGGTGCATGGCTGATGAAAGCAATGAAAAACTCTCCAGAGAGCATCGACCGGAAGAGATAAGAGAAAGGCTTAAAATACCCGCGAAGGAAAATATTGCTTCAGACGTGGTTCTCGGTGGTATTGATGGCTGCGTAACCACCTTTGCTGTTGTATCTGGCGTGGTTGGCGCGGGCTTTTCGCCTGTTGTTGCTCTGGTTCTGGGGTTTGCAAATTTGATCGCCGATGGTTTCAGTATGGCTGTCAGCAACTATGAATCGATTAAGACTCAGGGCGAATTTATTAAAAGCCTTCGCGATCAAGAACAAGATCACATTGAAAAGATACCTGAAGGCGAAAGGGAAGAAATTCGGCAAATATTCAAAAATAAAGGTTTCTCCGGGGAGACGCTGGAAAAGATTGTCGACACCATCAGCGCCGATCAGCAGTTATGGATTGATACCATGCTCATTGAGGAGCATGGGGTGCAAAAAACACACCGAAATCCGGTTAAAGCCGCTATTGCCACATTTACATCATTTGTTCTTGTTGGATCTGTGCCGTTAATACCCTTCATGATCTCCGGATTAGAACAGTCCGGGCAGTTTACGTTCAGTGCCTGTCTTGCCGCACTCATGTTCTTTTCAATTGGTGCTTTAAAAAGCCGACTCTTCGCCAAGCCCGTCTTTCTTGCCGGAATCAGCACGCTTCTCACCGGTGGCGTCGCCGCCTCGCTGGCCTTTCTGGTCGGTTACGTTCTTCGGGAAATTTTTGGGATAGTGGCGCTGTAGGGGCATCTCATCTGAACAGAGCCCCTAAAAATCTTCGTATCAACAATGCTCCTGATGTTATTTCAGTTGAGTTTGATAAGTGGACTCAATGCTGCAATCGAAAATACCGCAATATATTATGGTTCGCGGAATGATCTGACATCATGGAAATATCTGGTATTAGATTCACCGAGCGTGAACCCTAATTATGTGTGCCGCTAATTAGGGAAGGTTAATCATTCACTATTGGTATGGAGATCTAATAAAAGAAACTTGGATGGTTTCCCGTCTGATGAAGCCAAAAAAATTCAGATATGCTCACCTTCAGTGTACTTGTTACAACGAAGATATTCTTTTTGTAGAAGGCTTTCGTCAATTCGCTGATCGATAAAGAGAATGTTGTTATCTCGCATCTGGCATAAAAATGGGTGCAAAAATAAGCAGGAACAAATCATGAGTAACTTTATTAATGCAGGCCTTGATCCGGATAGCGGGACGCAAGAACTTATCTATATCGATCCTGAACATGGTGCGCCACGGGTTTATTACCTCAGCCCGAATAACGACGAAGCGAATTTAACTCTGGTTTGGGCCACTGCGTTGTTGAAAGCCAAAGGCAATATCAATCTGACCGGTTTTTTCAGTGCCGAACCTGGTTATGAGCGATGCCGTATCGCTTATGACCGCAGTGGTTGTTTATATCTGGTGGATGAGAAGAATCAAAAGGCAGATTTTATTTATGACTACGGCATCGATGATATCCGGGCGGTCATTCTCTCTGATGGCCGGACACTGGCTGTTTTGTTTGAACCGGAGTGGGCTGACAATCATAGCGTGGAATTCTGGCAGTTTACCGGCACCAAACTGAGCCGTTCCTATCCGATAGAGCTGGATTGTTCTGCTGACGAAGACGAGGACAATGACGAGCAATCAGGCAATCTGTTGCCCCTGTACGAGATTCACTTTGATGACTTTCTCTTCGCGGGGCCGGATAACAGTCTGATTCTTTATGCCTGCGGTGAGCGCAGTTTTACCGACCTGAAAAATCGTCCGCTGCAATTTCTGATGCGGATCGATTTGAACCTGCCCCAGGGGAAAGCCAGTATTCGTGTTCAACGGCTGGAGACGCCGCCGAAGAAGTGGAACCCGGAGAAGTGCTGTATTGCCGTGGATATCAAACGTGGTCTGCTGGCAATGCCCGGTATGGCGATTGAAACGACACCCGGTCATGACATGGGCCAGCCAGGCTATCTCCAGCAGGTCAACCTGATTGATTTGAACCGTATTCCGCCAGCAGGAGAGGCGCCGTTACCTGTGCAAGAGCTGATGTTGCGTATCCCGGTGCGTTCTTATTCAGCAGAGGATCTGGGCAATCGTTTTGATCTGGAAAATCAAAGAGATCAGGCCGCATTGATCCAACGCATAAATAGTTTGCAGTTCAGTGAGCAGGATGATGCCCTCTGGGTTTGCTGGCACGATCATGCCGTACGCAAAACGGCCCTGGATGGCCAGTGGCGTTCTCCTGTTCTGGCCGTTGCCGATAAAGCGGATCCGGAGCGAATCTGTACGTCTCGAAGCGAGGCAAGCCTGCTGCAGGCGATGCCTTCTCCGGCCAAGCCGAGGATGCTTCTGGGTGGCTGGCATGATTTATATACCCTGAGGTTATCGACGGAGCAGCTGGCCGCTCTGGCAATGACAAGTCCAAGTGCAGTGCTTGAGGGCTGGTCTGTGGTGCAGGAAGAGGTATGTTACTGGGGAGATGACTGGTCTCAGCCGCACAAGCAAAGTGACGAGCAGAAACTGCATCTGGCGCTGCTGGGAAAGCGGAAAACCAGAGTTGCCGATTTCGGGTCTGAACAGGCGCTGGGGGCTGCGCTTTATTACCTGTCGCTGAAATGCAGTGATATGGCAAACTTTTGTACCGGCAATCATCTGATCCTCGCTTTTACAGACGGCAAAGAAGTCTGGAATGAAGAACAGTTTTTCAGCACAGTGATACAGCTGCCTTTTGAATCAGCTGCAGAATTGATGGCAGATATTCTGAACAGTTTTATCGCTTACGAAGGCGCTGATTATTGTTTCAGTGAAAATGAAAAACCGGCACTGGCAGATTGCGCACTGCATCTTGGCCTATCTGACAGTCGTTGGCTACCGCTGATTAGCCGTTACCTGAATGCCATCGACCCGGATCATGAAGCGTTTTTTACCGGGGAGGGAGTCCGCCTGCTGGAATCACGTCACGGCAATAGCCCTGAATGGGACAGCTTCTATCAGTCTTTGCCTGACACTATGGCCTACCACGAAGAAGACTTTGATGATGAGGACGAAGACGAGGAGGACAATGACAATGATGCTCCCCTGCGTTCGGATGAAGAAGTACGTGCCAGCATACCTGCTGAGCTGCTGGCGCAACTCGCCGTCAAAGAGCAAGAAGCCAGGGATGCTTACCAGCACCAGATTGATCGGGTAAGTGAAGCTGAGACCCAGGCGCAGATTAGCGTGCTGCTCGATGAGTGGCTGAACGAAAGCCACAAGGCTTATATTGATCCGGAGATTGCCAGTATTGATTACACCTCGCGCTTTCATGAATGGTTCAAAACCGAAGCGCATCTGGCTCTGGAAGCTGAGATCGAAAGCTACTTTACAGACTCGATGGGCAGCTTCGCCGTCTCGGAAGGCGATTATTATGATCTGGATATCGATACCTTTCTGGATGCCTTGTTTGAAAAAGCGGAGGCATTGCAATGCTGGGACGCGCTGGAGCGTTATCTGAAAGCCCAAATTCAGTGGCTGGATGAAAACAGCGAAGGGAACGCCTGGTATATTGATGAAACCCCTTACGGTAACTACGCCGCAGAAGCCTTGTTACGCCATGACGCAAGTTATGGTCCACTTTATGCGCAATACCTGACCACATTGCGTCTGGCTGTGCCAGAAGAAACTGTGGGCGAATTTCTGCGCGAGATCATCCCTGAGCTGGGGATCAGCACAGACACTTATCCAATCATTCTTGCCCGCCTGACCTTTGCAGCAGACCAGCATGGCCGAGAAGATTTTTCCGACTGGTGTGAGACGCTGCCGATCCGTGACTGGTTGTATGAGCACAATCAGCTTGAGTTATTTATGGCCGCTGTTCGGGCATATGCTGAGCAGCATCATCTTGACGACGATGATGTGAAAGAAAGTGTGGATGAGATCCGGGAAATGTTGCAACTCGAAGATGCTGCTCAGCAGGCACTCCTGAGAGAACATTCCCAGGCTGAGTTATTACAATCACTGTATCTGCAGCGCGATGAACTTTATCAGCAGGAACTCAGCCGGATTGCCGCGATTGACTCTCCAAAGGCGATGGCAGCAGCGCTGATCCGCTGGCAGGAAGAGCTTCGTCATCCTGATGCGCGTGTCTCACCGGATCCTCTCTGTTACGACTACGAAAAACGTTTTGAACAGCGTTTTATGGGACAGGAGATCCGCCAGTTGGAGCAATCCATGGATAAAAGCCTGCTCGAACAGCTCAACCTGAAAAAGCCGCGTGTTTATGGCGATGCAATACCGCACTGCCTGTTCGACAAAGCCAAAGCGCTGGGGGCCTGGGAGGCGCTGGAAACCTATCTGAAAGATCAGATTCGCTGGTATCAGGATAATCAGGTCAGTTCGGCGTTTTACATCGAAGAGCTGCCTTATGGTCATTATGCCGCCGGTATGCTGGCCGAAGCACACAGCCGTTACATTCCGCTCTATGTCGAATACCTGAAAGCCTTGTCTGTCATCACTGAGTACAAAGGGACCGGAGAGCAAATTGATGATCTGTTTGATCACTATTGCCGATACAAAGAGGGGATTCACGGCGGCTTTGAGGTTTTCCTGCCGGTGATACAAGCCAGACTGACTCATGCGCGGGGCGAATGCTGGGCGGAGAGTGTCCGAGACTGGTGTGAGGATTATGGGTTAGCCGAATGGCTGGATAGCAACCGGAAAGCTGCAGAAAAGTTGCGCGAACAGGTTCAATATGAACTGTGCAGCAGGGGTATGATCAGGATGATATCAACAGTACCCTGGCGTTAATCGGCCAATCCGGTTGATGGTAATTCTCCGGGCGAATTGAGCTGTATTAATTCAGATTGGGGCAGTTCTTGTTCTCAGCGTTAGACAGAAACAGGATCTGCCCGCAATCAGATATTATCAGCCCCGAATATTCCTGAATAGTTCATCACTCAGCTCGCGCAAGATACCAGGTGCGGGGCAAGTGTGAGAATAGGCGCGAATGCCATAAATGCCCATTACCAGATAGCGGGCTAATTCTTCCGCGCTGCGATTACCCACTATTTCCCCATCGCGAATCGCCTGTGCAAATTTGCAGGCGAAGCGTTGCTCCCAATCTTTCAGTTTGTGACTGATCAGTCGCTCAATCTCTTTATCGTCTTGTGCCAGCTCACTCAGGGCTTTTTGCAACAAACAATCTTTTATCTCTTCCTGCTCACATTCGATCACCATTTGCTCCAGATAGGCTGCAATGCCTGCCAGAGCGGAAGGTTGGTTCTCGAACAAAGCCTGAAACGCTTTATCGCGTTCTTTTTGGTACTGCTCCAGTGCCGCCACAAGCAAGCCGCGTTTATTGGTAAACGCACAATAGATAGACCCAGGATGCAGCCCGGTGGCCTGCTTGAGATCCTGCATGCTGGTTTTGCTGTAACCTTTGGCGATAAAGGCATCCATCGCGGAATGTAACACCGTTTCGCGGTCAAATTCGGCACTGCGCATTGATTTTCTCTTATCCATATGGCGTGCAGGGATTTTATCCGATTTTGAATGCGCATTCAAAAATTACTTGAACGATCATTCAAGATCGACTAATTTGAACGGGCATTCAAGAATTACTGACTAGGTGTAGTGACAATGGATAACTTGTTTCAAGCTGTAGCACTTAACGCTTCAATCACCCTGAAAAACCGACTGCTAATGGCCCCGTTAACCCGCTGTATGGCGGATGATGATCTGGTGCCGACTCAGGCGATGGTCGATTATTACGCTCGCAGGGCGGATACTGGCTTGATCATTTCTGAAGCCACCATCATCCGTCCCGATGGGCAGGGTTACCCGAATACCCCCGGGTTGTTCACGCCGGCACAAATTGCGGGCTGGCGAAAGGTGACCGATAAAGTGCATGACAATGGCGGCAAAATTTTTGCTCAGTTATGGCATACCGGGCGTGTTGCACACCCTCATTTCTTTGGCGGCGATTATGTGCTGGCTCCTTCTGCGCTGGGTGTGGAAGGTACAATACCGCGAATGCGTGAGCTGACCTATGTCGTGCCCAAACCGGCCAGCAAGGAAGAGATTGAAGAGCTGATTGCCGATTATGCGCAGGCGGCGATTAATGCGCTGGAAGCAGGTTTTGATGGTGTCGAGATCCATGGCGCGAACGGTTATCTGATTGATCAGTTTCTGCACTACAGCAGCAACGTGCGTGACGATGAGTTCGGTGGTAACGCAGAAAACATGGCGCGCTTCCCGCTGGCCGTGGTCGATGCCGTAGTGAAAGCCATTGGCGAAGATCGCACAGCACTGCGCCTGTCACCGGGGGCCTACTTCAATATTGATGCTGATGCCCGCGATCGCGAGGTGTTTGATTATCTGTTGGGTGAGCTTGAAAGCCGTAATCTGGCGTTTTTGCATGTGGGCGTGTTCGACGACAGCATGGAATTTGATTATCTGGGCGGTACAGCTTCTGAGTATATGCGCTCACATTACAGCAAGACGCTGGTCGGCGTGGGCGGTTTTACGCCGGAAAGCGGTAGCCAGGCGATTGCAAACGGCAAATTCGACTTGCTGGCGATTGGCCGTCCTTTGATTGCCAATCCGGATTATGTCGCCAAAGTCAGAGCCGGTGAACCACTGACCGAATACTCAGATACCATGCTGGCCGAGCTGGTATAAGCAAGGTTTTTACTTTTTGCATGAGACGAACGGAAGGCGCAGCCTTCCGTTTTTTGTTACGAGAGCAAAACGGCCTTTACGGTTTGCACCATAGCACTTCTTTTGCATGGCTCTTTGAGCCGATCAATGGAAGGGATAGTGCGATTTTCTCAATAGTGTACAAAGTGAGTCACGCCAGCGCTTCCCGGTAAGCCACACTCTGTATTGGGTTCTGTGATTGATATAACAAGGATACCAAGATGAGTGATTTACTGGATCAAGCAACGCTGTTTTTTGAAGCGTGTGAAACAGGAAAAGGCTGGCAAGCCTGCCAAACTTATTGTCATCCTGACGCGACTTTCTCATCGCAAACTGCAGTGCTTGCCGAGGTGAATACGCTTCAGGCGTACACCGAGTGGATGAAAGAATTATTCATGCCGATACCGGATGGTCGTTACGATCTCAAATTTTTTGCGGAAGATGAGAAACGGTCATGTGTTGCCGCTTATGCCGTTTTCCATGGCACCAGCAGTGGTCCGGGTGGACCGGTTGATCCGACAGGAAAAACGGTTGAAGCAGACTATGTCTATGTGATGCAATTTGAGGGAAATCTGATTCGGCATATGACGAAAATATGGAACGATGGCATCAGTCTCCAGCAACTGGGGTGGATGTAATGCTGGTAACGTAAGGCAGTCACCGGCGGTTAAAAGCAACAAAATTGAGGTTCATTAGGGAATGATGACAGTGATAGAAATAAAACGGCCGCAGGATCTGGCGCGTTTACGGCGCCTGGCGTTGGCTGCACAGGGTTTACTTCAGGCTCAGCCTTATGGGCGCGGCCTGACCGGAGCACGCAAAGCGATTAACCACTTAGGCTATGTGCAGATAGACACCATCTCTGTGGTGGAGCGCGCACATCATCATGTCATTCATTCCAGAGTACCTCAGTTTAAACCCGAGATGACCAACCAGATGTTGCTGAACGGCGACATTTTTGAATACTGGTCGCATGCGGCAGCGTTTCTTCCCATGGCTGATTTTCGCTTTTCCCTACCTTATAAACATGCCATCAAAAGCGGGCAGACTCACTGGTACCGGGAGCGGGATCAGAAACTGATGAGGGAGTTGCTGGCCCGAATCCGTTCGGATGGCCCGCTTCGCTCCAGAGATGTCGAGACCAAAGCGAAGAAACGAGCAGGCTGGTGGGACTGGAAACCTGCCAAAAAAGCCCTCGAACAGCTGTATATGGAAGGTGACCTGATGGTCAGCAGTCGCGAAGGCTTTCAGAAAACCTACGATTTAACCGAGCGGGTGCTGCCCGCTCACGTGGACACCCAAATGCCAGAGACGGCGGATTTCGCGGCGCATTTGCTGGAGCGTCAGCTGTGCAGCCATGGATTGATGTCCATGAAAGGACTGACTTATCTGCGCCGAAGCACCGATCTGCGCAAAGCGGTGAAAGGTTTAGTGCAGGAAAAGCTGGCGCTGGGCGAGCTGGAACAAGTGAAAGTCAGCAGCGGAGAAATCTTCGTGATGGAAGCCGGCGCACTGGAGCGTCCGGTTCCCCGGCTGAATCAGCGCATGCTGATCCTGTCTCCGTTCGACAATGCCGTGATTCAGCGGGATCGGCTCAAATCGCTGTTTGACTATGACTATCAGATTGAATGCTATGTGCCTGAAGCCAAGCGTCAGTTTGGCTATTTCTGCCTGCCGCTACTCTATCGCGGTGAATTCATTGGACGGATGGATTGCAAAGCGCACCGCAAGATCAGCCACCTGGAAATCAAATCCCTGCATATCGAAAATTATCGCTTTGATGAAGAACAGTTGATTGCCGCTTTTGGTGCGGCTGTCGCGCAGTTTTGTGATTTTCAGGCATGCAGTACAGTGTCTCTGACCCAGGCTTATCCCAAACAGCTTGAGCCACAGTTACAAAGTGCACTCAAGGGGCTGGAAGGCAAGCAGGAATCGGCCACTGATAACTGAAAAAGCAGGGGAGCCGCCTGCGTATGAACATCAGGTTTTATGTCGTTCATAGGCAGGCCGGTGATAGCGATTCAGGCAAAGCGACTCAGGTCGCTTAGCCACAACACTTTTTGAATTTCTTGCCACTGCCGCAAGAACAGGGATCGTTGCGGTTTGGTGTCTTTTCAAAGCTGATGGTGGCGGGTTTGCTCAGCAATGTATCAAGTTCTACCGTGTTTTCTTCCTGAGCGGCATCGACAACAATATTGGCCACGATGGCGTGTTCAGCAACGATCGCTTCAATGTCCGCTTTGCGTGCTTCCGTGTTCACCACGACAGAAATGGGCGCTTCTTCAGTGCCTGCCTTTACGCCACGATTGACGTTATAGCCCGACTGAGCATGGTTTTGCATCACATCTCTGCGGCCTTTGAAAAAAAATTTTGACATTGGAGATTCATCACTCGCTGGTATGACGTAACAGAGCGGCGATTATACGCATAAATGGTCATTGATAAAGCAGTGATGAAACAAACTCACCAAGAAACGCCCTTCAGACCCGTACTGAAGGGCTGCACGCAGCGTGCTCAAATCGAGTGCTGTTTTCCAGCGGGCCGCGCTGATTTACAGCCCGAACCCGCCGTTGACTTCCAGTACGGCATTACGCATAGCCAGCGATTGATCAGACAGCAAGAAGTCGATGGCGCCGATTTGATCGCCGGGCGATAACACCCGGCCTAATGGCGTGCTGTCTAAAGAAGCAAACAACGCGTGTTGCTGCTCAGCAGTCATGCCGGCTTTAGACTGAATCTCTGTTGCGGTGACACCAGGACGAACCGAATTGATCCGAATACCCTGTGGCGCGAATTCGAGATTGGCGACACGGGCAATCGCTTCAAAGGCAGCTTTACTGGCCGAATACACAGCACCGTTGGCAAACGCCTTGTTGACGGCAATGCTGGACACAAACACCACACTGGAAGGGTTGTTGAGGATCGGATGGAACTGCTGCAGCGTCAGCCATGGCCCTTTGGTATTGATGTCCATAGTCAGATCAAATGCCTCTTCCGTGGTCGTCAGCATGGATTCAGGATAAAAAACACCGGCGTTCAGCACCAGGCCATCAAGCTGAATCTTGTCTCGTTTGAGTGTGGCCGCAAGCTGTTTAATCTGTTCTGAACTGGCGCTGTCTGCCACATACCCGGCGCAGCCAATGGCCTGCGCAGCCTTATCAATTCTGCCCTGATCCCGGCCAGTGATGATGACCTGATGGCCGGACTGAACCAGATGCTCTGCCAGTGCCCGTCCGATGCCGGCTGTACCGCCAGTGATTAAAATTGTCTTTTCTTTCATGGTATTGCTCCTGCCTGTGAGTTTGTCTCTAGCTGTGTGGACAGCGTATCAGCTTGATTTGTTGTCAATAAGACACCAATATGGCTACAGACTGATTCCAAAGTAGAAACAAAGACACAAGGGTGGATATGTCATACCTTAATTTGCCGCTGCTGCACGTCTTTCATCTGGTGGCAGAGCGCGGCAGCTTTCAGGCCGCAGCAACTGAACTGCATTTACCGCGATCCTCGGTCAGCAAGAAAATTCGCCAGCTTGAGCAGTTTATTGGTCAGCCTTTGCTGCACCGCTCCACCAGGCAACTGCAGCTGACGGACGTGGGTCGAAACCTCTTGCTGGGTACCGGCGATCTCAGAGCGGTGTTATCTAACCTGCATGGCATCATTGACGAAACACAGCAGACGCCAAAAGGGCGGGTGAAAATCAGTGCCAGTATTCTGATGGGGCAGCGCTTTGTGGTGCCGGTGCTGAAACAGCTTCGCCAGACGTATCCGGATATTGTGATTGATCTGAGTCTGGATGATCAGACAGTCGACTTGCTGGATGCGAAAATTGATATTGCCATTCGTATCGGTCAGCTACCGGATTCTTCCTTGATTGCCCGGAAAATCGGGGATAAACATTGGGGATGGTTTGCCTCGCCGCGTTACCTTGCTGAGTGGGGCCGCCCGCAAGCACCGCATGAGCTGGCGCAGCACGACTGCCTGGTGTTTGAAAATACGTCCAGTCGCTTCAATTTCTGGCCCTTTCAGGACGCGAACGGCGACACAGAAACGGTTGAAGTGGCCGCGGCAATCAAAACCGATAACAGCCGGGCTTTGGTGGACATGGCGTGTGAAGGGCTGGGGATTATTATGGTTGATCCTGCTTTCGTGCGGCAGGAGTGCCAGCAAAATCTGTTAGTGCCTGTGCTGACAGACTGGCGCCACCCAGAGCGCAGTCCGATACAGCTGGTTTGTATCGGCGAACGGACTAAAGCATCGCAGGCGGTCTGGCAATATCTGCTGGCGCACTGGCCGGGGTAAAGCCATTATCGATAGTCAATGAAGAAAAGGATATTCAGGTATGTATCAAGGTCAGTGTCATTGCGGCAATGTCCGGTTAACCATTACGCGACTCACCCAAACCGCCACCCGCTGTAATTGTTCGCTCTGTCACCGTTATGGGGCGCTGTGGGGGTATCTGACTGAGTCTGAGGTGGAGATTCAGGTGGGGGAATCCGGCACTGAATATTATGAGCACGGTGATAAGTGCATTCATTTTCATCGCTGCAAACGCTGTGGCTGCGTGACACATTATTCCTCGGCGCCAGATTCCGGTAGTGATCGGCTCGCGGTGAATTACAGTATGTTTTCTGCACAAGATATTGTGCCGGTCCGAATCCGGTTGTTTGATGGGGCGGATACCTGGCAGTTTATTGACGAGTGAGTGCAGTGTTCAGGCGGGTCATGAAGATGCAGACGGCAAACCAGCCGCTGTGGCGGCTGGTTACTGCTGAGCGGATTCAGGCCGGAATTTAAGCCTGGTTTGCAGCCTGCTTGTCGGTCAGTGCTTTCATCACCACGTCTTTATTGTTCAGGTAAGACTCCAGACCTTCACGGCGCAGGTCGCACGACGGGCAGTTGCCGCAGCCATCGCCAATAATGCCGTTGTAACAGGTCAGGGTCTGATGGCGGATATATTCCAGCTTCCCGTGCTGATCGGCCAGCGCCCAGGTTTCGGCTTTGTTGAGCCACATCAGCGGCGTTTCAATGCGCAGCGGACGATCCATACCCAGCACCAGCGACTGATTCAGTGACTGCACAAATGCATCGCGACAATCCGGGTAGCCGGAGAAGTCGGTTTCACACACGCCAGTAATGACGGCTTCGGCGCCTATCTGGTAAGCGTAAATGCCTGCCAGCGTCAGGAACAGGATGTTACGACCCGGCACAAACGAATTGGGTAAGCCGTTATCTTGCAGTTCATGAGACACCGGAATGTTGTCGCGGGTCAGTGAACTGATGGCCAGTTCGTTGAGCAGGCCGACGTCCATTACCTTGTGCGCGGCAACGCCTAAGTCTTTAGCAATGGCCTCAGCAACTTCGATTTCCAGCTTATGGCGCTGACCATAGTCAAACGTGAGGCAATGGACTTCATCATAATTGGCCATAGCCTGAATTAAACAGGTGGTCGAGTCCTGTCCGCCACTGAAAACGACAACGGCTTTGCGCATTGTGTTGCTCCGAATCTGGTTTAAAAAGAAGGCACATCCTACCCTGAGAGTCAGGATATGCCAAGTTAGCTGTCACTTCAGCCAATGCCGGCCGGGAGTGACGGATTAGCTGAGTTGCCCTGTCTGTTCGAAGGCAGCCAGTTGCTCTAGATAGGGCTGAATATCACCTATGTTACTGGCGACCCAGTCGGTGTCGAAATAGGTATCCAGATAGCGTTCACCACTGTCGCACAGCAAGGTCACGATTGAGCCTTGTTCACCGCGTGCTTTCATGTCACTGGCGAGTTGCAGCACGCCGTACAGGTTGGTACCGGTAGAGGCGCCCGCTTTTCGGCCCAGCAGTTTTTCCAGCCAGTGAACGGTTGCTATGCTGGCCGCATCCGGAATAGTGCGCATGTCATCGACCACGTCCGGGATAAAGCTGGGTTCGACACGCGGACGGCCAATCCCTTCAATGCGGCTGCCACGCTCCCCTTTCAGGGCGGGATCGCGGGTGAGGTAGTAATCGTGAAAGACCGAATGCTCAGGATCCACCACACATAATTGGGTGTCGTGCATCTGATAACGGATATAGCGGCCTATGGTGGCAGAGGTGCCGCCTGTGCCGGCACTCATGACAATCCATTTCGGGACAGGGTGTGCTTCTAACTGCATCTGCTCGAAAATGCTCTTGGCAATATTATTGTTGCCCCGCCAGTCGGTGGCTCGTTCCGCGTAGGTGAACTGATCCATGTAATGACCGTTCAGGTTTTCAGCCAAACGACGGGATTCGTCATAAATCTGGCAGGGGTCGTCTACAAAATGTGCCTGGCCGCCATAGAATTCAATTTGTTCAATTTTTTTACGGGCGGTACGACGGGGCACCACGGCAATAAACGGCAGGCCCAGCAAACGGGCAAAATAGGCTTCAGAAACCGCAGTGCTGCCTGATGAGGATTCAATGATAGTGGTGTGCTCGCCAATCCAGCCATTGCACAGGCTATAAAGGAAAAGAGACCGCGCCAGACGGTGCTTCAGGCTGCCGGTGGGGTGAGTGCTTTCATCTTTCAGATACAGGTCGATCCCTTCAATGGCCGGAATATCCAGCTTGATGAGATGGGTATCGGCAGAACGCTGAAAGTCGGCTTCGATTTTTCTGATGGCCTGGTTCACCCAGAGTGGATCATGACGCATGAAACATCCTTGAAAATTGACTGATTAACTCAGTGAAAGTTTACGCAAATGGAGGGAAATTTCTTTGCTATTATTATTGTTGATTTGATTAGTTATAGAAAATTTTTCTTCCAAACATATCTTTCAGGGAAAAATATGGCAGAGATAGATACCACAGACCGATTACTGCTGGATTTGCTGCAAATGGATGCCAGTCTGTCACTCAACGATTTAGCCGAAGCGGTTAATCTGACCACCACGCCTTGCTGGAAACGGTTAAAACGGCTGGAAGAAGCGGGGATACTGAAGCGACGGGTGGCCCTGCTGGATCCGGTCAAATTAGGCCTGTCATTCATTGCCTTTGTACAGATAAAAACCAGCGATCACTCGCAGGACTGGTATCACCGTTTTGTCGCGACCGTGAGTGAATTTCCGGAAGTGATGGAGTTTTATCGTATGGCCGGTGAATATGACTACATGATGAAAGTGCAGATGGCAGATATGGCTGCTTTTGACAGCTTTTATAAAAAACTGGTCAACAGTATCAGCGGATTAACCAACGTGACTTCGACGTTCGCCATGGAGCCACTGAAATACACTACAGCACTGCCGTTATAAATCTCTGATTTGTTTTAAAAAAGTACTGTATAAAAACCAATATTCCGTTAACGCTGTGAAAATGGGCAGCATCACCTGCTGTTTTGCTGCCATTGCTTACATTTGGGTTGATAATCAGCCTGTCTTTTTGCCAATATGTTGCTAAATTGTCACCTCAGTGTGTCAAGCGATTTTATCCTCTCGATCCACCCGAATTTATAATATTTTTCTGTTCTTCGGCTTACTTTTCGTGAGCAGACCGTGTTTTGCTGGAGGAAACATGCAGGTTTTTTGGCAACTCAGGTGGTACTTTCGGCAAGAGTGGCGGCGCTATGGCGGCGCGATCGCCATCTTTGTCATTATTGCCTTTTTTGAATTGATCCCGCCCCGGGCCGTGGGTTGGATAGTCGACGGTGTGGTCGAAGGCAAAATGACCACCAACACCATGCTGATGTGGCTGGGCGGACTGGCCTTGATGTGGGGGCTGGTGTATGTGCTGCGGATAGTCTGGCGTCTGTGGTTATTTGGCAGTGCTGCAAAACTGGGCACTGTGCTCAGAGACAAGCTTTATCGCCATTTTACCCGGCAGGCGCCGAATTTTTTTGAGCGTCACAAAACGGGTGATCTGATGGCCCGCTCAACCAATGATGTCAATGCGCTGGTGATGACTGCCGGAGAAGGCGTACTGACCGCGGCGGATTCACTGATCACCGGATTGGCGGTTTTGCTGATCATGTCCACCCAGCTCAGCTGGCAACTGACCATTCTCGCGCTCCTGCCTATGCCCGTTATGGCCTTGCTGGTCTCGCGCTTTGGCAGCCAGTTGCATGACAGGTTCAGCGAATCGCAGGCGGCCTTTTCTGCCCTGACAGACACCACCCAGGAATCGCTGAACGGGGTCAGGATGATCCGCGCCTTTGGTCTGGAGCAAAGGCAGCAGGCAGCGTTTGAGAAAGTTGTTGATCATGCTGGTGAAAAGAACTTCGGGGTGGTCAAAGTGGATGCCAAGTTTGACCCTGTGATCCAGTTAACTATCGGGATGTCTTTTTTCCTCAGTGTCGGCGGCGGGGCTTATCTGATTCACCAGGGCGAGCTGACTCTGGGCGATCTGACCGCGTTTACCCTCTATCAGGGCTTGATGATCTGGCCGATGCTGGCCATTGCCTGGCTGTTCAATATTCTTGAGCGCGGCTCTGCGGCATGGAAACGGCTGCAGGAGATCCTGGAGCAGGCCCCGACTATCGTCAGCGGCACCCAGGCACTGCCGGACACCCGTCAGGCGCTGGATATTCGGATCGAGGCGTTTTCCTGGCCGCAGCAACGACAGCCCGCGCTGCAGGCGCTGGCGATCCATCTACCGGCGGGTCAGATGCTGGGGCTGGCCGGACCGGTCGGTTGTGGCAAGTCTACCTTGCTGGCGCTGTTGCTACGCCAGCAGGAACTGAGCCAAGGGAAAATTACCTATGGCGGCGTGTGCATCCGCGACGCGGTACTGGAGCAATGGCGCGGCCGTTTTGCTGTGGTCAGTCAGAGCCCGTTTCTATTTTCCCGCTCAATCGCCGAAAACATTGCGCTCGGCAAGCCGGATGCCAGTCTGGATGCCATACGTCACGCTGCCGGATTAGCCTGTATTGATGAAGACATCATGCTGTTTCCCGAAGGGTATAACACTCTGGTTGGAGAGAAAGGCATCACGTTGTCCGGTGGTCAGAAACAGCGTATCGCGATAGCCCGGGCGCTGCTGCTCAAGGCTGAAATTCTGGTGCTGGATGATGCGCTGTCGGCTGTCGACGGCAAAACAGAACACAGGATCTTACATAATCTGCGCAATCAGCCTCAGCGGCAGACCGTGATTGTCATTGCCCATCGCCTGACCGCGCTGGAGCAGGCTGATGAAATCGTTGTGCTGCAACAAGGGCAGGTGAGCGAGCGCGGAAAACACGCCGCTCTGCTGAGCAACGATGACTGGTACGCCGAGATGTACCGCTACCAGAAACTGGAACAAGCCATTGAGGAGGGGCAATGAAAAGACAGGCAGTTAACCGGGCGGTGCTCCAACGGCTGCTCAGATACGCGCTGGACGATAAGCGCAACCTGTTCATTGCTATCGCGTTATTGTTTGTGGCCTCTCTGGCGGATGTGTCCGGTCCCTGGTTGCTGCAGCGTTTCATCGACCATTACATTGCTGTTGATCAGTTTCCGGTGGCTGATGTGGCGACACTGGTGGCGGCGTATATCGCGCTGATGATTCTGTCGGGTGTGTTTAAGTATGCCCAGTCACTGCGTTTTAATCAGATTGCCATCGGCGTGGTGCAGAAAGTCCGTAAGCAATTGTTTGCCCGGGTGATGAATCAGCCTTTGTCGGCGTTTGATTACATGCCCAGTGGCAAGCTGATTTCCAGACTGACCAATGACACTGAATCCATTAAAGACTTTTATGTTTTCGTCATTGCGACCTTTTTAAAGAACGTCACTCTGATTGTGGTGATGCTCACAGTGATGTTTATCATGAGCTGGCGTCTGACGCTGGTGGTACTGGCGTTGTTGCCGGTTGTGGTGGGCGTGATGGTGGTGTATCAGCACAAAAGTGCCAGTGCCTACCGGCGCATGCGCGATTTGCTGGCGGACATCAACTCCTCGATGAGCGAGTCCATTCAGGGGATGAGTCTGATCCAGCTCATGCGACAGGAAAAAGCGTTCAGCGCCTACTTTGCCGGGCTGACCGATCAACACCTCAAGGCGCAAATCGGCGTGACCAAACTGAACAGCGTACTACTGCGGCCCCTGATTGATTTGCTGTCAGGGATAGCCTTACTGACGCTGGTGGCGCTGTTTGGTGTGGGTGGCACCGAGCTGATCGGGGTCGGGGTGTTGTATGCATTTCTGAGCTATCTGGGGCGGGTCACCGAGCCGCTGATCGAAATGACACAGCAGTTATCTTTGTTGCAGCAGGCACTGGTGGCCAGCGAGCGCATTTTTGCGCTTATCGATTCACGCCAGCAAGCGTACGGTGAAGATGAAAGACCACTGACCAGCGGGCATCTGGCGTGCCGACGTCTGAGTTTTAGCTATGACGGCAAGCAAAAGGTGCTGAACAACATCGATATTGAACTGCCGCATCAAGGGTTTCTGGCGCTGGTGGGGCATACCGGCAGCGGCAAAAGTACCCTGGCCTCGCTCATGATGGGGTTTTATCCCAGCTCAGAAGGTGGCGTCGAGTTAGACGGCCGCCCATTGGAAAGCCTGAGCCGATCTGTGCTGCGTCAGGGCATTGCCATGGTCCAGCAGGATCCACACGTACTGAGTGACACCGTCAGGGAGAATGTCAGTCTGGGACGGGAGATGACCGATGATCAGATCTGGCACGCCTTAGAAACTGTCGGCCTGGCCGGACAGGTCAGGCAGTATGAGTTTGGTTTGGACACTGAGCTGGGCAGCGGGGAAGTGAACCTGTCTGCCGGACAGAAGCAGTTACTGGCGCTGGCCCGTGTTCTGGTGGAACAGCCAAAAGTGCTGATACTGGACGAAGCAACCGCCAATATAGACTCAGGAACAGAGCAAAAAATTCAGCATACGCTCTCGGTGCTGCGTCAGAACATGAGTATTGTGGTGATTGCGCACCGGCTTTCAACTATCGTCGATGCCGATGAAATTGTGGTATTGCACCACGGCGAAGTGATTGAAAGAGGCACGCATTTCAGTTTGCTTTCTGAGCGGAAACAGTACTGGCAAATGTACCAGTTGCAGCAGGCGAGTGATCATCTCCACCATTTGGAAGAAGCATCTACCGAGATAGCAGAAAATTGACACCTGCCTGACAAAAATGTACAAGTGATTCACTATAAATGGCTCCCGGGATAATGGTGGCATATTGCTATTCCGGGAGCTTTACCGTGAGTGAGTACTTATGCGCTGTGAGATGAATGTCGTTAAGATAAATCAGTCTTCACGTTTGCGCATCAAACCTTCCTGTACGGCGGAAGCAACCAGTTCGCCGTCACGGTTATAAATCTCCCCCCGGACCAGACCGCGTGAGCCGCTGGCTGACGGACTGTCAATGACGTAAAGCAGCCAGTCGTCCATACGGAACGGGCGGTGGAACCACATAGAGTGATCTATGGTGGCCACCTGCATTTTCGGGGTCAGTAATGTGACAGCATGCGGCTGCAGGGCAGTGACCAGGAAACCCCAGTCTGAGGCATAGGCCAGGAGGTACTGGTGAATGCGAGGATCGTTCAACATTTCACCATTGGCTCTTATCCATAGGTATTGTTTGGCCGCCTCTGATTGAGGATGGAGCGGATTGACCACAGTGACCGGACGCACTTCAATCGGTCGCTCGCAGCCAAAGGTCTCGACAAATTTGCGGGGCAACTGGTCTGCGATGGCTTTGACATGGTCCTGTTCTGACTTCAGAGACTCGGGTGGTGGGACATCTTCAGGCATGGGAAACTGGTGATTAAAGCCGTCTTCCAGCGCCTGATAAGACGCTGTCAGGTAAAAGATAGGGCGACCGTTCTGAATCGCTTTTACCCGACGGGTGCTGAAGCTTTTGCCGTCACGCAGGTTTTCGACATCGTAGATAATCGGTTTTTGCGGATCGCCTGGCAGCAGAAAGTAGCTATGGAAGGAATGGACAAACCTGTTGTCCGGCACAGTTTCTTTCGCTGCTGACAGAGATTGTCCGATGACTTGACCACCATAGACCTGAGGTAAACCAAGATGTTCACTCTGGCCGCGGAACAAACCTTGTTCCAGTTGTTCCAAGTGCAGCAGATTGAGAAGTTCGTTCAGTTCTTTGCTCATCGGAGCTCCAGTTATAATGCTATTATTAGCCAAATTTTTACAGTTAGTTATCCATAAACTCAAGGCGAAAGGTTCCGAAGTGTTAGAACCATCAGTTTGTGGGAGGAATATCAAGGGCAGGGTACAACTATGAAAAAGATGTTTGCGTTACTAAGCTTATTGGTCACGGCTATGGTTATCTCAGCATGTACAAATATGATCAATAAAGATGCAGGTGTCGGAAAAGTTGAAGGTAATCTGACTTATCGTGAGCGTATGGCGCTTCCTGATGATGCGCTGATTACGGTGACCTTGTCAGATGTTTCTCTGATGGATGTGCCAGCGAAAGTGATCAGCCGCCAGTCGTATCTGGCAGCTGGCAAGCAGGTGCCTTTTTCGTTCAGCCTTCAGTATATGGAAGAAGAGATTAAGCCTTCTCATACCTATGCCGTGAGCGCACGAATTGAAGTGAACGGCAAACTGCTGTTCATCACAGATACTGCCAATCATGTGATTACCGATCCGTCCCAAACCACTCAGCTGGATCTGATGCTGGTACGCGTCAGCCAGTAATGTCTGAGAAATCCCTAAAGCCCGGCCATTGCCGGGCTTTTTGCATTTAGATGCCATTGAAGGCTGTCGCTCTTGTTCCTTCTCTTGAAAAGGAGAGGGAAGAGATCGGTATTTAATGTCGGGTACTTTGCTCTTGTTCCTCCCCCTCGTGGAGGGGGAGGTTAGGAGGGGGTCTTCAGGGCACCAAGTTTCGGAGGATTTTCTTCCCGCTATACCTCCGGAAACCCGTCCCAGCGGTAACGCTTCAAAGAAATCCTGCCCGTGGCAGAAACCTCAATGCCATCAGCAATCAGACATTGTCGCTGGCGCAGGAAGTCATCACCCTGCTGTGAGATTTTCCCCTGACTGTTGATCACCCGGAACCAGGGCAGCGTAGATCCTTCCGGCAACTGGCCTAACAGCTTTCCCACATGACGGGCATAACCGGGAAAGCCTGCAAAGCGGGCAATATCACCGTAAGTCGACACTTTGCCGTAAGGAATCTGCGCGATCTGGCTGTAGATTTGATTCTTAAAGTCGTCCATATTGGGATCCTGGGTAACAATTTGTGCAGGGAGGTGCAAATGTTATATACCACAATCCTGGCTGTCATGAGCATGTTACTGACCATTGTCGGGGTCAGCGCCCTCGGGCTGGCACAGCATCATTTAACTGTGCTTGCGGTGGCCATCCCGGCGCTGTGGCTGTTGCCGCAAGGCGGTCTGCCTGCTGTGTTGCTGCTAATGGGCATCGGTATGTTTGGTGCCGTATTGCCTTTTCAGCCACTCGCGCTTTCAGTGAGCCTGTTGATGATGCTTCCTGTCCTGACTGTGTCTTTCTCGCCCCGGGGAAACTGGCAGGTCGCGGCGTTACTTTTTGCTGTGGTCATCGCTATGGATGCAGGCTTACTGGCACTGCAAAGCGAAGAAAAGCTGACGGGGCAGGCTGGTTACACCTTGCTGCAGGTTCTGGCGGTGTGTTTCATCTGGCTTGCTGCCCGTTACTGGCGTCCGGTTAAGGCGAATTATGGCTGGCCGTTACTGCTGGCGGTGCCTTTATGGCTAGGAGGGCTGACACCGGCCGCTTTGGTCGTGTTGTGCATCATAGGCGTCATTGTCGCACTTCAGACCCTGTACCAGCAGAGCCAGCTGGTTTGGGTATCCAGGCTCAATTGGGTCTTGCCGGCGATCGCGTTTGCCACCCTGGTGGTGATCCCGGAATTTGGTGTGCCTAATCCTGTTTTAGTTTCCTGGCTGCTGGTATTGGGCAGTGCCTCACTGGCCGAATACTTACTGAACGAATTCGAAAGCAGTTAAAGGAAACCCGGCATATGGGCAATATTCCAGCAGTCAGCAGCATGCGCTCTGGCAATGCCTTGCATTGTCTTTGGGGTTAGTGGATAATCCCTCCCGTTCTCGCAATGACCTGAAAGGGTTATCAGTGAGTCATCAAATCTATGGAGGCCCCCATTGGTCCTCCCGCAACACTAACTCGTGAACCCGGTCAGGCCTGGAAGGGAGCAGCCGCAGCGAGCGACGTGTGTGCCGGGATGTGGCTGGTGGGGGTCTCCACCCATCTGGCGTTTGTGGTTTTCACCATAAGCCGACATATCTTCTCTCGTTCCCGACATAAATTGCAGCATCAGCTGACATGGCGCGATTTGTGATATTTTTTTCCTGAAAGTATTTCAGCCTGTTGTTTTTCTTAACTCAGATTTTCTTCCAAAGTGTTTTTCAACCAATGTTCTTGAAGTACTACACAGCATGTAATGGCTCAGTGAAGGGTATACTACACTCATTCATAGCAATTAACGTTTTTTCAGAGAACTTCCGGAGTGAGTAAAGCCAATTATTGAGAGTAATTTCATGGCTTTAGGAAGTCGAGCCACCAAGTTTAAATATACAGATCTGAATAAATATTTTTGGGTATCTCGATACCAAAAACTCTGATACCCATAAAAATGTTCCTTTACTTTCAACCAAGTATTAACAACTCAATTTTGTATCATCGACGTCGTTGGATAGACGCCCATTACATCACTATAGTCACAGACAAGAAGGTTCAAGTTTGTTAGCTTAAAATTACAATTATTTCATGTTGGAGGGAGCCGATAGTGAAAGATACAGAGGTTGAACTTAAGAAGATAGAACTAAATATTGATGTTACAGCGACATTTTCTCTGGCTGCACAACAAAATGCTTATCCAGTCTTAAAGTTACTTCGGGTCATTTATCCGAGAGCAGAGTACGAAGATTCAGATTCTATGCCATATCAGAATCTGACATTACGATTAAACCCGGTGCAAGACTGGCTAAAGGAAGAAATTTGGCACATTGATAGGTTGGAACCAGGTCAGTCTATATCTCTTCAGTTAAAAGAATTACATTTTCCATTTGACAGACTATTCGCTCTAACTGAAGAACTAAAATTATCACTATCATTTTCTCTGCTCGATAGCTTTGAAAATGTCCTTTCTGAATTTATTGCTCCACTAAACCTTCTTCCTGTGAACTATTGGGGAGGTGAGCAAAGACAGCCCGGTTTGCTGGCTGCATTTGTTAAGCCCAACGGCATATATGTTGAATCGCTAGTACGAAAAGTGGCTTCTGTGCTTGAGGATGCTGGTTATGGACGATCAGTTGACGGTTATCAGTCAAACACAAGAGATAAGCCTTATCTTATGCTCGCAGCACTTTGGAATGTGATTTTTCAGGAGAAGCTCGCTTATGTAAGTCCGCCGCAAGGCTTTGCTAAAGTTGGTCAACGAATCAGGCTAGCAGCTGATATTAGTAATTCGAGAATGGCTGCTTGCCTTGATTCATCATTACTATTTGCAAGCTGTATTGAAGCTATGGGGTTAAATCCTGTTGTTGCGGTGACTGATGGTCATGCTTTCGCTGGAGCTTGGTTAATTGATGAAAAATTACCAGTACTAACTAATGATGATCCGCAAGATGTTAGAAAGCGTATTGATAACCGTGATCTGATTCTATTTGAAACTACATTAGTCACTAATGTTTCCCCGGTGACATTTGATCAGGCAAGAGAGCTGGCTCGGGATCTGATCTCTGAAGAAAAAGAAGAACAATTTGTGATGGTAATTGATATTGCGCAAGCGAGGTCTCAAGCCATCAAACCACTTTCAACGGTCGAAGATAAGCGCGGTGAAGTCTCTTCTAGTGGTTCAACATCGGTATTACCATTGCCTATTATTCCACCGTTACCACCTGTGCGTAAAAGTGAACAGGTCGTTGAAGAAACACCGGAAACACGTATTGATACATGGTCGAGGAAACTACTTGATCTGACTAAGAGGAATAGTCTTCTTAACTTTAGTGACAGGGCAATAGCAATTAAAATTTATTGTCCAAATATCGCTGAAATGGAAGATATGTTGGCCGACGGAGCGAAGTTTAAATTTCAATCTTCACAAGAAAGTCCATTTTATTCACCGGGTCGTGATAGTGAATTATTTCGCTTACAGTCTGGCTCAGATGTACATCGTGAATATGCATTAAATCAAATTAATAATAAAATTTTGATTGTTAATCAGACAGAGAAAAATCTTGAAAAAAATGCTGTTTCTCTTTTTCGTAAAGCAAAAAATGATTTGGAAGAAGGTGGTTCAAATACGTTATTTCTTGCGTTGGGTTTTCTTAAGTGGAAAGAGAATCCAGAAGATTCTAGAAGCTACAAAGCACCTCTAATATTGATACCTGTTAAGTTAACAAGGCGAAGTGCACAAGCTCCAGTTTATGTTGAAAGATTACAAGAAGAAGACCCGGTTTTTAATCTAACTCTCATTGAGTTTTTGCAGTCAGATTATGATATCAACCTTTCTGAATTTAAAAGTGAGCTGCCAGAAGACGAAAGTGGTATTGATGTTTCTCAAATTTGGCAGGTTGTAAGAGAAGTAGTTCAAGAGCAGCGGGGATTTGAAGTTGTAGAAGATCTTGTATTGGGTTCTTTCTCATTTGCAAAGTATCTTATGTGGAAAGACTTGCGAGATAGGCTAGATGATTTAAAAGAAAATCAATTTGTAAAGCATCTGGTAGATACCCCTAAATTACCGTACTACCAAGACAGTTATTTTGTTGAACGGTCTGAAATTGATGAAAAAATTGATCCTGCGCTAATATATACACCATTAAATTGTGACAGTTCGCAGTTGGTTGCCGTGGATGCTTCAGCTCGTGAGCAAGATTTTGTTTTAGAGGGTCCGCCTGGAACTGGGAAATCTGAAACGATAGCAAACATTATTGCTCACAACATTGGTTTAGGACGCAAAGTACTTTTCGTCGCTGAGAAAATGGCAGCACTGAATGTTGTTTTTCGTCGTTTGCAAAAAGTTGGTTTAGATCATCTTTGCTTAGAGCTGCACAGTGATAAAGCGAATAAACGTGCTGTTTTAGATCAATTAAACCAAGCCTGGCAAAAGCGTGAAGGGTTGAATTCGCGCTCTTGGGAAATGAATATTGTTGACTTAAAGAAAAAAAAAGAACAACTCAATGGCTATGTTCGGGCACTTCACAATAAATCAAAGTTTGGTTTGTCCGCGAGAGATGCTATTTCTACTGTTGTGATGAACTCTGATGCACTAAAAATAAACCTAAACTGGGAAGCTGATTTAGAAGCAGCACCGTTTGAAGATGTATTAGGCTACGAAGAGACTAAACATATAGTCAAAAAAATTGCTATTGCGTTTGATGATGTTCAGGATATGAACATCAGGACTTTTAGTAAAGTGGTTGCAAAAGAATGGTCAAATGTTTGGCAAACAAATGTAACATCAACCATTGAAGAGTGTTTGAGAGTGTCATTAGAATTAGAGGATGTCATAACTGAATCTTTTTCAAATTTCTCTATCTCATCAGAGAAAATCACTGTAGGTGATTTAAATATATTTTCGAATGTTTATGCGATTGCTAATTTATCTATCAATCATGATCTTGCATTCGCAATTGATAGAGGTTCAAAAGAGCGAATTGAACTGATAGGAGAACTTGCAAATAAAAAGTCAAATTTTGATTTTCTTATAAATGAAATCGGGTGTGGTATAGACGAGAACAAGATCTCTCAGCTACCCGTCGAACGTTGGTCTGTAATGGCTGAAGAAGCTAAGGATGGCTGGTTAAAAGCATATTTAAGGAAACGTAAAGTTAATAAAGAAGCAAAAGATTTAGGTTTAAACCCATTTTCAGACTTATCTGTTATTCAAATGTTAGCTGAATGTCAGTCATTGAAAGTCAATATTGATAAAATTGTAGAGGAAATTCAGCAATATTCAGTTTGGAGTGGTTGGGATACATCACCTTCTTATCTGGAGGAAATTGCACAAATTGGAAGTGACGCAAGAGAAAATTTAAGAATTTTGCTAAAACTAGCGGATGAGCCGGCTGATATATTAACATTAATCAAAAAACGCTTTGTTGAAGAACGTGAATTCCTTGAGGAATCTAAAGTTTATCGTTCATTAACGTTATTTGATGAGAAGCTATTTATCTTCAATCAACTTATTGACAAACTTCGAAAATTTGGAATAGAAGTTGGTGTGGATGAAGTTTTTGTTACTATGGTAGATGATTTGAGAGCCATACAAACTCATAGTCCTAAATTAAAAAGCTGGTGTGAGTGGCAATCTGAAAAGCAAAGTGCTGAAAGAGTGAGGCTAAGAAGTTTGACGAATGCACTGGAGGCAGCAGTTGTAAAGCCTTCTGAATTGAGTGAACAATTTAGAATAGCTTTTTGTTCCTGGCTAGCCCCTTTACTTATTGATGAGAGTAACGAACTTCGTCTGTTCAAAGCGTCAACACATGAACAAACGATTGAAGAGTTTAAGAGGCTAGATGAGCGTGTTGCTAAAATAACCAGTAGTTACATCGTTGCCCTGTCTTCTGAAACTGTGCCAGTGCATGGTTCAAATGATAATCCAAATCAACTTCAACTTGGGATTCTTTCTAAAGAACTTCAAAAGAAAACGAGGCATATTCCAATACGAGCCCTGATAGAACAGCTAGGAGATTCATTGTTGGATTTATGCCCATGTTTGATGATGTCTCCTTTATCGGTCGCAAGATTCTTACCTTCAGACTTCAGAGGGTTCGATCTGGTAGTGTTCGATGAAGCTTCTCAAATGACAACATGGGACTCTGTAGGAGCCATAGCTCGAGGCAAAAATGTTATTATCGTGGGAGATCCCAAGCAAATGCCTCCTACTAGTTTTTTCTCAGCAGGCAATTCTTCAGATGAACCTGATGAAGAAGACTTGGAATCGATTCTCGACCAAGCGTTAGCTGCAAGGCTTCCATTGAGGCGTCTGATGGGGCATTACAGAAGTAAGCACGAAACATTAATTGCATTTTCAAACAGTAAGTATTACGAGAACTCACTTGTCACATATCCTTCTTCAGAAACTAAAGAGTCAGCAGTTACTCTGAAGCGAGTTCAAGGAATTTACGCCAAAGGAAAGGGGCGTAATAATGTGGTTGAAGCAAAAGCAGTTGTAGATGAGATCGTTAAGCGCTTATTGAGTAAATTTGAACAAGATAAGTCTATTGGTGTTGTTACTCTTAACACTGATCAACAACGAACAATTGAAGACTTACTAGATGATGCAAGAAGAGAGCACCCCTCAATAGAAGAATATTTTCAGGATGGAAATAATGTTGAACCTGTGTTCGTTAAGAACCTTGAGTCAGTTCAAGGAGATGAGCGTGACGTGATTATGCTGAGTTTGGCTTATGGTCCAACAGAATCAGAAGCTAAAACCATGAGCATGAATTTCGGCCCGCTGAATAAAAGCGGTGGGGAGCGTAGGTTAAATGTAGCGATAACGCGAGCGACAACTGAATTGGTTGTATTCAGCAGCTTCGATTCTTCAATGATTGATTTAGGTCGTACGTCTTCAGTGGCTGTCGAACACCTTAAGCACTTTCTTGAATTTGCAGAAAAAGGCCCTGTTGCCTTGGCTGAAATAGCGACGGCAGATCACGGTGTTGATCAGTTTGATAGTGATTTTGAAAAAGCTGTTGCTCAAGCCTTAAGAGAAAAAGGATGGAAGATTCAAACTCAGGTCGGGGTAAGCAAGTTCAGAGTTGATCTTGGGGTACTTCATCCAGATAAGCCCGGTAAATACATTGCTGGTGTGGAATGTGATGGCGCAACATATCATGGTTCACCTGCCGCTCGTGATAGAGACCGTGTACGGCAGATTATCCTCGAAAATTTAGGCTGGAACATTGTTAGACTTTGGTCAACTGATTATTTTGTCGACCCAGAAACAGCTCTTGATAAAATTGATGAAAAGTTACGTAAAATCCTTGAAAGTGAGCGTGAGCAAGACACACTGCTAGAAGCCGAAGCCGAAGCCGAAGCCGAAGCCGAAGCCGAAGCCGAAGCCGAAGCCGAAGCCGAAGCCGAAGCCGAAGCCGAAGCCGAAGCCGAAGCCGAAGCCGAAGCCGAAGCCGAAGCCGAAGCCGAAGCCGAAGCCGAAGCCGCAGCTTCAAACACATTACTCGCTAAAGCTCCAACCCCTAACCTTCGACAACAACGGGAGGGAATCAAAGACTGTATTGAAACCTTTACCGAAGAGCAGTCAGCCGAACAAACTCTGAACTCTAGTGATTACTTCAAGCCTGGTTATGTATCTATTCTTACAAAGCTAGCAAAAGAAACGTTGAGGGAGAGATCTGGAATCACGCTGCATTCACTTGCTCTTGAAATTGCTAGCTTACATGGCTTGACGAGAACGAGTAAAAAGCAAATCTCTTATCTAAGAGAGCTCATCACACCTTTTGCAGGTATTAATGAAAATGAAGGGTACTCTCCAACGCTTTGGTCCTCACCAGAAAGTATTTCCAATCTTATTGAATGGCGTGGAGTTGATGTTTTTGGTTATGAGAGAAAGTGGAGTGAGCTGGCTTACGAAGAAGTTTTAGGTTTAGTGAAGTTCGCTAAAGAAAAAAATGCAGCAGCACCTATCGATGTTATCTGCGAGGAACTTGGGGTGAAACAACGCCGCGAAAGTACGATTAAGAAGTTCCAGAACTGGTTGGATGAATATGATAATAGAAATGATCTCTAAACTTCCCAAAAAATCAGTATGTCTTCAAACTTGAAGATAAACTGATTCAGGACTGTCCGCTAGTTTCGAATGGATGTGGTTCATTTCTGGTTGGCAGTTTGAATCACCAGATACATTACATTCAGATTTACACAGGATGAGCGACCACTCCTCGCCGAACTGGTCACTCATCCATATATTTATAGACACCCTCTGCTCCATTAATTCTGACAAGTGAGCCGCTTAATCCGTGACTGTATGCCTCACAGGTTTAGCTCGAATCATGATTACCATAATGAAGCTGAGCAGCGTGATAATGGCAGCGGTCAAATAAAGTGATCGGATTCCCCAATGATCTAATAGCGCAGCCCCTGCCATGGCGCCCGCTCCTATGGCTCCGTTGAAGATAGCAGCATAAATAGCGGAAGCTGGTAATGCATCAGGCCCTGCTAATCGTATGATCCAGGCCTGAATTCCGACAAAGAGTATAGCGATGCCAAGGCCCCAGCCGGAGAGCAGCAAGAGTGCGATAATCCCATTTTTCACTGTGACTGTACTGATCAGCAGCAGGCAAAGTGATACCAGTAGTAGTCCTGTGCTAAGTACAGCTTTCAGGCGATTATCGATGAAAACTCCACACAGTAAATTACCGAATATTCCCGCAATACCGAAGGCAAACAGGCAGATGACGACCCAGCTTTGAGGAATGGCCAGTTCTGAGGAAAGCAGGACTTCGATGAAGGTAAAAGCAGCAAAGTGTGCAACGATACCGCACGCTGCAATCAGATATACCCGTCTTAAATCTGTATTGCGCAGCACCGAAACAAACTGGTTTCGTCTCAGAGAGGCAGTGCCGGTTACATGGGGAAGACTGAATGCCAGAGTAAGTGCGGTGGCGACAGAGAGTACCCCCAGCAAGCCAAAGGCCAACCGCCAGCCGGCGTCATGACTTATCCAATTTATGAGCGGAACTCCGAGAACACTGGCGGTTGAGACGCCGGCAAAGATTATTGCGGTTGCCCGGCCAGCGCGGTTCGAAGCGACCAGTTGCGCTCCCATTGTGCCAATCATCGCCCAGAATGCACCATGCGCAAGCGCGCCCGCTAATCGGGCGACAAGAAGTACAGCGAAGCTATGACTTGCTGCCGACACAGCGTTGGAGAGCCCCAGTAAGAGCATCAGTCCGACTAACAGTGGGCGACGGGGCAAATGGCTGATACTCATCACAGACAATAAAGCGGCTGCTGCGCCCAGCCACGCATACAGGGTGACAACTAATCCCGTCACACTGGTATTCTGATCCAGATCGGCAGCAATGGCTGACAGCATACCAATGGGGGCTAATTCAGTGGTGACCACAGTAAATGCAGCGACGCCGAGCATGGAAACGGCTGCCCAGTTGTGCCAACCCGTATCGTTGGATGCATTCATGAGTTGACTCCTTGCATTCCCTCGAAGCTATAACGGTCACCTGTCGGCTGAACATCCCTTGTGGCTTGCTGTCGCTGGTTCAGATCATCAGAGGTCAGAGTGACACTGGCTCTTAGGCGCCCACGGAATTCGCTCATGCCTATACAGCTCAGTCCTATCGCAGACACTTCCAGCCCTTGGCTCAGAAAACGCTTTTGCATCGTTATTTCTCCTTGGTTCGTTTTATGATTCTCAATATACTTTCCGAAACTGGAGGTTTGTATGGCAAAAAATGGCAATTCGGTTTCCGATATAGGAAACGGAAGAAGGCACAACACGCTGAACTGGGATGATGCCAGGGTATTTCTGGCTATTGCCCGGTCAGGCACCTTAAGTGGCGCCTCAAAAGCGCTGGGAATTGGGTTAGCAACAACATCCCGTCGTATAGAACGGCTGGAGCAAGCGCTGGGACTGAGTCTGTTTACTCGTGATCAAATTGGCTACAGGCTGACAGATGAAGGAATGATGCTGATTGCTCAGGCAGAAGCACTCGAGCAAGCTGGTCATGCGTTCGGTGCAGCGGCTCAGGGTAGCCATGATGAAGTGGCGGGGCATGTTCGCCTGGCAACAGCGCAAGGACTGGCTGACCATCTTATTATTCCCGCACTTCCCCGATTAATGTCATCACATACAAATCTGACCATTGAGGTTGTGACCGGTGTCTCTACGGTCAATTTGCATCGGTATGATGCTGATATGGCAATACGTATGGTCAGGCCGGAACGTGGCAATGTGAATATCCGGCGGTTAGGTGAACTCGGTTTTGGGCTGTATGCATCACAAGAGTATTTGCAGCAGAGAGCCACACCAGAAAATGGCGGGTCGTTCGAAGATGATGACTTTATTGGCTGGTCTGAGAGTCAGCAGCACCTTCCGGCGGCACAGTGGTTAGAAAAAAGGCTTCGAGGAAAACCTTGTCGTCTGACCACCACCAGCATGTCATCACAGGTAACCGCGACTCAAGCTGGGGCGGGAATAGCCGTTCTCCCTCATTTTATTGCTCAAAAGCAGGGACTGACTTGTGTCCAGAGCGATATAGGGTGTAGTCAACCGATTTGGCTGGCGATTCATTCAGATCT
This sequence comes from Photobacterium salinisoli, assembly GCF_003614885.1. Taxonomy (GTDB): domain Bacteria; phylum Pseudomonadota; class Gammaproteobacteria; order Enterobacterales; family Vibrionaceae; genus Photobacterium; species Photobacterium salinisoli. Next base: position 271,917 of record NZ_QZMS01000007.1, read on the forward strand.
GGCACACTCCAGAAGAGTACGGCTTGTTGCAGATTTTCTGAGTGATCTTGTTTTTCAGAATAATGGGTTGTTGATGAGTGGCATACATGATGAGTTCTGATAGTTATAGGAGTCATAATGAAAAAGAAGTGCATGGTTTAATTATAAGGATTTGTAATTTTAGTTCTTCGGAGGATTATAAGCATGATTTCGGCGGGCGTTGCAGAATGTAATGGATGGAAAACTGTGAGCAAAAGTTTGTAGATTTGAACGAATCCATTTTTTAATTTAATGAGGATGATATGGGAGGTTTCTTATTTTTTAAGCAAAAGTTTGGGTTGATGCGAGAGTTTCAATTCGGACTCCATGTCTTGAGTTTTCCCAGCAAGGCGAGTGTGACATAGAGCAACAGTGTGGACGCGGAAAAATTGAGTTTTCAACTCCAAATATGGGTGAAGAAAAATATTCATACATCATAGTAATGAATATGAGATTATGATCGAGCGAGAAAAATAGCTAGTACACTAAATTTCTTGCTCTTGTTGCTTTGCTGACGCCTAGATTTAATTCTGATTATCCATGATCTCAAGGGAAAACTACACGGATGTATTTTTAGGTTGTTGATTATTAAGTAAGGGTGAAGCTATCATCAGCGACCCCACACGGATGCCATCCAATGCACCTAATACACCGAATGCCTGTAGTAACCATATGACGATGGCAATCACCACCACAATATTGAGAATACTTTTGATTTTTTTATCCATGGGAATGTAGGTATTTACCAGCCAGAGTAATACGCCCACCACAATCAGTATAATAACCAGATTAATAAGTGACATGATAGTTCTCCCATACACCGGATTTTCATCCGGTAGTTCAGATCCTGCCCAGTAGCAGCAGTACCACAACAATTAACAACACAGCCCCCATAAGACCGCTAGGAGCATAACCCCAGCTGCGGCTGTATGGCCAGCTGGGAAAGGCGCCGATCAGTAGCAAAATCAGCAGGATTAATAGAATAGTTCCCATTGTCATATCTCCCGGTGGTTACTCACCAATCTGCTGGTGAGTACTCTCACCGGCACCATACGTAGGGCGGCTCAGCCGCATTCAACTGAGTCGACAGCAGGCAGTAATGGTAGTGCAACCTGCGTGAGGCGGCCGTATCGCCATCTACATACCGTTAATATAGTATCCAATCCTGAGGGGGTCTGTACGCCATCGTACATACCGTGTCTGTATCATGACTGTTGAATCCTATAAGAGTAAAAAACGAGTGTAAGAAATGATTAGAATTGGTGTTATTGTTGTTTTTTGGGTAATGATTCATTTTAGGTTTAAAAGACTTAGTCATGTTAATGGTGAGGTTTTTTTTAGAAATATTCTTTATTTCTGGTGTTCAATTAAATTGAATGAACGCTTCTTTTATGTCCATCAAGTAGCATGCCAGAAAATAGCAAAGTAGTGACATGTAGTGCCGCCAATAACGAATAAGTGCCACAGGAAGTACCCATATTTCAAGCGGAAATCAACTGCAAAAAATACAACACCTACTGTGTAAAACAGGCCACCGGCAAGTAGCCACAACATGCCTTGTGATTGCATATTGGCAAGCATTGGATTTATCGCAACCACGATAAGCCAGCCCATTAACATATAGAGCCCGGTAGATAAAATGGGATGATTAAGTCTTTGGAATGTTTTCAGTATCACACCAAAGCATGCAATAGACCATACCAGACCTAAAAGTGTCCAGCCTAATGTTCCTTTAAAAACACCAAGTGTAAAAGGTGTGTATGTGCCAGCAAAGAGTATCTGGCGCGTATAAGACAAAGCTGAAATAAACACCGGATTCAAGCGCGACATACTATCAGGACAGTCTCAATATCCTCAGGCCCGCTTTTACTCTGACAGCCGAAGAGGATTTTCTGCTTTTACAAACCCGCGTTCTATTGTGATAGGCAACCATCCTTGGTCTGATAAGTGGCTTAGTTAATGTCGTCTTTTTTACGAAATCTTTACGCCTTTTTACTTCGAGCACCTAGAGACTTTACGCATGCTTTTCATACCTTTCACTGGTGATCAATAAATCAAGGAGAGTCACAGTGGACTGGTTATTGTTAGCGCTATCTGCCGCGCTTTTCATTTACTTAATGTGGGCCGTTTTTGTGCCTGAGAAATTCTAGGGGTGGTTATGCTGGATATTTTCATTATTTTCTCACTGGCATTGATACTGGCCATGCCGCTCGGAATGTACATGACAGGGGTTTTCTCAGGAAAACCACATCTGAGCGATAAGATATTCGGGCCAATAGAAAACGGCCTCTATCGCCTTATGGGTGTCAATCAACAGCAAGGTATGAGCTGGAAAGTGTACGGGTCAGCCTTTTTGCTGAGTAATCTGATACTGGGGATCTTGGCCTTTCTGATTTTAAAATTTCAGCATCTGTTACCGTTCAATCCGGATCAGATTGGTCCTTTGTCATGGGATCTCGCTCTGCACACGGCAGTGTCGTTCTTAACAAATACGAATCAGCAGCATTATTCAGGGCAAGCTCAGCTCTCTTATCTGTCACAAGGTTTTTTGATTGTGACTTTGCAATTTGTGACCCCAGCAATGGCGCTGGCCGTATGTGTTGCCATTTTACGTGGGATGCGCGGTGGTCGAAATCATGAGTCAGCGAAAGAGGGTGAAACCCGAGATCTGGGCAACTATTACGTTGATCTGGTGCGAGGCGTCGTTCGTGTTTTGTTACCGGTGGCAACAGTTGTTGCACTACTTTTGACCTGGCAGGGTGTTCCCAGCAGCTTCAGTGGTGCTCAGCATGTCAATACGGTTGATAACGCATCTCAGATTGCAACCCAGGAGGTGCCTATTGGGCCGGTTGCTCCAATGGTTGCGATTAAACAGCTTGGAACCAATGGGGGTGGGTGGTATGGCCCCAACAGTAGTAATCCACTTGAGAACCCGACACCGGTGAGCAACGCCATTGAAACGATCGCTTTGGTATTGATACCGATGGCAGTGGTTTTCATGGCTGGTGGATTATTACGGTACAAACGTTTTTCAACGATGTCGTTGGTGGCTATGGGAGTGATGAGCGTCGGCTTCATCGCGGCAACGGTTTACAGTGAACTTCAGCCAAACGCTGCTTTCGCGCATTTGAGTGCTGCTGGGCCAAACATGGAGGGGAAAGAAGTGCGGTTTGGTCCTGAACTCTCTGCCTTGTGGGGAACTCTGACCACACAAACCTCCAACGGCTCAGTGAATGCCATGCACGACTCTTTTAATCCTATTGGCGGACTGATGACGCGATCAGGCATGCTGATCAGTGCGATCTGGGGAGGTATAGGGTGTGGTTTTGTTAATTTCATTGTGTACGTATGGCTGGCTGTTTTCCTTTCCGGACTGATGATTGGGCGGACTCCGGAGATCTTTGGGCGCAAGATTGAAACCAAGGAAATTACGCTACTGGCAAGCCTGATTGTCTTACCGACGTTTTGCATACTTGTACTGACAGCCGTGACTGTCGCGTTTCCTGCCTTAACGGGTAATAGCAATCCTGGTTTCCACGGCATATCCCAAGTGTTTTATGAATATACTTCAGCATTTGCTAACAATGGCTCAGGCTTTGAGGGATTAGGAGACGACACCCCGTGGTGGAACATTTCTTGTGTGCTGGCGTTGATTGCTGGTCGTTATCTACCACTCGTTTTACCTTTAGCCGTTGCAGGGTCAATGGCCCGCAAGCGGGTGAGCCCGGATAGTGCCGGCAGCCTGAAACTGGCCAGTCCGACCTTTTGTGTCACTTTAATCGCGGTCATTCTGATCATTAATTTCTTGTCATTTCTACCAGCAGCAGTAATGGGGCCTATTGGAGAGGCACTGCAACTTGCAGAAACGGGTATGGGGTACTGATTCATGAAGTCTAAAAATACACAGGCGATGGCTGATGTACAGCAGGCAAGCTTCAACGCGCTGAGAAAATTGTCATTGAGTGCGATGGCTGCCAATCCGGTGATGTTCGTGGTATGGATTGGCACGTTATTGAGTGCTTTGATAACCGTACAGAGAATAATCACGAGTCACAGTTTCGGGACTGAACTAACGGTGACCTTAATACTGTTTTTTACTGTTTGGTTTGCGAATTTCGCAGAGTCTGTTGCTGAAGCGAAAAGCCGCGGGCAAGCAGCTAGTCTTAGATCTGCGAAAAAATCGCTGCGTGCGTGCCGAATCCGAGACAACCAGGAAGAATGGGTTGATGCCTCGTCACTGGGGAAAGGCGATACCGTTTGTGTCCGGGAGGGAGAATACATCCCTGCCGATGGTGACATTATCCAGGGTGTGGCAACCGTAAATGAATCCGCTGTGACAGGCGAATCGGCAGCGGTTTTACGGGAGGCAGGAACAGATCATTCCAGTGTGATCGGGGGAACAAAATTATTAACCGGCAATATCGTACTGAAAGTTGCCAATGATCCCGGGAATAGTTTTCTCGATCGGATGATTGGGCTGGTCGAAGGGGCAAAACGACAAAAAACACCAAATGAGCTAGCGCTGACTGTGTTATTGTCTGCGTTGACAGCCGTATTTCTCCTTATCGTAGTCACCTTACCTCCAATGGCGAATTTTGTTGGCGGTCAGCTTGATTACACTATGCTGATAGCCTTACTGATTTGCTTAATTCCGACGACGATTGGCGGATTACTGCCTGCTATCGGCATCGCGGGTATGAATCGGGCTTTAAGTGCAAATGTGGTGGCTAAATCAGGTAAAGCGGTAGAAGTTGCAGGTGATATTGACACATTGCTGCTTGATAAAACCGGGACAATTACTTTCGGTGATCGTCAGGCGACCGCATTTTTACCCGTTCAGGATGTTGAATACTCGGCGCTGGTCGCTGCAGCAGTTCATGCCTCTGTTGAAGATCCAACACCGGAAGGTAAATCGGTTCTGCTGTTAGCTGAATCAATGAATGTTTCCGATGCTCAGTCTATCAAAGATGCGGAGTTCTTACCTTTTTCACCTAAGACACGCGTTTCTGGTTTGCAGTTGGCAAATGGTGGCTTAAGGATGAAAGGTGCCAGTGATGCAATGAAAAAGTGGGCCATTGAACAGGGTGTGCGCTGGCCTGATGATATTGATCATATAGTCATGTCCGTGGCCCAGAAAGGCGGAACGCCATTAGTTGTTGCGACTGAACAACAGGTACTCGGTGTGATCGCATTAACTGATGTGATTAAACCCGGGGTAGCTGAACGATTTGCACGCTTACGATCATTAGGTGTTCGTACCGTGATGGTGACAGGGGATAATCCAATCACGGCAGGCGTGATTGCAGCTGAGGCGGGTGTTGATGATTTTATTGCAGAAGCCAAACCGGAAGACAAACTGGAATTGATTCGTGCTGAGCAGGCAAAAGGACGACTCGTAGCAATGGTTGGAGACGGGACAAACGATGCACCTGCATTGGCACAGGCAGATATCGGTCTGGCAATGAACTCTGGCACACAGGCAGCGAAAGAAGCGGGCAATATGGTAGATCTGGACTCAGATCCTGCTAAATTACTGGCCGTTGTTGAAGTCGGCAAACAGTTACTGATTACACGCGGTGCTTTAACGACATTTTCATTGGCAAATGATGTCGCCAAGTATTTCGCGATTCTTCCGGCTGTTTTTGTTGGTACTATTCCCGCGATGGCCGCGCTTGACTTCATGCATTTGAACAGCCCCGCGACTGCTGTTATTTCTGCGTTAATATTTAACGCCGTGATTATTCCTGTCTTGATTCCATTGGCATTGAAAGGTGTCAAAGTGAAATCAATCAGTCCGGAAAAACTATTAAGGAACAATATGCTCGTTTATGGCTTGGGTGGGGTGTTACTTCCCTTTGTCGTGATCAAATTCTTTGATGTCATGATTGGGTCTTTAGTATAGGAGTATGACGATGAACATGAATTCTTCCCCCTCATTGAGTGGGCTACAGGCTCATAATATAAATGCTAGCTTAGAGAGTGGTGTATTTCTGCATCAGGTACTTATTGCAATCAGAGTGAGTATTATGATGCTTATTCTCTGCGGCGTATTATATACGGGAGTCGTGACCGGTTTAGGCCAGTTACTTTTTCCTTTCCAGGCTGCGGGCAGTATGATCCAGCAGAATGGTCAGAATATTGGATCGATACATATTGGGCAGGAGTTTGTTAGCGACCGATATTTTCATGGTCGCCCTAGTGCTGCCGGATATGATCCTACTGCAACCGGCGGTAGTAACTTAGCACCATCCAACCCGGAATTACGGGCTCGAGTTGCGGCTGATAGCGCAGCGATTCAAACTCTGGAAGGTGTCAAAGCTGAACAAATTCCTGTGGATATGCTGGCAGCGTCTGGTGCAGGCCTGGACCCGCATATATCACCCGCGTCAGCTTACCTGCAATCCCCGCGTATTGCGCGAGTTCGTAATCTGGACGAGGCTCAGGTCAACGTATTAATCGCTGAGTATACCGACATGCCGCAATGGGGAATACTGGGACAGCCAAGGGTAAATGTACTGATGCTTAATCTGGCTTTGGATGCAGTCCAGCCCGAGTAGGTTGAGAGCAGACCGGCTAATATAGCTGGTCTGCTTTGTTTCATATCTTTATTTAATGCGTTGTTTATAATCTGAAATCATATTCCAACTATAAATTATTTGCCTAGGCCGCCAGGTGAAATTCGATAGGAGCGTTGAATGACGGATAACACTACCCGTTCTCAACAGGCTGATGCCTTACTCAGTAAGTTAAAACAAGAAGAAAAAGGAAAGCTCACCGTTTTTCTTGGTGCGGCTCCCGGTGTCGGCAAGACCTATGCGATGCTCAGTGCAGCCAAAGAAAGGTTACAACAAGGGGCAGATGTTGTTGTCGGGTTGGTTGAAACGCATGGCCGGGAAGAAACTGAAGCCATGCTGGTGGAACTAGAGATACTACCCCGCAAGGAAATCGGATATCACAATACTTATCTGACAGAGTTTGATCTTGATAGTGCACTTGAAAGAAGACCTGAACTGATTCTGGTGGATGAACTTGCACATACAAATGTACCCGGTAGCCGTCATAAGCGAAGATATCAGGATGTTGATGAATTACTGTCTGCCGGTATTGATGTGTACACGACGGTCAATATTCAGCATCTTGTAAGCTTGAATGACTTAGTAATGCAAATTACCGGGGTTCGGGTCAGAGAAACTGTCCCGGATAGTTTCATCGATGATGCGTATGATATTCGTTTTATCGATTTACCACCGGTAAATTTAGTTGAGCGTCTGCAACAAGGAAAAGTGTATTTACCTGAATACGCCAGGCTGGCAATGGATACATTTTTTTCCATTTCGAATCTGACAGCATTGCGTGAACTGGCGATGAAACGGGTCATCGAACAAGTGGATGCACACCTTATCAGTGAACTGGAGGCGAAATCAGAAAAAGCAGATTTTATTCTTAAAGATAAGCTGCTGGTATTGATCAGCACAAACAGTGACCACAGTTATTTGATACGGATTGGTCGGCAAATCGCCGAGCGTCGCCAAATACCCTGGACAGTGGTTTGGGTGGATACGGGTAAAACTCAGGATCTGCCAAGGCGTAAGCGTCTGAATGATGCCATGGTGATGGCAAAAGAACTTGGTGCCAGTACTGAAGTTTTACGGGGATCCAGTACCTACAGAAGTATTTTGCCTTTTTTGAACGAGCACAGAATTAATACTGTACTTGTCGGAGCCGGCACTCGGCGCCAGTTTTTATGGCATAGAAAACGGCTTTATCAACAGTTGATAGAATCCGGTCTGCCGGTTGAAGTCTCTGTCTATCGCGCCCCAGAGCAACTGAAGATGCCAAAGGAACCAGAATTACGGGTATCTCCATTGGGTGATAAGAAAGGGCATATGTTCGGCATTGTCTCTACTGCCATGGCAACGGTATTTGCTTTATTATTGCAGCAAGTATTGAGTAGCGGAAACCTAGTGCTGTTTTATGTCATCGCAATTCTTGCGGTTGGTCTGAAGTTTGGCGCACGTCCTGCGCTTGCCACGGCAATCTGGTCATTCCTGAGCTTCAATTTCTTTTTAACGGCACCGACTTTTACATTCCAGGTTCACAGTCAGGATGACGTGGCAACCTTGATATTTTTGGTTTGTATTGGCTTGATTAGCGGACCAGCAGCGTCGCGAATTCGGAATCAGTTTATTTTGCTCAAAGAATCCAACCAGTATGCAGAAACCTTGAGAGAATTGGCTCAGGAGCTTTCTGTTGCAGACGATGAAAATGCCCTTTGGAAATCGGTTAACCGCCATATCGAACGAGCGGTTCATGTGAAATGTTATAGTGTGACCGCTGCAAAAGATGACCATAAACAGTTCGTTCCTCTCTTACTGACACCTCTCAAACACATTGACGATTCTGCGATTGATTGGGTCTTTCTGCACGGTCGTATCGCGGGGCGGTTTACCGACACGCTGAGTGCGTCGCAATTGACCGTCATTCCTGTTTTGCAAGAAAAGAAAGTGATCGCAGTTGTCGCGCTTTGTTGGGATAAATCTCAGACGCAGTTTAATCCTTTTGAACAAGAGCTGGTTCACGCAATGCTCCAGCAGGCGTCCAGTACCTGGCAACGAATTCATTTAGTGTCTGACTTAGAGAGTGCCAGGGTGAAAACGGAAGTTGAGCAAATTCGCTCGGCTTTGTTGTCGTCAGTATCCCATGATCTGAAATCACCCCTTTCAGCAATGATGGGAGCAGCGGAAAGTCTGCGAGTATTCGATAAGCAGTTGAACGAACAAGACCGGTTTGATTTGCTTGATACAATTTTGCAGGAAAGTCGCCGGCTGGATAGTTATATTCAAAACTTACTGGATATGACAAAACTTGGACATGGCACCTTAAAAATTGAACGGGATTGGGTATCAATTGATGACATTATAGGAAGCGCATTAAGTCGGTTAAAGCGGTATTTCCCATCGGTAAAAGTCGATTACATTCGCCATAATGAACCACCATTGTTGTATGTTCATGCCGCGCTGATAGAGCAGGCTTTGTTTAATATTTTAGAAAATGCCGTTCGGTACTCTCCGGATGAAGAACCCATCACGATAGTGATGGATACGAATCAGAATCAGTGTCGGGTTTCCATTGAAGATCAAGGGCCAGGAATACCGAAAGCAGATCAGAAAGAAATATTTAATATGTTTTACGTTGTCTCTGATGGCGATCAGAAAAAGCAAAATACGGGAATGGGATTAGCGATATGCAAAGGTATGATCAGTGCGCACGGTGGTAAAGTGAGAGCTGTTGACGGTGCCAGAGGCAGAGGCACTAGAATTGAAGTGGATCTGCCATTAGACTATCCAAATATGAAACAAGAGTAAGTCTTATTCGTGAGTATCAAAATTGTTGTGATCGATGACGAAAACCAGATTCGTCGTATGCTGCGTATTGCCCTTGCCAGTGAAGGGTATGATGTCACAGAAGCAGAAAATGGTACCCAGGGCTTAGCTGCCATCGTGCGTCAACAACCTGATTTGGTGGTACTGGATCTGGGACTGCCCGATATGGAAGGCCATGAGGTCTTGCAAGAATTAAGAAGCTGGAGCACAGTCCCTGTCGTTGTGCTTTCTGTTCGAAATCAGGACAGAGAAAAAGTGCGGGCCCTGGATGCTGGCGCGCAGGATTATGTCACTAAACCGTTTAGTGTTGTTGAGCTTCTGGCGCGTGTGCGTGTCTGCTTGCGTGATCACATCAAACCTGAACAACTACCTGTCATTGATGATGGCAAGCTGTGCATCGATCTGATGAAAAGGCAAGTCACAGTTAATCAACGCGAAGTAGTGCTGACGCCAAAGGAGTATGCGGTTCTCTCTATGCTGGCAGCATCACCCAATTGTGTGATTACGCAAACGCAGCTTCTCAACCAAATCTGGGGACCGAGTCATACCACGGATACTCACTATCTACGTATCGTGATCAGCCATCTTCGTCAAAAGCTGGGCGATGATCCAACCGAGCCTACCTATGTGCGTACCGAATCTGGGGTAGGTTATCGACTCAGTGTTGCATGTTAGTACGGCTATATTAAGCCTTTATTCGGACAATTTTACGCTTTTTTTACGCGAACTCTCAGGGGCCATTTGCTAGAGTGTGCCGCACTCATTGTTAGCTGATTCCGCTTTATGCTTACTTACTGGCGAAAAAGCCATTTTCTGTTTTCTTTTATTGTGTTGGCGAGTGCGCTGTCGGTTTCTTGGCTGATTGACCAGGTACTCGGCTCTACGATAGCCGTTCTGCTGGTTTTACAACTGGCCGTTGTGGTGGTGGCATTGCAATGCACGTCGCATTTTGCCTATGGTTTTGCGGTGATTGAAGCGATGAGCTTCAATTTCTTGTTTACCACACCCCGTTATTCACTTCAGATGTTCCATGCGGAAGATATTATTAATCTGGTTGTTTTTATTCTCGTGGCACTGACAACCAGCCAGCTTGCTGAACATTATCGGCGCCAGCAGGATGAATTGAAAAAAGCCAAACTTCGCAACAGTATTTTGCTCTCGGTGTCCCATGATCTTCGAACGCCTTTAGCGACGATTATCGGTACGCTCACCACGCTTAATGAATATATGCCAAAACTCAGTGAGGGTGAGAAAAGTGAATTACTTAACAGCGCCACCGCAGAAAGTCATCGTTTACATCAGTATATTGAGAACCTTTTGCAAGCGACCAAGTTGCAACATGGCGCGTTAAAAATCACCAGAAATGATGAGTCAATTATTCATATTATTAACAATGCTGTTTTGCGTTTACCTTATTCTCAGGAAAGGGTAAGGGTGCAGGTACAAGGCCAGCTATCCCGTATTTCAGTGAGCGCGATATTAATTGAACAAGCCCTGTTTAATGTATTGGATAATGCATTACGTTTTTCACCAAAACATCAATCCGTGGTAGTCACGCTGTTTCAGGAATCGGCTTTTATTGTGATTGATATTCAGGATAAAGGCGTCGGCATTAAGCGCGATGAAGCGGCGCGGATCTTCGATCTCTTTTATTCAAGCGCTACCAAGAAAACGGCAGATTCAGGATCTGGCTTAGGTCTGGCTGTCGCGAAAGGCATTATTACCGCACACCAGGGGCAGATTGAGTCTGTGCCTGTGTCGGAAGGGTGCCTGATCCGAATCCGCTTACCGATCGATCAGCCCTCAAGCAGCCCTCAAGGTGAAAAATCGTGAGCTATAAAATTTTAGTGGTGGATGACGAGCCTCAGATCCACACCTTTATTCGAATTTCACTTGCCGCTGAGGGGTTTGACTATCTGGGGGCTGACAGTATTCAGACGGCCACAGCATATTTTCAGGCCCATACTCCCCATGTGGTCGTTCTGGATCTCGGTCTGCCTGATGGCGATGGCGCGGCTTTTTTGGCCAGCCTTCGTCAAACACATAAAACCCCCGTACTGATTCTGACCGCCCGCGATCAGGAAGAAGAAAAGATCCGTTTACTCGAAGCCGGTGCGAACGATTATCTGAGCAAACCCTTTGGTATCAAGGAGCTGATCGCGCGTATCAAAGTGCTGGTCAGAGATTTGGTCGATGACCAGGTGACCAATGATGAAATTCTCTGCGGCAGGCTGAAAATAGTAAAAAGTACCCATCAATTCTGGCTGGACAGTCATGAAATACCGCTAACAAAGAAGGAATTTGCTTTTGTTGAACAGCTTATTCTGCACCCGGGAAAACTGGTTAAACAATCGTATCTGCTCGATGTGATCTGGGGTAAAAGCCATCGCGATGATACACATTATCTACGTATTTTGGTCAGCCAGCTGCGCAAGAAACTCAATGACAGTGCCGACGAGCAACAATTGATTAAAACGGAATCCGGACTGGGTTATCGTTTGGTTCTAGAGGAATCGAATTGTGGTTAACCCCAGAAATACTTTTCGCTTATTGGCAATGCCTATGCTCTGGATGGGTATTGTGCAACTGAGTTTTGGTTTGCTTTCGCTGTTTATCTTTAATGATCATATTTCGAGGCTATTCCTAGCGCCAGGGCTCTTTATGGTGCTAGGTTCTGCCATCGTTTCTGTCATTCTTCGTCAAAGCAAACTGGATAAAGTTACCTTTCGCGATGCGCTGATTTTTGCCAGTTTAACCTGGGTGCTGACAGGAATACTTGGTGCAATTCCTATTCACTTGGTGACTGGCGTCAATTACAGCGATGCTGTCTTTGAATCGATTAGCGCGTTAACAACCACAGGCGCGACAATATTATCCGGGCTGGATAATATGCCTAAATCATTTCTTCTGTATCGTCAGTTTTTGCAATGGATGGGCGGATTAGGTGTTGTCATTTTTGTTGTGGCCGTCTTGCCGATGCTCAACGTTGGGGGAATGCGTTTACTCAAAGCCGAAACGCCAGGACCCATAAAAGACGATAAACTTTCGCCAAGAATTTCTAAAACAGCTCACTATTTGTGGGGAGTGTATTTGGCGATTACTGCTGCTTGTGCCCTTGCATATTATTTGGCGGGAATGTCCGCTTACGATGCTGTCGCGCATAGTTTTACCACGGTTTCGACAGGGGGATTTTCAACCCATGACGCCAGTATGTGGCATTTTGAAAGTCACTTAATACTTATGATCTCTAATGTTTTCATGTTGCTTGGAGCAATAAATTTCGGGCTGCATTTTCGCGTATTTCGGGCTGGTTTGGCAGGAATCAAGCTTTACCTGAGAGATGAAGAAGTGCGAGTCTTTGTTTTGATTGTGCTGGCGCTCTCTTTTATCCTGGGTTGGTATTTGTATCGGCAATCTGCTTATGAGCACATACTGATATCATTCAGTTTTGCAATGTTTCATGTTATCTCTTTTATTACCAGTACAGGGTTTGGCGCGGCAGATCTGAGTGCCTGGCCGGCTGCAACAGCGCTGTTTCTCGTTTTTTGCGCTTACTTGGGCGGTTGCTCTGGCTCAACCGCGGGCGGTAATAAAATAGTCAGAGACATTCTGACATTTAAGGTCATCCGACGCGAAATTCGTCAGCTTCTTCATCCCAAGGCGATTTTGCCTATTCGTTATCAAGGGCGGGTAGTCACTTCAGATATCACGAATGCGGTAATGGCTTTTATGTCCATAGCCGCACTGACCACTTTGGTTTTCACCTTGTTGTTAATGTCCACAGGTTTGGATTTCTGGTCATCTTTTACTGCCGTGGTGGCGTGTATTAATGTACTTGGGCCGGGTTTTGGTCAGGTAGGAAGTAACTTTCAGCCTGTCAGTGATACCGGGATCTGGTTTTTGAATATCGCTATGATTTTAGGTCGATTAGAGTACTTTACCGTACTGGCGATGTTGCTCCCTCATTTTTGGAAAAAATAACTAAGGTATTGTAATGGCACATTTTACAGTCATTGGCTTAGGACGCTTTGGCGTGTCCGCCAGCCTGGAATTGATTCATCTCGGGCATACAGTAACAGGGGTAGACAGAGACCCGAAAATTGTCGAGAAGTATATCGAAGAGCTCACGCAAGCTGTGATTTGCGATTCTACCGATGAAAGCGCGTTAAGGGAGCTGGATCTGACCAGCAGCGAAGCTGTGCTGGTGGCTATTGGTCAGGACATGCAATCGAGCCTGCTGTGCACGCTGGCGCTGAAAAATCTCGGGGTAAAGGAAATCTGGGTCAAAGCGAGTACCAAAGCGCACCACACGATAGTGTCGAAACTGGGCGTGCAACGCATTATTCATCCGGAAGAAGAAATGGGGATCCGTGTTGCACAGTCGCTCAATTATCCCATGGTGAATAACTATCTGGCGATCGGGCATGGGTTATACGTGGTGGAAATTCATGTGAAACCCGCGCTGCATGATGTGCCGGTTTCCCGGGTGCTGGGGGATGCGCGAGGCAGTGTGCAGGCTGTGTTGATTAAGCGGGAGCAGGAGGTGTTCACCAGCATTAACACGAACTTTGCACTCAAAGAACACGACATACTTTTACTCTGCGGCACTCGGGCAGAACTGAAGTATATCGCGCCAAGGTTGGTGTAGCATGGTGTTGTGGCATCCCTCCGTCTCTCCCATCGAGCGTCGCCCCAAGGCCGGTAAAAAGCTGCTGGGCGCACCGCCTTTCATCCTGAGTGCCAGCTTTATGCTGTTAATTCTTATTGGTGCCGGGCTGTTGAAGCTGCCGATTGCGACTCACGAGCCTATCAGCTGGGTGCAAAGCCTGTTTATGGCAACCTCGGCGGTAACGGTCACCGGACTGGTAGTGGTTGATACCGGCACTGTGTTTACGCCATTTGGCCAAACTGTGATTGCCCTGCTTATTCAGTGCGGAGGGCTTGGTTTAATGACCTTTGCGGTTGTGACCCTGATTGCACTGGGGGGAAAAATCGGCTTTTTAGAGCGTACTGTCGCCCGGGAAGCCTTTAATCAGACCGATTCATCGACACTGGCTGCCACGGCGAAATCGGTACTGGGGTTTGCCCTGATCGTCGAGCTGATAGGTATCACTGTGCTCACCCTGTACTGGCGGGAGGAGCTGGGCTGGCAAACGAGCCTGTTTCACGGTTTTTTCTATACCATCAGCGCCTTCAATAATGCCGGATTTGCGTTAAGTGCAGACAGTTTAATGCCCTATGTGGATGATCCTGTTGTGAATATCACGATAACCGGCCTGTTCATTATTGGCGGTCTGGGTTTTTCGGTCTGGATGGATCTCAGGCGCAATCGCTGCTGGTCGCGCCTGACGGTGTACAGCCGGATGATGATATCAGGTACAGTCATCATTAACCTGGTGGCATTAATCGCCATTTATCTGATTGAGTACGACAACCCGAATACCCTGGCCCCTTTGAGTGAATCCGGCAAGTGGCTGGCATCCTGGTTTCAGGCGGTGACGCCGCGCACGGCGGGTTTCAATACACTGGCGATTGACCAGCTGGAGGATGCAACTACCGCAATCATGTTAGTACTGATGTTCATTGGTGGCGGCTCTCTGAGTACCGCGAGCGGGATAAAAGTGGTGACCTTTATCGTGCTTATTTTAGCCACCTACGCCTACTTACGGCGTGATGAAGCGGTGGATGTCTTTAAACGCGAGATCACCAAAGAAACCATCAGCAAGGCGCTGGCGCTGACGTTAATCTCTGCCGGCGTAACCTGGCTGGCCATTTTTGCTCTGTTACTGAGTGAAAACGCGCCCATGCTGGATATCGTCTTCGAAGCGGTGTCTGCGCTGGGCACTGTGGGCCTGTCGAGAGGACTCACCGGTAATCTTTCCGCCGCGGGGGAATTTATCATTATCTTTATGATGTATATGGGCAGGTTAGGACCGCTGACACTGGCGTACTTTTTAGCCAGCCCCAGAAAGAAAAAAATTCGCTACGCTGAAACCAAACTGGCGATTGGCTAGTGTGGGCTGGTTGAGTGAATGCTTGTTTCTCCGTTGGCATCGCAGTCGCCGAGAAGTCTGATGCTATGGTCGGCAACTCTGAGGATATTCATAGTGTTGGATGAATAAAAAGTGGGTGAGATAAAAATAACCTGATGATTTCCCTGATTTGATGACAGTGTATGACGAGGTTATAAATACGATGTATGAACAATGTCATTTATTTCTTTAAAGGGACGAAAAAGTGGCATTGTTTTTATAATAACAATGCCGTTTTTATATCCAATATATACTACTGGCATCGTGTTGAAGTTTAAATGTCATTCGGCGCTGTTTATTTTTATTTGATATTAAAAATCAACATCTTAATATCATTATGCAGTGTTAAATAGTAAAAGACTGCATGCATATGCATTTGGGTTTAATTCCCCGTTCAGCTTGAAAGATGGGCGAAAACCAACCAACCTTATTCATAGTATGCTGTTTTGCTAAATTTTAAGGCAACGATAATGCCTGCACCCAATGATCCTTCTTCCAGTGAATCGTTTTATGGACTAAAAGCCCGAGCGCCTGAAAACCTTGGCCGCAGTATGAAAAAAAGTGCGAGTAAAATCCGGCGCTTTTTTCCTGTGAGTAATATGCGTAGTGCTGTGATTTTCATGCTGATAGTCGTTACTTTAATCAGTTTATGGCAGGCTATTTACACTGTTCCCAGTGACTCTATCGCTGTGGTTCAACGCTTTGGCAAGTTTTATTCAGAAATACAACCCGGTTTACATTTCAAATTACCACTCGGTATAGATGCAGCAACAGTCGTTCCTGTTAAACGCCAGCTAAAACAAGAGTTTGGGTTTATCACGCTGGGTGCAACTGATCCTTATCAGAATCCGTCTGAACAAGATCGCGAGTTAGAAACTCAGATGGTTACCGGCGATTTAAACGCAGCGTTAGTGGAATGGGTCGTTCAATACCGTATTGCCGATCCGGTGAAATTTTTATTTGAAGTTCGCGCCCCCACTGCCACCTTGCGTGATGTTTCAGAATCAGTCATGCGAGAAGTGGTTGGTGATCGCACCGTTGATGAAGTTATCACTATTGGCCGACAAGAGATTGAATCTGAAGCGCTCGTGAAAATGCAGGCACTTGCAACAAAGTACGTAATGGGAATCAATATTGATCAGGTGCAACTGAAAAATATTAACCCGCCTAAACCCGTTCAGGAGTCATTTAATGAAGTCAATCAGGCACAGCAAGAAAAAGAAAAGCTCATCAACGAAGCGCGACGCGACTACAACAAAGTGATCCCGCTGGCGGAAGGTGAGAAAGATCAGCGCATTCGTGAAGCAGATGGATACCGACTAAAAAGAATTAATGAGGCAGAAGGGGATGTGGCTCGGTTTAATGCTTTGCTTACTCAATATGTTAAAGCGCCAGGAGTGACTCGATGGCGAATATACCTTGAAACCATGCAGGTCATTTTGCCCGGGATTCATTCCAAAATCATCATAGATGAACAAACACACAGTATCTTGCCATTTCTGGATCTTAAAGCCGAAACAATACAGCAAGGCAAGCAGCCATGAAAAAATTTGTTCCAGTGATTGTTATTGTGGTACTCGCTTTATTCATGCTGACATTGCGTGGGACCCTTTATACAGTCAGTGAAGTGGAGCAGGTTATCATTACCCAATTCGGTAAACCTGTTGGCCAGCCTATTACGCAGGCCGGCCTCAAGACTAAAATACCTTTTATTCAGGAGGTTAATGCGATAGATAAGCGCGTTTTAGAATGGGATGGCAACCCTTCAGATATGCCGACTAAGGATAAACTCTATATTTCGGTCGACTTGTTTGCACGTTGGCGGATCACAGAGCCTTTACAGTTTTTCCTTCGTCTGCGTGATGAACGCAGCGCTCAGTCCCGGCTGGATGACATTCTTGGTAGTGAAACGCGCAACGCGGTGGCCAAACATGAACTGATTGAAATCATCCGAACGACCAAAGGTCGGCAGCCATTAAGGGATGCATTGTTGGCAGATGCGGTACGAGATTCAACAATGGGCAATTTGGTGCCAATTCATAAGGGACGCCAGATTATTGAAGATGAAATCTTTACTGCGGCTGCTGATAAAGTGCGTGTATTTGGTATCGAATTATTGGATATCCGCTTCAAACGAA
The DNA here is from genome assembly GCF_003614885.1 of Photobacterium salinisoli. GTDB lineage: Bacteria > Pseudomonadota > Gammaproteobacteria > Enterobacterales > Vibrionaceae > Photobacterium > Photobacterium salinisoli. The sequence continues at coordinate 289,488 of NZ_QZMS01000007.1, forward strand.
TCAACTACAACGCAAGTGTCAGACCCAAAATCTATGAAAGAATGATCAGTGAACGCCGCCAGATTGCTGAACGCTTTTTATCTGAAGGATACGGTGAAGCGGCCAGAATCCGAGGTAATCGCGTGCGTGATTTGAATAAGATTCAATCAGAAGCCTATCGTCAGGTGGAAGAGATTAGGGGCTTGGCTGATGCCAAGGCCGCTGAGATTTATGCTCAGGCATACAACCAAAGTCCTCTGGCCGCGAATTTGTATGAGTTCACCCGGACTTTGCAAGCCTACAAGGCCATCATGACCGAAAATACCACGCTGATACTGTCCACTGAAAGTGACTTATTTAAGTTTCTGAAGCGGATATCCCCACCTGTCAGTGAGCAAATCACACCGGAAGGGCCATGAAAAAATCAGCGTTTCGTCCTCATGAAAGAGGGCATCCTACGCAATTACCTAAAGAATATGTTGATTGGATAACCCAGCCCATCACCCGGTTTCTGCGAATTGAGGCCGCTGCCGGGGCTATTTTGCTATTTTTTACCCTTGTGGCTTTGGCCCTGTCGAATTCTCCCTGGGCGGAAACATTTTTATCGTTCTGGGATGTACCTATCGGAATATCAATAGGGTCGGTGGCGTTTACCCGGTCGCTGCAGGCCTGGATCAATGATGCACTGATGACATTGTTTTTCTTCCTGGTTGCACTGGAACTTAAACGTGAAATTGTGTTGGGAGAATTAAATACGCCGCGTTTGGCAATGCTCTCTATTTCAGGAGCCCTTGGAGGCATGCTGGTGCCGGCATTGATCTATCTGGCTTTTCAACTGGGCCAGCCAGGGCAAGAGGGATGGGGAATCGTCATGGCGACAGATACGGCATTTGTTATTGCTTGCCTTATTTTACTTGGTCCTCGTGTCCCGAAAAGTTTGCGGGTATTTATGCTGTCTTTGGCCATCATTGATGACATTGGTGCCATTGTGGTTGTTGCTGTCGGTTACGGGGAAAACATTAATTTTTATTATGTTGGTCTGGCAGTGATCGGATTTATAACAGTTAAGGCCATGACCCTTCTCGGCGTTCGGAGTATCGCCTTGTATTCGTTGATAGGTGGACTAATCTGGCTCGCGGTGGACATGTCAGGTGTACATCCCACGGTAACCGGTGTGATTCTTGGGCTGATGACGCCGACAGGTCGTTGGATCAATGAAAAGCGTTTGTTAACTATCATGGAATGTGTTGTGCCGCCATCTTTGCCAAAACAACACGGTGTGAAAAATATCGAACGCCAAGTTCTGAAAACCGCAGAAGCGGCAGCACGCGAAGCACTTTCGCCTCTGGAGCGCTTGGAAATGTTACTCCATCCTTGGGTAGGTTTTGTCATCATGCCTCTGTTTGCTTTTGCAAATGCAGGTGTTTCTTTTTCTTTTTCTGAATCATCCGGCTCTTTGTATATGGCTATATTTTTCGGACTCGTAATAGGGAAACCCATAGGTATTCTTTTATTCTGCAGGCTGGCGATCCTGATGAAACTGGCTGTCCGGCCGCCTGATTTACCCTGGCTCTATCTGGTGGCGGGGGGATGCTTGCCGGCATCGGGTTTACCATGTCGTTGTTTATTGCCCATTTGGCTTTAACTCCGGCACTCGCTGGCGTTGCAAAACTGGGTATTTTATCCGCCTCATTAGTTTCGGCTCTGACGGGAATTATCCTGCTCAGTGTGTTGTTAAGGCGAGATGCTTTGCGCATGAAAGAGAAAGCGTAACCTTTTTACTCAGCTCAATGTGTATCCCTTCGTGAATGCACAGGACCCTCTTTTCTCTGATGGAAATTCGATGGCAACAGATCTAATTTTATATTGAGGAGGAAAGGCCATGGTCATGGGAAATGCGAGATCTGATGATGCAGGCCCGCCCGAGCATAGCGCAGGCCTTAGGGTAGGCAAGGAATTGCTTGACGCGACCAGGCCTTATACTGAAGAGTCGCCGGCAATAAGTTGGTGGTATGTCAGTTCTACCTTTGTGTTAATGCTAACAGCATTGGCGGCAGCAGGAATAGTGTCGGCGTGGCCCCTCCGGCTGGTCTTTTCTGTTTTGGGGGCGTTGCTCATTGTTCGCTCTTTCATCACCTTCCATGATTATCTGCACGGTGCAATTCTCCGACGTTCACGTATCGCTTTCTGGCTCTTTCATGCTTTTGGAGCCTTTGTATTAACGCCGCCCCGGTCATGGCTTGAAAGCCATAATTATCATCATGGTCATGTAGGGCAAATATCGAGCATCAGTGCGGGGGCATTTCCCATTATATCCACCCAAATGTGGCACACCTCAACGCGTTGGCAACGGCTGGCCTATCGAGTCCAACGACACCCGGTGGTAGTGTTGTTGAGTTATCCTATTGTATTTGCTATCAACATTACGCTTATCCCATTGTTACGCTCTCCGGCTAAACATCTGGATTCGCTTATAGCCCTCGTTGCTCACTTCGGACTCATTGCCTTGCTGTGGGTACTGGGTGGATTCAACCTGGTCTTTTTTGTCATCCTGTTGCCTATGACGATTGCCTCTGCGATTGGATGCTATCTGTTTTTTGCGCAGCACAGTTTTCGACGCATGCAGATTGTGTCTCCGGAGGCCTGGAATTATTACAGAGCGGCAATCGAATCTTCCAGTTTTTTGCGTATGAACCGGATTATGCAATGGTTTACCGGCAATATCGGCTATCACCATATTCATCATCTGAACGTTCGCATCCCTTTCTACCGATTACCTGAAGTAATGGCAGCGATTCCTGAATTGCAAACCCCTATAGTGACAACGCTTTCCCCCAGAGATATTGCAGACTGCTTTCGCTCGGCCTTATGGGATGAAGAAAAACAACGCATGGTTTCTTATCGTGAAGCGAGCACAAGCAAAGAAGACGCAGCCAGGTAAGGTTCGTGTCGTTAAAGGTGCGCTTTAATGGCGTAGTCTCATCGTTGAATTCGCTATAGCGATCTCGTCGCAGGCCCGTGACGGATAGCACATCAGATCGATTTCTTGCTTTCGCAGGGAAAACATCATCGCAGTCACTGTCGGCTATTCAGTTGTTGTTTCGGCAGGTACAGGCTGGTGAAGATGGATAAATTTCGCCAAAATTTTCTGCAAGTTGCTCATTTATCGCCATAATTAGACCAAGCAATCATAAAAAACGGCAACAAATTTTTCGGATCGACCGGGGTAAGGAGACCAAATGAAACATCAGGTGTTGGGGATAGGTTTGACGGCGATATTGACGATTCAGCTGTCGGGGTGTGGTGTGTTGTTACACCCGGAGCGAAAAGGCCAACGGGGCGGTCAGGTAGATCCGGCCATTGCGGTTCTGGATGCGGCGGGCTTGCTTTTATTTGTTGTTCCCGGGTTGATCGCTTTTGGGGTGGATCTGTATTACGGCACTATTTACTTACCGGGAACCGCTAAAACCTTAAATGAAGAAGAACTGAACATGCTCAAGACACAGGATGGACAGCTCCAGCCTGAGCAACTGGCCAGATTGATTTCGGATGAAACCGGCCAGACTATCCATGCTGAAGAGATGGTGTCCTATCCGGTCGGCTCAGTGGATGAGTTAACCTTTATGCTCACTGAGGTACAAAAGCGGACATCCTCTTAGGGTGATAACTGCTGTCGAAGGGGGGGCGCAAGCTGGAGGATTAAGCGAGCCTTCAAGTATTGCAGCCCTCTTTCTGATAGGGAGCACTGTGCATGGCGTGCGTGTCAAACAGGTTATGGCATCGTACTTCTGGCATTACCCTGAAACAGGACGGGCAATCTGATCTTTGACATGCTCAATGAACAGCGAGACCGAACGGGATAGCCTGTTTGGATTCCATACCATGTGAATATCCCAGCTTGTCTCTTCTTGAAACGGAATTAATTGTATGGCGTCATAGATACCGAGAATGGATTTTTTGGGCAAAATAGCCACCCCTGTATTGGATAAAATTAATGTAATAATGGTTTGCAAATCGGCTGAAATATTGGTGATCTTGTATGTTCTGTTCTTTAACAGAGACATAGTGTTTACATTGATCTGAGATTTACTGTGATTACTCATCATTAATAAGTTATATTTCTGTAAATAGAAATCAACATTGTCACTGTTATATTGGTTTTTTGACACAGCTAAAACAAACTCATCACTTGAAACAGGCATACTGCAGAGTAACTGCGAAGACGGCTTTCTCATGAATCCAATATCTAAAGAACCTGAAAGCAATTGCTCCTCTTGATCCTGTGAGCATATATCTGACAGCGAAATAGAAATATTATTTTGTTTTTTCTGGAAGTCACGAATAAAAACAGGCAGGAAATCATTACTTGATTTACCAAACCCAATAGATAAAGGTGTCAGGTTATTCTGCGAAATGCTGGATATCAATTCATCTATTTTCTTGATATGCCGATTTAACGCGGTGATTTCATCAATAATGAGTTTTCCTGCATCGGAGAGAGTCACACCCTGGCTATCTCTGATAAATATTTCAATATTATAGGCATCTTCAACGTTTTTTATTTGTTTTGATAATGCTGGCTGAGAAATACAGAGTATTTGGGATGCAACCCGGAAGTTTTTCGCTTTGGCAAGCACCTCGATAGAGCGTAAATATTTTGGATTAACCTTCATAACTTAAAGTTATCGCCATAAAAATAAAATCACTATGCACTATAGCATAAACGTAGATAATTCTGATATCGAATGTTGATGGATGGTTTTTATATGAAATTTTGTGTGCTGGTAAAAGAAGATGTATTGATTTTTGAAGCCCTCAATGCAGAAAGCTCATCGGATATTATCATGAGTTTATTCAGGCAGGGGTTTGTATTAGCACCGGTATTCATTGAGGCAAACAACTCAGAAAATGCCCGTGCCAGTTTTATGAGCCGGTTTGAATGGCAAGAGATAACCGCGGCATTTCAGCAGAAAAAGGTATTGGCTTGTTAGTTTTAATTGAATGAATGTCTGAAATTATAAAAAGTGGCAGACATTGCGGTTAATGGCTGTGGTTAATAGCTGCGGCCAGTAGTAAAGAAGAAATTCGTGTGCTCCCTGCCGGATTGACGGACAGCGGAGCACACGGAAAACAATGTGAAGTGCAGACGAACTATTTTACGGCCGCTTTCAAAATCGCATAGGCTGCTTTGATGCGTTCGGCGTTAGGATAATTTTTGTTGGCCAGAATCACGATGCCGGTTCGTTCAGCAGGGATATACGCCACATAAGCGCCGAATCCGCCGGTTGAACCCGTTTTATTCACCCAGATCTGGGCTGGAAGCGGCTTGGGGGAATCGATTGGCTGAATGGGCATCGGGTTAAGAATCATCTCGCTGGTGTTGCCTGCCAGCAGGGTGTCCAGCGTCACCGGATACGGATACATTTCCCAGCCCAGTCCCTGGGTTAGCGGGCCGGACTGATAATAGCCGGTTCTGGTATTGGCCAGTGCTTGCGACATTGCCGGGCTCACCTGCGCCGTTCCGACGTTTGCTTCGATATAGCGCACCATATCGGCAGCCGTTGATTTAATGCCGTAGGCTTCGGCGTCCAGTACGCCGGGAGTCACCCGAACCGCCTCGCCAGCGGCGTTGTAGCCGAAGGCGTAGTCAGCCAGCTTGGCGTCGGGCACTTTCACAAAGGTACGGGTCATGCCAAGCGCCGGCAAGATTCGGCTTTCCATCAGCGTAGAGTAGGACTCACCCAGACTCAGTGCCGCAATATGGCCAAAGAGGCCAATGCTCGGATTTGAATATTGCCTGCGGGTTCCGGCCGGAAATGCGGGCTGCCAGTGACGGTAGTAGTCCAGCATGGTCGCGTGATCCGTCACCGGGTCCGGAAACTGCAGCGGTAATCCGCCTGCGGTATAGGTGGCAAGCTGGATTAAGGAGGTTTCGCCGATGGCGCTGCCTTTCAGCACTGGCAGGTATGCCGATGCCTGATCGTCAAACGACAGCTTTCCCTGACGCTGGGCATCGCTGGCCAGCGTCGCGGCAAAGGTTTTACTGACCGAGCCCAACTCAAATATCGTGTTTTCTGTGACAGGGCGATCACGCTCGACATCTGCCAGACCATAGTTGTAGTAATATGCTTTGCCATGCATGGTGATGCCAAAAGCGATGCCCGGAATCTGATAAGCAGCCATGAGTCTTGCTGCCTGCTGATCAACGACTTGTCTGATCGGGTCGGGCGCTGTTGCGGTCTGACTGTGAACCGGCGCAGCGGCTGATGCCAGGCACAAGGCAGATAAAATCAATGTTCTGGTGTTGCAGAGAATATGCTTCATGGTGACTTCTGACTCGGTTAAAAGTGAATGAATTTGATCGGAACCCCGGAGCGATGGGCGGATATTAAAGTGAGTTCATTTGAGGCACAATGTGCGAAATCTAAGAAGAGTGATTAGAAAATCTAGGGTCTTGGGATGAATATTACCCATCTGCCGCTGAATGCGATGCGTGCTTTTCTGGTGTCGGCAAAACATCTGAATTTTACCAAGGCGGCGGTCGAACTGTGTGTCACTCAGGCTGCTGTCAGTCAGCAGGTCAAAATGCTTGAAGCGCAGTTGGGCGTGTCTTTATTTATCCGTCAGTCCAGAGGGCTCAATTTAACGGAAGAGGGGAGCATACTGCTGCCTGTGGTGAAAGGGGCGTTTGAAAACCTGTCTGAAGCGATGGATATGCTGATGCAGGGAATCCACAGAGAAGTCGTTTCTGTGGGGGTTGTCGGCACGTTTGCGGTGAACTGGCTGCTGCCTCGTCTGGCGGATTTTCAGGTGCGTTATCCCCTTATTGACCTGCGTATCTCAACTCATAACAACAAAGCCGACCCGGTGGCAGAAGGCCTGGATTATCTGATCCGTTTCGGAAAAGGCAGCTGGCATGCCACGGAGGCGACTGAGCTTTTTCCCGCGCCGTTGACTGTATTGTGCCCGCCGGGAATCGGCCTGGCACTGTCCTCACCGAGAGATGTGCTGAACTACACCTTATTGCGATCCTATCAACCCGATGAGTGGTCACTGTGGCTGAACGAAGCCAAAGTGGCAGTGCCAAAAGCGAAACTGAGCGCAATCGTGTTTGATTCGTCCATCGCCATGGTTGAAGCGGCCATGCAGGGCTATGGTGTGGCACTGGCACCCTCTGTCATGTTTGAAAGGTTGTTGACGGAAGAAAAGCTGGTGCAGCCGTTTGATATTTATCTGCATAAGGGATCTTACTGGCTCACCAAGCTGCATGCGCAGAAAGAGAGCCAGGCTCAGATTAATTTTAAACAATGGTTACTGGCACAGGCTGGTGCGGGGGATGGCGCCTCGGAATGAAATGCGAAGTTCGCGGCCAGAGCCTTCAGCGAATTCACTGAAGGGATGCTTGTTATCGTGAAGGCGGCGATTCATCGTCGCCATACAACCCGCGCATCACCGCAATCACATTTTTCATCGCTAATCGCAGTGCTTCAGGCTGGATCACCTGAACTTCCGGTCCGAATCTCAGCATTTCTGCCATAGCCTGCTCTGTTCTGCCCGAAGGTAAGGTGACGCTTGTCCAGCCGGCATCATCGGTTTGCATAATTTGCGTGTGTTGCCGGACATAAGGCGGACTCAGGCTGTGCAGCATTCGCAGCCCTTTGGCCGTCAGTTTGATCTCGGCGGTATTGGGGTAGAGTTCAGCTTCCATCTGGCGATTGCTTTGTTGCCAGTAGGCGGGTAAGTCAAAGTGTGTCTCTGATTCAAAACACTGATTCAGGATGTTCAGATCCCGGATGCGGGCGACTCGGTACGTTTTGAACTGGCCCTCAGACTGAGCCACCAGATACCAGCTGCCTGCTTTTAATACCATACCGAGCGGATTGACGACCCGCTGGCTGCTGCCACGCCAGCTTTGATAATGAAACGAGACTGGGTTTTTCTGCCAGATTGCGCTGAACAGCTGCGGCAGGTCGCCAACCGTTTCTTTTTCGGTAAACCAGCCCGGGGTATCGAGTAAAAAACAGGACTGAAAACGTTCGGCATGCGTGCGAAGGCTGGTCGGAATGGCGGCCAGTAACTTGAGTCTGGCTTCCGACATGGCGGGCGCGAGTCCTAATTCCTGCGCCGGGCCGGACAAACCGAGCATGAACAGTGTTTCGATTTCCTGTTTCGAGAAACCATTGAGCTGTGTCCGGTAACCTTCCAGCAGTCGGTAGCCCCCATTAACGCCCTGTTCGCTGTACACCGGAATGCCCAGCGCACTCAGGCTGTCGATGTCACGGTAGATACTCCGCACCGAAACCTGACAGTCGCGGGCCAGCTCTACGGCGCTGACCCGATCGCGCGATTGCAGGGTCATCAGAATGGTCAGGAGCCGGCTGGCGCGCATCAGTTTTTCCTCTGCAAAGTAAGAAATCATAAAGAGACAGGATAGTTTTAAAACCTGACAAAATCTGACAGGTATTGCCAATATAGTGACCCGGACTGATAACAACAACAGGAAATAACAATGTCCGATAAAGCACTTGGTAACGAACTAATATTGTTTCATTCACCGCATACGCGCTCGTCCAGCGTGCTGATCTTGCTTAACGAGCTGGATGTGCCTTTTGAGCTGAACGTGCTGAATATGCAAATGGGGGAAAACAGACAACCCGATTATCTGGCGATTAATCCGCTGGGTAAGGTGCCGGCTTTACTGGATGACGATGCCTTAATTACCGACCAGGTGGCTATCTATCTGCACGTAGCCGATTTATTTTCTTCCGGCGAACTGGCGCCCGGCCTGAGTGATCCGCTGCGTGGTCCCTACTTGCGCTGGATGCTTTTTTACTCCGCCTGCTTTGAACCTGCCGTCTGTGACAAAGCCATGGGGTGGGTGCCCAGTGCGCAAAAGATCAGCCCTTACGGAGACTATGACACAGTGATCCGGGTACTCATTGAGCAACTCAGCGCAGGCCCTTATTTGCTGGGCGAGCGTTTCACGGCGGCAGATCTGTTATGGGCAACCGCGCTGAAATATTGCACGGCATTGGGGTCGGTAGAGCCAGATCCCGTGATTACTCAGTATCTGGCGCGGGTCACCATACGGCCCGGTTTTGCCTATGCCGAGGCACTGGATACCCGACTGGCGGCTGAGCATGAGGCTGAGCGGTTGACGCAGAAGGCTTCAAACTAAATTGACTTACGGTGCTTAAGCCAATAGGCTCTTCATATTCGAAATTTCATATATGAAAAACATGTGTGACGCATTAACTTTTTACAAATCTCTAGCCGAGGAAACTCGGCTTAAATCATTGTTATTGCTGGTGTCTAAAGAAGAGTTATGTGTGTGCGACCTGATGTCTTCGCTGGATCTGAGCCAGCCTAAAGTTTCTCGCCATCTGGCGGAACTCAGGAAGAATGGTCTGGTCAGCGATCAACGTCGTGGCAAATGGGTGTACTACCGGCTCAATGACGAACTCCCTGCATGGATGCAAGAGGTGTTGATGGGGACACTGAAAAACAATCCGGAACTGATTGCCAGAGAGCTGAGCAAACTTGAAGACAATCAGTGTGACAATGAGATAAGCGCAATGCCTGAGTGGCAGCAAGCGTCGCGTATTTAACTGATATCAGGAACGAAAAACATGACAAATTCACAAGCCTGCGCGGATGTGGCTGTATCCCACAAAATGCGTTTTCTGGACAGGTATTTAACCGTCTGGATTTTTTTAGCCATGGCGGCGGGTGTCGGTCTGGGCGTGGCTTTTCCTGAAGTGGCGCAATGGAATGAATCGATGTCAGTGGGAAGCACCAATATTCCGCTGGCGATAGGTTTGATACTGATGATGTACCCGCCGCTGGCGAAGGTGAATTACAGCTTGCTGGGTGAAGTGACCCGGGATAAGCGTGCCATCACCCTGTCGCTGATCATGAACTGGGTTATCGGCCCGATTCTGATGTTTTCACTTGCGGTGATCTTCCTGCGCGATCAGCCAGGATACATGGTTGGACTGATTTTGATTGGTCTGGCGCGTTGCATTGCTATGGTGCTGGTATGGAACGATATCAGTGGTGGGAACAAAGAGTACGGAGCCACTCTGGTTGCCCTGAACAGTGCCTTCCAGATTTTAACCTATAGCTTGATGGCCTGGTTGTTTATTACTGTACTGCCACCCATGTTCGGGCTGCAGGGATTTGCGGTGGATATTACCATTATCGATATTGCTGAGAGCGTATTGATTTATCTTGGCATCCCCTTCCTTGCGGGCTTTCTGAGCCGCAAATGGCTGGTCGCTGCCAAAGGCGAGGATTGGTACAACCAAGTCTTTATTCCGCGAATTTCGCCGATCACCCTCATCGCTCTGCTGGCGACCATAGTGCTGATGTTCAGCCTGAAAGGCGAAATGCTCATTGAGCTACCTATGGATGTGGTACGGGTAGCGATACCGCTGGTGATTTATTTCTTGATCATGTTTTTTGCCAGCTTCTTTATCGGCAAGAAAATGGGCTTACCTTACGATCAGAATACCTCGATTGCTTTCACCTCATCTGGCAATAATTTTGAACTGGCCATTGCGGTGTCGATTGCGGTTTTTGGTCTGAATTCTGATCAGGCTTTTGTTGGTGTGATTGGCCCGCTGGTGGAAGTGCCGGTTCTGATTGCTCTGGTGAATGTGGCGCTGAAAATGAAGCGTAAGTATTACCTGGCCTAGTTGCGGATCCAGTACATCATGACGCTCCGTCCAATCTGATGTGTGTAGTGGCACAGCAAAGGTGAGTTTTGCTTTGCTACTACACGCAACTGGCAGGGTTTCGTCGCTCTGGCTTATACCGAAAGCGACTGATATTGGCAGTTACTGAGCTATTTCACTCTGATCTTGTGCATATTTATCGACTATGTCCTGTAATCTGTCTTTGATCTGCGGGCTGGATTCCGTCTCAATCTGCTGCTGGAGCTGCATCAGGGTATTGCTGTCCAGCGCGCGGTAACTCAGAGAATTGGCGGCGACTTCACGGGTGGTGACATTTGCATCATCTTTGAGAGTCTGCAACAAATAGTCGGTGGCATCCGAGCCGGGAACAAACCGCAGGGCATGGGTAGCCCGCTGACGAATGTCAGCATTGGTTTGTTCGGTATACGTTTGCAAATCCCCAAAGCTCAGGTATTGCCCCATATTGCCCAGCACCGTCAGATGATGAAGGGTGGCCGAGGTATCGGGTGCAGTCTTGAGTTCCCGCAATTGTTCAGAGACATAAGCGTTGGCCGTTGTGCTGTCTTCCACGCCCATGCGCTGAACCATGGCGCTTTTCGCCAGATCGACATTGGCTGTCATCGACTCCGCTAACTGGCTGTTGCCGACCATATTCGAGAAGCGTTCAAACGTTTGTGTATTGCCCTGCGGTGACAGTGCCAGCGATGCCATGATTGAGGCTGCTGCCTGTTTCTCGTTCATCCGGGCATTCAGTGTGGTCAGCATAGCCTCCTGTGAAGCGCGGCTGGCGACTGTACTCAGTGCACTCAGGTACAGACTGAACCCTGGTTCATGAGTGCCAAATTTCGCCAAATCATCCGTTAGCAGATCCAGATCGCCGGGATAGGTGCGGGCAAAGTTTTGCAGCAGGGCGCTCAGCTGACTTTCTGCTTTGACTCTCTCGAGGCCATCCAGAGACAGCATGGCATCATAAAGATCTTTGATTTCCTGATAGGCCTCTTCGGCAGAGGTGCTGGCACCCTGAGTTGCCTGCTCTGAGTGTTGTTGTTCATCGCTCGCTTCGTCCAAAGTGCCGGCACCTTGGCTTACTTTGCCTCCGGTGGAGAGAAACACCTCAGCGGCGGTTAACTCGATCTGACGCTGCGACTGGACCTGTTGGATCAGGGCGAGTTCAGTCTGGCTGATGTCCTCAGACCATGATGTCAGGTTCAGAATCAAGCGATTGTTATTGCTTGCCAGCGGCTGACCGTTAAGCAGGTGCTCGACGCTTTCATCAACCGACAACGATTGCAGCATACGATGTAGCTGATCCCAGCGGGCCTGGTGACTGAACGAGTAGATGGGCCTGAGTTTGTTTTCCAGTCCACGGGCCTGATCATATACGGCTTTTTCCAGCTCACGGCGTTTAAATAACGCGTAACTGTCGGTTGCCGGCGTCGGTGCTGTGTCCGGCTGCAGGCTGTAGAAAGCAGTGAACTCGCCGTTGTAGTCTTTTTCTGAACGTTGCCATTGTGTGTTGGCGCTGAGTGTTTCAGGAACAATGTGCTGCATCATGAAGGCAATAGTTTCCATGGACTTCAGCGACGGATGGGGCTGTGACAAATAGACTTCCAGGATCTCTCCTTCAGGGGAGCTGATGAACTCTATCCCTTGCTGTACCTGCTGGCGCAGAGCTGCCACTATCTCTGGATTGGCCTGCTGATTGACGGCGGCGGTAATGTCCGGCGCCGGCATTCTGATCAGTTTATAGATGTGATCATCCCGGGTTTGCCGGTACTGGAGCATGTCGCCGCTGATATCGAATCGGATTGTTTGCTCAACCGTGGTGCCAGGGGCTGAAAAAGCGATATCGGCACTGTATTGCAGCGCAAAGACTTGTTTGGCAAATGCCTCAGAGGCGGTGTTCTTACTGTGTGAAGACGCTGTGCCTGTGTGCTGAAAAGCCGGAGGATGACTGTTCGGGTTGGCTGGCGTAGCGGTTGGCTGGGCTGAGGCAGAACCGGATTCATGGTCAGGTACGGCGGAAGCGGGCGATCCCGAAAGACGAAACAGCGCGGCGCCGGCGGCTATGCAACTGACCAGCACCAGAATAAAAAGTAATTTGTTCTTCATAGACTATTGACTCATGACACAGAGATGCTCCCCGCATTCTGGATGCGGGGAGGAAGGGCGCTGAGATTACTGAACGGGCAGGAAAGTGTTTCCTTGCGCTAACGTTTTCTCAAAGGTGTAGCCAGGCCATTCATAAATGGTCAGTTTGTACTTGTCGTTCACTGAGCCGTAGATATTGCCACCGGCCAGGTTGGCGGTGTTGGTAATGCCGTAACCAAATGCAAAGCCGTTCTGCGGCGCATCCCAGCGGCCATAGGTTTCAAAGGCCAGATCATCTGAGATAATAGACACTTCACCACCGAGAGAGATTTTATTCAGCAAAATGCGGGCGGAGGCTTCAGTGAATCCTGTCACATCGGCGCTTGGCACGGCTTTGGCGGTCAGTGCCAGGTTGTCGTAACCCGCTTCCAGTGCCACGTTGAGCTTGGTTCTTACACCGACACCAACATCCAGAATGACAGGTCCCAGTGGAATACCCGCATACAGGCCAAGATCCGGAATCGGCAGGATCGGCAGATCTTTCTTCAGGGATGGCCCTTCTTCAGCAGACATAGTGTATTCCTGAGAAAGGATATCGGTACCCATGACATTGACGCGTCCGTCAACGCCGAATTGCGCCGTATTGGTGGCAGTGGCACCCGCAGTGACAGAGGCAACCTGAATATCATTGTTCAGTAGCTTGCCATCAATACCGGCAACACCTTCGACACGCAGGCAGCTGCTGCGGCCTTGCACGTTCAGATAGCCTTTAATGGTGGAAGAGGCCAGATCCTGTGAGGAGTCATCCACATCTTTGGTGTAGGAGCCGCCGAAGCGGGCGTCGACAAGCGTCTCACCTGAAGCAACACAGTCGCCATACAACGAGGCGTGAGCAACCGGAGTCAGGCTGAATAAGGGTAAAGCGATGATCGCTAATTGCTTAAATTTGGCCATAAAGGTTTCCTTATAAAATAGGCGTGTTAACGCATCTTGAGGTTTTTCTGAATTACACAAACTTGGTGGATACCTTTAGAAAGTATGTTTACGCTAAATTATTATTATCTAATGTTATAATTATCTGACTGACATTGTTTGTGATAAATAAGGAAACTAATTGTCAGGTATGTATATTTACCTGTTCTAATAAAGGGGTTTATGTTTTTTTTGTTGTTTTTTCAGCGTATTGATCGCTGTTTTTTATTCTTTTGCTGAAATTATCAAAATGAAAAAATAAAGTCCATATAATTTTCGTTCGAGCGTGTTTTTATCTGATTGATGCTAATGTGAACAAAGGAAGTTAAATGAAACACCCGTTGATGAGTTGTTATGAATGCTAACGAAAGAGGCTTGCTATGGGGATAAACGGGCTATTAATGAAAACTGAGTTATTTAATTTATTATTATTTAGCGATAGCTAATGTTTTGGTAAATAAAACTATCGGCTTGGTTTTTATGTCATTAGGCGGATGGTGCCGATTGTCAGTGTTTAACGTTGTGTGAAAATCTTTTTCCTTCTGAATAACCTTACCTTATCCCTGATCCTGATATCGGATATTTTTACCATGACTAATAATTGAAACGACTGAGTCATCAGTGAGTCACTACACTGTCTGTATTGTGTCGCTTGTATGCAGACTAATGACAGGTATCGGGCGTTGTGTCAGAACTAAGTGGACCTTACTGGCCTTAGTGCCGGTATGTATTGCTGCGCCTGTGACTCACTCGGCATGGCGCACTGTCGCCTCGGCAGGATTGCATGATACCCGGGTTGCCGAGGCAGATTCAGATACCCTGGGAGTTAACCTTGGCCTCGGCCTGTTATATGCCGGTGCTGAAAACCTGAGCGGGCAAACCGGGATCATCGCGCATTATGATCACGTTATTGATCATCTGGACCCTGATCATGACCCTTTCTGGGTAATGGCAAACGGTACGCTCTCCCAGCCCTTGGTCAGCCTGAACCATTCTGCTGTAACACTTGGCTGGCAAACGGGAGTTAGCTGGTTTGAGAACACTGTGTCCGGGGTGGAGGAGGCGCTGCAGGCACAAGTGGGGATCGCCGTAAATTATCAGCATCAGGCTGATGCTGCCGGGCTGACGATTGGCGGCGGCTACTACGGGCTGGAATTCGATGACGATGTCCCTGAAGCCAGAGGCTATAGCCGGGAAGCGCTGAAACGCAGCAGTGAGGCATTAGCCTGGAAGCTGTTTTTTCAGCGTTCAGTCAAGACGGAACTCAGCTGGGAGGGGTACTGGCAGCAGTGGCGGGATCGGGATAACTGGCTGGAAAACCAACTCTTTCTGGCAATCCATTACCCGATTCTCCACCCCGTAATGGACAGCCTGAATGTCTCGTTGTTATACACCCGTTATAATCTGGCGCCTTACCGCCTCCAGGGCAAAGCGCCTATCCTGCCCTGGGACGAGAACCTTTTATTCAGGCTCTATGCCGAGATCCCGCTCGCTTGGTAAGATTTCGGATGGTGTTTCTGGCGTCACCGCCAAGGCTTGCTGCAGATTGTCTGCCATTGCTTCAGAAGCCAGCATGCCCCGGCAGTTGGCCCAGTGATTGCCGTCGACGCTGATGAGCTGCCCGCTGGAAATGGCTTTCAGCGATTGCCAGGCTGGCTGCTGCTGCCACTGTTCAAGAATACTGACAGGTTCTATGTGGCCCGAAAGCAGAATGTCGGGGTCCATGTTTGCGATATCGTCAAAAGTCAGCTGTCTCAGTGCTCTGTCTTCTTCACCGACTTTCTCGGGTACCGTCAGCTTGAGGACTTTCAATACACCGCCAGGGTAAGCGGCACCGGAATAGGCGTATAAGCCATTTTCGGCCGCTACAGCGAAAAGCACGCTTTTACCGTGATAGCGGCTGAGTGCATCCGCCGCACCTTGCATGATGTTCTGGTGTTGCAGGAGCCGGGCCTGCATGACATCCGGATAGCCTGCGATGTCGCCAATCTTCAGGGCAACGTCAAGATTTTCCTGGTAGGTTTCGCCGCGGGAAGCCAGCAGGAGTGTCGGGGCAATGTGGCTGAGCGCGGCGTAAATCGCCTGGTGCCGGTTAACATCGGCGATGATCAGATCCGGTTTCAGCACGGCTATTTTTTCAAGATTCGGGGTCGCTCTGTCACCGACCGATACCCATCCCTCCAGCTTTGCCAATACCGCAGGATGCAGATTGAGCGGATCATTATCATCGGCAATACCCACAGGGCTGATATCAATGGCTGCCAGCGCATCAGCGAAAGCATATTCCAGCGTGATAATACGTTGAGGTGGTGTGTCCAGGGTAAACGGGTTCCCAAGACTGTCAGTGATGGTAGTGGAAAAAGCTGTGGGGCTGGTGAAAAGGAAAAGAGAAAAGGTAATCCAGCGCAAATATCCCAACAGTGACATGGTACTCCCTTAAAAGTCAGAGAAAAATTTTACTTTTACTTGATAATGAAGTGTATTTCATTGCGCGACATTCTAATGGCTTTTGTTGGCAGTACAAGGGGGAGTGATGAGCTGGCCGCCAGTATTGGATCATGATCAATGCCTATCGGGCATATTCCACCGCTGTTGTGAATTGAGAAATACGCAGCAGTAATGCGTATGAAATTACGGCATGCTTGCGCTAACACATTGAATTTCACCTTATCTTAGCTAGTTTTACCTTACAGTCTGTCTTGGAGTGACGCTAAATGAAATCGGCCGGGTCATTGCAATTTATGGTGCTGGCACTCTTGCTACTGGCTGGGTGCGATAATCTT
This sequence comes from Photobacterium salinisoli, assembly GCF_003614885.1. GTDB lineage: Bacteria > Pseudomonadota > Gammaproteobacteria > Enterobacterales > Vibrionaceae > Photobacterium > Photobacterium salinisoli. Next base: position 306,010 of record NZ_QZMS01000007.1, read on the forward strand.
CCGTCTTCACTGGCTCTGGGCACTCTGGAGCGCGATCGTATTACATTGACGGCGACGGCGAATGAAATCATCCGTGACATGCCGGTAGCAGAAGGTCAGCCAGTGAAAGTCGGAGAGGTGCTGGTCAGGCTGGATACGACACGGCAGGCCGCCACTCTGGCGCGAGCCAATGCTGAGCAGGCCAAAGCGGCGGCGTACCTGCTTCGGCTCACCAATGGCGAGCGTGTTGAAGATATAGCGGCGGCTAAGGCACAGCTTGAACAGGCGAATGCCCGTTTGACGGATGCGGAAAAAACGTATGTGCGCCGAGAGAGTCTGGTGCGTCAGAAGCTGATCAGCGTAGCCGAACGAGACACGGCAAAAGCCGAGCGGGACAGTGCAAGGGCGCAGGTGGCCGCGGCACGGGAAAATTTCACCAAATTGACCCGGGGCGAAAGAATTGAAGATATTCAGCAGGCTCAGGCTGAACTGGAAGCGGCAAAAGCCGATGTGACTCTGCAACAGCGGATTTTCAATGATCTTACGGTAGTGGCAACCCGCGACGGTATTTTGGACAGCCTGCCATATAACCTGGGTGAGCGGGTGCCCATGAGCGCTGTTGTTGCTGTCATTCAGGCCAGCAGTCAGCCTTACGCCAGAGTCTATGTCCCTGAACCTTACCGTGTCGCCTTGCAGCCAGGCAGTGTGGCGAAGGTGTATGTCGATGGCGTTGCAGAGCCTTTTGAAGGCACCTTGCGCTGGATAGCGACAGAGCCGGCCTTCACCCCCTATTACGCACTGAATGAGGATGACAGGGCGCGGCTGGTGTATCTGGCGGAGTTCGACTTGTCGGATGCCGAGTCATTGCCTTCCGGAGTGCCGGTTCAGGTGGAGATGCCCTTTGAGTGAGCTGGCAATCAAAGCAACCGGCCTGACGCGGCGGTTTGGCGATTTCACTGCGGTGAACAAGCTGAACCTGCAAGTACCTAAAGGCAGTATCTATGGCTTTCTGGGGCCAAATGGCTGTGGTAAATCCACCACGCTGAGGATGTTAACCGGCTTGCTGAGCCCCAGTGAGGGAGATATAGACGTACTTGGCCTGCGTATTCCCGAACAGGCGGAAGCATTACGGATGAAAATTGGCTACATGACGCAGAAATTTTCCTTGTATGAGGACTTGTCAGTCAAAGAAAACCTGCAGTTTATCGGCCAGATTTATGGTTTGCCAGGCCGAGAGCTGAAGCCCAGGGTGGCAGAGCTCGGCAGTACTTATAACCTTAATGAATTGATGAAACAACGGGTTGGCAGCATGAGTGGCGGGCAGAAACAGCGGCTCGCCCTGGCGGCGGCTGTGATGCATAAACCGGATTTACTGTTTCTGGACGAACCGACCTCAGCCGTGGATCCCCAGTCGCGGCGTGATTTCTGGGAGCAGCTTTTTGACTTGTCTGACGCTGGCACCACTATTCTGGTGACCACTCATTACATGGATGAAGCCGAGCGCTGTCACGGTCTGGCTATCATGGAAGCCGGTGAAATCAAGGCAGACGGCCCACCTGATACATTGATGAAACAGATGGGCGTCAGTGTGGTTGAAATCAAAGCACCAGGACTCAGGCAGATCAAAGACAGTTTGCTGGCCATACCGGCGGTGGTTTCTGCCGCGCAGCTAGGTATTCGCCTGCGTGTCTTGGTGCGCGCAGAAGAATCTGATCCCGTGGCCTGGCTGAAACGCCAGGTGCCGGCACTGGCTCAGGCTGAGCTGGATGTGGTTCGCCCCAGTCTGGAAGATGTGTTTGTCACCAGCACGGGGCGCAAAAAATGAATGCCTTAACCTCCAGTCTGATCAGAATGAAAGCGATTCTGGTTAAAGAATTTCGCCAACTGTCCCGCGACAGGATCACCTTCGGCATGGTGGTGATGATCCCCCTGATACAGTTGCTGCTGTTTGGCTTTGCGATTAATACCGATGTGCGCAATATTCCCGTCGCGATTGTGGACCAAAGCCAGTCTCAGTATGGCAGAGTGATTACCGAAGCGGTGAAAGCCACTCAGGTGGTCACTGTGGTGGCCAGCTACGCCACGGCCAAGGAAGGGGAGCAAGCCATTACTGCCGGAACAGTACGCGGTGTGCTTGTGCTGCCGAGGGATCTGGACCAGCGGCTGGCACAACACAGAAAGGCCGGGCAATGGCTGGTGGATGGCTCGGATACTATGGTCAGTTCTGCTTTGCTGCAATTACAGAATATGCCGGTTGATAATCTGGTCTCGGATTACAAAGCGCAGCAGTCGAGCGTGATGACACCGACCTTTGAAGTCGCGCTGTATTTCAACCCGGAGCGGCGAACGGCGGTGAACATTGTGCCGGGCCTGCTCGGCGTAATACTCACCATGACCATGATACTCTTCACCTCTGCGGCGATAGTCCGCGAACGGGAAAGGGGCAACCTGGAGTTACTGATCACCACGCCTGTGCATTCCCTAGAGCTCATGCTGGCAAAGATCGCCCCTTATATCGTTATTGGTCTGATTCAGGTGGTGATCATTCTTGGCTTGGGCCATTACATTTTTGCCGTGCCTATTAATGGCCCGGTCAGTCAGATTCTGTTGGGCACTTTGCTGTTTATTGCTGCCAGCCTGACCCTGGGGCTGGTGATCTCAACGATTGCCCAGACCCAGTTGCAAGCCATGCAGATGACAGTGTTCATTCTGCTACCTTCGATTTTGCTATCCGGCTTTATGTTCCCGTATGAAGGTATGCCTGTACCTGCCCAGTGGATTGCTGAAATTCTGCCTGCGACCCATTTTATGCGCATGATACGGGGCATAGTGTTGCGCGGCGCCGATGTGACTGTGCTGTGGAAAGACGCTCTTTGGCTGCTGGGTTTTACCTTGTTCGGTTTGCTGCTGGCTTCCTGGCGGTTTAAGAAAACGCTGGACTGACCCGGATCCCATATTCGCAACGTCCTGAACCCCTGACGGAAATTTGCATCGCCATTGGCGACAGCGGGCTGATATCATCCTGTGCGTTTAAGGTTGTCGCCAAATGGATTGGATGTCAGGGGTGTAATGTGGGTAAAGGCGTTTTTCTGTCAGTGATGTCTTCTTGTCTGTTCGGGGCACTGTATTACTACTCGACCTTGCTCGATCCTCTCAATGGTGAAGCGATTTTCAGCTGGCGTCTGTTACTGACGTTACCTTTTCTCACCGCCTTTCTGCTGCTTAGTAAAGAATGGCCGCAAGTGGCGGCCATTGTGTCCTCAGTCCGCCAGCGCCCCCTGTTATGGCTGGGCTTACCCTTGTCGGCATTTTTGCTGGGGGTTCAGTTCTGGCTGTTTATGTGGGCGCCGATCAATGGCCGAGCGCTGCCTGTTTCATTGGGCTATTTCATGATGCCGCTGGTGATGGTGGTACTGGGCCGCTTTGTCTATCAGGACAGACTGAGCGGCTGGCAGAAAATTGCAGTGGCTTTTGCTGCTGTTGGCGTTGCCTGCAAGCTTTGGCTTTCAGGAGGTTTATACTGGGAAACCCTGGTGGTTGCGATAGGTTATCCCGGCTATTTTATGCTGCGGCGTAAACTCGGCACAGACAGCCTGGGGGGCCTGTGGTTTGATATGGCCATCATGATTCCGCCCGCCATCTGGTGGCTTTTTGCCAAGCACGACAGCCTGGATGTTTTTGCTCAGCATCCTCATCTTAGCTGGCTCATTATGGGGCTGGGCATTATCAGTGCGTTTGCCGTTGGCAGCTACATTGTGGCGAGCAAACTGCTGAGTTTCAGTCTGTTCGGATTATTGAGCTATGTGGAACCTGTATTGCTGGTGGTGGTGTCACTGGCGCTCGGGGAAAGTATTGGCGAAGGAGAATGGCCGACCTATCTCTTTATCTGGATAGCCGTGTTCTTTCTTATTCTTGATTGTGTTCGCCAGATAATGACCCAGAAACAGGTTCAGCTGGCAGTAAAGGTCAGAGAGTGAAGCATGCCTGCGCGAGGCAGGCATGCCGGGAAGGGATTAATGATCCAGATACAGGTAGTTCTGCCAGCTCTTCATGCGGATCAAAATCTTACGCATCACCGCCAGATGGTGAGCGTGATCGGAATACACGGCAATTTCCATATTGGCCCCTAAAGGCAGTTGGTATTCACTGAGGTCGTCTATCATTTTAAACCTGACCAGCGGCCGGCCCTGACGCATTAACATATCGGTGCCAATCAGTGTGCCTTGCGCCTGTGCCTGACCTTCACCAATCGCGGGCAATACGTCGATAATTTCGGCTTTGAAGGTTTTTCCGGGAATGGCGCGGAAAATGATGTCGGCTTCATAGCCAGGTTTGAGGCGCAGCAGGGAGTTCTGACGGAAAGCACCTATGATGAAGTCATCGTTGGTGTTGATAAAGGTCATCACCGGACGCAGTGGCAGTGGCACCGCCATCATGCCAGGGCGCAGCAGCACCTGAGTAACAAAGCCATCCGTAGGCGCGCGAACAGTCGTCGAATCCAGATTAAACCGGGCTTTGGTCAGCTGGGCCTGGATTTGAGCAACAGCCGTGTTCTCGCCATTGATGTTGGACTCATAAGCCAGTTTAGCCCGGCGCTCATCAGCTTGCGCGGCTTCCAGGGCGGCTTCGGCGCTGCGGTAGAATTGCTCACGGTTATCAACATCGGCTTTGGTGAAGGCGCCGCGTTTATAGCCTGTGGCATAACGCTGGTACTGCTGATAGGTGCGATCGCGTTCTGCCTGCGCTTTGATGCGGGTTGCCATCGCCGCTTTGTAGCTGGCTTCCTGTCCCAGTACGTTTTGCCGGGTTTCTGCTAGCTGGGCTTCCAGCCGGTCAACTTCGGCCTGGAAAGGCGTGGGATCAATTTTGAACAGTATGTCGCCTTGCTTGAGCGGGGCGTTCGGGGTGACAGGTACGTCAATCACCTTACCGCGTACGTTCGGCATAATAGGCGTTGAGACAAAATATTCTCCGCCCAGGCTGGTATGCGGGTGATTATAGTTCATGAACAGAACCAGGGCGCCGACAAGGACGATACCGCCAAGTACCGCAGTCGGCACTGTCCATTTATTTAGTGGAATACGGAAAACTTTGAAGATAAAAATACAGATGGCCGCGTAAGAGAGGATCAGTAACGTTTCCATTATTGATTACCCTCAGTGTTATTATTGCTGTTATTCATAGGCTGTTGTTGTTTTAACGCGGTAAGTTCTGATTGCAGTAGCTGGAGTTGCATTTCCATTTTGGTTAACTGGGTCTGAAGTAATACTTGCTCATCATGAACCTGTTTGAACCCCCAGCCTCTTTCTTTACGCCACAGGGTTGCCCATATCCATAAAAATGGCCACAGAGCATGTAATGTGAATAAACTTACCCAGCCAGCATAGTGAATAGCATCCTGATGAGGATGTTCTCGCTCTTTGGCAATCTCGTAAGGAATATCGTGAATAGCTATGATGCCGTAAAACAAAACAAGGGCTACAAAAATAAGTAATCCCAATGCAAAATAATCCAAGAACATATATTTACCGTCAAATTTGAACCATGATCTCAAGAATATAGCTAATAAATAAACTTAGCAATTATGAGGTTATTTGTCTTTCAGGTTTAATTCAGATTACATCAGGCCAGCATGAGAAGCTGGCCTGGAAATATAGTATCAGATTAATTGCATAGTTCAGCTATTAAGAGGCATCTTCAGCGGCTTTTTTTGCCTGATTAATCCAACTGTTAAACTCTTGCTGGTGAGACTGAATCCAGCCGTTAGCATGGTTTTCTATGTCTTTCTGGGAATTCTGGCCCTGACTCATACGCATATTCTGAGCACTGACGTCATTGATATTCAGTGTCATGATTTCAAACAGTTTGGCTGCGGCCGGGTTGTCCTCAGCGAACTGTTTGTTGGCAACAATACGCATGCTGTTCATCTCAAAGCCGTAGTTTTTACCGTTAGGCAGGGCGGTATCAACGTTTTCCCGCTCGCCCGGTAATGACGAAAACGGTACTTCCAGCCATACCACATCTTTGCCCGGTACCAGCACACCGCTGACCCAGTAAGGGGTCCAGGTGTAGTACAAAATGGGCGAGCCATTGCGGTAGCGGGAGATGGTATCGGCAATGATGGCGGCGTAATTACCCTGGTTATGGGTGACTGTGTCGCGCAGCCCGTAAGCATCCAGTTGGTGTTCGATGACCCCTTCACATCCCCAGCCCGGGTTACAGCCGGTCAGATCGGCTTTGCCGTCTCCGTTGGCATCAAACAGCTTTGCCAGCTTAGGGTCTTTCAGCTGACTGATATTGGTGATGCCGTATTGTTCGGCGGTTTTTTTATCAATCAGGTAGCCCTGGGCGGCGCCGGTGATGTAATAGCCCTGGCGGTAGAATTTGTCGTCCCCGCCTGATTGAATGAACTTATCTTTATGGAGTGGTGCCCAGTTCACGGCCAGGAAAGTGGCGTCGCCATTGGCAATCGAGGTGTAACCCACGTTGTAATCCACCTCTTTGGTGGGTTTTACGTCGTAACCCAGCGCTTCCAGCGCTTTATTGACGATCAGTGTCTGGAAGGTTTCTTCCGCTACTGTACTTTGTACGGGCTGTACGGTAACGCCTTCTCCGGGTAAATCGGCTGCCATTGCAGGAAATGAAAAGGCACCGGCCAATAAGGCCGCGCTTAGTGAAAGTGACTTCCGGGACCTTGTCATTGTCTTCTCCTTAGGGTTGTGAATGTGTTGTCAGGTGTGGAGCCTCGTCTTTTTTGAACCGACGGTATATGAACCCGATAGGGCCATGTTCATACCAGTGGCGGTAAGATCGGCCACGTTCGGATGCCCCCATCGCCTGTGTAAGCCGGTCGAGCAGGATAGCCAGAATGACAATACCCAGCCCGCCAATGGCTGCCAGGCCCATATCCAGACGACCAATACCGCGCAGTACCATCTGTCCCAGCCCGCCAACGGCTATCATGGAAGCAATCACAACCATGGACAGCGCCAGCATCAGGGTTTGGTTAACACCGGCCATAATAGTGGGCATAGCCAGCGGCAACTGAACCTTATAGAGCATTTGTTTCGGGTTCGCGCCAAAAGAATGGGCTGCTTCAATCAATTCTTCAGGCACCTGACGGATACCCAGAATCGTCAGCCGGATGATGGGGGGCAGGGCGAAAATGATGGTTACCACCACGCCGGGCACATTCCCGATACCAAATAACATCACTATAGGTACCAGATAGACGAAAGCCGGGGTTGTTTGCATCGCATCAAGGATCGGCCTGACAATTCTGGCGGCTTTTTCACTCCTGGCCAGCCAAATACCGGTCGGCAGTCCGATCAGTAAACAAAAGAAGACAGATGTCAGCACCAGCGCCAGCGTGACCATTGCCTGATCCCAGGCACCGATGGCACCAATCAGCAGCAGCGAGACGACACTGGCAATGCCCATACGCGGTCCGGCAATCTGCCAGGCCAGGATCATGATCAGAAAAATCATCAGAAGTGCCGGTGTGCTCTGTAACGTGGTCTGAAAGGCTGTGAGAATGTAATCAATCGGCACACTGATAGCCTGAAACGCTGGCCGGAAGTTAACAACCAGCCAGTTGATGCCGTCTTCGACCCATTGATCAAACGGGATCAGGGCATCCTGAAACGGATGTATCCAGTCGATGGAAGGGTCAACGGGCGCTGAATCTGTGGTATTGAGCCAGTCGGAACCTGAGTTAGGCGTCGAGGTCGCCGGATTGCCCCAGGGATCGGTATTGCTGGTGTCTGTACTGGACCAGGGGTCTTGTGAGGCAGGTGCTGACGGGGTATCCGTTACCGGTGCGGATGATTCTGGGCGATTTTCCTGGCTCATATCAGGCCTCCCGATCTAGAGTCTGTAACAGGCGAGCTTTTGTAATAACACCATGATAAACCTGGTTTTCATCGACAACGGGTACACCATAGGGCAGGTTGGCAACCCGACCTATCAGCTCACCCACAGGGGTTTCAGGCAGGAAAGTCACGGTATCGTCCAGCAGTGCCTGAGTCAGGGTTTGACCTGATTTACTGGCCGTTTGCAGTGTGTCTGTTGATACCAGTCCGACATACAGGTTGCGGCGGTCGACCACAATGCCGAACTCCCTGTCATTATCATTGAGCAGTTTCAATGCGGCGCGCGGGCCGTCCGTTTCAGTTTTTTTAATCACAGTGACCTGGTGTTTGCGCGCGACGTCTTTGGCCGTAAAGACATGGGTGACATCGACGCCCTTAAAGAAAGATCGCACATAGTCATTGGCCGGGTGATGGAGGATTTCATCCGGTGTGCCTATCTGAACCACTTCACCATTTTGCATAATCGCAATCCGATCGCCTATCCGCATGGCTTCATCCAGATCGTGAGAAATAAAAACAACCGTGCGTTTGTCATCGCTTTGCAACCGGATGAGTTCGTCTTGCATTTCGGAGCGGATCAAGGGGTCAAGAGCAGAAAAAGCCTCGTCCATCAACAGGATATCCGGGTCATTAGCCAGTGCCCTTGCCAGGCCGACCCTTTGTTTCATACCCCCTGATAACTCGTCAGGGTAGGAGGCGGCATAAGCTTCCAGCCCAACCCGTGCCAGCGCCTGAAGTGCGGTATCGTAGCGGGTAGCTTTATCGACGCCCGCGAGATCCAGACCGAAGGCCGTATTATCAATCACCGTCATATGGGGCATGAGGGCAAATGACTGAAAGACCATACTGATATTGTTGCGCCGCACAGTACGCAACTCGTCTTCTGAGATGCTGGCGATGTCTTTGTTATCAAGCAATACCTGGCCGCTGGTGGGTTCGATGAGGCGGTTAAGCAGGCGAACCAGGGTCGATTTTCCTGAGCCGGAGAGGCCCATGATAACGAAAATTTCGCCTTGATTAATGGTGAGAGTGGCATCTTTGACGCCGACAGTCAGGCCGGTTTTCTCAAAAATGGCATCCTTATCTAACCCCTGCTCCAGTAATGGGAACGCCCTTTCAGGGGCGCTGCCAAACACTTTGTAGAGATTCTTTACTTCCATTTTGACAGTCATAAATGAGGGTGTCCGCTAGAAAATCCTTACAGATAAAATGTTTTGTCATCTAAGTAATTATGGCAGCTGATTCCAAGTGGGTAGGGTTTAATTTGGCAATGACAGTGCGATTAAGAAGTGCTTGGATTTGGCTTTCTGTTTTTTAATCATACTGATAGCCAGCAATGGTGCCGCCGACCAGATAGCCTGATGATAGGGTTAGGTTACTATTGAATGTGGCCCATTTTGAGCGGGAGCGTGACCAGGAAACAGTTTTTGCCAGTCGAAGATTGTGGTTCCAGCGAAATAGTGCCGCCATGCAGTTCAGCGATGTCACGTATGATAGACATACCCAGTCCCGCGCCATCGCCGCGTTCTGTATTGGCCCGGAAGAACTTTTCAAATATCCGCTCGCGGATCGCGTCAGGAATGGGCTGGCCCGAATCACAGACACGAATCAGGACTTGGTTAGGTTCCGATGTCAGAACACGGATGTTGATGTCGGCGTGCTCACCGGCATAGCGGATGGCATTGTCGATCAGATTGCTGAACAGACTGAGCAGAAGCGGAAGATTGGCCTCAATCGTGAGCGAAGGCGGGCCATCGAGAGACAAATTCTGCTCTTGTTTTAACGCGAAAGGAGCCAGTGAAGCAATCACCTCACGCAGGCATTCCATCAGGTCAAGATGGCTGAACGAAAAGGTGTTACCGCTCTCGACTCTCGCCAGCATCAGTAACTGCTGTATGAGGCGGTCAGTCCTGTCTATCCCTTTGAGAATGTGGTTGAGGTCGCTCTGCAGATCAGCCGGATTATCGCTGGACAGGGCATTTTCTGCATTTAGCCGAAGGACAGCCAGTGGTGTTTTCAGCTCGTGAGCTGCTGTGTGGGTAAAGCGTTTTTCGCGCACCCAGGCTTTATCAAGCTCTGACAACAGGTAATTCAATTGATCGATGAGTGGTTTGAGCTCAACCGTGGGCTGTGACACCCTGATGGCATGCAACCTATTGATTGTTCTTTGTGAAAGGGCTTGCTGAAGTTCACCGACCGGCTGCATGACATAGTTGACCAGCAGAATAATGGCCAAAGCCAGGCAGGGAATAAGCAGCAATTGCGGAATGCCGGTTGAGAAGGCAATTTCATCAATGAGTTCATCGCGGATCGCCTGTTTTTCAGCGACCACCAGGTATGTGGCATCTTGGTTGTTATCGCTAAATGGCAGGCGAATCTGAAAACTACGCCAAAGCTGCTCATCAAAGGTAATGGGATGATAACCAATGTTCTCGGTGGCCGAGAGCGGGTGCGCCGGCGCACCGGGAGAGCGCAGCAGAACCTTGCTCTGGGTGTCGAACAGCTGGAACATCAGATGCTGTTCATAGGGGTGGCCGTAAGGGGTTGGATCATCATCACTGGCAGTGGCATGATTGCTGATTCCCTGATACCAGTCGTTATAAAACTGCTCGATTTGATCCGGCGGCATGTTGAGCAGTTGTGGTGCACTGAGTGCCAGCAGCTTTGCCGATTGTCCCAGCCGGGCGTCAAAAATTTCATCAATTTCATGTTTAGATTCAGCAAAGATCAGGCTCCATGAAATGGCAATCAGCACAGTGGCCGCCGCCACTGTCAGAGTGATCAGCCGTTTTTTGATGGAAAGAACAGGTTTGGTCTCAGCGGTTTTCAATGATGTACCCTACGCCGCGAATATTTTTAATCACAGGACTGCCGAGTTTTTTCCGGATATTGTGGATATGCACTTCAATCGCGTTGTCGCTGGCAGTGTCATCCCAACCGTGAAGCGCTTGCTGGAGCTTGTCTTTACTCATCACCCGGCCAGCCTGCGCGACTAGCGTACTGAGAATTTTGAATTCATTGCGGGTGAGTTTCACCGGTTCGCCACGAAAGCTGACATCGTTGTTGAGCAAGGATAAGGTTAGTTCGCCTAACTGAATCTCGGTTTCAGAGCTGCCAGACAGCCGACGTATCATCACCCGCAGGCGGGCCAGCAGCTCTTCCAGTGCGAACGGTTTTACCAGGTAATCATCTGCGCCGCCATCGAGTCCTTTGACGCGATCGTCTATCCCGTCACGGGCGGTAAGGATCATGACGGGAAGCTGGTGACCTGCGCGCCGAATCTGCCGTAATACCTGAAGACCGTCGATATCGGGCAGGGTTAAATCTAAAATAACGGCCAGGAAGTCCTCGGTTTTCAGGGTGAGTTCAACTCCCTGGCCTTGCTGCAACCAGTCAACGGTGTAGCCTCGACGGCTTAATGAGGCCACCATGGATTCTCCCAGCATCAGGTCATCTTCGATTAATAAGATGCGCATCGGTTATTGCAGCTCCTTCAGTTTTTGTCGGATTTCCTGCTGTCTGCCTGTATCGGCCAGTTTGCGCCCGGGGCGGGGTTTGGCCTGACTGGCTTTCTTGAGGTAGCTAATTGCATCATCACGGCGCCCGTTCTGAGCCAGAAAATCGCCATAAAAGTAATTAGGATCGATGCCGTTCGGGTTGATTGCCAGTGCCTTTTTCAGCATAGCTTCTGCTTTGTCGTCATCACCAAAGCCAATAGGCCAGCCCGGTACCTGATAGTATAACGTGCCCAGGCTGGTATAGGCCGAACCATCCAGCACATTAGGGTCGGTGCGGATCACATCTTCTAACAACGACTTAGCTTCTTTTACCAGTGGCAGGGCGCTCAGTCCACCTTTAGCGCCGGCCAGGCTGCTTTTGTTGATGGCCAGCCAGACTTTCAGGTCGGAGCGGGTTGGCGCCTGGCGCAGGGCTTGCTGATTGCTGGCGATCACCTGATTCAGGCACTGCACTTTGTTGTCTTTGTTAAAGGTATCGTACTGGCATTTCGCCCATTGTTGCTGGATATCACTGAGTTCATCAGCGACAGCCAGGCTGCTGAAACTGACTGATGCACCCAGAATACAGGCGATGGTCAGCAGGGATCGAGTCGGTGAAAAGGTCAATGTTTTCATAATGCCTCCATGAATATCAAATGACTTCGGCTTTGGTGAGGTACTGGCGTATGGTGTGGCTTTGTTTCCGGATAGCCTTGGCGACCGACGCAGGGAGTATCTGGTTCACTCTGACCCAGAGTTTCTCCGGCCACCCCAGCCAGCAAATTGGTGTTTCTTTTATCAGGCAGCGCAGGACTTGCTCAGCCACCCAGCGGGGAGCATCAATATGATTGCCCAGTTGCTGATTGAGTTCGGTCACTGTGGTGGAATTCAGTGTGGTATCAGTGGCTCGCGGGGCGAGGTAAAGCACTTGCACCCCGGTTCCGTCCAGCTCACGGTGCAGGGCTTCACTGAATCTGTGCAGTCCGGCTTTGCTGGCACAGTAAGTGGTGTAGCCGGGATAACCGATCGCCGAGAACGTCGAGCCTATGTTGAGGATCAGAGCCGGACGGGACAGCCAGTTCAGCGCCTGTTGGCACAGGAGAACCGGCACAGTCAGGTTAAGGTGAATTTCATTGCTGATACTGGCCGGTTCACGTTGCGACAAACTGGCAAAGCAATTACTGCCGGCATTGTTGATCAGGCCGTGAATGGGCGTGCCTGCCAGTTTCCATTGCTGACAGGTCTGATTGATGGTTTCAATGCCTGCCGGCGTACTCAGATCGGCCACAATCAGCCGGTGTGAATCGGGCTGGTTCAGTGAAAGTTGTAACGCCCTGAGTTTACTTTCGTTACGACCGACCAGAATCAGGCTGGCGCCGGCATCAGCCAATACTGCGGCAATCTCAGCGCCTATTCCGCCGCAAGCGCCGGTCAGCAGCAGGCGTTTATTGTGGATATCCATGTAAGCTCTCCTGTGCGCGTAAATATATTGTTCTGTCTGATTAGTGCAGTCTGGGTATCGGCAGTGAAGCCAGCATCTGGCCGTAAAGGCCATAGACCATATTGGCACTCTCTATAATGGCGCGCTGATCGTTGGGGTCGTCAATGCGGTTCATCAGGCTTTCAAAGGTTTGAATATGACTTTGATCCAGCTCACTGTGTGACTTGAGATAGGTCATGGCGTTATCAGGCAGGCCGAGTACTTGCTGGATCTGCTGAGCAATCTGACCGCCGATACTGACACTGGTCCCTTCCAGCACCCAGACCATGCCGAACAGTCCCATCGGATTTCGACGGTCAATCTGGTGATAGAGGTAAGACACCATGAGTTCAATGGCGGCACAAACGCTGCCTTGTCCCTGGTTATTGCGCACCGGATCGGGATCGCCACCACAGGCGCTAATGTCGTTCAGAATCCAGGCCTGATGACCCATTTCCTCTTCAATGTAGTGCCCCAGGGCCTGACGAAGCCATTCATAGTCCTCGTTTAATTTGCTGCCACAAGCCATAAGCAGGGGCACAGTATGTTTTACGTGATGATAAGCCTGAGTCAGAAATGCCAGGTAAGTGGCGTTATCGATAGTCCCTTGCTGGCAGGCCGCAAAAATAGGGGCATCTGTCATGCGGCTGCGGGCGGCTTCTGTTTCTGTTTTCAGGGTCTGGAAAAATCCCGAACTCATAGGAGGATCCTCTTTGGTCGTAAAAGGGTAAAGCGCAAGCTGGTCAGTGAAGATTTTGGCTGTATAAAGCGAAAGCGGTGCCTGGCTGCTGTGCAAAGACGCTGTTTCTGTCTGCGCGGCGAGCAAGGCAGGCATGAAGTAGCGATGCAGAGCATCGCGTTTGGGGCGGCCATTGGCCGTCATCAAACCCGGAATATGAGACAGCGGTCGGTCTGTGATGATCAGATTACCGATTCGGGCATAATCCGGAAGTTGCTGATTAAGTGCCTGTATTGCCGGTAGCACTGAGTCCGGTGACTGGCTGAACACGGCGCCGCTCAGCGTGAGTTGCGAATCACCAATAACCACCATGCCAACCAGCGAGGGAAATGCCTGAGCCTCCGATTCAATCCATTCTGGCGAGACATTACGGCCAAAGCCGGTGATCAGCAGGTTCTTGCGCCGACCGGTAATATGGAGAAATCCGTCGGCATCCAGATAGCCAATATCGCCAGTGTCTACCTTGTTTGAAGCTGTTTTTTCACCCAGGTATCCCAGCATGCTGTTTCCGGTAACCTGAATATCGCCCTCGGCCGTGACGCTGATCTGTGAATGGGAAAGAGGGCGACCGCAACTGCCGGGTTTGTCGGCACCGGGAAGATTGAGGCTGACCACAGAGCCGCACTCTGACAGTCCGTAACCTTCATAAGCGGGGATGTTCAGCGCTCGCGCCTTTGCCAGCAGGGAGGGGGCAACCCGTGCGCCACCCACAGCTACAAATTGCAGTGACCTGACCAGCGCGGGCTGTTGAGCGGCAATCTGACAAAGTGCCATCAATAACGCCGGCGTCAGCACCAGGCTTTCCGGCTGATGCTCGGCCAGAACCTGTGCGAATCGCACCGGATCAAAGGTACTGGAGCCAGTCAGTCCCACGTCCTCACCCGGTAAAATAACGGAAGTGGCCCCCAGCAGCAGCGGCACATACAGACCGGTAATGTTCTCCAGCAAAGTAGCAAGCGGTAGCATAACCAGATGTTTTTTGGGGCTGACACTCGGGGTGATAGCTTCCGCTAACACCTGACTGGTGGTGGCCAGATGGTGCTGACTCAGGCATACCCCCTTAGGTTGGGCGGTGGAACCGGATGTAAAAGTGATTTTGCTGGTCTGTTCAGGCAAGGCTGTTGACGGGACGGGTGATGTGATCCGGTAAAACGGCAGAGCGGCAATCTTTTCCGGCTCAGCCTGTTGGTCGATAGACCAGTTGCCCCAGAGCGCATCAGCATGTGCCGCAGTGATCAGGTGCCGGATTTGTTGATCAGAGAAAAAAGCGGGCACCGGTATCAGCACTTTTTTTGCGGCCATGGCCGCGAGATCGGCTACGGCCCAGGCCAGCCCGTTGTCGGCTTGGAGTGCAATACACTGAACGTTCTGCTGATTCAGGGTGTCAGCAGCCAGCACAACCTCTTCAGCCAATTGGCTGAAACTGAGGCTGATGGCTTCACCCGTCTTCGGATTGCGCCCCTGAAGGGCAGTCTGTTGGGGCGCGGTTTCTGCGAACTGAAATAATCGCTTAAGGATCAGGTTTCTCATGCCTGTCCTCCCTGAGTCTGGTTAAGTGCAGAAGGTGACGCCTGCTGACGTTGTATCAGGGTTTGCAGGCCAGTCGCCAGGTTGCCGCCGGATATTCTGGGTTGGTGGCAATAATAAGTGCCCCAGGTTTTCTCAGCATCAGGAATGCGATCGGCAGATGCATCAGCCAGTATGTGGGGGGTTAATCCCAACCGGCGCATCATGGCTTGCAGTGGCCCGGTAGCGGTGAAAATGCACCAGTGATAACCCAGGTTGACCAGATAGCGGGCAATCAGGGTGAAATGCAAAGATGACATCCCTTTAGAGAATGCAGCAAGCTGACCGAATTCAATTAACTCATAACGGGAGACAGGCAACCCCAATCTCTCAGACATCAGAAGATCAGCGGGCAGATCCAGATATTGCTCCAGGAACAGCGGCCCGGCGGCGGCAGATTGAAAACCGCATACTGACAGGAGGTGATTCTGGTTATCGACTAATGCCAGAAAGTCGGGCATGAAGGTGTTGATACGTGCGTGAAAGGCAGAAGCATAGCGTGAAGCGACATAAGATTCTGTTTTTTCACGAAAAGGATGATCTTTATCAATATGCACCAAGGTTAAATTGTTAGAATTATTCTGATTCATCGCATATTTCCCCTTAAGGTATGTATACACACCTTAGAAAGAGAAACTTAAGACAGACTTAAGACATAAAAATAATCATCTAATCTTTACGGCTTTTCCGTCGCAATGAGGTGATACATTGATTTTGATTATGTTTCCTATCTTTAATATTTGTGACCTTGCTCGAAGAGAACGCAGTGGTACGTCCAGATTATTGAGGGATATGTCAATTTCTTACAGGGAATTAACGTTTAACATAAATGTCACATTGAGATTTATTATTGTCATATTTTGTTGCGATGATGACCGCCAAGGAAAGGAGTGTAGAAGCGCAATGAACATGAAAATTCGAACCAATCATCTGGAACCAATGGGATTTGAAGAGTTCTCCCGTTTAATCGACATGACTCCGGCTTCGCGCAGTCCTATGAAAGTTGAACCGCTGCTGGGCAGTGTGCTTTCCCATCATTCGGGTGAAGCAAGGGAAGGGAAGATTGTCATGTTGTCGTCCGGTACGACCCAGTGGGATAAACCTCTGCGTACTGTGAACGGGTATTAAGCTGAAGAGTTGAGTCAGACCACGATGCATCATGGACGATCATTTCTTTTCCAGACTTAACAGGTAATTTCTGAGATTTACCCCTCTGTTTGTTATACCCAGTTTATTGCGTAAGCTGTTTCTGTGGTTTTCCACTGTCTTGCGCGCCACATTCAGGGTACTCGCAATTTCTTTACTCGACATTCCGCCTCGAATGAATTCTGCAACCTGCAGTTCTGACGGGGTTAGCACCTCCAGCAAACGGCTATTCATCCCCGGCACATCGTTCAGCAGGTTTTCCATATTGGATTTTACAATCTCAAGGCACATTTTCAGCCCGGGATCCTGTACTTGCTGCAGACGGGCCTCCACTTCCGGTAAATGGGTATCGCGTACTTCCTGCTGCAAATGTTCAGGCAGATGATGCTC
The DNA here is from genome assembly GCF_003614885.1 of Photobacterium salinisoli. GTDB lineage: Bacteria > Pseudomonadota > Gammaproteobacteria > Enterobacterales > Vibrionaceae > Photobacterium > Photobacterium salinisoli. The sequence goes on from NZ_QZMS01000007.1 coordinate 322,678, forward strand.
CGATGCCGAGGTAAGGAAACTCAGGGAGCTGGCAAGTTCATTGATAATCTTATAATCCTGCTCAATGGCAGACAGTTTAGGCTCGGCTGTATTGTCGTCTTTGGCTTTGATATGCAGGCAGTAGATCGCAGGCCCGCTGCCATCCTGAAGGCACAGCGCTTCAAATGCCAGATTAGCGACAGAGAAACGGCATTGTTCGGTTTGCTGCAACAGCACTGATCTGATCTGCGCAAGATTCGCCGGCCCAACCAGAAAAACGAGATCATCCAACTGCTTTAGTGTGAGTGTTGCAACCGGGTAGTTACTGGCAATTACCTGCTCATGCTGATCGAATGCAATGAAGTAGATATCGTGATGCGCCAGTATTTGGTGGTAAATACCGGCAGTCACTTTGGCAGAACTGCTGTTTTGATTAGCGGTGTGCTGACTCATGTTTCCTGATTACCTCATTTCTTTCTACAGACCGCGGCCTTGGTCTGTATTTTCCTGTCATGATACCCAGCTTTTACCTATCAATCACCTTGCTTTTTTGTTTATAGGTATTTACTGGGTGTTTTGCCGCGTTTCATGACGTTATTTACAGGTGTTATTGATAGGGTCAATGAATTTCCTGTTGTTTTTTCAATCGTTGTTGTGATTGTTATCACTATGTAAAGGTTATGTGTCGAGATCTCGATCGCATTAAATACCTAAAAAACACCTATATTAATACTCATGTAATACTCAAAGAAAAGGTGGGACAGGGAATGAAATTGAAGAAAATCGCTCAGGTATGCCAAACCTTAGGTTTCACAGCTCTATTGGCAGTGACCATGCCGTCATTAGCAGAAGTCACTTCAACGAAGGGGCCTAACGGAGAAAAAGCAACGCCTTATACCGAGGTGACATTAAATGCATCGCAAGAAAGCGCGATTAAAAGCAAGGACTACACCGCGGCGATTCTGATGCACAGCACATCAGATTGGTCTAACGCCCTGATTGATGGCGCGAAAGACATGTTTGCCGAACTGAACATTGATGTGGTGGCTGTGACGGACGCGGAATTTGATGCCAATAAGCAGAAAACGGATGTTGAAACCACTATGGCCATGAAGCCCGACATTCTGATTGCGCTGGTGGTCGACCCGGTGTCAGGGGCCGCTGCGTTTAAACCCGCGGTACAGCAGGGCAGCAAACTGGTGTTGATCAGTAACCTGCCCAGTGGCTTTGAGCACGGTAAAGATTATGCCGGTATCGTGACCGATGATTTGTTCCAGATGGGTAAGCTGGCAGCGGACATGATCGCCAAGGCCGTAGGTAATAAAGGCAAAGTCGGGTTTATTTATCACGAAGCCAATTATTACGTCACCAATCAGCGTGATCAGGCGGTACTGACCAATCTGCAGAAAAACTACCCGGGTATCGAGATTGTGGCAAAACGCGGTATTGCCAATGCGAATGACGGCGAGGTGGTTGCCTCGGCACTGATTACCCAGTACCCGGATATGACCGCCATTTATGCCCCTTGGGACAGCATTGCCGAAGGCGTTGTAGCGGCAACGCGCGCCGCAGGTCGTAAAGATATCAAAGTCGTGACCATGGATCTCGGCGCGGCCAATGCGCTGGATATGGCCAAAGGCCGAAACGTTGCCGGTATCGTGACCGATTTGCCTTATGACCTCGGGCAGACCCTGGCCCGCATGGGCGCTCTGGCAAAACTGGGTGAATACACGCCACCTTTTGTCACTGTCAGTGCCAGTGCTGTGACCCGCGATAATCTGGCTGATGCCTGGCAGCAGGCGCTACGCCGCGAAGCACCGGCTTCTGTGCAAAAAGCACTGGGTAATTAAATTCGGTTTGCAGGTATGCCAGTTAGCTGTCGGCATACCGCTATGAAGAGGTATCCAATGGAAGTGAATGCAATTGAAGCCCGTCGCCTTAAGAAAGGCTTTGATGGTAATCCGGTGCTGAAAGAGGTTAATTTCACCTTGAAAACCGGAGAGGTACATGCCCTGGTTGGTCAGAACGGTGCCGGTAAATCGACCCTGGTGAAACTGATCAATGGTTTTCATCAGCGGGACGGCGGTGAGATCCGCCTCTTTGGCGAAGAGAGTCATTTCGCCACCCCGAAAGAGGCTCAGGCGAAAGGGATAGCTATGGTCTATCAGGATCTCAGCCTGATACCCAGCCTGAGTGTGGCAGACAATATTTTTCTGACTCAATCTCAGCGCTCTGCACTGATCTCCAATCGTGACCGGGTGCGACAGGCTGAGCCGATTCTGGCAACGCTGGGGGTGGACATCGATCCACGGCAAAAGGTTGAGAACTTAAGTGTCGGTGAGCAGCAGTTTATTGAGATTGCCAAAGCCATGGCAATGGATGCCCGCATTCTGGTACTGGACGAACCAACCGCTTCTTTGTCGAACAATGAAATCAATGCCTTGTTCACTGTGATCAGAAACCTGAAAAGCAGAGGCATTTCAATTATCTACATCACGCATTATATGAGCGACATCATGCGTATCTGTGATGCAGTTACGGTTCTGCGGGACGGCTATAGCGTGCTGGAAACCCAGACGGCAGACACTTCTGTTGATGCCTTGGTCGAAGCCATGCTGGGCAGCAAGACCGACACGGATTTTGTCTGGGAGCGACCGGCCACTTCTGCATCTGAGGCAGTGCCTTTATTAGAGCTGCGTAATGTGACGACCTGCGATCTTGATGCGGTATCCCTTAAGGTGATGCCGGGCCAGGTGGTAGGTCTGGCTGGGTTACTGGGCAGCGGCAGAACGGAAATTCTGGAAGCCATTTATGGTTTAACGCCGATACAGAGTGGCGAAGTAAGGGTGAACGGCCAGGTCGTGAATATTCACTCCCCCCGGCAGGCGATAGAAAACGGGATCAACATGGTGCCGGAAGAGCGCCGTTCACAGGGACTGGTGCTGGATTTTTCTGTCGAAGACAACGTATTGATGGCCTCGTTTGACCGGATTTCACGATCTATGGTGCTGGATAAAGCCAAGGGCCAGTCCATGGTGGAAGACACCATTAAAAAACTGGGCGTGAAGACGACTGGCGTGACTCAGCCGGTACGGTTTTTGTCCGGGGGCAATCAGCAGAAAGTCGTGATTGGCAAATGCCTGTCCACAGACGCTAAAGTCCTGCTGCTCGATGATCCGACATTCGGCATTGATATCAACGCGAAATACGAAATCATGAAAATTGTGAATCAGTATGTCGCTCAGGGTAATGGTGTGATTTTTGTGTCCAGTGAATATGCCGAAGTTGGCAGTTTCTGCGATGTAATTTATGTGGTCAACAAAGGGCGTATCGTTCGCCATTTCAGTGGCCAGCGTATGACGGAAGAAGCATTGCTGGCAGCAGTGCAGTAAGGATAAGGAATTGCGAATGAACGAGAAAACACTTCAGCCGCCACGTACAACCCGCATTAACTGGCGCGATTACATCATTTACTTTGTCTTTATCGGCATCTTCATCTTCTTTTCGGTGATGCTGCATGACAAAGGATTTCTGACCTCAGTGAACCTGATGAACATTGCCCGTCAGACAGCAACGATTGCGATTATGGCGGTCGGCATGACTTTTGTGCTCAGTGCGGCTGAGATTGACCTGTCTTTTGGCGCAACGGTTGCTTTAGCCGCCATAGTGTCGGCCCTGACACTGCAGGAAACCGACAGTATTTTGCTCGCAATGTCGGCCGCTCTGATGGTGGGCACCATGATAGGTTTTGTGAACGGCGTTTTTGTCACTCAGGTGGGTATTCCATCCTTTCTGGTCACCTTGGGTACGACTGGCATTATTACCGGTATTGCCCGCTGGTCTACGTCGTTGCAGTCGATTCCGATTGATAATGATACCTATACCTTCATCTTTGGTTCCGGCGACATAGGCCCGTTTTCCATTCTGTTTATCTGGACCATTATCGTCACCGTCATCGGCGCCTTTGTGCTGCGCAACACCACTTTTGGGAAGCATGTGCTGGCGACGGGGGGCAATAAAGTCTCTGCCATGTATTCGGGGATCAATGTTAACCGTATCAAGCTGTATGTGCTGATGCTGAACGGCTTTCTTGCTGCACTGGCCGGTATCTTGTATTCAGGCCGCCTTTACAGTGCCCGCTACACCTTAGGTGAGAACGATCTGATGCTGGTGATTGCTGCCGTGATCATAGGCGGTACCAACTTGTTTGGCGGTAAGGGGACTGTCATTGGTTCTGTGATTGGGGCACTCATCATGGGCATGGTGAACAATGGCTTGATTCTGATGGGGCTGAATGTTGATCAGCAACTGATCCTGCGCGGCATTATTGTGATTGTGGCGGTGACTTTCACCATGGGCCAGATCCGTCAGTTACGTAAGAAATAATGATTTGATTTTTATAAGGGATGTTAGGGAGAGAAACATGGATGCAGATACAAAAGTGGCAGAGCTGATTGCCAGCTGGACGCTCAAGGAGAAAGTGGGTCAGCTGTTTATTCTGGCATTTCCCGGCAAATCTGCCGAGGCGGCGCGTAAGATGGTGGCTGAGTACAACCTGGGCGGCTGTTACTTAAGTCAGGACAACGCGGAAACGTTCACCGAAGCCCATCAGCTAAGCCAGTCTTTGGATGTCATCGTCAAGCATCACCACCGTTTGCCTTTGTTGCTGGGCGTGGATCAGGAAGGTGCCTGGGGTGTCTTGGTGGGAGAGTCGACGACCGGGCCAGGCAATCTGGCTCTGGGGGTAGCGGATACGGTGACGGGTACGGAACGCATGTATAAAGTGATCGGTGATGAAATGCGCTATGCCGGCTTTAACTGCATCCTTGGCCCATGCTGTGATGTGAACTTTAACCCTGAGTCGCCGATCATTGATACCCGTTCGTTTGGCGATCAGCCGAAAAAAGTCAGCGCCCATTCTGCTGCTGCGGTTCGCGGATTACACCAAGGCGAAATAACAGCCTGCGCCAAGCATTTTCCCGGCCATGGTGACACGCAAGGGGACACGCACAGGGATATCCCCCGCGTCGATAAATCTTACGACGAGCTGAAAGCCAATGATCTGGCGCCGTTTCAGGCGGCGATCAATGCCGGCGTGGATCTGGTGATGACCAGCCACATTCTTTACCCTCAGCTTGATGACATTTACCCGGCGACACTGTCATCAATTATCTTGCAGCAGGTGTTGCGCAGGGATATGGGATTTGACGGCATCATTATTTCCGACAGCATGAACATGGGTGCCATCCAGCATCACTATACGCCGGTCGAGGCGGCTGTCAGAGCGATGCAGGCCGGGATTACTATGATCATGCTCTCTGAAGAGCACTATGACCATTCAGAGGCGTATCTGGATAAGCAACTGGCGATGATTCACGGCGTGATAGATGCCGTGAAATCGGGTGAACTTTCAGAACAAGTGATTGATGAAGCATTACAAAAAGTGGTGCGATTCAAGCTGGATAAACTGCAGCCCATGCCCTTGTTTCACAAAGTCTCTATGCCAGCCGGCCAGATAGTGGCCAGGCAGACGGCAGAATCGGCGGTGACCTGGGTTCGCGGCGGCTTAGAAATCAGTGGTCAGAAACTCTATGTTATCAATGCCACGCCGGATGCCAGTTATCATAATCTGATGAACCCCAGAGGGATTGGTCCTAACCAGTCTCAGCCTGCTTATGAGGCATTCATCCAAACTCTGCGCCAGACCGAAGCCGTGTGGCAGGAAGTCAGTGTCGAGCAACTCCCCGACAGCTGTAATGATGGTTACCTCGTGGTGGTAACAGAAAATCATCCGCTGCCCGGTGAAGACTTTGACCAGGTGCAGGCTCAGCAACTGGTTCAGCAACTCAGTCAGGACTTCAGCAATCTGATCGTTGTGGCGTTGCGCAGCCCTTATGACTTGCTGCGTTATCCCACAGTCTCTCACTACCTTTGTGCTCACTCCTCCCGCCCTGAAAGTGCTGCCGCTGCAGCCAGGGTACTGGCGGGTGAGCACGCAGCCGGAAATGGCTGCGCGGTGAGCCGGGTGAGCTGACCGCTCACTGTCTGATCGAATTTACACACATTAAATTTCCTGCTGGCGTACGCCAGCGGGGTGGCCTCCCAGTATTTTGTGGTTGGGAGATTCGGGAGAGGTTTTGCCTCAAATAAAAGTAGAAAGGGAAATTATGTTAAACACAAAATACGGGCTCGTCACTCTGCTGGTGGCTTCAGCATTAAGTGGACAGGCGCAGGCTAGCGGTATTCAGGGGTTCTTAGATTCATTGCGTGATTTTGAATCGGGTATTAATCCTGCTCTGGCAGATTTTTATGCTCAGAACCTTGATAATCCAGTGTACACCTACGCGCAAGTGACAGAACCGGGACGGCTGGTTCGTGACTGCTCGACTGGTACTATGCTCTCTGAGCCTACAACTATCAGCCAGTTTTTCACCAAACTGGGTATTGATAATATTTATAATCCGAGCACACCGAACGATCCGGAAATGTTCCGGCAGATGCAGTATAACTCTATGAATGCGTGGGGTTTTATAGGTTATCAGTTAGGTGAGGCCGTTCTGATTGATGCCGGTTATTACAGCCCGAAAGTGGTTAATATCGACGGTACAGATTACGACAGTTTTTATATGTTTGTTCCTGACTCAACCTGGATTGGCTGTAAAACCGAAGCCTTAGCTGAAATTGATGGATCAGGGGGCAATCAGGTTTATGTGACTGATAATAACCGCTGGGAAGGCACATTTGTTGGCAAAAATGGTGTGAACTCTTTGGCCGATTTGCGTTTGCCTGAAAAGCAAGAATTGGTGATGCGGGATGCGATGCACTTTAATGTTAAAGTGATCAGCAAGTTACTGGAAGATGCCAACATGACCTGGGGACAGGCTCTGGCAAAAAGCTGGCCGGGTACAGACGATGACGGCAATCCAATTCAGGTTCAGGCAACAATGTCCGGTATCCTGGCAGCAGCCCACTTACGTGGTGCCTGGGGGACTGCCGCATTGCTGACCAATGATCAGATTACCTGCGACGAGTTGGGAACTTGCATTACTAAATATGTACATAAGTTTGGCGGTTATAACACCATTTTTGATACCCCAGGAAATGATGTCATTGAGGGTTCACTTTACGACGAAGTGCTGACTGCCGGTGAAGGTAATGACACTGTGATTACCGGTGGCGGTAAGGATCAGATTCTGCTGAATGAGCAAACTGGTGCGGTCACGACAGTGAACGATTTTACCGTTGGTGATGACATTATCGTGCTGCGCGGCTGGCAAGCGGCGGATCCATTAGCTGGCCTGGTGGTTTCTTCCGTTGCTGGGGGAACAGAGTTACAGTTCTCCGGGCAGACAGTGATCTTAACCGGAGTCAATGCCTCAGATGTCCAGGCAAATACTGAGCAGGTTATTGTTAAGTCGGATGTCTATACGCTAGCCTGGAACTCGGGCAAGCAAGTGGTTACTGGGTTTGATCCCGCGGTTGATAAGATTGAAGGTACTGCTGGTATAGGCTTTAAGCATTTGAAAGCTTTCGAAACTGCAACCTCAGTCGTTATCGGGCCACAGGCTGAAGATGGCGGTATTTATGCCTCTTATGAGCTGGTGGGTCTGACACTGGCGGATCTCACTCCGGATATGTTTGTCAATGTAACAGGAGGTTATGACCGTCTGGGTTACATTGTGCCAATCAATAGTGTGACCTGGGGCTGGAATGTTGAGCTGGTCGTGAATAGTTTTGATGTGGCAAAAACCGTCATTACAACGCCAAGCAATGAAGCGATTCCGTTTAGTGCTGTGAAGCTGACCCAGGAAGGCGCAAACACTGTGATAACCTTGCTGGAACCATTTGCTCAGGGCAATCAGAAACGTCTGGTATTGAACAATACTGATGTGACTACACTGTCTGCCAGTAATTTCGCCGGCTTCACGGGGAGTTATTCAGAGACAACCATCGATATCCCGGTTTACTTTGATATCAGCGTAAGTGTCAGTGGTAGCGGTGGTACTATTTCACCTGCACCTGATGCATCCGGTGTATTGTCTGCGAAAGGTGGCGATGATTTCACTGTCAATTTTGTCCCTGACAGTGGTTATACCGTCAGTTCAGTGATTGTTAATGGTGTTGCTCAGCCTGTGAGTAGCAGCTACACCTTTACGGCTGTGACGGCAAACCAGACTCTGGTAGTGAGCTTTGAACCGGGTTCATCTTGCCCCGCACCTTGGGTCAATGGACAGATTTATACCGCAGGCGATCAGGCGCTTTATGACGGCATTATTTATGAAGCCAAATGGTGGACGAACAATAATCAGCCTGATCAGGGTGGACCTTGGGCATTGATTGGTCCTTGTAACTGATCGGTAATTGATGACAATTAAACCTATTCCTTGAGAGACTAACGAAAAAACCCGGTAAGCGATTGCCGGGTTTTTATTTAATGAAAGGTTTGCTTTTTAATCTGCATTAATTCCAATACATCATATCTTGTAAACTCAGCTAAGCTTCTTTTGAACGTGGTCAATTCCGACGAGAGGAGTGAAAAATGGGTATTATTTCCTGGATTATTCTGGGCCTGATTGCGGGTGCACTGGCCAAATGGCTGATGCCGGGTGAAGATGGCGGCGGCTGGATTGTGACTATGGCTCTGGGGATTGTCGGTGCTTTTGTCGGGGGCTGGGTTGGCAGCTTAATTGGCCTGGGGCCAGTTACCGGGGTGAATATTGGCAGCCTGATTACCGCGACCTTAGGGGCATTTATCGTCTTGCTTGTTTACAAGAAGTTCATTCGTTCTTAGTCGATTATCTCGTTGCGGGTAAGCCGCTCATGCTGAGCGGCTTTATCTGTTTATCCTGAAGGGTTACGCGGCAGGCTGCTCCTGTTGCGTCGCCGGTGAAGTGATCTCGCCGGACGTCGTGGAAGCGTTGTCATCCGGCTCCGGTTGCGAGATTTCAGCTTGTTTTACCGGCTGATTGGGTTGAATAGAGGTGGCCGGAGATTGTGGCGACTGGGCTGTTTTTTCTGTCGGCAGGCTGCTGTCGGTCAACTGGGCAATTTGTTGTATCAGCAGGTTTTTTTCTGCGGTATGTTGGCGCTCAAGTGCCGCAATCTGTTGTTTCGCTGCCACCAGTGAGACAGCCAGTTCATCACCGCGCTGGGTTTGCTCTGCCAGTTTGTTTTTGGCTTGTGCTAAGTGTCTGGCTTCATTGCCTTGTTCGTTCAGCGTTTCACGAATAGCAGACACCAGTGTTTTGCCCTGCTCGGAAATGGGGTGATTACGCAGATCTTCAGTCCCCAGTTCCTGGCTGATTGCCAGCAGCATGTTTTCATAGCTCAGAATGTGGCGTTCGTAATCACTGGTTTTCATGGCTTTCAGCTGTTTGACAACATGCGCGATATGTCTGGCGTGTGCCAGTGCAAAGGCAGTCGCGTCAGCTTTTTCCTGGATAACGCTTTTCGCACGAGGTTCAGCATTAATGAAAGCTTCTGTTGCTTTCAGCGTCGTCTCCGCATGTCTGAGCGTTTCGGGGGCATGCTGTCCGGCTTGTTCTGTCTGGAGACGCTTGAGTTCTTTCTGACTGTCAGCCAGATAAATAGTCGTCACTGTATCAACTTCTAAAGCACGTTGCTTTCGCAGCAAATCCGCCTGACCGTTAATGGCGCTGTCATTATCATTGTCAGCAATATAATCCACGAGCTTTTTCAGCTCTTTTTCAGCTTGTGCCATTGCCTGAGGGAAATAAGTACCGGCATTGATGCTGTTTAACTCACGGCGGTTACTGAATGCTTCATTCAGTATTTTCATGGCTTCTGTCTGAGTACGCTCGGCAGATTTAATATGCTGCTTGAACTGGGTTAAGGCTTCTTGTGTTGCCTGCAGATAGGTTTTCGAACTGAAAATCCCGATACTGTCGTTCGCTTTGTCTGAATCCAACTCATATTCACTGAAGTATTCCAGTGCATCATCCAGCGATTGTTTGGCCTCATTCATGGTATCAGTGGCAAACCAGGTAAGCGCCTGGCTTTGCGCAAAAGTTTGTTCGGCCGCTTTGATTTTTGCCTGCATATCTTTTACCGGTTCAAGGCTGGTGGCCGTGAAGCTGGCATTTGTTCCGGTTGTTGGGCTGGCAACAGAGGCGGAGTCTGAGGCGCAACCGGCTAATAGCAGCAGGCTGGCAATACTGGTGAGTTTCAGCCCATTAACAATGGACTGGTTGCATAATTTTGTCATTTTATTTATCCCTGAGAAAACACACCAAGTATCAGGTTTCCGTGCCTGATACTGGCTGATTTATTATTTTTATCAATTTGAGTAGGTATTTTAGAGAAGAACAGAATGAATCTGAATGGATATATTGCGTTTTAGGGTAAATAAAAATCGGGGCGATGAAATGACGGGTTTTATTTATTATTTCGTCATTGTTTTGACGGATTAACCTTGTTCATCTCTTTTTCGCTGCACTTTCGCCTGCAGATCGGTTTTCACTATCTCCAGCGCGGCCAGTGCCAATTCGGGATCAACATTATTGGTTTCCAGCAGATAGATTAAATCTACCGCCAGCTGAACCTCTTTAGGGGCATCTGTGAGTGAATGTTTCACTGTGTTTTGTCCGGTTGACTGTGTCGGTTGTTTTTTGTTCATCATGCATCCTGAAAGTCAAAAGCAATATCTGGTGCGGTAAATTGTTTTTCGGGTTGATGGACGGCCAGTGCTGCCCAGAAGAGTTGGGCGTGGATATTAACCAGTTGCTGGTGATCGTCACGGTATCCGCCTCCCACCACAGCGGCGAGCGGGATGTTGTTGTCGTGGCACTGGCTGATGACAAAGTGATCACGCTGAAAAATGCCCTCAGTGGTGACGTTAAAATAGCCAAGTGCGTCGTGCTGGTGGATATCTACCCCCGCATCATAGATCACCAGATCAGGCCGGTGCTGTGCCAGCGCCAGTGTCAGCACAGCCTTAAAGGCCGATAAATATTCGACGGTGCCTGTTTCGCGCGGTAAGGCTAAATCAATGTCAGAGTCAGGCTTGCGCGCCGGAAAGTTTTTGTCGCAGTGGACAGAAAAGGTGAGGATGTTGTCGTCATTGGCCAGCAAGGTGGCGGTGCCGTCGCCGTGGTGGACATCGCAGTCAATGATCATGACCTTATCAATATTGGGCAGCGTCAGCGCGTGGCGGGCTGCAAACGCCAGATCATTGACCAGACAGAAACCGCTGCCGAAGTCATAGTGAGCATGATGATAACCGCCGCTTAAATGCAGACTGATGCCGTATTGGCAGGCTAAATCCACCGTCATTCTGGTTCCGCCTGCCGAGGTCAGGGTCCGCTCTATCAGCTGCGGGCTCCAGGGAAAACCGATACGGCGCATTTTTGCTGCGGGTAAAGTGTTGTTTATCAGGCTGTCAATATAGTCAGCCTGATGCAGCGTTTTGAGGGCATCGGGCGTGACAGCTTCCGGCTCGAAAAAAGCCACATCAGCCCATGTTTCTATCTGTTTTTCCTGAGTGAGATGCAGGAACAAACGTTCATATTTGGTGATAGGGTATCTGTGCTTTTCTGGCAGAACCAGCTGAGAGTACACCGGGTGATAGACGAGTGGCAGCATAGTTACCCTTTACGTTCAAGCTGTAGGATTGCCTTTTCAAGGCGGGTCATGGCCTGCTGGCAGCGGGCAAGCCGGCCCTCCAGCGCGAGCAGTTGTTGTTGCAAAGGCTGACGAGAACTGACTTGCGTTGCCTGTTCCAGCGCAAACGCTTTGTCTTTCACCATAGCGGCAAGCCGCCTTTCCCAGTCCTGATGCTGTGCCAGCTCATCGTACAGCTCGTGCAGGCTTTTACGTTGTTTGACCTGATATTTCGGTTCAGACTCACGAATCTGCTTGGTGGCCATTTCACGCTGTACCGCCTGGATCTGCGCCAGAATTTTTTCGCAGACATAACTGGCTCTGGTGGCGTGTAACCGGCCCGATGCCTGCTCGCTTTTCAGTGCCGCAATCTCTTGCTGAATCTCGCGAATACAAGGAACCAGCAGGCGTGACTGGCCGTGAAATAATTGTTTGTCAAAAAGAGGTTTACTGCTTTCTCTGCGCTGATGATCCAGTGCTTCGGCAGGAGAGAGCAGCTTTTCGACCAGATCAGAAAGGCGATGTAGATCGTTCGTCATAGCTGTTTTTCCTCTTACCGTTTATCCGCTTAAAACCATGCCTGCCAGGCCAGCCGGATAGCCAGAATAACCACCACGGTCACAAATACCGGTCGAATGAACTGACTGCCAAAGCGAATGGCAGAGTGAGCGCCAATGTAGGCGCCGAGCATCAGGCAGACGCCCATGGTCAGCCCGAGGGCAACATTGATATGACCCAGTATGGCAAAGGTTATCAGTGAGGTCAGGTTGCTGGTGAAGTTCATGGCTTTAGCCAGGCCCGATGCCAGCAAAATGTCCAGTTTATAGAGAGCCATGCTCGATACTGTCCAGAACGCCCCGGTTCCAGGACCGGCTAAACCGTCATAAAAGCCCAGCCCCGTGCCTTGCAGCCACTGTTTTCGCGTCAGGCTGACGCTGGGTTCAGGCAGCTTGTGATTGTCAGCTTTGGGGTGCGGGTGCCAGATGGTGTAAACCGCCGCTGCAAGAATGATCAGCGGGAGCACTTTCTCCAGCCAGTTAGTGCTGATGATGTTTACAACCAGCGTACCTGTCACAGCGCCAATCAGGGTCGCTACAAATGAAGCTTTCCAGAAAGCCGGGGAAAACAGCTGTTTTTTATAATAGGTCAGCGCGGCAGTGGAGGATGCAAAAGTCGCAGCCAGTTTATTGGTCCCTAGCGCTATATGGGGAGGCAATCCTAACGATAACAGGGCCGGGACTGTCAGCATGCCGCCGCCGCCGGCGACCGCATCAATAAAACCGGCAGCCAGCGCTACCAGACCGAGAATGAGCCACATGCCCGGATCTATCATTTCAATCATTAATTATTCATTTTTCTTTGATGGTGTGTTCAATTACGCGCTTAAATGGAGGCAATGAATCGAGCAGTGCTTTGCCGTAGCGCCGTGTGATGATCCGTCTGTCGAGCAGCACAACTCTACCAAAATCTTGCTCTTTGCGCAGCAGCCGGCCCGCAGACTGGATCAGCTTCTTGCTGGCTTCCGGTACGGCAATCTGTAAAAAAGGATTGCCGCCCCGACTTTCAATGTATTCCGCATGCGCTTCTTCAACCGGCGAGGTAGGAACGCCAAACGGTATTTTGGTGATCACCAGGTTTCTCAAAAGGTGCCCGGGTAAATCAAGACCTTCTGAAAAGCTGCCGGTACCGAACAGAATGCTGGCTTTTCCTTGTTCACAATTGCTCTTGTGTTTTTCAAGGAGGATTGTACGTGACTCTTCGCCTTGTACCAGCAGTTCCCAGCTGTTTTTTTGACAAAGCGGCTTTAAGGCTTCGGCAACTTTGTTCATTTGCCAGTATGAAGAAAACAGCACCAGACTAGCGGTCTCGCCTTCAAAATACTCAGGCAAGGTTTCTATCAGTAAGTCAGTGAACTGCTCAGCCTGTGGCTCGCATTTCATCTGCGGGATCACCAACCGGCCGTTATTCTGGTAATCAAACGGTGAGGCGAGGGCAAGAAAGCGTGTCCCTTCTGTTTCGCTGATACCGGCCTGACGGCAGAAATAACTGAATTGATTCAGAGCCCTGAGTGTCGCCGACACTAAAATAGCGCCTGCTGCCCGGCTCCACAGGAGCTGATCGAGACGATAGCCGATTTCCAGCGGGGATACCTGAACGATAAAGTCCCCGTCCTGTTCCGGGGTTTTTTCCAGCCAGCGCGCTAACGGGGCGCCATGCTCTTTGATGGGCTGCGCCATGAGCGACCAGACTTTCTCAAGGTTTTCAAGGCGCTGCAGATAGTGGCCTGATTCTGCCAATGCCGGTTCCGCACTGCGCGCCGGTACTTCGTCATCTTTCAGGCGCTCAGTGATCATGTCATGCATTTTCGCCAGAGATTGCCTGGCTTTTTTGCTGGCATCACGGCAACCCTGCGCCTCTTCCGCCAGCCAGGCAGGCAGTTCGCCGTGCGGAAAACGGTAACTGCCGTCTTTGCTGAATACCGCAGGATCGACCTGACTGGCTAACTGGCGTAACGTCGGCACTAAATGCTGGATGGATTCCTGCAGGGTATTCTGAAAACGGCCAGCTTTTTGGGCATCAGCCAGATCGGCCAGCTTACTGACCGACTGATTGAGTTTTTCCAGCCAGTTACTGGCACCTTTCAGGCTGGCGGCCGCAGCGGAAAAGTCCCTCGCCACTTGCGGCAGGTGGTGTGCTTCGTCAATGGCATAAATGGTGTGTTCAGGCTCTGACAATATGATGCCGCCGCCTAACTCCAGATCGGCCATCAGCAGGGCATGATTGGCAATAATCACATCGGCTTTATCCATGTGCTCTCTGGCTTTCGCAAAAGGGCAGCTTCTGTGTTTGGCCATGCCGGAATTGCAACTGTGCTTATCCGAGACGATTTGCTGCCAGACACGATCAGGCACCACAGTGGGCCAGCTGTCTCTGTCGCCATCCCACTTTCCCTGCTGCCAGGCGGCAAGCATGCGCTTAAGCATATTGAGATCAGACTTTTTCGGTTTCTCTTGCCAGAGCGCCAGCTGACCGTCGTCCTGACCGGCACAGCTGGCTTCAAGGCGATGACTGCAACAGTAACGCTGACGGCCCTTCGCCAGGATAAAACTAAATTCTTTCGGAAAAATTTGCCTGAAAAGCGGTAAATCCTTATGAACCAGCTGTTCTTGTAAGGCAACGGTTGCTGTCGCGATCAGTACTTTTTTGTTATTGAACAGGGCAAACGGGATACACCCCATCAGATACGACAGGGACTTGCCTATGCCTGTACCTGCCTCCGCAACCAGCATACGGTGTTTATCATGGTATTCGCCTGATAGCGTTTTCGCGATTTCAGCAACCAGATAGTTTTGTGCACGACGGGGTATAAAATGCTCAAGTTGTGCACTCAGGTTGGTATAGCACTGTTTAATATCAGTTTTTATCTGGTTGTGAAGCATGACTGAAACTTAATCTTGGTTGGGGCTGACATTATAACACGAAGCTCTGGTCATGGAGCCTCTCGCTGATCCTCGTGCATTTTTAACTTGAAATGGGATTCTCCTCACGAAATAAGATTGAACCTCAGTTGAATGGCGGGTTGTTAACCACTTGATTAATCCAATGTTCTTATATTTAACTAAAATGAAGTGTAATATTCTACTTTTGTGGTGTTTTAAATGCTTTTGTGGCTATAAATTCTTTTATTTGACGCTATTAAGTAACCATTAAATTCCATGTGATAAGTGTGTCTTTGTTAAATTTATGCTAAATAATAAAGCTAAGTTATTGAATATAAAGGCCGTAAGAAAAATTTGTTGTTACACAGTGAGAATTTGACATGGTAATAATTTCTCTGTCAGGATGAGTTCCGCAAGTTACGCCATCCCGGCATGGTTTTGCATGGTCAGGTTTTTCTGAGCCGCACACAGGCTGCCGGGAAGGGATATAAAAAAACAATAGGGATTCTGGAAATAGGAATTCCATCCATAAGAAAAGGCAGTGGATATCATGAAAAAAACGCTAATTGCACTATCTGTACTGGCTGCAGGCTCTGCAAACGCTTCTGTTAACCTGTTGGACCAAGACGGCGTTATCGTCGATTTGTCTGGTTCTGCTGAAGTTCAGCTGTTCCAAGGCATTGTTGCCGATACTACAGATTCAGATCCAACTATCCGTCTGGATGATGGTGACATCACGCTGAACACCACTATCCCGGTTAACAACAACCTGAACGTGGTTGCTGGTCTGAGCTTTGACCTGTCTAACACTAATGACAATGGTAGCTCTTCTGATTTCTTCAATGACGAGCTGTATGCTGGTTTCCAAGGTGCAAGCTTTGGTACTCTGACTTTCGGTCGTCAGTTCCTGATCTCTGATGATGCAGGTATCGGCAAAGACTACGAAATGGGTCTGGAGCAGCTGGATCTGGGTAAAACTCAGGGCAGTGAAGTTGTTAAGTACGTTTACGACAACGGCCAGTTCTATTTCGGCGCTTCTCACGACATTAACGCGGACGACAACGGTGGTATCACTGATGCACGTCTGGGTGCGCGTTTTGCCGGTCTGGATGTACGTGGCTACTACTACACCTCTGATGATGTAGGCGCAGTTGGTAACGAAGTTGACGGTTACAACATCGAAGCTGAATATATCTTCAATGCATTCGCTCTGGCTGCATCTTACGGTAATGTTGAAGAGAACAATGCTGATACTGACCTTGTCGAAGTAGCTGGTTCATACACTATGGGCAAGAACACCTTCGCTCTGGGTTATGTATTTGCTGACCTGGAAAGCGATCCAAAAGCCGGTGGTTTGGAAAACGATTACAACAACGTATATGCAAACGTGACTCACCAACTGCACAGCAACGTGAAGCTGTATGCTGAGCTGGGTTGGGCTGATTCAGACAAATATGACCTGGATCTGGGCTACGTAGCAGGTATGGAAGTACTGTTCTAAGAACGGTTTCTACCAGTACACAGATATTGCAAAAGCCGCCGTTTGGGCGGCTTTTTGTTTTGGTGAACAAGATAACAAGACTGATTGGCTATGAAAAAAATTCTTTTATTTGCCTCGCTGCTGGCGACGCATGTGCAGGCGGCAACCCTGTCGGTAAGCAATGGTATTGAGCTGTTGGTGGTAGACGGCAAAGAAGTGAGTACATCGCTGTGGTCACGAGCGACAGAGGTGGAGCTGCCAGCAGGTAAGCACCAGGTGGTTTTGCGTTATGATGCCGAACTGAAAAACGGCAGCAAGAATACCATTTATACCACCCGGCCCTACTTATTTGAGTTAACTATGCCGGCGCAGGATGCCCGCATTGAGCTGCCGGCTATGGTTGCTCTCAGCCAGGCTCAGGCTTATTTCCAGCGCGGCCCTGAATGGACGCTGGTGCTGGCCGATGGCAGCAAACGCGTTTTACCTTTTGTGGAATTGCAGGGCGATGGCGTTGCGGCATTCAGCGATATGGAAAAGTTGGTTGCTGAATATAACCGCCAGCACGGTATTACGTTTGAACAGGGCTATGCTGTTGATCTACAGCAAGCGGCAGTGGAAGTCGGGCAAGACGGCAGAGTAGAAATTACCGGTGATTCGCTGGCGCAACTTAAGTTGTGGTACAGCAAAGCGAAACCTGAAGAAAAAGCCGCCTTCAAGGCATGGATGGCTAACCAGCCATAAAGGCGAGGCGCTGAGGGACAATACCACTATCAGGTGAGGGCGGGTTATGAGCGCTGATGGTGGTATTTACTGTGTGACTGACACTGATGGCAGCGGGGTTGAGCGGGGTCCTGGTCTAGAGTGGCGGCATCAATCGGCTCTTCGCAGTCGGTACAAATACCGTACAAATCTAACCGTATTGCACATAATGCGGCATCAATAGCTTCCAGGCGCCGTGCTTTTCGTCTTAGTGCCGGTTCGGCGCTATGAGTTGCCAGCGTCAGCAATTCGTTGATGGTTTTTTCGGGCGGGTTGTTTTCTGTGCTGTCAGCACGAATAGCATTCAGCGCTGAATAGAGTTCCACTGAAAGTGCCTCATATTCTTGCTCCAGTCGAGAGGACTGCTGTTGCAGGTAATCACTATTCATAGAGAGACTCCTAGGTAAACTGAATCACAGTGTATGCCTAAACGCCACGCCAATACTGACTTAAGTCAAAGCAACAGCAGAATAACCCTTCTTTTTGTCGGTTTTTGTTATCAATAGAATGCTTTATAGTTCCGTGCTGTTTTTATGTGGTCACTTTGCCACTTTTTTCTATTTTTCAGTACGTTAAACTTAGGAAAAGGAAGATATAATGGAACATGATTTCAAAGAACCGTATAATCTTAATTACTTTATCGGTTTTCTGATTGCTATGCTGCTGCCGACATTACCTGCAAGCCTGACCTGGCTGGGTATTCTGAGCAATTAATCCGCCAGCAGCGGAAAGCCTGAAACAGGCTGAAAGTAAAAGAGAGGGAATGTGAAACAACTGATCTGGCGAACCCTGTTGCTGGTTTCCGGCTGGTGTTTCGTAACCTTAGGCGTATTGGGTATTTTCCTTCCTCTTTTACCTACCACTGTCTTTTTATTGTTAGCCAGCGCCTGCTTCATGCGTGGCTCCCCCCGAATACACTCCTGGCTGCACAACCATCCTAAATTGGGCCCTGTACTGGATAACTGGCATCAGCATCATGCCATCAGTCGATCAGTCAAACGTCGTGCCAATCTGACCATAACGCTCAGTTTTGCTTTCTCTATCTTGATCGTGCCTGTCTCCTGGGTCAAAGCTTTACTGTTTGTGATTGCTATTGTTCTGCTGATTTGGTTTAACCGCTTACCTGTCAGGGAAACGGAATGTTCAGGACGCGGTGAAAGCCGTTAGCCCCTGTGAGCTCTTACATTTCAGAGTGAAAGTTGCCCCTTACTGTAAAAATCACTACTATTTGCGCCTAAACTGCCTGATCACAGGCGTCAAATACCTAAACAGACTGCTGTAAATATGCAGCCGGTGGAAAAGACTATGAGCCAAGATACCCTTGTCCAAGACGATTTCAGTTTGATCAAAAACAGCATCAAAACGGTTCCGGATTATCCTAAGCCAGGCATACTGTTTCGCGATGTCACCAGCCTGATGGAAGACCCGGCCGCGTACGGTGCGACGATGCAAATTTTACATCAGCAGTTCAGTGACAAAGGGATTACCAAAGTTGTTGGCACCGAGGCTCGGGGCTTTCTGTTCGGCGCCCCGCTGGCGCTGGCTCTGGGTGTCGGTTTTGTACCGGTTCGCAAGCCGGGTAAATTGCCGCGAAATGTTATCAGCGAAAGTTATGAGCTTGAATATGGCCAGGATACGCTGGAAATCCATGTAGACGCCATTGTCGAAGGCGATAAAGTCTTACTGGTTGACGATCTGCTGGCAACTGGCGGCACCATTGAAGCCACCACGAAACTGGTTCGTCGTTTGGGCGGCATTGTGGAAGATGCGGCTTTTGTCATTAATCTGCCTGAGATTGGTGGTCAGCAGCGTTTGCGTAATATTGGCCTCAACGTTTTCAGCATCTGTGACTTTGACGGTCATTGATAGAACCGTTCTGCTTAAATCTGGGGGATGTGGATTTTCAGGTTAAAATGTTGTCAGTAGCAATCTGGAAAGAGAAACATCCCCTTGAGTTCTCTCGCGCCTTTTCACTCCCTGTGCTAGCATGGTCGACTGGATTCAGTCTGGCGGATCACCGTCACTGATTGATCGGATTCTGTAGGATTTATCACCATGAGTTACCAGGTTCTGGCTCGGAAATGGCGGCCGCATCGTTTTGACGATGTAGTCGGCCAATCCCATGTCCTGACAGCCCTGACCAATGCGCTGACACATAACCGACTTCATCATGCTTACCTGTTCAGTGGTACCCGTGGCGTAGGTAAAACAACCATTGCCCGCCTGTTTGCCAAGGGACTCAACTGTGAACAGGGCATCACGGCATCCCCCTGCGGTAAGTGCCATACTTGTCTTGAAATCGAGCAGGGGCGTTTTGTTGATCTGCTGGAAATTGATGCCGCTTCCAGAACAAAGGTCGAAGATACCCGGGAACTGCTGGATAACGTGCAGTACAAACCGGCGCGGGGGCGCTTCAAGATCTATTTGATTGATGAAGTGCATATGCTGTCTCGTCACAGCTTTAATGCCTTGCTGAAAACGCTGGAAGAGCCGCCAGAGCACGTTAAATTCATTCTGGCGACCACAGATCCACAAAAACTGCCTGCGACGATTCTTTCCCGTTGCCTGCAGTTTCATCTCAAGCATCTGGATAATACCCAGATCCAACAACAGCTGAACCATGTCCTGACAGAAGAAGGGGTCAGCTTCGAGAGTAATGCACTGAGTTTGCTGGCACGAGCAGCAGAAGGCAGTATGCGTGATGCACTCAGCCTTACCGATCAGGCGATTGCGCTGGGTAATGGCCAGGTACAGTCAGATACCGTTGCGGCTATGCTGGGTACACTCAATACAGAGCAGGCGCTGTATCTGCTGGAGGCTATGGCTCAGGGCCAGGTCGAGCCAGCAATGGCCTGCCTGGCAGAACTGGCCGCCGTTGGTGTGGAGTGGGATAGCTTACTGAGTGAATTAGCTGCGCAGCTTCACCGTGTGGCCATGTATCAGGTGTTACCCGCTGCGCTTGATCTGTCTGCGCCTGATGCCGACAGAATTGTCCTGCTGGCCAAATCGATGTCGCCACAGGATGTGCAGCTGCACTATCAGATAGCATTGCAGGGACGCCAGGACTTACCTTTGGCACCGGATGGCCGTACCGGGCTGGAAATGGTGCTGTTGCGTATGCTGGCATTCCGTCCTGTCGCGGCGGGAGCATTAACCCCGCAGGCAGTTCCGGTACCGGCATCAGCACCTGCTGGCCGTCCGGCTGCGTCTCAGACAAGAGCGATACCTCAGGACTCTTCACCGGTTCCACCGGCCAGGCCGTCTGAACCGGCAAGACCGTTATCTGAAGGTGACTCACCTTCTCAGCCTGTCGCCGCTTCTGAGCCGGCAAGGGCTCCGGAGTATGCTCCTGAGCCGCAAACGGCATCTCAGCCTGTGATGCACACGCAGCCGACTGAGCACAACCAGCCTCAGTCAGCGGCAATGACACAGGCTGCATCACCGGCGTCCGGGCTGCTGGCAGCAAGAAATCGCTTGCGCAGCCAGAGCCGGCGAGGCCAGGAATCTGCCGAGCCAAAAAAGACTGAACCGGCATCGGTGAAGAAACCTGCTTCCAGTGTTCTGGAACGGATCACGAACCAGCATGCTGGTCGTCGTTCTCAGCCAGCAGGTGCAAATCACGGATCGCCGGTTGCTCAGCTGTCGGCGGCTGAGCCGGTCAAGACTGAGGATTATCAGTGGCAGCCGACGAGCCAGCCTGAGCCAGATACTCAATCGCCAGCAGTGATCGCGCCAACCGAGCTCAAGCAAGCGCTGGAGCACGAAAAAACACCAGAGATGGCAGAACAGCTTGTCAGTGAAGCGGCAAAGCAGGATAGTTGGTCTGAACTGGTGACTCGGTTAAATACCGATCGTTTAGTTCAGCAACTGGCATTAAATTCTGCGATGGAGCAGCAAGGCAGTGAACTGATTCTGTATCTGCGTCCGTCTCAGCAACATCTGGATACACCAAAAGCCAGAGCTCAGTTAAGCACAGCGCTGGCTGAGATACTGGGACACGAGATAGAATTACACATCAAGCCTGGTGATAATGGGCGTACCCCCCTCGAATGGCGGGAGTTTATTTATCAACAGAAACTGGATCAGGCTAAGACAAGTCTGCAGCAGGATCCTCACGTGACTTTCATCTGTCAGCGATTCAGTGCTGTACTTGATGAAGAGAGCGTAAGACCCTTATAAATTAACCAGACCGATAGAGAGAGAAGATATGTTTGGTAAAGGTGGTATGGCGAATATGATGAAGCAGGCGCAGCAGATGCAAGAGCGTATGCAGCAAATGCAGGAAGAAATCGCCAACATGGAAGTGACAGGTGAAGCCGGTGCCGGCATGGTAAAAGTGACCCTGACCGGCAGTCACAGCGTCCGTCGTGTTGAGCTCGATGACAGCTTGATGGAAGACGATAAAGATATGCTGGAGGATCTGATTGCGGCGGCGTTTAACGATGCTGCCCGTCGTATCGAAGAAGCACAGAAAGAAAAAATGGCCAGTGTAACCGGCGGCATGAATCTGCCCGCTGGCTTTAAGATGCCATTTTAATCAATGCGTACCAGTCCGTTACTTGAGCAGTTGATGGACGCGCTGCGCTGCCTGCCCGGTGTTGGGCCAAAATCAGCGCAGCGTATGGCTTTCAGCCTGTTGCAACGCAACCGTCAGGGTGGGTTGCAGCTGGCTGATGTGCTGGGCAAAGCCATGACTGAAATCGGTCATTGCCGCGATTGCCGGACCTTCACTGAAGAAGACGTGTGTGCTATCTGCGACAATCCCCGTCGTCTGGAAAATGGCCAGATTTGTGTGGTGGAAAGCCCGGCAGATATTATGGCCGTTGAAGCGACGGGCCAGTTTTCAGGCCGATATTTTGTTCTGATGGGACATCTATCGCCATTAGATGGCATCGGCCCGAGCGATATCGGGCTGGATGTGCTGGAATACCGTTTGCAGAACGAGCAGATTGCCGAGCTGATCCTGGCCACCAACCCGACGGTTGAAGGCGAGGCGACTGCACATTTTATTGCCGAACTTTGCCAGGCTTATCAAGTACCTGCTACCCGGATTGCACATGGTGTACCGGTTGGCGGCGAGCTTGAGCTGGTGGATGGGACAACACTGTCGCATTCTCTGGCTGGTCGCCAGAAACTGTATTAACGCCTTTTTCCCGCATTCTGACGTACTATGAATAACCGACGATTATCGTCGGTTTTTTTTCGTTACAGGTTGGCGTTCAGCACCTGAGATCGGGTATTCAGCCCGGTTAACAGCACGGCTTTTTCACTCAGGATATCAATCCGGTTACTTTGCTCCGCATTGAGCTGAAAATACTGGTTGATGGCGGTAATCTGCTTGTTGCTGAATGCGCTTTCATCGCCTGTTTTCAGCTCATTAAAGTGGGTGGGACGAACCTGTAAATAACCACCACTGATTTCCCATCGACCATATTCAGTAATCGTCAGGTGAAGCTGGCCCTGATCCTCATTAATCATGGTCACCCGGGTTACCCGTGAATAGGATTGATTGGGCATATAGACAATATGACTGGTTTCAATGACCTTTTTAAGTGTTTCAAGTCCGGGTACTTCGGTTGAGGCGACATCTGTGACAGTGTAAGACTGCCAGTTATGCGAAGTCAGAAAACGGGAAATTTTATGGTCACTACTGAAGAAATAGTAAAGGCTGCCCAGGGTCACCAGACTTGCTAAAGCAATGATAATAAACCGGTAATATCGGTGCATTCTGACCGGCTGGGTTAGTCTACTGTACATGGCAGATCCCTTTCTCTGTCAAGTGTCACTATCGTTAGTGTCATATTTTTCCGGTAATCAGCCGTTGTATAAATCAGATTAATCCACAGCTGGTTATGCGCCCCACCTGTGACAATAATTCTGGCCGGCGCGGCAGACGGTTTGTTGTCATTGCTCCGCATGTGAGCGGAAACACATTGCCTGATCAGGGGGCGCCATTCTTGCCCCACGTCAACCTCGCTGGGAATCAGTACGGGAATATCATCGATCATAAATGCTTTATAGAAGGCGCTTGATGAGGGTGGGGGAGCCAGGTACGCCCAGAGCGGTAATACAATACACAGTATGAAGGTTGCCAGGGCACTGATAATGTACCTGGGATGGAATAACTGACGCCTGACAGGGGCGTGCGTTACCTGTGTTTCTGACTCTATAGGTGCGGTGTCGGCAGTGTCCTCAGCCGGGCTTTCAGAAACCGGATACTGGGCAGGTGAATCAATGAAGCTACTTATGCTATCAGCCTGTGCACCATTGGGTGCCTCAATCGTGGATTCAGTGGCTGCGTCAATACGATCGACACTGGCTATCATCTGATACCCGCGTTTGGGAATCGTCTTGATAAAGGCGGGTGAACGTGTCGAATCCTGCAGGTATTTTCGCAAGGTAGAAATCGATTGGGTCAGGCTGGAGTCATCTACCTCAAACCCTTGCGCGCGCCAGATAAAATCATGCATACGTTGACGGGAAATGATGGTTCCCGGCTCATCAAGCAGCAACTGCAATGCCCGGCTTTCATTGATACCTAAATAAACGGTTTCTTCCGGCTGAAGTGCATCAGCCAGGCTGTTGTGTTGAGGGGAGAAAGTAAATCTGTTGCCAATCATAAATTTACAATGCGTATGATCCATTACCAGCCTTTTGGTGACTTGTGACTCGTATATCATAGACGCCCGCTTGTTTATTGAATAGCTAAGAGACTGACTTTAAGGCGATCTCAGATTTTTTAACGGCAAGACTTGATTTAAGCTGAACCGGCCATATTTAGGTATCAGTAATGAGGTAAACCTGGATTACGGAGTTCAAATGAGCGAGCAAACCCTGCAAAAAAACAAAGAAACACGTGGCTTTCAATCTGAAGTAAAGCAATTGCTTCACTTAATGATCCACTCATTGTACTCAAATAAAGAGATATTTTTACGGGAGCTGATTTCCAATGCTTCCGATGCGGCTGATAAACTGAGGTTTCGTGCCCTTTCTGCCCCAGAACTGTATGAAAACGATGGCGAGCTGGCTGTTCGTTTGTCGTTTGATGAAAAAGCAGGCACAGTCACTATCAGCGATAATGGTATCGGTATGACCCGCGATGAGGTGATCGAGCACCTGGGGACGATTGCAAAGTCCGGTACCAAAGACTTTTTCTCCAAGCTGAGCGAAGATCAAAGCAAAGATTCTCAGTTGATTGGCCAGTTTGGCGTTGGCTTCTATTCTTCGTTTATTGTTGCTGATGCCGTGACAGTCAATACCCGTGCTGCCGGCGCGGCTGCCGATCAGGCGGTCAGCTGGCACTCAACCGGTGAAGGCGATTATACGGTAGAAGATATCGAGAAAACGGACCGTGGTACTGAGATCATTCTTCACCTGCGTGAAGAGGAAAAAGAATTCCTGAACGAGTACCGTCTGCGCAACATCATCAGTAAATATTCAGATCACATTGGTATTCCAGTGCTGATGGAAACGGCTGAACACGATGAGGAAGGCAAGGAAACCGGTAAAAAGTGGGAGCAGGTCAATAAGGCCCAGGCGTTATGGACCCGCAGTAAGTCTGATATTTCAGATGATGAATATAAAGAATTCTACAAACACGTCTCCCATGATTTTGCTGAGCCGCTGAGCTGGAGCCATAACCGCGTGGAAGGCCAGCAAGACTATACCAGTCTGCTGTATATTCCGTCCAAGGCCCCGTTTGACCTGTATAACCGCGACAGCAAACACGGCCTGAAACTGTATGTGCAGCGTGTCTTTATCATGGACGATGCCGAGCAGTTCATGCCGATGTACCTGCGCTTTATGCGTGGTCTGATTGACTCAAATGATCTGCCGTTAAATGTGTCCCGTGAAATTCTGCAGGACAACAAAGTGACTCAGGCGCTGCGCAAAGCTTGTACTAAGCGTGCTTTGTCCATGCTGGAAAAGTTGTCGAAGAAAGATGAGTATGCATCGTTCTGGCAAGAGTTCGGTCAGGTACTGAAAGAAGGCGTGGCGGAAGATTTCGCGAATCGCGAGAAAATTGCCGGGTTGCTGCGTTTCAGCTCAACCCATAACGATACGCCAGAGCAAACCGTTTCTCTGGCAGACTATGTCAGCCGGATGAAAGAAGGCCAGGAAAAGATCTACTACATTACTGCAGATAGCTTCAAGGCGGCAAAAAACAGCCCGCACCTGGAACAGTTCCGTGCTAAAGGCCTGGAAGTTGTCCTGATGCACGACCGCATTGATGAATGGCTGATGGGTTATCTGCCGGAATTTGACGGTAAGCAGTTCCAGTCTATAACCAAGGCGGGTCTGGATCTTTCCAAGTTCGAAAACGAAGAAGAGAAAGAAGCGCAGGAGCAGACAAAAGAAGAGTTTGCCTCGGTTATTGAACGCACCAAAACGTATCTGGGCGATCGTGTGCAAGATGTTCGCGCAACCTTTAAGCTGCAAGATACACCGGCTGTGGTAGTGACGGATGAAAATGAAATGGGGACACAAATGGCGAAACTGCTGGCTGCGGCCGGGCACGAAGCGCCGGAAGTGAAGTACATTTTTGAGTTGAATCCGAAACACCCGGTAGTGAACCGTATGGCCGATGAAGCGGATGAAGACGCGTTTGGCCGCTGGGTTGAGATGTTACTGGGGCAGGCAATGCTTGCTGAACGAGGCTCGATGGAAGATCCATCCCAGTTCCTTGCTGCCGTAAATAAGCTGTTGGCACAGCCATAATCACTCACGGGCGCAGAGGCAATCTGCGCCCGTTTTGCTTCAAAGAGTATGCTGATACAGAATGTAATCGTTTAGCTTCCGGGGACGCGGACTTGCGAGTATGGTCTAATCAGTGTATTTTTCTGACTTTCCAAAAACTCCGGCTAATTACTAGAAAAGGGGATCAAGATGCGCATCATTCTTCTGGGCGCTCCAGGTGCAGGTAAAGGCACACAGGCACAATTCATCATGGAGAAATTTGGTATTCCTCAGATTTCGACGGGTGACATGCTGCGTGCGGCAATCAAAGCGGGTACTGAGCTGGGTAAACAAGCGAAAGCCGTGATTGACGCAGGTCAGTTGGTGTCTGACGATATTATTCTGGGTCTGGTCAAAGAGCGTATTGCTGAAGACGACTGTGCAAAAGGCTTCCTGCTGGACGGTTTCCCACGCACTATTCCTCAGGCTGATGGCCTGAAAGAAGTTGGCGTGGCAGTGGATTACGTCATTGAATTTGACGTTCCAGACAGCGTAATTGTCGAACGTATGGCGGGTCGCCGTGTACATTTGGCGTCGGGCCGTACTTACCATGCTGTTTACAATCCACCGAAAGTGGAAGGTAAAGATGACGTTACTGGTGAAGAACTGGTAATCCGTGAAGATGACAAAGAAGAAACAGTTCGTGCACGCCTGGGTGTATACCATAACCAGACTGCACCGCTGATCAGCTATTACAGCAAAGAAGCCGATGCTGGCAACACCACATACATCAAAATTGATGGTACACAGCCTGTTGCTGACGTTAGTGCTGAGCTGGCCAAAGCTTTGGCTTAATCGATTCGATTATCGGTGATGTTCCACAGCCAATGTGGTTAACAGACTGTATGGTCAAAAAGCGGGAGGTTAACAGCCTTCCGCTTTTTTTATGCTGAAGACTGCGATACTCAGGGCAAATCAACCGCTTAATGGTACACTATCGTTGTCATTGAATAACAAAATGAACTGTAGGTGATGATGGAGAATAAAGGCATTGGCGTACTCTTGGTCAATCTGGGTACACCGGATGAAGCAACCCCAGCGGCGGTAAAGCGCTTTCTGGGCGAATTTTTGAGTGACTCCCGTGTCGTCGATCTGTCTAAGTGGATATGGCGACCGGCGTTGTACGGGGCAATTCTTCCTATCCGTTCTCCCAAAGTTGCGAAACTGTATCAGTCGATTTGGCTTGAGGAAGGCTCGCCGCTGATGGTCTATTCTCAGCGACAACGCGATGCGCTGGAGGCAAGGCTGAACATACCGGTAGCTTTGGGTATGACGTACGGGAACCCCAGCATTAAGTCGGCCTTATCGATGCTCAATGATCAGGGATGCCGAAAGGTAATTGTTTTACCGTTATATCCGCAGTATTCGCGCACGACAACAGCTGCCGTGTTTGACAAAGTGGCACGCAGCCTTAATCAGACGGATTACCTGCCAGAGCTCAGGTTCATCAACCATTATCAGGACCACCCAGGCTATATTTCGGCGCTTGCTGAATCGGTGACTAATGTCTGGGCTGAGCATGGAGAACCCGACTATCTGCTGTGTTCTTATCATGGCATTCCAAAACGTTACGCGGACTTGGGCGATCCTTATCCCGAGCACTGTAACGAGACAACAGCTCTTCTGGCGGAAGCCCTGGCGATGCCAAGAGAAAAGATGAGCATGAGTTATCAGTCGATTTTTGGTCGTGAAGAATGGCTAAAGCCTTATACCGAGCCAACGATTATTGAATTGGCCCAAAAAGGGGTTAAGCGGCTGGATGTGATTTGCCCTGCTTTTTCAGTCGATTGTCTGGAAACCATCGAAGAGATAGCGGAGGGCTGTAAAGATGCCTTCATCAATGCCGGTGGTGAAACCTTTAACCTGATCCCCTGCCTCAATGATAACAGTGCCCATATTGCTATGATGG
Source organism: Photobacterium salinisoli (assembly GCF_003614885.1). Lineage (GTDB taxonomy): Bacteria > Pseudomonadota > Gammaproteobacteria > Enterobacterales > Vibrionaceae > Photobacterium > Photobacterium salinisoli. Next base: position 350,600 of record NZ_QZMS01000007.1, read on the forward strand.
AAAACCTGATCAAACAGCATATTCAGGGCTGGTAACCTTTTCTTAACTTCGCTATATACCATGATCTGGCTCGCACTTATTGTTCGAGCCATTTCTTCACTGAACTATATTTTGTGATATCATCCGCAAGTTTTTTCTACCCGGCAGCGCGATATCATGAAATTTCCTGGTCAACGTAAATCAAAACACTATTTTCCCGTCCATGCCCGAGATCCGCTTCTGACTCAGGCCAGCAGCAAACCGCTTGCGCGTACCCATGTCGTTGGCATAGACCAAACGCTGGTGGACATTGAAGCCTGTGTCGATGATGAGTTCCTGAGTCGTTATGCGCTGAGCAAAGGGCACTCTTTGGTTATCGCGGAAGAGGCGGCAGAAGCGCTTTATCGTGAGCTGAAAGAAAAAGACCTGATTCGCCATGAGTTTGCGGGTGGTACGATAGGAAACACGCTGCACAATTATTCTGTACTGGCTGATGATAAATCCGTGCTTCTGGGCGTGATGAGCCAGGATATCCAGATTGGCAGCTATGCATACCGGTATCTGGTGAACACATCCAGCCGTATGGATCTGAATAATCTCCAGCCTGTGGACGGGCCGATTGGCCGCTGTTTTGCCCTGATCACTCCGGATGGAGAACGGACGTTTGCCATCAACGAAGGACGGATGAACCAGCTGGAACCGGACAGTATCCCGGAATCGATCTTCGAACGTGCCTCTGCGCTGGTGCTGACGGCCTATCTGGTGCGTTGCAAAGAAGGCGATCCAATGCCGGAAGCTACCATGCGTGCTATTCAGTATGCCAAAAAATACGATGTCCCGGTTGTACTGACATTGGGTACCAAATTTGTGATAGCAGACGATCCTCAATGGTGGCGCGATTTCCTGCGCGATCATGTTACGGTTGTCGCCATGAATGAAGACGAAGCCGAAGCCCTGACAGGATTTGCCGATCCATTGCTGGCTTCTGATAAAGCACTGGACTGGGTTGATTTTGTGTTGTGCACTGCGGGACCGGTGGGTTTGTACACAGCAGGTTATACAGAAGAGAGCACGAAGCGAGCCACCAGTCTGCCGCTGTTGCCTGGTGAAATTCCTGAGTTTAACCGCTACGAATTCAGCCGACCGATGACCAAAGCTGATTGTGAAACGCCTCTTCGGGTTTATTCGCACATCGCCCCTTATATGGGTGGACCGGAGCGTATAAAAAATACCAATGGTGCCGGGGACGGCGCACTGTCTGCATTGCTGCATGATATGGCGGCGAACCGTTACCATAAAGAAAATGTGCCAAAATCCAGCAAGCACAGCTACGATTTCCTGGCTTATTCATCGTTTTCTCAGATCTGCCTGTATTCGAATCGCGTCAGTTACGAAGTACTGGCTCAGCACTCTCCACGTTTGTCGCGAGGATTACCCGAGCGGGAAGACAGTCTGGAAGAGGCGTATTGGGAGCGTTGATATCCCGATACCGGTGAAAAATAGAGACTTTCATGTTTGTAAAAAACCGCCATTTTGGCGGTTTTTTGTTATTCAGCGATAGCAAAAAGGGCATGGATCTGGGCTAACAGCCACGGTTATATTCAGGCAATCGATTTCGTTTGATAGGTTTTGTTAATTACTTTCAGAAAGCCTACTCAATAAGGCACTCAGCATGTCGTGATGAAAACGGGCCGGCGAGGATGATTTTGAACTAAAGACGGGACACAAAAAGTGCGCAGTATTGACCTGCTTACCATGATTTTTTTTCAGAAGGTAAAATATTCATATTTTGATTTTCGCTCAACTTCGCGGTGCTTTTTGCGTTTTTCATGTGATTTAAGGTCAAGTCACTCGACAAAGTAAAGCAAGCGATCTGGAAATGAGCGGGCAGTGGGATATTTTATCCAGCCTTCGTGTTTCAGTTTTTATGTCAGTTGATAGAATTAGCGGGATGTAACTTTGTGACAAATGCAGATATAGTGTGCTCCATCTTGGGGAACTCTACATTCTGATAGGTATAACCTATTAAATTGAGAGGCCAGGACATCAGCACATTGTCGTTCTGAATGTTATGCTTTGCCGGAATTAGACCCGTCAAACTTGTATACCTGTTAGGGAAAGATAAAGAACATGGTCATACCTGAAAACAGCGATATTGTTATTTTTGGTGCCTCAGGCGATTTAACGTATCGTAAGCTTATCCCAGCGCTGTATCATCTGTATGTTAATCAGATGCTACCTTCTGATTTCTCTATCCTTGGCGTAAGCCGTACTGCAAACAGTGATGAGGAATACAGAGAAAAAGTCCGGACTTCTCTGATCAAAACTGAGAAAACGGATCCCGAGAAGTTGGCTGCATTTTGTCAGCATGTTGGATATCAGGCCATCAACACGTTAGATTGTGATGACTATGGTAAGTTGCAACAGCGACTGGAAGAAAAAGCCACTCAGTCTGCTGCTCCTCGTAACACTCTGTTCTATCTCGCCACTCCCCCCAGTTTATATGATGTGATCCCGGCCAGTCTGGCTGCTCATGGTCTGAACGATGAAAGCACCGGCTGGAAACGACTGATCATCGAAAAACCGTTTGGTTATGACCTGGAAACGGCTCAGGAACTGGATAAGAAACTGCACAAGCATTTCAAAGAAAGCCAGATTTTCCGTATCGACCACTACCTGGGTAAAGAAACGGTTCAGAACCTGCTGGTATTCCGCTTTGCTAACGGTATGTTTGAGCCATTGTGGAACCGTAACTTTATTGATTACGTCGAGATCACCGCTGCGGAATTCCTGGGTGTGGAAGAACGTGGTGGTTATTACGAAAACGCAGGTGCGGTTCGCGATATGCTGCAGAATCACCTGCTGCAGGTTTTGGCCATGGTTGCTATGGAGCCGCCATCGGCCATCAACGGTAACGTGATGCGTGATGAAGTGGCCAAAGTGCTTAATAGCCTGCAACCGCTGTCTGAAGAAGACTTGCGTAAGAACCTGGTTCTGGGGCAATACACAGCTTCTGAATTACGCGGAAAAGAGCTTGCCGGTTATCGTGAAGAGCCGGGTGTTGCTGAAGACTCCCGTACCGAAACCTATGTTGGCCTGAAAGCCTTTATCAATAACTGGCGCTGGAACGGTGTACCGTTTTATATCCGCACCGGTAAGCGCCTGCCAACGCGAGTCACTGAAGTGGTTATTCACTTCAAGAAAACGCCGCACCCGGTATTTGGTAAAGATGCACCCGATAACAAGCTTGTCCTGCGTATCCAGCCTGACGAAGGTATTTTGATGAACTTCGCTCTGAAACGCCCGGGCGCAGGCTTCAAAACCCAGGAAGTGGCGATGGATTTCCGTTACGACGAACTGGTTGACAGCAATGTGCTGACGGCGTACGAGCGTTTGTTACTGGATGCCATGGCCGGTGATTCAACCCTGTTTGCGCGCAGCGATGCGGTTGAAGCTTGCTGGCGTTATGTCCAGCCGATTCTGTCATTCAATCAGGATCCGCATGCCCTGTTTGGTTATGCTTGTGGAACCTGGGGACCGAAAGAAGCCGATGAACTGCTGGCCAGGGATAACCGTCAGTGGCGCTTCCCGTGCTCAAACCTGACTGATACCGAATATTGCGAGTTATAACTATGACTGATCTTAAAATTCATGCTGATGCACAAGCCGTGGTGAAGAGCCTGGCTGACGACATGATGGCAATCAGCCAGCAAGAGAAACCTGTGCATATTTCGCTGTCGGGGGGTAGCACGCCTAAGCAATTGTTTGCCGCTTTGGCCCAGGCGCCGTATGCCGAAGGCGTTAACTGGCAGAATTTGCATTTCTGGTGGGGCGACGAGCGTTGTGTTGCGCCGGATGATGCAGAAAGTAACTATGGTTGTGCCCAGGCACTGTTGTTTGATCACGTTGCGATCCCGGCAGAAAATATCCACCGTATCCGTGGTGAAGATGAACCACAGGCTGAAGCGAAGCGTTTCGCAGAAGAAATGGCTGCGGTAATTCCGGTTGAGAATGGACTGCCTGTTTTTGACTGGATTTTACTTGGTGTCGGCGACGATGGTCATACTGCGTCTCTTTTCCCGGGACAGACTGACTATGATGAACCCGGTTTAAGTCTGGTTGCACCTCATCCGCAAAGCGGTCAGTTACGTGTCAGTAAGTCAGCACGTTTGCTGGAAGCAGCAAAACGAATTTCTTATCTGGTTATCGGTGCGGGTAAAACCGAGATTGTGGCAGAAATCCACTCTCAGTCCGCCGATAGCCTGCCTTATCCGGCCGCCAAGATTAAGGCGCGTAACGGAAAGACAGAATGGTATTTGGATGCAGTAGCAGCCAGTAAGTTAGCGATTGGAGAATAAATTAATGAAAGGTGATATTGGTGTAATCGGCCTTGCCGTTATGGGCCAGAACCTGATCCTGAACATGGATGACCACGGTTTTAAGGTCGTTGCGCATAACCGTACAGCTGCCAAAGTCGACGAATTTCTGAATGGCCCGGCTAAAGGCACTAAGATCCAGGGCGCTTACAGCCTGCAGGAACTGGTAGACAAGCTGGAAGCCCCTCGCAAAATCATGCTGATGGTGCGTGCCGGTGACGTGGTCGACAGCTTTATCGAGCAACTGATCCCGCTGCTGGATAAAGGCGACATCATCATTGATGGCGGTAACTCTAACTACCCGGACAGCATCCGCCGTGTGGACTACCTGAAAGACAAAGGTCTGCGTTTCATCGGTGCCGGCGTATCCGGTGGTGAAGAAGGTGCTCGTTTCGGACCGTCTATCATGCCAGGTGGTGATGCGGAAGCATGGCCATTTGTGAAGCCTATTTTCCAGGCGATTGCCGCTAAAACTGAGCAGGGCGAACCTTGCTGTGACTGGGTTGGCGAGTCAGGCGCTGGCCACTTTGTGAAAATGGTTCACAACGGTATTGAATACGGCGATATGCAGCTGATCAGCGAAGCGTATCACTTCATGAAAACCGGTCTGGGGATGACTCACGAAGAAATGGAGCAGGCGTTCCGTGACTGGAATGAGACTGAGCTGAACAGCTACCTGATCGAAATCACTGCTGATATTCTGGCTTACCGTGATGAAGATGGCGAGCCGCTGGTTGAGAAAATCATGGATTCTGCCGGCCAGAAAGGCACGGGTAAATGGACAGGTATTAATGCTCTGGACATGGGTATCCCGCTGACACTGATCACCGAATCTGTGTTTGCGCGCTGCCTGTCTTCGCTGAAAGGTCAGCGTGAAGATGCAGAGAAGCTGTTTGGCAAAACAGTAGAAGCCGTTGAAGGCGATAAAGCAGAGTGGCTGGAAGCGGTACGTCAGGCACTGCTGGCTTCTAAGATTATCTCTTATGCACAAGGCTTTATGCTGATGCGTCAGGCGTCTGACGACAACGGCTGGAATCTGAATTACGGTAATGTTGCCCTGATGTGGCGCGGTGGCTGTATCATTCGATCCGCTTTCCTGGGTAACATTCGTGATGCGTTTGAAGCGGACCCTTCACTGGCGTTCTTGGGCTCAGATCCCTACTTCAAAGCAATTCTGGAAAACGGCATGAAAGCATGGCGTAAAGTTGCAGCTAAGTCTCTGGAAATTGGTCTGCCAATGCCGTGTCTGACATCTGCACTGACCTTCCTGGATGGTTATACTACTGCGCGTCTGCCGGCAAATATGATTCAGGCTCAGCGTGACTATTTTGGTGCGCACACCTATGAGCGTATCGATCAGCCACGTGGTCAGTATTTCCACACCAACTGGACTGGCACAGGCGGCGATACTGCCTCCACAACCTACGACGTATAATCGTAGCGCGCTGCTAAGCGGTTAAGAAACAGCAATCAAAAGGAGCCTTTGGCTCCTTTTTTCATTTGTGCTATCCAGAGTTCCCGCGCTGTGCTGCGCGTACATTAAGTTGTGATGCAACAGGACTACCCGTTGTTAGTTTGTGGGTACAGTTGTAACAGGTACAGTGTGGCAAGACATAAGTCGATGAGGCAGTAGTGCGGGTGGTAAAAAGGGGAAAGGGGCCTTCCTGGCCCCTTTTTGTTGCCTTTGCGTGCGGAGATAAGTCAGGCAAAGGCGGACGCGCTCTTGGATGGAGTAACGCTCGGTATTAAGCCTTCTGATAGGCTTCGTTGTGGACGGCAGCCACCGCACGACCAGATGGGTCAGCACTGTTTTTAAAGCTCTCATCCCATTCAATGGCTTTGGCACTGGAACAGGCAATGGACGGGCCACCCGGTACACATTTTGCCGCATCTTCCAGTGGGAACAACTCTTCAAAGATTTCACGATAGACGTAGGCTTCTTTGGAGGTTGGTGTGTTGTAAGGGAAGCGGAAACGGGCGGTTTCCAGCTGCTGATCCGTGACTTTCTCTGCGGCCACGGCCTTTAGCGTGTCAATCCAGTTGTAACCTACACCGTCGGAGAACTGCTCTTTCTGACGCCATGCTACAGATTCAGGCAGCATGTCACCGAAGCACTCACGGATAATGTGTTTTTCAATTTTGCCGTTCCCACACATTTTGTCTTGTGGGTTGATGCTCATAGCAACTTCCAGGAACTCTTTATCCAGGAATGGCACACGCGCTTCAATACCCCAGGCTGCCATGGATTTGTTCGCACGTGCACAGTCGAACATGTTCAGAGCCAGCAGCTTACGCACTGTTTCTTCATGGAATTCCTGTGTGTTAGGTGCTTTGTGGAAATACAGGTAACCACCGAATACTTCATCCGCCCCTTCACCCGACAGGACCATTTTGATACCCATGGCACGGATTTTACGTGACATCAGATACATAGGTGTGGAGGCGCGAATCGTTGTGACATCGTAGGTCTCAATGTGATAAATCACATCGCGAATTGCATCCAGGCCTTCCTGAACCGTATAAGTCAGCTCGTGGTGTACCGTACCGATATGATCGGCCACTTTTTTGGCGGCTTTCAGATCCGGCGCGCCTTCCAGGCCAACAGCAAAAGAATGCAGTGTCGGCCACCAGGCATCAGACTTCTCGTCATCTTCAATACGGCGAGAGGCAAACTGCTTGGTGATCGCTGAAATAACTGAGGAATCCAGGCCGCCAGACAGCAGAACACCGTAAGGAACGTCCGTCATCAGCTGACGCTTCACTGCGCTTTCCAGGGCTTTTTTCAGTTTGTCTTTGTCTGTTTCTGCATCACGAACCGCGTCAAATTCCATCCAGTCACGTTTGTAATAACGGACAGGTGCCTGAGCCGGTTCGCCTTTTTTGCTCCACAGATAATGACCCGGAGGGAATTCGCTGATGGTTTTACACACGGGCACCAATGCTTTCATTTCTGATGCGACATAATAGTTACCGTGTTCATCATGACCGTGATAAAGCGGGATGATGCCAATGTGGTCACGACCAATCAGGTAAGCATCCTGCGCTTCATCATACAGAATGAAACCGAAGATACCGTTCAGGTAGTCGAGTAATTCAGGGCCTTTCTCTTTATACAGAGCCAGAATAATTTCACAGTCAGATTCGGTCTGAAACGGGTAATCGGCAGCCAGTTCAGCACGTAAGTCTTTGTGGTTGTAGATTTCGCCATTGACGGCCAGTACATGGGTTTTGTCTGTGTTGTACAGTGGCTGTTCGCCGCTGTTGAGGTCAACAATGGCCAGACGCTCGTGGACAAGAATGGCCTTGTCTGATGAATAGATACCTGACCAGTCTGGACCGCGGTGACGCATTTTCTTTGACATTGCCAACGCGGTTTCACGCAGGGCTGATGGGTCACTTTTTACATCTAAAATCCCGAATACTGAGCACATACTGACTACTCCAACATAAAGTTAAACTTGGGGAAACAAAGCGATTAAGAAAGGGTTTATTATTTTATTCCTGAGCTTTTGTTTCGTTCTGATTGTTAAAATTGCGTATTCAACAAATAAAAGCAACCAAAAATCCCATATCAATGTAAAAAACTCACCTTTGGTGAATATTATTTAATATAATCGATTTTAACCGAATGAAATCTTAAATCAGGAAGTTTTTGGACCAAATACTGAATGGCAACTTTCGCTGCCATTCAGTAACACGCTGCCAATTAAAAGGATTTGATGTCGGTAGTCACCGACTCGCAGACATGGCGAGCAAAACCGTTTCCAGCTTCACGATAGATATTGAAAGCGGCATCGACACCCAGTTCTCTCAAGGTCGCTTCTTCATCTTCATAGCGGGCAATAGCGGCAATTTTGCCTTTATAGCCCAATTGTCTGATCTGCTCGAGGGCGAATGCATTCGCCTGACTGTGCGGCATAGCCAGTAAAATTAACCGTGTTTGATGGCGAGATACCACCCTGGCCCAGAAGTCTGGGTCGGTGGCATCACCGAGAATGACATGGCGGCCTTCTTTGGTGTGCTCTTCCACTGACTCCTCCCGGTTTTCAATGCCGACGACTTGCGGGCCAAAGCGGCGGATCATTTCTTCATAAGCTCCGGTACCAATACGGCCCATGCCCAGAATAAGAATTTGTTTATTGCCCAAGTCAATCAGCCTGTCATTGCTGTTGAGTTTTTCCGGCTCAAACTCTTTAAGCCAGCGGGTACTTTCCATATAGATACGGTGGCTAAAACTGTTAAGCGGTGCTGATAGCAGAAAAGAGAGTGATACTGCGATAGCGATGGCGACAAGAAAATCACCCGGTAACCAGCCCAGGCTGTAGGCGAGCCCAGCGACTATCAGTCCAAATTCGCTGTAGTTAAAGAGTGTTAAGGTGCCGAGCAGCGAAGTGCGTACCCGGAAGTGGAAGCCGTGGAAAACCAAGTAGTAAAGTAAACCTTTCAGCGGCAATAATGCCAGCAGCAGTACAGCGAGCCAGAAGCCGGTCCATGTTGCAGGCTCGGCCAGACCAATATTGAGAAAGAAGAAAACCAGCAAAAGTTCTTTGAGGTTAAACAGTGACTTGGACAGCTCTGAGGATTTGGGATGGGCCGCCAGCATCATTCCTATGATCAGTGCGCCGAGATCGGCTTTCATACCCACAAAAGTGAACAAACCGGCCCCGGCAACAAGCGCCAGGAAAATGCCGTACAGCACCAGCATTTCACCATGCCCGGCTTTATCCATAATCTTAAACAAAGAGGGGCGCAGCAAGGGCAATGCGAATAAGGCCAGTGCGGTGATCTCTGGTAGCTTTCCGGTTGATGCCGTCAGAAATATAACTGCAAAAATATCCTGCATGACGAGAATACCGATGGCGATAGTGCCATAGGTTGCATTCAGCTCGCCTTTTTCCTGTAACGCCTTGATGGCAAATACCGTACTGGAAAAGGAGAGGGCAAAACCCAGTAAGGCTAGCTGTGCCAGTTCAAGCTCGCTGAAAATCCCTAAGCCGAGTTGCTTTAAACCGAACAGGGCCAGTGTAAACAGAAGGGTAGTGAGCAGGTTATGTATTGTGGCGCCGGCCCAGACTTCTTTTTGTAACAGGGTTCTTATATCGAGCTTAAGTCCGATACAGAAAAGCAGTAAGGTTACGCCCAGATCAGCAAGTGTATTGATAACCGGGGTTGAGGTGTAACCGAATGAATTTAAAGTAAATCCTGCTAATAAAAATCCAACCAGTGGCGGGAGTTTGGCACGTAGTGCCAGATAACCTGCGAGAAACGCGGCGATAATGTAAATCAGATCCATCATGAAATGTGATTTCCAGACTATTGATAAGCGTTGGTATTTCAATTAGTTGCAATGATGGGGAATATAACACAGGGCATGTCTGTGGCGATACATGCCCTACAAAAAACAGGGTTTTTGAGAGATCAGCCGGGAAGGGCTTCCCGGCGTAGAATTAATCTTCCAGCAGGCGCTGCAATAGAACGCCATTGAGCATGGCTCGCTTGATCATGGAAAACGCACCAATAGTCGGCTGCGTATAGAGCTGAGACTCAACAATAGGCAGTGACTGGTGGAAGGTTGACAGCGATTGGGTTTCAACACATCGGCGGATAGCAGGAAAAACAATATCCTTGGCTAAGGTGATATTACCCGCCACAACGATTTTCTGCGGGTTGAACAGGTTAATTGTCATTGCCAGTGCTTTACCTAATTGGTAACCCACTTTGACCAGAGCCTGGGTCGCCAGCTCATCGCCCTGGTTGGCTGCTTCGCAGATAGCAGGCATAGTGACATCTTCGAGCTTTTGCAGGCTGCTTGGGTAACCTTGTGCCAGGAGCGCTTTCACGTGGCGAATAATCGCAGGATCGGCGGCAACGGTTTCCAGGCAGCCAAAGTTACCGCACTGGCACTTATCACCGAGTGGATCAATCTGGATATGGCCGATTTCACCGACGTTGCGGTTATAACCGAGAAATACCTGGCCATTGACGATAATGCCTGCCCCTGTGCCACGGTGGACACTGACCAGAATAGAGTCCCGACAATCCTGACTGGCGCCAAAATAATGTTCAGCCAGTGCCAGCCCGCGGATATCGTTACCGACAAAGCAGGAAACGCCATATTTATCAGTAATGATATCTGCCAGAGCCAGAGAGTCGACCGAGATATTGGGCATGTACTCGACAATCCCTTTTTCTGGATCAATCAGGCCTGGTAGCGTAATGCCAAATGCAATCAGCTCCCTCAGAATGGTCTGATTGGCACCGATAAACTGCCTGATATGCTCAAGTAAACCATCAACCAGTTCTTGCTGATTTGAATAAGGAAAGTGATGCGCTGTGCCAGCCAGACTCTTACCACTTAAATCGTACAGGGTCAGTTCGATATAATCGCGACCCAGACGGACGGCGACAGAGTGGAAGGGAGCTGCTTCAGTTGTCAGCGAGATGGCTCGTCGGCCACCGGTTGAAGCCTGCTGTGCGACCTCTTTAATGAGGCCGCGTTCCAGCAATTGGCGGGTTATTTTGGTCACGCTGGCCGGGGCTAATTGACTGACGTCTGCCACTTGTATGCGAGAAATTGGGCCTTGCAAGTCAATGAGCCGGTAAACTGCTGCACTGTTCAGCTGTTTTACCAGGTCGACATTACCGATTTGTCCGCCATTCATAGTTATGTTTGCTCGTATTTACCGTTAACCACTGTCGCCCGGACACGGAAATCACGATCAAAAATTGCCAGGTTAGCCACCATGCCTTTTTTGATAGCCCCCAGTGTCTTATCCATACCTATGGCACGGGCAGGGTACAGGGTGGCCATGCGAATCGCTTCGTCCAGGGCAATACCTACATGTTCAACACTGTTTTGAACAGCTTCAATCATCGTCAGGGCTGAACCGCCGAGTGTGCCATTTTCATCCACACACTTGCCATCGCGGTAATATACTTTCTTACCGACAAAAATAAAGTGATCTATGTCTGCTCCTGCTGGTGCTGTTGCATCCGTAACCAGAATTAATTTTTCCTTTTTAATTCTGTGGGCTATACGAATATTGGCATAATCAACATGAAAGCCATCAGCAATGATTCCTGTATATACCTCAGGCGTATCATAGATAGCGCCCACCATGCCAGGCTCGCGGCCAGCAATGGGAGTCATGGCATTGAACAGGTGGGTGGCAAAAGTAATACCGGCAGCAAACCCTTTGCGTGCTTCAGCATAGGTTGCATTGGTGTGCCCCGCAGATACTACGATACCTGCTTGTGCCAGTCGCTCAATGTGCTCTGCCGGTGTTTGCTCTGGCGCCAGAGTCACTTTGGTAATGATGTCAGCATTCTCGCACAGCGTAGTGATCATGGCCTCATCGGAACGACGGATATGCTCGACGCTGTGGATACCTTTTTTCATGACATTCAGGTATGGCCCTTCCAGATGCAGTCCGAGTGATTGATTCTGGTAGTGCGCTTCATAGTCACGAGCGGCTTTGATCGCAGCCTTCATGTCCTCGTCGGACGAGGTAATGAGTGTGGGCAAAAAGCTCGTACAGCCTGATTTCAGGTTTGCCCGATGCATGGTCTGTATGGTGTCGGCGGTGATTTCGTCATTAAACATCACTCCGCCACAGCCATTCAGCTGAAGGTCGATGAAGCCAGGAGACAGGTTTGCTCCGTCAAGGTCCTGAGTGGGCATATCAGCAGGTAGCTCTGCCTCAGGACATACAGCGTGAATGTTCACTCCGTCAATAATAACAGCGTGGTTATTCAGCACATCGCTACCTGTAAAAATGCGGCAGTTGGTCAGCGCGTACATGAACACTTCCTATTAGTTAAAGGTGTTTGATGTTTTCTGCTTCCAGTTCCTGGAAATAGCGGACGGTTTTTACTTTCAGTTCCTGTGTGGCAGGGTCATCACACACAATCAGTGATTTCGGGTGCAATTGCAGCGCAGAGACAGTCCACAGATGGTTTACACATCCTTCAACCGCAGCTTCAAGAGCCTGGGCTTTGTTATGGCCGGTAACCAGAATCATCACTTCTTCCGCGTCCAGCAGTGTACCCACCCCGATAGTCAGCGCATATTTAGGCACTTGTTTTATGTCTCCATCAAAGAAACGAGAGTTGGCGATGCGGGTATCTTCGGTCAGGGTTTTGATACGTGTGCGGGATGATAATGAAGATGCGGGTTCATTAAACGCAATGTGTCCGTCGTTGCCCACACCACCCATGAACAGATGGATCTTGCCAAAGGATTTAATTTTAGCTTCATAACGCTGACATTCAGCCTGGTGATCGTCCGTGTTACCGTTCAGCAGATTGATGTTTTCTTCTTGGATATCAATATGGTTAAAGAAGTTGTTAAACATGAAGCTGCGGTAAGATTCTGGATGGTCGGAGGGCAGGCCTACATACTCATCCATATTGAAGGTCACCACATGCTTGAAACTTACTTCGCCTGCATTATAAAGCTCAATAAGACGCTTGTAGGTGGTCAGAGGGGTACCGCCGGTAGGCAGACCTAGTACGAATGGACGGTCTGCAGTTGGTTTAAATTTGTTAATACGATCAACAATATAGCGTGCTGACCACAAACCAACTTCGTTCGCGTTGTTCAGTGGGATAAGTCTCACGGTAACACCTCGTTGCTAGAAAAGAATATGTGTGAATTTTAGCGGTATATCGCCTTTCTTTCGAATAATAAAATAAGTTTTATGACCGGGCTAGCAAAATCGCTCAAACCCGCCAAATGCTGGTGATTGGGATCACAAATGATAAGGTTTTAATTTGCGGGGCGAAATTAAAGGCATACACTGCAACTTACTTAATCGGGTAGCTAAAATAAGTTATCTCAACCGCATCTAAGAAAACCATAGGGGGAACTAAGGGTGAATATTCTTGGATATTTTCAAAAAGTAGGTAAGGCTTTGATGGTGCCGGTCGCCACGTTGCCTGCCGCCGCAATACTCATGGGTATAGGTTACTGGATTGATCCGAACGGCTGGGGTGCCAACAGCGCACTGGCAGCTTTCCTGATCAAAGCCGGTGGCGCGATTATCGATAACATGTCTGTACTGTTTGCTATCGGTGTCGCATACGGTATGTCAAAAGATAAAGACGGTGCAGCAGCACTTTCTGGCTTCGTTGGCTATCTTGTTGTTACCACTCTTTGTTCTCCAGCGGCCGTTGCTCAAATTCAGGGTATTGACCCAAGTGCTGTTCCTGCGGCATTCGGTAAAATTGAAAACCAGTTCGTCGGTATTCTGGTCGGTATCGTCTCTGCTGAGCTGTACAACCGTTACTCAACGGTTGAACTGCACAAGGCACTGGCTTTCTTCAGCGGTAAGCGTCTGGTACCTATCCTGACATCCATTGCTGGTATTTTCCTGGCTTTTATCCTGATGTATGTCTGGCCACATGTTTATGGCGGTCTGGTTCACTTCGGTGAAGGCATCCAGGGCCTGGGCGATGTAGGTGCGGGTCTTTACGCCTTCTTCAACCGTCTGCTGATCCCTGTTGGTCTGCACCACGCGCTGAACTCAGTATTCTGGTTCGACGTAGCGGGCATTAACGACCTGCCAAACTTCCTGGGTGGTGCCAAGTCTATCGCTGACGGTGTAGCAGTCCCTGGCCAGACAGGTATCTACATGGGTGGTTTCTTCCCTATCATGATGTTCGGTCTGCCTGGTGCGGCACTGGCGATGTACCACACCGCGAGAGCTGAGAACAAAGAGAAGGTCGCATCTATCATGATTGCCGCTGCTTTCGCTTCATTCTTTACCGGTGTAACTGAGCCGCTGGAATTTGCCTTCATGTTCCTGGCACCTGCATTGTATGTCGTGCACGCAGTGCTGACGGGTATCTCTGTGTACATCGCAGCCAGCATGCAGTGGATTTCCGGTTTCGGTTTCTCTGCTGGCCTGGTTGATATGGTACTGCAATCGAAGAACCCGCTGGCAACTCAGTGGTACATGCTGATTGTTCAGGGTCTGGTATTCTTCGCGATTTACTATGCAATCTTCCGCTTCGCGATTGTCAAATTCAACCTGAAGACACCAGGTCGTGAAGACGCTGATTCAGATGAAGTACTGGCTTCTGGTTCTCAGGAAACAGGTGAGCTGGCAAAACAATACCTGAAAGCTCTGGGTGGCCATGGCAACCTGGAAAACATTGATGCCTGTATCACACGTCTGCGCCTGACGCTGAAAGACAGCAGCCTGGCTGACGAGAAAACACTGAAAGCACTGGGTGCTATGGGTGTGGTGAAATTAGGTTCAAATAACCTGCAAGTTATTCTTGGTCCGCTGGCTGAAATCGTTGCTGGTGAGATGAAGAAAATCCCGGCGTCAGAAGACCTGTCTGCAGTCAAACTGCCATAATAGACAGTTAATCTGATAGCGAAAGATAACTGAAAGTGAGGCCGGCCCGTCAGGGTCGGCTTTTTTTTGCCCTAATCATGATTCAATACACACTAATTGTTGAGTCATGGCCTGTATTTGTGGATCATAACAGGTTCGAAGATCCTTTTAGCGCACGAGGTGTAATTGATGAGTGAATCTGAAGCTCGTCCAAGCAATTTTATCCGCCAGATCATTGATGCGGATTTAGCCAGTGGGAAGCACACCAGCGTCCACACACGTTTTCCGCCTGAGCCGAATGGTTACCTGCATATCGGTCATGCGAAGTCTATCTGCCTGAACTTTGGTATTGCTCAGGACTACCAGGGACAATGCAATCTGCGTTTTGATGACACAAACCCAGAAAAAGAAGACATCGAATACGTAGAGTCGATTAAGAAAGACGTAAACTGGCTGGGCTTTGAGTGGAGCGGTGAGATTTGTTACTCATCTAACTACTTCGATCAGCTGTATGCCTACGCGTTGGAGCTGATCAACAAAGGTCTGGCGTATGTTGATGAACTCACACCTGAAGAAATGCGCGAGTACCGTGGCACGCTGACAGAGCCGGGTAAACCAAGTCCATATCGTGATCGTCCTGTGGCTGAGAACCTGGCACAGTTCGAGAAAATGAAAAACGGCGAAGTTGAAGAAGGCAAAATGTCACTTCGGGCCAAGATTGATATGGCCTCGCCGTTTATGGTCATGCGTGATCCTGTGCTGTACCGCGTTCGCTTCGCAACTCACCATCAGACAGGGGATAAGTGGTGCATCTATCCGATGTACGATTTCACCCACTGCATCTCTGATGCGCTGGAAGGCATTACGCACTCTCTGTGTACCCTGGAGTTCCAGGACAACCGTCGTCTGTACGATTGGGTACTGGATAACATCACGATTGACTGTCAGCCTCGCCAGTATGAATTCAGCCGCCTGAACCTGGAATACACAGTGATGTCGAAGCGCAAGCTGAACCAGCTGGTTACAGAGCAACTGGTTTCTGGCTGGGATGATCCCCGCATGCCGACCATTTCTGGTTTGCGTCGCCGTGGCTTTACGTCGGCTTCCATTCGTGAGTTCTGTAAGCGCATTGGTGTCACCAAGCAGGACAATACCATTGAGATGAGTTCTCTGGAATCGTGTATTCGTGACGATTTGAATGAGAATGCACCTCGGGCCATGGCCGTTCTGGATCCGGTGAAAGTCGTGATTGAGAACTTTGGCGATACCGAGATTCTCACCGTGGGCAATCATCCGAATAAACCAGAAATGGGTGAGCGTGATGTGCCATTCAGCCGTGAGCTGTACATTGAGCGTGAAGATTTCCGCGAAGAAGGTAACAAGAAGTACAAGCGTTTGGTCTTGGGTAAAGAAGTACGCTTGCGTGGTGCCTATGTTATTAAAGCCGAGCGTGTTGAGAAAGACGCAGACGGCAAAATCACCACTATTTTCTGTAGCTATGATGCAGATACGCTGGGCAAAAACCCTGCTGATGGCCGTAAAGTGAAAGGTGTGATTCACTGGGTGTCAGCTGAACAGGCCCTTCCTGCTGAAATTCGCTTGTATGATCGTTTGTTTACGGTACCTAACCCAGGTGCAGCAGAGGATTTTGCTTCAACGATTAACCCGGAGTCACTGATCGTGATGAATGGTTTTGTTGAGCCGAGTCTGGCCGCCGCCGCTCCTGAACAGGCATTCCAGTTTGAACGTATGGGTTATTTCTGTGCGGATAACAAAGATTCATCGGCTGATCACTTAGTGTTCAACCGCACTGTGGGTTTGCGTGATTCATGGGCAAAAATTGCTGACTGACAGATTCAGACTGTGATTGCAGCCTAAGATAAAAAAACCAGCCATTCGGCTGGTTTTTTTATCGATGTAAGCGTGATTATTTATTTTCGTTGTGCAGGCTTTCATCTTTATTACAATCACCGGCTGTGCAGTGACCGTACAGATAAAGGCTGTGGTTGGTCAGACGTATGTTGTAGCGTTCGGCAACCTGCTTCTGACGATCTTCAATGATGTCGTCAGAGAATTCAATGACTTTACCGCAGTCCAGGCAAACCAGATGATCGTGGTGATGCTGGGTAGACAGTTCGAATACCGACTTACCGCCTTCAAAATGGTGTCGGGTGACAATCCCGGCATCATCAAATTGGTTCAGCACTCGGTAAACAGTGGCCAGGCCAATCTCTTCACCAATATCGATCAGTTTTTTGTACAAATCTTCGGCACTGATATGCTGGCACTCAGGATCCTGAAGTACTTCCAAAATTTTCAGACGCGGAAGTGTGACTTTTAATCCTGCTTGTTTAAGTGCTTGGTTGTTATCTGACATTCGAGTTTCCTTTGGCTAGCCGTAACAGGAAAATGGAAGGTTACGGTAGTCTTTCTCATATCTGCTTATTATAAGTGACGACAGCACAACAATAAACCTTAATGCTTACTGGGTCTAGGAAAGTTGTGACTTTTATTCGGCTGATATAAATGTTAAAAAGGCATACTATACTCATCGTACCAGATCATAAGGACGTGTAGGTGTGAACAAGTTCTATAAGCCTCGTATCGTGAAATTTGCGCTCAATATCTGGCCACCATTTTGGGGAGCTGGTATTCGAATTCTGCATATCAGTGAAGACTTTCGGCATGTGGAAATTTGCCTGAAGTTAAGGTGGTGGAATAAGAATGCGAACCGAACCCAATATGGCGGCAGTATTTTTTCACTGACGGATCCTGTCTATGCTTTGATGCTGATGGGTATTCTCGGTAAAGAGTATTTTGTCTGGGATAAACAAGCCGAAGTCAATTTTCTCAAGCCTGGTCAGACGGATCTGAAAGCTGTATTTACTATTTCAGATCAGTGTATTGAGGATATAAAACGCTCCACAGCCAGCGGAGATAAATATTTTCCTGAATTTGTCGTCAATGTTTCTGATAGTGAGGGTGAGGTGGTTGCTCAGGTAAAGCGTGTGCTTTATGTACGCAAGAAGCCACAGTACCGAAACGCAGCGTTTGACGAAGACGAAAACCGTTCTGGAGAGTGTGTCAGTGAGCAATAAAAAACGCGCCTCGGCGCGTTTTTAACAGTTTGCAGCAAGATTAGTCAGCCAGTTCGGCCAGACACATTTCTTCGTAGATTTGCTTAACCCATTTCTCGACGCGCTCGTCAGTCAACTCAGGCTGACGGTCTTCATCAATGCACAGGCCAACAAAATGTTCATCGTCTACCAATGCTTTTGATGCTTCAAACTCATAGCTTTCGGTTGGGAAATGGCCAACGATGATGGCGCCGCGGCCTTCAACGATGTCACGCACTGTGCCCATGGCGTCGCAGAAATACTCGGCGTAATCTTCCTGATCACCACAGCCAAAAATAGCAACCAGCTTGTTTTCGAAATCAATGCCTTCCAGTTCAGGAAAGAAATCGTCCCAATCGCACTGTGCTTCGCCGTAATACCAGGTCGGGATACCCAGCAGTAACAGGTCGAAATTTTCAATGTCTTCTTTGCTGCTCTTAGCAATGTCTTTGACTTCAACCAGATTTTTACCCAGTTGCTTTTGGATCATTTTAGCGACGGCTTCTGTGTTACCAGTGTCGCTACCAAAGAAGAGTCCTACACTCGCCATAGTAGAGATTACCCGTGTTTTAGTTGTTGACCGCCAGCTGACAGGCTGGCGATATACATTAATTGAACAGGCTGCCAGTTAATTCTAGCGCTGACTGTATGCCTGATAATAACATTTGTCGGTGACTGTGGCGTCAGTTAGGGGGAGAAAAACCTTTATCATTAGGCTTCTCATTTCGCACTCTGAGCCAGGCAACAGGCGTCAGTGGATATTATCCGATCCCTACGCCTTCCATAGTCATCTGAATCACACCTTTCGATATGAATCCAAAGCACCCCAAAAACAAGACCAGCCAGACGATTTTTCGACCAAATGGAGGCACATTGCCTTGCTTAAGGACATCTTTGATCGCCATGCCAATGAAAAAGAAGATGGCTGCGAACAATAAATCAAGTCCGACTGATTCCAGCAGGTCCATGTGCTCGTATAACATCTGTTTCTCCTTCGCAAGATCAGACTTGCATCCGGCGCGCACTATAGCACAGAGAGTCGTGCGTGTTAATTGTTAGGCTGTGTATCCTTCTCTAAAAAACTGAGAATGATACGGTTAACCGTGTCAGGTTTCTCCGCATGAAGCCAGTGGCCAGTATTGGCTACCATATGGGCCTTTGCGTGCGGGAACTGACTGGCAATTTGTTCGCGGTGCTCAGCCAGAATGTATTCTGAATCCTGACCTTTTATGAATAAAGTTCGGCCAGAAAAAGGCGATACAGCAGACCAGCCCATGATGGTGCTGTAGTTGTTAATAAGTGCATCGACATTGAACCGCCACTGAAAAAATTCTTGATCTTTATACAGAGACTTGAGCAGGAACTGGCGCACACCGGGTTCCAGAACATGCTGCGATAAATGCTGCTCAGCTTCTTTTCGGCTGGTGATCGTTTGTTCGTCGACTGCTTTAAGGCCAGCGAACACATTTTGGTGACGATGGACCTGATAAGCCACAGGTGCCATATCGAGCACAATCAGGTTCTCGATCCGCTCTCCGGCCAGTTCGGTCATTGCCATTGCCACTTTACCGCCCATGGAATGGCCGATCACACTGAAATCTTGAATTTCTAGTTGGTTGAGCAGATCAACCACATCTTGTGCCAGGTCTGAATAAGTGAAGTGCTCACTATGCGGGGAACGACCGTGGTTACGCAGATCAAGGCTAATGACTTGGTACTGTTCTTTGAGCACTCTGGCGAGCAGGCCGAGATTGTCCGCACTGCCAAATAAGCCATGAATAAGGACGACCGCCTGGCCTTGCCCCTGTATCTGATAATGAAGATTCACAGACTATTTCTCTTGTTGTTAACGCTTTGCCGTAGAGTATACCTTCGCTTCACGTTATAATCTCACGGTGATTTTTTAACGGAACGATAATGAACACTACGATGAAAACTATTGAGGTAGACGAAGAGCTGTATCGTTATATTGCCAGCCAGACCCAGCATATTGGTGAAAGTGCGTCAGATATTCTGCGCCGTTTACTGCTGGAGGACTCCAATAGTCAACCTGTCAGGCCAGCACGCCCTAAAGCTGCACAAGGCATTGTGGTTAGCAAGGATGCAGGCAATTTGCCACAGTCGGAAGACAGGG
Source organism: Photobacterium salinisoli (assembly GCF_003614885.1). Lineage (GTDB taxonomy): Bacteria > Pseudomonadota > Gammaproteobacteria > Enterobacterales > Vibrionaceae > Photobacterium > Photobacterium salinisoli. Next base: position 370,548 of record NZ_QZMS01000007.1, read on the forward strand.
TCAAAGCTATGCGCTCGTTGCTGATTTCTGATGAGTTTGCCGGCCAGGAAAGAGCTATTGGCCGCTTTATGTTGGTGCTGTCTACGCTCTATCGTATCGATCCTCAGGCTTTCACCGATGCGACGGCGATTAAAGGTCGAACCCGCATTTACTTCGCTGACAGCGAAGAAAAGTTGTTGAACAGCGGCAAGACGACTAAACCGAAAGCCATTCCTGAAACGCCTTTTTGGGTGATCACCAATACTAATACCGACCGTAAACGTCAGATGATTGAACAGCTGATGCAAAAAATGCAGTTCACACAAGATATTGTAGAAAAGGTTTGCGGTGAAATTTAACTGTCGCTGATGCGGCTTTATTGACGTACAAGGATATGTTGATGGCGATCCATCCTCGTGCCGGGCAGCAAGCCCGGCAAGAAGACATGCATAACATTCCGGCTCTTGTGGCCAATTATTTTCTGATTGAACCTGATGCTTCCAATGTTGCCCAGCGTGTTGCGTTCGGCACCTCCGGCCATCGTGGCTGTGCCGATAAGGGAACCTTCAATCAACATCATATCTGGGCAATCGCCCAGGCTGTTGCCGATGTTCGCCGTGAACAAGGTGTTTCCGGACCTCTGTTTTTAGGAAAAGATACACACGCCTTGTCTGAACCGGCGTTGCTTTCTGCTCTGCAAGTGCTGGTAGCCAATGAAGTCAATGTGGTGCTACAGGCGGATCAGGGTTATACACCCACGCCGGGTATTTCACATGCCATTCTGACATTTAACCTCTGTCATGCTGAGAAAGCTGACGGCATTGTGATTACGCCTTCACATAATCCTCCGCAGGATGGCGGCATCAAATATAATCCGTCTCATGGTGGACCTGCTGAAGGGGCAATTACCACGGCTATTGAAAACCGGGCCAATCAGTTGATTGCCGAAGGTTTAACGTCAGTGAAGCGGGTGAGTGTTTCTGAGGCTTTGTCCAGCCGTTACGTGACGGAGCAGGATTTAGTCAAACCCTATGTGGCTGATCTTGTTAATGTCATCGACATAGCTGCGATTCAGAAAGCTAAACTGAAGCTGGCCGTTGATCCTCTGGGTGGCTCCGGGATCGAATACTGGCGCGAGATAGGGCGTCACTATAACCTGGATCTCACTCTGGTTGATGAGTCAGTGGATCCGGCGTTCCGCTTTATGAGTCTGGATAAAGATGGCGTGGTGCGGATGGATTGCTCGTCACCTTATGCGATGGCTGGCTTGCTGGCGCATAAAGACAGTTATGATCTGGCCTTTGGTAATGATCCTGATTTTGACCGCCACGGTATCGTGACGCCGGCCGGTCTGATGAATCCTAACCATTTCCTTGCAGTCTGCATCGACTATCTGTACCGCCATCGTCCTGAGTGGAATAGCAAGGTGGCTGTGGGCAAGACACTGGTTTCCAGTGCGATCATTGATCGTGTTGTGGCTGATCTGGGCCGTGAACTGTGTGAAGTGCCTGTGGGTTTCAAGTGGTTTGTTGATGGTCTGTACAGTGGTGAGCTTGGCTTCGGCGGTGAAGAAAGTGCGGGTGCATCCTTTTTGCGCAAAGACGGCACACCCTGGTCAACCGATAAAGACGGTATTTTGCTTTGCCTGTTAGCGGCAGAAATCACCGCGGTGACAGGTATGAATCCGCAACAATATTACCAGACCTTAACTGAAAAGCATGGTGAGTGCCGTTACAGCCGGTTACAAGCGGTAGCAAACAGCGCGCAAAAAGCCGTTCTGAGCAAACTGTCTCCAGACATGGTCAAGGCTGATACATTGGCTGGTGATAGCATTACCGCCCGTCTGACCCATGCTCCGGGTAATGGTGCTGCCATTGGTGGTTTGAAAATTACCACAGAGAATGGCTGGTTCACGGCGCGACCTTCAGGTACTGAAGAAATTTACAAGATCTACTGTGAAAGCTTCAAAGGCGATACGCATCTTCGTCAGATAGAAGATGAAGCACAGAAGATTGTCAGTAATGTATTTTCTGCCGCTGGTCTGTAAACCGCATTCATTTGACAACCCGTAGCCTTTGCTGCGGGTTTTTTTATTGTTTGATCATTGGACTGTTACGGCGCGGACTGCCGATAATGCTTAGGCCTGTCGCGGTTGTGTAGTGGCCAGTGGTCAGGAACAATGAACCATACCTGATTATCTTCAGCAATACCCTGTGTCGGCACCGTGATAGACGAAGGTATCATTAAAGCCGGTATCGATGAGTAACAGGGTGGGGTTAACCAATCTCTCTTGGTGAGGATTTTTAACGATAATCGTTCTGCCTGACTCTGGAAGCACCAAAGCCCTTTATTGACATCAGGATTAATTGGCAAGGCGGAACCTGACTCTTCATTCCGAAAGTGATCGAAAAGTCTCCCCTGTACAATCAGTCGCTGGCAGGTTGGCTGACCCAGCGATTTGGCATACTGATCCTTGTAGGCCTGATGCTGAGTCATTGCCAGCTGATGCTGAACCATTTTATTGATCTTATTATCCAGATTATCCGCCGAGTTTGGTCCCAGCCACCGCTGTTGATAAGCCAGATAAAACTTAATAGCCACTTCCCAGTGTTCTAATTGCTTAGATAGTTTGTTGAACACCAGAAAATCAATGGCACCCAGCGTACGCTTTGCTTCGTGCAGCTGTATCTCTTCACCGACCAGCTCAAAATCGGGGTGGTGACTGATGAGCTGCTGCCAAAGCCACTGGTAATAAAAACCGAGCCTTTGGTTACCCTCGTAATGTGCTTTTGCCGGGATTATCGCTCTGTCTCTGAACATGGCCAACCACTTATCATTGACCTGGTGGTCTACACCTTGCGTCAACACCGGCATAGCCAGAACATTGCGAAAATGTCTGATGTTATCGCTGTGTTCTTTTGTTACATTTTCGTTGATATTATTCATTAAAATAAGTCTTAATCTGCGTTTAACTTGTTTTTAACAACAAAATCCCAAATAAAAAGTAGTAAAATTTCAAAAATGCGCTAAAGTATAGAGGTATGACCAGTTGGTTGCTCAGGAGGCTATCATGTTCACACCTTTATCTACTCAACAAATTATTGTGCGCCGTACCTGCGTTGTGATTGCAGGCGTGTTGAGTTTTCCGGTTATGGTACTTATGCCTACGTCTGTAAAATCACGTGTTTATAGTTATCTGCATAAAGTCTGGTTGAAAACCAGTACCAAGCCCGTTTGGCTGCAGCACTCTGAACAAGGTGCACAAGAGCTATATTGAATCTGTTGTCAATGACTAGCTTACTGGTATCACCGATGAAATGCTGCCTTTGGCAGCATTTTTTGTCGGTATTTACTCGTTTTATGTTCCTGCTTTTTCCGTTCCAGCTGGTTCTGTTGCGCCCGAGTTGGTTAAAATACCAATAACCGCTCAAAAGGAAGCAAGCATGAACAACCTCAAACTCGAATCATTGTTAAACACACTACTGAGCCCGCACTTAATCAGAGATTACTGCCCGAATGGTCTGCAAGTCGAAGGCCGCAGCGAGGTACAAAAAATTGTAACCGGTGTGACTGCTTGTCAGGCACTAATTGATCAAGCCATTGAAATGAAAGCCGATGCTTTGCTGGTCCATCATGGTTACTTTTGGAAAAATGAACCTTCGGAAATTCGCGGGATGAAATACCGACGAATTAAAGCATTGATCGAAAACGGTATTAATCTTTATGCCTACCATTTACCTTTGGATGTCCACCAGGAGCTGGGAAATAATGCCCAACTAGCGGATCAATTAGGCATAAAACATCTGGGTGGGCTGGAGCCTGGTAATCCGCACCCTGTTGCCGTGTACGGCGAATTTCCAACGACGCTGACCGGCGATCAACTCGCTGCCCGTATTGAGAAGGTGCTTCATCGCAAACCCTTACATATTGGCGAGGGCGGACCTGATCTGATCAAAACTGTGGGCTGGTGTACCGGTGGTGGTCAGGATTTTATCGATCTTGCTGTTGCGCAGGGGCTGGATGCCTATATCACGGGTGAGGTGTCAGAGCGGACGGTACATACAGCGCGGGAGCAGGGCATTCATTTCTTCAGCGCGGGACATCATGCGACGGAGAGGTACGGTGTAGAAGCATTGGGGGAGTGGCTGGCCGATGAGCATCATTTTGATGTCACCTTTGTGGATATTGATAACCCGGTGTAAGCCAATGTCAAACCCGATCAAAAAAGGTTGAGCATCAGCTCAACCTTTTTATTTTTATATCAGCAAGCTATTTATGACTCACAATCACTCACGCTCATGAAGCGGTTGGAAATCGCGTTGCTTGTGACCGGTATACAGCTGACGCGGACGACCGATACGGTTGTTTGGATCACTGTGCATTTCATTCCAGTGCGCGATCCAGCCGATAGTACGCGACATCGCAAAGATAACGGTAAACATAGAAATTGGGATACCGATCGCTTTAAGAATGATACCTGAGTAGAAGTCTACGTTCGGGTACAGTTTCTTCTCGACAAAGTACTCGTCAGAAAGTGCAATGCGTTCAAGTTCCATCGCAACATCCAGCAGTGGATCCTGGATTTTCAGCTCTTGCAGCACTTCGTGACAAGCTTCACGCATGACGGTTGCACGTGGGTCATAGTTCTTATACACACGATGGCCGAAGCCCATCAGACGGAAAGGATCATCTTTGTCTTTGGCACGCTCGATGAACTCTGGGATATTCTCCACGCTGCCAATCTCTTCGAGCATGCGCAGACAGGCTTCATTGGCACCACCGTGAGCTGGGCCCCAAAGCGAAGCGATACCTGCTGCAATACACGCAAACGGGTTAGCACCTGAAGAACCTGCCAGACGTACGGTAGAGGTAGACGCATTCTGCTCATGATCAGCGTGCAGGGTAAAGATTTTATCCATAGCACGGGCGACAACCGGGCTGACTTCATACTCTTCACATGGTGTTGCAAACATCATGTGCAGGAAGTTTTCAGCGTAATCCAGATCGTTACGAGGGTAGATAAACGGCTGACCAATAGAGTACTTATAGCACATTGCAGCCAGAGTCGGCATTTTTGACAGCAGGCGGAATGCAGTGATTTCGCGGTGCTCGTCGTTATTGATGTCCAGTGAATCATGGTAGAAGGCTGCCAGCGCACCGACAACACCACACATTACAGCCATTGGGTGAGCATCGCGACGGAAACCGTGGAAGAAGCTTGCGATTTGCTCATGCACCATAGTATGGCGGGTTACAGTTTTGCGGAATTGCTCGTACTGGGCGCGGGTAGGAACTTCGCCGTACAGCAGAATGTAACAGACTTCTAAATAATCAGCGTTATTAGCTAATTGGTCGATTGGATAGCCACGGTGAAGCAGCACACCTTTCGCACCATCAATGAAAGTAATTTGAGATTCACATGATGCAGTAGCTAAGAAACCTGGGTCGAAAGTGAAATAGCCAGATGCGCCGAGTTTACGAACATCCAGTACTTCCGGACCTAGTGAGCCCCCGAGAATCGGCAGTTCGACCGGTGCTTTCCCTTCAATATGAAGAGTAGCTTTCTTGTCTGCCATAACAATCTCCTTTGTTATTTTATAATCCTAATCCGAAATCGGATGTGCCGTCTTTGTACAGCTCGGTCATGATGTTGTCAATTCCTCTTATCGGGAGTGTGCGCTTGTTAATAACTTTAAGTAAAAGCGGGTCAATATCTCAAACCGTGTTAGAGGTCATGTAACGGGGTTTGTAATTGATTGTTGCGAGGCGTATACTCGGCCGCAGGTCTCTGGTTCTGCCATCGCCAGAAACAATGATAAAGTTATTAGTAATATTAGCTACTTAGCTGAAACGACTTTTGCTTTGCTGTACATACACTTGTGCTACCTAAATGTAGCACGGTTGTTGTGCCTTTGTTGCGCTTGTTTTGGCGTACGCATACCGGAGGTTTTATAAAAATAAAACGCTTCTATGGAGCTGAGTGGGCAAAGACCGTGAAAGTTAACAAGCCAAGACCTGTCAACCTCGACCTACAGACGATACGCTTTCCGCTGACTGCGATTTCGTCAATCCTGCACCGTGTATCGGGCGTGATCACATTTGTTTCCCTTGCCATCCTGCTGTGGCTACTGAACCTGTCTCTTTCCTCTCCCCAAGGATTTGCTGAAGCCGCTGACATCGTTGACAGCTTCTTTGTCAAATTTATCCTCTGGGGTGTGCTGACAGCACTCTTCTATCACATTGTTTTCGGTGTCCGTCACCTGATCATGGATATGGGATATTTTGAAGAGCTGGAATCTGGCACCACAAGTGCGAAAATCAGTTTTGCAATTGTGGCGGTTCTGTCTGTGTTTGCAGGAGGCCTGGTATGGTAAGCAACGTTTCCACTATTGGACGTAATGGTGTTCACGACTTTATTCTGATTCGTGCAACCGCGATTATCCTCACTCTCTATACCATTTATATGGTGTACTTTTTCGCTTTTGGCCCTGAGTTGAATTTTGAAACCTGGACAGCGTTCTTTTCAAAACTAAGCACAAAAGTCTTTACTATGCTGGCGTTGGCCTCCGTTCTGATTCACGGTTGGATTGGCATGTGGCAAGTACTGACTGACTACATTAAACCTGCCTTTTTACGAGCAGGACTGATGTTTGCCATTGTCGCTGTGCTTTTTGTTTATCTGTTATCTGGTTTCTTTATTGTGTGGGGTGCGTAAGTGAGCATTGCAGTTCGAGAGTTTGATGCCGTAGTAATCGGTGCTGGTGGTGCAGGTATGCGTGCTGCACTACAAATTTCTGAGCAGGGCCTGAAATGTGCTTTGCTCTCTAAAGTATTCCCTACCCGTTCTCACACCGTATCTGCGCAGGGCGGTATCACAGTTGCGTTAGGTAACTCGCATCCGGATAACTGGGAATGGCACATGTACGACACGGTAAAAGGGTCGGACTATATCGGTGACCAGAATGCCATCGAATACATGTGTAAAAATGGCCCGCAGTCAGTCATTGAACTTGAAAAAATGGGTCTGCCATTTTCGCGTTTTGACAATGGCCGTATTTACCAGCGTCCGTTTGGTGGCCAGTCGAAAGAATTCGGTGGTGAGCAGGCGGCGCGTACAGCCGCAGCGGCAGACCGTACCGGTCACGCCTTGCTGCATACCCTGTACCAGCAAAATGTTAAGCATAAGACCACGATTTTCTCTGAGTGGTATGCGCTGGATCTGGTGAAAAACCAGGACGGTGCCATTTTGGGCTGTACCGCTCTGTGTATGGAAACCGGTGAAGTCTGTTACTTCAAATCCAAGGCCACAATCCTGGCAACCGGTGGTGCAGGCCGTATCTATCAGTCAACCACTAACGCACACATCAATACCGGTGACGGTGTAGGTATGGCATTGCGTGCGGGTGTACCCATGCAGGATATCGAAATGTGGCAGTTCCACCCAACCGGTATTGCCGGCGCCGGTGTACTGGTTACTGAAGGTTGTCGTGGTGAAGGTGGTTACCTGCTGAACAAAGACGGTGAGCGTTTCATGGAACGCTATGCACCCAACGCGAAAGACCTGGCGGGTCGCGACGTTGTTGCCCGTTCAATGATGGTGGAAATCCGTGAAGGCCGCGGTTGCGATGGCCCGTGGGGACCACACATTAAACTGAAGCTGGATCATCTGGGTAAAGATGTTCTGGAATCTCGTTTGCCGGGCATCCTTGAACTGTCGCGTACCTTTGCGCACGTCGATCCGGTGAAAGAGCCAATTCCTGTGATTCCAACCTGCCACTATATGATGGGCGGTGTACCGACTCAGGTTTCCGGACAAGCGATTAAGCAAAACGCAAACGGTCAGGACGAAGAAGTGCAGGGTCTGTTTGCCTGTGGTGAAATTGCCTCTGTGTCTGTACATGGTGCGAACCGCCTGGGCGGTAACTCACTGCTTGACCTGGTTGTATTCGGTCGTGCGACCGGCCTGCATCTGGGTGAAACCCTGGCAGCTCAAGCAGAAGCGCGTCCGGCGACAGAATCTGATATCGAAGCTTCCCTGACGCGTCTGAACCGCTGGAACAGCACGCAAAAAGGCGAAGATCCGGTACAAATCCGGAAAGATCTGCAATCTTGCATGCAGAACAACTTCTCGGTATTCCGTGAAGGTGCTGCGATGGCAGAAGGTCTGAGCCAGCTGAAAGAAATCCGCGAGCGTTTGAAAGAAGCGCGTCTGGATGACACTTCAAGCGAGTTTAACACCCAGCGTATTGAGTGTCTGGAACTGGATAACCTGATGGAAACCGCTTATGCGACGGCAGTTGCGGCTAATTACCGCACTGAAAGCCGTGGTGCTCACGCCCGTTTCGACTTCCCAGAACGTGATGATGAAAACTGGCTGTGTCACTCTATTTACAATCCAGAGACAGAGCAGATGTCCAAGCGTGATGTAAATATGACACCAGTACATCGTGACGCATTCCCGCCTAAAGCGCGGACTTACTAAGGGAGGTAACAACATGAAACTGAATTTCTCGATTTACCGTTATAACCCTGATGTAGATAACGCGCCGCACATGAAAGGGTACACGCTGGAAGTGCCGGAAGGCTCCGACATGATGGTTCTTGATGCTCTGATTTTGCTTAAAGAGCAGGATCCATCGCTGTCTTTCCGTCGTTCATGCCGTGAGGGTGTTTGCGGTTCCGATGGTATCAACATGAACGGTAAGAACGGCCTGGCCTGTATTACTCCGTTGTCGGCGTTGATGAATCAGAAAACGATTGTGATTCGTCCGTTGCCTGGTTTGCCAGTCATTCGTGACCTAATCATTGATATGGAGCAGTTCTACACCAACTATGCCAAGGTGAAACCGTTCCTGATCAATGACAGTGAGCACCCGCCTGCAAGGGAAAACCTGCAGTCTCCGGAAGAACGTGCGCATCTTGACGGCCTGTACGAGTGCATCATGTGTGCATGCTGCTCGACTTCATGTCCGTCATTCTGGTGGAACCCGGATAAGTTTATCGGTCCTGCGGGCCTGTTGGCGGCATACCGTTGGTTAATCGACAGCCGAGACACAGCAACTGAAGAGCGTTTATCTGATCTTGATGACGCATTCAGCGTGTTCCGTTGCCACAGTATCATGAACTGTGTCAGCGTTTGTCCAAAAGGACTCAACCCGACGAAAGCGATCGGTAATATCCGATCTATGTTGCTTAAACGTTCGGTGTAAATCTATAGAATTATCGATATGCCAGCAGAGCAATTTGCTGGCTTTTTAGCCCGGCCTAACATCCGGTGCAAGTGGCGATAACAAGTGGTTAAGGGAAAAAAATGCAGAACGGCGTTATGAAGGCTTGGCTTGAGTCTTCACATCTGGCTGGCGCCAACGCAACTTACGTAGAAGACCTCTACGAGTTGTATCTAAGCGACCCAGAATTAGTTGACGAAGAATGGCGTCACGTTTTTAGTGAACTGCCTGTTGTGAATGGTGTTGCCGTTGAGCAGCCGCATTCGCGTGTTCGTGATTACTTCCGGCGTTTAGCGAAAGAGACGACCTTTTTAAGTGCTAACGTCAGCGATCCTGATGTTGATGCCAAACAGGTTAAGGTACTGCAGCTTATCAACGCATACCGTTTCCGTGGTCATCAGCATGCAAACCTGGACCCGCTGGGATTATGGCAGCAGGAACGTGTTCCGGACTTGGATCCTGCGTTTCATAATCTCACTGCGGAAGATTTTGACCAAAGCTTCAATGTCGGTTCATTTGCCGTAGGCAAAGAGACAATGAAGCTTTCTGAGATCTATGAGGCATTGAAAAACACCTATTGTGGCTCAATTGGTGCTGAGTACATGCACATTACTGATACGGAAGAAAAACGCTGGATTCAGCAGCGTCTGGAATCAGTCGTCGGTAAAGGCGCGTTTACTCAGGAAGAAAAGCAGACGTTTTTGGATGAACTGACTGCAGCGGAAGGTCTGGAACGTTATCTGGGTGCGAAATTCCCGGGTGCAAAACGTTTCTCGCTGGAAGGTGGTGATGCTCTTATCCCTATGATGAAAGAGCTGATTCGTGCAGCCGGAAAAAGCGGTGTTCGGGAAGTTGTGGTGGGAATGGCCCACCGTGGTCGTCTGAACATGCTAGTGAACGTTCTGGGTAAAAAGCCTCAGGACTTGTTCGATGAATTTGCCGGTAAGCATGGCGAATCATGGGGAACCGGTGATGTGAAATACCACCAGGGTTTCTCTGCTGATTTCGCGACACCAGGCGGTGATGTGCATCTGGCACTTGCCTTTAACCCCTCTCACCTTGAAATCGTTAACCCGGTTGTTGTCGGCTCTGTTCGTGCTCGTCAGGATCGTTTGGGTGACAAAGACGGTTCCATGGTACTGCCAATTACTATTCACGGTGACTCCGCTATCGCGGGTCAGGGTGTAGTGGCTGAAACCTTCAACATGTCCCAGTCCCGGGGCTACCGTGTTGGCGGTACGGTGCGCATTGTGGTGAATAACCAGATTGGTTTCACGACGTCAAATCCGATGGATACCCGTTCAACCCAGTACTGTACAGATATCGCTAAGATGGTGCAGTCGCCGATTTTCCACGTCAATGCCGATGATCCCGAAGCTGTTGCATTTGTGACTCGTCTTGCGCTGGACTACCGCAATGAATTTAAGCGTGATGTGGTTATTGATCTGGTTTGTTACCGACGTCATGGTCACAACGAAGCGGATGAGCCGAATGCGACTCAGCCACTGATGTACCAAAAGATCAAAAAACACCCAACTCCACGCAAGATTTACGCCGATATTCTGGTTGACGAGAAGAGCATAGATGCTGAAACAGCGACTTCGCTTGTCAATGAATACCGTGATGCGCTCGACCGCGGTGAGTGCGTGGTCAAAGAGTGGCGTCCGATGAAACTGCACTCTGTGGACTGGGCCCCGTATCTGGGTCACGACTGGACCAAAGAGTGGGATCATAAAGTTGGTCGTCAGCGACTGCATGAACTGGGTCAGCGCGTTTGCCAGTATCCTGAAAGCCACAAACTGCAAAGTCGTGTACAGAAACTGTATAACGATCGCCAGTCTATGGTAGCGGGTGATAAAGGCGTCGACTGGGGTATGGCAGAAACGCTGGCCTATGCAACATTGGTGGACGATGGCCATCGCATCCGTATTACAGGGCAGGATTCCGGACGGGGGACTTTCTTCCATCGTCATGCGGTGCTGCATAATCAAGCGGATGCCAGCACTTACATGCCATTGGCTAACCTTCATGACAAACAAGGTCCGTTCCAGGTCTTCGACTCAGTACTGTCAGAAGAAGCCGTATTGGCCTTTGAATACGGCTATGCTACGGCTGAGCCGGGCGGTCTGACTATCTGGGAAGCTCAGTTCGGTGATTTCGCGAACGGTGCCCAGGTTGTGATTGACCAGTTCATCAGTTCCGGTGAGCAGAAGTGGGGCCGTATGTGTGGTCTGACTATGCTGCTGCCGCATGGTTATGAAGGTCAGGGTCCGGAGCACTCCTCTGCGCGCCTGGAGCGTTACCTGCAGCTATGTGCTGAACAAAACATGCAGGTTGTGATCCCTTCAACGCCGGCTCAGGTTTATCACATGATTCGCCGTCAGGTTCTGCGTCCTATGCGCCGTCCTCTGATTGTTATGTCGCCCAAGTCACTACTGCGTCATCCACTGTGTACTTCCACGATGGACGATCTGGCGGAAGGTACTTTCCTGCCTGCAATCGGTGAGATTGATGCGCTGGATCCGAAACAAGTGAAACGTGTTGTACTGTGTTCAGGTAAGGTGTATTACGATCTGCTGGAACAACGTCGCAAGCGCGAGCAGACGGATGTCGCCATTATCCGAATTGAACAGCTGTACCCATTCCCGAAAGAGGATGTGGAAGCAGCACTGGCTGATTATCAGCATGTGACTGACTTCGCATGGTGCCAGGAAGAGCCGCAAAACCAGGGTGCCTGGTACAGCAGCCAGCATAATTTCCGTGCTGCACTGCCTGCAGGCGCGCAACTTGCCTATGCCGGCCGCCCAGCGTCAGCTTCCCCTGCCGTTGGTTATATGTCAGTACACTTGAAACAACAGAAAGCGTTGATTGATGACGCACTGAACACAGAACAATAAACCCAGAGCTGGAACAAAAAGGACAAACTGAGATGACAATCGAAATTCTGGTTCCCGATTTACCTGAATCAGTAGCAGACGCAACCGTAGCCACCTGGCACAAGAAACCAGGTGATGCAGTAAGCCGTGATGAAGTTCTGGTAGATATCGAAACGGATAAAGTAGTGCTGGAAGTACCTGCACCTGAAGATGGTATTCTTGAAGCCATTTTCGAAGAAGAAGGTACTACAGTGCTGACCAAGCAGCTGCTGGGTAAAATCAAAGCAGGCGCGGTTGCTGGCGAGCCAACCAAAGATAAGACAGCCAGTGCGGAAGCGTCACCAACAAAACGTACGACTGCTTCTTTGGCTGAAGAGACCAATGATGCACTGAGCCCGGCGGTACGCCGTCTGATCAGCGAGCACGGTATTGATGCCTCCGCTGTGAAAGGCAGCGGTGTAGGCGGTCGTATCACTCGCGAAGACGTAGAAGCGTTCGTGAAAAATGGTAAGTCTGCATCTGCTGCACCGGCTGCTGAAGCGAAAGTAGAAGCGCCTCTGGCTCATCGCAGTGAAAAACGTGTCCCAATGACACGTCTGCGTAAGCGAATTGCTGAGCGTCTGCTGGAAGCGAAGAACAGCACGGCGATGCTGACAACGTTCAACGAAGTGAACATGAAACCTATCATGGATCTGCGTAAGCAGTATCAAAGCATCTTCGAAGAGCGTCATGGTATCCGCCTGGGTTTCATGTCTTTCTATGTGAAAGCTGTCGTTGAAGCGCTGAAGCGTTTCCCGGAAGTGAACGCATCGATCGACGGTGATGATATTGTTTATCACAACTTCTTCGATGTCAGTATTGCTGTGTCTACACCTCGTGGTCTGGTGACCCCTGTGCTGCGTGACTGTGACAAGCTGAGCCTGGCTGAAATCGAAAAAGGTATCCGTGAACTGGCAATCAAAGGCCGTGACGGTAAGCTGACAGTGGATGAACTGACTGGCGGTAACTTCACTATCACTAACGGTGGTGTATTCGGTTCACTGATGTCCACGCCAATTATCAACCCGCCTCAGGGTGCAATTCTGGGTATGCATAAGATCCAGGACCGCCCAATGGCTGTTGATGGCAAAGTTGAAATCCTGCCTATGATGTACCTGGCGCTGTCTTATGACCACCGTCTGATTGATGGTAAAGAGTCGGTAGGCTATCTGGTAACCGTTAAAGAGTTGCTTGAAGACCCAACACGTCTGCTTCTGGACGTGTAACACTGCGCAGAACGATCCGCCACTGTTTTGAGGTGGCGGTTGTTGAGCCAGATTGATTGACGAAGGAATACCCAAGAGTATTTCAATGGATATAACACGTCCCACAGGGATTAGATAACGGATAGAACATAATGAATCTGCACGAATATCAGGCAAAACAACTTTTTGCTGAGTATGGCCTGCCAGTTCCTGAAGGCTATGCTTGTGATACCCCACAAGAAGCTGCTGAAGCGGCAAGTAAAATCGGTGGTGATAAGTGGGTCATCAAATGTCAGGTTCACGCTGGCGGCCGCGGCAAAGCGGGTGGCGTAGAACTGCACGACACCAAAGAAGGTCTTAAAGAGTTTGCACAAAAGTGGCTGGGCAAAAACCTGGTGACTTATCAGACAGATGCAAATGGTCAGCCGGTAACCAAAATCCTGGTTGAAGAAGCCTCTAACATTGCAAACGAACTGTACCTGGGTGCTGTTGTAGACCGTGGTACACGCCGTATCGTTTTCATGGCATCGACTGAAGGTGGTGTGGAAATCGAGAAAGTTGCTGAAGAAACCCCTGAGCTGATCCACAAAGCAGCTATCGATCCACTGGTTGGCCCTCAGGCTTACCAGGGCCGTGAACTGGCCTTTAAACTGGGCCTGAAAGGCGACCAGATTAAGCAGTTCGTGAAAATCTTCATGGGCCTGGGTCAGATGTTCGCTCAGTATGACCTGGCTCTGCTGGAAATTAACCCGCTTGTGATTACCGGTGAAGGCAACCTGCTGTGTCTGGACGGTAAGATCAATATCGATTCAAACGCCATGTACCGCCAGCCAAAACTGCGTGATATGCACGATGCTTCTCAGGAAGATGCCCGCGAAGCACACGCAGCACAATGGGAACTGAACTATGTTGCTCTGGACGGTAACGTTGGTTGTATGGTGAACGGTGCGGGTCTGGCCATGGGTACCATGGACATTGTCAACCTGCACGGCGGAAAGCCGGCAAACTTCCTGGATGTCGGTGGCGGTGCGACCAAAGAGCGTGTTGCAGAAGCATTCAAGATCATCCTGTCTGACGATAATGTTAAAGCCGTACTGGTTAACATCTTCGGTGGTATCGTTCGTTGCGACATGATCGCAGAAGGTATCATTGGCGCGGTTAAAGAAGTCGGCGTGACTGTACCGGTTGTGGTTCGTCTGGAAGGTACTAACGCTGACCTGGGTCGCGAAGTACTGGCCAAGTCAGGTCTGGATATCATTGCAGCTGAGTCGCTGACCGACGCAGCTCAGAAAGTTGTTGCTGCTGCGGAGGGCAAATAAGAATGTCTGTACTAATTAATAAAGACACTAAAGTTATCTGCCAGGGCTTTACTGGTGGTCAGGGTACTTTCCACTCTGAGCAGGCAATTGCATACGGTACGCAAATGGTTGGCGGTGTGTCACCGGGTAAAGGCGGTACAACACACCTGGGCTTGCCAGTGTTCAACACTGTGCGCGAAGCCGTAGAAGAAACAGGTGCAACAGCTTCTGTTATCTACGTACCTGCACCATTCTGTAAAGATGCCATTCTGGAAGCGATTGATGCGGGTATTAAGCTGATCGTGACCATCACAGAAGGTATCCCGACAACAGACATGATCGACGTGAAAGTGAAACTGGAAGAAACCGGCGTTCGCATGATCGGTCCTAACTGCCCTGGTGTGATCACACCGGATGAGTGCAAGATCGGCATCATGCCTGGTCATATTCACAAGAAAGGTAAAGTGGGTATCGTTTCTCGTTCAGGTACGCTGACGTATGAAGCCGTAAAACAAACCACTGATGAAGGTTTTGGCCAGTCTACTTGCGTTGGTATCGGTGGTGACCCGATTCCTGGTTCAAACTTCATTGATATCCTGAAATTGTTCCAGGAAGACCCTGAAACTGAAGCAATCGTAATGATTGGTGAAATCGGTGGCACAGCGGAAGAAGAAGCGGCAGCGTTCATCAAAGAGAACGTGACTAAGCCAGTTGTTTCTTATATTGCCGGTGTGACTGCTCCTCCGGGTAAGCGTATGGGTCATGCCGGTGCGATTATCTCTGGTGGTAAAGGTACAGCGGAAGATAAGTTCGCTGCACTGGAATCTGCGGGAGTGAAAACCGTTAAAAGTCTGGCCGATATCGGTAAAGCGCTGAGAGAAGTTACTGGTTGGTAATACTCTGAACTGACTGTTATTTCAGCAAGAAGCCCGTCATCAGACGGGCTTTTTTTGGCCTGAGGCCAGACGTTGCTTATTGGAATTTACCTGGTCAATAAAAAAGCCCAGCGTACTCGCTGGGCTTTTTTCAAGGTTTTGCACGCACTGGCTTAGTATTTAAAGCGAGTGGTCATTAACAATTGATCGCCGTAAACATCGTTAAAGCGACCTTCAGCACCGATTGAGAACAGCTCAGTGGCGTGGAATCGTCCGTAGACAGAACCAAAGGTTTCTTCAATCTTATGGACATTGATGTGACCCAGTTTAGCGCCGACTTCAAGTTGCGGACCTAACCACTGACGAACGCCCAGATTGACTTCCATACCTGTTTTACCAGTACTGTCGTTAAACTCGCCTTTGTTCTTGATGTTGCGCGCTTTAAGTTCACCCGTCAGATCGGCCCAGTTGTTAATAGGTGCGTGGAAACCAACACCCAAGGCGAGGTCCCAGTCGCTTTCGAATTCTGAATCAATGCTACCGGTTAAATGGGCATTCGGGTGGATAGATTTGCTGAAACCTGCACCATAGGTTAGTGGGCTCAGGCCAATTCGCACTTCTGTATAGTCGTAGCTGAAGTTGCTCATAGTATTAGCTGAATTAGCTTGAGCTGCTGAAACCCATGATAATAGCAGGGCGCCAGCGATAAACGATTTACGCATGAATCTTCATCCAAAGAACAAAAAATGAATTGGAGCATTTTAATCAACTCATCCCCGCAATAACAGGTTGGCCTTAGATTAAGTGCCGTATTACGGGGACAATAGCGTAAAAATGCAGCAAAAATCACATATTTGTGATCATTGACAAATTTTTAATAAGCTACCTTATCACAATAAGGGCTTGAACTTTTTTATTGTATTAATTCGTTGCCAGATTTTGTCCCTTGCGCAAAATGATTGAGATTCGATAGCGTGGTATCGGCGATGTTGGCCAGCGCTTCCTCTGTCAAGAAAGCCTGATGACCGGTGAACAGCACATTGTGGCAGGATGAAAGGCGACGAAAAACGTCATCCTGAATGATGTCGTTAGACTTATCCTCAAAAAAGAGGTCTTTTTCATTTTCGTAGACATCCACACCGAGTGAGCCGATTTTCTGGCTTTTGAGCGCTTCAATCGCATCTTTTGAGTTAAGCAGTTCACCACGGCTGGTATTGATAATCATGACCCCGTCGCGCATCTTACTAAAAGCATTTGCGTCCAGCATGTGGTAATTGTCTTTGCTCATCGGACAGTGCAGGGTAATGACGTCCGATTGACGGTAAATCTCGTCCAGTGAGGTGTAAGTCGCCCCCAGTTTTATCGCTTCTGGATTTTCATAAGGGTCGTGAGCCAGAATGGTCATCCCCAGGCCTTTAAGAATGTGCATGGTGGCGATACCTATTCGGCCGGTACCGATAACCCCGACGGTTTTGCCATAAAAGTTAAATCCTGTCAGGCCATCTAAGGAAAAGTTGGCATCCCGCGTTCGTTGGTAGGCACGGTGAATTTTACGGTTAAGACTCAGCATTAACCCGACAGTATGTTCTGCGATGGCTTGCGGAGAGTAGGCAGGCACCCGAACAATCTGCAGACCGTACATTTTGGCGGCATCCACATCCACTTTATCAAATCCGGCACAGCGCATGGCAATGACACGTACTCCCAGAATAGATAACGCTTCAAGCACGGGTTTGCTCAGATCGTCGTTAACAAATGCGCAGACAGCATCATAGCCGTGGGCCAGTTTCGCGGTTTGCAGGTTGAGCTGAATATCAAAAAAGCTCAGTTGGTGGCCAAAAAGCTGATTGCTCTTATTGAAAGAAATTTGATCGTATTTTTTGGCGCTGAACACGGCAACTTTCATCACTGCACTCCTTGAATCTGAAATTGTGATCACTTTCCCATAGTGCGCACCGGCTGACAAGCAGATTAATCACCCGTGCTCAGTGATAAAAGTCATTGATCCATAGAGCAAAGATAGTGTTTGTAATACACTCATTGCATTCATCAGGAAATAATCATTGGAAAGAAACATGTTAGGAAAAATAGGTGCTGTTGCAGGTGCGGTAGCCGTAGTGTTGTGCTGGCCTCTGGCCGTCGGTCAGATTGGCGAGCGTATTTATCAGGACACAGTGGGGGAATACAACAGCCCTTATGTTTCTGTTACCACCGAACACTATGAACGTGGTTATCTGACCTCTCATGCTGTGTCTAAAATTGCGCTGAAATCCAGCTGGAAAGCGGTGTTTGAAGAACAGGACTGGCCAACAGAATGGCACATAGCCCACGAGATTCATCACGGGGTATTTGGGGTTACGTCCAACAGTACGCTGGTTGTTGATGATAATGTCGCATCTCAGGTTGAAGCTTGGTGGGGCAGCGATGCGGTGCCGTTAACCTTAACAACGCGCACTGCACTGACAAGAAAAACCGATCTTGATTTAACCCTGAATCCTTTTGTTTATAACGATCAGGATGGTAATGCCTTTAAGTCTGAGCCGCTGACGTTTAACGGAACCGTATCTGCTGACGGAAGTGGCAGTTTCAGCTATGCACTGAAAGACGCGTTTTTGCAGACTGTTGCAGATGAAACCATGCAAGTCTCCGGTGTGACAGGTGGCGGGGAAGGCCGCTGGGACGGACGCTTCTGGATTGGCAACCAGCAACTGCAGATAAGCAAGCTGGGCTTTGCCAATACTCTGACCCAGGAGTCCCTGGATCTGGATAGTATTAAGGTTGCTTCACTCAACCGCCTGTCAGAAGCTCAAGCTGCGACAGAGGATACACCGGCAGTCGGTGCTCAGTTAACCAACAGCAACCAGCTCAGTATCGCATCTCTGTCCAGTTTGGACGGAAAGCAATACAAGACTTTCAATGTTGATTTGCTGTTGTCTGATCTCGATTATGACGCCGTTACCCGGCTCAGTGCGCTGGGTGATCAGCTGGACGGCGAATTATCCCCAGCTCAGGTTCAGGATATGGCGTTAGCGCTGGATCTGCTGGTTGCCAAAGGGCTAACCGTGAACCTGAAAGATATCAGTGTGGAAGCGCCGGAAGGGCCAATAAAAGGAAATGTCCGTCTTACTGTGCAACCAGGCCTGGCACGTGCGTCGCAGAATCTGGCACAAGTAACCGCCAAACTTGATGGTGATATGTATTTTGAGTTTCCGTCTGAGTTGTTGACACTGACCGAAGATCTGGAAACTCAGGCGGACAGGCTGGTTCAGAGCGGTGTGCTGACGATTAAAGAAGACAGGGCATTTATTGCTCTGAAACTTGTGGGCGATAAAGTGATTCTGGGCAATGGCGATCAATTACCATTGGCTATGTTTATGATGTTGCTCCTTTCTTAAGCACGCCTCATAGGTAACGACAATGAATAAAATAGAAGGTATCAATTTAGACATTTGGCTGAAATCGACGACACTTAAGGTATCGGCGCAGGGCTAAGCACTCAGATTGACATATTCTGATCCTGCCTGCGGCTATATAAGAAAAAATTCAGGGGGATACATGGAGTCGATTAAAGTCAGAGATTATATGAACACCCGCCCGGTAACCTTTGAAGCGGATATGTCGCTGTCTAAAGCGTTGGACAAAATGCTGTCATCCAAGCAGATTGGCGGACCTGTAGTTGATGAGTACCGCAGAGTGGTGGGATTTGTGTCTGAACAGGATTTTATTCAGAAGTTGTTAAAAGTCGGCTATCACTGCCAGGATACCCACACTGTGGGTGATGTCATGCGTACGGATGTGCTGACAGTCACCCCGGAGACCAGCATTATTGCACTGGCTGAAACCATGACCGGGCAAAAGCCCAAATTGTATCCGGTTGTGGAAGGTGGAAGATTAGTTGGTATTATTACTCGCCGCAATGTGCTTTCCGCCATCAGTGTTCAAATTGGTGATTGCTTTAAGCACCCGGTTTAACGCTATGTGTACAGGCGCAGTTCAGCGCCTGCATTTTTGATATCTGTATTCATCCATTCTATCAATGATTGAGATCTGTATTTATTGCTTGACCTTGGAGGTAACTCCAAGGTTTATAGTTACACAGAAGCTACTTTGACTGAATAAGGAATAACAGTATGTGTCATCAATGCCATAATAAAAAACCGCACATCCATACAATCAAACCTTCCAATACTGGCAGCAGTGTACGTGTCGAGCAGGGGACAGTGGCGGTATCGGCTGCATGTGGCCAGTCCGCTTCTGTGACGGCAAGCTGTTGTGAGGGAGCGTGCGACTCAGGAGGCAGTGAAGAGAGCGACCCCGCCAGGCGGCGAGCTTTACTGTCGACACAGCCGCGTGGTGACAAGGCCGCTGCCTTGTCCGGTATCCGGCAAATTACTCCCCATATGACCCCATCAGGCTCCGCTGCCACTCATTCCTTGTCGGATAGTACAAGTGCTCCTCATCAGGCATCCACTGAATCAACTACTGTTTCGCGTTTTAGCTGGCAAGTACAGGGCATGGATTGTCCGAGTTGTGCTGCAAAACTGGAAAAAGCCATTCTGGCGATAGACGGTGTTGACCAGGCCTCGGTGATCTTTGCGACAGAGAAACTTGTGGTTGCCGCCAGTTCATCGCACATGATGTCTGAGGTGGAGGCCACCGCCAAAGCTACGGGCTTTCCATTGCGCCGGCCGCAACAGAGTAAAGATGCCCCAGCCCCGGGATTCATCCAGACATATGGCATGCTCGCGCTGACTGCCGCCCTGGTTTTTCTGTCTTATGTCATCTCCACTCAGTCTGACTCTTTAGGGCTGATTGCATTCTCAGCCACCACGCTGGTGGGGTTGACGCCGATTATTGGTAAAGCCATCAAACTCGCTAAAAACGGCTCGCCATTCTCAATTGAAACCCTGATGAGCGTGGCTGCTGTTGGCGCGCTGTATTTGGGGGAAACGGCCGAAGCGGCAATGGTGTTACTGCTGTTTCTCATTGGTGAACAACTGGAAGGTTATGCGTCTGCCCGTGCCCGCAGCGGGGTAAAAGCCCTCATGGCGCTGGTGCCTGAGACGGCGATGCGAGTCGGTACCGACGGCCAGGTACATGAAGTGGCCGCCGATCAACTCCGTCCCGGTGATATTATTGAAGTGGCACCGGGCGCCCGGTTACCCGCCGATGCCATATTGCTTGATAAGGCCGCCAGCTTTGATGAAAGTGCATTAACCGGCGAGTCAGTACCTGTAGAGCGTTTTGCGGGAGAGCGAATTCTAGCCGGTTCACTGTCGGCCGATCATCTGGTGCGGGTCAAGGTTGAATCTGAACAGGGTGAAAATGCCATCGACCGTATACTGCACCTGATTGAAAACGCGGAAGCCAGTAAAGCACCGATAGAACGTTTTATTGATCGTTTCAGCCGCTGGTATACCCCTGCGATGATTATACTGGCGGCGCTGATTGTGCTGGTGCCAACTGTGTTTTTTGGCCTGTCCTGGGATGAATGGCTGTATAAAGGACTGACATTACTCTTGATTGCCTGCCCATGCGCCCTGGTGATCTCAACGCCGGCGGCTATTACCTCGGGACTGGCAGCAGCGGCGCGTCGTGGTGCCCTCATTAAGGGCGGTGCGGCACTGGAACAATTGGGCCAGACGCAGGTAGTCGCGTTTGATAAGACAGGCACCTTAACGCGGGGCAAACCGCGGGTAACCGATGTGCTTGTCTGGCAAGGGGATGAAAAAAGACTGCTGAGCGAAGCCGCTGCGATAGAAACCGGATCGCTGCATCCGCTGGCGCAGGCTGTGATCGAACAAGCACGGCAGCAGGGTCTGGCGGTGCCGCATGCTGAAAAGCGTAAAGCTTTGCCCGGTCGCGGAATACAGGGTGTGATTGATGGCACTGTTATTCACCTTCTCGCCACAGATCGTCTTGACGATCCCGATCGGATCACCCAATCCCAGCAGGCGGATATAGATAACCTGAGTGATGAAGGCAAAACGCTGGTGGTGGTGCTGCGCGATAACGTACCGGTCGGGCTGATCGCCTGGCGGGATAACCTGCGTGAAGATGCCCTGGAGGCGGTAGACAGACTCAAAGCGTTAGGCATTCGCAGTGTGATGTTAACCGGTGATAATCTGCGGGCTGCCAAGGCGATCGCGTCGGAGATCGGTGTCGATTTTCGGGCTGGCCTGTTACCTGAAGATAAAGTGACTGAAGTTGCTCAGTGGAGTCGTAACTATAAAGTGGCCATGGTGGGCGACGGCATCAATGATGCCCCGGCGATGAAAATGGCCAGTGTTGGCATCGCGATGGGAAGCGGCACGGACGTGGCATTGGAAACCGCAGATGCGGCACTGACCCATAACCGTCTTAACGAATTACCGGATATGATTGCCCTGTCGCGAATGACACTGGCTAATATCCGTCAGAACATCAGTCTGGCCCTGGGCCTGAAGCTGATCTTTTTGATGACCACCTTACTGGGCTGGACGGGGCTGTGGGTTGCCGTACTGGCAGACAGCGGTGCCACAGCGCTGGTCACTGTGAATGCGTTGAGATTGCTGCGGTTTAAACCAGGGGCGTAATGTGACTCTGGTCCGGCGATCAGGCTGAGACAGGGCTACAATCAGAAGGCTTAAGCGCTGGCTTGAGCCTTTTTTTATTCAGAATCTGAATACCACAACTGTTGATATTGATTGCGTAAGCAAAGACTAGGCAGGCTCTGTTTGTTTAACGTTGAGTGGCGATAGGAAAATTCAATCAGATTGCATATTAGTGTGACGAGTGATCTGTTTTTATGATTCTGTTGCATTTCATTATGCCTTTAGTGTGATTTTAATCACTAATGAGGCGGCGGTGATGAGCTATGGTTAGCGGGTATTATGAATTCAAGTTGTTGAATAAGATCCCAATAAGATATCCAGCCACATACAGTGAGCTAAACAATGAAGGATTGAATTATGTCTGAGACCGCGGTATTCCATCTGGGTGTTACCAAAGCTGATCTTCAGGGCGCAGAAATTGCCATTATTCCCGGCGACCCGGCACGTGTTGAAAAAATCGCCAATCTGATGGATGAGCCTGAGTTTTTAAACAGTGCCCGTGAGTACACGCTGTACCGTGCCAAGCTGGATGGTAAATCTGTTGTGGTATGTTCAACCGGTATCGGTGGCCCATCAACCTCAATTGCCGTTGAAGAGCTGGCCCAACTGGGGGTGCGCACTTTCCTGCGTGTCGGTACGACAGGTGCCATTCAGCCGCATATCAACGTGGGTGACATGATAGTGACCACTGGCTCTGTGCGTCTGGACGGTGCCAGTCTGCACTTTGCGCCAATGGAATTCCCGGCAGTGGCTGATTTCGACGTGGCAACGGCGATGAAAGCAGCGTGTGATGCGGAAAACACAGGGGTACACACAGGTGTGACAGCTTCTAGCGATACTTTCTATCCGGGGCAGGAGCGTTACGACACTTTCTCTGGCCGTGTGGTCCGTCGTTTCCAGGGTTCGATGAAAGAATGGCAGGACATGGGCGTGCTGAATTTTGAAATGGAATCAGCCACCTTACTGACCATGTGTGCTAGCTCGGGTCTGCGTGCTGGCTGTGTGGCGGGTGTGATTATCAACCGTACTCAGAAAGAGACACCTGATCACGCGACGCTGAAAGAAACAGAAGCACGTGCAATCCGTGTGGTTGTTGACGCTGCACGTCGTATGCTGAATAAGTAATTCATTGTCAGAAACAGAAAAGAAAAACCGATGCCTGTGCATCGGTTTTTTTATACCTGCCGAAAGGCGATCACAGCAGCCGGTTGGCCTGACCGCCGGCCGCTTTGAACCAGGTATGAAGATGCTGCTCCAGCTCACCCAGTTGCTCGGGGCCGATAATCGCCAGCCCTAAATCTTCGGCCCGTATCAGATCATGATGACGAAGCGGACGGAAACTTACCAGCATGGCACGCGCCTGCAGGCCGCCTAATAAATCTCGCAGGGATTCCAGCTTGTACAGGGTATCATCGCCATCATCCCGCATGCCTTTGGTTTTACACTCAATGATATGCAGTTTGTTATTCACGACAGTCGCCACATCCAGCTCATTGCGTACTTCCCGATCGCCAATCTGACGATATACCTGAACACCCAGCGAGTGATCCTGTATGGTCGGCAGCTTGCTCTGAATAGCCCGGACTGTGCTGTGAACCAGGTTCTCCAGCCATTCACCGTTGGCAAAGCGTCGGGCTTCTTCGTGTTTGAACGTCAGAATGCCGTTGTCATAATTCGCCAGACCCGTTTCCTGCAAGTCATTAATCAGCAAAGCCAGCTCTTTATATCCTTGCTGTTTGTCGCTCAGCGCCACATCCAGTTTCTGTTCCTTGCGACAGGTAGTTGCCAGATAGTTAAGTGTCGCCAGCCCCGGACCAAGTTCCAGCGCTGAGCTTGCCCAACGTTGCCCCAGATCCCAGAGCTGCTGATTGAGTGCTTCCGGTACGCTTGTTTCGGGCAATTCGGCACGCGCGCCGAAGATAGTCAGGTAATCGGTAAGCTGGATGCGGTCTTCAACCTGTTGTTGCTCCCGGCCGGCGGGATACAGCCAGCACATTTCATCGCTGTAGGGTTCAATGACATAAATCGGCCATTGGTAGCTCCTGAACACCTCATAGGCAGACAGCAAACGGTGGCGTAGGCCGCAACTGGCATTAAACCAAACCT
Organism: Photobacterium salinisoli; assembly: GCF_003614885.1. Lineage (GTDB taxonomy): Bacteria > Pseudomonadota > Gammaproteobacteria > Enterobacterales > Vibrionaceae > Photobacterium > Photobacterium salinisoli. The sequence continues at coordinate 394,746 of NZ_QZMS01000007.1, forward strand.
CACTGTCTGACTCTTTTAAACGGGTTGCCAGTTCATTGAGTCTCTGGCGAAGGGTTTTAATATTGATGGAGTCAGGAATGGTGAAAAATTCAGTCTCAATATCGCGGGGTATCAATATCGAACTCAGGCGGTCATAGGTTTCCTGCTGCGCTTCTGTGCCGATAAATATCATCTTTCCGGCTGGTACACCGTGGTCTAAAAGGGAAGTGATCAGCCTGACCGGGTCCTGATCAATAATGCCAACATGAGTAATCATAATTATCCTTTAGTACTTCGGCTGATACCGGCAAAGAACCACAAGCCAGAAACGGCCGACACCAGGAGGTGAGTAAGTATTTATTTTATATGGGTGCATGGAAAACTTATTTCAAGCACTTAAAGAAAGTATCGGATATCTCAGCCGTTTTTGTTGGTGTATTGTCAATTCGGTGCATTTTTTGTGTGAGGGGATGTTGCGGTATAAAGGCATTGCATTTGTCTCTAAGACTGTGACAATACAGCGTTTATACAGGCTGTGAACCTGAAGCCCTTTTCCCGGGGACGTATTGAACTGAGGGCGCTATGACACAAAAACAGGCACAAAAACTGACTATTCTGGATATTGCTAAACTGGCTGGGGTGGGTAAGTCAACCGTCTCCAGAGTGCTGACACACGACCCGCGTGTGAAACCGGCGACACGTGAAAAAGTCGAACAGGTGATCCGTGAATCCGGCTATGTGCCGTCTAAGTCAGCCCAATCGATGCGCGGCGGTACCAGCCGGGTCATTGGTATTCTTGTGTCACGGCTGGACTCTCCGTCAGAAAATAAAGCGGTGCGTGGTATTCTGGAGGTCATTTACGCGGCTGGCTATGATGCCGTTATCATGGAAAGCCAGTTCTGCACCGATAAAACCCGCGAGCACATTGCGGTACTGGAAAAGCGTAATGTCGACGGAATCATCGTATTTGGTTTCTCCGGGTTCGATTGCGCTATTTTAGACAGCTTTACGCTGCGTGCCGTTGTGATTGCCGTTGATACCGATTCTGTCTCATCTGTCAGCTACGACAACAAGGGTATGATTTCCCTGGCGATGGCTCAGTTCACCGGCAAGGGCCTCAAACATATCAGCTATATTGGTGTTGATCCTGCCGACCGGACAACAGGGCAGTTACGTCTTGATGCTTATCTGGAAGCCTGCGAGCAGCAGCACATTGAGCCTTGTTATCAAACCGGCGAGCTCAGTTATGACAGTGCTTACGCATTAACAGACGCTGTACTTTCCACGCAAACCCAGGCCATTGTCTGTGCCAGTGATACCCTGGCGATGGGGGTGGCGAAAAGGCTGCAAGAGTTAAACCGGACCGATGTGCTGGTGTCTGGTGTCGGGGCGACAGATCTGCTGCAGTTTATGTTTCCCAACACCTTCAGTGTCGATCCCGGATATTTTGACGCGGGTCAGCGCGCCGCCGATCTGCTTTTACAGCATCTTCGCCAGAGCGCGAATGTCACCCACCTGGTGCAGCGTTCCCGTTTGCTCTTCTGATTGCGTGCCTGAGCATTCAGGCACATATTCCCTGTTTAACGTCTATTCTGAATAAAATGACACGCTTCGTGAGCTGAAACACAAAATGGGAACATTCCCATTTTCAATTTTTTCTATCGGGTTCATCATTGAGCCTGTTGGTTGGGAACATTCCCATAATTGCAAAAAACAATAACAATACCCTGTGTACCTTACGACTTAGACGGATATTGGCATGAGTAAAATAGATAAGCAGCAGATAGAGCAGCTGGTCGCCAGAATAGGCGGCGAGGCAAACATCGTCAGTGTCAGCCACTGCCTGACCCGGTTGCGGTTTGTATTGCAAGACCCGAAAGCGGCGAGTGTGCCAGAGCTGGAAGCCATTCCCATGGTGAAAGGTTGTTTTACCAACGCCGGGCAATTTCAGGTAGTGATAGGTACCGAAGTTGATCAGGTGTACAAGCAGCTCAACGCGATGTTAGGTGATAAAGCCGTCAGTAAAGACGAGGCAAAGGTCGCTGCCCGCCAGAATATGAGCTTGCTTGAACGCGGTATCTCTCACCTGGCCGAAATCTTTGTACCTCTGCTACCCGCTATTATCACCGGCGGCCTGATCCTCGGTTTCAGAAATGTCATCGGCGATATCGCGATGTTTGATGGCCAAACCCTTACCCAGATCAGCCCTTTCTGGGCGCAGGTGCATGCTTTTCTATGGCTGATCGGGGAAGCGATTTTCTTCTTCCTGCCTGTGGGGGTGTGTTGGTCAACCGTGAAAAAACTGGGCGGCACACCTATTTTGGGCATAGTACTGGGGATCACCCTGGTTTCGCCGCAGTTGATGAATGCCTATCTGATAGGTAAGCAAGTGCCGGAAGTGTGGGATTTCGGCTGGTTTGTGATTGAGAAAGTGGGCTATCAGGCTCAGGTGATTCCCGCCATGCTGGCCGGTATTGCGTTAGCCTTTATTGAAACCAATCTTAGACGCATTATCCCGGATTATTTATACCTGGTTATTGTTCCCTTTATTTCGCTGGTAACGGCGGTTGTGCTGGCTCATGCGCTGATAGGTCCGTTCGGACGCATGCTGGGCGACGGTGTGGCGTTTGTCGCTAAAGCGGCGATGACAGGCGATTTTGCGATTCTCGGGGCCGTATTATTTGGCTTCCTGTACGCCCCGTTGGTGATTACCGGTATTCACCATACCACCAACGCCGTGGATTTACAGCTGATGCAGGACATGGGCGGAACGCCAATCTGGCCCTTGATTGCACTGTCTAATATTGCTCAGGCATCTGCCGTGGTGGGCATTATTATCATCAGCAAGAAAGAAAATGAGCGTGAGATTTCCGTACCCGCTGCGATTTCAGCTTACCTGGGGGTGACGGAACCGGCCATGTACGGGATCAACCTCAAATATAAATTCCCTATGCTGTGTGCGATGACAGGTTCAGCGCTGGCCGCGGCGATTTGCGGCGCCGCCGGTGTGATGGCCAACGGCATTGGGGTGGGCGGTCTGCCCGGTATTCTGTCCATTCAGCCTCAGTACTGGCTGATCTATCTGCTGGCGATGCTGGTGGCTATCCTGGTGCCGCTGGTGCTGACGATTGTGATGCACAAGCGTGCCGCCGCGAAAGGCAAACTCGAACAGCAGCCACAAACAGCGTAACGGCAATCACCTACAACGGCAGTGTTTCGGCTGCCGTTTTCTCTCTACAGGTTAAGTAACATGACGAAGACAGCTCAGCCCTGGTGGCGAACAGCGACGGTTTATCAAATCTATCCCAAAAGTTTTGCCGACAGCGGCAACAAAGGCACAGGCGATCTTAAAGGTATTACGCAGCGTCTGGATTATCTTCAGACGCTGGGGGTGGATGCTGTCTGGCTGACTCCTGTCTATGCCTCACCCATGGTGGATAACGGTTACGATATTTCCGATTACTACAGCATCAACCCGGATTTCGGCACCATGGAAGATTTCGACCGTCTGCTGGATGCTGCCCGCCAGCGGGGTATTCGCATCATCATGGATATAGTGGTGAATCATACCTCGACTGAGCATGCCTGGTTTCAGCAGGCGCTGGCGGATAAGCACAGCCCGTATCGTGATTACTATATCTGGCACGATGCGGTGGATGGCGGCGAACCGAATAACTGGCAGTCAAAATTTGGCGGCAATGCCTGGCAATGGCACGAACCGACACAGCAGTATTACCTGCACCTGTTTGCCAAAGAGCAGGCCGACCTGAACTGGGAAAACCCGCAAGTGCGCGAGGAAGTGAAACGGGTTATCCGCTTCTGGGCCGAAAAAGGGGTAGACGGTTTCCGCCTGGATGTCATCAACCTGATCTCCAAGCAGCAGGATTTCCCCGACGACGACACAGGCGATGGCCGTCGTTTTTATACCGATGGGCCGAAAGTGCATCAGTATCTTCAGGAAATCAGTGCCGATGTGTTTCAGCAGTACGGCTCTGTCACTGTGGGGGAAATGTCGTCGACCACACTGGCTCATTGCCAGCAGTATTCAGCACAGGACGGTAAAGAACTGTCTATGGTGTTTAACTTTCATCACCTGAAAGTCGACTACCCGAATGGTGAAAAGTGGAAACTGGCACCAATGGATTTTCTGGCACTGAAACAGTTGTTCAGTCACTGGCAGCAGGGGTTGCATGACAAAGGCTGGGGTGCCTTGTTCTGGTGTAACCATGATCAGCCTCGGGTCGTGAGCCGGTTCGGTGATGATGGGGTGTACCGTGAACTGTCAGCTAAAATGCTCGCCACGTCACTGCACATGATGCAGGGCACTCCCTACGTGTATCAGGGCGAAGAGCTGGGCATGACCAATCCCGGCTTCTCGGATATCGCTCAGTATCGTGATGTGGAAAGCATCAATATGTTCCGGATTCTGACTCAGGAGCAGGGGCTCAGCGAACCGGATGCGCTGGCGATCCTGGCCGAGCGTTCGCGGGACAACTCCCGTACCCCGATGCAGTGGGACAGCGGTCACCATGCCGGTTTTACCCAGGGGACACCCTGGATTGACGTTGCTGCTAACTATCCGGCTATCAATGCGGAGCAGGCGATGGCCGATCCGGACTCCGTGTTCCACTATTACCGACAGCTGATTGCACTGCGTAAGAAAATCAGTGTGATAGCAGATGGCGATTACACGGATTTATTACCGGAGGATCAGGCACTGCATGTGTATCGCAGGCAGTGCGATGGGCAGGTACTGATCTGCCTGAATAACTACAGCGCCGACAGGGTGGCGTTTAATTTGAGCTGTTTGTCTGATCTGTCTGTCAGCCGGGGGGAAACATTGCTGGCGAACTATGACGATGAAGAAGCCGGCGAGATCAGCCTGACCGGAAGGCTGCGGCCTTTTGAAAGCCGGATTTGGCTCTTTACCTGATTGGGCAGTCACCATAAAAAATGGCCTCACTGGGATCAGGAGGCCATTTTTTATTACATCGGTGATCACCGCCTGAAGATGGCGCGTTATACCTGTGGCAACTGCGAAATCAGCAGCCAGATGGCCAGCACGATGAAGATGCAGCCCATGAACTTATTCTGGTTCGCCCGGAAGCTTGGGTTATTCAGTAATGGCCGCCCAAGGGTGCCAGCCAGAACGACCAGCAGCAGATTAAACGCCAGCCCCATGATGTTCAGCAGCAGACCCAGCGCCAGCATCTGCTCACCTGAGCTGGCTTCAATCTGGCTGGAGACAAACTGAGGCAGAAACAGTACAAAGAAAATCAAGGCCTTGGGGTTAAGCAAATTACTGACCACGGCGCGGCGGAAAAGCGCCCGGGCTAGGCCACCTTGGCCGCCAACGGTGGGAGAGTCAGCCGGTGTCGTGCGCAGACAGTCCCAGCCCATCTTTAGCAGATATGCGCCGCCCAGAAAACGCAGCGCTTCCAGTGCCAGGGGATTCATGGCAATGAGCGCAGAAACCCCCATCGCGGCCAGTACGGTCAGCACCAGTCCGGAAGTGGCATTGCCCAGACTGGCAAACAGGCCGACGCGTTTACCGTAACTCAGGCTTGAGCTGGCGATTAGCAGCATATCCGGACCGGGTACCAGCAACAGGGCAACCACCGCAGTGAGGTATAATGGCAGTGTAGTGAGATCAATCATTGTCTGTGAATGTGAGTCAGGAAAGTGAGATGGGCGGGATTCTATACCATCTCAGGCGTAAATGAAGAAAATATACGCCTGAGGTGGTGTGATTGACTGATTTTTTATCAGTGAAAGGTGAAGTTATCTGGTTTTATGTTCTGTATCAGTATCGCTGGTCTGCTGCGTTCTGGCGGCCAGCTTATTGGCCAGCGAATACAGCTCCGGCATCATGCGCTGGATAAGAAACAGTTGCTGCAGGATCAGGCGCACTGACTGATCATCCCCTTCCCGCCAAGTTGCCAGTGCCTGCTCAAGACTGCTGTCCGATTCCGGTGGCGGCGCACATTGCTTGTCGGCCAGTTGCTGGGCGAGCGTATCAAGCTGAACATGGAGCTGACTGTGAGCCTGCGCAATTAACTTGTGGGTTTTGTGTTCATCAATTTGTGTACGGTGCGCACCTAAGGTCGAGATGTAATTGAGCATCGCATGATTGAGAGTAAGAAAACGAAAGCACTCTTCAATGGCCAGCCGGTAACGCCCCGGCTCTGCCAGCATATTGCTGATGGCAGTACTGAGCTGGGCGTCGGTGTTATGGGCTTCGCGGCGGGCAACGCGGTAGCTCAGGCTGTCTTTTTTACCTATTCGGTATTGCCCGATGATTTGTGCCAGATAGTCGCGGTTGGTCGTCACCGCAGCCGCCATAATTTTATGTAAACGGCGCGACTGCCAGTCGGGCAGAATATAGACCACAGCCAGTACGGCCAGCAGGCAGCCCAGTAAGGTATCACCCAAGCGGGGTAACACCACCGCAAAGCCGGCCCCTAACTGGTTAAAGCAAAACAGCACCAGCAACGTGATAAACCCTGTCGCCAGGGTGTATTTGTGGTTACGGAGCACGAAAAAGGCCACCCCTGCCAGTACCATGAGTACCAACTGACCTTCCTGGCCGGGAAACAGATACAGCAGCGGCAGACCAACGAGCAGGCCACCGAGCGTCCCTATGATCCTCTGCGTCAGTTTCTGACGTGTAGCGCTGAAATTGGGCTGGCAGACAAACAATGTGGTGAGCAGAATCCAGTATCCGTGCTGTAAGTCCAGCAAATGAATTACGCCGTAGCCTACCGTCAGTGCTGTGGCGATACGTATCGCATGGCGAAACAACTGGCTGTCAGTGTGCAACTGGCTTTTCACCCGTTGCCATAAACCGGAGAAAGTATGGGCTTCTGAATCGGCCAGTTCAGTATCTTCCTGTGCTTCAGCTACGTCCGGATTATTCAGGTTGACGAGCTGACGTTCAATGGTCGCGAGGTTATTGAACAGATAGTCCAGTTGAGTCAGGAAAGCTCGCCACTGGGGATTATTCTGCGATTTAAGAAAGCTGAGGGATTCTTTCAGCTCGTCCAGCGCCAGACTATTATCCAGGCTGTGCCGGTAATAATTACCCATTGCCAGACTGCTACTGATATTGCGGCATGCTGTTGCTTGCTGCTGCATCAGATCCTGAAAACGGAACAAGATGTCACTGCGGCGAAAAGCCGCTGCCAGATCCTGATAGCGCTGGTGGGAGGAGCTGATACGCTCATGAATGTCCTGGGCATGGAAATACAGGCTGAGAAAGCGGTGGCCTCGCTGGTTGTGTTGCACCCGTTTAACCCGGTTCAGCAAGGTTTGTTTGGCCTGATTGAGTGCCGACACCACTCTGGCATTGCTGGCTGCAGCCTGAATACGCAGTTGTTGCGGATCAAGGCTGTCGACCGGACGGAACCAGCGGCTTTTATCATCCAGATAATCGGCCAGGGCAGCAAAGACATTAGCCAGACTGTGCTGAACCGCCTGATTTGGCCAAAGCATCTGCCACAAAATCGACAGCAAGCCATAGCCAATGGCACCGCTCAGCAGTAAGGCGGGCTGAAACCATAAATTCTGGCTGCTTTCGGCACCCAGCATGGTATAAATAGCCAGCAGCAGGGAGGCAAAAGCGATGCTGGCATACCGGGTGCCCATCGCGCCCAGCATCATGAAGCCAAAGCTGGATGAGAACAGCCCGACGGCAAAAAGCGCCGGGTAATCGAACAGTAACTCAACCGATAGTGAGGCAATCAGAAAACACAGCAAGGTCATTGCCAGTGCTTTCAGTCTGCCGGCCAGATTATCGTCGGTTTCTGCCAGTGCAGCTGCAATGATCCCCAATACCAATGGAGTGACTGCAGTGGTTGCATTCAGATACCAGCAGGGTACGACAGCGCCAATCAAGGCTAATGCGACGCGGGCACTGAGATGAAGGCGGTCTTTTGCCCAGTAACGTCGAAAAGTGGTTTGCAGAGAAAATTTTGTCATCGGGTATCCGGTCGATGCTGATAATAAACAGGGTTGTTCATTGAAGCAGCGGGCATTTTTGTCTCAAATTTTACGTAAATAAAGCGCTTACCGCTATGGTCTGTGCGCAGTTCTTGATAATCTTCTCGCTGAGTGAATCAAGGTGTCAGGTAACACAATGCGATTAACGGCCAATAGGCTCGCACAATGGTTAGTGCAGGGCGATTATTGCAGTATTGAACTGGATGAAGAACAGGTTGTTCTGGAAAGCCTGCAAAACAGTGAAGTCCTGTCATTTGATGACTGGGATGGTTCAGTGACGCTGCACCGCGGGGTGTTGTGGGGCGCAATGGAACTGAGTTCGGCAGATCAGACGGCAAGTTGGACTGTGCATGGGCTGCCCTGGGCGGAGTGTCAAGCTTTCGCCCACCATCTGGTGGACACTTACCGCCAATGGGCGAAAGGGCGGGTCGAAAAACTGGATGCCCACCTGCCGCAGATGCTGGCCCGCATCGACGCATTTATCACCCAGCCTGGCTATAAACGCCGTTCCGATTACCTGAACTTACAACAATCGCTCCATAATGCCTTGTCTGAAACAGGCCTGACGGATGAATTGGCCGCTTCATTTCGTCCAATGGCATTTGAACAGATATTCCCCTGGCTCGAAGACAATGCAGACTGGGTCAGTGAAACCAATGCTGCCTGGATACAGGAAGAAACCGAGAAGTGGTCGTCCTGGTTTGACCGGATTGAATCGTCACCGCTCAATGATTCTCAGCGGCAGGCCGTGCTGCTGAATCAGGACCATAATCTGATACTGGCCGGGGCCGGTTCTGGCAAAACCAGTGTGCTGGTGGCCCGGGCCGGTTACCTGCTGGCCAGCCAGCAAGCCGGGCCGGACGATATTCTGATGTTAGCCTTTGGCCGAAAAGCGGCGGAAGAAATGAGCGAGCGGCTGAAAGACAAAGTCGGCCGCGAGATCAGAGTGGCGACCTTCCACAGTCTGGGTTGCCAGATTATTCAGGCGGTTGAAGGTCAATTACCGGGCGTGTCGCCGTTAGTACAGGATGAACAAGCCCGTAATGAATGGTTGTCTGCTCTGCTCAAAGATCAGTGGCAGAACGAGACGGCGGCAAAGCGTTGGCAAAAGCACCTGACACAGTGGCGCATACCGGGCTTTCGTGGTGACAATTCCATCGAAGAACAGGCGCGCAGCGAACCCTTGCTGAACTGGGTATGGCGCCATATTGAGCTGATGGGCCAGCAAGGTGGCAACAAAGCGGAATTATCAGCCATGGTCGACAGTGCCATGGGCAGTGGTGATAAAGCTCAGATGAAAAGCGAACTGGCCCTGCTGTGGCCGTGTTACAAGGTGTACAGCCAGCACCTGAAAGCCAATCGCCAGATTGATTTCAATACCATGATCCAGACGGCCACTGAGTATGTAAGACAAGGCAAATTCATTCCGCAGTGGCGTTTTGTCATGGTCGATGAATACCAGGATATTTCGCCACACCGGCTGGCGCTGATCGATGCTATTTGCCAGGTACCGGGAACGGACAACTTAGCCCCCAGCTTATATGCCGTTGGAGATGACTGGCAGGCGATTTACCGCTTTGCCGGTGCCGATGTCAATCTGACCACTGGCTTTGAGCAGCGTTTTGGTGCCAGCCATGTCATGGAACTCGACACTACTTACCGCTTTAACAACATGATTGGTGAAGTCGCCAATATGTTTATTCAGCAAAATCCGCAGCAACTGAAAAAATCGCTGGCAAGTGTGAAAAAACAGAAGCGAAAGGCAGTCACCTTACTGGCGCAGGACCTGCTGGAACAGGAACTGGTGCAGCTTGCCTCTAAAGTGAAAAAAGAAGCCAGCGTGCTGTTGCTGGGACGCAATCACGATCAACGGCCTGAAAAGCTGGCCGACTGGCAGAGTCAGTGGCCACAGCTTAATCTGCAATTTATGACCTGCCATGCCAGCAAGGGCCGCGAAGCAGATTTTGTGTTTGTGCTCAATGTGAACCGCGGCGTGTTCCCGGCCCAGGATCGCGACAGAGGTTTGCTGGCTTGTCTGCAGTCTGGCGGTAACGAAGGCATTGCCGATGCGGAAGAGCGCCGTCTGTTCTATGTCGCGATGACCAGGGCCAAAGAGCATGTCTGGATCTGCGCCAACCCGGAAACTCTCTCGCCGTTTGTGAATGAACTGATTGAAGACAGATATCAGGTCAATAATAAGATTAAAAAAATGAAACGCTGATACCGTCTTATCACTCGTTTTTTTAATCCAGTACTACTACCAGTTTGCCGCTGTGCTGCTGCCTGTGCAGCAGCGCCAGTCCCTCCTTCAATTGCTCAAAGGAAAACAGCTTATCTATCATAGGATCCAGTTTTCCTTCGGCGATCAGGTTGCTCATGCTGTTCCCCATATCAGACAGATGGTGGATATCCTCGGGCGCACCATGCGCATAGGTGCCATGTAGCGCCACTTCGTGCATGCTGAGTGCTTTTGTTGTCGCCAGCAAAGGAACCTGATTGAATTGATCGGCCACCATGACTATCTGGCCGTTGAAGCGAATCAGCGCACTCATAATGCTTCCTGAGCGGGCAGAAACACAGTCAATCACAGCATGCAGCAGGTTATCTTCGGTTAATTCAATGATTTTCATGGCCACATTGTCATGATCCGAATCAATGACGGCATCGACGCCATAACTGAGTAATCTGGCGTGATGCCTTTCAGCGGCAATGGCATACACAGTGGCGCCGGCCAGTTTGGCTAACTGGGCCGCAAAACCGCCCACGCCGCCACCGGCACCTGTGATGGCGACTCGCTGCCCCGGCTTCAGTCTGAGCTTATCATGTACCGCCAGCCAGGCACTGTAACCGGCAGAAGGTAAAGCCGCCCCCTGTTCAACACTGACAGCTGCAGGCAGGCGGCTGACGGCCCCGGTTTTACAGCAGGCATACTCAGCGAAACCGCCGCAATGGCGCGGGTCGAGAAAGGTAAATACCCTGTCTCCCGGTTTAAACTGGCGTACATTAAGGCCAACGGATTCCACGGTTCCTGCAATGTCCATGCCGATGATTTGCGGGTAGTTCCAGGTGGCGTATCCCCAGTCTGCCAGCTTGTAATCAATCGGGTTAAGGCCCATCGCGGCCACTTTGATGCAGATTTCATCTGCACCGGGTTTGGGGCGGGTAGTACGTGTCAGCTGCAGGCTGTCCAGTCCGTTGGGTTCAGTCAGAGTCCATGCTTTCATAAGCCACCATGAGGGTAACAGGTTGTTTTTGGTATTAATTTAAAGCATATACCTAAACGCATGGCTTTGCTGGCGGTAAAAGCGGTAAAGCAGGTGGAAATCGGAGTTGCAGTGTGAAAGTAAGGTGGTCCCCGTCTGTGCGGGGACGATGTGTTGAAGCGGGGTGTTACAGCTGTCTGAGTGCTGTTTTATGACAGTTGCAGAGCTGACGGATAGCTACTTGCTCAGCACTCAGGCGCGGCCTCTTAAGACAGGCGCTCAGCCAGATAAGCTTCATAATCGGGAATTTCTATCGACACGGCTTCCTCCATCATGGTGGAAGCAATCATGAAATTGGCACTGGCGCGGTTGGTGGCAACGGGGATATTCCAGACTGCGGCAATCCGAAGCAGTGCTTTTACATCGGGATCATGGGGCACGGCATTCAGTGGATCCCAGAAGAAAATCATCATGTCGATCTTGCCTTCGCAAATTAGCGCACCCAACTGCTGATCGCCGCCCATTGGGCCGCTCAGTAAACAATTAATCGGCAGACCGGTTTGCTTTGACAGCAGATGCCCGGTCGTGCCAGTGGCATACAGGGTATGATTTTCCAGTTTGCTTTTATGTTCACTGACCCAGCGCTGTAAGTGGCTTTTACAGTTATCGTGAGCCACCAGGGCAATGTGTTTCCGGGCTTGCATCTGTCGGGTTGTGGCGTGCATTTGTTACTCCGTTAAGTCGGCATAATCTCCGTATAACCAGATACTAAGCTTGCTGTTATTAGCTTGTCCAGTGAATATCCCAAGTAAGAATAATACGCAGAGAAACTTACTCGTTATGGTGAGTGATAAGCTGTTCGAATCGTTCGTGACCGTGCAGTGTTTCAAAGTCATTTTCTTCTTTTGCCAGCTCACGCAGGAAAGCACTGCCCTGAATTGCTCGCTCAAGATCAGACACGGCCTGATCTTCCGCTCCCAGACAGGCGTATGCACAGGCACGCTGGTACAGGGCATTGGCATTGGTGCTGTCCACTTCCAGCACACGGTTACAAATGCTCAGTGCCCAATGGAATTCACGGATTTCCATCGCAGCATCCGCTTTGTGCGTCAGTGCTTCCAGGTCGCCCGGTCGCAGTTTGAGGATTTCATCATACACTTCCATCTGCTGCTCGGCGGTTTGCGAACTCTGAGCTCTGAGCCAGAGATTATGCACTTCATTGATAATCTCAATCTCTTTGTTATTTTGCGCGATGATCCGGGTTTTGCGTTTCAGATCCCGCTCCAGCATCTGGAATTTCTTCTCGTACTGATCCGTGATTTCCTTTAACTGCTGTTCGGCCATTTTCTTGGTATTGACCTTGATTTCTTTCAGCGACTGCCAGCCTACCAGCGCAATGAGTGAGGCGGCACCGGCGATCAGATAGAAAAAATAGGTGACTGTCACATTGGCATAATTGAGCGATTTATCTGCCACTGCCAGTTCGCGATCGGTAAAAGAGAGGGTTAAGCGACGTTCAAGATCCTGCTGATCCTGGCGCAGCGATTTCATTTCATCAAGAATATACCTTTCCATTAAAGGCTTATCTAACACTGGCTGCTCCGAGTAGGGGGGCGCTTCTTCTGATTCCTGCGCTATGGCAGGCATAGCGAAAAGCAGACAGAATACAGCGGCATACAGCAGTTTCAGCATAATGTTTTCCTTGTTAACGGGAACGTACGTGAAAGTTGTAACAAGCATAACCGATTGGGTTCGTTATCTCTATGTAACGGGCCAAAACCTTGTGGTCGGTGCAATTGACCGCGTATTCACAGAGCGGGCTGGATTGACAGCAGGAATGATGCGCAGAGAGGGAAGGCAAAGTGGTATACTCACCGTATTCTCAGTAAAAACAGGTCGAGTACCGTGAGTCAGGATCAGGAAATAGAAGTTGAAGCGCTTGGGATTGAAGTGTCTGTTCAGCCCATCGAGTTATATAAAGTGCTGAAAATTGCCAATGCCGTCGGAGGCGGAGGCGAGGCCAAAATGGCGATCTCCGAAGGTTATGTTGCCGTGAATGGTGAGATTGAACTGCGGAAACGCTGCAAGATTTATGACGGTGATGTCATAGAGTTTAACGGTGAGTTTTATGTGGTGCTCTGTGATCAGCCAGTAACGGAAACGGTCAGTGAACCTGTTGCCAAGCCCACAGCCTCCAAACCGAAAAAAAACCAGTCGGCGAAGCACCGTTCTGCCAAAGCGGGCAAAAGCTCGCCAGCCGGAAAAGGCGGCAACAAGAAGCCAAATACAGGCAAGTCTGCCTCAATTGGCAAAGATGCCGATCAGCAGACCGGCCGCAAACGCCTGATGTTCTGATTAAACCCGATAGTGACTGTCAGAACCGCGCAGGTTCGGCGCTTTCAAGCCAGGTCATAATAAACGCTGCCACACCGGCAGGCTGATTTAAATCCAGCGCAGGAATCGGGTGAATGTCGCCCGGTTCGCTGGTGGCTATGGCCACTATGTTTGTATCTTTGGGGTACAGCAGAGGTTTTCCGTAATCCGGCCGGTGAATTTCAATTTTGGTGATTGGCTGGTCGCGAAACCCTTCTACCAGCACGATATCCAGGCGGCTGTGATCCAGCTGCATCAGGCAATCTTCCAGTACCGGTTCACGCTTTTGATCATCCGGATATTCAAAAAACAGAATGTGTCGATGCGGCGTCGCCAGCAACAGCTGATCGCTGCCGGCATGGCGCAGACGATAGCTGTCTTTTCCCGCTGTATCCGGCTCAACATCATGATGACTGTGTTTCAGCAGACCAACACGCAACCCATATTGCTTTAAATACGGGATAACCTGCTCAATTAATGTGGTTTTTCCTGCGCCGCTGAAACCGGCGAAACCGATGACGGGTGTCATAGTAAGTCTTTGGCCTGTTAATGAAAGATTGGCACTAAAATAACATGATAGTCAGTGCCGACACAGTATCTTGCCTGGGCACCTGACGTTTTGCTGTGTCAGATCAAACCGGAGGCTGAAATGGCAGATTTATTGGTATGGCAGGGCGACATAACGACCTTGAATGTGGATGCGATAGTTAATGCAGCGAACAACAGCTTATTGGGGGGCGGTGGTGTCGATGGCGCCATTCACAAAGCGGCGGGTCCGCAGTTACTGGAAGAGTGCCGGCGCCTGCATGGCTGCCCGACGGGTGAAGCAAAAATCACCCCCGGATACCAGTTACCAGCCCGGTGGGTGATTCACACGGTGGGGCCGGTATGGCAGGACGGTAAACAGAATGAGGCTGAATTACTGGCCAGTTGTTATCGGCAGAGTCTGGCGCTGGCGGATGAAGTGGGCGCCGGCACGATTGCTTTTCCCTGCATCAGTACCGGGATTTACGGTTTCCCGAAACAGTTGGCGGCCAGTATTGCCGTGCAGACAGCCCGGCAGTGTCTGGAAGGCAAAAGTACACCCGACAAAGTGTATTTTGTCTGTTTCAGCCAGGAAGATGCTGAGATTTATCACAGCTTGTTACGGTCTGACTGAGTGTATCAATCCTGCGTCAAGCAGATGAAATAGCGGGTAAAGTATTATCGCGGGTCTACAGTTAATGAGAAGGCAGTCGGTGACACAGTCTGGATGCGCTCTCGGGGTATGAGAGGGGTCTGCAGAGCTGCTGTGTTCACTGAGAGATGTCCGGCTCGGCTTACCGGCAATTTGTAATTGCAGGTAGGGAAGGAACCAGAATGGCTGAGCCGTGGACGACATAAGCATCAGGGAGAGTGCAATGTGGGCAACACTAGATTTTGAAGCGTCAGGCTTATCGGACCAATCCTACCCTATTGAAGTGGGCTATGTACTTCCTGACGGCAACGGGCAAAGTATCCTGATCAACCCACTGACCGCCGGTGATGTCTGGCAGTACTGGGACAGCTACGCCGAGCAACGTATTCACAGAATCCCCCGCAGCGAACTGGAACAGCATGGTATGCAGGTGCTGGAAGTCTGCCAGCATTTGAACAGTGTGCTGGGGCAACTGGACTATGTGTTTTGTGACAGCCAGTGGGATTTGTTCTGGCTGGGGCGGCTGTATCATGCGGCCCATATGCGGCCCTCCTTCACACTGACCGAAATCGGCCACTGGCTGCAGCAGGAAAACGGCATAGAAAGAGCCCGTTTTCAGCGTGCGCTGGAAGCCTTGGGGCCTGCGAGGCACAGAGCCATGCATGATGCCAGGCAGATTTATCAGGCCATAAGCAGCCTGGTGAATATTCCGGGCTGATGTCAGGCGCTGGAGCAACTGAACAACACAGCGTACAATCAATACAGGCTATTGAATTTCAGTCTGTTGGGAGTGCGTTGTGCCAACACCTACCTTAAGAGTTGCGGTATTTAATATCGCCCTGTCTGATCCTGTTGCCGGCCGGATACGGCAGAAGCTGTCGGCGCCGGGCCACGCAAGAATTTCCCGGCTGGCAGCCATGATTCAGCATGTGCAGCCCGATGTCCTGCTACTGTGCGAGTTTGACCACCCCGGTGAAGGGGGCGATGACGGTGGCCTGACGGATTTCTGCCGCTATTATCTCGCCGAACCGCAACATGGTCAGGTCGCAATTGATTACCCTTACCGTTATTGCCCGCCTGCGAATACCGGCTCATTGTGCGAGGCGGATCTGGACGGAGACGGGGAACGCACCCTGCCTCAGGATGGTCAGGGCTATGGGTTTCATCATGGTCATTTCAGCTTTGTGGTGCTGTCGCGTTATCCGTTGATAGAAGAGGATATCCGCAGCTGGCAAACCCTGCTGTGGCAGCAGATGCCGGATAACCATATGCCGGAAGGCTATTACAGCCCAGAAGCAATGGCACAGCTCAGGCTGTCATCGAAAAATCATCTTTTAATTCCGGTACAGGTCGGGCACAGGCGATTCCAGCTGCTCTGCGCTCACCCGACGCCGCCTGTGTTTGACGGCCCCGAGCGGCGTAATGCCCGCCGTAACCATGATGAGTTGCGACTCTTAATGGACATTATCAATGATGAAGCCTATCTGACCGATGATCAGGGTAATTCTGGCGGTCTGAACCAAGACACGCCTTTTGTGTTGCTGGGGGATCTCAACGCCGATTTGCATGATGGTGAAGGTATGGTGCTTGCACTCCGGCACCTGCTGTATCACCCCAGGGTTCATCGGGCTGTTGCAGAAGGTAAACTGACCCCGAAAAGCTTGGGCGGGCGATTTTTCCGGCCCTGGAAATTACGCCGGGGCAGAAGTTCGGAGTGGACACACCTGAGTGGTCTGCGGCTCGATTATGTTCTGCCTTCTGCCGATTTCGATGTGCTGAACAGCGGCGTGTTCTGGCCGGATAAGAAAGATCCGCTGCGCAGACTGGTCACTGGCGAAGACGGCAAAGAGCGGGCTGATATCAGCTCTGATCACCGGCTGGTATGGGTCGATGTACGTCTGCCTGCGGTGAAGGACGAGTACAGCTGATGCACAATCTCGACTTATTCGGTGAAGCCAGCACGCCGGGCGAGTGGATTGCTATTGATGGCGGCTTGCTGTTCTGGGCGCCGGCCTTTTTTACCGTTTCCGACTCAGATCGCTATTTTCGCGCGCTGCGCCAGTCGCTCAACTGGCAGCAGGAAGCCATTACACTGTATGGTCGCCGGGTGATGCAGCCGCGTTTGCAGGCCTGGTGCGGGGAGGCTTCCTATACCTACTCGGGCTTGACTATGCAGCCGGACCCGTGGACGCCAGCCTTGCTGCAGATAAAGGCCACCTGTGAACAAGTGGCGAATACCCGTTTTAATTCGGTGCTGGCTAATCTGTATCGTAACGGACAGGACAGCATGGGCTGGCATCAGGATAACGAGCCCGAACTCGGCCCCGCGCCTGTGATTGCCTCGGTAACCTTAGGCGAGACCCGGCGTTTTTTGCTGAAGCATCGTAACACCGGGCAGAAAATTGATTTTCAGCTCAGTCATGGTTCTTTGCTCATCATGGCGGGCCAGACTCAGTCCCACTGGGTGCATAGCGTGCCAAAGACCACTCAGCCTCTCAGTGAGCGGATTAACCTGACTTACCGATGGATTAATACGTAACTGCTCAGCACCGCAAACGTAAAAATGCAGATATTCCACAGGCTTAAATGACATACCACTGACGTGAACAACGGCGCCTTTGCTATGATTGTGTTGTTAAATCGTTGCGGGGTTGCTATGAATATTCGTCGTTTTATTGTTTATCTTCTGATTACGCTTCTTTCACTGCCTGGCTGGGCGGCGATGCAAATTTCGCCCAGACCGGCAGAACCGCCTGTACAGCAACAGGTATTGCCATCCTATGCCGATGACGCCGCATTGATACGGCAAACCTTTGAAACCCAGTTGTTTACATTACCGGCATTTAAAATGGGCCATTATGGCCTGAGGATGTATCGCCAGACGATGGATCCCAAATACCAGTCGGCCGTGTGGTCAGACTTGGCACGTGTGGCCAGCCGGCTCAATGCCGTGACGACAGAAATTTACACGCCGGCACAAATAAAAGCCTATTCGGAAGCCCGCGAAGCCAGGTATCAGCGCAAAGACGATGCCCGCAGCGATTTACGTTATCTGGCCACCAGAGATTACCCTGAGTATTATTTTCTGGGCGTCGATCTGCTTGGCTCTATGGCCCGTGCCAATGAATACGGCCTTAAACACAGAGAAGACCACAAATTACGCGACATCATCCGTCGCTATGATTTTGCCCGTTATGCCACCGACCCAGACATGATCCGCGCATGGGCAGCGCAGCTTGCCAATCAGGTTTACTGGTTACGTCAGCTTGGCGAGCAGGACGTGGTTGAGCCTTTTATTGCTGCTTTCCGGGCGATCTATCCGGACAGCCAGGATAAACAGCTCAGCGAGCAGCAGTACATGAATAAGATATACGGCATGACCCATATTATCTTTGCGGCATCCTCGTATTATCAATATCAGCTCAAGGAAAGCGATTTTCAGTGGATTTATGATCACTTTCGCCGCCATATCGACGATATTCTGTTGCATACCAAGGAAGATGTGGTGGCCGAAGTGGGTATCAGCTTCCTGTTAGCCGGCCTGCAGGATGATCCCGTGGTCGAAAAAACGCGCCAGTTCATCCAGAAATCGATCGACCGGCAAACGGGTATGGTGCCGTCAGTAAAAGGCGAAAGCGAGCTGTATGACGGTGAGCACCGCAACACGCTGGCAATCATGCTACTGGACTGGCGTGGCGTACATGCCGCCCCGACTGTCACCAACCAGCCGGCTATGTTCGAGAGTTTACCTTTTGGTTTGGTGCCGCGGCAGTAGAACAATGAAACCTTATTGATTGTGAGTATTGGTTCATATAGGGTGAGTCAATATTTTTTCCGAAATGAGGGCATGACTATAATGAGTGACTGGTTAACTTGGGCCAAGAAACTTCAGGCCATTGCACAAGCCGGTAAAGCTTACAGTCACGATCTATACGATCTTGAACGCTTTGATCAGATTGCCGACATTTCATATCAAATGTTTGCACAGATTAGCGGCCAGCCACTCAGTAAAGTGCATCATCTGTTTATTCCTGAAGAGGGCTATCCTACCCCGAAAGTTGATCTGCGGGCCGGAGTGATTCGCGATAACAAAATTCTTCTGGTCAAAGAACGTGAGGATGGCAAGTGGACATTACCCGGAGGGTGGGCCGATGTCTGTGAAACCCCGTCACAGGGGATTGTCCGCGAAGTGTTGGAAGAATCCGGTTTGGTCGTCAGTCAGCCCAAACTGATTGCGATAAAAGACAGAGCGGTTCACCCATACCAGCCCGATTATCCCTATCACGTTTATAAGCTCTTCTTTCTTTGTCATTTTGTGTCCGGTGAGCCAAAAGAGAACATCGAAATTTCAGCAATTGATTTTTTTGCACGGGACACCATTCCGCCTTTGTCGCAAAGCCGGGTACTTGCCGAAGATATCGTCATGATGTTCGAGCATGTTGAAAACCCGAACTTGCCTGTGCAAGTTGATTAATGGTGCCGGACGGGAAAGGTAACTCAGTAAATATGTTGTATAAAAGGACAAGCATTTGAAATATATCTGGCTCTCTGTGTTTACCGTGGTGTTTATCTGGTCTGGTATTGAACCGAAAGATACCTTTACCTGGTTTCTTGAAGTATTGCCTGCGCTGATTGGCCTGATCTTGATAGTGTTCACTTATAATACATTCAGGCTCACCCCTTTACTGTACGGGCTGATTTTACTGCATTGCATTGTATTAATGGTGGGGGGGCATTACACCTACGCCGAAGTGCCTTTGTTCGACAATCTGTTCGGGGCCGAAAGAAATAACTACGACAAAGTCGGTCACTTTTTTCAGGGGTTTGTCCCGGCTATTCTGGCAAGGGAAATACTCATCAGAAAGCAGATAGTCAATGGCCGGTTTTGGGTGAGTGTTGTTGCTGTGTCTGTGTGTTTAGCCTTCAGCGCCTTTTATGAATTGATTGAATGGTGGGTGGCGCTGGCAACAGGCGAAAACGCAGAGGCTTTTCTGGGCACACAGGGTTATGTCTGGGATACCCAGTCTGATATGGCCTTTGCATTAGTCGGTGCCTTGTGCGCTACGTTTTTGCTTTCCCGCTGGCATGACAGTCAGCTGGTTTCTGTGCATCGAAGGAATGAAACACATCAAAGGAATGCATCATGGTGACTTGTTTTTTACGCTACGTTATAGACCCTTATAAAGTCAGCGAATTTGAAGAATATGCCCGTATGTGGATCCCGCTCGTCAATAAATTTGGTGGTCAGCACAACGGCTATTTCCTGCCTTCTGAAGGTGCCAGTAATATCGCCCTGGCGCTGTTCACCTTTCCCAGCCTGGCGGATTACGAAACCTACCGGAAAGCGTCCATGACGGATCCGGATTGCCTGCGCGCCTTTCAGTATGCCGAGGATACCCGCTGTATTATCAGTTACGAGCGAAACTTTTTCCGCCCGGTGTTCGGCAATGCATAACACGCTTGCGAGCATGCGTTGTCTGGCTGCAATGCCAGTGATATTGGATGAGCCGGGATAGATCAGAACAATGCCAGCCGACACCGGCTGGCATTGATAGTAAGGGGAGTCAGGTATCAGAAGCCGACATTCATCCCGACCCAGTAACGTCGACCATCTTCCACATAGCCATATTCGTCATAAGTGACTTCTTCATCCAGCAGGTTATAAATGGCGGCATTGACGGCCACATTATCCGTTAACTGATAACTTACCCCCATGTCTAGGAAGGTATAAGACGGGGCTTCCAGGCTGCTTGATGATGGCCCTGTTGTCGGTTCCATCTCTTCACCGTGATAGGTGACTTGCCACCAGGTCTCTAAGTCAGCTGTGGCTTGCCAGGAAAGATCGGTACTGAATAAGTGCTTTGGCAACTGAACCAGTGGCTGGCCCTTATAGTCGCCCGATTTTTGCTCAGAATCGTTAAAGGTGTAGCTGGCATTCCAGAAGACACTGTCACCCAGTGGAGTGCTGAGGCTGAGTTCGACACCTTGTGTCGTCGCTTCATCGATGTTGATGCGTTTTGTTGCTACGCTGCCACTGCTATTGGTCGGGCCACAACTGGAACATTCGATACGAGAAATCTTATCTTTGAAGTCGTTATGAAAGAGCGTGGCACTCGAATTTAGCCCGTTATCATTCTGGTAGTTCAGACTGACTTCGGTATTTACTGACTTTTCAGGCTGCAGATCCGGATTACCATAGATATCACCGCCGCGGCTGCCTTGTGCCCATTCTGCAGAGGTTTCTCGCAGTGTCGGCGCGCGATAACCTGTAGATACACCGCCTTTAAACACCCAATTTGATGTGATGCTCCAGACACCATAAGCCCGTGGGCTGACGTGAGTACCATAGTTTTCATCATCATCGACACGTGCTCCTAAAGTCAGGCTGAATGAGTCGGCAATGGCCCATTCATCTTCAAGAAATACCGCCACACGGTCACTGTCCAGCTCAGTCAGGTCGGAAGCACTGTTAGATGTGTAATCTTGAAGTTTTTCATATTGATATTCAAAACCTGATGTCAAAATATGGGAATAGACTGGCGTAACCAGGCTGGTCTTGAAGACAGTATTTTTACTTTCCATTTCCCGGCTTTTATTTTCCGAGTCTTCATATTGCAGGTAAGTGTTGGATTGCCCGATTGCGCCCCAGTCACCCAGGTGCGTGATGGCGTAATGGGTACGGGTATATTCTTCTAAAGTATCAACACATTCTCCACGGCAACCTTCAGTCGCAACTGACTTACCGACCGTTCCGGCACGGGATTGCTCGCTGATCCCTGCTTCTAACGACATCGCGTGCAGATCATTAAGCTGGTAAGTAAGTGTGGCGTTGAAGCTGTTCAGATCTTTATTTTCATAGCCATTGGTGATCGCATCTTCATCGCGGACTGTGGTTTGCCCGTTAAATTGTGCGGTGAGATTTTCCGTTAATGGGCCGGTAAGAAAGAAGTTAGCGCTGCGCTCATCACCAGAGTCGCGATTTTCCTGAATGACAGTACCCAATTGGAGATTGCCGAGCCAGTGCTGGTTGTCTTTGCGGGTGATGATGTTGACAACACCGCCAATGGCATCTGAGCCGTACAGTGTCGACATCGGGCCACGGATAACCTCAATGCGCTCAATCGCTTCTAAAGGCGGTAACCAGCCCTGTTCAATGCCCGGACCGTCACTATTTGGTCGGGTCTGACGAGATGATTGGCGTTTACCATCAACCAGAATCAAAGTGTACGCTGAACCCATACCACGGATACTGATGTCTTTATTATCGCCACCCCCTGTGATGGTGACACCGGGAACGGTTTTCAGTGCATCTGTGACATCACGATAATATTTATGCTCAAGCTCCTCACGAGTGATCACGCTGATGCTGGCGGGCGCGGTGATTTCTGCTTGCTCGTAACCGGACGCAGTCACTACCATGGTTTCGGTCACAGGGGATTGTTGAGCGGCCTGTACACTGGCAGCCAATAGTACTGATCCTGTCAAAGTGGAGAGGGGTAAACGATAGCTAGACATTATTTTTTCCATAAATGATAATGATTCTTAAATCTATTTGCGATTATTGCTATATTCGCTGCTACTGACTAGATCAATGAGTGGAACGGGCCGTTCCGAAAATGGGATGAGGATGAAAACAGAACTGCAGGGTATCCGGGCATTTGCTGCACTGAGTCGTTTTCATAGTGTGACTGCCGCAGCAAAGGCATTGAATCAGCCGAAATCGACCATCAGTCGACGCCTGGCTCAGTTAGAAACTGAACTGGGACAGCGGCTTTTTATCAAGCAAGGTTCACGTCTGATGCTGACACGTGCCGGAGAGGTCTTTTCTGAATACTGTCAGCGTTTACTGACAATGGCTGAAGAGTCACAAAATGCGCTGCAATCACTTAAGCAAAGTGTGGCAGGCGAAGTCACTTTACTGGCGCCCCAAAGCCTGGTGCGAGGCTGGTTAAGGCATGAACTGCATCACTTCCTGGATGCCCATCCTCAGGTCAATATCCGCTTATTTACCGAAGATCGTGATGAATATTTCCAGCACGAGCCGGACATTGTGTTAGCGATTGGGGAGCAGGAACTGCCGGGAACATGGCGTAAGAAAACGCTTGGTTACTGGCAGTTTGGTCTGTATGCATCTCCGCGTTATATCCAGAAATACGGGGTGATTACACACCCAGAACAGCTCCATGCGCATCAGTGGTTGCCGTTTGACAGCGATAAAATCAATACCGTTTATCTTTCTAACGGGCAGGAGGACTGTGTGGTGATGCCGCCCATCAGCCGGTTAAGCAGCGATAACCTGCTGCTTCAGCTTGATTCCATCTCATCGGGATATGGCGTCGGGTTATTACCGACTTGGATTGCCAGTAATTACCTTAAAGCACACCCGGGTAATTTAATGCCCTGCTTACCCGAATGGTATGGCGCAGCCCGCCCTGTGCTGTGCTATTTTGCCGCCGGCGTGCTGCCGCTCAGGGTGCAAACCCTGATCAAAACACTGAATGAGCATGCCCCGAAAGAATGGCTGGAGCCTATTAACGTGACAGCCCATACCCCTGATAGCTTGTCTGAAGTGGGTTGATGCAGAGTGGATATCAGCACTTATGAGAAGTATAAACACATACGTTTTCCGCCGATTTCGACAACGTTAAAGGGAGTTTCGTAAATCTCAGACAACACATCAGCATCAATCACTTGCTCAACCCGGCCCTTAGCAACAATTTGACCTTTTTTCAGCGCGATGATGGTGTCGGAATAGCAGGAGGCAAAGTTGATATCATGAATGACGATGATGACTGCTTTATGTAACTCATGGGCTAAACGCCGAATGGTGTGCATGATTTGCAAAGAGTGCTTGATATCTAAGTTATTGAGCGGTTCATCCAAAAAGACATAATCGGTATCTTGCGCGATGACCATGGCAATAAAAGCAAGCTGACGCTGCCCGCCACTGAGCTCGTCAAGGTATTTATCCTGGATGTTACCGAGATCTAAATATTCGATGGCTTTATCGATCACATCGTTATCTTCTGTGGCTAGGTTGCCCTGGCAATAAGGAAACCGGCCGAAAGCGATAAGCTCCCGCACGGTAAACCGCAGGCTAACGTTGTTAGCCTGGCGCAATACAGATAAACGTTTGGCCAACGCTTTGGTATCCCATTCAACCAGTTCCTTGCCATCAATCCAGACTTCGCCCTCGTCACGCTTCAATAAACGTCCGGCGATAGAAAGCAGTGTACTTTTTCCGGCACCATTGGGGCCAATAATGGCTGTCACTTTCCCTTTTGCAAATTCAGCACTGGCATTTTTCACCACAGGGTGCTCGCCAAAGCGTTTAGTTAAATGTTTTAATTCAATCATCAGGGTTACACCACTTTACTTCGTAACAGTAAGAATAAGAAATAGATGCCGCCGACAAAGTTAATCACTACGCTCAGTGTGGTTTCAAAGCCAAATGCTTTTTCGATAATCCATTGGCCGGTTAGCAAAGTGGCAACAGACATCAAGCCACAGACAGTTAATAAATATTTGTGCTGATAGGTTTTCAGCCATTCCCGGGTCAGGTTTGTGATCAAAAGGCCAAAGAACATAATCGGGCCAATTAATGCGGTTGAAATGGCAATCAGTACAGAGGAAAGTAATAAAACGGAACGCGTTGTTCGTTGAATATCTACACCCAGGCTGGTAGCGTTATCCTGGTCGAGTAAATACACATCAAGCGTTCGGTGAATGTTAAATAACCAGACTGTTACCAGAATAAGAACAGGTAATGTCCAATATACTAATTCCACATGAATATTATTGAAACTTGCAAACATATTAGCTTGTACATTGGCAAACTCATCCGGATCCATCAGCATGGTAAGAAAAGACGAACCGTTTTGGAAAAGCTGCCCAAAAATAACACCTAATAAAAGCAGTGAAATAATATTCCTGGCGGAATACCGGAAATAGAGTAAAAACAAAATAAAAGAGAATGCCATCATCAAGATCACGGAGATCGAAAAGTTGATCACAGCATTTGTCATCATCATACTCAGCCCGCCAAACAGGCTTACTACCAACACCTGAATAAGTAAATACAGCGAGTCAAAGCCCATAATACTAGGGGTTAATATCCGGTTATTGGTGATGGTCTGAAAGCAAAAAGACGCCATGCCAATAGCCAAGCCAGCAATGATCATCGCCAGCACCTTGGGAATTCGGCGCGATAAAAAGTATTGGTAGTTGTCTGCCGTTAAGCCATAACCAATGAACAGTGCGGTCATGACTATGCATAAGATCAGCAGGATGAACATTTTATGTTTATCCGTTATCTGTTTATTGATCATGGCGCATTCCTTTCAACACCAGGAAAATAAAGACACTGCCACCGAGCAGGCTGATTACCATGGAGATTGGAATTTCGTAGGGAAATATCAGCACTCGGCCAACCAGATCGCATGCCAGAACCAGAATTGCACCTAACACAGCAGTGCGCGGAATGTTCTTGCGTAGATTATCGCCGTAGAAATGGTTAACCAGGTTGGGAACAATCAAACCGAGAAAGGGCAGTTGGCCGATAATCATCACCACAGTAGCGGCCATAATTGAGACCAGGGCGACACCAATCGTCATCACTTGCTGGTAATTCAAACCAAGATTGATTGCGAAGTCTTTACCCATGCCTGCAGCCGAAATACGTGTTGCGTATAAATAGCTGAAGATGGTCACAGGCAGGGCAATATAGAGCAGCTCATAATTACCTGCCAGGATATTGGCAAAATTAGCAACAGCCCAACCAGACAGATTTTGCAGTGCATCATATTTATAGGCGATAAAGGTTGCCATAGAAGCAATGATATTGCCGAAAATGATCCCGATTAAAGGTACAAAAACCGCGTTTTTAAACTGAATTCGCTGGATAAGCTGTACAAAAAAAAGCGTGCCGATCATCGCTGTAGCAAAAATAAGCCACAGCTGATCGCCGTTGCCAAAAATCACTAAACTTAAGACAAAACCCAACATTGAGCACTCAATGGTGCCCGAGGTTGAAGGCGCAGCAAAGCGGTTCTGGCTGATTTGCTGCATGATAAGGCCTGCGATACTCAGCCCCCCGCCGGCCAGCAATATTGCAAGTAAACGGGGAACACGGCTAGAAATAAACAGTTGCCAGGCATTGGCATCATTATTAATAAGGTGGGCTAACGATACGTTGCCCACCCCGATAAACAATGAAGACAGACTCAGGCAGACTAAAATAAACAGCAATTTAGTCACAACAACCTCGGATCTGATTATTGCGCTTTGCTCAACGCTTCAATGTCTTCAATCATGGTTTGTGTGGCTGTAATACCAGAGCTGGCGACATACCAGGCTGGAATATCAAGGTAAACCATACGATTGTCCTGATAAGCTTTGGTTGATTTGACCAAGTCGTTATCAAAATCCTGGCGGGTGGTACTTTTGCCTTTATTAACTAATTGATCGCGGTCTAAAATCAGCAAGGTGGAGGGGTTTTCCTGGCTGACCAGTTCATACGAGACCAATTGACCGTGGCCGCCAGTTTTCTCTGATTTTGTCTCTTTTGCGTCTGTTTCAATGGTGGGTTTAAAGCCGAAATCCTGATACAAGACCGCGAAACGAGAGCCTTCACCGAATGACGTCACATTGCCCCCCGAGCTCATCAGCATGAGCGCGTCCATATTATGGCTTTGGTTGTAGTTTTTGATTGCAGCAAAGCGCTGGTTTAAGGTTTCGATTTTTTGATTGACGACATCCTGTTTATCAAAGATTTCTCCTAAGTCGTGCCACAGCGCTTGGGTGCTTTGCCAGTAATCACTGCCATTTTCGACCGCAAAAACAAAGGTTGGAGCAATTTTAGTCAGCTCTTTAAAGTGTTTGGAACTGCGAGGGCCGACAATAATGAGATCAGGTTTCTGGGTATAAATGGATTCAAAATCGGGTTCAAAAATGGTGCCCGCAGAAGAGACATTATTATCATTATATTGAGTGAGATAGCTGGGTAATGTCGTGCCTTTTGATACCGCAACCGGCTTTATGCCCAGCGCATCAACAGCATCTAACGCACCAATCCCGATCACCACGACACGTGTGGGCGATGTCTCAATAGTGGTTGAGCCCATAATGTGGTCAACGGTGACGGATTCAGCCATGGCAGGCAGCGTGGTTATAACACCGAAACTGATTAAGCCCGCTGTGATCACACCTGATTTAGCGAAACACTTCATTTCCATTTCCTTTACATAATCGATAATTATTATCATTTCGATTACTGTATGGTTTTTGAGGAACAAATCAATATTTCTTATGTAAAGTTACGAAAAGAGCGGTCGGGCTCATGATGACCAATGGATGCGGCCAAGCTTGACTTTTCGCTGGAAATACACAGGGGATATCAGAAGACACAGCACATTATTTTTATGATCAATCATCAAGTTTTCATTCTGACATTTGTTCACACATGCAACCATGCTCTAAACCTTACGAGTGGAAAATACATGGACAAAGGGTCCTCGCCCTTTATAAGGAAGCAGGTATGGAGCAGTTTACATTCGAACGATTGGAAAAGTTAGTTGGCGATAAAATGTCGGTGACTCTCGATGAAGGGACATCCTTTGATGTCGAAATTACCGGCGTGAAACGAACTGGCACTCACAGTAAAGCATGGGAATCTTTTGCATTGTACCTGGATAGCAGTGGGCTGAATGGGGCGGTTGAACAGGGCACGTATCTTTTCGGCCACCAAAGCTTAGGTGAAGCTTCTTTGTTTGTTTCACCTAATTCTGAAAAAGAGCTGGAAGTGATTTTTTCCCGCAAGGTCACTCACTCATAAACATCAGAGGTCAGCATGGAACCTTATATCGGTAATATTCAAATGTTCGGGGCAAACTTTGCGCCGAGAGATTATGCCTTTTGTAACGGGCAAACGATCCTGATCAATCAAAACCCAGCGCTATATGCTTTATTGGGTGTGACATTTGGTGGCTCGGCCAATACCAGCTTTAAACTTCCCGATCTGAAGGGAAGAATACCTGTTGCTCCGGGGGTATTTCAGAATTCAGGCCGGCAAGTGGTGCA
Organism: Photobacterium salinisoli; assembly: GCF_003614885.1. Lineage (GTDB taxonomy): Bacteria > Pseudomonadota > Gammaproteobacteria > Enterobacterales > Vibrionaceae > Photobacterium > Photobacterium salinisoli. Next base: position 422,553 of record NZ_QZMS01000007.1, read on the forward strand.
AGGTCAGTCTGGGGGGATGGAAGCTGTGACCCTGTCAGTGGCGCAAATGCCCGCGCACAGCCACGAGGTTTATGCTTCAACAGCCCCCGGTAATTCCCCGAGGCCAAATAACAAAGCGGCCAGCCAGGCAACCGTTTTATCGTCATCGGCCTTAAACACGCCGGTTTACTCCCAGTCTGAGCAACTTGTATCTATGAATGATAAGGCAATCGGTGCAACCGGTGGCAATCAGCCACACAATAACATCCAGCCCAGTACAGTGATTAATTTTTGTATCGCGCTGACTGGCCTTTTTCCTCAAAGAGATTGATACGGAGATCTAATATGTCTACACGCTATCTTTCGGAAATCACCCTCTTTGCCGGTCCTTATGCACCTGTACAGTGGGCATACTGCTACGGCACTTTACTGCCGATTGCCAATAATGAAGCCCTGTATTCTTTGCTGGGGGTCTCGAATGGCGGCGATGGCCGCACCAGCTTTGCTTTGCCGGACCTTCAGGGGCGCGTGCCGGTTGGTATGGGACAGGGTACAGGACTGACATTAAGAAGACAGGGGCAAAAAATCGGACAGGAAACTGTCCAGCTAACAGTGAATCATCTGCCAAATCACAGCCATGCACTTCAGGCTTCGGCCAATCCTGCACTGTCTCCGGAGCCTTCTTCCGCTTTGGTACTCGGACAGGCCAATCAGTACTTTGCCAATCCAGCGGCAGAGGATCTTGTTGACATGCAGCAGCAGGCGGTTTCTTCCACGGGCGGCGGACAGGCGCATTCCAATATGTCCCCCTCACTGGCGCTGAATTTTATCATCTGCACTGCAGGTGTATATCCATCCCAAAGCTAGAGGACAAGGCTAATGAGCGAAGCATTTTATGGTGAAATAATGATGATGCCTTATACCTATGCGCCGAGAGGGTGGGCATACTGCAACGGGCAGCAAATGAGCTTGATACAAAATCAGGTCTTGTATGCAGTGATTGGCGACAGGTTTGGCTCGGACAACCGGACATACCTCAATTTGCCTGATCTGAGAGCCAGAGTGCCGATTGGCGCAGGCAATGGCCCTGGACTGACACCTCAACGTCTGGCTGAGAAAGCGGGAAGTGATGCAGTCACGCTGTGGGAGGCTAACCTGCCTGAGCACACCCACCAGATGAGAGGTGCGGTAAAACCCCTTTCGACAACTGAGGCGCAAGGCGCAGTACCTGGCATACTGATGGGAAATAGTCTGGTTGAAAACCGCTACAGCACAGGCGATCCGAATACAACATTGAATATAGAGAGTCTGAGTGAGACAGGGCAGACGGAGGCACATGAAAATATGCAGCCCTATCTGGCCATCCATTTTTGTATCTGTATTGATGGTATTTATCCTCAGCGACCGTAACTTCTTATCCTCCGGCCTTTTTTACAGCCGGAGGTGTTTTATTGGACCATATGGTCAGCATGATGCGATTGATAATAATGTTATGTGTTTTGCTGTCGGGCAGGGTAGCCGCAGGTACAGACTGGCCGGCCTCAATCTCAGTCATGTATCAGGGGCAGCCGATCGCCTTGACCTTGTCTTCTCTCAGGCAGGGTGCTCCGGTTTATACGCATTCAGCGCTCACAAACAAAGGACTGAGATTGGATCAAAGGGTGCTGTTTCGTCACAGTAAAACCCTGGATTTAGATCTGGTGAAGGCGCTGTCCGGCCGACGCTTTGCCAGGGTGTTTGAGCTCGAAAAAGCCTGCTGGTCTGTCGTTCTGACCCAAAGCGCCAGTGAGTCTCTGGCTCTGATTGAACAGCTGCGCCGTACAGAAGGCATCACACTGGCAGAACCTGATTGGTTACAGGTCAGGCTATATAGGGACAGCGGCAACAGCCCTGTCTCCCGTGCACCTGCCGCCGCTGTCAGGCAGCAATTGTCACTGACCAGCTGGCCTGAACATGCCGGGCGTGGAGTGAAGATTGCGGTGATAGATTCTGCATTCAGCCTGTCAGATCCTATGCTTGATTCCATGCCTGTTGAGATGCATTACGACATAGATAACCGGCGCGCCTTACCGGTAAAGCCAGAACCGGCGTTGCTTGAGAGCGACACGTTACACGGTGATGCCAGTCTGGCCACCATATGGTCACGTCACCCTGATTACCCCGGCATTGCGCCTGATGCCAGTGCTATTTTATTACGCCGCGATAAAAACTGGACCTCGGACATTCTCATGTCGCTGCAATTGTCTTATCTGACGGGGGCTGATCTGGTTCAGGCCGCCTGGACTTTGCCTTTTACTCAGCAAGCGCTCACGGAGGCGTTAGATTATCTGTCCTATCGTGGACGGCAGGGAAAAGGCACTGTGATTGTCGCGGCTGCAGGTAATCATGCTGATCACCTCGATGATGGATTTTCACTGGCCGCTCAGCCTCAGGTGCTGACGGTAAATGCGGTGAGCCAAGAGGTGAAGTGGCCGGTGACAGGTAGCCATATTGTCAGCTATGTCGAGGTGCCTTATCAGGTATATGCCAGCGCGACGGGCAAATACAGCCTGGTGTATTCCAATTCATCAGCGGCAACAGCCGCCATGACAGGCGTGCTGGCGGCTGTGCTGAGTGTACAGCCGTCATTGTCTGCCAGTCAGCTGGCTCAGTTAGTCCGGCAATATAGTCAGCCAGCGTTGAATGCACAAAGCATGATGCATCATGTGCAACACAATCGTATGACGCATTAAAAGCGATCGGTTCAGGGAAGTCAGATTATGCAATTACAAGATTTAGCGTTGCCGGGCGGATTACATGTCCGGCCATCCAATTCCTCTGCCGCAGACAGGGTGTTTCTGGAGAAGCTGCACAATGAGCGTCGGGATGATTTGCGATTGATTGACGGCGAGAGAGATTTTATTGAATCGCTGATTGAGATGCAGTTCAACGCGATGAATCAGGGGTATGGCGATCAGTTCCCCAATGCCTTGTACTTCATTATTGAGTATCACAAAGAGGCGGTAGGACGGGCAGTACTCGATTTTTCGCAGGACAAAGTCCACCTGATTGATATTGCGTTTAAAAGAGAAGCAAGAGGACACGGATTGGGAGAGGCGGTCATTCGCTCATTCATGTATTCAGCCAGCCAGTTGAAAGCACCCATGATCTTGTCTGTCCAGCAGCTGAATCACAGTGCCAGACAGCTATACCTTAAACTCGGTTTTGTGCTTGATCAGATTGAACCGCCTTATGAGCGGATGATCTGGTATCCGCCCGGCACCCGTCAGATTTACGCAGGTCTCTGACGAGAAGGGTATCTGACAGCGTTACACCTGATAGCCAAACTGGGCGAACAAGCTGGCATGCGGTGTAAAATATTTATCAGCAATCGCGCGCGCTGGCGGACTCAGGCGGGCAATCTGGCGGGTATTGCGATTTTCCAGCGCGGATTGCTGCCCCTTGACCCAGCGAGGGGGCTGAAAGTCCAGGTCATCGAGTTCAGGGATAAAGTGGCGTATGGTTTCTGCGGTTTGTCCGGGGCTGTCGCACACATCTTCATAACGAATCAGTAAATGTGGCGAACTGCATTGTTGTAAATTGGCCTGTTGTTGCCTGAAACACCATATCACATGCTGTGCGGCCAACTGTTCAATACCGGGCAGATCGCGTCTGGCTCTGATAACAGATTCAAACATGGCGTACGGATTGCGGATCAGAAAGAGAAATTTTGCATCATCGAATTCCTCGGCCAGCATGGCCATTCTGGCAATATTGCAAGGCGATTTTTCGACGAAGATGCAGGCGTTATCTGATTGAGGCGTTGCCATTTCTTCCCACCGCCGGCGAATGGACGTCCAGTCATAGGCTGAGGGAGTGCGGAGTTTATTCAGGGTATTGAACTGACTCCAGACAAAGTGGCTGTTGTCCCGGTTGGGATTCGGACCGGCAAAACCAGCAATATAGTGCCCTTCGCCGGGCAGTGTGATGGCTTGTTTACAGTCGCCGAGCGCTGCCGACACCAGGGATGAGCCAGAATTATTCGGACTCATAATAAACAGGTGATGTTTGGCATGGTGAATTCGCTTGACGGGCCTGGCATCAAAAATCAGATGGATGCGGTCGGTATCAGAGCGGTTGATGACCCTGTGCAGATCCAGATTATTAATGTCGTACATGACGCCGGCTTTTAATTGATGCCGTTCCTTGCCCAGATAAAACTGCACATGGTCGTGAGTAATAATCGGAACATGTACTCTGTGGTATCGGGCAAATATCGGTGCGCTGTCTCTGTGTTCGGCAATTTCTCCACCTGCGGGTAATTTAGCAAACATCAGCTTGGCAATATCCAGGCGTGCGTAACCGTAGTATTGGGCAAAGCGCGCAAATATCGGGGCGAGGAGAGGCTGAACGACAGAGAGCAAGGAATCATTGCTTTCCGTGAAGGTATCGGTTTTAAAGTACAGCACGATACTTTCAGTTTGTTTGTGTACTTCATAGGTGTTTTGACGATAAGTGTTTGCCTTCCAGGCGGAATCCGGTAATTGTTTGAGGAACCGGCTAATGTCGCTGATATCGACGTCACCTATCTGAATGCAGGCTTGGTCAAGAAGCATATGTTGCCTGTATAAAGTCAAAAAGAGATAACAAACCTTATCGTTATTGTTGGATGAAAAGCAATCGCTATGACAGACAAGGAAGTGAAACTGAATTATGTCATGACCAGTTGTGCCCGTTTTCCCTTATTGCTTAAGGCAATGAAGAGCAGCTTACTGGTCAGCGCGCATAATCTCGACTGCTTGTTTGTGATAAGCAGTGACGGTGACGAAATAAAGGCTGAGCATGTGCGTCTGCCGCAGTTACAGGGGATTGCGCTTAGCGACGATCAACAACGTTTATCCTTAGCGGCTTATCATCAGGTATGGGATTATCAACGAATCACGGCATTGTCCGAACTGCACGCACCTTTTCCGTCTGCCCGGGACAGGGACGCCGTTTTTTACCCTTGTGGTGCAATGACGACCGGCTATCTCAACACCCATGATCTTGCCTGGGGGAAAGAGAAGCTGTACATGGTTAATACCCGGTTTAATTGCATCGCCAGTCCCGTCTATGGCAAAAGTTTTGAGATTGTCTGGCAACCTCCCTTTATTTCCGCGCTGGTGGCAGAAGATCGGTGTCACTTGAATGGCCTGGCACTCAAACACGGAGAGCCTGCATATGTCAGCTACTTTGCGGCCACCGATCACCGTTTTGGCTGGCGTGATGGCAGCAGTTTTGGGGGCGCCATTATGCGCGTTTCCGATGCACAGCCAGTCATTCAGGGTCTGTGTCTCCCGCATTCACCTCGTATTCATCAGAACTATCTTTACTTTTGCGAATCGGGTACCGGACGCCTGTGGCGATGTTCTGAAGCACGCTTGCCGGCATTGAAAAGCGATTTGGAACTGGTGGCCGAGCTGAATGGTTTCACCCGCGGGCTGCGTATTGTGGGAGATATGGCGTTCGTCGGGTTGTCGAAAGTGCGAAAGGCCAAAGACGGCTCATCCCGGCATATCGACATGCCTTTGCTGGAAAAACAACAAGATCTGCGCTCTGGCATTAGTGTGATAGATCTCCGTGATGGCAGTGAAATTGCCTGTCTGACTTTTTCGGGGGATTTGAATCAGATCTATGACGTTGAAATCGTTATTGGCTGTAATAACCCACTCATTTTGGATTCAAACTCGACAGAATTATCTGATTTATTTCACTTCTGACAAAGTTTCCCTTCATTTTTTTGCGTTTAAAATATCCTGTTATGTCATATTTTTCATATGGCTTTCTTGTACATTTATTAGCCTCTGATTTAATAGCTACAAGTTGCATTTAATTTTTTATTTTTTCTGTTGGAGCTAAGGCCCATTCCTGAGTAGTTGGCGGAAAGCGGGGTTGGCTCGTTTTGAAGCATCACACTATTGCAGGCAAATTATGAACAACGGGCTGATGATGTCGCGTTTAGCAAAAGCTACGCGGCAGTTTTTCGTATGTTCGGATGACGTGAATGTTGAAACACTCTCACTGCATCCCGTTAAGCAGGATGTGGCGAAGTGGGTCACCACACTGGCGCTGGGGCTGGCAGGCAGCCAGCTATTGATCGCTGGCGCTCACGCAGAAGTGAGCCAGCAACTCAGGTCACAGACCTCAGTTTCGGAACCCAGCGCTATTTCTCAGTCAGCGTCTTCCGGCCTTGAGTTTGATCTGAATACCTTTCTGGCACAAACCGAAAACCTCAATCGCAGTGTACAGTCGTCCAAACATATAGTGGGTGAACTCTCACCTGTTAACGCGCCGAACCGAAGTACACAAGCCGGCGAGGCGATGCTGGCCGCGGGTGAGTGCTATTTGTATATCTGTACCAATAACAATCAAGTCTGTTCGACAGATGCAGATTGTAATGATTCGGACACCACGCCACCCACTGTTAGTATCAGCAGCAATAAAACAGCCCTGAAATCGGGTGAAACCGCCACTATCACTTTCATTCTGAGCGAGAGCAGCAGCAATTTTGCTATCGGCGATGTAACTGCCATGGGCGGCACTTTGTCGAATTTCACCGGTAGCGGCACCAGTTACAGCGCCACCTTTACGCCGGCAGCCAACAGTACCGCCGGGGCGACCATCAATATCGCTGCCGGCAAGTTCACCGATGCCGCAGGCAACGGCAATACCGCGGCCACGCAGATAGCGATCACGGTTGATACCGTGCTGCCCACGGTCACCATCAGCAGCGATAAAAATGTATTAAAACAGGGCGAAACGGCCACCGTCACCTTTACCCTGAGTGAGATCAGCAGCGATTTTACTGCCGACGATGTGGCTGTGACAGGCGGCAGCTTGTCGAACTTCACCGGCAGTGGCACCAGCTATAGCGCCACCTTTACCCCAGATGCCAACGTCGCCAGCGGTACGATTGATATTGCTGCAGACGCGTTCACCGATGCCGCAGGCAACGGTAACACTGTAGCCGCGACGGAAACCATCACGGTGGATACCGTGCTGCCCACGGTGATCATCAGCAGCGATAAAACCGCGCTGAAACAGGGCGAGATCGCCACCATCATCTTTACCCTCAGCGAGAGCAGCAGCGATTTTTCCGCCGGCGATGTGATTGTTTCCGGTGGTGCTTTGACGAACTTCACTGGCAGTGGCACCAGCTATAGCGCCACTTTTACCCCAGATGCCAATGCCACCAGTGGTACGATTGATATTGCTGCAGACGCGTTCACCGATGCCGCAGGCAACGGCAATACCGCGGCCACGCAGACAACGATTACGATTGATACCGTGCTGCCCACGGTCACCATTAGCAGCGATAAAAATGTATTAAAACAGGGCGAAACGGCCACTATCACCTTTACCCTGAGTGAGAGTAGCAGCGATTTTGCCGCCGACGATGTGGCTGTCACCGGCGGCAGCTTGTCGAACTTCACTGGCAGTGGCACCAGCTATATCGCCACCTTTACCCCGGACACCAATGTCACCAGTGGTACGCTCGATATCGCTGCCGGTAAGTTCACCGATGCCGCAGGCAACGGCAATACCGCGGCCACACAGATAGCGATCACAGTTGATACCGTGCTGCCCACGGTCACCATCAGCAGCGATAAAAATGTATTAAAACAGGGCGAGACCGCCACCATTACCTTTACTCTCACTGAAAGCAGCAGCGATTTTACTGCCGACGATGTGGCTGTCACCGGCGGCAGCTTGTCGAACTTCACCGGCAGTGGCACCAGCTATAGCGCCACTTTTACCCCAGATGCCAATGCCACCAGTGGTACGCTCGATATCGCTGCCGGCAAGTTCACCGATGGAGCAGGCAACGGCAATACCGCGGCGACGCCAGAAACCATCACAGTGGATGCCGTACAGCCCACCGTGACCATCAGTAGTGATAAAGCTGTTCTGAAACCGGGCGAAACCGCCACCATCAGCTTCACTCTGAGCGAAAGCAGCAGCGATTTTGCCGCGGATGATATTGATGTTACCGGTGGCAGTCTGTCGAACTTCACCGGCAGCGGTACGACGTACAGCGCCACCTTTACGCCAGATGCCAATGTTACCAGCGGTGCAATCAATATCGCTGCTGGTAGATTCACCGATGCTGCTGGCAATGGGAATACTGCGACCACACCTGCAACCATCACAGTGGATGCCGTGCAGCCCACCGTGACCATCAGCAGTGATAAAACAGCCCTGAAATTTGGCGAAACGGCCGCTATCACTTTTACTTTGAGCGAGAGCAGCAGCGATTTTGCCGCCGGCGATGTGATTGTTTCCGGTGGTACGCTGTCGAATTTTTCAGGTAGCGGTACAAGCTACAGCGCCACCTTTACCCCGGACACCAATGTCACCAGTGGTACGCTCGATATCGCCGCCGGTAAGTTCACCGATGCCGCTGGCAATGGCAATACCGCGGCCACGCAGACAACGATTACGATTGATACCGTGTTACCCACGGTGACCATCAGCAGCGATAAAACTGTATTAAAACAGGGCGAAACGGCAACCGTCACCTTTACCCTCAGTGAGAGTAGCAGCGATTTTGCCGCCGACGATGTGGCTGTCACCGGCGGCAGTCTGTCGAACTTCACCGGCAGTGGCACCAGCTATAGCGCCACTTTTACCCCAGATGCCAATGTCACCAGTGGTACGCTCGATATCGCCGCTGGCAAGTTCACCGATGCCGCAGGCAACGGTAACACGGTAGCCGCGACGGAAACCATCACGGTGGATACCGTGCTGCCCACGGTCACCATCAGCAGCGATAAAACTGTATTAAAACAGGGCGAAACGGCCACTATCACCTTTACCCTGAGTGAGATCAGCAGCGATTTTGCCGCCGGCGATGTGATTGTTTCCGGTGGTACGCTGTCGAATTTTTCAGGTAGCGGTACCAGCTACAGCGCGGTTTTCACTCCAGATGCAGACAGTACGATGGGGGCAACGATTGATGTCGCGGCGAATGTGTTTAGCGACGCTGCCGGCAATGGCAATACGGTCGCGACTCAGTTCACGATCAGTGTGGATACTGTAGCCCCAAGCGTGACCTTAAATGCGGATAAACTAACGCTGAAACAGGGTGAAACCGCGAATATCACCTTTACATTGAGTGAAGACAGCACAGATTTTGAAGCGGCGGACGTCACTGTGAGTGGCGGGACCTTGTCGGGCTTTACCGGTAGCGGCAGCAGCTTTAGCGCGACCCTGACGCCGGTGACAGACGGCAATATCACCCTGGATATTAGCAGTGGCCGCTTTACTGATCCGAATGGCAACGGAAATCTGGCTGCAACTCAGTTGGTGGTGAATTATGACGGCACTGCGCCATATATCAGCGCATTGAGCCCGGCCGATGATGCCACAGATGTCAGCCGTAACAGCAATCTGACGCTGACTTTCAGCGAGGACATACAGACAGGCAATTCCTCAGGCACCCTGAGTCTGATAGATGCCACGGATGCAACAACGCTGGCAACATACGCAATGTCTGACACCGAGGTGAGCATTTCCGGCAATCAGTTGCTGGTGGATCCGAGTCGCAGTTTCACACCCACGCATACTTACTACGTCACCATGACCGGCGATGCCCTGACAGATATGGCGGGCAATGCCTTTGTCGGTATCAGTGGTGATTCGGTCTATAACTTCTCTGTTGCGAACGCCACACCGGTGGCGGTCGATGACGCGGTAACGGTTGCGGAAGATAACCTGATTGCTATCAATGTGCTCGACAACGACAGTGATGCAGACAGCGATCTCAATGCGGCCAGTGTCACCGTCGTCACGGCACCTTTGCATGGTGCCACCAGCATCAATACCGGAACAGGTACTATTACTTTTACGCCGGATGCGAATTTCGCAGGGACAGATACCTTCAGCTATCAGGTTCAGGATGTTTACGGCGCGGCATCTTCACCAGCTACCGTCACTGTGACAGTGACACCTGTGGCCGATGCACCGGTAGCAACCGCTGATGTCAGCAGTACGGATGAAGATACGCTGGTGGTGCTGGATGTGCTGGCTAACGACAGCGATATTGATTCAGGCGATCTTCTGCAGCCAGCCACACTGACAATTATCACTCAGCCTTCGCACGGCTCGGCCACGGTTGAAAACGGCAAGATTCATTACCAGCCTGAAACAAACTACGAAGGCACGGATACCCTGACCTATACCGTCGAGGACAGCACAGGGCTGGTATCCAACACCGCGACTGTGACCATGAATGTCGCTGGAGTGAATGACGCCCCTGTCACTGAGGCGGATATCTTGTCGGTTAACGAAGATGAGAGCGGTGCGATTGATGTGCTGGCCAACGACAGCGATGTCGACGGCTCGCTCAATGCCGGTACGGTACAGGTGATCACCCAACCACAGCATGGGCAGGCCAGTATTGCGGCAGACGGCAAGGTGACTTATACCCCAACGGCTAACTTCTTTGGCAATGACAGTTTCACTTATGTCGTTCAGGACGATCTGGGTGCAACGTCCCAGCCAGCCACGGTTACCGTGACTGTGGTCAATGTGAACGATGCGCCAGTGGTCGTGAACGACACGGCTACTTTACTGGAAGATACGCCGCACACAGTGAACGTACTGGGTAATGATCAGGATATCGACGGCACGATAGCCGCGAATACATTAACAATAGTGACCCAGCCGGCTCAGGGTAGTGTCAGCGCAGACAGCAATGGCATGGTGAGCTATACCCCGGCGGCGAATTTCAGCGGTGAGGATCAGTTTACATACAAAGTGAGCGACGATCTGGGTGCTGAATCCAATATCGCGACTGTGACCATGACGGTACAGGCCGTGAATGATGCGCCGGTTGCCAATGCCGATCAGGTAACTACTCAGGAAGACACGGCGGTTGATATTGTTCTGATCAGCAATGACAGTGATCTGGACGGTACGCTTGATCTGAGATCCATTCAGGTGTTGACGCCGCCTAAGCTGGGTCAGGTGCTGGATCTGGGTAACGGTAGCCTGCGCTATACCCCGGATGCGGATCAGTCCGGGAATGACAGCTTTACTTACACCATTGCTGATAACGAGGCCGAGGTTTCCAATACAGCCACGGTTTCAGTGACGATCGAAACGGTCAATGATGCACCGACCCTCAGCGGTACACCAGTGCTGAGCGTCGATCAGGATCAGAGCTACGAGTTCCAGCCAGTGGCTGCGGACGTAGAGAACGATGGCCTGACCTTCAGTATTTCTCATCTGCCCGACTGGGCGAGCTTTGATTCGCAGACCGGGCGTTTGTATGGCGTACCGGATAATGATGCCGTAGGCAGCGTCAGCAACATAGTGATCAGTGTTACTGATGGCGATAAATCTGCCTCGCTGCCGCCGTTCACCCTGACAGTCAACAATGTGAATGATGCGCCTGTTATCAGCGGGCAGCCTCAGGATCAGGTGTCTGAAGATACTCAGTACAGCTTTATCCCTCAGGCCTCCGATATCGATGCGGACACGCTGACCTTCAGCATTGAGAACAAGCCACTATGGGCCAGCTTTAATACGCAGACAGGTGAGTTATCCGGCACACCGGATAACAGCCATGTCGGCAGCAGCAGCGGCATTATTATCAGTGTCAGCGACGGCAGTGAATCGGCATCTCTGGCAGCCTTCAGTATCAGCGTGATTAACGTCAACGATGCGCCGCAAGGGGAAAACCTGGCGCTGACTCTGGCTGAAGATACCAGCCTGAGTATTACCCCGACCATGACAGATGTCGACAGCACAACATTGGGTTTGCTGGTGGGCGAGCCGCCGTTACACGGTAGCCTGGCCGTGCAGGGCAGTGGCTGGTTGTATACCCCCCATGCCGACTTTAACGGGGTCGACAGTTTCAGTTATCAGGTGACAGACGGCGACACGGTATCCGGTACCTATACCGTGTCGCTTGCTGTGACTCCGGTCAATGATCCGCCCGTGATCGTGTCTGATACCTATCACTTTAAGGCCAGTGACTCGGGCCGTTATGTGCTGGATGTGCTGAGTAATGATACGGATATTGATCAGGATCTGCTGAATCTGCTCTGGGTGACGGCGGTGAAAGGAACAGCCAGCATACAGAATGGTCAGCTGGTTCTGGCCACCACTCGGCAGGGTACGTTTTCGCTGAAATATGGCGTCAGCGATGGTGAGGGGAGCCAGCAAATCGGCCAGGTGATTGTGGTGATTGAGTCGGCGGTGAGTCAGCCTCCGACGATCCAGCCCCCGGCTGATATTGAGCTGAACGCAACCGGTTTGTTTACCAGAGTCAATCTGGGCGTTGCCAAAGCCACAGACAGTAAAGGCAGGCCACTGGCTGTCTCTCTGGTTGATCAGACACCCGTTTTCAAGCCGGGTACGCACACGGTTTACTGGCGGGCAGTGGATGCGCAAGGGAATGAGTCCCAGGTCAGTCAGCAGATTGTTCTGCACCCATTAATCACACTCTCTAAAGATGACCACACCACGGAAGGGACGACACACAGTATCCGTGTGTACCTTAACGGCCCTGCGCCCGATTACCCGGTAACGATTCCTTATACTGTATCAGGCAGCAGTGATGCGAATGATCACACCCTTATTGATGGTGTGTTTGAGATTCACGAGGGAACACAAGGTGCTATTGCGTTCGATGTTCTGAACGATGGTCTGCCCGAAGGGCCGGAAATCTTGAAGGTCACTCTATCGCCCGCGCTGAACCTTGGCAGTAAGTCAGATTACACACTGACTATCTCAGAAGAGAATTTAGCGCCAAGGGTAACCACGGATGTCAGCCAGGATGGCGACTCCCGGCATGTTGTGGATATCTCAGGCGGCCAGGTCACCGTCAGTGCGCACGTCACAGATCAGAACAGTGGCGACAGTCACAGCTATCTGTGGGAAGCCAGCCACAGTGCGATTGCCAATATCAGTACTGATGATGAACACTTCATTTTTGCCCCGGACGTGCTGGCGCAGGGTATATACAGCCTGAAACTGACCGTCACGGATAACGGTACGCCTGCTCAGTCTGTGATTAAAGACATTTACCTGGAGGCGGTGACTCAGTTACCACAGTTAGGCAGCGAGGACAGTGATGGCGATCTGCTGCCCGATAATCTGGAAGGTTTTACAGACAGCGATGAAGACGGTATTCCGGATTATCTGGATATGGCGGCAGACTGTAATGTCATACCTGAGCAGGTTCAGGTATCAGGCCGCTATCTGCTGGAAGGCGACCCGGGTGTTTGCCTGCATAAAGGCGTGACGATTGCAGGGAATCAGACGGGGGGCGTACAGCTGCTGGCCAGTGAAATCCCGCTAGATGCAGAGGCCAGAAACATTGGTGGTGTGTTTGACTTTATCGCTTATGGTTTGCCGGTAGCCGGTCAGCGTTATCAGGTGGTACTGCCTCAACGTTTACCCATACCGGCAAACGCGGTCTATCGCAAATACACAGCGAGCCAGGGCTGGAAAAACTTTGTCACGGATGCGCAGAACCTTGTGTTTTCAGCGCAAGGTGAGGCGGGTTACTGTCCGCCTCCGGGCGACAGCCAATGGCAGGCCGGATTACAGGAAGGGTACTGGTGCGTGCAGCTAACCATAGAAGATGGTGGCCCGAATGATGATGACGGCCTGGCCAATGGCAGCGTGCTGGATCCGGGCGGTGTGGGTGTCCCTCTGAGTGCGAATTTGTCACCATCGGCGGTGGATGACGCTGTATTGCTTAACCGGAACGGAAACATAACGATTGATGTGCTGGCCAATGACACGGATGCCAACAATGATCCCTTGTCTGTGATGGCTGCTTCGGTTGATTTCGGCGTTGTAAATCTGATGGCTAATCAGATCCACTATAGCGCTCCCGATGGTTTCTATGGCGATGCGACCATCAGTTACAGCATTTCAGACGGGACCGGCGGTACGGCGAATGCGGAAGCGAAAGTGACAGTGCTGAACAGTGATTACCCGGTTGCAGTGGACGATATTATTCAGACCGACGATAAAACGGCAGTGGTCATTGCTGTGCTGGAGAATGATACCGATGCAGATGGTGACAGTTTGTCTGTCATCTCTGCGATAACCACACGCGGCACAGTCAGGATTAACAGTGACCAGAGCCTGACATTTACGCCCGAAGCCGGTTATGAAGGAGAGAGCATTATTACTTACCAGATAGAAGATGCGACTGGCCTGCAAGCCAGTGCGCAGGCACGTGTTACTACCAGGCTCAGTGAGGGCACAGTGGTGAAAAACCGTGCAGGAGGAGCTGTGACTGCTCTGATGCTGGTCTTACTCGGTGGTTTGGCCGTCATCCGGCGCTGGGGGGGACGGCTGCTTGCGCTGGTATTGGCGCTGATCAGCTTTAACAGCCAGGCAGCCTGGTTTGTGGATGCCGAACTGGGCGTGAGTGAAGCCAGCGAGCGACATACCCAGCCGGCGGAGACTCTGGTCTCACAAGATGACAGCGATACGGCTGTGTCACTGGGTGTGGGTTATGAAACCCGTCATCACTGGCTGCTGACGGCCCGCTATCTGGATCAGGGGGACGGCAAAGCCACACTTCAGCCCAACAGCTCTGTATCTGATAGCTATCATCAGAGTGTGGTCAAGGCCACACCTGTGCTGACCTCTGGTGTGGCGCTGGACGTGCGTTACCCCGTGGTGTCTGATAAGGATTTTCGCTTTCTGGTCGGTGGGGGTGTCTATCGCTGGGAAGCGGACTACAGCAGTACGTTTCAGGGGCAGACAATCCGTTCATCCGACTGGGGTGTCGATCCGTATTTGACTGCGGGGCTGGATTATCGCATTGCACCGGCATGGCGGGTCGGGGGTAAATTCAATCGGTATTTTATTGATATCAACGATGTCAGCCAGATCACATTGACGCTAAGTTATCAGTTTGGGCAGTAGTCCGTAGTCAGAAATCATCGCCAGGTAAATCGCAATCTGAGCAGCCCAATGCCGGCGTTTGTCAGCATTGGGGCTATGGCGGTTAGTACTATCCACTCAGACAAACTGAGAGAAATACTTCCCTTTGATTTGCGTCGTGGTGAAGGTTTTCACTCTGACATTGGGTGACCAGTGGTTGATTGGCCAGCCAGCTTTTTGTTTCAGCGCCTTGATAAAGGCAGCCGGCGAGGCCAGTTTATCCCACACCTGGGGCAAAAAGACCGCCTGCGAATGGTGTTCTGTCAGGATCACGCCCACTTTGTGCTCTTCAAGATAGGCGATCAGTGCTTCCTCGGAATCGACCTGCAGCAGTTTAGGATCGGAAAGCACTGAAATCTCTATGGTCAGGCTGCTGAGCTGCTCTTCGGTCAGCGGCATGAAGCGTCTGTCCTGATAGGCGCTGTCTCTGGCTTTATTGTGCACTTCAAGTACCAGAGGCTCATTGGCGGTCACCGTCCCCAGACAGCCCTGCAATTCGCCGTCGACTTCCAGGGTCACAAAACATGCGCCGTTGGCGAGTAACTTGCGATTGTATAAATCCAGTTGCGGTGGTCGCGGCAATGCTTCAGAGAAATGGCTGCGAATGGCCTCTCTGGCGATATCCAGCAGTTGGGTCATTTCCCCTTTATTCAGGGCCGGTTTTGGTGGTGGCGGACACGAGGTAACTGACATATCCAACGACTCTCTCCTTATCTCCGGCTTCTGTGTCGCCGGAGTTTTTGTATTCTATTTGTGTTAAGAAATAGCCTCTTTGCTTTGCCAGTAATAACAAGGTGTTGATCCCGGTCGACCCGCAGGCTTGCTGCGGCGTCAGACTGGGGTCGAACGTTTCGATCACTTTCAGGGTGCGGTGATCGATATCCTGTGCATCTGCATAGGGGTGGTAATGGCTCAGATCACTGCTAATCACCAACAGGGTGTCGTCCTGCCACAGGGGATCGATAATCTCTGCCAGCCGGGATGGTGCAATGCGACCGGTCAGAATAGGTAGCAGGGTAAACGCAGAAAGGCAGCTTTGCAGGAATGGTAACTGTACTTCCAGGCAATGCTCCAGTTCGTGTATGCGATCTGATAACTCAATATCATTCAAATGCGACAGCTTTTCAACACCTTGTAAGTCGATTTTGACGTCACCTAACGGTGTGGCGAAATACTGGTCAGCAGGCAGGGCACAACCGTCAAACGCATAATGGTGGCTGGGGCCAATCAAAATCACTTTGCGATACTGACTGTGTGCTTTTTTCAGCCGGCGAAAAGCATTGGCCGCCACTTTTCCGGAGAACATGTATCCCGCATGCGGCACGATCAGCGCCCTTGGCATCAGCTCAGTTTCACAGGGTTCAGCAAACCATTGCTGAATCTGTTTTCTCAGTCCGAGCGGTGAAGCCTGATAAAACCGCCCGGCCACAGCGGGAGCGCGAATGCTCATTGTCTGGCCTTTGACATAGGTTATTACTGCAACAAGGTAACGCACCGCTTTCAAGCGAGAACAGAGCGCCACCAACTATAGTTAAGTATAGGAAGGAATAATGACCGGGCTGTTACCAGAACTGTTACCAGAACTGTTAGCGGCACCTTTCCAGAAACCAACCGGACACTAAATACCACCATGTCACGACTCAACCCAGCACCGGCAGTGCAGATTGGAATAGAAAACGGCTCAGCTGAAAGCTGGCCTACCGAGTTCTGGCATCCGCTGGATGATGGACGTGTGGTGTGCGACGTTTGCCCGCGGCACTGCCGGTTACGTGAGGGCAAGCGCGGTGCCTGCTTTGTACGCATGGCGAAACATGGTCAGATAGTGCTGACCAGTTATGGGCGATCGAGCGGTTTTTGTATCGATCCCATTGAGAAGAAACCGCTGAACCATTTCTATCCCGGCAGTTCAGTGTTGTCATTCGGTACGGCGGGCTGCAACCTGGGCTGTAAATTCTGTCAGAACTGGAGCATCAGCAAATCGCGGGAAATCGACACCTTAGGCGCAACGGCCATGCCGGAGCAGATAGCCCGGGCGGCCAGGGCATACGGCTGTGATTCTATTGCTTTCACCTACAACGATCCTGTCATTTTCATGGAATACGCCATGGATTGTGCACAAGCCTGCCATGCACTTGGCATTCACAGTGTGGCGGTAAGTGCAGGTTATATCTGCGATGCGCCCCGTCAGGCGTTCTACCGCCAGATGGATGCGGCGAATATCGATCTGAAAGCCTTCACTGAGCACTTTTATCATAAAATCTGCAGCGGCCATCTGGCCCCTGTGCTCGATACCCTGTTATACCTTCGCCACGAAACCCGGGTATGGTTTGAAATCACCACTTTGCTGATCCCGGGTGAGAATGACAGCCCGGCCGAAATAGCGGCGATGTGCCGCTGGCTGATGGACAACCTTGGCCCGGATGTGCCTCTGCACTTTAGTGCCTTCCATCCAGATTTTAAAATGATGGATACGCCGCCGACACCACCTGCCACTGTTCTGCAGGCCAGGCGGATTGCGCTGGAGGCGGGTCTGCACTATGTCTATGTGGGTAATATCTTCGATGAGGCTGGCGACAGCACCTATTGCCCGGGTTGCGGCCAGCGGGTGATTTCACGTAACTGGTATGCGCTGGGTGATTATGAGCTGACCGAGAATGGCTGCTGCCGGCATTGCGGTTTTCATCTGGCAGGACGGTTTACGGCTTACCATGGCAGCTTTGGCCGCAGACGGATTCCAATCCAGATTCGTGCCTGAAACCGGATAAAAGCAACAAGTCGGGCTTTGAGATTTTACTCCTGTGCTGCTTTGCATTATCTTACCGTTTTTCCCGGTACCAAACAGAGAACATCCCGCATGACTATCGAAGAATTACACCAGTTTCAGAATCTGGTCATTACCCAACCAAACTGTCCTTACTGTGTGAGAGCAAAAGCTATCCTGGATGATCGCGGTACTGACTATACCACCCTGGTACTGGGCCAGAATTTGGAAAAAACCGAGATGATTGCTTTTATCGAGCAAGTGGCCGGCACCACAGTACGCACTGTGCCGCAAATCATCCTGGACGGTAAATATATCGGGGGTCACGATGATCTGGTCGCTTTTTTAGAGCGGCAGGTTGAAGCCGATGCGCTCGGTGACTTCGAATTGTGATAAGCAAGGCTCCCGTTGGGAGCCTTTTCTTTATTGATTAATCATTCACTAGGAGGTCGGTATGAGTTTTAACGTCAACGTTGTCTGGCAGGGTAACAGCCAGCCGGGTGAAGAATTCAGTCGGGATCATCAAATCCGGTTTGGCAGCGGGCAATCTCTCAATGCTTCATCAGCACCGGATTTCAAAGGCAGTGCTGATAAGGTCAACCCGGAAGAAAGCCTGATGGCGGCTTTGTCTTCCTGCCACATGCTGACTTTCCTGGCTATTGCTCACCTCAAGCGATTACCGGTTGCCAGTTATCAGGACAATGTCACCGCTGAACTGGGTAAGAACGAAGCCGGAAAAACCAAAGTGGCGGCTATCGATCTCAACCCTGTCATCACTTTTGTGGATGGTGCAGAAGTATCGCCGGAGGTGCTGGAAAAAATGCACCAGAAAGCGCACGACAACTGTTTTATTGCCAACAGCCTGAATACCACAGTTCGGCTGAACGGAAAGGAGTTCAGTCATTGATTCAGCTTGATACAGCAATAGCATTAACAGGCCTTTACCGCGGAAAAGTGGCGCAGAAGTATGGTATCAGGACGGCTATGGCCAAGCAGGCGGTCAGTGGCAAACTGTACCTGTCCGCAACCGGACTGGATGGCGATGAATGCGCCGAGCCTAAATTTCATGGCGGTACAGAAAGAGCGCTGCATCAGTATCCGCTGGAGCATTATGCGTTCTGGAAGCAGCAGTTTCCGGAACGTGACTGGCCAGCCCCCGGTGTGGGAGAGAACATCAGCACTCAGGGCATGACGGAAGAGAATGTGCGGGTCGGTGACCGTTTTCAATGGGGTGAGGCAGTGATTGAAATCAGCCAGCCCCGCTCTCCTTGCTTTAAGCTCAGCCGCCGTTGGGAACTGCCGGAATTCTCTGCTGTGATGCAGCAGACAGGCCGCTGTGGCTGGCTTTACAGGGTCATTACGCCGGGATACGTCAGTAGCAATGATCCTTTGGTGCTGGTCAAGCAAGGAGAAGACAGGTTTACGGTAAAACGCGTGCTGGAGTGGTATTTTAATGATCCGATGAATATGGACAAACTGCGTATGCTGCAAGAGTGTGAGGCGCTGTCGGTCAGCTGGCGCAATACGGTGGAGAAACGCTTGAAGACAGGTCAGCTCGAAAATTGGCATTTCCGCCTGAACGGAGCGGACTGATGTTGAAAGGGATCCACATTTAAGCACGGGCTACCCAGGTAGCCCGTTGTCTTGTCGCGCAGTTTGCAGATGATTACAACAGGGCGTAGCCAATCAGGCTGGCAAAAATAATGCAAGCCCCGCCAAAGACGCCGTATTCGACGCGCTTTTCAACGATACAATCCACTTCTTCTTTTTGAACGGTCAGCATGCTGAATAAGCAGCCTCCCGCCAGAGCAACGGCCAGTACGCCCAGACTGAACAGACCGGCCTGGACGAAATCAATAAACGCCATATCAATCCTCTTTTATGAGCCCAAGGTGTATGCATGCTTGTTGTTGGCCTTTCTGGCTGCTAGCCAGTGACGAACTGCACGTCTTATACCAACCGGAATCTTACCCTGATTGGTCGTTATTTCGGGGCGAATGATACACCTTCTGCCAGCGAGTGTAATCCCGGAGGATGTAATCAAGAGTGACAAAGGTGTAAAGGCTAAGCGACTGTTTGTCTGCTGCTTTTTATACAAAGGCCAGTCTTGCTGCAAAGGCAATCAGGACCACACCCAAAGTGCGCTCAATAATGTGCATCTGGCGGTGAAACCACAGACGGGCTTTTTCGGCGGAAAACAACAGGCTGACCAGGACAAACCACAAGGCGGTGACTGCACACATCCAGACACCGTAGAAAATCTGAATAGTCAGTGGCGTATCCAGGCTGACAACATTAGTGATAATGGCCAGAAAAAACAGTGTGGCTTTCGGGTTGGTGGCATTAGTCAGAAAACCTATGCCAAACGCGCGACGTAGTGTCTGATGGCCTGACTCTGGTGTCGTATCGACCGTCGGGGCGTCGCTGGTGGCTGGTTTGCTGCGACATAACTGCACGCCGAGATAAACAAGATAAGCCGCGCCCAGCAGTTTGGCCGCGATCAACAGCCACTCTGAGGTATGCATAATGGCGCTGACGCCAAGCAGGGTATAGAGCACGTGAACGGAAAGGCCAGCGCCGATACCGAAAGCGGTCACTATACCGTGTCGGCGGCCAAACCTGAGGCTCTGGCGTACTGTCATGACAAAATCGGGACCGGGGGCGACAACGGCCATAAAATGGATCAGCGCCAGGGAAATAAATTCAGGCCAGTATTCATTTAACATCAGCAATATCCTTATGCTTGTTGGACTCAGCCCCTATCAGCAATCTGATAGCGAACCTGAAGCTTACCTTTTTTCAGTTTGGTTGAAACCTGGATATTCGCCGGGATCTCGCCGGTCGCCGCAACATGCGTACCGCCGCAGGGCCAGGCCATCAAATCACCAAAGGCAACCCAGCGTGTGCCATCCGATTTTGTGTGTGAACGCATGGGCAAGTTGGCCGCGATCAGCCGGGTCAGATGCTGCTGTATGGTGTGTTCGTCCAGATCGATAACATGCTCACGGGGGGAGAATTCTACCCGGCACTCGTTAGGCCAATGGTGGGCTTTCTCGGGCTGCCAGCCATTTTGCTGACCGATGTTGCCGATCAGATGACCCAAACTGTGCAGTATGCTGTGGGTGTTTCTGGGTTCTTTATCCATAGCAATAGTGACTATGCCAGTCGGTAGCGGCTGGCTGATCACATGCTGGATAATGTCACCTGCTTTTTTGGTGTGCAGTACCTGCGCCCTTTCACCGCAATGGGTGGTAATGCGGCCAGTGTCGCCGGGCTGGCCACCACCTTGTGGATGAAAGACGGTTTTGTCCAGCACAGCAATCCAGTGTTCGCCTTCTTCAAAGCAGGCGAGTAATTCTGCTTCACAGTGGAGGGCGTGGGAATCCAGGTATAATGCTTCAGTTGCCATGTTGTGCTTCCGTGTCCGCTTATCTGTCATCCATTGTAATAGTGGCTGCACTACATGATAATCCATCATCAATTCAAATAACTTTTGCGCAGAGCGCATCAATCAGAGGCGGCATGAGCAGCAATAAACACATTGGTTTAATGCAGGATATGGCGATTTTTGTATCTGTGGTGAAAACCGGCAGCTTTTCCGAATCTGCCAGATTATTGGGTGTGTCGCCTTCTGCGGTCAGCCGCGCCATTAAGCAACTGGAGCAGCAACTGGGTGTGTGTTTGCTGCAACGCACCACACGCAAACTGCGTTTGAGTGAAACCGGCCGGACAGTGTACGAGCGTTGCCTGCAACTGGATGACACCGCAAGAGAGGTGTTAGCTATTTGCGAAAGCCAGGACAGCTCAGCCCGCGGTGTGGTGAAAGTGGCCGCGCCGAAAGCTGTCGCGCATTCGCTGATTCATCCTTATGTGGCGGAGTTTCTCAGTCTGTATCCGGACATAGATGTGCACCTGGTGCTGGATGATCAGGCGCTGGATCTGATTGAACAAGAGATTGATATCCTGTTCAGAATTACCCGTCAGCCGCCGCAGGGACTGATAGGGCGCAGCTTGATGCCGATCGATCATGTGCTTTGCGCATCACCGGAGTATCTGAGCCGCAGAGGGACGCCAAATCACCCCAAAGCGCTGACGCAGCACAGTTGTATTTCACTGGGAGAAAACGATGCGGACTCAAAATGGCGCTTCAGACAGGGCGAAAGCCGCCTGACTGTACCGGTTACCGGTCGCTACCGGGCCAATCATTCCCGTGTGCGGCTGGAAGCGGCGGAGCAGGGAATTGGTATCGCGAGTCTGCCGGTGTTTGTGGCAGAAGCTGGCATCACCAATGGCAGTATCAGACAGGTATTGCCGGACTGGGAATTTGAAACTGCCTACACAGGTGATTTGTGGATGCTGTACCCCGCAACACGGCATATCCCGGCAAAAGTCAGCCTGTTTGCCGATTATATTGTCGGTAAATTAGGTCGGTGAGTGCTTGCAGATGCGTTTAGCCGTTATCGGCACAGAAACAGCCACCCGAGAGTGGCTGCAGTTTCATTGCGTACGACAGGCGTCAGAAGCGGGTATCCACGAAGTGAGTCACTGTATCTGTATCATCGGCGACACAGATGTAGCGCCATTTGTCGAAGGTCAGGCAGGGGTGCGAGGTTGAGAACACCAGGATATCCCCAACCCTGAGATCGGTGCCGGCAGGCACATTGACAAAGGTATGCTGATCCATAATTGCGGTGACTTCCAGCCCCTGCACATTCAGCGCCTGGCCGTCGCGGAATCCACGCTCGACAAGAGGCAGCCCGGCATCAAAAGCCACATCCCGTTTACCCATACCAATCACGGCTTTACAGGCTTCAGGTACAGACAAAACGTAGGCCCACAGTTCAAGGGCAGATTCCAGATCACCGCCCAGCTCACAGGCATAGCCCTGATTGCGTCTCGCACGTGACATGACCTGCTGCTGGGCATCCTGATAAATACCTGTGTCGTGGATCAGATAACACCCCGGGCGTATGATGGCCGTTAAGTGCGGATGGGATGAAAACTCATCGGCCACTATGTCGTACCAGGCAGAGCCTGCCCCTGTGACAATCGGCCTGTCGACTGTGATCAGTTTTTTCTCGGTCAGTTGTTCGACCAGCATTACGGCATCGCGCAGAAATAAACGGATCTTATCTTCCGCATCCGCACCGTGGATCACCCCTTCGTAAACCTCCAGCCCGTACAAAGTCAGGCCGCTGGCCGCTTGAATGAAACCGGCCAGTGTCTCGACTTCTTCGTGATTACGGCACCCGCATCGCCCGCCAGGTACACCGTATTCAATCAGCACATTCAGCGTGAGAGCGGCTTCCGAAAAAAAGTGGCTCAGCTGAGCGGCATTTTCACACGAGTCGACACAGCAATAAAATTGCGCCCCGTGTTGGCGCATCAGCCGGGCAATCAGCGCCATATTGGCTTTGCCGACTAACTGATTGGCCATCAGAATGTGCCTGGCGCCCGCCATTGCCGCTGTCTCTGCCTGAGCGGGTGTGGCAACCGTAATTCCCCAGGCACCGGCTTCCAGCTGCTCTGAAAACAACGCCGGTGTCATTGTGGTTTTACCGTGCGGCGACAATTTCACCTGATGATGGTTGGCGAACTGCTGCATCCAGTTCAGGTTATTGTTGATAGCCGATTTCCGGATCACGGCAGCAGGCAGGCAAATTTCCTCGTTAATCAGGCTGTATTGAGCGTCACTTTTTTCATTTACCCACACACCTTTGGTGCCTGCAGGAAAGTTTTTGTGATCGAATTCTTGGTATTTACTAACATGCTTTTTGTTTGCTTGAGGCATTGGTTATTCTCCTAACATAGCCTTTAGGCCTTGCCACATATGGTTTGTGGCGCATTGATAGTATTCTTGATGTTAGAAACTATCAAACAATAAGAGATGATTTGTGCGGTTTCTCACTGTTTGTTACCGCCCGTCTTACTAGTATTCACCCCATAGAGGAAAGGCAGCCGTGACCATTGAAGTGGACATAGTGTCCAGAATTACAGAGTGCTTCCCTCAATTAAGAGAAGCAGAAAAAAAAGTCGCCCGCCTGGTGATGGACGATTTAAGTGGTGCAGCTTCAGCCAGCATCACAGAACTGGCTGAAGAA
Source organism: Photobacterium salinisoli (assembly GCF_003614885.1). Lineage (GTDB taxonomy): Bacteria > Pseudomonadota > Gammaproteobacteria > Enterobacterales > Vibrionaceae > Photobacterium > Photobacterium salinisoli. Next base: position 446,328 of record NZ_QZMS01000007.1, read on the forward strand.
GCCGGCGTCAGTGAAGCCACTATCACTCGCTTTGCCAAAGCGGTGGGCTGCAAAAATGTGCGCGACCTGAAAATGAAGCTGGCCCAGTCACTGGCGGTAGGACAGAGATTCATCCATGAAAGTCCGGATGAGTCGGGGATCCAGGGGGTGTACGAGTCGATTAAGAACGTCATCAACATCAACCGCAAAATAGTGAACGAGGCGGATGTCGCCCAAGCGGTTGAGATGCTGCTTAATGCCCGTCAGGTGTTGTCAATCGGCATGGGGGGCGGCTCTACCATTATGTCGCAGGAGTTGCAGTTCAGGCTGTTTCGGATTGGCTTTGCTGTCAGTGCCTACAACGACGGTTTGCTGGCACGAATGGTGGCCTCAACCGCCGACAGCAAGGATGTGATGGTTGCCCTGTCAGTCACAGGTTACACGGCAGAAGTGGTGGAACCGGCATCGATTGCCAAACAGTACGGGCTGAAGGTGATCGCGATAACCGCACCGGATTCGCCGCTGGCAAAAGTCAGTGATGTGGTATTGCCACTGGTCACGGATGAAACCGACTTCATTTATAAGCCCTCGGCATCGCGTTACGCCATGATGGCACTGATTGATGTGCTGTCGACTGAACTGGCACTGAGCCAGAAGCGACGATCCCGCGACAGGCTTCGTCGGTTGAAACTGGCCTTAGACAGTCACAGGGGCGGCGATGATCGTCAGCCGCTGGGAGATTAGCCCGCCAGCTTGATCTATCACGACATGGCGGCATCCAAGCATACAAAGAGAAGGAAAACGCATGCATTTTGAGACCGTATTCCGCCATGTCACCATTATTGATGGCACAGGTGCCGAGGCGTATCAGGCCGATCTGGCAGTCAAGGATGGCCGCATTGCCGCCATCGGTGATCTGGCCGGGTGTGAGGCAACTCAGATCATTAATGGTCAGCATCTGGCACTGTCTCCGGGTTTCATTGATGTCCATACCCATGATGACACCAATGTCATTCGTTATCCCGACTGCCAGCCGAAGATCAGCCAGGGGGTCACCACTGTGATTGTCGGTAACTGTGGTATCAGTGCCTCTCCTGCGATTCTGGCCGGGGATCCGCCAGATCCCATGAACCTGCTGGGTAAACAACAGGACTTTCAATACCCGACATTTGCCGCTTACGCATACGCCGTTCGTCAGGCGCAGCCCGCCGTTAATGTGGCGGCGCTGGTTGGCCATACCACTTTGCGTAATAACGTGATGGATGATGTGTACCGTGCCGCCAGCGAGCAGGAAATCTCGGCAATGAAAGCACAGTTAAAGCAGGCGATGGCAGACGGTGCGTTAGGGTTAAGCTCTGGTCTGGCTTACGCATCAGCAAAACAGGCACCGACAGAGGAAGTGATGGCGCTGGCAGAAGAGTTGGCGGTATTCGGTGGTATTTATACCACTCATATGCGCACTGAGTTTGAACAGATCCTTGATGCCATGGATGAAGCCTTTCGTACCGGCAAGCACGCTAAAGTGCCTGTGGTGATTTCTCATCTCAAATGTGCCGGTGCCGGCAACTGGGGGCGAACGGTCGAAGTGCTGGCGCGAATGGAATCGGCCGCTCAGCGTCAGGATGTTGCCTGCGATTGCTATCCGTATTCCGCCAGTTCCTCGACCTTGGATCTGAATCAGGTGACGGATGAAATTGATATTTTTATCACCTGGTCAGAAGCCCATCCTGAACATGCCGGAAAAATGCTCAAAGACATTGCAGCAACTCTGGGGATGTCGCTGATGGACACGGCCAAAGCCCTGCAGCCAGCCGGAGCTGTCTATCACTGTATGGATGAAGCCGATGTTGAGCGGGTCCTGAAGTATCGCCTGACCATGGTGGGTTCCGATGGCCTGCCCAATGATCCGCACCCGCATCCTCGCTTGTGGGGCGCATTTCCTCGCGTGCTGGGCTATTACAGCCGGGAGCGCAAGCTGTTCTCTCTTGAGCAGGCGGTACACAAAATGACGGGCATGTCAGCGATGCGTTTCGGGCTGCAAAACCGCGGCGTGATTGCACAAGGCGCTTATGCCGATCTCGTGCTGTTTAACCCGAACACAATCAGGGATGTGGCCAGTTTCGAAAGTCCGGTTGCCGCCGCAGAAGGCATTGAGCTGGTGATGGTGAACGGACAGATCAGTTACCGGCAGGGCCGGGTCAGTCCGCAACGTCATGGCCGCTTTCTGGCCAGACAACAATCCTGACTCTTACACCGAATTTTTTAGCAGTAAACCTTATTGGAGAACAAAGTATGACAATTATTCGTTACGGCGTTGAAGGCGGTACAGGAACAGGCGGTCAGCATCTGCCATTTGCACGTGCGACACAGGCCGGTGGATTTTTGTATGTGTCCGGACAGACCCCGATGACAGACGGCGAAGTGGTTGAAGGCGGTATTGTTGAGCAGTCGCGTCTGGCGATTCAGAACTGTGTCGATATCATGACAGAAGCCGGTTACGGCCTGGAAGATGTGGTGCATGTGAAAGTGGTGCTGACGGATGCCCGTTATTTCCAGTCTTTCAATAAAGTCTTCAAAGAGTTCTTCGGCGAGCATCCACCGGCGCGTATCTGCATGGTGTGCGATCTGGTGGTGGATGTAAAAGTTGAAGTAGATGTGACCTGTTACCGTGAAGATCGCCGTTAATTCGCCGAACTTCATTGAAAGATCTGAAGCCTGAAAATCAGTAAGACAATCACTCTGATCTGGAATATATCAGACGGAGATACAGAAAAAGGGCTGGCAATGTACCAGCCCGTAAAAAGCAAATTACTGCGATGAAAACTCAATGGCAGTAATACATGGGATAACCAAGCAGGTTTATCCCCAAGCAAATAAAAGCAATGACGGATTATAAGAGGTATGGAATGAACAGTACACTCTTTCTCACCGGATTCGGTGCATATGTGGTGTTTATGATCTGGTTGGGATGGTTTGTGTCCCGCTCGCAGAAATCGGGTGAAGATTTTCTGCTGGGCGGTCGCGGTCTCCCATTATTCCTGATGTTAGGGACAACAGTGGCAACTATGGTCGGTACCGGCTCCAGTATGGGGGCCGTGGGTTTCGGCTATAACAATGGCTGGGCCGGTGCACTTTACGGTATCGGTGGCGCTTTGGGTATCCTGCTGCTCGCCTGGTGGTTTGCACCGGTGCGCAAGCTGAACTTTATGACCATGAGCGAAGAGCTGGCTTACTATGTGGGCGCCAATAAAGCGGTTAAGAACGTGGTCGGATTACTGATTTTCATCGCGTGTATCGGCTGGCTTGGCGCACATATTCTGGGTGGTGGCCTGTATCTGGCCTGGATTGCCGATATCGACCTGAACACCGCCAAAATCATCATCGCAGCCGCCTTTACGATTTATGTGGTAATAGGCGGTTATACCGCTGTGGTGTGGACAGATACCATTCAGGCCGTCATTCTGTTTGCCGGTTTTATCCTGATGGCTGTGCTGTCGGTCAATCAGATCGGCGGGCTGGAAAACCTGTACGCTGCTATGGATCCTGCCGCAGTGAGTCTGTTAGGTATTGAGAAACTGGGCGGTCTGCCTGCGCTGTCTCTGGCGACCGTGGTGGGTGTCGGTATTCTGGCCACGCCGTCTTTCCGTCAGCGTATTTACTCAGGCAAAAATGTCGCCACTATCCGGCGCTCTTTCGTGATGTCCGGTGTGCTCTACCTGTTTTTCTCTGTCATTCCGGCCATCATTGGCATGTCAGCCCATGCGATCAATCCTGAGCTGAATAATGCCAATTATGCTTTCCCGTACATTGCGGCAACGGTGTTGCCTGTGGGCATTGGCATGATAGTGCTGATTGCCGGCCTGTCTGCCACCATGTCCAGCGCCAGCTCGGATGCCATCGCCGGTGTGTCAATCTTGCTGCGCGATGTCTTCATCCTGTTTACCGGCAAAGTGCCGTCCAAAGACAAAATGGTGTTGTACTCGCGCCTGTCGCTGGTGGTTGTGATTGGCATGGCGTTGTTATTCGCCCTGACATCGAATGACATTATCGGCTATATCACCAAAATGATTTCGACCGTGATGTCAGGCATGTTTGTTTGCGGCATGCTGGGACGCTTCTGGCAACGTTACACCTGGCAGGGAGCATTGGCGACACTGGCCGGTGCATCAGCGGCCTCTTTTGCCATCATACTCAATGCAGAGTGGGGCGCTTACTGGGGTAACCCGTGTATCCCTTCAGTAATCACAGCACTGGCAGCCGGTGTTGCCGTCAGCCTGGTGACACCTGCCAATAAGGTGACGCCGGCTCAGGCCAAAGCGATTCTGGATGCCGAGCGAGAAGCGATGGAAAACAGTGTTCAGAAGGACATCGGTACGCAAGCTGCTTGTGCGAAATAATTAGCTGAAACTTGTAAAAATGCAGGTCTTTGTGATGAACCAAGGCCTGCATCATGAATTAGGCTTTAATTAGAATCGGTTAACCTTTGTTGCTGGCGCCAGTGAAATATGCCCAGCACATTAAGATGTCCGACTCTAGTGTCCAATCTCATTGAAGGGTACCAGTGTGAAAATCGCATTTTTTGGTGAATGTATGGTCGAGTTAAGCGGCCAGCCACTGCGGCGTACGTTTGGGGGAGACACCTTAAATACGGCGCTTTATTTGTCGCGTTTAGGGCGTTCCCGCCGACTGGATGTCAGCTATGCGACAGCGCTCGGAAAAGACAATATCAGCCAGGATATGCTGTCTGCCTGGCAGGAAGAATACATTGATACGCGTCTGGTGCGGCGCCTGGATGACAAATTGCCCGGGTTGTATCTGGTTGAAACCGAACCTAATGGTGAGCGTCATTTTCATTACTGGCGCAACGACAGTGCGGCGAAGTTTTATTTTGCCTCAGACGAAACGCCATTGGAAAAGTCGATTGTAAACAAAGAGTTCGATGTGTTGTACATCAGTGGTATCAGTCTGGCCATTCTGGCTGAGGAAGCTAAAGCCATTCTGATCACCTTACTGGAAAAGCATAAAGCCAACGGCGGCAAAGTTGTTTTTGATAATAATTTCCGTCCCCAGCTGTGGACGGCGAAACAGGCACAATACTGGTACAAACAGGTGCTGCCTTTTGTCGATATTGCCCTGATAACAGAAGATGACGACCACAAAGTGTGGGGCCAGAGTGACGTGATCGAACGGTGCCGCGATCTGGGCTGCCATGAAGTGGTCATTAAACGCGGCGCTGCCCCCTGTGTTGTAGTGACCGGTTTGCAAAACCGTCAACCCGACATCTGTGAAGTGGCGGCCAATCCGGTCGACAATGTGGTCGACACCTGTGCTGCCGGCGATTCCTTCGCTGCCGGATACCTCGCTGGACGCTTAAGCGGTCAAACCGCAGGTGTCGCAGCCGAACTGGGTCATCAGCTGGCCGCCATCGTCATTCAACACCCAGGCGCGATTATTCCGCCTGAAGCTATGACAGACATTATGTAAGGAGCTAGAAGTTAATGTCTCAATCCCTGATTGAAAAACTGAAACAATTTAAAGTCATTCCTGTTATCCAGATCAACAGTGTTGAACAGGCCGTCCCTCTGGCGAAAACCCTGGTTGAAAATGGTCTGCCTGTCGCTGAAGTGACTTTCCGGACAGACGCTGCGGCAGAAGCGATCCGCCTGATGCATGAAGCTTATCCGTCGCTGTGTATTGGTGCCGGCACTGTGTTGAATGCCGAGCAGGTTGATCGCGCGCAGGCGGCCGGCGCAGAATTTATTGTTGCACCGGGTCTCAACCCGAATACGGTTCGCTATTGTCAGGAAAAAGGCATTGCTGTGGTGCCGGGCGTGAATAACCCGAGTCAGATTGAACAGGCGCTGGAGCTTGGGCTGAATTTTCTGAAGTTCTTCCCGGCAGAAGCGTCAGGTGGCATCAATATGGTGAAATCTCTACTGGCGCCTTACGTTGATGTCAGCCTGATGCCAACCGGTGGGATCAGCAAAGCGAATGTGCGCGATTATCTGGCTGTTGACCGTGTACTGTGCTGTGGCGGAACCTGGATGGTTTCGCCTGCGCTGATCGACAACGGCGACTGGGATGAAATCGGCCGTCTGGTGCGCGAAGCCGTAGAGCTGGTTCGCGACTAAGACAACATACCTATCTTGTTTGAGTTGTTTGCCACCCTGAATAGGGTGGCTTTTTTGTTGTTATGTTGCCGACCCAGATGGATGAAAACGACACTGTGTCAGGTGCCCTCTGGCATCAAATACCAGGGCTAAATTATCTGTCCGGTTCTGGGAGAACTGTGCCATGCAGACGTTTTTTGCCAGTTGTGTCTGGCTGTGCTCGCCGGTACTGATAACCACATCGATGCCCTGAATGGCTTGCAGCAAGTCCGGTGAAACACTGGCCGGATACTGGCTTAATAAAATAATGTTTTTGATGCCTTTTATCTGAAGACGGTCGACACTGTTACGCAGTAACTCGAGATCCTGTTCCTGTAAGCTGTCAGTTTGATCATGATACGGATTAATTAACGCCAGATAAGCCACCCGCGTATTGCCATACCAGCGAATAAGCGCATCTGCCCGGCCTTTATAACGGTTATAGGCATAGACACCTGTCTCGCTCTGCTTCAGACCAAAATCAATGTTGCTTGCCAATACCGGATAATTTGCCTGTGGCAGCAGGTTCACCGAATCCTTGTATTCTCGCGCCTCAGAGGTAATGGCCGTGATATACGAAAACGGCTGACGTTCCACATTCGGATTTTGCGCGGAATAAAAGGTGATGCCTTCGCTGCTCGGCAGGGTAACCTGATCAAGATCAGCCTGGCTCGGCGAAGGTGGCAACTGGGTCAGAAAGCGAACCTGCAGATGAGCGCTATCCTGCAGGTCGGGCGTACAGCCTGCCAGTAAGGAATACATCAGAGAGAATAGGCAAAAGATGTAACGGCGCATAACAATATCGGAATGTGATCTGGGTCGCTATTTTCTGCTTTTTGCAAAGAAATGACAAGGGGCCAGGTGACAGGGTGTAATAGCCGGTGGCAGAAAAATCGGTAAATTAGCAAAAAACCAGGCGACTGTTTTTACCTGTAAAAGGGGCTAACTCCCTCTTATAGCGCTGAAAACTCAGCCTGTGCTCATAGGCTACCGGGCAAAAAACGAGAAGAAAGACAGGTTTTGAACGCAAAATAATCACTCAGTTCAAAATGATGAATTTTGCAGTTGACTCGATCTCTCCATTGCGTAGAATGCATCCCGTACCGCAACGGAGGTTAACGACGAAGCGGTCGTGGTAGTAAACGATAAGCAAATTGGTTTATCAGTTTAAGGCGCGTTGGCAGAGTGGCTATGCAGCGGATTGCAAATCCGTGGACCTCGGTTCGACTCCGGGACGCGCCTCCATTTGCGACACTAGCTCAGTTGGTAGAGCGCAACCTTGCCAAGGTTGAGGTCACGAGTTCGAACCTCGTGTGTCGCTCCAAATTTTAATCACAACGATAACTTTCGGTGTGAAAGATGGTGTCTGACCCATCGCAATCCAGAATTGCGTGCCCTGGTGGTGAAATTGGTAGACACAAGGGATTTAAAATCCCTCGACGTTCGCGTTGTGCCGGTTCAAGTCCGGCCCGGGGCACCATCAAAATCAACGGCTTACAGGCTAACACTTGTAAGCCGTTTTTCTTTTCCTAATATCTTTTCCTAATATAAATCAGTCTTTCTGCTCGGGCACATTAGCTTTGCTCATGGTTTTGACGATCTGAATCCTGCGATCATCGGTGGAACCTGACGTTCAGTTTTATGGCCGGAGAATGCCTGTTTCTCTTTTGAGCTGCCGTCATAATCACTGATGTCTCTTCATATTCCTTTACCGCCTTGTTCATGCTGCAGACCACACATTAATTTGTTTCAAACCCGTTTTGCCTTGTTCTAAAAAATGCCTTCTTCGCGCAGTTCGCTTTTCGTTAAATTCAACACGTCACAGCAACAAGCTGTTGCTTCGCAGCTTGGGTTAGGGGGCATGCATGCTTTAACGTCCGCTGAGCTATGCTGGTGGGCCGTCAGGCATGAAGTCTATCCACAGCTGCCAGACGCATTCATGGATGACGTTTTCAAGCGGGAGGAAGCACACAAGCGAATAGGGTTAGGGTAAAGCGCTCGACCAATGCCAGATACACCGAACTGACGGCTGATGTTGTTGAAAGATTGGAAAATTCCACGACCTGTTCACCTGCCTATGCTGCTGGCCAATGAACATCAGAAGTTCCACCACAAAGCCAGGGAGCAGCAGCATGGCCCGCAGTTGAGGTATGTGAAAGAAACAATAAAAAAGCTTTACAGGTTGGAGCCGTTGTATGAATCAACTAGGTTGAGTGGGCTGATACTTTCTGAGTTTTTAGGCTGTTGCTATGTTTTTTTGGGTTGAATAATTTAAAGAGCGCATTATTTACTAAATTCCAAAATATGTCTCTATTCCTGATAATAGATTCGTCATCGCAACAGATGCAAGGATTAATCCCATCACTCTACTGATAACTGTTGCACCACTTCGGCCGATGATTTTATTTATTTTTCCAGCTAAAATCATCATTATAAATGTGATGAAAAGGACTGTAAGTAGCACAATAAATGTTTGAGCTTGTTCAATAAAGCTGAAGCGCGCATTTTCAGTTAACAGTACTGCGGTAAGCATTGCACCTGGACTGGCAATTGATGGGACGGCTAAAGGGAATATGGCTCTCTCGTGATGATCAGTAACTAACCGTATTTCTTCATCAGGCTTACTTTCACCAAATATCATTGTGAGTGAAAAAATGAATAGAACTATACCTCCAGAGATTTGAAATGCTGAAAGCGGTATCGACATGACTGTTAAAATAAATTCTCCAGCCAGAATAAAAAACAAGAGAATTCCTGCTGCTGCAATTGTAGCATTGATAGCAATCCGTAATTTTAATTTATCATCAATCTGACGTGTCGCAGCGATAAAAACTGGAATCGTTCCTATTGGATCTACAACAGCAAAGAATGCGATAAAAGTAGCAAAAATATCAATCATGGCATATTCCAACATATTGGGGTCGGACTATTTTTTTTGTTTAAAATCACACTAATCTGAATGTCACTGAATTTGATAACAATACTACGTTTAGAGGCGATAATTTCGCCTCTGGTGAATGGGATAATTTAGGACATTAATCATCCATATGGCTTTGTCTCGGAAGTTGATGAATTAGCCAATATCCTATACTCATGCTAAGTGCTACGGCTGAAATAGCGAATAGATAAATCGCTTCCATTTGTTCCACATCAATGATAATTACTTTTCGTGAAATTGCCATTAATGCCGTTGCCATGACAATTTTGACATGGATGACATTTTCCCTAAGATAAATTGTAATGTTAATAAATATTTCTATGGCAATTAGGACTGCCATAAATGCACCAAAAGTTGCCAACATATCGGAGATCGTCAGTATATAGACTGGCGGTGTTATAATGCGTTGATAAAGTATCCAGGCTACATCAAGTACCCCCATGAAAATCACGAATACCATGAGGATAGACAACGTTCTTACCGACCAGTGAATGACTTTTTCCAATCTTTTGGATAGTTTGTCATCATTATCTATTTTCATAACGCCTCCATTAGACGTTCAACCCCCACAGATTTCTAGCCAAGCACGGGAGAGTGAAACTCATTTGGTTTAAGAGTTAAAACTGAGCAACTAAGTTGATCCAGCATTGACTCCGCTGTATTGCCTATCAGAAAACCGGCAATTCCAGCTCGAGCTAGCGACCCCATTATCACCATGTCGATAGATTCTTTATCAATAAATGATGGAATTATTTGTTTTGCATCGCCCTCTAACAGCTTTATTTTCCGCTTCACCAAGTTGTTTTCATAAGGCTTCAGCAGTGATTTCATGCGCCCAGCATGATCCTCTCTCATTTTTTTAGCCAAGAGTGCAACATCTAATTGACTGTAACCACTCCACTTGCGTAAGAAACCTTCGGTATCAAGTCGCCAAGCATGTATCAATATCAACTCAGCATCGGTCAGGGAGCAAAACTCCATGGATAATGACAAGATTTTTTCGTTGAACTGGACCTGTTCTTGATTGGATACATCGACGGCTACTCCGACTCGACGTATAGCCATTGGCTTCATGCTGCATGACCAGATTGGTATATCTGATTTGCGCATGAGATGCCGTGTAGTACTGCCATATTGGCAGGGTTTTGATTTCTTCTTTCTATGTGTATCAATAACAATCAAACTTGCCTGTACTTCATGAGCTGCTTTTATGATCTCTATAAAGGGAACACCAATCTTGATAAGTGTTGCGAACTTGATGCTTGGATATTGAGCCCGGAAGGCATGAACATGGTGTTTAAGCGACTGGTGATAGAACTTGGTCGCATTGTCCAGTAAGCCTAATGTGGTGCCAGTATAATGAGATATCTCAATGTACTCATCTAGACCTTCAATCACAGTAAGCAAGGTAACATTGGCTGAGTTTTCATTAGCAAAGTACAGAACTTCCTTAAAGGATTCATCAAGTTGCTGATCTGGTGCGATGGGAAGTAGGAGGTGGCGAAAGTTCATAGCGATTCTCCTCAATACTAGGGTGGTTAGTGCTTCTTGAGGAGGATAATGACCTAGAACAAATATTAATTATAATTAAATAAACACATGCGTTGTATAGACATTCATCTATGGGTCGATATGTTGGAGGGTGGCAGTTATGGCTCAGCACCTGAGAAACAGATTGAATAGCATTAGGCCTTTACGCGTTTTTAGTCATGTTTATGAACTCGGTTCTGTAACACTTGCAGCCCAAGCGCTCAGTCTTACTCAACCTACAGTATCAATCCAATTGAGACAGCTCACAGAAGTCATTGGCTCTCCGCTGTATCAAATGAGAGGAAAGCACATCATATTCACTGAAGCTGGGCATGCCGTGGCTCGTTACTGCCAAAGAATAACCTCTGCTACAGATGACCTAGAGTCTGAACTTGCTGATCTAGTGGATTTAAAGGCCGGTACTTTACGTGTAGCTGTTGTAACATCGGCAAAATATTTCACCCCTCACCTGTTAGGCGATTTTTGTCAAAAATACCCTTTAATAGATATCGTTCTAAAAGTTGGAAACAGAGATACTATACTGAGTCGTTACGAACAAGGTTTAGATGATGTTTACTTGTTTAGTCATCTTGAAAGTGAAATGAATGAGTCAGCGATTAGGTTTTTGCCAAATTTACTTTATCCAGTGGCTCACATCGATCATCCTCTTTCACAAAAGAAAGAAATTTCAATCAATGAGTTTTTAACTTATCCGATCTTAGCAAGAGAACCAGGATCTGGAACTCGATTTGCTATTGAAAATCATCTGAGAAAACTGAACTTATCATTTAAACCAAAGCTGGTTATAGAGAGTAATGAAGCAATTAAACACTGTGTTCTTGCAGAAATGGGACTGGCTATTCTCTCTCAGTATGCACTTTATTATGAGCCAAATGATAATATCACCTACTTACCGGTGGAAACATTTCCCATTGAAACCTACTGGCATATTGTTAAATCACCAATGAAAATTCAAACGCCGTTGTCTAAAGTTTTTACTCAGCATTTGTTAGATGAGAAAATAATTTATAATAAATTGTTGTCATCATGAATTTGTGGCGATTGATGAAACTACAATAGAGTGTTTAATATATTTTCATCCTACATTTAAGTGTGTTCTCCACTAGACTATGAAGGATGATAAAGTTAAGTACGCTACATTATTAAACCTTGGTTTATATTGGTGTCAGTTTGGGGTCCTACTATAGTTTTGGGATGATTTTCATTCATCCATAACTGAGGCTAGCAACATGCTTATTAAGCGCTGTTCTATTTAGCCCTAATGGAAATTTAATGTTTGACTCAATTGAATTGTATTTTATAAGCCCAATACCCTGAGGTCAGTGTTGAGGTGTACAGAGAGGTAAAAGAGATAGCATGCTCTGATTCTTCAATATTTAAATTAAACTTACTGGATGATTTCGGGGGATGTGTAGTCCATCTGATCACGAACGATCACACAATTGTTGACGCAATTTTAGACGCCAATTTCTCCCCACCAGAACCAATGATTTCATTCCCTGACATAAACCCGGATGAGTATGGGAGTTTACAGGGAGATATAGATTATTGGTTTACTTGGCTCTGGGTTCCCTACTGGGAGTCTTTGACACAAGATGAAAGGGCTGAGCTAAATATTACTTCTTCATGGCGGGAGTTTACAGAATTTCGAACAGAAGATGTCTAACTTTCATGCCAGAAAGATATTGTAATTTTTCAGCTATCAACTGAGTCATATATGCCTTTACTGTGAAGCCTCCTACAACAATTTCTGAACCACGGTAGGATTACGCAGCAACGTAAAGCATGGTTATCATCATACTGAAATTTTATCTATTCGCTTTTACTAAAGTGCTGATTTTATAATGTTTACTCCAAAATTAAGGTCATATACACGCTTTTTTATATACAGTTATTGGTGTGATTATTTGAGGGTACAGCACTCGGAAGATGACCATGGGCCTGCAACAAACATCGAAAAATGGGACATCTCAGTTGCGATTGGTATGGCGAGTGAAGGCATCCATTCTTCTTATAATCAGGCGTTGGTGGCGGTGGCTTTGGTGCTGCTGACAGAGAAATAGACACACAAATTGATGGAGCTAATGCTCATGAATCCAGCCCGGATAACCCCTTTATGGAGAAGAAAATGGATCTTCATAACAACGATGTCGGGCTGCGTATCGGAGCAAGAGGTGGAAGTGATAGCTCTCTTTCCAATGCATGTATGGCTGCACTTCAAGGTGGCGAACTTATGATTATTCAATAGGTAGTAATATGTGGAAAAAATTTACCTTCTAACGGCAGCACTGGTTCTTTCAGCATGCTCTGAGCAGCAAAGTAATGACGCATTTTTAGCCTTAGGTGATCAAGCATTCAGCCAGAGTGCCTGGAGCGAAGCAGATGAATCAACCAGAGGGACGATGGTTTATTCTTTTCTCAAAGAATATAGCGTTACCGGAATGAAAAGCGAAACCTTGATTGATTTGCTTGGTGAGCCAACCGGGTATCATGAGTACGATCATGATCTGGCTTATTTTATTGGCGGAAATGTTCAAAGCCAGTACGGTGAAGGATACTTACTCGTTTTCTTCATCAAAGATGGCGTAGTCGATGAGTATCGAACCTTTCCGGCGATTGAGTAGTGTGCTGACTTCAGCTTTTGGCTTTTTGCTGAAATGACCGCCTTTCCGCCCAGTTGCCTTAATTCCGGTCCGTTATAACCAGGACCGGAACATTAAGAAAATAATAAATTCATCAATTTCATTATTTTTATCCATATGCCTCAATTTTAAATGTCAAAAACCTATCAGGCTGCTGAAATTGACGCATCGCTGTCAAAAAATACAAACAGTGAACTCAAAAGGATAGCGCATTTCGCACATAATCTATTTTTCACCTTCACCTTCAGTTGCAGCGCGGTTTTGCAGCAACTGGATTCCAGGTAATTTTTTCTAACGGAAAAGTGAATTTCAGATTCAGTTTCAAACAGGTAAAGTTTGATACGGCTCCGAGATGATAATCAGCCTGTCATAATCACAGTGTAGAGCGTGAAAACAACAGCAATAAAAGTGATAAGCAAGCCTGCTTTCTGACAATGTTTGATGACTTTGTGAATTATTCATCGCCATGACGCTATGTCTCACTTTCTCCTTTTGGGCAAAATGAATTGTCGGCAAAGAAAGGGGGTGATAAATTCCCAAAACCTTGTTTAACGTTTTCTTATATACGGTCGCAAGATGTGACTGGCTTCCTGAAATAAACTGAAATTGATAATTCTATAAATTAGTTGGTGCGCATGACCATCCAAGAAATGCTCTCGATATTGCTCTCTTTTCCAACGAATGTCTTTTTCGTTCCTTTTGTCATCTTTTTGCTCGTCATGCTGGTGGATTTGGTATTCAACATTGTGGAAAGTGTCGCACCGGATGTTGATCTGTTTGATGCGGAAAATATCCCGGGTGCCGGTCTGATTCTGCCACCAATTTTGTCGAAAGTGCCACTCATGGTGGCCCTGTGTGTCAGCTTCTTTGTCGGGACCATTGTCTCTTTTTATCTGGCACAAGCACTGAGTGTCGTCTCTGACGCTGGTTGGATGATGGTTGTCGAAGTGGTGTCGATGCCATTGACGGCTTATCTGGCTCTTTTCATTGCTGCCTGGATGCTCAAACCTTTGGCACCTTTGTTTGATAAAAAGAAAAGCTTTGCCAGGGTTGATTTTATTGGCCTGAAAGGCCGGGTTCACAGCAGCTTGGTGAACCAGAACCGGGGTGAAGTTGTCGTGCAGCATAACGGCAGCGAATTCTTACTTGATGTCCGGGTGATTGAGCCTGAGATGTCAATGGAATATGGCGATGAAGTGATCATCGTTTCTCAAAATAAAACAACAAAACATTATATAGTAGCGAAAAATAGCTAAGTATAAGGAGTTGGCTATGCAAATCTCTCCAAGCGTTATCTTTATTAGTGCTGGAGTCGGTATATTTTTACTGATTTTAATTTTTCTCACATCCAGATATAAAAAGGTTCGAGGGGAAGGTGATGCACTGATCGTCAATGGTCTGCATGCCACCCGTGCTTCGCTGACCGGTACTTTCGTCTGGCCGGTCATTAACCAGCACGAATATATGGATATCACACGTAAGAAGATTTCTGTGATTCGCAGCGGTCGTAAAGATCAGGAAGGCGAAGAATACGAAGGTCTGCACTGCCGCGATAATATTCGTGCCGACCTGAAAGTGGATTTCTATATTGGTGTCAATCACGAAGAAGAAGATATCATTCGTGTGGCCAAGTTGTTTACCGCGCATGAAGCATCAAATATTGAACGCCTGAAAGAACATTTCCAGCCTAAATTTTCTGAAGCACTGAAAACAGCCGTTAAGCAGTTTGAATTTGAGGAACTGCTGACCAATCGCCGTACGTTCCGCGATGCTGTGGTTGAAGTGATCGGCAGCGAAATGGATGGCTTCAAAATTTATGACGTTGTCATTGATAAAATTGACCAGACTTCTCTGGACGCACATAGCCCGCACAATATTCTGGATGTTGAAGGTATCCGTAAGATCTCCATGATCACCGCGCAAAAGAACACGGAAACCAATGCGATTCGTCAGGACGAGCGCACAACCATCAAGAAGAAAAATGTTGAAGCCGAAGCCAACCGTTTGCAACTGGATAAGCAGGAGCAGGAAAGCATTGCCCGCGCGAAACGCGAAATCGATATTATCAAAGCGCAGGAGGAAGCCTTGTCTTCCGAGAAGCGTGAAGAATATGAACGCGTAACGCAGCTGGCGAAGCTGGAAACCGAAGAAGAAGTGGCCAAGAAACGCGAAAGCGTTCAGATGGAAGTCGAAATGACGCGCATTACCAATCAGCGTCAGGTGGCCATCCAGCAGGAAGAACTGAACCGCGCCGTTGAAACGGAGAAAGTCCGTACCGCAACGGAAGTGGCAGAGAAAGAAATGCACAAAGAAACCACAGTGGAGGAATCGCTGAAAGCTGTGGCAGAAACCCGTTCTCAACGTGTTGAAATTGAACGTAAGATTGCTCGTGAAGAGGAAGAAACACAGAACCTGCGCGTTCACGAACAAGTGAACCGTCAGAAACGCGTGACGCTCACAGAAGCAGAAGCGATTGCTGAAGCGAAACAGCTGGAACTGCTGGTTGCTGCCCGTGCAGAGAAAGACGCTGCCCGTGAGAAAGCAGAACGCCTGCTGATTGAGAATGACGCTGCGCTGAAGATTAAGACCCGTGATGCAGAAAATGCACTGGCTGTGAAGACCCGTGAAGCGGAAGCTGATCAAATTGTCGCGACCAAGCGTGCTGAAGCAGAATTTATCGCGAAAGAACGTGAAGCGGCGGCGAAAGAGCGGATGGCGAAAGCTGAGAAAGAAGTGATCAGCTCAACGGGTCTGGCTGAAATTGAAGTGGAACGCGAGCGTGCGCTGGCGATCCGTGAAGTGGGTGAAGCAGAGGCTTTCGCACTGCAGAGTGCCGGTGAAGCCGAAGCGCAGGCAATGCGAGCGAAAGGTCTGGCGGAAGCAGAGGCTCAGACAGCTCGCTTCGAAGCTGCTCAGCAGTACGATGAGCACACACGTGAGCATGATAAGTGGGTGATGAAGCTGCAACAGGATAAAGAGCTGGAAATCGCGCGTATCGACGCACAGAAATCTGTGGTGGGCGAGAACGCGAAAGCGCTGGCTCAGGCCCTGTCTCAGGCGGACATCAAGCTGTTCGGTGGTGAAGGCATGGAGCAAATCCGTCGTACTATTATGGATGCCGCTTCAATGGATGCGAAGTTTGCCGAATCTAAAGTACTGAATCCACTGGTTTCTGAATATGTTGAAGGCCTGCGCAGCATGCCTCAGGACATTAAAGACATCCTGGAAAACACGGATCTGAAAAGCAGCGACCTGAGTAACGTTGCGCTGGCCGGTTTGCTGAATTCACAGGGCGGTGCATCAGAATTGCTGAAGAAAATTCAAAGCACACTGAGCACTCACTCAGAAGACAAACTGTAATTTACGTCAATCATCCCACGCTTCCCGCCTCTTATGAGGCGGGATTTATTAGGTAATTGCATGTCCGAAACAACTCAACAAGCGGTGAGCGAGGGTGGGGCGTACGAAATACTGAAATCCCGTCTATTTCAGCAAGGTAAACAGCTCAAGTCCCTGTCTCAAACCTTTAATCAAAATCGTCAGACAATCTTTGGCAGCCGGGAAAGTCAACTGGTTGGCAAAGCGAATGTCCAGACACAGGCCCGCTCCATTCCCATCGATATGGCGCAGGTCAATCAGCAATTGCTGTTCGGTTATCAGGTTCATGTCGGCCTGAAATCCTCTCCGTCCCTAGAGGATGTGTTTGGTTTATATCAATTACACGAGCAGGACGGCACGTTCCGGATTGAACCTTTATCGTTGGAAAACAGTTTTCTGACGGATGCCCGTTTTCTGCACGAATTCACCGAACTTTTTACTTACTACAGCGATGCCCGCCTGACACAGATCTCTCGTCAGGAAAGCATTCTGTACATTGCATTCCAGATCGGGATGCGTCCTGAAGACCGTAAAGTCTTCCGTTTCCAGCTCAATGCCAATTCGATTGAATATATTGACTCGCTGGGTAACAAACAGCTGGAAAATGTTCAGCAGCATGACTTTGACTGGATTGCCACAACCCGGGACGATCAGGTTGCGGGTACTCATCCGCACGTGTCGATCCGCGACAAATTGTTTGTCGAATGCATTGGCGGCGATCTGACCATCAAGGTGGAAGACAACACAGATGACGGTAAAGGGATCTACAGTGAATCGGTGGACGATCCGCATCAGAGTGTTGCCGATGCTTTCATTGAATACGCCTTTATTGGTGAGCTGATCGCGTTAAAAATCAAACCGCACCGTGAAAAGCACTCGCGCTATTTTATTTATAACCCGATCAATCAGTCTGTTGTCCGTGCTGATGCGTTAGGACTGAGTGCCAAAGCGCTGCCGGAAGATCACGGTGTGCTGTATTCCCACGGTTTCGTGCTGGCCAACGGCGAGAGTAAGCAGTTTGACATGCCGTGGCAGCACCTGAAGTTCTTCCAGAAAATTGCCTCGCCAAACGGTGAGGATATCCTGTATTTCTTCTTCAACATGCTGGAAGGCCATTACGTTGGCTTTACCTATAACATGATTGAGAAGAAGTTTGCGGCGCCTCTGGAAAGCCACGGATTCAGCCTCTATCCCGATGGACGGATGCTGGTATTTCAGCTGTCTGAAAATGCAGAAGCGTCAACCATCCACCCGCTGCGGATCTGGGACACGCCGTTTTCTACGCCGGAACACTATGCCGCGCAGAATGCCAGTGCTGACAGCACCAGCCCGCTGTTTAATCTGGGCAATGCCGAACTGGTTCGTGCCTTGTCTTCCGTATTGTCAATCTGCCAGCTTGCCCAGACAGAAGAAGTCACTCAGGCGGCTTTTGAAGTACTGCTGAAAGAGTGCCAGACCACGCTGGATCACTATCACTGGCTGAATCATCACTATGCGCTGGGCATGGGTGAGGTGATTAACAGCCTGATGGACACGGCAAACAAGATCATCGATGAGTTTGCCAAAGTGCTCCAGATGCAGCGTCACGCTGAAGAGAGTCTGGCTGAGCATCAGCAGGTTGTGGCGGATCTGATTGCGAAAATCAAACTGGCACCCAAAGAGCAGGCAAATGTCCTGTTGTCCTTGCTGTCAGAGTTGAAAGCACAGGTTGGTGCGACCATGGCGCTGCGTCAGCAGCATTATATGGACAGCGACAGTGTTGATGGTTTACTGGCAAATCTGCAGCAGTACCGCGAGCAATTGAATCAGCAGTTACTGGCGTTGTTACAGGAAGAGAAGGCGTATCAGCCGTTTAAGCAACAGATCCACGACATTGAATCTTCGCTGGCGGATGTCAGTAAGACAGCAGACATTCAGGCCCTTCAGCAGCAGGTTGACACTTTGCGCGCAGACTTGCAGTTGGTGTCTGAAGAGGTCACGGACATTGAAACCGATGATCCGACCCAGTCGACCCGGATTCTGGATTTAACCACCGAAGTCTCGTCATTACTGAATGCTGTATCGGCCAGGCTGAGAAATAAATCACAGAGCCTGCAAAGCCATGAAGCACAGGCCGAGTTCAGTGCGCAATTTAAACTGCTGGGTCAGTCGGTCAGCAGCGCGATGGAACAGGCGACGACGCCAGATGAATGTGACACCCAACTGGCGAAACTGGTTGGTCAGCTGGACAAGCTGGAGTCCCGTTTTGCAGATTTCGATCAGTTTCTGGTAGAGATTTACGCCAAGCGCGATGAGATTCAGTCAACCCTGGACAACCACAAGCAACAACTGATTGCAGCGCAGCAGCGCCGGGTACAGAACCTGATGCAGGCTGCCAATGTCACTATGGGCAGTGTTGAAAAGCGGGTGTCCCGCTTTGATGATGTGAAAGCACTGAACAGTTATTTCGCCACCGACGCCATGGTGCTGAAACTGCATCAGCTGTCGCAGTCGATTCGTGATCTGGGCGACAGCGTCAAGGCAGACAGTCTGGATGCTAAGCTCAAATCGCTGCAAGACCAGTCGCTGCGTTCGCTTCGTGATAATCAGGATATCTTCGAAGATGGCGGCAAAATACTGCGGTTGGGTCGTCACAAGTTCAGTGTCAATCAGCAGGCGCTTGATCTGAGTCTGGTGGAGCACAACAAACAACTTTGCACGCATATTTCCGGTACCGATTTTTATCAGCCCATCGAAGATGAAACCTTCCTGTCGCTGCAGCAGATAGCGCGCCTTGATGTGTCTTCTGAAAGTGACGAAGTTTACCGCGCTGAATACCTGGCCTATTTGATGCTGCACAGTGCGATGAATAAAGCTGAAGATCTGTCGCTTGCCCAGCTTTATCAGGCTGGTCGTGACAAATCCTTGTTGCCTCTGGTTCAGCGCTTTTCGGCGCCGCGCTACAAAGAAGGGTATGTCAAAGGGATCCACGATCACGATGCCGCTCTGATATTGCAGGGCGTTCTGCCGACCTTTGAGCAGGCCGGACTGTTGCGATTCAGCCAGCAGGCACGGGCCAATGCATTGCTCTGGCTGATGATGCAGGAAGAGACTGAACTGCAGGCTTGGCAGGAAAAAGCGAAAAATGCACAGCTGCTGAAAGAGCATCTCAATTCAGCCGATGCTTTTCAGTCGCTGCAGCAAACGCTGGCTGAGTCGGTTCAGGGGTCGGCCGCTATGGAGAGCAGCGATTACCTGATTCGGTTACTGGCGGGGACGGATGTGCGGATTGAAGTCAGTCAGGATGGCTTTGAACTGAGTGAAGATTACCTGCAATTTCGTCGCAGTCTGGGCTGGAACGGCGAGCAACTGGCACTGGATGCTGCCTTTGCCGATCATCAGCAATGGCTGAGTGCTTACACCGCTCAGAAGCAATACGGTCAGGCGTTTGTGGTCGAAGCTGCAGCGATTGCGGTATGTAAAACGTATTCAGACCGCTTGTTGAGTCCTGTCGATTTCTCACTGGCTTGTCCTGTGAAGGGACTGCTGGGTGAGCACGACCGGATTGAAGGCGGCACATTAACCCTGGTACTGGATGATTTCATCCAGCGCTGTGAACATCACCGCAGCGTGGTGGTTCCTCAGTTTGACGCCTATCTGAATCAACGGACGGCATTGCTGAATCAGGCCAAAGATCAATTCAGGCTGAGTGAGTTTAAACCGCGTCCGCTGACGTCTTTCGTTCGCAACAAGCTGATCAGCGACAGCTACCTGCACCTGATTGGCGACAACTTTGCCAAGCAGATGGGTACAGTCGGCGACAAGAAACGAACCGATCTGATGGGGATGCTGCTGCTGATTTCTCCGCCGGGCTACGGTAAAACCACCCTGATTGAATATGTGGCGCACAAACTGGGCCTGGTCTTCATGAAGGTCAACGGCCCGTCGATTGGCCATCAGGTTACCTCGCTGGATCCGGCTGATGCCCCGGATCAAAACTCAGCGCGTGAAATCGAGAAGATCAATCTGGCTTTCGAGATGGGCAACAACGTGTTGCTGTATCTGGATGATATTCAGCACACCAGTCCTGAACTGCTGCAGAAATTCATCTCGCTCTGTGACGGTACCCGACGGATTGAAGGGACCTGGCAGGGAAAAACCAAAACCTATGATATGCGCGGCAAGAAGTTTGCTGTGGTCATGGCCGGGAACCCGTACACAGAAACCGGTGAAGCGTTCCGGATTCCGGACATGCTGGCCAACCGGGCCGATATCTATAACCTGGGTGACATGCTGTCGGATCAGCAACATGCGTTTGAGCTGAGCTTCATTGAGAACTCGCTCACTTCCAATCCGGTGCTGGCACCACTGGCAACACGGGATCTCAATGATCTGTATCGTTTTGTGAAAATGGCGCAGGGGGATGGTGTTGCCCTGAGCGATATGTCGCACTCGTATTCATCCACCGAAGCCAACGAAATTGTGGCAACGCTGCAGAAACTCATGCTGGTTCAGCAGACGGTTCTGAAAGTCAATCAGCAGTACATTCTGTCGGCCGCAACGGCAGATGATTACCGCGTTGAGCCGCCGTTTAAGCTTCAGGGTTCTTACCGGAACATGAACAAACTGGCTGAGAAAATCGCTTCGGTGATGACAGATGATGAACTCAGTACGCTACTTCAGGACCACTATCAGGGGGAAGCGCAGACGCTGGCCAATGGCACAGAAGAAAACCTGCTCAAGCTGGCGGAGTTGCGCGGCAATATGAGCGCTGAACAGAAAGCCCGCTGGGAAGACATCAAACAGGCCTATCAGCGCAAGCAAATGATGGGCGATGAAAGTGACCGTGCAGGACAGGTCGTTCAGCAATTAGCGATGCTGAATCAGCACGTTGCGCGGTTCGCTCAGCCTGTCAAATTGGAGGATTTGGAATGAATCAGCAACAGTGGCTCGACTGGCTGAAAGCGTCGCTTGACGATGGCCGGCTGGATGACAGCGAGCGGCGTGAATTACAGGCTTCACTGGTGGAAGAGGGGTTATCGGATGATGATCGTGCTTTTTTGCGCAACCAGAGCTTCAAACTGGCGCAACAAGCCATACAGGAAGGGACAGAGTCCCTTGCTGTACTTCGCTGGCTGGAACGTGTCGTGAAAGTGCTCGATAACACCCGCAGCTCTGCCATTGCAGAGGTGGCGACCAGTTGGTTTTCACCGGGGCGTGACTGCGCAGGCGGAATCATTGAGCAACTGCGTCAGGTGCGCAGTAAAGTGGACATTTGTGTCTTTACGATTGCAGATGATGAACTGACCAAGCACATTCTGGCAGCGCATGAACGCGGCGTGCAGGTACGGGTGATCACCGATAACGACAAACTCAATGACACTGGCAGTGACATTGATTATCTCGCACGCAAAGGCGTCGCCGTGAAAATCGATACCACGGCTTATCATATGCATCATAAGTTTGCCGTATTTGATGGCACCCGGCTCATCAACGGCAGTTTCAACTGGACGCGAAGCGCGTCCAGATATAATCAGGAAGACATTACGCTGACGGATGACCGCCGTTTTCTGACAGCGTTCGAGCAGCAGTTCGAAGAGCTGTGGCAGCGTTTTCCTTGTCATCAGCCGAGTTAAGGAAAGCCCAGATGAATGATATGTTGAACCCGGAGCTGCAACCTGTCCGCTCAGACAATCCAGCCGACATGTTGGAAGTGACACCCGAAATCGTTGCTTTGTCTGACAGCTTTGATCCTTTCGACGCTGTTGCAACCATCACTTTTGGTAAAGAAGCGCTGGAGAAAATCACCGCGTTTTCCGACAACGTGCTTGAACAAGTTCGGGTCCGTGATACCGGAGATGCCGGAGAAATTCTGCAATCTATGGTGGAGTCGATGGACAGCGCTGCGTTTGATCAGCTCAAAGGCAATAGCTTTCTGGCGAATCTGCCGCTGATTGGCGAACTGTTTGATTCCTTCAAAAAGTTCTCCCGCAGCTTCGATTCGGTCAAGCAGCAGCTTGAGCAGCTGTCGCAGCAACTGGAAGCGCAGGAAGTGAAACTGGCGCACGATATCACGCAGTTGGATGGCCTGTACGATAACAACCTTGAGTTGCTCAAAGGTCTGGAGCACTTCATTGCCGCGGGTAAATACAAACTCAATCAGCTGAACACGGATGTATTACCTGCCTTGCACGCGGCGTCTGTTCAATCCGGCGATGCGCTGGACGCACAGAAATACCGTGACGCCAGTCAGGCAGTCGCGCGACTGGAAAAACGGATTCATAATCTGGAGCTTACCCGGCTTGCTGCGGTGCAAACCGCGCCGCAAATCCGTTTGTCGCAGGAAGGCAATAAAATGTTGATGGAAGATATCCAGGATATCGTTCATAACACCTTTCCTTTGTGGAAACGCCAGTTCCTGATTGCGATTTCCAACTACGAGAAAGAAAAGGCGTTGCGAGTCACCCGCACTGTGAAGGATTACACTAACAAACAGTACGTGAAAAACGCGGAACACCTGAAAGTGCTGGAAGAGCAAATTGCTGAAAACTACCAGCGCGGCATTCTGGATATCGAATCCCTGCAGGCGGTCAACCAATTGACGATTGAAACGCTGAACAACACGTTATCCCGCGTCAAAGAAGGTCGTCAGCAACGTGAGCAGGCCGAAAAAGTGATTGCGAAAGCCGAGCAAGAATTGAAAGTGGCGTTGCAGCAAACGCTTGAATGATGATGTTGGGCTGCATCATAGGTGGGCATTAATCAGAACGGCAGTTAACACTGCCGTTTTTTATGGTTGAGTTTTCCGATGATTGTCAGCCTGCTGCGCTTTAATCAGTGTTAGGTGACGTGATGTATAACGATATAGAGCAAATTCACAGGAATATAAGTCAGTATGCCGAGGCTTTCTTGGGGGATATCAATAATTCTTTAACGAATCAAGTGTCGCCATGAAGCACAAATTGAATCGCATCGGCAGCGCATTGCCAGTGCATCTAAAGTGAAGCTGTTTTTTGAATCGTGGGGTTGGAATGGCAAAGCAAAAAACGAAAAAAGACGATATCGTCATTTGTAACTTGAGTATCTGGCACAGGCCAGTTGGTTTGGTCTTTTTCCTTGCGTCTACTGTATTGGTTGTGCTGTTTCCTTATTTTCCGGTTCAGTACCTGACGGCTTTACTTAGCCTTTGGTCCGTATTAAGAAAAAAAGAAATGGTATGGCGAAAAAAGGAGCGTCAGTGGTCTTTTCGAGTGCGAAGTTTTTTATTATGGCGCCAAACCAGCCATCCGATGACAGAGCGCGATGCATTGATTCTGTATTACGAAAAGCCTGTTGAGGAAGAAAGAGATGGCACGATCATGACGAGTTATGGCCGTTTCGAACTTGAGTTCGAACCACAAGCCAGTCGGTTTGATCCGGATAGTCAGTCTGAATATCAAACAGGCACTCAATATCGTTTAAAGAAATTCGATCAAGATGCCCAAGCGCCTGAGTTAACGGAGATGATGAAACAAATTATCGAGGTCTACCGTGCCAGCAATATGGATGTCCGAATCGCCTTCGGATTGACAGATCTGGATGAGGAAAGATATAGGGCTATCCAAACAGCACTTGGCATTGATCCATCTCGCGTCCTTCTTGATGAAGGGGAGGGCAATAAAGATGATAAGAATGCTGCTTATTATGAAGTGAAGCGATACAGGCTGACATCCAGTCAAATGAGAGATGAAATGATATCGGCCGAACAGCGCCAATAATGTTAATGGATGACAGACGAGATGAAAATAACAAAAAACACAGACGATAGTGTCATCTGCAACTTAAAGGTCTGGCATAAGCCATTTGGTTGGTTTTGGACGGTTGTGTTCGCCATCTTCCTGCCTTTTGTGTCGCTTCACCCCTTGCAGGCTTCATTGGGTGTGCTGGGGCTATGGTCTGTGTTGCGAAAAAGAGAGATTCTCTGGTGTGCCAATGAGGCGAAATGGGTTTACCGAACCCGACACTTTTGGAAGTGGCGTGAAGTTCAATATGAAATGACTCCGAATGATACGCTGACACTCATCTGGAACAGAACGGAATCCGATTCGTCGCACTTCATTCTGAGATTTAAACCAAAATCGGCTCTGTTTATTCAGCGCCATCGATTCATAGAGAATTATACGTTAGAAGTGTTACCGACACATACGGCTGAAGTTGAATTAACGGCAACGATGAAAAAAATCAGTCGCATTTATGGTTCCTGCAATATCAGCCTGAACACCGGCGTTGAACTTGATGAGTTGAACGATCAAAAAAGTAAAGCCATTCATGATGAACTTGGCATCAACTGTCTACCCGCTCAATCCGATGAAAAGGTTGTGTTATTCCAGGATGCCATCTGGCGTGAAAAGCAATGACGAATATAGGCGTAATCTCCAGGCTTTATTAAACCTGCTGTTCCTGCGCTACTGACCAATGCTATGAATCGAGAGTAGATCACTGGGGTAGCCTCTATCCGCACCCGGATGAGGTGTGCCTCTCATAGCGGTAGGGAAGGTATCCCAGAACCAGAACATCTTTGGGATTCCTAAAACTACCCTGGTTGATTCAGGTGTTGTGCATGTGATAGGTCATTGAAGTTGTTTTTTCCCTTTGTCCGCTGAAAAGATAACGTGCTTGCTGAAATTCGTCTTACTGGCCCAAACCGGGGATTACCGATGAATGAGCCTTCAATATCGAGAGGATGATTTTTCGATCATTGGGGTCAAATTGATCGAAAATCTCATCTCCCGAGATCTGCTGTGCCTGCAGGGCGAATTGTGCTGCTTGCTTGGCGTTGCCAAGCTTTAGACAGGCTTTGGCCGAGATCAGAAAGGGAAGAGGTTGTTGTTTTTCTCGACACCAGTTCAAAGCCTGTCCGGAGATAGCAATAGCATGTTCATAGTCTTGATTTTCCAGTAATACTGAGCCGTAACCACTTTTGATCCAGTGATTCAGATCATCATCGGGTAAGTGTTCATCGGCATATGCTGAAGCTTGCTGCCACATGTGTAAGGCTTCAGACAAACTCCCGTCCAATTCAAGAAAAAGTGCTTTATTTGCGAGTTCAAAGGCATGGTCAGCATGTGGATTATTGTCTGTCATCATCATTCACTGTGTTGTGTAAGCCTGCTATCACAGGGGATAGCACCCCATGAGGAACCGAGGTATCTGTTCAGAATAAGAAGCGTTATTTTTTCTGCTAAAGGTTATTCAGCGATATTATCATCTTAAGTCGTGGATTCATCCTTTTAAATTCACTGTGATGATGTGTTGTATCGAATTGTTGAGTGGTCGCTAAAGAGCCAATTTTTCATGTTGTTATCCCGTTTTTTATCACAAAACCTTCATCAGCATCAGCCTCGTTTTTGCCCGGTTTCAGTTAATCGCCAAAAATCGCTTACAAACTCACCCCGGTTTGAAGTGGGTTCCATTTTATTGCTCGCAGTTTCACTGCAACTTTGACACCCTCCGTTACCATCATCTATAGGTCATACCTCTTACCAATAACGTATGGCTCATTATGAAAAAATCATTACTCTTCATGCTGTTACCTTTTTCCGCTGCTGCACAAACTGGAGATGGACCTGCTTTACATCATCCATTTGTTCAAACTGTGTCTCAGTCCAGCGCTGTACCTTTGTCGGCGGCGCAGATTGAGCAGGTGCAAAGCAGTAACACTTATACTTATGTTCGTTGCTGGTATCGTCCGGCGCAGACGCACGATGATCCGGCCACCACCTGGGAGTGGGCGCTGGATGAAAACGGCGAGTATTACCAGCTGAGCGGTTACTGGTGGTCATCCTGGTCGTTTAAGAATATGTTCTATACTCATACGCCGCAGTCAGAGATCAAAGCGCGCTGTGCAGAAACCTTAGGGGTCAGCCATGACACGGCTGACATGACCTATTTTGCTGCCGATAACAGCTTGTCTTATAACCATTCCATCTGGACCAATGATCTGGGTGTCTTTATGGGCATTAATAAAGTGGTCGCTTTTGGTGACAGCCTGTCGGACACCGGCAATCTGTTCAACGCCTCTCAATGGGTGTTTCCGAACCGCAATTCCTGGTTTCTGGGGCACTTCTCAAACGGTTTTGTCTGGACAGAGTATCTGGCGGAGAGTTTGAATCTGCCGCTGTACAACTGGGCGGTAGGGGGAGCGGCGGGTTCCAATCAGTATGTTGCTCTGACGGGGGTGACAGAGCAAGTCACGTCATATCTTGAGTACATGCAACTGGCTCAGAATTACCATCCGGCCAATACCTTGTTTACGCTGGAGTTCGGGCTGAACGATTTCATGAATTACGATCGCACGGTGGAAGAAGCCAAAGCCGATTACAGCTCGGCCATGAAGCGCTTAACCGAATCGGGCGCTCAAAACATTTTGCTGATGACCTTGCCGGATGCCACCCGTGCACCGCAGTTTAAGTATTCGACGCAGGAAGAGATCGATAAGGTGCAGGCGAAAATTCTGGCCTTTAATGCTTTCATTAAGACCGAGGCCAAACATTATCAGGGCAAAGGAATCAAGGTCGTGCTGTTTGATGCACACCATTTGTTTGAGCAGATTACGTCTAATCCGGCATCACACGGTTTTGCCAATGCCAAAGATGCCTGTCTGGATATTAATCGCAGCTCCGCGGCAGACTACCTGTACAGCCACAGTTTTACCGATGAATGTGCGTATCACGGGTCGGATAAGTATGTGTTCTGGGGCGTCACGCACCCAACCACAGCCACCCATCAATACATCGCTAATGCCATGTACCTGCCGGTGATTTCCACCTTTAACATCCAGCCTTAACGACATACTGGATCTTGGCAAGCAGGGCATTCGCCCTGCTTTTTCAGTGAAGGGAAGGTGATTCAGCTCTCAGTATGGCGAGTTTCCGATGCCAGAGCCTGCGTTGATTCCCGTAAAACCAGCTCCCCGGTATAGGTCTGGTGATGCGTTTGGACGGACTGTTTATTGGCTAAGGCTATCGCCAGTGTCATGGCATCCTGAGTAAGCCGGACAATAGGTAATGAGACGGTAGTGAGGCTGGGAATGGCATAAGCGGCAGCAGGCTCATTATCGATACCCATTACTGAGATATCCTGTGGCACACGCAAGCTGTGATCATGCAGAGCCCGAATGGCGCCGATTGCCATGTCATCGTTACAGGCAAAAATGGCGCTGAAGCTCTGCTGGCTGCCCAGGAGTTGCTCAACGGCCTGATAACCGCTCGCCAGAGTGTTGGTTCCTTTATAAACCCAGCCGGGCTGTATGCTTATCCGTTGCTGCTCCAGCATTTTCCGGTACACAGCATACCGGATCTGGCCGGTTTCGCTGGCCAGTGGGGAAGTAATACAGGCTATGTTACGGTGGCCGAGATCAAGCAAGTGCTGCATGGCAATCTCTGCCAGTTGACGCTGATCCAAGCCGAAACTGTGCAGAGTGCTATCTTCTGACTGACGGTTCAGGATGATCAGCGGCGGCAGTACGCTTTGCTGCAGAGCAGCCAGATCGGCAAGGCTTAAATGGCGGCTGTAGAGCAATATGGCATCACAGCGCTGACTGGCTAAGGTGGCAACGGCTTCCCTTTCTCCGTCAGCAGTGTTGCGGCTGTTAACCACCAACAGTTTTTTGTTGTCCCGCTGCGTGCTTTGCTCGGCATGGTGCAGAATGCTGCCAAAATAGCTGCTTTGAAAGTGGGGCAAAATCAGGCCAATGGTATTGGAGGTATTGGTTGCCAGTGCCTGCGCCAGTGCGTTGGGCTGATAACCGAGAGTTTGCATGGCAGCAAGCACAGCGTCGCGGGTAGCGGCTTTGACCTGCCCGGTGCCATTTAAAACACGTGACACTGTGGCTTTGGAGTAGCCGGTTGCTTTACACACATCGTTTATGGTTGCCATTGCCTGTCCTCTTTATCATCCGGCTACGGACAGTAAGCCGCAGCCGGATGGCGAGTGTAACGAACTTTAGCTGTGGTTAGAATGCTTTATCTGTCGTTACAGGTTTTCACCGTTGCTGGCGATGACGTTCTGGTACCAGAAGAAACTTTTTTTCTTCGACCGTGCCATGGTGCCACTGCCGTCATCATGCTTATCGACATAAATAAAGCCGTAGCGTTTTCTGTATTCGCCGGTTGTGAAAGACACGCAGTCGATGCAGCCCCACGGGGTGTAACCCATGACATCAACGCCTTCAAGGGTGATGGCTTCTTTCACGGCCCGGATATGCGCACTCAGGTAGTCGATCCGGTAGTCGTCATTGATGGCGCCATCATCGCCAACCTGATCAATGGCACCAAAACCGTTTTCTACAATGAAGATAGGTTTCTGGTAGCGTTCGTACAGATCAGACAGCGCAACGCGCAGACCATCGGGATCAATTTGCCAGCCCCAGTCAGAAGCTGGAAGGTAAGGGTTCAGCTTACTGTCTTCAAACAGGGAAGTGGTTTCGCCGTCCTGATCTTTTTTCGCCGATACTATGTTGGTCATGTAATAGCTGATGGCGAGATAATCGGCGCAGCCTTCGCGTAAAATGGCCTCATCGTCTGCCTGCATCTCAACCTTGATGCCTTTGCGTTCCCACTCTTTGCGCAGATAGCTGGGATAGTAGCCCCGTACCTGAACGTCACTGAACAGGTATTTCTGCCGCATCAGCTCTTGTGCCAGCAGCACGTCATCCGGATGGCAGGTAGCAGGATAGAGCGGCATCATGTGAATCATGCTGCCGATTTTGAAATCCGGGTTGATCGCATGGCCCAGTTTCACCACTTTTGCACTGGCCAGAAACTGGTGGTGTAACACCTGATACATCACTTGTTCCGGGTTGTCATGATCGGTATAGATCATCCCTGAGTTGCAGTAACCCCAGATAGGTAATTTCCAGTTGCGCTGGTTATTGATTTCGTTGAAGGTGATCCAGTATTTCACCTTGTGTTGATAACGCTCCATTACGGCCTGGCTGAAGGTCACGAAGAAGTCGACAACCTCGCGGTTCAGCCAGCTTCCGTAGTGCTTCACCAGATGGTTCGGCATCTCAAAGTGAGAGAGGGTGATCACAGGTTCGATCCCGTGTTTGAGCAATTCATCAAACAGATCGTCATAAAACTGCAAACCGGCTTCATTGGGTTCTTTTTCATCGCCATTAGGAAAAATGCGAGTCCAGGCAATGGAGGTCCGAAAACATTTAAAGCCCATCTCGGCAAACAGCGCGATGTCCTCTTTATACCTGTGATAGAAATCAACGGCTTCATGGTTGGGATAGAAGTGTTCCGCTTCGACTGTTTCTGTGATCACTCGCGGCACTTCATGGGCACCTTTGGTCAGCACATCCACTACGCTGACGCCCTTGCCTCCCTGATCCCACCCACCTTCGACCTGATGGGCAGCCACGGCACCGCCCCAGAGAAAATCCGTTGGAAAGCCTTGTTGTGACATCTGTAACCCCCTTGTGTCAGTAAAACGATCTCATGAACAATATTGGATACTGAGCGCAGTGTAGATCATTAAAACTGAAAATGTAACCGGTTTCTGTAACCGGTTTCTTTTTAGTGGGACAGAGAAAGTATTGTGCTTGCGGGTCAGAGGGTGGTATTGGGGAGCGCCGGAGAAAAGGCGCTGAGGAGCAGGCAGTATGCCAACCTGAGTACGTAAATACATTGGCTGACATACTGCCAGGGCCTAAGGCGGGAAGCGTTATTCAGTCTGTGCCTTAGTCGCCCGTGAACTTAAAGCTGCTGCGGAGGCTATTCAGCGAATGCGATGTCCCTCAGGAACAGGGCAATCTCTGGGAAGAACACCAGCAGTGCGGCTGAAATCAGCAAGATGGCGATAAAGGGGGCAGTGCCTCGCACCACTTCCCAGTAGGGCTTTTTGAACACGGCAATGGCGGTAAAGATGTCACAGCCGAATGGCGGTGTGGCAGAACCAATGGCCACCTGCAAGGTAATAATGATCCCGACATGAACAGGATCGAGATTGGTGGCTTCGATGGCCGGCGCAAAAATGGGTGTCAGCACCAGAATCACCACAATCGGGTCGACAAACATGCAGGCGATAAAAAAGGCAACAGAAATAGAAGCCAGCACACCAAGCGGACCCATTTCATCAATGCCGACCGCATCCAGGATCATCTGCGGAATTTGCGCGAACGAAATAATCCAGGAAAAGCCATTGCCGACACCGACCAGAATGAAAACGACCGCAGTGATCAAGCCGGTGGATTTGGCGATGGCGTAAATATCTTTGCTGCCCAGAGAGCGAAAAACAATGAACTCCAGAAAGACAGCGTAAAGCACACACACAGCTGCGGCTTCGGTCGGGCTGAAAATCCCGCCGTAAATCCCGCCGACGATAATCACCGGAAACATCAGCGGCCAGATGGCGTTTTTAGCCGCATTAATGCGCTCAGACCAGCTAGCACGCTCTTCTGTCGGCACCTTATTGATGGTGGCGTAAGCCAGACAATACAGAGAGAAGAACAGCAGAATCATCAGACCAGGGCCGACGCCTGCGATGAAAAGCTCTGCGATAGACGTTTCTGAAATGACACCATAAATGATCATCCCGATACTGGGTGGGATCAGGAACGCAATATCACTGGCGTTGATGATCAGGGCCAGGGAAAAAGAATCGCTGTAACCGGCTTTGAGCAGCTTGGGGCGCAGTGTGGAACCTACAGCAACCACAGTGGCCTGGGTGGAACCTGATACTGCGCCGAACAGGGTGCAGGAAGCCGCGGTACTGATAGCCAGGCCACCCCGGATATGACCGATAAAGGTCATTACCATATCTATCAGGCGGTTGGCTGAGTGGCCGCGGGTCATGATATCCGCAGCCAGAATAAACATGGGGACGGCAATCAGAGAGGCCGGGCGGATCCCGCCCAGCACTTGCTGGATAAAGGTATCCATTTGTCCCATTCCGCCAAACATCATGTAGAAACCGGTCAGGGCGGCGGTAATCAGAGGGATCATCATAGGGAAGCCGATCAACAGCATCACTATCATGATCAGCATTAAGGTCATAGCCATGGTGAATACCTTTTATACTTCATTTTTTATTTCTGTATGTCACTTTCAGTCTTTGTGTACTGGTCAAGCACACCGGTGGAGAGGTAGATATCCGGGCTGGTGGCATTTTTATAGGCAGTCAGCAGGTACTGCACACCTGTGACAGCAAAACCGAGTGGAACCCAGATATATATCCACCAGATTTCAAAACCGAGTGCCGGTAAAATACGGCCGCGCTCAAACACGGACACCACATATTGGAAAGAAAAATAAGCCAGCAGGAACATGATCGCAGCAGTGATGACGGCAATCAGGATCATGACGATTTTCCGGCCGGTGAAAGGCAGCATGTCGTACAACGCAGACATGCGGATGTGGCGGCCATGGCGGGCAGCATAACCAATGCCGGCAAAAGTAATCAGAATAATGAGTATGCGATTGATTTCGCCGGAGAAGAACAGGCCCTGGCCAAAGCCGAACCGCGCCACTACGTTAACACAGGTGTTCAGGGCCATGAGCAGCACACCTGTAGCAAGCATGAAGGATTCAATTTTACTGATCAGTGTATCGATTTTGCCGATAACACCAGGCAATTCCGAGTGGTATTCCAATGATTCGGAATCGGACATAACAACTTCCTCAAACAGTAAGGTACCGCGGGTCAGGCGGTACCTCGTACGACTTTATTATTGTTGAGCAGCTTTCAAGTCAGCTTTGAACTGGTCCAGCAGTTCCTGACCATCCGACCCTGTCATATCAATAAAGGTTTTTTCTACCTGAGGTGCACGTGCTTTGAATTTGGCAATTTGCTCTGCAGATAAGCGTGTTACTGTTACATCGTCACTGGCTTGCTCGATTTTCGCGAGGGATTTTTCAGCCAGGCCCGTAATGTGTTTCATGGTCTCACTGAAGGCATATTCCGCTGCTTGGCGTACCATTTTCTGGTCTTCGTCCGACAGGCCATCAAAGAATTTCTTGTTTGCCATCGAAGCTGTGGTGAACCAGCCGTGGTGCGTAAAGATCAGGTTTGGTGAGACTTCGTACAAACCGCCAGACTCAATCCAGAAAATAGGGTTTTCCTGGCCCTGAATCATATTGGTCTGCAGGGCACCGTATACCTCACCCCAAGGCAGTGGGGTCGGGGTAGCGCCAAAGGCTTCATAGGTGGACGAAAGCAGAGGGTTAGTCATGACACGGATTTTCTTGCCCTTCAACTCTTCCGGAGAGGTAATAGGCTCATCAACCGTCATTACCATTTCACCTTCAGGGTACATCTTAAGCAACTCTAAGCCTTGTTCTTCATACAACGCAGGGAAGTTGCTATTTACAGCTTTACTGGTTTTGAAGAAATTGATCACGGCTTTCATATCTGTGGGCATCAGATAAGGAATGAAGAAAATTTGTGCCTCAGGAATGAGCGAGCCGGTAAAGCCGGGTGACTGGTTAACAAACTGCAGAATACCGGCCTGAGTTTGCTCCATAATATCGTCTGATTCACCCAGTTCGCCAAAGCGGTATATTTTAAGATTATGGTCAGAGTGCTCTTCAATATAATCTTTAAACTTATGCGCATAAACGTCTTGTACATCGCCCTCATATTCTTCGTGAGCGTAACGCCATGTGTCTGCATTAGCCAGAGTGGAAAACCCTAAAGTTGCAGCAATACAAGACAGTGCAGCAATTTGCTTGATATGACGGTGAATAAACATCACGTCCCTCCTTATGGAATGCGTTAAAGCCATGCCAGATAAAAGTAATTAATCCGTGACGGTTTAAAACACGGTTAATTGTGATTTTTATCCAGTTGAACAGTGGCAATTTTCAGTTTCAGTCCTTTAATACCCTGACAATATTATTGTTTTTATTAAAGTAATTCGTCGATGGAATGTCTTCTGCTGTGACTTGTGTCACGATTATTTGTCAGGTTTTTTGATGTATCAAATAATAACCTCAAAGAGGTTGACATTATTTTTATTGGGTTTATTGAGACGTGGTTGTAATCATTTATTTTTAATTGAACGATTAATTAAAAATAGTTTTCTCATCTGATGGTTAGAAAAGTCAGGAAATGTTATGCCTATTTTTATCACTCATTATTGTCGGTTTTTCTATGATTATTTGACTATTTTTAGCCACTGAGTTTTTAACGTATCGGTTTATTATTCACAGAGGATAAGTGTAAGTTCAGTGCAGCGATAGCAGCAAATGGGGGTGATCGATAAAGCAGTTTATTTATAAGAAGGAGCCTGATGCTAAGTAAAAGCATGTTTGTTTCTGTACCTTGGCTCAGGGATATATCTGAAAAGGACAAATAATGAAGAATGTACCTGACTGTTCCACAGGCTTTGCAATATTCGGTTTGTGCATCGGTCTGTCTCAGCCAATGCAAGTGCCAATACAAGAGATTATGAAAGAGTCAGAGAAAAAAGAAACAGGGCAGGTGACATATGCTCTCTGGTTTATATTGTCCTGACGGGATTAAAAGAACGTCCTCTGCAACCTTGTCTCTCAGGCTTATATACTTTGTGAAACTTGTTAATAGTAAACGGTTCTAACTCTAAGCGGTTTGAGGCCGTGATTTGGCAGAGAATGACCCAATATCTATCAGTCAGGGTCGACTTTATTCAATGAGGGTAAACAGAATGGCAAATGAATATGTACCACCGAAAGTCTGGACGATGGACGCTGAAAACGGCGGCGAGTGGGCGAGTATCAACCGCCCCGATTCCGGTGCCCGGTATGAGCAGGCATTGCCTGTGGGTTCCCATCCCTTACAGCTCTATTCTCTGGCTACGCCAAATGGACAGAAGATTACCATTATGCTTGAAGAGCTGCTGGCGCTGGGGGTTACCGATGCCGAGTATGATGCGCACCTGATTAACATAGGCGATGGCGATCAGTTTTCCTCAGGCTTTGTGGCGGTCAATCCGAACTCAAAAATTCCGGCTTTGGTGGATCAATCCGGGCCAAGCCCCGTCAATGTGTTCGAGTCTGGTTCTATTCTGGTCTACCTGGCGGAAAAATTTGGTTACTTTCTACCGGTCGATATTGCCGAGCGTACCCAAGTAATGAATTGGTTGTTCTGGCTGCAAGGATCTGCGCCTTACCTGGGCGGTGGCTTCGGGCACTTTTATGCGTATGCCCCGGAGAAGTTCGAATACCCGATCAATCGCTTCACCATGGAAACCAAACGGCAACTGGATGTGCTGGACAAGCAACTGGCAAACAACACTTATATCGCCGGTGAAGAATACAGCATTGCAGATATCGCGATCTGGCCCTGGTACGGCAACCTGGTATTGGGTTATGCCTACGATGCGGCCGAGTTTCTCGATGCCGCCAGTTACCAGCATGTACAGCGGTGGGCGAAATCCATTCTACAACGCCCGGCGGTACAGCGCGGCCGTATTGTGAACAAAACATCCGGTGAAGAATGGGAAGTGCTGCCAGAGCGCCACAGCGCGGCGGATATTGACGCAGTGCTCAAACTGAAGCCCTGATTTATTCAGCCATAGTTAGCCAGTTTATTCAGCTTTGAAGTGGCAGTGTTGTCTGCCACTTTTTTTATGGTTTTTCGGTGTGCGAACAGACCAATTCAATGGATAAAATGATTACTGTACTCTGTCTTCCATCATTGGTTTGTGGCCGCGCAGGCGGCTGATGTCCGTCATCGGTGGAATACCAAACAGGCGGCTGTATTCCCGGTTGAAATGGGAGGGGCTTTCATAGCCGACTCTGTAGCTGGCAGCGGAGGCATCTATGCCGTCCTGTAACATGATCCGGCGCGCTTCATTGAGCCTGAGCTGTTTCTGAAACTGCAGCGGCGTCATGGATGTCACGGCTTTGAAGGCGTTGAACAGTGAAGACTGGCTCATGTGAACCATATCCGCCAGCTCCTGAACCCGGATCGGTTCCCGGTATCGTTGCTGAATCATCTCGACTACTTTGCTGATGCGGTTGGCCTGGGTATCCCGGAGCAGGAACTGGCGAAGCTGAACCCCAACCGGGCTTTTCAGCAGCCTGAACATGAGCTCCCGTTTCAGCAGCGGCATCATGACGGGGACATCTTCCGGATGGTCGAGTAAGGTCAGGAAACGTTTGAACACCGATAGCATATCCTCATCAGATGTCACGGTTCTGATGCAGTAAGGGCACTTGGTGATGGCTTCGGGCGGTTCGTTCATGACGATCAATAAATCGGTCAGTTCTTTGAGGTCGAGCGCAATACTGACGCCAATGTAAGGTTGCTCTTCTGAAGCGCGAAGGATCTCGCCGACCACAGGCATCATCACAGGCACCAGTAATAAATCGCCTTCTTTGAGTAGCAATTCACGCGCCCCGGCCGTAATGCGCTTTTCACCTTGCAGCAGCAAACACAGCATCGGGCTGTAGATAGTTGGTGAGCAGGAGGTATTTTCCGTGCTGTGCACCAGTTTAATGTCCGGCAGCGCCGTTTCGGTCAGTCCTGGCCCGTCAGTATGCCGATTCACCAGGTTGATTAATTCTTGTTGGATACCCGTCACTGTGTCACTCACCCTTGTCTCATCCACATGCGATTATAGAGTATAAGGCAAGCTTGCTGTCACTGTTTTAACGCATGATGACAATTGGAGGATTAGGCAAGGATTGTGTAGAAAAAGGCAAGATATCAGGTGTGGCGCGAATTCAGCTTTTATAGGCCCAAGAGTCTGTAACTTGTGTCGCAACTGCCATGGCGGCTTGTTGACTCTGACTGTTTGTAGAAATAGGCAATCTTCTCCGAGCTTTCGACAATATCAATACGCTGAATGGCACATAGAATGACAAGGTGACACCCGATCCTTCTGTGACGGGTCGGGTAAGACATTGCATTTATCGATTTTCGCGTATCAAAGTCAGAGAGGATTGCCTGATGACCCTATTCACCCCATTTCGAAACGTGTTCCGGCAACGGCTTCTTGGTGGCATGTCTGTATTTCTGGTGTCCGCCTCCGGGGCAGCGTTTAGCAATGAATCTCCGACATCCCCGCCACTGCCTGTCATCAGTGTGGCGACTGTGCTCAGTGAACGTATTACCGAGTGGGATGAATACACAGGCCGCTTGCAGGCACCCGAGACCGTGGTGCTCAAACCCCGCGTCTCCGGATACGTGACCGAGGTGGCTTACCGCGAAGGTGACCTGGTTCAGGAAGGCGATGTGCTGTTCAGCATTGACGATCGTCTGTTTCGCGCAGAAGTTGAACGGCTGGAGGCGCAGCAGGCCAGTTTGCAGAGCCAGTTAAAACTGGCCGAGAGCGAGTTTGTCCGCGCTAAACGGCTGAACGCGACCAAAGCCATTTCTGCCGATGTTTATGACAACCGCCAGGCTGCATTACAACAGGCCAGGGCCGAACTGGATGCGCTGAAAGCGTCGCTGAAGCACGCGCGGTTGCAGTTGTCATTCACCGAGGTGGTGTCGCCGATTGACGGCAGAGTCTCACACGCGCAGGTTACGCAGGGCAACTATGTCACCAGTGGCCAGAGCGAACTGACAACTATAGTGTCGACCGAACAAATGTACGCCTGGTTTGATGTTGATGAGCAAACTTACCTCAATTATGTCCGCAATCATCTGGTGCGTGTGTCGGAAACCAGTGATTCCAGCCCGGTGAGCATGGCCTTGTCCGGTGACGACGGTTATGCATTTCAGGGCCATATCGATTTTATCAACAACACAGTGAATCAGCAGACCGGATCGATTCGGATGCGGGCGAGCTTTGAGAACAAAGATCAGGTGCTGATGCCAGGGCTGTTTGCCCGTTTACGGCTGATCGCCAGCAAACCTTATGACGCCATTCTGATTGATGAAAAAGCCGTCGGCACCGATCTCAACAGAAAGTATGTCCTCAAACTGGATGACGCCAATGTGGTGACTTACCAGCCAGTGACTCTGGGTGAGAAAGTCGCCGGCTTGCGTGTGGTGCAGTCCGGCCTGACAGCGCAGGACAGAATCGTGGTCAGCGGGCTGCAGAAGATCCGGCCGAGTATGCAGGTTGCGCCGAAAACCGTGGAGATGGCCACCACAGAACAACTGGCCGATATTCACCGCTTTCAGCAATGGCACACAGAAGACAGCGCTGTGGAAGAAATCCATGTGCTGACCGCCCGCCAACCGACAGACGCACAGTAATCAGGACAGACTATGTTTTCACAATTTTTTATCCGCAGACCGGTATTTGCTTCTGTGCTGTCGCTGCTGTTTGTCATTGTCGGCAGCATCGCGGTCTGGCAGTTGCCGGTGACTGAATACCCGGAAGTGGTGCCACCTACAGTGGTGGTCACGGCCAAGTATCCCGGTGCCAATCCGGGGGTGATTGCCCAGACCGTGGCCTCGCCGCTGGAGCAGGAAATTAATGGTGTGGAGAACATGCTGTACATGTCTTCGCAGTCCACCGCAGACGGCATGATGACGCTGACCATCACTTTTGCCATCGGCACAGATGTTGATCTCGCCGTCTCGCAGGTGCAAAGCCGGGTCGATCGGGCACTGCCGCGTCTGCCACAGCAGGTGCAGCGGCTGGGTGTGGTGACGGAAAAATCATCGCCGAACCTGACTATGGTGGTGCATTTGTTCTCGCCTGACGAACGCTATGACATGCTGTATTTATCCAATTTTGCCAATCTCAAGGTCAAAGATGAGCTGGCGAAAGTCAGTGGTGTTGGCTCGGTAAGATCCTTTGGTGCCGGCAATTTCAGTATGCGGGTCTGGCTGGATCCTAATCAGGTTGCGGCGCTGAACCTCACGCCGTCTGACATCGCCGACGCGATCCGCCAGCAGAACCAGCAGGCTGTAGCAGGCAGTCTGGGTACCCAGCCTGCAAGCCATTCTGATTATCAGTTGCTGATCAATGTCAAAGGGCGTTTGTCGACGGTCGAGGAATTTGAAAATATCATCATCCGCGTCGGGGAGCAGGGTGAAATCAGCCGACTGAGAGATGTGGCGCGGATTGAGCTGGGGGCAGATTCCTACGCGTTGCGCTCTACGCTCGATAATAATGATGCTGCCGCCATCGGTATTTTTCAGGCCGCAGGCTCGAATGCAATTCAGATCTCTAATGATGTTCGCGACACCATGGTGCGTCTGGCGGAAGACTTCCCGGAAGGGGTCTCTTACGAGATTGCTTATGACCCGACGGTATTTGTGCGCGGCTCAATTGAAGCTGTGATTCAGACACTGCTGGAAGCTGTCTTGCTGGTGGTTGCTGTGGTGGTGCTGTTTTTGCAAACCTGGCGGGCGTCCATTATACCGCTGGTGGCGGTACCTGTGTCGCTGATCGGCACTTTCGCCTTTATGCTGCTGATGGGATTTTCTCTCAATGCGCTGTCGCTCTTTGGCCTGGTGCTGGCGATCGGCATAGTGGTGGATGATGCCATCGTGGTGGTGGAAAACGTTGAGCGGAACATCAGTGAAGGCCTGTCTCCGGTCGATGCCACAGTAAAAGCCATGCGCGAGGTGACCGGCCCGATTGTCGCGACCACACTGGTACTGGCGGCGGTGTTTATTCCGACGGCCTTTATGACCGGACTGACCGGCCAGTTTTACAAGCAGTTTGCACTGACTATCACCATTTCGACTTTTATTTCCGCCATAAATTCGCTGACCCTGAGCCCGGCGTTATCGGCGCTGTTGCTCAAAGGCCATGATGCGCCGAAAGACTGGCTGACCCGAGGCATGGACCGGCTGTTCGGCCGCTGGCTGTTCAATCCGTTTAACCGCTTTTTCAGTGCCTTGTCGGGCGGCTATGGTGTGGTGGTGCGCAAAGTCATCCGGGCCGGTGCCATTGCCTCGGTGGCGTATGTGGCATTACTGGGTTTCACAGGCTATCAGTTTGCCACCACGCCAACCGGCTATATTCCGGCGCAGGACAAACAGTATCTGATCGCCTTTGCGCAACTGCCGAATGCTGCGTCGCTGGACCGTACGGATGCGGTGCTGGAAAAGATGTCCGATCTGGCACTGGCACAGGACGGTGTCACGAATACACTGGGCTTTCCCGGACTGAGCATCAACGGTTTTACCAATGCATCCAACAGCGGCATTGTGTTTGTGACGCTGGATGATTTCGACACACGTCAGGATCCGGCGGCCAGTGCCAGCGCGATTGCTGCCCGGCTCAATCAGCAGTATGCCGGCATTGAAGAGGCGTTCGTTGCTGTTTTCCCGCCGCCACCTGTGATGGGCTTGGGCACGATTGGCGGATTCCGGCTGCAGATTGAAGACAGAAACGGCTTGGGTTTTGAGGCTTTACATCAGGCAACCATGACGGTGATGCAAAAGGCAGCATCGACCCCTGAGCTGGCCGGGGTCTTTTCGGGCTATCAGGTCAACGTGCCGCAACTGGATATCGAGGTCGATCGAACCAAAGCGATGCAGCAGGGCGTGAACCTGGATGTACTTTTCCAGACTTTGCAAGGGTATCTCAGCTCAACGTACGTCAATGATCTGAACCTGTTTGGCCGGACTTATCAGGTGAATATGCAGGCGGATCAGGCGTTTCGTCAGGATGCCGCGCAGGTGGGTCAGATCAAAGTGCGTAATGCACAGGGGGACATGGTGCCGATTGATTCTTTTATTCATGTCAAAGACACTGCCGGGCCGGATCGCGTGATGCATTATAACGGCTTTATGACGGCTGAAATTAATGGCGGGCCGGCTCCCGGTTACAGCTCCGGGGAGGCGCAGGCGGCAATTGAGAAAATTCTGGCTGACACCCTGCCGCGGGGCATGGATTACGAGTGGACCGAACTGACTTATCAGCAGATGATCACCGGGGATTCCAACCTGTATGTGTATCCATTGGTGATCCTGCTGGTGTTCATGGTACTGGCGGCGCAGTATGAAAGTGTCCGTCTGCCGCTGGCGATCATTCTGATTATTCCGCTCACTCTGCTGTCAGCCTTAAGCGGGGTGGTGCTCTACGGCGGCGATAACAACATCCTGACCCAGATCGGCTTTATCGTGTTGGTCGGGCTGGCCACTAAGAATGCGATTCTGATCGTTGAGTTCGCTAAAGAGCTGCAGGATCGGGGTTACTCGGTGAAAGACGCGATTCTGGAAGCCAGCCGTCTGCGGCTGCGTCCGATTCTGATGACGTCTATCGCTTTTATTATGGGGGTGGCACCGCTGGTGTATTCCACCGGCGCAGGCGCCGAGATGCGTCAGGCCATGGGTGTTGCGGTCTTCTCGGGCATGATAGGGGTCACTGTGTTTGGCTTGTTGCTGACACCGCTGTTCTATTACCTGCTGGCAAAACGTGGGCAGCAGAAAGTACCGGTGGCCACAGCGTCCCCCGCACTGGAAAGCGTTCAAGAGGCATCATGAGTGAGATCTGGCAGGATACATGCGTTGGCATACTGCTGTGCTGTGCGGTCAGTCTCTCTCCTGTGCTTGACCGCTCACTGTCGCCCGAGAGCCTGTTTCAGGCCTCTCGGGAGGCTTCGCAATACGATGGGGGAGCCTGGCAGAATCTGATGAATCCGGCCGCTCTGAACAGCCTGTCTGAGCAGAGAGCTGGGGTGGCAGAGACAATGATCATGAACGTCTGTCCGGGCGATCAGGGCGGCCAGATTATCTGGCAGCTTGAAGCGTCTGAAATCTGACGTTGTTGCAGAAGGCTCAATGTCCGGCGCGGAGATATTGCAGCGGAGTGTGTCCGGTTTGCTGTTTAAAAAACGCGATAAAAGCACTGTCGCTGGAAAATTCAAGCCGGTATGCCACGTCATTTACCTGAAGATTGGCAGATAGCAGTTCGATGGCTTTCAGTAACCGCCATTGCTGGCGCCAGTCCTGATAAGGCATCCCGGTTTCACGTATAAACAGCCGGCTGATGGTTTTACTGCTGGCACCAATTTGCTCACTTAATACCTTCAGTGACGGGGCATTTTGCTGATTCAGGTGCAGTGCATTGAGCCATGCAGTCAGCCGTCTGTCAGATGGCAGAGGCAGGAATAAACAAGTTTCGCTGGCATAACGCAGTTCCTCAAAAAATAAGGCGTGTGTGAGTTGCATGCTGTCACCGGGCTTGTCCCACGGCCAGAAAGCCATGCGTTCAATCAGGGCCCGAAGCAGTGGATTAACCTCAATGATTTTCACCCTGTCCTCAATGTGAGTGGTGAGTTTGGGATCAAAATAAAGCGAACGATATTCCACCACCTGATACATTTCCGCACAGTGAAGTGTACCGGCCGGAATCCATGCCGCCCGCGTCGGCGGTAGCACAC
The DNA here is from genome assembly GCF_003614885.1 of Photobacterium salinisoli. Classification (GTDB taxonomy): domain Bacteria; phylum Pseudomonadota; class Gammaproteobacteria; order Enterobacterales; family Vibrionaceae; genus Photobacterium; species Photobacterium salinisoli. Next base: position 488,206 of record NZ_QZMS01000007.1, read on the forward strand.
AGCGCATCCCGTTCAGGGTAATGTTCATGCATCCCTGCGGGGCATAGAGCAGTTGTGCTTTCCTGTGCCGGTGCATCCCCGAGTCATGCTTTCCGACACGGGCGGCAATACCGATCACGTCGGCTGCAAAATCATCTGCATCAAAGTAAGTGGATTGCTCGATCAAGGCCATGTGTCTTTATCTTGATGTTTTTTGTCTGAGTGATGTTATTGGGACATTAACAGGATTGAGTAGACTTGGCGCATCTTTTCTTCAGATGAGCGCAAAATAATGAATACCCCTCCTGCTATGTGGCTGATGGTGGTTTTGATCATGTTCCCTCAGATTGTCGAGACCATATACAGCCCGGCGTTACCGGAGCTTGCATCTGGTTTTGGTGTGTCTTTATCTGTTGCCAGTCAGACACTGTCTGTTTACTTCACAGCCTTTGCGGCAGGTGTTGTGTTCTGGGGAATCATGTCTGACCGGATTGGCCGTCGTAAAGCCATGCTGGCTGGGCTGACGGTGTACGGCGCCGCGGCACTGACTGCGATGCATACGCAACAATTTGAATTTTTGTTGCTGTGCAGGGTACTGTCGGCTTTTGGGGCTGCCGCGGGCTCTGTGGTCACACAAACCATGCTTCGGGACAGCTGTGACAGAGCCGCGCTTGCAAAAGCGTTTTCTTATGTGGGGATTGGTGTTTCTGTCAGCCCTGTGATTGGCCTGCTGGCTGGTGGTGTACTGACGGAGTATGGCGGATACCCGGCTGTTTTTGCTGCGCTGAGTCTTCTGGCGGGCATCTTGTGGCTGCTTTGCCTGCTGGGTTTAACTGAAACCAGGCCGGATGTTGTTATCAGGCCATCCGTGCTGACGCTGGGAAAACGAATGGCTGTTGATGCGCATCTCTGGCGACATGCAACGCTGGTAGCGGGATTCAATGTGTTGTTGTTTTCTTTTTATCTGCAGGGCCCCTTTGTGTTTGCGCGACTGGGGTACAGTCCGCAGGTGTTTGGTTACAGTGGTGTTGTATTAGCGATTGGGACTGTATCAGGCAGTCTTATCAACAAGCAGTGGTGCTACCAAGGACGCTCACAGCGTATGTTGGTTCAGCTTGCTTCGGGCTTCGCACTGGCAGGCGCTGTCGGTGTCGTTCTCTTACAGGACAGTTTGTGGTTTTTGTTGCCTATGCTGCTGATTGTGGTGGGGTACGGCATGGGCATTCCGAATATTCTCAGTCAGTCTTTGCAGGCGTATCAGGCGCAGGCCGGGTCAGCGGGAGCATTATTTGGGCTTCAGTACTACCTGTTGATCGGAGTGGGGCTGTCGGTTGCTGGCATGACACCTGAGTTCAGCGGCTTTCAGGTTATCATTGCTGCTCTGATGGTCTTGCTGAGCGTGTCAGTGAAAGCCCCCTCTATGGCGGCTGAACAAAGACTCAGACGGTAATTATTTACTGGTAAGCAGCGTTTACATTGCGGAAGCCGTTAACGCGTTTCGTGAGCAGGTAACGGATTATGTCATAGACTCAAAGCGCGCCATCACGAACTCAACAAATAAGCGTACCCGCATTGGCAGATGATCGCGGTCGCGGTAAAGCATAAACAGGGTGCGGGGTTTGCTGCACCAATCCGGCAGGACTCTGCTGAGTTCGCCATTAGCGATCATAGGCAGAGCAAAATAATCAGGAATATAACCTATGCCCAGGCCAGACTGGATGGCATGAGTCAGCATGCGGATTTCGTCAACTTCCAGACGCAGGCCTTTTACCGGTTGGTGATCATATTCCATCCCTGTCTCAGTATGAACCAGTTGCCAGGGCGACATGGGATGACAGAGGATCGACGGGTGATCGCTTAACATTGCCGGGTGCGTGATGTCCTGCACCGGATAATCGGGATGGGCACAGACAATGAAGTGAATGTCTTTGAGCGGGCGGGCTATCCAGTTTTCCACCACGGGTGTGCCAACACGAAATACCACATCCATTGCCTGGGCTTCAATATCAATCAGAGTGTTGGAAAACTGCAGATCTAACTGAATGTCAGGGTACTGCAGCAAAAAGTCGAAAAAGATACCACGCAGAAACTGAGAGCCCGCATTGATCGGCGCGCTGATACGAATTTTTCCCTTCGGCTCATGCTTGTCTCTGTGCAGATCTTCTCCTATGTCACTCAACTCATCAAACAGTGTGCTGGAGCGTTCAAAATATTGCTGGCCGGTATGGGTCAGCGATATTTTGTGGGCATCCCGGTTCAGCAATCGCAATTGCAGATCTGTCTCTAACTGACGAATCCGCCGGCTGAGTGTCGACAGTGGCATACTTAAATGTTCTGCAGCTGCTTTAAAACTGCCCAGCCGGGCAACAGTACAAAAACAGCGCAGATCGTCGAGAGAATAGTTAGATTTCATATTTGGTATTTACCATGCTGATAATGCTTGTTTATTCAGATAGTGAAACCAATAGACTAGCGGTTATCTTGTGACAAGTCATCCGGAGTGACTATGAATGCTTCCTCAACAATGAAAGCCGTTGTTCTGCTCATTATCTGCACCTTTTTCTGGGGCAGCTGCTTTCCTATTGGTAAACATGCACTGAATGAAGTGCATGCACTCACGCTGGTATTCTGGCGTTTTGTTATTGCGGCGCTCTGCCTCGTGGTCTATCTGAAACTGTTTGGCGCAGAGCGTTTTGTGTTATCCGTTAAGCAATGGTGTTGGGTGATTGGCGTGAGTGCAGTCGGTGTCGGTGGCCTGAATCTGGGGCTGTTTACCGGGCTGGAGCACACGGAGGCCACCAACGGTTCGCTGATTATGGCCCTCAGTCCTCTGATGACGGCGCTGATCGCTTGTATAGCAATGCGGTCTTTACCCACCTTGCCGCAATGTCTCAGCCTGGTGGTCAGTTTGTCTGGCGTGCTGATGGTGATCACGAATGGCCACCTGGAGGCGCTGCTCAAGATGGAATTCAATCAGGGTGATAAGATGATTTTCTCCGGCATGCTGGCCTGGAGCTTTTACACCTATTGCAGCCAGGGGATCAGCCGCTGGATACCTGTGATCCCCTATACCCTTGTCGGTATGGTCAGTGGGGCTGCCGTGATTGGCCTGATGTGTCTGGCCACACCTGAGGTGAAACCGTTCGCCGAGTTGCTGGGCAGCTCATCAGTCGGCCTGCTTGAAGTGGCGTACATCGGCTTGTTCGGTACTGTGGCCGGTTACCTGCTGTGGCTGAACGGTGTGCGGGAACTGGGCTCGCCAACGGCGGCGCTGTTCTTTAATTTTGTCCCAGTATTTGCGGTGCTCACCGCCTATATGATGGGGCAGGCAGTGACGCAACTGCAGCTGATCGGCATTGCGATTGTCATTCTGGGGTTACTGTTGCCAAGGTTGCCGGTATTCAGAAAAGCGACGCAGGCGGTATAAATACGAGCCGGGAGTGACATTACTCCCGGCCATGATTACAGCCCCGCCAGCAGCTCATAAGATCGCAGCTTTTTCTCATGATCGAAAATCAGGGCATTGGCCATGATTTCATCGGCCTGGGTACGCTCAGTCAATTCGATCAATCGGGTCCGGACAGTGTCCTGATCACCGTGAATAGATTCCCGCAGTTGTTTTTCGATCTGGTACTTTTCATGGGGCAGCCAGACCGATTCCATGCTCCAGACCGGAGGCGGAATTTTGCCCTGGACGCCGCGTATCATATTAAGAAACTTCTGCTTTTCCGTGGTGCCCAGATACTGCGCTTCGTCATTTGTGTCCGCCACTATGATGTTCACGCCTATCATGACATACGGTTTATACAGCTGCTCTGAAGGCTGGAAATGCTCACGGTAGATCTGTATCGCGCTCATCATGGCATCCGGTGCGAAGTGAGAGGCAAACGCAAACGGTAGGCCTTTGATGCCTGCCAGCCGGGCACTGTAAGTGCTGGAGCCCAGCAGCCAGATCGGCACAGAAGAGTCTGAGCCAGGGTAGGCCCTGACCGGCTGATTGGGCGAGACTGGCCCCATGAAAAACTGCAACTCTTCCAGCAGTTCATCAAAGTTGGGCTCCATGCGATCCGGATCGCGGCGCAATGCATGCATGGTCGGGTAGTCGGTGCCCGGCGCGCGGCCCAGCCCGAGATCGATACGATTGGGATACAGTGCCTCCAGTGTGCCGAACTGCTCGGCAATCACCAGTGGCGCATGATTGGGCAGCATTACCCCGCCCGAACCCAGCCGGATGGAACTGGTTTGCGCACCGATGTGGCTGAGCAGCACAGCGGTGGCGGCACTGGCAATATCGGGCATATTGTGGTGTTCAGCCAGCCAGAACCGCTTGTAACCCCATTTTTCAGCATGTTGCGCTAAAGAGACAGATCGCGCGTAAGTGGACGAGAAATCAGCCCCTTCAGCAACAGGGGCTAGATCTAAAATTGAGCGAGGCGGTAGCGTCATGGACCCTTCTTTTTCATATCAACAATGCATGATTGCCTGACTATGCCTGTTTATTTTAGCCCGGTAAACAGACAGAATATTGCTTACATCTATTGACTATTTTGCTGATTGTTCAATGCCGGCCTGAACCTGCTCTGGGACATGATTCGAGCGCTCAAAGGCCATTTCTTCGTGGATCCTGTCTTCAAACTGCATGAAGAGTTTGAGGTAGTTATTATCAAACCGCTCGCCTTCTTTGGACTCGCCCAGCCAGGCTTGATAGAGACCGGCAGACAGCTCGTCATCGACCCGTTTGTACGCAGATTTCTGTTGCTGGGCCAGACGAGGCGGGTGGCCCAGCTCACGCAGGGCGGCGGCGCCAATTTCCAGCGCGGAATGATAGGTTTCAGATTCAATCACATCGGCACCTGCCTGACGTAGCCGGTAACTGTGGCCCCGGTCATAGGCCCGGGCCAGCACCTTGACGTGCGGATAGCTGTGCTTGATATGTTTGACCAGCATGATGCTGCTTTCCTGATTGTCCATCGCAACCACTACCATAGCGGCCTGTTCTATCCCTGCAGTGTGCAGCAGGTCCGGGCGGGTGGCATCGCCAAAATAGGCCTTGGTGTTGATTCTTCGCATGGTATCTATGATGGTTGACTGGTGATCCAGCACCACAGTTTTCACGCCGTTGGCGATCAGCAGGCGGTTGACAATTTGCCCGAAGCGGCCGATCCCGGCAATGATCACAGTACCTTGTTCATCAATATTATCCGCTTCGCGTTCGTTGGAAGAGTGCTCAAAGCGCGGCAAGATGACTTTGTCGTAGAAAATGAACAGTCCGGGGGTGAACATCATCGACAGCGCAACCACCAGAGACAAGGTTTGCGCCAGCTCCGGGGGCAGCACATGGTTCTGGACGGTGAAACTGATCAGAACGAACCCGAACTCACCGGCTTGCGCCAGACTCAGGGCAAACAGCCAGCGGTTACTGTTACGAATCCGGAAAATCAACGCCAGCAGGAAGAGCACCAGTGCTTTGATCAGCATGATGCCCAGCGTCAGACCAATTACAGTAAAGAATTCGCTGAACAGAATGCTGAAATTGATCCCGGCACCAACCGTTATAAAGAACAGGCCCAGCAGCAGCCCTTTAAAGGGATCGATGTTGGATTCCAGTTCATGTCGGAATTCACTGTTCGCCAGCACCACACCGGCAAGAAAGGTGCCCAGCGCAGGAGACAGGCCAACCAGACTCATCAGGATAGAGACGCCCAGTACCAGCATCAGAGCGGTGGCGGTAAAAATTTCCCGCAGGCCAGAACTGGCAACAAAGCGAAATAAGGGCCTGCTGAGGTAGTGGCCGCCAACTACCACAAAGGCAATGGAGGCTGTAATGACCAGACCATAAGCCCAGCCGGGTAATCCGGCCACCAGACTCAGTTCTTCATGATGTTCTGCCGCCGCCGCTGTTGCCGATTGTGCCTGCGCAATTAACTCGGGCAATGCCAGCAGTGGTAACAGCGCCAGCATAGGGATCACGGCGATGTCCTGAAACAGGAGTACTGAAAAAGCATTTTTACCGCCTTCGGTCCGGCCCAGTCTTTTTTCGTTGAAGGTTTGCAACACAATGGCCGTAGAGGACATCGCCAGTATCAGGCCAATGGCCAGCGCCAGCGTCCAGGGCAATTCGAAAAGCAGTCCCGCGCCGGTAAAAGCAAGGGCAGTCAGACCGATCTGTAAGCCACCCAGCCCGATGAGCCTGTGTCGCATGGCCCAGAGTGATTTTGGCTCCAGTTCCAGGCCGACCAGAAACAGCATAATTACCACACCAAACTCGGCAAAATGCTGAATAGAGGTGGTTTCTTCGCCCACTAAGCCAATCACCGGCCCAATGACCACACCAGCAATCAGATAGCCAAGTACTGAGCCGAGGCCAAAACGCTGCGCCAGCGGTACGGCAATCACGGCGGCACTCAGATAAATAAAGGCATAGATAAGATATTCCGTCATGTTGCTTCCCTTTGACTGACGTAGCGGGTGAATGTTGTGTACAGACTGACAGTTATATGTCAGTGAGAGGTATTTTCAAAGGTGTCTTTTGGTGTTGGTGTGAGTGGAGACGTTGAGCGATCAATGATCTCTCGTGGGTCCGTCTCACTCAATATCTCACAGCAATGCAGTGATAAAACATGGGGGCTTTGAAGTCAGCATCAGGGAATAAGAACAAATTTTCCAAAGTGCTGCCGTTGCAAAAACTCAGTCTGAGCTTGCGCTATCTGTGCAAGAGGAAAGGTTTTAGCCACTAACGGTCTAATTTCGTTTTTCTCTATGTAGCGAACTATGTTCGGGAAAACTGGCTCATCCCATGCCGTTGTACCTATAAGAGAGATATCTTTGAGATAGAGTTTACGAAGATCAATGTTTACAATCGGCCCAGCGATAGCCCCTGATGTTACAAGACGCCCTCCTCGTTTCAGTATTGTCAATTGCTGACCAAAGTTTTCACCAGCAACATTATCGATGACGACATCAACACTGTTCTCTCCCAGTGTGTGAAGGAGATCGGCATTGCGGTCTATAACGTTATCAACGCCTAATGTTTGTAAAGATTGGTGATTGCTTTTTGAAGCAACGGCAAAAACACGCGCTCCGCGACGTTTCGCGAGTTGAATAGCGGCGGATCCGACCCCGCCAGATGCGCCCATGACTAAAACTGTATCAGAATGCTGGACGTTAGCTCTGTGCAGCATGTTCTCTGCAGTACCGAATGCACAAGGTATGCTAGCGAGTTCCACATCGCTCCATTGAGTATGAACAGGAAAAACTTCATGAGCGGGCACTTTCACGAATTCAGCAAACGCACCATCAAAGTCCGATGCCATCCAGATGTTATCAAAGTCGTTAAAGCCGTTCGTTCTCATGCAGGGTCTTACCAAGACGCGTTGCCCGATGAGCGGTTTATCTGTGCTGTTCGCTGCCTCTACCACGATGCCACAGCAATCTGTCCCCTGAATGAGAGGGAAAGGGGTTTCTTTACTCCAGCCACCATCACTTAACGTATTAAAATCACTTTGCTTGGCCATTTCATTCGTCGAGGTGTTTACGTTACCGGAGTACCAACCCATTCGCGTATTGATTTCAGTGTTGTTGACACCTGCAGCAAGTACCTTTATCAGCACCTCTCCGGCAGTAAGTTCCGGAACAGGCATATCTTGATAAACGAGTTTATCGAGACCACCTTGCTCAATGGTGACAACTGCTTTCATTGTTTTATGTGGTTTCATATCCGAATTCCGGCAAGATAAACGGGTAGTACAGTGTCGAGTCGATAACGCTAAGTATAGTAATCGCCGTAGTTTCGCGGTGAGGTATGAATCTTCAACAAAGCAGATTTTCTTCAAGCTGCGGAGATATTGCTTTATTAAGAAGGATTTTGAAGCACTTCCGTTGCAGAAATCGCACAGTATGTCAGTACAAGGTAGCTGGCACTGTATAATCACTCTTCGAGTACAGAAGCTTTACTCTTAGCCATTATTGAAACCCAAAAGCTCAGATAATTGGAAAGTGCCAGGCAGATTGATGAAGGGGAGCGGAGAGGTGGCCGTCGTTGTCACACTTTTATGCTTTTAACAGTTAGTTTGAGCAGCAAAATGGTAATGGTTTTTTTATTACCATGCACTTTCTGAATATAAAAGACACACCGGGCTCAAGCGGACACACCAACAGATCTAAACATCTCTTCAAGTTTAGAGATACGATCAGACCCAGATTATGCGCAATATTGATCTATCACGGGTTACCGATTTGTTCATGGCTGGCGAACCCAATCCAACAAAAAGGTAACCCTGTTCACTGCACTATATCAGCGCCTAAGCGGAGAGTTCTTTTCGAACAATTTCAGCGCCTGCGCTTAAAGCATTGAGCTTGCCTTGTGCGATTTCACGAGGCAGGGGAGCCATGCCACAGTTGGTACACGGATAGAGCTTGTCGGCATCAACAAACTGGAGTGCTTTTCGCAGCGTATCAGCGACTTCCTCGGGTGTTTCAATGGCATTGGTTGCCACATCAATGGCACCGACCATTACTTTTTTACCCCGAATCAGTTCAAGCAGCTCGATGGGCACACGAGAGTTGTGACATTCCAGAGAGATAATATCAATATTCGATTGTTGCAGTTTAGGGAAAATTTCTTCGTATTGCCGCCACTCAGAACCCAGGGTCTTTTTCCAATCTGTGTTGGCTTTAATGCCATAGCCATAGCAAATATGGACAGCGGTTTCGCATTTCAGGCCTTCAATGGCTCTTTCTAAGGTCGCGATCCCCCAGTCATTGACCTCATCAAAGAACACATTAAAAGCGGGTTCATCAAATTGAATAATATCCACACCTGCCGCTTCCAATTCTTTGGCTTCCTGATTAAGAATTTTGGCAAATTCCCAGGCGAGTTTTTCACGACTTTGATAATGGGCATCATAAAGGGTATCTATCATTGTCATAGGGCCTGGCAGAGCCCATTTTATCGGCTGCTTGGTTTGCTGACGTAAAAATTTGGCATCTTCAACAAACACCGGCTTTTGACGGCTGACCGGCCCAACAACTGTCGGTACACTCGCCTCATAGCGGTCACGAATTTTAACTGTCTTACGATTCTCAAAATCAACACCGCTCAGGTGCTCAATAAAGGTAGTGACAAAGTGCTGGCGCGACTGCTCGCCATCACTGACAATATCAATCCCGGCATGTTGTTGTTCATGCAATGACAAACGTAACGCATCCTGTTTGCCTTCAATGAGGGCCTGATCCTGCAGTTTCCAGGGAGACCAAAGCGTCTCAGGCTGCGCGAGCCAGGAAGGTTTTGGTAAACTGCCTGAAGTCGAAGTAGGTAATAATTTTTTCATAATAAATAATCTTATATTTTGGTTAATCAAAGAACGTAATTGGCTGACCATTGATCAAGAATAGCTTGATAGGGTTTTATGAATTGCTCTTCAGCGAATTTTCCCTGCTCAATAGCCAACCGGCTGCGTTCTTCCCGGTCATAAACAATTTGAGTTAATGAATGGTCCTGATTCTTCAAATTCGGCTTATAACATTGTCCGGCAGCAGAATTTGCATTATAAATCTCAGGCCTGTAAATCTTTTGAAAGCTTTCCATCGTGCTGATGGTGCTGATAAGCTCAAGGTTCGTATAATCACTCAGCAAATCACCATAAAAGAAAAATGCCAAAGGCGAAACACTATTTGGTGGCATAAAATATCGAACCTGCAAACCCATTTTTTTGAAGTATTGCTCAGTCAGAGATGATTCATTTGGTTGGTATTCAACACCTAATACAGGATGCTTATTTTCAGTCCGGTGATAGGTTTTGTTATCAGAAACACTCAGACATATCACAGGTGGCTTGTGAAAGTGTTCTTTATAGGCTTCTGAATTTAAGAAACATTTAAACAGGTTGCCATGTAAGTTGCCAAAATTATCCGGAATGCTAAAGCTGGCTTTGTCTTTATTATGCTCCAGCAGTAAGACACTAAAATCATAATCCCGGACATAGGAAGAAAAATTATTGCCGACAATGCCTTCAATGCGTTGGTTGGTTTTGTGATCAACAATATTCGTTTTCAAAATTTCAATCATAGGAAATGCATTATCATTACCTTTGATATCAGCATTGATATTCATGTCAACGGAAATGATTTCAAGCTCGACAGAATAGCGGTCTCCTTTGGGATTATCCCAATGTGCCAGGGCATTAAAACGATTGTCAATCATCTTTAGCGTATTACGCAGGTTCTCTTGGCGATTATTTCCTCTGGCCAAGTTAGCAAAGTTAGTTGTGATACGAGTATTGTCTAAAGGATGATAATTCTCATCGAAACAAATCTTCTTTATCGTAAATCTAAAATCATTATTCATTGTGTTCGGTATCCAATTTCCTGAGAAAAAGCCTGCATGTATTTTTTGTTCTTCTGGACGTTATAATTTGTTTTTAATATTTTCAGTCAGAAGCTTTCACAGCCTTTTTGATTTTCGTCTTATCGCCTAACTAAGAATCAACTGTCACATTGCACAAAGTTAACCGCTGAGCTTGTTTTATACTTGGCTCGTTACATGAATAAAATTGATTTTATTTCATCAATCTATGAGCCAGGCTCATAAGTCGTGGTCATCGAACGATTTCAGCTGGGGCAACCCAATCAGACAGGGGAGAAATGCAGGACGAAGTGACGGCTGCCCGGCGGTACCGGGAGCGCCTGCAACCGGTCCGGACAACACCCGCGAAATCAAAGACATTTCTGGTTACTGCTTGTGCCAGCAAAGAGTAACTGGCGCGCGGCTAACTATGCTGAGAGGAACACAGAACTCAAGCGCGGCATAGCTCATACCCGGGCATGGTTCTCACCCAGACATACCATCAGATCACACCACTATACAACCTCGGTGCACTGTCATGGCAGTTGGGCGGGTAATGGACTGCATCACTGCTAGTAGAAGTGGCGATAGACCACATTGAACTGGCCTTCGCTCAGACCCGTCATGTCAGCATATTGAACGCCAAGATCAACTGCACTGTTTTCAAGGCCAAGATAAGTCATCGAGACAGAGGCTTTATGTTTGAAATCACTGCTCGCATATTGATTCCAGACTGTGTTCGCCAAAAAGGCCATTTTTATATCGTGGCGGAGGTAGCTGAACAGACCCATATCAATAGCGAATGCTCCCCAGGCCTTTTCGGTATTCATTGACAACTCAGTACCGAAAGTTGCAAAGATATTAACCGCATTGTTTACCTGATGACTCAGCCCTAATCCGCCAGCGATAAAAAAGCGCTGATTATCCCTTTCGGTAAAATCAGTTCCCCGATCCCATTGAACGGAAAAATGACCAGACAGTCCCCCAAAAAAGGGATCATAAGGCAGATAGCTTTGTATGCCGTACAGCGTAAAGTTGTCGAGTTTGAAAGTATGTTCACTGGCACTGACTGATATTTTCATCAACGCCAGCGATGATTCGCTGAATGCGTTGCGGTTGTCATCAGCCAGTATATGCGAGGCCGGTAACCAGGTTGTTGTGAGCGCTTGATCGCCTTCTGTCGACCATCGCGTACCGATCTGCCATTGGGCATCTTTATTCCGTTTGATCGGATTTTTGAATTCACTCAAATCGACTGCGTAGGACGAAAAATGCGTCTCATAGCCAGCCAGTCGTCTGTTGTTTTCACTATAAGACTCAGGAGTGATGCTCCCATTGTCCAGCAAATATTGATTCATTGCCTGGGTGAATTCCCAGGTTAGGAATTGCTCTTCGGCGGGAACGTCTGTGCCGTTGAAGCGGGTTTGTAAATCGCCTTTACTGAGTTGATCCAGCAGCGATTGCTTGGTCGAATCTTGCTGATTGGCACCATATGCACGCAACTTCCAACCGGTTGAAGGCGTAATGCTGGTTTGCTGAATCATGTGATGCTGGCTTGCCAGTTGTATCACATCCAGTGGGCTAAGCCAGTCACGGCGGTGTTTCATTAGATCCGGGTTGGCAATTGCGAGTAAATTCAGCGTAATGGATGCACAATTTTGGTTGTGGAAAAAATAATCAATCCGGGTTTCTTTTAATTCCCACAAATGTAATTGAATAAGTTGTTTAGTTCTTTCTGAAATATCCAGCTGGTATTCAAATACATTTCTGCCTTCGATGTCTTTATAAAAATTCAGGCTTTCCTGATAGGGCGAAACAATAAAATAACCTTCTTTCCCTACGACCAGAGAATCGAACATGATTTTGGGTAAATTGAATCCATCGACTTCCGTAAAAAATGAGACAGCATGACCTGGATCTGCTTCATTCTCACTGAGCTTGATAAAAGTATGGCCCATGAAGCTGCTGGGGCTCATCAGGTTTTCTGATGCATAGGCAAGACTGATTGTCTTTGCAGACACCGCATCTAAAAACTCCTGTAATTCAGGGCAGCGGGAAAAATCCGGGGGGGCGATCTGGGGACGGTATTCAGACAACCACTGTGCTCTGGCCGGAAAACGACAGGTGTAATCCTGAGCCTTTGCAGGGTTTGTCAGTTGCGCTAAATTGGCTTCAATTTCTACCTGAATATTGGTTGGCTGGGACGAGAAATAAAAACTGGCGTCGTCGATATTGAGTGACTGATCACTCACGTGAAGCAATGTGGCGAACTGGGCTAAGGCAAAGGCGTCATCGCTCACAGCGGCAGAAGGCACAATGCTTAACGCGACTGCAGGCTGGAAGGCCGAGACACAAAAAAAAGAAGCCCCGAAGAGGCTTCTCAACATCAGTTGTTCATCAAACTGCATGGTTAGCTGAAACTTAGTTACAGTTAATTTGCAGGGTATCCTGGTAACGCCACATCTTTTCAGAAGCGAAGTCGGTTGTTGAGCCGAATGCACCACCAGACAGGATGTTCACAAAGAAAGTAGGCTCAACTTCTTTGTTCAGTGCGATTTGCTGCTCACATTGTTCTGAAGTTACTTTCAGCGTTTTGTTTTTATTTTCTTTCTTCACTGTGATAATGCCCGGCGCAGTTTGCTCGATGCCATCAACTTCCACGGTGAATTTCTTACCAGAAGAAGACACAACATTAATGCGCTGATTTTCGTCAGTCAAAATTGTTGAACAACCAACAGCAGTCAGTGCCGCACCTGCAATAACTAGGCTTTTCAATACTTGCATGAGATATCCAATAGATAATAATGATAATAAGCGCGAAGATTATACATTTAATTTTGTATTTGACAATAATCTGACATGGGGTGTTTTTTATTTTGTTAAATATTTGTGTTGATTTTTTAATTAAAATTAAATCTGTTTATTGCAAAGATACAATATTCAAATGTGTCTTCATATCATCCTAAGTTTCACATTGCTCTTTAGAGTCTGTATCTTCCTTTAAGGTATTATATTATTCGAATAAAGAATATCTTTGATGTTCAGTCAGAGTGCGGTTTTTGGTTTCATTGAAGGTGGATTTCTAGGCTGGTACTGTTTGAAATACATTTGATTTTGTCCGGAAAGCCGGAATGTTTAGTTTCATCGGAGGAGTGTTGCTTCATATTCCATGTCTGCAGGTCGCATGTTGTACTATTCTGTACTGGGAGTTAACGGCTGGGGGCTGTGGCCGGATTAAAGCAATGATACTTGTCAGTTGGCATCAAAGGATTAAAGGAAAATGAAAAAACTAACGTTACTGATCATTCTTGGGTTTTCCGCAATGAGTGCTCATGCCGAAGTTAAAGACACTATTAGTGATATGACAAAGGGACTTGTGAAATTTACGAAAGAAATCTCAAGTGGTGTCACTGAGGGTTTCAAAGAGGGAAGAAGCGCGACAGAAAGTTCCGATGGCTCCATTGTCGTGACGAATGAAAAAGAGACACTTGAGTATATCGACATTGATTTGTTGAGCTTGTCTCCTAAGAAAGATTCGAATCAGACGGTTGTCGAACTCAGCTTCAAAAATCGTCATCACAAGCCGGTGAAAATCACAGGGCTGAGTGAAGAAGGCGCTTTACTGACTATTGATAAAGACGGCTTTTCTCATACCCTGTCAAACGGGCTTCAGATTGAGTTCATCGTGCCCAACGAAGCTGCGAAAAAATATGCCTTCACTTTTTACGGCGACGCATCGCAAGTGAAACAAGTGAGAGTATGGCGGAAAACTTATGAGGTAAAGGACTAGCTTCCCCGCATGGCTGATATTTCTCTGTAAGAGAGCATAATTGCGCTGATGACTTAAATGCCTTTACCACTATACAACCTCGGCGCACTGCGGTGCGGTAAATGGATTAAATTCAGATTATTGTGTCGTGCCCAGCGCACTGTCATGGCGGTGGGGGCGGATAAGGTTACCAGGGTGCTGATTTTGGCGCGGACTGCCTTCTGGATCAGCTCCAGACTGCACCGGCTGGTCATGACGGCGAAGCCGGATTGCGGATTGATGCGGGCGGTTGCCATGGCGCCGATCAGTTTGTCCAGTGCGTTATGCCGGCCGATGTCTTCCCGGCAGAGTTGAATGTCTCCTGCGGCATCGACGTATAACGCGGCGTGCAGTGCGCCACTGCTGCGGGCGACTTCCTGCGCTTCACTGATCCGCGCACGTAAATTGTGCAGCAGGCTGGCTTGAGGTGGCGGGACAGGCGTGAGTGGTGTTAAAGGCGGCAGTGCCTGTTCGATGGCTTCCACACCACAGATCCCGCAACCGCTGGTGCCCGCCAGTTGCCGACGGTGGTTTTTCAGCGACCAGAAAGCCCGGTTAGAAATTTCCACCTCGGCATGATGCGAATCGCATCCGGCGGTCAGGGTGATCTCGTAAATTTCACCTACTGAACGGACAATGTCATTGCTCAGACTGAAGCCTTTGACGAAATCTTCAATATTGCCCGGTGTCACCATCATCACCGCCTGACTGATGCCGTTATAGCTGATCGACAGTGCGGTTTCGCAGGCTAATACGGCACTGTCTGAGATTGGAGTGCCACCAGGCTCAATGTCATCGTGCAGCTCAACATAGCGGAATGCATCAGGCGAAGGCGGAGCGGCATTCACATCCGTGATTTCAGATTGCTGGTTATCAATGTCGTTCATCTTGTTGCCTGATGTTGGTGTTAAATGCAGATATTAAACAGGCTACTCAACAGCCCGGCGGAAGTCCAATGGCTTGTTTTGATGGACTGATAAGCGCGACTTTTGCGCTTTGCTGCTGTTCTGTTTCTGGTGGTGCTATAAGTCTTCGAATCTCAGAGAAAAGCGGCCATGCTTAATCATGATGTAAATCAAGTAACTGCTGCGCAGTATTGATGTTTTGCAGCCGGGGATCGTTCAGCGCGCAGTCGACGGCCACCACCTGATGGCGGGTGAGAATCGCCATCAGGCTGCGCTCACCTGAATGCCAGGCCTGTTGCAATGCAGGAAGCAGACGTTTGGGGATCAGGCTGAACATAGGTTGCCACTGGCTGCCCTGTCGAATCATGGCGGGCCGCGGCATGTCGGCAGAGGCGGCATCCAGAAGCTGACGCACAAGGGATTGGTCTATCATGGGTGCATCGCAGGGAAACAGCAGCAGCCAGTCGTGTTTTGCCGCAGCCAGTCCTTTCAGAATGCCGGTTAACGGGCCGGGAAAGCCGGAGATATCGTCTGTCAGTATATGGTCGCAGTAACGGGCGTACTGATCGGTGTTGCGGTTGCAGGAGATGAGCAGGTCATCTGTCAGCGGCCTGACAACGTCAAACAGGCTGGCAATTAACGGCCTGCCGCGAAAGGAAACCAACCCCTTGTCTTTGCCTCCCATTCGGGAACCCTGTCCGCCGGCAAGAAGGAGTACGGAAAAGGATGGGGGAGTGAGTGTCATGGTGAGAGCGGCCTGGTAAAAAATACCCCTAAAAAATATAACGTTTTTGCGTGTCAGTCCAATAAAGGAGACCGATGCATCGCCTGACAGTTGATTCGTCTGGCGCTCAGCACCTGAGTTCGGTACATGATTGCTGAAGCCATTTGGTTAATCAGACAAATATTGCTGTTTGTATTTAGACGCTTTAGCAAAAAAGGGCAAGGTACTGCCAATGAAAATAATCACTGCAGCCATTTCAATGGTTTCATATTCAATCAGTATAAAAGCGGAAATTAAAAAGGCCAGAGTGAGAGATGAAATGAGAAAAATATGAAAGTAAGGGTGTCTTTTAGAAAATTTCGCATATCCTACAATCATCATAAGCCTCTTCTATCGTCTAAATT
Organism: Photobacterium salinisoli; assembly: GCF_003614885.1. GTDB lineage: Bacteria > Pseudomonadota > Gammaproteobacteria > Enterobacterales > Vibrionaceae > Photobacterium > Photobacterium salinisoli. The sequence continues at coordinate 504,368 of NZ_QZMS01000007.1, forward strand.
ACAGAAAATGCATCTTTCAGAGCATTAACCCCTATAGTCAGTTTGAGGTTTTTACGTTTTATTCTCTGAAGTATATGACAGGTTTATTTGGATTTCTGACTTTCTGCTCAACAGGAAAGCCGGAGAGGGGGAGACTTGTTGGTACTGGCTTGCAGGGAAGTGTCTGAGAAAAAATCTGGAAAACGAGAAGGTGTTTATCTGGGTATGACGTTAAGTCTCTGAAGATAAAATCTCCCCCCTCCCAGGATAGGGAGGGGGGGAGATTCAGAGTTATTTCAGATCAAAACGATCAGCGTTCATGACTTTTGTCCAGGCGCTGACAAAGTCGTTAACGAACTTCTCCTGTCCATCACTGCCGCCATACACTTCCGAGATAGCGCGCAGTTGTGAATTGGCGCCGAAGACCAGATCCACGCGGGTTGCCGTCCATTTCACCTGATCTGTTTTCCTGTCACGGCCTTCGAACTCATCAGCCGCTTCCGAGGTAGGTTGCCACTCGGTGTTCATATCCAGCAGATTGACAAAGAAGTCGTTGGTCAGTACGCCCGGTTTGTCGGTGAGAACACCGTGTTTCGAACCTCCGAAGTTGGCATTCAGGGCGCGCATACCGCCGAGCAGCACTGTCATTTCCGGTGCAGTCAGGGTGAGTAGTTGGGCACGGTCCAGCAGCATTTCTTCGGCAGAAACCGTGTATTTGGTTTTCATATAATTACGGAAACCATCAGCAACAGGTTCGAGCACGTCGAACGATTCTGCATCTGTCTGATCGTCGGTGGCGTCGGTACGGCCCGGTGAAAAAGGTACATTCACGCTGAAGCCTGCATCTTTTGCGGCTTTCTCAACCGCGGCCACACCACCAAGAACAATCAAATCAGCCAGTGACACGGCTTTGTTACCGGATTGCGCTGAATTGAAGTCTTTTTGAATGCCTTCAAAAGTGCTCAGTACTTTTTTCAATTGTCCGGGTTGGTTCACTTCCCAGTTATTCTGTGGTGCCAGGCGGATACGGGCGCCATTTGCCCCACCGCGGCAGTCAGAACCACGGAACGTCGCGGCTGACGACCAGGCAGTGTACACCAGCTCTGTCACGCTTAAGCCAGAGTTGAGAATGGTTTGCTTCAGTGCAGCAATATCACTGTCATTGATCAGATCGTGATCGACGGCTGGCACCGGATCTTGCCAAATCAGATCTTCTGCCGGTACTTCAGGACCAAGATAGCGCGCTTTGGGGCCCATATCACGGTGAGTCAGTTTGAACCATGCCCGGGCAAAGGCATCGGCAAATTCTTCAGGATTGGCGCGGAAGTGTTCTGAAATCTTGCGATATTCAGGATCTTCACGCATCGACATATCCGCCGTTGTCATCATGATATTGACGCGTTTAGAAGCATCTTCCGGATCGGGCGCCTGGTTTTTATCCGTAACGTTTTTCACTTTCCATTGGTTGGCACCGGCCGGGCTTTTGGTCAGTTCCCACTCATTACCCAGCAGCATTTCGAAATAGGTGTTGTCCCACTTGGTCGGGGTCGGCGTCCAGGCACCTTCCAGTCCACTGGTGATTGAGTCGCGGCCTTTACCGCTGCCGTGGGCGTTTTTCCAGCCAAGGCCCATTTGCTCGATAGGCGCCGCTTCCGGATCAGGGCCAACCAGCGCTGCATCACCGGCACCATGACATTTACCAAAGGTGTGTCCACCTGCCGTCAGCGCGACGGTTTCATAATCGTTCATCGCCATTCGGGCGAAGGTTTCGCGAACATCGCGGCCGGATCCCAACGGGTCAGGGTTGCCGTCTGGTCCTTCCGGATTAACGTAAATCAGGCCCATCTGCACAGCGGCCAGCGGGTTTTCCAAATCACGTTCGCCGCTGTAACGTTTGTTATCGAGCCAGACGTCTTCAGTACCCCAGTAGATATCTTCTTCTGGCTCCCAGATATCGGCACGTCCGCCGCCAAAACCAAAGGTCTTGAACCCCATGGATTCAAGGGCAACGTTGCCGGTAAGGATAAAGAGATCGGCCCAGGAGAGTTTGTTGCCGTATTTTTGTTTCACCGGCCACAGCAGACGGCGGGCTTTATCCAGGTTGCCGTTATCCGGCCAGCTGTTCAATGGCGCGAAACGCTGATTCCCGGTGGATGCGCCGCCACGGCCGTCGCCGGTACGGTAGGTGCCCGCTGCGTGCCAGGCCATACGTATCATGAGCGGGCCATAGTGCCCGTAGTCAGCTGGCCACCAGTCCTGAGAGTCGGTCAGCACATTCTCAATATCTTGTTTAACGGCTTTGAGGTCGAGTTTTTTGAATTCTTCGGCGTAGTTGAAATCTTCACCCAGAGGGTTTGACTTTTTGTCGTTCTGATGGAGGATTTTGAGGTTCAGCTGATTGGGCCACCAATCTTCGTTTCTGGTCCCTGCGCCGCGAAGGTTGGTATTGCTGCCATGCATTACTGGGCATCCACCCGTAGTGGTACCTTTGCCGTTGCTCATACATTGCTCCTTGAGAATTAGTGTAGGGTGTAGGTCTGTCTCAGTTACACACTTCAATATAGACCGACTGGCAATCGAATAAAGACGTTTTTATCAATGACTACAATCGGTTTTTTCAATAGAGTGCAGAGGATGGTGCCAAGTGAGGGGGACCATCCTATGGCGCAGGTAATCCGTGCTGTTGGTTATCTAAGGATATGAGTGGTGGAAAATTTCCCGGTAACGTGACGCTGTCATATGTTCATCGACGTGTCAGATAACCAAAGCCGGCGGCAGAGTCATCAAGCTATTTATGTTGCTGTGCCAGATGTTGATGAATGATCTCTGCCAGACGTCGAATGGCATCTGTGTGCCTTTCATCCAGTTCAAAAGAAGTATTCAGCCGGAGGCAGTGGTTAAATTGCTTGCCGGGCGAAAACATCTTACCCGGTGCGATCGTAATGTTTTCTGCCAGCGCCTGCGTGTAAATGGCCATGGTGTCTGAGGTAGCGGGTAATCGCAGCCAGACAAAATAACTGCCTTGCGCAGGCTCAATGTCGACAGCATGGGAAAGCGTTTGTGTAAGTAGCCTGCACATGGCTCTTTTACGTTTGTCTAAGGTTCGTCTCAGCTGTCTCAGGTGGTGCTCGTAGTTCCGGGTACTGAGGTAATCAACCAGTGCGAGCTGAATTGGTACGCTGGTGGTCAGGGTACTCATCAGTTGAAGCTTTTGAATGTCTGTGGCCCGTTTTCCGGCGGCCACCCAGCCGATTCTGAAACCGGCGACCAATGATTTGGAAAAGGATGAACACAGCATCACATCTCCGCTGTCATCAAAGGCTTTGGCCGGAAGGGGTTGCTCATTCCCGGCGTAGAGTTCGCTGTAAACATCATCTTCAATGAGCGCAACCTGATACTTTTTCAGCAGTGATATTAACTGCCGCTTTTTTTGCGCCGTCAGTGTGAACCCGAGCGGGTTTTGGTGATTGGTCATCAGCCAGCAGGCCTTGACCGGATGAGACTGGAGCGCTCGTTCAAGCGAATCAAGATCAATGCCGGTCCTGGGATCTGTTCTGACAGACAGCGCTTTCAGCCCGAAACGCTCCAGCGACTGAAGCGCACCATAAAATGTCGGAGATTCCACCACCACCCAGTCGCCGGGGCGGGTCACTGCCTGCAGGCTCAGATTCAGCGCTTCGAGCGCACCAGCGGTGATCACAATTTCATCCGGGACAATACGGATACCTTTGGCAGCGTAACGCTGCGCAATCATGGTACGCAGTGTGTCATTGCCCGGTGGTAGGTTGTCCAGTGCATTGGAAACCGGCAGGTTTCGGGCGGCATGCATCAGGGATTTATTCACCTGATGTCGTGGATACAGGTTGGGATCCGGGTAGGCAAAAGCAAAGTTGACCATATAGGGCTTTCTGCTGGCTTGCAGCACATCGAATATGAAACTGTTGATATCGACCGCCTCGGCTGTTTCGACTGCAGCGTTGTGAGGCAGGGGGCTGATCCGAATATTTTCGGTCACGGTATAACCGGAACGGGGATGCGCGAGCAGCCAGCCCTGAGATTCCAGTTGCTGATAAGCATGCATGACGGTCATCAGACTCATGCCAGAGTGCGCTGCCTGCTGGCGGAGTGAGGGCATTTTTTCACCGGCACGCCAGATACCCGATTCAATTTGATGGCGGATTTGAGACGCCAACTGTTCATATTTCGCCAATCTTAGCCTCAGATCCCGTGGCTGAATTTACTGAAAATATAACAATTTTTTAATAAAACTGTTATAGGTTTTAAGTTTGGTTCTGTATCTTTTTTTTCAGTCAGGTTCTTTCAATATAAGCGTACTTTTCAATGTCTCAATAGGAAGCTTATGTTTGGACTTGATGCGTTCATGCTCGCGCGAATTCAGTTTGCATTTACCGTTTCTTTTCACATCATTTTTCCAGCCATCACCATTGGGTTGGCCAGCTATCTCGCGGTACTGGAAGGTCTTTGGTTGAAAACCCGTCAGGAAGATTACAAAACGCTGTACCACTTCTGGTCAAAAATTTTTGCTGTGAACTTCGGTATGGGTGTGGTTTCCGGGTTAGTCATGGCTTACCAGTTTGGCACAAACTGGAGTGGTTTTTCTGAGTTTGCCGGCAGTATTACCGGGCCGTTACTGACCTACGAGGTGCTGACCGCATTTTTCCTCGAAGCCGGCTTTCTGGGCGTGATGCTGTTTGGCTGGAAGCGTGTAGGGGATAATTTGCACTTCTTTGCGACCTGCATGGTGGCGCTCGGCACTATTATTTCAACGTTCTGGATTCTGGCGTCGAACAGCTGGATGCATACGCCGCAGGGCCATGAAATCATTGACGGACAAGTGGTTCCCGTTGACTGGTTTGCGGTGATCTTTAACCCGTCATTTCCGTATCGGTTGATGCATATGGGCGTGGCAGCTTTTCTCAGCTGTGCGCTGTTTGTCGGTGCGTCAGCGGCATGGCATCTGCTGAAGGGCAATCAGAGCAGTGCGGTGCGGACTATGTTTTCTATGTCGATGTGGATGCTGGTGTTGGTAGCGCCCATTCAGGCATTTATCGGCGATTTACATGGACTCAATACCCTGAAGTATCAGCCAGCCAAAATCGCAGCGATTGAAGGACACTGGGATAACAGCACCGGAGAACCGACGCCGCTGATTCTGTTCGGCTGGCCGAACATGGAGGCAGAGCGCACCGATTATGCGATTGAGATCCCTGCCATGGCGAGCCTGATTCTCAAGCACAGCCTGACCGAGCCCATTCCGGCGTTAAAGGATTTTCCGGCAGATGAACGTCCGTACTCGCCACTGATCTTCTGGTCATTTCGCATCATGGTGGCTTTGGGGTTGCTGATGATTGGGCAGGGACTGGTCAGTGTGTGGTTGCGCAAGAAAAACAGGCTGTATCAGCATAAAGGATTCCTGACGTTTTCTCTCTGGATGGGGCCTGCCGGGCTGATTGCCATTCTGGCGGGCTGGATCACCACGGAAGTAGGGCGTCAGCCTTGGGTGGTTCACGGGCTGCTGAGAACGGATGCCGCCGTGTCTTCCCATGGCGACTTGCATATGAGTATCAGCCTGATGACGTTCTTTGTGGTGTACAGCCTGGTATTTGGATTTGGTTATTACTACATGGTCCATCAGATTCAGAAAGGGCCGCAGCCGGGTGAGGAAGAGGTTGCCCATGATTTGCCGACAGTGTCCGGTCGGATTTAATTCCTGAATGTTTGAATGATTAAGAAGGAGAAACACAGCGATGGGTGTGGATTTATCGATACTGTGGTTTGGCATTATTGTGTTTGCCACGCTGATGTATATCACTATGGATGGCTTTGATCTGGGGATCGGTATTTTGATGCCTCTGGTCAAAAGTGATGAACAAAAAGATGTCATGGTGAATTCAGTGGCGCCAGTCTGGGATGGCAATGAAACCTGGCTGGTATTGGGTGGAGCCAGCTTATTAGGAGCTTTTCCACTGGCTTATGCGGTGATTATTGATGCCCTGACAATCCCATTAACTGTCATGCTGATTGCGCTTATTTTCAGAGGGGTGGCGTTTGAGTTCCGCTTTAAAGCATTGCCTTCACATCTGGGATTCTGGGATAAAGCCTTTATGGCAGGTTCGCTGGTGGCTACCTTCTGTCAGGGGGTTGTGGTTGGTGCCGTCGTAGAAGGGTTTCCGGTTGAGGGCAGGCAGTTTGCAGGGGGGGGATTCGACTGGCTGGCACCGTTTCCGCTGTTTTGCGGTCTGGGACTGGTGATTGCCTACGCATTACTGGGATGTACCTGGCTGACCATGAAAACAGAAGGAGAGTTACAAGCAACGATGTACCGGCTGGCACCAAAACTGCTGTTGCAACTGTTGGCCGTCATTGGGGTTGTCAGTGTGTGGACTCCCTTGGCGCACCCGGATATTGCTGCGCGATGGTTCAGTTTGCCGAATTTAATCTATTTTGCCCCTGTGCCGATTCTGACTGCGTTTCTGGCTACACTGTTAGTCACATCAGTGAAAAAACGCCTTGAGGTTCAGCCGTTTGTGGTTTCTCTGGGGATCATTTTTCTGGGGTTCAGCGGGCTGGGTATCAGCTTATGGCCGAATATTATTCCACCGGACGTGTCAATCTGGCAGGCAGCATCTCCGCCCCAAAGTCAGGGATTTATGCTGGTCGGTGCCTTGTTCATTATTCCCTTCATTCTGCTGTATACCTTTTGGAGCTACACAGTGTTCAGCGGCAAAGTGGATCCGCAGGAAAGCTATCACTGACAGGAGCAAAGAGGAAAATGATGACAGATACGGTGAAACAATACGGTTGGCTGGTGCTGATCTGGAGCATGAGTGTGGCAGCTTTAACCGCTATCTCCTGGCTGTTTCGTGCGCTGATGACAGCTGCAGGTTTAACCGTGTAAGCGAATCACAGCTCGAATAACCAAAAAATCCGATGACGCGTCGTCATCGGATTTATTTTCACTGAAAAATCAGGCTTTCTTCAGTTTTTTCTTCAGTTTTTTAAGTTTGCCTTCGTGCTTGGCAACTTTTGCTTTGCGCACTTTAATTTCTTTCTTCAGTTTCTTTGCTTTTTTGGACACTTTTGCCATTTTCATTCTCCGGTTTAAATAACGTTTGAGGAAAAATGGCTGACATGAAAGGAACTGCTTTCACCTAACCTATCAACCTGGCCACATGCATGTGATAAGCCGCTGGTCACTGAGGATGCGAATTTTCTTTCACAAACTGACGGATGAAACGTCGCACTTCACGTGCGGCGCTGGTATCCATTTCTTCGCATAAAACAACAAAGGCGTCACGCTCCTCACCATTAATTCTGATGATTAACTGGCTGTCTTTCTTCGTTGCTTTGGATTTCTTGCGACTAACCATGCCGGCTCACTATTACACGCACATATACAATGTATATACACGCGATAGTGTTTTAGCAAATCAGTGATCTGAAATCTGCGCTGACGCAGGAATATTACATATGTTTCATTTAATTGCCGCCTACACATTGACAATCCAGTCAGGCGGAAGGGCCTGTTGGTGTATTTCCCAACCCGATCAGGAGTGATAATGAATACTTACTTTGTGATGAAGGACGGTCATCAATACTCGGCGAGTGAAAAAGTCAGCGATGATGAGCTTAACCTTCAGTTTGAAGCATGCAAAGCGGCTTCTGTGACCCTTGTGTCAGATACCGTTGTTGCCGAATCTGAGGAAAAAGCCATCAGGCAGGTAAAATCGATCGCTTATCAAACAACAGCCATCGCGTTGGTGGGGTTAATCAACACCTTATGTATGTTGTTTGTGGCAGAGAGCGCGGTAAACCTTGTGATCATGATGGTTGCCATTGTATGTATGCTCGGGGTATCCGGCAAAGCCCGGGATCTTGAAAGTGAAGCGTTGAAAGCATTACGCAAAGCGTCGAAATGATCACTAAGCAACGCAAGAGATAACAATGATATTAACAATAATAGCGCTGTGTCTGGTGACATCATATTTTTATTGCAATAAAGATGATGTCGTTTATTTTGATGCATTGCTTTCTTTGCTACTGGTTGTTTTTTATATTACGGCTTATATTTATTTTTCTGCTCACTTTCCCCCGCATATCAAACGCGCAGGCTTTATTTTTGAACTACTGCCTGCATCATCGCTTTGCGCCATTTTATTTCCTGACTGGAATACCCGTTTCTCACAAGACGTGACTGTCAGGTTGGGATGGGCAGGTTTGTTATTGTCATGCATTATGTTGGCATCACTGGTTAATTATATTGGCTGAAAGGTTGTCTGCGTTCAGCGATTGCTTTTGGTTGCGGTAAACAGCGATAAGATACTTTCACTCAGCAGAGCTAGGGATTTATTCATCGTCTGGATGTCAGTCATTGCCGGTTACATGAGTTTTAACAAGAGCAAGACATGATGTGGCTTATTGTCTTTATACTGGTAGCCATAATAAAGCGTATCAATTGGAGATAAGAATGAATAAAGCGTATGTATTCGTTTCAATGGCGGCAGCCTCTTTGCTGTTTGGGTGTGTGAGTCAGCCAGCGAGCGAACCGGTTGGATCCGCAAACCCGGCTGCCGTGTATTGTGTTCAGAAGGGTGGCAAGCTGGACATGGTGACAGAAGATGGCAAGCGAGTGACTTACTGTATTCTGTCTGACGGACGTCGCGTTGAGCAATGGCAATATTTCCGTGATAACCATCCTCAGGTTTCAGAAGCAGAAGCAATGTAAACTTGAATCAGGGCCACGTGATTAGCGTGGCTTTTTTTATCTGCGCTGATCCCTTCAGGTTCGTTTACGTAAGTAAATGTAAATGTGCCACTTTCACGGGAAATTTTTCTGCAGATCAGCGTCTAAAGTGCTTATTAGGAAGTAATAAGGATAATGTTATGTCAGTTCTGGATAATGCTCAGCGCTATGGTGTGATAAGCCGGTTTTTACATTGGGGGGTGGCATTATTACTGCTCTGGCAGTTTATGACCGCAGCTACACACGCATTGCTTGAAGATTCGTGGCTGGATGAGCTGATGTGGGCAACGCATAAGCCGCTGGGTTTTCTGCTGCTAATCATCATTACTTTACGCCTTGTGTGGACGGTGCTTAATGTGTCGCGCCGGCCCGCTTCAATCAGCCGACTCGCTGCACTGGGTCATAAAGCCTTATATGCACTGATGATAGTCATTCCTACTCTGGCACTGATCAGACAGTATGGTTCTGGCCGTGCCTTTTCGCCTTTCGGAATTCCCCTAATGGACGGGTTTGAAAGCGCAAAAATTGAGTGGATGGTTGGGCTGGGCAATCTGCTGCACGGAGAGCTGGCCTGGCTGCTTTTAGCCTTCACGCTTGGACACATTGTGATGGCGTTCTGGCATCGTATCCGTAAAAGCCATCAGGATGTACTGGCGCGCATGTGGCGTTAACGGACTGTTTATGAAATCAGTTGCTTTGTTGTACAATCATTCTCATACCAAATACCTGTGGAGAGAATGATGTCAGCACCTATTTTGGAAAACACAGAGCAGCTCGGAGCCATTAATCAGAAAGTCGTCGCAGACGGGGAAAACCTGCCTGCGGTGACACTCAAAGATGGCAGCAAGGTACAGACCGGAACCGTCGCGACTATGCTGCATAACATTGAGCTTTATAATGCGGGTCAGCGGGGAATCATCGAGAAAGAGCTGGAGCTGGCAATCCCTACATTGATAAAAGTCGGATTATTTGATCTCTTTAGTCCTGATGAGTGGGTTAACGGAGCAAACCCGGGTCGCCGCTTCGTCGGTTTAAAAGCCAAGCAATACCTGGCTGGCTAAAAGGCGAGAAAAGTAACGATTTGACATTTGAGTAAAGAAAAGACAAAGCAAGCATTCTGCCCGGCAACATTGTCCCTTGCTAAACTTAAGTTAAGAATAGGCAATGATTCCGGGCGGCTCCATGCACGAATACCTTCAGCTCGACCCCCATTACGACATATATTTTCTGTCTGATCCACACGGACAGTATGCGCTGCTGCAAGATGTTCTGAAGGAGGTGGGGTTTCGTTACCCGCTTGATGGTGAAGTGCGAGACAGATTGTTTATTCTGGGCGATATGATAGATCGAGGCCCGGAATCACTGGCGTTATTGAAAGCCGTGCAGAATTGCCCGGCCATTTATGCCATTCAGGGCAACCATGAACAAATGGCGCTGAACGCGATGAAAGATAATGCCGATAGATCTTTATGGATCATGAATGGCGGCCGCTGGCATCAAGATGTTGCTATTGCTGATGTCAGAAAAATGCTGGATTTCGCGGCGGGCTTACCCCTTTGTTATACCCTGCAAATTAACGGCCACCGAATTGGCCTTGTCCACGCAGCCGTACCTGCGCCTTATGACTGGCAACAGTTCACACAGTGCTGTAACGAGCAGACTCTGAGCAAAGAAGAGCAGCATCATTCTGTCTGGGATCGGGCTATTTTCACCCATGATGAACACAGTGTTGTCGCTCATATTGACGCGGTGTTGATGGGGCACAACATAGTGTCTGGGCTGAAACCTAAAGTCAGTGGTAACCGGGTGTATATTGATGGCGGCATGTCAATGGGAGACAGAGGGCTGTTACTGAAATACCGCCGGGGAGGTGAAGTGCTGGAACTGTTTCAGGCCTATTCTTTCCTGCGGGAACAATCGACCGATGGCTTACTGTGGATTTAACATGCACGATCGTTCAACTCAGCGAGCGAAATATGGCGTCAGTTTTCACAAAAATGGTCAAATTCACTGAGCCGGAATATTGGTGAAGAGAGAGTGAATCATGTTGAGATGCTCCGGTGCTTTGGGGGGATTATGGCAGGTGACAATTTACCTTCAAAAATGTGTCTTCATTGTCATAGGCCGTTTAGCTGGCGCAAGAAATGGGCACGTTGCTGGGAAGAGGTGAAATACTGTTCTGAGCGCTGTCGTCGCAATAAACGCAAGCAGAAAATTACCAATCAATGACAGTGCCGTCGTAAGCCAGAAACTGGCCGGTCTGAGCAGGTGTCAGCGATTGAATGATAGTTATCAGGTCATTGGCTACACGGTGTGAAGTGAACAGTTTACCTGCAGGCACATTGTGCTGGAATGGTTTAGACAGTGGTGTATCAGTCGTGCCGGGATGGAGTGCGACGACACAACTTTTGGGTATTGTGCGTTGCCATTCAATACTAATCGATTTAACTGCCATATTGAGTGCAGCTTTGGCACAGCGGTAGCTGTACCAGCCGCCCAGCCGGTTATCGCTGATACTGCCAACCCGGGCTGATAAGACAGCCAGCCGAGGAGAAGGGCTGTGTTTGAATGCGTTGGTGAAATGCTTCGCCAGTAATAATGTCGGTAAGGTATTAACGCGAATCATCTCCTCAAAGGCCGCGGCTTCAAATTGTTGCAGATTCTTTTCGGGTTTAATGGTTGCCGAGTGTAATTTGCCTGCCGTATTAATGATCCAGTCTACTCGCTCCAACTTGCGGGCGAGCTCGGAGACGTCTTTTTCGTCAGTGATGTCGGCACGGTGCCATTGGACGGGGCAAGAAAGCACTGGCGGTGGTGTGCTATGCCAAACAGCATGGACATTCACTGAGTCAAGCTGGCTGAGTCTTTCTACCATCGCATGACCAATGCCGCCGGTTCCGCCTGTGACTAAGATATCCATAACCGCTTTCCTTCACTGGTTGTTATATCGTTTGGTGATGATTGTTGCCTGACAGCGCAAGAGACAGAACGGGGCGCTGAGGGAGAAAGACGAACCTTTATTTTTCGAGCAGCGCACAATGGATTTTATAATCTTCAATCACCTGTTCACTGTATTGCTGGCAGGCGGTGATTAACGCGTCCTCGTTACCGGGCAGGCTTTCGACCATGAAATGTTCGAAACGCACTGAGCGCCTGTCGCCGCGCGAATGGGCCAGCGCCAATGCCTCGCCACAGGCAGAGGCGTATTGGCAAAAGGCAGTGCAGGGATCTTTGTCATTTAAAACCAGATCTTCGGGTTTGACCGACAAACGAGCATGATGCCGTGAGCGAACCAGCCAGTGTTTATCCCGCCAGATAACCTCATCAAGCAATAAATCCGGTTGTCGCTGCATGAACCGCTGGCAGTCAGCGGTCAGATGAGCCGGATTGAGCGAGTTGACAGGATTGATATCAGGGAAAGCGAATATGGGGGCAGCCTGGCGTTGTTGTTTCACTTCCACAATATGGCACAGGGGCAAGTCGTCTATACTTCTGACGTCATTTGGGCCAACCAGAAAATAATAACGCCCGACATTGTTCGAGCCAGTTCCGGCATCAAGGCGGATCACAATATCCAGTATCTCATCATCCAGATACGGCCGGAATGTTGTTTCCGCCTCCTCATACTCAGTCGTCTCGATTCGCTGGTATTTTAACGGCTTGTCAGCAAAACGCAGCCTGCCACTTTCAAAAGTGGTGGATTTGGCTAACTGGCTTTTGCTCAGAAAATCCTTCCCGCCAGCAGCTCGCTTCATGGCTTTGCGACAATATTTATCAAGTACATGATCATCATCGAATTTTTTCAGGACATTGTATCTGGCATTGTTGTCCTCGATGACATGCTGCAGTGTTTTTAAGTAAGCCGACAGAAATGCCCCACAGGCCTGGTGGATGTCGTCCTTATTGACGGCGTTTAAATCGTCGTCGATAGCCAGCTCGTCTGTGAGATAGCGTCCTTCCAGTAACCCGCAGCCGAAATCGCTGGCCAGTGCCAGACTGGTCAGGTAGCGGGCCAGATCCCAGACACCATACCCGACACAGGCATCATCAAAATCGTTAGGAGAGAAGATAACCTGATCGCTTTGTGATCCTTCTTCGGTCAGAAAGCCAAAGTTAGTCAGGTGGCAGTCACCCATGATGAAAGTCTGGCCGGGTTTGGCCAGCAATAAGTCGGGCAGTACCAACATCCCCTGAGCAAGATCGGCATAAAACAGCTGTGCTGTGCCGCGAAAGAACTGGAACGGGCTCCAGGCCATTTTCTGGTGTTTGTTGAGCGCCATCGCGGCGTTGGGGGCGACGCCGTCAATAAGACAGATTTGTTGGCACAGAAACTCGCGTCGGGTTGTCATAATCATCTTCTGGTTTGGTGGCTATACCCTTACCAGTATTGTTGATGATCAAAAGAAATCTAGCTAAAGGGGGCAGGTTTGTACTCAATAAGCAGATGCCGGTTGCATTTTGCTGTGTTGAGACTGGGTCAGCAGCGGGTGGGTTACAAGGCAGCCGGCAGTAGAGATATCGGCCTGTTTTCTTTGATATAAAAATACCGCCCGAGTTACTCGGGCGGTATTTTTTTGATGACTTGAGACTATTTTGCCAGCGCTTCTTGTTCTGGTTTGGCAACCGCTGCCTGTGCAGCAGGCGAGCCGCGGCGGATCATGACCGTCATTGATAACAAGACAGTGACCACGCCATAGCTGACTTCTTCCCAGGGAACCAGATTACCGCTGAATCGGTTAACCAGCAGTACCAGTACAGGGATCAGATAGGTGTAGGCCGATACCTGTTCAGGGGCCAGCGCGACGCTGCCTTGCTGGAACAGGAAGAAACTGATAGCTGTGGCGAACACCGCCAGATACCCGATACCCAGCCAAATATCAGCAGGAATTTGCGTCCATTGCACTTGCACCAGCTGAGGTGCTGTGGCGATGGTCAGTAAGCCTGTTGCGCAGATCAGTGTCCAGCAGGTCAGGTGGACGAAGGATTCGCCTCTGTAGCACTTTTTGACAATGATCGGATTAAGCGCCATACCCAGACAGCCCAGCAGATAAATTTTGTTAGAGGCTGTCATCGCGATAGAGCCAGCAGCACTCAGATCGCCACGGAAAATAATCAGACCGGCACCCAGCATACCGCCCAGTAAAGCAAGCGTGACAGACATTGAGGTGCTGCGCTTGAACACGAACGCAGCCAGAATGGCGCTCATTAACGGCACAGTTGTATACAGGGCACTGGCGTCCAGCGGGCTGGTGTCGCGCAGAGCAATAAACATGGCAACAAAATAGCCCAGTGCCGGCAAGCTGATCAGCGTGTATCGGCCCAGATCTTTCGCGGAGGGGATACGGAACTGTCTTTTAGCAACCAGAATCCCGACAAACAGCAGGCTGGCCAGCAGGTAACGTACCCAAGTCACCACGAGTGGATCCATGGAAGCCATAATATAGCTACCAATCGGGAATGACAGGCTAATCAGCACAGTGAAGAAAAATAACTTCAGGTGTGAAATTTGGTTCAATGACAACATTCAACTTCTCTATGACTAAGATTAACTCGAAAACCAGAGCATTTAACCAAAACCTGACCCACAAGACAAGAAAGTTTGACCCGAAAGTTAAATAAAAAACTGGCAATATTAGTTGCCAGTTGTGATCTCTATCAGTCTGTTTGTTGTAAAATTACAACTTATTGACTGAAATGATGCTTGATGAAGGCTTTAATCAGTTGGATAAAGTCATGCTCTGCAAGTTTGGCGCAGCTCAGAGTCTGTTCGTGTGACAATGCCACATCGCCAAGTCCTTCAGCCATATTGGTAATGGCGCAGATAGCCAGAACCGGCAGACCGCAGTGAGCTGCAGCGATCACTTCAGGCACCACTGACATGCCGACTACATCACCGCCCATGATTTGCATCATCCGGATCTCAGCCGCCGTTTCGAAGTTCGGGCCGGTGTAAGAAACGAATACCCCTTCGTTGACCTCAATCTTCTCTGCTGCCGCTACTGTTTTGGCTTCTTCACGCAATGTTTTGTCATAAGCATTGGCCAGACTGAAGAAACGCGGGCCGTAAGCAGGATCGTTCGGTCCGGTCATCGGTGAGTCTGGCATGGTGTTGATGTGGTCACTGAAGATCACCAGCGAGCCGACGCCTATGCGCTCAGGCTGTAATGATCCTGCCGCGTTGGTGACCAGCATGAATTCGCAGCCCAGTCGTTTGAAAGTACGTACCGGGTTAGTCATCACTTTCATGGTCTGGTGTTCATAAAAATGTCCGCGGCCTTTCATGCAAACCACATCTATACCAAACATTTTACCCAGTACCAGTTCGCCGGAATGGCCTTCAACGGTACTGATTGGGAAGCCATCCAGCTCTTGGTAAGGAATAACGACGCGATCGTCCAGTTCATCGGCCAGTACACCGAGGCCGGAGCCAAGAATAAAAGCGGCTTGAGGTTTGAAACCTGGCTTACGGGCATAGATGGTATCGAGTGCATTGTTAACAGGATCTATGGTCATGTCTGTGTCCTTGGGTAATGGCACTGAAGTGCAGCTTGCTGATAACGCCAATGTAGTCGATCATTTGTCTGTGAAATGTCGTTAAAATGGCGGTATTTGTTTTGAAAAAAGAACAACGCCTGCCAGGGATGAAAAGTAAGAGGCTAAAAGGCATGACATGGAGCCAGCGTATTACGTTGAAAAAGTTGTATCGCTGCTGACATATTCGCGTTATTGCCAGGGAAGACAGCACACCCGCAGCTGAAAATTTTTTAAACACTGTCGCGGCTCTACTGAAGAATCAGGCTGAGTCGTGCTGAATGTCTTTTTACTATGCAGGTATTCAACGTAAAGCCTGTGCCGATGTTCACATTTTTGTCCTTCCGAACACCAAAACAATACTCAACTTGATGTGTATTGATCCAGATCTATAAAAAGGGTGAATTTTTCACCAACAATGGCTGTTCAACCACTCGTAAGGAGTCGCAGACATGAAAGCCGCTGTTGTGAATAAATTCAAAGGGAAACTGGAAATCAAAGATATTCCTCTGCCTGCTGTCAAACCCCGTGACATACTGGTGAAAATTCATGCCTGTGGGGTGTGTCATACCGATTTACATGCCTGTCACGGCGACTGGCCGGTGAAACCCAAAATGCCTTTGGTGCCGGGCCATGAAGGGGTCGGCGAAATTGTCCAGGTGGGCAGTGAAATCCATCATCTCAAGATAGGTGATCGGGTAGGCGTGCCCTGGCTGTATTCGGCGTGCGGTCATTGTGAGTATTGTCTGTCCGGTCGTGAAACGCTGTGTCTGGATCAGCAAAATGCCGGCTATTCTGTCGATGGCGGTTATGCTGAGTACTGCCTGGCGCATGGTGAATATGTAGTGAAAATTCCGGACGGATTGTCTTATGTCGATGCCGCGCCTTTGTTCTGCGCGGGGGTGACCACCTACAAAGCGCTGAAAGTGACTGAGGTCAAACCTGGCCAGTGGGTCGCTATTATCGGTGTGGGCGGTTTAGGCCACCTGGCCGTTCAGTATGCCAAAGCCATGGGAATGAACGTCATCGCGGTGGATACCGGCGCCGAGAAAATGGCGCTGGCGAAAGAACTGGGCGCTGAACACTGTATCGATTTCATGCAAGAAAAGCCGTCCGAAGCCATTCACCGGCTGGTGGGCGGCGCGCATGGTGTTGTGTGTACGGCAGTGTCCAAGCCTGCGTTCGAAGAGGCTTACCGCTCGGTGCGCCGTGGTGGCAGCTGTGTGCTGGTGGGCTTGCCGCCGGAAGACATGCCAATACCTATCTTTGATACCGTACTGAATGGCACCAAAGTGATTGGCTCAATTGTCGGCACGCGTCAGGACTTACAGGAATGCCTGCAATTTGCCGCGGAAGGCAAGGTGAAAGCCATTACTGAAGTGAAAGCGCTGGAAGATATTAATGAGATTTTTGATGACATGATCAAAGGTGAAATCACAGGACGAATAGTGATGAACCTGGAGTCATAATCATCTGACTTTGGCTAAATCCCTCTTGGTGCAAACCCGGAGGGATTTTATTTTCAGCGGCGTTATCGTCTTTGTTGAATGTCAATGGTGTCGATTACATCAAACTTTTTTGGTGAAATTATGAATTTCACCAGCTGAAATACCCGCACAGATTCCAATTCTCAATGAACTAAACCACACTCTGTTGCATAGTTGCACTTATCAGCTTGTGCAGCTTGCCGCCATATCAAATCGAAGTCTGTCTGACGTACGCCTGATGTTCTGCATCAGGTGTTGATGGTGATTTGTTGTGTTTACAGAACAAATAAACGTCAATGTGTTAGGTGAAAACATGAGAAAGGATATTCAAATCGCGATGCTGGCAGTACTGACCAGCGTATTAACTGCCTGCTGGGATGATGATAAAGATGATGATTCATCCGGAGCCGAGAGAAATGCGTTGATTCGAACGGAAGCGTTAGCTATCAACGATTCGCACTGCGCCTCCGGGGGGCTGCGGATTATTGCCGGTTACGATGAAAACCAGAATGCGCAGCTGGATGAGGCAGAATACGTATCGTCAAAGTATGTATGTAACGACGGTCAGCAAAGTTCAGATGGTGAAGGGAACCCAATCTTTGATGAGGCATTGGTTGGGATTGCCTTTATTGCCAAAGAGGATGTGAATTGCCCGGCAGGCGGGCAGAAGATCTACATGGGAGTGGATAAGAATAACAATCAGATACTGGACAGTGATGAAATTACTGACACAGAAATTCTCTGCAGCGACGGAACGCTGAATGCGCCGGAGTCTGTGATTAATGCGCTGACTGCCTCGCCTGCGACAGTAGTGAGTAACGGTGTTTCTGTGCTTGAGGCAACGATATCCAATGCTTCGCAAGTGGATGAGATCCAATGGACAGATCAGAACGGTAAATTGTTGTCTCCAAGAAGCAGTAGCGAGCCACATATCCTGGATCTGCAGGCGGGTCCGGATCTCGGGCAGTTTACATTCACGGTGAGTATTGAAAAGCAGAACGCCGGCGGTAAGCAGGTACTGCAGTCAAAATCGATTACGATCACGGTCAGCCAAGCTCCGTCGGCCACTCAAACAGTGTCGCTTGAAACCCGTCAGGTCTTTCTGCCGGATGATTTTACGATGTCGCCAGTGACTGGGGATATCTCTGGCACCGTGATTTACGGGGATCCGAAAACGGAGTCTGCGAGTTCGCGAATGATGGCAATTCCAACACCGGAAGAGACTGAGCTGGTGGGCTTTGTCGTTGAACGAGGCGCACTGAATCAGGGCACTACAGCTCAGCAAATTTTGCAAACCATGGTGAATGCGGTCAGCCAGCATTTACCATCAGCGGGAGATCGGATCGAACAGCTTTCTCAGACTGTGCTGGAAAATGGCAATGTGTCTGCCAGCTATAACATCACACTCAATACTGCCATGCTGCCAACCAATTTGCTCCATCTCCTGCTTCAGCAAATGGCTGTGAATGTGATTGGTGGCGCGACAGATACGTTAATGCCAGCGTCGACAGAAGTGGCAGTCTCGTCGTTTCAGTTTGATCTGGTTGTGAGTTATAACCCGTTGCAAGATAGCCTGATTATGACGGCCACACTGGTGGATAAAAATCATGTCGGACGTTATGCGGATGTCATCAGTGCCACGACATCCGAAACTATCAGTGCGGCGCTGGGTTCAACCTTGCTGTTACAGTCAGATCAGTTCACCGCTGTTGAACAGACTCGCTCGAAAGCAGATTTTTTCTTTGTTATTGATAACTCGGGCAGCATGTCAGATGAACAGAATGAGCTGAGCCGCTTGACTCAAAGTTTTATTCAAACCATAGGGGCTTCCGGAATCGATTATCAGGTCGGTACGATCACAACAGACTCGGATCAGCTACGTGGCGTTGGGTTTACCCATGATGCGACGCAAATTGAAGCGGACTTCATCCCGGGTACTCACGGGAGTGCGACGGAGCGAGGGATATTTTTTGCTGAGAAGGCACTGGATCCGGTTAACGGGACGGTCACTCAGGCCGGATATCCCCGGGTTGGCGCGTCACTTTCAGTCATTATTGTCAGTGATGAGCCAAGTCAGTACGGCAATAATCCGCCGTTTGACCCAAGTCAAAACCTGTTCGTGGATAACGGCTATCGCGTCTATGCCATTGTGAAACCGGGGCATGCCAGTATCAGTCAATATGATGATTTAGCGGTATCTACGCTTGGAAAAATACTGAACATTGATTTGATTTCCGAATACGACAACTTCATGAATACGGTGGCAAATAATGCAGGGGCAACCAGTGCAGGCTACAAATTGTCGTTGGCCGCAACCCATCAGATCCTGTCTTCTTCTTTATCAGTGAAAGTGGATGGTGTTGCGGTACAGCGCAGCACGGCAAATGGCTGGCAGTACTATCCGTTGTCGCAAGCTGTTGTGTTCACCGGTGCCGCGATTCCGGCGGTAGGTGCCACAATTACTATTGCCTATCAATATGTACAAACCACACCATAAATGATGCATCACAGCCGGGCTGACAGGGGTCAGCCCGCTGTTTTTAGCGTGTTGTTTCGTTTGTTCAAGTGGAACGGTAAGAAAGGTCACTTTTTTTTCACTGTCTACTTGTCTTCATACCGTTTCGTGCTATTTTCTCGCGACAAATGTCTATCTGGAGTTTATGACTATGCCTAAGGCAAGTGATATTAAAAAGTCTGCAGCTATTGAACACGAAGGTAAGGTGTATTTTGTTAAAGAAATCAACAAACTAACACCAAGTGGCCGCGCCGGTAACAGCCTTTACCGTATGCGTATGTATGATGTGGCAACCAACGCGAAAGCGGATGTGAGCTTCAAAGCCGATGACATCATCACATTGGCAGACTTTAGTCGCCATGCCGCGTCTTTCTCTTACATTGACGGTGAAGAGTATATCTTCATGGACAATGAGGATTACACCCCTTATCACTTCCACAAAGATGTGATTGAAGAAGAGTTGCTGTTTATTACAGAAGACATTCAGGGCCTGCATGTGCTGGTAGTGAATGGTGCGCCGGTGGCGCTGGAATTGCCGTCTACCGTTGATTTGGAAATTGTAGAAACCGACCCTTCCATCAAAGGGGCTTCTGCCAGTGCGCGAACAAAACCTGCTGTGCTGAGCACAGGTTTATCGGTACAGGTGCCAGAGTATATTGCCACCGGTGATCGCATTCGTGTGAATACCCTGGAACACAAATATATGAACCGTGTAGAGAAGTAAATTTCTCTGCATTGCTGGAAAAAGCCGCAGCAAGATGTGCTCCCTGAATGCCGGACACTTTTGTTATGCGGTTTTTTTTGAACAGCCTCCCAGCATGCCTGCTTCTGTTTGCACTGCCATTAACTATCGTTAAGATATGCAACACACTTTTATCTGCTGACCCAGCTTCTGTTCGGAAGAGTTAATATGAAAAAGGCACTGTCCAGCCTCATTACTTTATTTATGCTTCAGGGTTGTGCCGGATATGTGGGAGGCGATCTGGAAGATGTCGTTGTTGATACCTATCTTGATCAGTGCCGGTATACGCCCACCTATTATGAAATGAAAGTGTATACCGATGCGAAGAATGACTACGCTGATGAAAACATCTCCGGCATTATTGCCACTTATACCTTAGGACTGTTTCCGACCTACTGGCTGTCTGAAGTACACAGCAAAGTCACGATCGAAGCTCAGGGCAAAGAGGTATATGCCAGAGAAGATGTCAGTCGTATTCACACATTCTATGGTTTTTTATGGTTGCTGTTTTTAAGTGATGACAGTGTGAATGCGCTGCGGGCGGATGAAGGTTCAGGTCTGCGTGTTATTGAAGGCATACAGGACAGGGCAGTGGCAAAAACGCTGAATGAAATGCCTGACAGCATTGATATTAATGAACTGTGTGTCACATATCTGGATTTATAATATTTTTGCTTATCTGTCTGCCGTATCGGTAGGTTTTCCTGTTATCCGTGGTGTTAAATTTGTTAATAATGAGCCCACTGTCAAATAATCAACTTAAATATCATCCATTGTGATTGGCTTCAACTTCCGCAATCTGTGCTACCCGCTGCTGTTTATATCGTGATTTAGTACTGGCTAATGCCATCAATATGACTATTTATGCCATAAATCAGCATGAGGCTGAAATTTGCCCTGATTGTTTTCTGTTCAATCTCAATTGAGTTTGCAAGATTTAATTTGCTATAACCATCCTCGTATTAGTTCGATACATCAGCATTTTGATAACGATAAGGATACAAGGATGTCTATGCGTAAATTTGTAAGCAGTGTTGTGGCAGCCTGTGCATTGTTAGGCACGTCAGTGTCTGCCACTGCAGGCCCGGTACTGGATGATATTGTTAAAACCGGCGAGCTTCGCGTCTGTTTTGACGCCGGTTATATGCCGTTTGAAATGAAAAGCAAAAACGGCTCTTTTGTCGGTTTTGATATTGATATCGGTAAAATGATGGCCCGCCAGATGGGGGTGAAATATGTGCCGGTTAACACCGCCTGGGACGGTATTATTCCCACTCTTCTGACAGGTAAGTGCCACATTATTAATGCAGGTATGACCATCAATGCGCAGCGCAATATGCGCGTAAATTTCGCAGAACCCTACATCATTGTCGGTCAGACTATTCTGCTCAATCCTGAGCTTGAAGGTAAGATCAAAAGCTACAAAGACCTGAACGACAGCAAATACACCATTGCGACTAAGCTTGGCACCACAGGCGAGCAAGCAATCAAGCGTATGATCAGCAAAGCTAAGCTCAATGTGTTTGAAACTCAGTCTGATGCCGTGCTGGAAGTGGCAAACGGCAAAGCGGATGCCTTCATTTACGACATGCCGTTTAACGCTATTTATGCCTCGCAGAATACCGGCAAGGTGGTCCACCTTGAGCAGCCATTCACTTATGAACCCTTAGGCTGGGCGGTCGCCCAGGGCGATATGGATATGCTGAACTTCCTCAATAACTTCCTGCGTCAGATCAAAGGCGACGGGACGTATGAGCGCATCTACGACAAATGGTTTAAAGACAACAGCTGGCTGAGCCAGGTGCAATAAACCCGATAACGGCTGGCCGCTGAGCCAGCCGTGCAATCTCGCTGTTTTCTCATTCCGACACGCCTAAGGAAGAAGTATATGATTAGGACGTCTAACCGATGGCTCTGGCAAGCTGTATTTGTCGTCATCATGGCGCTGCTGATGACGGGGCTGTACCAGGCTTCGCAAAGCATAAATTACAATTGGCAATGGCACCGTGTCTTGCCATTCATCGTTGATACCACCCCTAAAGAGTTTAGGGCGCAGGGGGATGGCACGGTTCAAATCAACGCTGATAACTCAATTACCATCAACCTTGACTACAGCAATGTGCCGCAGCAGATCCCCGCTTATGATGCCCGCCTGGTGCAACAGGGCGATCTGGTGTTTGAAGGTGATGTGGTTGCAAGCAGCAATCAGTGGACGATTGGTCCGGTCACTCTAGGGTTATGGGTGACCCTCAAAATCTCGGTGCTCTCACTCTTTTTTGCCATTATTCTGGGGTTGATGGCCGGTTTAATGCGGATTTCCCATAATCCTGTGACCAAAAATCTGGCTTTCCTGTACGTTGAAATCATCCGTGGCACCCCCTTACTGGTACAAATTTTCATCGTGTACTTTTTCCTGGGGACGATTTTCGAACTGGAGCGTTTTACGGCAGGTGTGGTGGCGTTGTCCATTTTCACCGGTGCCTACATTGCGGAAATTATCCGGGCCGGTATTCAGTCGATCCCGCCAGGGCAGATGGAAGCGGCCCGCTCGCTGGGCATGAGTTACCCCAAGGCAATGATGTATGTCATCCTGCCCCAGGCCTTTAAACGCACCTTGCCACCTATGGCGGGTCAGTTGATTACGTTGATCAAAGACTCATCTCTGGTATCGGTCATCTCGATTACCGATTTGACCAAGGCAGGCCGTGAGGT
This sequence comes from Photobacterium salinisoli, assembly GCF_003614885.1. GTDB lineage: Bacteria > Pseudomonadota > Gammaproteobacteria > Enterobacterales > Vibrionaceae > Photobacterium > Photobacterium salinisoli. The sequence goes on from NZ_QZMS01000007.1 coordinate 527,098, forward strand.
CATCAGCGGCAGTTTCGCCACCTTTGAGGTGTGGTTTGTGGTTGCAGGACTGTATCTGCTCCTGACAACCAGCCTGTCGTGGGCAGTACAGCGAATTGAGAAGAGGTTGGCGAGCAGTGACTAATACATATCAGGGCGACGACATGATAGTCGCCGACAAGGTTAATAAAATTTATCCCAATCTGTGCCATGCCCTGAAAGATGTCAGTGCAACGGTGAAGCGTGGCGAGGTAGTGGTCATCATCGGGCCGTCAGGCTCGGGTAAATCGACCTTTCTGCGTACGCTCAACCAGCTGGAAGTGATTACCTCGGGGCAGATTCAGATTGATGGGATGAACATGTACGCCAAAAGCACCAATATCAACGAATTGCGTGCGAACGTTGGCATGGTCTTTCAATCGTTTAATCTGTTTCCTCATAAAACGGTGAAAGGCAATGTGATGCTGGCACCCCAGAAGGTCAGGGGACGCACGAAAGCGGAGATAGAGCCGGAAGCTGAAAAACTGCTCAAGCGGGTCGGTCTGGCAGACAAAATGAATGTCTATCCATCGCAGCTATCCGGTGGCCAGCAACAACGGGTGGCTATTGCCCGGGCACTGGCAATGCGGCCGGATGTGATGCTGTTTGATGAGCCGACCTCTGCGCTCGACCCTGAAATGGTCGGCGAGGTGCTGGATGTGATGAAAGATCTGGCCGCAGAAGGTATGACCATGGTGGTGGTGACGCACGAGATGGGCTTTGCCCGTGAAGTGGCTGATCGCGTGCTGTTCATGGAAGAGGGTGAACTGCTGGTCAGTGATTCGCCCGAGAACATTTTTGATTCGCCCAAGCATCCGCGACTGGCCCAGTTCCTGTCAAAAATTCTCTAGCAGCCACACGTTATTCTTACAGGCGTAAAAACCAAAGGCAGACTCTGTGAGTCTGCCTTTTCGTTATCCCCTCTGAACCATTGTCTATGGCGGTGCTCATTGCTTTCCATAATAAAATCATTGTATTGCACCCTAAAGATGCACAGTTGTCCTGGTTGAACCTTATTGGTGCATTGATGGCGTAAATATTACGCAATTCCCGCCTGAAAACATCGATTGCAGTGGCACTGAAATTGCAGCCAGTCGATATAAACAACAATAAGTTACGACAAACACGACACATAAAATGCGAGATGCAGGGAGTTTGCACAATGGATTTGTCCGCTCAGGAAAAACATTGGTTACCCATTTGGGGGCGTACGGGAAAACTGGCCATGCGACGGGCTTGCTGGCTCAATCGTAAGCGTCAGGATGATTTGCAACAAACCTTCACCAGTGTGGCACTCACCCGGGTGAGAATTTTAGAAACCTGGGTGGAGAACCAATGGCTGTTCTTGCAGGATGCCGCTCTGTATCTGGCCACTAAAGCCGAAGATGAACGCGATGACGCATTGCTCAGGCTGAAAGGACGGGCGGCGCACTTCTCTGAGTTGTTTATCACTGACAGTAATGGCCTGATTTGTGCCTCTACCTATCAGGGGCACCGGGGGCAAACGCTGGCGGCGCAAAAAGCGCTGCAGAACGGGCTTAAGGCGCGTTTTCTGCACGGCCCTTATGTTGACGAAGCCACTGAGCGGCTGGGCCGCACTACCTCTTCGTTTCATGATGCCGTCACCCTGATGTTTTATCAGCCGGTGACTGTGACTCAGGCAGACGGCACACATCAGGTTCAGGGGTGTTTGTGTGCCAGGCTGCCTAACGATGTCATCAGTGATTTAATTCAACGCGAAGCCGGGCATATCTATCCTGAATCGGGCGATAACTATATTTTTATGGTGAACTCTGCGTTCGATCCGCAACTGCTGCCAGGCACGGCCCTGTCACGCTCACGTTTTGAAGACGACACCTTCTCTCACGGCGAAAATCTGAAATCCGGTATTCACACCGAGTACGGAACGGTCAGGGTCAACCGGCATACTGAGTTTGAAATCCGCTTTACCGATCCTGCCACCGGAGAGCTGCATCCTGGAGTCAGGGAAACAATCCGGCACGGACAAAACCTGTTCGTGTCCTACCCCGGCTACTCAGATTATCGCCATATTCCTGTGATCGGCAAAGGGGTGACTTTTCAGTTGCCGGGCTCGCCGGATCGCTGGGGGATGATGTGCGAAGCGGATCTGGAGGAAGTTTACCGCCACCGATCCTTGCATTACCGGCTCAGCAAAACCTTTTTCATGTGCAGCGCGGCCGCGATTTTCTTCCCTATGCTGATGAGCGTTACTCAGGGGCTGGGCCTCTTTGCTCAGGCCGGCCTGGGGGCTCTGACCGCCTTGCTGAGCTTACTGGTATTTCGTTTTACGGCATCAGGTCCGCTGGTCAGGCAAATGCAGGAAATGACCTCTGTGATTCAGGCGCTCGCAGAAGGCGACGGCAATCTTCAGCAGCGATTGAATGCCGAACGCTTCAAACCCGATGAAACCGGTGAGATGGGACGCTGGATCAACAGCTTCATCGACAATCTGGATGGAGTGATCAGTGAAATGATACACGCGGCCAATGAGGTGCGGGAAGTCAGTGAGTCCATGCTTCGCCGTTGCGAGCGGATGGACGGCGCCGCGAATGATACTTCGACTGCCATTGCAGCAATGCTGAACCTTGCGGGCAGTCAGCAGAGCGATATCAGCTCAGCATCAGTGTCGGCGCATCAGATGCAGGATGTCATGCATCTGGTCGTGGTAGAGGCGGAGCAGGAATATCAGCAGGCGCTTGCTAACACCAACAATATCAAAGGCGTGGTTGAGCGTTCAGCACAGAGTGTGAATGGGGTGAACAGCGAAATGAGCCAGATTGGCGATATTGTAAAACTGATCACCGATATCACGGCGCAGACCAATTTGCTGGCATTAAATGCGGCGATTGAAGCGGCGAGGGCTGGTGAGCATGGACGGGGCTTTTCTGTGGTGGCGGATGAAGTGCGCCAGCTGGCAAGCCGCACTTCAGAGGCGGCGAACCATATCGGTGCGTTAATGGAAAAACTGCGCCTTGAATCGGCAGCGGCTGTGCAGTCGATGGAGCAGGGGATCCGGGATGTGGAGCAAAGCACAGTTGTGATTGATGCCGGAGAGCGCAACAAACAGATGCGGCAGGCGGTTGAAGCTATGTTTGAGGTGATCAACCAGCTGGCAGGAAACAGCGAACGCCATCATGATACGGCACAGGCCGCTCAGCACTCCACTGAGCTGCTGACCCGCTCGTCACAGCAGCTCAGTCGCCGTACTGTGCTGGTTCAGAACGCCATTTTCCGCTTGCGCCAGATGGTAGACAGGTTCGAAGTCAGTTCGGGCTCTGATGTCAGTCATGCGCCTGATCTGTTGCCGGGTCACAGAACAAATAGGTGATTGGCGGTGAATCTTTGACAAACTCGTTATAATTTAATCAGGTAGGATGATGACATGAACGAGTGCTAAGGATTCGCATGAAACTGAACTGTGATATGGGTGAAAGCTACGGAAGCTGGCAAATGGGCGATGACAAGGCCGTCATGCCCTGGGTGGATATGGCTAATATTGCCTGTGGCTTCCATGCTTCTGACCCGGATATTATGTCTGACACCGTGGCCTGTGCAGTAGAGCATCAGGTGACGGTAGGAGCGCACCCGGGGTACGACGATAAGCCGGGTTTTGGCCGGCGCAGTATTCCGCACAGTCCGGCGGCTATCAGCCATCTGGTGGCCTACCAGACCGGCGCCCTTGACGCGGTTTGCCAACTGCATGGCACCAGCGTGTCCTATGTCAAACCTCACGGCGCCCTTTATCACGACATGATGGCCAAACCGGACGTACTGAACGCCATTCTGGCAGCGATCGCCGCCATGAACCGCCTGCGGCCATCGCCGCTGAGCCTTATGGTGCTGGCCAGAGCAGACAACAGCGAGACAGAAACCGCCGCGCAGGCATTCGGTGTGACATTGCTGTTCGAAGCCTTTGCCGACCGGGCATACGATGAGGCAGGCAATCTGGTATCGCGCAGCCAGCCAGGTGCCGTGCATCATGATGCGGCCAGAATCAAGCAGCAGGCTATGGAACTGGCTTCAGGCACAGTTACCACACACAGCGGATCTGTTCTTGCTTTGCATGCCGATACCTTGTGCGTACACGGGGACAATCCGGAATCGATCGCAACCATCGCTGATATCAGAAAGGCGATAGCGCTATGATTCGCTTTGATTCAGTGTCGGAAACCTGCCTGATGGTGCATCTGGCCGATGAGATAGATCTGAGCCTTACTCCTTTGGTAGGGAGGCTGGCCAGCCAGCTTCAGGCCGATTTTCCGCATCAGCTGATTGAAATTGTACCTTCTTATACCTCTATCCTGATTCATTTTCACCCGGATAAGATTACCGAACGGCTGCTCAGGGAACGTATCAGCCTCTGTCACCATCAATGGCAGGATAAGCCTCTGACGACAGTCGGGAAGTCGATTGAACTGCCGGTTTATTATCATCCTGATGTCGGCCCGGATCTTATCCCGCTGGCTGAAGCCAAAGGGCTGAGTGTGGATGAGGTGATTGCACTGCACAGCAAGCAAACCTATACCGTGTGTGCCATCGGTTTTGCACCGGGTTTTGCGTTTCTCGCCAGTGTTGATGAAGCCATTGCCATGCCGCGCCATGCCGAGCCCAGACTGAGTCTGGCGCCGGGCAGTGTCGGGATCGCCAACCGTCAGACTGCCGTTTATCCGGCGCAGTCACCCGGCGGCTGGCAAATTATAGGTAACTGTCCAAAGCCATTATTCAATCCGGAACGGGAGCCGATGACGCCTTTCAATGTTGGCGATCAGGTTTGTTTTCAGCCCGTAGACCGATCAACCTTTAAGTCGCTGGGAGGGAAAATATGGCCACACTGGAAGTAATACGGCCAGGGACGCTGACACTGGTTCAGGATGCGGGTCGTTTGGGAGTGGCCAGCCATGGTCTTAGTCAGGGAGGGGCGGCAGATATGCATGCATACTGCTGGGCCAATTACCTGCTGGGTAACCCGATGGACTGTGCTCAGTTGGAAATCACTCTGGGCCAGGCCAGCTTTAAAGCCCATGCCGATATCGAATGTGCACTGACGGGGGCTGAGATGCAGGCCAGTCTGGATGGCGAACCGGTTTATACCTGGAAGACGTTTGTGATGCGAAAGGGTCAGACACTGCAGCTTGGTTATGCACGTTCAGGGCTGCGTGCGTATCTGGCTGTTCAGGGGGGCATTCACACGCCCAGCGTGCTCGGCAGCCGGTCAACCGTTGTACGTAATCAGATAGGTGGCGTGGAAGGACGTCCGCTACAAAAAGGCGACAAGTTACCGATTCGGGCCAGCTTGGTGCAGCATAGTCCGCGCTATGTGCCGCCTCGTTTCATTCCCGATTATGACACGCCGATTGAACTTCATCTGCTGGCCTCTTCTCAGTGGGATTATTTCTCACCAGAGGCCCGGAACCAGTTTTTCGATAATCATTACCATGTAAAGCCGGAGAGTGACCGGATGGGATGCCGTCTGGAAGGCAACGCCATACTCGGTGGCCCGCCGGGAATTGTCTCAGAAGGCATTGCCCTGGGTGCGGTACAAATTCCCCCCAATGGCCAGCCGATTGTACTGCTCAACGACCGGCAGACGTTAGGTGGTTACCCTAAGCTCGGCTGCGTCGCCAGAATTGATCTTCCCCGGTTGGCACAGGCGCGCCCCGGAAAAGACATCCGATTTATTCGTGGCGATTTGGTATCATTGCGAAAAGCCTGGCAGCGTTTCTCGCACTTTTTCGGGTTGCCGTATTAGGCATCTCAGACCGGCCAGGTTGTTAATCCGGTAATTTCGATGGAGGAAAGCATGTTTATCTTTGGCTACGGTAGCTTAATCAATCGCGCGTCACGCCAGCTGACCGGGCAGACAGGACAGGCTGTCCCGGCTGTGGTAGAGGGCTTGCAGCGCCATTGGGGCAAAGTTGATGGAAGTTATGCCATCTCGCCGTTGGTCGCCTCACTGGGCGAAGGCCGCTGCAATGGCGTGCTGCTGAAAGTGGAAGATAACACACTGGCGCATTTCGACAGCAGGGAGAGGGGGTACTCTCGGGTGGAAGTGGATCCGTCTTTGATTACACACAATGGCATCTTGCAATTTGACGCACCTGTCTGGGTGTATGTGAAAGCTAACCCAGCGCCTCCCTGCGTGAATCAACCCATTATGCAAACCTACGTTGACACAGTGCTGGCGGGATGCCTGAGCATTTCTGATGCGTTTGCAAAGACGTTTATTGAAACGACGTTCGGCTGGCACCATCCGCTGGAAAATGACCGTGAGTCACCGAAATATGGCAATCTGGCCGGGGTGGAAGATGCGCATATTCCCGTGATTGACCGCTTGATCTCTCCGGCGCGGATACATGGCTAAGCCCAATAAGAAAGGGCCGGATACCACAGTTGAGATTTTCTGCAGTCAGTGCCGCACTCGTCTGTTTAAGTACCGTAAAGGGGGAAAGGGGGCATTGGTAAAGTGTTTCAAAGAAAGAATCGTGAAAGATTTTACGCTTTTGCCCTGCCAGTGCCCGAATTGTGAGCAAGTGTTTGCCCGCGACACCCTGATACGAGGGACGCCTGCCTTTAAGATGATTGGCGGCAAAGCATTCCAGAAATAGCCATGATGCGCAGGCTATGGTGGGCTTACGGTTGTGGTGACTGTCATCTCATCAAGATTATTGCTGAAATAGCTTTGCGGGCAAACTTCCCGCTTTGTACGCAATACGGCTTTTAAATCGAGAATTTTACGTTTATAAGTCCCGCGAACCAGTTGATAGTCAAGCTCAGGGGAGAACCAGAGTTTGACTTCTCTGTCGGGCTTTTTAATTTGCTCAACCCGTATGGTATCGACACTGCCGTAATTGGTCTGGAGTTTCTCTTTGCCGGCGACTCTGAAAAAGTAGTGATTAACCTCGTCTGACTCCTGCATCTTGAAATCAAAGGTCTGCTTACCCTGAATCAGGTTCAGCCGCATTTGGCTGGCAACAGCTTCCACATCCAGCAACGGCAGGTCATTACTGTCAAAGCTGAGTTTCTCACCATCCGTAATAATGTCTGAGCGGGTTCCGTCCTGATTGAAGCTGCCACGGGTGTTACCGTCAAGCAGCCCTGTGATATTGCGGTTGAAAGACTGAGTCAGGAAAGAGCCTTTGACATCAGACCAGATAACACGGGTTTGTTGCTGAAAATGGGTTTTGGCCACAATGGCCGACAGACGGCTGGTGGACTGGATATCAACGCGCTGATTGTTTTGCCAGCTTAACTTGCGTTCAAAATAGCCTATCTTATGGTTACCGTAGAAGAGATCGTAGGTCAGCGTTTTTACGCACTGATGCCACTCAACGGGCGGGGAAGCCATAAGGTTAGAAGATGCCAGGCAAAGCGGCAACAATGCAGACAAAGTAAGTCTTTTCACGAAACCTCCCCAGTGGTACACAGCCAGATAGTAAGGCCTATTTAAGCGTAACCAATATGTCTGATTATGTTAATGGAACTGTGCAAGCAATCCACAGATGAGACACCTATTTTAAGCCGTCTGTTCCGGTTACTGCTACCGATGTACGGTAAGTGACTGGTTTTCCGGTAAAGCATGCCTGATAAAGTATCTTTGCAGCGTATCTGATTTATGAAGTTTTTATGTCATTTCCCAGTCAGTAAATTCAGTGGCTTACCGTAAGTGTTAAGTGTAGCTGGCAAGATAACAACCGGGGTGGCTGCATAATTGATTGATCTCTGGTGAGTCATTTTTTCTGCCTTAACAAACCAATGTGACATCCTTATGTCGGAAATTTGACGCTTTGGGGATCGGAACCTATGTTTTATGGGCCCTTGAGGTACATAGCTTGTAAAAAGTGAGCATTGTTAAGGTTCGATCCATGAGCAGGAGGACAGGATGAAAAAAGCAAATGGTGTCTATCGGCTGCAAATAATAAAGGAGGTCGCGATAAGAAAGCAGCTTGAAGGCAGCAGTGATCCAATGGCAAACCATATCCACCAGTTACTGGAATCCCGATCGGCGGATTCTCACAGCGAAGAGACACACCTTTTTAGTGGCAATCACTATGATGACCGCGCGGGTGGCTGGGTCAGCAATTTCTGGAACGCTAAGTAACCAGAGTGAGTGACGTGACCGGGTCAGGCCAGTTAGGATCTGACCCTTGTCGGCTCCGGGATCGACCCCGAGATGATTATCGAGACTAGTTTTCATTGATGGCCTGGTTCTGGCATCAGAGCCTTATCTGCGGTACATTTCCCGGTCTCACTTTATTCTGAATCAGATAATGCATTACATCGACATCAACACTTATACCCGTAAATGGATTTTCACCCATGCTTCTATGCCGGTCCCGGCTGAGGATCTGGCACAGATTAAGCCTTTGTCTCAGGCCAGATCGGCCACGTTATGGCGCGAGCACATCAGCAGCCAAAGCCCGGATTCGGATCACTTCGGCAAAGGCGACTGGGCCGGTGAAGAGAAAAACTGGACAGAGACTGTCGAATGGCAAGCTGCGTGGGATGACGATGAACCGGCATTACCTGAGGCGTTAGCAGACTTCCTTGACTGGGAAGACAATACCCCTGTCTATTTTTGTTATGAAAAATATAACCTGATTGAGACAAGCTGGGGGGTGTTTAAGCGTAACTGGAAAAACTTCCTGTTTTTCGATGATGGCCCCTTACTGATTGCCAGAAAGAAAACTCAGGCTGTGTGGTTCCATTCAAACGGCACCTGCAAGATAGGCCACAGAACCGTTTAATTAACAATGCACAGTTAACACCACCGGCTGTTAGTTACACATAACAAAAGACGTGGCGGGCTGTATCAGCAGAGCGGGCAGCGAACAACACAGGCTGCTCAGGAACTGATTTCAGAACCGACTTTGCCGCCCATCAGTTTGGTGATGTTGTCACAGGCCAGATGCATATTTTCCTGGTTGGAATGCACCGATGCCCCAGAGCTGAGCAAAGGTTGTTTGAGCGGCTGGCCTAACACCAGAAACAGGCGGGCCCCTTTCTGACTGGTTTTGATATGTATGGGTAATGCGGACGGTTTCAATATCCCCATTTGTTGCGGATAAAGCTGGTTTGCCCCTATATATACCGATCCTGAGCGCAGATAGACAAAGCCAGCGACCAGCTCTTCATCCGGCTCCCAGTACCAGCCGCCGTAAGGCGAAATCATAATATCCAGGTAAGTCACCGGTATGCTGGAAGCGATGGGGCTGGTGGCGTCTTTGTACTGACCGATCAGCACTTTGGTTGTTGCATCCGTCTCTTCGACCAGTGGCAGGTTCTGGGTGCAGACATACTGACTGGAGGCATCAGCCATTTCCTGCTCCCCGGCAGGTAAGGCGGTCCAGAGAGCGAAGGATTCAGCACGGCCGCCGAGAGGCTGCATGGTATCTTTGTGAATGACACCGTTGCCGGATGTCATGATTTGAAGATCGCCGGTCTGCATGGTGACTGTGCAGCCACAGGAATCAATATGATGCAGGGTGCCCGTTACCGGGTAGCTGAACGCTTCAATGCCGGAGTGGCCGTGATAGTCAAGGCCGGTTTCCTGTTTGATGCCATTGGCGTCAAAATGATCCCAGAGTACGAAAGGGTTAAGTTCAGCAAGGTTATCACGGTAAATGTAAGCAGTCATGGGCCCGGATTTCCGACCGTAGCGGACTTTATTGATTGTTCTCGTCGCTTGCATGATCGCCACCCATTTTTCTGTACTTCTTGTGAATAGAGCTTAGCTTATACTCACAGTAAACGACTATTTGAACCCTTTTGTTTTCTAAAAATTGACGTCATTTTTACCATCCTTGATTCAGTTCACATTTGCCAGACCACATGGCTCACTCTGGCATCCAGTTCCAGCTGCTGAAACAGCCGCAGCCAGCGTTTCTGATTGGCCTGCAGGGAATCGCCCGGCCCTTTCACTTCGACCCATTGAATATGCCCGTTTTTGAACATCACTAAGTCAGGCTGACCGCTGCGGTTATGGCGTGGATCGAACAACAGGCGCGACAGCATGGCATACAGCTGCTCGCCGTTTAAGCAAGACACTGTCTCCTCAATCAGAGCCGGTGTCAGAATGGCCCAGTTTACCCAGTCGTTAGTGATCCCTTGCTTTTGCTGAAAAACAGCCAGCCAGTTGTGCCAGCTTTCTGTGCGGATGGCACTGAGCCGGGCTGTGAGCATTTCTCGCCTGCGCTCTGAAAATTCACTGTGGTACATATCGCGGGGCGCCCGCTGGAAGGGGTTGAGAAAGGCCCCGGAAACAGGGGCAAAAATAATGTCCCAGAATGCCAGGCCAAATAACCCACATATCAGGGCATTTTCGGTGTAGTGAACACGCCATCCTGCTTGCCGGTAATGGTTAGCAACAGCTAACTCGACACGTTCTTCACTGACGGCCAGTGTGAGTGTCTCCTGCGTGAAATTGTCTTTGGCCGTCTGTGCCTCCGGCAGGTTCAGGGTACGGCTGAGCTTGTACGCCAGTCGTTGTCCGACTTCGGCTTCTTCTTCATTAAAGGGCGCTGACAGCATCTGCCGGCAGATAGCCAGAGCGGTAGGGTGGCGCTGCAGTCTGTCCAGTATCCGTACCCGGCGTTCACGACTGGGCGGCAGCGTACTGCGACTAAACAGAAACAACGCCAGATCATATTGGCCCAGGCGTTCAAGATCCCGGGCAACCCGGTTGAACAACCGTTGCCGGCGCCGTTCAAGCGGCGACCATGTGCAGGGGCCGGGCAGGGAACTGGCGAACTGCCGCAATGCCTTCGCATCTTTGCTTAGCGATAGCTGTTCGTATTCGGCCGCTAAGGCCCCAAGGGACAGCCATTCCAGTATGTGCTGCCGCTGCTGAAATAAACGGGTTGTCGCGTCGATCTGGTAATTTTCAAAGATATGCAGCCCCAAATCTGTCAGCACAAACTGGCTTAAATCCTGATATTGGTTGCCGAAAAACAACAGTAAAAAGGTTGTCAGGTGCGCTTGATGTTCAACATGGACGATGGATTCGTTGAATGCCGATATGGTCGGAGACGTGGCAAGTATGGCTGTGGTGAGCGCCGATTTTCTGGCTTGCTTTAACGCTTGGCCATTGGCGTGCACTTCAGGGTAGTGTTTCTCGCTGAAGATCTTAAGCAGCTCTGGTTTGGTGAATAAATCCAAGATCTCATTAACCGGCCAGTTTGCGTCATTGCAGGTAAGAAGTTTGTTGCTCACCAGCTCCTGAATGGCGTTTTCTTTATTCCGGATTTCAGGGTAGCTGAGTTTGCTGACACGAAAGTATCGACCTTTGCGGGACAACATTCGGATATACAGTTGCTTGGCATCCGGCGTAAGCAGGGAGTAAGTATTCAGCCACCAGTGCTCGTAATGGCTCAATAAGTCATGATACTGCTGCCGGACACCGCGCAGCAGGAGCTCAAAGTTGTGGCGGTAATAATCCGACGCCAGCACAGTTGGTGTATTTTGAGTCATCATTGTCTCAATGGCTTATTGGATACCATGTATTGTGGAAATTTCTCACGTTGCCGTAAAGCTCTGATACCAGAAGCAGCAAAATGAAATTAACATAACATGATCATTTATGGCTCTTTAATGGTCGCATATACTGCGTATTGATAAACTTGCTACAGGTAATAGCTTAAAAATGAAAGGTTTTCAGTGATCAGACTGCGTGCTCTTTTTCCGCCTGCTTTTATCATGCTCGCTCTTACCGCGTTCATTTCTTTGTTTGCTTTTCTGTCGTGGAACTTGCATGCCGAGGAAGCGAACAACCAGCGCGTAGTTTCTGTTGAACCACATGACGAACAGCCTGCCAATCTTGTAGGGGCGGCGTGCGTTATCCGGCATGGCAAGCAAATGGTCATGGTGTCGGAAATTATCACTCAGAAGCTGTCCATTCCGGGCGGCTATATTGATAATCAGGATACTGCCAGTGAAGCGGCCCGGAGAGAGGCGCTGGAAGAAACCGGATTAGATGTAGAAGTGGTTAAGCTTTTGCAGTTCAGGGACAGAGCGGCCATATATGCTTGCGTGGCGACGCAACCGATTCTGGTTGCCGAGCAAGAGGAGAGCGATCAGCGCCATCAGATCGCAGCCTGGCAAGCGGCTGACTTCAACCGGGAAATTAACGCTGTATATCTGGTATCACCGTTGTCTTTACAGGATGCTGAGTATCGTTACCCTGAAGATACTGCCTATTTGTATCAGTGGATGATGGAAACGCCAGAAAGCGAGGTGGTTTTCTATACCGATATCAGTGACCGGGCAAGCGCATTACATCAGGCCGAATTGATTGTGATCAAAGCCTTTAAGGACTGGGGTAATAACCTGCCCAATGCCGCAAAATTTGTGCTGGACAGCCTGATGTGGCTGCTCAACCTTTCCGGTGAATACTGGTTTGTGTTCTTGCTTATTGCTGTTATTGCTTTCTTATTTGGGCCGTCGGCTATGTTGCAACTGCTTGCCGCCACTGTGATTACCATCCTGGTCTCAACTTGCCTGAAACAAATTTTCAATTTACCGCGTCCATTTTATCTGGTGCCGGCATTGCAAAACGGCAGCGCCTACGGATTCAGTTTTCCGAGCGGGCATACCTTATTAGCTACTGTCATCTGGGGAATGTTCTGGATGAAACTGTGCGCTGGAAAATCATGGCTCCGCGCCGGGGTGGGGTTGTTGGTGGTTTCTGTTCTGATCACAGGTCAGGCGATAGCCCGAGTTTGGTTTGGCGTGCATTTCATTTCAGACACGGTAGCGGCCATCATTATCGGTATTCTGCTGCTGGCCCTGTTCTCCCGGCTAATCACGCCGACCGCCATACGGGGAAAAGCGGTATGGCTGGGGATTACCGTTCTCACCGGGGCGGCGGCCGGCTTAACCTTGCTGCCTGCACATACTTACCTGTTTGCCATTTCGCTGGGGGTATTTCTCAGTCTGGATGCTTTACCTAAAGGAAGCCTGAATCTGTCTGTGTCCCGGCATATTCTGATGGCACTGGTGTTGTTGGCAGGTTCAGGAGCGATCGCTTACTTTTTTACTGTTATAGCCAATACCTCTACTGTCAGTCTTATTACGCTGGGAATGCGTGCCACAGGGGCATTTTTACTGACGGTATGGCTGGTGGCTGGCTTATCTTTCATGCTGAAATTATTGGCTGACCCGGACGTAGCCAAATGAAGCCACGGGTGGGGGCGGGGAAAGCAAACATAAACATGTCAGTAAGCTGTGTCTGACACTTTGTTTCATGACTTGAGTGCGGTAAAGTGAGCGCAAACGATTATATCAAACAGGCATCATTGTCTGGATTAATATGGAGCCAGTGAAAGCAGGATAGCTCAAAACTGGACAAGGAGAGCAATGTTACCCGCACTGACGTTTGAGAACAGTATCGATGACATCGTACTGTCGTATCTGGATGCGCTGGAAAATGCAGGATTTTCTGGCGATGTTGAACGCACCTATGCCAGCCGTCTGGCTGTCGCAACCGATAATAGTATTTATCAGCAATTACCTCAGGCTGTCGTTTTTCCTAAATCTGTGGATGATTTGGTGCTGGTCGGAAAAGTGGGCCAGCAGCCCGCTTTTCAGCAGGTCAGCTTTTCTCCACGAGGGGGGGGGACCGGGACGAACGGTCAGTCGCTGACACCGGGTATCGTCGTTGACCTTTCGCGTCACATGAACCAGATTCTTGAGATCAACCCGCAGGAAGGCTGGGTCAGAGTGCAGACAGGGGTGGTGAAAGACCAGCTCAATGACGCACTTCGCCCGCATGGTTTCTTTTTTTCCCCCGATTTGTCCACCAGTAACCGGGCAACCATCGGTGGTATGGTTAATACGGATGCATCCGGTCAGGGATCGCTGCAATACGGTAAAACCTCAGATCACGTACTGGCACTGAAAGCGGTTCTGGTGGATGGCTCAGTGCTGGATACCGAACCTTTGACGCAAGACGGCCTGGAGCATATTGCGCAGCAAAACGGTCAGGTCGCTGAAGCTATCAGTGTGGCGGCGAAAGTGTGCCGCGAAAAGCGTCAGCAAATTCTGGATAAATTCCCGCCACTGAACCGTTTTCTGACCGGTTACGACCTGAAAAATGTGTTCAATGATACGCTGACTCATTTTGACCCGGCGCGTCTGCTGTGTGGCGCCGAAGGCTCGCTGGCCTTTATTGCCGAAGCTAAACTCAATATCACCCCTATCCCTAAAGCCCGGGCGCTGGTGAATATCAAGTACGACAGCTTTGATGCTGCGCTGCGCAATGCACCTGTGATGGTGGAAGCTAAGGCGCTGTCTGTTGAAACCGTGGATTCAAAAGTACTCAATCTCGCCCGTCAGGATATTGTCTGGCACACCGTCAGCGATTTGATCACCGATGTGCCGGGTAAGGACATGCAGGGTATCAATATCGTTGAGTTTGCCGGTAATGATGTCGATTTGATTAAACAGCAGGTGCAACAGTTGAGCGAGCGCCTGGAAAATTTAATCGGACAGCAGGGGATAATCGGCTTTCAGGTGTGTGACGATCTGGACAGCATCAATAAGATCTACAACATGCGCAAAAAAGCTGTGGGTCTGTTAGGTGCTGCCAAAGGCTGGCAAAAACCGATCCCTTTTGCAGAAGACACCTGCGTACCACCGGAAAATCTGGCTGATTTCATTGTTGAGTTCCGTCAGTTGCTGGATGAGAAACAGCTTCATTACGGCATGTTTGGTCATGTGGATGCCGGTGTATTGCATGTGCGTCCTGCGCTGGACATGTGCGATCCGGCGCAAGAAAAAATGATGAAGGAAATCTCGGATCAGGTGGTTGCTCTGGTCGCCAAATACGGCGGTCTGATGTGGGGTGAGCACGGTAAAGGCTACCGTTCTGAGTACGGACCTGAGTTCTTCGGTGAAGAACTGTTTACTGAGCTGCGTCGCATAAAGGCAGCTTTTGACCCGCACAACAGGCTGAATCCGGGCAAGATCTGTACCCCATTAGACAGTAATGCTGAACTGGTGAAAGTCGATGGCTTGAAACGTGGGTATTTTGACCGCCAGATCCCGGTGAAAGTCAGAGACAGCTTCAAGCAGGCGATGGAGTGCAACGGCAACGGCTTGTGTTTTAATTACGACACCAGCTCACCCATGTGCCCGTCGATGAAAGTCAGCGCCGACCGCCGTCACTCGCCGAAAGGCCGGGCCGGACTGGTTCGCGAATGGCTGCGTTTGCTGGCTGATCAGGGCGTTGATCCGGTCAGACTTGAGCAGGACTTGATGGAAAAGTCGCCGACGGTGAAGCAAATCATCGATCGCTTCCGCAATACTTTCGGCCCTCAGCGTAAAGCGTACGATTATTCGCACGAAGTGATGGAAGCCATGAACGGCTGTCTGGCGTGTAAAGCCTGTGCCAGCCAGTGTCCGATCAAAGTGGATGTACCGAGTTTCCGTTCGCGTTTCATCAACATGTACTACAGCCGTTATCAGCGTCCTGCCAAAGACTATCTGGTCGGCTATGTGGAAAGTTATCTGCCGGTCATGGCCAAAGCCCCGTCGCTGGTTAATGCAGTGATGCGACCCGGCTGGTCAAAATCCTTGACGGCGAAAGTGCTCGGGTATGTGGATATGCCTGAACTGTCGGTGCCTACGCTGTTGCAGGGACTGGCGGGCAGCCATGCAACCCGGTTCGATCTGCAGTGGCTGCAGGCCTTGTCTCAGGAAGAGCGGCAGCAGTATGTGCTGATTGTTCAGGATCCGTTTACCAGCTACTACGATGCGGAAGTGGTAAGGGATTTTGTCCATCTGATAGAAAAGCTCGGTAAGAAACCTATGCTGGTGCCGTTTAAACCCAATGGTAAGGCGCAGCATGTCAAAGGTTTCCTGCGACAGTTTGCCAAAACAGCGAAAAACACC
Organism: Photobacterium salinisoli; assembly: GCF_003614885.1. Taxonomy (GTDB): domain Bacteria; phylum Pseudomonadota; class Gammaproteobacteria; order Enterobacterales; family Vibrionaceae; genus Photobacterium; species Photobacterium salinisoli. Next base: position 543,022 of record NZ_QZMS01000007.1, read on the forward strand.
GCCGATTTCCTCAATCAGCTGGATGCGCTGGGCATGCCTATGGTTGGCGTTGACCCGGCATTAGTGCTCTGTTACCGCGATGAATACAATGAAATGCTGGGTGATAAGCGCGGTGATTTCAAAGTGTTGACAGCCCATGAATGGCTGACGCCATTACTGAGTGAATTGTCTCCTCTTGCTCCACGCAATGACAGTGAGTGGTACTTATTCGCCCACTGTACGGAGAAAACCAAAATGCCAAATGCTGAGAAAGAGTGGGCGGCAATCTTCCGTCACTTCGGTGCCAGCATGAAAGCTGTTTCTGTCGGCTGCTGCGGTATGGCGGGCACCTTTGGTCACGAGAAAGACAAGCTGGAAACCTCAAAAGGGGTGTTTGATCTCAGCTGGCAGCCGAACCTGGCGCAGTTGGATGGCGATCGCTGTATGGCAACCGGCTATTCGTGCCGAAGCCAGGTAAAACGTTTTGAGCACATTAAGATGAAGCACCCGGTTCAGGTGTTATTGCGTCTGGTGAGTACAGCCTGATGCCCGGCTGTCTGTAACAAACGCTGTGACGGCGGAGTGCTCAGGCCTCCGCCGTTTTTTCAGGCCACTTTTTCTTTCTGCTTCTCTTTTTGTTTCTCTTTGTCAAACAGGCTGGTGATCTGAGGTTTGATCCTGAACCGCTCCGTGCTGTCGAGGCACTCGGCCTGTTCCGTCCACCGTATCAGTTCAATGACGCCGTCATGGTGTTCGGCCAGAAAGGTGCAGTTTTCAATCCAGTCACCGTCATTGAGATATACGATGCCATCTTGTTCGGTAATTTCCGGATGGTGTATATGGCCGCAGACAATGGCATCAACATCTTTGTGCCTGGCCATAGTGACAGCAGCATGGCGGAATCTGGCAATCGCCAGATTGGCTTTTTCGACTTTGCTTTTCAGGTAGCTGGCCAGAGACCAGTAGGGTTGTCTGGTTAAGCGCCGGTAGTTGTTTAGCCAGCGGTTTAAGAATAAGAGGAAGTCGTAACCGGCATCGCCCAGTAAAGAGGTCAGTTTGCTGTGACAAACCATGCTGTCGAATTCATCGCCGTGAAGCGCCAGAATACGGTTGCCGTTTGCACTGGTGTGGATGTAACTGTGTGCCAGTTCAACATTGCCGAGATTAAACTGAATAAATTTGCGGATGGCTTCGTCGTGGTTACCCGGTATATAGATGATCCGGCATCCCTGCTCTGCTCGCTCCAATAAAAGGCGGACAGCTTTGGTATGGCTTTCCGGCCAGTGAAACCGGGATCTCAGAGACCAGAGGTCAACGATATCACCAACCAGTATGAGCGTGTCGGCCTGATAACGGGATAAAAAATCCAGCAGATAGTCGACTTTACAATCCCTGTTTCCTAAGTGTATGTCTGATAACCAGAGTGTACGGTAGGTGTGTTTTCCCATAGTCGATTCAACCCTTATATCAAGGTATCAGTGTCAGAAATAAGACTAATTTTCTAACATGACATTCGGGTGTCGTATCAGTGACTCCTTCATTGCAATGGAAGGGTTGCTGAATGTTTTTACCCGCGGTTATCAGGCAATTAGGTTGCGACAGGTATCCGGCGATTAAGATATAATCGCCGACATTCAGATTTTGACCGATGTTTTATTCAATAGATATTTTAAATGGATTTTAAGCCTAAGTATTTGATAAAAATGGTTCTGCCATTGTTCGTTCTGCTGGTGTCGGCACTGGTGTATTTAGGATATTCAGATTATCGTTCCATCCGGGACAGTGCCTACTCACAGGCGCGGGCTAATTTGAATGTGGCGAAAAAATACTTAGACCAGAATTACATTGCGGCAACGAATCAATTATTTTTATTATCTGAGATCCTCAAAGGGGCAGATAATATCCCTGCATTTCTTGATGCGGCGAACTATGTGGTCAAAAATCAGAATAAATTTCTGGAAATTGGTTTGCTGGTTGACTCAGATTATTACGGAACAGACGGATTTCGCCTGTCGGGAATTGACGAGAGGGTAAAGCGGCGACCCTGGTATTCTCACGATCAGAAAACCGGTGATATCTTTCTGTCGGATTTTTATCATAGCAACAGTACCAAAAAGTGGTGTATTGCTATGGTGGCTAAGCTGGCGTTACCTGGGAAAAATAACGTCAGAATTATGATTGAACTTGATGCCGGTGCAATGTCGGACGATCTTTCCGGGCTGAAAACGATGAAGAACGGCTATGTGTACGCGGTTGAGCCGAACACGAAAAGGGTTGTTATTCACCCCGACAAAACGCGGCTGGGCGTAGATTCTGTCAGTATAGATCCTGAATTGCTGACAACAATCAAAGCGGGTGAAGGTAGCGGAAATATCCCTTCATACGAATATGACAACCAGTATAAGTTCAGTGTTTACGATACCAATAACCGTTTTAACTGGGTGCTACTCTCTGGTACCAATAATAGTGAAATTGCGGCCAATGCCTTAAGGATAGGCGTTGTGGGCGGCGCTCTGCTGACAGTCGTCTTTATTATTTTACTGGGAGGCTACCTGCATACCCGCGTTCATCAGGTGGGTGGCCAGCTAATTGAAGCGCAGGAATTCGATGAACTGCATGAGCAACTGTCAGCGTTATTGAACGATACTATGGGAAGCAGCCGGGTTTATCTTTTCGTGATGAATACCAGAGAAGGGGTGCTGGAAGAGACCTATCACAACCTACGGGCAAAAGTACCGGCAGATTTACTGTGCCGAATTGCAGGTTGTCAGCAGCTTGGCCGGTTTTGTAAACCCGAACAGGACGATATTGTCCGTCTTATTGCCCCTAGTGAGCCCTGTATACGGCTGCCTTTAGTCAACTGTGCAAGGCGGCATGACACCCAGCACACGGCAAGTCAGCTGATCGGGGTGCTGTATATATGTCAGCCCGGTTTGGCTTATCCATTCTTTGCGAAAATGATTGCAAACTACACGCTCAGTGCATTGAATCAGCTGCTTTTGACGCAGCACATTCGTAGCGAAGATCAGATGACAGGGCTGAAAAATAAGAACAGTCTCCGTCATCATATGGATCAGAAGCTAATGGATAGCACTGCCGGCTATTTTCTGGCCATGATAGATGTGGACGACTTTAAGTCGATCAATGATACTTACGGCCACTTGATTGGCGACGAAGTCATTCTGAACATTGCGAGTCAGATGAAACACAGCTTTCAGCCACAAGCTGTTTTGTGTCGGTATGGCGGGGAAGAGTTTGCGGTGTTAATGGAAGCACCTGACCAAGAAACCGCCCTCAAGACATTGGATGATTTCCGTGCAAAGGTAGAGGGTAGCCGTATTACGGTTCATGAAGGCAGATCCTTTGCCATTACCGTCAGCATTGGTTTTGCTCCTTTGCGTCAGGGAATGGAATCGACTATCTCGTCTGCAGACAGGGCACTGTATCAGGCGAAATCCCAGGGTAAAAACCAGGTTCTCAGTGCAGATATGTGTTTAATCGGAACAGAAACGGAAGCAGTAACAGCCTGATGCCGTAATTGGTGCTAAGTTGAAGAGTTGGCAGTGAATTTCTGACACGGACATATGCTTGTTATAACAACCAGGCGATTTACAGACACCCACAGGGGGAGGCATGCTTAAATTTGTAGTGATAATCCTGCTGATTGCAGCGGCAGTAGTCATGGCTCGGTTTTTGGACGAGCGGCATCAGAAAAAGCTGTATATTGGCATAGTGATCTCTGCCATTATTGCGATTGCTGCTTTTATGGCAATGGAACTTGCCAGGTAATGTCTGCGACAACGGATTCTTCATTTTTCTTCCTTCTTTACGTCAAGTCGCTGAGTCTGACGACAGCGGCTTGAAACGTCATTCTCTTCTTTTCCCACAACTGAACTGAACATTTCTGGCCTGCAGATCTCACTTATCGCGGTTTGATGTCGCTTTAATGACAGCAATATGATTAGTTCTGTAATTATTAGCTTTGTAATCATTTTTCAGTATTAACCATTTAAATATCAAAGCCTTATCGTGACAATCAGTAGGTTGCTAAAAATATTGGGGTTGATCTTATCGTTTCAGTCCCTATAATTGTTTTTGAATTCATTAGAGCACTAAACAATGTGGCGACCAATGATTACAATGGCACCATGGGCATTAGCCCCAGAAACATCGACTAAGACTCAGGAAGAGTTTGTTTTTCGAAAACCGGAACGAACAGATGGTAATCGAGTGCATTCACTGATCGAATCTTGTCCCCCATTAGACACCAACTCCTCTTACTGCAATTTCCTGCAGACCACTCACTTCAAAGACACATGTATTGTTGCTGAATCAGACGGTGAGATGGCAGGGTTTGTCTCGGCTTACAGAGTCCCTGAAAAGGAAAATACTCTGTTTATTTGGCAGGTTGCTGTCGGCGAGAAGGCGCGTGGTAAAGGGCTCGCTTTCAAGATGATTCAACAACTGCTGGCGCGTGATGATCTCAGCGATATTCGCTGTATCGAAACAACCATCACCCGCCTCAATAAAGCCTCTTGGGCGTTGTTTAAGAAGGTGGATCAGGCGAACGGTAACTTAGGTGAAGTCTCGCTGTTCCTTGATGAAGAGAAGCATTTCGACGGTGAACACGACTCGGAATATCTCTATCGCATTCCACTTAAACAATAAATCACGACAAAACAGGATAAGTCATGAATATCTTTAATGCGCAGGAATCAAATGTTCAATGTTACGCCAAAAACTTCCCGGTGGTGTTCTCATCCGCAAAGGGTTGCTGGTTGAACACCAGCGAAGGTGAGCGTTACCTGGATTTCCTGGCAGGCGCTGGTGCGTTGAACTATGGCCATAATAACCCGGTGCTGAAAAAAGCACTGATGGATTACATCGATCAAGATGGCCTGACGCACGGTTTGGATATGCATTCCGAAGCAAAAGCGACATTTCTTGAAAACCTGAAAAATTACATCCTGACCCCTCGTGGTCTGGACTACAAAGTACAGTTTACCGGCCCAACAGGCACTAACGCCGTTGAAGCCGCGCTGAAACTGGCGCGTAAAGTAAAAGGACGCCAGAACATCGTTGCCTTCACCAATGGCTTCCACGGTGTGTCTTACGGTGCACTGGCGGCAACTGGTAACCAGCATCACCGTGGTGGTGCGGGTATGGCACTGAGCGGTGTCACCCGTCTGCCATATGAAGGTTACGCCGACCTGGATGGTCTGGCACTGTTCGAAGCTATGTTGACTGATAACTCCAGCGGCCTGGATAAACCGGCGGCTGTCATCCTCGAAACCGTACAGGGTGAGGGTGGTCTGAACGCGGCTTCCAACGAATGGTTACAGCGCCTGAGCGCTATCTGTAAACGTCACGACATTCTGCTGATTGTCGATGACATTCAGGCGGGTTGTGGCCGTACCGGTACTTTCTTCAGCTTTGAGCCGTCTGGTATCAAACCGGATATGGTGACCCTGTCTAAATCTATCGGTGGTTACGGTTTGCCAATGGCGGTCGTACTGCTGAAACCGGAACTGGATAAGTGGTTGCCAGGTGAGCACAACGGCACCTTCCGTGGTAATAACCACGCATTTGTGACAGCCGCTGTTGCGATTGAAGCCTACTGGCACAACGACGAGTTTGAGCAGCACATCAACGCACGCGCTGCCCAGCTGAACGTTACATTACAAAAAGTACTCAAACAGTACCCGGCGGTATTTGAAAAAATTAAAGGCCGCGGTCTGATGCAGGGTATTGCCTGTCACGATGGCGAATTTGCGGGTGCAATCGGTAAGCTGTGTTTTGAAAACGGCATGATTATCGAAACCGCTGGTCCGGATGATGAAGTGCTGAAGTTCTTCTGCCCGCTGACTATCAGTGAAGCAGAACTGGAAAAAGGCCTGCACATCTTTGAAAAAGCGGTGGCCGAGTTTGCAAAATCCAGCATGAAGAAAGCGTCTTAAGGAGAATAAGAATGATTGTACGCACCCTTGAAGAGTGCCAGAACAGCGAACGCCGGGTAGTGGCTGAAAACGGTAACTGGGAAAGTGTCCGCATGTTGCTGCGTGATGACAACATGGGCTTTTCGTTCCACATCACCACTATCTTTGCCAATACCGATACACACATTCATTACAAGAACCATCTGGAATCTGTGTATTGCGTATCGGGTGAAGGGGAAATCCAGACCACTGCCGATGGCAAGACTTACCAGATCAAGCCAGGCACCCTGTATGTGCTGGACAAGCATGATGAACACCAGCTGCGCGCTAACAAAGGTGTCGATATGGTGATGGCTTGTGTTTTCAACCCGCCACTGACGGGCATGGAAGTCCACGACAAAGACGGCGTCTACCCAGCAGCCGAATAATCACAGCTGTATTGACGCAAGTGATTAACCCTCCTTGCGATATCAACCTGAGGGTTACCGGAAGGCGGTGCAAACCGCCTTTCAACACCATCAAGCCCGGCACTCTTGCTGCGCTGATGAAAATAAAAGGAGTTACCATGACTCATACCGTTGAAAAGATTGGCGGTACTTCCATGTCTGCGTTCGATGCGGTAATGGACAATATCCTGCTCTATCCAGACAATCCTTATCAACGTATGTTTGTTGTTTCGGCCTACGGCGGTATCACTGACGCACTGTTGGAATGCAAGCGAACCGGTGAACCGGGCATCTTCCGCTACATTGCAGAACGCAACGATGTGTGGCGCGAGAAATTAAAAGCACTGGAGCAGCGTATGCTGCTGATTAACGACACCATGTTCCCTGAGCTGTTCTGTCGTAACCGTGCCGATAATTTTGTCAAAGAGCGTATTGCGAACGCCATTACCTGTATCGAAAATATTCTGGAAACCTGTCAGTACGGACAGTTTTCCCTGACCAGCTATTTACCGCAAATTCGCGAGTTTCTGTCTTCTATTGGTGAAGCGCATTCTGCCTTTAATACCACGCTGATGTTGAATAACCTGGGTATTAATTCTCGCTTTGTCGATCTGTCGGGCTGGGGCGCCGAGAACAATGTCCAGGGCGATCTGGATGCGGTGATTCTCGATGCCATTAAAGATATCGATCTGAGCAAAGAACTGCCTATCGTGACCGGCTATGTGTACTGCGATGAAGGTCTGATGAAGACCTACGATCGTGGTTACAGTGAGATGACATTCAGCCGTCTGGCGGTCTTGAGCAAGGCAAGCCGCGCGGTGATCCACAAAGAATATCACCTGAGCAGTGCTGACCCCCGTATCGTTGGCCCTGAGCATGTCCGCCCGATTGGAAAAAGTAACTATGACGTGGCTGACCAGCTGGCCAACCTGGGTATGGAAGCAATCCACCCCAATGCGGCTTCAGGGCTTCGTCGTGCCGGCATTGAGCTGGCGGTGAAAAATACCTTTGAACCTGAACACCCGGGCACTTTGATTTCTCAGCATTATCAGCCCAATACGGGTAAAGCCGAGATTATTGCCGGTCGGGATAAGGTTTTTGCGCTGCATCTGTTTGACCAGGCTATGGTCGGCCAGGTGGAAGACGTCAGCTATGAGCTGATGGAAATCATCCGCGAAGAAAACGTTCAGCTGATCAGTAAAGAGATGAACGCCAACTCGGTGACTTACTACCTGGATGGCAGCACATCAAGCCAGAACAAGGTATTGTCCAAAGCGGAGAAGCGTTATCCGAAGGCCAAGATCACCGGAAAAATGGTGGCGCTGATTTCGGTTATTGGTTCGGCTATCGATACCAATAAAACCATGAGTCAGGGTGTCTTGGCCCTGCTCGATAAAGATATCAGCCCGAAAGCGGCCCATGCATCGCTGCGTAATGTTGATGTGCAGTTTGTGGTGAAAGACAGCGATTATCACGGCGCCATTTGTGCGCTGCATGAGAGCTTCATGAGTGAAAGCAAGGCGTCAGTAACGGCAGAGAAAGTCGTCGCTTAGTAACGCTTTCCTCCGGTTTTCCCCCTGAAATAAAAAAGGCAAGAGCATGGCTCTTGCCTTTTTTGTTATCCGTTCACTAAAGCTTTATCAGGCTCGAGCGCCACGTTTTGCGGAGGGTTTACCGCGAGACTGTGGTTTACCCGGCGATGACGGGCGTTTGCCGGCACCTTGTGGTTTACCTGAACCCTGAGCACTGCTGCCGCTATGGGTTTTCGGTTTACCAGAACCCTTGCGTTGCGTCGTGCCGTCTTTACGAATATCGGGCTGATTCGGGTGCTTGGTGGCGAACCGCTTGGCACCGTGACGGCTTGAACCGCGACGGGTTGCCGGTGTCAGGGCTGCTTCGCTGCCTTCGGCAGGGACCAGACAATCGGCTCGGTCACCGATCAGGTGTTTTTTACCCATGCTGATCAAGGCTTCACGAATCAGCGGCCAGTTGGCCGGATCATGATAGCGCAGCAGGGCTTTATGCAGACGGCGCTGACGCTCGCCTTTAGCGACGAACAAATCTTCACGCTGCTTGTACTTCACACGCTTGAGCGGGTTCGTTTCCGAGTGATACATGGCGGTGGCATTACACATAGGCGACGGGTAGAAGTTTTGTACCTGATCGCACTGGTAATCATTTTTCTTGAGCCACAATGCCAGATGCAGCATATCATCATCGGTTGAACCCGGATGGGCCGAAATAAAATACGGGATCAGATACTGTTTCTTGCCGGCTTCGGCGCTGTATTTTTCAAACAGCTCTTTGAAGCGGTCATAGGTGCCCATGCCCGGCTTCATCATCAGATCCAGCGTGCCTTTTTCGGTATGCTCCGGCGCGATTTTCAGATAACCACCCACATGGTGGGTTACCAGCTCTTTAATGTACTCCGGCGACTCGATAGCCAGATCGTAACGCACACCCGAGGCGATCATGACTTTCTTGATCCCTTTCACTTCGCGGGCTTTGCGGTACAGATCTATGGTGTGTTTGTGGTCGGTATCCAGCTTCTCACAGATTTTCGGGAAGATGCACGACGGACGACGGCAGTTCTGCTCGGCACGCGGATCGGAACAACCCAGACGGTACATGTTCGCCGTCGGGCCGCCCAAGTCGGAAATAGTGCCGGTAAAGCCGGGTACTTTGTCGCGGATGTCTTCCAGTTCCTGCAAAATCGACTCGTGAGAGCGGTTTTGAATAATCCGGCCTTCGTGCTCGGTAATCGAGCAGAAAGAACAGCCACCAAAACAGCCACGCATGATGTTGACACTGGTCTTGATCATGTCATAAGCCGGGATCTTGGCTTTACCGTAGGAAGGATGCGGCACCCGCGCGTACGACAGGCCAAACACAAAGTCCATTTCTTCGGTGGTGAGCGGGATAGGCGGCTTATTCACCCATAATTCACGATCGCCATGCAGCTGGATCAGCGCACGGGCAGAATAAGGGTTGGCTTCCAGGTGCATCACACGGCTGGCATGGGCGTACAAAATGCGGTCGTTGCGCAGTTTCTCGTAAGAAGGCAAACGCACGGCGCTGGTAAAGGCGTCGTGACGTGACGGCTGAATCTGCACCGTCTGAGCCTTCACCGGTTCAGCCTCGGCTTTGGATTTGTTGGTCTCGCAGACTTCTTCCGTGGCATAAGGATTAGGCATCACCATAGATTTGCCCGGCTTATCGATGCGGGTGGAATCGATAATTTTATAATGGGCAGGCGCTTCTTTCAGGATCACCGCCGTACCGGCGATATCCGTCATGGTGCTGATGTCTTCGCCGCTGGCAATGCGGTGCGACACTTCCACCAGTGCCCGCTCGGCATTACCGAACAGCAGGATGTCCGCTTTGGCATCAAACAGCACGGAACGGCGCACTTTATCAGACCAGTAATCATAATGTGCCAGACGGCGCAGACTGGCTTCAATGCCACCCAGTACAATCGGGGTATCCTTATAGGCTTCGCGGCAACGCTGCGAATAGACCAGAACGGCGCGATCAGGACGCTTACCGCCTTCATTGTTCGGGGTATAGGCATCATCATGGCGCAGCTTGCGATCCGCGGTATAGCGGTTGATCATCGAGTCCATGTTGCCGGCCGTAATCCCAAAGTACAGGTTCGGCTGACCCAGCGCCATGAAGGCATCTTTGTTGTTCCACTCGGGCTGAGCGATAATCCCGACACGGAACCCTTGAGCTTCCAGTACCCGACCGATCACCGCCATGCCAAAGCTTGGGTGATCGACGTACGCATCACCGGTCACAATGATAATGTCACAGCTATCCCAGCCTAACGCGTCCATTTCTTCACGCGTAGTCGGCAGAAACGGCGCTGTTCCATAGCATTCCGCCCAGTATTTCGGGTATTCGTTAATCTTCTTTAAATTCATGCGTTTACTGTTGCTCGCTCAATGTAGGGCATTTGGGGCAAATATAAAAAACGTACGATTTTACCATGTTCCCGCGGTAATACATCATTTTCTATTGATGGACGCATCAGGGGTAGTGTCTGGCGTCTTATTCAATGCGCCAGTTCAAGGTATGGGGTGCGGGGGCTATCAGGCTCAAAACGGGCGGCGTTTCGATCTGTCGAACTCATGGGCAAGTACGTTACTGCGGCGGCTCTTTGAAAAAGCCTATGTCACCCGCCAGGCATACACGTGTCCGGCGGGTGGGGTTGAGTACACATATCACATGCTGGATTAAATTCTATTACTTTCCATCTGCTAAGTTTTATCAGGAATTGAAGTGCAATTACATTAAATGGGAGCTTGGAGATATGGAAGAATGGTACATGCAAGATGAAACGAGCATAAATTTTGATACTGGTGGTACAAAGTTTGTTTTACTCAATGGTGAAGATAGGAAGCTGTTTGAAATTTCTCGCAATGCATTAGTAGATTATTTCAAAACACCAGATACGAGGGAAGATGCAAATCACAATTTTGAAAACTATCGAGATCGGATTTGTGCACTGGCTTTACGCCTCATTGATGAACAACCTGAAGATGCCAGTTATATGATTTTACTTGAAGATTGTCGTAGATTTCAGTTGTAGCTTGAAGACATAGTTATAGGTTCTTCTCGTCCTATTGTTAGTGCAAACGAGGGCGACTCTCGAGAAAGAAAAGTTTTTCGGCCGCTATGGTCATCACCAACAGGTAGCCTTAGCGGTCGTTTTTGTTGATGTCTATCAAATGCGTTACGCGTAACGTGACTTGATTAACGTTTACTTGATTGAAAGTGGAAATGGATAGTAGGAGTTCTATATTTCGATTTATTGGATGTGTAGGTGTTTAGCAAGGTTTTGCCCCAAAACGTGCTAGCAACAGGTAAGAAATCTTTACCTGTTGACTCATCTTTGTCCCTTTCCAAGTTGTAACTCGTGATTGCAACAGCATTCTTATCACTATGAAGTCTATTAACATTCTAGCTAATAACCTCCATCGATAGGCGAGCACTATAATGACGCATATTTTGAAGGCAAAAATAAAAAACTTTAAGAAATTCAGAGAGTACGAGATCTATTTTGATCCAATAAGAAACATTCTGGTTGGGGATAATGAAGCAGGAAAGAGCACTATATTGACGGCTATTGAGCTTGCATTGAGTGGCAGTAGAAGCAAGGTAGAGAACTTGGGCATCGAAACTTTGCTTAATGCCAGTTCTGTTTCAGAATTTCTAGCGGGTGAGAAAAATATAGACCGCCTTCCTATTCTTCATATTGAATTATTTCTAAACGAAGCAGATAACCCAGACCTAAACGGTAGAAACAACAGTGATGGAACTTATGCTGACGGGCTTCAATTGATCTGTGAGCCGAACGAAGAGTTAAGCGCTGAGATACGGCAAGTTTTGGATACTGAAGGTGATAACTTTCCATTCGAATTTTACGTCGCCAAGTTTATTACGTTCAATGGGGACGCATACTCCAGTTATCGGAAGTTTTTGCGCTTTTTGTCTATTGATAGCACTCAAATTAACAACGAGTACGCAAACAGTCAGTATGTAAAAGCCATGTATGAAGCAACCGTGGAGCAACCTGTACGTTACAGTTTAAAGAACGAATACAGACAGCAAAAAAATGCCTTCAGGGATACTAAACTGAATGTGATTAATGATCGTATAGAAGGTTACGATTTTGCTATCCGCTCTGGATCTAAGTTTAATTTGGAAACAGACCTAACCCTCACAGAAGAAGGGATTCCCATTGAAAATCGTGGTAAAGGAAAACAATGCTTTATTAAGACTGCATTTGCATTGAGAGAGCGTGAGGAAGGCAAGGCAATAGATGTCTTATTACTAGAAGAACCTGAGAACCACCTTAGCCACACCAGTATGTATAAACTAATTAGTCAGGTAGAGAAGGCACATGATAATCAAGTCATAATTACTACCCATAGTAGCCTAATCAGCTCAAGGTTAGACTTAAGAAAATCAATTTTGCTGAATAGTGCAGCAACCAGACCTGCTATATTAACGGATCTTACGAGGGACACTGCTAAGTTCTTTGCGAAAGCTCCTAACCATAACATCCTAGAGCATGTTCTTTCTGAAAAGGTAATCCTTGTTGAGGGTGATTCGGAATATATTCTAATGGAGTGCTTATACGAGCGCACTAAAGGTCATCCGCCAAGCGACGATGGAATTCATATTATCTCAGTTGGTGGTACTAGCTTTAAACGATATATGGAAGTTTCTAAGCTGTTGAACATTAAGACAGCGGTAATCCGTGATAATGATAGTGACCATCAGAAAAACTGTGTAGATAATTATCATGATTATCAGGCAGATAACATATCCGTATGCGCTGATACAGATAATACAAGAAGCACTTTTGAAATATGCATGTATCAGGATAATAAAGAAATTTGCGACAACTTATTCTCAGGTGGAAGGATACAATTAGAACCGCAAGAGTACATGTTGAAAAACAAAACTACCGCAGCATTTAGGTTACTTGAGGAGAAGGCGAACGAAATCACTGTGCCTTCATACATTAGAGAGGCTATAGAATGGATAAGCGAGTAGTACTTGCAGTCGCAGGATCGGGTAAAACACAGCATATAATTGATAAATTGGACATAAATAGTCGTGCGCTGATTGTTACTTACACTGTAAATAATACTACTAATCTAAAGAAACGAATTTTAAACAAATTTGGGGTCATGCCTAAAGGTGTGCGTGTTTACACCTATTTCTCATTCCTACTATCGTTCTGCGTACGGCCAATAGTTGGTAACGACATGAAGATAAAGGGGGTTAGCTATAGTGATCCGCCTAGATTTGCGAAACGCAACACTCATGAGCATTACTTCAATCAAGGACACCGACTTTACCATAACCGTATTGCGAAGATGATGATGGATTGTGATGGTGTGTCTGACATCACTGAGCGTATTGAAAAGTACTTTGATTTCTTCTGCGTAGATGAAGTTCAAGATTTCGCAGCTAATGACTTCAACTTGCTTTGTCAGTTGTCGAAAATGGATGTGGAGGTATTATTCGTTGGTGATTTTTTCCAACATACTTTTGATACTAGCCGAGATGGTAATATTCAAAAAAACCTACATAACAACTATGAAGCATATCTTAATAAGCTCAAAGATGCAGGATACACAATCGACTTAGATACACTCTCGCACAGTTATAGATGTAGCCCTACAGTTTGCAGATTTGTTACCGAGAAAATTGGCATCACAATAAGTTCCCATCGACAAGATGAGGTCAATATTGCCCTGATTGACGACACTGATCATATTGAAAGGTTATTCTCCGACGATTCCATCGTTAAATTGTTTTTTAAAGAAAACTACAAGTACGTTGGAAGGACTGACAATTGGGGAAATACAAAAGGCTTGGATGATTTCGCTGACATCTGCATAGTTCTAAACCCGACAACATTCACAGGCTATACAAAAGGACGATTGGCTACTTTGGCACCATCGACGTTAAATAAGCTATATGTAGCTTGTACAAGAGCGAAAGGTAATGTGTATTTTGTCTCACAACGTTTGTTAGACGAGTACAAATGTTAAACCAGCCCTGTCTTTTGACCTAAAGGCCGAGTTAGCGCTTTGTACCTAACTTGTTTTGTCCAGAACCTTGTTAGAAGTTTATCATTTGGTGAGATAAAACTTACAAAGGGAAGATAGGAAAATCTAACGAAATTTGGCTGCGGATTTGTCGTCTGTCTGACCTGGAATTATGGGGGCAAAAAAGGGGCAAACGCTTCGAAAAAATGGTCAATTTAGGTTGATGGGGACAAAAAAGGGGCAAATAAAAACGGGTGTGAACAATTAAGAAAGGTGAGAAAAGCTATTTTATATTAGTGGCTTACGACAAACCCTTCGCTGCATGCGGTTTCAAGGAAAGTTACTGAGGCATTCCGCCCAGTATTTCGGGTATTCGTTAATCTTATTTAAAATCATGCGTTGACTGTTGCTCGCTCAATGTAGGGCATTTGGGGCAGAGGTAAAAAACGTACGACTTACCGTGTTCCTGCAGTAATTCATCATTTTCTGAGAACAGCCTGTTGCAGCGGGCATAGATAGCGGGATTGTGACTTAGTGCCCAGTGGCATTAAAACCGTCACTTTTACTGTGATTTCAGGCATTTTGTCAGTGCCAATGTCATTCGGTCATGTTGTACCCTCCTGTGCCTCAAGGCCTCAACCGTTTTTCCAGTCGGGGACTCTGAAAAACTGTCCGGTAGATCATGATTTTAGGAGAAGATAATGATGGGAATGTGGTTTGCTGTCGGATTCATTGTGATTGCGCTCTTTCTTGGAGTGGCTATTTACAATGGCCTGATCGCTCGTAAGAATCAGGTTGATAATGCTGATTCGACAATTGTTGTGATGTTAAAGAAGCGCTTTGATTTACTTCCGAATATGGTGGAAACGGTCAAAGCTTACATGTCTCATGAAAGAGAAGTGCTGAACGAACTGACAGAACTTCGGACCAGGTTTCAGAGCGATATGGCGACTAGAGAAAAAAAATCTGAACTCGACCGGCGTCTGAATCAGGTATTTTCTCGTTTTAACATCATGGTGGAAGCCTACCCAGATTTGAAAGCCAGCAACAATTTCAGCCAACTACAACGAAGCATTAACGAGACTGAAGAGCAGATTGCTGCAGCGAGGCGTGCTTACAATGCTGCGGTGACTGATCTGAATAACGGTATTGAAATGTTTCCGTCTAATATATTTGCTCGCAGAATGGGGCTTACGCAAAGAATTCTTTTTGATATTCCAGAAGCACAGACACAACTCCCGGATATAGCTGAATTATTTGAGAATCGTGCAAATAAGGATGCCCGATGAATATTGATGATCTGAAAAGTGTCTTTGAAAAGGATTTACAACCACAGCTCGCAGTGATTGAACAAGAACGTTGTGATGTGGTTGTCACACGGGATATGTGTGTCTTTTTCGGCGTATTGGCAGTGATCATTGGTACCATTGTACTTTTTGGAACCTATATTGACCCGAATATCATCATGGTGTGTGTTGGTATCATTCTGGCTGTATTGGGTTTAATTTATCAAATGAAGTGGAATGAGTATCGTGTTGTTTATAAGCAGAAAGTAATTTCCAGTATCATTCAAAGTATTGATGATTCGCTGGAGTATAACCCGACAGGCAGTATTGAACGGGAGGTTTATGACAGAAGTGGTCTTTCTCCTGGTGGATATAGCCAGTTTGAGGGCGAAGATTTTATTAGTGGTAAAATAGGTCAGACTGCAATAGAAATGTCGGAAATTCACACTAAATATAAAGTCAAAAGGAGAACTGCCGACGGTAAAACAAAAACATACATGCGGACTAGATTCCGAGGCATGGTCATCATCGCAGATTGTAATAAGCATTTTAATAGTCAGACTTTTGTTTCAATTGACAAAGGAAAAGATGATTCGTTTCTGGAGAATATCAAACAGGGTTTTGTGGGTACGCCCCACAATTTGGTTCGGCTGGAAGATCCAGAGTTTGAGCGATATTTCGATGTCCATAGCACCAATCAGGTTGAAGCAAGATATCTGCTGACATCGGCTTTCATGCAACGGGTTGTGGCATTTCGTGAAAATACAGGAAAATACTTGGCACTATCGTTTGTCGATGGAAAGTTATTCATCTCAGTTTCTGGCGGCGATATGAAATATTTTGAACCTAAGCTATCTGATTCGGCAACTGATTTTAATACCGTAAAAGATATCTTCTCTGAGTTAAAGCTATTGGTGGGGCTGATAGATGCTTTGGATTTAAACACACGTATTTGGTCTAAAGCATAAGTATTAATTTATCGAGTGGTCAGGGCGGGATGATACTTTCTCGCTCTGTATTTCATACGAGGCTACCCATCCTGTCAGAATAATCAGGCACGCTATTGTTCTCAGTGACCTCTCATCTGGTGAGCCTCTATACACCTCAATGAACAGGTTGTAAATTAATAAAAAATAAAATAATAAGCTGTTATTTAATTCACATCATCAATGGGTTAAAAATAATTTCCTTTATTTCTCGTCATTTTTTGGAATCAAAAGCTAATTATGACATTTACCCTGACAGTGTTGACATTCTCTATTGGTAATCTTTTTTTCTCAGGTAAAAAAATTAACACCGACATATTTTGCTCTGCTAATAATTGAGGTGGATAATTTTCAATCAACCTGTCTGAATTGGTGGACAATAAGGAAAAAGGAAAATCGATGCCAACCATTTTTAAAGCAAAACCCGCCGCTTTTGCTGTGTTAACAGCGCTCGGATTCATGACACAACCAGCCGTGGCTGACAGCAGTGAACTTGTCGCACAAGACGGCACTGTGCTGGTCGGTTACTGGCACAACTGGTGCGACGGAAGGGGGTATCAGGGCGGCAATGCGCCGTGTCTGCCCCTGTCTGACGTCGCCAGTGACTATAACGTGGTGAATGTGTCCTTCATGAAAGTGTATGACGTCAGCGAAGGCCGGATTCCCACCTTTAAGCTTGACCCGAATATTGGCCTGTCTGACGCTGAATTCATCAGCCAGATCAGTGCACTGAATGCGCAGGGCCGCTCGGTGTTGCTGGCATTGGGTGGCGCGGATGCACACATTGAATTAAAAGCCGGTGATGAAGTTGCTTTTGCCGATGAGATTATCCGCTTGGTAGATACCTACGGTTTTGATGGTGTGGATATCGATCTGGAGCAAGCCGCTGTTGATGCCAGCGATAACCAGACGGTGATTCCGGCAGCGCTGCGCATGGTTAAAGATCATTACCAGCAGGCGGGCCAGCATTTTGTCATCACTATGGCGCCCGAGTTTCCTTATCTGACTGCATCCGGCAAATACACGCCTTACCTGAAAGGGCTGGAAGGCTATTACGACTATATTAACCCGCAGTTCTACAACCAGGGGGGTGATGGCGTTTGGGTCGACGGTATTGGCTGGCTGGCGCAGAGTAACGATGCGGTTAAAGAAGACTTCATTTTTTATATGGCGGACTCACTGGCAAACGGCACACGCGGTTTCACGCAAATTCCGGCCGAAAAACTGGTCTTTGGTATTCCGTCTAATATTGATGCCGCTGCAACCGGGTTTATTCAGAATCCGGCTGATCTTTACCGAGCATTTGACCGCATGAAAGCGCAGGGCCAGCCGTTAAAAGGTGTGATGACCTGGTCGGTTAACTGGGACGTGGGCACCAATGCCTCAGGTCAGCAGTACAACGGCCAGTTTGCTAAAAATTACGGACCATTCGTACACAGTCAGACGGTGCCAGTGCCGGACGGCAAACCGGTACTGAGCGGGGTGGAAGATATTCGCGTGCCGGTTGGCGGCCAGTTTGATGCCATGGCAGGTGTGTCGGCCACTGATGCGGAAGATGGTTCTCTGACGCAAGTCGTGGTGGTTCAGGGCACAGTAAATACAGCAATCACAGGGGCGTATTCACTGACTTACACAGTGACCGACAGCGATGGCAATCAAACCTCGGCTGCCCGCTTGGTAACGGTTTATAACAGTGCGCCCGTGCTGAGCGGTGTCAGCGATGTGATTGTCCTGCAGGGTGAAGCGTTTGATCCGCTGGCGGGTGTGTCGGCCTCTGACGAGGAAGACGGTGATTTAACGGCATCTGTCACTGTGTCGGGCCAGGTCGACGTCAATACGATTGGCAGCTATGTCCTGACTTACAGCGTGTCAGATGCTGATGGACTGAATGCTGAGGCTGAGCGAACCGTGACTGTCACAGACGACAGCCAGATATGCAGCGATGCCTGGCAGGCAACGGCGGTTTACAACGCCGGCGATGTGGTCAGTTACGACGGTAAAACCTGGAAAGCCAAGTGGTGGACACAGAACAATGTGCCCGGCGCAGAACAATGGGGACCGTGGGAAGAAACCGGCAGTTCCGGCTGTGCCGGTACTGTTGTCGACCCGGTTGAGCCTGTTGATCCAGAAACACCAACAGATCCGACAGAACCGACCGATCCTGTGGAGCCGGGTGCGTATTCCGCCTATCAGGCAGGTGAGAACTACGGCGCAGGCGATCGCGTGTCCAATCTCGGCAGTGACTTTGAATGTAAACCTTACCCTTATTCAGCCTGGTGCGCCGGTGCTGCCTGGGCCTACGAGCCGGGTGTAGGGTCAGCCTGGCAGGATGCCTGGATCAAACTGTAAGGATACGAGATGAAAAAGCAAAAAGAACGTTACCTGACGAGCCTGGCTGGGCTCGTCATCGGCCTGAGCACGGCGGGTGCTCAGGCGTATACGCTGACTCAAAGTGAAGTCAACGCCGATGAGGCGGCCATTATTGCGGCTCAGCCGGAGGGGCTGCAACTGGTCAGGGATGCGATTCGCACGCTGGATAATGCAACGGTTGAAGCCATTACGGTCGGCGCAGGCAGCAATCCGGATAATGTCAAGCGGGTAGAAAGGATAGTCAGTGAGTCCGACTGGCAGTTCCTGTTTCCTGAACGAAATGAAAAGTACACTTACCTGAACTTTTTGAAAGGGATAGGGAAATTCCCTGCCTTCTGCGGCAACTATTCTGATGGCCGCGATGCTGATGCGATCTGCCGCAAATCTCTGGCGACTATGTTCGCGCATTTTACCCAGGAAACCGGCGGTCATAACAGTTACAGCGCGAATCCGGAGTGGCGTCAGGGGCTGCTTTATTTGCGCGAAGTAGGCTGGACGGAAGAGATGTCCGGCGGCTACGGTATCTGTGCGCCCGGGGTCTGGCAGGCGGATGCGTACCCGTGCGGCACCAACGCTGATGGTACATACAAAAGCTACTTTGGCCGTGGCGCGAAGCAACTGAGTTATAACTATAACTACGGTTCGTTCTCGCAGATGATCTATGGCGATGTCTCTGTGCTGCTGGAGCATCCGGATCGTGTTGCCGATACCTGGCTGAATCTGGCCAGTGCGGTGTTCTTCTATCTCTACCCCCAGCCGCCGAAACCCAGCATGCTGCATGTGATTGACGGCACCTGGCAGCCGAATGCAGCGGATTTGGCCAACGGTCTGGTGCCTGGCTTTGGTGTCACGACGCAGATCATTAATGGTGGCGTCGAGTGTGGCGGCAGTGCCGAGCACATTCAGTCACAGAACCGGATTAACTATTACCGGGAATTTGCCAGTTACCTGAATGTGCCTGTCCCGGCAGACGAGGTGCTGGGGTGTGCCGCCATGAAGCAATTTGACGGCGAAGGGGCCGGTGCGCTGGCGATTTACTGGGAGCAGGATTGGGGCTGGCGTCCGGATACCCCGGATAACCAAACCTACCGCTGTCAGCTGGTGAACTATCAAGGGCCATATTCGGCATTTATTGCCGGGGACTATGCCAAATGTGTCAGTGAAAAATTCGGCGTGGATATCCTTGATGACACTGGCCCGGTTGCCCCGGTTGCCAACGCAGGTGCTGATGTGAGTGTGGTCGGTGACAACCCGGCAGTGACGCTGGATGGCAGTCAGTCGAGCGATGCCAATGGCGATATCGTCAGCTACAGCTGGGTACAAACCAGCGGTCCTGCACTGAGCATGGCCAACGCCAATCAGGCGCTGGCGACTGTGATTGTGCCTGAGGTGGCAGAAGAGACGCAATTTGAGTTCACCCTGACTGTCACAGACAGCACCGGCTTGTCTGCTTCAGACTCTGTGCTGATCACAGCGAAGGTTGTGTCCGACAATCTAGCCCCTGTGGTGACTCTGACTGCCTCTGATACAGCCACGGCTGAGCAAGAGGTCACAGTGTCGGCAGCTATCTCAGATGCCGATGACACCGATCTGACGATCAGCTGGGCTGTGTCCAATGATCTGACACTGCAAATCAGTCAGGATTTGCGCTCAGCTGTATTTACCGCTCCGGCAGTCACGGTTGAAACGCCTGTGACGGTATCAGTTACGGTATCTGATCCTGCCGGGAACAGCGTCACGGCCACCAAGACAGTGACTGTTCAGCAGGCAGGAGAAACCTGTGCTCAAAGCTGGTCAGCAACGGCTGTGTACGTCGCTGGCGATACTGTGGTCTTTGACGGTAAAGAGTGGCAAGCACAGTGGTGGACGCAGGGCAATGAGCCGGGTGCTGAACAGTGGGGCCCATGGACTGTGATTGGCAATGCCAGCTGTACGGTTGAAACGACAGAACCCGCCGTGCCGGTTGATCCGTCTGAGCCGACTGATCCTGATGAAACCACAGATCCGGCAGAGCCTGTGATCCCGGGAGATTACCCGGCGTATGAAGCAGGCATGGCCTATGCTGCCGGCGATAAAGTCAGTGCCGGAGGCGTGGATTATCAGTGCAAACCTTATCCATACTCGGCCTGGTGCAGTGGCGCCGCCTGGGCCTATGCGCCGGGTACAGGCACGGCGTGGCAGGATGCCTGGACTGTGTTGTGATTCACGCTACAGGTAGATGAAACGGTATAGCTGCACGCGGTTTGGGATACTGAATCACGTGTGTGGTTACTGATGCCAAGCCCCCTTTTGTAAGGGGGCTATTTTTATTAGTGCACAGAGCATCAGTGTCTGCTGACGCAATATGATGTCGGAATGCATTTATTTATCCCTGAATCAATTCGTAACTGAACAGGCGATCATCAGAACCTTATCGATTATGAGTCATTGTCATAATCAGTGTTGAACTATCATTTACCAAGATATTCCACTTCGAAGAGAGCAGGAATGCTGCGATGAATTTTAACCTGCGAATTCAACCTTTATACGTGGGACGTATAGCGGGCCTTGGAATAGCAGCTGTATTTTCTTCTTCTCTAATGGCAAATGATTGGACATACAGCGCCGAAATATATGGTTTGGGCGCGAGTGTCGATATCAAGTCTGCTCGTGGTCTGAGCACGAGTGCTGACTTTGATGAGATTGCTGATAAGTTAGAATTTGCTTTATTTGGGTCCTTAGCCGCTAAACGCGACAGACTGGCTCTCATCGCAAATATTCTCTATGTGAATCTGAATGATAGCAAAGTTAACACCCGCGATTCAGTGACCCGTCGGGTTGAAACTGATCTGAAAGCTGTCGTCAGCACACTCGCTGCGGGCTGGGAATTCAATCGCAGTGATACATATGTGATCCATGGGGTTCTTGGAGCAAGATTGTTGTTACTGGATACCGACTTGACTGCTGAAGTAGATTCTCTTGGTGCAAGTAACGTTAATGAATCCACTGACGTTTGGGACGCAGTAATAGGAGTACAGGGCCGAGCAGAGTTATCTAACCAATGGTATCTGTCATATTATGCGGATATTGGTACTGGTGATTCTGACTTAACCTGGCAGGCAGCGACTTTAGTGGGTTATCGTTTCGAGAATCTTGATGTTACTTTTGGGTATCAATACCTTAAATGGCAGCTTGATGAAATGGTATTAGATGAACTGGAAATAGCAGGCCCGGCATTAGGACTTCGATTTCATTGGTAGTTCACTATACATTTTTTGCAGCCTCATACTGATTTGTAAGCATATTCTCGGGTCTATGAGTTGTTTTTTCGGTAATAGCTGTGGAGATGACGTTGTATCTGAATGACTCAATTTAAGGTGTAAAATTACAACCTTCCCTTCTGTTGTTACTACCGTTTCACGCATTTAAAGATAAATCTGACAACCCAATGATACAGAACGGGTGAGCGAGGAGACTGATTATGCAAGTGAACAAAGTTATATCACGGAAAATCCTGATGGTAGCGATGATAGCCACCTTGTCAGGCTTTTCGCTATCGCCTCCTGGTCAGGCGGCAAGCAGGGAATTGGATCGTACCACCTTACCCATTGCAGAACCTGAACCACCAACCTATACAGAGCTTGATGTGCGAGACGCCAAACCGCCTCCCCGGTTTGAGGTGAAAGCCCCTGAAGGTGCACCTAATGTGATTATTGTCCTGATCGATGATCTGGGTTTTGGAGCGACGTCCACGTTCGGTGGTCCCATTCCAACGCCAACGCTTGATGAGCTTGCTCAGGGGGGATTACGCTATAACAATTTCCATACTACTTCTCTTTGTTCGCCGACCCGTGTAGCACTTAAAGCCGGACGTAACCATCACACAGCCAATGCCGGCTCCATTATGGAGACCTCTACAGCGTACCCGGGCAACACGGGCGCTATTCCTAATCGTGTTGCACCGCTTGCGGAGATGTTGCGTCTGAACGGGTACAGCACTGGCGCGTTTGGTAAATGGCACGAAACGGCAGCCTGGGAAACCAGTGTCTCCGGTCCCTTTGATCGCTGGCCGACCCGGCAGGGATTCGACAAGTTCTATGGCTTTATTGGCGGTGAGACAGACCAGTGGTCACCGTTGATCTTTGATGGCGTCAAACGAATTAATCCGCCACGTACCAAAGGATATCACTTCACTGAAGACATGACTGATCAGGCTATCAACTGGATGAAAGCGCAGCAGTCAATGACCCCGGACAAACCATTTTTTATGTACTTTGCCACGGGTGCCACGCACGCTCCTCACCATGTACCTAAGGAGTGGATTGAGAAATTTCATGGCAAGTTTGACGAGGGATGGGACCTGATACGGCAAACAAGTTATGAACGGCAAAAAAAGGCAGGCATCATTCCGGAAAATACCCAGTTGCCACCACGACCTGACGATATCAAGGCTTGGGAGCAGCTCTCTGATGATGAGAAAAAACTGTTTCGTCGTCAGGCTGAGACCTTTGCTGGATTTGTGGCTCACACTGACCATAACGTAGGCCGACTCATGGATGCAGTGGCTGCCATCGGCGAAATGGACAACACCTTGATCTTCTATATTGCTGGTGATAATGGCACCAGTGCCGAAGGCGGTATGGTCGGGATGTTCAATGAAATGACCTACTTTAATGGTGTGCAGGAAAAGGTAGAAGATTTGTTACCTTTGATTGACAAGTGGGGCAGCCCTGAGACTTTTCCGCATATGTCAGCTGGCTGGGCTGTGGCCTTTGATGCGCCTTTTACCTGGACAAAACAGGTCGCCTCCGACTTTGGCGGTACCCGCAACGGTCTCGTCGTCCACTGGCCGCAAGGCATTAAAGTACCCGGCGGGTTACGAAATCAGTTCAGTCATGTGATTGATGTTGCTCCGACAGTATTAGAAGCGGCCAAACTGCCGGAACCTACCGTAGTCAATGGTACGCCGCAAGTGCCGATGGAAGGGACGAGTATGCTCTACAGCTTCAATGACGCTGAAGCGAAGGAACGTCACACTGTGCAATATTTTGAGATGTTCGGAAATCGTGCCATTTACAGTGAAGGTTGGTTTGCACGCACAATTCATCGTGCGCCCTGGCAGACAGGCAAACAGACACCTCTGAAAGATGATATCTGGGATTTGTATAATGTCAGGGAGGATTTCAGCCTGGCTAATAATCTTGCGGATAAGCATCCAGAAATGCTCAAAGAGTTACAGGCACTGTTTATGTCTGAAGCAGAGAAATACCACGTGTTGCCTATCGACGACCGCACAATTGAGCGCACGAATCCGGCACTGGCCGGACGACCGGATTTGATCGGTGATCGCAAGTCATTGACTCTCTACGAGGGTATGGATGGCATGTTAGAAAATACGTTTATCAACGTGAAAAACCGCTCTAAAACCATCACGGCTGAAATTGAAATTCCCGAAGGTGGTGCCTCAGGCGCATTACTTGTTCAGGGCAGCCGCTATGGTGGTTGGTCGCTGCATGTGCGAGAGGGTAAGCCGGGCTATGAATACAACTGGCTCGGACTACAACGTTACGTTATCGAGAGCCCTGATGCTTTACCAAGTGGTAAGTCGACTGTCGTGCTTAACTTTGATTACGACGGAGGGGGGCTCGGTAAGGGAGGTGAAGCGACCTTACTGATCAATGGGAAAGAAGTGGCAAAAGGCAGGGTGGAAAAAACGCAGCCCAATATTTTCTCGGCAGATGAAACAGCTGATGTGGGTCTTGATAACCAGACGCCTGTTGCCAACGGCATAGGTTATGGTCCGGAGGAAACTAAGTTTACTGGCAAGATCCACAAGATAGTGATCGAGGTGAAATGAATCAAATCTAAGTCAGTCACTGGTGCTTTTATGCACCAGTGATAGGCCGCAGGGAAAGACAGGACTGCATGTAGAGCGGCGATTGACTCAGCGCATTAAACCGTTTCAGTCACCTAGCCGCTGCCGTAATTGTTCCAACTGCGGGTCACTGCCATAGGTTGTCAGCCAGCTCGACACCAGTTTATAGGCTTTCTCTCTTTGATTGAGTTGCTCCATCACCAACGCCAAGGCCAGGGTTGTTGGCCGGAAACCGGGTTGAATCTCATAGGCTTTTTGTAATTCAACCTGAGCATCCGGTAAGGATTTTTGCCGGATATACCATAACGCCAGTGCGTAGTGAGGATCGACCGCATTCGGATGCTCTTTTACGGCAAGCTTGAGAAGATCACCTGCTTTGTCGTCCCGGCCCGTTGCACGGTATAAATCCGCCAGGTTCAGTAAAGCATCCTGATAGTCAGGCGCAATGGTCAGGGCCTGACGGAAATAGGTTTCGGCGCTATGTGTATCTTGCTGATTCAGGCTGAACACACCCAGAATAACCTGCATGTCGGGCATACCTGAATTGAACTCTGAATCAGTGATGAACTCTTTATACAACATCTGCACCTGGTCGCTTTGTGCTTTGGTCAGCTGATAAAGCGGCAATCCAGCTAAGGCTCGGGCTATTTCATAGCGTACTGCCCTGACGGGTTCATCCAGGTGCGCAGACAACAATTGCCAGCGTTGCAAAACAGGTAACTGCATCGAAGAGCGTACGGTGCCAAGCCGGATCATCCAGGACTCGTCATTGAGCAAATCCGCGATACTTTGCTGATCATTGTCCACTTGGACCGGGCTTAAACGCAGTGCCGCGCTGGCTCTTACAATGGCACTGTAACCACCGTCATTGGCAATGTTTAACAGTGCTTTGTCCTTGTTTATTCCCTGATCGGCAGCCATGAAGGTGGTCGCAAATTCAGGTTTCTGAGGTGGCTTTTGTAAATCAGCCACCCATGCCTGAATTTTTTTCGTTGCCCAGGCGGGAGTCTGTTCTGTGTGGCAGGACGTGCAAGCGTCCGGACTGCCGACCTGGTGACTTAACAACGGATCAGGAACACGAAAACTGTGGTCTCGTCTGGCATCCACCCCCATGTAGGTGGTCTCTGTCATATGGCAGTTAACACACTGACTGGCTTTGTCATTTGTGTGATGATGATGAGCCACAGTATCGAACACGTCAGGATTATGGCACTGGCTGCACACCTGATTGCCTGGTTTTTTGAGTGCTAAGCTGTGCGGGTTATGGCAGTCGGAGCACACCACGCCATTTGCATGCATCTTGCTCTGCATAAATGAGCCATACACGTAAACTTCATCAAGCATCTGACCGTCCGGGTAGTAAAGCTCGGCTTCTATTAAGCGGGGAATATGCTGTTCGGCAAAACTGCGGTCTGGTTCCCACTGGCTGAGTTCCTGGCGGCGAGAGTGACAATGCGCGCACACATCGACCTGATGCGGATTATTGCTGCTTGAACGGTATTTAATGCGGTGATGGGTATTTGGGTATTGCCACAGTGCCGGATTGCTGATGGTGTGTTTAAAGCCGAAATGCTGAGGAGATACTTGCGAATCTGAATGCGCCCAGGCGATGTGGTCTTTGCCAGCACCGTGGCATGACTCACAACTGACGTTGATTTCATTCCAGGTCGTATTAAACGTATTGGTTTTTACGTCGAACTTGTTCACCAACCCGGTTGAATGGCAGCTGGCACAGCGGGTATTCCAGTTGAACTGAGTACCTGTCCAGTGAAACGGATCGTTGAAGTCAACGGCAGACTGTGCGGGAAGACCATGCGAGAGACTTTCGTGCTCAGGGTATAAATGATACCAGCGTTGCCCGCCCTGGGAGGCGGGTCTGCTGTCCCAGATAATACTCAGGACTTGTTTTCTGCCGTCATCAAAATCCACTATATATTGCTGCAGAGGAAATACCCCGAATGTATAGCTGATTTTGAAGTCTTCTAACTGGCCAAGTGCATTATCTGTTTTTACCCAAAACTCTTTGCCTTTGCGGTAAAAAGTGGAGGTGATTTTGCCATAAGTGAAGGAAGTGTTATTGAAATCGCCCTGAACAGATTCGTCTGTGGCTTTGAGCATCGCCGCCTGATGATGGCTGGTTGACCAGTCCTGATAGGCTTGCTGATGACATTGCTGGCAACTTTCTGAGCCGGCGTATTCCGAAGCGACGACAAAGGGAGAAAGCAAAGTCAGGCAGAGTACTATCCAAAGGGTAGCCACATTTATTCCTTTCACTATTCTTTAAATGTCAGCACGTTGAATAAAGATTAAGTGAGGTCAGCGGTAAATGCCATGTTGGGACGTTCACCTAATGATTTCGTCAGAGCGCTTACGAAGGAATAAAAAGGCCGCATTGCGGCCTTGTGATTTCACGGCAGTGGTCGGGTAGAGCACTGCTTTTTCAGGGGGAAAAGGGTTAACCGAAAGATTTACTCAATCCTTCCAGAAACGTGACTTTCTCGCGCATTTGGCTTGCCGCCTGTTCCATGCGTGACATCATCGCCAGGTTGTCAGACGAAGAGGTGGAAATTTGATGGACGTTGTTACTGATTTCCTGGGCCACAGTACCTTGCTCCTCCGCGGCTGCAGCAATTTGCGTTGAAATTTCAGCAATTTCATCCACCATGGACACTACTTCCAGAATACTGGCTGCCGTGTCATTGGTATGGGTGACACATTGTTGGGTCTTTTCAATACTCTCGGAAGAGGTTGCCTGCCATTGGTTCAGGGTGGCGTTGATATTAACAATGCTGGTTTTAATATTTTCAGTCGCGCCATGGGTACGCTGAGACAAGGCGCGCACTTCGTCAGCCACTACCGCAAAACCTCGACCTTGTTCGCCGGCCCGTGCCGCTTCAATCGCGGCGTTGAGCGCTAGCAGGTTGGTTTGCTCTGCAATGCCCTGAATTTCCATCATCATGGTTTCAATCTGTTCCGACACTTTAACCAGTGACTGGGCAGTTTGAGCGGCATTTTCGGTGTCTTTGGCCAAATCATTGATATTGTTTTGCGTGAGTTGCAGCACTTTGGTGGTATTGGCGCATTTTTGCTGCGCGGTAAGCACTTTGTCTGTCGTCAGCTGAGTATTCTGCGCAATTTCCCTCGCGACAGCAGACATTTGGGTAATGGACGTTGCGATATGCTGGGTATCTTTGTCCTGATTGGAGATCGAGTCTCGGGTGGATATGGTGGCATTACTGAGTTCATCTGTGACTTCGCGAATGGTCAGCGCGGCATCATCGACCCGGCCAAGCACAGTTTTCAGCCGGGCATCGTTTAATTTCAAATGGAAATCGGCAATCGATGTCAGGTTGTCACCGCTATAGACAATGCGGGTGAGGGCATCATAGTCACTGGATAGCTGCTGAAAAAAACGGGGTACAGCAAATAGTTCACCCCTACAAAGGATCGCAATGAAGATCAATGGAACAGCAGCGGATAGGAATTCGAACTGAGGGATATAAAAGTGCGTAAATGCCACGCACAGCGCGGTGAGCACAGCAGACAGTCCCAGCTTGGCCCAGCTGGATAAACGGAATCCATAAGGATTTTTTTCATTGTTCAGTTGCTGATAGACATGCGTAGCTGTGCTGATCATGTCCTGAGTTGGCTTGCGGCGTACCGATTGATAGCCAGAAACCCGATTGTTTTCGTATAGCGGGGTGACGTAAGCATCTACCCAGTAATGACTGCCGTCTTTACAGCGGTTTTTGACAATGCCCCGCCAGGGTTTCTCTGCTTTGAGGTGGCTCCACAAATCACCAAATGCCGCTCTTGGCATGTCCGGGTGGCGGATAATATTGTGGTGCTGACCAACCAATTCGTCGAAGCTGTAGCCACTGACTTCGACAAATTCGTCATTGGCATAGGTAATAACACCCTGTAAATCCGTTGTTGTCACTAACTGAGCGTTAGGATCCAGCACCACTTCCCGGTCATTGACCTGGCGATTTTTACGCATGAATTGTCCCTCTTCGTCACGCAATAGATGGTAAGCATTGTTGAACTGTTTGCAGTTCTTTTATTTATATGACACGTCTGACTCAACTCTAGATGAGGGATATTTAACCGCACAGGACAAATGCCGGGGATTTGAATTTCCTCAAAGAATGCAAATTTAGTGGCATAAAAAGTAAGCAAAGCTGAAATCAGCGATTATTATCTATGCTCACCAGGTATCTTTTTGCAGTTAACGTGTCAGATGTATTGGATTCCATAATTCCGCATTAATAGTGCGTCAATTCTGAGTTAACATTTAATAGAAAGTGTGGCGCTGAGATATTTGAGTGAGTGTTTGTCTGAATTTTGTCTCATGCGGTGAAGATATAGACGGAAAGATAATAAAAAACCCTGCCAGCGAAAGCCGGCAGGGTTTGAGGGTTCAGCAAACGAATGGCTGATTAGAAGTTCGCGGAACGCGGTGTACGTGGGAATGGAATCACGTCACGGACGTTAGCCACGCCAGTTACGTAAGAAACCAGACGTTCAAAGCCCAGGCCGAAACCGGCATGCGGCACTGTGCCGTAACGGCGCAGATCGCGGTACCAGTTCATATCTTCCGGGTCGATGTTCATTGCACGCATGCGCTGATCAAGAATATCCAGACGTTCTTCACGCTGAGCACCACCGATGATTTCACCAATGCCAGGTGCCAGAACGTCCATTGCCGCTACCGTCTTGCCATCATCGTTCATACGCATGTAGAAGGCTTTGATGTCTTTCGGGTAGTTCTTCACGATAACAGGGGCGTTAAAGTGCTCTTCGGCCAGATAGCGCTCGTGCTCGGAAGACAGGTCGATACCCCACTCAACGTCGAACTCGAACTGACGGCCGGACGCTTTCAGGATCTCAATGGCATCCGTGTAATCCACCTGAGCAAAATCAGATTCAACGAATTTTTCCAGACGGGTGATCGCTTCTTTGTTGATACGCTGTGCGAAGAATTCCAGATCATCGCGGCGCTCGGCCAACACGGCTTTGAATACATACTTGAGCATGTCTTCAGCCAGTTTGGCGACATCGTTCAAATCAGCGAAGGCCACTTCTGGCTCAACCATCCAGAATTCAGCCAGGTGACGACTGGTGTTGGAGTTTTCAGCACGGAAGGTCGGGCCGAAGGTATACACTTTACTCAGAGCACAGGCGTAGGCTTCAGCGTTCAGCTGGCCGGAAACGGTCAGGAAAGTCTCTTTACCGAAGAAGTCTTCGTTGAAATCGACTTTGCCTTGTTCGGTGCGTGGCAGGTTCTCCAGATCCAGCGTAGACACGCGGAACATTTCACCGGCACCTTCTGCGTCAGCAGCAGTGATCAGCGGGGCAGATACCCAGAAGTATCCCTGTTCGTGATAGAAGCGGTGAATGGCCTGAGACAGGCAGTTACGTACCCGGGCTACCGCGCCAATGACATTGGTACGCGGGCGCAGGTGAGCCACTTCACGCAGGTACTCAATCGAGTGACGTGTTTTCGCCATTGGGTAGGTGTCTGGGTCATCAACCCAGCCAACGACGTTGACCTCAGTCGCTGCCAGTTCGAAGTCCTGGCCCTGAGCCGGAGATTCAACCACTTTACCGGTCACTTCCACTGAACAGCCAGTTGTCAGTTTCAGTACTTCTTCCTGGTAATTATTCAGTGAATTCGGGACCACGGCCTGAATCGGGTCGAAACAAGAGCCGTCATAGAGGGCAAGGAAAGAGATTCCGGCTTTGGAATCCCGACGTGAACGGATCCAACCGCGTACAGTGATTTCACTGTCTACCGCAATCTTACCGCTCAGTACGTCTGAAACAGGCGCGTAAGTCATGATGTCATTATTCTCCGTTTAGGCACGACTGAGTGCTGTGCTTAATTTACTGTCCAAAACAGCAATATTACCTGTCTTGACACAAGCATCAAGCCTTGATGCATTACCTGATGGGAAATAATCACATTGTGTCGTGTTTTGTGTTGATTAAATAATCGCTGAGGCAAATCTGGCGGCCGATTTCAGGCCGCCAGATTGATTTTTACCCTAAGGCGAGGGTGTCGCTGGTGGTGTTAAGTCGCACGTTTCTCCGTCCCTTAAGATAGTGCCGGGGTATGGGCTGTCAGGCAACGGGGCTTCCGTGGGTGTCTGCACCGTCACTGCTGGCACATTGGCCGCCGGGATCAGCGCAACCACATCGCTCCACATCTCGCCGTCGTCTGCACCCAGTGCGGGTGTCGCACTCTGCCAGCGGGTGAAGTGATTGAAGCCTTTGACCGTTAGCATCAATCCATCGGTATCAGAGACCTTAATCCACTCTTTGAAATTGCCGGTCGGGAATCGTTTGGCGCCGTTGGTGAACACTGCGTCGATCTCCGATTGGGCCATGGCATTTTCGTAATACAGCGTGCCATCCGCTTCAAGTTTCCAGCGGATCGGGATGTCAAAACCGCAGCCGTCACTGTCTTTGTAGCGACCGGTATTAAAGCCGCTCTGACTGTCTGCCTGTGCATTCAGGACCAAATGTCGTGAGGTGTCGCTGAATGTCAGAGCCTTACCTGCCAGCATGCTTTGGGTGAAGCGGGGTGTTCTGCCTTCCCAGCTGACGGTGCAACTGGCTGCCTGGCTGGTGAAGGCTGCCTTGGTTTTCGCTGTTGCAGGCATCTGGGTGCTGCTGTTCCAACCGGAATCATTGGCTGTGCAGGCAACCAGCGTGTCAGGAGCATATTGCTTGGTCATCAGGTTATCTATCAGGCTGTTATTGGCCCCGCCTAAGTCGGTCTGGCTGAAATATTTAATGGCCAGAATCGGACGGTCCTGATATTTCTTGTGGGTGAGCGCCCATAACTGGTAATCGCTGAATGTATCATTGCTGTTTTCAGTCAGGCGCAGAAAACCATTGTCATTCAGTGTCCAGCTGCGGTTGCTGCTGCCCGGTTGTAAGACGGTATTGAGGTAATACTCCCAGGTGTTGTCGCTTTTCAGGATCAGCGTTTCCAGCTCGCCCAGCGAGCCCGGGTCAGTGGAGATTTGCACCAGATGCTGATCAACCAGGCTGTTGACGCTGTCAGTGACGAAACGCTCGTCGCCGCCACATTCTGTTACTGAATTGAGGAACTGATCTTCAGTGGCCGGGGAGATGTTGCCAAAGCTGCAGTCGCCAAAAGCAGGCAGATTATCGCGGGAGGTCACCGCATAGATCTCTTCTTTGGCGGCGTGATTAAAGCCGGCGAAGTGGTAGTCGGTGTCTTTCAGAATCGCCTGACCCTGATGTACCGCACCTTGTTCGACGACTAAAAATAAGTAGGGCGTATCAAAGGGATAGTGGTTAGCCAGCTGTTTGATGACATCAGGCACGGCGAACTGGAACATTTCTTTACCCAGTGCAGACACCGCACCCCAGATACCGGTTTCAACCACAATCCAGTCATCACCGCCGACATTGACCCAATAGTTGGCCTGATGGGTGCCATTAAGCACTAATTCCACCACCACGTTATCGGTCAGATGATAACCGTTGACCTGCTCAATACTGCCAGCGCGTTCTACCGACACCATGTCCTCAAGGGAGGTATAAGGGACGGTCGGGTTGTCTCTGGGCGCTACAGTACACTCGTCGCCACCGACCTGAGTGTTACACAGCAGCATACGGGTGGCCACCGGGTTCCAGGTGAAATAGTAGCCTTTGGCGGCTTCACCAAAGGTGGTGTCTGCGGGCACGTAACGGGTCATGAAATGGTTTTCTTTGGTGGTGAGAAAGTCATGCATTTTCAGGCCAGCCAGTGAATAGCTGTTGACCCGCATGGTGATGTTGCGGCCATCGGCTTCTTCAAGTCCGGCATCAGTCATGCTGGCGGTGCTGCTGGAAGAAATCAGCACTTTGAAATACTCGTACAGATCTTTCCAGCCGGTGGAGGTCAGAATTTGCCCCTTTATCGCATCGTCTTTGCTGTCGAACTGAACCAACCCCTGTTCGCTGAGGTAGGTGAAATCTTCCGTCAGTGAAATATCGCTCTGGCCATTTTTGGTCCAGCGCCAGTCGACTTGGCGGGTTTCATTGGTGGCGGTATCCGGGCTGTTGTAGTCCATCATGTCAGCTTCAAGGGTGCTGCCTGTGTTTGAGCTGTGGCTGGCCAGACGCCAGAAGCCCGAATTGAAGATGGTGGCTATCTCGTCTTTTTGCGCCGTCAGCTCGGTATATTTGCGGGTCATGATCCCTTCAAGGATGTCATTGACTATGCTGAGCGACATCAGATTACTCAGGCTGACGCCATTAAGGCCCAGTTTGGGGATCAGGGTGACACTTAGCTCATCAGCCAGTTCATTGACGAAATCACCGGCATCCCGGACATCGATATTACTGGGATCACTGACGGTTTCACTGAATATGCCCCAATGGCCGTCTGCAGCGACGCGTTTGATCAACGCGCGGTAAGCCAGTGTGGTTTTTAAAGACAGGGCGATTTCGGTATCCGTTAACGGAGTCATGAAAAGATTGGTCGGTAAGGCATCACCGATAGCAAATTGCGGCACGCCATTGAGATCCAGCACCAGCACGCCATGCAGCAGCAGCGGTACCTGGGCTTCAATACTGTAGTTGCCGTCTGTCATCGCAAAACTGGTGATGTCACCCTGACCCATGACTTTACCCTGCTGATTGATAAACAATACAGCAAAGTTGTCTTGGTACAGTTCCGGGGTGGCCGCGTAAGCCTGGCTGACAGGACTCCAGCTCACTCTTTGCTGTGCTGTCATCAACCCGGCAGGCAAGTCGACAGTGACGGTAAATTTGGTTTTAACGGGTGGCAGCTCAGCAGGTTGAATGCCTGCATCATCTCCGCCGCCACCGCACGCAGAAAGCAGGCCAGCCAGAAACAGGCTCAGACCAAGTCTCAGATAGGTGCGCATAACATTTCCCCTGAATACTCAATGCAGCACGTGTTGTACCAATCTCATGGCCGATCATAGGCGGTCCGATTGGTTTCGGTGTTTGGGCTGAGTATAGGTAAGCGGCGGGCAGGAAAATGTAAAACCCTATGGGTCGTCTCATCTGTTGAGACAGCATCTAAGAATTGAGACGACCGGAAACAGGGTGGGCTGAGGTGCCAGGGTAATCAGGCAATCGACAGGTATTTGTGTGTCTGGATAGACAGACGCCAGTTACGGGCAATACAGGTTTGAATACACAGTTCGGTGGCTCTGGCTTTCTGGCTGATGGGTTGCAGGGCGATGGTCACTGTGTCCTGCAGAGGCACACTGGCTAACAGCGCATCTAACTGGTCGATATCCTTTTGCGTGCCGACAGGATGCTTGATTTCATTGGCGCGTGACAGCGCACCGGGCAAAACGGGGAGTTTGCCTTTCATGTTAATTTTCGGGGAAACAGTTACCCAGGTATTCTCTGTCGCCAGTACCTCATAAGTCCCGCTGGTTTCAATCTGGCAACGGAAACCGCTGGCTTCCAGCTGCTCGGTCAGCGGGCGTAAGTCATACAGACAAGGTTCGCCACCGGTAATCACAACATGCTTTGCAGTGTAACCCTGCTCAATCAGTAGGTTGACAATGCCGCTGGCATCAAGAGAAGTCCAGCTTGGCGAGTCGCCCTGTTTGGCAAGCATGGCGCTGACGTTCACTTCATCCTGAGGTTCGGCGCTCCAGGTTTGCTTTGTGTCACACCAGGCACAGCCGACAGGGCAAACTTGCAGACGGACAAAAATAGCCGGCACGCCTGTGAAAACACCTTCACCCTGGATGGTTTCAAAGATTTCATTGATTTTGTACACGGCTGACCTCAAAACAATCAAGCAAGTTAACGCGAAAAAGGGTGTTTTTATACCCTGAACCTCAAAGGGCGCGTATTATGTCAGAACCCTGCGCCATTGTCTCTAGAGCCACATATCTTTCAATCATGTAGTTTGTTTGGCCGGCCCGGTAAAGCGAAGACCAAAAGGGACAGACTGGTCGTGACTGGGTTCACGTCCTTGGCACAAGGGGCTTCACAATTACTTCGCAAAGTAAAAAAATTCAACTTCTTGCGTATTCGTTAACCTTTGAGGATCCAGAGCATGTATGTCGCTCAACCCGGTCATATCGATCATATCAAAAGAAACAATGCCGGAAGCGTCTACAAACTTATCGATCAGTATGGGCCTATTTCCCGTATCGAGCTGTCGAAAAAGAGCCAGTTAGCGCCAGCCAGTATTACCAAAATCACCCGTGAGCTGTTTGACGGGCATCTGATCAAAGAAGCTGAAATTCAGGAATCAGGCAACCGTGGCCGTCCGGCTATTGGTCTAGTGCCTGATAATGATGGCTGGCAATTTTTAGGCATTCGTCTTGGTCGCGGATATCTGACTATCGCACTGCATGAGCAGGGCGGCGATATCCTGTTTGAAGAGCGGCAGGATATCGAAGAGCTGGCACAAAATGATGTGTTGCAGAAGTTGCTCGGTGAAATCGAGTCCTTTTTTGCCCGCCACGCCAAACAGCTGGATCGTATTACTGCCATTGCTGTTTCCTTACCGGGCTTAGTGAATTCCGATAAAGGCATGGTGCTGCAAATGCCGCACTATGAGGTAAAAGATTTGCCTTTGGGACCGGCAATTCATGAAGCAACGGGCCTGCCGGTGTTTATCGGTAATGATACCCGCTCCTGGGCGCTGGCTGAGCAATTGTTTGGCAATGCCAAAGATGTCGCGAACTCTATTCTGATCTCCATTCATCACGGAGTGGGGGCGGGCATCATACTGGACAATAAGGTGCTGCAGGGGCGGATCGGAAACATCGGTGAGCTTGGCCATATTCAGATTCAGCCTGATGGCCTGCCCTGTTATTGTGGCAACAAAGGATGCCTGGAAACGGTAGCCAGTTTGCAGGCCGTCAGGCAGCAGGTGAAATCGCGTCTGGCGTTGGGCGAGGCGTCATCCTTATACGGCAAAGAACTGACGATCGAGACTATTTGCGAGGCTGCCGTTCAGGGCGATCCGCTGGCTTATCAGGTGATTACTGAACTGGGCTTCCACTTAGGCAGGGCCATTGCCATTATGGTTAATTTGTTTAACCCTGAGAAGGTGCTGATCGGCGGG
The DNA here is from genome assembly GCF_003614885.1 of Photobacterium salinisoli. Lineage (GTDB taxonomy): Bacteria > Pseudomonadota > Gammaproteobacteria > Enterobacterales > Vibrionaceae > Photobacterium > Photobacterium salinisoli. Next base: position 578,533 of record NZ_QZMS01000007.1, read on the forward strand.
GAATTCAATCAGGCCAAATCTGTGTTGTATCCTGCCATTATTGAGTGTGTGAAGAGCCAGTCTTTACCGGTTTATAACCAGGATCTCCGTATTGAAGAAACCAGTTTTTATACTCAGGCGACTATGCCTGCCGCCGCGCTGGTGAAACAGGCCATGTATGATGGTCACCTGCTGGTGAAACTGATTGAGGAAGGCTAGCAGTTGTCAGCAAGCAGCCATTGAACTACGCAGCGAATGACCTGTCCGCTGCGTTTTTTATGTGTAATACCCGCTATCAGCCAGACTTAAAGTAAGCGCCGCGGCAACAAGGAGAACCATCATGAAAACGAACAAAATCACTGTGTTTTATGACGGAGCCTGCCCGACCTGTGTTCGCGACCGGAAATGGTATGAATCCTGGCTGGGGAAGCATCCGCATCGGGTTAAATGGTACGACATTACCGGAAAAGATGAAGAGTTGGCAGCGATGGGCATTGTGCCATCCAGAGCGCTGCGGGAGCTACACGTTCAGGACAGCAACGGAGCGGTCCACAAGGAAATGGATGCCTATATATTGCTGTTGAAGCAAATCTGGTGGATGCGGCCTGTGGCCTGGTTAATGGCACTGCCCGGCATCAGGCATGTGCTGTCCGCAGTCTATCGCCGCATGGTCGATCAACGGTTAGCCCGAGAGGGGCGGGGTTAAACGGCTGCGTTATATATCGTCGTGTCTGAGCTCTTCATCTATCACATTGTGCAGGAACGACAGCGCAGCACGATGGTCGTTTCTGCTCATAAACCATTGTTTTTGATTGGTTTCTAAAGGCAGAATTTCGAGCCACCGCTGGCAGACCCAGGCCATGTCAGTAAAATCGGGGTCCGGGTAGTTCGCTGCGTAATCGGGATATTCATCAAACAAGGCTTCCAGGCTATTGGCAATGGGCTTGTCGATGAAGCGGGTAGAACTGGACGTCCAGTTTTTTATCGCACTGACTTCACCTAATCTCAGCCCGTCTTTTTCCTGCCAGTGATTGTTAATGACGAATTTTTCTATCCCCCGTATAGTGATGCCCAGTAATCCGTCAGGTAATTGTTCAAAATCTGTGATTTCGACCCGGGTGCCGAAGTGACACAGCGAATCACCATCTTTCATACATAAGCCAAAACCATCGCCTGAGGACATCGCCATTGTCACCAAACGGGTGTAGCGGGGCTCAAAAATTCTCAGTTTGCTGACGCCTCCCGGCAAGACATAGAGCCTGAGCGGGAAAAGGGGTAACTGCATCATACTTAGCCTTCTGACAGCATGTTTGTAAAAGGCCGCTAAATGGTGCGAGGTACATGACGGCCTTATAATGACTCTTACATAGAGTATATCTGGTTAAACATGAGGATCTGTCTGTTTTTCGATATTAGTGCAATGATTGTAAAATAGCGAAAACAAGTTTTTTAAGTTGCTGATTATTAATAATAAATGGCGGCATGATGTAGATAAGTCGACCGAATGGACGAATCCAGACACCATTGTCTACAAAACTTTGCTGTATCGTGACCATGTCCACAGGTTCATACAGCTCCACCACCCCAATCGCCCCGAGCCAGCGAACGGCTTTCACTTTGTCTGACTGAGCTACCGCGGGCAGTAATTCGGCCAGTTGCGCTTCAATCTGGTTGACCTGCTGCTGCCATTCCCCCGTTTCCAGCAAAGACAGACTGGCATTGGCCACGGCGCAGGCCAGCGGATTGCCCATGAAAGTCGGACCGTGCATAAAACAGCCTGCGGCACCGCTGCATACGGTATCGGCAAGGTGCCTGGTGGTCAGGGTTGCCGCCAGCGTCATATAGCCGCCGGTCAGTGCTTTGCCGACACACATGATATCCGGGCTGATGCCGGCATGTTCACAGGCGAAGAGTTTACCTGTGCGGCCAAACCCGGTTGCAATCTCATCGACAATCAGCAACACACCATAGACATCACACAGTTCGCGCACACGGCGAAGAAAGGTAGGATGATAGATACGCATCCCTCCGGCGCCCTGAACAACAGGTTCCAGGATGACAGCGGCAATGTCCTGATGATGTTGGTCCAGCCGGGAGGCGAAGTCTGCAATGTCACTCTCATCCCACTCGTCATGAAAACCGAGCGCAGGTGAATCCGCAAAAAGATGCTCTGGCAGAAAACCTTTATACAGGCTGTGCATTGAATTGTCGGGATCAGTAACCGACATAGCGGCAAAGGTATCACCGTGATAACCATGCCGCAGCGTCAGGAATTTCGCCCGCGATTCACCTTTGGCGTGCCAGTACTGAAGCGCCATCTTCAAAGCCACTTCCACCGATACTGAACCGGAATCTGCCAGGAATACCTGCTGTAAGGGTTCAGGCGTCATGGCAATCAGTTTGCGGCACAATTCAACAGCAGGCTGGTGGGTCAGGCCGCCGAACATGACATGCGACATTTTGCCCAGCTGATCCTGTGCGGCCTGATTCAGCACCGGGTGATTATAACCGTGAATCGCTGACCACCAGGAAGACATGCCATCAATCAATTCCCGGCCATCTTCAAGATACAGGGTCACGCCATCAGCATGAGTCACTGGGTAGCAGGGAAGCGGGTTGATGGTGGAAGTGTACGGGTGCCAGACGTGCTGACGATCGTAATCCAAATCCACCTGTGATGCAGTCAAGTGGTTGGAGGAGTTCTCTTTGGTGGTGATATTTTGCACAGATGTAAACCTTGTGTTTTCTTTGTGGTTGACAGTGTACTTGCTCAAAGTAGACTTGCAAGTATTCAAACCCGTGTAATTGTTGCGGTTATCGCGTCAAGCTGCGGGACATAAGAACAATTAAAGAGGTTTACACGTGGAAGTAAGACACGATTGGAGCGTTGCAGAAGTTCAGGCGCTGTTTGAAAAACCCTTCATGGATTTAGTGTTTGAAGCGCAGCAAATTCACCGTCAGTACCATGAACCCAACAAGGTTCAGGTCAGTACCTTGCTGTCGATCAAAACCGGTGCCTGCCCGGAAGACTGTAAGTACTGCCCGCAAAGCGCCCACTATCGTACCGACGTTGACCGCGAACGCCTGATGGAAGTGGAGCGGGTGCTGGATGCGGCAGAAAAAGCCAAAAGCTCGGGTGCGACACGTTTCTGTATGGGCGCAGCATGGAAAAACCCGAAAGAACGCGATATGCCTTACCTGCTGGAAATGGTACGTGGTGTGAAGTCTATGGGGCTGGAAACCTGTATGACGCTGGGCATGATTACCGGCGATCAGGCCAACACGCTGGCTGATGCCGGTCTGGATTACTATAACCACAATCTGGATACCTCACCTGAGTATTACGGCAATATCATTACCACCCGTACTTATCAGGATCGCCTGGATACATTGTCACATGTCCGTGATGCCGGTATGAAAATTTGCTCTGGCGGCATCATAGGCATGGGCGAAAGCGCCCGGGACAGGGCTGGCCTGCTTGTTGAGCTGGCGAACCTGCCGGTACACCCGGAAAGTGTGCCTATTAATATGCTGGTTAAAGTCAAAGGCACGCCACTGGATAGTGTGGATGATGTCGATCCGCTGGACTTTGTCCGTATTATTGCGGTGGCCCGTATTATGATGCCGGCTTCTGCTGTTCGTTTGTCGGCGGGCCGTGAGGGAATGAGTGAAGAAACCCAGACACTGTGCTTTATGGCGGGCGCAAACTCTGTGTTCTATGGATGCAAGCTGCTGACCACGTCGAATCCGGAAGAAGACAAAGACATGCAGTTGTTTAATAAGCTGGGTATAAACCGGCAGGAAAAAGCCGCTAAGCCGGATGAGTATCAGGAGCAGGAACTGCTGGGTCAGGTAGCACAGCGCGTGGCTGCCCGCCCGGCAGCCGATGACTTGTTCTACGATGCCTCTGTTTAATTCCCGGATAGCACAGTCCCTGAGTCAGCGACAGACTCAGGGACTGTATCGCCAGAGACAGCCACTCAACAGGCAGCCATCCTGCGTGCAGTTTGCCAACAGACAGCAAGCGCATATCAACTTCTCCAGTAACGATTATCTGGGACTGGCTCAGTGCCCGGAATTAATCGCGGCCTGGCAGCAGGGGCTGTCTGTGTATGGTGCAGGCAGTGGTGGTTCACCTCTGGTAACCGGGCATCACGCACCGCATGCAGAACTGGAGCGTCGGCTGGCGGATTGGCTGGGGTACGACAGAGCCTTGCTTTTCAGTACCGGATTCAGTGCCAATCAGGCAGTGCTTTTTGCCTTACTCGGCAAATCAGATCGGCTGATCCAGGATAAGCTCAATCATGCCTCTCTGATGGAAGCGGGCCTCTTATCACCGGCGATAATGCGCCGCTTTGCCCACAACGATCTCAATGCCCTGCAGGCATTACTGAATGCTGGCTCAGACGATGGTGCCGCCACTCTGGTGGTGACTGAAGGTGTGTTCAGTATGGATGGTGATCAGGCGCCGCTGGCGGAGATCTCTGCCCTGTGCCGCGCTTCGCAAAGCTGGCTGATGGTTGACGAAGCCCATGGTTGCGGGGTGCTGGGGGAAGGCGGCCGTGGCAGTGCGGCGCTGGCTGGCATTAAACCTGAGATCTGCATTGTGACGTTTGGTAAAGCCTTCGGCATGCAGGGAGCGGCGGTGTTGTGCAGCGATGATGTCGCCGAGTATCTGATTCAGTTTGCGCGGCATTATATTTACTCCACAGCGATGCCACCGGCACAGGCTCATGCACTGTGCACCGCCTGCGATCTGGTCCAGAGCGGAGACTGGCGCAGGGATAAACTGGCGGCACTAGGGCACATTCTCAATGACGAACTGCTGCCGGAAGTGGGTCTGGTTGCGACAGAAACGCCAATCAAACCTGTATTGCTGGGCAGCAGTGAACTGGCCACCCGCTTGTCAGCGTCGCTGGCTGAAAAAGGTATCTGGGTGTCGGCTATCCGCCCGCCGACTGTGCCGCTCAATCAGGCCAGGTTACGTATCACCCTCTCAGCCAGCCATACAGAGAAACAAGTCAAAGCGTTGGCAACATCGTTGAATGCGTCTTTTGAAGAGGTACAGGATGCAGGAAATCAGTCCGACAGTGGCTGTTAAGCCACAGAATCAGAGCTTGTCTGGTCTCAACAAGCAGGCGATTGCCGCCCGTTTTGGTAAAGCCGCAAAGCATTATGACCAATCGGCGGCGTTTCAGCGGCTGGTCGGGCATCAATTGCTGAAGACATTGCCCTGCCTGCCGGAAGGCAGCCACTGGCTGGATGTCGGATGCGGAACCGGGTATTTCACTCGCCAGTTGCAAACCAGGCGCTACCAGACCACAGCCGTTGATCTGTCAGAACCAATGCTGGCTCAGGCCAGGGTTCGCTGTGACGGTGAAGGGGCGTTTTGTGTCGCTGATGCCGAATCGCTGCCGTTTCCGGACAACTATTTTGATGCGGCTTTTTCCAGCCTGGCCCTGCAATGGTGCTCTGATCTGGCCGTTCCGTTACGGGAGTTGCAGCGAGTCGTCAAACCGGGCGGGGTGATTGGAATCACCACGCTGGCAGAGGGCACATTGTTTGAGCTTGAGCGCGCGTGGCAATCGGTTGATACGCAATTGCATGTTAATCAGTTCGACTCTGTTACTCAGCTTTCACAGGCTGTAGCAGATGCCGGCTTGAATGCAGCAGAGATATCGGTTGAGCCAGTGGTTATGCATTATCAGCGTGCGCTGGATTTAATGAAGGATCTTAAGGGGATAGGTGCAACTCACCTGTCTGAGCAACGTCGGCAAGGGATGTTCGGTCGGACGGCGTTGAACCGGATAGAAAATGCGTATGCGCGTTTTCGCGACAGTACGGGTCAGTTACCCGCAACGTATCAAGTTTGTTTTGGAGTGTTCACCAATGGCTAACGCATTTTTTGTTACAGGAACCGATACCGATGCAGGGAAAACGGTTGTTACCCGTACTTTAATTGAATCCAGTGTCCGCGCCGGGCAAAAAACGGCAGGGTTTAAACCGATTGCGTCAGGCAGCACCCTGACCGCTTATGGTATGCGTAATGCTGATGCGCTGTTTTTGCAAGCCGCTTCGCAGCCCGAATTACAGTATGAAGAAGTTAACCCTTATACGTTTGAGCCGCCCATTGCACCTCACATTGCGGCTAAGCAGGCAGGCATTAGCATAGATCCTGTCAGATTGTCTGAAGGCTTATCAAAGCTCAAGAGCAAGAATGATGTGGTGTTTGTTGAAGGTGCCGGGGGCTGGCGTGTTCCTCTTTCCGACACCATGAAACTGTCTGATTGGGTAAAGCAGGAGGAAATGGCAGTCATATTAGTGGTGGGCGTGAAACTGGGTTGTCTGAACCATGCGATGCTGACCGCTGAAGCGATTCAAAATGATGGCCTGACATTGGCAGGGTGGGTAGCTAACCTTGTTGATCCGGATACCCATTGTTACGAGGATAACCTGAAGTACCTTGAAACTTATCTGCCAGCCCCTAAGTTAGGTGAGATCCCATATTTGCCCGGTATTGCCAAGCGAGACTTAACGGCTTACCTGAATATGGCCCTGTTGGCACCAACGACGTCCAGTTCTTTATAATATGACAGCGCCGCCAGCAAGGCGGCGCTGTCGCATCTGAATGGTGTTAAGCGCGTTGCTTTTTGTTGACCAGACCTGGCAAGCAATACCAGATTGCAGCGGACAGAATTAAACTATAACCCAGCAACTCAACCCCTTCTTCAGCCAGATTTTTTACTTCTCGCATATAGTTATCCTGCATCGCGGTTTGCCATATCTCTCCCATACCAAACAGGCGAGAGAATACCAGCAGGGTAGCCATGCCGCCCAGCATCAGACCGAAACTGGCGTGTTTGCTGTATCGACTGAGTGATTGTTGTGTTGTCGTCAGGTGTTTACGGGCATATGCTATTCCCAGCACCGCGACCACGACAGCCGGGAATTTCCAGAAGCCGTGCCAGATAAGGTCCAGTAACCCGTCCAGTTCACGGATCAGCAACACCATAAAAAACGCAGAAACCAGAACAGCAAAGCCTTTCTGGCCGGGCTGTTTAATCGCCACGCCCAAAAAGAGTGCACTGGTTAAAAACAAAAAGAGTTCCTGAGTATATTCAACGAGCGAATTCTCGCCAAGGTTGCCACTCAGTTGCAGCATTTCGATTTTAATAATAAATGCTGCGATAGCAGCCATAACGGCAATAGCCATAAAAAGAGCAACTGGAGTGAGCAGAGGATTCACGCTTTCGTGTGAAGCGGCGCTATCCATAGCGGTTGAATAGGGCTTGTTCATAATCTACCTGTACAGTGTTCATAATGATTTTTGGGACTAGTATCACATATCCATTCTGAATGAGAACTGTCGTAGATGTAATATGACGCAGAAATGACAAAACCTCCGGACGGAGGTTTTGGCTAAATGATGTTAAAAGCGGCTGGGATTAATTATCACCCAGTACAGCGGCAGAATCCATCGCCTCGGCTGTCTTAGACGCAGCCGGGTCAATCCCCAGCTCTGCGCAGGCTTCTTCAGCCGTCATGCCAAGATGGCAACGCAGGATATCAATTGCGACTTGGTAGTTTTCTTGGTCAGCCATCTTGCCTCCTTGTTAGATACTGTGAATGCGAATACGCAACGACAATAGAGAATGGTGACATCTTATACAATACGACCAAAGTCTAAGGCCCTGCTAAGTGAACAAACCATGACTTTTGTCTCAGAAGCGGATATCCCTTACCAAAAGTAACAATTTCCTGCTTCCGCTTGTTTTTAGATTAAACGACCATACTATAAGTACCATCTTATTGATACGCCAGCCATCGGGAAGGCGTATAAGCATTTGACACCCAGACCTTTGTTGGAGAAAGAAAGGTATGAAGCGAATTGGCTTGTTCCTGGCAACCAACCTTGCCGTAATGCTGGTATTCAGCATTGTGCTCAATATTATTTATGCCGTCACTGATTTACAACCAGGCAGCTTAAACGGCCTGTTAGTTATGGCGGTGCTGTTTGGTTTTGGCGGTTCTTTGATTTCCCTCTTCATGTCAAAGTCCATGGCGCTGAGATCTGTAGGCGGTATGGTCATTGAACATCCACGTAATGAAACCGAACACTGGCTGATGGAAACCGTGGCACGTCAGGCCAAGCAGTCTGGTATTGGTATGCCGACTGTGGCTGTTTATGATTCACCGGATATCAATGCGTTCGCAACAGGTGCCAAGCGTGATGAATCTTTGGTGGCTGTTTCTACCGGGCTGCTGCACAGCATGACCCGTGATGAAGCCGAGGCTGTTCTGGCGCACGAAGTCAGCCATATTGCCAATGGTGATATGGTAACCATGACCTTGCTGCAGGGGGTGGTGAACACCTTTGTGATTTTTGTCTCCCGTATTATCGCGGGTGCTGTCAGCGGCGTGAGTAACAACAATGAAGAAGGTGAGGGCGGTAGTTTCATGACCTACTTCATCGTTTCGACCATTATGGAATTACTGTTCGGCTTCCTGGCCAGCATCATTACCATGTGGTACAGCCGTCACCGTGAATTTAAAGCCGATGCCGGTTCTGCGCATCTGGTCGGTAAAGAGAAGATGATCGCTGCTCTGGAGCGTCTGAAAGTCAGCCAGGAGTCTCATCTGGAAGGCTCAATGATGGCGTTTGGCATCAACGGCAAGAAAACCTTGTCTGAGCTTTTCATGACACACCCACCACTGGACAAGCGTATTGATGCGTTGCGTCGTGGTGAGCATCTGTAATTACCCGGACTAACGACAGCCACCGCCTCGCATGATGCGGGGGCTGTTTCATTGTCATTTCGGCATAATACGGTACAGGTTGCCGTTGTCCGTGCCGAAATAGATAATCCCCTCTGCACTTTGCGCCAGTGAGCGAACTCTTTCATTCAAGGCTTCGAACAGCCTCTCTTCCTTTACAGGGTCTCCCTGCGCATTAAGGGCGACACGATTCAGATGCTGTAACACCAGTGCGCCGGCAAACAGATTACCTTGCCAGGCCGGGAAAGCGCTGCCCTGATAAATCAACAGACTGCCGGGGGCAATGGAAGGGACATAGACTTTTTTCGGTGACTCAATACCGGCTTTTTCTTTTGACTCGCCGACATCCAGCGGTCCCCAGTATTCCTTACCGTGTGAGGTAATTGGCCAGCCGTAATTGCGTCCGGGCAGGATCAGGTTGATTTCATCACCGCCACGCGGACCATGTTCAATTTCCCATAACCTGTTTGTTGCCGAATCAAATGCCATGCCTTGCGGGTTGCGGTGACCATAGCTCCAGATCTCTGCCGATGCGCCAGACTGGCCATAAAAGGGATTATCTTTTGGTACTGAGCCATCAAGATTTAAACGTAATATCGAGGCGGCATGATTGGTCAGGTCCTGCCCGTTCGGGCGGTTTCCTCTGTCACCGACAGAGAAAAACACATGGCCTTTCATATCAAAAGCTATCCGGCTGCCATAGTGTTTGCTGGCGTCACTGTGTGAACGGGAAACCAGCAAATCCTGCCAGTCGGTAAGTGTCTGGCCTGACAATCTGGCTCTTGCCAGTGTGGTGGCACTGCCGTTGTTGACCGGTTTGCTGTAGGTAAAATAGATCCAGCCCTTTGCCAGGGGATCGGGGGATAGGATGACATCCAGTAAACCACCCTGACCCCGGGTATATATCTCGGGTAAACCACTCAGGGCGCTTTGTTGGCCTGAGCGGGTATCGACCAGTACCGCCTTTCCCTCACGCAGTGTAATAAGCAGTGTTGTTAGGTCAATAAAGGTCATTCCCCAGGGAACTGACAGGCCGTCAGTCACTTTTTCAAGCTGATAATCCATTCCTTCACTGGAACCGGTACTGACAATGCTGGGCGCGGATGCCACTGAAAAAGACAATGTGCTTAACAATGTACCTATGAAGGCAAGGTGTCGGAATCTCATGGTATCTTCCTTAATAAAATGATCTTTTCAGTAAGCCTAGTCGATGCTCACTCTGCGTTATCAATTAGTGGTTTTATGTGTTCGGCAATGAGCTGTGCCAGCTTTTTCAGGCCTGAGTTCCAGTGGGAATTATCTTCGAATGCAGCGTAGCTGAGCCGGAGACAATGGCGGTACTGATCCTGAGTGCAAAACATATTGCCGGGTAACAGACTGATTCCGGCCGCTAGCGCCTGCTGATAAAGCTGATAGCTGTCAGCCTGTCCGGGCAGAGTCAGCCAGCACAGAAAGCTGCCATCGGCCAGATGTAACTGATAGCGGCCAGCCATCCAGGGATAGTTGTCGAGGGCAGCACAAAAACGCTGGCTGAATGCGCGTTGATTGCGCTGGTAATAGCGCCTGACTTTACTGAGGTGAGTGCGGTATTTGCCTGTCTTTAAAAACTCAGCCACCGCCGACTGCATCAGATTAAGGCTGCCCATGTTGTCTGCAAGCAGGCGTTTTTCAATCAGTGGCTGATATTGTCCGGCCAGCATCCAGCCAATACGCAAACGCGAATCCAGTGTTTTAGATAACGAATTGCAGTAGATCACCCTGTTATCGGTATCCAGGCTGTAGAGCGCTGGCGGGCGTTTGCTGTAGCCCAGATCACCAAACACATCGTCTTCAATGACAGGGATGCCTGCAGTAATGCTGAGAAAGCGCTTGCGTTCACTGCGTGGCATCACAGAGCCGGTGGGGTTATTGAAGCTCGGGTTAATCAGAATGGCGGCGACGGGCCACTGAGCCAGAGCGAGTGACAGATGGGTTAACTCCATCCCGGTCTGCGGGTGAGAGGGTATCTCTACCACTTTCAGACCAAGTGATTCCAGCAACAGCAGATTGCCGAAATAGCAGGGGGAATCCACGATGACGGTATCGCCGGGTTGGGTCAGTACCTGCAATGCCATGCTGATCCCTTGCTGAGCGCCGTGCGTGATCAGAATGTCATCGGGCGAGGCTGAAATGCCCAGCCACTGGTTAACTGTGACCAGCTGCTTGCGTAATTGCTCATCGCCTGGCGGGAGCAAATAATGGCTTGGCAGATGAGTCTGATAACGGCTGTGGCGGCCAATTTCTGCATACAGCGAGGTAATGGCGGGGAATTGGGTATTGGGGTGCGCGCTGCCGGTTGGAAGCAAAGACGATGACGGAGACTGCTGTAATATGGTTCGGCTGAGTGTCAGTAAATCGACAAAGCCGGGGGCCTGCATCGTCAGGGGCGCCGCGCGCACGCCAGGAATGACCCGGTAGCCAGACCGGGGATGCGCTTCAATTTTCTGCGCCGCTTCAAGTTCCTGATACGCACGTATGACAGTGTTTTTGCTCACCGTGAGCTGATCACTTAACTGGCGAATCGAAGGGAGTTTATCGCCAGCCTGATAAACACCGCGATCTATTCGCAGCGTCAGCTCCCTGATCACCTGGCGGTATTTGGCCTCGCTGGCTGGTTTTTCGTCTTGTGCTTGTTGCATCTGTACCCTACTAAAATCACAAAACTGTCACTTTTTACTTTTTTTGTACCCATCTACAGTAGTGGAAAATCATGATAATCACCAGAAGGACGTCTCAGTGGCTCGGTTTATTCCTTTCATATTTGTGATGCTGTGGAGCACGGGTTTCATTGGCGCCCGTTTTGGCCTGCCGTATGCGGAACCTGCAACGTTCCTTTTTATACGCATGGCACTCAATATTCTGATTTTTATGGTGTTGTTGTATGTACTTAACGGCCAGCTTCCAACAGGCCGCGCACGGCTGCACAGCATGGTCGCGGGTGTACTTATTCATGGTTTTTATCTGGGTGGCACCTATTACGGCATTTATCTTGGCATGCCGGCAGGCCTGTGCGCCTTGCTGGTTGGATTACAACCTGTACTGACCGCACTCTTGTTAGTCGCAATCGGACAGGAGCGTCTGACACTGTCTCAGTGGCTGGGGCTGTTAGTGGGGCTGATGGGAATTACTTTGGTGCTGCAAGGCAACATGAGCTGGCAGCAGGAAGATCATAAAGTGGCCGCGTATGTCTGTGCGGCTACCGCTTTACTCGGCATTACACTCGGTACACTGTATCAAAAGCGTTTCTGCCAGCAGGTTGATCTGGTGGGTGGCTCGGTTTATCAATACCTGATGGCTGCGCTACTGTTCGCGCCGGTGATGATGACGATGGAAACCATGCAGGTGGAATGGAACCTGACATTCACCCTGACCCTGGCCTGGCTGGTACTCGGTGTGTCCGTGACTGCTGTATGGTTGCTGCTTTACATGGTGAGACACGGTGAAGCATCGAAAGTCGCCTCAACCTTTTATCTGGTGCCGCCAGTGACTGCGCTGGAAGCCTGGCTGGCATTTAATGAAACCTTTGATGCGATGAGTGCGGTCGGTTTCATGCTGGCTGCGATGGCCGTTTATCTGGTGATGCGAAAACCTAAAGCAGCGCAACCACAGGAAAAAGCGTTGACCTCTGTCCAACAGGAAAGTTAACGGGGCAACAGGAAAGCTAAAGGGCTGAAAAACCAGTCAAAACGAAAATGAATGTGTCAGATTGGCGATCAAGTGTGCATTTGATTCTTTGGGGTATTTACAACATGGGATCGGCTGGGTATCATGCGCACCACTTACGGAGAGATGGCTGAGTGGTTGAAAGCACCGGTCTTGAAAACCGGCATACGTTAATAGCGTATCTAGGGTTCAAATCCCTATCTCTCCGCCACATTTGAAGAAACCGCTGAACTAACAGCGGTTTTTTTTCGCCTGAACCTTGGCAAAATGAGATAGGGTGAAGAAGCCTAGAAGTTCAGCCGAGCGAAGCGAGACCACGTTGCCTTCAGGCAACGCCCGAAGGGGCGCGAGCTTGCGAGCGATAAATCCCTATCTCTCCGCCACATTCAAAAGCCTCGTCTTTAGACGGGGCTTTTTTTATTGAGCTTCAGTGTGCGTTGTCCGGGATTTGAAAATCCCTCCATACCTTGTTCTGGCTCCACCACATTTGAAGAAACCGCTGAACTAACAGCGGTTTTTTTTTTTCGTCTGCGCTCTGGCCAGATTGAACTTGAATGCCGCTCATAACCATCTGCAGTGCCAGTTCATTCTGTCATCGCGGCAGTGGCACTCAGCATTGGATTACCAATGTCCCGTATTTGGCATAGATGCCCAGGGTTCAGCGGCAGGTAAAGCTTCACCTTTTTGCAGCAACTCGATGGAAATGTTGTCCGGAGACCGAATAAACGCCATATGGCCATCACGGGGTGGGCGGTTGATGGTGACGCCCATTGACTGCAAATGCTCGCAGATCGCGTAAATGTCCTCAACTTCATATGCCAGATGGCCAAAGTTCCTGCCTTCTGAATACATTTCAGGATCCCAGTTGTAGGTCAGTTCCAGCTGTGCCTCTGGTTGGTCAGGTGGCGCCAGAAACAGTAAGGAAAACCGGCCTTCCGGGTAGTCATTACGCTTGATTAAAGTCAATCCAAGGCCATCACAGTAAAAGGCAAGTGATTGCTCGATGTCTCTGACCCGAACCATGGTATGTAAGTATTTCATCGGTTGATCTCACTTTGCATTCAGCGCATCAAGCACACTTTGTGCACATGCTTGCGATGAATTCGGGTTCTGACCTGTGATCAGTAAGCCATCCGTAACGACGTGACTCTGCCAGTTGTCTTTTTTCACATACAGGCCCCCGTTAGCTTTGAGCATATCTTCTACAAGGAAAGGAACAATATCGGTCAATTCAACCGCTGCCTCTTCTTCATTAGAAAATCCGGTGACACGCTTTCCGGAGACTAAAGGTTCTCCCTGCGCATTGCGGGTGGACTTGAATACGGCAGGTCCGTGACAGACTGCGCCAACAGGCTTGCCCTGCGCGTAAAACTGCTCAATCAGTGCGATGGAATCCTTGTCATTTGCCAGATCCCACAGTGGTCCGTGCCCCCCTGGGTAGAAAACGGCATCAAATTCAGACGCATCCATTTCAGCCAGTTTGAAAGTATGTGACAGGGCAGACTGAAGTGTCTGATCTGAAGCGTAGCGACGTGTACTGTCTACGGCAGAACTTTCGTCCTGACTGCGTGGATCTATGGGCGGCAAGCCACCTTTGGGAGATGCCAGAGTGATCTCGGCCCCTGCATCGGCCAAAGTGTAATAAGGTGTGGTGAATTCCTCCAACCAGAAGCCAGTTTGATGGTCGGTGTCGCCGAGTTTGTCGTGTGAGGTCAGAATCATTAAAACTTTCACAATGTACTCCTGTTTGTTCTCGTTGATTGTTGGTGAGAATAAGCGTCTCCGTGATATTCTTGAATTCTAAAAAACTGATAATTGATATCCAAATTATGAATGTCTATCAGAAAGACCTGAATTTGCTGATGATTTTTCACATCCTTTATCAGGAAAGGAATGCTACTCGTGCATCTGAACGTCTGACTTTGAGTCAGCCTGCTTTGAGCCATAAGCTGAACAAACTCCGGTATGAATTTGATGATCCTCTTTTTGTCAAAGCGCCAAGAGGATTAACGCCAACGCCGAAAGCCCATGCGATTGCACCTGAAATTCGCCGTTTAATGAATGGCCTGGAGCAGTTTTACAGTGAGCTGGACACGGAAGATTTTTTGTCGCGGAAAGACAAGGTATACATTTACTCAACCGATTATATGGAACAGAAGTTGTTTGCCCGCCTGATTCCGCATGTCCAGAAGCACGCCCCACAGTTAACCTTAGTGACCCACAATACCGGGAGCAAGCTGCCCAGAGCAGAATTGGAAAATGGTCAGTGCGATATTGCGATTGCAGGCTTTTATACCCAGTTACCGGATACATTCCGGCAGCAGAAAGTCGCCAGCGAGAAATTTGCCGTACTTGCGAATCGAAATCACAGCCGGATAGGGCAGGAGCTTGATCTTGAAACTTACTTAAGCTGCCAGCATATCGTGACAACCCTGACAGGCGATCTGCATGGCAATGTTGATCGCGGGCTGGAAAAACTGGGGTTACGCCGTCAGGTTGTTGCGGGTGTGTCGAGTTTTTTATCCCCAGCGCGTATTATCCGGCACAGTGATCTGATCGTGACCTGCCTGGCATCACTGGCAAAAGAGGCAGCTCAGCTTGATGACGGTCTGGAGATCTATCCCGTCCCCTTCGAGCTGCCGGGTGTTGATATCTTTCAGTTTTGGCATGAACGGACACATGCCGATCCACTACGCCGTTGGCTGAGAGAGCAGATACGGGCTTTTCTGAGTGAGTAACAAAGGTATATTGCAACCTGTGGCATTTCTGTTGATGACGCCGTTCTGTATAGTTGGTTGCACTTGAGCCTTGGCAACAACCTCGTTGAATCAGGTGTCAGTACGGTGACAACGTTTAATTTCTTTGATCAGTGCTTTGGCCAGTGGCGACGCAGAATTATTGTTTAACGTGATCAGCATGACCGGGATTTGATAGGTATATTTCTCGGGCAAGATAGGTTTAATCAGCCCCTTGTTGGCCCAAGTGCTGGCGTAGTGCTCGGGCAGGTAGCCGATAAACGCACCGGATAAAATCAAATGGGCAATTCCCTCATCGTGATAGGCGATGGCAGTGTTTTGGTAATTCAGCGCGTCGTTGCGGGTTTCCTTATCCCGCATATAGTTACTGGTGATCACCTCCGCTTGTTGTAACAGCGTGTCGATTTCCGATGGGTGGCAATCGAACAGCGGATGGCCTTTCCCGCAATACAGATAGTTCGTTTCATTATGCAGAGGGTAATAGTCGAGCCCCCTTAGCGGATGACGACTAACGCCGATTCCCACCAGCGAGCGCCCATTCACAACAGAGGTTTCTACTTCGCGCGCTTCGCATACGTTGATGTCGAACTGTAAGTTATTACTTCTGCTTTTTAATCCGGCAATCACCTGGGCGACACGGCACCGCGGATCGTTGACTAACGTATCTATCATGGCAATCGTGACCCGGCCGGACAGTTCGTTTTTAGAACTCGCCACTGTGGCGGCAAAGGCTTCGCACTGCTGGAGCAACTCCAGCGAGGCTTGATAGGTCACGCGCCCGGCCTCTGTGACCTCAAAGCCGCTGCGGCCACGTTTGCAAAGCGTAATCCCAAGGCGAACTTCCAGATCCGATAAGTGAGAACTGATGGTTGAGCGGCCGATGTTTAAGCGGGATTCTGCCGCCGACAGACCGCCACACTCAACGATAGCAACGAATATTCTCAGCATCCGTAAATCAACATCTTGAATCTGCATAGTCACTCTCTGTCAGTGTGAATTATTAGTTCGATAAATCCGGAATAAACTACGAACATTATGCTTTTATAAAACTTACAGGGCAAGCTAGCATTGTCTTATAGAAGCAATCTGATACAGAGATATCAGTCAGTCAGGAGAACAAATAAGATGTTTAGATATGGTGTTGATCAACTCAATCTGGATATTGTAAACGGCATAGCGGATGGCAGTATCAAAGCGGAACTCTGTGAAGAAGCGCTCGACAAAATCAATGCAAGCCGTCGTAATGTGGACATCATTGCCGCCTCAGACAAGGCGGTATACGGCATCAATACCGGATTCGGCCCGCTGTGTGACACTCAAATTTCACCGGAAGAAACGCATCTGTTACAAAAAAACCTCCTGATTACCCATGCGGTGGGTGTGGGTGAGCCGATTGCGAAATCCATCTCAAAACTGATGCTGATCACCAAGATACATGCCTTAAGTCAGGGTTACTCGGGTATTCGTCTGGAAGTTGTTCAGCGTATGCTGGCGTTCCTCGAAAAGGATCTGATCCCTGTTGTGCCGGAGCAAGGCTCTGTTGGCGCGTCGGGTGATCTGGCACCGCTTTCTCACCTGTTTTTGCCCCTGATCGGTGAAGGTGAATTCTGGCAGGGTGACGGCATAGTACCAGCCGCACAAGCGCTGCGTGAAAATGACTTAGAACCGCTTGAGCTGCATGCAAAAGAAGGTCTGGCACTGATCAACGGCACACAGTTTATTCTGTCTCATGCCATTACCGCACTCACCAAAATGCGTTATCTGCTTGATTTAGCTGATCTGGCCGGCGCGATGAGTATCGAGGGAATGCAGGGCAGTGGTTCGCCATTCAGAGAAGAGCTGCACCTGACGCGTGCATTTGCCGGTAACCTCGAAGTCGCCGCCCGCATGAGACGTTTCTTCAAAGACTCACAGAACATGGCCTCGCATGCTGATTGTGTCCGCGTGCAAGACCCTTATTCCCTGCGCTGTATTCCGCAGGTGCATGGTGCGTCGCGTAATGCTTACAATCACTTGAAAGAACTGGCTGAAATTGAAATGAATTCAGTGACTGATAACCCGATTGTTATCAGCTCCGAAGAAGCCATTTCCGGCGGTAGTTTCCATGGGCAACCGCTGGCAATGGTGCTGGATTATGCCTCTATTGCTGCAGCGGAACTGGGTAATATTTCAGACCGTCGCTGCTACCTTCTGCTTGAAGGCTTACACGGTTTGCCGCGTCTTTTGACAGCATCCGGTGGCCTGAACTCGGGCATGATGATCCCGCAATACGTGACAGCGGCGCTGGTCACTGAAAACAAATCACTCTGTTTTCCACCGTCTGCTGACAGCGTGCCGACCTCTATGGGTCAGGAAGATCACGTGTCTATGGGCAGTATATCGGGCAGAAAGCTGAATCAGATTTTAGGTAACCTGGAAAAGATCTTAGCTATCGAACTGATGTATGCAGCGCAAGCGATTGAATTCAGACGTCCGAATCGCTGTTCAGATTTGATTGAAGAAAACTACCGAATTATTCGTGAGAAAGTGGCCAAGCTGGAAGAAGACCGCCTGCTGAAGCCAGACATCGATGCCATGATCGCATTGGTGAAAACACAAGCGTTTAATGTGAACTGAAGGGAGCCTGTAAGAATGGACACTGTAATCAATTTTCAAGAACAAATTCGACAAGGGATCCCTAGCGTACTGCCGGAGCCTAAACCGTATCCGGCCGGTGTCAACCGTGCGCCCAAACGCAAAGACATTCTGACGCCGGAAGAAAAGCAATTGGCCATTCGCAATGCATTGCGTTATTTCCCGAAAGAATGGCATCAGGAACTGGCTGCGGAGTTTGCCCAGGAACTGAAAGATTTTGGCCGCATTTATATGTACCGCTTCAAGCCGGACTTCGACCTGAAAGCGCGCGCTATTTCAGATTATCCGGCGAAATGCGAGCAGGCAGCCGCCATCATGCTGATGATCGATAACAACCTGGATCCGGCTGTGGCGCAGCACCCTGAAGAGCTCATCACTTACGGTGGTAACGGTGCGGTATTCCAGAACTGGGCCCAATACCTGCTGACCATGAAATACTTAAGTGAAATGGAAAGCGACCAGACGCTCCATTTGTACTCAGGTCATCCTATGGGTCTGTTCCCGTCGTCGGAAGAGGCACCGCGCGTTGTTGTGACGAACGGTATGATGATCCCGAACTACTCAAAACCAGATGACTGGGAAAAATTCAACGCATTAGGCGTGACGCAATACGGGCAGATGACAGCGGGTTCGTTTATGTATATCGGCCCGCAGGGCATCGTACACGGCACCACTATTACTGTCATGAACGCCTTCCGCAAGGTGCTGGAAAAAGGTCAAAGCCCGAAAGGGAAGATCTTCCTGACAGCGGGTCTGGGCGGCATGAGTGGTGCACAACCAAAAGCCGGTAACATCGCCAACTGTATTACGGTATGTGCCGAAGTGAATCCGAAAGCGGCGATTAAACGTCACGAACAAGGCTGGGTCGATGAGCTGATCGACAATATGGATGCGTTGGTCGAACGTGTTCGTGCAGCGCAAGCCAACGACGAAGTGGTCTCGATTGCCTTTATCGGCAACGTGGTGGATGTGTGGGAAACCTTCTACGAGAAGGACATATTTATCCACCTGGGTTCGGATCAGACATCGCTGCACAACCCTTGGTCAGGCGGTTACTACCCGGTTGACATCAGCTATGACGAATCGAACCGCCTTATCCGTGAAGAGCCAGAGCTGTTCAAGGTAAAAGTACAAGACACACTGAAGCGTCATGCGGATGCGGTAAATAAACACACAGCTCGCGGCACTTATTTCTTTGACTACGGCAATGCTTTCCTGCTTGAAGCGTCGCGTGCTGGTGGCGATGTGATGGCTGAAAACGGCATCGACTTTAAATACCCGTCATACGTACAGGACATTCTGGGTCCTATGTGTTTTGACTATGGTTTTGGCCCGTTCCGTTGGGTGTGTACTTCAGGCAAGCCGGAAGATCTGGACAGAACCGATGCGATTGCCGCTGAGGTGCTGAACAAGATTATGGCCGAGTCGCCGGAAGAAATTCAGCAACAGATGCAAGACAACATCACTTGGATCAAAGATGCGAAGCAAAACAAACTGGTGGTCGGTTCACAAGCGCGTATTCTGTACGCTGATTCGCAAGGTCGAATGGAAATTGCCAAAGCGTTTAACGATGCGATCAATCGCGGTGAAATCGGTCCTGTAGTGCTGGGCCGCGACCACCACGACGTCAGTGGCACGGATTCACCATTCCGTGAAACGTCAAACATCTATGATGGCAGCCGCTTTACGGCGGATATGGCCATCCACAACGTGATTGGTGACGGCTTCCGCGGCGCGACCTGGGTCTCTATCCATAACGGTGGTGGCGTAGGCTGGGGTGAAGTGATCAACGGCGGTTTTGGCATGTTGCTTGACGGCAGTGAAAGCGCCGAACGCAGGCTGAAGTCTATGTTACTGTTCGATGTTAACAACGGCATTGCACGTCGCAGCTGGGCGCGTAACAAAGAAGCGAATTTCGCGATTCAGCGCGAAATGGCAAGAACGCCTAAGCTCAAAGTGACATTAGCGAACCAGGTTGACGATGAGATCATCAACAAACTGACATTCTAAATCAGTTGTCACTCATTGTTTCCTGAAAGCCCCGTTTTGACGGGGCTTTTTCTTTTGGGCTTTTATCCATCTGATACACCCTGCGACTACAAGCGTAAAATACTCCAGTAACCCGCCACATCGACGGTAAATTTTGTCTGTTCCTGTAAATGCACACGCAGCGCTTCGAGGGCGTCGGGGTCGCCGTGAATCAGCTGAATGGGTGTCTTTTTCGCCAGTGCCGATTGCTGTAACCATTGGGTCAGTTCAAGGTAATCCGCATGACCAGACAGGCTGGAAAGCATTTTTATCGAGGCACGCAGCGGTATCCATTCGCCGTGGATTTTCACCGTCTCAACACCTGCCAGCATTTTTGCACCCCGTGTCCCTCCTGCCTGATAACCGGTAAACAAGACGGTGGTTTTGGGGCTGCTGAGCAAGCGTTTGAAGTGGTGCAGAATGCGTCCTCCTGTTGCCATCCCGCTGCCGGCAAGAATGATGTGCGGGAAGGCTTGCTTTTCAATCGCCTTCGACTCATCCACGGTACGGATATAAATAATGTCATTGCACATGCGATGACATTCGCTGGCATTGAGCCGGTGCTGTTCATGGTACTGACAAAAAATATCAGAGACTTGAATGGCCATCGGACTATCAAGGTAAACGGGGATTCTGGGGATTCTCTTTTCTTCCATCAAGGTTGCCAGCATATGTTGCAAAGCCTGTGCCCGTCCCACCGCAAAGGCAGGAATCAGTAAGACGCCACCATGGTTCGCAACCTGGTTGACTATTTCTGCCAGTTCTTCAAATGGGTCTTGCTTATCGTGCTGCCGGTTGCCGTAAGTGGACTCCATCAGAAGAAGATCAAGCGAGGGCAGCGGTCGGGGAGGCCTCATCAGCACATCGTGAAAGCGGCCGACATCCCCGGAAAACCCCACGCGTTTTCCTTCTGCTTCCACAATAATACTGGCAGCACCGAGAATATGTCCCGCCGGTTGCAGATAAAAACGGATATCTCCGACGTCGACTGATTCGTCAAAATCTACCGGTTGAAATAGTGCCATGCAGTCTTCTGCATTCTGCCTGTCGTAGAGCGGCTCTGGCTGTTCATGCTTGCCCAAATGGTGTTTGTTGTAATACCTGGCGTCCTCTTCGTGGATGTGGCCGCTGTCTGCCAGCAGAATCCGGCACAGATCTTTGGTCGCGTGATGCGTATAGACCGGGCCGCGAAAGCCGTGTTTGTACAGCACAGGCAGATAACCAGAGTGGTCGAGATGAGCATGCGTTAACAGAACGGCGTCGAGTTTTTCGATATCCATAGGCAATGTCTGCCAATTTCGCTCCCGCAGCCACTTATAGCCCTGAAACAGACCACAATCGATCAGCACACTGGTTCGTTCTGTCTCCAAAAGAAACTTGGATCCCGTTACCGTTTCAGTACCACCAAGAAAAGTAATCTTCATTGATACCTCGCTTTCATCTGTTTGAGCGATTCAAAATTGTCAGGCGCGGTTCTACTGCTCAAAGAGTCATGCCAATGGGATTGGGCTGTGTACCAGGTTTTGCCTTTCGTTAAATGGCCACGGCTATCGGTTAGATTAGGTACGACGGGCACCTTATTCAAGGCGCTTGGGTCTGCGACCATAACCATTGCTGGTGGTGAGCTTGACACCGTTTGAGATTATCCCGCCTTCTTATCAGCGATTTGCGTTGCGTCTAAGTGCTCGTACAGAAAATGTGTGATTGAACTCACAGAGTATTTACTTAGCCTGCTAACTATATTATATTGCTTAGCAGGCTAAGTAATTTGGTAAAGTACCATGATTCAAGATATGAACATTCTTCGCGATCTCCCGTTAGCTGAGCAACTCAGCCGCGTTTCCCGTTTATGGAAGATGGTGGCAGACCGTGAACTGGCCCCTTTGGGTCTCACTCATCCGCGCTGGACAGCGTTGTGGAAACTGCAGCGACTGGGCGATAACGTCAGTCAGAAAACATTGGCAGAAGCGCTGGAAATTGAACTGGCCTCGCTGATGCGCACTTTAAAGCAGCTTGAAGAGCAATCGCTGGTCACACGCCGTTGCTGCGACAGCGATAAGCGCGCCCGGATTGTCAGCCTGACGGAAGAAGGGCGGCAACTGCTTACCCTGATGGAAGCGCGCATCATGCAGGTGCGCAAACAACTGCTATCGAATATTAGCAGTCAGGAATTACAGAAGCTGGGCTTGATTCTGGAGCAGATTGCCCACAATGCGCTGGATTCTCTGAACACAGAACACAATAACGATCCTAAGGAGAAGTAAACATTTATGACACCTGATCAAAAATTTGCCCGCTGGATTAAATACGCCTGTTTCGCATTTGTGCTGGTCTTTGCCTATTTTTTGATGGCCGACTTGGCTATGCCTTTGACCCCACAAGCGATGGCGACCCGGGTGGTGACCAAAGTCGCTCCCCGAGTGAGTGGCCCGGTCACCGAAATACATGTGCATAATAATCAGGCCGTCCATCAGGGCGATGTGCTGTTTGTTATCGACCCGGCTCCCTATCAACTGGCTGTCGAACAAGCTCGCCTGAATCTGGAAAAAGTGATCCAGAATAACAGCCAGCTCGATGCGTCTATTCTGGCCGCAAAGGCAGAAGTTGCGGCGAATGAAGCCATTTTGCAACAAAAAACACGCGAAGCGCATCGCCTGAGCACGCTGTTTCATCGTAACGGCACCTCACAACAACTGCGTGATGATGCCCAGAGTGCCGCTGTCGCAGCCAAAGCGAATTTGTCTGCCTCGCAAGCGCGCCTGAAAGAGCTGGAGGTCAGCCGGGGTGAAATCAGCGATAAAAATCTGAGCATTCGGGTAGCGAAAAATCAGCTGCAACAGGCAGAACTGAATCTGTCCTATACCCGGGTTGAAGCCAAACGAGACGGTGTGATCACCAACCTGCAGCTGGAGCAGGGCGCATACGCATCTGCCGGTAATCCGCTGGTGGCGCTGGTATCAACGGATGTCGACATTATTGCCGATTTCCGCGAGAAGAGCCTGCGACATTTCAGTAACGACAGCCAGGCGCTGGTTGCTTTCGACAGTCAGCCGGGGCAGGTCTTCACTGCACGTATCAGCAGTTTGGATGCAGGTGTCAGTGCCGGTCAGTTTGATGCAAATGGGCGTCTTGCCACGCCGACAGAGTCTAACCGATGGGTACGGGATGCCCAGCGGATGCGTCTTCACCTGAACATTGAAGGCGGAGCGCCGCAACACTTACCCGCCGGTGCGCGTGCCACGGTACAGCTGGTGCCGGACAGTGGCCTGTTTGCCTGGATGGCTAAAGCTCAGATTAAATTCCTCAGTGCGCTGCACTACATTTACTAAGCCGGAGGTGCCATGAAATTATGGGATCACCCGATGTCGGAAAACGATTTCCGTCAGTGTCTGCGGATTGCCACCGGTGCCACGCTCGGTTTTGCCATCAGTAAGATTTTCGGTTGGAACTACGGCGTCTTTTTTACTGTTACCCCCATGCTGCTGCTGGGTATGGTGCCTGTCATGAGTGCACATGCCGCGCGTCAGCTGTTGGCTGCGGCGATAGTGTGCGGGTTGGAAGTGGGGATACTGGGCGGGTTCTTTGGCGGGCATCCGGGCATGATGACTCTGATTGCTTTCGTGCTTTTTCTGTACAAATTTGCCTGTATGTCCAAAGGGACGCTTTTCCTGTTCGGGGCGAACAGCGTACTCAGCCTGAGCATTATGCTGCACTTTGCCAGTTATCCGAGTTCAGATTTGAATGATCTGATATTCAGTAATCTGCTGGCCAATGTGCTGTCGGTGGTGATTGCTTACCTGATGACGTTTTTGATCCCTGATGCCGAACCCCGTCAGCCGCCAGCGCGTCCCAGCGAGCCGAAAGGGTCCCACCGGATGCGCCATGAAGCGCTGATGGGGGCCAGTATTGCTACCATGTCGTTTCTGGTTTTCCAGATCTTTGATCTCAATGATTCGATGTCGGCTCAGGCAACCACTTTGTTACTGCTATTTCCGATGAACTGGAATGGCGCCTTGGGTTATGCCCGTAAACGGGCGATGGGCACAATCATGGGGGTCGCCTTTGGTATGGCAGGGCAGTTGTTATTGTACGACTGGTCCGGGATGCTGGTATTGATTATTCCCTTGCTCTGGATAGGCGCCATGCTGTTCAGCTATATGCATGTTAAGGAGTCGAGTGGTTCAGGCGCCGGTTTTGGCGGGCTGACAACCCTGGGGATTTTGTACGGGCAGTATCTGACCCCGGGCAATGATCTGGTGTTCAGTGCGCTCTACCGGGTGAGCAGTATCTTCTTCGCGATAGTGACTACTTTGCTGGTAACCTACCTGATTCACCGCTTACTGAACAGCTTTGAAGCCACACGTTTCAGCCCGGCTCAGTAGTGGAGGGGAATGTAATAGGAATTAGCCGGTACTTTCATGCCAGCGCGTGCTGCCTCACTTACTTCAACCTTATTCCTCTCAATGGTATGCTTTCTGACACATATAAAGTGGATGGGTGGGGATTCAATATGTATGCCTTTAATGAGTCAGTCTGGATAGCAGATGGTAATGCGGTGCCGTTTTTTACTCTGCCATACACAACCCGTATGACAGTGGTGATACTGCCTGACGGAAAATTGTGGGTGCATAGTCCGATTGAGCTGACCACAGAGTTGGCGGAAGCGGTCAATGCCTTGGGGGAGGTGAGTTATTTAATCGCGCCAAATCATTTACATCACCTGTTTGTTGCTCAGTGGCAGCAGGCTTATCCCAATGCAACCACGTTCGGGACGAAAGAAGTGATTCACAAGCGCAGTGATCTTCACTTCGACGATGAGCTTACCTCATCATCGGATTACCCTTGGCAGCCTGCTATTGAACAATTGCTGTTTACCGGCTCGAAAGCGATGCAGGAATGTGTTTTTTTTCATCCGGAAACACGCACGCTGATACTGACTGATCTGATAGAAAATTTTCCAGCCGATTCTTTTAAACCCTGGCAAAGGGTGATCGCTAAAAGTGCAGGAGTGATGGCGCCTAGCGGCAAAACCCCTCTCGACTGGCGTTTATCCTTTTATCTGAACAAGCCAGAGGCCCGGCGTCACATTGAGCACATACTGAGCTGGGAACCGCAGACCATAGTGCTGGCGCACGGGGAACTGATCACACAGGATGCTGTGGCTTTTTTACGACGCGCGTTTTCCTGGCTTAAACCCGGCTCATAGCCTGAGTACAACCGCACCTTTCTATGAGCGCTGTCACATATTGTTATGATACATGCTTCTCAGGCATATGATTTCAATTTTCTTTGATTTCAGATAACTAATAGGACGATACCCTGCTGCAAAATAAGCGCTTTGTTGCTTATTTTGGCAGGGACATCACGTGAAACTTGGAAATATATCAATAAAAATTAAGCTGCAGCTGCTGGTGGTTATCGCCGCTGGGATTATTGTATCTGTCTGTATTTACAATCTGGCGCAGCAGCGCAGCGCTTCATTCAGTGAGCGTGAGGATAAGCTGCGTGCACAGGTCGAAACCGCGCAAGGTATCATTGCGTTTTTTGCCGCTCAGGCATCGGAATTAGGCACAGAGCAGGCGAAAAGTATGGCACTGAAGGCCATCGGACAGCTCAGGTATGATGGTGATAACTATTTCTGGATTACCAACCCAGGGCAGCAAGTCATAATCCATCCGTTAAAGCCGGAATTGAGCGGGGCTGATGCTTCCACGATCCGGGATGGTTCGGGCAAGTATCACTGGCGTGAAATGGCGAATATCGCAACCACAACAGGCCAGGGTTTTCTGGATTATACCTGGCGGGCACCGGATGGCCGGCTGCACGAAAAAATATCCTACGTGATGTATGTGCCTGAATGGGAATGGATAGTCGGCTCGGGTGTGCTGGTATCGGATATCGACGATGTTTTCTACAGCAACCTGACCCAGGCATCGGCTTTTGCTGCCATTGCAGTGATTATTCTGGCATTGATTGGGTACTTGCTGGCACATGATATTGTCACACCGCTCAATGCGCTGGTCGAAAAGGTTCATGTTATTGCAGATGGTGATCTGAAAGTCAGGCTGAATAAAAACCGTAAAGATGAAATTGGTGAAATGGGGCGGGAAGTCGACCGCATGCTGGATAAACTGCAGGCGGCGCTCAAAATAGCCAGTCAGTCTGCAGAGCAATCGCGCGAGATGGCTGGCCGTATTGCCAGTGCCAGTGAAGAAACGGCAACCAGCGTCGAATCTCAGCACGTTCAGCTTGAACAATTGTCGGCGGCGATGAATGAAATGTCTGCAACCATTAACGATGTCGCTCAAAATGCAGAAAGTACCTCTGAGGCGACCGTTCATGTTGCCGGGCAGGCACAGCAAAGCAGTGTCAGTATGAAAGCCACCAGTGACAATATTCAGTCGGTGGCCGAAAACATCACTCAGGCTGACAGCTTCGTCAATGAACTGTTACAGGGAGTGAAAGATATTCACGCTGTGGTAAACGTGATTCAGGATGTCTCGGAACAGACCAATCTGCTGGCATTGAATGCCGCTATTGAAGCGGCCAGAGCCGGTGAGATGGGACGTGGATTTGCCGTGGTTGCCGATGAAGTCAGAAATCTTGCCAGTCGCACTCAGCAGTCGACCTCTGAGGTAAAAGCCAGTATCGACAGACTGACCAGCATTGCCGAGCAGTCGAGTAAAACCATGCAATCGAGCCATTTTCAGGCGGCAAGTTGTGTGGATATTGCGCTGGAGACCCGAAGCACGTTTGAAAATATGGTGTCTGATTTGAATCAGACCACTGACAGGGTGGTGCTGATAGCCGCCGCAGCGGAACAGCAGGGCTTAGTGGCTAATGAAATGAATGAAAATGTCAGCAGTATTCATCTGTCCGCTAATGTAATGAAAGAGTCGTCCATGAATCTTGCTCAGGAAAGTCAGGCAATGGCGCAAGCCTCTGAATTACTTAACCAGCACCTTGCTTACTTTAAGGTGTAGCGCTGTAAGGATTCAAACAGGCAATGCGCCTGCCTGCTTGAATCCGTTATTCTTCAACGGACGTATTCGCTTGTAGGCGTGCCTGTATGTCGCTCTGCTCTTTCATTTTTTCCATGAAGATCGCCGGAGGGAGGGGCTTATCGTAAAGATAGCCCTGGAAGAACTGAATGTTATGTTGTTTGAGGTAAGCTTCCTGTGTTGTGTTTTCCACGCCTTCCGCTACTACATCTATGTCCAGTCTGTTTGCCAGATCAACAACGTTATCGACAATGTGGCTCGGCATGTCGACCGAACCAATCAGTTGTGTAAAGCTCTTATCAATTTTAATGATGTCGATGTTGAACTGGTTGATATACGCCAGTGAAGAATGACCGGTGCCGAAGTCATCCAGCGCAATTTGCACCCCCAGATTGTGTAGTTTCTCGAACAGGAGAGCAGCGTTGCCTGTGTCTTTAATGAACTCTCTTTCTGTCAGTTCGGCAACCAGTTTGACTTTTCCTTCCGGAAAAGCAGAAATAAAACTCAGACAGTCCTGATAGAAAAGCAGGTTATTACATTGAGCCGGGCTGATATTAATGGCTAAGTGAAAGCCGTCGGGCAGATAGCTCTGATTGTTGTGCAGATAAGATTTGACACAGGACAACAACTGAGTGGTCATCACATTAATGAGGCCCGTGTCTTCAGCCAGAGGAATAAACAAGTCAGGCATGATAAAACCCTGACTCGGGTGGTGCCAGCGGATTAATATTTCCGCGCCACAAATTCTGCCATGAGCGTTCACTATAGGTTGAAGGTAAGGCAAAAACTCATTTTCATCTACGGCTCGCTGTAACTCCTCCTGAAGTGAGCGCGGGCGTTTGAGCTGGCGGTAACCATTTACGCTAATGATAAAGGCAAAAATGGCACACAAGAACATCGCAATGTATAAATGCGACAGCATGTAATCCAGATACATTTTCTGGCTAATCCGGGACGAAATAATGAACTCATTATCCCGGGAATCCAAGGCAACTAATGTGCCGTCTTTTGTCGCAGGGTAAAGTGTAGAATATGCCACGCTTTGCTTATTGTTTAATGTTATTGTTAACGGGATATTCTGACCGATCGTCTTGAGCGTTTTTTTTATGTAGTGAACATCAATGCTCGCGATTGCATATTTGTCGCCAACTTTTTCACTGAGGAAAAGAATTTTTTCATTTGGATTGAAATAATTATGTGTGGTCAGAAATAGCCGGTAATCGACGGAAATACGGGTGTTCGCATTCTTTTTTAACCGCCGGTTAAACAGTGATGAGCAATAAATGTAATCATTCTTCACTAAATTAATGGTGCGAATGTTTGGGCTGAGCACGGAAATACGTTTTAATTCTTCTGCTGTGTCAGGATTACAGGTGGTGCTGAGCAATGGAGTGGCCTTATTAACGGCAGTATGGGCCTCATCAATGGTGTTTTGAAAAAGTGCACTGGCAATGTTGGCCTTTTCTTCAACAAGGTTTTCCAAACTACCTCTGGCATGCAGGTAGATGGCGCCCAAGCCGAAAGCTAAGACGCAGAGCCCCAGTAAGACTGCCAGCAGAAAATGTCTGTACCGAGTGGCAAAACGAAAAAGGAACCAGTTTTTACAGGTTAAAGTCATGTGAATACTAATAATGAAGAAGTAAACATGGTTACTCTGCGATTGTTGTGTTTTTGCACTTATTATGACTTCTTTTAGACGGCAACATGAATGTTACAGCATTCTGATAACCTTTTAAATCTTGGTTGCATTGCAACCGTATCGGTGGGTTGATGTACATCAACGAATGCGGTGCTTTCACTGTTGAATCTGTTAGGTGTAGTAAGCACGGTCAGATTCGTTCAACAGAAATCTGTTGTTGCGCAAAGGCTAACTGACACTGATTTTTGCCGTTTTTCTTCGCACAGTACATGGCCTGATCTGCATGTTTCAGCAAAGATTCGCGGGTTGTGCCGTGTGACGGATACATTGAAACCCCTATGCTGACACCAAGCTGGAGCGGTTTGTTTGCCAGCATGAAAGGACGGCTGAACATGGCGAGTATTTTGTCTGCCAGCATTGTTGCTGTATCGGTGGTTGCAATATTTTCCAGTACCAGAATAAATTCATCGCCCCCGATTCTGGCCACAGTATCGGTTTCTCTCAGTGAATTCACCAGCCTGAGCGATACGGCTTTCAGCAGCTTGTCACCGGCATCATGACCATAGGTATCATTGACGTCTTTAAATCCGTCCAGATCGACAAACATCAATGCCAGATTGGTACTGTTACGTTGACAACGCTGGATGGCACTGTCAATTTTTTCCTGGGCGTAGCGAAGAGTGGGCAGATTGGTCAGCGCATCATGATTGGCCATGTGTCTCAGTTGAGCTTCAGTCTGACTGTGTTGTTTTAGTTCATCGCGTAATCGGGTTATCCAGAAGCCAAGTACAAGAATAATTACCAGCAAGACGGCAGGCCAGCGATAAATATCTGTGAAATTATGATTCTCTATCAGGGTGAATTGCGTCCATTTTCTGGAAATCTGACGATGCTCTTCAGGAGTAATAGATTGTACTGCCAGATTCATCAGCGTGAGCAATTCGGGCTTGTCTATCCTGACCCCGACAGCAATAGGCAGTGAGAAGTCGAGCTTGGCAATGATCTTTTTACGAAAGACATCCTCTTTCAGTTCATCTACCAGTGAATCTAACGGGGCGACAAAGGCGTACACTTCCCCGGTATTTAACAGGTGCATGGCTTGCAAAGGCGTTGCAGCATAGACTTGCTGAATATCCGGGTGGGAGGCTTGTAATCTGGTCATGACGGCAGTGTTCTCCGGCCCGGCAATTGCCTTTCCGGCCAATTCATCCAAAGACCTCAGCATGGGTTTATCGGGTTTGGCAACCAGGACATTATGAATCAGATAATAAGGGGAGGTAAACGACAGGTATTTTTCCCGTTCCGGTGTTTGGCTGATAGCCGGAATGAAATCGCAGTGTCCTTGCTGAAGGGCTGATAACGACTCCGTCCAGCTATTGGTGAAATAAGGGTGGAAAGTGACACCCAGATAAGCCTCAATTAGGTGCAGATAATCAGCAAAAATGCCTTTGTGTTGCGCTTGTTCATGGTAATCATACGGACGCCAGGACGGATTAAAACAGTAGTACACTTCCTGTGAAACCAGTTCAGTTGCCCATAGTTCATAATCTGCTAAGGGTTGTCTCAAAGGATCCTGATGAGAGGCACTTGCGATTACCGGTGTAAATCCAGCCAATAATACTAAAAGCTTGAGAAACTGATTTCTCATTGCTCCTCCCTGAGAACTGCAATCTATACCACTGTTTTAGAGAAAATGAATGTAACGATTTGTTTGATTTTTGACCAGGCTCCCACAAGTCTAATTCAGGAAAAAAATTAAGCAGGTCGAAATGACAAAAATTTAATCTTCTGCACAAAGTTTGATTCTCACCGTTTATTGATTAAAAGGTAAATTCAGAAAGATCATTGCATTAAGTGAAATAGGTTTTGTATTGAAAGGGTGAATTTCATTTATGAACATTAATTATGCAACTGGGTTTTGTGCGCTTGTGTTAATTGTGTAAAGTAGCGGGCTGATGAAAAAGCCAAAGAATAATGACTGGAGTAAGCATGATAATCAGAAAAGTGGCATTAAATGATGCTGAAAAGCTGGTGGCACTGTTTCATTTGCTCGATACGGAGACAGATTTCATGTTGTTTGAACCCGGAGAGCGTCAGCTGACGATAGAGCAGCAAAGAGAGCAATTGCCGGAATGGGTGGATTCCAATAAGCAGACTATGTTCGTCGCTGAAGATGCAGCCGGTGAATTGGTCGGCTTTATTGTCGGGGTGGGTGGCAAAATGAACCGTATCAGGCATTCGCTTTACTGCGCTATTGGCCTTCGAAAAAGCGCTCAGGGTAAGGGGGTTGGCCGGCAACTGATGACGTCGTTAGAATCGTGGGCTTCCCAACATACTTTTCACCGTATTGAGCTGACCGTGATGGCACATAACGCACCCGCTCGTCAGCTTTATACGTCTGCCGGGTTTGCAGAGGAAGGGATCAGACGAGATGCCATGCGGGTGAATGGGCAGTATGTTGATGAAATTTATATGGCCAAATTGCTGGATGCAAATTATCAGGAGTGATCACATGGCTGTGATCGCCAAACAAACACAGGCAGATAACCAATGATTGAAATACTAAAGAGAGATGTTTGTCAGCTGCAGACAGAAAGGCTCATCATCAGGCAATGGCAAGAGGAAGACCACGCGCCGTTTGCCGCCATGTGTTCAGACCCGCACGTGATGCGGTATTTTCCTGCAACCCTGAGTGAAGACGAAAGCGTTCAGCTTGCACACAAAGCCACATCATTGATTAAGGATAATGGCTGGGGCTTTTGGGCTGTAGAAAGAAAGGATACCGGTCAATTTATTGGCCTTACCGGTTTGCATTATCAGGACCTTGATATCCCTAACACCCCGTTTATTGAAATTGGCTGGCGACTGGCTGCCGATCAATGGGGGAAAGGGTTTGCACCTGAAGCAGCACAATGTGCCCTGCGTTATGCGTTTGACGAGCTGCAGGCACCTGCCGTTTATGCGTTTACCACCTTAACCAATCAGCCTTCCCGGCGAGTGATGCAGAAGCTGGGCATGTCTGATTGTCAGCAAAATTTTATGCATCCTAAATTGCCGCATGATCACTCACTGGCTGAGCATTGCCTGTACCGAATTACACGACAAGAGTGGCTGCGGTTGAATAAAGGCTGATGGGGACTAACTGTGTCGCGCTTTGCGCGACCACATTGAACGCTATTTTCTTCGTCACATCTGATTGAATTTCAGTACTTCTTTTCCACATAGTCTACGCTTTTTTAGGTACGGTCAGCGTGTCAGTAACCCATTTTGCTTGCCGTCCGATTTTGCCGGAAAACACTAAGAAGGAAGAGGCGCATGGGATTCATCGCATTTCTGTATCTCCTCATCGGGCTGGTGCTGTTTGGGGGCGGCCTGTGGCTGATCTCTCTGGGCGGCAGTTGGTATTTTGCCATTGCAGGTGTGGTGTTTTTGCTGGTTGCTGTAAAAGTCAGAACCAAGCGGGGTAACGCACAGATCCTGTACGGCTTGTTTTTGCTGGCATCGCTGATCTGGTCATTGTGGGAGTCCGGTTACGACTGGTGGCCATTGGCAAGCAGGATGGGGCTGCTGCTGGTATTGGGTATCCCCCTGCTGTTTTCTTTCCGACTGATGGGGCGAACCAGAATCAGCCGTCTGACCGCGTACTGGTGGTTAGTTGCACTGGTCACGCTGGGCAGCCTGTTCAATGACACCCACACACTCGAAGGTCAGCTCAACACTTCCACTATCGTTCAGACACCCAAACTGGGGCAGGTGCCAGCAGAGGATTGGTACAGTTATGGCCGGAGTAATCTGGGGCAGCGTTACTCGCCGCTGGAGGCTATTACGCCGCAGAATGTGCGTCATTTAGAGCAAGCCTGGCAGTACCAAACCGATGATGTGAAAAGAAAAGGGGATATTGGCGAGTTCACCTATGAGGCGACGCCTTTGAAAATCGGCAATATCCTGTATTTGTGTACTCCCCACAACTGGCTGGTGGCACTGGATGCCGACAGCGGCGAACAGCGCTGGGTGTATAACGCCAAGGTTGGTGAGGACAATCAGCGTCAGCACCAGACTTGCCGCGGGGTGTCTTATCTTGCGCCTCAGGCGGGCGAGCCGGCCATGATTTCGCAGCCCGGTTCCGGTGCGGCAGAAACATTAGCCAGTATTGATTGCGATGCACAGCTTTTTTTACCGACCTCAGATGCCAGGCTGATAGCGCTGGATCCGGCCACCGGGGCACGCTGTAAAAACTTTGCTGAGGATGGGGTGCTGGACTTATTGCACAATATGCCCTTTCCCAAGTCCGGTTATTATTATTCCACATCTCCCCCTGTGGTCGCGAAAGGGGTCGTCGTCGTGGCTGGCTCAGTCAATGATAACTATGACATCAACTCGCCATCCGGGGTTATCCGTGCCTACGATGTAAAAACCGGGGCGCTGAAGTGGAATTGGGATTCGGCCAATCCAACGGAGACTAAACCGATTGCCAAAGACAAACTGTATGCGACCAGTTCGCCAAACAGTTGGTCTGTCGCCAGTGCAGACGAAGCGCTGGGCCTGATTTACATCCCCATGGGTAACCGTACTCCTGACCAACTGGGCATGTATCGCACACCAGAGGAAGAGAAATACGCCTCTTCGGTAGTGGCATTACGCCTGGATAATGGGCAGCCTGCCTGGGTACAGCAGTTTGTTCATCATGATTTGTGGGATATGGATACCCCGGCACAACCCAGCCTGCTTGATATTCAGACGGACAGTGGTCTGGTGCCCGGGCTGGTTGTCCCGACGAAACAGGGTGATGTTTATGTACTGAACCGCCAGACCGGCGAGCCCATTCATCCGATTACCGAAGTCGCCGCACCACAGGGAACGATTGACGGTGATTTTGCTTCTCCGACGCAGCCTGAATCGGCACTGAATTTTAATCCGCTGCCGCTGGAAGAGAAAGACATGTGGGGCGCCACGCTGATTGATCAGCTCTACTGCCGTATTCAGTTTCGTCAGCTGCGTTATGAAGGGCGTTATACGCCGCCCTCAGAGCAGGGCACTATCGTCTTTCCCGGTAACTTCGGTGTCTTTAACTGGGGTGGAATAGCCGTGGATCCAGAGCGGCAGGTCATGTTCGGTATGCCGCTCTATCTGGCGTTTACATCCACCTTAATTAAGAAAGACAGCAGTGCCTCGCTGGGCGAAGTGAACGTGGGAGAGCATGGTGTGAATGCCAACGAAGGCGCTGATTACGCCGTCAGCCTGAAACCTTTCTTATCACCTTTGGGCGTGCCTTGTCAGCAACCGCCCTGGGGCTATGTGGCCGGTGCCGATCTGAGCCAGGGTAAAGTGGTCTACAAGCATAAAAACGGGACCATTCGCGATCTGACCCCCTTGCCACTGCCCATTGAAATGGGCGTTCCCGGCATAGGCGGGCCAATCATTACTAAAGGCGGTGTTGTCTTTATGGCTGCCGCAGTCGATAACTATCTGCGTGCCTATGATCTCAGTGACGGCGAAGAAATATGGAAAGCCCGTCTGCCCGCGGGTGGACAGGCCACGCCTATGACGTACCTTAACAGCCAGGGCGAACAGATGGTGGTGATTGTGGCCGGAGGCCATGGTTCAATCGGCACCGCCCTTGGCGACTATGTTGTTGCCTTTAAGCTGAAAAAATAGCGGAAACCATGATGTCTTTTGTGGTGACTGGCGCGGAACTCTCCGGCGCACTGGCGGCATTCAGCGCCAGCCTGTTTTGCGGCGCTGCCTGTTATATCAGTATTGCTGAGCATCCTGCGAGGCTGGAATGTGGCGCAGAAATAGCGGCAACTGAATTCAGTCCCAGTTATCGCCGTGCCGCCAGAATGCAATTCAGTCTGGCGTTATGCTCGGCATTTGCTGCGGTGACAGCGGCGGCTTTAGGCAGTTCGATGCTGTGGTTATTGGGCGGAGCGCTGATAGCTGCGGTGATACCCTTTACTTACCTGATGATTATGCCGCTGAATAAACAGCTTCAGTCACCGGCACTCAAAAAGCAGTCCAGCACAACCTACATGTTGTTAGCGCACTGGGGGAGGCTGCACGCAATAAGATCCGCCATGAGCCTGCTGGCCAGTCTGGTTTATTATGCGGCTCTGATACTGGATTAGCGGCGCCGGTGTTTATTCGGCCTCTGAACGGAGCCGGATCAAAGATAGTAGATTATTAGCCGGTCGAGACCACTTCCCAGGTACCGTCTGGTAGTTTGCAGGCGGTGCCGACTGCGGTTTCTGTTGTCTCGTTTATTGTCACCATTTGCTGAAATTCCCTGCAATAGCGACCACTGGTTGTTGTCCCTTCCCGCGTTGCTTTTACCGAACCAGAAGCCGCACCATCCTGCCATTGTACGGGACGGCCCACAGGCGATGTAGTGGCCGTTATTTGCGCCTGTTCATGGCGTCGTTGCTGATGTTCATTCAATTGGTCGAGCAATTCGAAATGAATCGCCGTGAATCCCAGCCAGTGGCTGGCTTCCTGGGCCGTTCTGTATTGTCCGTAGCCATCGTACCAGCTGCCGTAAGGCCGGGTGACCCGAATACTGTTAACCACATAATAACGGTTCGGCGGGACAGCAGTATTGCTCTTGTTCTGTTTGGCCAGGTAGTCGTCGATGTCGACATAATGGCGGCTGTCCATCACACCCTTTTTTAACTCTTCTTTGGTGATACGCCCTGTGCGCTTTTCGATATTTACCTGTGGCGAGTAGATGGGTTGCTGACTACTGAGCAGCGCCAGTTTTTTGCCGGCCGAAAATGAAGTTTCGGCGGCCTGAGTGCCGGACGTTACTAAAATCAGAGAGGACAGCAGTAAGGATGAGCCTGACAACATAAAAGAGACTGTTCGATGCATTGTCGAATACTCCATATCTAATGGCTGTGCATTGAATGACCGGATGCCTCCTGCTTTTGTGTCTATACTCCCTTATTTAATCAGTATAGGCAGCGTATTCATAGGCTTGTGGATTCCATGTCCTGGGTCTAAAAATCGATACTTCTTCGGGCAGAATAGTCAGCGAAGTCTATTCTTGACGATATCAGTGACAATGAATTCTGATGCGTTTGATATTGAATCCTCGGCGCTTGTGTATTGTATTTTTATATGTAACTGGTAGCTTATCTTTCTTTGAGCAGACGGTATGCTGCCCTGACTCACTATAGTTGAGTGATCCCTCATGAGTTATCAGTTACAGCTACTGAGTCGGGTGCAGTTAACAGAACAAGGGAATGTATGCACACTGAATATTCTGAAAGCGAAAACGTGATTCGCCGTTTACATCAAATTACCCAGTCCTACGATAAAGGTTTTGATTTCCAGATTCATGCGCTTATTCAGCTGGGACTGGAGCGATTCGATCTGGATATCGGTATTCTTGCCCAGGTAGAAGGCGATACGTACACCATACGTTATTGTATTTGCCCGGAATATATGCCCCTTATGCCAGGTAATCAGTTTGAATTTGGCATGACCTACTGCGCTGTCACTTGCGAGTCGGACGGTGTCGTTGCCGTTGAGCATGTCGGTAACAGCGATATACTGGGGAGCCATCCTGCCTACCGGCATTTTGGACTTGAATCCTATATTGCTATTCCTATCCACGTGGGCGGAGTGACCTGGGGAACGCTGAACTTTTCCAGCCCGGCTCCTTATCCCCGTGCATTCAAAGACATTGATATCGATTCTCTTCAACTGATGGCGAGTTGGATAGAAGTTGAGATGGTACGGCGAATGCAGGAAAACCAATTACGTGAACTGAACGTAAAACTCAAGCAAATGGCCTCGACAGATCCGCTGACCAAGCTGATGAACCGTCGTGCTTTCACGGAAAAACTGTTGCGGTCGGTTAATCATTTTCGCCGCAGCAAACAACCACAGGAAGCCGCCTTACTATTGGTTGATATAGATTATTTTAAGGAACTGAACGATACCTACGGCCATTTGCTTGGTGACAAAGTATTGATTGAGTTTGCCAAAGTGCTCACAGAGAACCTGAGAAGCTACGATATTGGGGCCAGATACGGCGGTAAGGTTTTTGTCATTTGGCTGGTCGATACAGAAAGATCAGGCATTGAAGTGGTGTGTGATCGCTTAATGAGCGGGCTGGATAATCTCGCGCTGGTGGATGAAAAACTGACGGCCAGCGTAGGTATCTGTCATGTGAAAACCCGGCAGGTTGATGAAAATGCCCTGTCGCAGTTTGTCAAACCGGCGCAGATTATGGATGCCATGGTAGCCAGAGCCGATCAGGCACTTTGTCAGGCTAAAGCGAATGGCAGAGCGAAAACTGTGTTTTGCAGCGAAGAGCCAGTGTATCTGGATACCTTAAGTTAATGCACCGGTCTTTAATCTCAACGGGAAGGCGTCGGTCGGCTAAGTCATGGTAAAACTGGATAATGGATTGAAAATGTGGCTGGATGCCTACAATCAGGGGTTAGCGCAACTGCGGCAAGCTGGCTATGTGGCAACGGTTGAAGCTATACGGGACGGGCTGTCGAGCCTGACCGCGACGTGTGTGACTGACTCGCCAGACATAGCCAGGGTGCTCGATACCCACGCCAGTCAGCAGTCGCAGACTGTTCCTGTCCGTATTTATCATCCCGCACCTGACAGGCCGTTGCCTGTCATTGTTTTTCTGCACGGCGGCGGCCACATGGCTGGCAGCGTGGCTGTGTATGATCCCATCTGTCGTAAACTGTCAAAAGCCACGCAACATATTGTGGTGTCGGTTGATTATCGTTTGGCGCCTGAGTCGCCGTATCCCAAGGGTTTATCAGATGCCAGAATGGTGATCGGGCAACTCTGGCCTTTGCTTGAAAAACATAAGTTAGCGTATTTATCGACACTGACACTGGTGGGGGATTCTGGGGGCGGCGCTATGGCGGCAACACTGAGCGCTGACTATCAGTATGATCCGGACGTTAACATACACAATCAGGTGCTGATTTACCCCAGCCTGGATTACACAATGAGTCAGCCTTCGGTCACAGAAAACGGCAAAGGGCTGTTTCTTCAGCAGGATAAAATGCAGTGGTATTTTGATCAGTATTTTCAGCATGGCGAAGACAGGCAGGCCGCCTCGCCTTTGTTTATGGCTAAGAGCGAGAAAATGCCCCGAACGCTGATGATCACGGCTGAATTCTGCCCGTTAAGGGATGAAGGTGTGGCTTACGTGCAGCAATTGTCAGCGCTGGGAATCCCTACCGAACATTTTCATCTTGATGACATGATCCACGCCTACCTTAATCTTGAATCGCTCGTGCCGATGCAGTGTCGTGCCACTTATCAGAAAATTGCAGAGTTTTTAATAACATCGGGTGATAACTAACTCTTTGCACCTTTGTCTCTTTGCACAATAAGGACCCAGTATGTTCGAAATCGTGATTCGCTATTTCCACTTTATCGGCATTTTTGCACTGTTCTCGGTACTGGTGGTTGAGCATATGCTGATCAAACGCCGCCTGACAGCCGAGGAAATGCATCGTTTGGCAAGGTGGGATGCTATCTATGGTATATCAGCCGTGGTTGTACTTCTGGCCGGGCTGGCAATGTGGTTTCTGGTGGGCAAACCTGCCGATTTTTACACCGCCAATCCGGTCTTTCATGCCAAAGTGACTTTGTTTCTGATAGTGGCCGCCTTGTCGGTTTTTCCGACCGTTTTCTTTTACAGGCACAGACGTACAACCCGTGAAACCATTCCTGTTCCGCCTGTCATTGTTATTCTTATCCGTCTGGAGTTACTTCTGCTGCTTGTGATTCCCTTGCTGGCTGTGCTGATGGCACGAGGTGTCGGACTTGGCTGATGCACAGCGGATACCGCTTGACGAAAGAGCGCGAGGCTTTGTGATGGGCTCAGATTTCTCTCTCAAAACTGCCTGAAACTCAGTATGTTGCAAAATCGCATCTAAGCTTAATGTAAGGGCCGAACCGTACTTGTTGTGCGGCGCTGCTCTGCTGGTTTAGCAAGGGGGGTGAGGCTGATGATGGAAGCGCGAGCAGTAAAAACCGTGGCCGATGCAATAGCGATTATCGAGGAGCGTGGGTTGACCCATGTCAAAGTCGGGCTGTTTGATAATGACGGTATCATGCGCGGCAAATACATGTCCAAAGCCAAGTTTGTGGCATCGCTGGAGAAGGGGTTTTCTTTTTGTGACGTGGTGCTGGGCTGGGATGCAAAAGATCAGCTCTATGACAACACTCAGTATACGGGCTGGCATACCGGGTATCCGGATGCCCCGGTGCGTATTCTGCCGCATACTTGCCGTGATGTGCTGGATGAAGAGGGGATGCTGCTTTTTATTGCTGAATTTACCGGTACGGCCGAAGCCGTGTGCCCACGCGGGGTGTTACGACGAGTGCTGGCAAAAGCGGATGCACTGGGATTTGAAGTCAATGCTGCACTGGAATATGAATTCTTTTTGTTTCGCGAAACACCGCATTCTGCTCGGGAGAAAGGCTTCCGTAACCTGCAAACGGTAACGCCGGACTGGTTTGGCTATTCAATGATCCGCAACTCAGTCTACAGCGAGCTGTATCACGACATTCTGGCCATGGGGCAGACTATGGACTTCCCCATAGAGGGAATTCATTCTGAAACAGGTCCGGGTGTGATTGAAGCGGCCATTGCGGTTGATCAGGCAGAAGCCGCCGCAGACAAAGCGGCGCTCTTTAAAACCTACATGAAAGTGCTGGCGCAGCGGCGGGATTTGCTGGCGACCTTCATGGCGAAATGGTCAATGGACTATCCGGGCCAAAGCGGCCATATTCATGTATCTCTCCAGCATAAAAACGGACAATCTGCTTTTTATGATGCCAGCAAAACACAGGGGATGAGCACAATCCAACGGCAGTTTCTGGCGGGCCAGCAACGTTTGATGCCCGATTTTTTGTGTATGATTGCGCCAACAATCAACAGTTATACCCGGATGGTGCCCGGTTTCTGGGCGCCGACACACGCAACATGGGGCATTGAAAACCGCACGACAGCTCTGAGAGTGATACCGGGAAATGAGAAATCTCAGCGCATTGAATATCGGCTGGGCGCGGCAGATGCCAATCCTTACCTCGCACTGGCAGCGGCTGTGGCCTCAGGTTTGTACGGCATCATGAACCAATGGCAGCCATTGGATGCGGTGGCAGGCAATGCCTATGATCAGCCGCAACCGCCAGAGCTGGCACTGCCCGCCACTTTGTGGGAGGCAGCACAGCGTTTCAGAGCCTCCGATGCTGCCCGTTCCCTGCTGGGAGAAGAGTTTGTTGAGCACTTTGCCGCTACACGCGAGTGGGAAGAGCGCGAATTCAGAAAGCAGGTCACGGACTGGGAGCTTGCCCGGTATTTCGAAATCATTTAATTGGCGATGGTACAGACTGGGAGAGACAAGGATGCGATTAGGTGTGCTCTTGTGTGACGATGTGGCGGCTGAGCTACAGGTCGCGCACGGTAACTATCGGGACATGTTTTCCGCTCTGTTTAATGATTATTCAAAACATATCACCCTGGTGTTCTACCGTGTGATTGACGGTGAATACCCCAAAGACCCTGATGAGTGCGATGCTTACATTACATCGGGTAGTCAATTCGGCGCCAATGATGGCTTTGTCTGGATTGGACATTTACTGGCCTTCATTGAAAAACTGTATGAAGAGAAAAAGCCTTTTGTGGGGATCTGTTTTGGTCATCAGCTGATGGCAAAGGCACTGGGTGGTGAAGTGGTGACATCCGGCAGAGGCTGGGGAATAGGTGTCAACAGCTATGCGGTTAAGAAAAA
This sequence comes from Photobacterium salinisoli, assembly GCF_003614885.1. GTDB lineage: Bacteria > Pseudomonadota > Gammaproteobacteria > Enterobacterales > Vibrionaceae > Photobacterium > Photobacterium salinisoli. The sequence continues at coordinate 618,824 of NZ_QZMS01000007.1, forward strand.
AATCGACTGGATGAAAGGTGCCGGATCAACAGTCTCTCTTGTGGTCAGCCATCAGGATCAGATCAGTCAGCTACCTCCTGAGGCTGAAGTGCTGTCAGGCAGTGATTTTTGCCCTTATGCCATGATTCGGATAAATACCTATTTTCTCGGTATACAGGGACATCCTGAGTTCACTAAAAACTATGTGAAAGATCTGATGACAGCCCGGCAGCCGCTTTACTCCGCTGAAGCTTATGAAAAAGGCATCAACTCGTTATCGCAACCGGTTGATGACAAGCTGGTGGTGTCCTGGATTGTGCGTTTTCTTGATACAGCCCTGACCAATAGCCAGACATAAAACCAGAAGAAAAAGAGCAGGCTCAGCGTATGAGCCTGCTGTCTATCCCCTGATATGTTGACGATCAGGCAGTTTGCAGCGCCATACGTTGTTGCAGTAAACGATAGCAATACACGCTTGCCAGCAGAACACCGCCGCCAGCCGCCATCGTGACGGTGAATCCGGCACGAATTCCCATCTCGTCTATGACCCAGCCAGTGAGTGCTGCACCGGCGGCAATCCCGATTCCCAGGCCAGTGATCATCCAGGTAAATCCTTCGGTCAGCTTTGACTCAGGCACAATCTTTTCAACAAGGCCCATAGTTACAATCATGGTCGGTGCGAAGAAAATGCCCGCGACGAAAACGGAGACGGACAGCGTCAGCACATCGTAAACAAACAGCAGCGGGAGTGTGGCTGCCGCAGTGGCGATGGAAGCCAGTAACAATTGTTTCGGCAAAGTGAGGTTCAGACGCAGTGCGCCAAACACCAGCCCGGAAATACAGGAACCTGCCGCGTAGGCCGACAAGACAAAACTGGCCGCAACAGGCACACCCTGCTGTTTGGCAAAGGCAACACTGAGCACATCAACAGTACCGACTATGGTGCCCAAAGCTATCAGTGTCAGCAGCAGCATTTTCATGGTGAGAGGTTCAAGTGCAGATTCTTGCTGATGATCCGTTTGTTCTGATACCGGAGGTTCGGTTTTTTTCTGCAAGCTGAACAATGATATGCCAACAGCCAGCATTAGAGCTGCCGCAAGCGGTCCGGCGATGGGTGACACAGCAACACTGAGACCGACGGCGATAGGAGGCCCAACAATGAAACAGACTTCATCAAGCACAGACTCGAGTGAGTAAGCCGTATGCAGGGCAGGCTGACCTTTGTAGATCTGTGTCCAGCGCGCTCTGACCATGGCCGGCATGCTGGGCATAAACCCGGCCAGTACCGCAAACAGAAAGAGTGTCCAGTCGGGTGCTCCGAAGTGAATGCAGACCAAAAGCAGCAGCATACCCAGCACACTGATCGCTGCAGCAGGTGGCAAGATGCGGCCCTGACCATAGCGGTCTGTCAGACGGGAAATCTGTGGAGCAATCAAGGCGGTTGAGAGTGTGAACGTGGCGGCAACCGCACCGGCCAGCCAGTAAGAGCCGGAGAGCTGGGAAATCATAGTGATTATCCCAATACCCGCCATGGATATGGGCAGGCGGGCAATCAGCCCTGTCAGGGAAAAAGCCAATGTTCCCGGGGCGTGAAACAGTGCTTTATAAGGATTTGCCATGAATATCTCCAGTCAGTCATTAAGAATATGCCCATGCGTGCTTATGGCAGATGGGGTGCATAAGAAACTAATTGACATACGCGGTGTATGTCAACTATAAATGAACTTGTTTTCATATTTTCGGAACATTAACTCGCATGAACAGAGCAATCACGATGGAACAGACAAGGCTTGCCTTGCTGCAGCATGCCCGTGTGTGGTTCGGTACAGTTGGCTTTGCCGACACTGTAATGGATGAGTTGACTGGCCGAGCGGGGTTAACCCGTGGTGCGTTGTATCATCACTTCGGCAGTAAGAAAGGCTTGTTTTTTGCCGTGTACCAGCAATTGGATCAGGAGATGGATAGCAGACTGCAGGCGATCTCTGCCAGCGCCCCGGACAGTTGGAGTGCATTTTCAGGGCGCTGTCATGCCTACCTGAAGATGGCGACTGAGCCGGATATTCAACGGATTATGATCAGGGATGCGTCATCGGTGCTTGATAGCGAACAGATTCAGGCTGTCCGCATGAGCTGCGTTGACGCGATTGCCGACTTACTGACGCAATTAGTCGGGGATAAAATCATCCCTGACACCTCATCACCTGTGATGCTTGCCAGGCTGATCAACGGGGCATTGCTGGACACCGCGCGTTATATTGCAGACAGCGAGGACAGCGCGGTGGCATTGAATGAAGCTGCCCAAGCGCTGGATGTGATGTTAAATGGTCTGAGGCGTTAAGGTTAAGGTGTGCCTGCTGCCAGCCCCCGCTTTTACTTAAATTCAAAGCGGGGGACATAGCCTGCGTGCTACAAGAATGACAATTTTATATTGGACAGCAGATCACAAAGTGACGATGTCACTTTTCGTTTGGTGTCAGAGCCTGTCCAGTTCTGCCGTATATAGCACCTTGGTTGGTAATCCGGACGGTGAGCCGCCGAGTGGTTCTTCGCTGACCGCCAGCATCTGAATGTTCAGTTGATCAAAGCGGGTATTTTTTGCCAGTACCAGCTCGCCTTCTTTTGGCAACAGGCCAAGAGAAACCGGGTTCGGCTCATTGGCGGCCACTGCCCACAGCTCGTAATCTTTGTCGGCCAGTCCCTGGAACGAAGAGCCTGCCCGGACAGTGATATCACGCGAATGGACTTCTATCAGCCAGTATGAAGAAGCATCTTCCCCTTTAACAACAGCCACATGCTGGACCGGTCCGGGTGCGACGGGGATCTGGCTTTCCCGCCAGAGCAGAACAGCAAGCAGAAGCGAAGCCGCTGTGGTAATACCCGTCAGCATAGGCCACAAACGGGACAGTCCGCTTTTGAGCACATGATGGCCGGTCTCTTTGGCTGTGTTCTCATCAAAACCGAGTCGCTGGCTGATCGTTTGCCAGACAGCAGCACTTGGCTCGACAGGACTAATCCGATGGTTAATGTCGTTGAGATGCTGTTCCCACTGCCAGGTTGCTTCACGGATGCGGGTAGATTGCATCATCAGGGTTTGAAAGCGTTGCCGGGCCGGGCCGCGTAATGTCCCCAGTACGTACTCGGCGGCCAGCATATCGATTAATGTCTGGTTGTTATAGTTCATGGCGTCAGACACCTTTGTAGTTGTTGTAACCCTCGGCGAATCCAGCTTTTGATGGTTCCCAGCGGTTTATCCAGGTAGTGGACCACTTCCTGATGGCTCAGCCCGTTAAAGTAAGCCAGATGAATCGCCTGTTGGTGCTCCTGGGGCAGTTCATCAATGCACTGGCTTAATTTGTGTCCGGCGTCGAGATCGGTAAACCTGTCATCACTTGCTTCCAGTGATGCTGGTTCACCGGTTATAGCGTCTTCTTTTCTGACTTTCTGGTAACGCAATATATCCAGGGCCCGGTATCTGGCGATGCTGATCATCCAGGTAAGGACACTGCCTTTATGGTGCTGATAATCTGCCGCGTTATGCCAGATTTTCACATAAGCATCCTGTATCGCTTCTTCGGCCAGCGCCCGGTTCCCCAGCATTTTCAGGCATACAGCCAGCAGTTTGCCGCTGGTTTGCTGATACAGCCTGGCAAAGGCCTGCCTGTCGCCCAGTGCCGTAGCGCTGATGAGTTTGAGATGATCGTCCTGATCCATGTCTGTCCTTGTACTGTGATGAAGAAATACGTTAAGAAACTGATTTATCAGCTTGTTTCAACGTTAGCAGCCACAAAAGTATTCGCCAGTTCCATAACGTCTGTTTGATATACCGTCCACAAATTCAGAAACGTTCTATGGACCACTGGACAGCCACCAGGGCAATACATGCTGAGCCTGCTGGCATAAACCAGCGCTGATAGCGCCATTGATGTCTGACAAGCATCAACACAGGTAAAGCAAGCAGCAGTATCGACAACTGTCCGAGTTCGACCCCTAAATTGAACGCCACAACCGCCAGCAACGTATGGCTTGCCGGCAACCCCAGTTCGCCCAGTACAGACGCGAACCCCATGCCGTGCAATAAACCAAAACCAAAGGTCACCCAGCCCAGTTTGGTGATCAGCGGAAAGATATTATTCAGGGCGGCAAAAACGACAGACACAGCAATCAAGAACTCGACCCAGCGGCTCGATGGCAACCAGTTAAGCGCTGTTGCTGTCAGCGTAATAGAGTGGGCAAGGGTAAAGGCTGTGATAATCCAGGTAGTGCTGATCAGTATCGATTTTGGACTGTCGATGCCCTTCCATTGTTGTTTATCGCGATACAGCACACAAGTCAGGAGTAAGGCCAGCAGAAACAGGATATGGTCGGTACCGATCAGGATATGGACGACCCCCTGATACAGGTATTCACGTGCCGTTTCGCCAATGGAAGACGCTTGAATATTGACTGCCAGCGAGCGGTGACTGGTATCCAGGATTCTGTTGATGCTTTGCTCAGACTGAGCAATATTTACGATCAGCTTATGGCCGGTATTGATGTCGAACATAGCCTGATAGGACAGATTCAGTCCGGCAGCCGACGAACAATTGACCTCTAACGGCAGCCACAGATAGAGCTGGTTGGCGTGTGATTCCAGCATCATGTTGCCAGCGACCACCATATCGCAACGACGTCCGTCCTGATCGAAGATCAGCTGGCTCAGTAACTGTGCTTGGATTGCAGCCTGCTGGTTCGTGATTTCACGCCAGGCAAGGTTGCCGTCCTGATTGGCGTCCAGAACAATTCCCTTATCGGCCATCAGTGCATACAGATCTGACAGTTGTAATTGCCAGTTACCGCTCAGCGTGGCGTTTTCATCTTGCTCTAAGGTCAGGTATGCAGTGCTTAACTGGTGTGCGCGTGCCGTAAATGCAGTGGCAAGCAGTGCAAAAAGGATAACGAGAGTTCGCATAATAGGGTGTCCTTATAAGCTTCATGCTTGCTGATTAAAAGCCTGCTCAGCATCTATCAGCAATTGTCGGTCTGATAACAGGCGGTTTTGCTGCCAGTTGATTTTGGCCCAGAACAGCGCCTTGTCAGGGCGATCACCGAGCAGCAGGTAATAGCTCGCCAGTAAACCGGCATGGGTCGTATCCTGTCGTTGTTCACGCAGGGTGATCCGGTTCAGGCAACGAACCTGCCAGTGTTGAAATCTCCCTGTCATCTGTTCTGCAAGGGCCAGTTTCAGCAGTAGATTGTCATCAGTAGCCCCTGAACGGGAGACAACGTCTGCCAGGGTGGTGAGTACAGCCTGAGGGTTATCCTGAGCCAGTTGAGCCTCTGCCCATAAACTCAGATAGCTGATCGGTCGCTGGCTGTCAGCAGGCAGGCTGAGATGCGCCAGGGCTTCTTCCGGACGGTTAAGCGCCAGTGCCATGCCCGCCAGGATTTGCATGAGCCAGACAGATTCTTCCTGATGTTGTGACGGATAACGCGTGGCAACTGACTGAAGTTCACTATAGCTCTGGACGCGGTTGTCTTCGGTTTTCGCTTGCTGAAAGCTGTTGTCCAGTGCGCAGGCCGCCGCTACGAGCATCGAAGACCGGCCAATAAGCTGCAGGCACGATTGCCTGGCTTGCGTGAATTTACCCTGGATAGTCTGCACGCTGGCCAGCAGTAATCGTGCACTGGCATCATCGGGTTGCTGTGCCAGTAAACGTTTTAGCGTTTGCTCGGCACCTTTGAAATCATGCTGGTGCTGCTGAATCCTGGCCCAGAGGTAGAGGGCCTCTGGGGAGGCGTTCGTATTCAGATGTGGCTGTATCAGAGCATCGGCCAGGCTGAAACCATCAATAGTGCCGGACGGACGCTGCGCGTTGTCAATTAAGGTGCGTATGTCTTCCAGCGTCGCTGACTGGACAGCCAGTTCCGGTACCATCAGCAAAGCGGCATCCTGATTGTCAGGCAGGTAAGGCTTTGCAAACACGGATACACTGCATAACGCGGCAATACCGATCATCAGTGCAGGAAAAGAATGTGTATTCATGGGACGATTTCCTTAAAAAGTGGCCATCCCTGGCCGATCGAACACAACGCAAAGGTGGCCTGGCAGCAGGCCACAGCAGGTAACCTTATTCCATCAGCAGATCGTCATAAAAATCCGGACTGCTTACGTCGTTACTGACAGAGCGCCCGCGCAGACTTTTCGGTGTACTGTTTAACGGGGCATTGAATACCTCTCGGCTGAACGAGGCAAAGCTGACCTGGAGTACCTCAATCGTGATAGAGACTTGTGCACTGACAGGCTCGTTGTTTCCGTCACTGACCGTGTAGCTAAACTGGTCGTTCCCTGTTATCCCGCTGGCCGGGGTATAGGTGACGGTGCCGCCTGGTGTGATCACGACTGTACCCTGACCCGGCGCATTGCCGAGCGCAAAGCGAAGGGTGTCGCCATCTTTGTCTGTGGCTTTAAGCGAGCCGGTTATTGGGGTATCGGTTTGTGTTGTCAGACTCAGCGGCATTGCAACCGGGGCGGCATTTGTCCCCCCGGGTGCATCCTGACCGGAATCTGAACTGCCGTTACAGCCCGCCAGGATCACGGCTGACAGCAGCAAGGTAGTGCGAATAGATCGAGTCATTGTGCTGCTCCTTACTCTGAAACCATGTCAGTACCAGAACCGGAAAGAGGTGGCGCCAGGTAAGGGAAACTGTCGCCCATCATGGTGGCATTGACCGGTGCGCCATCAGTAAAGGGGACGTTGCCGACATTGGCATCTTCCGGTTGGCACAGACCCAGATCTGTATCTGTTCCATTCACAGGAATGGGGTAACATAAACGGCCCATGACAACTCGCAGGGCAATATCTACCACATCATCACCGGGTCTGCGTCCGTTAGGGAAACCCGCCAGATCGTCGCCAGCAACACCGAAAGACGATTGCTGGGAAACAGGTTTAGCAGCAATGGCTGTGTTGAGGCGTAACATTTCTGATGGTGTTACCGTTTTTAGCTGATTAACGCCGGGGAAGCCGGTCAGAAATGCTGTGACCAGATCGTTGCGAGGGAAATTGGTGGGCGCCAGTGTGGCTAGGTTGGTTCCCAGTGTCGCATTGACCGCGTCTTTGAACAGAATGTTCAGCAACTCTGGCAGGCTTGGGTGTGTGACATATGTTGCAAACTGAGTATCATCGGCAGGTTTGGATGCTGAGAAGGTATCTTTGTCTTTTAAGCCGATAACCAGCTCATTGACCAGCGGGTTGCCCAGCCTGGAGACCTGCGTCAGCGCGCCGCCATTGACTTCCGGACGGGCGAAGGTCGCATTCGGATTCAGAATCCTTGCCTGTGGCAAGCTGGCCGTCGTCCAGGTACCTATGGTGCCGTTGCCATCTCCGGTAATACAGACTTTGGGGACTTCAACTGCCAGCTCGGTGACATTTTTGAGCCTCAGATCATCATTGTCGGCTGACTGAGTAATTCCGCCCGGAAAACCGCCGCCATCAGAGGCACCAGGCGCACTGTCGCCTTCGACAGGGACATAGTTAACCAGATCGAAGGTTTTACCCAGATTCACGACGAATGGATCTTTGCGCTGGCCGGCAAAGACTTTACCCGTAGCAGCGCAGCCCGGCATGGTAAATTCATAGATGAACTGATTGGCGTAATCGACATAGCCGCTTTCGCTGCCAAAGGTCTTGGTACCGATGAAATCCAGTGGCTTGTGAAATTCTGTCTGGCCTGTTGACACATTGGTGAGTTTGGTTGGCTGGCCATTTTGTTGCGGGCCGTTGACCAGACTCAGGGTGTAGGTTTCACTGAAATTTGCCGCGCTCTGATCGGCGGCACTGATCCCGCCGACAACTTTTAACGGCACGGCCACAGACTGTGTTTCGCCGCTGTTGCCGATATTAAGGGCGACGCCTGTGTTGTTGTTCGGCAGGGCGTTTTTAAACTGGAACTGAAAGGTCAGATCTTCAATCGCATCACCGTCGTTATCAATATGGATGCTATACACGGCGGCCGGATCCATCGCGAAGTAGTTCGGGCCGCCGTAAGCATCTTGCAGCGGTATGTAGTTGGCGATCAGGGTGACGTAATCTTCCCGGCCGCTTTCATAGCTGTTGAAGGCGTAAAAGTCGGTAGAGTCCAGAGTGGGAAGCCGGGTGATGTTTGGTGCTTCTCGGTGACTGGAAGCTGACGCGATGCCGGAAAGGCTCATCGCAATGACACTCACAACGAGTTTGGTATTCATGATGGATCCTTTTTAGTTGTTGGTGGTCATTGAGTAAACGATTGGGGACGGCAACTGGATGCAAAAAATTTACGGCGATACAGAAAAAAGAGAAATCGCCGGAGATATCAGGCAAATACTCTTGTCAGACTTTGATTCGCGGGTCAGTTCGACTAGTATGAGGCGTTGCATCGGTTGGAGGGTGAAATCAGGTTATGTCACGTATTCGAGAAAAGAATCAGGAAGTTATTATCAAGTTTGCGGGTCGCCTGTTTGCGGAGCAGGGTTTTGCAGCAACGAAAGTCGCCGATATCGCGAAGCTGGCCGACGTCCCCAAACCGAACGTGTATTACTACTTCAAGACCAAAGAAAACCTGTACCGTGCGGTTTTGGAAAGTGTGACACAGCCATTGCTGGAAGCTTCCAGTCCGATTGAACAACTCGATGATCCGGCTCAGGCGCTCACTTCTTATATTCAGACCAAATTGCGCATTTCCCGTGATCACCCCTTTGCGTCCAAAGTGTTTGCCAACGAAGTGATGTCGGGTGCACCGTATCTGCCGTCAGATATTGGCGATGAGTTGCTGGCGCAATCTAGAATGATCATTGCCAAACTCGAGCGCTGGATAGAAAAGGGGATGATGGCGCGTGTATCGCCGCAGCATCTGATGTTTACTATCTGGGCATCGACACAGACTTATGCCGACTTCAGCTGGCAGATTTGCAATGTACTGGAAAAAGAAGCACTGGATGATCAGGATTTTGCTGATGCCGCAGAATTTCTGACTCAACTGGTGATTCGGGGTTGCCAGATTAAATCAGCCTGAAGCTGATACACTTCAAATCGTCAGTAAACTTGAAACCAATAAAAAAGCGCTTCCGCCCAACGAGGTAAAGAGCGAAAGCGCTTGGGTGTTATATCCTGAACAAAAACAATGGTGTCATTATGTGATTATCGGCGTTGCTGGAATCGCTCGACCAGACGTTTCGCGGCTGCCTGATGACGGCTCAGCAGTGCCGGTAAATCAACACCGATCACCCTGCCATCATGGACACGCCATTGTCCCGCCACCATGACTCTGTCTGCCTGATGGGCACCACAAAGCACCAGGGCTGCCAATGGGTCGTGCGCACCCGAGAAGCGGATATCATCAAGACGGAACATGGCGATGTCAGCCTGTTTGCCCACCTCCAGTGTGCCAAAATCTTCACGGCCCATAGCACGTGCCGATCCCGATGTTGCCCAGCGCAGGGCATCGAAATGGGTGACATCAGCCGAACCATAACGCAGGCGCTGGATATACAGCCCCATGCGCACTTCGTTCACCAGGTTTGAGCCGTCGTTTGACGCTGAACCATCAACGCCCAGGCCCACTTTCACGCCTGCCGCTTCCAGCTCTTTGTTGCGGCAGATACCGGAGGCCAGCATCATGTTTGATGACGGACAGTGGCAGATACCGACTTCGGCTTTCCCTAAACGGCGAATTTCTTCTTCGTTAAAGTGAATTCCGTGTGCCAGCCAGGTACGGTGATTCAGCCAGCCGGTTTCTTCCAGATAATCGACAGGGCGCAGACCGAAACGCTCCAGGCAGAAGTTTTCTTCATCAATGGTTTCACACAAATGGGTGTGTACCATGACATTTTCACGTTCTGCCAGACGAGCAGTTTCTTTCATCAGATCTGTGGTTACTGAGAAAGGCGAGCAGGGCGCCAGAGCAATCTGCGTCATCGCGCCATCACCACGCTGATGGTACTGACGAATCAGTCGTAAGCTGTCATCGAGTATGGTGTCTTCTTTCTGAATGGTATGACGGGGCGGCAGGCCGCCTTCGTCTTCACCCAGACTCATCGAACCACGGGTGAAAATTGAACGGATACCCAGCTTTTGTGCGGTGTCGACCTGGATATCAATGGCGTGTTCCAGACCGCGGGGGATCAGGTAATGGTGATCCGATGCGGTAGTACAGCCGGACATCATCAGCTCAACCAAGGCCAGCTCAGTGGCTACCTGCATCATTTCTTCATCAAGGCCCGCCCAGACCGGATACAAGGTTTTGAGCCAGTGGAACAGCTCTTTGTTCAGTGCATCCGGATACGCACGGGTCAGCGTCTGATAGAAATGGTGATGGGCATTCACCAGTCCGGGAGTGATGACATGCTCACTGGCATCAATCACCTGATCGGGTTTGTTAGACGGTTGAGCACCAAGAGGAACCAGCTCAATCACTTTGCTGCCTTGAATCACGATGCCACCGCGGGCATCCGATTCTGTGTTTGAGCCTGTGTAAATGGCTAAAGGGTTTTTCAGCCAGATGGTTACCATTTTTATTTCCTTAGCCTTCTCTGCCGTTACCGAGGAGAAGGTCTTATGGGGGTGGGGATCTTCAGGATCCCCGGGTTAAAGTGAAGTGTTATTTGTCTCTCTGTTCAGGATTGTTTAGCTGTTTCAATGTGTTGCTTCTTTTCCGCAGTTTCAGAAGCTTGAACCGGAAGTTCATTCTCTGCCTCGTCGTCTGCGGTTTCCTCGATTTTGTCGCTGACAGCGTTCTCAGGCAGGATCTGGTTAAGCAGTACAGTCACGATTGTGCCGGTAGTAATGCCTGAGTGGAACAGGTTAGCCAGATCGTGTGGCAGGTGCTGAACCAGGCGCGGTTCGATAGTCACTGCCAGACCCGATGCCAGACCGACACAGATCACCAGTGCGTTACGTTTGGTGTCTGCTGCCTTTATCAGCATACGAATACCGGCATAAGCGATCATGCCGAACATGATGAAACCGACACCGCCCAGAACTGGCTTAGGAATGGTCACTGCCAGTGCTGCCAGTTTAGGGAACAGGCCACCCAGGATCAGCAAGCCGCCGGTTGTTGCCACGACATAACGGCTGGCCACACCTGTGATGCCTACGATACCTACGTTCTGACTGAAAGAAGCCAGTGGCATGGCGGTCAGGAAAGCAGCCAGTGTGCTGCCCAGTCCGTCACCCAGCAGGCCGCGTTTCAGATCGTTACCAGACAGTTTGACTTTACAGTTGTTTGCCAGAGCCATGAAATCCCCTGTGGCTTCTGCAATCACGACTATGTAGACCAGGCTCATGCTGATGATAGCCGACAGACTGAAGCTCATTCCGTATTCCATGATGGCCGGGCTGCCCACCCACTCTGCGCGTGCAATCTGGTCAAGATCAACCATACCCATTGACAGGGCCACCAGATAACCACCGGCCAGGCCGATAACAATGGCAGAGGCGGCGACGGCACCACGGCAGTAAATGGAAACGACGATAACGATTGCCAGCGAGATAAATGCCAGGAACAGCTTTGGCATGGTCGCGAACTGTTCACTGGTATTAGGTGCATCGCCCACCCAGTTCATGGCGACGGGCAGAATGGTCAGGCCAATTAGTGTTACCACCACACCGCTGACCACATTGGGAAACAGCTTACGGATTTTATCCATGAAGAAGCTGGCTGCCACGACCACAAAAGAACCGACAAGTGCCGCGCCCATGATACCGCCTACACCGTCAGCATTGCCTATGCTGATGGCAACACCCAGAAAACCGAAACTCGAACCCATCACAACGGGCAGACGAATACCGACAGGGCCAAATCCAAGACACTGGGCAATGGTAACAATACCGGAAGCGAGCAGGGCGGCATTGATCAGGGTGACGACTTCATCGGTCGGCAGACCAATAGAGGTGCCGACAATTAATGGCACAGCGACAATGCCGCCGATGGAAGCCAGCATATGCTGGATAGCTAAGAGCAGGGTGATACTGTGTGGTGGTCTCTGGTTTAGCGTATAGAGAAGTTTCATCGTTAGTTCTCCACAATTCATCCGATGAATTGGCTGCGTAGGGTTATAGGTTGTGTTCGCGTCTATGGCTTTATTAAATTTTGTTTTTTAAGTATGCAGTGACCTGCCTCTGCCGTTCGACAGAGGTAGGTATGCATATATGTTTCTTTTCTAATAATGACTTTTAGATTGGTATTGCATGTGTCATTCAGTGATCAGAGGTACACCAGCTTGGCGACAAAAATCGCGGTCAGAATGTACATGCTGATTGAGACATCTTTGGTTTTGCCCGTGGCGACTTTGAGCACTGTGTAGGTAATGAAACCCAGTGCGATACCGTTGGCGATGGAGAAAGTCAGCGGCATCATCAAAGCGGTGATGGCGGCAGGCGCAGCATCAGTAAAATCGTTCCATTTTACGTGCTGCATGCTGCTCATCATTACAAAGGCAACGTAAATCAGTGCGCCGGCAGTGGCGTAAGCCGGGATCATGCCAGCCAGCGGTGAGAAGAAGATGGCCGCGACAAACAGCAGGCCTATCACTATGGCTGACAACCCGGTCCGGCCACCTGCCGCAACACCCGCTGCACTTTCTACATAACTGGTGACAGGCGGACAACCCACACACGCACCTGCCACACTGGCGATACTGTCGGCTTTCAGAGCCTTGCTCAGACCTTCAATTTTACCGGTTTCTTTGTTTCTCAGGTTTGCCCGCTCAGCCACACCCATCAGGGTACCGGCAGTATCAAACATATTCACGAACAGGAAAGCCAGGATCACGCTGATCATCGAAATGTTCAGTGCGCCGGCAATATCCATGGCGAAAAGGGTCGGTGCCAGACTCGGTGGAGAAGAAATCACCCCATTGTACTGAACCAGACCCAGCAGAATACCGATCAGGGTAACACTGAACATACCGATCAGGACGGCACCGAAGACCTTACGCTCACTCAGTACGGCAATGATCAGAAAGCAGATTGCGGCCAGCAGCGCCTGTGGCTGGGTAAAGTCACCCAGACTGACCAGAGTGGCAGGACTGTCTACCACGATACCAGCAGTTTTCAGGCCGATCAGTCCCAGAAACAGACCCACACCGGCAGTCATGGAAAAACGCAGGCTTTCAGGGATACTTTCGATGATCCATTCGCGGACTTTGTAAAAGCTCATCGCAACGAAAAGAATACCGGAAATCAAAACCGCCCCTAAGGCAACTTGCCAGCTGTAGCCCATTTCTCCCACTACTGTGAAAGAGAAAAAGGCGTTCAGCCCCATGCCCGGTGCCAGACCGACAGGCCAGTTTGCAAACAGGCCCATCAGCAAAGTGCCTATTGCAGCACCAATACAGGTTGCAACAAAAACCGCTTCGGCATCCATGCCTGAGGCCGACATGATCTGTGGGTTAACGAAAATGATATAAGCCATGGTGGCAAAGGTTGTAATCCCACCGACGATCTCACTTTTCACGTTGGTGCCGTGAGCTCTGAGTTTAAACAGACGCTCTAACAGTGAAGCTGAAACAGCTTCAGAACGACCGAGCGTTTCTGTTTTAGAGTTGTTCATGACGACGCTTCCTTTTTTTGCCTGAGTGACGATGTGTGCTGGTTGTTTTTTAGTGTTCCCAACTTCACCTGTCAGACAGGACTTCCCTCTAATGTTCCAGGCCGTCACTTACTGAAAACCCTGCCGGCCTGGTCACTGCCGGAGACTGCGTGGTTTTTGAAGTGATTACTACTTAGCCTGCACTCATTGTATACAATCTTCAAACTCTCTTGCGCGGTACCCGGACCTGCATCTGACCTCAGGCCGGGAACCATCATTGTTCTACTTGTGTTCCGTTGTGGATCAGCTGCCCCGGTATGTCGAGAAGCTGTAAGGTGAAACCAGCAGCGGCACATGATAGTGGCTGCCGGTATCTGCGATACCGAAACGGATGACTATATCGTCCAGAAAGGGAACTGAAGACAGTTCAACGCCTTTCTGGCGGAAGTAATGGGCAGTCTCAAATACCAGCTCATATTTACCGCTCTGGAATTCGCTTCCTTCCAGCAAAGGCTGGTCAGTTCTGCCATCAGAATTGGTATGAGTGGTTTTAACCAGAACGAAGTCTGTGCCTTCTTGACGATAAAGCGACACTTTAATTTCCGCTCCAGGTAAGCCTGAGGCTGTGTCAAGCACGTGAGTTGTCAGTTTTCCCATGGATAACCTCGCGCGTTGCGCTCCTTAAGTTGTACAGAAAATGGATTACTTCTTGCATACCTATTGTATGCCTTCTGATGTGTGATCCGTAATCAGTTCGCCACATTGTATTTAACTATGTACACAACTTTACCGATTAGTAAAGGCTTGTGTAACCGAAATGTTAACCCGAAAGTTAGGCTATGTAACCCTTTGTTGTACCTGACTGTTAGCTAACGTATTGATATTAAAGTAAGCTATATAGGGGTAACAAGCAGTTAACTTTTTTTGATGGATATTAAAAAATGTTGCGCACATTTTATTTACAAAAATTCTGGATATTGTATACAATCACTGTTATAAATTGATTATCAGATGGTCAGTGTGTTGACCAATTAGGATTAAAGGAGTCATGTGTGAGTAATGAGTATCCACGCAATCTGATCGGCTATGGTGCAGTACCCCCGCACCCACGTTGGCCAAATGACGCTCGCGTCGCTGTCTCTTTTGTTCTCAACTACGAGGAAGGTGGGGAACGTTGCATTCTTCATGGTGATAGCGAGTCGGAAGCATTCTTGTCTGAGATCCCAGCGGCACAGCCATTTCCGGGTCAGCGTCATATCAGCATGGAATCGATTTATGAGTACGGCAGCCGTGCTGGCGTATGGCGCATCCTGCGCTTGTTTAAAGAATACGATGTGCCGCTGACTGTATTTGGTGTGGCTATGGCACTGGAACGTCACCCGGATGTGGCGAAAGCGTTTGTCGAAGCCGGCCACGAGATCTGTAGCCATGGCTATCGCTGGATTGATTATCAGAACATTGACGAGTCAGAAGAGCGCGATCACATGATGAAAGCGATTGAGATTATCAAAAATCTGACTGGCGAGCGTCCGTACGGCTGGTACACAGGCCGCACCGGCCCGAATACTCGTCGCATTGTGGCGGAAGAGGGCGGCTTTATGTACGACTCTGATGCCTACGATGACGATCTGCCTTACTGGCACGAAGAAGGTCCGAAACCGCAGCTGGTGATTCCTTACACACTGGATACCAATGACATGCGTTTTGCTACTGTGCAGGGCTTTAATGCAGGTGATCAATTTTTCAATTATTTAAAAGACACCTTTGACACCCTGTATGAAGAAGGTGCTACAGCACCCAAAATGATGTCAGTGGGTTTGCACTGCCGCCTGATTGGCCGTCCCGGACGTATCGCTGCACTGCGCCGTTTCCTGGATTATGTCAGCCAGCACGACAAGGTCTGGCTGTGCCGCCGAATTGATATCGCCAAGCACTGGCACGAACACCACCCGCACCCAAGTATGAAGGAGTATTAATGATGGCGCGTTTTACGTCTTGCCAACCGAGCCAAATGAGCAGGGAAGAGTTTGTCTCTCAATTTGCAGATGTGTATGAGCACAGCCCCTGGGTGGCGGAAAAAGTTTACGACAATGGTCTCAGTGATGCTGATGATGACATCAGCACCCTGCATGCGCGTATGGCAGATACTTTGCTTTCAGCCAGCAAAGAAGAACAGTTAGCCCTGATTAATGCGCACCCGGATTTAGCCGGAAAAGCCGCTGTGAACGGTGAGCTGACCGAAGCGTCGACCGCCGAGCAGGCTGGCGCAGGGATTAGCCAGTGTTCACCAGAAGAATTCGAAAAGTTCAATCGTTATAACGATAGCTACAAAGCACGTTTTCAGTTTCCCTTCATCATGGCGGTGAAAGGGGCCAATCGTTATCAAATCCTCGAATCGTTCGAGGCGCGATTAGGCAATGAAATTGAGGCTGAGTTCGATAAGGCGTTGGAAGAGATCAATAAGATCGCTTTATTCCGCCTGCAGACAATGTAATCAGGACAGGAATAGTCACCATGAGTACACCAGTGAGACAACTGACGATTGAGCCACTTACCCGCGAAGCATTTGCCCCTTTTGGTGATGTTATTGATAAAGAAGTAAGTGACTACTTTATGATCAATAACGGGTCAACCCGACGTTACCATGCTATGGCGAATGTGGATGTGCAGGAAGAAGGTGGTTCAGCCATCATCAGTATCTTTGAAGCCCAGCCTTTGAGTTATCCTTTACAGATAGCCATGATGGAGAGGCATCCTCTGGGATCTCAGGCCTTTATTCCTTTACTTGGAAATCCGTACCTGATCCTGGTGGCCCCGGCAGGGGACACACCGGACCCCGCTCAGCTTAAGGCGTTTTACAGTAACGGACGTCAGGGCGTGAATTATGGAAAAGGGGTCTGGCACCACCCGGTTCTGGCTCTGCGCAAGGATGATCAATTTCTGGTCGTCGATCGTGCCGGGCCTGGCAATAACTGCGATGAAGTGTACTTTTCTGACGATGTTCGTATCGAATTATCACTGAGCAGTTTGGAGCAGGAAGCATTAACCGTCGCACTTTGATAAGCCCAAGGCAATTAAAGTTCGCATAACATAACAGGAGTTCGTTATGGATCCACATATGACGGAATGGCTGAATCTGGCAATTCGCTGGGTTCACATGATTGTAGGTATCGCCTGGATTGGTGCCTCGTTCTACTTTGTCTGGTTGGAAAACAACCTGAACCGTGTCAATCCGAAAACTGGCTTGTCTGGTGACCTCTGGGCCATTCACGGCGGTGGTATTTATCACCTTGAAAAATACAAACTGGCACCGCCAAGCATGCCTGAAAATCTGCACTGGTTTAAGTGGGAAGCTTACTTCACTTGGATCACAGGTGTTCTGCTGCTGGGTGTGGTGTATTACCTCAATGCGGATATCTATCTGGTTGCGCCGGGCTCAGGTCTGAGTGCCACGGCATCAGTTGCACTGGGTGTAGGCTCTCTGGCAGCTGGCTGGATTATTTACAGCCTGCTGTGTGATTCCGCGCTGGGTAAGAAGCCGATGTTACTGGGTATTATCCTGTTCTTCGGTTTAGTGGCTGCAGCCTATGGCCTGAGCCAGGTGTTCAGCGGGCGTGGTGCTTACATTCATGTCGGTGCAATCATCGGTACTATCATGGTCGGTAACGTATTCTTCGTTATCATGCCGGCTCAGCGTGGTCTGGTAAAAGCCATTGAAGAGAACCGCGAACCGGATCCTGTACTGCCGGCAAAAGGTCTGCTGCGTTCACGTCATAACAACTACCTGACGCTGCCAGTGCTGTTCATCATGATCAGCAACCACTTCCCGAGCACTTATGGCTCAGAATATAACTGGCTGATCCTGGCAGGTCTGGCGGTCTTCAGTATCCTGGTGCGCCACTACTTCAACACCCGTCATGGCAGCCAGAAGTTTGCCTGGACAGTGCCTGTGGCAGCTCTGGGCATGATCGCGCTGGCATTTGTGACCTCGCCTTACGCAAGCCGAATGGGTGAGACTTCTGTTCCTGCTGCGTCTGTCCCTGCTGTAGAAGCTAAAGCAGAATCAGCGACTGCACAGGCAGAAACCGGCTCGGCAACAGCAGCTCAGCCTGCCAGCAGCGGAGTGAGTTTTGCTCAGGTGAATGATGTCATTCAGGAGCGTTGTTCAGTGTGCCATTCAGCACAACCGACGCACGCTGCGTTCTCGACAGCGCCTGCGGGTGTGATACTGGATACACCGGAAGAAATTAAAGTGAATGCACCCCGCATAGTTGCGCAGTCGGTACAAACGAAAGTAATGCCGCTGGGTAACCTGACTCAGATGACCGATGATGAGCGTAAGCTGATCGGTACCTGGGTGAAACAGGGCGCGCATCTTTAATCCCCTCGGGGGCGAAAGCCCCCACTTTATAGTCCGTTAGCCCAGACATATCCGGTGCTACAGCTTGGATACAAGCAGGCGAAGTTCATAAACTAGATGGCAATCTGATTGAATAAGCGTGTGTTGTGACCAAAACTGAAACCTGGGTAAAGAAGGGCAGATAATCTCCTTTACATATCAATCCATAATATGTGACCAGCCCCATACGATTTGTATCGGGGCTTTTTTTTGTCTGAAATTTATGCAGGCCTGGTAAGTAAAATCAGCAATTCCTGGTTATCAGCCAGCAGATCGGTGATGGTGCATTGGTCTAACTCTGCCAGAAAAGCGTCTTTGGCTTTCGCCAGATAAGATTTCAGGCGGCAGGCTGGCGTGATATGGCAGAACTCGGGTGCGCAGTTCACTACTTGCAGCGGTTCCAGATCCCGAACCACCTGACCCACAATGATCTCACTCGCTGGCATTGCCAGACATATCCCGCCATTTTTTCCGCGTACGGTTTTTACATAACCCAGCTGGCCCAGTTTATTGATGATTTTCACCATATGATTTCTGGACACAGCAAACGTGTCACTGACGTGGCTGATACTGGTGAGCTCCCCGTCTGGCAAGGAACCCAGCAAGATCAACGCTCTTAATCCGTAGTCAGTAAAATTGGTCAGTTGCACATTTATTCCTCTTTGAACACTAGCAGCAAGTGTAATTCCTTTGTTGACTGAAAGATATATTTAAGATACAACTTTAAAACATGCATTATAGATACATCTTTAAAGGAAGCTGCTATGCTGAGCCAGAACACCATCGATATCGTTAAATCTACCGCACCGCTTTTAGCCGAAACCGGCCCTAAACTCACTGCACATTTTTATGATCGTATGTTCAGTCATCACCCTGAGCTGAAAGATATTTTTAACTTTACCCATCAGGACAGCGGTCGTCAGCGTGAAGCCTTGTTCAATGCGGTGTACGGCTATGCCGCTAATATCGATAATCTGGAAGTGCTGTTGCCTGTGGTGGAGAAAATTGCCCAGAAACATGCCAGCTTCAGCATTACGGCTGATCAGTACGCGATTGTGGGTGAGCACTTGCTTGGGACCATTGATGAATTGTTCGCACCGGGCCAGGCAGTGCTGGATGCATGGGCAGAAGCGTATGGTGTACTGGCGAAAGTCTTTATTGATCGCGAAGAGGCCATTTACCAGGAAAATGAGGCAAAAAGCGGTGGCTGGCGCGGCACGCGGGAATTTGAGCTGGTGGCAAAAACACCAGAAAGCGATGTGATTACCAGTTTCGTGTTTATGCCGACAGACGATCAGCCGGTCGCGGCTTACCAACCGGGACAGTACATTGGTATTTATCTGAAGCCAGATTGCTTTGACAATCAGGAAATCCGCCAGTACAGCCTGTCGGGGGCCTCCAATGGCAAGACTTACCGAATTACGGTCAAGCATGAGAAGCTGGGTACTGTGTCATCTTATCTGCATCAGCAGCTGAAGGTCGGTGATAAAGTCCAGCTGGCAGCACCATCCGGAGACTTCTTCTTCCGTTCTGAAGTGACTCAGCCTGTTGCCCTGATTTCGGCAGGTGTGGGTCTGACGCCTGTGCTGGCGATGCTGGAGAGCATCAAAGACAGTCACCAGGCGCCGGTTCATTGGCTACATGCTGCCGAAAACCACCGTCAGCATGCGTTTGGCAGCCAGGTGGAAGAGATTGCAAATACAACAGAGGGTGTCAGTAGCCGTGTATGGTATCGCGAGCCACAGGGAGTCAACACAGATTTTGACGGCTTTATGGATCTCAGCCAGATGGATGGTGCAATTGACTGGCACAATACCACTTTCTATTTCTGCGGCCCGGTAGGTTTCATGCAGCATGTGGCAAAGCAGCTTAAAGAGAAAGGCGTGAGCGAATCGCAGATGCATTATGAGTGCTTCGGACCGCATAAGGTGTTGTGAGTTAGATTCAGACAGAAGCAGGCAAGATAAAAAACGCCCGTCCGCGGCGGTGTTAGAGACGTGAATACCGGGACGGGCAAGGATAGACGCATTGTGGAGACGCGAGTTTTTAGCTCGCTTTTTTCTTAGTTACCATTTCTGGTTCGGTTGTGCCTTCGGCATCGTAGGCTTTTTCGCCATAGACGAAGGTTTTGCTGACGGTGCGGTCATCACCCAGACTCATCAGCACAAACAGTTGCTCTTCCAGCGTTTTTGCTTGCTGCATGCGGAAAGACATTAACGGTGTGGCGTGCAGATCCAGTACCACGAAATCTGCTTCTTTGCCGGGTTTCAGGTTGCCTATTTTGTCGTCCAGGTACAGGGCTTTGGCACCGCCCAGTGTCGACAGATACAGAGATTTCAGCGGATGCAGTTTCTGCTGCTGTAACTGCAGAATCTTATAGGCTTCACTCATAGTCTGGAGCAGTGAGAAACTGGTGCCGGCACCAACATCGGTGCCCATACCGACACGAACACCATGTTGTTCCATTTTTGGCAGATTGAATAAACCAGAGCCAAGGAACAGGTTAGACGTCGGGCAGAACGAAATGGCAGAACCGGTTTCTGAAAGTCGTTTGCACTCACAATCGGTTAAATGAACACCGTGGGCAAATACCGCTCTGTTTTTCAACAGCTTGTAATGATCGTATACATCTAAGTAACTGTCACGCTCAGGGAAAAGTTCCAGTACCCACTCAATTTCTTTCTTGTTTTCAGAAAGATGGGTGTGCATGTACACATCCGGATACTCTTCCAGCAATTTACCGACTGTGGCCAGTTGCTCTGGTGTGCTGGTTGGCGCGAAACGCGGCGTCACGGCATACAGCAGGCGGTCTTTGTTGTGCCATTTTTCGATCAGCGCTTTTGAGTCCTGATAACCGGATTCCGGGGTATCGGTCAGGTAATCCGGCGCGTTGCGATCCATCAGGACTTTACCGGCAATCATGCGCAGTTTGCGTTTTTCAGCTTCTTCGAAAAACACATCTACCGATTCTTTATGTACTGTACCGAAAACCAGAGCAGTGGTCGTTCCGTTGCTGGCCAGCTCATCAAAGAAAATATTGGCAACCTGACGTGCATACACAGGGTTTTTAAACTTCAGCTCTTCCGGGAAGGTGTAGTTTTCCAGCCAGTCCAGCAACTGCTCGCCGTAAGAGGCAATCATACCGGTTTGCGGATAGTGAATATGGGTATCGATAAAGCCGGCTGTGATCAGCTTGTGTTCATACTGAGTAACGGGCATTGAGGACGGGTGGCGTGCCAGTACTTCTTCGGCCGGGCCCACATCCAGAATGTGGCCGTTATCAACCACCAGAACACCGTCTTCAAAAAATTCAAAGCTGTTTTCAAGGCCGACTTCCTGGGGATCGGCAATGCTGTGTAAAATCGCTGAGCGATAAGCCGTGCGTTGTAATGTCATGTATTTATCCTTCGTTAATCGCTGTCAGGCGACTTGATTGTCGGTGCTGTCATTGAGCTCTGTGGCAGCAGAGTCCTCGCGTTTATCGGCCAGGGTTTCGCCCTGATAGTGGGCAATCAGCTCGCCCGCAACGGAAACCGCAATTTCAGCCGGATGCTTACCCTTGACGGCATCAATCCCAATCGGGCAGACCATACGCCGTATGGTTTCATCATCGTAGCCGCGTTGTGACAGTCGATAATCAAACTTCTTCCTCTTGGTCAGCGACCCTATCATGCCAAAATAGGCAGTATCATTTCTGTTGAGGATTTCCCTTGCCAGTTCAAAATCCAGCTGATGATTGTGCGTCATCACCAGATAATAACTGTTGGCGGGCATATCGCGGATCTCGCCAACCGGATCATCAGACACCAGCTTGGATACACCGAGTGGCAGCTCGGCAGGGAATTCACTTTCCCGCTGATCGATCCAGGTCACGCGAAAAGGTAATGTACTGACAATATGGATTAACGCTTTCGCGACATGGCCTGCACCAAAAAGCACCAGATGGTGTTGTTGCTGACCAATCGGCTCCAGGCTCAAGGTGGCCATACCGCCGCAGCACTGACCCAGTCTGGCACCTAAATTGAAGTGCTCGACGCGCGGATGTCTGTCTCCGGTCAGCAGCATTTCCCGTGCCAGTTTGATCGCTTTGTGCTCCAGGTGACCGCCGCCAATGGTGGCGATGATCTCGTTACGGGTCACCAGCATTTTGGTGCCGGCATCACGAGGTACTGAACCCCGGTCTGCCAGTACAGTGACCATGACACAAGGTTCACCACGTTGATCCAGTTCAGCCAGGGCATGAATCCAGTTGTCTTTAAACATCGCGCTTTCCTCATCAGGCGAGCCCGAAGGCCCGCCATATACTACTTTTGGCTGTTTTTACTGGGCTTGTTCACTTGTTGCTGTCTCTGCCTCTTCTTTCTTCCTGCGACTCAGGAAAGGTTGAGACGAAGACGGTTGCACTTCGTTAATTGCCCACAGTACGCGCTCTGGTGTTGCCGGGGTGTCCAGTTTCACTAAAGTACCTGGCTCAGCAACTGAACGGATGGCGTCTTTAATGGCGCTCCAGACCGACATACCCAGCATGAACGGAGGTTCACCCACGGCTTTAGAGTTGAAGACTGTGTCTTCCGGGTTGCTGCGGTTTTCCAGCAGATGCGTGCGGAAATCAATCGGCATATCAGCAATGGCCGGGATCTTGTAGCTCGCCGGACCGCTTGTCATCAGGCGGCCCTGATCGTTCCACACCAGCTCTTCTGTCGTCAGCCAGCCCACACCCTGAATAAAGCCACCTTCAACCTGACCGATATCAATCGCCGGGTTCAGGGAAGCACCTACATCATGCAGTATGTCGGCACGCAGGATTTTGTATTCACCGGTCAGGGTATCCAGTACCACTTCGGCACAGGCTGCACCGTAGGCGTAGTAGTAGAATGGGCGACCGCGCGCTTTCTCATGATCGTAGTAAATCTTAGGTGTGCGGTAGAAGCCTGTGCTCGACAGCGAAACCTGATTGAAGTAAGCCATCTGAATGATTTCTTCAAAGGTTTTCAGTTCTTCACGAATTTGCACCAGGCCGTTTTTAAAGATCACTTCTTCCGGCGTGACTTTAAAATGGCTGCAGGCAAAATCGATCAGGCGCTGTTTGATGGTCAGCGCGGCATTCTGAGCCGCTTTACCGTTCAGGTCAGCACCAGAGGATGCCGCCGTGGGCGAAGTATTCGGGACTTTGTCGGTGTTGGTCGCCGTGATCTGAATACGGTCGATATCCACCTGAAACACTTCTGCCACTACCTGAGCCACTTTGATATTCAGACCCTGACCCATCTCTGTACCACCGTGGTTGAGATGAATACTGCCATCAGTGTAAATGTGGATCAGCGCGCCCGCCTGATTCAGGAAAGTGGCTGTAAACGAGATACCGAATTTAACCGGTGTCAGCGCCAGCCCTTTTTTCAGAATCGGACTGGTTTTGTTGAATTCAGCAATGGCTTTACGGCGCGCTTTATACTCACTGCTGGCTTCCAGCTGCTCAGTAATGTCATGAATGAAGTTGTCTTCCACTTTCTGGTAATAGTGGGTGACATTGCGATCATCATGGCCGTAATAGTTCACCTTGCGCACATCCAGCGGATCTTTGCCCAGATGCTGGGCGATTTCGTCCATGATGTGCTCAATGGTCATCATGCCCTGCGGGCCACCGAAACCACGGTAAGCCGTATTCGAAGCTGTATTGGTTTTACAGCGGTGACCTGTCACAGTGGCATCACCCAGATAATAGGCGTTGTCAGAGTGGAACATGGCGCGGTCCACGATAGAGTTAGACAGATCAGGCGAATAGCCACAGTTCCCTGATACCGTAATATCAATACCGTGAATACGACCGTCATCATCAAAACCGACTTTATACTGGTTGTAGAACGGGTGGCGTTTACCCGTCATGACCATGTCTTCCATACGTGGCAGACGCATTTTGGTCGGGCGGCCTGTCAGGTGAGCAATCACAGCAGCCAGGCACGCCGGACTTGCCGCCTGCGTTTCTTTACCACCGAAACCGCCACCCATGCGGCGCATGTCGATCACTACTTTGTGCATCGGCACACCCAGCACTTCTGCCACCAGTTTCTGCACTTCAGTCGGGTTCTGGGTAGAGGTGTACACTATCATGCCGCCGTCTTCGGTTGGCATCACAGAGCTGACCTGGGTTTCCAGATAGAAGTGTTCCTGACCGCCGATATGCAGATCGCCTTCCAGTACGTGCTTCGCGCTCGCCAGTGCGCCTTCAGAGTCGCCGCGCTTGTGCTGGTGACTGCCTGAGACGAAGTGTTTCTTGGCCAGAGCCTCTTCAACATCCAATACGGCTTCCAGTGGTTCGTATTCGATGATGGCCGCCTGAGCGGCTTTGCGGGCTGTTTCCATGTCATTGGCGGCAACCGCAATAACAGGCTGACCGTAGAATTCAACAATGCCGTCTGCCAGTAGGGGGTCGCCCGGTAATACCGCACCTATGTCCAGTTGTCCCGGAACATCTTTGCTGGTGATAGCGATGGCGACGCCTTCAAAGGCGTAGCAGGGGCTGACGTCCAGCTTGGTAATTTTGGCATGCGCATACGTACTGGTACGTGCATACACGTGCAACTGGTTTGGAAATTCCAGCCGGTCATCGATATAAATGGCTTCGCCAGTTACTTGTTTGGCAGCGCTGTCATGCTTTACGCTTTTACCCACGCCGGAAGTCAGATCCTGCGCGAATTTCGCCACCATTTCATCGTGACTCAATGTGTTATGGTGATGATTAGACATAAGCAGTTACCCTTGTTTCAATTTGGCCGTTGGACTGTTGTTCGAGATAGAAACGGTGCAGCATATTCGCGGCCGTTAATGCACGATATTCCTTGCTGGCCCGAAAATCAGACAGCGGCTCGAAATCGTCAGACAGCGCAGCCATCGCGGTCTTGACCGTCTCCAGATTCCACGTCTGACCAACCAGTGCTGCTTCACAGTTGGTGGCACGTTTTGGCACTGCCGCCATACCGCCGAAGGCAATACGGGCATCAGCCACTTTTCCGTCATCGCTTAATGCGATAGTGAACGCACCACAGACGGCGGAAATATCATCGTCCAGACGCTTCGACAGTTTGTACGCACGGAACTGGCTGCCAATCACAGGCTTAGGCACAATGATTTTTTCAATGAACTCGGAAGGCTGCTGGGCCGTGACTTTATAGCTGATGAAGTAGTCTTCCAGCGGTATGGTACGGCGGTCGTTACCACGACGCAGCACAATCTGCGCATTCAGTGCAATCAGCAGTGGGGGACTGTCACCGATAGGTGAGGCATTCGCGACGTTACCGCCGATAGTGCCCTGATTACGCACCTGCAGAGAAGCAAAGCGGTGCAGCAGTTCTCCGAAATCCGGATAGTACTTTTTCAGTGTGGCATAACAGTCAGAAATCGGCAGGTTTGCACCAATTTCAATGCTGCTTTCAGTCTCGGTCAGGATCTTCATATCGCTGACCAGGCCCACGTTGATCAGCTTGTCGATTGAGCGGTGGAACTGAGTGACTTCCAGAGCCAGATCCGTACCACCAGCAACCATGCGAGCATCCGGGTGCGTCAGCAGCAGATTGGCCAGCTCGTCGCTTGAGGTCGGAGAAAAGCCATATTGACCGTCATGTTTCAAAGTGGCGTTAGACAGATTGATTTTGGACAGCTTGGCAACTGTCTGGCGCTCCAGCTCTGCGAACTGATCCATCAGCTGTTCTTCCTGGCTTAGCGACAGGGCAGCATCGACGATAGGGCGGTAACCGGTGCAACGGCATAAGTTGCCTGCTAGCGCTTCCATCACATCTTCTTTATCGGCTGCTGGCTTGTTTTTGCTCAGCGCAAACATCGACATAATAAAGCCAGGTGTACAGTAACCACACTGTGAGCCGTGGTATTCGACCATGGCTTGCTGAACAGGGTGGAGTTGCTTGTTGGCATTTTGCAGATCTTCAACCGTAATCAGCTGCTTGCCATGCAGGGAAGACACAAACGTCAGGCAAGAGTTGACTGAGCGGTATTGCAGTTTTCCGTCGACAAGTTCACCCAGCACTACGGTGCAGGCACCGCAGTCACCAGAGCCACAACCTTCCTTGGTGCCTGTTTTCTTTACATGGGTACGCAGGTAGTTCAGTACCGTCATATTCGGGGAAACATGCTCTTCTTCCCGAATGTCCTGGTTTAACAAAAAAGTAATCAAGTGACCTCCTCACAGGCTCATGATCTGACCTATAAGTCAATTCTGGATATACTTGACCCAGTAGTCAACTTTTGTGTTAACGCTGTGTGACAGAGCAGCTTTGGTTGAAAAATACACTTAACTCTTTTTAATCAATATCTTGCTCCATTTTTGTACTGTTGGGTCATGCCTTTTGTGTCAAATTTGTTTCTAAATGTTGTGATATAGGTAACAAGTCATGGTTTTGATATAACTGTCATCAATAAAACGGAATCTTCATCTGTAAATTTTAGTATTTATTGGTGGAATATGCTGAGTGGAAGGCGTGGGTTTGTTTGTGATTGGATGGGTTAACTTGTTGATATATATCAATATAGAATGATTTTTTTCTTATTGACCATGAATGTAGAGACTCTGTGATCTGACAAGCTTTTTTACGGTAGCATGCCGTATTGAACAGGCGGGCTGAACTAAACTGAAGTTAAGGGAAAGCCGCGGTGAGGGGTCAGACAGAGCAGAGGACTGGCTGGGTCGGGCGGTGTGTTTTTTGATAGTTTCAGTACTACCGATGTTAAGAGTCTGTGAAAAGCCAGCCAGCTTCATCAAAGAGGCTGAAATAGATAAATTAGGGCATGAGTATAAATAAGATGAATGAATACGGGAGTAGCATTTTTTTATTTTGTGGATTATAACAGCCCGGTAATACTGAATATTATTCTGCACTGCTTCATAGGTTACTGTCCCTGTATGTTTTTGACTTAACAGGCTGAAACAGGATGTTTTCATCCGTTTATGTGGCTTAATACGATGAGTAATTCGTGTGCTTTTACACATAAACAGTCTGTGAGAACATTCCAAGTTCAGGCAAAATTGGGTACTATCAGCAAAAGTTATCCCGCCAATTCCGGCAGGGTGCAGAGCCAAATCATATTGGAGATACAGCTTGATCAATGTATTCCTTGTAGATGATCACGAACTGGTTCGCACAGGGATCCGACGTCTTCTGGAAGATGTCCGTGGTATTAAAGTGGTAGGGGAAGCCATCAGTGGTGAGGACGCCGTAAAGTGGTGTCGAAACGAGCATGCCGACATAATCCTGATGGATATGAATATGCCAGGCATTGGTGGGCTGGAAGCGACGCGAAAGATCCTTCGCTTCAATCCGGATGTGAAGATTATCGTGCTGACTGTCCATACGGAAAACCCATTCCCGACAAAAGTGATGCAAGCCGGCGCTTGCGGTTACCTGACCAAAGGTGCCGGAGCGGATGAAATGGTCAACGCGATTCGTACGGTAAATAGTGGCCAGCGTTATATTTCGCCGGAAATTGCACAACAAATGGCGCTGAGCCAGTTTGCATCCAACTCAGAGAACCCGTTTAAGGATTTGTCTGAGCGTGAATTACAAATCATGATGATGATTACCAAAGGTCAGAAAGTGACCGAGATTTCCGAGCAATTGAACTTAAGCCCTAAAACGGTAAATAGCTACCGTTATCGCTTGTTTAATAAACTGGATATCAATGGCGATGTTGAACTGACCCACCTTGCAATTCGTCATGGCATGTTAGACACAGAGACCTTGTAGTGTCAGAAACCTTCGATGCAAAAAGTTTCCTGAAATCAGTCACAAATCAGCCTGGTGTATACCGAATGTATGACCAGGCTGGTGACGTTATTTATGTCGGTAAAGCAAAAGATCTGAAAAAACGGCTGGCGAGTTACTTTCGTGTTCAGGTGTCGAGCGAGAAAACCCGGGCGCTGGTTCGCAACATCTGTAAAATCGATGTCACTGTTACGCACACCGAAACAGAAGCTCTTATCCTCGAGCATAATTACATCAAGCAATACCTCCCTAAATACAATGTACTGCTGCGTGATGATAAGTCTTACCCCTATATTTTTCTGAGCGGTCAGCATCATCCGAAACTGGCGGTTCACCGGGGGGCGAAGAAACGCAAAGGTGAGTATTTCGGCCCGTATCCGGACTCAGGCGCTGTTCGCCAAAGCCTGCACCTTCTCCAGAAAATTTTTCCTATCCGGCAGTGTGAAGACTCGGTCTACGCCAATCGCAGCCGTCCTTGTCTGATGTATCAGATTGGTCGCTGCCTCGGCCCTTGTGTCAAGGGATTAGTCAGCGATGAGGACTATGCTGAACAGGTCAATTTCGTGCGTCTGTTCTTGCAAGGTAAAGACCGCCAGGTGATCAATTCGCTGGTAAACAAAATGGAAGTGGCCAGCCAGCAGCTCGCTTTTGAGAAGGCCGCGCGTTACCGGGATCAGATTCAGGCGTTGCGCCGGATACAGGAGCAGCAATTTGTCAGCCAGGACAGCGAAGATGATCTGGATGTCATAGGTATCGCTCACGATAAAGGCATGGCGTGTATTCATGCTCTCTTCATCCGTCAGGGCAAGGTGCTGGGCAGCCGAAGTTATTTTCCGCGTATGCCAGCCGATACCGATATGAACGAGGTGATCACCAGCTTCATCAGTCAGTTCTATTTCAATCAGGCGGAAGGGCGGACCATTCCCTCTGTTATTCTTGTCAGTGAGTCGTTGGGCGATGAGCAGGCGGCCTTGTCAACAGCGCTGACTGAAGTCGCAGGCCGTAAAGTCGAATTGCGTTCACAGGCCCGAGGCTATCGTGCCCGCTACCTGAAACTGGCGCAAACCAATGCCCAGACGGCATTAACCAGTAAACTCAATCATAAAATGACGGTTCATCAGCGTGTGACGGAGCTGCGTGAATTGCTGGGACTAGATTCACTTTCCCGTATGGAATGCTTTGACATCAGCCATACGATGGGCGAGAAAACGGTAGCTTCTTGTGTTGTCTTCAATCAGGAAGGGCCGGTCAAGGCAGAATATCGACGGTTTAATATTACCGGCATCACAGGGGGCGATGATTATGCCGCTATGGGACAGGTGTTAAACCGTAGGTATAGTAAACAGATTGATCCTGATAAGATCCCCGATATTATTTTTATCGACGGGGGCAAAGGACAGCTTTCCCGCGCCCATGAGGTGGTGAGCCCGTTGTGCCTTGACTGGCCTAAAAGGCCGTTACTGGTGGGGGTGGCGAAGGGCACAACCCGAAAACCTGGCCTGGAAACCTTACTGCTGGTCACCGGGGAAGAGTTTTCACTGCCTGGCGATTCACCGGCGTTGCATCTTATTCAGCATATTCGCGATGAAAGCCATGATCATGCTATCAGTGGTCACAGGGCACAGCGTGGAAAAGCCCGTAAACGGAGTACACTGGAAGATGTGGAAGGTATCGGGCCGAAACGCAGACAGGCATTGTTGAAATACATGGGGGGATTACAGGAACTGAAACGCGCAAGCAGGGAAGAAATCGAAAAAGTGCCGGGCATAAGCCGATCTCTGGCCGAAAAAATATACGACGCATTGCAACACGGCTAGCTTTGCGGCACCCTTAAGGTCTGTTTACAGCGGAAAGGTTTTCGTTGGCAGGCACAATACGTTAAACATAAGAACGAACAATATGCGCTTAACAATTCCAAATATCCTGAGTTTCGTCAGGCTGGTGCTCATTCCATTTTTCGTGATTACCTTCTACCTACCTTACGAATGGTCACCGTTTGCCACCGCTCTTATCTTCACCATAGCAGGTATCACAGACTGGTTTGACGGATACCTGGCCCGTAAGCTGAACCAGACCTCAAGATTCGGTGCTTTTATCGACCCGGTTGCCGATAAAGTCATGGTAGCAACGGCGCTGGTGCTGGTGACAGAACACTATCACTCCGTCTGGGTAACGATTCCGGCGATTACCATGATAGGCAGAGAGATCATCATATCAGCCTTGCGCGAGTGGATGGCTGAACTGGGCAAGCGTTCCAGCATTTCTGTTTCCTGGGTAGGCAAGGTGAAAACCGCTTCTCAGATGTTTGCTCTGGTGATGCTGATGTGGCATCCCAACGAACTGCTGGAGACTGTGGGTTTTGTTGCCCTCTACATGGCAACAATTTTGACCTATTGGTCAATGTATCTGTATCTGAAAGCCGCAAAGGGTGATTTACTCCACCCCGACAATATGTGACAGAACAATCACCTACCTATTTAGAGAAAGCGGCTTTGGCCGCTTTTCTTTTTCTCTTGTAACCAGTGTGTTGAAACAAAGTAGATGAATTTTTTTATTCAATCGCAAATTCTGCTTGGCAATGAAAAGCGCAATATGTTATTTTTCGCGCAATCTCAGGGGGCAACATATCTGAGACACATCCGTCATCATGAACTCAGGCTGATTGCATGTTGACGATCCGTAGGTACTGCTAGCGATGGCGCTGTCAGTAGAAGGGCATTAATAGTGCAATCTTGCGTAATGAAGCAAGGGCATCATTGAGGGAACCCAACTGTGAATACATTAACGTCTCTAACCCAAATCAGCTTTGTCTTACCCAATTGCAGTATTATTACTGAGCCTTGATCGTCCGATCACCATGTCTTCAGCTGACTATCTATCAAACTACAGTGATGTTTATCGCTGGGGCTGTTAGTTGTGTGCTGAGTGCGCTTTACCGATAAGTTACTGACTTATCAATGTCTTTTATACTCAAAAGTACCACCTTTGGTGGGCTTCACTATTTTGGATTAAAAACCAATGAGTAATGTGTTTGATTTTGACGATGTCAAGCATGCGTCCAATGTTCCTGTAGTTCATGACCTGTATGACCTGACACCAGATGAGTTGCTGCTCAGTCAGGAGCATTATGAGTCCGAAGTTCGCTCTTATCCGCGTCGTTTGCCGCTGGCGATTATGAAGGCGACAGGGGTATTGGTTGAAGACAGTCGTGGCCAGGTCTTTCTGGACTGCCTGGCCGGCGCAGGTACTCTGGCCCTGGGTTACAACCATCCTGAGATTAACCAAGCAATCATTGACCAGCTGAATGCGGGTATCCCGTATCAAACGCTGGACATGACGACACCAGTAAAAGATAAATTTATCCGTGAAGTGATGAACTTCCTGCCGGATGAGTTTGCTGCCAATGCTCGCATTCAATTCTGTGGTCCGTCTGGTGCAGACGCTGTAGAAGCCGCTATCAAGCTGGCAAAGCAAACCACTGGCCGTAACGTGATGATGGCCTTCCATGGCGCGTACCACGGTATGACCAACGGTACTATGGCCATGATGGGCAACCTGAACACCAAGGCACGCCGCCAGGGTCTGATGGCTGATGTCCACTTCATGCCGTTCCCTTACAGCCTGCGCTGTCCTTTTGGCATCGGCGGTGATGAAGGTGCCAAACAAACGCTGCGTTATCTGGAGCGTATGCTGAACGACGATGAAAGTGGCGTACAAAAGCCGGCTGCAATCATTGTTGAACCCGTACAGGGTGAGGGCGGCGTGATTCCTGCCCCGGCATTCTGGCTGCGTGAATTGCGCCGTATTACCAAAGAACACGGCATCCTGCTGATTTTTGATGAAATTCAGTGTGGTATCGGTAAAACCGGCTTCAATTTCGCGTTCGAAGAGTCAGGCATTACCCCAGACATCCTGTGCTTGTCTAAAGCTGTGGGTGGCGGTTTGCCTATGTCTGTGCTGATTTTCGACAAGTCGGTTGATACCTGGCGTCCGGGCGAGCACACAGGCACCTTCCGTGGTAATCAGCTGGCGATGGCAACCGGTGCAAAAGCACTGGAAATTATCCGTCGTGACAACCTGGTTGAGCATGCCCGCGTGGCGGGTCAATACCTGCGCGAAGGTCTGGAGCGCATTGCAACTTACGTTGACTGCATCGGCGAAGTGCGTGGCAAAGGCCTGATGCTGGGTGTTGAGATCGTCAAAGGCGGTAAGAAAAACAAATTCGGTGAGCCGGAAGCGGATCCTCAACTGACAATGCAAATTCAGCGTGCTGCGCTGGAGCGTGGTCTGATCATTGAGAAAGGCGGCCGTCAGGGTTCTGTCCTGCGCTTCCTGCCACCTTTGATCATCAGCCTGGAGCAAATTGATTTTGCGCTGGATGCTCTGAGCAAAGCGATTATCGCTACTGCCGGTCCGGCAAAAGTGGTTGAAAAGTCAGCGGTAAGCGATGCCGACAAATGGCGCTCTTTCTTCATCCAGACAGGTGAAGGCGGTGCTGATCAGTTCGAAGCGGCGCTGAACCAGACAACTAAAGTACTGAAACAAGTTTTTGAAAGTACCACTGCGCCATACTCAGGTATGGAGCCACAGGTGCTGAAAAACCTGATCAACAATATTGAGCTGAATGATCAGCAACTGCCGCTGGATGCCGTTATTGATCAGGCTGGCGAGCTGATTGCCAAGAACTCAATCATTGTTCAGCACCCGAACTGCATTGCGCACCTGCACACGCCACCTCTGGTACCGGCTGTAGCGGCTGAAGCATTTATTGCTGCCCTGAATCAATCTATGGATTCATGGGATCAGTCAACGGCTGCCACCTTTGTTGAGCAGAAAGTGGTCGACTGGCTGTGTGGTGTCTATGGTTACGACAAGCAAGCTGATGGTGTATTCACCAGCGGTGGTACGCAAAGCAACCTGATGGGTTTGTTGCTGGCACGTGACCGTTTTGCAGATATCCAGTCGGGTCATAACATTCAGAAGCAAGGTCTGCCTGAGTATGCCGGCAAGATGCGTATTCTGTGCTCGAAGAAATCTCACTTTACTGTGCAGAAGTCAGCTTCGCTGATGGGCCTGGGTGAGCATGCGGTAGAAACCGTGGATACGCATCCGGACGGCACCATCAAACTGGCGTCGCTGGTAACACGTATTGATGAGCTCAAACGTGATGGTTTGCTGCCGTTTGCGGTAGTGGGTACTGCGGGTACCACAGACCACGGTGCGATTGATGACCTGGATGGTCTGGCAGATATCGCCGCTCAGAACAAGATGTGGCTGCATGTAGACGGTGCATACGGTGGTGCGCTGATCCTCAGCCGTCACAAAACGCGTCTGCATGGCATAGAGCGTGCTGATTCGATCAGTGTGGACTTCCACAAGCTGTTCTATCAACCAATCAGCTGTGGTGCAGTGATCATCAAAGACAAGAGTAACTTCAAGTATCTGCTGCACCATGCAGATTACCTGAACCGCGAAGACGATGTCGTTCCTAACCTGGTTGATAAGTCTATCGCGACGACCAAGCGTTTTGATGCACTGAAAGTACTGATGACAATGCAAGCTGTCGGGACACATTCACTGGGTGCTATGTATGACCACCTGCTGGGTCAGACACAACAGGTTGCAGACATGATTAACCAGTCAGAAGAGTTTGAACTGCTGGCTGATCCTGCGCTGTCGACAGTACTGTTCCGCTATGTCGGAAATACAGAGGCTGATCTGGACCAATTGAATAAAAAATTGCGTTTTGAGGCCCTGGTGAAAGGTGTTGCAGTATTGGGTGAAACCGTAGTTGATGGCAAAATTGCACTCAAGCTTACGATTCTCAACCCATGTCTGACTATGGCAGATTTTGAGAACCTGCTAAATGAAGTTAACCAGCTTGCTTGTTCACTGGTTGACTGAATGACGTGGCTTGCTCCAGTGGGGCTGGAGCAAGCCAATGATTTATCTGAAGAAGACGGAATGAATTAAATGGCAATTTTACAAATCGGTGCTGGGGGTGTTGGCTGGGTTATTGCCCATAAAGCTGCTCAAAACAATGATGTGTTAGGTGATATTACTATCGCTTCGCGTACTGTGAACAAGTGCGAACAGATCATTGAATCCATCAAGGGTCGCAACAATATGAAAGATCCAGGCAAGAAGCTTGAGGCTCGTGCCGTGGATGCTGACGATGTCGATGCCCTGGTGGCACTGATCAAAGAGGTTCAGCCAGATCTTGTTATTAACGCTGGTCCTCCTTGGGTTAACGTTGCAATCATGGAAGCCTGTTATCAGGCGAAAGTGTCCTATCTGGATACATCAGTGGCGGTTGACCTGTGTAGCGAAGGCCAGCAAGTGCCAGAAGCCTATGACCCTCAGTGGGCTTTCCGTGACAAATTTGCAGAAGCTGGCATTACAGGCATTCTGGGTGCCGGTTTCGATCCGGGCGTAGTCAGCGTATTTGCTGCCTATGCAGTGAAGCACCTGTTTGATGAGATTGATTCAATCGACGTAATGGACGTCAACGCTGGCGATCACGGTAAGAAATTTGCGACCAACTTCGATCCTGAAACCAACATGCTGGAAATTCAGGGCGACTCTTTCTACTGGGAAGACGGTGAGTGGAAGCAGGTTGGCTGCCACACCCGTATGATGGAATTTGATTTCCCGCTGGTCGGCTCACAAAAAGTGTACTCAATGGCGCACGACGAAGTGCGTTCAATGAAAGAATTTATTCCGGCGAAACGTATCGAATTCTGGATGGGCTTCGGTGACAGTTACCTGAACTATTTCAACTGCATGCGCGACATCGGTTTGCTGAGTCCTGATCCTGTCACACTGGGTGACGGTACTGTGGTTGAGCCACTGAAAGTGCTGAAAGCCCTGTTGCCTGACCCTACCACACTGGCACCGGGTTACACAGGTAAAACCTGTATCGGTACCTGGGTGCAGGGCACCAAAAGTGGCGAGCCTCGCAGCGTATTCATCTACAACAACGCTGATCATGAAGTGGCTTACAAAGATGTTGAGCATCAGGCGATTGCCTACACCACAGGTGTTCCTGCGATTACTGCGGCATTGCAGTTCTTTGCGGGTAAGTGGGCGGATGCTGGTGTGTTCAATATGGAACAACTGGATCCGGACCCGTTCCTGGCAACCATGCCGAAAATTGGTCTGGACTGGCATGTTCAGGAGCTGGAACCTCGCCAGCCACTGATTAATATTCTCAAGTAAGTCACCGACTGTTGAGTTAACTATATTCAAGCCGGCGTTGGAAACGACACCGGCTTCTTTAGATAGAAGCTTAGAATATGCAGCATCCTGAATTAAAAACCCCGTATTTCATGATTGATGAGAGCAAACTGATCCGCAATCTTGAAATTGCCAAGAAACTGAAAGAATTATCCGGCGTTAAACTGGTTCTGGCCCTGAAATGTTTCTCTACCTGGGGTGTGTTTGACATCATCAAACCCTACCTGGACGGCACAACCAGCAGCGGCCCGTTTGAAGTGAAGCTGGGTTATGACACTTTCGGCGGTGAAACGCATGCTTACAGCGTGGGTTACAGCGAAGACGATGTGAAAGAAGTCGCGGATATCTGCGATAAAATGATTTTTAACTCGCAAAATCAGCTGGCTGCACACCGCCATTTGGTGGAAGGCAAGGCTGAACTGGGTCTGCGTCTTAACCCCGGTGTCAGTTATGCAGGTCAGGATCTGGCCGACCCTGCACGTCAGTTCTCTCGTCTGGGTGTTCAGATCAATCACATTAACCCGGAAGTATTTAGCAGCATTGACGGCGTGATGTTCCACATGAATTGTGAAAACAAAGATGTGGATGCCTTTATTTGTTTGCTGGATGACATTTCTGCGCAGTTCGGCACTTATCTGGATCAGCTGAAATGGGTGAGTCTGGGTGGCGGTGTTTTCTTCACCTGGCCGGGTTACGATGTTGAGAAACTGGCAGCAGCACTGAAAGCGTTTTCTGAAAAACATGGCGTTCAGCTTTATCTGGAGCCGGGTGAAGCCATTATTACTCAAACCACAGATCTGGTGGTGACGGTTGTTGATATCGTAGAAAACGAGCTCAAAACTGCCATTGTCGACAGTGCGACAGAAGCGCACCGTCTGGATACCTTAATCTATAACGAACCTGCTTCGATCCGCGGCGCAAGCGAGAGCGGTGATCACCGCTACGTGATTGGCAGTTGTTCATGTCTGGCTGGTGATCAGTTCTGTGTCACGCAGTTTGATCAGCCGCTGGAGATTGGTCAGCGTCTGCACATTATGGACAGCGCCGGTTATACCATGGTGAAACTGAACTGGTTCAACGGCCTGAAAATGCCGTCGATTTACTGCCAGCGTGCGAATGGCGACGTGCAAAAGCTGAATGAATTCGGCTATGAAGACTTCAAGCGTTCCTTGTCACAATGGTCGGTTAATTAAGATTCTGCCAAGTAAAAAAATTGAAGGCCGGTCACTGACCGGCCTTTGTTTTATCGGAGACACCAACACTTTGGTGCAGTTTTTAACTGGTTGAGAGAAAATTTGAGCAAATAAACGCAAAATACTAATTAGTGTTTGACTCAAATTTTAAAATCAGTAAATTAGCACCCGTACCGCAACAAATGAAGCGGTATCACAAAATGGCGCGTTGGCAGAGTGGCTATGCAGCGGATTGCAAATCCGTGTACCTCGGTTCGACTCCGGGACGCGCCTCCATATTTGATTGAAGTGATGCTTTCACTTTGATCCTGCAAGACATCAGGAACCCAGCTATCAGGCTGGGTTTTTTGATCCAATCGCTATTGCACTCCGTTGTTTTCAGACAGGCGATTCAGAAAATCATCCCACGCATCCAGTTTGCCAAAGAAAGACTGTACCGGGACCGATTGCCTTTTTCCCTGCTTTTCCACCATCATCGATGGATAACCCTGAAGCTGATACTGCATCATTTGTCGGATGGATTCTGAGATAGCATCCTGTTCATTCGTTGCTGCAAATGTTGCGTGCCAGACATCCGCGTCAATCCCCATTGCCTGTGCCAACTCAGCAAGTACTGCAGGGGCATGCACGGTTTTTCCCAGTTGATAATGAGCAATCTGGATCCGTTTTAGCATCTCTAATGCTGATTTTCCGCAGTGACCGGCTGCCAGAATGGCACGTATCGGCACTATTGAATCAAGAACAACGGAGTTTGCATGTCGCATTTTTGCCAGATAGGCATCGCTAAAGATGACGCCACTCAGGGCATGGATACGCTGATCACTGTCAAGAAAGTGCCTGCGGCTTGCTTGGTCTATCGTTCGGTTGTTGAACAAGCCACCGGGATGCAGTACGAGCTCTATATCCTTGCGTTCAGCCAGGTGTTCGATTAGCGGGGCGGCGCCGTAGCACCAGCCGCAAAGAGGGTCGTAAAAGTAATGGACTGTCGCCGCAGTATTTACCATTTCATCTCTCCCATATGGACTTTTGCACCTATGCTCAGCGCCATCGGCAGGCCTGCGTCGGGGTAGCGTTTCTCCATGGTGTCGATGACTTGCTGACTGTTGTCACTGGATTTCACGGTTTGCTGAAATGCCTTCAGGTAATTCAGCGCAAACGTGATGTTGTCAGCTGTCATTGGTGTGCCGGCTTTCATGTGGCCCGGAATGACAGTTTGTGGCTGCAGTGCCTGCATAGCTTCCAACTGCTGTGTCCAGGCGGTTTGCTCAGCAGGTGTCTGCGCATCTGCCATCCACAGGTGAACGTTACCGTATACGGCAACATTGCCCAGCACGGTTTTACTGGACGGGATCCACAGGTAAGGGCGGTGCGCCAGCTTGCCATTGGTACCAAGAATGTCAATGGTTTCACCCTCAACCGTTAAAGTGGTTTGCTCATACGCGTCAGGGAGCAAGGTCTTCACTGGTGCGTTATCACCCATTTTGGGTGTCCAGAATGCCAGTTTGCCCGCCATTTTCTCTTTTATCACCGCACGCACTGCAGGCGTGGTGATCAGGCGCACTTCAGGAAACTGCTCTTTAAGCACTTGTGCGCCAAAGTAATAATCCGGATCGGCCTGGCTGATAAAAATGGTTTTCAGTGTTTTGCCACTGTCGAGCACCATAGCAGCAATGCGCATGGCATCGGCACGGGTAAAACCGGTATCGACCAGCATGGCCTCATGCTCACCATAGACCAGCGTGGCATTGACATGAAAGCTGTTGCCATCGGCGTTGTAAACCTGGGTTGAAAGCGGCGCCGCTTCGGCCAGAGTGGCAGTAGAAAGTGCCACAAGTGAGGCTGCCATTAAAATTGTCTTTTTCATGTGTTCGCTCCAGCGAATGTCATTGGGAATGGCATGCATCATAGTGATTTAACTTGATTGGATATAGAATCAATTATCAACAACATTGTTTCTTAAATCGGACAAATTAATGGACAGACTCACGGCAGCAAAAGTGTTTATTGATGTCGCCACAACCGAAAGTTTCACCACGACAGCCGATCGACTGGAGATGTCACGCTCTATGGTGACCCGCTATATCGCTACCATGGAGGAATGGATGAAAGCCCGGCTGTTACAGCGAACCACCCGCAAAGTGGCGTTAACAACAGCGGGCCAGCAGTGTCTGAAAGATATCAAGCTTTGGGTAGAGCAGGCGGAGCACATTGCGGTGACCTTGCTGCCTTCAGACCGGCTCACCGGCCATGTCAGGTTAACGACCAGTATGTCCTTTGCTCATGCACAGCTTGCTAAGGCGATACAGTCATTTTTAGCGCTCAACCCGGAGGTATCTGTTGAGATAGATGTCCGTGATCAGATAACAGACCTGATTGCCGAAAGATTTGATTTGGCTATCCGTATTGCTATGGCGCCGGACCCGTCATTAATCGGTAAACCGATAGCACGTTGCGACTCTGTCATTGTGGCTGCTCCTTCCTATCTCGAGCGATCGCCTGCTATACAGATGCCGGCGGATCTCAGCCATCATCAATGCCTTGGCAATCGCAGTTTCGAGCAGCATGTGTGGCATCTGACAAAAAATAGTCACACAGAATCGGTAGAAGTGAAGTGCCGATTTATTTCAAACGAAGCTACCGTATTGAAAGCCGCGGCAATAGAAGGAGCGGGAATAGCCGTACAACCCTGTTATCTTGTGAATGAAGACATTCAAGCCGGCAAGTTAGCCGTGGTGTTAGCCGACTGGGTACCCAAATCAATGTCAGTATATGCACTTTATCCCGCAAGAGAATATCTATTGCCGGTGGTAAGAGGGTTGATCGATTATTTGGCGCACTATTTTAGCGATATTGATTCAAGTGGCAAAAAAGATAAATGTTAACTGTAACTAAAGGTGAACATGTTGTGTAACGCAGAAAGTAACCATAAAGCAGTCAAACCGGATAATAGGGCAAATATTCCTAAAATTGACGAACAGATGGCTTTATGGCTATGACTGATATAGTAAGGCTAGATTTTTATGTGGTTTTTTCTTGAAGTTGGCAGGCGAGCACATATTCGCGTTGTGAAAGTACTTTAGCATATCCTCATATGGTATATTGCGCGCTCAATTTTTGATCTGGTCAGTGAGTTGGGCTCGGCGTGAAATCAGGCATTATCAACATCAATTTAGCTGTAAACCGGAATCGGTTGTTAGAAATCTTTGATGCGGGCAGTGAGGGCCTGTGGGAGCTGACGCCAGGGAATGTGGTGCAATTTTATAACACGCGTTTTTATGAAAATTT
Source organism: Photobacterium salinisoli (assembly GCF_003614885.1). Classification (GTDB taxonomy): domain Bacteria; phylum Pseudomonadota; class Gammaproteobacteria; order Enterobacterales; family Vibrionaceae; genus Photobacterium; species Photobacterium salinisoli. The sequence continues at coordinate 658,231 of NZ_QZMS01000007.1, forward strand.
TGACGTGACCTTGAATGGTTCCCCGATGGATGAGTGGATTGCCATTATGCATCCGGAAGATATTGAACAATTCCAGAAGAATGTGAATCAACAGGTGACGGAGAAAATCAGCTATTTTACCAGCCAATACCGGATTCGGAATCGGCAGAATGAATATCGCTGGATTGAAGCTGTTGGTGTATTGAATACTGATGAGCATGGCGAATTGCTGTCTATGGTTGGATGTCACAAAGATGTAACAGAAAAAAAATTGCACGATGAAAAATTGTTTCAGTTGGCTTACCAGGATTCACTAACGGGTTTATGGAATCGCCGGCAATTGGTTGAGCAACTCAAAGCGATGCAGGCAGACGGCTTAGCGGGCATCATTATTACTTTTGGGTTGACGAAATTTAGCCAGTTTGTTGAAGTTTTTGGTTTTGAGGCCGGTAACAATTTAATAAAACTCTGTGCTGAAACGATTACTGAAGTTTTTACGGATACGGATCTTATCTTCCGTTCGTATTCCGACGAATTTGTCGTCATGCTCAAAGGCAGTCCTGATAGAGCATCACTATGTTGCACGATTAAAAAAGCGGTCACGCTGTTCGATCAACGTTTTCGTGCTGTTCACGACACCACAATTCAAAAGTTAAATGCCGGAGTTTATCAATTGCCCGGTGGTTCCGCAGTGGCTGAAGATGTAGAGTCAATTTTATATAAATCTATGTTGATCATGAGATATGGCAAAGAGAAAGACTCGCGCATTGCATTTTATGCAGACGATGAGCAACGAGCCATTGAGCGACATCTTTTTCTGGAAACCGGCATAGAGAAATCTATCCAGGATGATGAATTCTATTTAATGTTCCAGCCGATAGTCTGCGCAACGACTGGAAAAATCAAAAGTGTTGAATCTTTGCTTCGCTGGCACAGTGCCAGTTATGGCGAAATTAATCCGGGCGAGTTTATTGGCATAGCAGAAGCAAACCAGGATATTGTCCCTTTGGGGTATCATGTATTGCATCTGGCGTGTTCATACATAGCTGAATACCGTAAGCAGCACCAGCATGATTTTAAAGTATCGGTGAACATCTCTGTCATTCAGTTGATGCAGGCAGATTTTGTCCGTCAGTTTTTGGCGATTGTCAATCAGTACCAACTCTCTTCGAGTTATCTGGCTGTTGAAGTGACGGAATCGGCGGTATTAGAAACCAATGCATTTGCTGTTGAACAGTTACTGCTTCTTAATGATTTAGGTTTTTCCATTTCTTTGGATGACTTCGGTTCAGGCTATTCTTCATTTAACACCTTTTTTTCTATTCCTTTTACCCAGCTCAAATTAGATCGATGCATTGTAAAAAAAATGGCTGAAGATTCATCTGTGTACTCCTATGTTAAATTCCTGGTGGCGATGTGTCGTGAAAAAGGGATTTCTGTGGTCGCAGAAGGTATCGAAGATCTTTCTCAGGTTGAACTAGTCAGAGAAACCGGTATTGGTTTAATACAAGGCTACTACTTCTATCGGCCTATGGTCGGCGAGAAGCTATTGGAATTAGGTAAAGATCTGGCTAAGTATTGCTAAAAAGTGACTCAGTTACTACAGAGCATAATGGATCGTGCTCTGTGTGATCTGGACTGAGGTGAAGTGCTTGCCTGAATGAACTTGTTGTATGCGCATATCTTTTCGACCTGACTTTTCAATACATTGCCAGGTCATCGTTCTTTAGTATCTCTATGAACCAGTATGTTTAACTGTTTTCACGGACAGGCCAATTATTCAATATTGTTGATATTTTAATCGCATATCCTTATGTGGTATATTGCGCGCCTCATTTTTTACAGACAATCAACTGGGCATAACGTGAAATCTGACATTATCGACAATAACGTTGTTAATAATCAGCATAGGTTGTTGGAAATATTCGATGCTGGCAGTGAAGGTTTGTGGGAAATGACACCGGATAATACGGTGAACTTTTATAACACTCACTTTTATGAAAACTTCGATGTGTCATTACACGGTTCACCACTGGATGAATGGATTACCATTATGCATCCGGACGACAAAAGCCAGTTTATTCAAAATATTAACACTCAGGTGACTGAGAAAATAACCCGTTTCACCAGCCAGTACCGTGTGCGTAACCGACAGGGGAAGTATCACTGGATTGAAGCGGTCGGTGTTATTCATGCTGATGACAGTGGTAATCTTCTGTATATGGTCGGTGCCCATAAAGATATTACTGAAAAAAAACACTATGAAGATAAGCTATACCAGTTGGCGTATTGTGATTCACTGACTGGCCTGAATAACAGACGTAAATTAGTGGAAACACTGGCAGAGTTGCTTGAAGCTCAAAGGCAGGCAGCGGTCATGACGTTTGGTGTGAATAAAATCAACCAGCTAATGGATGTATTTGGATATCAAGCGGGTAACAGTATCATTTTACTTTTCGCTGAGTGTCTGAAAGAAGCCTTTGGTTCGAAAAACGTCTACAGAACTCAGTCAGATGAATTTGTAGTGTTACAGAACGGTACTTACTCTGAAGCCGTATTGAAACAACAGATTGGTTTGGTTCTGACTGATTTTGAGCAACGCTTTCATTCATTTCATCATTCGACATTACAGGTAATGACTGTGGGTGTTTATTTGTTGATGGAAAATGACTACCTTAATGAAGATCCAGAATCGCTGTTATATAAGTCAACGCTAATTATGCGGCACGGCTCAGAAAGAGACGCCTGTATTTCATTCTATGCTGATGATGAAAAGCGATCGATTGAACGCCATCTTTTTTTAGAAACAGGGATAAAAAAAGCCATTTCCGACAATGAGTTTTATTTGCTGTTTCAGCCCCTTATCTGTGCCTCAACAGGGAAAATAGTGAGTGTGGAATCTCTGGTTCGCTGGAACAGCGTTCGCTATGGCGGGATCATGCCAGGTGAATTTATCAGCGTAGCAGAAGAAAACGGAGACATTGTCGAGTTGGGTTACCATGTTTTTGTGCTGGCATGTGAATTTTTGAATCAATACAGGCAGACTCACTCCAATGTTATTAAGACCTCAGTCAATGTATCGGTTATACAGCTGATGCAGCCTGACCTTGTTGCCCATTTTCTGGCCATTGTCCAACACTATCAATTAAAACCTGAATATCTGACGATAGAAATAACAGAATCTGTCATTCTTGAATCGAACCCTTTTGCCGTTCAACAGTTGTTAGCACTGGAGAAAGCAGGATTCACCATTTCCCTAGATGACTTTGGCTCGGGTTATACCTCTTTCAACACCTTTTTTTCTATTCCGTTCACCCAGCTCAAACTGGACAGAACCATTATCAAAAAAATGGAAGAGGATGCTTCAGTCCGTACCTATGTGAAATTTCTGGTGAATATGTGTAACGAAAAAGGGGTTACTGTGGTTGCTGAAGGTGTTGAAGACATAGCCCAGGCTGAACAGGTGAAAAAAGCCGGTGTTGATTTGATGCAGGGGTTTTATTTTTATAAGCCCATGAGCGGCAAGGCGCTTATTGAAATTTAAGCCGTATCAATTCACCTTTCTACAGTCATGCATATTGACAGTCGGTCCTTGCACTATAACCGCTAAGTCAGCGTCTCTAGCATCAAGGCGCTTTCCTGTATCTGGGCATTGGTTAACTTTATTTAAGTTTGGCTGCAAAATCCTGGATTAAGCTGGGCATATCGAAGTCCGGGCTAAACCGCCCGCGAAAAACACCTTCAGGGTCAATAATCGAAAACTTGATAGAATGCGCAACGCTGTAGTCTTCCTTGTTTGCTGAGACTTCAAACCGGATACCAAGACTGTCGGCAAATAGCTTTATCTGCGCTTCGCTTCCTGTTACACCGAGAATTGAGGCATCAAAGTATTGCAAATACTGGCTGAGCTCGGCAACGGAATCCCGCGTGGGATCAACAGACACAAAAACAAAAGCGACGTTATGTTTACCTGGGTTTTCTGTCAGGACTGCAGAGAGTCTTGATAGCTGTGCCAAACTGGTTGGGCAGATGTCAGGGCAATGGAGAAAGCCAAATAAGACTATGCTCCAATGTCCCATTAACGATTGGTTATTAAATTCACCGGCTTCAGATTCAAGACTAAAATTTGCCAGACTGCGCGGGTTGTCCAGCCATTCAATGGCTTGTTGTGTCCTGGGTTCGGGGGCTACGATAGCCAGTGTTGCCCCCAAGGCGATACTCAGGCTAAGTAACAGAAAAACACGCTTTGTACTATTCATGCGCCTGTCCCTTATAACTGGTCACAATCAGCCACAGCGCCAGCAAGGCGGGCAGTGTAACGCCGCCAAAATCAATGACCAGAAATTCAGGCCCACAAATGCCAGCAAGTACTTCCCACACATGGAAAATGGCGTGGCCGACTAACCAGGCAGTCGGCATCAACCAAAGTGCCAACCTTTGCCGGGTGTAAATGGCTCCCCAAATAAAAGCCACACCGATCAGGCTGTAATTCATGCCAATATCGCGCAGAAAATGCTGATTGAACGGTCCGCGGTCCGGCACACCCGGCACCATCCAATACCAGGGTTCAGGGGCGATCGTCATCAATACGCCGTTAGCCAATGCTGCCAATCCGAGCAGTACTGCTATTCTGATGCTCCATTTATTCAGCATTCTTAGTCTCCCCGGCTATAGCAGATCCCCGCTCAGGAGTGATTGATGATGCGTTGATCTGAATGCGATGACAGCTTCTCCCGTGGCCCAACGTGTATTTCAGGGCCGGATACACCCGATAAGAACTGATGGCAAAACCAATCGTAATCAGCCCTTTGGGACCCCACAACACCAGTATTTTCTCACGATAATCATCCGCTTCAGGATGATGAGCCAATACACATTCAGTAAATTTCACTACCAGGGCAATATCTTCAGTCAGATTGTTTAAGTCTTTATCAATAATGGCTTGTACCGTATCCGGGCTTATTTTTGCCTCCAAGGCCATGTTCACCGCCAATTGTGTGCATGGGCCGCAATCGTCCGAGAGAATGGCGCGTATTCTGGCGGCATACAACGGTCCTGCGGGCATATTACCCGAATGAGAAGACATGGTCTGAAATCCCATAAATTTCAGAAAAGCCCCAAGATCGTTTTTCAGAATATCCTGCTGATAACGAATGTCGTAATCGTAACGGTTTTTGAATGCCAGCAGCATTTTGCTCAACAGATAGCGAATCATATTGGGTCCTTAGTATTTGACTGATAGTGAGATGACAACACAGGGTTTTCCGCATTTTCCTGTGCCTGGACAGGCTTGAATAACAGAAAGAGGCACGCGAGAAAGACCAGAGCGCTGGCATAGAGCATGCTCGAAAAGTTACCGTTATCTAATAAGCCGGCAGCGAGCAGGGGGCCGGTCGCTAAACCGACAGAAGAAACAACAGCAGCCAGCGCTGAAAGGCGGCCTGTACCGTCCATTTCAGCCGTTACCGCTAACAAATAAGACTGAACTGCAGGCCAGGAAAAAAACAGCAGCGTCATTGAAGCGACATAAAGAAGCGGGGTTAGCGGTGTGACGCTGAGCAATAGCGCGGAAATGATCGACAGAGCAACACCAGTGATAACCCAGGATAAACGACCAAAACGGTTACCGTTTATCACAGGTAGCATAGCTCCCAACAGTCCCAGCAATCCGGTTATTGCGATATACAGACTGACATTATTCGCGCTAATGCCCGCACCGAGGCCAATGCGCCCGACATAAGTCCAGATGGCACTGGCGGCAACCTGATAGGCAGTGATGGCCAGCAGTAATAACACCGTGTTTCCATTCAGTTCAGACAACAACACCGATTGCTTGACTGGCTTGTGATCAGTCGCAAGAGAAGGCAGAAACAGCATCATAATCAGGCTCAGTAAGGCAAAGCCTGCCATGACATAAAAAACCGCATGAGCACTCAGCAGCGTTTCGAGTGCCGGCAGCAGATAAATCACTAAAGCGCCCAGGCTGAACTGGATAAGTAACAAGGTGCCAAAAGCACGATCTGTATTGCTTAACCTGGCCAGTACAGAAAAGCCGATACCGACACAAAGTCCACCGAATAGCCCGGCTAAAAAGCGCCAGCCGAGCATGACGCCGTAATCTTCAATCCATAACGTCCCTGTATCCATAACAGCTAACATGGCTAAAAACGTATACATGGCCGGTTGCCAACGCATTCGGCGCACCAGGAATATAGCGATCGTGCTGCCCAAAAGGCCTCCGTAGCCATTGAGTGCAACAATCTGTCCGGCTTGTGTATCACTAAAACCAATATTGCCCGCGAGTGCATTAACTACACCCGGAAGAAAATTAATATAGGAAAGCCCAGCCATAGTGATAAATGCCAGGAAAAAATAGGCCAGAGGATGATTAGCGGATACTCTTCTGAACATAAAACCTCATTGATGTAATACGGTTTGTTGTTGGAGCGTGAATATTAAGATTCAGAAAAGGGAAGAAAAATAGGCCGAAATCCCTTTGAGTCGTGAATACTATTCATGAGTCTTTATTGTTATAGTCAGCCAACGGATAAACATTTGATGCTCAGTGAATGGATAAACTCAGGTCGTTAGAAATATTTTTAGCCACATGTGATGGTGAGAGCTTTGCTGCAGCGGCACGCGCCTGTAACACTGATCCATCCACAGTCAGTAAGGCAATCAGTCGTCTGGAAGCGCAGTTAGGACTGACGCTTTTTCAGCGTTCAACCCGGCAATTGCGTATCACCGACGCGGGTCAGCGCTATGCCGATACAGTGCGTAAGATGATTCAGGATCTCACCGTCTGCGAAGATGAACTCAAGCATCTGAATGATTCACCCTGCGGTATTCTGCGCATCAGTTCGGCCGTCTGTTATGGCCATCTCTATCTTCGTCCCTTGCTGCAGGCATTCTGCCAGCGTTACCCAGCTATCCAGTTAGATCTTGAAATCAATGATTTACATGCAGATATCATTGAAAACGATATTGATGTCGCGCTGCGCACGGGTTATGTCAAGGACAGTCGGCTGGTGGCCCGGCGCCTGAGCCCAATGGACTTTCTTGTCTGCGCCTCACCAGATTATTTAGCCGCACAAGGCACACCCCAATGTGGTGATGACTTTCACCATCACAGCTGGATTGGTTTTCGGATCAAAGAGACACAACAACTACAACCCATCTTTTTGCCGGATGAGCAGGGTGAATATGTTCCTTACGAATTAAAACGGACTCATATCACTGATGATGGCGAAACCATGGCCAATATGTGTGCCGATGGTCTGGGCTTTGCTCAACTACCTCACTTTCTTGCAAAACAGGGCTTGAACGACGGCAGCTTAGTGTCACTGTATTCCTATTTCAGGCCGCCACAGCCTGATAATGGTGTGTTTGCCATCTACCCTAAGCGCGAATATTTGCCCGCCAAAGTCAGAGTGTTTATTGAATTTATGACAACTTCTTTAGCCGCGATGGGCGAAAGCACAAATCACACCTGGGCTGAAAACTGGGTGCCTCTTGTGGGTGATTCACGGAAACTTGGCGGGTAGTTAAATAATGCGTTTTATTATTAATGTGAATGAGTGGAAAATTCAATTTGAATATCAATTATTTTAGCTACGATGCTGGTGGTTTTATTTGCTTTAAATCTGTCTTGTAATATTGTGAAAGGGATTTGTGTTAATAAAAATATTCATTGGTTTTTGATTCTATAAGTATATATCCCAGAAGTGAAGTTATGGGTGTATTTTATATCGGTAGAAAATCATGATTCTCATCACATATTGTACAGGGGTAATTAAATATTTCCATTTTAATTCATTTATTTATATTTGATGGTTTTATTTTTATGGCTGTTAACAAGGTGAAGGGTACATATTGTGATCTAAATATTGCTGTTACGGCGTATCTCTGCACCAAAATAGAGCCTATTCACAATGTCATTAATTTCTTAACGCGATAATCATCAGTTTTCCTACAGTGTTTGAAGTTTTTTCGTGATTTGTTTGAAAAATGAAACTGTACCTACACCAAACACAAAGGAAAGACAATGACATTAAAAAAACATATCTCTGCAGCGGTTGTTCTGAGTTGCAGTCTGCTCAGTACGGCACCTGTGATAGCGCAGGAAGTGCCGAGAACAGCTTTCGTTCATTTATTTGAGTGGCGCTGGAATGATATCGCAACGGAATGTGAAACCTTCCTCGGACCAAAAGGGTTTTCGGCCGTTCAGGTATCACCACCGCAGAAGAGTGTCAGCAATTCAGCCTGGTGGGCGCGTTATCAACCCATGAGCTACTCGTTTGAGGGGCGAAGTGGCGGCCGCGCCGAGTTTGCCGATATGGTGCAACGCTGTCAGGCTGCTGGCGTTGATATCTATGTTGATGCTGTGATTAACCACATGGCTGCACAGGACAGATATTTTCCCGAAGTGCCTTATAGCGCAGACGATTTTCATACCTGCACAGACGATATTAATTACAGCGATCGCTGGTCAATTCAAAATTGTGACCTGGTGGGTTTGAATGACCTGAAAACTGAATCTGAGTATGTGCGCCAGAAAATTGCAGATTATATGAATGATGCATTGAGCATGGGGGTGGCCGGTTTCCGGATTGATGCTGCAAAACATATCCCTGCTGCAGACATAGCCGCCATCAAGAATAAGCTCAATGGTAATCCTTATATTTTTCAGGAAGTGATTGGTGCTGCCGGCGAGCCGGTACAGACCAGCGAATACACTTATATTGGTGATGTCACAGAGTTTAATTTTGCCCGAGCTATCGGCCCTAAATTTAAGCATGGCGGCATCAAAGAACTGAATGGCATTGGCTCCTGGAGTGGTTGGTTGCCCAGTGACAGTGCTGTCACTTTTACTACAAACCATGATGAAGAGCGTCATAATCCGCAACAGGTGCTCAGCCATCAGGACTTCGGCAATCTGTATTTCCTTGGCAATGTATTTACGCTGGCGTATCCCTACGGCTACCCCAAAGTCATGTCAGGATATTACTTTGATAGCTTTGACGCGGGCCCGCCTTCCACCGGCGTTCATTCCGGCAATGCCTGCGGATTTGATGGCGGCGACTGGGTGTGTGAACACAGATGGCGTGGTGTCGCAAATATGGTCGCTTTCCGAAACCATACTGCAACCGAATTCCGTGTTACCAACTGGTGGGACGATGGCAGCAACCAGATTGCTTTTGGCCGGGGTGGCTTAGGCTTTGTAGCCATCAATCGCGACGATTCTAAAGTGATCAGCCAAAATTTGATGACGGGCATGCCGGAAGGTGAGTACTGTAATATTATCGCGGGTAACTTTGATGCCCAGTCAGGCAGTTGCAGCGGTCCGACGATTCAGGTCGACAGTCTGGGGTATGCGCATTTTGATGTCGCTTCTCATGATGCCGCAGCCATTCATGTCGGCGCGAAACTGGGGCAGGGATGTACATCTGATTGTGGTGAGACAGTTATCACTAAGGTATGTTTCGATAACCCGCAGAACTTCAGCCAGCCAACAGTCTATTACTGGAATGTGTCTGCGTCAGAACCTGTCGCCGATGCAACCTGGCCTGGCGTATTGATGGTTCAGGAAGGAGGCAGCTACTGCCATGATTTCGGGGTCAATCTGAGCACACTCAATGTTATTTTCAGTGATCAGGGAAACAACCAGACAGCCGATCTCAGCGCTTCCAATCCAAATCTCTGTTATCAGGACGGTGTTTGGCGCGATATTTCAGACTGTCTCTCCGGCGCTTCTGGCGGCAGTGAAACCTGGTATTTCCGTGGTACATCGAATGGCTGGGGCTTAACTGAGATGCAGTTTGATTCGCAGACTGGCTTGTATACAAGCACGCAAAGCTTCAATGGCGAAGAATCACCCGCCCGTTTTAAAATTGACGACGGCAACTGGTCGGAATCCTACCCGTCGGCCGATTATCAGGTAACCGATTTTGCCACTTACACCATTACGTTTGACAGTGATAGTAAGGCAATAACGGTTATGCCAGAGTAATTGAGCATTTTGCTGAACAGCCTATGCAACCGGTAAACCCGTCAATATCGGTTACGACAAAGAAGTGGATTGTGCGCATACCTGGATACGCGTTCATCGGGTAGGGTAATTGTTAGTTTTAAGCAAGAATGGCCATCACTGATACTGATGGCCATTTTTTATACGCAAATCTATCGGAGACGTTGTTAAGACTTAACCAGTGAAAGAGGTCTCTATTGATCTGATATAAGGGTTTTATTTATACGGTGTAGCTAAGAAAAATTTTTGCTTCTTTATTGAGTCGTGATTGGGTGAGGTTGAAATACGATACACATCTTGTTTACAGGCTGAATGGCAAAATTTGGCTTTATTCTATAAATATGCGCTAGCTTCATGTTTCCATAATGGATATTATTGCCACCTTGTAATTTGGTGTCCATCCGTCAAAAATATGACGGGCACTTGGTTTGTTACTTGTGATTTAATCTCACTTTCTTGGTTGGCATGAAAAAAATAATAGGTTTGTTATTAGCTACAGTGCTTGCTGTAGTTGTTGGTAATTACTATCTCTGGCATAGCGCAGACGCAGAGATAGAGCCTACAGAGCAGGAGTTCGCTCAGGACCCTGCTGATCCCCTGCTTCTCGAAGATAAATATTCTGTTGATAAGCTGAACTCACAAGTGAGTGTTCAGCAGCTGAGAAAACTGATTCTAAAGGATGAGCAGGAAACACTTGCAGAACCCTCAGACCTTCAGCAAGACATTCAAGATTACGATCTCAATCAACTGGATGAAGATATTTCCTCATTACAACAATATTTGAATAAGGAATAATAATGCGTCGCTTCATGTTGGCACTGCTCATACTCTTTGTACCTTTTTCATACGCCAGCACAGTGGGCTCTTTACCTGGCGAGTTATTGGTCGATTCTGGTGCTGCTATGTATCAGATACCGCTACAGCTTCCTGAGGGACGGGGCGGCAATACTCCACAATTATCTATTTCTTATAGTAGCCAAGGATCTGGCTATAGTGCTTTAGGCCCCGGTTTTTCACTGTCAGGGTTGAGTGCAATTTCCCGCTGTGGTTCGACCATAGGTACTGATGGCTTCAAACGTTCACCAAATTACACCCATGAAGATAATTTTTGCCTTGACGGTTCTCGGCTGATTTCAGTGTCAGGCCAGCGCGGTAAGAGTGGGTCAAGCTACAAAACTGAAATTGATCAATATAGCCAGATTACACTGAGTGGTGATTCGCTTGGCACCAGTAGCCAGTTTATTGTGAAAACAAAATCTGGTGACGTGCTGACCTACAAGAATGATTTAGATAATTTAGTGTGGTTACTGGCCGAATCTACTGATACAACGAAGAAAAATATCATCAAGTACAGTTATACAAGTAATAACCTGATTCGTCAGATTGTTTATGATGCCTATACCGTAGATTTTACTTATCAGGCAAACACATCTTCATTACAAAATGGCCTCATTAGTAAAGTCAATGGAAAAGTAAAATCTCAGTACGAGAAACTTTCAAAAGTCAGCATTGCGATAAATGGTAAAGTAAAGAATTATTATCATTTATCATATACTGGTGCTGATTTCAGTTCGAATACACCGACACGGCTTGCTTCTGTTCAATATTGCAGCGCAAACGAAACCTGTTTGCCGAAAACCAACTTTCACTGGAACGGAAATTCAGCTTATAGTTTGAATCACTCATTCGCAATCAAGGTCCCGAACTGGTCAACGGGTGGCTTATCTGATGGGGCGTGGGTGGATGTAGATGCCGATAAAAAGCTTGATTATTGTCAAAAGTACTCTCGAATCACTACTGATGGTGTTTATGACATTAACCCTAAGAGAATTGACTGTAGGCTTGGTAATGGTAGCTCATTTACTCATAACCTTAATTATAAAGATGCGAGTGAAAGCTGGTGGCTTGATGTAAATAATGATGGAAAAACGGAGTACTGTGCGTTATCAGGCAGTAATTTACATTGTTCGAATTTCTCGGCGAGCAGTGTGAACAGTTTTTCGATTCATATTGGCTCTTGGGGAACGGATAAAAACAGAAGATGGTGGATTGATCTAAACGGCGACAACCGGATAGATTTCTGTCGCAGTGATGGCAGTTTATTACGTTGCAGTATTAATAAAGATGGCCGATCTTTCTATGAGAAAAAATTTAATATTTCTAACTGGGGTGACATCAAAAGGACTTGGTGGGCTGATATTGATGGCAATGGTTTTCCGGATTATTGCCGTTCTGTAGCAGATTCAGGGAATGGTGGTACTCTGCGATGCGATTTATTTAATGGCGACAGAATTTCTGCCACCAAGGATATTCATATTGATGACTGGGGTTATGATGATCGTCGTTGGTGGACGGATCTCAACGGTGATGGCGCCAGTGATTACTGTCGTGCCGTTGGCGATAAATCTGGTGCCAATAGCCGGCTTCGCTGTTCTCTTGGCTCCGTTGGTAAAGTGAGTGAACTGAAAACGGGTTTTGAAGTCGCTAATTTCGATTGGGGATATAGCGATAAACGCTGGTGGCTTGATTTAAACAAAGACGGAAAGCAAGACTATTGTCGTGCTGTAGGCGATCACCCTAATACCTATATGCGCTGCTCTAGCATGAAGAGTGGAAGTTCATGGGTAGATTATACTTATAAAGTTGGTGATTGGGGATACAGAGATAAGAATTGGTTTGTCGATACCAATAGTGATGGAAATGTTGAATATTGTCGTCATGTTGGTGATAAATCAGGTACAAATAGCTATATTCGTTGTAGTGAGAATACAACAATAAAGCCTTCACCAAACTTGTTTACTGGTGTGACAAATGGGTTAGGGCATTACTCTTCTGTTTCTTTCACGACTCTATTTGATGGTCAGGTTTACCATAAAAATGCGTTATACCCAGGTGATAAACGTAAGCTGAATTATCAGTTTCCCAAGCTAAATGCTTACGGACCAATGTACATTGTGAAACAGCTTAAATCTGAAAATGGGGCTGGCTCAAATCGGTTTAATACGTATGACTTTACTTATGGAAGTGCAAGCTATGATCTACTAGGTCATGGCTTTTCGGGGTTTAAGTGGATACAGCAGAAAGAGAAAAATGATGGTCAATTGACTCGTGTTCGTGAAACTTATTACAACACTGAATTTCCGCTCAATGGCACTGTAAAAGAAAGTCGTGAATATTTTGGCAACAAATCCGTCCTATTAAATGAAAGTGTAACGGAGTTTAGTAACTCTATTTCTTTGACTGGATCCCATTATGAACAACAAATTTCTGAGACGGTGAGTCTCACTCCGCTTTTTGGTAAAGTGGAGTTATTGTCGACAGAAGAAACACATAAGTATGAAATGTATCGTGTTAATGGTAAGGATTATTTAAAAGCACCAGATAAATTCATTCCAATTCATGGGGATGTAATGATCCCGGTTGTTATCCCTTCTCATGAATATTATGAATTCAGTAAAACCGGAGCTTACTCTTATGATAAAAACGGGAACCCTACTCATTTCGCCTCAGTAAAAGGCTTGTCAGCAGCAGAAATTGAACAATTGAGGCCGCTAATGCAAGGCCCTGCCGATGCGACTTATGTTATTTCTGCAAGTGGTACAGCCTCGAATGGACATGGTTATCAAACCTTAACAAAAACAGTGAATAAACTGTCGACGGCTCGTGTTTACCAAGTCGAGCAGAAAAAAACAATTGAGCAGAGCTATGATCTAAACAGCCAGCTCGTTTCTACTGTCATTACCGAACATGCCGATATAGATAAATTTGGCAATGTCGGTAAGGTTACAGTATCGACTACAGCGAAGAATCCGCTGACTCAAACTGATGAAACATTCACCAAGCAAACCAAGAGTCTCTTTAAGAACGATACCGCTAAATGGCACTTAGGCCGTTTGCTGGAATCTGAAGTGGTTCACACGGATGCCAAGGGCGAAACAGAAGTCAGAAAAGCATCGTTTGAATATGATTCCACGACAGGTTTGTTGATCAAAGAAGTATCCGCCGCGGGTAGTCCGCTTGCCTTAACGACGACTTATACCCGTAATGATGAAGGGGTTGTTGAGTCTTCACTCATCAGTGGTTTTGCTGGAAATGGTGGTATATCTCAACGCTCATCATCAGTGAAAAAAACTTACGCGGGTGATTTTGTTACTGTTATTAATACCAATACGCTTGGCCAGTCATCGACTCAAACCATTGATCGTTTCAATAATTCAGTAATTGTCAAAGACAGTAACGGGCTGATTGCTGCAACTTATTACGATGATTTTGGTCGTGAAGTGAAAAAAGAAGTGCTCAAAGGAACCGCCGCACAACTGAGTACTTCAGTTCAATATCTGCCCGCGAGTCATTCACAGTGCAGCAGTCTTAAACCAAATAATCAGATTGTATATTGTGTGGTGACCAAATCGGATGGTGGCGGTGAAGCTAAGCAATTCTTTGATAAATTTAAGCGAGAATGGCGCACAGCAACGCTGGCGGTTGGCGGTAAGCGCTGGATCATAAAAGATACCTTCTATAATGCTAAGAATCAGATTGTCAAAGTTAGCCGTCCGTATTATCAGGGTGACACACCACAATATTCGAATACCATTTATGATGCTTTAGGTCGTATTCAATCTGTCTCTGAGCCCGGTCCTGCTGGTAAAGGTGATGTGTATGCGTCTTATGTTTACGAACCGCTAAAGGTCACAGAAACGGATGCCTTAGGTCGCAAAAAGACGACCTTTACCAACGCAATGGGTTGGGTAATTCAGGTTGATCAACCTTTATCTGCAAGTGTGAAGAATCAATATACCCCAACCGGTAATCTGTCGATGGCAACGGGTGCGGGTGGTGCCACGATCGTCAATACCTATGATGATTTGGGTAACAAGACAAGCACAAGGGATCCTGACCTGGGATTTTGGCAGTATGAATACGACTCTTTCGGAAATCTGCTGAAACAAACGGACGCCAAAGGACAAAGCGTAATTATGCAATACGATGCGCTCAACCGAATAGTGAAGCGGGTTGATGAAAAGCTCATTGTTGAAAACCAACAACCGAAAAGCGAGTTTACTGAGAGTAAATGGTATTACGACAGCTATGGCGGGGAAACCTGGCAGGGTGCGTTAATCCGTTCAGAAGCACCAGGCTACCTGAAGAAACTCAGTTATACGAGCTTTGGTCAGTTGCGCAAAGAAGAAATTTTCACGGCTGATCACACATTCGCTCGTGAATTTGAATATGACAAGTTTGGTCGTATGGTGAAAGATGTTCGGCCGAATAACTTCACACTTGAACATGAGTACGATGCCGTTACAGGTGCATTAACCGGTGTTTATGGTGCGCCGAGTCAGTTTAAACTCGATTTCAATCCTGCAGAATATAATCAGGTCATAAAGCCTTTGCTGGCTGAGGCACTGGCGAAAGCATCTGATTATGTGAATAAGTCAAAAGAGCTTCAAAATCAGGCTATCACCTACAATCAACGTCGTGAAGAGTTTAACTCGCTGTTGGATCAGGTCAAAAATGTGAGTGGTGGTACATCTGATATTTACAATCAGGTTAACCATAAAACACTGACTGTTTACAGAGATTCGGCAGGCGATATTTATCTGGAAGTGCCAGACAACTTTATCCTGATTCATAATGATGTCAGTATTCCGATTATCACACCGCCGTCATATCATTTGAAGCTGGTCGATGGTCAGTTAAGCAAGGTAAGTTTGGCTGACTGGACGAGTAAAGTATCCAGCCTGGAGGCAACAGGCGAGAGCGCGTTCTTTGGTGATTACAATAATGACGGTGTTTATGACCTAACCCGCTTGGCGATCAGCAAGGCAATGCCGCAGATTTATGACAGTCTGGTCAGCAAGTATTTTCAGCGTCTGAACCAGCTTGCGTCTGAAATTCAACGTCTCGAGTATGTGGAAGATCATACCCGCATGCAGGCGACCACGTACGCAGCAGCGGCTGCTCAATTGGTGACGTTAACCAAACAGACTTTACTGGTTGCTTCCCGCTATGAAAACTTAAGTGAACAAAATCAAGTTCAGTACGAGCAACTGACAGACTTAACAGAGCAGCAAATTAACAAAAATCGTGTTTATTACTGGAAACTGAACAGCCTGGATGCAGAAGGGCGTATTACGGCTGAATCCTATGGTAATGGTTTGTTCAACCAGTACGACTATAACGAAGGGAACGGCCAGCTGCAGAACATTTCGACACATCAGGGTAAGAAAGCAAAACGTCTGCTCCATTATCGCTATGATGCGATGGATAATGTGACTCTGCGGGAAGATATCATGACGGGTATCTCTGAGACGTACACCTATGATGCTCTGGATCGGCTGAAGACCAATAAAATTATCGATACGATAGGGGCTAATCGTGATAACCCATTGTTTAATAAAACCTACAGTGTTGACTATGGTGTAAACGGTAATATCACTTACAAGTCGGACGTGGGCCACTACGCGTATCAGGATAAACAACATGTTCACGCGGTGACCAGTGCCGGGGATCGTACCTATCAATACGATTTGAACGGGAATATGCTGGAGGGCGACGGGCGTGTCTTTGAATGGAGCAGCTTTAATAAACCCACCAAAATTACCCGTGGCGATAGCTGGGCAGCCTTCAGTTATGGGCCGGACAGAGCGCGCTACCTGAAGACCAATAATAAAGGGGATAAAACCTGGTATCTGGGTAAAGCTTACGAGCGGATTGATTACAGCAACGGTGATGTAGAACACAAGCAGTTCATCAATGCTGGCGGTAAGCTGGTCGCGCTCAATATCGACAAGAAAACCTCCAAAAACGGCACTGAAGCGTCGGTCGACAGGCAGTTGCGCTATTTCCACAGTGATGCGCTGGGCAGTGCTGATCTCATCACAGATATCTGGGGCAATGTGGTCGATCGCCGCAATTTTGATGCTTGGGGCAAAGAGCGGGATTTTGTGTGGGAGACAGATAAGTCGTTTGTACAGCAGGCCTTAATGGCCAACCGGGGCTACACCGGCCATGAACAGGTGGATGAAGTGGACTTGATCCACATGAATGGCCGCATGTATGACGCGACCCTGGGCCGATTTATCAGCGCAGACACCTTTATTCAGGCACCGAGCAATAGTCAGTCATTTAACCGTTATAGTTATGTGCTGAGTAACCCAATGAAGTACAACGATCCAAGCGGACATTTCTTTAAGAAGTTGTTTAAAACAATTAAGAAGTACTGGCGGGTTATTGCTGCTGTTGTGATCTCTGTAGTTACATATGGAGCTGCAACAGGTTGGGCTGCAGCTTGGTTAGCTGGTACGGCATTAGCTGGAAGCCAGATTGCTATCGGTGCAATTGCAGGTGCAATCACCGGGTTTGCAGCAGGCGTTGTTTCAACAGGAAGTTTTAAAGGTGGGTTAAGAGGCGCTCTAACTGGGGCTGCATTTGGGGCTCTTGGTGGTTCTTTTACAGATTTCAATGTCACAAGTGCGGCAGCTCAAATGGCAGCACATGGTGTTGCTGGTGGTACCTTATCTGTTTTACAAGGCGGAGATTTTGGTACAGGCTTTCTGAGTGCAGCGGTCATGAAGGGGGCAGGTAAAATAGGAACTTCAAACGCATTTGCTCGTATTACAGTCCAAAGCTTAGTGGGTGGAACAGTATCAAAACTTACTGGTGGGAAGTTTGCTAATGGTGCAGTGACTTCTGCAATTCAGTTTATTGTGAATGAACTAGGCAGAAGTCCTCAAGATTTTACTAGTAGAATGAAAAAAGGTCTAAGTATAGCTAAAGAATTTTTTATGGGCGGAAATGCATCTACTTCACTAAGACAGCATATAGATGTTGCAGCTGGTGCAGATCCAATTACTCGTTGGTTTAGAGATAACGGAGACTTTTCAGTTGATATTGATGGATGTTTGGGTCCTTGTATCAATTTAGAAGGAGAATCGACTTATCAATATGGCTTATCAGGTTCTGCTGGTTTGGGGACTTCATGGGGTGTTGGACTATCCGGTGGAGTAGGCAGCGATCTGACACTTTATAACTCTGTGACTAATACAGCAGTCAATGATGAGATGAGCTTTTATAGGAATTTTTCTGTACAACTAGGGCCAATTGGCTTTTCTACAACGAAATTTGATCTCAATGGTCATTTAAATACTAACGTAGAAATGAAGTTAAGGTTTCCTGGTGGTATTGGTGTCTGGGGTGGATCGGGAGTTAAGGCATGGTAACAGCTATTTTTATTGTTGGTTTTATTTTAACAATTATTCTTGCATTTCGAGGTGTTATTTTAGCTAACATTTTAAAGCATGATATTGGATTGAAAAAAGGCACTATTGAAGTGTATTACATTATTCAGGTTGAAGCTTTTTCTAAGGGAGAGTCAGTTTTTGATTTGAAAGAAGAAAGTAGGAAAAGACTTTACAGAAGCTGTGTGAAAAACATAAGGATCATGTACATCATAATTTTTATAATGGTTGCTTCTATATTTATTGGTCAAACTTTTTAAGGTGCTCAAGGTTTTATTATGAGAAAATTATTTTTTAGCATGTTAGCTCTGTTGTCACTATCAGCCCACGCCAACTACCACTGCACCGGCGAAGTGAAACATTTTGGTGTTGATAGGTCAAACCTATTGGTCAGTAACGGCTTTGGCGTCCACAAGTTGTGTAATGTATCCGAAGAGTATTGTAAGGCATGGTTATCTGCTGCTCTGTCAGCCAAAATGTCAAACCGGAAGGTGACTATTTATTACGAACACCCGTCAGTATCAGGTAGCCAAAACGGCAGTCGCTGCAATGAAATTGGTGACTGGGTGGTGCCAGATGATAGCGTTTACTATTTCCAAGTATATTAAATAATCATATTGATAATATTCGAGAGCAAAAAATGAATAAAAAATATGCAAGTTTGGTCAAGGGGTTATTGATTGCAGCTGGGTTTCTGAGCGCACCGTTCGCCAGTGCAGGTGTACTGTGTGAAGGAAAAATTGAAAATATATACAAGTGGTCAGACAGACAAACGTTGTCTATTCAGGTAGCTACACCTGAAGGTGTGACGAACTGGATTCGGATGCCAACCAAGTCGGATGAATCGATGGCGTTAACGGCATTTGCCAGTGGGAAAGTTGTTCGGGTTCGCTGGGAAGGTGATTTAAATTTCACCCAATGTATTGATGGATGGCCAGATAATACCGAATTTGAAGGCTGGTGGCTGATTAAGGGCTAACACTTTGGTTTTTTCACGTTAAGTTGGTTGGAGAATAAAATGAAAAAATGGAATAGATTTTTGCTTGTTGCGTTGTCGCTTTTATCTTTTAGTTCACATGCGGTATACAACGCAAATATGACTGGCGTAGTAACGCAAGTATTAACTTACACGGATGGCAATCAGATTTATTTTTTGCTGAAGAATCAGCCAACATCACACCCCAGTTGCAAGCCTGAGTTGTTCGCCATTGACGCGAGCACACCTGGTGAAACCCGGCACCAGGTACTGTCACGGTTGCTAACTGCTTATGCAACCGGTAAACCCGTGAATATCGGTTACGACAAAGAAGGGGATTGTGCGCATACCTGGATACGCGTTCATCGGGTCGGGTAATTGTTCGTTTTTATAAAAATGGCTGTCACTGATACTGATGGCCATTTTTTATGTCTGACGCTCAATCTCTCCGTTTCACCAGCATGAAAAAACATTCCTACCAGCTCCCTAGAGAAAGCATTGCCAGCCTGGCGGTTTAGTGTTGATATGGTTGTCATCGTGTGACTTACACGAGTGTAATTGTCTGTTGTGGCACTAAAAAGGAGCGTTTCTGTTGAATCCGAACTATAAAGCAAGCGCGATTCTGGTGCTGACGACTATGCTCGCGGCCATCGGGTGGATTTTCTCCAAAGAGACGCTGCAGGGCTTGCCGCCGTTTCTGTTTATTGGCATGCGATTTATGCTCGCTTCACTGTGCCTGCTGCCGTTTTGTTATGCAGCGTTCAGGCGCACCACGCTGAAAACCATCGGTTTTTCCGCCCTGGTGGGGGTGTTGCTGGGTGTGGCCATGATGTGCTGGATCCATGCCATGTCCAATACGGAAGCCTTAGCGGAAGGGGCGTTTATTGCCAGTTTGTCAATGCTGTTTGTGCCGGTTGTCGCCTGGGTGCTCTTCAGGCAGAAACCGCCGCGTGCCTTCTGGCTTTCTATGCCGGTCGCGGTGGCGGGTATGGCGTTGTTGTCGCTGTCCGGCGGCTGGCAGCAGTCTGACAGTCAGATCTGGTTTGCCGCCTGTGCCTTTATGCTGGCCATTCACTTCAACGTGAACAGCCGGTTTGCCCAGCAGATACCGATACTGTTACTGGCCTGCATTCAGTTATTTGTCACTGGCTTGTTGTCGTTGACTATGTCTTTGACTGTCGAACAAATACCGACTCACGTGCCGGTGACTATTTGGGGCTGGTTCGCACTCAGTACTTTGCTGGCAACCAGTCTACGTTACGTGCTGCAAACGGTCGGGCAAAAACAGATCACTGCCTCGAATGCGGCATTGATCATGTTGCTGGAGCCTGTGTGGACAGCGACGCTCAGCGTGCTGTGGTACGGTGAAGTATTCACGCTCAACAAAGCGCTGGGATGTCTGCTGATTTTGTCGTCTCTGATATTGTACCGCGTGGGATCCCGGCCTTTTCGGGCAGCGCGGCGGGTGAGTGTTATTGAAAGCGCCAGTATTGGCTTTACTGACTCATCAGATGAGGTGCTGGCAGGCAGTAAGAAGAGTGATAAGTAGCAGCTGTCATTAACCGTGAAACAGTAAAAGGGCCATCACTGATGGCCCTTTGCATAACGAACGGGGTATCGCTGATTACTCCACGACTTCCACTTCGTCCGGCAGCAGGTTCGCCGCTTTGATGCCTGCGATGGCACACAGCTCATCCAGTTCGGATAAGTCTCCGCTGATACCAACGGCACCCAGCAGGCAGTTATCGCTGCCGCGGATCAGTACGCCACCCGGTACCGGCAGCAGGTTACCTTCGGCCAGCACATTGACGGCTGACATGAACGCAGGGCGCTGCTGGGCATCAAGGGCGAGTTTACGGGAAGAACAACCCAATGCCAGGGCTCCCCAGGCTTTGGCGATGGCAATTTCAGGACGGAGCATACTGGAGCCATCCTGACGTTGCAGTGAAATGAGTTTACCGCCGCTGTCGAGGACAGCCACAGTAAGAGGTGCAGCACCTTTGGTCAGGGCAGTGCTGAATGCGCCCTTGGTAATTACCAGTGCTTCGTCCAGTGTTAAGCTCATAGTGATCCCTCCGATCAAGAATTAATTGACTAACTTTTTGAGCGGCAGCCGGTTAGCCGACTGCCGGGTATGTTGTGTATGTGCCACCAATCCATGCTCGGTGGGCGGCTTTACTCCTAAAATGTCATTCAAGATGATGACTGGAAGTAAACGTCTCTACCGCCCTGGGAAATCCCCCTGAGCTGACAATCAGCCTACCAACAGCGGGTAGCTTGGCAATGTCAGGAATGGTGCAAATTCGTCTGATGTTGACAGTTCATCAAACAGTTTGGCCGCATCGTCAAAACGACGATTCTGGCTGTTGTCCGTTTGTTCAAGCTTGAGGCTGTCCACTTCCTGTTGCAGCCATTGGCGGAACAGTTCTGCAGTGAACAACTGGCCATCGTCCAGCGTGACGCCGTGGTGAATCCACTGCCAGATATTGGCGCGCGAGATTTCTGCGGTTGCTGCGTCTTCCATCAGACCATGGATTGGCACGCAGCCAAGCCCGCGGATCCAGGCTTCGATATACAGCAAAGCGATACGCACATTCTTACGGACGCCGGCTTCATTGCGGTGGCCTTCACAAGGTGCCAGCAGATCTGCTGCTGTGATGTCGTTGGCGGCAGATGGCAGATAATCAAGCTGATTTGGTTTACCGCCAAGACGCTGGTTAAACACTGTCATTGCGGTATCAACCAGACCAGGGTGGGCTACCCAGGTGCCGTCGTGACCATTGCTGGACTCGCGCTCTTTGTCTTCGATGACTTTTTCCAGAACCTGCTTCATTTCTTCAGGATCTTTGCTTGGAATAAAGGCAGACATACCACCCATTGCCAGCGCGCCACGCTGGTGGCAGGTTGCAATCAGCAACTGGCTGTATGCTGTCAGGAAAGGCTGCGCCATGGTCACATCGTGACGGTCGGGCAGAATGCGGTCTTTGTGTTGTTTCAGGGTTTTGATATAGCTGAAGATGTAATCCCAGCGACCGCAGTTCATGGCAACAATGTAATCGCGCATGGCGTACAGGATTTCATCCATTTCGAAAACGGCTGGTAGGGTTTCAATCAGCACGGTTGCTTTGATGGTTCCAGTTTGTGCACCGAAGTAGTTTTCAGTAAAACGGAACACATCGGCCCACCATTGGCCTTCTTCCATTGACTCCAGCTTTGGCAGGTAATAGTAAACACCCAAGCCTTTGTCAGCGCGTGTCTGGTAGTTATGGAAGAAATACAAGCCGAAATCCATCAGACAGCCAGGAATAGACTTACCCTGATACTGAATGTGCTGCTCTGGCAGGTGCAGACCGCGAGGACGGGCAATCAGCAGGGCCGGATCATCATTCAGTACATATTCTTTCTGACGCTTGTCGTCGAAATAGCGCATCTCGCCCAGGTTGGCATCACGCAGGTTGATCTGGCCTTGTACCATGTTGTCCCAGCTCGGCGCAGTGGCATCCTCGAAACAACACATAAAGACTTTTGCGCCTGAGTTCAGTGCATTAATCACCATCTTGCGATCAACCGGACCCGTAATTTCCACCCGGCGATCCTGTAAAGGAGCAGGGATATCAGCAATGCGCCAGCTTTTATCATTTCTGATATCGGCTGTGTCGGCCCTGAAACCAGGCAGTTTGCCATTATCGAATTCACGCTGACGTGTTTCACGGCGGGCAAGCAGATCGTCCAGACGGCCTGAAAACTGACTGACAAGTGCCGTCAGAAACGCCATGGCATCGTCGTTCAGGATAGCCTGATAGTCGGGTGACAGTGAACCAACGGCGAGCTGTAGGGAATCGGCTTGTGCCTCTTGATGTTGTTGGGTATCCAATTGCGTCTCCTTAGAACAAACGGTCTATCGTTTTGTATACATTTTATAATTTTCCTATTATCTATAACCTATATGGGCGTATCAGGTAAAGTGGTTTTTATCACTATGTAAATCTGATGTTGTTTTTATGTATCGCTGATTTTGCGCATAACTTACTGTTATTTAAATAAATAGTAAGCTACCGATACATTAAGTTTGTTTTAAATCGTAACAGCCCCCTTGCTAAGATCAATTATGTATGTCTAGAATACAATCATACACAACATTGTATACAATTATGCAGGAGGCAGTATGGCGAAGATGAAGGCAATTGAAGCCGCCGTTGAAGTTTTGAAAAAAGAAGGCGTTATTCAGGCATTTGGTGTACCAGGTGCAGCGATTAACCCCATGTATGCTGCACTGAAAAAACTGGGTGGCATTGATCATATTCTGGCTCGTCATGTGGAAGGTGCTTCTCACATGGCAGAAGGTTACACGCGCACCAATACCGGTAATATCGGTGTTTGTATCGGTACTTCAGGCCCAGCGGGTACAGATATGATCACAGGATTGTATTCAGCAGCTGCTGATTCTATTCCAATTCTGTGTATCACAGGTCAGGCGCCACGTGCTCGTCTGCACAAGGAAGATTTCCAGGCGGTTGATATCGAGAGCATCGCCAAACCCGTTGCTAAATGGGCAACCACTGTACTAGAGCCAGCTCAGGTGCCCCGTGCCTTCCAGCAGGCTTTCCACCTGATGCGTTCAGGCCGTCCGGGCCCGGTATTGATTGACCTGCCTATTGACGTTCAGCTGGCTGAGATTGAATTCGATATCGACAGCTATGAACCGCTGGAAGCTTACAAGCCAACAGCAAGCCGTGCTCAGATTGAAAAAGCATTAACCATGCTGAACCAATCTGAAAAACCACTGATTGTTGCCGGTGGCGGTGTTATTAATGCCGGCGCGTCCGACTTGCTGCAGCAGTTCGCTGAGATCACCGGTGTGCCTGTGATTCCAACATTGATGGGCTGGGGTTCTATTTCGGATAACCACGAATTAATGGTGGGTATGGTGGGTCTGCAGACAGCACACCGTTACGGTAACGCTAACATGCTGGCTTCTGACTTTGTGTTTGGTGTGGGTAACCGCTGGGCAAACCGTCACACAGGTTCAGTAGATGTGTACACTAAAGGCCGAAAGTTTGTTCACATTGATATCGAGCCGACTCAGATTGGTCGCGTATTCTGCCCTGATCTGGGTA
Organism: Photobacterium salinisoli; assembly: GCF_003614885.1. Lineage (GTDB taxonomy): Bacteria > Pseudomonadota > Gammaproteobacteria > Enterobacterales > Vibrionaceae > Photobacterium > Photobacterium salinisoli. The sequence goes on from NZ_QZMS01000007.1 coordinate 682,570, forward strand.
TCGTATCGGATGCAAAAGCCGCACTGGAACTGATTGTTGAAGTTGCCCGCGAAATGAAAGCCGCAGGTAAGCTGGCCGACCGCAGCGCTTGGGTCTCTGAATGTCAGCAGCGTAAGGCAACCATGCTGCGTAAGACGCACTACACTGAAACGCCAGTGAAGCCAATGCGTGTTTACGAAGAAATGAACAAAGTATTTGGCGAAGAGACCTGCTACGTGAGCACCATTGGTCTGTCTCAGATTGCCGCAGCTCAGTTCCTGCATGTATACAAGCCAAACCACTGGATTAACTGTGGTCAGGCTGGACCTCTGGGCTGGACGATCCCTGCCGCTTTGGGTGTACGGGCTGCCGATCCTCAGCGTCCTGTTGTGGCACTGTCTGGTGACTACGACTTCCAGTTCATGATTGAAGAACTGGCTGCTGGTGCGCAGTTTAACCTGCCGTATATCCACGTACTGGTGAACAACTCTTATCTGGGTCTGATCCGTCAGGCACAGCGTCAGTTCGACATTGATTACTGTGTTCAGCTGGCGTTCGAGAATCAGAATGCGCCGGAACTGAACGGTTATGGTGTTGACCACGTTGCCGTGGTTGAAGGTCTGGGCTGTAAAGCTATTCGTGTCACGGACCCTGAGAAAATCGCCGATGCGTTACGCGAAGCCCAGGTTCTGATGAACAAGCACAAAGTACCTGTTGTGGTTGAAGTGATTCTGGAGCGTGTAACGAATATTGCGATGGGCGTCGAGATCGACGGCATCAACGAGTTTGAAGCACTGACAGAAGATCAGGCGGATGCGCCAACGGCCATCACTTTCAATCAATAAGATGCCACGAATAGCAAAAGGAATGTGACATGCCGAAATTAGCAGCAAACTTATCCATGCTCTTTACGGAAGTACCTTTCATGGATCGTTTTGAGGCCGCCGCGCAGGCGGGCTTCCGTGGCGTGGAATATCTGTTCCCTTATGCCTTTGAAGCAGAAGCGATTCAGGCAAAGCTGAATCAGTTTGGTCTGACTCAGGTGCTGTTCAATCTCCCTGCGGGCGATTGGGAAGCAGGCGACCGCGGTATAGCGGTCGACCCTAAGCGGGTTGAAGAGTTTCGTGCCGGCGTACCGGAAGCCATTCGCTATGCCAAAGCACTGAACTGTACTCAGGTGAACTGTCTGGCAGGTATTGTCCCTGCCGGTGTCACCCCGGGTCAGGCGGAAGCCACTTTTGTTGATAACTTGCGCTTTGCTGCGGCTGAGCTGAAAAAAGCAGGGATTAACCTGATTATCGAAGCGATCAACACCCGTGATATTCCAGGTTTCTTCCTCAATACCACCAAACAAGGTCTGGATATTATTGAGAAAGTAGGCAGTGACAATCTGGAGCTGCAATACGACATCTACCACATGCAAATCATGGAAGGTGATCTGGCAACGACCCTGAGTCGTGAACTGGGTCAAATCCGCCATGTGCAACTGGCTGACAATCCAGGCCGTCATGAACCGGGAACGGGTGAGATCAATTACCACTTCATGTTCAGGCATCTGGATGAAATTGGCTATGAAGGCTGGGTTGGTTGCGAGTACAAACCGCAGACCACCACCACAGAAGGCCTTGGCTGGCTGAAAGAATTTAATCAAATCTAAGGAGAGGATAATGACGACTATCGCATTTATCGGTACAGGCATCATGGGTAAACCAATGGCCGAAAACCTGCAGAAAGCTGGACACCAACTGGTCTTCTCTGACCATTACAATCCAGCTCCGGCAGATTTGGTTGCTAACGGTGCTCAGGTTGTCCACTCGGCAAAAGCAGCGGCTGAACTGGCCGAATACATCATCCTGATGGTGCCAAATACCCCTCAGGTGGAAGATGTACTGTTTAGTGAAAATGGTGTGGCCGAAGTCCTGAAGCCGGGTCAAACCGTTATCGATATGAGTTCAATCTCGCCTATCGAGACCAAAACAATTGCAGCTCGAGTGAAAGAAACCGGTGCAGAATACCTGGATGCGCCTGTATCTGGTGGCGAAGTGGGTGCCATTAATGCCGCGCTGACCATCATGGTTGGCGGCAGCGAAGAAGCCTACGCCAAAGCACTGCCACTGTTTGAAGTCATGGGTAAGAATATCAACCTGGTCGGTGATAACGGTGCAGGCCAGATCTGTAAAGTGGCAAACCAGATCATTGTTGCGCTGAACATTGAAGCGGTTGCTGAAGCCCTGGTATTTGCCTCTAAAGCCGGTGCCGATCCAGCCCGTGTTCGTGAAGCGCTGATGGGTGGCTTTGCCAACTCTAAAGTGCTGGAAGTCCACGGTGAGCGTATGGTTAAGGGTACTTTTGACCCAGGTTTCCGTATCCAACTGCATCAGAAAGACCTGAACCTGGCGCTGTCCGGCGCTGAAGCACTGGGCATGTCTCTGCCAAATACCCAGTCTGCTCAGAATCTGTTTGACGCTTGTGTGAAACTGGGCGGCGAAGGCTGGGATCACTCAGCATTGATTCGTGCGATTGAAGAGCTGGCTAATCACAGCATCCGTCAGTAATCTGATGAAAAGGCGGCATCATTGATGTCGCCCCAGGTATGCAGCTGGTAATCAGCTGTATCCTGAATAATTATTGTCACATAACAATTTTTAGTCTCCTTTGGTTATGTGGTCCCGAAACCGCGGGTTGGATATTAGGGCTGGCTGCTTGTCAGAGGTGGCTTTAGCCGGCCCTACCAGTTCGATAAATAATGTGGGTGACAGTGACAGTGACGGTTTCGGGTTTTTTCCCCTGTTGCTTGCCGTAACTGGGAGCTAACTTGACGTGGAGCGCAACATGCAAATGGAAACGCATGCATTTTTGACTGCACTGTTTAATCGTGCAGTAAAACAGGCCCTGCCCGGTGAAACCCTGAAACACTATTTACCTGAAGACAGAACAGGTAAAGCGGTGGTAATAGGGGCGGGTAAAGCCGCCGCCTCAATGGCCAGAGCACTGGAAAGTGTCTGGGAAGGTGAATTGGAAGGTCTGGTCGTGACTCGTTATGGTCACACCGCAGAATGCCAGAAGATCGAGGTGATCGAAGCTGCCCACCCGGTGCCGGATGATGCCGGCCGTGAAGTGGCAGAACGCATCCTGAACCTGGTTGCCGGGCTTAACGAGAAGGATCTCGTGATCTGTCTCTTGTCTGGTGGCGGATCGGCCTTGCTGAGTTTGCCTGCTCCCGGCATTACCTTCTCGCAAAAGCAGCAAATCAACAAAGCGTTGCTGAAATCCGGGGCGGCCATTGATGAAATGAACTGTGTACGCAAGCACCTGTCTGCCATTAAAGGCGGCAGGCTGGCTAAGGCCGTTGCCCCTGCGCAACTGATTACACTGGCCATTTCGGACGTACCCGGCGATGAGGCGACCGTGATTGCTTCCGGTCCGACGGTTGCTGATCCCACCACGAGTAAAGATGCGTTAGATATTCTGAGCCGTTATCAGGTGAGCGTACCCGATTCGGTCACAGAGTGGCTGCACAGCCCAGAATCTGAAACGGTAAAACCGGGTGATGCCTGTCTGGAGCGGGCTAGATTTGAGCTGATCGCCAGCCCTCAGCTGTCATTGGAAGCGGCTGCTGAAGAGGCCAGTCAGTGGGGTATTCCGGCGCATATCCTGAGCGATTGCATTGAAGGTGAATCTCGCGATGTCGCTAAAGTACACGCAGCTCTTGCCAAGCAGATTGCCGACCGCGGACAGCCTTTCACCGCACCGTGCGTATTACTGTCTGGTGGTGAAACCACGGTGACAGTCCGGGGTGAGGGACGTGGCGGGCGTAACAGTGAGTTTTTGCTGAGCCTGTATCACGAACTGCAGGGCCATCCGCAGATCTTTGCGCTGGCCGCCGATACCGATGGTATTGATGGGGTCGAAGATAATGCTGGTGCTGTACTGAATCCGCAGAGTTATCACCAGGGACAGGCACTGGAGCTCAACAGTCAGGACTATCTGGATAACAATGATGGATACACTTTCTTCAAACAATTGGATTCATTGTTAACAACTGGTCCAACGCTGACGAATGTGAATGATTTTCGCGCCATTCTGATTCTTCCGAAGGAGGAATCCGGTAACTGAATAACTCCTTGAGTTATGTTGTAAGTTGTAAGAGGCAACGGTAGACACAGTTTTCTTTGTCCTTGGAGACTGTGTGCCCTTTGGGAATAGTGTCAGCGGCACTATTCCTTTTTTTTATGCTATCATTTTTTGGGGTCAGCAAAGCCAATCACATTTAGAAATAAGTTAAAGCGCCGATAATAAAGGACGAATGTTGAATATGATCACAGGGATATTGCGCAGGATTATGTTTTCAGGACAACGATTAGAATGGCAAACGCACTCATCGTAATTTTGTCATGCTATTTAGCAATAGAGAGAGGTAGGTGGGAGCGTGCAGCACCAACTTATACAATACCGAACTGAACGCGTAGGCTGCATGCCCCACTGAGAACAGTATAGGGCATATCAGTATTGTATACAATCTTGTTCTATATTTTGCTAGAAATTGTTTCGACTTATCTTCTCTTCAACACAACATCAGAAAATACCGCGTGCAGGTCACTACTTATCGCTTCATCATCAAGGGCTAACTTCGCATTGATATGGCCCAGGTGACTACGCATCAGTGAAACCGCTTTTTCTGTTTCACCCGCTTCAATAGCGTCCAGCAGCTGATTATGTTCATCAAAAGAGCATTGACCTCGGTTACCGACTTCATAAAGTGCAATGATCAGAGAAGTTTGTGACACAATACTGCGCTGGAAGGAAAGCAAAGGAGGGTTATTAGCCATGCTGGCCAGTTGGATATGGAATTCACCGGAGAGGCGGATACCCCGGCCCACATCGCCTTGATCAAAAGCGGCATGCTCTTCTTTAACCAGTTCACGTAATTTAGCGACTTGTTCGCTGGTTGCATGTTCAACGGCCAGTTCTGTGATGGCGAGCTCCAGTACTTCACGCGCTTTCAGTACCTGTCGGGCTTCTTCAACATTAGGCGCAGCGACTATGGCACCACGGTTCGGGCGAATTTTAACAATCTGCTCGACAGACAGGCGAAGTAAGGCACGACGGATAATAGTTCGGCTGACACCGAAAATTTCACCCAGTGCTTCTTCATTGAGCTTAGTGTTTGGTGGCAGGCGCTGTTCCAGGATGGCATCAAAAATGTGTCCGTAGACAATATCATCCTGGGTAAGTGTCGGACCCACAGTGGGTGATTTCTTTAACGTTGATTTTTTTTTCACTGGCGTGGTCACTACTTCTCTCCTAAAGCTTGTCCAGCTGCCCCGTTATTGTATGCAATTAACGCAAAAAAGCGAATTAACTTTTCAGAGTAAAATAAATAATCATATTTTATCCGGCTCGCTTGTGCTCTTGAGTCGCGATTAATCAGGGAAAAATGAAACAGAGTGTATAGACGCGTTCTGATGCTGACTCATTGACCGGGCGAAACTAGTGAGTGCTAACCCGGTCCTGATTGAATAAATCTGCAAATTTCGGATAAGCCGCGGAGGCTGTTTTTCTAATAAATTCAATGGGCATGTCATCAAAACAACCGTGATATTTTACATACTCCATGTGTTTGCTACCATCTTTTGTCGCGGAATGGAGAATAGCGTCATGTTTACCGTCAAATTCCAGTGGTTCAACGTTAAACTTCTCGCATAAAGCACGATCGAATACAGGTGTCACTTTTACCCAGCCCTGGTTCAGCCAGATCTCTGCATAGCCATGCAAAGCGAAATAGTCTGTCCCCAGCCATTCAACCAATGCCGGCGTTGATAAGTGATTGATCACATCTGCGAGACCAAGACGGGCCGGGATACCATGCAGACGGCATAGTGCGACCATAAGCGCCGCTTTTGGGATGCAATATGCCTGATTTGTCTGAAAGCAATAGCTGGCTTTCAGACTGGGCAGGCCATCCTTCAGCGTGTAAGGATTGTAAACAATTTCATCGCGAACCAGATAATACATACTGATGGCTTTCTCGGCCGCTGTGCGACCTGCCACCTGTTTGCTGAAACGTTGGATAGCCGGGTGGTGAAAATCAAAGTACTCGGTAGCGCTTAATTGGTCTTCCATGTTAAGAGATCCCAGTGTTGTTATGTATCTAGCAGACTAGAGTCTAAGCTCTATCTTGGCGAGCGGACTGGACAGGTTTTATGCGAGAGCTTGAGCTATTTCACATCAATGCTGGCGTACGTAAATGACCGGTGGGCCATAACCTATCCTTAATATGGCTGCGGCATATCAGAACCGTGATACGCTGTGAGTACGCAGTATTGCACCGAGGTGACCAGCGGTGGCCAGGTCTGAGATCTGATGTAAGGGTGTGAGTATGGTATTTAAACGACGGATTAACCGTACACTTCAGTTACTGTTTAGTGATCTATCTGATCGTGCTCTTGCCAACGCGAGTCAATGGCGGGCTGGTTTGGGGGAATTTGTTGAAACCGGTTTGCCACCGGCACCCAGTGATCTGGTGATCGCCACCCTGAACGGTGTGATGGGGGATGCGCTTGAAGAGCGCAAAAGCCGGCTAGCACAGAGAATGGCATTCAGCAGCGGTATGCAGCCACTGAGCCTGGATCCTATTAGGTTGGCCGGACAATTGTCGCTGCCGCAGACCCGGATTGTGATTTGTGTCCACGGCTGGTGTATGAATGACAGTCAATGGCAACGTAAGCCCCATGATCACGGACGAAATTTGGCGAAGTTTGGCTATACCCCCGTGTATCTGCGTTATAACACCGGACGCCACATTTCGACCAATGGTGAAGATTTCGCTCTATTGTTAGAGCAGCTGATTGCCGCGTGGCCTTGTCCGGTACAGGAAATTGTCATTATCGCCCACAGCATGGGCGGGCTGGTCAGCAGGAGTGCTTGCTTCTATGCTGCAAAACATCAGGTGAGCTGGATAAATCAGCTATCTACACTGGTTACCCTGGGCACCCCGCATAACGGCGCACCTTTAGCAAAACTGGCCAGCTGGGCAGAAACCCGTATTGAGGCGGTGCCTTACCTGCAATCCGTGGCCAATCTGACCCGGCAGCGCAGTGCCGGCAGTAAAGATCTCAGTCTAGGCACTATCTGCCATTCCGACTGGCAACGAGAGCCACCGCCACCTCATCCCCTTCGCCCTCCTTTACCGGACGGTGTGGCCTGTTACGCTGTCGCCAGTTGTCTGAGTAAACATACCCAGGATGAAAGAAGCCGCCGTATCGGCGATGGTCTGGTGCCGGTTTCGAGCGCGTTGGGGGAAGGAGGCGAGCAGCATCTTTCTGTGGGTTTTCCTGAATATAATCAGTTTGTTATAGGTAGTGTTAATCATATGGGATTGCTCACGCATCCCTTTGTCGCCAGAAAAATAGAACAGTGGGTTCTGGCAAACAGTGGATAATTATCAATCAGATTATTTTATGGTTATAAGCTGTAAAATTTATCCATGATTTTTTTTTCTCTTTTCCATTCAATCAATGATTTGTGACTCGCCATGTGAGTGTCTATAAAGCCTCAACGCTAGGCTAATACGGATTGATCGCATGGATCTCGACACTATGCTTGATAGCCTGCACACGCAGGGCTGGTGTGTGTGGGACGATTTTCTTTCTGCAAACGAAATTTCTGCACTGTTGCAATGCTTGCCATCTGAATGGTCACAAGCGGGTATCGGGCGTCAGGATGCCCATACCCATGTGGCGTCTATCCGAAGTGATAAGATTCATTGGCTGAAAGAAGAGATGGGCCAGCCGGTTCATCACTATCTGGATAAAATGGAAGTGATCCGTCAGGCGGCTAATCGCTACCTTTATCTGGGCCTGTTTGAATACGAGGCGCATTTTGCCAAGTACGAGCAGGGGGATTTCTATAAAAAGCATCGTGATAGTTTTCGTGGTAAAGCCAACCGTATTCTTACGACGGTATTGTATCTGAACGATAAAGACTGGCAGGAAAAGGATGGGGGAGAGCTGGTTATCTACAATGATGATGAGAGCTTTCTGACAAAGCTGGTGCCTAAAGGCGGGCGCCTGGTGATGTTTCTGTCTGAGGACTTTCCCCATGAAGTACTGCCCGCGCACCGCCCGCGCTTCAGTATTGCGGGTTGGTTCCGGCTCAATGGCGTGAGTGCGGGAAGTCTGGATATCGCGGTTTAATCGTTGAACGATCATGCGTTATGCAGAGATCAAGGTATCGGGTCAGCCGTCTTAATATCGGGCCAGTCAATCGACTGGCCCGAATTGATCAGTGGCCTGCTACGACGTAAAAGTAATAAATCATTGAGATGGCAATGAGATACACAGACCAGTGATCTTCTTTATAGCGTTGGGTTGCCAGTTTGAGAAAGGCATAAACGACCATGGCTGCTGCAATACCGTTACCAGAATTAAAGCTAAAGATAGTCATGGCGACACAGACAAAAGCCGGGAGATACTGTGTGATGTCATCGTAGTTTACTTTTCGCATCGAAGACATCATGGCGAAACCAATATAAATCAGCACTGGTGCGGTCGCTGCTGTCGGAATCAGAGTCACCAGCGGTGAAATAAACAGGGTCAGAACAAACAAGGCTGCCGTGAATACCGCGGTTAAACCGGTACGGCCGCCTGCCTCTACACCCGCAGAGCTTTCCAGATATGTGGTCAGTACCGGGCACGAGAACAGCGAACCAAAGGTAGTCGCACAAGAGTCTACGTGGAAGTTTTTCTCAATGCCCGGCAGGTTACCGTCTTTATCCAGATAGCCCGCCTGCGCACCAACTCCCAGCAAGGTACCCAGGGTCGAGAAGAAATCCGGGATAAAAAAGGCCAGCAGGAAAGGCAGATACTGCGGTGACAGGGCACCGACGATATCAAGCTGAAACAGCAGATCATCCACACCGCCCGGCATGGCAAACATATGGGTAGGTAACTGGGTGACACCGAGTGGAATGCCCACCAAAGTGGTGATCAGCACTGCCAGAATAATGCCACCACGGGTTTTGCGGGCCACGAAAAACAGCACCAGGAAAAACCCGAAAAAGGCCAGCAGGGCGTCGGTTGATGCCAGATCGCCAAAAATCAGCACATTTTTCTTGGCATTGGCAACCACTATGCCTGCCTGCTTGAGACCAAGCAGCGCGATAAACAGCCCAATGCCGACGCCGACTGAGACTTTGATACTCGGTGGTATGATGCGAACGATGAAATTTCTGATCCCTAAAAAGGACACCAGCATAAACAACACACCGCTGATAAAAACGATGCCGGAGGCAACCGGCAGCGGGACACCGCCGCCCAGAAGGGTAAATGAGAATATCGCCACGCTGCCCAGGCCCGGCGCCAGAATAAACGGTCGGTTGGTATAAAGTGCCATCGCCAGGGTAGTGAGTATTGTCATGATCACGGTCACTGTCATGGCAGAGGCAAAGGGAATGCCCCCTTTGCTCAACATACCGGGTACTACGGCCACCACATAGGCCATAGTGGCGAAGGTGGTAAATCCGGCGATAAACTCCGTTCTGATATCTGTGCCATTTTCTTGCAGTTTGAAAAAGTCCTTTATGCGTTCCATTTACTTCTTTCCGTTATGTTCACGTCGATACAGAATTAATTCTTTGGTACTTAATGCCGGCTGATAGTCCAGCTGTGCAAACAATTCATCAAAGCAGCGGCTCCATTCTTTCGCCCAGAGTGCAATCTGGGCTGTGGGCAGCCAGCTTGCGTAGAGGCTGTTCAGCATCATGGTTTTCAGGCTGTACACATCAAAGCCGAAATCCTCAACCATCACCTGATAACACTTGCTGGTATTGGTATCGTGCATGTGCCAGTCGTCGGTGCAGGGAATAATGTTCAGACCTGCTTCTGCCATCGCGCGTATCGGGTGTTTTACCCGCCATTCCTGATGATCGGGCCATTGCTGCAGAAAATAAGTGTTGGACGGCACCACGGTAAAAGGGATGCCCAGCGCCGCATACTTCGCCATCAGGGTTGGGTTGTCTATGATGCTGTAGCCATGATCAATCCGATCAACACCGATGAGCTCAATGCCGGTTTCGACATTGCGCCAGTGCAGGCCAAATTCAGAACAATGCGCTGTCAGCCGGTAGCCATGTCTCGCCGCCAGCCGGTATGCTTTCCAGAAATGTTCAACCGGCGCCTGATGCTCTTTGTAATCGATCCCTATGCCCAGCACATAAGGGTGCGGGTGGGCAATCATGGCTTCCACCATAGCAACAGCGGCTTCAGGCGAATTTTCACGGTTGATGGAGGGGATCAGACGTATGGTGATATCAAACACCTGCTGGCAATGATCTATGGTGCGCACCAGCGCATCATTGACCTCTGCGTAGGGCAAAGCCACATCGGAAGGGTTCCAGAAGGTTTCAATGTATTTCACACCACTGTGGTGGGCATCTTCTGCGACTTCAAACAACACTCTTTCATAATCGACCGTTTCCTGCATCAATTGATAAAGGAATGTCAGAGCGGCAATCCCGCCTTTGCGCGGGCCGCCAGGCGTCTGATAAGCGCGGTAGTAGCTTTTGGCCTCGGCTTCCGGAAGATCAACCTGGTACTTGCGGGCAAGGTCCAGCATGGTGCTCAGTCTTACCCCGCCCAGCAAGTGATAATGAATATCTGCTTTGGGCAGGCGGCGAATAAATTCAGGTAAAGTCAGGGTAGTCACGTATCCATACTCAATCTGCTACATCAGTTGAGAAGCAGTTTGGAGAGAAGGGCGAACATTGTGAAATGCTGTTTTCGGTATGTTGATGCTGAATCTGCATCAATGTCTGAAACAGCATTGTGGGTTAGCCGGCCGGCAAGAGCTGCCAGCCAGCTTCGGCCTGTTGTTGCAGGTATTGCCAGAACGCTTCGGCAATGTCAGGTAGCCGCGCCTGATTGCGGTACAGCCGGATTTTGTAGGGAATACGCCAGACATCAGGGCTGAGTTTAATCAATCGCCGCTCTTTTAATTCTTCTTCGATCAGGCAATCGGGCAACCATGCCACGCCTTTACCCCGGAGCGCCATGTCTTTATGCAACTGACACATTGATGACTCAAACACCGGATGGCAGGGAAAATTAGCCGGTTGCCCGAGTGCGTTTTCGATTAGCCGGGCAGTGTAACTTTCGGGGGAATAGCGTAATAAGGGAGTAAGGTTGTCCGGCCCGGGTTTAAAGAGCGGGGCGCCATGATGATCAGTCGCGGAGACCAGATAGAAATGCCCCTCTCCAATGGCAATATTCTGAAATGGCGGTTGATGCAAGGCCAGGGCATCAAAGGCAAACAGGAAATCGCTGCGCCCTTCGGTCAAAGATTCAATGGCGTAATCCAGCCTGAGCACGTCAACACTGTATTCGAGACTCAGTTCCTGACTGGCGAAGTCCATCAGATTCATCAAAGTGGGCGATGCCAGAGAATGCGGCGTCGCAACACGAAGCGGTGTAAAAACGGGTCGCGGCTGACTGCTTAACTGAGACAGACCATGGTCAAGCTGCATCAGCAGATTACGAGCCAGTGAATGAAATTGCTTACCTGCCTGCGTCAGGCTGATCGGTGTTGTGCTTCTATCAATCAGTTGCACACCCACGGCCTCTTCCAGAGATTTAATATGGCGTCCGAACGCGGGCTGAGTAATGTGCCGGGCTTTGGCCGCACGGGAAAAGTTTCGGACTTCACAAAGCACGATAAAGTCTTCTAACCATTTAGTATCAAGATTCATCGACAATCACTTCACTGCAAACCACACATAGTGGACCGGATATTATCACAGGAAATGGCACCCACTGGCCCGACGGCCAGAATAACGCACTGCAGCAGCGTATTAGTGTTACTTGTCTGGCTACGGTAAGATTGGGAGAAATTTTACTGATGAAGCATTGAGAAGGGCAGGCAGTATGCAAGATGATGAGATCATGACAGGTGAAATGCTGGTGGAAACAGTTGAAAATCAACTGGCTGAAGGCAATCCGATTAAAGTAAAAGAAACGCTGATGCGGCTCGTGATGACAGGGACGCCAAGGGAAGAAGCCATCGAGATGATTGCCTGTGCATTGTCAATTGAAGTGTTTGATGTGGTGAAAAATGACGGTGAATTTAACCTGAAGCGCTACTCAGACAATCTCGATGCCTTACCCGACATGGACTGGGAGATTGAAGACTGATCGTGCTCTTCCCGTCGGATTTTCCACGCCACCTAGGGTGGCGTTCTTATTTATACCCGCTGAAATCCTTATCTATAGTGATAAATCCCCCTCATTAGCGAAGCTGATGGGTAAAAACCAGCATTTTATATGGCTGAAACGAAACTGATAGCATCTCTGCATTTATTTAAGTAATGAAGATTATCAGTAAGGTCAAAAATGCTTAATTGGAGTATATATTCAGACTTAAAGACTGCGAAATGGACTTGAAACTAGTTCCAAGGGCTAACTATTGGTGTTTTCTTGACCTTTTGTAGTGTGATGGCTGTCATAAACAGAGTGATGTGCTGTCAAATCTGTTATGGCTGGTTTCATTTGTTGCTTTTAGGTTAAAAAACGGTGACACATTTCAAATGTATTCCATTATTGTTTTCACAACCTCTGACAAGCCGCAAGGAAACTAACAATGATTATTGGTGTACCAAAGGAAATTAAAGTTCATGAATACCGCGTAGGCATGGTGCCTGCTTCTGTCAACGAAGCGGTTGCCCATGGCCACACTGTGTATGTTGAAACGCAAGCTGGCGCAGGTATTGGTTTCAGCGATCAGGACTACATTGACGCCGGTGCAAAAATTCTGCCGACCGCCGCTGATGTGTTTGCAGAAGCTGAAATGATTGTGAAGGTTAAAGAACCTCAGGCAGTAGAGCGTGCCATGCTGCGCGAAGGTCAGATTCTGTTTACTTACCTGCACCTGGCACCGGATCCAGAACAGACAAAAGATCTGGTTGACAGTAAAGCGGTATGTATTGCGTACGAAACCGTTACTGATGATTTTGGCCGCTTGCCTCTTCTGGCACCTATGTCCGAAGTCGCTGGACGTATGTCAATTCAGGCCGGTGCTTTTGCGCTGGAAAAATCTCGCGGCGGCAGCGGTATGCTGCTGGCTGGTGTTCCGGGTGTTGAACCTGCGAAAGTCGTGATTATCGGTGGTGGTGTCGTTGGTGCGAACGCTGCTCAGATGGCTGTCGGCCTGCGTGCGAACGTTGTCGTTCTGGATCGTAGCATTGATGTGTTGCGTAAACTGGATGCGCAGTTCGATGGCAAGGTACAGTGCGTGTATTCAACCAAAGACGCGATTGAAAAGCATGTACTGGAAGCTGATCTGGTCATCGGTGGTGTGCTGGTGGCAGGTGCCGCAGCGCCTAAGCTGGTAACAGCAGAAATGGTTAAGAAGATGAAACCTGGCTCAGCCATTGTGGATGTGGCCATTGACCAGGGCGGTTGTGTTGAAACTTCTCATGCGACGACCCACAGCGAGCCAACTTTCATTGTTGATGATGTTGTTCACTACTGTGTTGCCAACATGCCTGGCGCAGTTGCCCGTACTTCTACCTTTGCACTCAATAACGTGACATTGCCATATATCCTGAAACTGGCAAACAAAGGTTATAAAGCGGCGCTGCAGGAAGACAAACACCTGCTGAACGGGCTGAACGTTTACCGTGGTCAAATTACTTGTCACGAAGTATCAACAGCCTTGGATCTGCCATTCGTTGAGGCTGCTAAAGCGCTGGCTTGATTAGACTAAACGTTGGATGATAGTTTTTAAATCCCTGCTCCGGCAGGGATTTTTTTATGCCTGATAAAAATGAGCGCAAGTAAGATCACTGAAGTCTGATCAATATCTGTTGGTGATTTATCGACGTATTAAGCGAATTGATAACTAATAGATAAAGAGAAGTATATTAAGCCTGTCTTTTATGTCTGGGTAATTTGTCATTTCAAAGCAATCAGTCAGGTGAAATGCGATCCTCCTAACAACTCTGAGTGTCAGGATTTAAATTGATAATACTCTGACAAAACAAAAAGCCCTTATGAGAACATAAGGGCGAGAAATAAAATTAATCAATCAGGTTGGATTATGCGCGAGCGTATATAACGCTGCCACCTTTAATGGTGTCGATGATTTTCTTGGAAAGCTTTGCCGGAAGAGCAGGGCATCCCCAGCTGCGGCCTAAATAACCGTGGCGACGAATGAAATCTTCAGTGGCATAGGGAGCACCGTGAACAACGATATAACGGCGACGTGCATTGTCATTAAGGCCTTTTGTCAGGCCATCAAGGCGCAGTGAATACCCATTACCCCCGAAGTAGGTAGTATCGGTCAGAAAAGTCCCTAATGAAGTTTGGCGTGAATCGATGATATTCGAAAAGTGTTTTGCAACCACACCACCACTGTTGACCCCATGTGTGACGTAAGTGTGGTAGAGCAGTTTATTGTGTTTCAGATCGATAACAAAAAAACGCTTCTCAGTAGACGGCTTACTGTAGTCAATAATAGTCAGTAACTGTTTTTTTCGTTCCTTGGTATCGTAATAAGCATTATAACCATTTTTAAATACTTCGAAGTCTAGCTTTCCTTGCAAACCCGCCTGTTCATAAACATATTTAATAATGATTTCAGGATTCTGAGTTTGTTGTGAAAGTGGTCCCTTAATTGTGCTTGCTGATGCATACTGTGGTAAATAACAAAACAGCAAAATGAATAGGTAGATGGCTTGTTTCATTTCCTTGTTTACACTCTTTTAATTAGTTGGTGCCAGTGACGATAGGACTCTACCATAGGATTTGAATTTTTTTAGCCCTTGTATTGAAAGGGTTAAGTTAAAATTATTCCATCATGAAAGTGTTTAAATTTTCTGTGATTATATATTTATCAATATAAAACAGCGCATTAGAATATGAACATTGTTTAATCTAAAATTAGCTTCAACTTGTCAGCTTTTTTTACATTTTTAGTAAACTGTCAGTTCAGACATGATTAATATTTTGTTTTAGAAAAGAAAAATAATAGGGAGATAGCAGAAACATCAAATAATCACTCATTTGTCTGTTTGTTCTGATTTTGAGCTTGATATCGCATTTTTATGATAGAAAATAATATCTTGGGTCAAAAAATGAACAATGTTGCTGCATAAAAAAGCGGGCTAGATTGCCCGCTTTGGTTAACAACTTAGGAATGACTCATTGATTTGTTACTGAATAGTACAGACGGTATCCCAGCTGCCGTCGCTGCCCGGTACCGAGTTTGTCCACCATTTAGCCTGGTAAACCACGCCATTGTAGATAATCTGGTCGCCGCCGGCCGCATGGCTTGGATTACCTGCCCAGTCAGTTTGTGGCCAGTTAGGGTAGGTATTCACACCTGTGGTCACACACTCGCCGTTATTGCCATCGCCACCACCATTGTCACCGCCGCCATTACTCAAATCTGCAATCGGCAAGTCTGGTTGTTCGAATGCCAGTGCATAGTCAGTATTGTTGACGCGTACGCTGTAGTTCGCCGGGCCGGAAATGGGCAGGAAGTAATTCAGGGTCAGCTCAAAGCTTTCATTGTTACCTAACTGTTTCCAGCTTGGCAGAGTGAACGCGACACGGTGGAAGTTGCCGTCCAGGCCGCCAATGTTGTCGCCTCGGGTATGGCCAGAAGAGATGACCTGCAGGTTAGCACCGGATTGATCCGACATGTTATCCGGGGTTGATGTCGGGATGTCGAACTGGAACTCAGTACCGCCAGGCAGGACCTGACCTGTTTTATTGGTCAATGTCATGGTCGGATTGAGCGGGTAGTTCTGATCGCCCACTTTGAATCCGGTGACAGAGACTTCAATATTAACCGCTTCTGTTGGTATCGCACCCTCGGCAAGCGTGTTGCCATAAGGAGTCGCAGTGGCAAACTTGTTATGGATAGCCTTGGTCATAGTGTCGCCCATGTGGTATTCACCGTTGCCTGTCTTACAGGCATTTTCGGTAGGGTCCACAGTAGTGCGGTTACCGTTGGCATCCAGATTGTAACAGCTGTAGTCACCGGCCAGTTCCCAGAACATGATACCGCCGATTCCCTGCTCGATAACGTAGTCTGCCTTGGTGTTGATTGATTCCTTATCTTCAGTCGACAGGAAGACTTTTTTGTCTGCATTCCACAGCCATGGGGCGACAGAGACGCTGTCGTAATGGCGGGTATAGGTGCCGGTCAGCACATCCTGCGGATCGTTAACCGGATCTAAGCCATAGGCTGCGGTATAGCTGCCGTAAACACCGTTTGCCAGGTTCATGGCATGCCACATCGGGTTAGAGCCTGCGCCCATTTCATTACCGTTGGCGTCTTTGTCGTGCCACATATTATCGATACCGATGGCACCGTAACCGCAATTGCTGGTACCAGCGCCTGTACCGGTTGGGCAGTCGCTCTGGTTAGGCAGTGCCGCCTTACCCCAAAGTCCATTCGTTCCGCCTGTCACGCCTTGCCAGCCACGGGTGTAATAAGGCACACCAATGTTGATGCGGCCCGCTGGCATTGAGCCGCGGAAATAATGGTAAGCCCAGTCAGTGTTCAGGTAACCGGTTTTTTTGTACTGCGCTGTGCCGTATACGTTACCGGCTTCCAGCTCCGCATCCAGGCCGCTATCGAACAGAGAGGCGTTGTGACCCACATAGTCGTTCCAGGCGCCGTGCAGGTCGTAACTCATGATGTTGACATAGTCGAGGTATTTGGTGACCGACATGGTTTCCATACCGCGCAGCAGATAGCCGGATGACGGTGCCGCAATGGTCAGCATATAGTGGTGGCCGTCTTGCGCACTGGCCTGATCGAGTTTTTCACGCAGCACTTTCATCAGCTCGTGATAAGACTTCATTAAATGTGGGCGCATAGCATCGGAGTAAGCGAAGTCATCCGGATTACCGGCTCCTTGCATACTGGTGGGGTATTCGTAGTCGATGTCCAGGCCGTCAAATTTGTATTGGCGCATCATAGCCACGGCAGAGTCAGCAAACGTCTGAATGCCTTGATGATTGATACTGCCGTCTGCGTTGGTTGTCATGGTATAGAAGCCGCCGTCAGCGACACGGTTGCCGTTGTCATCAAAGTGGCCCCCGGTTTCCGCCCATCCCCCGATGGAGATCAGTGTTTTAACACCATGTTGGGCTTTGGCTGTTGCCAGTGCACCGAAGTGGCCTTTAAAGCCGAGTGCCGGGTCTATCTCAACCCCAGGCCACTCTTTACCGACCGCCGGGTTGTCCGGGTTATTGACATCGCCGATGTTGACTTTGCCGTCAGAGCCGATACTGACGAAGGCATAGTTAATATGAGTCAGGCTGTCCCAGGGGATATCATTGACCAGATAGCTGCTTTGCGGGTCGTTACCACTGCGCCAGCTGGTGAAGTAGCCGATAACGCGACGCGGGTGGTCTGCCCCCATTTTTTCGCGGCCATCCTGATCATACACAGTACAGTAGGGCACAGTCACACCCGGTGTTTGATATAACCCGTCAGGGCGGCAGTTAGCGGCAGCCTGAGCCTGGAAACTCAGCAAACAGGCTGCGCTGAGAGTTGCGAGAGCAAAGCCGTGCTTAGCGTGCTTGCGCTTCATATTTAGCTTTAGCATTAATGGTTCCTTAGTGAAAAAATCAAACAACAAAATAAGTAACTGACTTATATTTAGCCGTAAAATTACTATAGGGTTTTCACCGGAACGCCGAGATTTTTTGTTAAAAATTTGATCTAATATCACATAAATAAAGTGATAATCTGTAACATTTCCTTAATTATTTTGCGATGGCAATCAAATGGGTGGCTTAATTGCCTTGATGAAATAAATCATTTAATCAATAGATTAGTGCTCTGTCACCTGTACACTTGTGCAGCCTATAGAGTATAAAGTGGTGCTTTGGAATTACTTTCAGGATCAGAAATGGATATCACTTTATTCCACGCGGCATTGCTCATAGGTACAGGGTTTCTTGCCGGCATCATCAATACCCTGGCTGGAGGTGGCTCAAATTTAACCTTGCCGGCCTTGATGGTAATGGGCATGCCAGCAGAAGTGGCCAATGCTACCAACCGTCTCGGCGTGGTTTTGCAGGCAATTACTGCGGTTTTTGGATTCAAACGCCATGGAAAATTGGAGCTCAGTGATACCGGCCCGATTATGGTACCGACTATAATTGGCGGTTTGGCTGGGGCTGTGGCAGCAGCTTACGCGCCT
Organism: Photobacterium salinisoli; assembly: GCF_003614885.1. Lineage (GTDB taxonomy): Bacteria > Pseudomonadota > Gammaproteobacteria > Enterobacterales > Vibrionaceae > Photobacterium > Photobacterium salinisoli. The sequence goes on from NZ_QZMS01000007.1 coordinate 700,763, forward strand.
TCTGAGTGGATTAAGCCTTTGTTGCTGGGCACCATGCTGCTGATGGCATTCATCATTTTAGTCAAGCCTGCCGTGGTGGCACCTGAGCCCGGCACCCTGGCGAGAAAAGTGGCAGATACACCCAGTTCCTGGTGGGGATTAGGGTTAGCCGGATTTTATGGCGGTTTTGTTCAGGCCGGAGTAGGGTTTGTGTTGCTGGCTGCACTGGCAGGCACATTGCGCTATGACCTGGTACGGGCGAATGCATTAAAAATGCTATGCACTCTGATGTTTACTGTGGTTGCCCTTGGCCTCTTTATTTACGAAGGGCTGGTGCTCTGGATGCCGGGTCTCATACTGGCAGCCGGGACGATTGTTGGCACTCATCTGGCGGTGAAATTTGCCATAAAAGCGACCGCAAAAACATTGAAATGGTTTTTGTTTATAATGACATTGTGCGGTTGTATTGCTGCGATGTTGAACTAAGCCGTAGAACATAATCAAATCATTGCTTTAATTTTGTTAATATAATTAACATTGGCGAAGGATTATTTTGCCTGAATAAAGCTTGTATTGCTCTTCTGTCATTGTTCGAACTGCTAACGAAATATATTTGCTATTCATAATGAAAGCCCGTCATTAGCCATATAAATAATATGGTTAATGACGGGCTTTTTGTCTTTATGGTTACAATTTAAGCATGATTCCAAATGCTAGATCTAAAGTTTCATTTTTAGTGAGTGTTAACTTAAGAGCGAAAGTGGCAAAATATTTCAGTTGTAACAAAATGTGAGGAGGTGTAACTGTAAGTGAAATCAAGTGAGTATGTGTGAACTGTTTGGTGAATCAGTTAGCGCTTTTAGGAGCATAAAAGTGATTCGCAATTGTTAACAGAGACATATAACAACTTGATTTTACGTAAAATAAAATGATTTAGATCAAAATAATAACTCATGTAGTCATTAAAAAGTGCTACTGGCTGTTGGTGACGACTTTTGCCCAAAAAGCTGAGAGAGAACATGAAAACCTCAAGATATAAGAACATCTTGTCGGGTGGGTTTGTATTTTTTATAAGCCTCTTCCTTTCGGGATGTCAATTTGCGCTGCTTGATCCTAAAGGACAAATTGGTGCTGCAGAAAAAGATTTGATAATCACATCGGTACTACTGATGTTGGTTGTCGTTATTCCCGTTATTCTGATGACGTTCTATTTTTCATTTAAATATCGTGAATCAAATACGGGTGAAAAGTATACGCCAGAGTGGGCTCATTCAACCAAAATCGAACTGATTGTCTGGACTGTGCCAATTATTATCATCGCCATTTTGGGCACAATTACCTGGCAGTCTACTCATGCGCTGGATCCAAGAAAGCCAATTGAAAGTTCAGTCGAACCAATGACGATTGAAGTGGTTTCGCTGGATTGGAAATGGCTGTTTATTTATCCGGATCAGCACATTGCAACGATCAATGAAGTGGCATTCCCCAAAGATGTGCCGGTTGAGTTTCGTGTGACGTCCAACAGCGTGATGAACTCCTTCTTCATTCCACAGTTGGGCAGCCAGATTTACGCCATGGCAGGTATGCTGACCAAGGTGCATCTGATTGCTGATGAAGCGGGTGTTTACGATGGTATTTCAGCGAGCTACAGCGGCCACGGTTTCTCTGGCATGAAGTTCAAAGCACTGGCGATGCCAGATCAGTCAAGTTTTGATGAGTGGGTAAAGAAAGCTCAGGCATCAAGCGACAAGCTGGTCACGCTGAAGGACTTCGAGACCATTGCTGAGCCAAGTGAGAATGCACCGGTGAGTTATTACTCCAATGTGCCTTCAACCATGCTCACAACCATACTGAATCAATTCGAAGGCTCGTTGATGTGCACAATCACGCCATCAAATTCCACTGAGCAAACATTCTAGGACATATTATGTTTGGACGATTAACACTGGACGCTATACCGTTCCATGAGCCAATTCTCATGGTAACAATGGCGATCATAATGCTGGGCGGCGCTGCTCTGGTAGGCGGTATTACCTACCTGGGTAAATGGCGTTACCTCTGGACAGAGTGGTTCACTACTGTCGATCACAAAAAAATCGGTGTGATGTATATCATCGTCGCTTTTGTCATGATGATGCGCGGTTTTGCCGATGCGATCATGATGCGTAGTCAGCAAGTGCTGTCTGCGGCGGGTGAAACCGGCTATCTGCCACCACATCACTACGATCAGATTTTCTCTGCGCACGGCGTAATCATGATTTTCTTCATGGCGATGCCTTTCATCATTGGTTTGATGAACATCGTTATTCCGTTGCAGATCGGTGCACGTGACGTTGCTTTCCCGTTCCTGAACTCCCTGAGCTTCTGGTTGTTCGTGGTCGGTGTGGTACTGATCAACCTGTCTTTGTTTGTCGGTGAATTCGCACAAACCGGCTGGCTGGCTTATCCGCCGCTGTCGGGCAAGGAATACAGTCCCGGGGTAGGGGTAGACTACTGGATATGGGCACTGCAGATATCCGGTATCGGCACCACGTTATCGGGCGTTAACTTCTTTACGACGATCATGCGCCTGCGTACACCGTCTATGCCGCTGATGAAAATGCCTGTTTTCACCTGGGCTTCACTGTGTGCCAACGTACTGATCATCATTTCGTTCCCGATTCTGACAGTGACAATTGCACTGCTGACGCTGGACCGTTATCTGGGGACACACTTCTTCACCAATGATATGGGTGGCGACATGATGATGTACGTCAACCTGATTTGGGCCTGGGGTCACCCTGAAGTGTACATTCTGGTGCTGCCGGTATTCGGAGTGTTCTCAGAAGTGGTTGCCACTTTCTCGCGTAAGAAACTGTTTGGCTACACCTCTCTGGTGTGGGCGACGGTTGTGATCACCATCCTGGCCTTCGTGGTATGGCTGCACCATTTCTTCACTATGGGTGCCGGCGCAAACGTGAACGCCTTCTTTGGTATCGCCACTATGGTTATCTCCATACCAACCGGTGTGAAGATCTTCAACTGGCTGTTCACTATGTACCGTGGCCGCATCAAGTTCACCACACCTATGCTGTGGACTGTCGGCTTTATGATCACCTTCACCATTGGTGGCATGACAGGGGTGCTGCTGGCGGTGCCGGCGGCGAACTTTGTCCTGCACAACAGCCTGTTCCTGATTGCACACTTCCATAACGTGATTATCGGCGGTGTAGTATTTGGCTGCTTTGCCGGCTTTGCGTACTGGTTCCCGAAAGCAACGGGCTACATGCTGGATGAAAAATGGGGTAAACGTGCCTTCTGGTTCTGGATTACCGGTTTCTTCGTAGCCTTCATGCCGCTCTATATCCTGGGCTTCATGGGTATGACTCGTCGTCTGAGCCAGCACATTGAACCCCAGTACTTCCCGATGCTGGCGATTGCCGCCTTCGGTGCAGTGCTGATCCTGTGCGGTATCCTGTGTCAGATTATGCAGCTGTACGTGACCTTCCGTAACCGTGAGGCATTGCGTGATGTGACCGGCGATCCTTGGGATGGTCGTACGCTGGAGTGGGCGACCTCATCGCCACCGCCGTTCTATAACTTTGCCCATTTGCCTGAAGGTAATGAACTGGATGCGCACTGGTATCAGAAGGAACGTGATGAAACCAACCAGTCGAGCGATTATCAGCCCATTCACATGCCGAAAAATACCGGCGCCGGTGTGATTATTTCTGCGTATGCCCTGGTGTTTGGCTTTGGCCTGATCTGGTACATCTGGTGGCTGGTTGCTATCGGTGTGGTTGGCATGATCGGCACTTGGATCAAGCACAGCTTTAACGAAGACGTGGATTACTACGTGACGGTTGAAGAAGTGAAAGCGATCGAAGAAGCGCATAAAGCCCGTGTTGCAGGCGCAACGACCAAACCTGCCACCCATAACGACGACGAAGATGAGATGGAGGTCGAATATGCAAACTAATGCTATCGATCATCACGAGCACGACGAACACCATCACGACATAGGTGAAACCAAGCTGTTGGGCTTCTGGATTTACCTGATGAGCGACTGCATTCTGTTCGCGACGCTGTTTGCTACTTACGCCGTATTGTTTACCAATACGGCAGGCGGCCCGAGTGGAAAAGATATCTTCGAACTGCCGTTTGTGTTTACCGAAACTATGATGCTGCTGTTTAGTAGTATCACTTTTGGCTTCGGTATGATTGCGATGAAACGCAAAGATATTGGTGGTCTGAAGCGTTGGATGTACGTGACCTTCCTGCTGGGCTTTGGCTTCGTGGCGATGGAAGTGTATGAGTTCCACCACCTGATCGCAGAAGGCTTCGGCCCGGATCGCAGCGCGTTCCTGTCCTCTTTCTTTACTTTGGTGGCCACTCACGGCCTGCACGTCACTGCCGGTCTGATCTGGATGGTGGTGTGCATGATTCAGCTCAATACCAAAGGCCTGAACGAGATGATGGAAACCCGTTTCCAGTGTCTGAGCCTGTTCTGGCACTTCCTGGATATCGTGTGGATCTGTGTGTTTACCATCGTGTACCTGTTGGGAGTATTGTAATGGCAAATCAACCGCATCAAACCGGTTACGGTGATTACATTAAAGGATTCATTGCGTCATTAATCCTGACTATTATTCCTTTCTACTTTGCGGCGACCAAAAGTCTGCCAACGACGACCACCGTTATGATTCTGGTGGCGTGTGCTGTGGTTCAGCTGGTGGTGCATCTGGTGTATTTCCTGCACCTGGATCGCTCTGAGAAAGGCATGTGGAACTCAATGTCCTTTGTGTTTACGGCGGTTATCGTCCTGATTCTGATTGCTGGTTCAGTCTGGATCATGGTGAATCTGCACGAAAACATGCTGTTGTAATTCGGATGACGATAATGATCAAAGGATACATTTCCATTACCAAACCTGGGATCATCATCGGTAACCTCATCTCTGTGCTGGCCGGATATTTTCTGGCCGCTAAGACGGAGGGGCTGAACGGGCCCCTCCTTATCTACACATTGCTGGGTGTTGCTCTTGTGATCGCTTCCGGTTGCGTGATCAACAACATTTTTGACCGGGATATCGACCAGATGATGTCCCGAACCCAAAGCCGCTTACTGGCAAAAGGGGCAATCAATGCAGACGCTGCCTTTGTGTACGCGGTGTTGCTGCTGCTGTCAGGTACAGCTGTGCTGTATCAGAAGGCCAACCCGCTTTCAGCGGTGGTTGTGCTGCTTGGTTTTGTTTTTTACGTCTTTTTTTACACCATGTGGTACAAGCGTACTTCGGTGTACGGCACCTTGGTGGGAAGTGTGTCAGGTGCTGTTCCGCCTTTGGTGGGCTATCTGGCGGTGACTAACTACATCAGCCTGGAAGCTATGCTGCTGTTTGCGATGTTCTGCCTGTGGCAAATGCCGCATTCTTACGCGATTGCCATGTTCCGCATGCAGGATTACAAAAATGCCGGGATACCTGTGTTACCTGTGGTTGAAGGTATTCACAAAGCCCGCCGTCATATGATGGCGTATGTGGCTGCGTTTACTGTTGTGGCGTTGGCGATGTTTGGCTTGGGTTTCAGCGGTTATGAATATTTGCTAGTGACGTCAGGGGTGTGCCTGTGGTGGTGCATCGTCACTTTCCGTCCTCTGAGCGAGGACACCTATGTACAGTGGTCAAAATCCGTATTTAAGACATCACTGTTTGTGGTAACCGGAATCAGCTGCGTGCTGGGCCTGGAATTGATTCCGTTAATATGACGGCAGGCGGTTAATCACAATTTACCGATTCAACACTCTCTTGGCTAACAACTTAATTAGCTACTTTTGTTTCGGTTTGGGTTTTTCCTGCCTCGATACTATCTCCATCGAGTCAGAGAAAAACCTTTTTTTTTGCCGAATACCCACTTTGCTTGAAGTCGCAGCTGTGTTGGTTGCGTGTATTGACTGGAACGCCAGCCCGGTCCAATCACATAGTTTACCTATGTGATTGGGGATTTTTTTGCTTGCCGCCTAGCTGCGAATCCAAGTCGTTTGGGTATTGATTGATGACGAAAACTGTTACTTCACGTAGCAGGCAAAACCTTTCAGGTAGAAACCTTCCGGATACGCAGAGTCGAGTGGGTGATCAGCCGCCTGGCTGAAACGCTCAATAAACTGTACTTCACGTTTCGCATCCAGTGCTGCATCGGCGACAATTTTCTGGAACAGGTTGCTGTCCATCAGACCAGAACAGGAATAGGTCAGCAGTGTGCCGCCTGGTTTCAGGATCTGCATCGCCAGCATATTAATGTCTTTGTAACCCCGGCAGGCGCCAACCAGTTGTGCTTTGGATTCAGCAAACTTTGGCGGGTCCATGATCACCACATCAAACAACTCTCCACGCTCCCGGTACTCGCGCAGCAGTTTAAACACATCGGCATTGACGAATTCTGCGTTATCGACTGGCAGACCGTTGATTTCAGCATTTTGACGTGCCGTATCCAGCGCAGGCTGAGAAACGTCAACGTTGATGACTTTGTCGGCACCGCCTTTGAGCGCATACAAACCGAAACCACCGGTATAGCAGAAACAGTTCAGAACCCGTTTGCCTTTGACATACTTGATGGCAGCCTGGCGGCTGTCACGCTGATCCAGATAGAAGCCGGTTTTGTGGCCGCCAACGATATCAACGTGAATCTTGATGCCGTTTTCTTCGATAGTGACAACCGGTGGCGGAGTCTCGCCATGCAAAACACCGGTGCGAGGCTTCAGGCCTTCTTTTTTACGTACAGAGACATCAGAGCGCTCGTAGATGCTGCATTCCGGGTAGCAGGTTTTGAGTGCTTCAATCAAATTGTCTTTCTGTGCTTCTGCGCCAGCACTGAGCAGCTGACATACCAGGAAATCCTGGTAACGGTCGATAGTAATGCCCGGCAGCCCGTCAGACTCAGCAGCGATCAAACGGTAACCTGTCAGTCCGTCACGCTCAGCCAGAATGTCCCGCAACCCCTGAGCGGCGTTCAGACGTTTGATAAAGAACGCGGTATCAATGGTATCGTTTTGCTCAAAGGACCAGACACGGACACGGATCTGAGACTGAGGAGAATAGGCACCACGGGCGAGCCATTCACCTTTGTGATCAAATACATCAACGGTGTCGCCCAGTTCCGGTTTTCCTTCGACACGTTGAATACCACGTGAAAAAACCCAGGGATGGCGGCGGCGCAGTGATTTATCGCGACCTTTCACCAAATAGATAGAAGCTGTCATGTTAGGACCAGAAGCTGTAAAGAATGGAGGAGTATTATCTTGTTCAGTGTGAGGAAAATCAACCGGAAGTCCGGGCATTTCAGTGATACTGAAGTTCCCCCGGGCAAAAGGGTAAGCAAAGAAGAAATTTCCCTCCCCTTATGAAGGGGAGGTTAGGGTGGGGTTGATACAGCGATTGCGGTTAGTGTTGAAATCGTCGGGGTAGCCAGATAACCCCCTCCTAGCCTCCCCCTTGAAAAGGGGGAGGAACTAAAAGGCCTTTATTTCTCTCCCCCTAGGGGAGGAACGAAGAAGCAATTTCAGACAGCCAGGTATCAGGCTTTCACGCCATTCATCAGAATTTCCAGTTGTTGTGCCTGTTGATTCAGGCGCTCAATATCACTGGCTGTGTGAGCAATGACCTGCTTGACCTGGCGCGATTGCTCCCGCACTTGCTCGACGCTGCTGGCAATCCCGTCCGCGACCGAACCTTGCTGCTCAGCGGCAGCCGCAATTTCTGTGCTGCGATCTGAGATATGCTGATTGCGCTCCGATATCTGGGTGATTTGCTGATCAACCGAGCCCATCAGGGCTTCACTCTCACCAGCGTTGGTGACTGTGCTCTGCATCACGGCCATCAGGGTCTGGCTGTTTTTTTGCAGCGACTCAATCATCTGCTGAATCTCGACCGTCGCCGTTTGTGTCCGGCCCGCCAGCGTACGTACTTCGTCCGCGACCACGGCAAAACCGCGTCCCTGCTCGCCAGCGCGGGCTGCTTCAATGGCGGCGTTCAAAGCCAGCAGGTTAGTTTGCTCTGAAATGGCATTGATTGTAGTGACCACAGCATCAATTTTTGCGGCATTGCTGTCGAGTGCATTGACCGCTTCTGCAGCCTGGTGAATTTCGCGAGTCAGCTGATTAATGGCGTGCTTCGTATTACTGACCTGGATGCGGCCCTGCTCAGTCACATCCTGGGCTTCACGAGTCTGCGTTGAGGTGTCGTGGGCATGGGCGGCCACTTCGCGGATTGAGGAGGCCATCTCTTCTGTGGCACTCGCCAGCGAGTCCAGATGTGCTTGCTGGTCGGCTGAGAGATGTTCAGTTTGCATTGAGCGTTGACGAAGCTCGCTGCTGATTTGCTGCATGAGTGCGGTTGCTTCCTGAGTGGCTAGCACCAGTTGCTGTTCGCGCTCGGCGACTTTGTCGATAGTGATGGCAATGGTGCTGAATTCATCCCGGACTTCAAAAAAGTTCAGGCGTTGTGTCAGGTCGCCATCAGCCAGCGTCGACAGGGCTTTGTGAGTGGTGAACATTGCACCACCAATAAAGGTCATAATGTAATACACCATGGCGCAGGCCAGTAATACCACCAAGACACCCAATCCAATCTGAAACCCTGTGAGGTAGTCAAACAGGTTAGATGATTCAGTAGACACCAAGCTGTAATTCATTCCCGCCACAGATACCGCATCGCTCCCACGTCCAACTGTGAGATGGGTACCACTCAATAATTGAGCGGCATCAGCCTGCGACACTTTCAGTTCTGCCAGTAAGTGTGCCGAAGTCTGTAATTTTTGTGCGATAAGTGATTGATACTGCTTTTCCCCAGCATCAGCTAAAATTGCACTTACAGTGATCATTCCGATAAGCGGCAACAAGAACAGGAGGTAGAATTTTTCCTGCAGCCTGAGGTGAATGAGGTATTTATCAATCCATCGAAATGCAACTTCTTTCATTTTATCATCCTGAATAAGAGGAGTGGTGTGGCGTAAGTGAATACTAATATTTTATCTTTTAAATAGGACTAATCTTGAGGTGATATATGTCACAAATTTGCGTCTTGGTCAGGGTTACTGGCCATGTTCAGGGGGTGGGGTTTCGTTTTCATACAGCGCATGAAGGGTTGAAAATCGGTGTGAGCGGTTACGCGAAAAATTTACCCGACGGTAGCGTCGAAGTATTGGCGTGTGGTAAAGCCGAAAAAGTCGAACAATTGGTAGACTGGCTGGCCAGCGGTCCCCGCACATCCCGGGTGGACAGTTTAAGCCGGGATGATCTTGAATGGCGTGCGATTGACGGATTTGAAATTATTTAGCCGAAGCCGCTGCCCCGGCTATAGGATCACAAGCATTTTGCCGGTTTAGGTAAACCAGCCAGTTTGGTGGCTTGTTTAGCCGGCCCTTTGGGAAAGAGTTTGAACAGATACTTGGAACTGCCTTTTTCTTCACCGTATTTTTTTGCCATTGCCTTCACCAGCATGCGGATAGCCGGTGAGGTATTAAATTCCAGATAGAATTCACGAACAAAAGTGATCACTTCCCAGTGGGCATCAGTAAGCTCAACGCCTTCATCTTGCGCCAGAAGGGGCACCATTGCGGGTGTCCAGTCGCAGACATTTTTCAAATATCCCTGGGCGTCGGTGTCGATGACATTTCCGTCAAATTCAAGCATGGTCGGTCTCGCAGTTATTAACCCGGCAAGGATAGTGATATCGCTCGTCCTTCGCAAGTGTTCTGCACTGTTGGCTGTTGGTCATGTCCGTACCACAGAAAAACAAAAAGCGCCCCGGAGGGCGCTTTGAGCATTGTAAGTGATTGACGAGATCAATCGTCGCTGCCCATGATGCCCAGAATTTGCAGCAGGCTCAGGAACAGGTTGTAAATAGACACATACAGCGTCACGGTTGCAGAGATATAGTTTGTCTCACCGCCGCGAACAATCGACTGAGTAGTCAGCAGGATTGCCGCAGAAGAGAAAAGCACAAACATTCCGCTGATCACTAGAGACAGCATTGGCATTTGCAGGAAGATGTTTGCAATCACAGCAACCACGATAGCAATAAAGCCAGCCAGCAGCATGCCGCTCAGGAATGACAGATCGCGCTTAGTGGTCAGTGCATAAGCTGAACACGCCATGAAGGTCAGTGCAGTACCGCCCAGTGCCGGCATGATCACGTGTCCCATACCTGCGCCAATGTACATGTTCAGGATTGGGCCAAGGGTATAACCCATGAAACCAGTGAGCAGGAAGGTAAAGACCAGGCCCAGACCGCTGTCACGGTTCTTTTCTGTCAGGAACAGTAAACCGTAAAAGCCAACCAGGGTGATGATGATTCCAGGATGCGGCAGGTTCATTGCCATAGAAACACCGGCTACCACGGCTGACCACAGTAAGGTCAGGGATAGCAGGAAATAAGTGTTACGCAGAACCTTGTTAGTTGACAGTACGCCTTCGTAGCCATTACTACGGACAATACGATCGTTCATAAATGCTTCCCCTTAGGGTTAGTGTTAAAATCTACTATGCCATATATGGCGGCAACGCCGGCAAGTTTCAATAGTAACTAATTGAAACTTTGAACCGAAATTGAAAAAATCGTTGTAACTATTGGCTTAAATATACTGGAGACAGTGCCAATACCTATGATCAAAGATGTAACAGTGTGTAAATCTGACGGTTTGACCCGTCTGGTTCAGGCAAGACTAGCGTATCGGAGGTGCATAATGCAAACCTCCCTGCGTCCAGAGACTGTTTTGTGCCCGCTGAATATGAAGCGGAGACTGGATACCGACTGTACGATCAAAGCTTTCGCCGTAATTACCCACTTGCTTGATAATTTGATAAGCCCAGTCTGGTTTCAGGCCCAGGCTTTTTCCCTGTGGGCCGTCTAAGCCAAGAAACCGGCGTACTTCAGGAATATTACTGCTTTTCATCTCGTCGATATTTTGCGAGTTGATCCCCAACTCCTCGGCATTGATCATGGCATTGAGCGTCCATTTCACTATGTTGTACCACTGATCGTCTCCCTGGCGGACCACAGGCCCCAGCGGCTCTTTGGAAATGATGTCCGGTAAAATAATCGCGTCTTCGGCATTTTTGAGATTCAGCCTTAAACCGTAAAGTCCGGATTGATCCGCAGTCAGTACATCGCATCGGCCCTCTTCAAAACCCATAATAGTTTCCTGAGCGGTATCAAACGGCACTAGCGTGTATATCAGGTTATTGAGTTTGAAGTAGTCTTCAAGGTTCAGTTCGGTGGTGGTCCCGGACTGAACGCAAATGGTTGCACCAGCCAAATCTTCCGCTCGATTGGCATTGAGGGATTTTTTCACCATGAAGCCCTGGCCATCGAAATACAGGATGCCGGCAAAATGCAGTTCGAGCGCTGTGTCGCGCTGTAAGGTCCAGGTGGTATTGCGCGAGAGTATGTCTATGTCACCTTTCTGCAGCGCCGTAAAGCGCTCCCTGGCATTGAGAGGGATAAATTTTACTTTGCTTTTATCACCCAAGGTTGCAGCAGCGACTGCCTGACAGAACTCCACATCCAGGCCAAACCATTCGCCTTGCTGATTGGGCATGGAAAAGCCGGGGAGCCCGGTACTGACTCCGCATTCGAGGTAACCTTTTTCTGTTATACGCTGTAAGGTCGGGGAAAAGCTAATTTGTTTGCTCAGCCGGTTCCTGAGCGTATTGACTTCTTGTTCAAGCTCTTCAACACGTTGCGAATCCTGACTCAGGGCATTTTGAACCGGCTGCTCTTCCATCTGCTGTTCAAGCATCTCGACTTTATTTTCCAGCGCTTTTATTAGCGCTTTGTCTTGTGCATTGTTGCGATCGCACCCTGAGATCATCAGCAGGCATAGGGTCCCCAGCAGACAAGCCTGAATCGTGTCCGTCATAACGTGTCCTTCTGCTTCTTCATGGCCTGTTGGTGAGAACCGACAGGTAATGCTCATTAATAGAAATATCAATCTTCAGTATAGGAATCGTTGACGGATGTGCGAGTATCAATATTTATAAAGGTATCAGTGGCTTGACTGGTGACATGTTAATCACCTCTCGTTTAGCAAACAGATCAGTCAGTATCCGGGTTTCCATATCGGTGGCAGGGCGGCTGGCGGTCAGCCGGAGAAGAGGATCTTTTGAGCTTACCTGCCGGGTCATTGCGTCCAGATCCACAACTGAAAGCAGTGCATGAAATTTGTGCACATAGTCGCGGGTTTCCTTCGGTAACGTCAGTGCAGTGAACTGGCGGCTGTTGGCTTTTTTCATGGCTCGGCCGACTCTGCCTTCGCCGGCATTGTAAGCGGCCAGTGTCAGCGCAAGGTCCTGATCGAACTTGTTGTACAGAAATGACAGGTAAGCGACGGCGGCCTGAGTGCTTTTTTTGATATCAAAGCGTTCGTCGTTATCGGCTTGTACCTGTAATCCGAATCGTTCGGCAGTGGCCGGGATCAGCTGCCACAGACCGGCTGCATTGGCTGATGAGACGGCATCCACTCTGAAGGTGGATTCTATCATGGGCAGTAACGCCAGGTTGGCAGGGAGTTGTTTGTCACGCAGAGCCTGTTCAATATCAAGCAGTGTTTCTTTATTGCGCAGCAGGTGTTGCTCAATCAGCTGGCGGTGGGGCAATAACTTCTCGACCTGTGCCTGCAAGGCATCGGCACTGAGAGAAAAAGACGACGATGCCGGGCTGGCTAATGCGAAACCCGGCAGGATAATCAGTGTGAACCAACAACAGAAACCAACCCACAAGCAGGAGCCGGTTTTGCGGGCAATCGTCATATCAGCTCTGCATCAATGCCGTACCATAGGCAGGTTCGCCCTTAATCTGCATCAGCAATTCACCGTACGAGGCGGACAGATTGCCGTTTACCTGATTGGTTTTCTGGCAGGACTGAATATGATTCTCCAGTTGCTGCCAGCTTTGGCGAACCTGAGCATTCAGTGGTGACGGCAGTTTTTTCATCAGTATTGTCATACCTTGTTTATCGGCAGACAGTCCGAGCTGTTGTAATAACTGCCTGCGTTGCGAGGCACTGTGCTGAAGCTGAGCAAGCAAGTGTTCCTGCTTTTTTACCAGTTCGGTTAATGTTGTGCCGTTAAATTGCAGATAACTGGCTTGCTGCCTTAATAACAGTTGGCCGAGTTGCTGGTAAGCCTGAAGATCGTGGCGGATCCCCTGAATCAGTGCTTTCACTATCTGCTGCTTGCTCATGTCTGGCCTCATTCGTGTCCGGTGTGAAATTCCAGAATCGCGCTGGACAGGGTATCAATGTCCAGTTTGAGATCGCCTTTTGCCAGTGCCTGCTTCACCGCATTCACTTTATCCATATCGATGTCCGGTAAGTCGGCCAGTTTTTCCTGCGCCTGTGAAATGATCTGGTTGCTGGCGCTGATCACTGGCTCCAGGCCTTTTGACTTACCTGCGGTTTCCACTTGTGCCGGGCTGGACGGACGCTGAGTTGACGACGCCACTTGAGAATTAATTACTTTGTCAATTTTCATGAATGTATCCTGCTCGCTTTTTCTACCGCTTGAATTTAAGTATCTGCTAAAGAGGAAGTGCGACCGCTTCCGGGCGGAAATTAAAAAATAGTTTCAACTTTTCCACGCTCGACCACTAAAGCCTGAATGACCTTTCCTGAACTGATATTGCGGACAGAAACCTGCTCACCTTTAACACCATTTTGTAAGGCTTCTCCTTTCATACTGGCTTCCAGGCCATTTTTACTGGCCACTATGACGACAGCATCGCCTTCCTCGACCAGCCACAGCGGCTGGAGCTGCAATGGGTTGATGATCTGGCCACTGCGAATACGCCTTAAGGTTCGCTGACCAATGAGCTGTTCGGGGCGGGTCGCAAACGCTTCATTGCGGCTCAGTGTCAAGGTTTGGGATGTGAGCATAGTCGCCGACAGCTTGGTATCCCGCCGGATGTGTGTTGTCGAGACGATCACCGGCAACCGGATACTGACCTGCGCCGTAATATTCAGTTTCCATGGCTGGGGGCCGGACTGGCATTCAATCTGACGGCGCAGATAGCCCACCGGCAGGCTCTGCTGATCGGCGGCGCTGATATACAGCGCAGTATCACAGGCCGGGAGGTGATCAACCGAAGCCGGCACACTGATACTGATCTCAGTGTGATAGTCCGGCCATTGTTGTCTGGACGCATAACTGGCGATTTCCTGCTCTATCTGAGTCTGAGTCCAGGCCACCAGTTCGGACTCATCCTGCTTGTTGCCGCTGTCGGCCAGAGTGGCAGAAGGGAGCATTAATACTGCTGCCCACAGCGCGAGCAGGTGGCCGGATTGCCTGTTTCCTGATTTCCGCTTATGTGTGAAAGGGCGGAAGTTCCGCTTCCCTTTCTCTTTGTAACTTATTGAAAAATAATACATAAAATATTGGCATGTTTCTTGTTAGTAGTCATGGTGCAAGCGTGACCGATTTAAAGGAAAAACAATGGCGATCAGTTTTGAAAATGCGCTGGGTGTCCATCCTGATGCGCTTAATTTCAGGGTACAGCGCAGCAAAGTATTGGCAAGCAACTTAGCAAATGTCGATACCCCTGGATATCTCGCCAGAGACCTGGCGTTTGAAAGCGTGATGAAAAACACAAGCTCACGGGTGGATACACCCCCACCGCAATTGGATGTGAGCGCGAAATACCGGGTGCCGTACCAGAACAGCAAAACCGGTAACACTGTTGAACTGGGCGTGGAACAAGCCAAGTTTGCCCAGAACAACATGGATTTTCAAACCAGTCTGACGTTTATGAACATGAAGTTCAGCGGACTGGCCAAAGCAATTGAGGGTCGTTAATTACTATGGCTTTTACGGACATCTACTCAATCGCTGGTTCTGCAATGACGGCGCAAACCGTCCGTCTGAATACGGTAGCCAGTAACCTGGCCAATGCCGATGCAGTAGCCAGCAATCCTAATGATGCTTACAAAGCGCTGAAACCTGTGTTTGCCACTGTGTACAGCCAGACACAATTATCTGCCGACAAAGATGTGTACCCGAATGCGGAAGTGCGCATTGTCGACGTGGTTCAGCATGATGGCAAAGTGGATAAGCGTTTCGAACCGAATAACCCGCTGGCGAACGAAGAAGGCTATGTCTTCTATCCGGGCATCGACGTTGTAGCCGAAATGGCAGACATGATGTCCGCCACCCGCAGTTACGAGACCAATGTTGAAGTGCTGGCCAATGTGAAAAGTATGCAGCAGGGCCTGCTGCGTCTGGGGGAGGGTAACCGATGAGCTTAGCACAATATACCGCTTTATCCGGGGATAGCCCGACAACCACAAGCGGCAATACCGGTGTTCAGGCAAACCGTGCCAGTGATAACAGTGCGGATGCGCTGCAGAACGAGTTCCTGACCCTAATGGTGGCTCAGATCCAGAATCAGGATCCGCTCAACCCGCTGGACGGCACCGAATATGTCGGTCAGCTGGCGCAGTTCTCTCAGGTTCAGAGCACCGAGAATATGTCCAAGATGATGCAGAACAGCATGGTCTTGATGGACAACATGCAGGTACTGGCAACGGCGGGTTTAGTGGGACAGACAGTGTATGTCAGCACTAATGAAATGACCCTGGGTGAAGGTACCCAGAGCGGCAAGATTGAACTGGCGCACGCGTCTAATCAGGTGAACCTGCTGCTGGAAGATGACTATGGCCGTGTGACCAAAGTACCGCTGGGCGCACACGGCGCAGGCGATGTGGATTTCACCATTGACCCGGAAGCGCTGGAGCTGCCTGAAGGAAACTACACAGTGTCGGTGGAAGTTCAGTCCGGCCAGACCGAGCCTAAGGTGCTGCTGGCCGGTCAGGTTGAACAAGTACGTGTTCCAAGTAACGGGGGCTCAGCCCTGGTCAATGTTGCCGGTGTCGGCAGCGTTCCTTTCTACCAGATTAGCCAGTTCGGCAGCTGATTTTCATACAAATTAACGAGGATATTATGAGTTTTGATATCGCGCTGAGTGGCCTGGGAGCCACCAATACACAGCTGAATACCATCAGTAACAACATTGCAAACGTGTCAACCACAGGCTTTAAAGAGTCACGTACTGAGTTCTCTTCTGTTTACAACGGTATTCAGGCCGGTGGTGTTGAAGTGGCTGCCATCTCTCAGAATTTTGATAAAAACGGTTCTGTGAGCGGCACAGGTCGTTCATTGGATCTGGCTATTGGCGGTAATGGCTTTTTCGTCACCAAAGACACCAGCGGCCAGGTGGTTTATACCCGCTCTGGCGTGTTTAACACTGATAAAGACAATTACATCGTCAGTAACACTGGCATGAAGCTGCAAGGTTATACCGTTGACGCGAATAACAACCTGCAATCGGGCGCTGTGGGCGATCTGCAAATTAAAACCGCGTCACTGGCTGCACAAGCCACCGATCGTGTGGATTTTGTGGCGAACTTCGACTCACGCGTGAACACACCTGCGGTTGCGCCATTCGACATGGCTGATCACGATACGTATAACTCTTCTTACACGACCAAGGTGTATGACTCGCTGGGTAATCCGCACACCATGACCCAGTATTTCGTGAAAACCGGTGCCAATGCCTGGGATATTCATGTGTCTGTTGACGGTGCTGCGCCAGCGACCACGCAAGCGGCCACGTTTAATACCGACGGTACGCTGGCAACCCCTGCGGCCCCTTTCAATGTTGCCTTTAACCCTGCCGGTGCTGACCCTATGAGTGTGGATATCGACCTGCTGGGTACCACCCAGTTCGGCGCCGATTTCGGCACCAGCACCAACAACCCTAACGGTTATTCATCAGGTGAGCTGACAGGCGTGCGTGTGGAAGACAACGGCATGGTATACGCCACTTACACCAACGGTCAGTCTCTGCTTCAGGGTCAGGTCATGCTGGCCGATTTTGCTAACCCACAAGCCCTGGTCAAAGTCAGCAACACTGGCTGGCAGCAAAGCTTTGGCTCTGGTGCACCGATTACCGGTCAGCCTGGCAGCGGTATTCTGGGCAGCCTGACGCCGGGAGCACTGGAAGGCTCTAACGTGGACCTGACCAGCGAACTGGTCAACCTGATGACAGCACAGCGTAACTATCAGGCGAACGCCAAAACCATCTCGACCACAGAGCAGCTGACTCAAGCGCTGTTCAACGCGATTTAAGGGTTAGTTGATGGATAGCTTGTTATACACAGCAACCAGTGGAGCAAGTCGGGTACTGAGCGCACAGCAGGTGCGCTCAAACAACCTGTCGAATGCCGATACCACAGGTTTTCGTGCCGACATGGAAAGAGCCAGAAGTTACGCCGTTCAGGGGCGCGGTTTTGACGGCAGCACTATGGTGGTGACGAACTCGGCCTCGACCCGTTTTGATGCCGGTGACATGGTGAAAACCGGCCGCAAACTGGATATCGCCATCAATGGCGAAGGTTTTCTGACAGTACAGAGTCCGGATGGCGGCGAGTCATACACCCGGGCCGGTAACCTGAAAATTGACCAGCAGGGCAATCTGACAGTCAACGGTTTTCCTGTGATGGCAGAAGGCGAGCCAATCGTTATTCCGCCTAACCAGAGCATTGAAATCAGTGAAACCGGCATGGTGACTGTGATTCCGCCGGGTGGTGGCGCAGAGCTGGAAGTCGGTCAGTTAAAACTGGTCAATCCGAATATTGCCGATGTTCAGAAAATGAATGATGGCTTGTTTCAGGCTCGCAACGGTAATGATTTCGCCGCGGATGCCACAGTGCGTCTGGCACCTGAGCACCTGGAAGGCAGTAACGTTTCCGCGATTGAAGAACTGGTCAGCGTGATGTCGCTGACGCGTAATTTCGAAATGCAGGTGCGGATGATGAAGACCGCAGAAAAACTCGCTCAGGCTGGTAACCGCCTGTTGCGTAACGGCTAATAAGAAGGAGAGATCACATGCATTCTGCATTATGGGTCAGCAAAACGGGCATGGCGGCGCAAGACACTAAGATGACCGCCATCTCGAACAACCTGGCAAACGTTAACACAGTAGGTTTTAAGCGCGACCGCGTTGTTTTTGAAGACCTCTTCTACACCATTCAGCGTCAGCCTGGTGCGCCGGTCGATCAGGTTAACGAACTGCCGACAGGTGTGCAGTTGGGTAGCGGTGTGCGCGTCGTCGGCACACAAAAAGTGTTTACCCAGGGCAATTCGCAGAACACCAGTCAGGAATTGGATATGGCCATCATGGGTGGCGGTTTTTTCCAGATTGAAAACTCTGACGGTGAAGTCATGTACAGCCGCAACGGCCAGTTTCATGTCAACTCGGAAGGCCTGATTGTTAATACTCAGGGTTTGCCTCTGATCCCTCAAATTGAGATTCCGGATACGGCTACCCGCATTAGCATCGGTGTTGACGGCACAGTCTCTGCACAGGTTGCCGGTGATCCGCAGCCGCAGGAACTGGGTCAGATTACCCTGGCGCAGTTTGCTAACCCGGCCGGTCTGGAAGCGCTGGGCGGCAACCTGTACCGCGAGACAGAAGCCAGCGGTCAGCCGGATGAACTGGTGCCGGGCCTAGACGGTGCGGGCAGCATCAAACAGGGCGCACTGGAAGGCTCTAACGTGCAGGTGGTGGAAGAAATGGTCGATATGATCACCACGCAGCGTGCGTACGAAATGAACGCCAAAGTCGTCTCAGCTGCGGATGACATGCTGAAGTTTGTCGCGCAGTCAGTTTAATGCTTACACCGAAAGGAAATCCTATGAAGTGGCTGATTCCATTTCTCATGGTGTTAATGACAGGGTGCACCATGCGCCCTGAATTCTCCGCACCAGAACCCGATGATGAAGCCTTCGCGCCACCGGTACTGGATTACTCTCTGCCGGAAGCGTCTGACGGCAGTCTTTATCGCAATAACTACATGATGACCTTGTTTCAGGATCGTCGTGCTTACCGGGTAGGTGACATTCTCACCATAGTGCTGGATGAAGAAACCCAGTCGAGCAAAAAAGCCAATACCCAGTTTTCCAAAGACTCTGAAGTTGGCATCAGTGCGCCGATATTTGGCAATTACACCGCAGATAACTTATCGGCAAGTGTGGATGCCAGCCGCGGCTTTGACGGTTCATCGCAAAGCTCGCAGGGCAACAAACTGAAAGGGGCGATTACCGTGACTGTGAACGCGGTGCTACCTAATGGCGTACTGCGTATTCGTGGGGAAAAATGGCTGCGTCTCAATCAGGGTGATGAATTTATCCGCCTGTCAGGGATTGTGCGCGTGGATGACATTAACCGCCTCAATCAGGTGTCTTCGCAGCGTATCGGTGATGCCCGCATCACGTATTCCGGCCGCGGAGCACTGGCTGACAGCAACTCAGCCGGCTGGCTGACTCAATTCTTTACTAGCCCATGGATGCCGTTCTGATGAAATCGTTCAAAACCCTATTGCTGTTTATGGCAGTGGCGCTTTGGGGAGCTCACTCTGTCTCTGCCAACGCCTCCATTGCTATGCCTATTATGGATTTAGTGGATGTGCAAGGCATCCGTGGTAACCAGCTGGTGGGCTATGGTCTGGTCGTTGGTCTTGATGGCACGGGTGACCGTAACCAGGTGAAATTTACCAGCCAGTCTGTCACCAATATGTTGCGTCAGTTTGGTGTGCAGATCAGTGAAGGAACGGATCCTAAGCTGAAAAACGTGGCGTCGGTCAGTGTAACCGCCTTTATTGATCCTATGGCAGGGAAAGGCCAGACAGTGAACATTGTTGTGTCATCCCTGGGGGATGCCAAAAGCCTGCGAGGCGGTACTTTGCTGCTGACCCCGTTGCGTGGTGTCGACGGTGAAGTCTACGCCGTGGCGCAGGGTAACGTGATAGTCGGTGGTGCCAGTGCCGAAGGCCTGAGCGGCTCGAAAGTGACGATTAACACTCCAACGACAGGCCGTATTCCCAACGGTGCCACACTGGAGCGTGAAATCCCGACAGATTTCAACCAAAAGCCTAATATCACGCTGAATCTGCGTACCCCTAGCTTTACCACCGCCAAGAACATTGCCCGTGCCGTCAACAACACCTTTGGCTCTGGTGTGGCAACGGCTATCAACAAGGCCAAAGTCGAAGTACTGGCGCCAATGGATACCCAACAGCGCGTGACCTTTATGTCGATGCTGGAAGAGCTGGTTGTTGAAGAAGGCCGTCGTCCGGCCAGAGTCGTGTTCAACTCACGTACCGGTACAGTGGTCGTTGGCAAAAACGTGACGGTCAGCGCTGCTGCTGTCAGCCATGGCAGCCTGACAGTCACCATTCGTGAAATGCAGTCCGTCAGTCAGCCAAATGCCTTCGCCGACGGTGAAACCAAAGTGGTGAATAACTCGCTGGTCGATATCAACCAGGACGAAGCTCCTATGTATATCTGGCCGGAAGGGACTGAACTGAGCACGATTGTCGATGCGGTGAACAGCCTGGGTGCGACGCCGGATGATCTGATGTCAATTCTGCAGGCCCTGCATGAAGCGGGTGCGCTGAATGCTGAGCTGGTGGTTATTTAAGGAGTGGCAATGAAAATTGATGGTCAGGCTAACGCCATGCTGTATCACGATAACAGTGCAGTGAATAACCTGAAATTTCAGGCTGATAAAAAACAGGCCCTGCATGAAGTGGCGGGTCAGTTTGAAGCCATGTTTCTGCAGATGGTGCTGCGCCAGATGCGCAGCAGCAGCGATGTACTGGCGGCGGAAGACAACCCGTTTTCAAGCAAAGAGCAGGGTGTCTTTCGCGACTTCTATGACGGCCAGCTGGCGATGGACATGGCAAAGCGACAAAGTGCCGGTATTGCCGACATGCTGGTGAAGCAACTGAGCCCGCATGACAGCAGCGATTCGACACTGAACCGTGAAAATCTGGCGGCCAACAGCCCGGCACTGGCACCCGAGACAGGCAAATTTAACACCGCCAGTGGGCAGGTCGCCCTTGATAAGGAACAGCTTCCGGCTACTCAACGAGTAACTGCCATTAACAATATGGCATTTCAGCAGCCGCTAATTACCAGGATTGATGCGAAAATGGAGCACGGATCTTAATGAGCATTATCAATATTGCATTAACCGGTTTGAATGCAAACCGTGCTGGCCTTGATGTCACCGCGCAAAACGTCGCGAACGTGAATACCCCGGGTTACAGCCGTCAGCAGGCGCAGTTTGCTGCGATCGGTCCCAGCTCCGCACTGGGCACAAGTGCCGGTAACGGGGTAGAAGTCACCAGCATTCGCCGTATATCTGATGAGTTTGTGGTGAGACAAACCTGGGCGACCCAAAGCCAGGCGTCGTATTCTTCCCGTTATCTCAGCAATATGTCTCAGCTTGAAAACGTGATGGGGGCAGACAGCTTTAACATCGCCAAAGGTCTGGACAACTTGTACGCCGCCCTGAATGATGCGTCGGTAAAACCCGAGTCTACGCCGCTGCGTCAGCAAATCATCAGTGAAGCAGACGCCCTGACGCGCCGTTTCAATACCTTGTCTGAGTCCTATTATTCTCAGCATAAAGATCTGAGTGAGCAGCGCACGGCGGCGGTAGAGCTGAGTAACAGCCTGCTGGTCAATATTGCTGATGTGAACAAGCGCATTGTTGAAATGAGTTCAACCAACGGCAACCCGTCTCAGTTGCTTGATGAACGTGACGCTCTGATTGGACAGTTGTCTGAGATGATGTCCATCAAAACCAACAAGCAGCCGGATGGCAGTTTGCAGGTGACTCTGGCATCCGGTCAGCCGCTGGTGCTGGGTGATCAGGCTTCGCAGATCAAAGCCATTCCTGATCCGTCTGATCCCTATCTGGCCGACATGGAAATCGATTTTGCCGGCCAGCGTTTTCCTATTAATGGCGATATTGGCGGTGAGCTTGGCGCGATAACGGATTATCAGGTCGACACTTTGCTGCCTTTTCGTCAGACACTGGACGAAATGGCTGTCGCGTTCGCCGATGCCTTTAATAATACCCTGGCCACCGGGCAGGATCTGAACGGCAATGCCGGCCAGCCATTGTTTACCTATGACCCTGCCAGCCCGTCTTCGAGCCTGAATATTACAGGATTGAATCCAGAAGAGCTGGCGCTGTCTTCAGACGGTACTCCGGGTAACAGTGACGTACTGACTGACTTAGTCGCTCTGAGCAACCAGACTTTTGCGATTACCGGGTACGGCAATATCGCCATCAGCGATACCTTTACTGCCATGGTAGGGGAGACGGCAATCAAAGCACGTCAGGTTACCTCAGATGCGAAAGCGGCGGAGAATCTGAATGCACAGGCGATCTCTGTCAAAGAAAACCTGAGTTCAGTGAACAGCGATGAGGAAGCGGCCAATCTGATGATATTTGCCAATGCGTATCAGGCAAACATGAAGGTGATCAGCACGGCGAATAACCTGTTCGATACTGTACTGGCTCTGTTTTAAGGAATAATTATGCGTATCAGTGACACTCAATTCAGCCAGATGATGCTGAGCAGCCTGAGCAAAAACAATGTGGGTTTGGGCGAAGTGATGCAACAGATGTCAACCGGTGATCGTCTGACCAAACTGTCGGACGACCCGATTGATTCTATCAAACTGTTGAATCTCGGGCGCGAAGGCAGCGCATTGACCCAGTATCAGACCAATATCGCCAACGTAAAAACCACGCTGTCAAGTCAGGAAGCCTATTTAGATACGGCAAGCGAAAGTTTAAAGAGTTTACGTGATCTTGTGCTATGGGGTTCAAACGGCACCATGACAGATGAAGATCGTCAGGGCATTATCACAGAAATGGAAAGCCTGAAAGAAGGCTTACAGGCTGTGTTCAATGCGCAGGACGAAGAAGGCATCTATCTCTTTTCCGGCACCCAGACAGACACCCCGGCACTGACGGATACCGGCGCAGGTTATACCCTGAACGGCAACGCCGATAAGCGCCTGGTGACGGTTGCCAAAGGCGTCACGATGGAATCGAACGTAACGGCGCTGGAATTGCTGGATTTGGGTGGTGGTGCCACTGTCTTTCAGAAAATTGATGATCTGATTGCCGAGTTTCAGGCCCCGACGGCCAATTTCAGAACAGAAGTCAATGATACTCTGGCCGCCATAGATAGCACATTTGGCAACGTGTTAGGTGCCATGACTGACATGGGTGGTCGTCACAATAACCTGGATCTGATGGCAGACGGGCACACAGATAACAAACTGTTCGTTGATAAGGTGGAAGGGGACCTGAAGAACCTGGATTACGCGGAAGCGTCTGTCCGTTTGAGCAATTATCTCTCGGCACTTCAGGCCACACAGGCCAGCTTTACCAAGATTAACGATCTGTCATTGTTTGATCGCTTATAAGGAAGAGAGAACACTATGGTGAACTCTACTGCAGAGATTCGGCAACAGTCGATTTCACTGCTGAAAAATGACAAGGCAACAATTTCACCACCGGCACCCGCCGGTGGCTCTGTTTCCGCTGTTCAGGACACAGTCCAGACACAACGCCCGGCTGTTGTAAAAGGCGGATACACGGCAACCAGCGAGCTATTCTCGCAGGGTCAACAGCAGGTGACCCGGGGGCAGATAGCGTATCAGAGTCTGGTTAGTGTGGGACGTGATCTGCAAGGGATGAAAAAAATCCTCACTCAGATGCTGGGCAGTTCTACCGCGATTACCCAAGGCCGTGTTGACCAGCTTCAGCGTCATCATAGCCATATCCAACACACGCTGAATGCCGGTCAGTTTGAGGGCGAGCGTGTGCTGGACAGCCAGCTTCAGTTTCAGCCGAAAGGCGATCCTAAGCAAAGCTTTACCGTCAACGGACTGAACCTGGTACGCCAGCGTCAGCAAAGTGAGCAACTGCACCTGACCGTACAGGATCGCGGTACTGCGTTGCTGACTTTCGATGCCTCGCAAACCGATCGCCAGTTAACCCAACAAATCGACAAAGCGGTTATTCCGTTGGGTTTGCGTGCGGCGGCTACTGAAAACGGCGATGTGATCTTTTCAACCTCCCAGTCGGATTTTCAGAACATAGGTCAGCATGTCACCATCAGCGGGCAGGGCCATCGCTATCCGGCTGGTCAGCCCAATCGCATTAAAGTGCAACCCGAGCCACAGGGCATTGAGAATATTGCACTGAAACTGGCAGATGGTGAGCAAATCCGCCATACCATGCGTCATGTGAATCAGGGGTTACAACAGGTTCAGAAAGGGCTGGATCAGCTAAGACATTTCCAGGCCGATCTGGACTCGAAAGTTGGCAAGGTAATGGCCGGTCAGTCTGCCGAGAGTATTGATACCAAGCTGCAATCGTTGCAGAACAGCCAATCCTTCGCCGCCGCCTTCCAGGTGGTATCAGCCCAGGCTAACGTCCACCGACATACTGTGGTTGCTTTGTTGAAGTAGTTGCTTTGTTGAAACAGATGCTTTGCTAAAAACCGGAAGAGGAAACAAAGCTTCCGGTCAAAAACGGTCTGCTGTGCAGGCCGTTTTTCGTTTAATGCTGTGATGATTTATGCCGTTCATACCTGATGAGGTTCATGTGCTCTGAGATGCATTTATCAAAGCGATCTCAAGGTGTTCAGTCCTGATAAAGACCGGGTAATGAACATCGTGAGCTGATTTGAGCGAAAAGAGTTTCAGGATGGCGAGGACAATCAGAATGAATCAAAAGCATTATCTGACCAGTTTTTGGGGCGCACTGTTTATATCTGTGAGCCTGTTATCGGTAGAAACGTTTCTATCTCTGGTGATGATTGAAATAGGAATGGATATCAACAATGAAGCCGCGCTCTTTCTCGCGGTGAACACGCTGATATCTGGTGCTCTTATCATCTCCGGCATTGTCTCGCTGAACCGCCTGTCCTGGCAGCAATTGTTTCATGACAGCCGAAATTCAGTAAAAGCAACGATGGCCTTGCTGTCGGCGCCGATTGTTTTTGTTGCTGCGGGAGCCATACTTTGGATTCCCTTGCTTTCTGACTGGATTGTTTCATCTCTTGTTTCTGGTGAACAAGAGACAGAATTCACCAGAAAAATAATGAATGACGGCATCGCTTCAATTTTCGCTGTGTGTATTGTTGCTCCCCTGGTAGAAGAGGTCATCTTCAGAGGTATTATCCTGAGGGGGTTTTTGCAACGTTATTCTGACGGTATCGCAATCATGCTGTCATCGATGCTCTTTGCTGTTTATCACTTAAACCTATATCAAATTCCAGTTGCCTATATTCTTGGAACATTTATGGGTTGGGTTTTTGTAAAGAGTCGCTCACTCTGGCCAAGTATCTTTACTCATGTCGTGTACAACTCGTTAGCCGTATGGGCTTGGCATAGCTTTGACGATAGCCAAAGCAGTACCGGCGTCTCTGCTGACTTTTCCACCCAAGACATTGCGGTGTATGTGAGTATTGGGGTGATGTTGACATGCGGTGGAATATATCTGCTTCGGCAGTTGTTAATAAAGCCTGTGATTTGTCGCCTATAACACAGCATATAGACTGTCTTAATTATCCTTTTACAATTGTTGTAATTTGACCGCACCAAGAAGGTAATCGAATGAAGTGTACGAGTTGTAAACAAGGAATTTTAAATCCCAGCTTTATTGAAGGACAGTTCAGAGCGCATACGTGTTCAGCCTGTGAAGGGAACTGGATTTTGATTGAAGATTTCGTCGCCTGGAAAGACAGAAATCCTGACTATCAGTTCTCAGATGAGATTAGCTTCGAGCAAGAAGTTTCTGATACTAAAAAAGCCTTGTTGTGCCCTGTGACCGGCACAATTATGAACAAATTCCGGATTTCAGCGCAAAACGATCACCGGGTAGATTACAGCGCAGCTGTTGGTGGTTTGTGGTTAGACCGCTGTGAATGGGAACTGCTGAAAGCTGAAGGCTTGGCAGGCACCCTGAACGCAGTGGTGACCAAGCAATGGCAACAGCAGATCCGTGAACAAAGCACCAAACAAAATTTCAGTGATATCTACAAAGATAAGTTCGGTGATGAGAATTACGCTAAAGTAAAAGCCTTCCGCGAGTGGCTGCAACAGCACCCACAAAAAGCTGACCTGAGAGCTTACCTTCTTGCAGACGATCCTTATTCTGCGGAAAAATAAATACAGATTAGTTTCATTTCTGATCTCAGCGGGATGTTCCTTTCCGCTGGTTATTTTCGAAATGAAAGTCATGAGTGAGGCTGCAATTATAACTGTTTGGTCAGGAAAATTTGGAAAAGAAAACAGCTGTAATAAAAGCGACTTTTTGTTGCAGATGTGCGGCAAATGACACCTTAACTTTATTTTAAGATCGGCAAGGAAACACAATGTCAGACGAAGTCAAAAAAATCACCCGGGAAAAGTTTAAACTCAGCCTTCTGATACCATTTTTGCTCAGCTTTATTATGGGCCACCTTTCCTACAACCATTTTTTAGAAGCCAGCGCAAAGGATTTCTCAGATGAACGTGTGCTCACTTATACTCTGGCAGCATGCAGTGGGATGATGTCATTGGTTATGGTGATTGCTGTCATTCGTGGCGTATTGATCTTGATGGGTGTAATTCAAGGCAAAGTTGAGTTTGTTGATGAAAATTAACAGGACAGTCACGTTATAAATACTGGATCACGGCCTGCACTGCAGGCCGTTTCTCTATGTAAGAGAAGGTGTCTCTGTTTGCCGTCTGCCTGCCTGTTACATCTACTAAAAACCTGTGCCAAGCCACAGATATACATGTAAACACATTTCATTTGGTGAAACTTTACTCATATAAAAATATGATGCCTGCCTGAAATAATGCCTACCATCAAAACACTTAACCCGCTTCGTGACTTGATTGTCAGGGGTGATAGCATGATTGGTGATGTCTGTCGGAAACTGTACAGCAGTACAGAGTTGGACGTCGCGATGGTATAGGGAATGTTATGCGTACAACTTAGGAAGCAAATTTATGATCACAATCCGAAAGGCGATTAAGTCAGATGTTCAGGCAATTTTCGATCTCAGAAGTCGTGCGATTCTTGAACAATGTTCAGCGTACTATTCCTTAGAGCAGTTAGCACTGTGGACTCAAAGCGGAATAACGGACTCATTAATTCGAGACATTATCGAAACATTTTATGTTTCAGAAATTGATGATCGAGTGATTGGTTGCGGTAAGCTTACTGCTGCTACGGGTATGGTTGATGCGATGTTTGTCGATCCAGATTATTTCGGTAGAGGTGCGGCAAAGCAAATGCTGGCATTTTTAGAAAAGTTAGGCAAACAACATGGTCTGTCATTGCTGAAGTTAGAATCGACTTTGAATGCAGCGCCTTTTTATCGCTCTTGTGGTTTTATTGGTGAGGCGCTTTCCACATATCATTCTCCAAGAGGCGTGAGTTTGGATTGTATTCCAATGGAAAAGCCCCTGAAAAATTGCGTATAACAGAGATGGATAAGTGAGCGTTTGAAAATTAACAGGACAGTCACGTTATGAGTTTACTTGGCTGTTAGGGGCGGTAGCATGTCAGTGTGAATTCTGAGTGTAACCGTACAGCGTTGTGGCTAAGGCGAACGGATGTCGGATAACAAAATGTGAGGCTTATAGGAGAAAATATGGATACTTCTCTTCGACGTGCAGTTGATGAAGATCTCGAGTTCTTAATATCGTTGAGAGACAAAACGATGAGGCAACATCTCTTAGCAGTCGGAATGCCCATAAGTCGTGAAGAGTATGTAAAGCGGATTCTATTTGAATTTGACCATGCTCAAATCGTTGAACTTGAAGGTACTCCCATTGGTTTGTTCAAGGCCAAATTCGATGAAGCGCTTAACTACTGGTACATAATTCAAATTCAAATAGAACCGAGTTACCAAGGTTTACAGATTGGAAGCAGACTTATTCAAGGTTTAATTGAACAAGCCCGAAGAACAGGGGCTAGCGTAGGCTTAAGTGTGATTAAAACAAATCCTGCTAAACATCTGTATCTGAGATTAGGTTTTAATGTTGTTGATGAGTCCGGTGTCGAGCACTTGATGGAGTTACAATTTTAGTGGGAACTATGACGATAATAGCTAATGTTTAGTCTTGTTTATCTCACGCGATACTTTTCCTTAAAATGGAATTTAGTATTGAGTTAACAGGACTGAGTTAACAGGACAGTCACGTTATGAATTTTCATCGGTAATGAATATGGATATTTCAGTCACACATATCGAAGCAGGGAATAGTGAATATCAAGGTCAATTTGAATCTTTATTCAGAGAGTATCTATCCGGCTTTTCTATGGCGTTTGATCCTGCAGTCATAGAACAGCTGTTTGCGTTACCCTATTTTCATGGCTTTATGAGCTTCATTGACCACAAGGCTGCGGGTTTTGCGGTTTGCTTTGAATCTTTTTCTACATATCGAATGCAGCGGGTCATGAACATTCATGACTTTATGGTTGCGAATTGCTGTAGAGGTAAAGGGGTAGGTAAGGCGCAACTTCATGCGATAGAGCAGTATTGTCGCGATAATCACTATCTGAAAATTACCCTGGAAGTGGCTGATGATAATGTTGCTGCTAAAAAACTGTATCGCTCATGTCAGTATGAAGATTACAGGGTAGTTTTGAAAGGTCAGCAACATTGGCAGAAATATCTGAATAATCGGAATAAAGCATTAATTTAACCTGCACCCCGTCGCCCTTAGCTGTGCATGAAAGCGGTTTGACTGCTATGGCATGAACGATTTGCCTGTCATTCAAGCGTTTTCACGGCACTCCATTGATAACGATATTGATAAAATAAGGGTTGGCAGGTATGAGAGATTATTTCAGTGTGATCAAAAAATATGCGGATTCAGATGGCAGGGCGCGTCGTCGGGAATATTGGATGTTCTGCCTGATTAATGCGCTGTTAAGTTATCTGTTTCTTTTCATTGGTGAGGCCATTCACGATGATTATGCACTTTTCGCTGTGTATAACAGCCTGACTGTCATCCCTTCGCTCATGGTTACTGTACGCCGATTGCATGATACCAACCGTAGTGGTTGGTGGATGCTGGTTGCTTTGGTTCCTTTGATTGGCGCAATCATTGGTCTCAGTGTCATGATGGAAGAAGGGACTTCGGGTGAGAATGACTATGGCTCAGACCCGAAAGCCGTACCTGCATTAATTTAATACGTGTAAAACAAGGAGTGTGACGTGTATCAGAAAGTCATCGTTTTCATTGCTGCCATTCTGACTGTTTCAGGCTGTACAGATCGTGATGACACCTATGCAAACCCGCCGCAGCAAGTACTGCAGCAGGTTGAAAGGTTACTGCCAGCCGCAGAACAGTATGTACGTGACAATGAAGCAGAAGCATTGGAAAAGGGCGTACCGTTAAACGCGAATCAGTTGATGATGGCTGCCCGGATTGGCCTGACATCACCGGAAAAAGTGCGTGTTTATTATGCGGACAAACTTCCTTTCCCTAATGATCCTGAGCTGGCTGCGTTAGCCAAAAAGTATGGCTACAGTTCCCCATTAACGGGTGCCTATACCTATGGCTACGGTATCTGGATAAAACACTCAGAGAAAGGCAATCAGGAACTGCTGGCACACGAGCTCATCCATGTCCGTCAGGCAGAGCAGATGGGCGTTCGGGAACAGACAAAACAGTACTTACTGCAATTATTCATTTACGGCTACCGTGACGCGCCTATGGAACTTGAAGCCTACCGTGAAGCCAGCCAGTATCTGTGAGC
Source organism: Photobacterium salinisoli (assembly GCF_003614885.1). Taxonomy (GTDB): domain Bacteria; phylum Pseudomonadota; class Gammaproteobacteria; order Enterobacterales; family Vibrionaceae; genus Photobacterium; species Photobacterium salinisoli. The sequence continues at coordinate 730,404 of NZ_QZMS01000007.1, forward strand.
ACGGAACCTGTGATGGCTCTGGTTTTGTTGGCAGGTTAAACCAGGCTGAAATAAATATCTGGGTGCGATTGGTATTCAATTTCACCATCAGGAAAAGACATGGATGATTCAGTAAAAGCCAAATTCGACAGTTATCCGGCTCACATCAAACCTTTGATGCTCAACCTGCTCAGTTTGGTGTTAGGTGTTGCTGAAACCCATGCTCTGGGGAAGGTTGAAGAAGCTCTAAAATGGGGCGAGCCCAGTTATCAGGTGAAAGGCGGCAGCCCGGTCAGGATGAATTGGTCGGAGAAGGATCCTGACCATTACTTTCTCTATTTCAACTGCAATACCAGGTTAGTGGATACTTTCCGTGAAGTATACGGACACGCTTTGTCCTTGCAGGGCAACAGGGCTATCGTCTTGAATGTTGCTGATCCTCTGCCGGCAGCAATTGTCTCTCATTGCGTCGAACTGGCGTTCAACTATAAACGGCTGCGCCATTTACCGCTGTTAGGTGTGTAACTGAAACAGTGATCCGCATCACTGAGTTTCGTGATGCAGTTACAGCGGCCCTGTTTGCTGACTATGCTAGTGCATGCTTACGTTTGGTCCGTTTATCAGAACAAACCTGAGTGATTCCCCATATGCGTGTTTTGCCGTCATCACTTTTGAACTGCCTGGTAACTTGTGCCGACTGGTAATGAGGAGAATTCAACATGAAAGCTGTGTTTACACCCGGCAACAATATCGCCATGAAGATACCTTCCCATGAGTACGATCAAACGCTGCATTTTTATCGTGATGTCATCGCCATTCCGGAACTGGCCCGTGAGAGAGACACGGATACGCCCCGTTTTCAGTTTGGCGATAAAACGCTGTGGCTTGATAACGTCCCGGGAATAAGCCAGGCTGAAATCTGGCTCGAAATTGTGACAAATGATATTGCCGCCGCCGCAGAGCACCTTGCGAACCACAAGGTGACCCGCTGTGATGAGATTGAACCTTTACCGGAAGGATTTGCCGCTTTTTGGGTTGCCAGCCCTTCGAATATTATCCATCTGGTGTCGCAATCGGACTAAGGCCGTTCACGATGATTTAGTTAACAAAGCCCAGATAGAGTTGAACTTCTATTGAGTCGAGCGCGAATGGTTGGTGTATGGTGCCGACTCAATACCTTGTGAATAATTAATGGGACCCCTAAATGCGAGGTGAAACTTGCTATTACGTTACTCAGGGTGATTTACAAAATAATTGAAGATGCTGTCTTCGTCCCTATTTCTGACGTATTTGGGTCCAGACTCGAAAATTTTCCCACTGAAATCACAATTCAATCTACGATTTAGAGTTTTCCTCGAATAAGGAACTAGCATAAAAACTAGAGTTAACGTGGTAGTACTACTGGACTCATCAGCTTTAGCTTTACTGTGCATCAATGTTTCCACTATATCTGACATAACATCTGAGGTTATTCATTTGAGGTGCCGTACATGCGTGTTGCAGCATTCAACGTCGAAAACCTATTTGATCGTGTTAAAGCCTTTAATGACGAAGCTCCCAATACTCACAAAGACATTCTCGATGCACATGCCGCATTAAATAAGTTATTTGAGAAAAAGTTATATAGTTCCACCGATAAAACCAAAATGTTGGAACTGATGGGTAAGCTCGGTATCTTGAATAAAGATGAGGGACCCTTTGTTTGGCTCCGAAAAATACGCGGCAAGATCGTTGTGCGTCCTAGAAAAGGCTCAGTCAGAATCGAAGCGAATGGCCGAGAGGACTGGGTCGGTTGGCTTGAATTGAAGACAGCGCCTGTAGATGAGAAAGCCATCGCGATGACAGCACGTATGATTCGTGACATGAGTGCCGATGTTCTTGCTTTGGTCGAGATCGAAAGTCGGCCTGTGCTGATCGACTTCCACGATCTCATCTATGCGCCACTTTCAGGTCATCGCTACAAACACATGATGGTTATCGACGGCAATGACCGACGCGGTATTGATGTCGGTATTATGGCCAATGACGGATTCTCTATTCCTTCAATGCGCAGCCATGTGGATGAGGAACACAATGGCAAGAAAGTTTTCTCAAGGGATTGCCCAGAATACATTCTTGAAACACCTGGCGGTGAAAGAATCGCAGTGCTGCCAAACCATTTCAAGTCAAAATATGGCGGGAACAATAAGGCATCAAGAGATAAACGAGAAGCGCAAGCCCAATTTACAGCACGGTATTATGAACGCTTGTTGGCTGATGGGATAGAGAACGTGATCGTTCTGGGTGATCTGAACGACACACCCGATAGCGATGAGCTTCGACCACTGCTTAATACCTCGCTGAGGGAAGTGACAGAACATCCTGCATTTACAGAATTCGAGTTTTTTGCTTCAACTGGTGACCGCGGAATTGGCACGTTAGGATCGGGCGCTGACAGCAAGAAAATTGACTATATTCTGCTTTCTCCTGCGTTGTGGGCCAAAGTGCAGCGTGGTGGTATTTTCCGCAAGGGTGTCTATACAGCGTCTGGGCGTTGGCACATGTACGAAGAACTGACAAAGCCGCATTATGCAGCCTCAGATCACCATGGTATCTGGGTCGATCTTGATCTGACCTAATCCAGTAATTTTCGATCATCTTATACATCTCTGCCTGACTATATGAGTAACTACAACTAGGAGAAATGAACATGCCGATACATCCATATGGCGTTTGGTGTGCAAATGCTGTCCGAGTTACTGCTGAAACAGCGCAAGACGACCCTGACTCACCACATATCCATCTTTTTTATGAAGATGGTCGCGGTGAGGAATACCGTGCGTCGATCAATGTGAAGTCGAAGGGCTCTTTATCAGAGCTAGCTTATTATCGATTTGATAATTTCCAGCACCCTATTTTGACTGAGATTTCTGAGCTTGGGATGGGGTGGCATGAACTGGACAAAAAACCGGGGGGTGGGGCGCTCGACTATATTCGGGGAAACCTTCTCAACTTTGAAGACGGCATTCTGCTGCCCCATGATATTCCGGGTGTGGGTAATGACCTTCTGGACCTGATTATGCCGATTCTACAGACGGCTTCTTTTAAGAAATCGAAAATTTACCTATTTGGCGAACCCTATAGCGATATGAAGGGGATTCACGATGTCCATATGAACCAAGGAAGTGCAGGCCGCTTTGCTCAATATAACGGTGTTTGGCAAGACGGAGGGGTGATAATCGAAGATGCTGATACGGGCCGACACATCGCATTGTTTTTGGCCTTTGGTTCGCAGGCAATCCATACTGACGAAACGTCTGGCCATGCCTTGCCGAATTCCCAGGTCGTGGCAGAGATTCTTGGTCATACCCGCCCAGAGCCAGGTGATGGCGACATCCTGCCACCAAGAGCTGATGATATCGACATTATTATGGATGATCGCCGTGTCGCTATAGTCGGTGCGCTTGTGAATCCTGAAGGCCCAGAGGGGCAACCAGAGTACGTCGGCAAGCCAGAACTCGTTTATCTTATGAACCGGAGCAAGTCAGGTATTTCGCTTGGCGGTTGGAAATTGTTGAACCAAAATGATGAAGCACACACACTTTCAAAAGATATTTGGTTGGCTCCGGGCGAAATTCGTACTGTCACTCTCGGGAGTGTACCCTTATCGAACAGGGGAGGTTTAATCTCTTTGCTTGACCAAAATGGGCTGAAAGTTGATGGCGTGAGTTATACCAGAGAAAAAGCCAAAAAATCAGGCGAGGTGACGCTCTTTAGAGTCTAATTATCATTTTTGCGTGAATGGATGAATTCAGAGAAAGCTGACAAGTAATGCCAGTTGTCTTTGTGCCGCAGAGCACCTTGCGAACCACAAGGTGACCCGATGTGATGAGATTGAACCTTTACCGGAAGGATTTGCCGCCTTTTGGGTTGCCAGTCCTTCGAATATTATCCATCTGGTGTCGCAATCAGGCTAGGCGCCGTTCATTGGGGTGTGACACTTGCCATTACACAGAGAGTAACGCAGAACTTGCCTGTCTCAACAGAAAGCAGGCAATATGACCGGATTGAATCAGTAAGGTGAAAAATTCATGGTTGTATGGCCTGCGGTGTTGAAATATGAGGGTGATCAGGAACTGAGTGTGGTAGCGGATCGCCATAGCTGGGAGTCGGATGCTGATTTGCATTGCTTTGGTTTTCAGCCAGGTGATGTGCTGATTGATTCAACCGGGCAGGTGTTCCGCCCTGTGAGCCTGCGTCCGGGCGAGACCTGTTTAGAAATGTCGCAAAAGACAATGCGCCTTGATGATGTTGTTGAACTCATCAAAGCGCATCAGTCTTGTCTGGGCGCATGTTGTGCGGCCAAGGTGGCTTTTGGCTCTGTCGCAGAGGCAATCAATGCTTTATCGAGTACCTTATAAAAAAGACGCGATAAAAAGGCAATCAGACAGCGCGTAATAAGAGGTCAGCTATCCGCTCTAACGGTTGCTGATATTATTCCCAGCCAAACACGGCATCGTAGGTCTGGCAATTGCCGACCAGCGTTTCTGTATTTTCAAGGTAGAGTTGCTGCTCAGCCGACACTGGATATGTCAGCCATTCTGAACACTGCGCACTCTGCCCATTGCCTATCACCAGTTTGCTGCCTGGCTTCAGCTCGCAACGGGTCATTTTGTCCAGCGGCGACCATTGATAGCAAATTTCGTAGCCTTCTCGATACTGCGCCACTTTTCCGTTTGGCTGGTTTGCTGCCCACCAGGCACCAAACTGGCTGTTGGGGTTGGTACTGTTCCAGGCCCGAAAGACAGTCAGCGATTCCCCTTGTTTTACTTCATACACCTTGCCCTGACACAATTTGCCTTTTGTGGGCTGACCAAGAGAGCTGGCCAGCAACTGAGGATCTTCCACAAGATTGAGCTTACTGGCCCATGCCGCAGGCGGCTCGGTTGAACCAATACAAGCGCTGGCATTAAGAATGTCCTGCGTGGCTGTGGCAGGATTGGCTGTATCCGGTTGCGCGCCGCTGCCCGGCGTTGATATGCAGCCTGAAAGTGCAAAACTGGCAATAAAGGTTGCGGTCAGGGTAAGCCTTGTTTTCATTTCATGATCCTTCTGTATTCAACTGAATGTATACCGATTGTTTGTACTTTAAAGGCGGCTTTTCTGGGCTGATGGAAATGAGAGATGAAATTGGGAAGCAGATAACAGTTTTAATCGGCAGGTGGGCAGCATAAGAGTGCGAAGGGAAAACAGGGCAGAAAAAACCGGAATCCTGGATTCCGGTTAGAGTGTTTATTTTCGGGCGTTGACTTGTTTTCTGTTATCCGTGACAGGTGCAGTCACTGCGGATGTTGAGGCTGAATGAGCTGCGGGTTTAACCGCTGCTGTAGTCGCGGCGCTTTTATCAGCGGTACCTGAGGTATCTGCTGATTTGAGCTGTGTCGGCGGTGTCAGTGGTGCGGCCTCTTTATCGTTCTCTTTCTTGCTGAGCTCTTTAGAAGCCTCGGCAGCTTTAACCGTTTCCTCTTTATTGATAGTGACCACTTTTTCTTTATCAGCCGGGTAAGTCTGGCCATGGAAGCAGCCGCCTCGCTCAATGCAAATATCGTTGGTGTAGATCACGCCTTTGGCTTTGCCTTTTTCCAGGATCTCAATGCTGTCGGCATGACAAGCCCCTTCGTGCAGACCGTTGATGACCACTTTATTGGCAAAAATCTCGCCAGACACACGGCCTGTTGCACTGATCGATAGTGTCTGCTCGGTACGGATACGTCCTTCAATGTAGCCATCAACCTGGATATTACCGCTCAGTTCGATATCGCCTTTGAAGGAACAGCCTTGTGCAATGATAGTTGCAGTTGAGTGCTTGCCTGTGCTTCCAGCACTTTTACTAAAGAGTCCCATTGGATGCTCCTCTCATGGTTAAACAGATAGTCAAAGTTATCGGGCCCCCAGTTGATGAAATACTTGGGGTTCAAAGCCCGACCCAGAAAACGAACCTCATAATGGAGATGGGGGCCAGTTGAGGTACCACTGTTGCCTGATAATGCAATTAGATCGCCTTTTCTGACGAAATCCCCGGTTTTGACTTTGAATGCTTTCAGGTGCGCATACAGAGTCATGAATCCATAGCCGTGGTCAATTTTCAGCAAATTGCCGTAACCTTTTTTACTGGGCCGTACCAGCTCTACGACGCCATCGGCAGGAGAGTGAACGGGTGTGCCCGTGTGTCCGCTGAGATCAATACCCAGATGACGACGCTTGTTACCGTAAACAGGATGGTTACGGGAGCCGTATGAGGAAGAAATACGCCGGTATTCCATTGGACTACCGTTTGGTATCACTTTCAGCATGGCGACTCGTACCGCCGAGTTCAGGGCTGCAGTATCCAGTCGGGTATCCAAAGGCTGTTCGCCTTCACTTTCAATACCCAGCACGTTCTCCAGCTCATTGACACGACCAGAAATCTGTTCCAGTTCATAGCGCCTGTCGGCCAGGTTTTGCTCCAGCGACTGCCGATCACTTTCCAGATTAAGAATTTCATCTTTCAGCTCATTGGCATGCTGGTTTAACTGCGATTTTTCCTGTTGTGTCTGATCAACGGCATTCCATAAATACTGAATCGAAAATGCCATGACCACGACGGCGACGATGAACAACAGCAGGGTCGCTATCAGGTTTCGCCGTAAATACTTACCCAGTTGAAAATGGTAAGACCCGTTAATCGTTGATATCGAGATAGTGAGTTGATCTTTCATTACGCTAAGCTCATTCGCTTTCTCTTACGCATAAGGCGACAAGCTGCATGCAGGATTAACTCTAGCCAGGAAAGGATGATGCAAAACTGTGCTCTGTGGCATAAGTTCCTGTAATGTCCTGCTGCCTGTCCCGTTAAGCGATGAGAAAGAAAAAATACAAAAATAGAATAAAAGCCAGCAATATCGCGGCAAGCGTAGGGTAAATAATGTAGAAATCACCGCTACGGCGGGCGCGTTTAAAACACAGATAGGAGAGCAGTCCGTTGTAGCCTAAAAGCAGTAAACTGATTGTCGTCCCTGTATTCAGTGTCATGCTGTGCATCCTCAGCAAAAAATGGCTGAGCAGAAAATAATCCAGCACTATGAGCCAGAGAAATAACTTTTGCAGACTGTCCGGTCGACGTTCACTTGGGACAATTGCGGAAGATGATGCAGCTCTTTTCATGGGTTAACTTCGCTAAAGTTCTCCAGGTGGCAAAGGGATAATCCCTTTGCCGTTTACTCAATTAAGACGCCTCAATGTAATCCTGACGGATAACAGGCTGATTGAATTCCGCTTTCTCACGGGCCTGCTGTAATACCGGACCGTCATCGTTAGCCGGTGGCCCTTTGAACAGTGTTTCCACCATTCGGGCAGCCAATGATGTCAGGACAAACAGCTCAATACGTCGGTTTTCACTGGCTTTCGGTTCTTCAGGATTCAGCGGTGCACGATCGGCCATGCCTGCAACCTGTAAGACATGATTTTCAGGCGCCCCACCGACAATCAGCGTCTGGCGTGCTGCATTGGCACGTGAGGCCGACAGCTCCCAGTTTGATCTTTCGCTGAATGTGCCACTGTAGCGAACCGCATCCGTGTGACCACTGATAATCAGCGGATTCTGAATCTTCTGGAAAATGGGGGCCAGTGCCAGCAGTAAATCCTCAAAGAAAGGCGTCAGCTCACTGCTTCCCCGGTGAAACATGTTCTGGCGGAAGTCGTCCTGCAAGACGATGCGCAGCCCTTGCGGTGTTACATCGACATGCACATTCCCTTCTGCTGAAACCTGCTTTGCCAGCTCTTCAACCACTTGCGCCAGTACTTTGAGTTGTTCCTGAGTTTCATACGTACCCTGAACCAGCGCATCAGTTTGTGAACCATCGCCATTTCCGTCGTAGAAGGAGGTGACAGTCACAGCTGCATCATGTGAGCTCAGATCGGCTGCTTCACCGCCCAGATCGATAGGAGACAGGCTGGTCGAGGTATTAAACGGATTACCTGAAGCCTGGTCGAACAAACTGGAGCTGTTGAGATAAGCCACGATCGCTTGGCGTTCTGTCTTGTCGACAATGGCCAGGATCCACAGCACAAGAAACAGCGCCATCAGGGCAATCATAAAGTCGGCAAATGCGACTTTCCATGCCCCGCCATGACCGGCTTCATGCGAATTGCGGCGTGCTCGTTTGATGATGATCTGATCGTGCCGTTGCATTATGCCTCCTGCTCAGACAGCCATTTTTCCATGTCATTGAAGCTTGGCTTAACATCGAGCTGAATGTGTTTACGGCCAGCATCTATGGCCAGCAGGGTAGGCTTTTTGGCGACATAAGCGACCAGTGTGGCCCGAACGCATTCAAAGGCGGTCATATCACGCTTAACACGTTGCGACATGGCATTACTGGCCGGATCCAGCACACAGTAACAACCGAAGATACCGAGGAATGTCCCGACCAGTGCTGCGGCGACTTTGTAGCCAATTTGTGCAATAGAACCGTCGATGAACTGCATGGTGATAATGATGCCCATCACAGCTGCCAGAATACCGAAGCCGGGCAGCGCCTCCGCAGTGCGGTGCAGCGAACGTGAAGGCAGCAGAAGATCGTCTTCAATGGCCATGATTTCCTGCTCCAGCAGCGCTTCCAGCTCATGGGGTGACATCTGACCCATAGCCATCAGACGCAGGTTATCGGTAATGAAAGCCACCAGATGGCTGTCGTCTTTGACCAGCGGGTAACGCTCGAAAATCTCACTGTTCTGAGAATCTTCAATATGGCTGTCCAGTGACTTGAAGCCGCCGTTACGTATGGTTTCCAGCAAGAGCTGCATCAGGCCCATTAACTGCATGTAGTATTCTTGCTCGTTCTTGCGGGGTTTCATTATCTGGCGAAACTGAATACGCATTTCACGAATAACATGTGGTGGGTTGCCTATGATGATAGAGCCCAGAGCGGCGCCGGTAATAATAAGAATTTCAGCAGGCTGCCAGATGGCCATCAAGGTACCGCCGGCCCATAGGTAACCGCCGAAAACACACAACAGAATGACGATTGCGCCGGTAAATTTTTGCATGTCAATTTGCTCCTATCAGCAAAGATATTGATTCAGTTGTTTCAGTGCCTGCTTATGAAGCTGGCATACACGAGGCGGTGTCAGGTTCAGCACCAGTGCAATTTCGTGCAGGTTCATATCATGTTGATAGAACAGGGTCAGCAGAAGCTGTTCACGCGGCTTGAGCTTGCCAAGCGCCGCAGATAACGTACGACGAATATGTTCATGACGTACCGATTCACCGCCGTCATGGTTCATCGAAAAATCAGAGCCGCTTTCAAGCAGTTGATCCAGGCTTTGCATTTCGCTGGCCATAGAGGCATTGAGGCGCTGCAGATAATCGGCCTGGTCTGTGCCTAACGCTGCAATGATCTCGGCCTCCGAAGGCTGGCGGCCGAGTTTTTTCATTAAGTCGCGGGTAACGTCATTCAGTTCGTGCGCCTGTTGACGTGTCTGGCGCGAGCGCCAGTCAAGACGGCGCAGTTCATCGAGAATGGAACCGCGGATCCGGCATACGGCAAAAGACGGAAAATTCGGGTCTTCCACGTTACCGTAGCGACGGCCTGCTTCCAGCAGTCCCATCAGACCTATTTGCTGCATATCTTCCAGACTGCAGTGGGTGCTGACATGACTGCGTAGCTGATTGACAACACGTTTAACTAAGATCAGGTGATCACGGATCAGCTTGTCTTCGTTCACTGCCGGGTTGTTACGCCCGGTGTCGTGTTTTTTCTCGTACTCTTCAGTCGGGTTGATATCTAGCATAGGCGCCTCACTGAATCACATATTTGGTCAGCAATACATTGTCGATGGCGCGGGCATAACGTGTCTGACTGAAAGCATTCAGTAAGGTACCTTTGACTTCATCCTGAAGTTCTTCAATCGTCCGCTGGTTCTGCAGTTGCTCATAGGTTTTATTGCTGAAGAGTTTGAGCAGGGCATTGCGCACAACCGGCATATAGTTGTCGATACCTTCAATCGCTTCGGCATTACGCGTTTCCAGCGCCAGTTCCATCATGATGAAGTGCGTTTGACGCTCGCCTTTCACCGACAGAACCAATTTTTCCAGCGGATGGAAAATAGGGTCGACATTCTGTGGTTGGCTAAAGGGGAGACTGAAACTGGCACCGCCTTCGCCCTGATGACTTTTGACGTACCAAAGGGTACCGCCAACACTGGCCGCTGCAACCAGTACGCTGGTGATCAGCATGATGATAATGATCAAGACGAGATTACGCTGGGTCATGTAAATGGCTCCTCATCAGGCTCTGGTTGATAACCAATGGCCTGAATCTGTTGTTGTTATCTGGCTGTCATCAGCCTGATTGTTGGCAAAAATAACGGGTTGTGAGTCTTCTTCTGAATGCTCTTGCTGCTGACCCTGACGGCCATCGCCGACATTGACATCAACATGAACAAAATTTTGTTCCTGTAGCTCGGCTCTCAGCCGCTCTGATACCTGAACCAGCGCATCACGCACGGCCGACTGGCTGGCATGGATTTGAACACTGAGGCGATCGCCATCCATACGAACGGTTAAATCCAGTTTGCCCAGGTCAGGCGGATCCAGTCGAATTCGTGCTTCCTGCAAATTCTGACTGGCCTGCAACTGCACTCTGTCCTGCAGTACCTGGATCATCTGCTCTCCCCATTTACTTTGCTGGCCCTGGGGCAATTTGACGCTGGCCCATTCCACAGGAGCCGCAGCGTTAGAGGCCTGTTGGGATGAAGCGGATTGCACATTAGCGGAATTCGCCGCACCGTCTGCAGACAGTCCTGCGATCAGAGTTTGCAGAGAAGGTGCTGCACCGGCAGTTCGGTTTTCAAACGATCCGGAAAACGCGGGATCCTGCTGAACCGTTGACTGTCCGCGCTGCTGCAGCAGGGCAGTAAAGCGAGCGCTGTCTGCTGACTGTGCGCTGGCAGTCTGGCTGTCTGCCGTTGCGGCGGGGGTGGCAGTTGCGCCGGATGGCATAAAGCGCGCTTCTCGTATGCCGGTATTACCGGTCGCTGACATGGCGTTTTCTGCAACACTGACAACCGCTCCGGTATTGGTCGCGGAGTTTGCTCCCAACTGCTTTTCGGCCTGCGCCAGCAGATTGGCAATGATGTCTGCAGCTGCTGCCGGAGACAGTGCCGGATTGCTGTCCGGTTGTTGTGCTGACAGTTCAGCAGCGTCGGCCGCGTATGAGGTCTCAGTAATGGCTGCTTCCTGTTTGTCAGTGGCAGCATTGGATTGCAGCGTGTCACTGAAGTTGGAGGCAGTGCCATCATTTGACGGTTTGACGTTGCCGGAAACCCTGTCCGCCGACTCGCTGTCACTGTTAGCCAGTTTGGTATGTGAGACGATAGTGTTCATTAAAGCTCCATATTCATGGCCATTTGATATGCCAGAAGTCCTTCTTTTCCTTCACCGACGGCATTCATGTCTTGCTGTAACTTTTCTTTCGCTGCATTGACTGCAGCAAGAGCTGTCTGATGACTGCTTTTCAGATGGGCAAGCGCTTGAAGATAATCTTCAGTCAGCTGAGTGCCTTTCAGATTCAGCAGTACTTTTTGTAACGTCTGATCAAGTTGCTGAAGGCGATCCCAGTCGCTTTCAGTCACGGTGCGGTCAAGATGCTGCCTGAGAGTCACTAGCTGGCTCACTGTGATGTTAGGCATGCTGACCAAAACCTTCCCATCCCTCACGAACATTAGTCATGACGCGTTCCACTGTCGCCAGGTGTTCGACTTTGTTCTGGGAGCTGGCCTTAAAGAGCTCGCTGATGCAAAACTCGTAAAGGTCGTGAAGATTGGCAGCCAGTTCGCCACCTGCTTCAACATCCAGCGCACTGTCGAGACCAATCAGGATGTTCATGCATTTACTGATGCCTTTCCCTTTGGCTTCCAGACGGTTGGATTCGATGTGACCTTTGACCCGGACGACTTCATCCAGCAGGCCGTCAATCAGCATGATCACCAGTTGGTGAGGATTTGCTGATGCGGCCTGGGCATCCAGATCGACGCTTTGATACGAATCAAAGCCCGAGTTTTGCATTAGCATGAGTTAACTCCTTTAAATCGCGAATAATCCGCTTGTTTGCTGCATTTGTGTCATCAGCTGGTTCATCTGAGTGAACTGTGCGAGATAACGGTCGTAAGACATCTGGTACTTACGCTCCAGATTGGACATTTTGTCGTCAATACGGCTGATGTTTTGCTGAAGGCTGTCTTTGCGGTTCGTAAACAGGCCATCGGAGAACGACAGGTAAGGTTTTACCGTTGCTTCCAGCGAGTCGAACAGCTGATCGGTGCCGTTGAACATCTCGTTCAGTGCGGCCGGATCTGTCGCCTGGGCGGCTTCGAACTTTTCATTGTCGATTGCCAGCTTGCCATTGCGGTCAATACTAACACCCACTGAATACAGGCTCTGGCCGTTGTAAGACTGGCGGAAAATACTGCTGATCTGGTTTTCCAGAGAACGGATCGTTCCATCACCAGCCAGTGCACCACGTTTTTCATCCTTTGAACCGACTTTGGTGTATTTGTCGATTTCAGACATCAGCGCGTTATATGCATCCACCATTTTGTTCAGTTGCTCTTTGGTGGCTTCTTTATCCGATCCAACAGTGATACCGATGGGCTGGTCACCACTGGTTTGCGCTTTAGAAACGGTGAGATCTACGCCGTCAATCACACCTTCAAAGGTGTTGGAGCTGTTGGTCAGTTTCAGGCCGGTTCCTTCAGCACCCAGCCAGATCACCGCATCTTTCGGTGTGCTGATATCCGTGCTGTTGGCAAAGGCGTTTTCGAAGTTGGCATCACCTGTACCTGTCACGCTCACGGACACTGTATTGGCGACACCGGTTTCCTTGCCGGACAGCATGAAGTGTGTTTCACCGTTTGCACGCACCAGTGAAGCGTTCACACCCGGGTTGTTTTCATCATTATTGATGGCGGCAGCCAGTTCCTGAAGGGTAGTCGTGCCGTCGTTATCTGAGTCTACGGTCGCCAGATCAAGCGTCATGGTATTGCCATCCATAGAGATGACCATGCTGCCTGTCGCCGGAATTGCGCTATCGGCTGTGGTACCTGCGCCCAGATCAACACCCATCTGATGAGATGTCGCGATTTGTTCGACAAAGACCTGATACTCTCCAGCCAGTGCACTGGCATTGACACTGGCACTGAGGTTGCCTTCCTGCGAGAAAGTGGCACCGTTTTTTACTACGCTGTCATTCAGGCCGTTCATGTCTTCTACTGCGCTGCGGAAGGTCCGCAAGGCCGTTTCAATCTTGCCGTAGGCAGAAATCTGGCTTTGGTACTTATCAGCCTGCGTCTGAAAACGTTGCTGAAACGGCTGAACCTCATAGGTGGCCAGCTGCGTTGCCATACTGATCGGATCGATGGAACTCATGGAAATACTCCTATATATACGACTACTAAAGCAATTAGTGTGCCATTGTGTTAATTGTTTGAAATTATTAGGATTGCCATGGTTTTCCCACACAAAGCGGAAGCAAGATTTCCGATCAGGTTTCCGCTTTATCTTCCGTCTGACAGTGATTGCTTCCAGACGGAAACTCATCAGTTTCAGTAGGAAATAGACAGGTAAAGCTAATTCGCTTTGCAGGATCACCTTGTGACCTATGCAACAATCCCTATGAAGTAGGGCGGCGAATCGGTTGGGGTCATTAAGAAGCTCAGCGGGAAATCAGGGGCAGGGAGACAGTTAATAATCAAGAACCGGTAACACGGGGGAGTGCGTTAATTTGATATGGTTAAAATAACAGAGGGGAAACATCCCCTCTGTTGCAGGTGACCCAGCGTACGCTACTGGGTCGATGCCTCCAGTGTCACACCAGAGAATTGGCGATAGCCGTCCAGCATGATGGAGTAAGTGCCCGGTGTTGCTCCGGCAAAGGTACAGACTTCGTTATTCCCGTTGCGGTATGGGCGGCAATCCCAGTTTTGTTTGCTGGCCTCCGAGCCGAATGACACATACAGGTCAACATCCCCCGATCCACCGGATGTACTGATTTGCAGTGTTTTCTGTGCCGGCAGCTCGAAGCTGTAGCGCACCTGGCTGCCTGTTGCGCCGGACAGGCCGTTAACCGGTACGCCGTCCTTAAGCACGTTATCTGTAGGAGGGGGTGGCGTTCCGCCTGTGGCATTGGCCATTTCAATGGCGTAGGCGAGACCCAGCTTGGTAAATTTCACCGCATGTGAACCTGTAGGATCTGAGTTCTGCAGTGTGTCGTTTGGTGTGTGGATCATTGGGTTGTAGTCGTTGAATTTCGCTTCAAAGGGCATGGCAGCAGAAAAACCGGCTTTATGCCATGACGCGTGATCTGAGCAGGCGTAGCCGCAGGTGTCGAACCCGTAGGTCAGGCCTGGCAGGTATTCATCGAGCAGTTGGCTCAGGAAGGTAGTCAGATTGCTGTCTGTGTAATCAGTAATGAAGACGATATCTTCAACTGAGCCTTTATAGTTGGTCATGTCCAGCTGCAGCGCAGAGATAACCTTTTTACCTTCTGCTTTATATTGGTTGGCCAGATCCTGAGAACCACGTAAGCCCACTTCTTCTGCGGCATAGGCCATAAAGGCAATGCTGCGTTTCGGCTGGAAATTGTTTTCCGACAGCACGCGAATGATCTCCGTCACGCTGGCAATACCGGATGCATCGTCATCGGCGCCGGGTGCAATACTCTGCTCATTAGTGTGAGAGCCGATGGTGGAATCCAGGTGACCACCCAGTACGATCCATTCATCCGGTTTTTCTGATCCCGTTATCGTAAAGACGACTGATTTCTGATTGTAGCCAAAGTGCGAAACCTGCCTGACGCTGGCATTAGGCAGTGACGCGCTCAGCGAACGCCACTCACTGGCCAGCCAGTCCGATGCCTGCGCGCCGGAAGTGGTGGTATAAAAACGGTTGATGAAGCTGGTCAGTGAACTGATTGTGCCGGTAATGGCTTGCGAACTTACCTGAGGTAACCAGGCGTTGACTGTGTCTTGCTGGCTGATATCAGGGATAGGAAAAACAGCGAGTGACTGTGGCATGTTGCTGGCAGCAATGGCACTTTCTGCCGAGGAGTGGACCATGTAACCGCCGCAACGCTGATGGTCCTCGTGCATGTGGTGCGATAACTCAGCTAACTGGCTGTAATCCACTTGTCCTACCCACACTGGCCCGTTGCTGGCCAATGACTCGGGTAATAAAGCTTGTGCTTTGTGTTGCATGACAGATTTCACCGTCTGGCTGGCATCCGACCCGATGGATATCCAGACTTTGTCTTCGGCATAAGCCTGACTACAGACAGCTGAAATGAGTAAAGCCAAGAACGTTGTTGTGTTTTTCATATTCTCCTCCCTGGAGATTTTTATTAAACCAACAAAACGTAGGCTAGTTTGAATAGAAAGCGAAATTATCCTTTTGCATCAAGGTGTAACGCAGGGTTGTCATAAAATTATCAATAACGTATTTAGCGCCGTCGGGGAAAGGAGTCTTCATGATAAACTGCTTAGTAACTGTCTTTAATTGACGTTATGCGCAGAAATTTGGGGTAGATATGGAGAAATATATTGTTGAGATGGATTGATATTAGATTTCAATTTTGCGAGCTATGCAACGCTAGTTAGAGGGACAGTCACCTCAGTCGAGTTAAAGGGACAGGCACCTCAGCTAGCAGTAGTAGAAGGACAGTCCTTTTTGATCGTCCCTTCTGGTCACAGGCCTGATTTGATCTTGATGCTACCCAATAGCTCCCCAAAGTGGCTTTAAGGTGCTGAGTTACTGTATTTTTTGATAATTACAGTGGTTCTTCTGTTGCTGACATGATTTTCAGGAGAGCGAGATCGTACGCATTACGTTCAGTGTGTTGTATGAAGAGAATACGGAGTGGCGTGCATAGATTATGGAATTTGTAAGGCGGTTCGTCGTTGCCTGTTAAATTGGGGAAGTGCTGTTTGAATTGCAGCGGCAGATCCGATGAGGGTACATTTTTCTATTCTGGTACAAACATCCAGCCACGAATCAGCCTTGATACCCAGCCGATCAAGAATAGAACGTTGGGATGATTGAATATGCCCGGACCTATCCCCTCTGATTTGGCGCCCTGTCCAGTCAACCAGTTCGAGATAATCTGCCAGACGAAATGGCAGTCCTTCCGGCATAGCTTTTCTCGGATTACCAGCGAAGGCAAAAAGAGAGGGGGCCGTTATCTGATCTTTTTGCAGAGATTCTATACGTGCTTTCACCGATGTGAAATTAGAGGTTTCTGGTGTGGTGGCGATACCGGCTCGAATCGGGTTCAGATCTACGTAGGCCATAGCTGCTGCTAAGGCTTTTTCATCCAGCAATGCCTGGCTTTTGAAGCGCCCTTCCCAAAAGTGGCCAGTGCAGTTATCTTCACGATTAGCCTCACTCGCTATGAATTGATTCAGCAAACGCATGAACCAACTGATAGAGCAGAGTCTTTCCCGCCAGGTCTGGATGATGGTTAAGCAGGCATTTTGTTCGGCCTCGGATAAGCCTTCGTTCTTTAAGAATCGTTGAATCAGGACTGGAGGTCGATGTAAGGCGAGCCATCGCTCAATGACTTCGTGATTCGATAAGCGATAGGCCTGATCTTTGTTGATATGCAAGACAACATGGTAATGATTGCTCATGATGGCGTAGGCGCAAACATCAACACAGAATACGTTGGCAATTCGCTTTAACCGCTTTTCGACCCAAGCCCGCCTGTGTTCGTAGCTGGTTTGGGTCAGTTCGTCATACCCGCACAGAAATGATCGCCGAACACAACGTGAAACACAATGGTAATAGGGCGTTGCTTCTACACTGATTAGCTGGCTTCGTGCTGTTGTCATTGGTAATGATTGAGTTGTACTGGATGGATTTACAGTACCTGTTTTTGAACGAAGATGAAGACGGTAAGTTCAGATTTTGGGGCTGTGTATGAAAATCATGAAATTGATGACCTTATATTTTTCTTGATGTGCCTGTCCTGACAGGAGATTTCTGGGCTAATGATTGATGAACTGGTTTTAGGCTGCTGTTTGGTAATGTGTCTGTCCTCCTAAAGAATAACGCGTCTGTCCCTGTAAAAATGGAAGGTGCTTAATATGTCTGTCCTTCCAGGAGAGGGAAGGGCCGGCATTATTCAGGGCAGGACACAAAACAAAAAAAGCCCCGAATATCGGGGCTTTGAACATTGGAGTGACTTTGACTAGGTATCTGAGACTAATCTGTTGATTAGCGCAGCAGAGACATTGCCATGCCAGACAGCTGGTTAGTTTGAGACAGTACAGAAGTACCGGCTTGCATCAGCATCTGGTTCTTAGTCATGTTAGAGGTTTCAACAGCGAAATCAGCATCCATGATACGGCCTTTCGCAGCAGATGTGTTCTCAACCATGTTACCCAGGTTAGTGATGGTGTGTTCCAGGCGGTTGATGTTCGCACCCAGAGCAGCACGTGCGCCACCGATGGTGTCCAGAGAAGTCTGGATAGTATCCATTGCAGTTTGTGCAGCAGTTTGGTTAGCAGCTACAGTTGCGCCTGTGTCACCGAAGGTACCCAGAGAAGCAATAGTACCACCTGCTTGCAGCATAGTTACTGCTGCGCCTACTTTAGCATCGATAGAAGTTGCGAAGTCCAGCGTTTCAGCAGAAGAACCACCGATTTGCAGAACGATACCGCCGCCTTTCACACCCGCAGGGTCAAACACAGTTTCACCAGCGTACTTAGTGTTTGCCATTACGCTGCCCAGCTCGCTGGTCAGTTCAGTGAATTCTGCGTACAGAGCTTCCTGGTCGTTTACTGAGTTAGTACCGTTCGCTGCCTGAGTAGCCAGGTCGTTCATGCGGTACAGGATGTTACTTGCTTCGTCCAGTGCACCTTCAACAGTTTGCATCATAGAGATGCCGTCCTGAGAGTTGCGCATTGCAACAGACATGCCGCGAGTTTGAGATTCCAGGCGGCTTGCGATTTGCAGACCAGCAGCATCATCAGCAGCAGAGTTGATACGGTAGCCAGTCGCCAGACGCTCCATGGCCGTGTTCAGCATGTTGCCTGTGCCGTTCAGGGTGTTTTGCGTAACCAGAGATGCGTAGTTGGTGTGCATTGATAGAGCCATGAAAATTCTCCTAAGTATTGCTTCTTTATATTGGTTTATATCGGCACACAAATCAGTTTGTTGTTCTTTGTGGCCGTTATTCCTACTCGCTAATATGAGGCGGAAGAGGCTCTGAGAACATTAATCAGAAAAGTGAAAAAAAATGGTGATGTCTGGATGTTTAGCGGTTTTTTGCCTGGTTTTTTTGGTTAATTTTCCTTTTATATCAACAATTTGATTGTTATATGGAATGCTAAAATAAATTTTGAAAAAATTGAGAATTTAACCTTTTTAGTCGGTAAAACCCGTTGTCTGCTGTTTTAATTTTATTAAACATGGCAATGAAATAATCAGCTAATGTTCAGATTAGAATAAATGGTCTAACTCTGAATGAGTGAGCGATGAAGAAAAAGCAGAAAAGTGGTAGGTAAAGCGTAATAAATAGTTGTGATCGAGATTCAATATTTGGCGGGCACCGACAGAAAGCAAAACGCCAGCTGAAGTGCTGGCGTTGTAAATATTAGCTTTGTACATAAAAGTGTTGAGGGGCTATTTAACGAGTTTCAACTTTCGTGGCGCGGAGAAGGAAGTGGGTATATCGCTGATGTACCCAAAGTAATAACCCGCACCAAGACGACGGAAGCGGACCAGATCGTATTGAGTGGCCACACGTCCGGCGACAAACTCGACATGGCATTGCTTTAGAAAGCGGATGACGGGCAGCAAGCCTTGCTTGAACGTCGTGTCTTCATTGAATTGGGCTATTTTGATAGCAGCAGGTGAATGCCTCTCCAGCAAAGGGAGATAGGCGGTTGGCAGCCTGATATCAACCCAGTAAGCCGGACAGACATCGTGTAACCAGCCTAGCAATTGGCCCAATTGCTCTGAATCCAAACCGGATTGGAAAAGCTGAATACAGGGCACGACGTCCTGCATCGCCTTTCTATGGTGTTCAAACAGGGAAGACAAAAAATGCTGGCCCGGTTCCCATTTAAGTAAGGTTTCCACCTGCAGGGGTACGACAAGCGGATTAATCAGGCTGGCATGGATGGTTTCCTGCTGAAATTTAATGTGCCTGACAGCCAGCAGCAGCCCGAACAAATCCAGCGCATAACGCATCTCTTCGGACAGATCGAAACGGTAGACACTCTGCTCGTTATTGCTGCCAAACCGTAAAGTGAGGTGCTGGAAAGTGACCTCATTGGTTTCCGTATGTCTTATCGGCTGGCAGACATGACGTATATCATTATGTTGCATGGCCTCAAGCAGAATGCGATCATCCGGAGTCCGGGCTGCCTGAATCAGCAGCCCGCGTGCATGC
Organism: Photobacterium salinisoli; assembly: GCF_003614885.1. GTDB lineage: Bacteria > Pseudomonadota > Gammaproteobacteria > Enterobacterales > Vibrionaceae > Photobacterium > Photobacterium salinisoli. The sequence goes on from NZ_QZMS01000007.1 coordinate 749,849, forward strand.
TCGCTTAACGCGGCATCGGTAAACAACTTAGCCAAGGTTTCCTACCACATTGATTTGCTTGTGTTCTGGAATTTCATTATATGACAACACAGCCAGACCTTGTGCAAATGTACGCGCATAACGTGACAGAAGTGGCCGAAGTTGTGGCATCACCAACAGAACCGGGGGCAGGTTTTGCTGTTTAAGCTGCTGCTTGACCAGTGGCAGGTTTTGCTGGAACTGCTGCAGAATATTGGGTTCAACCGGGAAGCTGTCCAGCATAACCTGGCCGTTTGATTGTGCCTGTTGCAGTGATTTCAGCAAAATTTGCTCCAGATCATCAGATAAGGTGTACACGTTCAGATCTTTACGGTCACCGTTGATCAGGTTGACTAGAGTGCGGCGTAAACTACAGCGCACATCGGCGGCCAGCAAGATAGGATCTTTGGTATTTTCTGCACTGTCGAGCATGGTGTTGGCTATGGTGCGGATGTCTTTGACCGGCACCTGATCCTGCAGCAAGTAACGGAATACTTTGAGTTGCTGTGCCGGTGTCATGACATTGCCCAGCGCCTCAGCCAGCTTCGGAGCCTGCAGCGACAAGCGGTGGAGCATGTTATCGACATCGTCGTGGGTGAACAAATCGGCCAGGTTGTTCTTCATCACCTTACTCAGATGGGTAGCGATGACAGTGGCATCATCAATGACCTGATAACCCATATTCAGTGCCTTGGCTTTGTCGCCTGGCTCAATCCAGACGGCCGGTAACTGATAGGCCGGGTCAGTACCCAGTATGCCGTCAATGTCACCGTAGGTTTCACCTACCGCAATGGCCATCAGGCGATCGGGTTCAATTTCACCCTGTTCGACGATTTCGCCCTGAACGGCAATGGTGTACTGATTGGGACGCAGGCTGAGGTTGTCCTGAATACTGACTTCGGGCAACAGATAGCCCACTTGCTCAGACAGGGTTTTACGAATGCCACGGATCCGCTGCGACAGCGGGGCACCCTGATCTTTATTGACCAGATGAACCAGACGAAAACCCAGGTGCAGCGACAGGCTCTGAACATGCGGAATATCATCCCAGGCCAGTACCTGCTCGCTTTCACGGCGCATGGCATAGCCAAGTTGTTCAACCTGTTCCAGTTGATCATCATGGGCAGGTGATTTGAGCTGCCGCCAGCCCGAATAGGCCAGTACGGCAGCGAATGCGTAAAATGCCAGGTGCGGCATACCCGGTACACTGCCGACAATCGCCATAATAGTGGCGGCAGTAAACAAAGTGGTTGGGGAAGCGAGCAGCTGATTACGCATCGACTCAGCCATGTCATCATCGCTGTCATTGATGCGTGTGACGATAATCGCCGCAGAGGTGGCCAGCAGCAGGGACGGGATCTGTGCAACCAGACCGTCACCGATAGTCAGCAAGGCAAAGGTCTTGAACGCATCTGCGCCCGTCATATCGTATTCGAACACGCCGATACTGACACCACCAATAATATTGATGAACAGAATCAGCAGGCCGGCGATGGCATCGCCACGGACGAATTTTGACGCACCGTCCATCGAGCCGTAGAAATCCGCTTCATTGGCGACTTCTTTCCGGCGCAGTTTGGCGCGTTCCTGATCGATCAGTCCGGCGTTTAAATCTGCATCGATGGCCATTTGTTTACCCGGCAGGGCGTCGAGGGTAAATCGGGCAGCGACTTCTGAAATACGCTCGCCACCTTTGGTAATAACCACGAAGTTGATGATCATCAGAATGACAAAGACCACCAGACCGACGACATAGTTACCGCCGATCACCACTTCACCAAATGCCTGAATCACTTTACCGGCCGCATCGCCGCCGTTGTGACCTTCAAGCAACACTACCCGCGTTGACGCTACGTTCAGCGTCAGACGCAGCAGTGTAGCGACCAGCAAGATGGTCGGGAAGATAGAAAAATCCAGTGGTCGTTTTGCCGTGGTACTGACCAGCAGCACCATGATAGCCAGCACTATGTTGAAGGTGAACATGGCGTCCAGCAGCATAGGAGGCAGGGGCAGCATGACCATGGCCAGTATCATGAGCAGCGCAGCAGGAATGCTGATGTAGCTGCGCTTTAAATGGTTAAATTTAGGTAGCCTGTTTAACATGGGTTTGATCTCTCTCCTGCCTTAATACTGTAAGTGGCGTGGAATCGCAAAAGTCGGTAATGCCTGTGGTTTGCCGCCTTTCCCGGTACGGAAAGCTTTCAGCTGCATGACATAAGTCAGAATGTGCGCCACGGCGATATACAGCTGGTTAGGCACGGCCTGTTCCAACTGAGTGGTATGGTAAATAGCACGCGTAAGTGGCGGGGAATTGAGTATTTCCACATTGTTTTCGCGGGCGATACGCTGAATATGCAGGGCCATTTCATCCACCCCTTTGGCAACCACAAAAGGGGCGTCGTACATAGTCGGATCGTATTTGATGGCGACCGCATAATGGGTTGGGTTGGTAATCACCACATCCGCCTGAGGCACGGTTTTTTCCACTTTACGCCGCGCGAACTGTTGCTGAATCTGGCGAATACGCTGTTTCACTTCCGGGCGGCCTTCGTTGTTTTTGTATTCTTCCTTGGTTTCCTGCTTGGTCATTTTCAGTTGTTTCAAGTGCTCCCAACGTTGGTAGGGCACATCAAGCAAGCCAAAAATGATAAGCGCGACACCCATCAGCAGTACACCATGGAAAAGGATACTCATGACAGCGACAACACCCTGACGCAAAGGCAGGTTCTGCATCGCCATCAGCTCAGCCAGATGAGAATCCAGGTAGGTGTATAACAATAAGAAGATAACGGTCACTTTGAGGGTTGATTTGAGCAGTTCAACCAGTGAGCGTATCGAGAACATACGTTTGATGCCGGCAATCGGGCTGATCTTCGACAATTTTGGCAGCACACCAGCAGGGTAGAACAGCCAGCCACCCAGCATCAGACTTCCTGCGATGGCCGCTAACAGTATGACCGCAAACAGTGGCAGCAGCAGTTCTATCAAAATAGCCAGGCTTTGCCCCATATGTTCTATGCCTTGCCAGGGCGACTGTAAGTCTTCTCGGGTCAGTTGCATGTTGAACCGGAACACACCGCTGAGTGCATCCCAGATGGCCTCAAGCTGGACCGAGAAGAAATACACCACAACGATAAAAATCACCGCGGCGGTGAGGTCTTTAGCGCGTGGGATCTGCCCCTGCTCTCTGGCTTTACGGATTTTCTGGGGCGTGGCTTTTTCTGTTTTGTCCTGCGTACTCTGGTCACTCATAGGCCGTTTCCTGCGACATAATAGGTCAGTTCCTGCAAGGTGGTATGCACGAACTGGGTATAGCGGCTGGGTACACCGCTGATAGCAATGAGAATACTGAACAAGCCCAGAAGCATGGTCATGGGAAAACCTAATGCGTACACGTTCAGGCTGGGCGCGGCCCGGTTCATGACACCGAAGCTGATGTTGGCGAGTAGCATGGAAACGATGGCGGGCAAGGCCAGTGCCAGTGCAGAGGCAAACATCCAGCCGACCATGGTCAGAATCTGGTGCAGCGTCGCTTCACTGATACCAGCGCCGACTGGCCAGACATGAAAGCTCTGTACCAGAATATCAATAACGATCAGATGGCCGTCCAGTGCCAGAAAAAGCAAGGTGCTGAACATCAGGAACAGGCGGCCGAGCAGGGCGACAGACATGCCATTCACCGGGTCATTCATGATGGCCATGCTCAGGCCCATCTGCATCGAGACAATCTGCCCGAGCATAGTCATGGTGTTGAATAACAGGTGAATGATAAATCCGAAGAATACCCCCCAGATAGCTTGCTCGAAGGCGAGCACCAGTGCTTTGAGGGAAAGGGGATCAACAGCTGGCATTGCCGGCATCAGCGGCGCAATCAAAATACTGATCGACAAGGCAAAAAGCAGTCGTATCCAAATCGGAATGGCACCGTCGCCAAAAAAAGGCATGGCGACCAACGCTGCCCCGAGGCGGAAAAAGGGCCACCAGACTTGCCCCAGCCAGGCTGTGATTTGCGCAAAGGTCAGATCCATCAGCCAATCATTCCCGGAATGTTATGGAACAGATAGGTGAACAGGTCGACGAGTTTTCGGATCATCCAGTGGCCGGCAAAAATGACCATCAGCAGGGTCACCAATAAACGCGGCAGAAAGCTCAGGGTCTGTTCATTTATTTGCGTTGCGGCCTGAAACACGGCAATAAGCAGCCCGACAAGCAGCCCCGGAATGACCAGAACCGTCACAATGGTGATGATCATCCACACAGCATCTGAAAACAGGGTAACAGCGAGTTCCGGTGTCATGATGTTCTCCTACCCGAAACTGGCTGCGAGTGTGCCAACCGTCATTGCCCAGCCATCGGCCAGCACGAATATAACCAGCTTGAACGGCAAAGAAATGATGAGTGGCGACAGCATCATCATACCCATCGCCATCAAGACACTGGCAACCACCAGGTCGATAATCAGGAAAGGAATAAACAACATGAAACCAATCTGGAATGCTGTTTTCAGTTCACTGATCACGAAAGCGGGTAAGACGACGGCAAACGACATATCTTCAGCGTTCTGATCGATCGGCTCGTTGGCAATGTGCAGCATTTGTTCAAGCGAACTTTGCTGGGTTTGTTTGAGCATGAAATCTTTGACGGGCTTTTCCGCAACAGCAAAGGCGTCCATTAAGGTTATCTGGCCTGCGTCATACGGCTTGAAGGCGTGTTCATAGATGTCCGTCCACACAGGGCGCATGATGAGCAAAGTTAAAGCCAGCGCTATGCCGACCAGAATCCGGTTAGGCGGACTCTGCTGCAGGCCGAGCGCCTGACGCAAAATGGCCAGCACGATGATAATCCGGGTAAAGCTGGTGGCCATCAGCAGGAAGGCGGGCAAAAAGCTCAGCGCCGTCATTAAGAGCAGCACCTGCAGTTTTACGCTGTATTCCTGATTGGCGGCACCATCAGACACTGTCATCAATGTCAGGCCGCCACTTTCGGCCGCAAATACCGGGTGTGAAGACAGAAGAAATACGAGAAAACCAGTGATACATAGCCCGCCGGTGCGGGCTATTCGGTGACAGGTATTGCGGAGCATCATCAGGATTCCACGGAGTTGAGCGGCGAATCCACGATGTCGATCAGGCGCAGACCATATTTATCATTAACCACAACAACCTCGGCATGGCCCATCAGCGATCCATTGACTTTGACATCCAGGGGTTCGCCGTTGAGCTTATCCAGCTCAATCACGCTGCCTTCACCGGCTTTCATCAGTTCACCCAGCGACACTTCGGTACTGGAAACCTCCAGCGTGACAGTGACGGGGATTTTTTTGAAGAAATTGATATCGCGTGAAGGCACCTCGTCATAGGGAATAAAGGGCGAAGTAGCTGAATCCTGTGCAGGTTCAATATCGTCATCCAGCTGGTCCAAATTCAGATCATCAAAGTTCAGATCGTCTTCGCTGAATGCGTTTACGTCTGTCATCTCATTCAAATCAGTCATGTTTCAATCCTGTAATAGTGTTATTTATCTTTAAGAATCAGGACGAGCTGGCCGTCTTTGTCGGCCACGCATCCGTTAAATAAATGTTCCTGTCCGATACGCACCGGCACATTGGTGAGGAGATCAATGTTCAGTACATCGTCAGGGCGCAGCTTGAGCACATCATCCAGTGGCATTTTTTTCTGGCAAAGCGTGGCGTGAAGCTGAACCGGCGTATTCTCCAGAGCGAGCCTGAAATCATCGCTCAGGTGATGATTGGTCTGGAACGCCATATCATCCATCAGCACCTGAAGCATGTTTTCATCAAAGTACAGGCGGAACTCAGCCACTTTTTTGCGGTAGCTCACAGTGAAAGTGGCGAGTAAGCCCACACCGTAAGCCATACCATCATCGGTCAGTTGCCACGTCTGCTCATCGGCAACCAGTGAACAAATACGCTGCAGCAATCGCTGTTGAAGACGCAGGTCACTGGCTGTCAGCGATGAGTTTGCGTAACCGGCATCGCTGCGATCGATATCGGCGTTGTAAAATTTATCCGACAGCGCCAGCAGCAACTGGGTATCCAGCTGCGCTTCAATCAGCCCACCGGCTTCATGCCGAATGACAGAAGCATTGTGGCTTTGGTCCGTCGCATCCCGGTTGGACAGTTGAATGTCAGCAAGCTTAATGGTCAGATTTTTGTCTTTTACCCAGCGTTGTAAATCCTGGGTGATTGACGAATCTGCCTGCGAAAAGATTTTCTGTAACTCTTCCCGGATGACATGGATTGGACGCCCTAAATGTTCAACGTTCAGTGTGGGGAAATGTTGAGCACTGTTTAACTCAATTTTTTTCATATTGGCATATCCGTCAGAACTCATATGCAACTTAATTAACTGTTGCGAATTAAATTTACTTCTATTTTGGTAAAACCACTATTAGTTTCGCTAAGTCTAGCCTGAGCTATTTCCTGTGTTTTAGTTATTGATTTTGAATTTGTGATGTTAGTCCACATGTTGATTATATCTTCATTTATAGGGTTTTCTTATATATGAATTGATGAGACTTTTATGCCCGCCTTTGAAATACCCAGTGTTTTGTTAGGTTTTGCTTGCCACAAGTTGCTGTTTTTGAAGCCATATCAAAAAAATCATTCTGACTGTTAGAATGTCGGTACGGTGTCAAATTAGTGTCAGGGTGGCGTCAAATATAAATTGAATCAAGATCACCTTTATTTTATTAAAGTGATTTTGAGCAAGAAACAAATATATAGAAACAACAAACCAATTTGGCTGTTTAATATTTTGTGGCTAAGTTGGATATTACGATTAAAAAATGAATTTTGGTTTTTTTCCAAAATCTGAGAAGGGTAAAAATGTTAATTTCATTTCTCAAGAAATACACATTCTTATTTATTGCTCTTGCGGCAGGTTCGGTTGAAGCAAAGCTTGTTTCAACTCCGATGGATCTTGTCGAGTGGAAATACCAAGGCGACAAATTTCACTGCTCATTAAATCAGCAGGTGGATAATTTCGGTCAGGTGAGCTTTATCGCGGATGCCGGGGAAAATCTGACGCTGAAAGTAAAGCCGATGCGACCTGTGGTTAAGTTTCAGTCTGCAGGCCTTTATCTGCAGGATGGCCCTTGGGTGGTGACGCCCAAGCAGACATCGTTGAGTCCGGGCAAGCAGGTCAGCCCGTCCGAGGTGAGATTTACACAAGCGGTCGATGCGTTGCTGGACGGTATGACAGCAGGCCAGTGGGCGCGGGTAGCGATGATTTATCAGAACAACAATACCCCGGTCGATCTGTTGCTATCGAGTGTCAATATGGCGCCGGCACTGGCTGATTTTACTCTCTGTCGTTCCCGCCTGCCGGCCATGTCATACAAACAGGCTCGTGATCTGGTATTTCAGTTTGATTTGGGACAACGCACGGTGAGCACAAAGCAAAAAGAAACACTGTTGAATCTGGCTGAATACATTCGTCTGGATACGTCTGTCAGCAAGGTGCTGATCGACGGCCATACAGATAATGTCGGTTCAAGGCTGGGCAATGTTCAGGTATCCAAAGTGCGTGCCGATGATGTGGCCAGTTTTCTCCGGGAAGCCGGTGTGAAAGACGGCCTGATTCAAATCAGGGCACATGGTTCCCGCTATCCGATTGCCAATAATGAAACGGTGAAAGGGCAAGCGTTAAATCGTCGGGTAACAGTGCGTGTTATGCGTGCCGGCAACAATGATGAAAGCAGGGTTCAGTAATGATTACGAAGACAATTCAGTTCATTGAACCGGACAGGCAGCAGGCTCAGCAAGTCATTCAGGTGCTGGAGCAGGCGGGCTATCAGGTGGATTACCTGACATCCGGCAAAGCCGGTTTGCAGTCACGCCAGGCGGCGATCACTCTGGTCAGCTCTTCACTGCCGGATATGTCACTGACTGAATGGGTGAGATACAGCCAGACAGTTGCTGACACTCAACAGCGCCGGATTGCCATTGCGATAGTGGATCAGCACGAAGGTTTGCTGGCGGCGGAAGCGATGAAAGCCGGTGCGACGGATTATTTATTAAAGCCGTTCGAACCCAGCCAGCTGTTAAGCCTGATTGCCCGTGTAGAAGCACTGCAAAAGCCTATGTCTGACATAGTGGCTGAATCCTGGCGCAGCAAGCAGATTCTGCAACTGGCCCACCGCGCGGCCTGCACCCATGCCAGTGTATTGATCACCGGCGAATCAGGGACAGGAAAAGAAGTGCTGGCTCGGTATGTTCACCAGCAGTCGCCGCGCAGCAAGATGCCGTTTGTTGCGGTGAACTGTGCTGCTATTCCGGAATCCATGCTTGAAGCTGTCTTATTTGGCCATGTGAAAGGGGCTTTTACCGGAGCAACCGGCAGCCAGAGCGGCAAGTTCGAAGAAGCGAACGGCGGCACCATTTTGCTGGATGAAATTGCCGAAATGTCGCCGGCGCTGCAAGCCAAATTATTGCGTGTGCTGCAAGAGCGCGAAGTGGAGCGTGTGGGCAGCCATAAAACCATCAAGCTTGATATCCGGGTGATAGCTGCCACCAATAAAGATCTTCGTGTCGCCGTACAGGAAGGGGTATTCCGGGAGGACCTTTATTACCGTCTGGATGTGTTACCTCTGCACTGGCCACCGCTTCGCGAGCGTCCTGAGGATATTCTTCCGCTGGCCGATTATTTCATCGCTAAGTATCAGCAAGGCAGTGCATGTCAGCTATCCCGGGATGCACAGCAGATGATGATGCAGTACCACTGGCCGGGCAATATCCGCGAGCTGGAAAACGTTATCCAGCGTGCACTGGTAATGCGCCACGGTGATTTCGTGACATCCCAGGATCTCATGCTGCCGGTAGACAGCAGCAAAATTCAGGCGATTAAACCTGAATATATGCCGGCAGCGGTCGGCAGCGCAGGAACAGAACAGGGCCATATTGGTGCCAAGAAACAGGCTGAATACCAATATGTGCTGGACGTGCTTAAACAGCACGAGGGTAACAGAACACTCACAGCAAAAGCTCTGGGTGTGACGACAAGGGCTTTACGTTACAAATTGGCGGCAATGCGTGAGCAAGGCATTGATATTTCACAAATTGGCTCAGCAGCCTAACGATCAGGAGACACAAGTATGCTTGCGACGAATTTGACGCAGACGACCACCGCCCAGCAATTAATGCTGGATAAAATGCAGCTCATGCAAGCTCAGGCTGAACAGAACATCACTGTGAAAGCCAATCCCTTAGACCAACAGGTAAAACCACTTGCTTTTTCTTCTGCTATGACGCAAGTGCTTGACCTGGTGAACGGCCATCAGGCCGCTGCGAGTGCGAAAATGACAGCGGTTGAAACCGGAAAAAGTGATGATCTGGTTGGTGCCATGATTGCCAGTCAGAAGGCCAGTTTGTCTTTTTCTGCCTTGATGCAGGTAAGAAACAAAGTGGTCGGTGCGTTTGAAGATGTAATGAAGATGCCGGTGTAAATTATGACCATGATTACTCAAGCAGCGGCAGCGGAACTGACAGCTGCCAACCGTTCTGATCATTCTCTGCTGGATAGGGCTAAACGCGCCTGGCACAGCAGCCAGCGTAATCTTGTATTGTCTGCAGCACTGGCAGCTGTAGTGGCAGCTATCATAGTGGTTGCACTCTGGACATCAACACAAAGCTATCGCCCGCTCTACAGTCAGCAGGAGCGTTTTGATACCAGCGAGATTATTTCTGTACTCGAAGCAGAAGGTATTCCATACCGTTTGCAGGAAACAAACGGTCAGGTACTGGTCGAAGATGGCAGAGTCGCTGAGGTCCGTATGTTACTGGCTGCCAAAGGCGTGAAAGCCAAACTGCCGACCGGTCTGGAAACACTTCAGACCGATTCTGCTTTGGGTACCAGCCAGTTTATGGAAACCGCACGTTACCGACATGGTCTTGAAGGCGAGCTGGCCCGTACCATCATTTCACTTAATGCCGTCAATAACGCCCGTGTGCATCTGGCGATTCCACGTCAGACTCTGTTTGTACGTCAGAACACAGAGAAGACCACAGCCTCTGTTATGGTGGAGCTTAAGCCGGGTGAAGATCTCAAACCTGAACAAGTGGAAGCCATAGTGAATCTGGTGTCGGGTAGTGTCACCGGCATGGCGGCTGAACACGTCTCAGTAGTGGACCAGTTTGGTCGTTTACTGAGTGCCGATATCGGATCGGAAACGTCCGGCCGGATGAATACCAAATATCTGGAGTATCAGAAGAATCTGGAGAAGCAGGTTATTCAGCGTGCTTCTGACATGCTGACGCCGGTTCTCGGTCCAAGCAACTTCCGCGTGCAGGTAGCCGCCGATCTGGATTTCAGTCGCATTGAAGAAACCCGTGAAATGGTGGATGACAATCCGGTTGTCCGTTCCGAACACAGCATTGAAAACAACTCAACCGATAAAATTGCCTTAGGCGTACCGGGTTCACTGAGCAATCAGCCACCAACAGTGGAAGAAGAAGGCGATGCTGAAGCACCGAAAAACACCAGCGAACGCCATGAAGTGAATCGTCAGTATGCTTTAGGCAGCAGCGTAAGGCATACCCAGTATCAGCAAGGACAAATCAAGAAACTGAATGTGTCTGTCCTGCTTAACAACGCGGTCGCACCGGATGGCGCCGCCTGGGATGAAGCGCAGAAAGCCGAAATCAGCCAGATGATCTCAGAAGCGGTCGGTCTGAATGCTGAGCGTGGCGACAGCCTGAGTCTGATGAGCTTTAACTTTACCCCGGTCAATATTGAACCTGTTACCCCAATGCCATGGTGGCAGGATACGGCATTGCAGCAGCCGTTGCGTTACATCATCGGTGGTTTGCTGGGACTGGCAATGATCTTCTTTGTGCTGCGTCCTTTGATTCGCCACCTCACCGGTGTGGACAAAGCAAGGCAGGAAATGGACATTGCCACTTTGCCAGACAATATTCTGAGCAAAGAGCTCGATGAGCAGGCGCAGGAGAATGAACTCAACCGACGTCTGTCCGACAGAGGCCTGAGCAATACCACCAACGGACTGGATGCAGATGCTGAGATGATGTTGCCGCCTTCCGGTTCACCTCTGCACATCCAACTGAAACATCTGACATTAATTGCCAGCGAAGAACCGCAGCGCGTTGCTGAAGTCCTCAAACAATGGGTAAATGGAAATGAGCACAACCGAGACAACTAATCCGGCAGACATGCAAACATTAAGCAGCGTGGATAAAACAGCGCTGGTTTTGCTGGGCATGGGAGAGGATGCAGCCGCTCAGGTTCTGCGTTATTTCTCCCGCGATGAAGTACAACGCGTCACCCGATCCATGGCAAAACTCACTGGCATCAAAAGTGAAAATGCCAAGGTGGTTATTCAGCGGTTTTTCGATGACTTCCGTGACCACAGTGGTATTCGCGGCGCGTCTAAAGATTATCTGTCGAACACTCTGTCGAAAGCCCTGGGCAATGATCTTGCCAAAGGCGTACTGAACAGTATTTATGGTGACGAGCTGCGAAATAACATGCAGCGTCTGCAGTGGGTGGATACTGACGTCATCGCAAAATTCATCAGTCAGGAACACCCGCAAATGCAGGCGATTTTCCTGGCTTATCTGCCGCCGGAAACCTCGTCTCAGGTGTTGGCGAAACTGCCGTCAGAGCAGCATGATGAACTGATTTACCGCGTAGCCCGCCTGAGTGAAATCGATCATGAGATCGCCAAAGATCTGCATCTGCTGATTGATCGTTGTATTCAGCAGGTCTCGGGCGGTCAGGGCGCATCGGTACTGGGTGCCAAACAGGCTGCTGACATTATTAACCGCTTTGAGGGTGATCGTGCCCAGTTGATGGAAATGCTGAAACTGCATGACGAAAAAGTGGTCAGCGAAATCGAAGAAAATATGTTCGACTTCGTTATCCTTTCCCGCCAGCGTGAGGCAACGATGGATCGTCTGATCCAGGAAATTCCTCTCGACCTGTGGGCGACTGCGCTGAAAGGGGCAGAGCTCAAGCTGCAAATGGCTATCAAACAGTCCATGCCACAGCGTATGGCCAACTCGCTGGATGATGAAATGGCCATGCGTGGTGCGATGCCATTATCCCGGGTTGAAAGGGCGAGACAGGACATTATGCAAGTGGTTCGAGAACTGGCCGATGCCGGTGAGATCGAACTGAGCCTGTATCAGGAACAAACAGTGGAGTAAGTGATGCGTTCAGTAAAAGTGATGCAGCTGAATCCTGGTGAATACCGCTCACACCGCTTTCCGCCCATGGTAAAGCCTGTTGTACAACACGATGATGCTGCACAGGATGCAGACAATTATGTCGCCCAAACGGAGTTCAATACCAAGGAACACCAGGCTGCGTTGCAGAAACAGCTGGAAGAAGGTTTTCAGCAGGGCTTGCAACGGGGCCATGAAGAAGGCCTGCGTCAGGGTGTTGAGCAGGGTCGCCAGCAAGGCTTTACCTTAGGCCAGCAAGACGGCTTTCAGCAGGGTTATAGCAAAGGTGAAAGCCAGGGGCGCGAAAAATATGAATCTGCGATAGCGCCGATACAGGCACTGCAAGCGCATATTCAGCAATGGCAGGATGAGCGGGAACATGCCCAGCGCGAGCAGATTTGTTCTCTGGTACAGAAAGTTGCCCAGCAGGTGATTCGTGCCGAACTCACACTGATGCCGCAACAAATTCTGGCGCTGGTGGAAGAAACTTTGGACAGTATGCCGGGTAACAGCGATAAGGTGGTGATCAACCTTAACCCGCAGGATCTGGAGCGTATAACCAATCTCAGTCCGACCCTGCACCCGAGCTGGAAGCTGGTTGCAAATAAAGAAATGCCTGTTGGCGGTGTTCAGTTGGTAACGGATCATGCTGAAGCCGATGCCAGCAGTGATGCCAGACTGGAAGCCTGTATGGAAACGCTGCGTGAGCATTTGCTGGAGAATCCGGCAGTGCAGCCGTCAGCGGCTGAAACCAGCCATTCAGTAACAGCAGTAACGGCGGAGAGTCTCAGTGAGTGACGGCGCATTTCATGAGCGTTTGAATGATGCTCTCGCCTCTATGTCATCGATTCCGATTGCCCGGGTCACCGGGCGATTGGTGAAAGTGAACGGCCTGATGCTTCAGGCCGTTGGCTGTAAGTTCAGACTGGAACAGCGCTGTCTGGTTGAAACCGATGATGGTGAAGCCATTGAAGCCCAGGTCGTGGGTTTTGACCGCGATGTAGCGTATTTGATGCCCGTGAGGCAATTAGGCGGGCTTTACGCCGGAGCGAGAGTTGTCCCGCTGGACGGCGACAGTACAGTCGCGCTCGGTGATCACTGGCTTGGCAGGGTCGTTAACGGTCTTGGCGAGCCATTTGACGATCTGGGTCCGCTCAAAGGCGGAGAGAAAGTGTCGCTGAACCCGTCTCCAATCAATCCGTTAAAGCGCCGCCTGGTTGATACGCCGCTGGATGTGGGCATACGTGCTATCAATGGGCTGCTGACGCTGGGTAAAGGCCAGCGTATCGGTTTAATGGCAGGCAGTGGTGTGGGTAAAAGTGTCCTGATGGGCATGATCACCAAAAATACCAAGGCCGATATTGTAGTGGTAGGTCTGATCGGTGAGCGTGGCCGGGAAGTCCGGGAGTTTATTGAGCGCAATCTTGGCGCAGAAGGAATGAAGCGGGCTGTGGTGATAGCAGCACCGGCAGATGAATCTCCGCTTATGCGTCTGCGTGCCACGAAACTGTGCCACCGTGTGGCGGAGTATTATCGCGATAAAGGCAAAGATGTCCTGCTGTTGATGGACTCTTTAACTCGCTACGCCATGGCGCAGCGTGAAATTGCGTTATCGCTGGGCGAGCCGCCTGCATCTCGGGGTTATCCGCCTTCAGTGTTCAGCCAGTTGCCTCAATTGCTTGAACGTGCCGGTAACGGCGAGCACCCGGACGGTAGCCTGACGGCAATCTACACCGTACTGGCGGATGGCGACGATCAGCAGGATCCTGTGGTGGACTCTGCCCGTGCCATTCTCGATGGCCATGTGGTGTTATCCCGGACGCTGGCAGAGCAGGGGCATTATCCGGCAATAGATATTAATGCCTCTATCAGCCGTTGTATGAGCAGCTGTACAGAAAATTCTCATGTCACAGTGGCTAACCGTTTCAGGCAGCTCAATGCCAACTATCTGCAAGTGAAAGAGCTCTTGCCTTTAGGCGGGTATCAGCCCGGACAGGACGCCGAACTGGACCTGTCAGTTCAGGTGTTTCCGCAGCTCAAAGATTTTCTGGTTCAGCAGGTTGATGAAGTGACTGATTACCAACAGTCTCTGGTTCGGCTCGCTGAGCTGTTTACGCAAACGCAGTAAGGTTAGGAGACGGTTTGATGAAGGGCAGACTGAAAGCCGTGAGTCAGCTTCAGCAGATAGCTGAGCAGCAGCGTGATCGTCACGGACAGCATTTTGCGCGTCAGCAGGATCAGGTCGGCTTTTTTGCTCAGCAATTGCAGGCGCTGGCAGGGCTGAAATCGGGTTGTCAGCCAGAAGGAAGCGCCGGATTGAACGCACTGGCGCTGCAGAACACCACTCAGGTCAATACTATGCTCAGCCGCCTGATTTCCCATCAGCAGCATGAAATGGCATTGATGCATGCGGAAAGCCAGCGCACTAAAAAAGCGCTGGAGCAAAGTCAGGTCAAGGTGAAAGGATTGGAAACCGTGATGGAACGCTGGCAAGCCAGGCAGCGTTATGAGCAGGCAAAAAAAGAGCAGAAGTTCATTGAAGATTTGATCAATGCCAGATGTAAGCTCAAAAAAATTTAGTGATTTAATTATTAATAACAGGGATAAATGTTTAATCCTTGTGAAAAATTGGACGCCCTATTAATTTGCTACCTGAGTACCCGTGAAGAATGTTGTTAAGCCAATCGCACAGTCTTCCATAGCGGTACGCTAATAGCGCATATCCTGTTCCCATCAGGAACATTTTCACCACTATTTGTTTACCCGGTCCCTTTGGAACCGGGTTTTTTTTATCTGTCTTGTTCTGCAAATGAAAAAGCACAGCCTTCAGGCTGTGCTTTCATATAAGAGTCAGGCGAACAATTAAGCGGCTGTAGCCAGTTTCTGCTTAGCCACTTGCCCAGTGACAGGCTTGGTGATGAATGACAGCACTACAGCGACTGCCAGCATGCCAGAACACACAGAATAGGCCAGCGTATAGGTGCCAGTCATATCGACTGCCACGGCGGCTACCACAGGGCCAATGAAGCCACTGACGCCCCAGGCAGTGTAAAGAACACCATAGTTAGCACCGTAATTCTTCAGGCCGTAAAAATCGGCTGTGATCGATGGGAAAACGGCAAGTAGGGTACCGTAGCCAACCCCGGCAACGGCAGCGCCGATCATCAGGCTGAACTCGTTGTCGAAAGTGGCGAACATCACCATGTTGATGGCTTGCATGATAAAGGCAATCATCAGGGTTTTCACGCCGCCGATTTTATCTGACAACATACCGGCAGCGATACGGCCACCCGAGTTGAATACAGCCAGAATCACCACCAGAAACGCCGCATCAGACAGGTCGGCCTGAGCCGCTGCAATAGAGGTAATATTGCCGATAATCATCAAGCCAGCAGCGGAGGCAAAAGCGTACATCACCCACAAGGAGTAAAACTGGGGTGTTTTCACCATGCTACGCCAGGTCATGTTAACAGCCGGTGCCGGGCTGGCTGAGGCCGCGACAGCAGACGGCGCCTCAGGCTGGTAGCCTTCCGGCGGGTTGTTGATAGTACATGCCAGAGGGACAGCAACCAGCAGTACAGCCACACCAAGGATCAGGAAGCTCTGGTTAATACCGTAATCGGCAATCAGGGAAGAGGTCAGCGGTGCCAGATACACGGCAGCCAGGCCAAAACCGGCCGCAATCAGGCCGTTTACCATGCCTTTCTTTGATGGATGGAACCATTTCATCGCTGAAGGGCTTAGACAGGCATAGCCGAAACCGATACCGCAACCCGTCAATACCCCGAAAGTCAGTACCAGCAGCAGTGGTGTGGTGGCAAAGCTGGATACTATCATCCCCAGGCCAACCATGGTCGTGCCAAGCAGCAAGACCTTACGCGGACCGATTTTATCCTGAAGAATACCGGCCAGTAACAAGGAGAGAGAAAAGGTAATGATAGCAACGGTATAGGGCAGAGACGCATCGGCGTTAGACCAGCCAAGATCCACCACTAAGGCTTTTTTAAACACACTCCAGGCATACAGAATGCCCATACACAAGTTAATACAGAACCCTGCCAGCAGGATTTGCTTGGCGCGATCAAATGTTTTCATAGGTCTCTCTAAATGCCGGAACGGCAACTGCTTTACTAAACTTTTTTTGGTAGCAATCAAAAAAAGATGTATTTGTTGTTGAGGGCGCGGATTCTATCAATAAATGTTAAGAAAATACCGGGCAGCAATGTTTTGTTACAAATGGGTGGTCTGAGGCAGGTGATGATAGTGTTTAGCGGCGAAGGTTCTCCACCCCCTGAGTTTCAGAGGGTGGAGTCAGTGAAAACCTGACAACATCAGTTCATGAGTATGTTGTAAATTTTGTCTTTAAGCTGCAAACGCTCCATTTTCAGTTGGGTGAAGTGGTGATCTTCGGTGGGAATGTTGCTGCATTCCAATCCCCGTATTCTATGGTCGAGCTGGTGATATCTGTCTGACATGGCCTTAAAGTTTTCGTCGCAGGTCTTCAACTCTGTGATTTTGTCCTGCATTTCGGGGAACTCTATGAAGAGTGCGTGATTTTCACCTAACATGTCTGTCACTCCATAAATCTTAGTGAATGAAAGCCCTGCTTTTTCGTCATTGTTCTTGTAAATGCTCAACTATTTGCTTATTAGTCAGAGATTACTGCTGGTAAGCGCATCCCTTGCAGTTAAAAATATCTGCTTGTTTAAGCATAGTCGAATGAGGTTATTTTCAACCCTACTGAGGCCGAAAATCAGATGAAAGGCACAAAACACAGAGTGACGTTGTCACAAGTTGGCGTGAAACAGCTGGGCAGCGGGGCGATTACTGATACTTTTTGGCACGTAACGTTTTTTTGAGTGACTCAATATAGGCGATTCTGTCGGCATTTGCTGGCGCAGCCTGAGTTTGCAATTTTGCTTTAGCCTGTGCTTCTTCCTGTGACATGTAGCGGCCATTAATTCTGACATGAGGGGCTTTGGTTTCCTGTTCTGCACGCACCGAAGCATCTTCCTGAGCTTTGGCTATTGCGTCACGCGCCGTACTCTGGCTGGTCTTGTCTTCCATGCGCTGTTGCAGCCAGACAGGTTGCTGCTTATTTTGGACCGGTTTATTGGCCTGTTGCTGACGTTGCTTAAGCACTGTTTCGAGATAATCGCTAAAATCCATGTTTCTGTCCTCGCCCATACTGAGCGTATTGTAATTGTCTCTTGGCAGAAGTGAAAGGATACAATCCCAGGTAGTCTGACTCAGTAGGTAGAATGTTCTCTTATATTCTGAATGGGCTGTAAAAATCGGGTTTCAAAATCGGATAGCGGCAATGGCTTACAGTACAGAAACCCCTGAAATTCTTCTACGCCTATGCTTGCCAGAAAATCTGCCTGTCCTTTAGTTTCCACCCCTTCCGCCACCACGCTGATATTAAGATTATGGGCCAATTCAACAATAGCGTTAGTGATAGTGACAGATTCTTTATTGAGGGGTAAATCACGGACAAATTCGCGATCGACTTTGAGTATCTGGATCGGAAATCGGCTGAGGTAGGCCAGGGAGGAATAGCCGGTACCGAAATCATCAATGGCAATCCTGACTCCCAGTGCATTGAGTTGGCGTAACTTATTTAATGCCAGTTTAACGTCTGACATGACGACACTCTCTGTTATTTCCAGTTCTAAAAAGCTGGGGTCACACTGGCTGCTCTGTATCGCTTTGCTGACGGTACTGACAATATCGGAATTCAGCAGCTGCCGGGCTGAAATATTCAGGGCAAAATGCAGCCAGTGGCCTTGTAACTGCCACTGGCGTAATTGTTTGCAAGCCTGTTGAATTAAATGCTCACCGACCTCGATAATCAAACCTGTGGTTTCCAGGATAGGGATGAACTCAGTGGGTGACTGGATATGATTTTCATCATCGATCCAGCGCATCAGGGCTTCCACTCCGCACAACTCACGGGTTCGTGAGTCAAACCGACCCTGATAGTAATACTGATAGCGTTCAGTGCCGCAGCTTTGCCGAAGTTGAGCTTCCATCTCCAGGCGTTTGATACTGTTGGCCCCCATCTGTCGGTTATAAACCCGATACTGTTGCTGCTGTTTGTTGTCTTTGGCTTTATACAGCGCAATGTCTGCTTGTCTGAGCAGGGTCTCACTGGTCGAATGGCTGCTGTTACTGTAGGTGATGCCAATACTTGCACCAACTACCACTTCTTTACTGCCCAGTGTCATCGGCTCGCTGAGATGGCGAAGGATACGCTCGGCCAATTGTTCCAGAGCCGGTAGCCGTTGATCAGACACCACCAGGATGGCAAATTCATCGCTGCCCAATCTTGCCAGCATGTCATTTCCGCGCAGAATAGCCTGCAGACGCTCACTCACGGCTAACAGCACCTGATCGCCGGTGTCATGGCCCAGAGAATCGTTGATTTGCTTAAAGCGCTCGAGATTTAGGGTCAGCAGGCCAATGACCGGGCAGGGCGATTGCTGAAGCAGATGATCGATTTGCTGCTGCAGCATCAATCGGTTTGGTAGCTGAGTGAGTATGTCAAAATGCGCTAATTGTTTGAGTTTGCTTTCAAACAGCACTCTGTCGGTAATATCTTTCCCTGTTGTGATGTAATGGCTGATTTTTCCCAGGTTATTGCGGATAGGGGAAATGCGTTTTTCCATATACACCAGGCTGTTATCTTTTTTACGGTGCGAGATAATGCGGTTGACCGTCTGGCCTTTGGCCAGCTGTTGCTGCAATTTTGTCAGCTCTGCCGGATTTTGCAGGGCAGTAAGAATCAGGTGTGCGGCATCGCTGCCGATCAGTTCGTTGGCATCGAGCTCATTATACTTTTCAAAGCTGTGGTTGACATATTCGATAATCCCTTTGTCGTTGGTGATAATGATGGAGTCGTCACTTTGCTCCAGGGCACGGGACAGGCTTTTCAGTTTTTCTTCACGTTCAACCCATGCAGTGACATCCCTGATATTCAATAAAATCTCGTTACCCTCATTGTAAGCGGTTTCACTTGCAATGATTTCAAGGTGCTGTACAGGCGTCGTGTTAATGGTGATTTGTTGACTGACGGGCAGATTATCGCCCTGACGCATCTTGCTGTGTACCTGACTGAGCAATTCGGTCAGTTTATTGCTGGCCACAGGGTCGCTGACCAGTGTGGTGATCTCCTGATGCGAAGCCTGTTGTTCAGAGATATTCAAAATCTGGCAAGCGGACTGATTGATATTGAGTACAGTGTTGTCCTGTTTAAGCAGAATCATGCCATCCGGAGCATATTTCAGTACATGGCTGAACTTTTTGACCATGTCATGCAACTCGGCTTTGAGGCGTTTTTCATGGCGAAGCATTTTATGCAGGTGCCAGGCCAGTACCAGACAGCCGAGAAGAAAGCCGAAAGAGATTAGGGAAAATAGTGTGAACTTTTCAAGTTTTTCCTGTGAATACAGGTTGTTAAAGATGAACTGATTTACGCTGAAGTAGTGAAGTGCTGAGTGTAAAGTCTCTGATTTTTCCCATACTTCTGCCAGCGCTTGATATCCGCCAGACAAGAAAGTGTGATTATCGAAAAATGATGAGGCCTGACTAGCAGAGGGATCGGATCTTTCCTGACCGGACAGCGGACTCGGATTGAGAAAAAAAAGACACAGCAAAAAAATAAAAAGCAGCGAAATCAACAGTATCACTTTTAAACGAACCACATTTCTCTTCATATATCATCCATGATAAAGCAGAGCCCCTAAGAGAACAGTATAGTGACGGTTTTCTGGGCACGCATAACACAAAATTCATGCGTATTAGGAATTTTTTGCTTATCGATGAACAATAGACAATATTTTTCATATTGAGAAATACAGGCAGCTATAAAGGCTGCCTGTAATAGAAGAGCTGAAACAGAACGGAATCGATCAGTTCGACGTGGATTGTGCTTCAGTCAGTTGCTCGCGCTGGCTGCTGACAACAAAAGAGAAGCCGATCAGAACAAAAATACAGGTTCCGGCAATGCTAAAGGCAACAATACTCAATCCTTTATCGGCAAAAGCCGCAACCAGTGAGCTGGCAGCAAAGCATCCTAAGGTTTGCAGGAAATTCATCAGCCCGGCCGCGGTTGCGCTGCAGTGCTTGAAATCTTCCAGGGCTTTACTGATCACAATGGGGTAAATCGCACCGTTAGCCACGGCAATAAAACAGAAAGGCACCAAGATAGGCCAGATGTTGTCTGGCGTATGCTGAACAGTGATCAACAGTATGACCAGCGCACTGCCGATGAAGAGTTTCAGCAGCCAAGGCAAGAGCTTTTTACCTTCCATGCGGTTTAATAATGCCCGGCAGCCGTAGCCGCCAATCAAAAAGGCAATAGTCTGCGGCACATAACTCAGGCCAATATCTTCGCTCGAGTAACCCATAGCGGACATGATAAAGGGCGACCCGGTCAGGTAGGCGAAAAAAGCAGCAGAACAGGCTGCGAAAATGAGCATATTACCCATGAATTTTTTTGACTTGAGCAGACTTGTATAGTTAATTGCCAGTTCTGACAGGACTTTACCCTGCTTTTTTTCACCTTGGGCACTTTCTGGCTGCATGGCTGTCATCAGTGCCAAAACCGCCCCTAAAGCAATCAGACTCAGGAAAATGGCACGCCAGCCAAAATGCGACTGAATGGCTGCACCCACTAAAGGCGCAAGTGCCGGTGAAAGGGCAACCAAAGGCATGATAGTTGCGAACACTTTTTCGGCAAGCTTACCTTCATATCTGTCAATAACAATGGCCTGCCAGAGCACGGTGGCACTACAGGCGCCAAGTGCCTGAAGAAAACGGAACGCCAGCAGCGTTTCCACATTTGGCGCCATTGCGCAGCCCAGGGTGGCGAGGCTAAACAACAACATCGCGCCCAGTAAGACTTTTTTTCTGCCCAAGCGGTCAGAAAGAGGACCATAGATAAGCTGACCTATGGCCATGCCTAACAGGAAAAGACCGAGTGTCATGCCAATCAGGCTGGAAGAGGTATTCAGGTCGGTCTGCATGGCGGTGAATGCAGGCAGATACATATCGGTGGCCAGAAAGCCGAGCATGCTAAGTAGTGCAAACCAGGCAAGCGTAACGGTAGTTGGTTTTGTCGTCATTTTATTTTAACCAGAAATTTTTCAGTGATCAGATTGTAATCGTGGTGATTTGTGCTGTGAAACGCTAAAATTTCAATGTTGCTTTCAAAAAATTTGATTCAAGAGATCGCGCAATTTAATAGTAGGATATATGTTTTCTTTCAACGATTTGCAGGTAATTGATGTTGTTGCGAGGCGGGGCAGCTTTTCTTCTGCCGCAGAAGAGTTGCACAAAGTGCCCAGCGCAATCAGCTATACGGTCAGGATAATCGAAGATAAATTGTCTGTGACCTTATTTGAGCGTCATCATCGGCAGGTCAGCCTGACACCGGCAGGCCAATATTTTGTTGAAGAAGCCAGACAGTTGCTCAAGCAAATGGAGCACATTAAGTTGCAGACACAACGTGTCGCCAATGGCTGGGCTGAAAATGTCTCGGTGGCTCTGGACACCGTTGTCAGACAAAGCCGAGTCAGTACTATGGTGCGGGATTTCTACCAGGCGTTTCCGGATGTCGAACTGCATTTGACGATGGAGGTCTATAACGGTGTGTGGGACGCCCTGGCAGACGGCCGGGCAGATTTGGTGATTGGGGCGACGGCGGCCATTCCGGTCAGCGGGGATTTCGATTACACCGATATGGGAAATCTGCACTGGGTGTTTGTGATGGCCCCGGATCACCCGCTGACGGAAAGTCCGATGCCTTTGCAGGAGTCAGAATTGGCAAAGTACCCGGCGATCTGCCTGGAAGACACTTCACGGACACTGCCCAAGCGCACAACCTGGTTAATGAACAATCAGCGCCGCATCATGGTGCCGGACTGGTCCAGCGCGTTTCAGTGTCTTGAAGCCGGGCTGGGGATAGGCGTCGTGCCTGAACATATGGCTGCACCCAGGCTGAAACGAGGCAAACTGGTGACCCGCACGCTGCCGCATGCACCGCCGGTCAGCCCCTGTTGCCTGGCATGGAACAAAGCCAGTCTTAACCCGGCACTGACCTGGCTGCTCGAGTACCTGGGTGACAGCGAACAACTGCACCGCGAGTGGATGCGATAGCGCAGATAAATAGTAAGGCTCGTACTGGGTTATAGGTGAGCGAACTTCTCGGGGGGTGTATAAAAAAAACGCAAAAGGATAAAAATCTTCTTATAGACTGCGCTGAGTCATAATTCTTTCATTCAGACCGCTTAGGATGCCCTTCGTCAAATCCATTACGTCATAGAAATATGAATAAAAACACTGTGTTGATGATGAAGAGAACGACAGAAAAGAATGAAGGTATGCTGGCAATCGCGATTGATTACATCTATCAGGCCTTTCCAAACCTGAGCTACCGGCCCAGACCGGATGACGTTAAGCTGCTGGCGGCCTTTCTGCAAAGCCAGAATCCTGATTCACCGGCCTGTCTGGGCGAGTTGATGAACAGCAGCTATGACGCTATCGATATTGAAATCAATAAATTTCACAGCCGGCAGGAAAAGCATAATCAGAGAATTCCGAACTTTAGCTAGAAGAGTGGTGAAAAAACGGCAGTTGCGGAGATCAGCGTTGCCGTTTTTTGCTGCTGATACGTTTCTCTGCCAGTGCTATCCGGCCGGTGTTTTCAGGGTTTGATAGCCAGCCCAGATCCGGGTTGCAGTGGTCACCCAGCACAGTGATCCGAAAATCCATGCGATGATCGCAAAGTGCTCAGGCAACAGGCAGAAGAGCACAAAACACGCGATAGTTTCTGTTCCCTCTGTCAGTCCTCCCAGATAAAACAATGATTTATATTGATAATCCGGATTATCAATATTACGTTTGCCTGCCATGATGGCAAAAGCCAGAAAGCTGGAACCTGTGCCGACAAACGCGAAGATCAAAAATGCACCGGCAACCGCATTTTGCGCAGGATCCGCCAGAATGAAACCAAAGGGCACCAGGGAATAAAACAGAAAATCCAGCGTGATATCCAGAAAACCGCCACAGTCTGTGATACCTCTGCGCCGGGCCAGTGCGCCATCCAAACCGTCAAAAATGCGGTTGATGATGATAAAACACAGTGCCAGCCAATATTGCTGGAAGATGAGCGCAGGCAATGTCAGCAAACCAATACCAAACCCGGTGACAGTAATTTGATTGGCGGTCAAAGGGGTTTTCGCCAGCAGTAAGCCGACACCGTTAACCGGCGCTTTGATGAGTTTGATGGCGTAGCGATCAAGCATGGGGCTGTTCCTCCTCCAGCGAGGCGGGCCAGTGCAATACCCGACCATCGGGCGGCACGTCATCCTGATCGTGGGTAACCATCAACGCAGGGATATTAAGTTGCTTGATTTCCTTAAATACCAGGTCGCGGAACTGGATGCGCAAATCTTTATCCAGCTTACTGAAAGGCTCGTCCAGCAGTATGGCGTCCGGCTCTGCCAGCAGGCAACGCATCAGACTGATCCTGGCTCGCTGTCCGCCAGAAATCTGGCTCGTACAATGAGAGGCCAACTCTGTCAGGCCTAACGCAGCTAAGGTGTCATAAGCACGGGTTTTTCGTTCTGGTTTTTTCACACTGGACGGTAAACCGAATGCCAGGTTCTGCCACACGTTCAGGTGGGGGAACAACAGATCATCCTGAAACAGCAGGCCAATGCGCCGCTTATCCGGCGTCAGATCATTGATCACTTTGTTATTGAGGTTGATCTCGCCCTGATAGAAGCAGTCGGGCGGAATATGGCCGGCAATCACACCTAAGAGGGTCGATTTCCCGCAACCGCTGGGGCCCATAACCGTCAGTACTTGTCCCTGTTCAACCGACAGCGTGAGCGAATTGAGCAGCCGCTGATGTCCATTATTTATAGTGAGGTTTTTGACTGACAAGCACATTGGCTTTTGCATTCCTTGTGTATTTTCCGGATGTCATTCTTGATTGATAGTAACGGCTTGCTAAGGTGGCAAGCGCGAAAAGCATGAAGGGCACCAGTCCCTGCAGCAGTCCGTAAATCGCGCTGACTCTTCTGTCCTGCCCGCTGGCAAGTGCAACGGCTTCTGTGGTCAGGGTACTGACCCGGCCTGCACCAAGACTGAGTGTTGGCAGGTACTGCGCCAGACTGACACTGCAGCCCACGGCCAGTGCCAGGCAAATGGCCGGCATCAGCATAGGGCGTTTGACCCGCCACCAAGCCTGGAACTCCGATAAGCCAAGGCTGCTGGCTGTTTGCGTATACCGGCGATCAAAGCTGCGCCATGGGCCATCCAATGCAAGGTACAGGTAGGGAAACACAAATATCACATGGCTCCAGATCACCCATAACAGGTGATATTGGCCGGGTATCATATAAGTGGTAACCTGAATACCGAACAGCAAAGAAACCTGCGGCAGCACCATTGGCATGGCTATCAGCCAGCCCGGAATGCCGGTTCCTGTTTTGTCCCTGTATTCCAGACAGCCAATGGCCAGACAAAGCGCAATCGTTGTACTGATACCGGCCAGCATCAGGCTGGTGGAAGCCAAATCGGTAAACACGGCGGTTTCCTGTTGCCAGAATTGCACACTGAATCTGCTCGGTAACAGGTCGGGAAAGCGCCAGCGCAGCGCCACTGACCAGAGAATGAGCACAGGAAAAACCAGCAGCGGCACCGCGATCAGCGGTAAGTGAAAGCCACGTCCGGGCAATCGCTGTTCGCGATGTCCGGCATATTGCCAGCCTTGAAAGCCACGCAGAATCAGCCACTCGAGCGCTCGGAACACAGCGATCAGACAAAGACCCACCACGAGCAGTATTAATGCGCCGACGGCGGCTCTGGGCATCAAAGCGATATCTGGTTCATTGAACCATTGCCAGACCAGTACACCGAAAGTGGGAGGGCGGGTCGGGCCCAGAATCATGGCCATGTCTACCACTGAAATGCCATAAGCCAGAACGGCGTAGATTGGCAGTCTCATCCTGGGGAGCCATTGTGGCAGTATAACGGTGAGCCATGTTGATGTTTTGTTATATCCCAGCCCATTGCCAGCAGCCAGCAAGCGGCCGACATTCAGTTGCTGCAGAACAGAGATACTCATTAATAACAGAAACGGGGTTTCTTTGATCGCCAAAGCCAGGGTGAGCCCTATGCCATAAGCGTCTTGCAACAGAGAAAACTGACCGGGCTCGCCGCCGAATGCGGATATTAAACGGGTGATGATCCCCGTGGATGAAAAGGTGAAAGCAAAGCCAATGGCGAAGGCCACATGCGGAATAGCCAGCATCGGAGAGAGCCAGGATTCAATCTTCTGCCAGCGGGAGGATCCCCAATACTTCTGCAGGATCAGGAAAGTTAAACCTAATGCCAATAAAGTACTGACGACGCCTGTGGAAAGTGTCAGCAGAACAGAAGCAGATAAACCGGGCCAGGCCAATGCCTGATAGAAAGCCTGTGGCCCGGGATGAACCAGGCCAGCAAAGGGCAACCAGGACAGGGCTGGCAGAAAAATGCCCAGCAGCCCTGGTAACAGCGGCAAACAGCAGATAAACAGCGTGGCAATAAACATCAGATACAACATATTGCAACGTTCGCCTAGAAGGTGTCAGGTGTAAGTTTACAGGGGCTCAGGAAACGCTCAGTGTCCATATCTTTGCTGCCAGGCGGCCTCCAGTGCCGTTTGCCAGCTGGGATGCGGCTCAGGGATGGCACGATACAGTTCAAAACCTTGTGATTCGCCGGCTCCCATAGCCTCAGGTGTCAGCACAGCAGGATCGCCCCAGATCTGAATGTTCGCTTTACGGCGTTGGGCCTCAGGACTCATGAGAAAGTTAATGACAACCCGTGCGCCTGCTTTCGCACTGGCATTCCAGGGGATAGCCAGGAAATGAATGTTAGAGAGAGCGCCATGTTCAAAGGCAAAGGCCTTGGCTGACTCAGGCAGATCGCCTCGCTCGATTGCGGCTTTGGCCTCATTCGGATTAAAAGTGATGGCGACCAGAAGCTGCCTGTCGTCCAGCAATTGCATCATTTCCGTTGAACTGGCCGGAAAGCGGTTTCCCTGCTGCCAGGCAACGGCATGGAGCTGATCGAGGTACTTCCAGAGCGGCGCTGTGATGCGTGCTAATTTCTTTTCATCTGTGGTCGGATCAATGGGTTCATAGAGTGCCGGGGCAGCGTTGGTCAGCTCAATCAGTGCTGCTTTGAGAAAACTGGTGCCATGGAATGCAGGCGGCTGTGGGTAGGTTACTTTGCCCGGGAAGGCGACGGCCAAGCTTAATAGTTCAGCAAAACTCGTGGGTGGGTTGCTTAAGGTCTGGCTGTCATGGATAAAGACCAGTTGTCCTACTCCCCATGGGGCTTCGAGACCTTCTGTGCTTTCGGTAAAATCCTCATAAACAGGCAGTTGTTTATCGACCAGTTCCCAGTTGGGTAGCTGGGCGACAAACGGGCCATCCAATAAATTATTGGCTTTCATGGTGCGAAAGTTTTCGCCATTGATCCAAACCATATCTACGCTGCCACCGGTTTGCTTGCCAGCCGCTTTTTCCGCTAACAGTCGTTGAGAGGTTTCAGCGATGTCGGCTACTTTGACATGATTGAGCGTAATGTCATAACGGCTCTTCACCTCACGGGCAACCCATCTCAGATAGCTGTTGATGGGCTGGCTGCCTCCCCATGCATTGAAGAAAACAGTTTGTCCGCGGGCCTGCTGTTCGATGGCTTGCCAGCTCATTTCTCCGATGGGCGAGCGCTCAGTCGCTTCATTTGCCAGGGCTGGCATAGCAGCGGCGACTGCCAGCCCAAGTGCTATCCATATCATTTTCATTGCTGATCCTTACTTTCCTGCAGATGCGCCTTCAGATGCTCGCTCTGTGATTTCTGTTGATGGCCGTTATTACCACCCCGGCGCCAGCGATGAAATTTCTCCAGTAACGCCAAAATCCGTTCCGGTTTATTGGCATTTTTCCATACGCCCGCGGTGTACTTATTGGCTTCGCTCATAGTGGGGTAGGGGTGAACTGTACCCAGAATTTTGTTCAAGCCAAGCCCGTGTTTCATGGCCAGGGTAAACTCCGCGAGAAGTTCACCGGCCTGATGACCTACGATGGTGGCACCGAGGATGGTATCTTTCCCTTTTGGCGTCAACACCTTA
This sequence comes from Photobacterium salinisoli, assembly GCF_003614885.1. Lineage (GTDB taxonomy): Bacteria > Pseudomonadota > Gammaproteobacteria > Enterobacterales > Vibrionaceae > Photobacterium > Photobacterium salinisoli. The sequence goes on from NZ_QZMS01000007.1 coordinate 777,259, forward strand.
ATAAAACCATAGTCTTCACCGTCGGCAATTGCGCGATCTAAATCATTCAATGCATACTGAGTGACTTCTGCGTCTATGCCCTGAGCACGTGCTTCTTTCTCATTTATACCCACCCGAGCGACTTCGGGGGCAGTGTAAGTTACAGCAGGCATGATTCTGTAATCTGCTTTGAATGATTTAAACTGCCCGAAAAGACTGTTTACAGCTGCATACCAAGCCTGATGGGCAGCAGCATGCGTTAACTGGAACGGACCGGCAACATCGCCGACGGCGAAAATATTGGGATAGCGGGTTTGCAGGTAATCGTTAACGTCCAGGGTTTTACGTTCGTTGAGCGTGATACCGAGCTCTTCCAGGCCAAAACCTGTGACATTAGCCGCACGGCCTAGCGCCAGGATGACCGCATCAAATTCAACCTGATGCTGTTGTCCGTGATTATCCTCAAGGATGACATACTGGCGGGGTTCGCCGGTATCAGTCGCTACGACGTCAAATTTTACCGCCTTGTGTTGCAGCTTAATCTTTACGCCGTCTTCCGTCAGGCTGTCCTGCACCTGTTTCGCCACATCAGTATCTTCCCGGACCAAGAGCTGATTTGTCATTTCCACCTGAGTAACCTGGCTGCCCAGGCGCTGAAAACTCTGTGCCAGCTCACAGCCAATCGGGCCGCCACCCAGGACAAGCAGCTTTTTGGGTTGCTCGGTGATCGACCACAAGGTGTCTGAGGTCAGATAACGCACTTTTTCAATACCCTCGATAGGCGGGACAACTGGTCGGGCACCGGTCGCTATGACTATGTTACGTGTGGTGATGCGTGTGCCGTTCACTTCCACTTCCCAGGGCGAAAGGATACGCGCTTCGCCCTGAATGCAGTTCACCCCAAGCTCAGTGTAGCGTTCGACGGAATCGTGCGGTTCGATCCCTTTGATAACACGGTGAATACGTTGCATGACAGCGGGAAAATCAACCTGTGCTGGCTGGGTGTGAATCCCGAATTCCGGTGCACGGGTAAGAGTATGCAGAGTATGCGCGGCCCGGATCAGCGCCTTAGATGGCACACAGCCTGTATTCAGGCAGTCACCGCCCATCCGGTGTTTTTCTATCAGAGTGACTTTGGCTTTTACGGCTGCGGCTATATAGGCGCTGACCAGTCCACCGGCACCGGCGCCGATCACGACCATGTTCTGATCAAAATGCTCAGGCTTTTGCCAGCCTTGATAGACTCGCCGTTGTTGGACAAATGCCATGACGGCTTTGGCGATAAAAGGGAAAATGCCCAGCAGAACCAAGGACACCAGTACAGGGAAAGCAATCAGTCCGGAAAGCGACTGAATCTCACCCAGTTGTGTCCCTGCATTCAGGTAGACAGCGGTTCCCGGCAGCATACCTAACTGGCTTACCCAGTAAAACTGACGCGGGCGCATAGGTGTCAGACCCATCAGCAGGTTGACCAGAAAAAAGGGAACGACGGGAATTAAACGCAGCGTAAAGAGGTAAAAGACCCCGTCTTTTTCTATGCCTCGATTAATTGCGGCCAGACGCAAGCCAAATTTGTGTTGCACCCAGTCCCGTAATAAAAACCGACTGGCCAGAAATGCCAGAGTCGCCCCGATGGAGCTGGCAAAGGAGACGATAAGCAGGCTCCACCAGAAACCGAACAATGCAGCGCCAAGCAGTGTCATGATGGCAGCACCCGGGAAGGATAAAGCCGTCATGACCACATAAATGAGGAAGAAAAGCCCGCTGGAGAGCAGGGGATTTGCAGTAATGGTTGCCTGTAATGAGTGCTGGTAGGCCTTAGCCTGTTCCAGGGTGAAATAATCGCCGAGATCGAAAGCGAACCAGGCAACGATGGCGCCGACGATGAATACCAGCAATAAGGGCTTTCTCATATTATTCATAATGGATTATCTGCGTTGTTATTGGTTTGAATTGCTGTCCGACTGATGGTCACTTTTCTCAGTGTGTATCTGATCCTTTGTTAAAGGAATAGTGCAAAACGCCTGAGAAGGAACATCTAACGCAGTATTAAATTTCGCAGAAAGGTTTTGAAAGCTAATTAATGCAGTTAATTCAACGATGGCATCGTCGTCATACCATTGTTTGAGGGTATCGATCATAGGTGACGTGACTTTCATGCCTGTCACTGTCATGGCTTCTGTATAGGCAAGAACGGCTTTTTCCTGTTTATCAAACAGCGGGCTTTGCTGCCAGTCAGACAGAGATTGTATTTTTTCTACAGACTGGCAACGCTGCGCCAGTCGCATACCGTTGGCATCAATGCAGAATGCGCAGTCATTTAACTGTGAAACTCGTACGCAAACCAAAGAGCGTATCACATCGGGTATAGGGGATCGTTTTCTGTCGAGATAGCCAAAAAAACAGGCAACCAGATAAAAGAGCAAGGGGCGGCGTCCCCAAAGCAAAGCCGGGTTTAGAGGTTTGCCAAAGTGCTGTGTCTGCAGCCAGAGCAGTGGGCGGATCCAGATCGAGTAATGCTGTTTTTGGGTGATGCGCACCTGAAGGTCTCCGGAGAAATCGATATAAAAATACCGACCGCGGATACCCGGACAAATTTCAGAAAACAGTCAAATTTGTGTGTTGTTGTTGTTAATTGACTGAAAGTTGAACACTGCGAGGGGCAAAGTGGTTTGCTGCTGTTTTAGTTTCATGCTGTTCCAGCAATATGTAACTGCTTGCTATTACAGGTAAAAGTGCAATCAACATGGTTTTGCCGATATGGTAATTTCGGTACCAGTGTTTACGTGCTTTGACTTTCAATATGATGCCCCAGAAAAACAGCAAAATATTGAGTGCAGAAGCAATAATGCTGGGGATCAGCACCTCGTCAACGTTAACTGCGTCAGCGTGCACAAGTGCGACAAAAAAGGCCGGAGGTAACAAACTGATGAAAACCAGGTAACGCATCAGCTTTGGCCATTTACAGAATTTGTCTCTGAAGATGTTGTCAGTCTGACCCGGAAACGGCGATGACGAACGCATGAAACCTCCCTTGGGTGGTGGCAAAACATACATTCTAAAGGTGGCTGAGCTGAAAGGAAGTTAACTGATAGTCTTGTAACTTGTGTTTGTGAGTTGAGTCTTCATTTTACACAGCCCTGACGGAGTGTCAGGGCTGGAAAGCAGGTTATAAACCGTGAGTGTTCATTACAGGTAATGAAACACTCATAGGGAAACCTTAATGATGAGCACTTAAAGCCGATGTTTCCAATTTTGACAATAGCTCATTTCGGCGTTGTGGGGTAATAACAGACCAGTGTTTACCACTGACTGCACCTTCCAATGCCCAGAGCAGATCCAGACTCAATGACTCGTGATGAGATTCCTGTAACGCTTGGAAAGCACCAATAGCACCGACTTCGAAGAGCTGATCAACAGAACTGATGCCAGCTTTTTTAAGCATACGCTCATTGGCCAGACGCAGGTTGGGCAGATCTTTGATGCGATTAGGGCTAGCCTGCAGTTTCTTCTCTTTATCCGCCTGAGCAGCATTGAGAGAACGTTCTGCATGTTCCAGGATGACGTCAGGAGTTTCCCACCAACTATCTGGAATGGCATAGTGTTTCGTAACGACAGGAAAACCGCGCTTCTGATAGACGTACGGTTTGAGGTCTGCTTGTTTGAAGGCTTCTTCATTTCTCGCATTAGCGCGAAGATGCAGCTTGTTGTTAACAACTAGAGCGAACATCGTTTCACCTGCGAAAATGCCAAACCCGCCAAACATAGAGCGAGATTTTATTTGACCAAATTTCTCAAATAAACGAATTGAATCTTTCAGTAATGGTTTGTCCATGCTTCTTTTCTCGGCAATTATTTTCAACAAAAGAAGTCACTTAACAAAGGAGCGAGGATTCAATTATGCACAAGATTATGAGCGCTTTGTCATATGAATGACAAAAACATCCTATAATCTTCACTTCATCCATCGGCAACCCCGCTACCATGAGCAAAAACTAATCAAGTAATTACTTTTAGGCCGGAAGCTTTGCGTCCCATTCTTTCAAATGGTTTGCCTTGTTCGTGACTGTTTAATCATATATCAATAAGACTAATTTGATATGGATCGCACAAAAAAATTGTGAGGCTAATCGCAATAAAAATCGTATAAATTTTACAGAATGCGATGCATTGTCTCATTAATTCCCCCATGGCGTAGTAATATTCCATATGCAAATAGCCGATAGTCAAATTTATATCGGCTATATGCTGTGGAACATGGAGGAAAATCGTTTATTTTTTACGTAATTCGTTTTACGGAATGGCGGACAACTAATTCCGGGTTTATTTCAAATGTCTGGAAATCATGGTTTTTGCTTTTTACTCTTTCCATCAGGATTCCTACCGCCGTTTTGCCCAAACGCCGTTTCGGCTGGTGGATGGTGGTTAGAGGCGGAGAAAAGTATGGGGCCAGATCTATGTTGTCATAACCGATAATAGATACATCTTCGGGTACTTTCACACCGGCTTGTTCAAACGTGCTGATTAACGCCATTGCCATAATGTCATTGAAACAAAAAATGGCTGTTGGGCGCTCTTTCATGGCAATAAATTTATTGGCAGCAACAACTGCAGATTCACATTCGAAATCACCTTCAAGAATCCAGTCGTCATTGACAGCCAGACCCGCTTCGCGCATCGCTTTATTAAAACCTTTCAGCCGCTCACGGCAGGTGGATTTATCTTTCTGGCCAGACAAGCAGCCGATTTTAGTGTGCCCATTGTCAATAAAATGACGGGTTGCCAGGTAACCGCCCAGCTCAGCGTTATCCTGTATATTGTCCGTTTTAGGGCGGGCCGGACCCCAGTCCATGATCACCATAGGAAGATCAGGTTGTCTCTCCAATTGCTCCAGCAACTGGTCATCCAGATCAGAACACATGACCAGTAGTCCATCGACGCGTTTTTCAGACAGCATGCGCAGATAATCTTTTTGCTTATCGAGATTACCTTCAGTGTTACAAAGGATCAGAGTGTATCCTGCCTTGTAGCAGTATTCCTCGACACCATGCACCAACTCAGCAAAGAATGGGTTAGTCGATTTCGTTACCAGCATACCGATTGTACTGGTTGTATTGCATTTCAGGCTGCGTGCGACAGCACTTGGCGCATAATTCAGCTCCTCAACTGCACTCAGTACTTTCTTCTGTGTTGCCTCCGCTACAAAGCGGGTCTTGTTGATCACGTGTGAAACTGTGGTTGTTGAGACACCAGCCATACGTGCAACATCTTTAATGGTTGCCATAGTTGTTCTTCTAGTCATCAGGCCCGTTGGGCCTCTTTGAGTCTTAATGTTGGCCAGACGCTAAAAAGCCGCTTTTGCATAAGAAAGCGGCGAGAAATGAATGACTCAGGCCCGGTCGTTAATCATGTTCTATCGTTGTTGTGTCATCTGACAATGACTTGAAAAGATACCCACAACGCACTGTAAAAGAGAATCCGAAAGGCTATCGCCCAAGGATGCGTAACCGGATAAAGGTTTGACCGTCATTACGCTTCGTTTCATCGGTTAATCGCTTGCGATCACATTTTACTGAGACTCACGCACAGTGCAACGTTTCTCTTGTTGGGTGGAATGATTCTTGATAGAGGTCAATAATAGGATGCAACAATTGTACGCAATCTTAGTGACCTAATGTCGGCAGAAGGCACAGTCCGATGTGCCTTAACAGTTTTTGGTGTTATGCCGACAAGACGACAGGAAAATGCCCGCGCGGGTGTGTTTCTATGATGACAGGGGCACCATACACGCATTGGATATGTTCAGTCGTTAATGTGTGCCACGCATCGCCATCTGCCTGAATTTTACCGTGGTTGAGTAAGATCAATCGATCGGCATACTCGGCGGCGAGATTCAGGTCGTGAATAACCAGAATGACTGCAGCGCCATCGTCTGCCATCTTCTTCGCCAGACTTAAGCAGGTATGCTGATGGGCAAGATCTAAAGCAGAGGTGGGCTCATCCAGCATTAATATACATTGATCACTGGCTGTACTGAGTTGCGTCAGTACCCTTGCAAAGTGGACACGTTGCTTCTCCCCACCGGAAAGCGAAGGATAGAGCCGTTGACTGAGATGACTGATACCTACCTCGGCCATTTTCTGCCGTGTGATTTGCTGGCTGTCTTTAAGGCTAAGCTTTAAGGGCATAGTGCCCAATTGCGCGACTTCCTGAGCAGTAAAGCCAAAAGACAGCGTGCTGTGCTGGGGAAGAACGCCCATATGATGAGCCAGTCGGTTGGTATTCCAGCTTTTACGAGGCTCACCAAAAATGTAGACATTGCCTTTGGCATGCATTTCCCCCGATAACACTTTGAGCAAAGTACTCTTACCGGCGCCATTGGGCCCGAGTAAAGCGGTGAGCTCACCACTGCGAAAACTGATATTCAGGTTGTCGAGCAACACTTTACCGCCCAGCGTCAGCGACAGTTGTTCCGCCGATATTGCTACAGGGCGGCTTATGCCAGTTTGCTTTTTGGGCTGACGAACTATGTGGTGGATCATTGCAGACGACCTCGCTGTTTTGAAAGCAGGACGATAAAAAATGGCGCGCCCAGAAGGGCAGTGATGATACCCACAGGCAGTTCGGCGGGCGCGGCGACAACGCGGGCTAGCATGTCGGCAATCAACAGGATCAGTGCGCCCAGGAGTGCGGAAAGGGGCAGCAGTGTTTTATGGTTAGGTCCAGTTAACATGCGGCCAAGGTGCGGCACAATCAATCCAATAAAGCCAATCACACCGGATAGCGAGACGGCCACGCCAACACCAGCGGCACACAACAGAACCAGTAAACGTTTCAGAGCTTGTACATTAACACCTAAATGCTGAGCCTCAGATTCACCCAGTAAAAGGGCATTTAATGCATCTGCCTGGCGTGTGAACAGGCAGAGCAGGGTAGCAAGGGTAACAGCAGACAAGGCAATACCTGGCCAGGTCGCACCCGCTAAAGATCCCATAGTCCATAGTGAGAGATCACGCAGTGCCTGATCATCGGCATAGAAGTTTAACAGCCCGAGTGCTGCACCGGATAAGGCGCCAATCGCCACGCCTGCAAGCAGCATCACAGTGACAGAGGTGCCGGTTTTATCTGTGCCGAGAAAATACACAATCCAGGTTGTGATGGCGCCACCCACAAAGGCAAAAACCGGTACAGTGCCAAGCGTCAGCAGCAGAGGGAATGTTGCCGCCAGCGATCCGAACAACACTATGGCTAAGGCTGCGCCTAAACTAGCTCCGCCAGCTACGCCTATAATCCCGGGGTCAGCCAACGGGTTACGGAACAATCCCTGCATGACTGCACCACAAAGTGCCAGCACTGCGCCTATGGCAATACACAGCAGTGTACGTGGCAGACGGACTTGCTCAATGATCAACGCAATATGGGGAGCCACCTTCTGTTGCCCTGGCAGAATAACCAGCCAGATGTCGGCGAACGAGATAGCCATAGGTCCGACAATGATGGAACAGCTTGCCGCAAAGGCCAGTAGCAGGCATGTCGCAGGCAGTATAACTGAGGTTGGTAATCGCAGTAATGACAACAGGCGGATGCGTTGCATGCTTGAATTAGGCATGGTTGGGCGGGATAGGGTTTTACTGGCCATACAGTACCTGATTCAAACGTTCGGCTTCTTCGAGACTTTTCAGGTTCAAACCGCCAATCAGGGCAGTACCGTCTATGGTATATAACGCATTGTTCTGACCGGCTGGTGTCGCTGCCAGTAAGGGTAAGCTTTTTATCAGGCCTTTGAGTCCGCCTATCGCCTGGCTGGCATGCGTGCTTAACAGGATGACATCAGGCTGCATATCTACCATGGCTTCCGCAGATAAGGGTTTATAAGATTCAATGGCTGTAGCTGCCGGATTCATGCCGCCTGCGAGTCTGATAACTGTATCAGCCGTGGTGTGGCGCCCTCCGACCATAGGTGCTCGTCCGGCATGAATGGTTAAAAAGAGAATTCGTTTTGGGGGTTGGCTGCTAGCCAGGCGTGATTCAATCCGTTTCACTTGCTGTTGAATTTGGCTGTTTAGCTGTGTTGCCTGCGCTGTTTTTCCTGCGAGTTGGCCCACTTGCTCGACACGCTTTAGCAGATCATCAATGGTATCGCCCGAGTTGAGTATGTCGACTGAGATTCCAGCCTGGCGGAGCAGCGAGAGCGTAGTTTCAGGCCCCATTTCCTCAGAACCTACAACACGATCCGGTGTCAAAGCAATGATACTTTCTGCCGGAAGCTGTCTGTGATAGCCAAGGGTTGGGATGTCATTACCGACGTAAGCTTTACTGGTGATATCGACACCAACTAGTTGACTCTCTGCACCCATTGCTACTAGGAGTTCGGTAATGCCGGAACCTGCACTGATTATTCGTTCTTCTGCCCATGCAGATGTGGCAGCGAAGAAAAGAGCAACAGACAGTACGGCGCGATTCATGAAATTTCCTCAATGTGATTGTAGACGGTCTTGATAAATCGTAACAATATCAATTTGTTATGTGGGTATGGCAAAATATCTCAAGTAAAAGATAGATGAAAAATTAACGCCACATAAATGATATTGCTATCGCAAGTGATAATTATTATTAGTCGCGTCATTATCCATGAACTTTAAACAATATCAATTATCATTTGCAAAAGGAAATAGAGCACCTTATCATTTTTACAAATACAATTAATTATCATTATTTTTTGTGTTGCTGTGCTTCCGCATGCCGATGAGGGATGACTTTGAAAGCAGCATGATGAAGGAGAGTGTGAGTGTTTGAGAAATTCAGTTTGGCAGCGTTGAAAACAGAAGTTGGTGCGATGCTGAAAGAAAACCCTAACTTGCACGCAGTGCTGATAGCGGAAAAGCTGGGTGTGACTGAGGGTGAAATCATCCTGGCTTTACCGGATGAACTTGTAACCCATATTGCAGGGGAGCATGCTCAGGCTATTTTAGAGGCGCTGCCGGAGTGGGGAATGATGACAACCATTGTTCACTCTATGGGTTCAATCTTTGAAGTAAAGGCGCCATTTCCGAAAGGCAAAGAAGCGCGTGGATACTACAATCTGATGGGGAAAGCGGGTGAAATGCATGGTCACCTTAAGCTTGATCGCGTGTCGGATGTGGTTTTAGTCAGTAAACCTGTGCAAGGAAATGCCAGTTATTTTATTGGTTTTCTGGCTGACAATGGTGAATGTATTTTCAAAATTTATCTTGGCAGGGATGAAAAACGACAGCTTATCCCTTCGCAAGTTGAGAAATTTAATGCGTTGAAACAGGCTTTTGTTGGAGAAAAAGTGTAATGAGCGAAGTGAAACAAGAACGTCTGCAAAACCGTCTGGAGCCACAAATTCAGGCGTTCAGGGATGCTTGTCAGACACTGCAATTGGCAACAGTAGACTCAGATGGAAAGCCAAATGTGAGTTATGCGCCATTTGCTTTGTTGGATGACGGATATTATGTGCTCATTTCTAAAATTGCCCGACATGCCCGAAATCTGCTGGAAAATCCGCAGGTTTCACTGATGATGATTGAAGATGAAGCCACCTCTAAGACGATTTATGCGCGTACCCGTTTAACCTTTGAAGCCAATGTGGTACTGGTTGAGCGTGACACTGAGCGCTGGCAGTTGGGGGTTGCAGCGTTAAAGGCACGTTTCGGAGAAATAGTTGACGGGCTAAGTGGCCTGGAAGATTTCAAATTATTCCGTCTTGAGCCGACTCATGGCCTGTTTGTTAAAGGCTTTGGCCAGGCATTTCAAGTGACCGGTGATGATCTGATCGATTTTGTCCACTTGACGGAAGGGCATAAACGTATTGATGATAGCGGTGATGTGAAATCAGCCTGATAACTGTTTATACAAAAACGAATCATCTAAAAACGGACAGTTTACTGTCCGTTTTTTAGGTATGGTGCGTATTTAATTACTGATCTTGGCCTGAGAAAGAATACGGGCCGTTATCGCGTTAATCTTTGGTAAGCTTTGCTGGCTGGTTAATGCCAGCTGCTTCTGCTCTTTGAGCACGTCACTCAGAATGTCGGGGGTGGTCAGCGGGTTAGCCAGCACCACGCGAAAGACAGTGGTAATGCGGCGATCCCATTGTTCGGGCATCAATCGTGTCCGTGATACAAAGGATTTGCCCGATTCACGCTGACGTTTCTGAATGTACTGAGTCAGATCGTTCAGGGCTTCGTGAATGGCCTGTTTGTCTTCATCGTTAGCAATCGCCAACGCCTTTTGTGTGTCTTCAGGCACGTAACGATAAGTCAGCAGACACAACTCTGGTGCTGATATCAGTTCAAACTCGGGATCGGATTTGATCAGTTCTGCAAAGTACTGGGCTTTTTCGATACTGTTATTAATCAGTAATTCATATCCCTGGCGGCTGATAATGTTCAGGCTGGCAAAAACCAGCATTGCCATACCATTTCTCGATCCTTCAAGCGTATGGCTGCCAAGGTCTTTGGAGCCTTTACGGAGTATGTACTCTGCATGATGTTCAATCGCCGCCATAGAGGCGGGGTTTTTAAAAATCACCATACCCGCACCCATAGGAATATACAGCTGCTTATGGGCATCAATGGTGACTGAGTCGGCTCGTTCGATGCCTTTCAGTAACGGACGGTACTTATTGGACATCAACGTCGCGCCGCCCCAGGCCGCATCAACATGGAAATGGCAATTGTGTGCAAGAGCGATATCGGCTAATTCATCGAGCGGATCTATGTTGCCTGTTTCTGTGGTTCCGGCAACGCCAACAATTGCGAAAGGTTTGATATTTCTGGCTTTGAGACTTTCGATAGTGGTCTGAAGATCGTTGGTACAGATCTTATTATTTTCATCGGTTTTGATCGCAATCAGGCAGTCTCTGCCAATACCGAGCACATCGGCGGCTTTTTTCAGCGAATAATGCCCGCGTTCAGACACCAGTACAGCCAGATCATCATAGCCGTAATGTTTCATTGCCCGAAAAAGACCTTCCTGCGCCACGCCTTTAAAATCGCCGTCTGGTTTTAGCAGGTTGTTACGGGCGACCCACAGTGCGGTGATGTTTGCTATTGTCCCGCCGGAACAGAATGCCCCTAAAGAATGTTCAGCACTGTGCATCCAGCGTTGATAAAACGCTTCTCTTTCACCGTAGATCAGATTATGGAGAATCCCCAGTACCTGCCGCTCTAATGGTGTAAAGGCCTTAGAGGTTTCAATTTTCACCAGGTTCTGGTTAAGACCAATCATTATCTTTGACAGCGGCATCAAGAAGTAGGGCAGAGCCGATGTCATATGACCAATGAAAGTGGGTGCGGATGTGTGAACAGACTGAGCAACCAATTTTTCCAGTAGAAAATGGGTATGTTCAGAAACAAAACTGGGTTGCTCTGGCACAGAAGCACAAGAGAAATCTTTTTCAATTTCAGTCAGTGGCTTTTCCTGGGCGGCAATGTGAGTCTGTAAAAAGGCGTTGAGGTTTTCGGAGATCTCTTTCTCAATCCGACCAAGCGTGGAGTCGGGGGCTTCCGGCACGGTAAAGATACGGTGCAGGGTATCAAGAGATGCTTCAGCTTGTCTGTTTTCCACTGCCATAATGAGTTGTTACTTTTAGTTAACGTCGGCAAATCCGGCTAATTTACTGGAAATGAGGGTAATTGTCTTGAAATATTTATCAGAATGCACCGAACGCGTGCCGTCCGGTGCCAGGCGGTTGAGCGTTATTCGCACTGAGTGGCAGCAATAGCGCTCATTTGTCGGTTGTATTCTTTAAGTGGCTTATCGATTTCGTCCGGATGCGTTAACAGGTCGGCAAAGGCACTGCGCAGTTCATAATTTTTGGGGTGTGGCGAGCTTTGGCGATCCTCAAAGACTTTTTTCGCGTAATCACCGAGATTACCTTGCTGGGTGGACAGCGCTTTAATGTCTTGCTGAGTGAGTTTTAGCCAGGACTCAACGGATTGTGACAGGTCTAAGTGGCTTTTGTCGTTCGCCAGGTACCAATCGACAGCTTCGCGCTTCAATTCAAAATGGTGGGTTCTTCCTTCCATGAACCAGTCGCCGACTTCCTGCAAATCGGGATCTTTTTGCACAGTCAGCTGGACCAGGTTTTGGTACCACTCAAGAGAAGCATCAATGTACTGATGATATTTATTGCTTTCGCAAGTTTGTGTGGAAGCGAAAGCTGCGGTAGGTAGCAGGGCGAACGAGAGAACAAGAGCTGGAAACTTCATGGTCTTTCCTTGAACTGTTTGATAGAAGCGATTCACGCCATGTCATTATGGTGTTCAAGCTTCTGGAGTATTTTTGCAAATTGTAGCGGTAGAAGCGTCTGAAAGGAAAGAGATCTTGGCATCATTCGTTCACATCGTGCGACGAATATGAATTAAGGCGCATTTTTGGGTGTGAATGGACTGTAATATGTCAGGAGAGAATACAACAAGAGGCCCGAAGGCCTCTTGTCAGCAAAGGGTTACCCTTTGTTTTTCATTGCTACAGAGATGCAGTAAGCTGCGCCTCCCCAGGTAATACCCAGGCCGAATAGCATCATGATGATAGCACCAGCAGTCATACTTATACCTCTTTCTTATCTAGTGGTTTAGATGCAACATTGATAATCACAGCAACCACGAACATTGCTGCTACCAGGCCCCAACCCAGTATTAACAAATCAGACATTTCGTAACCACCGTAACCGTCATTAAAGGTATTGGTCAGATTAGTACCCAGGATGATTGCCAGCATGATTGGGCTGATAAAGCGGATACAAATTTCAAACCATTTACCGATAGTGAACTCTGAAATGCTGTTCACATAGCTGCGAATGTCAGAGACTTTCAGCAGCCAGCCAATAACCAGCAATTCAATCAGGCAGCTTGCCAGCAGGGCAACGTTGTTGATGAAGTAATCAACCAGATCCAGCAACAGCAGGCCACCATTGGTTGCAAATGCCATCGAGACGACAAAGCCAACACCACAAACCACAGAAGCTGCTTTTTTACGCGACCATTTTAGCTTATCGATTACTGCTGAAGTCACGGCTTCAATAATAGAAATGTGAGAGCTCAAACCAGCAACAACCAGGGCCAGGAAGAATACCGGACCGAGAATATAGGGAGCCGGTAGCAGGTTAATTGCCGCAGGGATGGTAACGAAAGCCAGACCCACACCCGCAGAAACGACTTCAGTGAGCGGTTTTGCCTGTTCCTGAGCCATATAGCCAAGCACAGAGAAAATCAGAATACCCGCAACCATAGAGAAACCGCAGTTGATCAATACCGTCATAAAGGCATTGTTATTAATGTCGGACTTCTCAGGCAGGTAGCTTGAGTAGGCAATCATGATGGCAAAACCAACACTCAGGGTGAAGAAGATTTGTCCATAGGCAGCAGACCATACTTTTGCATCCAGGATTTTGCTGAAATCAGGCTGGAACAGGTAATTCAGACCGTCCAGTGCGCCATCCAGGAAAATAACACGGGCAATCAGTGCCAGCACCATCAGGAACAGCAAAGGCATCATGATTTTATTGGCACGCTCGATACCACCTTTAACACCGGTGAAAATAGCGGCGAATGTGATACCCCAGGCAATAACCATTGGAATAGCGATATGCAGTTGCAGTCCACCCAAGTTACTTGGTGAGTTATCACCGAGTTTCAGGTACTCACTAAAGAAGAAAGCGTTGGTATCACTTCCCCAGCTTTGAGTGAATGCGAAGCCCAGATACGAGATAGCCCAACCGATAACGGCAACGTAATAGACTGCGATGACAGATGCAATGAACACCTGGAACCAGCCCAGCCATTCCAGTCTCACGCCCAGCTTGGAAAAGGCTCTTGGTGCGGCTCCCCGTAGTTTGTGTCCCAGGCTGAATTCCATAATCATAAATGGAATGCCGGCCGTTAACATGGCGAAAAGGTATGGAATAAAAAATGCGCCGCCGCCGTTTTCGTAAGCCATATAGGGGAAACGCCAGATATTCCCTAATCCTATAGCAGAACCCACAGCTGCCAGGATAAATCCGGCACGGGTTCCCCATTGTTCGCGTTTCATAAGTATCTCCTTGTGTACTGTTTTTCTCTATGAAACAGTATCTATTAAGTTTTTTATTCTAAGTATTTACTTCCTGTATCGTGGAATTTGGTTTGAAACCCCACGCAGTTAAAACGAGATTAACCACTGACACTGACCAGCGCAATAGACAGTAACTTTTGAACTATTGGTTATAAACAGGCATTACTATTGACTTACTCCTCCGTATTGTGGAAATAACAAGTTGTTAATGAAATGTTTGGATGATTGCACCGCAATGTAGTGATTATTGAGTGAATTGTTTTATTTTAATTTTTTAGCTTTGATGACTAATAAATAGTCAAAAATTAGACTTTTGCAACATTATGAAGACTAATTGTACTAAGTGGGTAGTTTACTATTTTCTTTCAGAACACAAAGCTGACACCAAGATTGGTTTGATACACGCTCAACCAGTCACTGTCGATATCCACGTCACAGGCTTGTGTGCCGGTTGCTTCCAGACAGTCAGCCGTTGTGCTGCCGTCAACACGGCTGGCTAACCATCTGGCTTCTAACCGAATTCTGGTGTTGTTATTGATGAAGAAGTCAGAACCAAAAAAGGCGCCGCCTGACAATAAAATGTTCTGTTTTGACCAACTGGCATCCATGAGTGTCCCGCCCAGGCTTAAGCCTATAAAGCTGGTAAGCATAGGGGCAATACGATAATGGCTGCTGCTTTGAAAATGAAAAAACGTTGCACTGCCGTCGTCATCAAAGCCTTTAGTCTGCATTTTCATGTGCTGTGCAGTAAATCCAATCCGGCCATTGAATAATGATTGTTTTCCGTAATTACCTTCAATGGTGACACCGAAAAGACCTGCGTTATCCGGGGATATTGTTATCCCTCCTTCCGATTCAATGCTATCTGGAAAGGCGTAGCCCCAATACGGCGTTATATAGATTGGTTTTTGTGAACTCGCTTGCGTTTCAGGTGTGATTGCCAGAGCAGAAGCAAGACACGCTATGAATAAGTAATTGTAATTTAAAGCCATTTGTTCTTCCTTGCGCCAGTATCGAATATTTGTGATAGTTGCCCTAAAACCATGCTGCTTGTATGGTCAAGATCAACGCTCAGCACTACAATCTGCTAGTGTTAATACCAGTGGATGGTGCTGGTAGCCTGCACTCACAGTGATAGTAAATATGGAGCGTATATGAATCATTTAACCCCTGAATTTAAAGTGGCGGTAACCATTGCCTTTATCATTATGATAGTCCTTTTCGGATTTGGGTTGACGGCAATAACGCATTAATCGTTATATATCACCCTGTTAATATTTTTCTCCTGTTGCTGAGCATTCGCTTTACAATGAAATTGGGGGAAGGTTTTTTGTTTTTTAACAGAGTGAGTTAGGTGTATGAATCACTTGCCTTTTAGTCTCGGGGATCTTGATGTCAGTCTTGTCGACACATTTTCTGCAAAATTGTCGGAATCGAAAAAGCACAAAATTGCACTGGTGGTTCAAGGGGGCGGGCAGCGTGGCATTTTCACGGCTGGTGTTTTTGATGCCTTTCTGGAAGCCGGGTTTGATCCGTTCGAACTCTATATCGGCACATCTGCCGGCGCGCTGAATCTTTCTTCTTTTATTAGCCGCCAACACAAGTTTGGTCATGACTTCATCGTCAACCTGACAACCCAACAAGAGTTCTTTAATCTTTACCATTATCTAAGTCAGCAAAAGCCGATGAATCTGGACTGGGCCTTTGAGCAAATTGGCCTCAATGGTAAGACACCGTTAGATGTATCGACTGCCCGTCGAGTACTGACGTATCGGCAGGCTCTTGCCTGTGCCACACGTAAAGATACTTTGCAGGATATCTACCTGCCTATGTACGAAGAGAACTGGCGAGATGTACTGCGCGCGTCCTGTGCCATTCCACTGCTTTATAATCTGCCTGTTAGTCTTAATGAACTTGAATGGGTTGATGGTGGCGTAAGTGCGGCTGTGCCTGTGAAAGAAGCCTGGAAGCGAGGGGCTGAGCTGGTCATAGTGGTACGAACTGAACCTTTGCAGATGGCACAGCAGACACCGGGGATGCTGGATGACTGGAGAGAACGCATCGAAGTTGCCTTGCCGGAGTATATTGAGCGATTCAGCCTGAATGAATCTCTGGACAGAGTGAAGGCGGTGAGCCATGAACTGACCGACCGTTTCGATAGTTGGAAGCGTTTGTGGCTGGATAAAGAAAAACAAGGCATGATCGCGGCCGATGAAATGAATAAAGAACTGGAAGAAGAGAAAAAAGCGGTGAATGGCTACCGTAAATGGCTCAGTGGTTTGAATGTTGAGCGTTTTCTGTCCTTAACCGGTAAACGCTCTGAAGTGTTTGAAATGCTCAATCGGTATTATCAAACCTACAAAGATGTTAATGATTTTCTTATTCATCCTCCTGAGGAACTGAAAGTGATTCAGATTGCGCCGCAAAAAGCCCTGCACAGTAAGGCTTTGTTGAGCAGCCAGCAGGATTTGAACCTGGATTACGTGCAAGGCAAGGAAATCGGCCGTGAATTTTTGGCGTATTTTGCTGATATGCTGAACAACAAAACGACGGTCAGACAATAACCTGATATTCAGTATCGTAACAAACGAGGTCACAATATGGCCGCAGGCGGTTACAGTGGCCTTTTTGGGATGAAAGAGATCAGGTAAAGACGGAGAAAGCGCCGTTGATACATGGAGAAAATGATGCAATCAGGTTTTTATATTGGTGACATGTTCTGTCAGCCACACTTTTTTCAACTGCCTTTGAATTATCATGACCACGAAGGCCAAAAAATTCGTGTTTTTGCCCGCGAAGTGGTGGCAAGAGGTCAGGAAAACAGCCAGTTACCCTGGTTAGTGTACCTGCAGGGCGGGCCGGGATTCCCATCTCCCAGGCCGGAGGCTGAAAGTGGCTGGCTGAAACGAGCGCTGAAAGATTACAGAGTTCTGCTTCTTGATCAGCGCGGCACAGGGCAGAGTGAACCTATTCATGCGCAGACTCTGACTGGATTAACGGCGCAACAGCAAGCCGATTACCTGTGCCATTTTCGGGCAGATAATATTGTGCGCGACGCGGAAGCCATACGGGAAGCTCTGGGGATTAAACAATGGTCAATTCTGGGGCAAAGCTTTGGTGGGTTTTGCGCTCTGCATTATCTTTCGTTTTACCCGAACAGTCTGACCAGCGCCTGTGTGACGGGGGGAATTCCGCCAATCGCTGGCCATGCTGATGAGGTGTACCGGGCAACCTATCGCCGGGTACTGGATAAAAATGCCGCTTTCTTTAAGCGTTTTCCTGCCGCTCAGTCGCTGTGTAATCGCATTGCGGATCATTTACTGGCCCATGATGTTTTTCTGCCGAACGGACAGCGATTTACCGTTGAGCAGTTTCAGTTGATTGGTATCAATCTTGGCAGAAGTGGCGGGGATCTGGCACTTTATTATCAGTTGGAGAGTGCCTTTGTCGAGGTGAATGGGCAGCCGGAACTCAGCTATAGTTTCCATAATGCCATGCTGGCGGAGCAGTCATACCAGACCAATCCGATTTATGCGATTCTGCATGAGTCGATTTATTGCCAGCACCAGGCATCCCGCTGGTCTGCGCATCGGGTGCGCGATGAATACCCACAATGTCATTATCAGACCGGCAAAGATTTTTGTTTTACCGGTGAAATGGTTTATCCGTGGATGTTTGAACAGCTCGATACTCTGAAACCATTGCGCGAAGCGGCCGCTATTCTGGCAGAAAAAGCGGACTGGCCGGCGTTATATGATGCCAGACAACTGGCCGCTAACCGGGTTCCGCTGGCCGCAGCGGTTTATGTCGAAGACATGTACGTGGAATTTGATTACAGCCGTGACACCCTGGCCGGTATCTCAAACAGTAAAGCCTGGATGACGAATGAGTTCGAGCATAACGGCCTGCGGGCTGATGGTGAGCGTATCCTCGATACTTTACTTCGCTTCAATCAGGAGATTCACGATCAGCTTCAGGGGTAGAACAACAGGGGGCTCTGAAAAATACAGAGCCCTTTATCTCTGACAACAGTCAATATTGCTCAAGTCTTAATTGTTATGTTATAACACCTCTTGTGGGTGGCACTGAAGTATAAGTCAACGGTGATGACTGTTTTAGTGTCATAATTTTAGATATCATCAGTACCACATGCATACCAACAGCGCATTGAAGTCAGCGGTCTAATGAACTGTGTCGGTAGATAACATAGCAATCAATTGTCGTCAGACTGTGGTTGTATGAGAGGTAATAAAACAAGATGGTAAATGTAAGGGCCAGAGTCCCCTTTAAAGTCGGTACGAAAAGCCATATCCCTGCCGATATTCTCTCTTTTGATGGCCTAGCTTCAGGAAAAGAGCATGTTGCGCTTATTTTCCGTGATGCCGATAAACAACAGATCCCCCCTTTGGTCAGAATGCATTCTGAATGCCTTACCGGGGATGTGTTCCATTCGTCACGTTGTGACTGTGGTGAGCAGTTAGATGAAACCATAGAACGCATGGCCGAAGACGGTGGCATTATCTTGTATCTGCGCCAGGAAGGCCGTGGGATTGGTTTGTATAACAAAATCGATGCCTACCTGCTGCAGAGCCAGGGTATGAATACTTATGAGGCAAATAACCATTTGGGATTTGGTGATGATCTTCGGGATTTTTCCGAAGCGGCACAAATGCTCAAAGCACTAGGTGTTGAAAGCATCAGATTGATCACCAATAATCCGAAAAAAATTCAGGACCTGGAAGCTTTAGGCATTTCAATCGAAGAAGTTGTGGGAACAAAAGCACACTTGAAAGAGGGTAATGAAAATTACCTTCGTGCCAAAGCCAGCCGTGGTAAACACCGTTTTCATTTTGACTGAAACCGGCATATACCAATGAAAAAGTGAGCTGAAACGCTTAATGCCGTTCGGATAAGCATTAAAAGTTATATCTAAACGGGTATTTGGCAGGAACGAAGAGGACTGAACGTGGAGACGTTCGGTCCTCTCGAGCTTGTAAATATCAAAAACTTTAATTTTGACAAGTAAATATTCTATAACTTCATTATCTTCTGAAATTTGAAAAAATCAGCTTCACTTAGTCTTGCGTCATCGATATCGACATTACCAGTCTGAGCATCATTTTCTTTATGGTATTTGTTAAAGAATTCAACAATAAAAAAACCACACTTATTTACATAGAAATTAATATTTCTCTTTTCAAAATAAGGCGTGACTGTTGTCCAGACCTTAGTTTTCGGGTACGCAGCTTCAATGGCTTTCCATGCTGCCAGTCCTAGACCATTGTTATGACTTCCGGGGTAAATAAAAAACAGATCGAGACTGTTGTATTGGGTTTCTGTATTAATATTCAGCACAACACCACCCACTTTCTCCTCTCCGTATACTATATGATTGATAACGGCTCCCTTGGCGTTAAAAGAACCAGATATATCTTCATCTGATGGGATCGGCTCACTGTGCGATGGGCCAAATTGCTCGACCAATGCATCGGTAAAAGTCTGCTGCAACTTGGTTTTAAAAGCCGATAGTTCTTCTAATCCTACTGGTACTAAACGTACACATTTCTCATTCATAACCTAAATTAACCTTTTGAAAATAGCTTTGTTATGTTCTTTTTTAAATTCTTTTTATTTCGAACTAATCCACGAAAACTGACTGTCACATGAAAGCATCGAATCAGTGACAATGTTATATCAGTCCACCACCTAACGCTTTATATAGAAATACTGCGTTATTTAGTTCTTGTTGTTTGAGTTCCAGTAACGTTTGTTTAGCTAGATAAAGTTGTCGCTGCGAATCCAACAGTTCTAAACGTCGCTCCATACCCGCCTTGTAACGAAGATCAGATAACTTAGTTCTTCGCTCGGCTGCAGATACGACTCTTTCTTGCGCTGTAGTTTGTAACTTATACGTTTCACTGCCGACTAATCCGTCTGCGACTTCTTTAAACGCAATGTGAATTGCTTTTTCATATTCTGCAATTGAAGTCGATTTACGAACTTTAGCCAGTTCTAACTCTGCATTGAGTCTCCCGCCTTGAAATATAGGCAATGTAACTTGCGGTGCGATTGACCAAGTCTCATACCCAGAGCCTACTAAATTCCTGACATCTTGGCTTACATAACCGATCGAGGTTGTCAGTGATATGCGAGGAAAATACGCAGCTCGAGCCGCACCAATATCCTCGTTAGCGGCAATCAAATTCTGCTCCGCTTGCAGGATATCAGGTCGATGCAGCAACAAGTCTGACGGTAATCCTGCCGGTAAAGACGTTTTCACCGATTGATCAGAGAGTAAATTTGGCTCTGGAAGATCAGTCGGTATGTCTGAGCCCACTAATTGACGCAGTGAGTGCCTTGCCTGCTCTAAAGCTCGCTTATTCGCAATCTGAATCGCTTCTGCACTTGCAACTTGCCCCTCAGCTTGGGCGACATCAAGCGCACTGTTTTGACTCGCCATTCGTAGTTGAATTGTTAACTCTAGCGATTTTTTCCAATCCGCCAACGTATCTTCCGCCAATTTAAGTTGCTCATACGCGAGTTGTTCAGAAAAATAGGCTTCACAAATTGAACTAATCAAAGAAATTTGTGCCGCTTGACGCCCGTAATCACTCGCTAGATAACGGGCAAAGGCAGCATCTGACATTGAACGTGCACGACCAAACAAATCAATTTCGAATGCACTAATTCCAACAGTTAAATTACTCTGCTTTTCTATTTGAGATATCTTGGGATCGCCACCGGTCACTGAGCGTTGTCTCGTGGTATCAAGAGAAGCGCCCACACTCGGCAATCTTGCAGCGCGTTCTATTCCATATTGAGCTTTCACCGATTCAACATTCAGTGTCGCGATACGCAGATCCCTGTTGTTGGCCAACGCTAGCTCAATCAGCGCCTGTAAGCGCTTATCGATGAACATTTCACGCCAAGCCATTTCCGCGGTTGGCTTTGATGATGGAGGTACAGCTTTTCCATCTATAGTAAATACTTCCGGAACTGGCGCGGCTGGCTTTGTCATTTCAGGAGTCAGTGAACAAGCTGAAAGAAATAAAACCATAACAAAAACAATATAATGCATAGTATTAACCTTCAAGCTGCATAGGTGACTTCTTATTTGTCTGTTGCCAAGACTTTAAACGCTCTTGAATACTCATCACGAACACGAAGAAAGCAGGTACAAAGTAAATGGCAAGTAATGTAGCGCTGACCATTCCACCGAACACACCTGTTCCTATTGCACGTTGAGTTTCTGCACTAGCGCCTTCTGCTAGCATCAGTGGCATAACACCAAGACCAAATGCCAGAGAGGTCATCAAGATAGGTCTTAGTCGCAACTTCGCAGCTTGAACGGCTGACTGAACCAATCCGTTGCCTTGCTCTCTCAACTGTTTGGCAAACTCAACAATCAGAATCGCGTTTTTCGCCGAAAGACCAATAACGGTGATCATCCCGACTTTGAAGAAAACGTCGTTTGGCATGTCACGTACTACAATAGCGAGTACCGCACCTAACAATCCCAAGGGCACAACTAACATGACCGATAAGGGAATAGCCCAACTCTCATAGAGTGCGGCCAACACTAAGAAGACAACAAACATCGATAGCGCCATTAGCATAGGTGCTTGTTTCGCTGAGTGAAGCTCTTGCAATGCCTGTCCTGTCCATGCAATGGTAAAGCCTGACGGAAGTTGCTTAGCCATTTTCTCTATTTCAGCCATCGCCTCGCCGCTAGAAACTCCAGAAGCTGCGCTACCAGAAATTCGAACCGCTGGATAACCCTGGAAGCGAATAAATTGCGGTGCCGACTCAGACCAAATAGGTGTCACGATTTCTGATAACGGAACCATTCCACCATTAATGTTTCTCACATAAAGCTTAAGTACGTCCTCAATCTGCATCCTTGATGAAGCATCTGCTTGCATGATGACTTGCTGCATTCTGCCTTCATTCGGAAAGTCGTTGATGTATAACGATCCAATCGCAGTTGATAGCGTCTCACTAATACTCGTGAATGAAACACCTAACGCCTCAGCTTTCTGGCGATCAATATCAAGATGAATACTCGTACCCGCAGGAAGCCCATCAGAATAGGCATCGCTAAGTGATTTGCTATTTTTCGCCAACTCTAACATCTTGGTCTCAGTGGCTTTCAATGCCTCGTATCCCTGATTTCCACGATCTTGCAAGAAGAACGTAATATCAGAACTCGTTCCTAACTCATCGATTGAAGGAGGCAGCATGTGCATAACGGTTCCCTCTGTCACGTCTGCCATTGCCTCTTCAGCAAGTTTTAACTCATCCAGTGTTGAGGTATCGTTGCGTGTTTCCCAATCTTTCAACGTGGTAAAACTCTGCGCGGTGTTAGTACCTGAACCGGAAAATCCAAAGCCAATAACCGTCATTGTTGACTCAATTGCAGGACGGCTTAACGCATGCTGTTCAAATTTTTTCACAACATCCAATGTACGCACTGTAGTTGCGTCTGCCGGAAGCTGAATATTGGTAATAAAATAGCCTTGGTCTTCTTCTGGTAAAAACGATGACGGCAACTGTCTATACACAAGAACCAAAATCGCGCACAGAAACACAAAGACAAGCATCATTCGTCCTTTGCGATTCACTAACACGTTGACCTGAGATTCATACCGATTGTTCATTCGGTTAAAGCCACGATTAAACCATTTAGCGAATCTTGTTTGCTCGTGGTGATTAGCATTAACCGGTTTTAGCAACGTGGCACAAAGCGCCGGCGTTAGGGTTAGCGCCAAAAATGCTGAGAACAGAATTGATACCGCCATCGATAATGTAAACTGCTTATAAATGGCGCCGACCGAATCACTGGCAAATGCCATCGGGATGAAAACCGCCGTTAGCACAAGTGTGATACCTATAATGGCGCCAGTAATCTCTTTCATCGCCTTTGATGTCGCTTCTTTCGGAGATAAGCCTTTTTCCGACATCAAGCGTTCCACGTTTTCGACAACGACAATCGCATCATCGACGATAATACCTATCGCCAGAACCATACCGAACATCGTTAACACGTTGATCGAAAAACCGGTTAACAGCATGACGGTGAACGTCCCCAATAAGGCTATCGGTGCAACAATGGCTGGGATCAGGGTGTAACGAATATTCTGTAAAAACAGAAACATAACAAAAAATACCAGCACCATAGCTTCAATTAAGGTATGGACAACCTTATTGATTGAAACTTTAACGAAAGGTGCTGTATTAAATGGAATTGAATAGGTCATCCCAGCAGGTAGACTCTGACTCAACTCCGCCAAACGCTTTTGTACCGCATCCGCAGTTTTAACCGCATTCGCTCCCGGTGTGAGCTGAATAGCCGCAGCCGTCGCTGTTTTACCATTTTCACGATTCAAATAACCATAAGATTGAGATCCGATTTCTACACGTGCAACGTCGCTTAGGACGACTTTCGAACCGTTGTTATTTGCACGAAGAATAATATTTGAAAATTCTTCAACACTGGTTAACTGGCCTTGCACGGTTAATGGAACGGTTACTCGTTGCCCTAATACGGTCGGCGCAGCACCAATACTTCCGGGCGCTATCTGCGTATTTTGCTGAATAATGGACTGGCTGACATCATTCATCGTTAAACCCAATGAATTGAGCTTACTCGGGTCAATCCAGATTCTCATTGCCTTCTCTGCACCGAATGACTGTACACGACCGACACCCTCAATACGGCGCAGTTCGTCTACGATATTGCGAGCCAAATAGTCGTTTAATGCTATTTCGTCAAAGCGGTTATCATCAGATTTTAATCCAACAATCATCAGAAAATTTGATGTTGCAGATTCTACTGACAAGCCACTTTGACGCACTACCTGCGGTAAACGTGACTCGACTGCTTTTAGTTGGTTTTGTACATCAACTTGTGCCAGATCTGAATCTGTTCCGGGTTTAAATGTTGCCGTAATCGATGCAGAACCGGAGTTGTCAGCAGACGACTCGAAATACATCAAGTTCTTAACGTTCGACAGCTCTCCCTCGATAAGACTAAGAACACCGTCGTTCATTTCCTTCGGGCTGGCTCCCGGATACGTCGCCATAATACTGACCGTCGGAGGCGCAACAGAGGGATAACGGGAAATAGGCAACTTCGGAATCGAAATGCATCCAAACAAAATAATGAAAAGAGCAATAACCCAAGCAAATACGGGGCGATGAATAAAAAACTGAGACATAAAAAAGACACTCTAACCTTAATCAGTTTGTCGCGGATGTTAAAAGAATCTCAGATTCTTCCCATTTGCGTTGGTCTACGAGAATACCGTCCTCAAGTCTTTCTTTACCCTCTACTACGATATTTTCACCTTTTTTAACACCCGCTTTAATGTGGTACTGACCATCGATCAATTCTCCGAGCTTTACAGGTTTTAAATGTGCATGCCCATCCTGATCAATACTCCAAAGATGAGGAGCGCCAGCAAGATGCATAACCGCCTGTTGCGGAACAATTAACGCGTTGTTGTAACTCGAATGAAGTACCCTTGCTTTTACGAACATACCCGGTAATAACAAGCGTTGAGAGTTATCCACGAGTACACGTAGCAATACATCGCCTGTGCCTACATCAATATTGATTCCAGAAAACAGGATTTCACCTTTGACAGAATAAGGAAGTCCGTTGCTGCGTAAAATTTCAATTTTTGTTCCAGCAATACTGGGTTCGCCATCAGAATTCGCTGCTAAAGCCTCACGAATAGCTTCTAATGAAGACGCAGGTCGACGAATATCAACAAAAACTTGATCAATCTGTTGGATACGCGTCATCGGTGTTGCGTCTGTACTACTGACTAACGCGCCCTCAGTAACTAAGGTTTGCTCAATCAGTCCAGATATCGGCGCTTTTACATTGGCGAATTTCAAATCAAGCAGACGTCGAGTCAACGTAGCTTTAGCCACAGCTACTTCTGCAGCAGCTTGATCACGCTGTAAGACAACATCGTCATACTCTTGACGACTAATAGCATCGGCTTCCACCAAAGGTTTTAAGCGTAGTTCTTTGTCCAGAGAACGTTTATAAGTCACCTGCGCTCTCAGTAAGTTAGCTTTGGCAGTGTCAACTTCCGCTTCAAATGGCGCTGGATCAATCTGGAATAGCGACTGACCTGCTTTCACTTCGGCACCTTGTTTGAACAAGCGATGTTGTACGATTCCAACCACTTGTGGACGAATCTCCGCAACGCGCACAGCCATCACTCTTCCGGGTAATTCTTCATAAACATCTAAATGTTGTGGCTGCGTCGTTATCGTTGAAACTAAAGGTAAATACTCTTGTTGTCCGGCTTCAGTTTCGTCTTTATTGGATTGATTACAGCCAACTAAAAGGAAAAGCACCAATATATGTAAGCTGCTAGATACACATATATTTCTCTTTTTCACTGAGGTATCCTCTGA
Organism: Photobacterium salinisoli; assembly: GCF_003614885.1. GTDB lineage: Bacteria > Pseudomonadota > Gammaproteobacteria > Enterobacterales > Vibrionaceae > Photobacterium > Photobacterium salinisoli. The sequence goes on from NZ_QZMS01000007.1 coordinate 802,750, forward strand.
ACTCATTCAAGCGGGCTATCCGCTGTAGATAAATGCTGAGTCTAATACCTGAGTGTTGAGGTCCTGCTGAGTGAATGTGGAGATTCGATGGAGATGAACAATTTGTACATTGAAGGGCAGAAATTTGCTGCGGATTCCGATCAAGATACAGAGGCTGGGTCTTACCATCAGGCTGTGATTCTGATCGTTGAGGATGAATTTGAAATTGTCGATATACTATCCGCGTACCTAACTCGCAGTAATATGCGTACGATTCACGCTTCAGATGGACGAAAGGCACTTGAACTTCATTCATCCATGAAGCCTGACCTTATTCTGCTTGATATCCAAATGCCAAAAATGGATGGATGGAAAGTGTTGTCGGAACTTCGTCAGAAAAGCAACACGCCTGTCATCATGCTTACCGCAATGGACCAAGATTTAGATAAACTGATGGCGCTTAGAATCGGGGCTGATGATTATGTTGTTAAGCCATTTAACCCGGCAGAAGTTGTAGCGCGAGTTCAGGCCGTTCTTAGGCGTACTTTAGGAATTAATCAAACTGACAGAAAAAATATGCTGCGGACAGAGCCGTTTGAAGTTGATTTAGAAAGTCACGAAATTGTTGTCAATGTGGAGGGAGAACGTCATGCCCTAGTGCTAACTTTAACTGAATTTAAGCTGTTGACGCATTTCATTCGTTCACCTAAGCGAGTGTTTAGCAGAGTAGAGCTATTAAACTCCTGTTTACCAGAAGGGGACACGCTGGAACGAACGATTGACAGCCACATAAGCAAAATCCGCAAAAAACTTGAAGTCTTTGGTATTCATGGTATTCCTGCTGGTGTGCGTGGCGTTGGTTATCGTTTCAGGGGAGACCAATGAAATTAAGTGGTTTGAGCCGTCAGATTACATTATCCATGATGAAGATAGGCATAGGCTCTGCATTAATTACAACTTTTGGCTCGTTCTTTTTTTATTATCTTTGGGATAAATACTGGCCCAATTATATACCAAGTGATAACTATATTACTCCCTCCTGGCCAGAATGGATTTGGATTGCTTTGACATGCATTATTGTCATTCTGCTCGCCTTCAGTCTCGCTATTAAGTTATCCCAACGTATCTTGGAACCTCTCAGTGCAGTTGCTGAAGGGATGCGAAAAATCGCTGAAGGCGACCTACATTTTCGCGCTAACGTTGGTGACCGGTCATTAGGAGAAGCCGCTTTATTAGTGGATGATTTCAATCTGTTAGCTGAGAAACTTCAACGAATGACTGAAGATCACGCCTTTTGGAATGCCGCTATCGCTCATGAACTCAGAACCCCAGTGACAATTTTGCGGGGCCGATTACAGGGGTTAGCAGAAGGTGTATTTACGCCAGATAAAACCCAGTTCACTAAACTATTAGTACAAATTGAAGGGTTATCTCGTTTAATTGAAGATCTCCGTGTTATTAGTTTAATGAATAGTGATGAGTTACGAATAAATATAAAAGAAACTAACTTAGCTAAAGAAATAAAATTACTCACTGATTTATCGGTCAATATGCTTCATGAAGCAAACCAATATGTAGAACTGAATTTAACAACACAACCCGTCTTTTGCGACCCCACCCGAATAAGGCAAGCCTTGTTAGCTATACTGGAGAATGCGAGTAAATATGCTCTTCCAGGAGCAATAACAATCACCACTCAACTGAAAGATGGTTTTTGCTATTTGAGTGTGGAAGATTCCGGCCCGGGGATTTCACTGGAGTTAATTCCGCATATTTTCACAGCATTTCGCAGTGCTAAGGATAATCCCCAAAGCGGCAGTGGATTAGGCTTGGCTGTCGTTGCTGCTATTGCAACCGCGCATAAAGGAAGTGTTAGCTGCCGCATAAGCAAAAAAGGCGGGACTATCATTGAACTTGGTTGGCCAACTAACTCTTGAGCCAACATAGAAAAATCCCTACTCACAGTGAGTGGGTCCATCGTACGATTCAGGGATCGTTCAAGTCTTTAAATCAATGGAAAAGCGAGCTGAAATGCTCGCTTTTTTTTGTCCGTAAAGCCGCAACAGAAAGATTAGTTTTTATAATCCGAATCATAACAAAGTATCGTGCTGCTCAGGTTAGGATTTACTTGTTGTTCGCCTTGCCTGCTATTACTATCCCGCTCGAAAGCTCGTCATAACCTTACTTGATGTAAATGGTCGATTCTGCAGCCATTTCTCAAGGTTCATTTTCCGCATAGATTTATGATGACTTGAACTTATCTTTTTCTTTGTATTGTTGTAAGGAGTGAGGTTGTGCAAAGGCAATCTTATTCTGCCAGTGTGGCAAAAATTTTGTTCCTGATTATTATTCTGGCCGCCGTTGGGCAAATGACCCAAACTATGTACGTGCCAGCGATCCCACAAATGGCAGCGGCATTCAGTGTTAAGCCCGCTCTCTTGCAGGCTGTGATGGCCGCGTATCTCATTCCATACGGTCTGTCGCAGTTCGTCTACGGTCCGTTATCGGATCGGATTGGACGTAAGCCTGTGATGCTGGCCGGTATGAGTATTTTCATTCTCGGTACAATACTGGCACTTTTTGCTCCTTCATTCGAAGTCTTTCTGCTTGCCAGTTTTATTCAGGGCATGGGAACCGGATGTGGTGGTGCAATGTGCCGAACGATTACCCGGGACTGTTACGAAGGTACAGAGCTGCACAAAGTAAACAGTCTGGTCAGTATGGGCATTATTTTCTCGCCACTGATTGCGCCGGTTCTGGGTGGATACCTGTCGGAGGCACTTGGCTGGTCGGCAAGTTATGTCTTTTTACTGGTTTTGGGTGCTGCTGTAACTTTAATTATTTTCTCCCGCTTCACTGAAACCCTGCCTAATGAGAAGCGTAGGGTAGAGCGTGTGACAGTCAGCTATAAATATGTGCTGAGTAATCGCAAATTTCAGGGCTATGTCATGTGCTTAGTGGCAACCTTTTCAGGGCTTGCCGTATTTGAAGCTGCCGCGGGTGTATTGTTGGGCAATGTACTCAAACTTGATCCGACGACAGTGAGCTGGTTATTTGTGCTGCCGTTACCGGGATATCTGCTGGGCTCATGGATGTCGACTTTGTTGCTCAGGCACATGGGGCAACAGCGGGTGCTCTATGTCGGGCTGGCAGCACTTGGCTTCGGCGCAATAACCATTTTACTGCCCGGAATGGCAGGGCTAGTTACTGTCAGCTCACTGATTGGCGGCGCATTTCTGTATTTCATTGGCGCCGGGATTGTTTTTCCGGTCAGCACCACAGCTGCGGTAGAACCTTTTCCTTTCCATGCCGGTACAGCGGGGGCGGTGCTGGGCGGTTTGCAGAACTTAGGTGCGGGTGTTGCGACGCTGGTGGCATCGATGCTGAGTGCAAAAGATCAGTTTAGCCTGGGCGCAATAATGACGTGTATGGTGCTGATGGCGATCGCCAGCCTGCTCTGGGTCAGACGTTGTCAGCAGGAAGAAACGCCTGTGTTGGTATGATAAAAAAACGGTGCTGAAATCAGCACCGTTTTTTGTTGTATCTGGCTTAATCACCTGATTAGTCGCGCTTCCATAAGATGTGGCAGAATTTATTGTCCGGGTTACGGCTTATCAGCATGCGGGCAAAGATGTCATCTAATTCATCGTTAGCTTCGTTCACCAGCCCGATCCGCACTTCTGCATATTCTTCGCCATCAACAGCGAAGCCAACATGGCCTGGCCAGTCTTCTCCGGTCTCAACAACCTCAGCTGCACCACGGTCATCAAATTGAGCCGTGAACAACAAGACATCGGCGGGTTCCAGACTGTCTTGTGCCATTTCCAGAAAAATATCGTAGGCAGCTTCAATAACGTCGTCGTATGAAATCAGGTCTAAGTTATCCATGTTTGGGTCAATATCAGTTTTATTGAATAGAACCGGGAGTATACCAAGGCCACCTGTCGATGGCTATGATACAGACGATTGTGCTGTATCTGACGAGGGCAGGCCTTAGTTGGTTGAGATTGCAGCGTTTAAGTCTGCCGCCAACTTTAAGGCTGTCACTTTCATGTTATGATGCAGACAGACAGTGCGGTGCCCCAGGAAACAGATATTGCCAACATTTCTTCCCGTCATTGATAACGACCGGCCTTTTCAACCGGTGTTTCAACCCTGTATTAATGAGACTTTGCAACACCTTGGTGTCCTGTTCAAAGAAACACTTCACAGTGTCTACCTTGCAGGTAGTGTTGCACGTCGTGACGCTGTGCCCGGGCAGTCTGATCTTAACCTGACTCTGGTGTTTGAGCGGCCTCTGAACGATCTGGAAAAAAGCCGGTTACACAGCCTGAGCACCCATATAGCCAGGCGCCACAGGGCAGTGAAACGGCTGGATATCAGGATGGCCACGACGCGTGATGTCTTGTCGCTGGACGGTATTTTTCAGTGGGGCTTCTGGCTCAGGCATTGCTGCGTGTGCCTCAGGGGCGATGATTTATCAGGCCGCTTTGGTGCATTTGAACCCAGTTGGGACGCGGCGAAATCATTAAATGGCCCTTTTGAGCCTATTCTCATTGAATATCGGGAGAAAATACTGAAAACACGGGTACCCGAGCATTACCTTGACTACTGTGAATATATAGGTAAGAAAATGCTGTGGACGGCATACACGCTCGTGTTTCACCGGGAAAAAGTGCTGGCTCTGTCAGTGAGAGAGGCTACAGCGCTGTTTTTGAAAAATTATCCTGATAAAGCTGTCGATATCGAGCGGGCATACATTCTGATGAGCCGGACACAAGTGCCTAAGAAGGCATCCTTGTTTTTGCTGCAGGGCTTTGGTCAGTGGCTGGTTGATGAGTGGAATAAAATTGAACGCAAAATCGGCTAAGCATCCCCCCGTCCCATCAGGGCAGAACACACATTCTTCATTGCAGCAAGCTGAAGGCTTCGTGCTCACCCGGCAAAGCCGCGACAGGCAAGGGCAGACCCAGATTGTTATCTGGGTAAAAACGGATCAAGGTCCCTGCCAGTTGGTTATCGAGGGCGAAAAGCCCGTATGTTTTATTCCGGCCAGCGAGCAAGCAAGAGCAGAGACTGTACTTACCCAACACGGCCTGTCGGTAAACTGGCGCACGCTGGACATGAAAGACTTCCAGCATCAGCCCATGTCGGCCTGCTATAACGCGACCATCAGCGCCAGCCTTCGGATCGGCGCATTACTGTTAGCAGAAGGCATTAAAGTGTTTGAAGATGACATCCGTCTTGCCGATCGCTATCTGATGGAGCGTTTCATCCGCGGTGGAATTGCCTTTGCAGGGAATGCTTTTATCAGAGACGGATATACCGAATATCGTCAGGTGAAAACCAAATCAGCGGATTATCTGCCTTCACTGTCTGTTGTCTCACTGGATATTGAATGTTCAGAGAAGGGCATTTTGTATTCTGTCGGTCTGCACAGCGAGGCTGACAGCCGGGTGATCATGGTCGGTGAGCCTCTCAACTCTGAGCAAGAGCAACTGGCATGGATTGAATGGGTCTGCGATGAAAAAGCCCTGCTGGTTGCTATGCAGGCGTGGTTTATTCGCTATGATCCTGATGTCATTATCGGCTGGAACGTGGTGGATTTTGACTGGCGCTTGTTACTGCGGCGTGCAGAATGGCACAAATTGCCTCTGCGGCTTGGCCGTGGCAGGCAGACCCCGCACTGGCGCCAGTCCAGTCAGAACCCAAATGCCGGTTTCATTACTATTCCCGGCCGGGTGGTGATGGACGGTATTGATACGCTGAAAACCGCCACCTACAACTTTCGATCCTGGTCGCTGGAATCTGTTGCGCAAGAGCTGCTCGGCGAGGGCAAAGCCATTCACAATGTGTACGATCGAATGGCTGAAATTAATCAGATGTTCCGCGAAGATAAAGTGTCACTGGCACGTTATAACCTGCAGGACTGCAAACTGGTTACCCGGATCTTCGAAAAAACACACTTGTTAGATTTTGCGCTGGAACGTAGCCGGCTCACGGGCGTAGAGCTGGACAGAGTCGGCGGATCGGTTGCTGCATTCACCAACCTTTATTTACCTCAGTTGCATCGCGCCGGCTATGTAGCCCCCAACCTTGAAAGCGAAAACTGGATCGCCAGCCCCGGTGGCTATGTGATGGACTCGAAACCGGGTTTGTATGACTCGGTTTTGGTGCTGGACTTTAAATCGCTGTACCCGTCGATTATCCGCACATTCTGCATTGATCCCATGGGGCTGGTTGAAGGCTTACTTCTGGAGGAAGGTAAATCTGAGCATCAGGCCATTGCTGGCTTTCGGGGTGGCCGTTTTCACCGGCAAAAGCATTTTTTGCCAGAAATGATCGAAGCGTTGTGGGCTGCACGCGATCAGGCGAAAAGAGACGGAGAAAAAGCGTTTTCGCAGGCGATAAAAATCATCATGAACTCCTTCTATGGCGTACTGGGTTCTTCAGGCTGCCGTTTTTTTGATCATCGTCTGGCTTCTTCGATCACCATGCGAGGTCATGAAATCATGAAGCTGACCCGTGAGCGCATTGAAGAGCAGGGTTATGAGGTGATATACGGCGACACGGACTCGACGTTTGTGTCGCTGAAAAAGGCCCACAGTGGTGAGGATGCGGATGCCATCGGTGCCCGCCTGGTCGTTGATATCAATGCGTGGTGGGCCCGGCATCTGCAAGCGCAGTACAACCTCGCTTCCGCCCTTGAGCTGGAATACGAAACCCATTATCACAAATTTCTGATGCCGACGATTCGGGGCCAGGAAACCGGCAGTAAAAAGCGTTATGCCGGGCTGGTGATTCGAAACGGTGTTGAAGAGATGGTGTTTAAAGGGCTGGAAACGGTCCGCACCGACTGGACTCCTCTGGCGCAGGAGTTTCAGCAGACCCTCTATCGTAAAGTGTTTCATAACGAAGACGTGGAAGAGTATGTGCGTTCTTACGTGGAAATGACCGGGCAGGGCGCATTTGACGACAAACTGGTCTACCGCAAAAGGTTACGCCGTCACCTGTCTGAGTATCAGAAAAATGTGCCGCCTCATGTCCGTGCCGCCCGGCGGGCCGACGAAGTCAATCAGCAGTTGGGGCGTCCCTTGCAGTATCAGACAGGCGGTTGGATTGAGTATGTTATCACCACCCATGGCCCGGAACCGGTAGAAGCCAGGCAAAGCCAGATCGATTACGACCACTATATCGATAAACAGTTAAAGCCGATTGCAGATGGTATCCTGCCGTTTATCGGCCGGCATTTTGACGATATTATTGCACCGCAACTGGGGCTGTTCTAAATCAGGTTTTCTTTCACGGCATAAGCGGTGAGCTCAGCCGTGGAGTTCATGTTAAGTTTATGCTTGATATTCTGGCGATGGGTTTCCACCGTTCGGGTGCTGATCCCCAGTTCCATCGCAATTCTTTTACTGCTTTTACCCAGCGCCACCTGACGCAGTACGGTTTCTTCCCGCCGGCTTAATGTCGCCAGTACTACTTCGGCTGGCTCAACCGGCCCAATAGGGGCGGCGAATAAGGTATCGGCGACCAGTCGGCAAAAATACCGTCCACCCTGATGAACGGCTTCTATGGCCTGTACCATTTCCTGCGCGGAAACCTCTTTGAGAATGTAGCCGCTTGCACCAGCCTGCATGACCTGAAGAATGTATTCGCGATTGTCATGCATGGTCAGGATCAGCACTTTGATCTCAGGAAAGTGGTGACTGAAATGGCGTGTGGCTTCAATGCCATTCATTTCCGGCATACTGATATCCATCAGTACCACATCGGGTTGGAACTGTTCGGCTTTTTTCAGCGCTTCAGCACCATTATTTGCTGTTGCAATCACTTCGATATTGGCTTCATTGTCGAGCCGGGCTTTGAAACCTTCCATGACGACCTGATGGTCATCCACTAACAGTACTTGAATTTTTGCCATAAATGTCCAGTCCTTGTTTAAGAGGCAGGTTGACCAGGATTTCCGTTCCTTGACCCGGTTCACTGCTGATATCCAGCTCACCACCAAGAAATTCCAGCCGTTCGCGCATGTTGCGAAGGCCGATTCCTTTGCCATTCATGGCGTGTTGCACGTTAAAGCCCGTGCCATGATCGCGAATAATAAACTGCAGGTTTTCCTGTATCACTGAAAGTTCGGTATCGATAGTATCAGACTGAGCATGCTTGCTGATGTTCACCAGTGACTCCTGAGCCACCCGGTATAGCGTCGTCATCATATCTGTAGACAGGCTGACGTCGCCAAGGGTCAGAGCACGATTTACACGTATGCCGGTGGAAGCGGAAAAATCACTGAGCAGGTTATCCAGCGCCGCAATCAGTCCGATGTCATCCAGGGAACTGGGACGCAGGCTGTGCGAGATACGCCTCAGTTCTGCAATGGCTTGTAATAATGAGGATTCACTCAGGCCCCGGTGGCGTATCGCCTGTTCGATGTCTGATTTGGCCATTTTGTCCTGAAGCAATTCAAGATGGCATTTGCAGGAAACCAGTAATTGGTTCACCCCGTCATGGAGTTCTCTGGCGACATGCTTTTTCTCTTCTTCCTGAAACATAACAGTTTTATGCGCCAGTTCTTTTAAACGGCTGTCTGCTAACCTGTGCTCATGAAGATTGATCGCCAGCGTGGTGGCGAGAATAAGCAGTGTAGTGATGGCGACCAGAACAATGACAGAAATGAAGGTCGTTCGTATGTTTGCCTGTACCCCCTGTTCGACCTTGGCCATTTGGCGGGCGACATCTTCAATGTACAGGCCGGTGCCTATCATCCAGCGCCATTTCGGCAGCCATGCCGCATAGCTGAGCTTTGTCACGATTAAATTACTGGAGGGTTTATGCCAGAGGTACTGATGGAAACCCCCGCCGGATTTTGCCGTTTTTATCAGCGCCTGAATAAGGTAATCCCCATTATTGTCCTGTAAATCAAACAGATTTTTCCCGACCAGTTCGGGCAAAACAGGGTGGGCCAGGTTGGTGCCATCTTCGTGGTAAACAAAAAAATAGCCGTCATTGCCGTATCTCAGGTCGTTCAGAATACGTTTTACTTCCTCTTTGGCTTTTTCATCATTGGCAGCGGCGTTTTGATAGATGTGATTGATACTGTCGAGGGCAAGATCGACTGTATCTTTCAGCGCCTGCTCTTTAGAAGCGATCAGGCTGGCACGGAAGGTGGCAATTTCTTTTTGCCCGAGTGATGTTGCCTGATGGATCGCGATCCAGCTGATCGCAGCGCTGATCAGCAGTAATGGCAGCAGTGTCAGTAAAATCAGCTTCACTTTCAGGGGCATAGTTGCAAACGTAGGGCTTTCGATCGATTGCATGGTTGCCTTGAATGTTAACAATTTGTTGGCGATATCAAAGCAAAATAGCGGCACTTTATAGGAAAAGTGCCGCCCAGCTCTCGGTTTGCGGGGTTTCATTACCAGACTACAGCCCGTAGAAGCCAGGGAATACTAATACAGAGGCCAGGATCAGAACCTGAATGGTAATGAAGGGGAGAACACCTTTATAAATATCGCGGGTGCTAATACCGTCAGGCGCCACTCCTTTGAGGTAAAACAGGCTGAAACCAAAGGGCGGAGTCAGGAAGGAGGTTTGCAGATTCATGGCAATCAGAATGGCAAACCAAAGCATATTGATCCCCATAGCATCCGCGATCGGTGCAAGGATCGGTACCACGATAAAGCAGATTTCAACGAAATCGATGAAGAATCCCAGGATAAGAATGATGAGCATGGTCAGGATCAGGAAGCTCCACTCTTCACCGGGCAGTGCCAGCATCCACTCTTCGACCAGATAGTCACCGCCTGTGTAGGTGAATGCCATAGAGAAAGCCGTCGCTCCCAGCAGGATCCCAAATACCATAGCGGTTACTTTGACGGTTTCGAATGCACTGTCATACAGCATGCGCCATGAGAATTGCCGGTAAACGACCGACAGCAGGACAGCTCCCATGCCACCGAGAGCAGCTGACTCGGTAGGGGTGGCGATACCGGCAAAAATCGAGCCTAACACCACGATAATCAGCGCCAGAGGCGGTAACACGGCTTTCAGTGCCGTGATAACTTCTTGCCGGCGCGACTGGTCGGGATCCCGTTCCATCGGCTGGGTGGCTTCCGGGTTCAACCAGCTGAAAATGACGATATAAACGATATAAGCCAGTACCAGTGCGAGACCGGGCCAGATAGCGGCCTGAAACAGATCGCCAACCGGAATACCCAGTACGTCACCTAATAAAATCAATACGATGGATGGCGGGATGATCTGCCCCAGCGTACCTGAAGCACAAATGGTGCCTGTAGCCAGACCTTTGCTGTACTGGTATTTCATCATAACAGGCAGGGATATCAGGCCCATTGCGACAACAGAGGCCCCGACCACACCGGTTGATGCAGCCAGAAGTGAGCCCACTAATACTGTCGAGATTGCCAGACCACCGCGAACACTCCCGAAAAGTTTACCCATAGACTCCAGCAATTGTTCTGCCAGACGGGTTTTTTGCAGTACTAACCCCATAAAGACGAAAAGCGGTACGGCCATAAGCACAGTGTTTTGCATAATGCTCATGATACGAAACGGCATGAATGCAAAAATTTCCGGCCCTTCTGCCCAAACGCCGAACAGCAGTGCGATGCCACCAAAGGTAAATGCCACTGGAAACCCGAGTAACAGGGCGAACAGGGCAACGATAAACATGATGATACCAACCACGGAATATTCCTTATTTTTCGTGGAACAGGCTTGGGTTTACCAGCCGGTTAATGTTATGCAGCAGCATTCCGATCCCCGAAATGGCCATAAAAAGGAAAGAAAGAGGGATCAGACTTTTAATCAGCCAGCGATAAGGTAAACCACCCGGGTCGCCGCTGGATTCTCCCAGTGAATAAGACTCTTTCACATAGTCAATGCCATACCAGTAAACCAAGAGGCAAAAAGGCAGAAGAAAAACGATAGTTCCCAGCAGGTCGATAATGGCGCGGGTTTTAATAGTGAAACGTTCGTAGAAAACATCTACCCGCACATGGCCACCGGCCTTGAGTGCGTAGGGAACACCAAGCAGGAAAACGGCTGAGAACAAGTGCCACTCCATCTCCTGCATGGCAATAGAAACATGGTTAAAGACATACCGCATAACAACGTCATAAAAAACATTGAACATCAGTATGATAAATAGAGTGCTGGCTATCCAGCCGAGCAAATCTGAAAAGCGGTTGATGATTTTTTCGAAGGCTAATAAGCTTCGCATAATGACTCCGTTGCGAGGCAACATTCCAGACTGATAAAGGACATGCACCGGACAGACCGGTGCATGATTTTAGTGTTACTTCTGCTCAGCCTGACTGTCGAGATAGGCTTTATCAGCAATCAGCGTCCATTCACGGGCTTTTTCCAGATAGGCCGCTTGTGAATCCAGGATTTCTTTTGCCAGCGGATCATTCTTGGCCTGCTCTTCAAGCAATTCATCGTTGGCTTGACGAATGGCTGTCATGACATCATCCGGGAAGTTCATCACTTTGATGTTCGGATATTCTTCCTTCATGGTTGACCAGTTCTCGGCACTGGCGTGGGTATTTAAGATATACATGTCATAGGCAGAGAGGCGCATGGCAACGCGCAGAATTTCCTGCAGATCCGCCGGCAGGCGCTCCCAGGATTGCTTGTTGACCAGAAACTGCAGTTCAGTCGCGGGCTCATGCCAGCCGGTATAGTAGTAAGGCGCGATTTTGTGAAAACCCATTCTCAGGTCCAGACCCGGGCCCACCCATTCCAGCGCATCAATGGTACGACGCTCAAGTGCTGTGTAGAGCTCGCCCGGTGCAATATTAGTCGGACTGGCACCTAACTTAGCCAGTACTTCACCGGCAAAGCCCGGAATACGGATTTTCAGACCTTTGAGATCATCAACCGTTTTGATTTCTTTCTGAAACCAGCCACCCATCTGCACGCCCGTGTTACCACCGGGGAATGACAGCAGGTTATGCGGGCCATAGACTTTTTCCATCAGCGCCATGCCGCCACCGTGATAGAACCAGGCATATTGTTCAGCTGCGATCATACCGAAGGGCATAGTGGAGAAATAAAGGGTATTTGGTACCTTGCCTTTCCAGTAATAAGACGCCGAGTGGCCAATGTCATACTGGCCGGCTTTTACCATATCAAACACACCCAGCGGCGCTTTGTGTTTATTGGCAGAATCGATGCGGATCTGCAAACGGCCGTTAGACATTTTTTCTGCCATTTCAGCCATGGCTTTGGTGGTGTCGCCAAAAATAGGAAAGTTTGCGCCCCAGGTTTCAGCCAGTTTCAGTCGATAGACTTTTTCTGCGGAATAAGCGGCGGTACTGGAAAGTAAAACCGCAACCGCGCTGGCTGCCACCAGAGCATTGCGTACAGTGCGTTTTACCAGACTCATGTTTCACGTCCTCATTGTTATTGTGATAGCGGGATAATCCCTATGCAATCAAAGCATTGAACAAACTATAGGCCTGAACAAGCGCAATAACACGGAGTGGATATCAAATAAGATCGTGAAAAATAGCGACTAAGGTATTAAGTATTAATACGTAAGTTATCTATGTGGTTTGTTTTAAATTTATGATTAATAAAGGATAAATGAAGAATCATTTGTTTTGGCTTTTACGGTAACTACGCAGGAAAACCACTGGTAATTATGTTGATTATTTGTAATGGGTGTGAAGTGGCTCACTGATGAGAGGCCCCATCACTTTACCCGGGCGAACTGATGGCTGACTGGCGTTATCAGCATAAAGTCGTTACTATCAGATTGTATGTAATTTAAGCATTTTGTGGTCGTGACAAGCATTTCATCGTATAACACGCAGATAACAGAGGAGGGGATATGGAGCAGTTAGAACTTTTTACCATTCCCAGCCCGTGTATTGGTGTCTGCCAGGTGAATAACAGAGGGTATTGCAAAGGCTGTCTGAGGAACCGTGAAGAGAGATTTCACTGGCAGATAATGAGTAACGATCAGAAGCGGCATGTGATCAAATTATGCCGGCAACGTTATCTGCGTTTACTCAAGCGTAAGCGAGAACTGGAAATGCAGGCCGCGAAAGTGCCAGACAATCCGCAGCAAAATCTGTTCTAGCCTTATAGCTTGTAAGATTGTCAGACACAAAAAAAGCGCCCTCAGGCGCTTTCTTCTTCAGCGTTTTCACACCAAACGCAATTAGATGCGGATGAAGTCCATGTGCTGAACTTTTGGCTTGAATGGGTGACGCTGAATGTCTTGTGGCTTAACGTTCACTTCTTTACCGTCAATTACCAGAGTGATGGCATCGTAGAAGCCTTCTTTATCCATCTGGTTGATCACGTCATCGTGCTTCAGTTCGATTGCAACTGGCGCTTCAGTGCCACCGTAGATGATCGCTGGGAATTTGTTAGTGTGACGCAGGCGGCGGCTCGCACCTTTACCCAGGTCTGAACGTACTTGTGCTTCAAATTTCATGATAACTACTCTTAAGTGAGTGAATAAAAAGAAGGTATTTCAGTAATGCGACCTTACTGAGTACCGTCAAATTGAGCGCGGATACTAACACTCCCTCGTGAAACTGACAAGAAAAAATCCTGACAAGCCCCTTAAACATCGAGAAAATCGTCAGATCTACCCCTGCATAGCTCAATTCTACTTGCAATAAAAAACACACAACACGTTTCATAAATTGGATTTAGTTCGAATAAATTTACTTAATTGTGATCTAAATAACATTGAGATTGATAGTAATTATCATTTGCTTTTGTATAATCGCTGCCAATAACGAACCTAACTGATAAAAAATTGATAGCAGGGATTATGAATCACAAGCAACTTTCATTGATTGCCAGCTCTGTATTGCTGGCCCTTTCTCCTTCATTGCAAGCTCAGGAAAAAAAAGCGTATACAGATGAAATTGTGGTGACAGCCACACGAACTGAACAAAGTATTAAAGACATTCCGGGCTCAGTATCAAAGATCACGGCTGAAGATATGGAAAAGAATCTGGCAAATGATCTGCAAGATGCCCTGAAATACGAGCCCGGTGTTCAGGTAAATGGCAATGGCCGTTTTGGTATTTCTGATTTCACTGTGCGCGGTGTTTCCGGAAATCGCGTGAAAGTGATGGTTGATAATGTGGAGCAACCGGCGGGCTATAATCCGGGGGCCGACCAGATGCGAAAATTCTCTAACGGCATTGAAATTGACACGCTTACAGCGATTGAAGTCAGTAAAGGCCCTGGCTCAAGTCTTTACGGAAGTGATGCCATGGGGGGGACAGTCTTGCTGAGAACGAAAAATCCTGAAGATGTATTACAGACTGGAGAAAACAATCATCTGGCTGTCAAAACTGGTTATGCGAGCGACAGTGATCAATACAAGGCAACCGTTGAAGCGGCGAATCGTACTGGTGCTGTGGAAAGTTTGCTGATTTATACCTATCGGGATGGCCATGAAACAGAAGCGCATGGCGATGGGGCTGATATTGAAGGCAACAGTCGTGGGCAGGCGAACCCGCTGACTTTTGCATCACATAACGTGCTTGGCAAAGTGTATGTTCAGGTGAACGACACCAACCGGGTCGGCTTGGTTGCGGAATATTATACACGTGATACAGATGCCCAGATCCTGAGTCAGGAAAATTACGATGCTGGCGGTGGTTTCATGCCGGGTTTTGTTTACACCAATGTGCGTGGTCATGATGAAGATGATCGGATCCGATTGGGGTTGACCCACGAATGGCAGGCGAATCTTGCCGTTGCGGATGCCGTAAACTGGGCGTTGAACTGGCAGCGTAGTGAGAGTAAACATGATAACTACGATCATACGGATAGATATGGTCATCGGAATCGCTACCGTAGCGGTGAAGACTCCAGCATTCAGTTTGATACGCAGTTTAATAAAGCTGTTGCATTCTCCGATACTCGTCATGAGCTGACTTATGGCTTGAGTGTTGTACAAAATGAGTTCGAGCTGGATTATAGAGACTACTTCCTGGATTCCGGGACCGTGAAACCTGGCCCGGTAGAAGTGCCCAATGCAAAATCCGTGAAATACGGTATTTTCTTGCAGGATCAACTGTATTTAATGCAGGATCAACTGGTCGTGACCGGTGGTCTCCGTTACGACAACTATCAGGCTGAACCTGCCAATTCTTCAGGTCTGCCTGAACATGATAGTGATGCAGTGACGGGGCGTCTGGGGGCGGTATATCACTGGACGGAAAGTTTCAATACTTACGCTCAGATCAGTCAGGGCTTCCGTTCACCAACCCTTGGTGAAATGTATGAAGATAAAGATAACAGGGCACATGGCTACAAAATTGTTGCTAACCCGAATCTGAAACCAGAAAAAAGCCTTGCTTACGAAATCGGTGCAAGATCACAGGGGCGCATCGGTTCAATGAGTATCGCGGCTTTTTACACCGACTATAAAGATTTCATTGCTTCCCAAACTGAGGTGGTCAGCGGTATTCAAATTATCAGCAATGAAAACTTAGATGCAGCCAAGATTTATGGTGCGGAATTCGCGTCTGAACTCTGGCTGGACGAAGCACTGAACGCGCCAAGCGGTACTTACGCAAAAGTCTCTCTGGCTTATCAGGAAGACGAAGACAAGAAGACGGGTGAGGCCTTAGACTCTGTTTCGCCATTTACATCAGTTGTGGGGCTTGGCTATGACGCGCCAAGTGGTGACTGGGGCAGTGAAATCAACGCGGTTTATGTTGCATCGAAATCTGGCTCAGACTGGTCGAGTGACACCAATGTTGATGCACCAAGCTACACTGTGGTTGATCTGATTGCGTATTATACGCCGACTGAAAATCTGATGGTGCGTGCAGGTCTGTTTAACGCATTCGATAAAAAATACTGGCGTTATCAGGATGTTGAAGGCTATAAGTCGACTGAAGAAGGCTTAGACCGCCATACACAGTCTGGTCGTAATTGGGGTGTGAATCTGGACTACGCATTCTGATTTTTTGTAGAAGATATTGCCAGACAGGAGCCGCACGATAGTGCGGCTTCTTCGCATCTATCGCAAGGTTACTGCTTGTACTGATCCAGGTCGAACAGCTTATCCCGGATTGCCCAGAAGCGTCCGCTTTTGCGGGCAATAATGATTTCCGGTGGGCGAAGCCTGTGTTCGTTGCTGACCACCTTGGTGGGCGCTGTCTCGGTAAAGGGGCGATGGCGGTCGACCAGATGCGGATTGATGAATTTCTTCAGGAATTCTGATTTCTGGGTTTTGTTCGTCAGTTGCCAGGTTTCACTGAGCTGGCCGTCCTCTTCACTGAAATAGGTCACTTTCAACTGAGGTTTGCCGTACTGGTTTTTACCTGGCTCCAGCTGCATGTCGGTACATTTCATGATCATGGCGTCTTTGAGCTTGAGCGCATCCCGCAGTTTTTTGTCCGGATCGACCATCACGGCATCGCACTGATGACAGCGCCGGGCAGCAATATCGTTATCTGCACCGCATTCCTCACAGTATTTGGCCCGGAAGCGGTAGCCACATTCCTCCCGTTCACCGGTGTCATCATCTTCAAAATAACCCTGACAACGGCGGCCATAATGTTCTATGAGAAATCCGGCCGGGTCGAGCTTGCCCCAGAAACTGTTTTTAAAGCCGCAAGCCGGGCAGGGCACCATGATGACTTCACTGCTACTGTCCGGTTTGGGATCGCCGACTTCCGGCTGATAAAGGTCATAACAGTTCCCGGCATATTCGAGTACCAGGCAGTCTTTTTTACCTTCGGCCAGCCGCAAACCACGACCAACAATTTGCTGGTACAGGCTGATAGATTCGGTCGGGCGCAGGATAGCAATCAGATCCACATGGGGGGCATCAAAGCCTGTGGTGAGTACAGAGACGTTCACCAGAAATTTGATCTGCTGATTCTTGAACTCGGTAATGATGCGATCCCGCTCTTCAAGTGGGGTATCACCGACCACAAGCGCGGCAGATTCATTGGTCAGATAACCCATGATTTCTTTGGCGTGATTAACCGTGGAGGCGAAGATCATTACTCCTTTGCGGTCTTTGGCGTAATCAATGACCTGCTCAATGATCATGGGTGTGGCGCGCGCCGATTTGGCAATTACAGCGTCCAGATCCGCTTCACGGTAATGACCATGATTGGCAGGTTTGAGGCTGGAAAAATCGTACCCAATTACCGCCATATCCATGATTTTGGGTTCGGTCAGGAAGCCTTCATCCAGCAGATAGCGGATCGGCAGTTCAAAAATGCAGTCACGAAAGAAGCGATCCTGCTCGGTACGCACCTGACCGCGGGTGTGATATTTGTAGATCCAGCCCATACCCAGCCGGTAGGGTGTGGCGGTCAGTCCCAGAATCTTGATGCCGGCATTTATGGCCTGAAGGTGCTGGATCACACGCTGGTAAGCACTGTTTTCATCGTCCGGCACGCGGTGGCATTCATCGATGACCAACAAAGAAAATTCTGCATCAAACTGATCCAGACTGTTCACCATAGATTGCACCGAGGCAAACACTACCTGCTGATCGGTTTCTTTTCGCCCTAATCCGGCAGAAAAAATCGATGCCTTTAAGCCGTAGCTTTCATACTTGGCATGATTTTGCTCGACCAGCTCTTTCACGTGCGTCAGCACCAGTACTCGGCCCCGGGCAATCCGGGCCAGTTCGGCAATCACCAGGCTTTTCCCGGCACCTGTCGGCAGCGCCAGCACCGCCGGTGTGCTGTGTTTACGGAAATAGTGCACTGTGGCTTTCACACAGTCTTGCTGATAGGGACGCAGGGTATACATGGATTTGACTTGATTGATGAACAGCGAAGAGGAGTGTAACGGCTTTAAACTGCGGGAGACAAGTCTTGGTGTGAAGAGTGTAACCAGGGCTCGTAGTGCAGAGCCCCGTTTTCATGTCAGATTCAGGAAGCCATATTCAGTGGCAGCTTTGACGGTTTGATCGTTTTGGTCATCATGCAGAACTGGCGGCGCGGAATGAAATCGTGCTTCTCATAGAAGCTGCGGGCGCCTTTGTTACCTATGTTCACTTCAAGAGTCAGTGCATGTACACCTGCTTCTGCACAGTGGTGTTCAATCTGCGGCATAAGTTCAGTACCAATGCCTTGCTGACGCCATTCGGATTTCAGGTAGAACTGATCAATCAGGGCGATCCGCCCGCCGTGTTCAAGGCTGAAGCTGTAACTCAGGATAATATGACCGGCAATCATGGTATTGCCTTCATGTTCAACTTCAATAAACCAAACCTGACCCAATTCAGGATTGTTCAACATCTGGTGGACTGCCTGTGTGGTTTGCTCGCGCTTTTGTGGCAGGACTTCATATTCAAAGAGTTCCCCAACTAGTGTAAGCAGCATGTCCACAGAAGACAGGCTAGGCGCTACAAGTGAGATGTTCATAAGTCAACCTTAGTTGTTCGGTGTTTTGATGGCACAGTGATGAGTTCTTCAAGGTGTTTATACGGATAACTCATGCCCTCTGTCTATAAGTGAAGACCGTGAAAATGGAGAAATGTTCTACTTTTTGAGCTTAGTGGCAGTTCAGGCAATGCAATGTAAAAATTTGTGATCAGGGGTTGCAATTAGTGATATTGCTTCAGCTGGCTCAGGTTTGAGATTTCACGTGCAACACGCAGGCCAGGTTTTTATAATGGCGCTTTTGCAACACTCGGAGCCTGCAATGCGGCTTGATAAATTTTTATGTACCGCCCTGGGAATTACCCGTAAGGAAGCCGGTAAAATACTCAAAGAAAAAAGAGTAGAAGTGAATGGTGAGATCGTCAAAAACGGTGCACTGAAAATCACCGATGCCTGTGAGGTTGAGTTTGATGGTAACTCGCTGCACATGACGGGTCCGAAATATTTTATGCTGAACAAGCCTCAGGGCTATGTGTGTTCACATGTTGATGATTTTAATCCGACCGTTTTTGTATTGTTAGATGAAGTCAGCCCGGAAAAACTGCATGTAGCGGGCAGACTGGATGCCGACACCACAGGCCTGGTGCTGCTGACGGATGACGGCCAGTGGTCACACCGTATCACGTCGCCGCGCCACGTCTGCGAGAAAGTCTACTATGTGGAAACGGCTGATCCTATTCCGGCCTCAGCAATCAGCGAGTTTGCCGAAGGCGTACAACTGCGCGGTGAGAAAGAGCTGACCCGGCCAGCAAAACTGGAGATTCTTGAGGAGTGCGCGGCACTGATCACTATCTCTGAAGGGAAATACCATCAGGTGAAGCGCATGTTTGCCGCGATTGGCAATAAAGTGGTGGCGTTACATCGTGAGCAGGTCGGCGCTGTGGTGCTGGATGACGATCTGGAACCTGGCGAGTATCGTCCTCTTACGAAGGAAGAAATCGCCAGCTTCTAATCTGTCAGTGACTGAGCGACTTTGAGTATTATAGCGACTTAGTGGTTTAACAACGTAGTGGCATAGCGAGAAGGCGTCGGCCCTGTAGGGGTATCGGCGCCTTTTTAGTACCTGTTTTCGTTCTGTTCCGGCCGATAGAGAAAAAACAGCGAAACTTCGCTGTCAGGCAACATAGTCGCGATTTCTTGGTCAATACTTGAACTTTGTGATAACGCACATCACAATTTTTCGCTAGTACGCCATAAAAAGAAACTTATCATTTCCTGTCGGGAAAGATTTAAGTAGTGGAAATTGTCGTACAATCTCTCCCTTTCCTTTTCAATATGCTAATAAGTGGTTTATGAATAAATCTGACAGTCCTGGCCTGAGCTTTTCGCTGATCCTCATTCTGGGGGCAATCGCCGCACTCACCCCGCTGGCGATTGATATGTATCTGCCTGCAATGCCAACTATCGCCAAAGATCTGGGCGTGAGCCCCAGTCTGGTGCAGGTGACCCTGACAGCGTATACCGCAGGCTTTGCCGTTGGACAGCTTATTCATGGGCCGCTTTCAGATAGCTATGGCCGGCGTCCGGTACTGATAATCGGTGTGATGTTGTTTGCACTGGCGGCAGTGGTCAGTGCAATGAGCCATAACATTAATGAACTGACCTGGATCCGTGCCGCACAAGGCTTTGCCGGGGCCTCTGCCGCTGTCATCATTCAAGCGCTGGTGCGCGATATGTTTGAAAGGGAAGAGTTCGCCCGCACCATGTCTTTTGTCACCCTGGTGATGACAATTGCTCCTCTAGCCGCCCCAATGATGGGGGGATATTTGTCGGTCTGGTTCGGCTGGCGTTCCATTTTCTGGTTCCTGGCACTGTTTTCAGTGATTGTCATTCTGGCCGTGCTGAAAATGATCCCTGAAACCCTGCCGGCCGAAAAAAGACTGCCGTTTCATTTGGGTTCCACACTCAGAAACTATGCGCGTATGCTGACATCAGCCCCTGCACTTGGCCTGGTGGTGAGCAGCGGCTTTTCGTTCGCGGGCATGTTCGTTTTCCTGACCGTCGGCTCTTTTGTGTACATTGATCTGTACCATGTCAGCACGGAAAACTTTGGTTTGCTGTTTGGCCTGAACGTGATCTGCCTGATTGTGATGACCACTTTAAATGGCAAGCTGGTACGCAAAATGGGCTCGCATTTTATGCTGCGTTTGGGCCTGATCATTCAACTGATTGCCGGGGCAGGACTGATCGCAGGACAAGTGTTCGAACTGGGTCTGTGGGGTGTCGTTGTTCCTGTTATGTTGCTTGTGGGTGCGATTTCTACCGTCGCCAGTAATTCAATGGCTTGTTTGTTAGCCAAGTATCCGCACATGGCGGGTACGGCTTCGTCTTTGGCTGGTACAATGCGTTTTGGCACAGGTACTGTGGTGGGCGGCATTGTGGCGGCAATGCCGGATACTACAGCCTGGCCGCTGGCAGGCACGATGGCCGCTTGTGCAGTGTTAGCCTGCTTGTTTTATTGGGGACTGGCGAAAGACGCCTGATACCTGTGATTGAATAAGAGTATCTGAAAGTAAATATTATGGCTGTGTTTTATCAAGAGCTGAACAAACTGGTGAATGAAGGTCTGGCTGAGTTGCAGTCTTCTGTTGCATCAGGCAAAACCCCCAATAATCCGGTGAGCGAAACGCACTTCATGAGTGCTTGGATCACCAAAGTCATTAAACAGCAACGCTATGATCATTGTGTGGCAAAAACCCTGCTTGCCTGGCAGCAGATGGCTCGAAGTATGGGCAAGCAGGCACAACTTAAGCTTAAATTTCAACATCTTGCATGGGCGTTGTCGGGTGTGCTGAGCGACGAAGGCACTACCAGTCCGGTAAAAGCTGAGCAGCTGGAGGCCTTGTACCATACGCTGCAGCAGCTCGATTGGGTGGTAGCGACAGAATACGAAGTGAACCGTAAAGTGACGCACCATACCGATGGTCAGGCGTCGTTGGTGGTGTGTACGAAGCAGCTAAAAGAAGCGTTTGATGAGGCTGGGGTACTGGCTAAGCCATTATCTGTTTATGTTCGCGGAAATACCCAGCAATGTATTGATTCGGCCTACCAGCAAGGATTATTACTGTACAAAGTCACTGACTATAAATCGCTGGTGAAATATCACGGGGAATATCTTCTTTATCCTGATAATGCAGGAGACTACCTTCCCGAACTCCCCACGCGAACAGCAGATTAAGAGATATCAAAATGCAGCGAAGTCGCTGCATTTTTTTATATTTATTATTCTGATCGTGGTTTGTAATCTGTGGGTTTGAATGAAGCACCGTGCGGATCTGGCCGTTTCTCTCTTGGGATTACAACTTGTGATTTGAAAGGGGCAGTATAAAATCTGGCCTGTCGCTTTTCTTATGCTCTCCTTATTTCTCAGGAATATGTATGTCGTCATCTGCTTCCCCCTTATTTGACGGAGTGTTTGTGCGTCGCCTGCTGGCGATTGCTTTTCCGATCGCTTTACAGGTTATGCTGTTTTCCAGCCGTAGTCTGGTCGATATTCTGATGCTGGGTCAGTTAAATGAGCTGGATGTGGCGGCAATTGGTATTGCTGGCCGGGCACTGTTTGTGGTCACCATTATGCTGTTCGGGGTGACGACAGGCGGGGCATTACTGGCAGCCCAGTATTGGGGGGCAGGCAATCAGCACGGGATGAAACAGAGCGTTGCGCTGACGCTGACGATGACAACCCTGGTTGCCACTCTGGCTGCATTAGTCTTTCTCGTGCTTCCTGAGCAGGTGATCGGGTTGGCGACAAATAACCCTGAGGTGATTGCCCGGGGCGCCGAGTACCTGCAAATTACGGCTGTGAGTTTGTATGCTGTGTCGTGGGGCAGCAGTGTCTCTGTCGGTTTGCGGGCGATGCATCAGCCTGGAATCAGCACGCTGTTCAGTGCTGTGGGTATTACGCTTAATCTGTTTCTTAACTGGGTACTGATTTTCGGTAATCTGGGGATGCCGGCTTATGGCATTGCCGGTGCTGCTTGGGCAACGGCCATCAGCGGTCTGGTCGAAATCGCCTTGTTATTCAGTTATCTGCACCTTAAGGATCACCCGATTGCGCTGCGCTGGTCGCTGTTTCCTGAAGTGCTTAATGCTCAGATGATAAATCGCTTTCTGAAACTGTCGTTGCCAACCACCTTTAACCACCTTGCCTGGTCTGGCGGGATTTTCATGTATCACGTCATTATCGGGCAGGCTGGTGTCGATGGTTTGGTGGCCTTATCTGTAATGACGCCTATTGAGTCACTGGCGCTGGCGTTGCTGATTGGTATATCCAATGCGTCAGCAGTGCTGATTGGCAATCAATTGGGCGGCAGTAATATGGCGCAGGCTTACCGGCAGGCCTGGGCCGTCACTGTGATCAATTTTGGCTTTGCTGTGGTCACGGCAGGGCTCATGTTCCTGATTCGCGATCCTGTGCTGGATTTGTTTGCTGCCATGACGCCGGAAACCCGGGATCTGACCGAGCATTTCTTCATGATTTTCTGCGTCGGCATGATAGTGAAAAGCCTGCCGATGACCATGATAGTGGGGGTGTTACGGGCTGGCGGTGATATTCGTTTCTGCTTTTATCAGGATATTGCAGCGCAATGGATGATAGGGATCCCACTGACCGCATTTTGTGCCTTTGTGCTGAAACTGCCGCTGGAATGGGTATACGCCATGCTGGTATTAGAAGAAGTGGTGAAAATTATTGGTTCCAGCATACGTATCCGCTCAAAAGCCTGGATGAATAATCTGGTGGCCGGCTAATAACAGCCTGCTTTGTCGCTGAATATCGCACGGAGCAGAGTGTGGAAAGGCGCAGCCGTGCCTTTTAACTTAATTGTGAGAAGGCGTGCCAAATGGAAAGGTCTTCTTCAACTGATTGTTAAGTATTGAAAAATGGCATTAAAGACAGAATAAGCAGACAGAGTCCGGCCGGATCACTGTACTAGAATTATCCATGACAGATACGACTTCCGTTTAGCATCTTTGATCTTATGTCTTTGACCGGAGTGAACCATGGCTGATCTTTTTGGGTTTGATGCCTTTTCACCGAAGCAAATCGCTGAAAAAGTGGACAGTATAGGCGTGATTAAAGCCCGCCTGCCACTGTTGTCTATGGTTATGCTGGGTATACTTGCGGGGGCCTTTATTGGCTTGGGAGCCTTGTACTTCGTGGTGATCAAGTCTGACGCGAGTCTGGGTTTTGGCACCAGTCAGATGTTGGGGGGCATCGCATTCTCACTGGGGCTGTTGCTGGTGGTGGTCGCAGGTGCTGAGCTGTTTACCGGTAATAACTTACTGGCGATGGCCTGGGCAGACAAAAAGATTTCGACGGCTGAGTTGCTGACGAACTGGCTGGTGGTATGCGGTTCAAACTTTATCGGGGCAGCGGGCCTGGCTGTTTTGGTGTATGCATCGGGGCATACAGAATTGAATCACGGGCTAATTGCGGAGCGTTATCTGCAGATTGCTGAAGTAAAATGCAGCTTACCGTTCTGGAGCGCATTTTTCCGAGGTGTGTTGTGTAACATTCTGGTTTGTATGGCGATCTGGATGGCAATGGCCGGGCGAAGCGTTTTTGATAAAGCGGTCGCAATTGTTTTTCCGATATCCGCATTCGTCGCGGCGGGCTTTGAGCATAGTATTGCGAATATGTTTTTCATTCCATTAGCCATGTTAATTCAGGCCTTTTCCGAAACGGCTGACGTGTCTGGCTCGGTGGGCTGGTTGGGTCTTATCTATAACCTGATCCCTGTCATTCTGGGGAATCTGGTGGGCGGAAGTGTCTTAGTTGGCCTGGTGTATTATGTGATTTACCTGAGAAAGCCGGTATCTGCTCAGAATAAAGAGTAACGAGTGTTTAAGAGAGAAAAGGGAGAATAGTGTACCGGCGTTAATCCGCTTCGTGCTGGATTGCTATACTCAATGCCAGAACCCGTTGATTGATTGTTGATGGTAATGGCTTCTTCAAGAGTGAAAACAGTCTGTCCTTTTTGTGGTGTCGGTTGCGGGATCAATCTGAAAATGGATGAACAGGGCAACCTGACTGGGGTTGAACCTCAGCAAAGTCATCCAGTGAGCCGCGGAAAGCTGTGTGAAAAAGGCTGGAGCACGGCCTATGCGATTCGACCTGAAAACCGGATTATTGAGCCGCTGAAGCGGATACATGATCGTTTCTATCCCATCAGTTGGGATCAGGCATTGAATGAAATCAGTGAGGCAATAAGGGATATTCAGGCTGAGTCCGGCCCTGATGCTGTGGGGGTTATCAGCAGCGCACGCGCAACCAATGAAGATAACTATGCCGCTCAAAAATTTGCCCGAGTCGTCCTGAAGACCAACAACATTGATCATTGTGCCCGTATTTGCCACAGCCCCACGGTTGCCGGGTTAAAACAAACCTTAGGCTCCGGTGCGATGACTAATAGCACCAAAGATATTTTCGAAACCGAGCTGATTGTCGTGATCGGTGCGGATCCGACGGAAAATCACAGTGTTTTGGGCGGGCAGGTGATTGAAGCCCGGCTAAGAGGGGCGAAATTGGTGGTCATTGATCCCCGAGTGACCCGGCTGGCTAAAATGGCGGATCTGCACCTTCAACTCAAACCGGGCAGTAACATCGCGCTCATCAATGCGATGTTGCACGTTCTTATCAAACAAAAGCTGTATGACGCGTCTTTTATCAGTCAGCGCTGTGAAGGTTTTGAAGCCCTTGCACGCAGTGTAGAGACAATCACGCCTGAGCTGGCTGAACTGAGTACAGGCATCAGCGCAGCCAAAATCCGGGCAGTCGCGGAACTCTATGGTCAGGCCAAAAACGCCATGATTCTGTACGGCATGGGAATTACCCAGTTTGTCAGCGGGACGTCGAATGTCATTGTACTGTCTAATCTGGCTTTGGTTTGTGGTCAGATTGGTCGTCCCGGTACCGGTATCAATCCGTTACGCGGGCAGAATAATGTGCAGGGCGCATGCGATATGGGCTGCCTGCCGAATGTATATCCTGGCTATCAGGCCGTTGAGGATACCTCTGCGCAAGACAAGTTTGCACAAGCCTGGGGAGAGCCGGTCGCTACCCGGCTAGGGCTGACTTCGCTGGGAATGACTAAAGCGGCACTGGCCGGTGACTTTCGTGGTTTAATTTTATTCGGCGAAGATCCGGTAGTGACTGATCCTGATCAGAATCATGTCCGCGTGGCCATGAAGAAAATGGACTTGCTGGTGGTTGCTGAATTGACGATGACGGAGACAGCCAAGCTGGCAGATTACATTTTGCCAGCGGCATCCTTTGCGGAAAAAGACGGTTCTTTTACTAACTGCGAGCGGCGGGTACAGCATATTGCTCAGGCTGTGCAGCCACCGGGTTCAGCGATGGGCGACTGGCAATGGTTAAAGGCATTGGCTGAGAAATTAGGCAGCCATGCGCTCAGCTGGACAAACAGTGAGGCTGTGTTCGATGAGATGACCTCGCTGACGCCGTCTTATCAGGGAATGAGCTATTCAGGAATTGAGCTGGCTCATGGTTTACAGTGGCCCTGCAATCAGGATGCACCGCAAGGAACGGCTATATTACATCAAACGACTTTTCCTATTGGTAAGGCACGACTGATCCCGGTACACCAGATTGATATTGATGAAATGGCCGACGAACAATATCCATTCATCCTGACAACAAACCGGCTCTCTTGTCATTACGGTTGTGGTTCGATGACCCGGAAATCTCCCTTGCTGGAACGGGAAACACCAGTGGGACTGCTTTTCATCAACCCGGAAGATGCCAGGACGCTGAATATTCAGCGTTTCTCGCCAGTGGGGATTCGTTCTCGTCGGGGCTATGTCGAGACTCGCGCTATGATCACCGATGACGTTCCTCCGGGCCTGGTGGCTATGCCATACCATTTCAAAGAAGCACCGTCGAATCAACTGACCAATACCGCGCAGGATCCAATCACGAAAATGCCTGAGCTGAAAGCATGTGCCGTATCTGTAGTGCCATTACCCCCGGGGCAAGCGCCTAAAGATATAGAGCAATTATTGGAGGGGATGTAAGATGCGGCAGTATTTACTTCACTCACTTCAGGATCTGCAAGCGCACCTATCCCAGACCCGTCAGCTGTATCAGGTCGTTGATAAGGGGGGGGAATCCTATTGGCAGTCTGAAGTTCAAGCCCCATTTCCCCCACTGAGTCAGCAGAGACCGTTGAGTTCAGCCAAAAGCTTTTTCTTTGCCGAACAGGAGACCTTATATGTCTTCGATGGCCAGTTTTTTCGTGAGACCATTTATAAACCGGAACCTTTTGTATTGTTCGGGGTTCAGAGTTGCGATCTGATGGCAATTCACTATCAGGACATATTTTTCGAACAGGATCCTTATTATCAGGCTCGGCGGCAACAAGCCTTGTTGGTTGGCGTGGATTGTGTTCTACCTTGTCAGAATGGATTTTGCAATCTGGTCGATGCCGGACCGGGAGTCAGAGATAGCACGGCCGATCTGATTTTGCATCCGCTGGAAGATGATTGCTGGTTATTGATTGTGGTGACAGATTCTGGTAATGCCGCCTTGCAGGGGCTGGTGCTGACACCTGCAACAAGTCGGGATAAAAATTTACGCTGGGACAACCTTACTCACTGTGAACAGCAGTTCGACGATCACTCTTATATTCCGGAAGGCATTGAAAAACTCAATCGTGGCCAAGTGTCCGATGAGTTCTGGCAACAGGTCGCAATACAGTGCATTGCTTGTTCCGGTTGCACCACCTTGTGTCCGACCTGCTCTTGTTATGGCACACAAAATCAGGCTGTGTCGCAAGACGACTCTGATAAGCTGTCGACTCAGGCCCGCCAGGTACGCTTCTGGGATTCTTGTTTATACGAAGGGTTTCAGCGTGAGGCCAGTTTCCATAATCCCGCAGAGCAGGCCGGCGAAAGAGTGAAGCGTTTTTGGTACCACAAATTCAGTGATGATTATTTGCCTGAATTTGGTCGGTATGGCTGCATCGGTTGTGGGCGGTGTGAGCAGACTTGCCCGGGTGTTATAGGGGTGCATTCGGTCATGAAAAGGATAGTGAAAGATGCATAGTCTCACGCCAACAGCTGTTCGTCTGATCGACTTTTATGATGATGGTGAGCACGCCCGCCATTTCACATTTCGTTTGTTGGACACGGCAACTCAAACCACGAAAGTGCAGCAAGACTGGATGAGGGCGAAAACAGGACAGTTTTTCATGCTCTGTCTGCCTTCTGTCGGAGAAGCACCGTTTACTTTTACACAACTTCCTGATCAACATGGGACTTTTCGGGCGCTGGTCCGAAGGATGGGCAGTGTTACTTCAGCATTGTTTGAGCTTGAAGTAGGGCAGATCCTCGGAGCTAAAGGGCCTTACGGTAAAGGCTGGCCCATGGAGAAAGTGTGTCATAAAAGGGTACTGGTTGTGGGTGGGGGCTGCGGCCTGGCACCTTTAGTCGGGGTGGTGAATCAGCTCGTTGAACAACAAAGTTACACCCAACTGATGGTAGTGTATGGGGCTCGCAGCCGTCAGGCGAAGATGCTGACGCCGGAGCGCAGGTCTTGGCAGCAGGTCATCCCAGTTTTCAACATGATTGAAGATGGTGACATCGAACAGGGTGAAAATGAATCAGGCGGTACACCGGTCGATATCCTTGCCACGGTGCTCAGCCAGTTTGATGAAGGTCCGGACGTGGTGCTGCTGGCCGGTCCGCAAGCAATGATGTTTGCGGTGGCAAAGCATCTGGTTGCCAGCGGTGTGTCTGAACAGGCCATTTATCTGTCGATAGAGCGTCGCATGCACTGCGGGGTCAGAACCTGCGGGCACTGTTACCTGAAGGACAAGTATGTGTGTTCTGATGGCCCTACTTTTCGCTGGGATGTCTTGAAACAGTACATCTCAGAGAGTTCTTAAATCGCGTACACACTATTGTCCGGACCTGTTGCTGGTTATTCGTGACCGGCAGTATTCATTTGGTATTTGAGTTCTGCAAGTGCGATTTGCTGGCACCCTTTGGCGAAGGAGTCGGGGTTCAGGGAAATCGAATCAATGCCGCAATTGACCAAAAACTCGGCAAACTCCGGGTAATCTGACGGCGCCTGGCCACAGATCCCAACCTTACAGCCATACTGGTGCGCGACAGTGATCACTTGGGCAATCATCTCTTTCACTGCCTCGTCTCTTGCATCAAATAGTGGTTTCAGTTCGGCCGAATCACGGTCTATACCCAAGACTAACTGGGTGAGGTCGTTACTGCCGATTGAGAAACCGTCAAAGCGGAGTGCAAACTTGTCTGCCAGAATAACGTTCGAGGGAATTTCACACATTACATAGACTTGCAGACCGTTTTCACCACGTTTCAGTCCAGTTTCAGCCATAACATCCAGCACTTTATCGGCTTCGCCGATTGTGCGGCAGAATGGGATCATCACTATGATGTTATCAAAGCCCATGTCCTGGCGAGCTTTTACAATGGCCTGGCATTCCAGTTTAAAAGCTTCACGATAAAGCGGGTGGTAATAGCGTGAAGCCCCGCGCAGGCCCAACATTGGATTTTCTTCGTGGAGTTCGAAAAAGTCACCTCCCAGCAGGCCCCGATATTCATTGGATTTAAAGTCTGACATTCGCACAATGACCGGTTTCGGGTATTGCGAGGCTGCAATTTTCCCCACACCCATCGCCAGATGATGGATAAAGTAATCCGGTGGATAAGCATAACCTTGCGTCAATTGGTTGATCGTCTGGCGAACATCTGGGTCTGTCACTTTTTCGGGATGGAGCAGTGCCATAGGATGGACTCTGATCTGGCTTGAAATCATAAATTCGATCCTGGTCAGACCGATCCCAGCGACCGGTAACTGCCACCAGCGAAAGACGCCATCTGGCATGGCGGCGTTAATCATTACTGCCGTTTTTGTACGTGGAATGTCATCCAGATTCACCTGCTGGGTGTCATAGCTTAATATGCCTTCGAACACTTGCCCGACAGTTCCACCTGCGCAACTTAATGTGATCGCTTGTCCGTCCGTCAGACGCTGTGTCGCATGTTCCGTACCCACAATGGCGGGGACTTTCAGTTCTCGGCTGACAATAGCAGCATGGCTGGTTGGGCCGCCGGTATCTGTGATGATCCCTGCGGCTTTTCGCATCAAGGGCACCCAGTCTGGATCGGTCCTTTCGGTGACCAGAATGGCACCTTGCGGAAATTGATCGGTCTGGTGCGGATCGCTGATCAGACAAACCTGGCCCGTAGCGATCGCGCTGCCAACGCTGGCGCCTTCCAGCAACAGGGTCGATTTTTCTTTCAGACTGTAGTTCACCAGAACAGCGTGTTGCTTTTGTGATTCCACGGTTTCGGGGCGGGCCTGGACCAGATAGAGCCCCTGACTGTCTTTCGCCCATTCCATATCCATAGCACAACCGTAATGGCGTTCTACAATCACTGCCCAGCGAGCCAGTTGTAAAATTTCATCATCAGACAGAACCAATGCGCAGCGTTCTTCCTCGGTTGTCGGAAGAACGACAGTCTGTCCATCGTGGGGGTTATCTGTGTGATTTCTGGATGCATAAACCATTTTCTGCTGTTTATTACCGCGTTCTATTTCGATGATAGGTCGCTTGCCCGACTTCTCCAGAAGCGGCTTATAAACCATGTAACGATCAGGTGTCACGCTACCCTTAACGATCATTTCACCGAGCCCCCACGCACCATTGATAATCACGACATCGGGAAACCCGTTTTCAGTATCTAAACTGAACATCACCCCGGCCGCTTTAGACTCCACCATTTGCTGAACACCAACAGACAAGGCGACCTGCTGATGAGCAAAGCCTTTTTCCTGGCGGTAGACTATCGCCCGGTCAGTATAGAGTGAGGCAAAGCATTGCAGGCAGGCTTGCAGTACCTGATCACAACCGCGAACATTGAGATAACTCTCTTGCTGACCTGCAAAGCTGGCATCAGGCAGATCTTCAGCCGTGGCTGAGCTTCTGACCGCAACGCTGACATTGGCAGTCTTCAGTTGATCACAAAGTTGCTGATAAGCATGAGAAATAGCCTCTTCTTGTTTGCCGGTGAAAGTGCCTTGGGCGATTAATGCTCTGATTTTTGCACCTGTGTCTGCCAGGGATATGGCGCCTGAATCCATATCTGCCAGTAACCGGGCTATGGGTTCGTCAAGCTGATTCTGACTCAGAAAGTCGCGAAAGAGCTGGGCGCTGGTGGCAAAACCTATCGGCACTTTTATGCCGGCTTCTTTCAATTGGCTAATCATTTCACCCAGACTAGCATTTTTACCGCCAACGAAAGGAATGTCGGTAACGCGTAACTGGTGGTACCAGTAAATGATCGGATTGGCAGTGCTCTGGTGGTCGGAAGTCATACTGCTCTCCTTTTGGTTACGCTGATGCTTCTGATGAATTCAGAGCCAGACTCATTTTATTTTAGGAGTTCACACCCAAAAAGTGAGCCAAGTTACGGTGGAACAATCGGTTTATTACCGTCAATCTTGACTCCTCATCAGAGCCTGCCATTAATGGGTAGGGATTAAGATATTATCCATCTGTTTTTTACGGTTATCAGGAGTCGGTCATCAGTTGTTACCTGCTGACGTCATTGCTGGGTAAATTGTCAAAGGAAGGAGGGGTCATCAAATAATGCAACGTCTAGCAGCAAGCCAAACAAAAAGGGAATGGCACGAAATGGCATCAGCAGAGGCCATTGATGCCATGAGTTCGCATAAAAATGGCCTCTCTTCCGAAGAAGCGGCAAAACGTCTGTCCGTTTATGGCCCAAACCGTTTGCCAGAGCCTCCTAAGCCACACCCCCTGTATCGTTTTCTAAAGCAGTTCCACAACATTCTTATCTACGTGCTTCTTGGTTCTGCTGCCATGACAGCTATGCTCGGGCATGTGGCAGATACGTTTGTGATCCTCGCTGTCGTCATTGTGAATGCGGTCATTGGTTTCATTCAGGAGGGGAAAGCGGAACAGGCGATGGATGCCATTCGTCATATGCTGGCATTGAAAGCATCGGTATTGCGAGAAGGGATGCGTCATACGGTAGAAGGCGAAAAGCTCGTGCCCGGAGACATAGTGCTGCTTGAAGCGGGTGATAAGGTGCCCGCCGATCTTAGGCTTTTGCAGGTGAACAGCCTTCAGATTCAGGAAGCAATACTGACTGGCGAGTCTGTTCCCGTTAAGAAAGACACACGCGCGGTTGCAATGAATTCTGCTCTCGGAGACAGAGTATGTATGGCATACAGCGGTACGCTTGTGACCAGCGGGCTGGGGTGGGGAGTTGTGGTTGCTACCGGGGCGGACACGGAAATTGGCCGTATCAGTGGCATGCTTTCAACCATTGAAACATTAACAACACCATTGATCACACAGATGAATGTGTTTGCGCGATGGTTAACCGCCCTGATTTTGTTAATTGCCGCTGTGGTTCTGGTCTACGGGTATTTTGTTGGCAATTTTTCCTTCTCAGAAATGCTGATGGCTGTTGTGGGGCTTTCAGTCGCTGCCATCCCAGAGGGACTGCCAGCGGTGCTGACCATCACGCTGGCCGTTGGTGTGCAGACAATGGCACGCCGTAATGTCATTGTCAGGCGTTTGCCGGCCATTGAAACGCTGGGGGCGGTATCGGTAATTTGTACGGATAAGACGGGCACACTGACTTGTAACGAGATGATGGTTGCTTCTGTCGTGACCGAAGCTCATGTTTTTTCACTGGGAGGGATGGGGTACGAGCCGAAAGGTGAAATCTGGTTAAATGCAGTGGCAGTCAGTGCGAATGAACATGCCATCCTGAATGAACTTGGTCATGTCGCCGTATTGTGTAATGACGCTTCTTTACACCATCACAACGGGTCATGGGTTGTCGTTGGCGACCCGATGGAGGGAGCTTTGCTCGCCCTGACCGGTAAAATGGGCATTGATATTCAGGAGGAACTCAGTGACTGGATGCGGACCGATGTCATTCCCTTTGATGCAAAGCACCGCTTCATGGCTACACTCAATCATGACCATGAAAACCATGCGTTTATTGCGGTAAAGGGTGCCCCGGAGCAAATCTTTTTGATGTGTGCTCAGCAGCGCACAGTGGCTGGAAAAAGCGAAGCCTTTAACGCCAGTTACTGGCATCAGCAAGCTGAGGACATTGCTGCTCAAGGACAGCGCGTACTTGCCTTTGCTGTCAAATCAGTACCGCCGGATCATACTGTTCTTGAATTTACCGATGTTGAGCAGGGCCTGACATTGATTGGCGTTGTTGGTCTTATCGATCCGCCGCGTCCTGAAGCCATTGACGCGATTGCGGAATGCCACACTGCCGGTATCCGGGTATAAATGATTACCGGTGATCACAAGGGTACAGCCGCCGCGATCGCGAAAAAACTTCATTTGCAAAATCCCGACAAGGTGTTGACGGGGGCCGACCTGAATGCCATGGATGATTATGCGCTGGCGGCGGCTGTGATAGATACGGATATATTTGCCCGCACCAGCCCGGAGGATAAATTGCGGCTTGTGATGGCACTGCAATCTCATGGGATGACCATTGCGATGACAGGTGACGGCGTTAATGATGCCCCGGCACTCAAGCGTGCCGATGCAGGGATAGCCATGGGGCTCAAAGGCAGTGAAGCGGCGAAAGAAGCAGCCGAACTCGTGCTGGTTGATGATAATTTTGCGTCAATTGTCGCTGCGGTTCGTGAAGGGCGAACGGTTTACGACAATATCAAAAAGGTCATCAGTTGGACCCTGCCGACTAATGCCGGAGAGGCTTTGACTATCATGGTGGCGTTGCTCTTTGGGATGACAATGCCGATCACGCCCATCCAGATTCTATGGGTGAACCTGATCACTGCGATCACCCTGGGGATTGCCCTGGCTTTCGAGCCAACGGAAGCCAATACCATGAGCAGGCCACCGCGTCCGCGTAATGAACCATTGCTGAACGGAGAATTGGCATGGCGTATCGTTTTTGTTTCTGTCCTGCTGCTTGGGGGCGTGTTCGGTATGTATTCTTACGCTGTTGAGCAGGCGTATTCTTTAGAACTCGCGCGCACAATGGCACTCAATACATTAGTTGTCATGGAAATATTCCACTTGTTTTTTATCAGGAATATTTATGGAACATCGTTGAAATGGGATCTGATCGCCGGCACCAGGGTTGTCTGGCTGACTGTTGTTTGTGTGACAGTGTCACAATTTGCTATCACGTACCTGGCACCGTTACAGATTCTTTTCGGCACAGTGGCTATTCCGTTCTGGGAGGGAGTGATCATTATGGTCGTCGGATGTGTATTCTTTGCGATTCTCGAAATTGAGAAACAGATCCGTCTGCACTTGGCCGACATTCGCACCGGGCATCAGGTGCAATGAAAAAGCCTGTCTGTCGGGCAGTATCTAAGCTAAGTGATCATTGAGATAGTCAACCATGCCTGTGAACGTTCTGACGCGCGGATAATCAGCTTCCGGGATGTTCACACCGCAGTTATGCTTCAGAGCACCCAGCAGGTTAAGAAAATCCATTGAGTCGAGATCGCAGGCTTCGCGCAGATCCTCATTCGGATCAATGTCCGCTTCCGTGACTTCCGGAGCGACACTCTGTATGGCTTCCATGATCAGGGCCCTGATGCCGTCTTTGTTCATAATTGCTCCGGTTGTTGTAATTGCTGAGACAACGCGTGAAGAAATCTGGCACCCACTATGCCGTCGCTGACCCTGTGGTCAGCGCTGAGCGTGACTGTCAGAGTATCGCAGATTTCGATCTGATTGTTTTTCACCTGGGCTGATTGACGCAAGCTGCCAAAACCCAGTATGGCGACTTGCGGTGGGTAAATGACACCAAACACACCATCACATCCACGCTCGCCGATACTGGTAATAGTGATTGTGGCATCTGTCAGCTCCGAGCTGCGAAGCCGGCCGCTCCGGCTGCGAAGGCTGATATCCCTGAGCGCCAGCATGGTGTCATTGAGCGACAGCTGGTCAGCGTTGTGAATGGCAGGCACCTTCAGCCCACCTTCGCGCAGGCTGATCACAGTACCGATGTGGACGGCCTGTGTCTGCTCAAATCCTCCGTTCCGGTAGTACCCGTTCAGTGTCGGAAATCGAGGCAAGAGTGTGGCGACGGCCCTGATGAGAAGTGCCGGTAACAGCAGGCGCTCTTCTGGGTCCCTTCCAGCATTTTGATCGCTCAGCCATTGCTGTGCCGCGCTGAGATCAACTTCATGGCTCAGATAGTAGTGAGGGATTTCCCGTTTGGATTTTTCCATCGCCGCGGCAATCGCTGCTCGCATGGTGTCTTGATGACCTTGGTTGGTACCAGTGCCAGTCGTCACGGTTGTCGATGATCTCGCTGGCGGTTCTGCGTCACTGCTTTGCTGAGTCTGATGCGTCGTGTTCAAATCCCGCAATAAAATTGCACCGGACGGTCCCGATCCTGCGATGCCTTGCAGATTCAATTGTTGCTGTCGCGCGATTGCCCGGACAACAGGCGAGGCTTTGGGAACGCTCGCCTCGGAGCGTGCGGAGGTCGCTTTGGTTTGAGCTGGTGCAGGGGCGGGAGCTGCCTGACGTTTATCTTGTATCTGGGGCGATGGTTGTTCAGCTGGCTGTGCCATGCGATCTGTGTCTGATTCAATGTCGATAACCATGTTGCCCAGAATGGCCCCGACAGGCAGTGTGGACATAGGCTGTACCAAAAGCCGGCTGATGGTGCCGGTGTGGTAGCTTTCCATCTCAATAGCGCCTTTATTGGTTTCAATCACGGCGATAGAGTCACCTTTGTTGACATGATCGCCTTCTGCAACCAGCCATTCAGTAAGCATGCCGTCACGCATGTCGGCACCCAGAGAAGGCATCACAATGTCAAAGGTTTGATGAGCCATCAGCGTCCTTCCATGACGGCTTTGGCCGTCGCGACAATTTGTTCAACCTGAGGCAGGGCAGCCTGCTCCAGATGCCGGGGATAGGGAATAGGCACTTCTGCACTGCAGACCCGTTTGACCGGAGCATCCAGATGCCAGAATCCTTCTTCCATGATGATGGCGCTGATTTCACCGGCCAGACTGCCGGTTTGCCAGCCCTCATCAATGATGACGGCGCGGTGAGTTTTGCTGACGCTCTCAAGCAATGTGGGTTTATCCAGTGGACGCAGGCAGCGCAGATCGACCACCTCCGCAGAAATGCCGTCCTGTTCTAATTGCTCTGCAGCAGTGAGGGCTTTATGCAAATTGCCACCATAGGTGATCAGGCTGATCTGCGTCCCGATGCGGCGGATCAGTGCGTTTTCCTTTGGAGCATCAGGGTTGTCAGGGACAGTACCGGGTTCATTGAGCAGCATGACATGCTCGAAAATCAGGACAGGATCCGGATCGGCCAGCGCCTGTCCCAGCATGTATCTGGCATCACTGTGGGTGGCCGGACTCAGGACTTTGAGACCGGGTATATGGGCATAAAAATTTTCCCAGCTGTGCGAGTGCTGGGCGGCCAGTTGCCTGCCAGCTCCGCAGGCCATACGGATCACCAGGGGAACATTGAACTGACCGCCTGACATGTGTCGCAGGGTAGCAGCCGTATTGACAATTTGGTCCATTGCCAGCAGGCTGAAGTTGACTGTCATGATCTCGACAATCGGGCGCATTCCACCAAGCGCCGCGCCAATGCCTACGCCGACAAAGCCGGATTCGCACAGTGGCGTGTCGATAATGCGTTCAGCACCAAACTGGGCGAGCAGTCCTTTACTGACGGCGTAGCAGCCACCATACCGCCCGACATCTTCACCCATCAGGAAGACACGGGGATCCTGAATCAGTGCTTCTTCCAGACCGGCACGTAACGCTTCCCGGTAGCTCATTGTTTCTGATGCCATTTTTTTGATTCCCGCAAGTCGATTTAACTGTTTGTTTGCCGGGGGCTATAAACATCCCGATACAAATCTTCAACCGGTTCCCACTCCCCGGCTTCAGCAAAGCGAACAGCAGCCTGAATTTCCTTTTCAACGTCTTTTTCCATTTCATCCAATTCACTGTCCAGTAAATGGCTGTTGTTTCTCATCCATTGCACCAGTTGCCTGACTGGTCCTTTTTCTTCCCACAGGGCAATTTCTTCTTTTTCACGGTAGAGCTGACTATCGAAGCTGGAGTGACCGCGAAAACGGTAGGTTTTACATTCGAGCAGGTAAGGTTTTTGATGTTTGTGAATGAACTCAGTGGCTTCAAGGGTGGCAGCCTCCACATCGACCACATTCATGCCGTCCACTTGTGCGGCGGCAATACCGTAACTATCGGCCTTTTTGGCGATATTGGTTTCTGACTCAGACAGAGCCAGTGCGGTACCCATCGCGTAGTTGTTGTTCTCACAGATAAATAACACAGGTAACTGCCACAGAGCCGCAAGATTGAGGCTCTCATGAAATTCACCTTCAGCGACGGCGCCTTCGCCAAAAAAGCAGGCCGTCAGTGCCAGACGCTGCATTTTTTTGTTGGCTAACGCTAATCCTGTTGCCAGAGGCAGTCCGCCGCCGACAATGGCATTTCCGCCATAAAAATGTGTTGCCCGGTCGAACAGATGCATTGACCCGCCACGTCCGCGACTGCAGCCTGTGGTCCGGCCGTACATTTCAGCCAGGATACTGCCCATGCTTACCCCGCGAGCCAGTGCATGGCCGTGTTCCCTGTAGGTTGCAACGACCTGATCATCGGCACTCAGCACGCTCATGACACCAACGGCCACGGCTTCTTCACCGATATAGAGGTGCAGAAAGCCACGAATCTTCTCCAGTGCATAGAGTTCGGCACATTTTTCTTCAAAACGGCGGATCCTAAGCATTTGTTTGAGCTGTTGCAGCAAGTGAGCACGGTCGATATGGAGTTTGCTGATCATTGTTCGTCGCTCTCCAGAGTTGATATATCACCTTCGGGTAGCCCGAGCTCACGGGCTTTCAGCAGTCGGCGCATGATTTTTCCGCTGCGGGTTTTAGGCAGGTTGCGGCGAAAAACAATGTCCTTAGGCGCCACGGCAGCCCCCAAACGCTGGCGGGCAAAACCCAGTAACGCTTTTTGCAAAGCGTCATCGGGTGTGAAACCAGGCTTGAGGGTTACGAAAGCTTTGACGATTTCACCTGCGACAGGATCCGGTTTACCTATAACGCCGACTTCCGCCACGGCTTCATGCTCCATCAGGGCGCTTTCAACTTCAAACGGGCCGATCAGATGTCCGGAAGACTTGATGAGATCATCTTTGCGTCCGACAAACCAGAAATAGCCATCTTTATCTTTCATTGCCAGATCGCCGCTAAGATACCAGCCGTTAGCAAAGCAGCGGTGGTATTTTTCTTCCTGATGCAGGTAGCCACGAAACATGGATGGCCAGCCGGGTCTGAGGGCGAGTTCGCCAACTTGCATTGGCGCAGAAATCACCTCACTCGCCCCGTTGTCATTATGATTCAGGATTGCAGCCTCGATGCCGGGAAGGGGACGGCCCATAGACCCGGGTTTGATATCCTGACTGGCGAAGTTGGCAATCATGATGCCGCCGGTTTCTGTCTGCCACCAGTTGTCATGAAAAGGGACAGAAAAGACATTCTGGCTCCAAATGACGGCTTCAGGATTAAGCGGTTCACCGACACTGGCCATAAAGCGCAGCGACGACAGGTCGTACTGATTTCGGATGTCGGTGCCTGCTTTCATCAGCATCCGAATGGCGGTTGGCGCTGTATACCAGACAGTTACCTGTTGTTGCTGAAGCAGGCGATACCAGCGCTCTACGTCAAATTCGGCTTCGTCGATGATCATTGTCACGCCTAAGCATAACGGGGCAATGATGCCGTAGGACGTGCCGGTCACCCAGCCCGGATCGGCCGTGCACCAGTAAATATCTGAGGGTGTCAGATCAAGCGCCCAGTAAGCCGATAACTGGTGGTACTCAACGGCCTGATGCACATGGATGACACCTTTAGGCTTGCCGGTCGTCCCGCTGGTAAAGTGCAGCAGGGCCATGTCTTCGGGTTGCGTGGCGACGCAAGGAAAGTCGGGGTTGGCTTGCTGCATTAACTCTGCCAACAAGTAGCAATCGGGTTCGGAATCAGGCTCACCATCGATTAAAATGACGGCTTTCAAACTTGGCAGTGTATGTCGCCATGATTTCACTTTTTTTCGATACAGGTTGAGGGTGGTCAGCAGTAATTGGGCTTCGCCAATTTCCATTCGTGAATGAAGAGGTTCAGGACCGAAAGCAGAAAATAGTGGCGTAAAAACACAACCGGCTTTTAACGTACCAAGCGCCGCTATATAAAGTTCAGGCTGGCGTCCGAGAAGGCTGAAAATACGTGCACCTACCGGTAAGCCTAAAGTTGGAAGTATGCTGGCAAAACGGCTGGTGAGTTGACTCAGTGCGCGGTAACTGTAGTCGGTTACCTGATCATTTTTACTGATCCAGCGCATAGCAAGTTTATCTGCGACAGGGCTATTGAGGTGACGGTCCAGTGCCTCAAAGCAAATATTCAGACCGCCGTTAGGCAGCCTTGTCAGTTGAGGTAAGTCTGAACAAGAGCTATCGAATTCATTATAGCTGTGCCGGTAATGTGCCAGATTGGCAGCAGCAGCCTTTGCTGATTTCTTAATGAGCGGATTTGCCATTTCTGATTACCCCTGTACCTGTCCGGGGAGTTGATGCCACTTCAAGCTGAACTCAGGCGTTGCTGTATTGCTGTATAAGGATAGTTTGTTTCGTCGTGAGGTGATGGTGACCGCTTGAGACAAGTAAGCACTTTTAAACACCCAATCGGTTTATCAAGCCTTGTACTACACTTAGCTCCTGAATCCTTTCTTCTGAAAATAGATTGATTTCAGGCTGATAAGCGGCGGTTAGCTTTTAAATGGAGGTCTGCATTGTGTCCACGGAGGTGGGAATGCTACGACTCATTGATCTCTGCAAAGGGTATCAGGATGGCAATGAGTTTCATTCTGTGCTTCAGGGAGCCGAACTGACATTGCAGCGGGGTGAACAGGTTGCATTGATGGGGGAAAGCGGGTCCGGGAAAAGCACATTGCTCAATCTTATTGCCGGGCTGGATAAGGCTGACAAAGGGGAAATCTGGCTGGCAGATACCCCGATTCATGCCGTCACAGAACGTGAGCGTACTGCTTTTCGCCGTCATCATATTGGTCTTATCTTTCAGCAGTTTAATCTGCTTCCTACTTTAACAACGCAAGACAATATTGAGTTTTGTCGTCAGTTAAAAGGCTTACCGGAAAAGCCTGAGTTGTGGCGAACGATTGTCTCTGCACTGGATTTAAAACCTTTGCTTAAGCGATATCCTGAGGAAATGTCAGGTGGTCAGCAGCAACGGGCGGCCATTGCACGGGCCTTATACATGGAACCTGATATCCTGCTGGCCGATGAACCGACAGGCAGTCTGGATGAGCGCAATGCTCAGGCCGTGATGCGATTGCTGAGCGGGCTTTGTGAGCAACTGAATTGCTCTTTACTGCTGGTGACTCACAGCAAGCAGGTTGCCTCACATATGAACGGCAGCATAGTGCTAAAAGGGGGCGTACTGAATGCGCAGCCCCGTCTTTAATGCTTTGTGGGGACATTACCGGCGCCACCCTCTGCAGGTAGTGCTCCTGCTGCTGGGATTAATGATGGGCGTTGCTCTGCTCGTTGGTGTGCTGGCGGTCAATCAGCAGGCTAAGGCGAGTTACAGGGCTGGGGAACTGTTATTTGATAACCCGTTCCAGTATGCCATCCGGCATCATCAGGCAGGAATGACTGTGCCTCAGGGCTTTTACATTCAGCTGAGACGGCTGGGATATAAGCAATGTGTACCTCTCGACACCCACAGGATTCAGACGGCCGAAGCCGGTGAGCTGACGCTGGCTGGTATCGATCCGTTTGTTATGCTGCCGTTTACTCAGTCTGGCGGTCAGGTGACTGGAGCACTGTCCCTGACACAAAAACCGTATCCGATATGGATAAACCGGGAACTGGCCGCGATAAAAGGACTGAGAGAAGGGCAACTACTGACGCTGGATTCTGGCGATGCAGTCGGACGCCTGGTGCTGGTGGGAAATAACCGGATTCAGGGATCCCGCTTACTGGCGGACATGGGGTTGGTGAGGCAGTTATTCCCCCGCTCCGGTTTCACCGCTGTACTGTGTGGATCTCTGAGCAGTCAGGCGTTACAGGACATCAATACTTTGCTGCCCGGTGGTTTGATCCTGACTGAAAATGACAGTGCGCAGTTGGAGCCGCTCACCCGGGCATTTCACCTGAATTTGTTTGCAATGGGTATGCTGGCTTTTGTCGTCGGGCTGTTCATCTTCTATCAGGCCATGTCATTGTCGTTAACGCAACGCCAGTTTCTGGTTGGCTTGCTCTGTCAGGCTGGCGTGACGGGCAGACAGTTGGCTAGCGCCTTGTGTATTGAAGTGGTCATCTGGCTGTTGATTGGTGTCGCAGGCGGTAACTTGCTGGGGCTGTTTCTGGCCCGTCAGCTATTGCCTTCTGTCGCCGTGACACTGAGTGATCTCTATCAGGCGAATATTGCGCTAACAACCGGATGGCACTGGCAATGGGGCGCGCTGAGTCTGGTTATCGCTGTTCTTGGCACTTTGCTGGCGTGCGGCTGGCCGCTGATGAGGCTGATCCGTATTCAGCCAATCAGGCTGACTGCGCATATGACTATGGTAAGAGGCAGCTGGCGGGAATTTATCTGGCAGGCCGGTATGTCCGGCGTATTTATGATTGCTGCTGTCATTGTCTACTTTGTCGATCACAGCCAGTTTGCCGGCTTTGTGCTGATTGGCTGTCTGTTAGCGGCGGCGGGTTTGATCATGCCATTTCTGTTGTGGGCGGCTTTTAAAGCCATTGCCAGATGGCTGAGGTCGCCACGCTTACGCTGGTTTTTCAGTGATGCCGCCGCCAGCCTGAGTTACCGGGGCGTGGCGGCGATGGCCTTTATGCTGGCGTTGGCAGCCACAATAGGCATGGATACCATGGTGGGCAGCTTTCGGCAGGCCACTCAGACCTGGCTGGGCCAGAGGCTGGCTGCTGATATCTATGTACAGCCTGCCACGGCTCAGGCCGCGGGCATAGCAAACTGGGCCGCTGAACAGCCTGAAGTGACAGAGGTATGGTGGCGCTGGCGGCAGGAAGTCCCCGCTGAGTTTAAGGAGCACACCTTGCAGGTGCTCAGTATTGGTCGCTCAGACGGTGAAAAACAGTCGCTGCCCATGAAACAACACATAGACGGCTACTGGTCGGCACTACAAACCAACGGCACCGAGAAAGTCTTTCTGGCCAGTGAATCTCTGGCGCTGAAAAGAGGATGGCAGCCCGGGCAGCGTGTTGATTTGCCATTAAGGCTGGGTGATAACTGGCTGATGGCCGGGATTTATTATGACTACGGCAACCCGTACAGCCAGATCTTTGTGTCGGATGAACAATGGCACCGGCTGTTTCAGCAGGAGGGTAAAGTCAGTCTTGCCATCCATCTGAACAACGATGATCACACATCCGTTTTTCAGGACAACTTGCAGCAAGTATTTGGTCTGAAACCTAATCAGGTTCGCGATAACGCGCATATCATGGCACAGGCACTGACGGTATTTGATCGCACTTTTGTGGTTACAGCCACGCTGGGTAAGCTCACACTCTTGGTGTCAATCGGTGGTTTGTTCATTGCGACAATCGCGGGTGAGCTATCGCGGCAGAGACAGTTTGCGTTATTGCGCTGTATGGGTATGACAGGTAAAGAACTGGCCTTACTCGGAGGAGGGCAGTTAGCAGCCATTGGCGTACTGACGGCAATGATTGCATTACCCCTTGGCTTACTGCTGGCACAACTGCTGATCGATGTAGTGCTTAAGTATTCTTTCGGCTGGACCATGCCTGTGCAGTTTTTCCCGCTTCAGTACCTGCTCACACTCGGGACGGCACTGACCGCACTGCTGCTGGCCGGCGCGTGGCCTGTGTGGCGACTGGTCAAGCGCTCAGCCATGCTGTCGCTCAGGGAGGCATTCTGATGGGTGCTGATGCGCTGTTTAAGCGAATTATCTTTGTTCTGTGTCTTCTGTCTGGCACAACAGGGTGCGAACCGTCTGTGTCAGAAAACCGGGCTGCGGATATTCTGTCGCAGCAGAGCCAGACGGGTTTTGAACAGGTCTTGCCCGGTCAGCCTCTGGTGTTTCCGCGGGATCATCTGAGTCATCCGGGGTTTCGTACCGAATGGTGGTATCTGACGGCTAATCTGGAAACCGAGCAAGGCCAATGGATTGCGGTGCAATGGACTTTGTTTCGCATTGCCACTCAGCCGTTTGCAGGGTCTGAAAACGCCACAGGCTGGCAAGATACACAGCGGTTTATGGCACATGCTGTGGTGACCACGGCAGAGAAACGCTGGCAGGCAGAGCGGTTTGCCCGCGGTGGGATAGGTCAGGCCGGTGTGGAAGGAAAACCGTATCGCCTCTGGCTGGATAACTGGCGCTGGCAGGGGCTGGACTCATCACCATTTCCCGCTACCCTGACGTTTGCAGATGTCAGTGCAGATGCCAGCATGGCCGCAACGCTCAATATCCGCAGCTACGGTAATCTGGTCAGACAGGGTGAGGCGGGTTACAGCCAGAAAGATCCTATGGATCCACGGCTGGCATCTTACTATTACAGCATGCCGTTTTTGCTACTGGACGGGGTTGTGACGCTGGACGGTGTACCGGTGGCGGTGAAAGGCGAGGGCTGGTTTGACCGCGAATGGAGTAGCCAGGCGATGTCTGAGCATCAAACCGGCTGGGACTGGTTTTCCCTTCATCTGGACGACGGCCGCGCACTCATGCTCTATCAGCTCCGCAGTACTCAGCATGATCCTTTTGTCTTCGGCAGCCTGAGCTGGCCCGATGGCCGTTCAATCGCCTTGTCTTCAGATCAAGCGTCGCTTACCCCGATAGCAACAACCACGCTTTCCGGCCGGGCATACCCGATCCGCTGGCATTTACAAGTACCAGCACAGCAGATCGATCTCGATGTGCAGGCGCAAAGGGAAGATCAATTACTGCCGTTCATTTTCCAGTATTGGGAAGGCCCGGTTACCGCTTCCGGCAGTCATCACGGACAAGGCTTTATGGAGTTGACAGGGTATTGAGTCGCAAACCGGACAGAAAAAAGTGCCGAGGAAAGATGATGTATCACTTTCCCTCAGCGAATTTTAAGCTGACGCGGAATCACTTCGACGCCGGCGCGATATCGGCCTGCGGTGGCATTGAGCGCCAGTTCCAGTGCGCTGTCAGCAATATCTTCAAACTGCTGTGGCAGAGAATGAATGCGCATGGGCAGAAAATCCAGCAATCTGTGATCACCAAAGGTCGCCAGTTGGGTGGTGGTCATCAGCTCGGGGTGGGACAGAAAACAGTCCAGCATGCCTTCAAACAAGCTGTAGGAAGTAATGAGAATACTGTCTGGCACCTGATCGCTGTCAATCCAGGTCTGCAGTAAACGCTGGCCTTCTTCGGGACTGAAGTGAGTGCCATACAGCGTTTTGACTGCTATGTCTGGCCGGTGATCACGGATGGCGGCATGGAATCCCATTTCCCGTTGTTGCGAGATACCCAGATCGGGTACGGCGCCAATCAGGCCAATCGACGTGGTGTCGTCTTTAATGAGCTGCTCGGTCAGCGAATAAGCACCGTCGTGATCTTCACTGATCACACAGGCAAAAAATTCATCGTCCAGGCCACGGTCAATTGCGATGACGGGAACACCGGCCTGCTGGATCTGACGGTAAAAATCATTGTCGGCAGGTAGGCTGCTCGCCACAATCAGGGCATCGATACGACGTCCTACCAGCGTCTGCGCCACTTTCATTTCGGTCTCTGGCTCATCGTCAGAACAGCTGATAATCACCTGATAGCCGGCTTTGCGTGCATCACGTTCAAGAAGCTTGGCTAATTTTGCGTAACTGGAGTTTTCCAGATCCGGGATGATCAGGCCAAGTGAACGTGAGCTGCCTGCCCGCAGCGCGCTGGCAGCATGGTCGGGTTTGAAATTGTGTTCATCAACCACGGCCATGACTTTTTGCTGGGTCTTTTCACTGATCCGGTACTGGCTGGCTTTGCCGTTAATTACATAGCTGGCCGTTGTACGGGAAACGCCTGCCAGTCTGGCTATCTCATCTAACTTCATCGTGTCTCATTCACTCGAAAATCAGGCAAAGTGTGTGGTGGATCATAGATTCAAAACGGATCCAATGTCCATTGTTTGCAATTCTTGCTGAATCGATCCAGCATCATAGCTGAAAGGTTTCAGCACTGTCTTCTCAGATATTCTATACTCTCTGGTACAACGCTGAAACTTTTTATTTACCTCGATGCTGAATCGTTTCAGCTTTGGTTTTAGATATAGTTAAAGCTGAATCGAATATCAGACAAAACACTCAGTATATCCGGCCTCCAGAGCCGGTGAGAATAAACAGGGGAGTGAAACAGATGTTGTCACTGACGCAACAAGACATTGTG
Source organism: Photobacterium salinisoli (assembly GCF_003614885.1). Lineage (GTDB taxonomy): Bacteria > Pseudomonadota > Gammaproteobacteria > Enterobacterales > Vibrionaceae > Photobacterium > Photobacterium salinisoli. Next base: position 847,660 of record NZ_QZMS01000007.1, read on the forward strand.
CTGAATCAATCAGCCAGAGATAAAACCGCTGCCATATCGGCCCTTGCCGGTGAACTGACCCAGCAAGGCTTGGTGTCTGAAGGTTATGTTAAAGGCATGCTGGCCCGGGAGGCGCAAAACTCGACCTTTCTCGGTAGCGGTATTGCTATCCCTCACGGTACAACCGATACCCGCGATCTTGTTCAGCAAACCGGGGTGAAAATTCACCATTATCCGAAAGGTGTCGACTGGGGTGACGGCAATATTGCGTATCTGGCGATTGGCATTGCAGCGAAATCGGATGAGCACCTCGGGATACTGAAGCAACTGACTAAAGTGCTGTCGGCAGACGGTGTGGAAGAGCAGATCCGGCAATGTAACACTGCCGAGGCTGTAATCTCACTGCTGAATGGCGACACTCAGCTTGAAGCGGATTTTGATGAGTCACTGATTTCATTGCATTCTCCTGCAACGGATTTACTTCAACTGACAGCGGTGGCGGCTGGTCTTATTAAAAATAAGCAGGCAGCCGATAACGCATTTGTTGCTGATGTGATAGCCGAGGGCGCGTCGTATCTTGGGCAGGGACTGTGGCTGGCAAGAAGCAGCAAAGGGGTAAGCCGTACTGCCTTATCTTTTGTGACACCGTCACAAGGAATCCTTCATCAAGAACAACCGGTCAAAGGCTTGCTGATGCTGGCAGCCTGTAACGCGGCCTGTCAAAAGCCGCTGAACCTGCTGGCGCAAAAGATTTATCAGAACCAGCTGCACACCCTGTTTGAAGCCGACGCGACCCAATTACCGGCAGTGTTTACAGACGCTCAGCCGGCGGCGAGTGATGCAGCAAACACCGCCGTGTTCCGGATCCGCAATGCACATGGCCTGCATGCCCGTCCCGGTGCCATGCTGGTGAGTGTGGCGAAGAAATTCGAATCGGCGATTCAAGTGAAAAATCTGCAGGGCGACGGCAAATCAGTCAATGCCAAGAGCCTGATGAAAGTGATTGCGCTGGGTGTCAAGCATGGCCATGAACTGGAATTTATGGCAGACGGTTCGGATGCCCCTGAAGCCCTGTCGGCCATCGGAGATGCGATTGCTGGCGGACTGGGCGAGGGTAAATAGATGAATACTCAGGCAACCCGAAATGACACACAGCCTAAAGTGGTGGCGGTGAATCTCAACCCGGCGCTGGACCTGACCGGCAGTTTATCCGTGCTGGAGGCAGGTACGGTCAATCTGGTCGAGCGCGGGTCTCTGCACCCGGCAGGAAAAGGGGTGAATGTCGCCCGTGTACTGGCCGAACTGGGCGCCGCTGTCACAGTGACCGGTTTACTGGGAACCGAAAATCAGGATCCGTTTTGTGAACTCTTCAGCCAGTACGGTATTGAAGATGCCTTTGTTCGTGTACATGGCGCAAGCCGGATTAATGTCAAACTGGTCGAAGCCAGTGGCCGTGTCAGCGACATCAACTTTCCTGGTGTGACAGTCAGCCAGAACGATGTGGCCGCCATGGAGAGCAAACTGTTCGAGCTGGCCGAGCAGCATGAGGTGTTTGTGATTGCTGGCAGCCTGCCGGCGGGACTGAGTCCGCAAGTCTGTGCGCAATGGATTAAAAGACTAAAAGCACAGGGTAAAAAGGTGCTGTTTGACAGCAGTAATCAGGCATTAAAAGCCGGCCTGACTGCTTCGCCCTGGCTGGTGAAGCCCAATGACGAAGAGTTGTCTGCCTGGTGCGGCAAGCCGTTGGAAACACCGGCAGAGCTGAAAAACGTCGCAGAAGCGCTCTATCGCCAGGATATCGCAAATGTTGTGGTATCGCTGGGCGAGAAAGGCGTGATGTGGCTGGATGAGTCTGGCTGGCTGCACTCACAGCCGCCAGTTATGGAGGTTGTCAGCACCGTCGGCGCCGGGGATACCCTTGTGGCTGGCTTATGCTGGGGTTACCTCAATCAATGGAATAAACAAGAAACACTGGCGTTTGCGACGGCGTTGTCGGCACTGGCAGTGACCCAGGTAGGGGTCGGTGTACCCGATGACGCACTGCTAAATCAAACGTTGGAAAGTGTTCAGATCAGTAACGAGTAGCCTGTTGGCCAAAACGTGAATTGTTGAATGACAAAGGTGACGACATGAAGATAGCAATACTGACCGCTTGCCCAAGCGGAATCGCAAACACGGTCATCGCGGCCGGTTTAATGGAACAAGCGGTGAAGGCACTGAACTGGCAGGCTGATATTGAAGCCCAGTCCAGTATTATGCCGGTGACCCCCTTGTCACAGGCTGCCATTGAACAGGCAGATGCTGTGGTAGTCATTGCAGATACTCCGGTGGATCTGACCCGTTTTGTCGGTAAAAAAGTATATCAAGGCGGCATGGCAGAGTGTCTGGCTGATCCTAATGCCTTCCTGCAATCAGCAGTCTCGCAGGCCACTGTGCTGGCAAAGGCAGAGCCTATCGTTGCAGAGACCGCATCAGCTTCTGCGGCTAAACACATTGTTGCCATTACAGCATGCCCGACAGGGGTCGCACACACTTTTATGGCCGCAGAAGCACTGGAAGAAGAAGCGAAGCGCCAGGGTTACAGCATCAAAGTCGAAACCCGTGGCTCGGTAGGAGCCAAAAACCAGCTGACGGCTGAAGATATTTCAGCGGCTGATTTGGTGATCATTGCTGCCGATATCGAAGTGGATCTGTCCCGTTTTGAAGGAAAACGACTGTATAAAACCAGTACAGGCGCTGCCTTGAAGAAAACCCGACAGGAAATCGATAATGCTTTTGCTTCTGCTTCCGTGTTTCATGGCAAAGCATCCGGCGCGGCCACAGTGTCAGCCAAAGAAGAGAAAACCGGCCCATACAAGCATCTGATGACGGGTGTCTCGCACATGTTGCCATTGGTCGTCGCCGGTGGTCTGGCTATCGCTTTGTCGTTCGTGTTTGGTATCGAAGCGTTCAAAGAAGAGGGCACCTTAGCCGCCGCATTAATGCAGATTGGGGGTAGCTCGGCCTTTGCACTGATGGTTCCTGTTCTGGCGGGCTATATCGCGTATTCTATCGCGGACCGTCCGGGTCTGGCACCGGGCTTAATTGGCGGCATGCTGGCCAGTTCAACCGGGGCCGGATTTCTGGGAGGGATCGTTGCTGGTTTTCTGGCGGGATACAGTGCCAAGCTGATTGCTGAAAACGTGCGTTTACCGTCATCGATGGAAGCGCTGAAACCTATTCTTATCATTCCGCTGCTCGCCAGCCTGATCACCGGACTGGTGATGATCTACATTGTTGGCGGTCCGGTATCTGCAGCCATGAACGGGTTGACCGAGTTTTTGAACAACATGGGTTCGGCTAACGCTGTGCTGCTGGGCATTCTGCTGGGCTGTATGATGTGTTTTGACTTGGGTGGTCCGGTCAACAAAGCGGCATATACCTTTGGTGTCGGCCTGCTGGCATCACAAACCTATGGTCCGATGGCGGCGGTGATGGCAGCCGGTATGGTACCGGCACTGGGTATGGGGCTGGCTACTTTCCTGGCTAAACGCAAGTTTTCACTGCCAGAGCAGGAAGCAGGCAAAGCCTCTTTTGTGCTTGGACTGTGCTTTATCTCCGAAGGAGCGATTCCATTTGCCGCTCGCGACCCCATGCGTGTGATTCCAAGCTGCATGGCTGGCGGCGCGTTAACCGGCGCATTGTCTATGTTGATTGGGGCAAAACTGATGGCACCGCATGGTGGCCTGTTTGTGTTGTTTATTCCTAACGCCATTACACCTGTGCTGATGTATCTGGTTGCGATTGCGGCGGGTACGATTCTGACGGGGGCCACATATGCGTTTCTGAAACGTGCTGAACAGGCGGAGCTGGTGACGGCATAAAGAAAAGAGCCCCAGACATATAACATGTCTGGGGCGTTGCCACCGCTGCCTACTGAATCTTTGGGTGCTTATCCCCGTTATACACTCTGCTTTCCCCAAAAAGCGCATTGCACAGAGTGAATGAGAACATTGACCGCGTTGTTTTATGTAGGCTCTCCTTGCGAGTAAAGACTGCCATACTGGCGAATGCGCATGTTTCCCAATTATTATTGTTTGCTGCCCAATGTCATCATGGATGCATTGATGTTGTTATTACTTTCCTCGCATGTTACCTGCGATTATTCTTCGACTGCGTACAGAATGGTGTCATCACTGGTAATCAGCAGATACGTATCTCCCGGTTCCAGGTTGGGTAAACAGAGATCCAGTTGTTGTGGCGCTATTACCTCGCCGTCCTGACCTTTGGTCGCTGAAATTTCAAACTTATCACCACAACCTGCCATCAATATAGTTGGCGAAACTTTGCCTGCCGTGACATTGGTTGATCCCGTTGCTGACGCAGACTGGTAATCAATTTTGATGTCGGTATTGGTAAAAACTCTGAACCCGTACTGATCGTCCGGTACGTCATCGTCGTTATCGCGTCGGATAGAAGTCACCTTGAAGCTGTTGGTGGTTTCACCATCCAGCCATACAATTGTCCACCAATCCTCACCGTTGTTGAGCAGGGTATTTGTTTGCGCCGGTTCTTCTTCCAGCTGATATTTGGTGTCCCAGATACCGATGGTGACAGGCTGAGCTGAGCTGCCGCCCCAGCGGTGCATATATTCACGGTGCGTACTGTCGCTGATCGGGCCGCCTTGCATATTGTCAGTCGTGAACAAGCTGGCGGTACTCGCATCAGAGCCGTTTTGCACAAAAACATTCACTTGCTCGCGGGCCGTATTGACGAAGGTCAGTCTGGCCTGGCGATCCAGCTGGCTGCTGCCACCGGATGCATCACCAGAATCACTGCCTGAGCCACCACCACAGGCACTCAGCGTTACAATGATTCCCAGATTAAGCGCAAAACCCCACAATGGCTTATTCATTTGCCACCTCTAGTTGGATTAATTTATTCCTTTCTCAGTAAGCATATTGCAACGATTGGAGCTTTTTTGAGTAATACGAGGGGCGCAGAAAAGTTTTCATTAATTAGTTCAAATTGCGAGGTTTTTTCACTCTCAAAGCTGAGACAGACTGTCTGGCGGCTCGGTATAACATGCGATCTGTCAATCAACGAGCAGATTCAGTCAGGCTGGAAGGGAAGCGGCTAAGCCATAGTTTGGCACTATGGCTTAGTTAATTTTATAACATTATCAATAATATTTTATTAACACATTCTGCGTTTCAGGCCGCTGATATCCAGCAGCCGGGTTGAGATCTCTTCAACAGACAGGGAAGTGGTGTTGAGATAAGGGATAGCCTCGCGGCGGAACATAGCTTCGACTTTCGACAGTTCACTTTCGCACTGCCCCTCACTGGCGTACTGACTGTTGGCGTAGCGCTCGTTGCGAATGGTGACAAGACGCTCCGTATCTATGGTTAACCCGTATGTTTTGTAGCGATAAGGTTCAATTTCCTTGGGAAGCCTAAGGCTGTTCATATCGTCAGCAATGAAGGGGTAGTTCACTGCGCGTATGCCAAATTGCATCGCCAGATACAGGCTGGTAGGGGTTTTTCCACATCTTGATACGCCGAGCAGGATAATATCGGCCTTATCCAGGTTACTCAGGGATATTCCATCGTCATGGGCCAGCGTGTATTCGATGGCTGCGATTCTGTCCTGATAGCTGGCCACATCACGGCTGATGCTGTGTGAGCGGCCCAGCATGGCATTGGGCTGCATGTTCAAATCTTTACTGAGCGGCTGAACCAGTGCGTCAAGTACATCATACAATTTGGCCTGACATTGATTAATAACGGCTTTTACTTCCGGCAGTACGATGGAGTAAAAAACCAGTGGCTCAACACCAGATACCCGATGGGCTTCATTAATTTTTTCTTTAACCTGCAGAGCACGTTCAACCGACTCAACAAAAGGCAGTGTGGTTTGGCGAATCTCAAGGTTAAATTGACCAAGTACGGCGTGCCCAAGTGTTTCAGATGTAATCGCTGTACCGTCAGAAACGTAAAACACATCACGAAAATCAGATTTGCGGCGCATAATAAGTTGAGTCCTTTAGATGATCCTGTAACGATTGAGGCCAACAAACAATTTATAACTATAACCCTACAGGGTAAGTGTTCTGCTGAGCAAGGTTTTGCCAGCAGTTTGTCTTGAACGGCGACTATTCTGAAGCAAGTTTTTTTTGAATGCTAAAGCAATCGTTTCCGTTGAGAGTTTGCCCACACTATACAGCTGATCCAATACAAGGAGACTTCCCGTGCAACAGAATGTTGTTTGGTATGATGCTTTATCAATGAACGACGTTGATAAAGTTGGTGGTAAGAACGCATCGCTGGGCGAAATGGTCGCCAATCTTGCGAATGCTGGCGTGAAAGTACCTAACGGCTACGCAACAACATCTTATGCATTCAACCAGTTTCTGGAAGCCAATAACCTGAATGATCGTATTTACGATCTGCTGGATACGCTGGATGTCGATGATGTGAATGCGCTGAAGCAGGCTGGCGATACTATCCGTAAATGGGTGTATGAAGCGCCGCTGCCAGCCGACCTTGAGCAAGACATCCGTCAGTGCTACAAGGAACTGGGTGAAGGTGACGAGATGCTGTCCGTCGCTGTGCGCTCTTCTGCTACGGCCGAAGACCTGCCTGATGCCTCGTTCGCAGGTCAGCAGGAAACTTTCCTTAACGTTCGCGGTATCGATTCTGTCATCGAAGCCGTGAAACACGTATTTGCTTCTCTGTTTAACGATCGTGCTATTTCATACCGTGTTCATCAGGGCTTTGACCATAAAGGTGTTGCACTGTCAGCCGGTATTCAGCGCATGGTGCGCTCTGATAAAGCTTCTTCCGGTGTGATGTTTACACTGGACACTGAATCTGGCTTTGATCAGGTTGTGTTCATCACATCTTCTGTCGGTCTGGGTGAAATGGTCGTGCAGGGCGCGGTTAACCCAGACGAATTCTACGTTCATAAACCGACTCTGGTTGCCGGTAATCCTGCCGTCGTTCGCCGTACACTGGGCTCTAAGCTGCAGAAAATGATTTACGGTGAAGGTAAAGCACTGGGCACTCAAGTTGTTATCCAAGACACAAACGCGACAGAGCAAAACAGCTTCTCCCTGACTGATGACGAAGTCGAGGCGCTGGCGAAGCAAGCCATGATCATCGAAAAACACTACGGTCGTCCAATGGACATCGAGTGGGCGAAAGACGGTATTACCGGTGAGCTGATGATTGTTCAGGCGCGTCCGGAAACTGTTCGCTCCCGCGATGATGCCAACGTGATGGAGCGTTTCCATCTGAACGGTCAGGGTAAATCTCTGGTTGAAGGTCGTGCGATTGGTCAGCGTATCGGTACGGGTGTGGTCCGTGTGGTCAATCATCTCGACCAGATGGATCAGGTGCAGGCGGGCGATGTGCTGGTGGCTGACATGACAGACCCGGACTGGGAACCTGTGATGAAGAAAGCGGCTGCCATCGTGACTAACCGTGGCGGACGTACCTGTCACGCGGCGATCATTGCCCGTGAGCTGGGTATTCCGGCTGTTGTCGGTTGTGGTAACGCCACTGAGCTGCTCAAAGACGGCCAGATTGTGACGGTTTCCTGTGCACAAGGCGAAACGGGCTTTATCTACGAAGGCGAACTGGATTTCGAAATCCGCCGCTCTGAAGTGGATAACCTGCCTGAACTGCCACTGAAAGTCATGATGAACGTGGGCAACCCGGATCGCGCATTCGACTTCGCTTGTATTCCGAACGAAGGGGTTGGTCTGGCGCGTCTGGAGTTCATCATCAACAAGATGATCGGCATTCACCCGAAAGCGCTGCTGAACTATGATGCGCAGTCGGACGAGCTGAAAGCTGAAATCGACCGTCGTATCGCAGGTTACTCCGACCCGGTTGAATTCTACATTCAGAAACTGACCGAAGGGATCTCAACTCTGGCTGCTGCCTTCTGGCCGAAGCGTGTCATCGTTCGGATGTCAGACTTCAAATCGAACGAGTACCGCAATCTGGTTGGCGGTGTGAACTTCGAACCGGTTGAAGAAAACCCGATGATCGGTTTCCGTGGCGCCTCTCGCTACGTATCGCCTCAGTTCCAGGATTGTTTTGCGCTGGAATGTGAAGCGATCAAGCGTGTTCGCAACACCATGGGGCTGCGCAACGTCGAAATCATGATCCCGTTCGTACGTACCGTGAGCGAAGCCGCTTCCGTGATTGACTTGCTGGCGAAATTCGACCTGCGTCGCGGCGAGAATGGCCTGAAAGTCATCATGATGTGTGAGCTGCCATCGAACGCGATTCTGGCCGAAGAGTTCCTGAAGTACTTCGACGGCTTCTCTATCGGCTCTAACGACATGACACAGCTGACGCTGGGTCTGGACCGTGACTCCGGTGAAATCGCCCACATGTTTGATGAGCGTAACGAAGCGGTGAAAGCCATGCTGTCGATGGCGATCAAAGCGGCCCGTAAAGCCGGGAAATATGTCGGTATCTGTGGTCAGGGCCCATCTGACCATGAAGATCTTGCCGACTGGCTGATGGAGCAGGGTATCGATTCTGTATCCCTGAACCCGGACACCGTGGTGGAAACCTGGCTGCACCTGGGTAAGAAATAAGCACACGTCAGCTAAGCTGAAATAAAGTATCAAAGCCCGCGCAAGTCGCGGGCTTTTTACATCTGTGCCCACAGCAAACGCTTTCAGTTCCTCCCCCTTTTTAAGGGGGAGGCTAGGAGGGGGTTATTTGGCACAGACGCTAATTCCGTGCTCGCTTCACGAACCCCACCCTGACCCTCCCCTTGCCAAGGGGAGGGAATTGCTGAGCTCACAATGAATTCGGTCCGGTTCTTTCCCCTTATCAAGGGGGAGGCTAGGAGGGGGTTATTTGGCGCAATCGCCAAATCCGTGCTCGCTTCACGAACCCCACCCTGATTCTCCCCTTGCCAAGGGGAGGGGATTGCCGTACTCACAACAGACTCGGTCTTGTTCCTCCCCCTTTTCAAGGGGGAGGTTAGGAGGGGGTTACAGGGCACAGGCGGAAAATTGTGCTCACTTATCCACCAATTCCTCTTTCTATTTCAATGAGTTACTTTATTCTCCTCCCATCAATATCACACTTGTTGTCTAAGCAGTGTGATCCTTATGCATAGAGTAAAAGCACTATATTGATATGCAATTCGCTCAGTGAAACCCTATGTGCATCAACAGGGGGAACCTGTTGATTTCATTTCATATTGCATGTTGAGAGAGAAAGATGTTTAAAAAGAAATTATCCGTTGTGATGTTGGCATCACTGGGCCTATTTGGTTGTGACTGGAACGACGACGATAAAAAAGCGGTTGAAGAAGCCGTGAAAGACAATGTGGTCGAGGAAGTGGTTAAGCCTGAAGGGTTGAATGTTCAGGTGGATTTGTATAATAAGCTACCAGAAGATTTTCATAATGCTTATGTTTCATTTTATTTTGACACCGACAACTCAGGTAGCATTGATGAGAATGATTTTAACATTCAAGTATATTTTGCTGATAGGGATCCAAGCATCACTGCTGAGATAAGATACCCTATTAGAGAAAATAACGCACCTTCAAAACATCACTACATTGTTGAACGTTTAGGAGTGGTAAACGTTGATAGTTCTGATGGCAAATCAACGATTAATATCAATATATTTCCTGAGCCTATTTTGGCGGATGAATCAGTAAATGGCAGTCTGGGTCTAGATAGTGATGGTAGACCACATCCTGTTTTAAATGAATATTTGGAATTGTTTGAGAAGGCCAAAAGTGCGACTCACTTTGATACCTATGTGGATTATCGAGGTGATTCACCTGCTGATAGAAGTAGGGATTTTCTAAGTGATGGCGGTAAAGTACCATTGCAGTTAACTTCTAATGTATTCTCAGATTCAAAAGATGATTATGACGGTGAGACCAATTACGCCGACATCGAGCGAGTAACAATCAGCTTCGATTAATTCAAGTTTTTATTGTGATAATAAGCCCGCATTTGCGGGCTTATGTGTCTCTGAAAATAAAAACTACCGTCATTCACTGTTTTATTTCACCGCTCCTCAACCACACGCACGACGGCTTTTTCCTTCCGCCGGGTAAAGGCAATCCCGGTGACCAGAACTGAAAACCCGAGACAGACTCACGCCGGGGGTTACGAGGAAATCACCACAGTAGTTGCCAGCAGAGAGGCCAGGCCATAACCCAGGGTGTGTGACATCGAAGTTAAACCGGCGATTTTGCCTTATTGCTCAGGGTTGGTTTGGGTGGTCATGGACGTATAGGCAGGCGCCATGCCTGCCAATGCTTGCAGCACGACAATTTTGGGACCGTTGCGGTCACTCTAGCTGTCCCAGAACGGTGCTGAAGGCAGGAACAGAAAGCTGCCAATCGCAATCACAAATCAACCAGGTGGGTAAGCCAAATGCGGAGTGTTCTTGTTCTCACTGAAATCAGTGACAGGTATCCTACATCTAAATAGTTGTGAAAACTATTATCATTAACAGTGCGCTATGATAAAGTTCGTGCACTTTGTTGTGCAACACAATTACCGCATTCATGTATCAACTCATTGACGCTGCCTTTGATGTGGACGGGAAACGGATTCTTCATCCAACGTCACTGGCTTTTGAACCCGGAAAAGTCACTACTTTGCTCGGCCATAATGGTTGTGGCAAATCCACGCTGATGAAACTGCTCAGCAGGCAAAACGTGCCTGCAGCCGGTCACGTTCTGCTCAAGGATCAGCCTGTTCAGCAGTTTGACAGCAAGACCTTTGCGCTCAATGTGGCTTATCTGCCTCAGCATCCGCCTGTGACAGATGGTGTGACAGTGCGCGAACTGGTGTGTTTTGGCCGGTATCCCTGGAAAGGCGCATTTGGTCGTTACAGCCAGAACGATTATCAGTTGGTCGATGAAGCGATTGAGAGAGTGGGGCTGAGCGACTTTGCTGATCGTTTTGTTGCTACCTTGTCTGGCGGTGAAAGACAGCGGGCCTGGGTCGCCATGTTGCTGGCGCAACAGAGCAAGTGTATTTTGCTGGATGAACCAACTTCTGCGCTGGATGTTGCCCATCAATATGAGTTACTGCATTTAATCAGGGAGTTGAACCTCAGCTTAGACCTGACCGTCATCATGGTACTGCACGATGTCAATATGGCAGCCAAGTTCAGCGACCACTTAATCGCTTTGCATTCAGGCAAAGTGATCGCACAAGGGGCACCGGAAGAGATCATGACCCCTGAAGTTCTCAAGAAGATATACGGCATGGAACTGGCGCTGTTTTCACATCCGCAAACCGGCCAGCCGATCAGTTACATTCCATAGCAATAAAAACAGGGAAAGACCGTGAGAAAGAGTATCGCATTGCTGTTTACCGTGCTGACTTTTCAGAGTCAGGCGATGACGATAAAGCATGAGTTAGGCGAAACAGATTTTGCTGAGCCGCCTGAAAAAGTGGTGGCACTGGACTGGGCGTTGACAGAAACCGTGCTGAGCCTGGGAGTGACACCTGCAGGTGTTGCGGATAAAGACGGTTACCATAGCTGGGTAGGTGAACCGGCATTGCCCGATTCAGCGGTTGATGTCGGCTCACGACGAGAGCCTAATCTGGAGTTGCTGGCAGAGATGAAGCCGGATGTCATCCTGGTCAGCAATCACATGAGTCCTGTTTATCAGCAGTTAAATGCCATTGCGCCTACGCTGGTGTACACCATTTACAGCGATTCGAAAACACCGTTTGCCAATGCCGTAAAGGTGACTCAGCAGTTAGGGAAAGTGCTGGGCAAGGAGCAAAGGGCGCAATCTGTTATTGAGACCGTATCGGCTCGTCTCAAGCAAAACGGTGACAAAGTCCTTGCTTCTGGTGCAGGACAAAAGCCTTTGATGTTCATTCGGTTTATCAATGATAAAACCCTGCGCATTCACAGTGAAGGTTCTCTGACTCAGGACACGATTACGGCGATGGGTTTGAAAAACGATTGGCAAGAGCCAACCAATATGTGGGGATTCACGACAGCCGGTATCGAAAAAATGGCTGAGCATCAAAACACGAATGTGATGATTTTCGGCCCGTTGAAAGCGGATGAGCGAAAGCTGCTGACCCAATCACCACTCTGGCAGGTAATGGCGTTTACCCGTTCGGATTCCGTATATGAACTGCCCGCGATCTGGACCTTTGGTGGTTTAGTCTCAGCGCAGCGCTTCAGCGATTTCATTACTCAAGAACTGACACAGCACTAATGCCGTCCCAGGTTACTTTGACAGATTCATGGCAGCGCCCGGGTCAACAAGCCCGGCTGCTGTTGATTATGTCGGGCCTGATAGCCGTGATTGGTTATCTGCTCAATCTTACTGTGCCTTATTCGCAAGGGTTGCCGTTACTCTGGGAAACACTGCTCAATTACGATCCCACCAATTACCAGCACATTATTGTCAACCTGACGTATTTGCCTCGTCTGGTGATTGCCGTGTTATGCGGCTTTTCACTGGCAGTTGCGGGGGCGGTTATGCAGTTCGTGTTGCGTAACCCTATTGCATCGCCAACGACCCTGGGGGTGGCCTCGGGTGCCGAACTGGGTATGGTACTGGGTATCCTGTTATTGCCGGCATCTTTATCAATACCGTCATTTTTTCCAGCGTTTCTGGGAGGATGTCTCGCTACGGCTCTGGTGTTTCTGTTGTCGGCTAAGCGGGGGTTTGCGCCTGTTCATATGGTGCTGGCGGGCATGGTGATCAGCCTGTTTTTCGGCTCAGTCAATACCATGCTGTTGCTGCTTCATGAGCAGACTTTGTCGTCTGTCTTTGTCTGGGGCGCAGGTACGCTTAATCAAAACGGGTGGGATACAGTGACGACTTTGCTGCCTATGACGCTCTTACCGCTGGCTGCATTAATGGTGTTGCAGCGCCCGTTGGCGTCTTTGCAACTGGGCGATGGCGTCGCCACGTCACTGGGTGTAAATGTTAAACAAATCAAAGTTTTGTGTCTTGGCCTGGCCATTTTGATGACGGCAAGCGTGGTTAGCGAAGTCGGGTTGATCGGTTTTGTCGGCATAGTGGCACCAGCCATTGCCCGCCTACTGGGTTGCCGTAAGTTGCATCAGACTATTCTGCTCAGTGGTGTGATGGGTTCGCTGATGCTTCTGCTGGCTGATCTCATCATTCAGCCGTTCTCGGGTGTCGGCGGCGAGATGCTGCCAACGGGTGCGATGACCGCCTTGTTAGGCTCACCGTTTTTACTTTGGCTGCTGAGGCGAAAAACCTTACAGTCCGAGCTCAGAGCCAGGGATGAAAGTGCCGCTCACTACCATCAGCGTGATTTTAAAAAGACCGTGCTGATCTTGTCTGTATTGGCATTTTTATGTTTGATCCTGGCGATCACCGTGGGCCAGGGTCAGCAAGGCTGGACAGTGGCTTTTACGGGGGCTGTCTGGGAATACCGTTTCCCGCGGGTAGCCGTTGCTCTGCTTGCGGGTATGGGGCTGGCACTGGCAGGCACGATTATTCAGCGTGTAACAACCAACCCCATGGCAAGCCCTGAAGTGCTGGGTATCAGTTCCGGAGCCGCTCTGGCACTGGTTATTGGTGCATTGCTTGGTATTTCGGTTGAACGTCATGAACAAGTCATGCTGGGTACGGCGGGGGCGTTACTGGTCACCGCAGTGATCTGGCTGATGGGCAAGAAGCATCAGTTTGCACCGACTCAGACTTTGCTGACAGGTATTGCATTAAGTGCCGGTCTGGATGCTTTCCTGCGCATTGCAATGTCATCGGGGCAGGATAATGTCCGAGCTTTGCTGACCTGGCTATCCGGCTCAACTTATTTGGTTTCGGCTCAGGATGTCACTCTACTGGCTATCGGTGTCGGCGGGCTATTGATAGTCACTTTGTCGCTGAGCCGTTGGATTGATCTTATCGGCCTGGGGGAAGTCAGTGCAACCAGTGTTGGCCTGGATTGCCGGCGAGTCAGGCAGTTTTTGCTGTTACTGGTTGCAGGCTTGACGACGCTTTGCACTATTGTGATTGGTCCATTGAGTTTTGTTGGTTTACTCGCCCCGCATATGGCCCGCACCCTCAACCAGTACACAGCCAACCGACAATTGATTGTTGCCTGTTTACTGGGCGGCTGCCTGATGATGGTTGCCGATTGGATAGGGCGAAACCTATGGTTCCCATGGCAATTCCCAGCCGGCTTGCTCGCCTCTGTGATAGGCGGCGGCTACTTTTTGTATCTGATGCGAAAGTAAAAATTTCTGTTTGACTGATAAACAGGGTGGATAAAAAAGTTCAAATTGTAGTGAACTTTTTATGAATGATTATAGAAATAATGTGGCAAATGAGTATTATTATCAAAATCTATACTGATAATTAACTTAAAAAAAAATGGTAATAATGGCAGTGATAAAAAGGATGTTTCAATTGACGACAGTGGCAGCAGCTGTGGCCGCCACAACTTTCGTATCCAGCGTAGCTTTCGCTCAAGAATATCAGACAACGGAAGAAAAAATGGTGGTGGTGTCCAGCCGCGCACCGAAAGCGATCAGTGATATTCCAGGCACAGTCTGGTACATCGACAATGCACAGATTGAGCAAGAATACCGAGGTGGTAAAAGTCTGGGGGAAATCCTTGCTGCAGCGGTTCCATCGCTGGACGTCAGCAGTCAGGGCCGAACTAATTATGGACAGAATCTGCGTGGTCGTCCGATGCTGGTGATGATTGACGGTGTCTCTCTGAACTCTTCTCGTCTCATCAGCCGTCAGCTGGATTCCATTGACCCGTTTAATATTGATCGTATCGAAATTCTTTCTGGTGCTACTGCCATCTATGGTGCTGGTGCAACCGGTGGTGTGATTAATATTGTCACTAAAAAAGCAGAGAGTGATGAGCTTCAGTTTGAGAGCTACGTCAGTACAACCTCGGGTTTTAATAGTAGCGATGACTTTGACTATAAACTGGCCCAGTCTGTTAGCGGTGGCAATAACGTGGTCAAAGGTCGCGCTTCTGTTGTTTATGGTGAAACGCAGGGCTTTTACGATGCGAATGGCGATATTGTTGTACCGGATATTACTCAGGGCTCTGTTCAGTTCAACGAAGTGATTGATGTGTTGGGTACACTATCAATTACGCCAACCGATACCCAAACAGTAAACCTTCTGGCGCAATACTACAGCAGTGAGCAAGACAGTCCTTATGGCATTTACTTCGGTCAGGATCTGGCTGGTGTAAATAAAAACATTACAGGCAATCCGGGTGACAAAAGCCTGATTGATGTCAGAGAGGGGTTCGAGTCCGACCGCCAGGGCTCAACCGAGCGTCTGATGCTTAATGTGGATTATAGTAACACTGACTTTCTGAGCCACGAATTACTGGTGCAGGCATCATACCGTAATGAAACACTGAACTTTATTCCGTTTATCTATTCAACGTATTTAGCAGCATCTGAGCAAGAAACGGATGTGATCAGTTTGCGTGCTGCAATGATCAAGTCATTGGATAATCTGACCCTGACTTATGGTATTGATGGATACATCGATAGGCTGGACAGCAATCAGATGCTGTTCGATCGCCAGACCAGTTATAACTCTGGTGGCTTAGTGAATCGTAAAGCGTCGATGATTGGCCGTTATCCTGGCACCGAAGTGTCATCCATTGCAGGCTTTATTCAGGCGGACTTTGCAATCACTGAAAACTGGACAGTTGAAGGTGGCTATCGCTTTCAATATATGAACAACAAAGTGGACGATTTTGTTGCTTCAGGAACCCAGGTTGCGATCGCCCATGGTAATGGCACTTCTGCTGACGCAGTTCCTGGTGGTGAAACGGATTATGATATCGGCCTGTTCAACTTAGGTACCATTTATCACTTAACACAAAACGATCAGGTGTGGGCAAACTTTTCTCAGGGTTTTGACTTGTCTGATCCCGCGAAATATTACGGTGTGGGTACTTATAATGGCCCAGATGCCAATGGCCATTACAACCTGACGGGCAGTATCAATGTCGATGATTCAACACTGGCTGGAATTAAAACCAACAGCTATGAAATTGGTTATCGCCATGATGGTAGTGATTTGAGCATTCAGACTGCTGTTTATTACTCACAGTCTGATAAGGAAGTCAGCGCCAATAAAAAGACACTCAATATTGAAATCTCTGACAACAAAACCCGTGTTTATGGCTGGGAAGGACAGGCGGCTTACTGGCTGAGTAATGCTTGGCAAGCTGGTGTGAATGGGCACCTGGTGAAAACTGAAGTACAAAATAGCGATGGTGGCTGGGATAAACAGTCAATCAACTATGCCAGTGCTTCTAAAGCTGGGGCTTGGCTGGCCCGGTTCGAAGATAGTTACGCACTGAAACTGCAAAGTCAGACTTTGTTTAATCTGGATGATGAAGCTGGTAATGAAATCAATGGTTACACAGTATTTGATTTAGTAGGGAATTATCAGTTACCCGTTGGTAGCCTAGGCTTCGGTATTCAGAATCTGCTGGATCGTGAATACAGTACGGTCTGGGGACAGCGTGCTGCGGGTTGGTACTCAAGCTATGGCCCAGCAGAAGTTTTTGACTACAAGGGCCGTGGTCGGACTTATACGGTGAATTACCAAGTGAAGTTCTGATTCACTAGCTACGCATTTATCTTGCCTTTAAACCGCCCAATACATCGGGCGGTTTTTTATCACCATTACTAAGACCTGACTGAAGTGCGTGAATACTGGCTTCAGGAAAGCGGCCATTCAGTGTGTCTGAACAATCAGCAATTAGATCAAGGGGAATGTAAGACTGAGTATGGAACCGCCGGGCGAAATGGAACAGGCAGGTGATGTGGGGATTAAACAAGCCGCTGTTAGCTTCGCCAAATGATGATTATTGACTCTTCGGATTCTTGGATTATAGAAATAAAAATGCCGCCTGTGTGAGTTAAACCAGGCGGCGAATGTTCAGCAAGAGAATATAGTTATTATTGTGTAGGGTTTATTTCAGAGCAGGGAAGGTCTGATAGCGAACGCCCATCATCTGTTCCATACAGTGAACGACCTGGCAGCTGTAGCCAAACTCATTGTCATACCAGATATACAGTACACAGCGCTTGTCTTGCGCGATAGTCGCCGCGCCATCCACAACACCGGCATGGCGAGAACCCACGATGTCGCTGGATACAATCTCAGTCGACTGGGTGTAATCGATCTGACCAGACAATGCTGAGTTCAGTGCCATGTTACGCAGATAAGTGTTCAGTTCTTCTGCAGAGACATCCGTATCCAGGTTCAGGTTAGCCACTGCCATGGACACATTCGGGGTAGGGACACGAATCGCGTTACCTGTCAGTTTACCGGCCAGTGCAGGCAGTGCTTTGGCAACCGCTTTCGCCGCACCAGTAGAGGTCAGTACCATGTTCAGAGATGCTGAGCGTCCACGGCGTTCGCCAGAATGGAAGTTGTCGATCAGGTTCTGATCGTTAGTGTAAGAGTGAACGGTTTCAATGTGTCCGTTTAATACACCGTACTTATCATGAACGGCTTTCAGTACCGGTGTGATGGCGTTAGTGGTGCAGCTGGCCGCCGAGATAATAGTATCTTCACTCAGAATGTCTGTTTCATTCACACCGAATACGATGTTCTTGATCTGACCTTTACCCGGTGCGGTCAGCAGAACTTTCGCTGCACCCGGGCACTTCAGGTGTTGGCTCAGGCCATCAGCATCACGCCAGATACCTGTGTTGTCGACAACAAGCGCATTATTGATACCGTAGGTAGTGTAATCAACATCCGCCGGACTGTTTGCATAAATAACCTGAATGTAGTTACCGTTAACTATGATGGCTTTACGCTCTTCATCAACAGTAATGCTGCCATTAAACTGGCCGTGTACAGAGTCACGACGCAGCAGGCTGGCGCGTTTTTCAAGATCGCCATTCTTGCCACCGCGAACCACAATAGCTTTCAGGCGCAGTGGGTAGCCCGGGCCACTTTTCTCTATCAGCAGACGAGCCAGCAGGCGGCCGATACGTCCGAAGCCATAAAGGACAACATCACGTGATTGCAGCGTTTGGGTGCTGCTCAGCGAGTCAGCCAGTGCCGTTGTCAGGAAGTCGTCCAGATTGCTCTCGTCGTTGTGATCTTTCCAGTACATATGTGCCAGCTGACCGATATCAATACGGCAAGGTGACAGGTCCATGTCATTCAGCTTTTCGACCAATGGCAGGGTCAGGGAAGGAGAAATATCAGTGCCGGTATAACGGCGACCAACACGGTGGGCTTTAATCAGGTCGATAACTGAGGCATTGACTACCTGACGACCGAACAACAGCACTTCGACGCCTTTTTGTCGATATAGCTGGCCAAGAATTGGTGAGATGGATTCAGCATTAGTTTGACTTGTTTGCCAGTCTAGGAGGTAATTTTCCGGACTCATCTTTACTTAGGACCTTTCACATATTGGGAAGAAAAACAGGCATTTATCCTGTGAGCTGTTATGGTTTTTATGGGCAGGGATTGTAACGGCGCACAGGTTATTATCCTAGTAAAATTAATCACTTGTATTTGTGATCTAGATCTTTTGTAACTTGTGATCTTGGTCGTTTGCTCAGAGTGATCTGCTGAAATAAGTGTGAGGTGAAAAATAACTTATTTTTCGGGAAATATTAGGATGATTGTAATAAAACAAGAAAAAATGACTTTCAGGGAGCAAGACTTCAATAAAGTTGGTATTTTTACAAAAAAAATCGGAAGCAGTCGCCAAAACGGTGTCAAGCCCTGCAGAAGTTGCTGACAATCAGCTTGCTGGTAAGTTTTTTCTCAGTAAGCGGTGAGATTTTAGTCAGTAAACCGCTTTGCAAGTGGCGCTGCTCAGGCAGAATGCCACATTTGTCGTCTCTGTGTACTGTCGGGCGCTTTTGTTCAGTGTACAGACAAAGCGTGATAAAACTCACGTCATCTGTTAATATACCCGCCAATTTCCGATGAAAAGCTGCCAATGCTATCAGGCAGCTTTTTTCATGTCTGATTATTGTTGTAGGAACCTATTTTGATCACAACAGCGAACATCACCATGCAGTTTGGCGATAAGCCTCTGTTTGAAAACATCTCCGTTAAATTCGGCGAAGGAAACCGTTACGGCCTTATCGGTGCTAACGGCTGCGGTAAGTCGACGTTCATGAAAATCCTGAGTGGGGAACTGGAGCCTTCTGCTGGTGTGGTCAGTAAAGATCCTAACGAGCGTATGGCGAAGTTAGGTCAGGATCAGTTTGCTTTTGAAGCATTCACTGTTGTTGACACCGTGATCATGGGTCACAAAGAGTTGTGGGAAATCAAAGCGGAACGTGACCGTATCTACTCGCTGCCGGAAATGTCTGAAGAAGACGGTATGCGTGTCGCCGATCTGGAAACCGACTTTGCTGAAATGGACGGGTATTCTGCTGAAGCCCGCGCCGGCGAATTGCTGCTTGGCCTGGGTATTCCTGAGCACCTGCACTTCGGTCTGATGAGCGAAGTGGCGCCTGGTCTGAAAGTACGGGTACTGCTGGCTCAGGTACTGTTTGCCGATCCTGAAATCATGCTGCTGGACGAACCAACGAACAACCTGGATATCAATACTATCCGCTGGTTAGAGCAGGTTCTGATGCAGCGTAACTGCACTATGATCATTATTTCGCACGACCGTCACTTCCTGAATACTGTCTGTACCCATATGGCGGATCTGGATTACGGCGAACTGCGCCTGTTCTCGGGTAACTATGATGAGTACATGGTAGCGGCGACTCAGGCCCGTGAACGTCTGCTGGCCGACAATGCGAAGAAGAAAGCGCAAATTGCCGAACTGAATACCTTTGTCAGCCGTTTCTCCGCTAACGCCTCGAAAGCGAAACAGGCCACCTCACGCCAGAAGCAGATTGATAAAATTCAGCTTGATGAAGTGAAAGCCTCCAGCCGTCAAAACCCGTTCATCCGTTTCGAACAGGAAAAAGAGCTGTTCCGTAATGCGCTGGAAGTGGAAGGCCTGAAGCAGGGTTATGGTGAAAATATCCTGATCAATGGCGTTAACCTGATGGTAGAAGTCGGTGAGCGTATTGCCATCATTGGTGAAAATGGTATCGGTAAGTCAACCTTCCTCAATACCCTGGCGGGCGCCATGACACCGATGAGCGGTATGATTAAGTGGTCTGAGAATGCCAATATTGGCTTCTACGCACAGGATCATTCTGCTGATTTCGACACCGACATGAACCTGCTGGACTGGATGAGTCAGTGGAAGAATGAAGGCGATGACGAGCAGGTTGTTCGCGGTATTCTGGGCCGTATGCTGTTCTCGCAAAATGATATCAAGAAATCCGTTCGTGTGATTTCCGGTGGTGAGCAAGGCCGTATGCTGTTCGGTAAACTGATCATGCAAAAGCCAAACATCCTGTTAATGGATGAGCCAACCAACCACATGGATATGGAGTCCATTGAGTCTCTGAACCTGGCGCTGGAAAACTACAGAGGGACACTGATGTTTGTCTCTCACGACCGTCAGTTTGTCTCCTCGGTGGCTACCCGTATTATTGAAATCACCAAAGACGGTGTTAATGACTTCCACGGTACTTATGACGAGTACCTGCACAAGCAAGGCATTGAGTGCTAATCCCGTACTTTTAAAGACAGCCGCCTTTCCGGGCGGCTTTTTTTATGCAAAATAGGTAGCTGAATGGCCAATGCGCCCTGAAGCAGAGTTAAGGAAACCATCATGAATATCTGGGTTGATGCTGATGCTTGCCCGAATGTGATCAAAGAAATCATTTTTCGTGCCGCTCATCGCGTAGGTGTCTGCACGACATTGGTTGCAAACCATGCCATCCGTGTGCCACCGTCACCGCATATTCGAGCGGTGCAGGTGATGGCGGGTTTTGATGTCGCTGATAACCATATCGTTCAGCAGCTTGAGCCGGGGGATTTGGTGATTACCGCCGATATCCCGCTTGCTGATGAGGTCATTACTAAAGGCGGTCACGCGCTCAATCCACGTGGCGAAATGTACAGTAAAGATACGATTAAACAGCGCCTGCAAATGCGGGATTTTATGGAAACCATGCGCAGCAGCGGTATCCAAACCGGTGGACCGGCACCTATCAGTCAGGCTGACAGACAGCAATTTGCCAATAAACTGGATGTTTTCCTCGCAAAAGCCCGCCGATAAGCCAGGTCATGTCATACAGGCCCTTTTCGGCTGGTTTGGGGCCTGCCATTCTCTTTCCTTCCACGGCACGACTTCAATTTTTTGCGCTTTGTGCCAGGCTTCAAGGCTTGCTGTCTGCGCCTGATATGTCTCTGTCGGGCGGTACATGATAAAAAGCTTGCGCTCAGGCTCTTATTTTCATTAAACAACTTGTTTCATCTGCATGTTGATGAATAAAATTCGTGCTGATGAGTTGGTTATGAATAATAAGGAATAAGCCGTGCTGGAACTGACCACCCAAAGATGCGTACTACGCCCACTGACCCTGAGTGATGCCGAGGCTTTGTTTGATATTTTCTCTGATCCGGACGTGATGAGATATTGGGATAAAAGCCCATGGCAATCCATTGAAGAGGCGAATGACTACATACAGGCATCAAAACCTTCATTGGATGAGCCGGAAAAGCTGGTATTGGGTATTTATGAACAACCCGGGCAGCGGTTGTTAGGCAAGTGCATGCTCTTTAATATTGATCAATATTCGCGCAGAGCCGAGTTGGGTTTTAGTATTTCCAAAGCCTACTGGGGCAGAGGTTTTGTTCAGGAAGTTGCTTCTGCCCTGATTCAGTTTGCTTTTGAGGAAATGCAACTCAACAGAATAGAAGCAGAAATTGACCCTGATAACACAGGCTCGGCTAAAGTATTGACAAAACTGGGTTTCTCGCTGGAAGGGTATTTACCTGAAAGGTGGATTGTCGACGGAAAAATGTCAGATTCAGCGATTTATGGCCTGCTAGCGCGTCAGTGGCGTGCTTGAGATGGCTTGCAGGCATTGTGGTGTCGACTATTGCCAACAAACAGAAAACAACCTCCGTTGTTGCTTTATCTGTCATGAAAACAGTCAGTAATAATGCTTATTACTGATTAACGCTACAGTTTCTTCGAGTAAGGGCTTTTTGAGCAATACTTACAGGTATACGTTGCAAATGGCATCGTTGGAGGAAATATGTTTACTGTTGAAAAAGTGGGTAATGACAGGCTCGACATTGAAATGAGTGGTAAGCTGGATTCAGAGGAGATGAGGTCGGCGTTAGATGAACTGCTCGATAAATCATCAGATATTAAAAATGGCAAAATGCTGTTTGATATAGTGGAATATCATCTGCCTTCCATGGGGGCGATAGGTGTTGAATTGTCTCGCTTTCCATCAATGATGAGGTTTATCCGTAAATTTGACCGTGCAGCGGTGTTATCGGATACAAACTGGGTCAAAAAAGTCAGCGAAGCCGAAGGTTTCTTGATTCCTGGCCTGAATATCAAATCCTTTAACCGCGATCAGCGTGATGAAGCCGAGGCATGGCTGGAAGGCTTCGGCACTGACTCGTGAGAGTCTTGAACCGGATACTAACGGAAGGAATACATCAATCGTATGTATCATGTAATGTTTGATGTGGACGATACATTAATTCAGTCCAGCCAGTTTGATGAAAGCTGTTTTGTTAAGGCGGTGAAGTCAGTCACTGGTCTGGACCTATATCAACGCTGGAGTGATTATCCGCATGCTACCGACAGGGGCATACTTCGCACTTTTATTGAAATTCAGGCACCAGACGAAGAACTTGTTGACCTTGAAAGGCGGGTAAAAGCGGTTTTTATTCAGAACATCAGGGAACGCTTGAGTCATCGCCCTGCACTAGAGGTCAGTGGAGCCAAAGCCTTCTTTCACCGTTTGCTGGACGATGATCGTTTTATTGTGTCTCTGGCAACGGGTGGCTGGCGGGAAACGGCAAGAATGAAGCTGATATCGGCTGGCTTTAATATTGACGATGTCAGTATGGCGTCATCAGATGATCATTATTCCCGCGCACGTATTATGGAGCTCGCCCGAAAGAGAGCGGGCGATACGGATTTACAGCTGACCTATTTCGGTGATGCCGAGTGGGACGTTCGAACGTGTCAGGAGCTTGGTGTTAATCTGGTGATCGTAGGAAATAAAGTCAGTCACTGCCAGAGCATTGATGACTATCACAGTGACGATCAGGCGCTTTACTACATTACTCACCAGTAGGCGACACACGATTAACAAGCCGTCTGCATTTGATCAGCACATCAAGGAAGCTAAATGGATAAAAAGGAAATCATGGCCTTATACAATCAGTTTGAGCGTATCGGGCAGGCCGCATCAGGCTATGAAAAGCACGTGAACGGACCGGTTGTGAGGTGTGTTTCACCCGATCCACAAGGTAGCTACATTACGTATTTTCATTTGGATGAAAAGCAGGTAAGTTCGGCGATCAAAAACGAAATCGAATTCTTTTCAGCACGGAAGCAATCCTTTGAGTGGAAAACCTATTCTACTGACTCACCCGCTAATATAGGCAAACATCTTATTGAACAAGGTTTTACCCGGGAGGAATCTGAGTCCTTTATGGTGCTGGAACTGGACAGTATTCAAAGTGCTTTGCCTGTGAATGCAGACATAGCGGAAGTTTATGATCTTGATGGAATACGAGAAGCAATGTCTGTGCAGGAAAAGGTATGGGGCACAGATCATACTAGTCATGCTGTGCTTTTACACCAGATGAAGCAAGCGTCCCCAAAGGATGTCGCTGTTTATGTTATCTATGATAATCATCTTCCCGTTTCGTCGGCTTGGATTTTATACAGTACCGACAGTCCCTTTGCCGGCATTTGGGGGGGAAGCACATTATCTGAATACCGGAGCAAAGGCTATTACACGGCGTTACTGCACCAGAGGATCAATGATGCCAGACAACGCGGTATACAGTATCTCACTATCGATGCATCGGCTATGAGCCGGCCAATTGTGGAAAAGCATGGCTTTAAATTTATAGCAGAAACAACGCCATACTTTCTTGATGTCAATGGCTGACAGGCAGACTCTGCCTGCCATCATGTTTTGGCCACTTTGCTAGACTCGATAGTCAAACGGCAGAGGTAAATAGTCGGAAATTTTCCATCTACCACTCATGACTTTATCTATTCTGATCTTAACGGATAGCATCTGAGCATTCTTGCTATCCAGCCTGACCTGTATTTGTTAGGAGGTCATATGGATCGGAAATATGTCATCACCAGCTTTATCTACGCTATCCTCGGGCTGTTGTTAGGTATTTACATGGCAGCCTCCCACAACCATGGCCAAATGGTGACACATGCTCACATTATGCTGGCTGCCTTTGTAGTGTCTTTTATCTATGGTTTGTGCCATCGACTATGGCTGACAAACGGTTCAAGTGCGTTATCTCAGATTCAGTTTTATGTCCATCAGGCAGGTATTTTGGTGTTGGTGATAGGATTATTTTTATTGTATGGCAACCTCGCTGCCCCGGACGTGCTGGACCCGATTTTGGCGTTGGCATCGGTAGCTGTACTGGTGGGAATGATTCTGATGACGGTATTGTTTATGACTTCGGCTAAAAGTAAAGAATCAGGGCGAGGTTAGCTTCGCCCTGGATGTATAGTACTGCCTTTAGTTTTCAGTCTTCTCGGTGTCGACTGCGGGCGTACCTTCCTTTTTAGCACTTTCTTTTTTCGCTTTTTGCTCTTCAAGAATGCGTTTTGGTGTGGATTCTTCTTTCTCCCGCTGGCGATAGGCTAATGCGTAGCTCCAGCTTGAGGTAGACCGGGAGAGTAATGATTCAAGTGCTTTGATATTGACTTCATCAAACTGGCCCAATTCTTTCGCGGTTTTGCCTGATGAGGCAATGTTTTCATCATCTGCTGCCGCCACAATAAGGCTTGCCGCTTCTTTAAGTGCTGCAGCGTACTCATCGGGGTCGTTAAGGTCGTAATTCGACACCTTCATTTTTTTACGCAGATACTGGGCCCAGTAATATTGCATATAAGGAACAGACATTGGCCGGATCAGCGGGTTAACGGTTTTACTTTTATCAGGGTCGCTGTAAGCGATGTTGCGCAGGAAAAAGACCAGTGACAAATATTTGTCATGTTTTAACTGCTTCATACCCAGGTATTCGGGCAGCTCAGAAGGTTTGATTTTTTCGCCACGGGTATCAAACAGCCAGAATTCCCCGGCTTCTTTCATGGCGTTCCAGACTTCATCAATATCATCGCCGGCCAGACTTTGTGTGACTTTCACTTTCACAGGTACACTGGTTCCACCGTTAGGCATATCCCAGAATGTCGTCAGAATGTGATGGCCGGAAAGCAGGTAAAGTGTTTTACCATTTGGTGCAAGCAACACGGTAGGCAAGGCATCCTGGTTACTGCCCAGCGGCTCTTCACACGTATAGCTGTCCAGATCGGTTGGCTGAGACTGGTCATCCCATGTTTTCACACCTTTGCCGCCGTTGGTCAGGCAAAGATCATCAAACATCTGGGCCGGGCGTGCTTCGTAACGGCCCAGGCTGGCAAACACCCTGTCAAAAGCAAGAACGGCTTGTGTCGGCAACAGGGCGTCCAGTTTAACCGTCAGCACGTCACCCACTTGAATAGCGTTATTCTCGCTGTTTTTTTTGCTGTCATCGCTTTCAGCCTGACTGGATACTTCTGTGGCTGCTTTTTCTTCCTGATCTGCGAGCGCAGAACCTGTGACAGCAGCACCTAACATGGAGGCAAAAACTAAGCAGGCAGTACGATGTAATCGCATGAGAGCTCCTCACTGATAAGGGTAGCAAATTGAGTTTAGCAAATAGCTAAGGTCGCGTTGTATAAGAAATAATACTGAATTCGGAAGGGGGAAGTATCAGAAGGCTGTCAAAAAACTGTCGTAATGAAGAAACCCGATCTGAGTCGGGCTTCTCGTTATGCACAAAGATCAGGCAAATCGGTTTTCAAGATATTGAATAATGTCAGCCGATTCATACATCCATTCCACCTGTCCATCTTCTTTTTCGATTCTCAGGCAAGGTACTTTACGTTTTCCGCCGCCATTAATCAGTTCCTGTTCGAACGCAGGTTTTTTCGCATCAAGGGTCTTAAGCGGAAGTGCCAGTCGTTTGGCACTGCGGCGGACTTTGACACAGAAAGGACAGGCATCAAATTGGTAAAGTCTCAGCTTTTCAGCAGCCACATTGATTTCGCTTTGCTCAAGGGCAGAGCGTTTCATGGACTTCGGCGTAAAAATGGCATTAAGCAGCAGAATAATCCGGCCAAGGAACCATCGAACAAATTTCATGGGAGTGTCTATCTCTATAGTTCAGATTTTAGTGACAGGATTGTAACGTAAAAGTCCTCCTAACGTCATCAGCGTTCCATCCGCAGCGAGATACCAGCAGAGACCGTAAATCCCCTTATTTTTCGTTTCGGAGACAGGCATTGGCAGAAGGCATGTAAGGGATAGGCTAAATTAGCCATTTCTTATTGATAAATAAAATAGTTAACCTGAGCACACTTGCTGCCGCAGAGCTTGAAAAACAAATTCGACACTCTATCATTTGCTGCAGTGTTGGGTGGAATAAGCAAAAGATATGGTTGTTGAATCTGATGGTTATCACGCGCTGATTGAGTATTTTACGGAACACCTGAGTGTGTTTGCTGTAAGCGGTACTGATGCAAGTGAGGAAACCGTAGAAAATGTTGTCACGGATCTGATCGCTACAAACCTGATGGCGGTATTTGGCCAAAACCCGGATCTTGAACCCGAGTTTCGATTTAAGCTAATGCAGGAAGCCGATGCTGTATTGGATGATATGGCGGAAATGCTAGGCGGCTTATGGCACAAAAACCCGGGCATTGAGCAAATTAATTTCCTGGAAGATTATATCAGCCTGGTCAAAAACCTGTTTGACAGTGTGATAAGTCAACAAGCTTCACACGCCTGAACACACTGTTTGGAGAACAACGCAGAAGCAGCTGAGGCTGCTTTTTTTTGTTCCTGACAGTTAGCTAACTGTCAGCTTTCGTTACATATTTTTTACCTTTGACATTGTTTTGTCATATTTGAGCCGTATGTTAACGGCGAAATTAATGAGAATAAGATCACAATTATTGTCCTGCAATATGTTGGTGCTGATTTTACCGGGGCAGAAATTGTGGCATTGACAAAGGTTCACTATGACAAAAAAACGCACTCAACGGACAAGGCTGTCAGTTGTGGTTCTGATACAGTCAGTCTTTCTGCTTCTTGTGGTTATCGGTGGATTACTATCATTTTTTGGTAATCAAGGGCTCAACCGTGTTTCTACTCAATTCGCCTCGCTCAGCCAGCAGGCCTTACCCGTCTCAACGCTCAATGCGGAAATGGTAGAAGGATCACTGGCTTCCGCACAGAGTCTGACAGAGGTTATCAACAGCCGGACAATCGAAAGCCTGGAAACGGCGCTGAGCACACTGAAAAATAATGAGCAGCATGTAGAAAATGCTGTGGCAGAGCTGCAACAACTTGCCACAGAACATGGTATTAGCTGGCTTGAGAATGATGTCAGTGCGTTTGAAAGCGATCTCACCACATTTAATCAGCTTGTCTCGTCCATTCAGCAAACACAGCAGCAAATTCTGACCAATCAGGCCAGGCTGGAATCTGACAAAGCCACCATGAACTATGCGGTTTCCTCTGTGCGATCTGAAATGAGCCGGATCAGCATCGGCCTGTATGCAGGTGATGCAGCAGCTATGGGCCATGTTACCAACTTCATTAATCACTCCCAGGAAATGGGAAACAACATGGTGGCTTTGTTGTTTGAAAGCGATCTGCAAAAAGCCGAAGCGTATGCTAAAGACCTGAATCGGACTAATTTATCGGGCATGTTATACGCGTGGAAAGAGTTGAATCGACTCAATTCTGAACTGGCGGAATTCTCAAGTTTATCTGTACCGTTTGAGATGGTGAAAGGCCTGTTTAGTGAGCAGGGAATGATCATGCTCAAGCTTGAAACGCTTCGTTTGATACAGGCTCAGACTGAAAAAGCCGATCAGGCAAAAGTGCAGGTGGAAAAAATCATGCTCAAACTGGGCGACATGGAGACAGGTTCACAGCGCATGATCCATGAGAGCGAGCAGGGTGTGTTGGCCGCCAGCGACAATGCCAAAATGATTTTTATTGCTTTGAGTGTCGCCGGTTTGCTGTTGGCGTTATTAGCCGGTGCCTGGGTCAGCAAAACGGTACGCCTTGCCTTGCAGCGTCTCGATGATGTGATTAAGGCAAACAGCATGGGTGATCTGACCGTCATAGCAGACGAAAATGCACCGAAAGAGTTTGCTCAACTGGCCAGTTTGCTGAATCAGTCGAATCGAACCAATAGTCACGCCATGGCGCAACTGAGTGATAACGGTCAAACCTTAACTCAGGCGGCTGAGCGCAGTCAGACTGCTTCGGCGCAGTCTCGCCGTGCACTCAGTCAGCAGAGTGATCAATTAAGCACTATTGCGGCTGCCATCACTGAACTGGAGGCCTCTATCAAAGAAATCGCGCAAAGCACCACTGAGTCGGAAGCCGAAGCCGAAGCGGCTAATACGCTGGCAAAGGAAGGGGCTGAGATAATTGCACGCAGCACTGAACGCTTGCAGTCCCTGGATGTGCAGTTTGCGCGAAACGAAGCCTGTATGATCTCGCTCGATGAACATGTCGGTAAAATCACCGAAGTTGTGGAGCTTATCAGTACCATTGCCAACAACACCAACCTCCTTGCGCTTAATGCGGCAATAGAGGCGGCGAGGGCGGGCGAGCAGGGGCGCGGTTTTGCTGTGGTCGCCGACGAAGTCAGAAAACTGGCTAGTGAGACCAACCAGCAAACTGAATCTATCCGCCGGACTATCGCTGAGTTGCATCAGGCGGCAGAGGATGCAAATACCGCTATGCAGGAAAGCCGAAGCGAAATGACGGCATCGATTAACTTGAGCAGTGAGGTTGAAGCTGCCATTCAGAGTATACAGGGGGCTATTGCGCGAATTACCGATAAAGTAATCACGATTTCTGCTGCCACACAGCAGCAGGAAAATGCCTCCATGGAAGTGGGTCGTAGCGTAGAGGAAGTCGCCAGTCAGGCCAGTCTGAACAATCAGCAACTATCGACACTGGTCGAGGAAGCCAGAACTGTGTCTGATATTGCGCGGGAGCAAAGCCAGATGCTGACCCGGTATAAAATTCTGGATCCTGCCGTTTAGAAACTACAGACACGGACTTGTCACCGGGTTATCAACGCCAGTAGAATGCTGGCGTTTTTTCTTTCCCTGGTAGTCTAGCTATGCGTATCCACGCTGTTCATAACCTGTATGAAATGCGTCTTGCCCGTTCAACACGGCCGTTTCTGGCTCGGGGTGGAAAAGTCGAGCGTTGTCAGTTCTGCATGCTCAGAGCGCACCTGTGTATCTGCAGCCATAAACCACAGATTGAGTCTGACGCCGCTTTCATGCTGATTATGTATGATGATGAAGTCCTCAAGCCCAGTAATACCGGCAGGCTGATTGCCGATCTCTTTACCGATACCTTTGCATTTATCTGGTCCCGCACTGAGCCTGATCCCGCCATGCTTGCGGTGCTGACCGATCCTCAGTGGCAACCTTACGTGATTTTTCCGGCAGAATACGGTACGCCAGAGCGAGTTGCTAGCGAGGTTGTGCCCGCGCCTGGCAAACGGCCTTTGTTTATTTTGCTAGACGGAAGCTGGTCGGAAGCAAAAAAAATGTTTCGTAAAAGCCCGTATCTGAACGATTTTCCTATGCTGTCGATTACGCCCGAATCACGTTCACGTTATCAGGTGAGGGAAGCGACTAAGGACAATCAATTGGGCACAGCAGAAGTCGCGGCCAGGATTGTGGCCGGATTCGGTGAGCAGGAAAACGCCCGTATCCTGGATCTCTGGTTTGATGTATTCAGAGAAAATTATATGGCCGGAAAGTTAAACCGATCGTTGCCTGAAGACTCCGCTTTGGAGCGCCTGAAGCAGGCCGGGCTATCCGAAGCTTCTGTGTAACTGTGTTTTTTAGCTTTGCATGGTTTACTTAATATAAATGTGCGCTTGCGCTGATTGATGACCCGTTAAATATGGTTTGTGTCACAGTCTGTATAGGCTGATAAATGGATAATTTTTGCAGCGCAAAATAATGGAGACAACGATGTATTACGGCTTCGATGTAGGAGGCACTAAAATTGAATTTGGTGCGTTCAACGAACAACTTGAGCGTGTGGCCACGGAACGTGTCCCTACGCCGGGTGATGATTATGAGGCGTTAATTGATACGCTGGTGGCGATTATCAGTAAAGCGGATGAACGTTTTGACTGTGCCGGAAAAATTGGTATCGGCATCCCCGGTATGGAAGACGCCGAGAGTGGCACTGTACTGACATCCAATATACCTGCTGCAAAAGGCCGCCACCTGCGTCGGGATCTTGAAAGCCGTCTTGGCCGTTCTGTCAGCATAGATAACGATGCAAACTGCTTTGCTTTGTCTGAAGCGTGGGACGAAGCGTTACGTGATGAGCCGTCTGTGCTGGGGTTGATTCTGGGCACAGGCTTTGGTGGTGGTTTAGTGTTCAACGGGAAAGTGTTTTCCGGTAAAAACCATGTAGCCGGTGAGTTGGGCCATACACGTTTACCCATCGATGCCTGGTTTCACCTGGGTGAAAAAGCCCCGTTGTTCCAGTGTGGCTGTGACAACAAAGGGTGTATTGATAACTATCTGTCCGGGCGCGGTTTTGAACAGCTTTATGCGCATTATTTTGGCGAGAAAGTCCCGGCGGTTGAGATAATTCAACATTACAACCAAGGTGAAGCAAAAGCGGTTGAGCATGTTGAACGTTTTGTTGAACTGCTGGCTATTTGCCTGGGTAATTTGCTGACAGGTCTGGATCCACATGTTGTCGTGCTGGGCGGCGGTTTGTCCAATTTCGAACTCTTGTATGATGAGTTGCCAAAGCGTTTGCCTAAGCATCTGCTATCCGTCGCACGCGTGCCTAAAATCATCAAGGCCAAACATGGCGATGCGGGCGGTGTTCGTGGCGCAGCTTTCCTGAATATAGAAACGGTCTGAATCAGCCCCTTATTATGCTGAAGGCACCCGCAAGGGTGCTTTTTTATTGGTAACTCATGGCAACAGGGGATAGAATCCCTGCTTTTTCGTAATCAGGGCAGCGGAATGGCGTTTTCCAAATTAGGGCTACAGGCTGATATTCTCTCAGCAATCAATGCGCAAGGTTTTACAGAACCGACGCCGGTACAGCAACTGGCGATTCCTGCCGTGCTGGCAGGTAAGGATGTGTTGGCCGCCGCGCAGACAGGAACCGGAAAAACCGCTGCTTACGGGTTACCTTTGCTCGATCGGATGCTCAGTCAGACCGCAGAGCGTCAGGAACAGGGTAAGGGCGCACCGGTCAGAGCCCTGATTCTGACGCCGACCAGAGAGCTTGCACAACAGGTACAGGACAACATGGATGCCTTTTGTTCTGTCTTACCTCTCAGCTCTGTGGCTGTGTACGGTGGTACCAGCATGAACGTGCAGACCAGAGTCCTCAGAGAGCATCCCGATATCGTTGTCGCTACACCGGGGCGTTTATTGGATCACGCGCATGTTGGTAATATAGATCTCAGCCAAGTTGAATATCTGGTGCTTGATGAAGCCGATCGCATGCTGGATATGGGCTTTCAGGATGAAATCCAGCGCATTTTAAGGCGAATGAAAGCACCACGACAAACCTTGCTGTTTTCTGCAACCTTCTCGAAAGCGGTAAAAAATCTGGCATATAAAATGATGCAGGATCCCTCTGTTATTGAAGTGACGCCTGCCAATACCACAGCTGAAACCGTGCAGCAGATTGTCTATCCGGTTGATAAACATCGTAAAGCTGAATTGCTGGCCTACCTGATTGGTTCACGTAACTGGAAACAGGTACTGGTGTTTACCAAAACCAAACAGGGATCCGATGCGCTGGTGAACGAATTACAGCTGGATGGCATTAAAGCTGCCTCCATTAATGGTGATAAAAGCCAGGGAGCAAGACAACGCGCATTAGATGATTTTAAATCAGGCAAAGTGCGGGCTTTAATTGCAACCGACGTGGCAGCCAGAGGACTGGACATAGAGCAATTGTCGTATGTGGTGAATTTCGATATGCCCTTTAAAGCGGAAGATTATGTCCACCGTATCGGGCGTACCGGTCGTGCCGGCAGTGAAGGTTTGGCGGTGTCGCTGATGAGTCTGGACGAAGAATGGGCGTTAAAGGCGATTGAAGATCTGCTGGATACGCGTTTGCCACAAGAATGGCTGGCAGGTTATGAACCTAATCCGGCGATTGCGCCTCCTGAACATGCGCCTAAAGGCCGTTCAGCCGATAAACGCCGTCTGAAAAAACAGCTCAAAGTGCATCAGGGCAGAGGTAAGCGCCAATCATCCAGACGTTAGAATTTGCCTATTGAGACCAAAAAGCCACTTAGCGATTAAGTGGCTTTTTCATTCGGGCTGACGGGCTGTACTTACTTCACGCCGGTACAGTGGTCAATCGCGTTTTGCATAATCTCGCGCGCGGTTTTCTCGCAAGCTGGCAACTCGGCATCTGATTGCGCGACAGGCGTTACCCGCTGTCCCCATTTAATCAGGCAGGCCCCCCAGGTCAGACCGGCGCCAAATGCAGCCGACAGTATGGTATTTCCAGGCTTGATGAACCCTTCTTCAACCGCTTCACAGAGCGCAATTGGCACAGTTGCGGCCGAGGTATTACCGTAGCGATGAATGTTAACGAAAGCTTTTTCCAGCGGAATACCTGTGTGATCACACAGGGCTTCAATAATGCGCTTGTTAGCCTGATGAGGGATAACCACATCAATCTCATCTTTGCTTAACTGAGCACGTTCCAGAACAGTGCTGGCCGCTGACCCCATGCCTCGTACGGCACGACGGAAAATCTCACGGCCAACAAAGTTAAAGGTAAAGTGACCCGGATCCGGATTGAAGCGATCCATAGAGGTTCCGAAGTCAGGAATAGCCAGCACATCACGGCCTTCTGCATCACAACCCAGCTGTGCTTCCTGAAGGCCCAGTTTTTCTTCGGTTCGGCTGATGATCACAGCGCCTGCACCATCGCCAAACAGCACGGCGGTATCGCGTTTACTCCAGTCGATCAGCCAGGATAAACGCTCTGCACCAATAACCAGTGCATGACGGTAATTACCGCCCTGAATCAGGCGGGTGGCGGTTTCCAGGCTGTAAATAAAGCCAGTACAAGCCGCGTTCAGATCGAACGCTGCAGCGCGTTTAGCACCCAGTTCCAGCGCGACTTTGGACGCAATATTCGGCATTAGTGTGTCGGGTGAACAGGAAGCGATGATGATTAAGTCCAGATCGTTAGCTGTTAACCCGGCGGCAGCCAGTGCACGGGCTCCGGCGACTTCTGCCAGCTTTGAGGTATCAACATGGCTGATGCGGCGTTCCTGAATTCCGGTACGGGATTGGATCCACTCATCATTGGTTTCAACAAACTGGCTGAGTTCATCGTTAGTCAGAATAGCTGGCGGCAGGCACTTGCTCCAACCAGTGATTTCGGCGTGGTACATAGCGATTCTCTGTTCTGGTTATACTTTTCGGCAAATAAATATTGCGAAAATATGAGTTCGGTTGCTTTCTCTGCGGGAAAATGCAGGAACATCGGTGAAAATCAAATTATTTAGCCTGTTATCTTACTTCAAGCTCTAACGGACTCCAAGTTATCGAAGCAGGGATTTGTGCTCATCATCAAACCCTTGGCGTTTACCCGAACTTCCTGGTGTGCATAATGAAATTAACAAAATTATAAATAGGAGCTTGGGTAAATGTTAAGAGTAGCCACGGTCGGCACAAATTGGATCACTGACAGCTTTATAGAGGCAGCCCAGCAAACAGGAAAAATCAACCCAGTCGCCGTCTATTCCAGAACGATGGAAAGTGCTGAAAGCTTTGCACGTAAGCACTACATCAAACAGTGTTTTGATGACCTTGAAGAAATGGCAAACAGTGATGATATTGATGCTGTGTATATTGCCAGTCCCAATGCTTTCCATGCCTCTCAGGCGGAAATATTTATCCGTGCCGGTAAACATGTGATGGTAGAGAAACCAATGGCATCCAACATTCGGGAAGTCGAGTGTTTGATTGAACTGGCTCAGGCGAATAATGTGGTGCTTTTCGAGGCACTGAAGACCACATATAACCCCAATTTTGCCGTGTTGCGCAACAGCCTGAGTAAAATTGGACGTTTACGAAAAGCGCATTTCAGCTTTTGTCAGTATTCATCCCGGTACGATAAATATCTCAGCGGGGAAAACCCGAATACGTTTAATCCGGAGTTCTCTAATGGGTCATTAATGGATATAGGTATCTACCCTTTGAGTGTGGCCATCGCCTTGTTCGGAGAGCCTAAAAGCTTCACTGCGCAAGGTGCGTTGCTGGATTCCGGGGTGGATGGCCATGGCACACTGGTTTTGCATTACGGTGATTTCGATGCCGTTATTACTCACTCTAAGGTGAGTGACAGCAAGATCCCTTGCGAGCTGCAAGGGGAACTGGGGACATTAGTGATTGATACCATAGCAGAGTGCCGCAATATTGTGATTCACCGCAGAGATGAACCTGATGTGACGCTGTCACGCTTTCAGGCAAAAAATACCATGCAGTATGAAGCGGCTGAGTTCGCGCGTTTGATCGAGGATAAAGATTATTATCACTCGGGGTTGGCGCGTAGCCGTATCGTACACACCATAATGACGGTTGCCAGAGATATCATCGGTATTCGGTATCCGGCTGATTCCTGAATCATCGAAAAAAAGGTGGCCAACTGGCCACCGGAAATAAAAGAGTGTGTCATTGCTGTTGTTATTGTTGTCAGGGTTATCAGAACGATATTTCACTTACCAGAACAGATAAGCCACCACGGTTAGGAAAGCGATCGCAACAATGTTCAGGTAAACGCCGGCGCGCATCATCTCACTTTGTTTGATATGGCCAGAGCCAAACACAATCGCATTCGGTGGCGTGGCAACCGGGAGCATGAAGGCGCACGAGGCGGCAACACCAATTAACACGGAAAGAATGACGGGCGATACACCCATGGCATCTGCCACTGAGGCGAAAACAGGCACAAGCAAGGCCGCACTGGCGGTGTTGCTGGCAAATTCGGTCAGAAATACCACGAAAGCCGCTACAGCCAGGATAGTGAACAGCAGGCCAGCCTGATCCAGGAAGCCGCTCAGGCTGTTAGCCAGGAAAACACTGGTGCCGGTTTCTTTCAGGACGTTGCTCAAACAGATACCACCACCGAACAGGAGTAATACGCCCCAGTCGGTTGTTTTTTCTATTTTTTTCCAGTCTACAACGCGTGATGCACCCAGCAGAGCGATAGCAAACAGTGCAACCAGCGTATCGAACTTGCTCAGCCCGCCTAGCATGCCATTGATGGGTTTACTGAAAATCCACAGCACTACGGTTAACGCAAAGATGGCAAGGGTGATTTTCTTCCCGTTGGTCCATTCCACCGGTTTGTGTTTCATCTCAAAAGTGTGGTTCAGGTTAGGCTTGAGCAGGAAGTACAGTACGCCAACGGCTAAAGGTAACAGTGCCAGTGTGATAGGCAACCCGAAGGCCATCCAGTCGGTAAAGCTCAGCCCGGCCTCAGCGGCAGCAATGGCATTGGGCGGGCTGCCAATAACAGTGGCAATACCACCGATGCTGGCAC
This sequence comes from Photobacterium salinisoli, assembly GCF_003614885.1. Classification (GTDB taxonomy): domain Bacteria; phylum Pseudomonadota; class Gammaproteobacteria; order Enterobacterales; family Vibrionaceae; genus Photobacterium; species Photobacterium salinisoli. The sequence goes on from NZ_QZMS01000007.1 coordinate 883,398, forward strand.
AGTAAGCGACACCCAAGAGGACAAAGACATAGGTATTGCGCTGATTTTTGGCATCCACTTTAGCCAGTACACCCAAAACCAGCGGTAACATCATGGCTGCCGTTGCTGTGTTGCTGATCCACATAGACAGGCCGGCTGTTACCCCAAAAAGCATGAAAACAGCGACGGACATTTTCCCTCTTGCCATCACCAGTACTTTATCGGCGATAGCCTGGTCGAGTTCTTGACTGCGCAGAGCAGCAGCCAGTGCAAAACCACCCAGAAACAGGAAAATAATGGGATCGGCAAAGTTACTCAGCGCCTGGTTGGTTTTAAAGACACCAAAACCGACGGCCAGCAGGGGGACGAGCAGCGCAGTGATGCTGACATGGATAGCTTCTGTCAGCCAGAGTACGGCGACGAAAGCAAGAATACTAAGACCCGTCGCCACTTCCTTTTCAACGGGTAGTGTATTTAGCAGGACGAAAAATAGGGCGATATCTGCAAGCAGTATCAGGCTGTTCCGGTCAAACAGCCACTGTTTAAGTGTCAGTGCTAAGGCTGTCATATAGGGTTCCTTTCAGATTGACTGTAATTATGGTGTAGGTCTGGCACGAGGCGTTTTCGCTTCTGATGTGCTGTCGACGTGAAATGTTGCATTTTTTTTATAGCTTGTTAACGCGAATGTGACGTGTGAAGAGAGTTGTCATGGCTTTTGTGATGTCATGATTTTTGAATGTGTGGGAATCTACCCATTATCTTTCAGCTTACCGATAAAGCGCATGATGCCTGATGGCCCTGCTGACAAAGCAAGCTGCTGTTGTCTTTTATTGAGTGTGATGTATAGGAAGTCAGGCATGAATCTACACGGGTAAAAATTTGCTTACATCTGTCTTGCGATAGCGGTTTCGGTTCAGTATCTTTTTGTGTCAGGTTCTGGTGCTTGAATCAGCCTATTGACTACAGATTCAGCCGCCAGGCGATAAAACAAAAAAGAAGCTAGGTTAACAGTAATGACATCGACAAAAAAAGCGTTTAAAAAACGGATTCAGGAAGAAGCTCAGCAGCATTTGAGCCGTGTACGTATGAAGGTGCTGGGACAGTATCCACTGCCTGACAAGGGGCAGCGTAAGGAATAAAAAGTCGGTTTTATCATTGAGATAACAGCATTGTTTTATTGTAGCGAAAAGCATGACAACCCAGCCATTTTGGCTGGGTTGTTTTTTTTGCCCCCTCTAAACTACAGCCTATGGCGGTGTTGATAGTTTGCAGCAGCAATCTTGGCCTTAGTTGTCTTCTTGATACTTAATTTCTCAAAGTTAGCCAGTTAGAGTAATTACTTGACACCTTATTAACAAAATATGCACAATGTGGATATAAGTGTTGTTGCTTATTGGTTTGTTGAGGGTACTGAGTTGTCTGTAAATCATGTTGGGGTTATTGGTGTAGGCCCTAGAGGGCTGGGTGTTGTTGAGAGGATTGTTGCTTCGGCAATGAATAATATCGACGCGGAAATTAACTTGTTGCTGTTTGACCCATATTTGCCTGGGTCCGGATGCCATACCACAGATCAACCTGATCACTTGTTAGTTAATACTGTTGCAGAACAAATCACGATGTTTGCAGATGACTCTGTCGTTGAGGCTGGAAATATTCTCTCAGGACCAACGTTCTATCAGTGGTTATGCGAGCAACGGCCATCTAAAGATATCCCTGATAATATTCGCCCTGACGGCTACTATTCCCGAAAACTGTTCGGACAATACCTTAACTGGGTATTCAACTACATTCTTGAATTTGCTTCAGTTCGATTGAATATTTCTTATATTCCACTCGAGGTTGTGGATATTGAAAAATCTGACGGTGGCTGGTCAGTAAAAACAGAAGATGATACTCAGTATAAATTAGATTATGTATTCATAACGACTGGGCACACTAAGCCAGAGTTGGCAGAAGCGCCAAGTGGTTTAGAAATTTGTGACCCTTATCCGATCAAAGAAAAGCTATCAGACATTCAATGTGGCGACACCGTTGCCGTGAAAGGCATGGGGTTGACAATGTGCGATGTCGTGGCAGAGCTTACGGTAGGCCGAGGAGGGGAATTTTTTCGCTCTGATAATGGCAGACTGGTTTATGTCCCATCGGGACGCGAACCACAACTTATTGCTTATTCACGAACAGGCTTACCTTTGTCTGGTAGAGCAACTAACCAAAAGGGCGCCTCTGCTCAATACAAGGCAAAGTTTTTGACAGCGGATGTAGTGAGGAAACTTCGTGTTAAAGGCTCTATAGATTTCATACAAGACGTACTTCCACTCTTAATTAACGACATGGAATATGCGTATTATGAAGCATACGTACGTGATAAATACGGAGCGATAGAATCACAAAAATTCTGTAACAGTTATTTCTTTTCGCCACCGCCGAAACGGGTTGAACTGATAAACAGAACAATTAAGCCAGAAGATAGATTTTCGTGGCAAAGACTCATCTCACCAATTCCAATGAAAGTACTTTCCTCTAAAGAAGCGTACGGGAAATTGCTGCTGACTTTTATTGAAAATGATTTGTTTGAAGCACAACGGGGAAATGTAAACAGCCCAATAAAATCTGCCAGCGATGTTCTGCGTGATTTGAGGGATTTAATTCGTGACACAATTGATTTCAAAGGATTGACTGAAGATTCTCACCGTTGGATAGATGCAGTGTTTATCCCAATTATGAACCGGATAGCTGTTGGCCCGCCCAAGGAGCGCCTGGAGGAGATGTTGGCACTCGTAGAATGTGGAATTTTACATCTTGATTTGGGGCCTTCACCCAATGTTGTGGTGGATACCGAGGGTAAGCAGGTCGTGCTTCAGTCTTCTGTATGGCCTGAATATGAACGACGTGCTGATATTTTAGTCCATGCAAAAATTTCGATGCACAGCCCTAAAGACGATGGGACGCCATTGTGGAAACAATTGCTTTCCAAAGGTTTTACGCGTTTGTATTACAACGGCAAGTATCACCCGGGCGGGATTGATGTGACTAAGACAATGCAAGTGATTAGTCAGGATGGCAGTGTTCACGACAATATGTGGGCGCTTGGTATTCCAACGGAAGGCAACAAATTTTACACATTTATTGTTCCAAGACCTGGCGTGAATTCTACGGCTATTGTGGATGCTGGAAAGGCCGTTAACCAGCTCTTTGCGTTGATGGCTGAAAATCGAAGAGCACTTTCCTATGCAGAGTAATCCGATATTTAACCGGTACAGTTTCGCAGGCCTTGGAGCAACACTGATTGGTAATGGCATTGGGCGTTTTGCTTATATCGCACTGATGCCAGCTTTGATCCAAGCAGGTTGGTTTCGGGTTGAAGACGCCACTTATCTGGGAGCGGCAACGTTAATCGGCTACATTTTTGGCGCTCCGGCAGCCAATTTTCTGATCAGGCACTTTAGTGTTGGTCAGGTTATCCGGGTCGCCATGCTGGTAAGCAGTCTCAGTTATCTGGGTTGTGCGTTTCAGGATGCGCCACTGGTGTGGTTTTACGTGCTGCGCACTCTGGCAGGCGTTGCAGGCGCTATGCTAATGGTGCTCGCCCCGCCGGTCATTGTGAGAATGCACAGTGCCAAGGTCAAAACGCGTATTAGTGGCGTAGTGTTTTCCGGTATTGGCCTGGGAGCCATGTTATCCGGAACACTGATTCCGCTTCTTATCTATCACAGTGTGGTTTCTGCCTGGGTTGGAATGGGTGTTGTGGCTTTGGTGACAACTGTGCTGACCTGGAATGCCTGGGGGGCAACAGAGCCGTTATCCGGTAGTCGTACCGCTCCGGCAACCTTTCGGAATATGTCCAGATCTCAGGGGATGACGGTGCTGCTTATCCTGCTGGCTTATACCTTTAATGCCATCGGCTATCTGCCTCATACTCTCTTTTGGGTGGATTATATCGTTCGCGAGCTTGGTATGACATTTGTCAGCGGCGGGCTCTATTGGGCAACGTTCGGGATTGGCGCGGCAATCGGTCCTGTTTTAACGGGTTTTCTTGGCGATCATGCCGGGGTCAGGCGATCGCTATTGATCGCATTTTCTTTAAAAGCATTGGGTGTCTCGCTCCCTTTAATCAGCAGCCATCCATTAGCACTGTTTTTCTCTTCCCTGCTGGTGGGAATTTTCACGCCGGGAACGGTCACTTTAGTCTCGACCTATACACTGGAATCTGTGGGCTATGAACTGCACACCAAAGCCTGGAGCGCAATGACCTTGTCCTTTGCTATCTCTCAAGGGGTAGTGGGTTTCATTATGGCTTATTATGCTGCCCATCTTGCCTCGTACTTTATTCTGTTTGCCGTCAGTGCCAGCGCGCTAGTCGTGTCAATTGCATGTATTCTTTTCACGCCGCCTCAACAAGGAAGCGAACCTGTCTCGCAATCTGTATCTTAATCAAGGGGATGACTATGAAACTTTATTTGAATGAAACATCACCGTTTTCGAGGGTTGTTGCTGCAACAGCATTGCTGTCCCGATGTGATGCTTTGCAATTGGTGTGGGTCGATCCCTGGCAATCACCAGCAGAATTAGAGCAGGTCAATCCTTTTTGCATTATTCCCGTTCTGGCGCTGAATGACGGCGTCTCGCTCAGCGAAAGCCTATGTATCTGCCAGTATTTGATTGCAACGTATCAGCCCGATGCTCTTGTTGCCGCAGATAGTCAAAATGCTCTTGAGACTTCCGTTATGGGATTGGCAAAAACTATGATGGAGACAGCTTTCAGAACCGTGGCACTGGGGCGCTTTGTTGAGGGGGACAATGAACTTAGCAGACGTGGTAAAACCGGACTGGTTAAAGCATTGCAAAAACTGGAAGCAGAGGCAGGAGGTGCCAGAAAAGACGTGTTGCTTCAACCTAATCTGGCGACGCTTTATCTTCATGTTGCTCTTGAGTACGTACAATTTCGTCATAGTGAGATTTATCATGACGCTGCGGGCGACAATATTATGCACTTCCTTGAGCATTCTCCTTTCAAACAAGTGCTGCAGACAGTGAGTTTGGAACGATTGGCAACTAAGCCAGATTTTCAAGCACTCATGTCAGCGGTCGTTTAGCTAACTGCCTGTACGGTTATACGCATAAACAGACACACTGCCGGGCAGTGTGTCTGAACTCAGAGCGTGTTGATCAGCAGAGGGGATAATGGTGCTGAGTAAGTAGGTTGCTCAGGCTGGACTGGTCGCAGAGGCGGCCTGGTAAAGATAGGCTCTTTGGGGCCGGGAAAACGGGGCTGCTCATTTAAAATATACAGATCCAGTATGGCTTTTACTCGCGCAAACACTTCCCTTAACCGAATTTTGAATCCGGCTAATCCGCGAGGTTCCGGCACGGCAAGGCAGATAGCATTCAGGTTCTTGTGGCTGGCAATAAACAGCGCACGTTCACAATGGAATTGCTGGGTAATAATAACCAGGCTGTTGGCTTCAAATACATTCTTAGCCCGGATAACCGAATCCAGTGTCCGGAAACCCGCATAATCGAGCACAATCACTTCGTCAGGGATCTCGGCTTTGAGCAAATCACGTTTCATCGTCCAGGGTTCATTGTATGAACGGTGTGCATTATCTCCACTCAGAAGAAAGATCTGGACTTTTTTTTCCCGGTATAACTTCACCGCAGCATCCATACGGTAGTTGTAATAAGGATTGAGGTTATGGGCTATGTATTTACTTGTACCCAAGACAAGACCGACCGTACGGGCAGGGACTTTATCTATCTGGGTATAAATACGATCAGCCGTGCTCGCTGCTACCCATCTGTCGAGTATCAGAAAGAATCCGAACAGTACAATCATCAGCATGACGGTATACCGCAGAAATGTAGGTAGCTTCATAGAGGCCCAAAACGCAAATAAAACGGTTTCTTAACGCCTTAAGTGTACCTTAATCCGTTGATAATGTTGTGTAAAAATCAGGTCATACTTGTCGTGAAAATCATCAGCATGGCAGGCTGAATAATAAAAAAACCCGCCAGTAGCGGGTTTTATCATCAAAAAAGCGAATAATTAGAACGATGTCCGCTTATACCGGCGGTAGCCTGGTTCCCAGAAGTTCGCATCAATTTTCTCTTTAATGCGCTCTTCGGTATTTTTCGGTGCTTTACGTTGCTCCACGGCTTTCTTAGCCACAGCCAGAGCGATGTAGCGAGACACATTCTGGATATCTTCCAGCGGTGGCAGCAAAGCGCCACGGCCGTTAATGGCTAACGGAGAACATTCCGCCAGCGCCCGGCTGCTTTCCATCAGCATTTCATCGGTTACGCGGCGGGCACCAACAGCCAGCACGCCCAGGCCAATACCCGGGAAGATGTAACTGTTGTTACACTGGGCAATCGGGTAGGTTTTACCGTTATAGACAACAGGTTCAAACGGCGAGCCTGTGGCAACCAGGGCCTGGCCGTCCGTCCAGCGGATGATATCGGCAGGCATGGCTTCAACACGGCTGGTCGGGTTGGATAGTGGGAAGATGATCGGACGTTCACAATGTTTGTGCATTTCACGAATCACTTCTTCACTGAACAGACCCGGCACACCGGATACCCCGATCAATATGTTAGGTTTGCCATTACGCATCACGTCCAGCAGGGAAATATTGCTGTCGTCCGTTTCCCACTCACTGATGCTCTTACGTGTCTGCACCAGTTTTTTCTGGAAGTTAACCAGATTAGGCATATCGTCCAGCAGCAGGCCCCAGCGGTCTACCATGTAAACCTGGCTGCGTGCCTGTGCATCTGAAATACCTTCAGAGACCATTTGTGCAATAATCGCTTCCGCAATACCGCATCCGGCAGAGCCTGCACCAAGGAAAGCAACACGTTGTTGGGACAGTTTGCTGCCAGCCGCTTTACAGGCCGCCAGAAGGGAACCCACTGTTACAGCGGCAGTGCCCTGAATATCATCGTTGAAACAGCACACTTTATCTTTGTAGCGATCCAGCAAAGGCATGGCATTTTTCTGTGCAAAGTCTTCGAACTGGATCAATGCATCCGGCCAGCGCTGCTTAACCGCTTGAATAAAGTTATCGACGAAGTCTTCGTATTCTTTCCCGGTAATACGGGTATGGCGCCAGCCCATGTACATAGGATCTGACAGGCGCTGTGGATTATTGGTGCCCACGTCCAGTACAACCGGCAAGGTATAAGCCGGGCTGATACCACCACACGCGGTATAGAGTGACAGCTTACCAATTGGAATACCCATGCCGCCGATGCCCTGATCACCCAGACCAAGAATGCGCTCACCGTCAGTCACTACTATGACTTTGACATTATGACGGGAAGCATTGTTGAGCATGTCTTCAATGCGGTCACGGTTCGGATAAGAAATGAACAAGCCACGACCACGGCGGTAAATGTTGGAGAAGTTCTCACATGCTGCACCGACAGTCGGGGTGTAGATGATTGGCATCATCTCAGTGATATGGCTTTCAACCAGTCGGTAAAACAGTGTCTCGTTGGTATCCTGAATGTTACGAAGATAGATATGCTTATCCATATCATTGTCAAATTTCAGGTACTGCTGATAAGCACGTTCTGCCTGTTCTTCAATGGTTTCAATCGCTTCTGGTAACAAACCTTCGAGGTTGAAGAACATTCGCTCTTCGACAGAAAATGCACTTCCTTTGTTAAGTAGAGGAGTTTCTAGCAGGGCCGGTCCGGCGTAGGGGATATATAGGGGTCTTTTATCGTCTTTCATGCAATAGACTCTGTTTTTGGCTGAAATTTTGGCATTTCTTCTTATTGAGGGCACATCGTAGACCTATCACTCGTTATATTCAAAGAGAAAGTTCAAAAATTTTGTTAAAATGATCAACATTTTCAACTTTTGTTGAATGTCTTATTGCTGAAAGAAAATGCGAGATAAAGTAAGGCATTATCAGGCGAGCCTGGCTGTTTTTGACTCATGTGAACTGATTTAATGAGTTTTATTGGAGTATTTAACTGGTTTTTCGGGTGATTATCAGAAATTTACCCCGAAATCACCCGATTTACATTATCTGTCTTCTGTATTAGGCATTCCGTGAAGGAATTATTCGGAAGCACCTGCCTGAGCGGACAGTTTTGCCTTGATGAAAGTGGCATGGTCAACATAGATCAGCTCTGCAACCTGGCGGATAACGGCTTCTTCCACCGGATCTAAAATGCCGTCAGCCAAAGCGACCTGCCACATGGCTTCGATTAAGCGGTAACGCTCTTCTACAGACAGTGAGCGCAGTTTATTGGTGAATTCAAACACCGACACAGATTGCTCGCTGCGAGTTTGTGCTTCGTGCAGCAAGGCTCTGGCTTGCGTGTCATCCACGTCAAGCAATTTAACTAACAAGTGGACTTTTGCACTTTCCTCGCTGGGGTCCCGGCTGTGATCGGCGTCTGCGACTTCACAGAGCAGTGAAGCCATCGCCAGGTGAAGGGATGGGGTATCCACCGCCGCTCCATCATCACTGCCTTCATTCATCACCTGGCGAAAGAGTACGCGTAATTGCTGGAACATAATCATTTCCTTTCAACAGCCTTAGTCATACTTTTATCTTTGCAGTGCTCGCAGAAAAAATGCAAGGGATAGTTTTAGCCTGCCTGATGAAAGATAAACTATGTGGTAGAATCGCGGCAGTTTTATGATGAGTTTGTTCAGGTCTTTTGATGATTTGCATTCAGCCTGAACAACTAACTGATACAAGCAGGAAATCACTTGACTCAGTCTACCAAGTCTCCATCTGAGCGGACCGAAGTTCGCAATAATGAAAAAACATTAAAAGCCGCGCTGAATGATTGCCTGATCCGCGATCGTTTCCGTCTGCAGAAAAGAGTGCAGGGCGCCGCGAAGATTAAGAATGAACAGGCTCGCCATGCGGTATTCGATGAAATCGCCATGGATATCGCACGTTCGATGCAAGCGGTCGACATCCGGCGCAGCAATTGTCCTCAGATTACCTATCCTGAGCAGCTGCCTGTCAGTCAGAAGAAAGACGATATTGCCAAGGCAATCAGTGAGCATCAGGTCGTGATTGTCGCCGGTGAAACCGGCTCAGGTAAAACCACTCAGCTCCCTAAAATTTGTCTGGAGTTGGGGCTGGGTACTAAGGGAACCATAGGTCATACACAGCCACGGCGTCTGGCGGCGCGTTCTGTTGCGAACCGTATCGCTGAAGAGCTGGGCTGCGAGATGGGCTCAACAGTCGGTTACAAAGTGCGTTTTAACGATCAGGTTTCAGACAAGACACAAGTCAAGCTGATGACTGACGGGATTTTGCTGGCGGAAATTCAGAACGATAAATATCTGAATCAGTATGACACCATCATTATCGATGAAGCCCACGAGCGAAGCCTGAACATTGATTTCATTCTGGGCTACCTGAAGAACCTGTTGCCGAAACGCCCGGATCTTAAGGTGATCATTACCTCTGCGACTATCGATCCGGAACGCTTTTCAAAACACTTCAACAATGCGCCGATTATCGAGGTTTCTGGCCGAACTTATCCGGTTGAAGTCCGTTACCGTCCGATCATGGATGACAGTGACGATAACGATCGTGATCAGCTCCAGGCCATTTTCGACGCGGTCGATGAACTGTGCGATGAAGGCATGGGCGATATTCTGATCTTCATGAACGGAGAGCGGGAAATTCGCGATACGGCTGATGCCCTGAATAAGCGCAATATCAAACACACTGAAATTGTACCTTTGTACGCCCGTCTGTCAGCCAGTGAACAGAACCGGGTGTTTCAGTCGCACAGTGGCCGGCGCATCGTGCTGTCGACCAACGTGGCTGAAACTTCACTGACAGTACCGGGCATCAAATATGTGATTGACCCGGGTACGGCCCGTATCAGCCGCTACAGCTATCGCACAAAGGTGCAGCGCTTACCGATAGAGCCTGTATCCCAGGCCAGCGCCAATCAGCGTAAAGGCCGTTGTGGCCGGGTGGCGGCAGGTATTTGTATTCGTCTGTATTCAGAGGAAGACTTTCTGTCGCGTCCGGAATTTACCGATCCGGAAATTCTGCGTACTAACTTAGCCTCGGTTATTTTACAGATGACGGCGATTGGCCTTGGTGATATCCAGGCTTTCCCGTTTGTTGAGCCGCCTGACAGCCGTAATATTCAGGACGGTGTACGCCTGCTTGAAGAGCTGGGCGCCATGAATGCCACAGCGACCGACCCGCGTAAGCGCCTGACCGAGATTGGCCGTCAGCTGGCGAAATTGCCAATTGACCCACGCCTGGCCCGTATGGTGCTGGAAGCACCGAAACACGGTGCGCTGCAGGAGGTCATGATCATTGCCTCTGCCTTGTCGATTCAGGACCCACGGGAGCGTCCGACAGACAAACAGCAGGCATCGGATGAGAAACACCGTCGTTTCTATGACAAAGAATCGGATTTCCAGACCTTTGTGAACCTCTGGGAGTACGTGAAAGAACAGCAAAAAACGCTGTCGGCTAACCAATTCCGTAAGCAGTGTAAAGCGGATTACCTGAACTATCTGCGCGTGCGGGAGTGGCAGGATATTTATTTTCAGGTGCATCAGGTTGTGCGCGAGCTGAAGCTGCGTCATAACGACGAACCAGCCGATTATCAGGCAGTGCATACCTCGTTGCTGGCCGGGTTACTGTCGCATATTGGTCAGAAAGATCAGGAGAAGAACGACTATCAGGGCGCGCGCAACGCCAGATTTAACATCTTCCCCGGTTCCGGTATTTTCAAGAAGCAGCCTAAGTGGGTCATGGTGGCCGAACTGGTGGAAACCTCCAAGCTGTGGGGGCGTATTGCCGCTAAGATTCAGCCTGAATGGATCGAACCGCTGGCACCGCATTTGATTAAACGCAGCTACAGTGAACCGCACTGGGAGAAAAAGCAGGCTTCTGTACAGGCCTTTGAGAAAGTCACCCTGTACGGCATTCCGATTGTACCTAAGCGTAAGGTGAATTACGGCAAGATTGATCCTGTGCTCAGTCGAGAAATTTTTATTCGCTCGGCACTGGTCGAAGGTGATTGGGACACAAAACACAAGTTCTTCCATCAAAACCGACAGTTATTGCGGGAAGTGGAAGAGCTTGAGCATAAATCCCGCCGGCGTGACATTCTGATCGACGATGATGCCCTGTATGAGTTCTACGATCAGCGTGTTGAACATACTGTGGTTTCCGGGCGACATTTTGACACCTGGTGGAAAGAGGCTTTCCGGAAAGACAAGGATCTGCTCAATTTTGAGCGTGAGATGCTGCTACGGGGCGATGCGAGTCATGTCACAGAGCTTGATTACCCCAACTTCTGGCATCAGGGAGGCCTAAAACTCAAACTGAGTTACCAGTTTGAGCCGGGTGAAGACACAGATGGTGTTACGGTGCATCTTCCGTTACCTGTATTGAATCAGGTTGAGCCGGATGGTTTTGACTGGCAGATACCGGGGCTGCGTCATGAGCTGGTGGTGGCTTTGATTAAGTCGTTGCCAAAATCGTTGCGACGTAACTTTGTGCCAGCGCCTAATTATGCTGATGCTTTCCTGGCCCGGGTGCAGGCCTTGTCGATGCCTTTGCTGGATGCGCTGGAGAAAGAACTCAAACGTATGACAGGTGTGACTGTACTGCGCGATGACTGGAATCTGGATCAAGTTCCAGAGCACCTGAAGATGACATTCCGCGCTGTGGATCACCGCAACCGGAAACTTCGGGAAAACAAAGATCTGTACGCCCTGAAAGACAGTCTGAAAGAAAAAGTTCAGGAGACCCTGTCTAAGGTTGCCGATGATGACATTGAGCAGGACGGCCTGAAAACCTGGAGCTTTGGCGCATTACCTGAACGTTATCAGCAGAAGCGTGGCGGGTTTGACGTTAAAGCCTATCCGGCCATCATTGATAACAAAGACTCGGTCGGCATCAAGCTGTTTGAAACCGAAGAAGAGCAGCGCACAGCTATGCAGCAAGGTCAGCGTCGTCTGATTTTGCTTAACGTGCCGTCGCCGATCAAATATCTGCATGCTAATCTGCCGAACAAATCAAAGCTGGGTCTGTACTTTAACCCGTATGGGCGGGTTAGGGATTTGATCGATGACTGCATTGCATGTGGTGTGGATAAACTGATTGAAGAAAAGGGCGGCCTGGTTTGGGATGCTGATGGGTTTGAAGCGTTGAAAGAGCACGTTCGGGCCGAGTTGGGCGACACAGTTGTCGATATCGCCAAACAAGTAGAAGCGATTTTGACAACGGCTTTCAATATCAATAAGAAATTGAAAGGGAAAGTCGACTTGAGTATGGCCTTTGCCTTGTCTGATATCAAAGCGCAGATAGAAGGGTTGATCTTTAAAGGGTTTGCCACTGAGTGCAGCTGGCGACGTCTGCCGGATATTTTGCGTTACATGAAGGCAATTGAACGCAGAATGGAAAAACTGCCGATTGACCCGAATAAAGACAGGGTGCATATATTGAAAGTTGAGTCAGTCACCAATGACTACAAAGAGTTACTCAATAAAATCCCTAAAGGTCAGCCGATACCTGAACAGGTCAAGGAGATCCGCTGGATGATAGAGGAATTGCGTGTGAGTTATTTCGCTCAGCAACTAGGTACACCGTACCCTGTCTCTGATAAACGAGTCAGAAATGCCATCGCTTCCTGTTAAAGAAGCCGTTCATTTAAACGTCAATTAAAAAGCACTATCAATTAACAACAGGCGAGTAAATCACTCGCCTGTTGTCATGCGTACTGTTTGTTTGCTCTGTCACTGCTCCAGCAGCTTGGTTGGCTCGTTACGTGTTCCGCCAACAGGCCGGTTAACCGAGATAGAGCGGCCCTTTTTCATGCCTTTCTCATAATCATCCGTCATTGCCTTCATGGCTTCCTGCAATTGTTTTTTGAAGGTTTCACGATCCAGATTTTCAAATTCACGGTCGATGAAATTACTCATGCGTTTGTCATGATCATCGTCGGTGTTCAGCGTCGGCAGTTTTTCCAGCGCGCCTTCTATCCAGCCAGCGAGGAAAGAGGAAACACGGCGGGTGACTTCAGTTGTACTGGCGCCTGTGCCGGCAAAGCTATTACGGAATTGGCCGGTTTGCTGGTTCATTTCGCGGTACACGACATCGAAGGCGAAAGCGGCGAAAATGGCACGCTCGGCCACGCCAATAAACTCAGCCTGTTTGAGCCCCTTGTAATTGGTCAGCACACATTCGACACCAAAGCGGCGGTTGATCCCACGAATGATTTTCAAAATGTGTGAACTGATGTCTGAAGGTAACAGGGTGGCCGATTTTGTTTTGCCCATTTGGATGAATTCAATGTCATCTTGCTCCAGGCCGTACTTGAGCATAAGGCGATGGGCCATTTTGATGGCTTGCGCTGCTTCATTGACGTTGGCCGAGTTACCTAACTCAAGGCATTTGGCTATTTTTTTCAGTGCCTTTCGCTTTTGTTCAGACATCCACACCACTCACATTAAAAAAACGGTCACGTATTTTAGCGTGTTCGCTATCAGGAAGGCAAAATTCTCTGTTGGTATTCTTTTGCGATTATCGGGAAATGAAGCGCTTGCCTTGTACTGATTCTGGTTGAACCGCATAATGAGCCGCACTTTTTGCAAATCAAACCGAGCTAAGTAATGACGATTGTCCAGTCTATTGATGTGCCATTTGAATTTCGCCATACCTGCTGGTTTTGCGGTGAGCCTTACTATGAATCATATGTGTTCCGCCCCGAGCCTGACTACGACAATGATCCGCCGGTCAAAGTACCCTGCTGCGAAGAATGTTATGGCTTTTGTTCCCGAACCAAAGCCAGTGGGCTGGATATACTGCGTGACAGAGTGAAAGGGCGCTTGCACCAGCATTATCAGAAGCATTTACAGATAGGCGCACAATGGACCAGAGAAGAGCTGGAAGACTCTGAACTGGAAGGCAAGGCATTTGAAGGCTTTAAACACAGCGCCTGGATGATGTTTGAAATTGCACGGGACAGAGTCAATTATCCGGGCTGGCCGCTGGCGATTGATGGTCAGCCTGTGGGGCAGCTAAGCAGTGCTTTTCAGGTTGAATATAACGGTATTGTTTACCCGAATATTTCACAGGCGGTTGAGCAGTTGGCGAAAAGTTACGCGATCCCACAGGAATATCTTGAACAAACCTTAGAGCTGGTTGGACGTCAACAGCTAGGGTTTGCCATCCGCTTTTGTAAAACCACCCATGGTTACTCGGAAACTCAGCGTGCCGTCAGCCTGGCCAGTTTGCGTGAGAGACTGCAGGAAGAAGCCGAGTCTGAACAGACAGTCTCGCTCAGTCAGGGCATTGAGGTGGGTATCAAGTATATTGAACCCCAGATATTGTTTCGCACCGAAGTGTCTCCCTATGCGGTGCAATGGGCTTTGCAACACGGCGTGACGACATTGGCGCAGCTGGCAGAAATGGAAGAGGCATTTCTGGCGCATTTCAGCCAGGACTCTGAACTGACGGCTTTCCACTATTTTACTGGGTTGCAGGTTTATCTGGAGAAGAGAGCAGAAGACACTCACTGGGCGCTCACTCAGGATCCTAACCGGCAATGGTTTGCTAAGTTGCTGAAGAAGCGTTCAGAGAGCTAACAAAAAAGGGCCAGATTATCTATCTGGCCCTGATGTTTTACCGTATCTGTAAAGCTATACGTTCATAGCTTTTTATTGCTTCTGAACCTGATTATGGCTGGCCCAGATGACTGTATTGCCGTCTTCATCAAAGGCGACAACGTCATACGGCATTTTCTGATCGTTATAGTCCATGCCAGGCGATCCCATTGGCATACCGGCCACAGCCAGGCCTTTCAGATTGGCGGGTTTCTCCTTCAGGAATCGTTGTACATCTTGCGCAGGCACATGGCCTTCAAAGACATATCCATCAATGACAGCGGTATGGCAAGACGCATACTCAGGTTGTATGCCATTGGCTTGTTTGATTGGATGAAGATTCTTTGCCATGTTCATTTCAATCTCAAAACCATTACTGTTCATGTGCTTTACCCAATCCTTGCAACACCCGCAGGACGGAGACTGGTAATTGGTTCCTTTAATCGTATCGGCAGCTATAGAGGGAAGAGCAGCCAGAAACAGTGAGGCAGTCAGGAGATATTGTGATTTTTTCATCGTTTAACCTTTTATTCATCTGTGATGCTGGGCATGCAGGCTCAGCTATCTTTAATTAAGCAGTTCAAATCGAAAAGCAGTGCTTATCGAAACAGTAACCCGAGCAGGGTATAAGATGGTTTAGCGCTACAGATGAATAGGAGGCCGCAACAGCGTTGAGACCGGTTCGTCCCAGTACCCGGATAAATAGGGATGGTCACTTTGAGTTGATATCATTACAGACGTAACCGGTAACGCGCCGGGAAGAATTAATGTGGTATGGCAGGAAGACTGACAATGCTGCAAGCAATTGGCGTGCTCAATATTGTCCTGACAGAAGATGAGATTTGTTTGGATCACTAGTGAAGCAGCGGTATCGGGACAACAGTCCATCTTTGTCATAACGGTGGGACAATGGTCTGACATGGAACCTGAGTAGAAGGTTGCACTGGCGTTATTGATCGGCAGCAACAGCAGGCACAAGATAAAAGTGATTATCCTGCTCGTTAAAAAAAGTGGCTGGTTAAGCAACTGGATCAGCATGCTGTCGGCGAATGTCATTCCATAATGGTCGATGCCTTTGATTATAACCTCAGCACAAATCGTATTCATAACCAAAATCAAGAAATGGTGAGTTTTCTAACGTGCTGAAAGATAGGGATCTGTCTTGTGCCCAGATTTCATGCGGGTTTGCGAGGTTCGCATTTGGAACAAGCCTAACGTTTTTCTGACATTTCCTGGCAAGGTTTAGGCTTTAATTGCGCTGAGTTGACATTTTTTTGCGCTAGGAACAGGTATGCAATACACAGAAGAAGACAGAAAAGTACTCTATGAAACATGGATGAGCTACAAAGCAAAAATGCGGGTGACACAGATTGAAATGGCCAAGAAGCTTGGAGTAAGTCAGCTGTTTTTCTCTGACATTCTGCGTGGTAATTTACCGCTTGAACATCGTTTTGTCAGTCAGTTCTGTCAGTATATGGGTGTTGATCCTGTACTCACCATTCCTTCCCTGAGGGAGCAGATTGGCAGCAGTCTGCCTAATACAGTCACATTAACAAATACGTATATAGTTGATGGCAATATCAAAAATGTGCGATATAGTGGCAACCAAATCGTTGTTGAATATGAGCACAGCGTGACAACTCACTGATCAGTTCACGTGTTGTTTGCAAATAAACGAATCAGGCCCTTGTCACAGACGAGGGCTTTTTTGTATCGGCCATTTGGGCTTTAACAAGGAGAAATGATGAAGATTGGCATTATTGGCTTAGGGGACATAGCTCGTAAAGCGTATTTGCCCGTGCTTACTCAATGGCCGGATCTTGAGCTGGTATTTTGTACCCGCAATGAAGACATACTTAAGCAACTTGTCCGGACACACAGAATTCAGGAAGCCGTGACAGATTATCGCGAGCTGGTGGCGCTGGGCGTAGACGGTGTGATGATCCACAGTGCGACCGCTTCCCACTTTGAGATAGCGCATTTTTTTCTGAATCAAGGCATTGCCGTTTTCGTTGATAAGCCTCTTACCGATAATTACGAACAGTGTGAGACGCTTTATGAACTGGCTGAAGAAAAACAATGCCCGTTGTTCCTTGGTTTTAATCGCCGATATTTACCACTGATAAAGCCTTATCTGAGCGACGCATCAGTCACTGAGGGTAAGAAACTACTGGGTTTGAAATGGCAAAAACACCGACTGAACCTGCCTGGTGATACCCGAACTTTTGTCTTTGATGATTTCATCCATGCGTTGGACAGCGTGAACCTTTCCGGGCAGGTGAGTGAAAATGACCTGCATATTGTGACTCAGTCTCACCAGGGAAAGCTTGCGCGGTTGGACGTTGAGTGGCAGCTTGATGACGCCATTTATCAGGCATCAATGAACCGGCTCAATGGTGTAACGACGGAACATGTGACGATCAATTATGAGAACCTGACCTGTCATTTTGATTCTCTGGCAACGGGTAAGCAATGGAATCAAGGTCGTGAACAGGCGCTGGCGCTGCCAGACTGGACCCCCATGCTTGATAGCAAAGGGTTTACAGCTATGATTACTCACTGGCTGGATGTGGTGGCGACCGGGAAAATGGACGCCTCGCTGGTAACACGGAACCTCAATTCCCATTATCTTGCTGAAGTCATTTGCCAAAAAGTTAAACCCTAACCTCAATGATCCCCTGAATATAACCAGACCAGACGGTCTGGTTATGAAAAATTAATTCGAGTTCAAACTTTTTCAGAATGCAAGGAAATTCAATGCGGGCATACGCACCTGTTCAATAATTCACCGCTTGCGCCTCTGTGGCTGTTTTTTGTGGTTAATTTGAACAATTGCGTTAGATTTACTGTTTCCAAGCTGGTAATGTGCGTCCCCTCACACAACTGGTGAGAATTTTATGCAAACCTTCGAACGAAATAGTGCTGATAAAATGGTTTCAGCTCTAACCATTGGTTTCCTCAGTCTGTTCCTGATTGCTGCGCTGGTAGACCTGTCATGGGTATCTTCTTCCATCCAATCCCTTTTTGCGCTTTCAACCGCTAACTTTGGTTACTTTTGGCAATGGCTGATGGTACTGAACTTTATTCTTGCACTGTGTCTGGCTCTTTCGCCTCTGGGTAAAATAAAGCTCGGTAATTCAAAGCGACCTGAAATCGGTCAGTTTCGCTGGACCGCCATGATCATGTGTACTCTGCTTGCAGGTGGCGGTGTATTCTGGTCGGCAGCTGAACCTATTTACCACTTCGTTACCACACCGCCAGCTTTTGATGGCCTGGCGGCGCGACAGCCTGAAACGGTTGCCCCGGCGCTGAGCCAAAGCTTTTTACACTGGGGATTTCTGGCCTGGGCGGTGCTGGGCACCTTGGCAACAATTGTGCTGATGTATGCGCATCATCAGAAAGGGATCAAGCTCAGACCAAGAGCCTTGTTGTATCCGCTGGTGGGTGATCGACTGGAAAATCACTGGCTGGGGTCGGTGATTGATGCAAGCTCAATACTTGCCGTCGCCGCAGGCACAATCGGTCCGATAGGCTTTTTAGCCTCACAGTTGGGTTACAGCTTGCATGTTGTCGCAGGGCTGGATAACTCGGCACTGACTCAGATCGGTTTACTGGCGGTAGTGGTTACCATTTATTCTTTATCCGCAGCGACAGGGATGGATAAAGGACTGCAGTGGCTGAGCCGCTTTAATGTCATCGTTGCCGTATTGCTGCTGGCGGTGATGTTACTGCTGGGGCCAACGGGTTTCATCTTCGACAAGTTTGCCGAAGCGATGACTGTGTATATTCAGCATTTTCCTGCAATGAGCCTGACAAATGCCTCTCCGGATTGGAACGCTTGGTGGACATGGTTCTTTTGGGGATGGTTCATTGGCTTCGCGCCTATGATGGCAATCTTCATAGCACGGATCACGGTTGGTCGCAGTATTCGGGAGCTGGTTATCACAGTGGCTATCGGTGCGCCTCTGGTGACCCATTTCTGGTTTACGGTACTGGGTGGTTCAGGTATTTATTTTGAACTGACACAGCCAGGCGTTATTTCAGAACCACTCAGCGAAGGGGGCTTGCCCGCCGTATTGCTGGCAACGCTTTCTCAGTTGCCTTTCAGTGAGTGGCTCATCCCGGCATTTCTTGTGCTGACGACAACGTTTGTTGTCACAACCGGGGACTCTATGGCTTATGCTATTGCCATGGTGACCTCAGGTAAAAATGAACCGGGTAGAGGGCATCGCTTGTTCTGGGCGATCGCAATGGGTGCTGTTGCCGCAGTTTTACTGCTGGCTGGTGACGGGGGACTGAATGCCCTGCAGTCTTTCATTGTAATTACGGCTGTACCTGTTTCAGTGCTTATGATCTTCACATTGGTCACTGGTCCGCTAGCCGCCTTCAGGCTTCGCCGGGAAACAGATGCAGCTTCACATGAAAGTTCGCTGATGACTGAGCAGTAAGCCTGTTTTACTCCGATAAAACGCCCTCATTTTAGAGGGCGTTGTTGTTTTCGTTGCTTGTTACTCCCGGTTTTTATGCTTCCGGTTCGTGCTTTGTATCGTACGATACATGCGGCCCAGCTGTTTTGACTTGGCCCGTTTCTCTGCAATGCTGGCAGTATTGAAGCTCACTTCGCGGTTCAGCTTGAGATAATTACGCAATCTGCGCTCTTCAAGTTCGCCCGATTCAATGGCAGCCAATACGGCGCAGCCTGGCTCATACTGATGAGCACAGTCGCCGAACCGGCATTCCTCTGCCAGAGTTTCTATATCCGCGAAAGTCGTTGCCAGACCTTCACTGCAGTCGGCCAACTGGAGTTCACGCATCCCTGGCGTGTCCAGCAGAAGACCTCCATCTGGCATGAGGTGCAGAGATCTTGCGGTCGTGGTATGTCTGCCTTTACTGTCATCTTCTCTGATACTGGCGGTTTGCTGTGTGTCAGTGGCAAGCAAGGTATTGACCAGGGTGGATTTTCCCGCCCCTGATGAGCCCAGGAAAGCAACTGTTTTACCGGTTCTGCACCAAGGTGCCAGTTTGGCGACACTGTCTCTGTCTAATCCATTCACGTACTCAACCAATAACATGTTATCGATGTGACGAACCTGTTCGACGAATAGGGAAGGATCGTCAACACAGTCGGCCTTAGACAGAACAATAACCGGCTCAACGCCAGACTGGTACGCAAGCGCCAGATATCGCTCTATACGACTGAGATTAAAATCCTGGTTCAGTGAGCAGGTGATAAAAACGGTATCGACATTGCTGGCAATGAGCTGCTCTTCAATTTTGCTGCCTGCGGCTTTTCGCCAGAAGTGAGAAAAACGCTCCAGCAGACGGACAAAATGGTCTTTATCAGACAGTAATATCCAATCTCCGACAGCGAGCTCAGGCATATTAGGCAGTACAGGTATAGACAAGTGACCGTGCTGTGAGAAAACGTCCAGTCGGTTTCTGTGCAAAGCACATACCCGGGCTGGTTTCATTTGATCCCACTCGTCGAGAGACAGTTGTTGTTGAAAATAAGGTTTCCAACCAAGTTCTTGTAAAGAATACGTTGGCGTAGAAATCGTTGTTGTCATGATGCGTTTACCCCTGACGCGGCGCAGGCGTCATTCTCTGAAATGGTAAAATTCAGGGGCAATATGTCCCCGGTTATTCAGAACCGGGCAATAGAAAAGGGAAGGGCAGAAGCGGGGGAGTGTGTCCTGTTATCTCTTTCGCTTACTGATGCTTTGCCTGTTTCTGTGCCCAGTGAGTTGTTAAAACAATCATCTTGTATCCTCCAAAGTAATAAATAGGTGTTAAGTGCCTGAAATGTAGCAGGCGGAGTAAAATGTGTCCAGAAACGGTTTGAGGTTTCCAGACACATTTAGCGGATTATGCGGCCTGATAAGCTTCTTTTCTGGCGTTAAAGCGGGCGACCAGATCGTCAATATCGTTCTGGCAATATGGCTTGAGGCCGCTCATCAGCATACGCTTACGGCCTTCACCTACGACTTCACCGTGTTCTGTAAAGCTGAATGCCAGCGTTACACTGCCACGCTTACCGTCAGATTCAAGAATGGAATCAGTCAGTTCAACGGTTGGTGCGTCAAGGTCCAGCCGACTGAACTCCAGCTCCATACTTTCATAGATAACCAGCGGGCGAGCAGGGTTAATCATCACCTGCTTGGATTCCATTAAAGGCACCATGATGTGCGGGAAGTTCTTTCCGGAAAACTGCACATAATTTTTGGTAACCGTCTCAATAAGACTGGCATTATGGGTGATTTCACCTTCGCGAAGGACGTGAAGGTATTCTTTGCCTTTTTCATCGACGAGTGACAGGTCGTTCGATGATTTTGTGTTGATAGCCAGAGCTACGCCATCGGTGATCATACCGGCAAATTCCACACGCATTTTCTGGCTAAGCCCTGTTTTTGCTAGCATGACAGAAAAGAGGAGATCACCCGGAACGCAAAAGCGTTTGCTATCGGCATCGTGGATTGGGTTGAAATCGCCAGCGACTTTCTTGGCAAAATGGCTGGCTTGTTCGCGGGTAAATGTATAAGCACCATTATGCTCGGCGAAGTAAGAATCTAAAAACATTGAGTTGGAACTACCTTAGATCATCGTAATCCTGATAGTTTACCTGATATCAATCGAGTAAATGGTCTAGCCAGCTGAAAATGTGGCAGAACACTGAATTGCTTCAGAGGCGAATATAAAAGTGATGCAACAAATCACATAGTGGGGTATCATCCGAGACCTTTGAGCTGTAAACAGCTCTGCAGAAACACTAATCTGTGCGTGTAGAAGAGCCAGATATTATAAGCGGTATGGAAACTGCATGCTAATGGGTACTCTGTCAGTATTGCTGGCTGAGTACCCTAATTTTATGTTACGTGCGATATGCAACTATCAGAGCTTAAAGGATCATTAACAGGAGTCCTGCAGCTAATATAAAGCCAGCAACGGTTGCTGTTCTACCGATAAGACCCCAGTTGCTTGGTACGATCATCTCATCATGATGCATAAATACTCCCTCTAGATTACCTTTTGCTACGGTTATGACCCTTTAGTTATCACGTTAAAGGTTCTTTCTTTAATATCAGTATAGTGTGTTTTAACACTTAGACTGAAAATGAAGATATAAAGCGAAAAAAATTCACATTGGAAAATGATACTAAGATAGTTATTCGGTGACGAAATACATAGCTATACTCATAAAAAACAAGATAAAAACATTCATTTGTGGTGAATTAATGACAAGCGTATTCTTAGCTGTAGGTGCAATCATTCAGGTAGTAGCTATTTATGTTGCATTTTTTACTCAATGGCCGGGGCATTTGTATTTAGCCACTATTCTGATGGTGTTGGCATTGGCAAGCCTGATGGCTATTCGTAGCCTTATTGCTCCGGTTTGTTTACTGGCTGGGGTGATTGTAGGTCTGGCACTCTCACATAATCAGACCGACGTAAAATTGTTAATCAATATGGGTGAGGTGATAAAGTTAGCCGCTCAGCCTGACTGGGAAATTAAGCAAGCCTGGCAATTTGTCAATGGCAGAGCGCCGGAGTAAATGTTATTTAACAGGAATAAGCAATAGCTGGCCGGCATGTATTTTATTATTCACTAATTGGTTAGCTTGTCTTATATCACTGATTGATGTGTTATTTAATGTAGCTATCCGATATAAAGAATCGCCAGGTTCAATATAGCGAACACTGTATTTGTTTTTGACATAGTGTAAGGTTTCTGGCTGTTGATAAAAGTAATTGAGCTGTTTTTTAGGTATGAGTAGCTGACTCTGTTCCTGCCTTAATGTTAACCCTGAGGAGTACCCCGGGTTAAGCTGATACAGTGCTTTTCCGCTCAGGCCTGCATCATTGGCAATCTGAGCAAGGGGCATTTGCTGTGTTATCGTCACGGATGTCAATACAGGGCTGTTGGGTATGTATACCAAAGGAAGAGAGCTATGACTTTCTTCTTTGATTATCTGGCTTAATGCCAGCAGTTTAGGGACATAGTGCTCTGTTTCCCGTGGTAATGCTAACGACCAGAAATCAGTGGGTTTACCCAGCGCTTTGTTGGCTTTGATTGCCTTGCGAACTCTGCTTTCACCGGAATTATAGGCGGCAATCGCATGTAGCCAGTTGCCATTAAACTTATGATAAAGATACTCCAGCAAATCAAATGCAGCCTGAGTCGATGCAATAATATCAAGCCTGCCATCGTATCCAGGCTGAAATTGCAATCCGAATGATTTACCTGTTGGTTTTGTAATTTGCCACAATCCTGCTGCACCTTGCTGTGAATAGGCATAGGGGTCAAATGCACTTTCTATGAAAGGTAATAAAACAAGCTCGATAGGCAGATCACGAGATTGGGCATTTTGGTATATGTAATAAAGAAAGGGCTGAGCACGTTTTGATACTGTCTTGAGGTGTAATGGACGGCTCAGATACCACTGTTTATAGTTACGTACTCTTTGGTTGTTGGGTATCGGCAGAGCGCTTTCTTTTGCGAGTATTTGCCAGAGACTCTCTTCTTTAGTCATTGATAGCTCAGTTAAGGGAGGAGGCGAATAACCGGAAGGTAAGCCTGTCGCCAGATAGCGACCATCAATGGTATCTTCAGGAATGGGGCATCGCTGGCTTTTACTCGCGGCAAGTAGTAATGCTTTTTGCAAGACTTGATCGTGCGTGTCATTGGTAACAGACGTGGATCCGCATCCTGCCAGAAACTGGAATGATAAAACTAACAACGGGTAAGCGTTTCTCATAATCGGCCTGCTAACCTTAGCTTGATCGAACCCAGCAACACATTTTTATTGTATTTTTTTAAGGTATAGCAAGACTGATTTGTTTAACGTGTCTGGTTTTTGATACAGTGCCTGAAAAATAGTGTGGTGGTAATTGAAAATATTCGATTGATGGGGCGAGTTGTAGAATGTGAGCTTGAAGCCGAACAATAACGCGGAAACGTTGTAACGTGCGGAAATTACAACGCCACATTGCTGCGGCGTTGTATGGTAAGGAGCTGTCAGAAGTAGAATCTGGTACCAAAAATGAACCGTGTAAAGCTATCTTCAACACCATCTTTCGTGACGCTGATGTCGTCGGTTGCGATGTTATAGTTTACTTCGGCACTGATGGCAACATGCGGATTGATGAAGTATTTCACACCACCTGCGATTTTAATATTCAAAGCAGTGACATCTTCTATATCAAAATCAATGTCATCGTCTTCATCTGCCGAGAGGTTAGCGAGCTGAGCAGCAGCGCCAAGGTAAGGAACCCAGTTGCTGTCATTTGTGAAGTTGTATTCTGTAAACATACCAAGCTGGAAGGTTTTGGTGCTGTCACTCATGTTCACATCCAAAACACCGCCGATTTCCCAGTCATCTTTCACGAAATAACCGTAGGTGGTATTCAAAAGGAATAAATAATCATCTACATAATCAAAATCCATACTACCTTGTAAGCCGAATTCTTGCGTACCTTGTTCCAGAGTTACGGCAAGTGCAGCCGGGCTAGCTAACAGTGTTGTTACTAATAATGCCAATGCTTTTTGCTTCATTTCTATCACTCCATTGTTTTTGTGATACAGGAGAAGCATAGACGAGACTATAGAATGTTGCCTAAATACTTCAAAGTTTTCATCATGTTTCACAAAGATACATAAACTATTTTATTAATAGTTCTGATATTAAAATGCAGAGATTCGCCTGATGACAAAACAACATGTCGTGCAAAGGGAATCATCCTTCATATTCTTATTTACAAGATTAATGGTATTATTTAATGCACTATAACTTTATGTATGGCAGACTTTATATCAATCACTCTTCAACCAATACTCGTACGAGATACACTTACGACTATTGTCTGACAAAGTAAGAGTTATATTGCTGTCCGGTCGATGGTATAACTGTGGTAAACGTTAACAAGGGCAAGGAAAGATGCATTTTCCCTATCGAAATATAGTGATACTCACTGGGGCCGGGATATCAGCCGAGTCGGGGATCAAAACCTTTCGTGACCAGGATGGACTGTGGGAAAACCACCGCATTGAGGATGTCGCAACACCGGAAGGGTTCAAAAGAGATCCTGTTCTGGTGCAATCCTTCTACAATCAGCGTCGCCAACAGTTAGAAAGCGGGACTGTCCAACCTAATGCTGCACATTATGCGCTGTCGCGGTTGGAAAATGAACTCGACGGCACGGTGACAGTAATCACACAGAACATAGACAATTTACATGAGAAAGCGGGTAGCCATAATGTTATTCATATGCATGGTGAGCTACTTAAAGCGCAGTGCAGTCAAAGTGGTCAGACCATCGGGTGGAGCGGTGATATCTCACTGGATGACAGTTGTCACTGTTGCCAGATTCCAGCACCACTAAGGCCAAATGTTGTCTGGTTCGGAGAAATGCCACAATCAATGGATAAGATTTATTCTGCGCTGGTTGAAGCCGATCTTTTCATTGCTATCGGTACATCCGGATCAGTGTACCCTGCGGCTGGCTTTGTACATGAGGCGGCAATGCACGGAGCACACACTTTAGAGCTCAACTTAGAACCCAGTATCGTAGAGAGCGAATTTGACGAAAAGCGCTATGGGCCTGCGTCAAAAATTGTTCCTGAGCTGGTTGAAGAGTTGTTAACACCTGCAGATTAGAACAATGTCGTTATTCAGTGTCGCTGAAGTCGGTAATAATAAGGCGTCTGTTGGACGCCTTATTTAAGTATTTACTGGCCGGCTTTTAGCTTTTGGTAATACTCTTCATACAGTGATACTGCATCACCGACACTGTTTTGCCACTCACCAGCATCCATTACGGCTTGTGGTGGGTAGATGCTCGGGTCATCCACAAATGATTTTGGCAGTTTATCTTTGGCTGTTGCAACAGGGGTTGGGTAACCAATTTCCAAAGCAACTATTGCTGCGTTTTCTGGTTTGAGCAAAAAGTCGATCATCTTATGCGCGGCCTCAACATTTTTCGCACCGGCTGGGATCGCCAGGCTGTCCATCCAGAAAATGGCACCTTCTTTAGGCCAGACAATATCAATAGAGGCACCTTCCTGGCGTGCCATGTAGGCAGAACCGTTCCATAACATGCCCAAGGCGGTTTCTCCGGCCATGTAAGGGTTAGCAGGGTAGTCTGAGTTAAAGACCAGCACGTTAGGCATCAGCTTTTTCAGTTCTTCATAAGCGGCTTTAATTTCGTCAGGATTTTCAGTGTTAGCTGAGTAACCCAACTTACGTAATGCGATGTGGAAGAACTCACGCGCATCATCCATCATCATCAGTTGGCCTTGCCATTTGCTGTCCCAGAAGTCACTCCAGCCAGTGATCTCTTTGGCATTAACCAGATCTGTATTCACGCCAATACCTGTAGCGCCCCAAATGTATGGAATAGAGTAGTCATTGCTTGGGTCGAAAGGCTTATTCAAAAAGTTAGGGTCGAGGTCTTTAAAATGCGACAGCTTAGATTTATCGATTTTCTTCAGCATATTCTCGTCACGCATTTTAGCTACGTAATATGTAGAAGGCACGACCAGATCGTAACCTGAACCGTAGGTCTTCAACTTGGCGTACATCGTCTCATTCGACTCATAAGTTGAATAGATGACTTTGATACCGGTTTCTTTGGTAAACGCTTCCAGCACACTGGCTGGGATATACTCAGACCAGTTGTAGAAATACAGCTCTTCGTCTGCAGCCAGTGCTGAATGTGATGCCAGCGACATGGTAAACAGACCGCCGGCCATGATTGAAGACCATTTTTTCATTGAGTTACTCCTAACTTCAGAAGCCCTACATAGCATTCTGGTAGCTATAGCAATGCCCACCTCTCTTGCGGACAGGGTGTGTCATTTCAGATGACAAAACATGTCAGAATGAGATATTAACCCATTACTAACGTATGGAATTCATTAAAGAATCAGTGGGAGAGTATAGCAGAGGGGATAAGAAAAAAGGCAACCAAATCATTTTGGTTGCCTAAAGAAAGCGCTTATTGACCTGCTTTCAGCTTGAGGAAGTTTTCTTCATAAAGAATGTTGGCGTCACCGACAGCATTCTGGAACTCACCACGCTCCAATTCCTCTTTAGGTGGGAACAGAGTCGGGTTGTCCTTATATTTTGCATTTGATGCTTCAACACCTGTCAGATAACCGGTTTCTTCTGAAATTTTCGCGGCAACATCCGGGCGTAACAGGAAGTCGATCATCTTATGAGCCGCTTCAATGTTTTTCGCATTGCTGGTGATCGACAGGTTATCGACCCAGTAAATACCGCCTTCTTTTGGCCAAACCAGCTCAATTGGCAGACCTTCACGCTGAGCCGCCGCCGCTGAGCCATTCCACAGCATGCCTAAGCCGACTTCGCCAGCCATATAAGGTGCCGCAGGATTATCCGAGTTGAAAACCAGTACATTAGGCATCAGCTCTTTCAGCTTTTCGTATGCTTCAGCGATTTGTTTTGGATCTGTGGTGTTACCTGAGTAACCCAGAATCTTCAGGGCAATATGGTGAACTTCGCGTGTGTCATCCATCAGCATCAGCTGGCCACGATATTTCGGGTCCCACAGATCTTCCCAGCTATCGAAATCAGCCGGGTCATACATTTCAGTGTTCACGGCAAGACCAGTGATACCCAAAACGTGAGGGATAGAGTATTCGTTGTTCGGATCGAACGGTTTATTCAGATAGGTCTGATCAAGGTTTTTGAAGTTGCTCAGTTTCGACTTGTCGATTTTCTGCAGCATGCCTTCATCGCGCATTTTGGCAACAAAATAGGTTGAAGGAACAACCAGATCATATCCTTCAGGATGCGCTTTCAGTTTGGCATACATGGTTTCGTTCGACTCATAAGTCGAATAAATGACTTTAATGCCCGTTTCTTTAGTGAACTGTTCGCGTAGTTCCGTAGAAATGTACGGACCCCAGTTCATAAAGACTAATTCTTCATCGGCTGCATTGACACTACCAGATACCAGAGTAGCGGCGCATGCGGCGCTGGCCAGAAACGCGGACCATTTTTTCATTGATGTGATAACTCCAAAATCCCTGCTGGGATGGTTAATATAACAGGAGTCAAACCTTTGTCTCCTGCGTAAACGGCCGAGTGACCCCGGCCGTGTTTCGGTACGATTATCATGCAGATAAAATTAAACGCAACTTATTTCGTCTTGTCCCGCACAATGATTTGCGACAGCACAACCAGTGTCAGTGACACGATTAGCATCACAGTGGCCAGCGCATTGACTTCCGGTGAAATACCCACTTTTACCATAGAGTAAATTTTCAGCGGCAGGATTTCATACGTAGGTCCGGTCACGAAAGAACTTACAATGACATCATCCAGTGACAAGGTAAAACTGAGCAACCAACCAGCAAAAACGGCGGGCTTAGCTAACGGCAGAATGATCTGTTTCAGTATGACCCATTCGCTGGCACCCAAATCACGGGCAGCTTCCAGCATTTTCACATCAAAGCCTTTTAAACGGCTATACACTGTCACCACAACGAATGGGAGACAGAAAGTGATATGAGACAACAGCAGGGTAAGGAATCCCAGTTTAGCTCCCATAAGAATGAAAAGCGCCAGCAACGAAATGGCCATCACGATATCTGGTGACATCATGACCACAAACAGCATACCGTTTACAAAGCTTTTTCCCTTGAACTGGTAACGGAACAGGGCAACGGCTGTCAGGCTGCCAATAATGGCAGCTGCCGTTGCAGAGTAAACGGCAATGTTCAGCGAGTGCCAGGCTGCCTGCATCAGGCTGTCATTGTTCACCAGTTGCTCATACCACTTGGTGGTAAAGCCGCCCCATTTCATGCCAAATTTACTGGCATTGAATGAGTTCACAATAAGAATAATGATGGGAATGTACAGGAATGCGTACACTACCGACATCAGACTGACTTTGAAAAAACGTCCCACAGTTAGTCCAACTCCACTTTACGGTTGAGCAGCTTGCCAGCCCGGTAATAGGCATACAGCAGAATTGCCATTGAAATAGTCAGCGCGATGCTTGTTGCCGCACCAAAAGGCCAGTCACGGGCGTTCAGGACCTGACTCTTAATGACGTTACCAATGAGCAGGTTTTTGGCACCACCGAGCAGATCGGAGATGTAGAACATACCCATTGCCGGCAAAAACACCAAAAGGCAGCCCGCAATCACACCTGGCATGGTTAAAGGTGCGATAACACGAATAAACGTCTGAACTTTGTTCGCGCCCAGGTCCCGAGCCGCTTCAATGTAAGTGTTATCCAGCTTTTCGATGGCGGAATACAAAGGCAGCACCATGAATGGCAACAAGATATAAACCAGGCCAATCATTACCGCATACTCTGTGTACATAATGCGCAGGGGCTTATCAATAATCCCCATGGCCATCAGGCTGCTGTTAAATACGCCTTGGGTTCCCAGCATGATCTTCAGGCCGTAAGTCCGGATCAGTGAATTGGTCCAGAACGGTACGATTACCAGAAACAGCATGAACGGACGCCACTTTGCCGGCATTTTCGCAATACTGTAGGCAAACGGATAACCCACCAGCAGACATAAGATCGTTGCCATGCCTGCCATGTAGAACGAATGCAGCATCACCTGACCATACAAGGGGTCAAACAAGCGCGCGTAGTTTTCCAACGTGAACGTTAAATCAATCAGATTTGCATCATCACGAGTCAGAAAACTGGTGCCGATAATCATCAGGTTCGGGATGAATACAAAAACCAGTAACCATCCAACAATCACCGATATGATGATATTTTGCAGATTAAGCTTCTTCGTCATCAGCCAGTACCACTTCCCAACTTTCAACCCAGGTGATAGCTACTTTTTGATCCAGGGAGTGGTCTACATCTGGATCATCTTCGTTAAAGAATTCGCTCACCATGACAGACTTGCCCGTTTCGATCTCAACAACTGAATCCAGCGTCATCCCTTTATAGGTACGCTCACGCACATGGCCCATCAGGCCCCAGCTTTCTTCGTTTTCGTTGATTTCTTCCAGACGGATATCTTCAGGGCGAAGCAGCACTTTAAGCGGAGCATGTTGCTGAACATCAAGATCACAATGGATCACTGCCTCACGGCCTTCCACAATGGCTTTGATACGTTTTTCGTCAATGCGCTCAATCACAGTGGCGTCAAACACATTAATTTCACCGATGAAACGGGCAACAAACAGGTTGCTTGGTTCTTCATAAATTTCACGCGGCGTGCCGTCTTGTTCAATACGTCCATCTCGCATAACGATAATGCGATCTGACATCGACAGTGCTTCTTCCTGATCATGCGTGACGAAGATGAAGGTAATGCCCAGACGACGCTGCAGTTGTTTCAGCTCCAGCTGCATCTGCTTACGTAGCTTGTAATCCAGCGCAGAAAGCGATTCATCTAACAGCAGAACTTTCGGCTTATTCACCACGGCTCGCGCGATGGCAACACGTTGTTGCTGACCACCGGATAACTGATGTGGCTGACGGGGAGCGAACTGCTCCAATTGGACCATCTGCAACGCTTCCATCACACGTGGTTTGATCTCTTGCTCCGGCACTTTTTGCATGCGCAAACCAAAAGCAACGTTTTCAAATACCGTCATGTGAGGGAATAGGGCATAACTCTGGAATACAGTATTTACATGCCGCTGCTCTGCATGTACGGCAGTCACGTCCTGACCGGCAATAATAATCTGCCCCTGGTCAGCATCTTCAAAACCAGCGATAAGGCGAAGGACAGTGGTTTTACCACAGCCGGAGGGGCCTAAAATGGTTAAAAACTCACCGTCATTCACGTTGAGATCTAACCCAGCGATAATCTGTTTACCGTCAAAGCTTTTGCTCAGCCCTTTGAGCTGAATAACCGGTTCTTTGGATGTGATGTTTGTGTTCAACTCTACCTGGTCTCCACATCGTGCATGCAAATATCTGCCTGCATTTTCTTGGTCAATTTCAGGAGCCGGATAATAGACCCCCATAGGTATAATTCAAAGTATTTTTTATGTTGTTCCGGCGACTTTTTCGTTCATCAGTTTTGCAAATGATTTCAACGGAGTTCATCGCATTATCTGAGAATTTTTCCAAGCTAATAATGCGGAATTCAGATTGCAAATTGACTACTGAGCTTAGATGAAATCTGAACAAAACCCTAAATTGAATGATAAATTTCCATCTTTTTGAGGCATTGAAGCATTTTTTAACGATGACGCGATTTGTTTAGCGGAAGCGGTAGCGTACAATCGGGCCCATTGTTCTAATTTAATGTGAATCAACTATCTGCATGAGTAATAAAAGTCTTCAGGTTGGCGGATCAATTGAAAAGGCGCTGTCTGGTAAAGCAGACTTACAGTCTGTCGCTGTGCTCCAGGAAGCCTGGAAGGTTACAGCAAAGCATTTTCTGACCTTTTTTCCAGCAATTGCAGGGCTGTTCTTAGCTCAGCTTGCCCTCTTGCTGCTTGCACTGCAAGTCCAACTGGGTAACCCGGCTGTTTTCTTTGATGCCATTGTCAGTGGCGAAGGGATCACCCCTGATATCGTTGAAGCTGGCTTCATGGCTAATTTTTGGTCGGATGTGTTGAGCGCTCCCTTATATGCCGGCGTCAGTCTGATGGCACTGAACCATGCGGTGGGTCTGCCAACCAAGCCGCGTTATTTGGTAAAAGGGTTTCCCTTTGCCGTGGTGTCCGTTGTCACTATGCTGCTGACTTCATCGTTGCAGGGCATTGGTAATGCATTGTTCCCACTAATTGGGTTGTTTTTAACCATGGCTTTCAGCATGACAATCACACTGGTGTGTGAAAAGCGTGTCAGCCCATTAAAAGCGATTCAGTACTCTGTCGTGGCGACATTCCGTAAAATATTGCCATTATCTGCCATTTTTCTGGCGGTGCTGGTTTTGTTTTTTATCTCTTTTGCTACCGCAGGAATCGGGCTGATCTGGACAATTCCTTTCTTCTTTAATGTGAAAGCCATTGTCTATCGTAATTTGTTTGGCATTACCTTGCAGGTAACAACTGTCGGTAAAGACGGTGACGGGAACGATCAAGGCAATAAAACAGAAGAAGAAAGCAAGGTATTTAACGCGTGATAAAAAATGTCAGACATTTTGCTGTTGCCGGATGTACATTGTTCTTTCTGGGTTGCGCTGAGCCTGAAAAGCAAGCAGCAGAGGCCCTGGAAGAGGTAACCCGGCCAGATTTTAACGTCATGGAAGACGTAAATCATAAGAAGCAATCATTTTTCAAGTTCTTACGGCCGTTCGTGCAGCAAGAAAATGCCAGAATCAGCCAGGAGCGTTCTTTTTTACTGGCCATTCATACCCAGCTGAAAGTCGGACAAGTTATCAGTCAACATGACCTAAATGAAGCCCGCCAGCTTGGCGATGTTTACAATTACGAGCTCACGGGTGACGCTGTCACAGATTCCTGGCTGGATGCTATGCTGCTTCGTGTAGACATGATCCCTGAAGAGCTGGTATTGAGTCAGGCGGCTAATGAGTCAGGATGGGGGACGTCACGGTTTGCTGTCGAAGGGCATAATTATTTCGGGCAGTGGTGTTACACCCAAGGCTGTGGCCTGGTTCCCAGTGCCAGGGGGGAAGGAGCGAAGCATGAAGTCGCCGTTTTCTCTGATGCTGGTCAGTCGGTTCATGCTTACTTTATGAATGTTAACCGGAATCGCGCTTACGCGGAGCTTCGGGAAATCAGAGCTAACGAGCGTGAAGCTGGTCAACCTGTCACTGGGTTAAAGCTTGCCGAAGGGCTGCACCGATACTCTGAGCGTGGACAAGAATACGTGGACGAAATTCAGGGTATGATTCGTCATAACAAACAATTTTGGCAACAGGGCTAACCGTTGATGAGCACTTCATTTTTCAAAACCCTTCTTCTTACTTCCGGCTTGCTCGCTGTTTCCGGTAATGTTTGCGCACAGAATATTGAGATGCGTTACAGCAATCTTTTCAGCAAACTCAAGCACAATGTCGCCGAATCTCACCCCGATGTGAGCATTGCCTTGTATTTGATCGATCAGCAAACGGGCGAAACATGCACTGTCCGTAAGGGCTGGATGCAGAAAGAGGAACATTACGAAGAACTCGTTATTCCTGCCGATAATGCTTTGGTGGTGCCAATCGACAATAACTTAAGACAGGCGAACCCTGACGTCACTTTTGTGATAGATGACGGGATCACCTGTGATGTGTCTATGCAGGTGATTGTCAGCAAACCTCTAGGGTTAGCTATCAACAAAGAAGAGTTGCTTAATGTGCTGCCACAAATGGACATACTACTCAATGATTTGGGTGGAATGTTCTCATCCTGGTTTATGCCAGAGGTCGGTGGGGTGGTGATGCACTTTGCCCACACGGAGACGGGTGTGATCACTGTTTCTAACGATACCGTCATCCCCATCGAAGCGGGGAAAGCGATTGTGAAAGTCAAGCAACTCCCTGAAAATACTGTGTTGACCTTGCCATCACCAGCAATTCGCATTACGCCCTGGCTGGAATCATCCCCGCAATAACTTCTCGCTATCTAGGGCTGACCACGGCGTTGGTCGGCCCAGTTTCTGTTTTACATTGATAAGTCGCTTGATACCTACAGTCTCTGTATTTTGTTCATTTATAGACTTAATGCTAAACTAAGTCCATAAATAAACAATCTGAGGCGGTAATCATGAACACCCGTACCGTGGCGGCGAATGAGCCAATTGAGCATGCAGGCAATAAAGTACTGCCAGTCGTTTTCAATATTCTGGACAGGTGGCATTGCAGCCAGAATCAGCAGATGGCTCTGCTTGGTTTATCAAGCCGCTCAACATTAAACAAATACCGCGCCAGCCCTGAGTCGGCTAAAGTGTCCAAAGACTTGCTGGAGCGAATGAGCTACATACTGAATATCCATAAATGTCTGCGTATTTTATTTACCCACGAAGACAGTGTGTATCAGTGGGTGCAGAAGCCTAATTCACACCCGTTTTTTGCTGGGCGAAGTGCGATGGAGGTGATGGGCCAGGGTAAGGTTGCCGATCTGTACGAAGTGGCTATGCGTCTGAACGCTTGGCGTGGAGGACGGTCCTGACATGCAGAATGCATATACTATCAAGCACTTCAGAGAGCAGTCTTGCTATCGATTAATTCCCTCGAAGTATCCGCCAATTAACCTGTATGAAGATGTCGCAGAACCCGATCAGCTGGAAGCAATCTTTGCCGTTGAAGCCCTGACTAACCCACGTTTGGCTGAAGAAACCGGGCAGTTTGCTCGAGTACCAGTTGAGGAGAGGCTGGTCGGTATCCCTCATTGTAGCTACGTGATGGCCGCATTTACCCATGTAAACCCGGATGGGGGCCGTTTTAATACGGCAGACTTTGGTGCGTATTATGCGGCAAGCGATATCAATACTGCGATCAAGGAAACGAGTTATCACATGGAGCGGATACTGGGTTACACCCAAGAGCCGTCGCAGGATATCCAAATGAGAAGTATACAGGCGTGGTTTTCTGCAGCTTTGGTTGATTTCACAGAGAAGACCTATCTGGATTCAGCACTTTACCACCCCACGAATTACGCGCATTCTCAGGCCGAGGCGATAGCGATGAAGGAAGAGAAACAAGACGGCGTTTTGTATCACTCAGTACGGCACCAGGGCCATGATTGCTTTGCGTTGTATAAACCAAACCTGGTCAGCAAGGTTTGCCAGTCTAATCATTATGTTTACAAATGGAATGGCAGTGCTATCAATACTGTGCTGGAAATCAGCATGGTGTAAAAAAAGGGCCGTTAGGCCCTTTTTTATTGTCATCCTAAACCACCGCCTATGGCGGTGGTAATTGTTTACAACCTTGTCCTGTTAGTCTTCCTGGGAGTTAGTCCTCAAGGTAGCGACTTTCAAGGTGTGCTTTGAAATGATCTGGATTCAGCGTTTCGCCTGTGGCTTCTTTCAGCAGGTTGTCTGTTGAAAGGAAGCTGGCTTTTTTCCAGATATGTCTGTCTAGCCAGTTGAAGATGGGCTGAAGGTTGCGCTCACGAATGAGGTTTTCCACATTCATTTCACGTCGCATGGCTGCCATGAACTGAGCCGCATACATAGCACCCAGAGTGTAAGACGGGAAATAGCCAAAGCTGCCGTCTGTCCAGTGGATATCCTGCATACACCCGTCAGTAAAGTTACCTTTGGTCGATAACCCAAGATACTCGGTCATCTTCTTGTCCCACAACTCCGGGATATCCGCCACTTCGATTTTACCCTCAATCAGATCGCGCTCAATTTCGTAGCGTAAAATGATGTGTGCCGGGTAGGTCACTTCATCGGCATCGACTCGGATATAGCCAGGTTCTACCCGGGTACTGAACAAGGATAAATTATCTGTGCTCAGCGCCTTGTCGTTATTACGGTCAAATGCTTCGCGAGCTAATGGTGCGAGGATTTCAATAAAAGGCTTACTGCGCGAAAGCTGCATTTCAAAAAACAGGCTTTGTGACTCGTGAATACCCATTGATCGCGCCTGACCCACAGGTAAACCATGCCACTGCTCAGGAAGTCCTTGCTCGTAACGGGCATGACCAGTTTCATGGATAACCCCCATGAGTGCACTGGTAAAGTCAGCCTCATCATACCGGGTAGTAATGCGAACATCAGTTGGCACGCCGCCACAAAACGGGTGCGTACTCACGTCTAATCGACCGTGTCTGAAATCAAAACCCAATTTGCTCATGATATCCAGACTCAATGCTTTCTGTTGAGCAATCGGGAAGGGGCCTTTAGGCCTAATCACCTGATCACTGGCTTGCTTCGCTCTGACTTGCTGAATCAATGCCGGCAGCCATGTCTTCACCTGACCAAATATAGAATCAATTTTCTCGCAGGTCATGCCAGGTTCATACAGATCCATCATAGCGTCATAACGGCTTAACCCCGTTGCTTCAGCCCGAATCTGCGCCTCTTCTCTTGCCAGCTTCACAACGGCTTCAAGGTTCTGACTAAACTCATGCCAATTATTTTCTTTGCGTTGCGTCCGCCAGGCATGCTCGCACTTTGAACCGGCGAGTGATTTTTTCTCCACCAGATCAGCCGGCAGGATATTGTCCATCTGCCAGACTCGTTTCATCTCATGCAGGCTGATTTTTTGTTCTTTAGACAAAGGTTCAGCTTCGGCTTTGGCAAACCACTCTGCCAAAGAAGGGGCCGTTGCGAGTTCATGATGGATAAGAGCCAGTTCAGCCATTGCTTCGGAGCGCGCGGCATTTCCGCCTTCTGGCATTTTTGCAGCTTGATCCCAGCTACAGATAGCGGATAAATGAGAAATCTTGGAAAGCTTTTTAGCGTGTTGTTCCAGTTTCTGATAGTAAGTCATTTTTAATCCTTTATATTGACTTAGTAGCGTGCAGGACAGCTACAGACTTAATTGGACCTCACTCAGTATCAGGCTCTCGTGTAAAAAGTCAGAGTGTGGAGATGTACTCAAAATGAAACTGCTCGGTAACCGATAGAAATCATTCGTAGGAATAGCTGGCTAAGAGCGAGAATCATGTTGTGCAACGTATTACTTAGCGGAATAACGTTGTGTCTCTCTGCGAGTACCTGAACGTATAGGTATCTATAGTATGATACGGATAAAACTGCCATATACCAGACTGTTCTTAGCGATTTTTTTGGTTTTTTGTTAACAAATCTTTATATGTTGTGATGTATTCAGGATGGTTTTCAGTGTTTTAGCCTGCACCTGTTCTGAATGACGCATTAGATATGCAATATGTCTACTAGGTATTTCTGCCGATCAGAATAATAAGTACATTAAAAAAGCCGCAATGTCTGCGGCTTTTATAGGCGTCAAAGTTAATTAACTTGCAAGATATCCAATTTCTCGCCCGGATCAAATTCAACCGCACTTTCAGAAGAGACTGGTGAGCTAGGTAAGTCTTCTTTATCGAAAGCGATATCACCACCGTTAATCGCACCTGATTCCCTGTCGATTGACTTGAAGTCAAACAGATTAAAGTCAGCCAGGTGCGAGGGCACAACGTTTTGCATTGCGGTAAACATTGTCTCAATACGGCCCGGATAGCGCTTATCCCAGTCGCGCAGCATGTCTTTGATAACCTGACGCTGAAGGTTTGGCTGCGAGCCACAAAGATTGCACGGGATAATCGGGAACGCTTTCATTTCGGTATAACGTTCAATATCTTTTTCACGGCAATAAGCGAGCGGACGAATTACCACATGCTCGCCATTGTCCGAGACCAGCTTAGGTGGCATACCTTTCATCTTGCCGCCATAGAACATGTTCAGGAAAAGTGTTTCCAGCATGTCATCGCGGTGGTGACCCAGTGCAATTTTGGTCGCGCCGAGCTCTTTTGCCGTACGGTACAAAATACCCCGACGCAGACGGGAGCAGAGCGAGCAGGTGGTTTTACCTTCCGGCACTTTCTCTTTTACTATTGAATAAGTATCTTCATTCACAATCTTGTACGGAACACCAAGCGATTCAAGGTATTCAGGCAAGATATGTTCAGGGAAGCCGGGCTGCTTCTGATCAAGGTTAACTGCAATCAGTTCAAAGCTGACAGGGGCACTGCGCTGCAGGCTGCTCAACATTTCCAACATGGTATAGCTGTCTTTACCGCCAGACAGGCAAACCATAATGCGATCACCATCTTCGATCATATTAAAGTCAGCAATCGCCTGGCCCGTATTTCGGCGCAGTTTCTTTTGCAGCTTATCGAAGTTGTATTTCTGTGCCTTTGTAAGCTCTTGATTCTGAGTCATTGCTTCTCTCTTTCGCGTCGATTGAATCACTCTGCCAATCGACGGTAAATTCATTGAGCACGATGATATAAGTCGTTATCAAATATCATCGATAAAGGTTACCGTAAGCAGGGGTCGCTACCTGTGCTCACTGGCAAATTTCATGGCGGGTATGATACGGATTCCAGCGTCGGATTCCAGCGTGATTTTCATCTTAATTGATAATTAAGCAGGTAAATGGCAGTTTTAACGATGGTTATCGGTGAAAAGCACGCCTTCCGATTGCAGGCGTGCTTTTAAGAGCAAGTTTATTGGTTAGGATCCAGAGGGCTTATGTAGCCGTCGGGCTTGAGAGCAAGCAAGTCGCAGTTAAGGCTGTCAATTGTGTGCTCAGCAGTATTACCGATGAAGACCGCAGAAAGCCCAGTCCGGCCGGTAGTACCCAGTATGACGAGTTCTGCATCTAACTCTTCTGCTACTTTTGGAATGACGTCTTCCGGTAACCCTTCGACAACATGGGTTCTATCTGCGTCAATACCGTGCTTTTGCCTGAGTGCCTTCATTGATGTCAGATGGTGTCCACGTACCGCATCTGTATAGGTTGCGGGGTCAAATTCAGGTAACTCAATCGTAATGTTAACCGGGGTGGCGGGGTAGGCGTTTACCAGGTTGACTTCGGCAACCAGTACTTCCGCCATGTTCTTAGCTTCGCTGATGATTTTATCGTTCAGTGCTTCGTGAGTATCGCTCTCTGCCGCTAAGTTGACACAAGCCAGTACTTTACCATTCTCCGGCCAGCTATGTTCTTTTACCAAAAGCACCGGGCATGGACATTTGCGCAATAAATGCCAGTCGGTAGGAGTAAAAATCACAGAACCGATTTTGTCATGCTTATGGGTGGCTTTAATGAGTAGATCATGATGATGGCTGTACACCTCTGCTATGACAGCTTCATAAGGACGATTGTGCCACACCACAAGAATGTCAATATCAACACCAGCGCTGACATGTGGGCGGATGATGTCTTTTAACCACTCTTCACGTTGTTGGATTACGCCCCGTCGCATTGCCTGGCGTTCATCCGACGAGAGCATGGACGTCATTTCATAAGAAAAATCGTAAATGGCAAGGAATACAGTGATGTGAACATTCTCACTTTTTTCAGCGAGGTGTATTGCACGTGACAAAGCCGGTTGGTTGTCTTGCAGTGGATCGGCTACTACGAGGATATTTTTGTATGAGTTCATAACTGCCCCCTGTCTCAACGGAATTGCAATTGACCTGGTCTGAAAAACTGTTTGTATTCAGATTAGTATATTCACTGTAATGGATTGCTGCGAGGAAATGGAGGACTTTGGTGAGGAATTAGAGTAAAAGTTGATGGGCATCAAGCCCATCAACTTTAAAAAGATTATTTACAATTATTTGCGCCGGCTAATTCTGCCAACTGTTCACGGTTTAAGACAGTAATGTACTTGCCTTTCACACCGATGATTTCTGATTTTTGGAAACGACCTAACAGGCGGCTGATTGTCTCAACGGTCAGTCCCAGGTAGTTACCAATATCACCACGTGTCATGGTCAGCCGGAACTCACGGGCAGAAAATCCGCGTTCCGAGAACCGACATGATAAATCATAGAGAAATGCCGCCAAACGTTCTTCGGCATTTTTCTTTGACAGCAGCAGGATCATATTCTGATCGCTTTTAATTTCACTGCTCATCAGACGCATAATTTGCTGTCTGAGTTTCGGCATTTTTCCAGCAAGATCATCCAATGTTTCAAATGGAATCTCGCATACCATTGAGGTTTCGAGAGACTGGGCAAAACTCTGGTGCTTATGATCGTTAATAGCGTCAAAACCCACTAAGTCCCCAGCTAAATGAAAAGCGGTAATCTGCTCATCGCCTTGTTCAGTGATGGTGTAGGTTTTCACCGTGCCTGAACGAATCGCGTATAGTGCTTTTAGCTCATCTCCGGCTTTAAATAACTCCTGGCCCTTATGGATGGGCTTTTTACGCTCAATAATACTGTCCAGCTGATCTAACTCTGTGTCATTGAGAGTAAAAGGAATACATAGCTGGCTGATACTGCAATCCTGACAATGGATAGCACATCCACCGGATTGAATACGTTTTGTGGAGATTTTATCTGAATTCATAAACTGTGGCCTGACCAAGTTCGGATACTCGGGTCACTCTATCACACTCTTATTCATTATGACGAGTATAAAACATTAGGAAAATTGTGTGATTGCGACATAACCAGTATGGATGCCGTATGCTAGTAGCAGTAACGCACTGGTTTTTTTAAATATCTGATTGGAAAGCCATTGTTTCAGCGTTTCTGCAAAGCTACCAACTAAGAGCATTGCCGGTAGTGTTCCCAATCCAAAGGCAAGCATGACACCTGCACCAGAAACTGCGTTTCCAGCCACAGCCGCCCAACTTAGCGTCGAGTAGACTAATCCGCAGGGTAACCAGCCCCATACCAGCCCAAACGGAAAGGCCGCCAGGGGAGATTTCAGCGGTAACATAGACTTAGCGAAAGGTGAGATAAAACGCCAAAGCGATTGTCCGAGCGCTTCAATTTTGGTGACACCTTGCCACCATTGGCCGATATAAAGAGCAAGGAGAATCATCATTAATGCTGCGAACATCCGAAGAAAAAGGAGCGCAGTGCTTAATCCGCTCAACGCGGCCATGCCCGCCACTGCGCCACCAATAATGGCTCCTGCCGCTGTGTAAGAGATGAGCCGCCCTGCGTTATAACAGAGCAGATAAGGAAAACGGCGGTTTTGCTGTTGGCCTGGCATGCCTAAAGTGATAGCGGCAGCGATACCGCCACACATTCCCAAACAATGGCCTGCACCAAGCAGGCCAATCGCAAAGGCAGCGAAGAAATCTGTGTTCACTGTTTATCCTTGCCTGTCTGTGTATCATCCGGTTTGTCTGTGCTTTTTTTCTCTTCATTTTCATCGAACAGTATGTCGTACCCCTGTCTTTCGAGGTCTTCAAACTGTTCTGACTTGACGGCCCAGATAAAAATGGCAACGGCAATACAGACGAAGATAATTGCAATCGGGATGAGTAAATACAGGCTAGCCATCTTCTTTCAATAACCTCAGTGAATTAGAGACAACAATGATGGAGCTGGCAGACATGCCTAATACTGCAATATAAGGGGCAACCAACCCGGCAACAGCCAAAGGCAGAATAACAAGGTTATATCCTAATGCCCATGACAGATTTTCCCGAATGATCTTCTTGGTTTTCATCGCCAGACGTCTGGCTTCCAGTACTCTGTCTAAGTGATCGCCCAGTAAAACCATATCTGCAGACGATTTAGCAACATCCGTACCTCCGCCCATCGCAAGTGACAGATGAGCGCCAGCCAGTACGGGGGCATCATTCACACCATCACCAATCATCAGGGCTATCTGATCTTTAGCAAGACTGTTGAGGTAGTCGAGTTTGCCTTGTGGGGTCGCGCCGCTGATCAGTTTGTCGACAGAAAGTGTTTTCGCCACGCGAGCGGCGTTGTCGGAGTTATCACCTGTGAGCATGGTGACCTGAATCCCTTCAGCCTGAAAAGCGTTGACCAGCGATTGACTGTCATGGCGGATAGGATCGTCCAGCTGGAAAGCGGCGATGGCTTTGCCGTTACAGGTCAGCCAAACCTGGAAGTCCTGGTCTGGTGAAGGTGCGTTTTCGCCGTTTAACGCAAAACTCTGCTTTCCGATTCGCCATTCATTTCCTTCTCTCATGCCTTTGAGGCCAAAGCCGATCTCGTTCTCAACCTCATCGAAAGAGAACGTTTTATTACGATAACCTGAAAAAGCGCGGGCGATAGGATGGTTTGCAAAACGTTCCAGCTCGGCAGCGATACTCAGGGCGTCTGTTTCATCGTAATTGTCGAAGCATGCTGTTTGGATAACTCTGACATTGCCTTCGGTTAAGGTACCGGTTTTATCAATAACCAGTTGGTTTACATTGCAGAGTGTTTCCAGAACGTGCCCGCGCCGGAGCAGAATACCCAGACGGCCAAGACGTGAGGTAGCACAAGTCAGTGCGGTTGGTGTAGCCAGCGACAGGGCGCAAGGGCAGGTGGCAACGAGTACAGCGAGGGTGATCCATAACGCATCTTCAGGTTTTACCTGATGCCAGTAAAGCCAGGTACCTGCCGCAATAATAAGAATCACCGCGACAAAATAGCGCGCGACCACGTCAGCAATTTCTGCAATTTTGGGCTTCGTTGCCTGAGCTTCATCCTGAAGACGAATGATGTTCGAAATAAGAGAGTGCTGGCGATCCTGAGTAACTTTTACTGTCAGGTTACCGTCACCGTTAATTGTGCCGGCATACACAGTATCATCCTTGCCTCTTCGTACGGGCAGTGGTTCTCCGGTCAGCATTGATTCGTCGATCACACTGTTTCCAGACACAATAACCCCATCGGCAGGCAAGCTTTCTCCGGGTAAGACAGTGACGACGTCACCTGCTTTGAGGCTTTTGGCTGCAATCTGGCGACCATCGGCCAGATTGGCCATAGCCGGGATCAGCTTAAGCAGGTTGGCACTGGCTGCGGCAGCTTTGCGCCGCGCCCGCATCTCAAGATAGCGGCCGATTAATAAGAAGAAGGTAAACATCGAAATGGATTCGAAGAACACTTCGCCCTTTGCGGTGACTGTGGCATAGAAACTGGCCACGTAAGCGAAGATCAACGCAATAGAAACGGGAACATCCATACCTAATGTGCGTGCTTTGAGGTTACGCCAGGCATTCAGGTAGAAGGGCAATGCCGAGTAGAGAAGCACCGGAGTGGCAAAAAGAAGGCTGACCCAGCGAAAATAGTTTCGGAAGCTTTCATCCAGATCACCAAATACCTCAAAGTACAGCGCAACCGCCAGCATCATCACTTGCATGCTGGCTAAGCCAGCAATACCTAAACGGTACAGGTAGCTCTTCATCGTATTGTGGTAATGCTGTTCTTGATTATCCGCCTCAAAAGGGGCTGCTTTGTAACCTAAGCGATGTATGGCGGATAAAAGAGTGCTGAGTTTAGTCTGTCCGGGGTTCCAGCTGAGCAGAGCACGGTGTGTGGCGGTATTAACGCGAATGTTAACCAGGCCTTTTTCGCGTTTGAGTTGTCTTTCAATTAACCATGCGCA
Organism: Photobacterium salinisoli; assembly: GCF_003614885.1. Taxonomy (GTDB): domain Bacteria; phylum Pseudomonadota; class Gammaproteobacteria; order Enterobacterales; family Vibrionaceae; genus Photobacterium; species Photobacterium salinisoli. The sequence goes on from NZ_QZMS01000007.1 coordinate 925,904, forward strand.
GGCGGCACACGATACGCCCTCGAGTGACAATGTCACTTCATGAGTATTGTCGCTTGTCCTGACAAAGTCTTGTTGAATCTCTTCGTTGTCATACAGGGCAAGAGACTGCAATTGCTGAGGGACCAGATCGGCTTTATCTGCTGTTGCCGTCCGGTACTCATAATAGGATGTCAAACCACTGTCGACTATGGTGCTTGCCACAGCGTGGCAGCCCGGGCAGCACATACTGCGCGCTGCTCCGAGGATGTCGACCGTTAAATGGGTTTCGTGTGGTACAGGATCACCACAGTGGTAGCAAGAGGTTGTCATCCTTTGTTTTGTCCATACAGCTTGATCGGATCGGATGAGGGCAGGTTGAGACGACCATTCAGCATCCATTCTCCCTGAAACGGCTCTACTTCAACAAACCAAGGCCCATCAATCGACTCTGGGGCTGTAAATCGGTAGCGGCCTTTCTGGTCCGGGCTGATCATTTGGGTAAAGTCTTTTTCCGCTAACGTGCGGTGAGTAAAAAGCACTCGCAGGGTAGGAAAATCAGGCAGTTCACCTTTGTCCAGCGATAGAGTGATATCCTGCTCGATCACTTTGATATCAGCTTTTATTTTCAGGGCGTCGGCGACACGCAGTCGCGAAAAGTCCTGGTTAATGCCTTTTCCTTTCTTGTAATAGTCTTCAGCAACCAGATCCACTTTGTTCTGTGAGAATATATACAGCGCAGTCATGCTGTATGTAATGGATAAGGCTGGAATCGCAATTATGAACCAGGGCCAAAACTGCTTATACCATGGCTTTTGCATTGTGAATCCTTTTAGTATCTATAAAAAGAGCCCCTGATTTTAGCAGGGGCCCTATGACTTAGCTTCAGTGAAATTGTCAGCAAACGTCAACAATTAACTGATTCGTAACAGAAATCAGGATTACTGCTGGTTGTTGCTCAGGCCCCATACATAAGCAGAGATAAGCTGAACTTTTTCTTCGCCCAGAATGTTATCCCAAGCCGGCATTACACCCTGACGGCCGTGAGTAATGGTATCAACTACCGCACGACGTGAGCCACCATATAACCAGATATTATCCGTCAGGTCAGGCGCACCAAATGCAGGGTTACCTTTACCATCGGTACCGTGACAGGCGGCACATACCACAAAACGTTGTTTACCCGCTGCAGCCTCTTTGGCATTCACTTTACGGCCAGACAGGCTCAGAACGTAACTTGTTACTTCTTGTACACCGTCTTCGCCCAGGGTGTCAATCCATGCAGGCATAGCGCCTTTACGGCCATGCATCAGGGTTGTTTTGATGGTTTCAGGTTCACCGCCGTACAACCAATCGTTATCGGTCAGGTTAGGGAAGCCCTGCTGACCACGTGCATCAGAGCCGTGGCACTGAGCACAGTTTTGCAGGAACAAGCGCTGACCGACACGGCGAGCATCTTGATCGGCTGCAATTTCTTCGATTGGACGAAGGTTATTACCAGACTCGTTATAGGCAAGGGATTTAAACAACTCGCCATAAGCTTGTTCTGCATCACCTAACTCTTTGGCATACTGATCAAGCTCTTTCGCTTGCTGGGAGTTAGCAATAGATGCTTTTGACTCAGCCACTGTGCGAACAGTCTGATCGGAACTCTGCCAACCCAAAAGGCCCTTGAAATTGCCCAGGCCAGGATACAGCGCCAGATATACCAAAGAAAAAACGATGGTTCCCCAGAACATGTAAGACCACCACTTAGGCAGTGGGTTATTGATCTCGCGAATACCATCGTATTCGTGGCCCATGTCCTCACCTTCTTCAACACCCATTTTGTCCTTGCTACACCAAGCAAGAATGGCAGCAACTGCAGCCAGGGTGCCAAGCGTGATGACGATGATCCATACACTCCAAAACGTCGACATTCTTATTTGCTCCTGTCTTTTTCACGCGTGGCCACATCCTTCTCCTCGTCTGCAAAAATTAAATTCGCAGCTTCGTCGAATTGGGATTTACGGCGTTTACTGTAGGCCCAAAGGACAATACCAATAAAGCTACCGAACAGAATCACAGTCCAGATACTATGAATGGTTCCGATATCCATGGTGCCTCCTTATTTCATCGCGTGACCTAGAGACTGAAGGTAAGCAATAAGTGCGTCCATTTCAGTCTTGCCTTTCACATCATCACCTGCTTTCGCAATTTGTTCGTCAGTGTAAGGTACACCGAACTTATCGCGGAATAGGGCAAGTTTTTTAGAGGTTATTTCGCCATCCAGTACATTTTCTTCCAGCCACGGGAAACCGGGCATGTTCGATTCCGGTACTACATCGCGAGGGTTGCGCAAGTGAACACGGTGCCATTCATCGGAATAACGACCGCCTACACGGGCCAGATCCGGACCTGTACGCTTAGAGCCCCACAGGAATGGATGCTCCCAAACACTTTCACCTGCCACAGAATAATGACCGTAACGCTCAGTTTCAGAACGGAATGGGCGAATCATCTGGCTGTGACAAACGTTACATCCTTCGCGGATATAAATGTCACGGCCTTCCATTTCCAGGGCAGTGTAAGGGCGCAGGTTTTCTACTGGCTCAGTCGTTTGATCCTGATAAATCAACGGCGTGATTTCTACCAGCGCACCCAAACTGATTGCAATTACAATCAGGATGGCCAGCAAACCAACATTTTTTTCAACAAGTTCGTGACGAAAGCTCATCAGTTTTACTCCTTATGCTGGTTGCTCTATGGCTTTTAAGCTGTCTTTCGGTGCGGCAATAGTTCTGTAAGCGTTGTAAGCCATCAGGAACATGCCGGTTACGAAGATAAGACCGCCACAGAAACGCACGAAGTAGAACGGATAAGACGCTTGCAGAGCTTCAACAAAGCTGTAGGTCAGGGTACCGTCGGTATTGACCGCACGCCACATCAGACCTTGCATCACACCAGAAATCCACATAGCTACGATGTAAAGAACTGTACCAATAGTGGCCAGCCAGAAATGCACGTTCACCAGCTTGATGGAGTACATACGTTCTTGGCCGAACAGTTTTGGAATCAGGTGATATACCGAACCGATAGAAACCATGGCAACCCAGCCTAATGCACCTGAATGAACGTGGCCGATTGTCCAGTCGGTATAGTGTGACAGGGCATTAACTGTCTTAATCGCCATCATCGGCCCTTCAAAAGTAGACATGCCGTAGAACGACAGTGACACTACCAGGAAGCGCAGAATAGGGTCATAACGCAGTTTATGCCAGGCACCGGACAGCGTCATGATACCGTTGATCATGCCACCCCAGGATGGCGCAAACAATACCAGAGACATCACCATACCCAGTGACTGAGTCCAGTCAGGCAGTGCTGTGTAGTGCAAGTGGTGCGGACCAGCCCAGATATACAGAGAAATCAGTGCCCAGAAGTGCACGATAGACAAACGGTAGGAATAAACAGGACGACCGGCTTGTTTCGGGACAAAGTAGTACATCATACCCAGGAAGCCAGCAGTAAGGAGGAAACCTACGGCGTTGTGTCCATACCACCATTGAACCATGGCATCGACTGCACCAGAGTAGACAGAATACGACTTCGTCATTGAGACCGGAATCGCCATGCTGTTAACAATGTGAAGAACGGCTACCGTCAGGATAAATGCACCGAAGAACCAGTTTGCCACATAAATGTGTGAGGTTTTTCGTTTAATCATAGTTCCGAAGAACACGACAGCATAAGAGACCCAGACAACGGCAATCAGTATATCGATTGGCCATTCCAGTTCAGCGTATTCTTTGCTGGTTGTATATCCCATAGGCAGCGAAATGACTGCTGATAGGATCACGGCTTGCCAGCCCCAGAAGGTGAACGACGCTAACTTGCCACCAAACAACGTGGTTTGACATGTGCGCTGAACGACATAATAGGATGTCGCGAACAGTGCACTGGTACCGAAGGCGAAGATCACTGCATTAGTATGCAGCGGACGCAGACGGCTGTATGTCAACCAAGGGGTGTCAAAGTTAAGTGCCGGCCAAACCAGCTGAGCGGCAATAAATACACCAACGCTCATTCCAACAATACCCCACAGTATGGTAGCCAGGGTAAATTGCCGAACGACCGTATAGTTGTAGTTTTGATCAAGCTGCTTTTCTTGGCTCATGTTGCATGCTTCCACTAAAAAATTTCAACTACACTCTTGTTTCTTTGCGAACAACTTCATTTCGCAATGCCACCCAAAGCTTAGACAAATCCTGTGTTGTTTTTATAAACAATTCGACACGGAAATTGCTATTTTGTTGTAAAAGTGGCATTTTCAGCACGCATAATACTTGAGATAAGAAATGATTGACAGTGTGAAGGGTGAGCTCATGTCGTGGCTCACTATTTTTATGCAAAAAGTTTGAACTATGTAACATGGGAAATGTATACAATCATGGCTGCACAGAAACTAACGAAAGCTCGGTTGATCCAAATTTTGCTCCTACTTACTGTTCTGATTGCGGCATTCGTATGGAGAACAATTACATATACATCTGACAATAAGGCAGAAGAAGTACCAAGTTCTTGCGAGAAAGTATCAGAAGAATGTACTGGGAGTGAGGCGAAGTAGGAGCTGAAATCACTGCTGATCGTCAGTGCGGGAAGAAGCAAGAAACGGGTACCAGTAGCCGTTCTCTTTGTATTTAAAGCAGCCAGGTGAGGCTGTGCTGGGTGATGATTTGTTTAATCGGTATCAAAAAGTATGAAGTGGCAATTAAGTTGTTGAAAGATAGGGTTTTTTGTTGGTTTTATGCAATCTTGCTCTGATAAGGCAAACATACGGGCACAAGATTGAAAAATATATCATTATTTTTCATTTAAAATTAATTAAAACCCATTAAAAACAATTATATAAAAAGAAACTTTCATCTATTCACTATGTTGGATCTTTTCCTGAGCCATTACGGCGATTTTTTATCCAAAACTCGGTTCGAAATGTTGAAAACCTGTCCGTTGATGTACGAGGCTTCGTTACTTACTAAAAAACGTACCATAGCTGCCACGTCTTTGAATTGATTTACATCATTTTTTTTTGCATCAGCCCGGTTAAGAATGTATCGGGCAGCATGGACAGAAACATCCGGCGATAAGCTATTGGCCAAAGCTTCAGTCAGTCCAATTAGGCCTTGGCTACAGACTGCGAGTAATTCACTGTTAATAGCTGATTCTTGTGGCGTAGGGACAACATGGACAATCGTCCCTTTCGTTGCTTTCAGAAGAGGCAGAGATTGTCTGGCGGTAAACAAGGTTGCTGTTAACTGGTGGTGAAGTGCCTGGTTCCAATCAAACAAATCCATTTCAGTGAAGGGGATGCCCACATCGGGAAGTGATACCGATGGGTTAATGACAAGTGCATCAAGCCGACCAAATTGAGACTCAATCTCCCGGACGGCTGCGGCAATGTCTGATTCTTTACTGCAGTCTGTATTGCGAAATCTGACTCGTGGATCCTCTGCAACCAAATCGTAACCCGCATTTTCGTCATTGCTCAGTGACATGACAATAGACTGAGTAGCAGCAAGCTCTTTACAGATACGTTTGCCTAACTCTGTTGTTCCTTCTGTGACAATCATTACTGGTTGCTTTGTCATACCCAAATCTGCTTTGTCGAATAGTTAAATACTAATAACGGTAAATCGCACACAGACTTAAGAGTTTTTTTTATAAAAATTCAATACTCTGCTGATCCTCAAATTGAAACTGTCTATTATGGGGAAGATACACACTCAGCCGTGAACACTACATGGAAATTGTTACCAGTTACTCAACGATAGAAACGACAACAGCAGCAGTAGATGAGGCTGTTAGTCAACTGAAAGCCAGATTAGTACGGCCCAGCTTATTGTTGGTGTACTTTTCAGGGCATGACAATGCGCAAGTTATCCGAGAGCAACTTGTTGCCGAATTCCCCGATACTCAAATTTTAGGCTGTTCATCATGTCAGGGAATCCTGACAGAAGCAGGATATTTTCCCGATCGGGTTGTCGGTTTATGGGCTGTCTTTGACTTCAATGGTGCGTATGGCTCTGCTTTAGTGTCTACCCATCAGCTTCCTCATCAAATGGCGAAACAGGCATTGCTGAAGGCCATTCAAAACACCGGACGCTTGGGGGAATTACCTTCACTCGTTTTGCTGCACGCAAGTCCTGGCGCTGAAGAAGAGGTGATACAGGCCATATCTCAGGAGTTTGGCACACCAGTGCCTATAATTGGTGGGAGCGCCGCGGATGCAGGGGTTTTGGGAGAATGGCAACTTTTCACTCAAGATCATTCTGCTTCTGATGGTGTTGCTGTGAGTGTCTTTTATCCGTCATGCGACTTAAGCTTCTCTTTTCATTCAGGTTACGCAAAAACTGATCATCGCGCAGTGGCGACTAAGGTAGAAGGACGAGAGCTTATAGAACTCGACTACCGACCAGCAAAAGAGGTGTATGAAGAGTGGATTAAGCAACCCTTAGAGTATGGCCAAAGCATAATGTCTCTCTCAGCTTTGCATCCTATTGGTCGTATTGCCGGCACCTTACACGACTTGCCTTATTTTAAGCTCGCTCATCCCAATTCTGTTACTGCACGTGGTGGAATCACATTGTTTGCTTCAGTAAAGGAAGGAGAGGAACTCTACCTGATGACGGGGACGGAAGAAAACCTGGTTAACCGGACTGGCCGCACAGTGGACGGTTTGCTTCATGATAGCCATCAGCAGATCGAGGCCATTGGCGGAATAAGTATTTATTGTGCCGGCTGTATGCTCCAGGTGAAACCCCGTATGGACATGGTTGCTGAGAAAATGCAGCAAGCTATGCTCAATGCCCCGTTTATTTGTCCGTTCACATTTGGAGAACAAGGCCAGTTTCTTGGTGGTGAGAATGAGCATGGTAATTTAATGATTTCTAACGTTTTGTTTTACCGGGAATAATGAGCATGCCAGGCAGAGAAACAGAAACCTTACAGGAAACCTTGCTTGCCTTACTCAGAAGCCAGGAAAGAGAAAAACAGCTTAGAGATGAGTACTCTGCTATTTTAGCGGGCATGTCAGCAATGGCTGGCGCTAACAGCAAACGGCAAGTATTCAACAGCCTGCTGGCTGTTCTGCGCAAATACATTGGCTTCGAACACGCACTGGTGCTGACTCGTGAAGATGAAACATCACATTTAGAAGAGCTTGTCACCACCTGTACAAATTTTGAATCTTGCTCCTGGGAAGTTAATCAAACTTTTATACGTGCGATCAACGGTGAAAGTATTGCACTTTTCGACCCGCTGCAAGTTGCTGAATTTCGTTTTTTACCCAAGGACCAGCTTGAACTCTGTCGCTCAGTGTTGATGACGGGAGTGAAAGTCAGTTCAGGTGACGCATTACTACTATTTTTACATTCTCAACCCGGTCAGTTTGGCGCTTCTTGTAAACGAGTGCTGGCTCGATTCCGACCGTTACTTGAGCGCGCAATTATCGACATTGATTACAGGGAAAGGTTACAAACTCTGGTGACAGTGCGAACTCAAGAGTTACTGCATAACCAGCAGCGATTTAAAGACTTTGCAAATACTGTCGGTGACTGGTTTTGGGAGATAGATACTGAATACAGGTTTACGTATATTTCTGCGCCAGACTTATCTAATCATGTGATTGATAAGAAAAGTTTGTTAGATCTCTTTGAGGATGATAACGCTTTTCAAACCAAGTTACGTAATAAATTACTCAGCAATGAGGATTTTGAAGATCTGGAGTGGCAGTTGCCCGGCAGTGAGGGTGGGGCATGGATAAGTTTCAGCGGTAGCCCGTACTTTAGCAAACACGGAGAACTTCGTGGATACCGGGGAACAGCGAAAGATATCACCAGCAAGAAACAGCGTTTAGTTGAATTGCAGCAGGCACGGCAACAAGCAGAATCTGCAAATGCCGCTAAATCTCAGTTTCTGGCCATGATGAGCCATGAAATTCGCACGCCTTTGAATGCAGTTCTTGGTTTGATGGATACTTTAGCTGATTCAGGGCTGAATATTGAGCAGCTCAAATGGGTCAATCAAATGGAGCAGTCTGCGCAACTGCTTCTGACGATCATTAACGATATTCTGGATCTCTCTCGTATAGAGTCGGGCAAGTTTGATTTATACATGGAACCTATGTCTGTCGCAGATTGCGCTACGTTGGTCGTTGAACAATTGCGAGATCAGGCACAGAAAAAAAACATCGATTTGAATATCCGGGTTGATGAAACAGTTCCTGCAAAAACGCAGGGGGACAAAAACCGCGTTACTCAGGTCATGTTTAACCTGATTGGTAATGCCATCAAATTTACAAACAGTGGCTCTGTCAATGTTGTTGTCACAACAGCAGATAATGAGATTGTAATTAAAGTTATTGATACCGGGATAGGTATCTCTGATGAAGCTCAGAAAAATCTCTTTAATCCGTTTGTTCAGGCTGACGGTAGTATTACCAGGAAATATGGCGGTACCGGCTTGGGGCTGGCCATCAGCCGCCATCTTGTAGGAAAAATGCAAGGCCGTATATCATTGGTCAGTCATTTAGGCCAAGGTAGCTGTTTTTCTGTTTTTTTACCGATTGTCACAGCTGCAGCGGAAATAGAAGAAGAAAAACTACCTCAAAGAAAAACTCCGCGCCGAGCATTATCCATTTTGTTGGCTGAAGACAGTAAGACAAACCAGATGGTCGCAAAACTTATGTTGGAAAAACGAGGACACCTGGTTCAAGTGGCGGACAACGGGCAAATGGCACTGGATATGATTGCAGCGTCACCTGAGCAATTTGATTTGATATTAATGGATATCTCTATGCCGGTTATGGACGGTATGGAAGCAACCAGAAAAATCCGGGAAAAGCATGTTGATTTACCCATCGTTGCGCTGACGGCAAATGCCATGCATTCAGATCAGCTTGAATATCAAAAAGCGGGCATGAACGGCTTTTTAGCGAAGCCGATACGTGTAACTGAATTGGACAAATTGCTGAGTGAGTACGCCGAGTTAGTCTCGCTGGCATAGTTTTTCTTGCCGACGAACACATCGGTGTTCGTCGGCCTTAGGTAATTACACCTGACATTGAAGAACCAGGCAAACTGACATTTGCAGCAGGACTTAAATATAAGTGTGAATTACCTATTTTATGGTAAATCAGCGTTATGGTTAAATGGCGCGCTTTACTAACCAGGTAACCATAGAGAAGAGAGCAGAAGAGCTCTACATATAATCCTCGCTATCCTTTATTTAACATAATGTACATAATGCGAACTGACAGTGTAAGGTCTAGTAGTTAGATGTATCAGGTTTGTGCCAGATTGAAATGTCATGTTGTTTTAGCTTTCTTTACCGTGTTTGGAGCCTGTGGATGCTAATACTATGACTGAGAATCAAGCTGCTCCAAGACATCTGTGACAAACAGTTCACCGGTGTTGAGGCTGCCCGTTTACCTAAACTGAGTCCGCGCTAAGTTTATCGTTTGGTCAAACGCTTCATTGAATTAGGTGCTGCTGGTTTGTTTCATTAAAATGTGGCCAACCAGGCAATCATCGCCATGATGATTAATTAAAATTTCATACATTGGCCTTGCTCCATCAGCTATACAGCGACTTCGCTCCGATATTGGCTCATGAAAAACTCCCCGAGGATCATAGCGTCCATGTTTCCGTTGAAACCTTACGACAATGGATGATCGCTTATGGTCTTTGGGTTCCCCATGCCAAACGCAAGCCACGTGTCTACCAGTCTCGTCATCGTCGTGATTGCCTGGGTGAATTGGTTAAAATTGACGGCTTACATCATGACTGATTCGAAGGCCGCAGCCCTAAATGTTGTTTACTGGTTTGTATCGATGACACTGGCCGCCTGATGAACCTGCGCTTCAGTAACACTGAAGCGGCTTTCGATTATATGGCGGCAAACCGTGAATATCTTGAGCAACACGGTAAGCTGACCGCGTTCTATAGCGACCGGCATGCAGTTTCCTACGTTAATGATGGTATTAATCGTGCGAATAAAACGTTACAGGATCACCGACTCAAAAAGGTGGGTTTGTATGGTACCAATAGCCCTTACTCCCCCGACTTTACCGAGCCGACATGCTGTATCCAAAAAAACACTAGTGATGAGCTAAAGTACCTTTGTCTCGCAGGTAGCCAGTTATTAAGAACACGAAAAATAAAAAGTGACAACGTAATACAATCAAGTGTCGACGTTCAATCTGATAAGCTTTGTTAATTTGCTATGAAGATTGCATTTATCTCATAGCTTTATTTGCTACTGCTACCTGTAATCATAGTTATAGTGCATTAAAGGTTATACTTTTTGACTCTTTGCTGGTATGTCAGTAAATTCTTATCTAATATCAATGAGGGGAAAAATCGCATAATAATTAGATGGATGCCTGAACATGAAAAGTATTCTTATCATTGAAGACAATAAAGTGATGGCACAAATTCTAGCCCAGCTGTTGAGAAACAGTATCCAACCAAAAACCTTGCTTCATGCCAGTTCTATTAGCCAGGCTGAGGCCATATTCGTAAAATCCCAACTTGTAGGCCATGCGCTAGATTGCGTCTTTTTAGACTTAAACCTCAGCTTGCCTTTGGATGGCTTGTCGTTACTAAGACAAATAAAACAGGAACAACCAGAGCTGCCAGTTATCGTTGTGACTGCAGAAAATGAAATGGAAACGGTAAAAAAAGTTATCTCACATAAGCCTGATGGCTATATTGTAAAACCCCTTTCGATGCAAAAGATCAATCAATGTTTAGCTAAGGTTGCAAATTTTCAGCTACATATTGAAAAGTGAGCATGAGCGAGTTTGATTAACTTATCCTGCAATAAGTTATGGTGCATTAGGGTGGCAACAATAGCCTGCTTTTAGCAGGCCTACCTAAGCTAAGCTTGTCTTCGCCCTGATTTCTTGTTGTTGGAAGAGAACGGAAACACGTTGTGAATCTTTTGCTTCACTTTTGCTGGAACATCTTTCGAGAAAACCAGCTTAGTCGTAAACCTATTCTTATAAACTTTGATATGCCCGCTAAATGGTTCTCGGTGAGCTATATCTTTACACCCATGTAAGAATCCACTGGGGACATTTCCCTTTGTCTGCTTCAACTCGCCGTGCTCAAATTTTAACATCATCACTGGCCGGTCCTTAAAAACCAGGATCAACACAGCAACTGCCAGCAAAAGAACATATTCCATTGTCTTATCCCTCAAACAAACAGCGCATGATATTAGGTATAGCGAATCAGTCGAGTTGAAGCAATTTACTTAAGTCTTGTTTTATGTCCTGCACCTTTTTATTGGCTTCCAGGGACTTAGTGCTTTCACTCAACAGGTACTCAATTGTATCGGATAGCGTACAGTCTAACTCTTTTGATTTATCGGCCAGTTTCTCCCAGACACGATAATCCAGATCTATAGATTTTTTACGTGTGTGGACCTGTTCAGCATTGAAGTGGCGTTTTCGCTTCGCACGTATCGCCTGCTTCATCTTATTTTCAAGCTCAGGAGACATGTGATGGCCAATCCAATCCAGCACTTTGGTTGGTTCGTGTTCTATCTCGAGTAATGCTGCCACAGCAGCCTCTGCCTCACTGGTATCTATATAGCGCGTGACGGCTTGCCCTTCCTTGTACTTCTTTACCAGGTAGCCCCACTTCCAGCCCGCCTCAAGATTTTCTAATTGCTGATATTTCATAATCGACGCTTATTTGGGTTTGTAAAGTCTACAATAAATAGAGAGTGACAGTGTAACTAGATCGATAGTGAAGCACAATAGCATATTGATTTAGAAGCATGTATCCATCTTCGAAGGAACGCCTTTTGGCTGATTCTCACCCGAATCGCAGGATAATCCATACCTGTTCTATTATGCGGACAACGATTCCTTTATACTGCTGTCTTTTTCACAGTAACGGAAATTATATCAAGCCTATGCAAGAAGAATCCTGGCGTACCATGCTCCCAGATTATACTCAGTATGAGCCAATTCTGGACCAGTATGCACAACTCCCCCCTGCACCGACAGGCATTTTACAAGATCGCCTGAGCGATGCCGTACGCCGATTCACAGCAGTTGATATTCAGCCCAGATTATTAAGAATTACTGCACCTGATAACAAAGTTTACCGCGACTATATCATTGATCTGCTGACACATTGGGATTCAGCTGGTAAAAGCCTGTCTGATGAATCCCCTATTGTGATAGCTGGTGACAACGTCACAGATATCAACCTATTTGGCGCCGTGTATCCACCTTTAGAAGATGGCAAATTAACGAAACCTCAGGTTAAACATGGACTGGTTCACCAAGCCAATAATGGTTATTTAGTGTTATCTGTTGCCAGCATTCTTGCCAACCCAAGCTTATGGCCAAGGCTCAAAGCAGTACTAATGAATGGCGAACTGGAATGGCAGCCAGTTACTCAGAAGAAACTTTACCCATTACCACCGGCAGAAGCACTCAATGTAAAGTTAGTCGTGGTTGGCGACAGATTCTTAATGGCAGAGCTTGAAAATGCTGAGCCGGACATCGCTTCTGGTTTTAGCATGTATGGTGAGTTTGAGCCGGATATGCGTCTTTCTCAAGACAGCCTGCCAAAATATTTAGCCTATTTGAAGTCTCTGATTGTAAAGGCTGGAATACCAGACATGGCGGACAACGATGCATTAAAAGTATTGATGCGCACCGGTGCACGCCATGAAGAAGATCAAAATCGTTTGCCTCTTTGCCCTCTCTGGCATTTAAGTCTGCTCTGTGAAGCAGCCATTGAGTCCCAGGGTAAGCCGATTACTGCCAAGCACTTACAACAGTCACTGAAGGCCAGAGAATACCGCAGTTCATACTTGCCAGAGAGAGCCATCGAAGATATTCATCACGGCCAGGTTATTATTAACTGCCAAGGCAATGAAGTCGGTCAGGTAAATGGATTAACGGTTGTTGAAATGCCTGGACACCCTGTTGCATACGGAGAACCAGCCCGAATTTCCTGCGTGGTTCACTTTGGTGACGGCGATATTTCAGATGTCGAACGCAAGGCTGAACTGGCAGGCAATATTCATGCGAAAGGTATGATGATCATGCAGGCATTTGTCAGTACTGCTCTTGATCTTGACCAACCTCTGCCATACTCAGCATCTATCGTTTTTGAACAGTCTTACAGTGAAGTCGATGGAGACAGTGCCTCGTTAGCCGAGCTGTGCTCTTTGGTGTCCGCCCTTTCGCAGCAACCAATCAACCAGCAAATCGCCGTTACAGGTGCTGTCGATCAATTTGGCCGTGTACAAGCTGTTGGTGGCATTAACGAAAAAATCGAGGGATTCTACAAAGTTTGTGCCTACCGGGGTTTAACTGGCCAGCAAGGTGTCATCTTGCCGAAAACAAACCTGAGTAACCTGTGTCTTTGTGATGAAGTCCTGAATGCAATTAAAGACGGTAAATTTCATATCTGGGCAGTAAATAGTGTGGATGATGCGCTACCTTTACTGACAGGTAAAGCTTTCCGTCGAGACGAAAGTAATCAAGAAAGCGATGAAGATACACTCTTAGATGTCATCGCTATACGTATAGCGCACTTCCATAGCGGTCATAATGACGATGGTTCAGGTTGGTTGACTAAATTGAAAAACTGGTTGGTCCACCACTGATCCGAGTTGTTAGGCGTACAGGTGTAAGCTAAATTGCCCCAATAATTTCAAAGAGAAAATAGCATCCAATGAAGAAATGCAATTCTTACAACCGTGACGATCTCCTCGCTTCCAGCCAAGGCCAATTGTTTGGTCCTGGGCGTCCTCAATTACCAGCTCCTAATATGCTGATGATGGATCGTATTGCTGAAATCACTGATGAAGGTGGTGAGTTTAACAAAGGCTTCATCATTGCTGAGCTGGATATCAAACCTGATCTTTGGTTTTTCGACTGCCACTTCCCTGGCGATCCCGTTATGCCTGGTTGCCTGGGCCTGGATGCAATGTGGCAGCTTGTTGGCTTCTTCCTTGGCTGGGTTGGCGGTGAAGGTAAAGGTCGTGCTTTGGGCGTGGGTGAAGTGAAATTCACTGGCCAAATCCTGCCTACGGCCAAAAAAGTCACTTACGAGATCCAAATGAAGCGCGTTATCAACCGTAAGTTGATTATGGGTGTTGCTGACGGCCGAGTACTGGTTGACGGTAAAGAAATCTATGTTGCTAAAGATCTGAAAGTTGGCCTGTTTCAAGACACGTCTAATTTCTAATTCAGTTTAGCGCTATATCGATAACAGAAAGGTCGCACACGCGGCCTTTTTTGCGTGTCTTCTACAGATAAAGTAAAGCCCCTCTCCAAAGGGGCTCTGTATGGTTGGGGATATGAGGGTGAAGGGTTTTATTTTGCGCGGCCAGATTGCAATTCTTCTCTCGCGTCTCGCCAGCCACCTAGCCAGTTCATACGGGCGTCCACAGTTTGATATGGACATGCGTCACTGGAACGACCATTAATGCCAGCTTGATAGCCTCGAGATTGTGCGCGTTCCATACGATCCCGCTTTTGTCTCTTCATAGTTCGATCCTCATCCTTATTCATATTAATCATTACCATTACATAATGATGGAGTTTTTGTGACTCCACCTTAAGGATTGGATATTTAGCTGAAGAGATCAACCTTCATAAAAAAACAGGCTCACAACTTGTGAGCCTGATTAAAAATCGAACAATTTTGACAAATCACTTTCTGCGGCGTAACCCCAGCAACGCCATAAGTGACAGCGTCACAATCCCTATGGAGCCACCTTTACGGCTTACACTCGTTTCGTCATCACCTCTGGGTTGCACTTGTGCATCGACGCGAGGAATCAGCTTAACAGCAACTATACGTTCTTCCCCTTCACACTCGGCATTCTTACTGAGCGACTTATATCCGGCTTCACACTTCAGTGCGGTTGCGGAGATCACACCCGCATCATTAATGCCTGATGCCTGAGCAATACGGAACCGGTTCGCTGCTCCATTGAGATTATCATCATTGGTCAGGTCATCCAGCATCCAAGCAGACTTAGCCGGCAATGCATCTGTGACAGCGTCACTACCCGCCAGATAAGTGAAAGCGCGCTGACGACGTTGCCGGCCGTTAACCTGGTTTACCGTTTCTGCATCTACCCAACCGACAATCTGATCATTTGAGTTGATCGCACTTGGATAGCCGTTCGCACCGGCAAAGAAAATGCTGCTGACTGATGAATCCAGCCATTTGAACGAATTCGACGTCGCATCGTACAAGTACATCATTTCTGCGTACGAACGCTCGGTAGACTTGGCCCGCTTAGCCACACCAATCACTTTATTCTGGTCATTGATATCCGTTGCAATGGTATAGCGGTAAATGCGGTCATTACCCTGTTCAATATTCAGGTTTGGTATGTAAGAAGCCGTCCAGCTCTCAGCGGTTGGAATGCCACTCACACCGTCTTTCAGCTTAAAGATGGCCGCGCGGACTGCGTAATAATCGTTATCCACTGAGTCGGTAGTGTATCCCACCATCACTGGCTTACCGCCGACCAGAGAAACCGCTCGGACTGATGCCTGGAAAGATCGATTATCATCATCAGGATCCAACGCCGGTCGATCCGATGCACGGGCTGCAACTAACTGAGCTTCTGAAGTGGCTGATGAGCCATCAACATTCCAGAATGCCGCCTCATTGGCGAAGACAGTAAACTGACAAGCCCATGAGTTGAATATGGTGCCTGGCGTCGCGCCATTGGTGACACAGTTATTAAGGTCGCCACGGTTGATCGGCACGTCATCAGGCAGCTTGATATTGTCATTAAGATTGGATGGCGCAAACGCCGCACTGCCAACCACCAGCAGATTGCCACTATTTTCAGGATACTCAACGGCATCCCAGGCTAGTGTCTGACCCATGTTTTTAACCAGCTCATTCCCGGCAACCGGCAATAATGAAACTTTAGTGGCATCAAGGTTTACAAAGCCGCGCTTGTTGAACTGGCGTGCGTAGTGGTTATTATTGGCAAAATAAGCCGAGCTGGTCACACCCAGCGCATACTCACCCAGGCTTGAGGTGCCGACTGCACTCACCGCGCCATTCGCAGAGACATGATCGCCGCCATCCACCAGCGTACCGAGTGACGGCGTCACGCCTGAATCATACCCTGCCGCAGCATTAGCGAAGGTCGTGACACGCTCAAAAGCGTCAGTGCCGTTATCTAGCAGTGGCAGTGTGTTCGCATAATAGTTGTCCTGCCAGGCAAATTGCTCTCTGCGCAAGCCACCATAACCTGAGCCATCTTCCGGGTTGTCAGAGTTATAACCGACACCAAAAAAACGGATTGCTGCCCAAGTGTCACAAGTGTTGAATCCATACGCAGAGCTGCAGTGTCTTTCCAGCGACCACTCATCATTGATCTGCTGGAAGTTATCCAGCTGATAGGGAATTTCGTCACGGATATCAATGCCGTCACTGCCAAAGCGGCTTTCGCCAAAGACTTTATAACTGGTTGATGAACAGCTGGTTTCAAAACAGTTTTCAGTGCCAGTCGATGGACTGATCCCCTGGCCATAAAACTGCACCTGGCTGGCCAAATCACTGTTATTTTTATCGTAATATTGCAGTGCATCTACACCACTGGCATCACCGCTCACTTCAACAACGTCATACACCGCCGCTTGTGCCTGTGTGACGCTGGCAACAACTATTGCCAGCGTTGAAAACTTGAACATCTTATGTCGCATTAGGATTCCTTCTGCATTGCTTCTAGTTCTTCCCAACGCTCAAATGCGACCTCCAGTGCTTGCTCTGCCTCTGCCAGGCGTGACAGCGTCACTTGAGTATCGTCACTCGAGCTTTGGAAAAAGGCAGGATCATTGATTTTTTCCTGCAACTGGGCAATCTCATTTTCCAAATCTTCCAAACGAGACGGCAATTCTTCAAGTTCTTTCAGAAGTTTATAAGACAACTTCTTACCCGGTTTATCCCGGTTGACTTGTTGCCGCTGCTGGCTTTCATCTTTTTTATTCTCGGCTGCTTGCGCTTCTGCCTGTGCTTTAGCACGTTGTGCAGCAGAGTTGGCTCGCTGTTCCTGAGCATCATGGTAGCCACCCACGTATTCATTGACGACACCCTGACCTTCAAAAATCCAGCTTGTGGTCACAGTATTATCAACAAACTGACGATCGTGGCTCACTAAGAGCAAAGTGCCCTGATAATTGGCAAGAATATCTTCCAAAAGTTCAAGAGTTTCGATATCCAAATCGTTAGTTGGTTCATCAAGAACCAATAAATTATTGGGTTTCAGAAATAACTTGGCCAGCAACAAGCGATTTTTCTCACCGCCAGACAGCGCTTTAACCGGTGTGCGTGCCCTTTTAGGGTGGAACAAGAAGTCCTGCAGATAACCTAACGCGTGGCGGCTGCGACCGTTGACCGTGACTTCCTGTTTACCCTCTGCCAGGTTATCCAGCACAGTTTTCTCGGGATCAAGTATTTCGCGGTATTGATCAAAATACGCCACTTCCAGCTTGGTACCACAGTGAAAGTGCCCTTCTGTCGCCTGCAGTTGGCCCAGCATGAGCTTGAGCAAAGTACTCTTACCGCAGCCGTTTGGCCCAATCAGGGCAATACGATCACCGCGCATGACGTTAAAGCTGAAATCATTAATGATAGGTTTATCGTCGTAACGGTAGCTGATATTCTCGGCTTCAAAGACAACTTTACCTGAACGACGGGCATCCTGAAGCTGCATATCGGCTTTACCCATCACTTCACGCCGCTCACTGCGCTCGGCACGAAGCTGCTTCAGCGCTCTTACTCGTCCTTCATTACGGGTACGTCTTGCTTTAATGCCCTGGCGTATCCACGCTTCTTCCTGCGCAAGTTTTTTATCAAATTCAGCATTTTGCTCGCCTTCGATACGCAGTAACTCTTCCTTCGCGTCCAGATACTTATCGTAATCGCCAGGGAATGAATTGAGCTTGCCTCGATCCAAATCCACAATTCGGGTCGACATTGAACGAATGAAGGCCCGGTCGTGAGAAATGAAGATAATGGAGCCACGGAAATCTTTTAAGAAACCTTCCAACCATTCAATCGTAGCGACATCCAGGTGGTTAGTGGGTTCATCAAGCAAGAGAATATCCGGCTCACTCACCAGAGCACGTGCCAGTGCAGCTTTGCGCTGCCAGCCGCCAGACAAATCAGCCAGCAAAGTACCGGCATCTAACTCGAGGTGCTCTAATACGGAGCTGATTTTGTTATCAAACTGCCAGGCATTAGCATGATCCAGTTTTTCCTGTACCTTAGCTAATTGCGCAAAGTGTATTTCACTGGCATCCGTGGTGATTTTATCGAGTAAGTGATGATATTCGCGAAGCAAACCACCGACTTCTGATAAACCTTCTGCAACAAAATCAAAGACTGTGCCTTCGGCATTGCGGGGCGGATCTTGTTCCAGCCGCGAAACTTTTAATTCACTCATGCGCTGGATACTGCCATCATCCAGCAGTACCTCTCCGGCAATGACTTTCATCAACGTGGATTTACCTGCGCCATTACGGCCGACCAGACACACACGTTCATTAGGTTGCAGCAGAAATTCGGCATGATCCAATAATGGATGATCACCATATGCAAGCTGCGCGTTACTGATTTTAATTAATGCCATGACTCTTTAACCAAAGTGCCAGCTCAGCGGCATCAAAAGGCCAGCCAAGCTCAGAAACAGATTCATTGTCGTAAATTGATACGACCGGTATTGTGACGCCGTAACGGGAAAACAGGTTGTCGTCAAAAGCAATATCAACGACATCTACCTGCTCTGAAACGCCGGCCTCCGTAAGCAGCGCATACGCCTGCTCACAGAGGTGGCATCCCTCCGTACTGTAGAGGATGATAGACAAGTAACAATCCTTAGTTTATCGACTTCAGCGACTCAAGCGTCGCCTTCCTTATGGGTAATAATCCAGCAGTTATGGATCTGCTTATTACGGGCAAAATCCATAGGCAGTGTTTCAGAAGAAATGTTCTTCGCCACCAGCCCCAAATCCGCTAATGCCGCTTCATCCATCTTGAAGTGGCGTTTATTGTTTGAAAACACAATTTCTCCACCCTTGCGCAGCATTCGCTTCAGGTTCTCCATCAGCATGATGTGGTCACGCTGCACATCAAAACTCTGTTTCATGCGCTTAGAGTTGGAGAAAGTTGGCGGATCAATGAAGATCAAATCAAAAGTGTCATCCACTTCCTGCAGCCATTGCAGGCAATCCGCCTGAACATATTCATGCTGGCGGCCGACCTGACCATTCAAGGCCATATTTTCCTGAGCCCAACGCAGATAGGTATTTGACATATCAACCGTTGTTGTGGATTTCGCGCCACCGCAAGCAGCATGTACCGTAGCCGAGCCAGTGTAAGCAAACAGGTTGAGGAAATCTTTGCCTTTTGACATTTGGCCAAGACGACGACGGGTAATTTTATGATCCAGAAACAGTCCGGTATCAAGATAGTCAAACAGGTTAACCTGCAACTTTACGCCATACTCATTGACAGTCATATAGCGCGACGCATTAGACAGTTTCTGATACTGGCTTTTGCCTTTCTGGCGCTCACGCACTTTCAAAACCACTTTGTCGCTGTCAACACCTGTCACCTGAATAGTGGCACGCATAATATCCATCAATCGACGACGTGCCGTTTCCTCAGGCACTGACTTAGGCGCTGCATACTCCTGAATCACCACGTAGTCTGCATACTTGTCGATTGCGGTATTGTAGTCAGGCAAATCGGCATCGTAGACCCGATAGCAATCCAACTCTTCTTTCTTCGCCCATTTGTCCAGTTTCGACAGGTTTTTCTTCAGACGATTGGCAAAATCCGGAGCAACCACCGTTTCTTCCAATTGCCCTTCGTTAGCCCCTTCTACCTGCTTAACGCCACCGGCAGTGATCTGATACGTCTTGAGCACACAATCTAATGCCCCGTTTCGCAGCTTAAACTGCTTATCGGCCCGCATACGCATACAGCTCAGCAATTCATTCGACGATGAGAAGATAGACGCCACTGAACCGGCAAAGGCCAGCTTGAGACGATTTCCTAGCTCGGTATAAAGCGCAATCAGCTCAGGTGTGGTGCCCAGACGCTCACCATAAGGGGGGTTACATATAATCACACCGGTTTCAAACCCGTTAGGGCGAACCAATTGGGTAGCATCACCGTATTCGAAGTCAATCAACTCACTCACACCGGCACGGCCTGCGTTATCTCTGGCCACAGTCAAGACACGCCTGTCCATTTCACGGCCAAAAAATCGTGTTGTGACGTTAGCGACACCACGACGGGCTTTCACAGAAGCTTCTGCATGAATCTCTTGCCAGGCGTCCTGGTCAAAATCATTTAAGGCTTCAAATCCCCAACGCTTACGTTTTAACCCCGGCGCAATCTCCGCTGCAATCATGGCCGCTTCAATCAACAATGTACCTGAGCCACACATTGGGTCTAGCAATGGCTTCTCTGGTGTCCAGCCACTTTTAATCACCAAAGCCGCAGCGTGAGTCTCGCGCAATGGTGCTTTACCCGCTTCAGTACGATACCCACGCTGATGAAGGCCACTCCCCGCCATATCCAAACCCACAATGGCTTTATCGTTCGACAAACGGACGTGGATACGTAAATCAGGTCGTTCACGGTCAATTGTCGGACGAGGCTGATTTCCCTTGGTAAAGCGGTCAACAATGGCATCCTTAACTTTCATCGCGCCATACTGGCTGTTACGGATTTCACGATTAGTACCGTTGAAGTCGACCACAATACGGGTACGGGAACTGAAATACTGCTCCCAGCTGATCGCTGTCGCACCGAGATACAGATCCAGATCGTTCCTGACGTTAAATTCACTTAATACCTGGACGATGCGTGATGCAACACGAGTCCATAAACAGCAACGATAAGCCGTATTCTGATCAGCGGAAAAGCGAACGCCGGCATGCACAACTTTGACTTGTGCAGCACCGAGTTGAGTCAGTTCATCGGCCAGAAGATTTTCCAGACCACGGGAAGTAATAGCGAGATATTGATTCATGGGTTTCTTTTCAAACAAATGTTGCCCGCGATTATACCTGAATTCGCAGATATGCGCCTGTATCACCTATAACGGCCAGTCATTTTTTCTGCACTGTTCGAGTATAAATCAACCTAACCATCCCAGTTCGCCACTTCACCACGGTTTAACTTGTCAATCCGCCACCAACCAAGCGAGCACGACAGATAAAACGCATGCTTTTCAGAACACCTCACCAGGCAGATAGTTTCCCACAGGAAACGAACCCAACTTAACTCCTTGAATACAATCATAAGAAAGGATTAAGCAAGCACTCACCTCTGCGCAATCGCATTGTTTCCATATGGGGACAATAAATAAATCAATTTAAAATCAATAGTTTACATGGGTGTAATTG
This sequence comes from Photobacterium salinisoli, assembly GCF_003614885.1. Taxonomy (GTDB): domain Bacteria; phylum Pseudomonadota; class Gammaproteobacteria; order Enterobacterales; family Vibrionaceae; genus Photobacterium; species Photobacterium salinisoli. The sequence continues at coordinate 947,346 of NZ_QZMS01000007.1, forward strand.
TCAGTTGAGCACCGTAACTCTTAACGTGTCGTCGCTAAATTACCGACGATGTTTGTAAGCATTCGCTATCTCCACCCGTATGTATATACAATACCATCACCCAGGATTAAGCGAGCTACGCGCAACTCTTTCCTGTTAGGAAATTAAATGTAGTGTGTTTGTTTGCGTTTGTAATCAGGTTTCAAAAACGAGGAAAACAGGGAAATATCCACTCGAAGAAACGATAATTTAGCGGAAAATAATGGTGTTTTTTTGTCCAAAAAAAAGACAAAGAGCAATAAAAAAGTTCCTTTTTCTACTTATTTTGTGCATCAAGCTGACGTTAAGTCGCTCAATGCCCGTATAGATATTCATCAAATGACGCGCTGATGACTATCATCCCCACAGGCGCGGATGTATCTGAAACAGCAAAAAGACATCAGCAGCAGATATACCGGAAACCTACAGCGATAGCCGCTAACAAATAAGGAATGGGACGGAGAAGTCCCCTGATTAAGCCAAAGGCCTGTCTAAAGGTGTGAGTACCAATATGAGATAACACGCGAGTATTTAGATAGGAAGAGAGAGTGGGAACTTGCGCAGAAAAACGAACAGCGATACAGAGCGGCTAAACCTGATCACGCACAGCAGCTGGTTAACCAGGTATTATACGCAGGTAGTGGGCCGTTTTTTGGGGGAGGAATTTATAGAAATGATCCTTTGCAGGCTTTAGGCTAAGCCGTTGTTAATAATGACTTTTCAAGCCATCGGTTAGCCTACCAGCGCTAAGCCTAGCTCTGTGTCTAAGTGCACTGCCTGCATTCTGTCGTTCATTACTTTGATAATGCCGCAGAATTCCATTTCTTTCCCTGAAGTCAGCACATGAGGTGCCACATCTGCCAGCATGCAAAGGCTCGCACAACCACTGTTTTCAATCACCAGGTAACGAGCAGAGCCGAAATCGGTATCCAGCCCGATGATTTCACCGTTATGAGGCGTATAACCACCCTCTTGCTGTGAGAAAAACCAGCTTTTAGGCATCATTGGTTTATGAAAACGACTGGCAGCGACAGCATTTAAGGCCAGTTCGACCTTACGCGGAGCGGATAAATCCAGCACTGAAATGCTTTCGAGGTATGTTTGATAGGTACTTGCATCGTCAACCGTAAATTCGCATCGGTTAAAGGCACAAGCAATAAGATGTTTACTCGGAATAGAAACGCGGAAAACCATCTCTTCGCCCAGATCGAGCATTAAAGAGTCATTCTTCTGGTCGTAATACCACGTCCATGAATTATTTGGTTTTAACACGATAGGCTCCAATGTCAGTGTCTTAACTGTGATCAAAGCAAGCAAATTAAGTACGTAAAAGGAATTGTACTAAGTAAGTGATAAAATAAAAGGGGAAAAAACGCGCAAGATCATAGCGTTAGCCTTTGTAATTTTGACAAAATATTGCGTTTTACCGATGTTGAAGCAAAAAAAAGCCCACTTAAAGTGGGCGTTGTTTGCGTATGATATTGATTTACAAACGCACTTATTTAGTGACAGCGTCACTGATTATCGTAAATCACAATTGAGCACGATATCTTTTACCAGTTTAGGACCATGATAGATAAAGCCTGAATACACCTGGACCAAACTGGCACCGGCTAGCAGCTTTTCTCTTGCAGCAATGGCTGAATCAATGCCACCTACCCCAATGATTGGGATTTGTCCCTTGAGCTCAAGATTAAGCATACGGATGACTTCCGTGCTTCTGTGCTGTAGCGGACGTCCACTCAAGCCGCCTGCCTCATCACAATGCGGCATTCCCTGTACCAAAGTACGATCCAGGGTCGTATTCGTCCCTATCACACCGTCAATCTCATTTCGGATCAATGAGTCGGCAATTTGGATCAGCTCGTGATCTTCGAGATCGGGCGCGATCTTCAGGGTAAGCGGCACATATCGGCCAAACTTCTCTGCCAACGATTGTTGCCTGCTCTTCAACTGCGTCAGCAAATCATCCAATGCCTCACCGTACTGAAGATTACGTAGCCCTGGAGTATTCGGTGATGAAATATTCACAACGATATAACCAGCATGCTCGTAGACTTTATCCATACAAATCAGATAGTCGTCTACCCCTTTCTCCAACGGTGTATCTTTGTTTTTACCGATGTTGATACCGATAATTCCGTCAAACGAGGCTTTCTTTACATTTTCTACCAGTTGGTCAACGCCTTTATTGTTGAATCCGAACCGGTTGATAATACCTTCAGCAGGCTTTACCCGAAAAAGTCTGGGTTTGTCATTTCCTGGCTGAGGCTTAGGCGTCACAGTGCCGACTTCAACAAATCCGAAGCCCATCGCACCAAATGCATCAATACATTCACCATTTTTATCCAGCCCGGCGGCCAGACCAACAGGGTTTTTAAAGTTGAGCCCCATTACTTCAACAGGACGATCAGGGAGGTTTTGACGGTAAAAAATATCGAGAGGTGTACCGGTGAAGCGAGAAAAGTTCTTAATAGCCAAATCATGCGCTTTTTCAGGATCAAGCTGAAACATGGCCGAACGCGCGAGGCGGTAAATCATTATACCTCCTTAAAAAAAGCCCCGTATAAACGGGGCTAGATTATTCACTGATTTGGTTTGCAATTCAAATTTAATAGCACCAATTCACGCATTGCAACGGAGAATTTTGCAAATTCATGGGCTGTACCCACCTTGAATTCAGCAAGTACACTTTCCCAACGTTGAATGGCGGAGTGATGATGCTCAATCCACATCTCAATCAGCGTTTCAGGTTTTTCATTCCCCTTGCCTGCTCCGATGACGGCAGATGTGAGCTGACGTTGCTGCCAATCCAAATCTTCACGGAAAGAAGCACGAGCCAGTGCCTGCCAATGGTTTTCTACCGGCTGATTATGAACCTGTTGCAGGAACCAGTGCAGAGACAACTGTGCGCCAAGCACAAAGTAAACACGAGCAATGAAACCAACATCTTTGTTCAGCTCTTTCGCACTCTGCGCAATATCCATGGCTGAATACAGGCTGCTGAGGCGAGCAATATTGTGTGCAAGCTGTGCTGGGACACCTTCGTTGATCATGCTGTTCGCCTGATCATCATGCTCCTGCACTTCTTCAGCTACCAGGTACTGCTCCAGGTTATCACGCAGGTTATTCAGCGTTGGCTGATAGAACGCAATTTGCTCTTCAATACCCATCTTACGATCGCGGTTACGTAAGAACCAGCGAGTAATACGACGCAGCATACGACGGCAACGATACATCATCTCGTACTGGATATGCGCAGGAACCTTATTGTCCAGTTCGCGGATTTGCTCGAAGAACTGCTCAAAACCAAACACATCGCGGCCAACAGAGTATGCAGACGAAATTTCCGCCACTGTCGAACCAGTCTCTTCCTGCAAACGGGTGACAAAGTTACAACCCATCTCGTTTGACATCTGGTTAGCCAGTGATGTTGCAATCAACTCTCCTTTCAGAGGATGATGTTCCATCTGAGTGCGATACTTTTCCTGCAGTGCTTTCGGGAAATATGCCGGCAGCAGACGGTTGTGATAAGGATCTTCAGTGATCTCTTCAGTGACCAGCTCTTCTTTCAGTACCATCTTTCCGTATGCTACCAGTACGGCCAGCTCAGGACGCGTCAGACCAATGCCGTCTTTCTCGCGCTCAGCCAGTGTATCGTCATCAGGAAGATACTCCAGGCCACGATCCAGCTTACCTTCTTTCTCCAGGTGATGAATGAAACGGATCTGTTCTTTCAGTAACTGTACGCTCTGATGCTGAGTCACAGAAATAGACTCACTTTGCGTGTACGCATCATCCAGTACGATTTCGCCGACTTCGTCTTCCATCTGTTCTAGCAGAAGGTTACGTTGCTTATAGGTCAGATCACCCGCAGCAACCAGACCATTAAGCAGGATCTTAATATTCACTTCGTTATCAGAGCAGTCTACGCCACCCACGTTATCGATGAAGTCTGTATTAACTCGTCCGCCATTGATCGCAAACTCGACACGACCCAGCTGAGTCATACCCAGGTTACCGCCTTCACCAACGATCTTGGCGCGTAACTCACCGCCATTGACACGCAGGCCATCATTAGCACGGTCGCCAACATCAGCATGAGTTTCACTGGCAGCCTTCACATAAGTACCAATTCCGCCGTTCCACAACAGATCCACTTCCATTGTCAGGATCAACTTGATCACTTCGTTTGGTGTCAGGCTTTGCTTACGCGTGCCTAAGAGTTTCTGAATTTGTGGCGACAGCTTAATAGACTTGCTGCGACGCGAGAATACACCGCCACCTTCAGAGATCAGGCTGGCATCATAATCTTCCCAGCTTGAACGAGGGAGATTGAACAGACGGTTACGCTCTTCCCAGCTGGAGGCTGAATCTGGGTTTGGATCCAGGAAGATGTGCATGTGGTTAAAGGCTGCAACCAAGCGAGTATGTTTAGACAGCAACATACCATTACCGAATACGTCGCCGGCCATATCACCGACACCAGCACAGGTGAAATCTGTTGTCTGGCAGTCAATACCCAGTTCACGGAAGTGACGCTTAACTGATTCCCAGCCACCTTTTGCTGTGATACCCATTTTCTTGTGGTCGTAACCGTTAGAGCCACCAGAAGCAAAAGCATCACCCAGCCAGAAGTTATAATCTGCCGATACCGAGTTAGCCAGATCCGAGAATGTCGCAGTACCTTTATCGGCAGCAACAACCAGATACGGGTCGTCCTCATCATGGCGAACAACATTGCTTGGATAAACAATTTCACCTTCGATGATATTATCCGTCACATCCAGCAGTGCACGAATGAAGCGCTTGTAGCAGCGTTGACCTTCAGCCAGAATTTCCTCACGGGTTGTCATTTGCGGCTGACGCTTACAAACGAATCCGCCTTTTGCACCCACGGGTACGATAACGGTGTTCTTCACCTGCTGTGCTTTAACCAGGCCCAGGATTTCGGTACGGAAATCTTCCTGGCGGTCTGACCAGCGCAAGCCACCACGGGCAACTTTACCACCACGCAGATGCACACCTTCAATGTCTGGCGCGTAAACGAAGATCTCAAAGAAAGGTACAGGTGCCGGAATTTCCGAAATTTCAGACGGGCGCAGTTTCAGTGACAACCATGGCTTTGGCTGGCCTTCTTCATCAGTCTGGTAATAGTTGGTACGCTGGGTAGCCAGAATCATTTCCATGTAACGACGGATAATACGATCGTCATCCAGGCTTTCGACTTCTTCCAGCTTTTCATTCATCTTAGTGATCAGTGCTTCTTCAGCTTTTGCACTGAACTTCGTTGCCGGATCAAAACGCAAGGCAAACAGATCGACCAGATCACGCGCCAAATCTGCATGGTTCGCCAGCGTATCTTCAATATATTGCTGACTGAATGGGAAGCCAACCTGACGCATATAGCGTGCGTAGCTTCGAACAATAGTGATTTCACGGCCGGTCAGTTCTGCACAAAACAGAAGACGGTTAAAACCATCGCTTTCCAGTTCACTGTGCCAGATAGCAGCAAACGCTTCCTGGAATCGATCTCGTGCATCGCTCAGATCAATGTCGTTGCAACCATTCACCAGCATTGCAAAGTCGAGGATCCAGAATACGGTTCCGTTCGCTGTAACGATCTCGTATGGCGATTCACCGATCACACGCAAGCCAAGGTTTTCCAGCATCGGCATCACATCTGACAGATGGATTGGCTCATCACGATGGTAAAGTTTCAGCTTCACAAAACGAGAATCTGTTGCCACTTCCTGCGGACGGTAGAACAGCATGCCCAGCTTATTGTCTTCGCTCAGGCTTTCCAGCAGCTCAATATCTGCTACCGCAGAACCTGGTAGCATTTGTTCTTTGTAAGAACGCGGGAAGGCACGGGCGTAGTTTTTCGCCAGAGGGGTTCCCTGATTCTCACCGAAGTTTGAGATCAGTGAATCAATTAAACGATCTTCCCAGGAAGCTGCCGCTTCGACCAGATTACGTTCGATCGCTTTTACATCTACATCAAAGTTGTTGTTATCTACACGCACAATATAATGAGTTCTCGCTAGTGGGCTCTCTGAGAAGAAAGTGGTGAAATCCACGTTTTGTTTAGAGCCAAAATACTCTTGGAAAATTTTCTGAGTCTTAATACGCAGTTCGGTGTTATAACGCTCGCGGGTGACATAAACCATGCAAGAGAAGAAGCGACCGAAAGGATCTCGTCGAACAAACAAACGCAGAAGATCACGATCCTGCATTCTTACCACACCGCTGGCCACATCCTGCATTTCTTTTTCGCTGGCCTGGAACAACTCATCACGCGGATAAGTTTCCAGGATATTATTCATCGCTTTCCAGGAATGTGAGCCCTCTGAATAGCCACTGCTCTTCAGTATACGAACCACTTTATTGCGGATCAGCGGAATGTTCATCGCAGTCTGATGATAAGCCGTTGCTGCATACAGCCCCGTGAAGCGATGCTCACCGATAACATTGCCGTCTTTATCCAGACGTTTAATACCGATGTAATCAATATAAGCAGGACGGTGAATCTTCGACTTACCGTTGCTCTTGGTCAGAATCAGTAAGTTTGGTTTTCTCGCTTCAACACGTGCAGATTCAGGCAGGTCAGAAAGCATAAGTGAACGGGCTTTTCCTGATTTACTCAGCAGTCCCAGACCTTTTTCGTCACACGGACGTAATTCGAAGTCACCTTTCACTGGCACCAAATCGTATTGGTGGTAGCCCATGAACGTGAAATTATGGCGGGTTACCCACTCCAGAAACTCAATCGCTTCCTCGCGATGGCTCTTTTCTACCGGCAATGTGGCAGATTTGAGTTCTTCTGCAATCTCTAGCATTTTGCTCTGCATGGCTTGCCAGTCATTGACCACCAGCTCAATATCTTGCAGGACTTGCTCAAGTTCGTTTTTCAGTGCATCCATCTCTGCTTTCTCAGCGAGACGGTCAACCTCGATATGGAACAAGGTTTGCAGATCTCCGGATTCTCCACATGCTTCAATGATCACCCCTTGATCATCTCGCTTGAAGAAATACGGGCCATTGAACATCAAATGACTGGCAATACCCAGACGGTTTAATGTCATTCGGACTGAGTCGACCAGAAATGGATGATCCGGCATCACAATCTCCACTACCGTGTGGGTTGACTGCCAGCCATATCGACTCAATGTCGGGTTATAAACTCGAACAGAAATTTGGTCAGGTTTGTTTTGCACTAGATGGTGCCAGAGGCTAAGTACTGCACCATACAAATCAGATTCATTCCGTTGAAGCAGATCATCATCTGCCAGTTGTCCTAACAATCGCTGAGCAAACACTTCGACTAATGACTGCTGAGGGGATTCTATCTTGTCCTGGATTAAGCCATACACTTTTTCAAGCAGTACCGGCACTATTGTGTCAGGTGCGGTCATAGCAGATGCTCCATCGTTATTACTTTTATCAATCTAGTATAGGGTTTTATAACGACGCCCCGAGTTCAGCGCTAAAAAACTTCTCTCTGGCGAGGTATTGTTGACTCGAAAGCTATTGTAGGGGGTTTTGTTGCCAAATGGTTACGTTAATTACTCTGGTTTTTGAAGAAAAAATCGAATATGTGACTAAGGTAGATGTTTTGACTGGCGGCCCGACGACAGACAAAAATTCCAATGCGATAACTTGCTGTTACACGCACTTTTTGGTCTAACCATCTAAAAATATGACTTTTTTTCTAGCCGTGAAACTAATCAGTATTGCTGACAACCTGATATAAAATACTTTATTCGCAATAGATAAAAAAACCAGATTCGCATAATTATGTAGGATATTTGTTAATTTCCGACTAAAGACAGGTTTTAAGCGATTTTCTCCAACTTTTCAAATCGGTTTTCTGCGCTGACTACCACCCGAAAACGCCCTTTAATTCCTAACTGACTGAGGAAAGGACGAAGTCTGACGGCCGGGAGTTGCAACCGGAGGCCCTCATCGGTGTGAACCAGCACTGAGCTGGCAGCACCAGAGTAATGCTGCAGGTAAGTGTGATAGGGTATGTTGACTGAAAAGGTGTATCTCTTCATGCAAACAAGCCTGTAGGTCAAATAAAGTTGGTAAAAAAAGAAAGGCTCCCAGAGGGAGCCTTCTGATTAAAACAGACTTGCTTTATTGTTCAAGTGCTTTTTCCACTTTCTCAAACAAATCTCTCGCCAGATTGTCCAAGCCGGCCAATTTCTCCAGCTCGGCACGCATCAATGCCTGGCGTTCCTCATCGTACAGACGGTACTTGAGGAAAGGCTCAATCAGGCGTGAAGCCAGTTGCGGGTTCGACGTATTCAAGGCTGTCAGTATCTCAGTCAGGAAACGATAGCCACTGCCGTCTTTCGCATGGAATCTAACCGGGTTATTGGCGCAAAAGCTTGCCACCAGGCTGCGTGTACGGTTCGGGTTCTTCAGACTAAATGCAGGATGCTGCATAGTTTTACGAACATTGGCCAGAGAGTTTACCGCCGGGTTCTTACCCTGAAGAATAAACCACTTGTCCATGACCAGCCCGTCATGGCTCCACTTGTTGCTGAAATCAGCCATCTGCACTTCGCGGCAGGCCAGTTGTGCTTCATTAGCCGCTGACATAGCAGCCATAGTATCAGTCATATTGTCGGCCGTTTCATACTGAGCCGACACCAGTTTTTCACCCTGCTCTGTCAATGCCAGATAAGCGAGGCAGCGATTGCGCAACGCGCGCTTGGCCATTGCGTCATGCTCAATACTATAGCTGGCTTGCTTCAGTGAATGATAAATAGCAGTCAGTTCATCTTCCAACTCTGTCGCCAGGAGCTTTTCAAGTTGTCCGAGTACAGTATGTATTGCATCGACATCAACAACGTCATACCAGCCAGCCACTTCATTTTCGCTGGGCAGAGTCAGCATTTCGGCAATAAAGGCAGGATCGAGTTTTTCGTCCAGTAAAGCTCCGCGGAATGCATCTACCACGTTTTCAGGGAAAACCACTTCTTTCCCCGTTTGTACCGCGGCCACATTACTGCGAATATATTTTGCCAGCAGCATCTGACCGGCATCCCAGCGCGCAAACTCATTGCGTGCATACGTCATCAGAAATACCAGTTCCTGGTCACTGTAATCGTACTCCAGCACAACAGGCGCCGAGAATTCACGTAACATGGAAATTACAGGCTGCTCATTCACCTGATCAAATTCAAACGTCTGCTCAGATTCAGTGACATTCAGCACATGATGAACACTCTTGCCGTTACACCGTAACTCAATGACCTGACCTTTGCTGTCATAAAGTTCAATATCAAACGGAATATGCAGAGGCAGCTTCTCTTTTTGCCCGGCTGTAGGCGCCGTATGCTGTTTTATCGTGACAAGGTAACGTTTCTTGCCGGCATCATATTCGGTACTGACTTTTACAATCGGTGTACCAGACTGGCTATACCATAAACGGAACTGACTCAAGTCAACACCAGAAGCCTCTTCCATCGCCAGCACAAAATCGTCACATGTCGCTGCTGTTCCGTCATGACGTTCAACATACAGTTTCATGCCAGCCTGGAAACCTGCTTCGCCCAGCAGCGTGTGCATCATTCGGATCACTTCACTGCCCTTTTCATACACTGTCAGGGTGTAGAAGTTATTCATCTCAATGACTTTTTCAGGTCGGATAGGATGCGACATCGGACCGCGGTCTTCAGCAAATTGTGGTCCGCGCATAATACGGACGTTGTTGATTCGGTTAACCGGACGAGAGCCCAGATCCGATGAAAACTCCTGATCCCGAAATACAGTCAACCCTTCTTTCAGACTGAGCTGGAACCAGTCCCGACATGTAATACGGTTACCGGTCCAATTGTGGAAATACTCATGACCAATAACCGCCTCAATTCCCAGATAGTCCGTGTCAGTAGCCGTGGCCGGATTCGCCAGTACATATTTGGAGTTGAAGATATTCAGCCCTTTGTTTTCCATTGCCCCCATGTTGAAGAAATCAACAGCAACGACCATATAGATATCCAGGTCATATTCGAGGCCAAACCGCTCTTCATCCCACTTCATGGAATTTATGAGCGATTGCATGGCGTGCTCGGCACGATCCAGGTTGCCCTTATCGACAAAGATCTCCAGCTCAACGTCACGACCGCTTACGGTTTTATAATTGTCCCGCAACACATCAAAGTCACCGGCCACCAAGGCAAACAGGTAGCAAGGCTTTGGATACGGATCCTGCCATTGAACCCAATGACGGCCATTTTCCAGCTCACCGCTTGCCACTTTATTACCATTACTCAGCAAATACGGGAAGCTGGCTTTATCTGCGATCACTTTGGTGGTGAAACGAGCCAGTACATCCGGGCGGTCCTGATAAAACGTAATGCGCCGAAAACCTTCCGCCTCACACTGAGTGCAGAAGCCACCACCAGATTTATACAGACCTTCAAGCGCGGTGTTTGCTTCCGGGTTAATTTCTGTTTCAATGGTGAGTTCAAACGCTTCAGGCAATTGACGAATCAGCAGGCCATCTGCCGTCTCTTCATAGTGCTGCCAGGTTTCACCATTGATTTCCAGCCGACGCAGAACCAAATCATCGCCATCTAGTTCAAGTGACGTCACACCTTTAGTGAGTTGCTTCACTTTACTGACAGCAACAACGCGGGTCGCGGTGTCTTGCAGATCAAACACCAGATCAATATCGGTAATCGTAAAATCGGGTGCAGTATAATCAGCACGGTACTTAGCAGTCGGTTGAGCAACATTCGGTTGATCGGCCATAAAGTCCTTCCTTCATCATCCATATTGGCAGTTGCCACCAAACAACGAACAAGATTCGATCTTTTCAATCGATGAAACATTGTTTGCGGAACTGGAAAATTTGCATACCCCAGCTTCAGGTTATGATAGCGGGTATGGAGCAGGTAAAGTCAGCGTGATGCATGTGCCATATACACGCGGTTCTGGGTAAGACAAGAATTCTTGAAATCGCATCAACTATACTTTATGTGAATACGTATAATTGGTCGCCAATAGTCTTTACACTGTGTTAATACAAAATGTTAGCAGATAGCACTTGAGGTGAAAATCTTATCTTTATCTATTGTTACCTGTGTCGCGTCGCGTAACAATGACACTGTCGTACAACCTCCTTTACTCCAATACATTGATTTTAGCCTCTTTAACAGGAATGACTCTGCAATATGAACCACACTATGCAACCTTGGATCATTGATTCACTGCTTGATACCGATGCGTATAAACTCCACATGCAGCAAGCGATTTTTCACCTCTACCCAGATGTAAACGCTGCCGCTGAGTTTCGCTGTCGCAGTGGTGAAGATCTCAGGCCTTACCTGGCTGAAATCAAAAGACAAGTTGCTCACCTGGGTGAGCTGCGGTTTAGTGCAGAAGAAATTGACTACTTATCCACATTGCCATTCTTTCAGCAAGACTATCTGGCCTATTTAAGCCAGTTTCGCCTTGATCCCGCGCAGGTCATCATAGGTCAAAACGATGAACAGCTCACTATACGCATAGAAGGTAAATGGCTGGATATCATCTTGTGGGAAGTTCCCTTGCTTGCCATTGTCTGCGAGACCCGCTGTCGACATCGCTATGCTGATGCCTCACCTGCCGATGCGATTGTTCAACTCAAGCACAAATTATCCCATTTTCATTCGCTGGCGGCGGATACAGACATTAGCGATTTTTCTCTGGTTGATTTTGGGACCCGCCGCCGCTTTTCAAAAGAGGTACACTACGCCGTTGTCGATCACCTGAAAGAGCATTTCCCCCAGTTCAGCGGCACTTCAAACTACCATCTGGCCCGTACACGCCACTTGACCCCTTTTGGTACCCAGGCCCACGAATGGTTCCAGGCTCACCAACAACTGGCCGGTGAACTGGCTGATTCTCAACAATTAGCACTGAACCGTTGGCTTCAGGAATACCCGGACTCATTAGGTATCGCCTTAACCGACTGTATTAACATGGATGCATTTTTGCGTGATTTTGATTTACGCCTTTCAAAGCGCTTCAGTGGTCTCCGTCATGACAGTGGTGACCCGATTGCATGGGGTGAAAAAGCCATAACGCATTATCAGTCGCTGGGTATTGATCCAAAAAGCAAAACACTGGTGTTTTCCGACAGCCTGACGTTAGAGCGTGCACTGGAGATCTATCAGCACTTCTCTCAACGCATCCAAATCAGTTTTGGTATAGGGACGAATATGACATGTGACCTGCCAGATGTAGATACCTTAAACATCGTACTGAAACTGACCGAATGTGAAGGTCGGCCAGTTGCCAAAATTTCAGATGAACCCGGAAAAAGTATCTGTCAGGATGAAGCGTATCTGGACCAACTTCGCGAAGCTTTCAAGCTGGCCAATGACTGAGTTGAATAAACAGTAATACCGCAGACAAATAAAAAGAGAGGCGAAAGCCTCTCTTCACATTACAGGGTAACTTTTTACAATTTTACAGATAGATAAGGTGTTTATTGACGCTGCATCACAGCTTCCATACCAAACTGTTTATTTGTCAGGGTTAACGTATTGTCTCCGCCCAGCTTAAAATGGCTGTCGTGCTGGCCATCTTCATAAATCAGCACAATCCTGTCATCTTCCAGGTAGTAGATGCCCTTATGATCTTTACGCTTTCCGTTTTTTCCTATTACCTGAGCGGAGAATAAGAAATCCGGACGCAGCGATAGCTTCAGCTCAGACACACTATTATCTACGTCCTTACCGCCTATCGCGGAAGAACGCCATTGACCCGGTAAATTTTCAGGCGCCAACTTAGTAAAACGGGCACCGTCTAAAAGAAACTGGTTATAACTCAACACATATTCATGCTGCTGGGAAGGCTGATTGATGGAGTTCATGGTAAGCGTCGTTTCATCAATATCGTAGTTACCGCCCCACTCGTCAATCAGTCCGTCGGTACGAAGCAGACGCACTTTAAAATGATAAGACGAATTGAACTTAATATTCATCGCACGGTAATTGATTCCCTCACTCTCCACCCCTTCCTCGGTAGTACTGAACCAGTACCAATCTCCAAGCAACAGCGGATAATCAAATTCAGTCAGCTCATCGGCTGCTGCAGTATTGCTCCATGTAAAAACACTGAGAACAAATGACAGAAGAACGGCTCGCAGCATGATAGTACCCCTAAGAAGTATCAGCCCCTTCTATCAAATTAGCCCTCATTGGAGTGTCCCGCGCGCGAATGTGATACTTGTCATAAGTATTCAACAGCTTGTTTCAACTATGAGACATTGCCAGACATGAACATCAGCCTTGTTCAAAAAGTAACTAACGTGCTGTTATAAAAAGAAAAACGGCGCAGAACGCGCCGTTTTTTTTCGTATCGCTATGAAACCTTAATCACTTTAGCTTTGTTCTTCCCGAACTAAATCAGCCGTGATTGCAACAGCCTCATCCAGATAAGCATCAGGCGCCTCATAATCTTTAGGCACATCTTTCAATGCAATGAAAGGCTTCTCACCTAACGCTTTCTGACGTGCATTCAGGCGATCCAAACGCTCTTTCTCATCCTGATTCTGCTCAGAACGCCGCTTGCTCTCGTTCAGAGATAAGGCATTTTTATCTTTCTCTGCGTTGTACTTGGCTATGTCATCGAAAATAAAGCCAAACTCCATATCGCTCTTAATACGTTGCTCGTGTTGAGCGCGTAACGAAGGTAATAATGGAGAGAAGTCATACAGCTTCTGATAACCCGCGGGTTTGATACTGTCCCACGGCAGAGCATTATCTTCTACACTTTCGCCAGTATCTGCAGGGTCAATAGCCGTCGGGAAACTGATATCCGGTACAACACCCAGATTCTGCGTACTGCCGCCATTTATGCGGTAGAACTTCTGAATCGTGTACTGAACGTGACCTAACGGTTTATCGAACAGATCATAGATATGATTCAAAGATCGGTGTTGCTGAACCGTACCCTTACCAAATGACTGTTCGCCGATAATAACGGCACGACCGTAATCTTGCATTGCCGCGGCAAAAATCTCAGATGCAGACGCACTGTAACGGTTGATCAGCACAGTTAACGGGCTATCAAAGTAAACGCGATCATCAGAATCACCATTCACTTTTACGCGACCGTAACTATCACGCACCTGGACTACCGGACCACTATTAATAAACAGACCGGTTAATGCCGTCGCTTCCGTTAACGCACCACCACCGTTGTTGCGTAAGTCAATAACAATACCGTCAACCTGTTGCTGGTTTAATTTCGCCAGCTCTTTCTTGGTATCTTCAGAAAGACCTACATAAAAACTCGGGATTTCAAGGACACCAATTTTGCGACCTTTGTACGTTTCTACAGACGACTTGGCAGCCCTGTCTTCCAGACGGATTTTATCCCGGACGATAGTGACACTGTAGCTTTTGGCATTGACTCCCTCCGGAAGAATCTCCAGGCGAACCTTGCTGCCCTTCGGCCCTTTGATCAGCTGTACTACATCATCCAGCCGCCAACCGACCACATCGACCATTTCTTTACCATCCTGAGCGACACCGATAATACGGTCTCCTGCAGACAGTTTTTTAGAATTTGATGCCGGGCCACCAGCCACTAAAGAACGAATAACAGTGAATTCATCATCCACCTGAAGCACAGCACCAATCCCTTCCAGAGACAGGTTCATCTCTGACTGGAACTGTTCAGCGCTGCGAGGAGAAAGGTAACTGGTATGTGGGTCAACTTCTCGCGCAAATGCATTCATATAAAGCTGAAATACATCTTCACTGTGACTTTGAGTAAGGCGCTTCAACGCATTGTTGTAACGTTTACTCAAGGTTTCCTGGATGTCTTTCCACTCTTTGCCTGCCAGCTTAAGATTCAGCTCGTCAGATTTGACACGTTCACGCCAAATTTCATTCAGCTCTGCCCTGTCCTTCGGCCACGGCATTTCTGAACGATCAACCACTATGTCTTCGTTGACATTGAAAGACATAGGTTTGTCCAGCAGGGTCAGCGCATATTGGTAACGATCAAACCGACGCTTCAATACCGTGTTGAAGATATCGTAAGCTGCTGTTGTTTCGCCTCTTTTTAGCTGGTCATCAAGCTGATATTTCCACTGTTCAAACTGTCTGATATCAGATTGTGTGAGGAAGCTTTTGTTGAAGTCCAGCATTTCCAGGTAACGATCGAAAATGTTGGCTGAAAATTGATCATCAAGTGAGAACTGGCGATAGTGAGATCGGGTAAACCGTGAGGCTACACGCTTACTGGCGGTCGCATGCTGTTTTTCTGGAGTCAAAACAGGCAATTCACTTTGTGTATGTGTGGCTTCCAAGGCCTGAGCTGATGCTGCCAGCACGATACCGGCAGCAATCAGTGAGAAACGGAATCGACATTTCATACGTCGAGCATTCTCCTTTATGAACGCAGGTGCTCCGCTTTCACAACCATGGTCAGGCCATTAGTCAGACGGACACGCACATCGTCCTTATTAATTTCTACAATGGTTGCCGGCATGTTGCCATTGCCCATATTGACACTGACATCTTTACCCACTGTCACTTCATCAGAAGATAAAGCACGTGTTGTTTCTACCGGCTTCTTATCTAGCTTAGACGTTTTTTGCTTAACGTTTCTAGGTCTAGGTGATTTTTCCCGAGCTTTCTTTGGCTTAGCATCACCTTCAGCGGCCGCTTTAGCCGCTGCCTGCTCTTTACGACGGGCGCGAACTTTTGCTTTACTTTCTTCCAACGCCTTTTGCGCGTGATCGACGTGTTCCTGTTCTAACACACCACACTCATTGCCATCAAGGTCAATGCGGCTAGCGCCTGCTTTAACACCATGAAGATAACGCCAAGAAGAAGTGTACTGACGAAGTGCGGCTCGCAACTGAGTTTTACTGACTTTAGGATCATCGCTCAGTCGTTCAGCTAGGTCTTGGAAGATACCAATTTTTAATGGCTTAGCTTCACCTTCAACAGTAAAACAATTCGGGAATTGCTCTGCAATATAGGCAATCACTTCTTTACTGTTCGTTAACTTTTCAGAGTTTTCCATGGACTTTCCTGACAAAGCGAGAGTACCTCGCTGTTAGTGCTTTTAAATAAAACCAATAAGTGCGGGCTATTATAATTACCTGATGTTGAAAAACCACCGAAAGCATGCAATTAGAGCTTAATTTGTAGTTCCTCAATGAATGAAACCAGCCCGTCTTCATCTTCCTGGTCAAATCTTGACAGACTTGGGCTATCAATATCCAACACGCCGTACAACTTGCCTTTCACTGAGAATGGAATCACGATCTCAGAATTACTGGCAGCATCGCAGGCTATGTGTCCCTCAAATTGATGGACATCACCTACTCGCTGAACTTTGTTTTCTGAGATTGCCGTACCACAAACACCACGGCCAACGGGTATACGCACACAGGCAGGTTTACCCTGAAATGGTCCCAACACCAACTGGTCATCTTTCAGCAGATAAAAACCGACCCAGTTAATATCCTCTAACTCCATGTTCAGTAACGCACTAATATTAGAAATATTAGCAATTACATCGGGTTCACCGTCAACGATAGCCACAGCCTGTTGGGTTAAACGGCGGTAGAATGCAGATTTATTTTCCATGGCTTACTCCATATATAGCCGTTAAAATGGCACCTTCGTATCGTAATAGGAATCGTTATCACTGTGAAAGGCTCAACGAATCAAATGATTAACTGGTCATGGTTGATAAAGCAAGCAAAACATCACAAAAAAAGGCTGATTGCTGCCAATATCATCGCCCTGATTGCCACACTGGTCAGCGTCCCTATTCCACTGCTGATGCCGTTGATGGTAGACGAAATTCTGCTTGATCAGCCGGGAAAGGGAATTGCCTTATTAAACCATTTCCTGCCGTTAGCCTGGCAACAACCGGCTGCCTATATCATTCTGGTGCTGCTGATGGTCGTCGTCATGCGTGCTGCCAGCCAAGCCTTGAATATCCTGCAAAGCCGCCAGTTTACCTTAGTCGCCAAAAACATCACCTATCAGATGCGCAAGCACCTGATTGATAAACTGGGCCGGATAAGCATGCGTCAGTATGAAGAGCGCGGCAGCGGCGGGATCACCTCTCATCTGGTTACTGATGTTGAAACCATAGATAAATTTGTGGGCGACACACTGAGCCGCTTTCTGATTGGTACGCTGACTGTGCTCGGGACAGCCGTCGTGCTGCTGTGGCTGAACTGGGAGCTGGGGCTGTTCATTCTTCTGGTCAACCCCGTTGTGATTTATGCATCACGAAAAATGGGAAACCGAGTTAAGCACTTAAAGCGTAAAGAAAACCAAGCCTTCGAGAAATTTCAGCAGCGACTGGTTGAAACGCTGGATGGTATTTATCAGCTCAGAGCCGCAAACCGTGAACGCGATTTTCTGAAAAACCTGAAAGAGCATGCTGATGGTATCCGCGACAATGCCGATAAATACGCCTGGCAGTCAGAAGCCGCCGGGCGGATATCCTTCCTTCTGTTTTTGATTGGATTCGAACTCTTTCGCGCCGGGGCCATGCTCATGGTACTGTTCAGCGATTTAACCATAGGCCAGATGTTCGCGGTATTTGGCTATCTGTGGTTTATGCTTGGCCCTGTTCAGGAACTGCTGGGCATTCAATTTGCCTGGTATGGTGCTTCGGCCGCAATGCAGCGCCTGAACCAGCTTATTGCACTGGAAGAAGAGGTTCGTCCCCTGGCCAAAGTGGATCCCTTTTCCGGCCATAAGCAAATTGCCATTGATATCAATCATCTAGACTTTTCCTATGATGAAGACAAGAAAGTTTTGAATGGACTTAATCTTTCATTACCCGCAGGAAAACGCGTTGCATTAGTGGGTGCGTCAGGCGGCGGAAAATCCACATTGATCCAGTTACTCCTTGGTATCTATCAAAAAGACAGTGGCGATATACTGATCAATGGCCATCCTGTTGAAGACGTCAGTTACGAGGCGCTTCGGGAAAAAATGGCCGTTGTGCTGCAACAACCTGTTCTGTTTAATGATACTCTTCGTCATAATCTGTCACTGGGCGCTGAGTATAGCGATGAGCAACTCTGGCAAGCGATTGAAATTGCACAGCTATCGGATGTCACGCAACGACTGAGTGACGGACTGGACACTCAGATTGGCCGTCAGGGTATCCGCCTTTCAGGGGGGCAGCGTCAACGGCTCGCCATCGCCAGAATGATTCTGACTAACCCGGATTTCGTCATCCTGGATGAAGCGACATCTGCACTGGATACTGCCACTGAAGCCGCTCTGCATACTGCGTTAAATCACTTTCTCGCAGACCGGACGACCCTTATCGTGGCTCACAGGCTCTCTGCGGTGAAACAGGCTGATATCATTTATGTGTTGGAAGATGGCCAGGTAAGCCAGAAGGGTACACACACAGAACTGGTGAACACGGCGGGTCTGTATCAGACCCTGTACGGTACTGCACAATCCAGTGATTCTGAACATCACATTAACAATCAAAACCTGACAGTAGCCAGGTTCAATTCAAAATAATATAGTGATGTCAGTTCAACAAGTTAATGGTTCCAGATAGGATGGACATCAATGTCAACGGTAAGACTCTGCCCTAGTTGTGATTTACTTTTGACACCTAAAGTAACCGCCAGGGGACAAAGCGCTTTTTGTCCCCGCTGTGAAACCCGTGTATACCGTGGCGGCATGCCATCTATACGTGGCGATTTGGCACTTGCTGTTGCCGGTTTGATCTTAATCATACCGGCGCATCTCTATCCTTTAATTACCATTCGCCTGTTCGGTGTCATGATACCAGCCACCATTCCCTCTGGCGCAATGACGTTGTCACCCGATTATCCCATCGTTGCGCTGTTAATACTCTTCTGCAGCACAGTCGCGCCTTTGCTGGTATTCCTGTCGGTGCTCGGCGCACAACTCGGCCTGGCAAAGCGTCAACTTGGGCTCTTTAAGTACTCAATGTGGTGTATAGAACACCTTAAATATTGGGCAATGTTTGATGTTTTCCTGGTCAGCTTGGGCATTGCCTGCTTCAAAGTTAAAGACTATGCCGATATCTATGTCGGCCCCGGTCTGTTTTGCCTGGTTATGATGGAAATACTGATGGTCATCATGCTCACACGATTCAATGTCAAACGGTACTGGGAAGTCTGGCAGCCTGAAACCGATCATAAAGTTTCGGAATTAAAGTTACACTGTGACAACTGCCATCTGAGCCAGGAAGAGACTGATATATGTCAGCGCTGCCATAGCCCGACTCACTATCGTAAACCGTTTTCAATACAGAAAACCTGGGCTTACCTGATCACAGCGACTATTTTCATCATCCCGGCTAACACCTACCCGATATCAATATTTTTAAACAACGGTAAGCGGATTGAAGACACTATTCTCACTGGTGTCGCGTCTCTCATCAATACAGGTATGGAAGGCATCGCCATTCTGATTTTCTTTGCCAGTATCGTTGTGCCCGTTGCCAAAATACTTGGACTTGCATTTATTCTTCTGTGCATCCACGGTAAAAGAAAGATCAATCACTTACACAGAATGAGGCTTTACCGTATCATTCAATGGATCGGTAAATGGTCAATGATGGACTTGTTCGTCATTGCTTTAATGGTCACGCTCATTGATCGCGGCCAGATTCTGGATTTTACCCCTGGCCCGGGAGCCATTGCCTTTGCGATCGTTGTCGTGCTCACCATGCTGGCAGCAGAAAGCCTGGACTCTCGCCTGATTTGGGATAATTATGACAAACAGTAAATACCCACCGCAGCCGCCTTTTGGCAACCCCGTCGGCCCACAACAGCCTCAACCAGTGAACGTCAAAAGAGACAGACAGATATCGCCATTATGGATTTTACCTGTTCTCGCTTTAGGGCTGGCGGCATGGCTGGTGGTTCAGGCTGTCAGCGAAGCTGGTCAGCGGATCACTATCCATTTTGACGATGCGGCCGGCCTGGTTGCCGGCAGAACGATGATTCGTTATCAGGGTCTGGAAGTCGGCGTGGTCCGGGACGTTAAACTCTCGGATGATCTGCAAAGTATCTATGTAACCGCTGATATCTACCCCGAAGCGGTACAGGTTTTACGCAAAGGCACGCGGTTCTGGCTTGTTAAACCCAAAGCCTCGATTACCGGCATCAGCGGCCTTGACGCCCTGGTATCAGGTAACTACATTGCGCTGCTCCCGGGAGAGGGTGAGCCTGCCTATGAGTTTGACGCTTTAGACAGTCAACCCTCCGAAACCCCCGCAGGGGAAGGACTCACCATTCAGCTTCAGGCCCCTGATCTGGGTTCTGTCTCTATCGGCGCACAGGTTTACTATAAAAAAATCCCTGTTGGTGAAGTCTATAACTACACCCTTAGCAACAATAAAAAACGTGTGTTGATTGACGTCCTGATTCAGCCTCAGTACGCCAACCTGGTGACCAATAAAAGCCGCTTCTGGAACGTTAGCGGTGTCAGTGCCAATATCGGGTTTAATGGTGTTGATGTTCAGTTTGAAAGCCTCTCTGCATTGATTGCCGGGGCAATTGCTTTCGACTCGCCGGACGAAGGTCTTCCTATCCAGCCGAACCATTTATTCCGCCTTTACCCTGATCTGAATACAGCTGGACGCGGCATCGCAATAACGGTTGAATTACCTGATGACAATGACATCAGTGCTGGCGGCGCGCCGATCGTGTATCGCGGCCTGCAGATTGGTCAGATCTCTGATTTACGTTTAGACCATCAGCGCAAGCGTGTTATCGCCCACGCAGCAATTGAACCTAGCATGAGTGATTTACTGACATCCGGCACCAGCTTGTTACTGGAAGAAGCCAACCTCTCGTTACAAGGTGTGAGTAATATCGGTAACCTGATAAAGGGCAATTATCTGACGTTGATTCCTGGCGAAGGTGAACCTGCCCGGCACTTCCAGGCATTCACTCAGGATCAGCTTGAAGAGAAACGTCCCGGGGCTGCCGTCATTCATCTGTACGCCGATAAGAAAATGGGGATCAGCAGAAATACTCAGGTGACACATCGTGGCATGGCCGTGGGAAGCGTCAAACAAATCAGTCTGGAAAAAGAAAAAGTCCGCTTTGATATTATTATCAAACCCGAGTTCACCTCTCTGGTACGAAGCCAAAGCCGCTTCTTTATTGATGGTGGGATTCAGGCCGATATCAGTGCAGACGGTATCAATGTCTCAGTCCCCCCTGCCGATCAGTTAATCACTAACAGCATTGCTTTTACCTCTGAAGGCACAGGGAAAATGCGTAGCCAGTATCCGCTGTTTGCAAGTCAGGCACTTGCTAAACTGGCCAGCAGCCAGCAATCCGGCAGCACCACAGTCCAACTTTTTGCCGACACACTTCCCTCTGTGCGCGAAGGCAGTCCGGTGCTGTACCGTAACCTTCCGGTCGGCAAAGTCAGTGGTTATGCGTTAACCCGTGACGGTGTCGCAATAAAATTATCGATTCAGAATAAGTACCGCCATTTGGTGACAGCAGACAGCGTTTTCTGGGATCAATCCGGTGTTGAAATCGAAGCAGGCCTGTCAGGTGTCAATATAAAAGCCAACCCCATCACGTCATTGCTGAAAGGCGGCATTGCTTTCGATAACATGAACGGCATCCCCAACCGTGTAGGCAAACAATTCAAGTTGTTCGGCAGCCTGAAAAACGCGAAGGAGTTTGGCACACAAATCAGCCTGACGGCAGAGCATGCCAAAGGCATTTCTGTGGGTACTGATATCAAATATCAAGGGGTGACAGTAGGTAAAGTGTTGTCGCTGATGCCGGATTTTAAAACCGGTCTGGTTCAGATTGATGCGCGCCTTTTTCCCCGGTTTGCTGATGCTCTGACAAAAGATAAAACGCACTTCTGGCTGGTTACACCGAAAGTCGATCTCACTGGCGTCAAAAACCTCGACAGTATTTTCAGCAGCTACATTGAGGTAGAACCGGGTGAAGGAAATTATCGGCAAACATTCGCGCTATCTGAACAGGCAAAAGCAACCTTCAATGGCCTGACCGTTATTCTGGAAAGTGTCACACGCGCTTCAATACGTTCAGGTACCCCCCTGCTATTCAGAGACATACAAGTGGGCCAGGTCAGCAAAGTCACACTGGGTGATCTGGCTGACAGAGTGATGATAGAGGCACACATTGAACCGGATTACCGGCATCTGGTTCGTTCAGATACCGTATTTTGGAACACATCCGGTCTGGATGTCAGTGTCGGTCTGACAGGCGCCAGCATTCAGGCCGGTACTGTAGACAGCCTGATTCGAGGTGGTATTGCACTCGCGACACCTGAAGGTCAGCCTCTTTCCGCGCCAGCTCAAAGCGGAACGCACTTTCTGCTTCACGAAAAGGCCAATCCGGAATGGAAACAATGGCGGACCGCTATTCCGGCTGAATAGCCCCGACATCAACTAGCTCCCAGCAATAACAAGGCAAGCGTTATAGCTTGCCTTGTTATTTTATCCTGACGCCAGTTTGTTATAGACTTGCCGCCTGCATTCCAACTGAGATAAAGCAAGTGCATCAGTCCATCTACATTCCAGACGATTTCATTCAACTCATCCGCCAAATTCTGCCAGACAGTCTGGATATGGACAGTTTTCTCGCCAGCTGCCGTACCCCGCTGCGTCGCAGTATCCGGGTCAATACATTGAAAATTTCCGTCGCCGATTTTTTGGCAAAAGTCAGTGACAAAGACTGGATCCTCACGCCGGTTCCCTGGTGTGAAGAAGGGTTCTGGATAGACTACGATGAGTCTGTCACTGAATCTTTGGGCAATACCGCAGAACACCTGGCTGGGCTGTTTTATATACAGGAAGCCAGTTCCATGCTGCCGGTTTCCGCATTACTCACAAACAATGAGCAAATCGGCTGCGTGCTGGATATGGCGGCCGCACCCGGTTCAAAAACAACGCAAATAGCGGCCTTAATGCAACATAAAGGCGCGCTGGTTGCTAACGAACTGTCGGCCAGTCGCATCAAGGTATTACACGCCAACCTGCAGCGCTGCGGTGTGTCTAATGCCGCAATTACACATTTCGATGGACAGATATTCGGTAGCTGGACCCCTGAAGCCTTTGACAGCATTCTTCTGGATGCCCCCTGTTCAGGCGAAGGTGCAATCCGTAAAGACGAAGACGCCATGGCAAACTGGAGTCTGAAACACGTCCAGGACATTGCAGACATTCAACGCGGGCTTATTGTCAGTGCTTTTCAGGCGCTGAAACCCGGCGGTGTGATGGTGTATTCCACATGCACACTGAATCATACTGAAAATCAAGAGGTGTGTTTATTTCTCAAAGACACCTTTGGCGAAGCCGTGCAATTTGAATCCCTTGCTGGTTTATTTGACGGAGCAGAAAAGACCTGTACCGAGGAAGGTTTTTTACACGTCTTCCCTCAGGTCTATGATAGTGAAGGTTTTTTTGTCGCCCGTATTCGTAAGCTTGCGGCGGTTGAAAGCGAACCGGCTAAAAAAAGAAAAGCCAGTTTTCCGTTCTCTCTGGCTTCGCACAAAGACAGTGAGCAAATTCATCAGCAGTTGTACACAGATCTTGGCCTCAAACTTCCGCCTGAGCGGGAGGTCTGGCTTCGGGATCAGGAAGTCTGGTTGTTCCCTGCCCGCCTTCGCCCACTATTAGAAAACATCCGTTTCCAGCGTATTGGCATTAAACTGGCAGAAAAGCATAAAAAAGGTTATCGCTGGCAACACGAAGCAGTAATGACACTGGCCACAGGCAAAAAGCAAAGCTGTGTTTCTCTAAATACAGATGAAGCCAATGAGTGGATCATGGGCAGAGACATACGCCCGCAAAGCCTCACAGGAAAAGGCGAAGTTATTGTTACCTATCAGGATTTTCCTCTGGGTTTAGGGAAATGGGTTGGCAATCGCATTAAAAATGGCCTGCCAAGGGAGTTGGTGAGAGATACAGGTTTATCCGGAAAAACACTTTGAATTTGGAGCAGACGGTTATTGATGTCGATGATTGCAGTAGCCTTGACTGTCTCAGGGCTAAAACTGGCAAAAAATGCTGCTTGAACTAAGCTTGATATTGTAATTGATCTCCATTTATAAACCAGTTAGCGCAAGGCTCTCACGAGCCATTCCCCTAAGCCCGAAACAGGAGTCGTTTCGGGCTATTTTTTATCCTTTTTTCTATCCCTTCTCGCTCGAAACGCCCGTTTTTTCCTCACTGAATCTGGCTTTATTCAAAATACTCGAACAACTTACACAAGTTTTTCAGCTTTTAGTGTAACAGTCCGGCATTTATAGTTAGCCCAAGTTCATTAAAGAATCACTATAGAAGGGGCAGCATTATGTCTAAAGTTCTTGTTCTGAAATCCAGCATTCTTGGCGATTACTCTCAATCAAACGCCCTGATTGATCATCTTGTCAACGTTAAAGCGGATAACATTTCCACCATTATTGAACGTGACCTGGTTGCTCATCCACTCCCTGTCTTAGACGGCGAACTGGCAGGTGGTTTGCGTGGTGGCGACAATCTGACTGAACGTCAGAAAGAAACGATTGCCCTGTCTGATCAACTGATCAACGAAATCAAAGCCAGTGACACTATTATCATTGGCGCACCTATGTATAACTTCAGCATTCCGACTCAACTGAAAAACTGGTTTGATTTGATTGCCCGTGCAGGTGTGACTTTCTCTTACACTGATAAAGGGTCTGTTGGTCTGCTGACAGGTAAAAAAGTGATCGTTGTTTCCTCTCGTGGCGGTATGCACAAAGGTAACACTACTGACACTATTGTGCCTTACCTGACCACTATCCTTGGCTTCGTCGGCATGACTGAGGTTGAATTTGTTTACGCTGAAGCATTAAATATGGGTGATGAGC
Organism: Photobacterium salinisoli; assembly: GCF_003614885.1. Classification (GTDB taxonomy): domain Bacteria; phylum Pseudomonadota; class Gammaproteobacteria; order Enterobacterales; family Vibrionaceae; genus Photobacterium; species Photobacterium salinisoli. The sequence goes on from NZ_QZMS01000007.1 coordinate 972,239, forward strand.
TGGCTGATAAAGGCCGCGGAGAAGCAAAAGCGCAGATTGAAGAACTGGCAATCTGACATCACCTTCTCTGTTCAGAGGTTAGTTACTAAAAAGCCGCTCACGCGGCTTTTTTATAATCAGATGCAAACGAATATTGTTGCTTATCCACTTATTTCGCCGGGCGATTCGCCAGTTCAGTGCGCTTATGTTCTTTTAATAGCTTGCTGGCTTCACGACGCTCTTTTGATAGCTCAGCAGTGATGATGATGTGGTCATCAACGCGGTCTTCATAATCCGCTTTCATATTTTCAATAATGCTGACAATCTCTTCATGTGTCATGTTCGGCTGAATGTAATCAATCAGGTTTTCCAGCAATTCTACACGTTTGCGGTTGTCTCTGATCTTACGGTCATTATCAAGAATTTCACGCTTAAGTTTATTTTTACGTCTTGCAAGACGCACCAATTCCAGGATATTGCTCATGTTTTGTCCTTACTTTGAAACTAAAAAACCTGCATTACTTGGGTTATAACAGAAACTTGTCTTTCTTCACAAGTAAGATCACTCTTAATTCAATACACCCTGCATTTCATTGATCTCGCGCAGTGCCTGAAAAAATCAAGAACAATTTTTAACCGATTCATTATACTGTTGATTTTCATTATTCCGATGACAAATGCTTTTCATTCATGCGACAAACAATGAAAAACCAATATGCACACTGTTTCTTGTTATGTGACTCACAATAAACTGCGGAATTATTTGCTTTTGGAATACAAGAGCCTACTCTTTCTTAATACCAGTATTGATTTAGCTAAATGCGATCGCGTGCGACACTTCTCATCAGGACTCTTTCGGATGACTGTGGATGTAGAGTTAGCAATTCTTTGGTGTTTCGTTAAGCCTTATTGGTTAGCTACGTAAAGAGTAAGAGATTCAGGAGACAACATGTCTAAAGCAACAGGTACCGTTAAGTGGTTTAACGAGGAAAAGGGTTTCGGTTTTATCACTCAGGATAACGGTGGTGCCGACGTATTTGTTCACTTCCGCGCAATCGCCGGTGATGGGTTCAAGACACTGCAAGAAGGTCAAAAAGTACAGTACGAGGTTGAGCAAGGTCAAAAAGGCTTGCAAGCAGCCAACGTAGAAAGACTATAAGCTAACTTCACATTAGCGTAAAAGGGGCTGTGAAGCCCTTTTTTTGTCGCTGAAATCCGACCAGTTTCTCTATTCCCCTTTCAGATAAAAGCCTGAATCCATTTCACAATTCCTCACATTTGCAGTTATCTTCACAATTTTTCAGGATTTTTTGGGTATGACTCACTATTTGCTTGCCGTCTGCCTTGCATTGTGGCCTAATAACTCTGCCTATAATGCAACGCTATTTATGCAACAAAGTGAAAAGTATACTTCGATACACCCGCTTCACCTAAGCGCCGTTGTCCTGAAGAGCTACATCCTTGTCCATAAGTAATCCATTATGTTGGCATGAAGCACGCCCAAGGGCGTATTTATTCCTATATTTTCAGGAGACATCCTATGTCTAAAGCAACTGGTACTGTGAAGTGGTTTAACGACGAGAAAGGCTTCGGTTTCATCACTCAAGACAACGGCGGTGCAGACGTATTCGTACACTTCCGTGCTATCACTGGTGAAGGCTTCAAATCTCTGGCTGAAGGTCAGAAAGTGAAGTTCGATATCGAGCAAGGCCAAAAAGGTCCTCAAGCTGCTAACGTTGAGCGCGCATAAGCCCTCTTCGAGCACATGAACACGAAAAAGAGCGCCTGAGGGCGCTCTTTTTATTTCTTCTGAGCACCATTTCCCACCTGAAATACTGCCGTCTGATCAAACTGCCCGAACTCATTTAGGTCAAACCACCACATCAGATATACAGCCTGTTTCCTTAGCTCATACATACGCCTTAGCCACATTTTCATTTCCAGCCACCATAAACACTCACATGCACTATAGTTGAACACATCTTTGTACAGAAAAGCAGGCAATAGCCTCCGAGTTCAGCCGTCTCCTTGTTGCCTTCAGCTTTTTAAATGACAGAAGTCAGGAATGAGGATCGAGAAATGACAACCATTGCTAAACTCAATTACCGCAGAAAACTGGCGGGCTTACCCCTGATCCGTTTTAACCTGCTACGTCTGAATCCGGACGACATTAACGATTTACGAGACGCCTACGCCGCAATGTATGAAATATCAGACATTGCCGTTGGCGATCGCCGCGGCTATTTTTCGCTGGCCCGTAGCCACGGTTATGATCAAGATCTTTGTCACGATGATAACCGGGTATTCCTTACCTGGCACCGTTCATATATCTACTCGTTCGAAAAAGCATTAAATACGGCCTTACAGTGGAAACGTAAAGATAAAGAACTTGAACTCACATTACCTTTTTGGGACTGGACACAGTTCAGCCAATCGACTCATGCTGCAAACGGTCTGCCAAAAGTACTCAATGACAGCCAGTATAAAAATGCAGAAGGCGTCCACCTCGATAATCCCCTTCACCGGGCAAAAAGCCTGTATCGCATAACGTCGCAGGGCCTGGAAGGAGACGAGCAGTATACACAGCGCTTTCCCAACGCTTTTAAAAGCATCATCAGTCAGCTAAAAGACGATGTCGAACGCTATATGGACAACCCAAACTTTATGCGCTTCCAGGAAGATTTCGATTTTGGTGCGCATGGTGCTGTGCATGTGTATGTCGGTGGTGCAGGTAACTCACCCTTACCACAAGGATCCGGTGACATGAGCGCAGTCATCTCTGCGGCCTATGATCCTCTCTTCTGGCTTCACCATGCCATGGTCGATAAAGTCTGGTTTGACTGGCAGACATTACACCCTGACGCCAACGTTCCGATATTCGTTCAACAAAAAATTGTCTATGACGGGCGCATCGGGCGTGATCTGATTGACGCAGAAAATTCGCTAAAATACATCTATTCTGACAATTCGGTGGAATCTGCCATCGCAGCCACAGGTACCACCAACACCCTGCCGGCCAAATCACTCTCTGCTGCTGCAAGCAAGGCAAAAGAGCTCTCAATGGGACTGGTTGAGGGCGGGTTTGTTCGCGCGCAACTTGATTTCCTTCGTTTACACCCACCCAAAGAGAGTTACGAGATTCGCGCCTATATCAACAATCCAGCCTGCAATGCTTCAACCGGTTACGACGATGAAAGCTACTCTGGACGCCTCGTCCTGTTTGGCCATGGTACTTGTCACGGGGCATCAGGGCATTGTAATCCGTCCATGGCCGTGCGGGACGATTACGATATCCGTGCAAAGCATCCATTGCGCTACGAGCACACTCGTTATTCTATTGATCTCACTCGCGGATTACGGCGTTTTATTGGCCGAAAGAAATCCGTCAGTGATGTAAAAATCTACCTGCTTGTTGTCGATGCGAAAGGCAAAGCCGTTCCACCGGAAACCCTGAAATATGATGGTTGTTCCCTTCGCACTTTTGCAAAGAAATAGCGATTGCCCTGTGGTATAGCCATTTTGCAGCCACAGGGTTTAACTATAATCAAATTGCCATGAAAATTACTGTTCCCCCTACCGCCGCAAGAAACGGCATTCTCCGGATCTGGCTTCAACGGATTCCTGTCGACAGCGGGATCATTTATGCCTTTCGAACCGGCCAGAATGCCGTTGATAGTCACCCTATCAGCCAGGCTCATATTTACGGTCGCGGCCAGGGCTCACCGGCCATTGAGAAGGTCATGCTGCAATTCCCAGTTAATACCGCTGACCAACCCTTTCAGGCTGGTGAGGTGCTTATTCTTAAAAAACTCAAGCCACCTTCTGACGCCTCTGTTAATACCCCATTGAATACCTACGAAGACATTGAGCTTGATATCATTGAGATAACATGAAACACACCAGACTGTGACGGCGTCACAAATTCACGTTGGTTAACTTAATGCGTTATCAGAGCACCATTATTTTTCCAGCGAACAGCACGCCATCCATGGCAAAATCCCCCACAGAAAGTGCAATTCTTTGGTAGAATGACCTCAGAAAACACGTTTTATACCAGTAAAGGTAAGAATGAGTAATAACAATAACCAGCCAACCTTGTTTTGGCTGGACTATGAGACATTTGGTGCAAACCCTTCGGTTGATCGCCCCTGCCAGTTTGCGGGTGTGAGAACCGACATGGATTTCAATGTGATTGGTGAGCCATTGGTGATTTACTGCCAGCCGCCCAGCGATTACCTGCCTTCACCCGAAGCCTGCCTGATCACAGGCATTACACCGCAGGAAGCGATGGAAAAAGGCTTGCCGGAGCATGAATTTATTGCGCGCATTCATGCGGAGCTCTCAAAACCCAATACCTGCGTAATCGGCTATAACAATGTGCGCTTTGATGATGAGGTCACTCGATATACGCTGTATCGCAATTTTTACGACCCCTATGCCTGGAGCTGGCAAAACGGCAATTCACGCTGGGATATGCTGGATATCATGCGTACTTGCTATGCGTTACGCCCAGATGGTCTGAACTGGCCAACAAACGAAGACGGATTTCCAAGCTTTAAGCTCGAGCATTTATCTGTTGAAAACGGGATCGAACACAGCAATGCACACGACGCCATGGCCGATGTGTACGCCACGATTGAGCTGGCCAGGAAAGTTAAAACCAGCCAGCCCAAACTCTTTAACTACCTGTTTAATCTTCGTCATAAACGTAAGTTGCAAGAGCTGATTGATATCGCGGAAATGACACCCTTGGTGCATGTTTCAGGTATGTTTGGGTCTGAATGCGGCAATACCAGTTGGATCGTCCCCATGGCCTGGCATCCGGATAACAAGAATGCAGTCATTTGCGTCAATCTGGCGATGGATCCTGCTCCACTGTTCGATCTGGATGCTGACAGCCTGCGCGAGCGGCTGTACACTAAGCGTGCTGATCTTAACCCCGGCGAATTGCCTGTTCCGCTCAAGCTTGTTCATATTAATAAGTGCCCTGTGCTGGCACCGGCGAAAACCCTGACGGCCGAAGATGCTGAGCGATTAGGGATAGACCGGACTCAATGCCTGGCCAACCTGAACGCGCTGAAAGATAAACCGCAGGTCCGTGAAAAACTGCTGGCCGTGTTCGGTCAGGACAGAGAATTTGAGCCAAACGATGATGTTGATACACAACTGTATAACGGCTTTTTTTCTGCTGCGGACAAATCTGCGATGGATATCATTCGCGAGTCTGCGCCTGAAGAACTGGGTAAGCTGGAGCTGAATGTAGACGACAAACGCATCAAGCCATTACTGTTTCGTTACCGGGCCCGTAGTTTCCCGTTAACGCTAAGCCACCAGGAGCAACAGCAGTGGAAATACCATTGTCAGGATTACTTCGAAACCAAGCTCCCGGCTTACATGCAAAATCTCGAATCTATAGCGATGGAATACCAAAGCGATGAGAGGAAAATGAAAATCCTGAAAGCCGTGTACGATTACGTAGGCAAGCTGGTGTAATTACACAGCCAGGATGCCTGAAATAAAAATCGTTACAAAGCGCTGATCTTGCATAATAATTTCACAACCCTGACCTTCTCAACGGTCAGGGTTTCTTTTTTCAGACACTTTTCCTGCTCCGGTAGTTTGAACTTCAACGCAAGGCCAATAACAATTAATAAGTACCCGCTTTGCGTCATGCGTCATGGAGGCGCCCGGCGACATAAGCCACCTTCAAGCCAATGATGTTTTACTGTCAGATGTCAAAGGGACAGCATGCCGACAGTAAATTGGAAAAGTGATTATTATGGCAACTGAGTCTCTCACCCGGTGTTATCGATTTGCAAGGGTGGATTTTGAACCCGATCTGAGGTTACTCGTCTGGCCAGACAAATCAGAGACAGCCCTGACGCTGCACGAATCACGCCTGCTTGAAGCGCTGTGCTACTTTGCCGGCGAGGTAATAAGCCATAAATCATTGTCTGATAAAACATTTCTTCCACAAGATTCCATGTCGCACATACAAAAGATCGACCTGGCTGCAATATTCAACTCTCTTCGCCGCAAGCTGACTGTTAATGGTGTGATGGCTATTCCTATCGAGGTGCTCCCCCATTTTGGCTTTCGCGTCCCCTTGCCAAAAGAGACCTGCCGCCATATCCATCGCTTCAAACAACCCGAGACGCTGCCATCCAAGCCGTCGCCACAACCGGCAATCACAACGGTAAAAACCAGCCGGCCACACAGTTCGGCAACAGAGCACATAGTAAAACACAGCCTGATGCATAAACTGTCTGTATTGCTGCTTGCTGCCGCTGGCATTGCAATCGTCATCGTTTCAAACCTGTGAACAAGCTGACCAGGATAAACACAGCCGCAAAGAAATGTGGTGTAGATCTCATGTATTTTGTATTATTGCGACACCATTCATTATCATCCTGACGTATATGAGCTATCTGCGTTCATTTGCAATCATCGCCATTTTTCTGATGGTCGGGAAAGGATTTCAGTCTCTTACTCAGATCCCCATACCCGGCAGCATTCTCGGCATGTTATTTCTCTTCACGGCTCTGTCTACAGGCCTGTTGCCGCCCAACTGGGCTAAACCCGGCTGTCATCTGCTTATTCGCCATATGGCTATTTTGTTTGTGCCTGTGGGAGTCGGACTGGTCAATTATCTGGATCTGCTCAGAGCAAATGCTTTACCTGTACTTGTAAGCACTATAGGCAGCAGTTTGGTGGTTCTGTTGTTTGTTGGCTGGTATGTACAGCGCAAGGAGTCTGACTGATGTGGTTAGCCGTTACACTGATTGTTTTTATTCTTGCCCGTCAATTATCCAAGCGCTTCCAGCACCCCATTCTTAATCCGTTACTTCTCTGTCTGGTGGTAATCATTCCTCTGCTTTTGGTGCTTAATGTACCTTATGAAGTGTACTTCGATGATAACAAATGGATTCATTATCTCCTGGAACCTGCTGTCGTTGCTCTTGCTTTTCCTCTTTATGAACAACTGCCGCAAATTCGCAGTCGCTGGAAAGTCATCGTCACAGCCTGCCTGTTTGGCAGCATACTATCAATGATTACCGGGACAGCCATTGCCCTTGCGCTTGGTGCTGACTTACAGCTTACTGCAAGTATTCTGCCTAAATCCGTGACCACCCCCATCGCTATGGCAGTTGCTGAACAAATTGGGGGGGTACCGTCGCTGGCCGCCGTCATGGTACTGATCGCCGGTGTCTTTGGAGCCGTATTGGGTTATCCGTTGTTTAAACTTGTCGGCATCACCCACCCGATGGCCAAAGGATTAAGCATGGGGACTGTGGCACACGCATTAGGAACGGCTAAAGCGGCTGAGGAGAATTACAAAGATGGCGCGTTCAGCTCACTGGCCTTAGTTCTTTGTGGTGTCATCACAGCCATTCTTGCTCCGATCATCTATCCCCTGCTGTTGTCTGTCTTCCACTGACAACAAGCTTCCGGTCACTTCTTAAGCGGTTTAGCTGTGCAATACAGGCATAGCCAGACCGCTTTACTGAGTATTTAAATACATACACTTATCTCATTAATCATGTGAAACCACTCACTAATTTGCAAATGCGATGAAATAAACAACATAAAATGGTGACAGTGATCACTATATGTATTCATTTACGCACTACAATGCGTAAGTGAATACATTAAGGAGAATCAGTATGCGCACCGACGTAATGGACGCTGTAGAGCACCTGCCACACACATTGTCACAGGCGCTTAAGCCTATCATTACCGATCCGAGTTTTGATGCCACACTGAGCAAAGAAGAATTCGACAAGTTAATGAAAGACAGTCAGTTGACGGATGCAGATCTGCGTATTCAGTTGCTGAAAGTGGCCGCTGCTTATTCGATTGCCACTCTGTCAAACTTCCATGTGGGTGCCATTGCCCGTGGAAACTCTGGTCGCCTGTATTTCGGTGCGAACATGGAATTCAGTGCCACTTCTATGTCACAAACGGTTCACGCAGAACAGTCTGCCATCAGCCATGCCTGGTTGAAAGGTGAAACGGGTATTACCGACATTACCGTAAACTACTCACCCTGCGGGCATTGCCGGCAGTTCATGAATGAACTGACAACAGCACAAAGCATCATGGTGCAATTGCCGGAGCGTTCACCCAAAGCACTGCAGGAATATCTGCCTGAGTCCTTTGGTCCGTCAGATTTGGGTATCACCGAGCTCTTATTATCGGACCGCTCACATGAACTGAAGCTTGAAACCGATGATGAGTTGCTGCAAGAAGCCTGTAAAGCGGCAGATAAATCACATGCCCCCTATAGTAAAAACTACGCAGGGGTTGCGCTGAAAGCGAAAGATGGCCGGCTGTTTTCCGGCATGTACGCAGAGAATGCGGCATTTAACCCGAGCCTGCCACCACTCCAAGTGGCACTGATTAACATGAATATGGCTGGCTATCCGCTGTCAGATATTATTGAAGCCGCTTTGGTTGAACAGAAAGATTCTGCTATCAGTTTGCTGGCTGATACACAAAATACGCTGGAAACCTTCAATCCTGATATGCCACTCTCTTACGCCGCCATCTGATAACAAACAGAAACTTCCTTGCAGCCGACAAAGCACTCTGTTTTGTCGGCTTTTTTTATTAATTAACAATTTCTTCTATGCATCCATCAGAGTATGATTCCAGATTATTTTTTCTGAAAGACATCTTATGACTCATCGACACAACCCTCTTCAGGGCGCTTGCTGGATGCTGACAGCTGGAATGGCGTTTGCCGTGGTTAACAGCATGGCACAATACCTGAGTGTGACCTTCCATCTGCCATCTACCACGGTCGGTTTGATTCAATATTTTATTGCTCTTCTGGTTATGCTTCCCTGGCTGCACAGTATCGGCCTTCGCCAGGCTCTGAAAACACAACATTTTGGTATGCATTGCTTCCGCGTCTTTCTGTCCGTTATCGGTATTCAGTTATGGCTATGGGCGCTGGCATACCCTGTTCCTATCTGGCAAGGCATTGCGCTGCTGATGACATCGCCTTTGTTCGCTACCGTAGGCTCGGGTTTATTGCTGAAAGAAAAGGTCGGCTTTGTACGCTGGATGGCAACGCTGGCTGGCTTCGCTGGTGCGATGATCATCCTTGAGCCGTGGGCTGACAATTTCAATTTAGCCTCATTGCTGCCTATTGGCGCCGCTTTCTTCTGGGCGAGCTATTCTCTGATGGTGAAGAAGATGTCGCACCACGACTCACCGACGACTATGGTCGTCTACCTGCTGGTGCTGATCACACCTTTTAACCTTTTTCTTGCGGCGCCTGATTTCACTCTGCCTGTTGGCCAACACACCTGGGTTCTGCTGGTCGGTGCCGGGTTATTTACCGCACTCGCTAACTGGGCCATTGCTAAAGCCTACGCCATTGCTGACGCCTCTTTCGTGCAACCTTTCGACCATGCCAAACTGCCATTGAACGTACTGGCCGGATTTATCGTCTTCGGATGGGTACCTCCTGGACGGCTCTGGCTGGGGGCCGCCATTATTATTGCCTCGGTCGCTTTCATTACGCAGTGGGAGCGAAGAAAACCGATGCTGCAGGCGGCAACAATCAATGAAGTTGCCTGACCTGACGACAGATACAAAAAAGCTGGCAATTCGCCAGCTTTTTCGATTCATTCTGCAGTCTCCATTCATGCTGAATTAGAAACGCACTCTTACACCCATTGCCGCTTCCAGTTCCACATCAACATCTTCGACCATATATAGCGTCGGCCCAACTTCACCATACAGCTCAAACTGATTAACAGGCACTTCCAGACCAATACCGGAACGGATACCCAATTTATCGTAACGGTTATCAACATACTGCGCGCCAACAAAGGTATATCCCATGTTAAGCTGAGGATTTCTTGTCAAGGTGCCCAGGTTAAACGTTTTATCCACCGCAAAACCAAATTCGTCTAAACCCAGCGAAAAGCGCAGGTCATTATTTTTGTACTGCACACCACTCATTGGCGAACCAAGAAAAATACCTGCCGATTGCGACGCCAAAGCAGACGTAGACAAACCACACAACAAAATACCAATCAACGACTTCTTCATGTTACTGTCCGTTTTCCCTGAATTGCGCTCTAACGACCTTAGATTATACTGATAGAGCTCTCTTTAAGCTTGTCACTCTACTGTAACTGCAATATCACGACAATACGAACCTATAACCATACAAATGACAAATATTTGACATACCAGCTGTCAAATAATTACAGATAAACGCATTTTCATTCGGCAGAAATCATTGTTCTTAAAACATAATGCAAAATGCCTCCAGCCTTGAGGTACGCCATTTCTGTTCGGGTATCGACCCGGGCTTTTACGCTATATTGTGACTCTTGTCCCTGTTCGTTGGTGATTTCAAGCGTCAACGCTGCCCCCGGCGATAAGGTATCAACGCCTTTCAGCTGTACCTTTTCCTTGCCGGTTAACGCCAATGAAGCCAGTAAACCTTCAGGAAGCTCCACAGGAATCACCCCCATACCCACCAGATTTGAACGGTGAATTCGCTCAAAGCTTTCGGCCAGTACCGCTTTCACGCCCAGTAAGCTGGTCCCTTTCGCGGCCCAGTCCCGGCTTGATCCTGTGCCATATTCTTTCCCGGCAAAAATCACCAGAGGTATGTTCTGGTCCTGATACTTCATCGCAGCATCATAAATGGATACTTCTTCACCTGTCGGCTGGTAAATGGTGTACCCGCCTTCTTTACCTTTGAGCATCAGGTTCCTAATGCGAATATTGGCAAAAGTGCCGCGCATCATGACTTCGTGATTACCGCGCCGTGAACCGTAGGAATTGAAATCTGCCGGTTCAATCCCCTGCTCCTGCAAATAATGGCCGGCCGGGCTGTCTGCCTTAATGTTACCCGCCGGTGAGATGTGGTCGGTCGTTATTGAGTCACCAAACAGCGCCAGAATAGCTGCATTTTCAATATCTTTCAGCGGCTTTAGCGGCTGCGTTATCTCGTCAAAATAAGGCGGAAGGCGAACGTAAGTAGAGTCTGGCCGCCACTGATAAGTATTCCCTTTATTAATGGTGATTTGCTGCCAGATATCGTCGCCGGCAAAAATGTCCGCATATTCCTGCTCGAACATGCTGTTCTTCACTTCCCTCATCGCCAGGTCAATGTCTTCCTGAGATGGCCAGACATCTTTCAGATACACCGGCTGGCCATTACTGTCATGACCCAGAGGCTCTTGGGTCAAATCAATACTTGTCGTGCCAGCCAAAGCAAAGGCAACCACCAGAGGCGGAGATGCCAGCCAGTTCGCTTTCACCAGGGGATGGACGCGGCCCTCAAAGTTTCGGTTGCCCGACAGCACCGAGGAAACAGTAAGGTTAGCGTCATTGATGGCTTTTTCGATTGGGGCAAGTAACGGTCCGGAATTACCGATACAGGTCGTACAGCCATACCCCACTAAATTGAACCCCAACTTGTTCAGATAGTCCTGCAGGCCCGATGCCTCAAAGTACCGGGTCACCACTTTCGAACCAGGTGCCAGAGAGCTTTTCACCCAGGGCTTGGTCTGCAGACCTTTTTCCACCGCATTCTTTGCCAGCAAACCCGCGGCTAACATCACGCTGGGATTAGAAGTGTTAGTGCAGGATGTGATGGCGGCAATCACGACATCACCGTGAGTCAGTGAAAACGTCCGACCTTCAGTCTCCTCGCCGGGTACGCCCAAATCAACCTGGATTTGCTGCTCTGGTTGCAGTCCGCTCAATGTCAGTAAATCTTCCGTTGCGGTTTTGATGTCAGGCAGCGAGACTCTGTCCTGCGGACGCTTGGGGCCGGCCAGACTCGGGACAACCTCATCCAGTGCCAGTGCCAGAGTATCTGTATAAAAAGGCTCAGGCCGGCTGGAATCGCGCCACATGGCATTGGCTTTGGCATAGGCTTCAACACGGGCAATCAGGGACTCACTGCGCCCGGAAAGACGCATATACCGCAGCGTTTCCTGATCTATCGGAAAGAACCCGCAGGTTGCACCGTATTCAGGCGCCATATTGGCAATTGTCGCCCGATCAGCCAGAGGCAGAGCATCCAAACCCGGGCCGTAGAATTCGACGAACTTACCGACCACCCCTTTTTTACGCAGCATTTCAGTGACAGTTAAGACAAGATCGGTTGCCGTCACGCCCGGATGTAATTTGCCACTGAGGTGAAAACCAATCACTTCCGGGATTAACATAGAGATTGGCTGACCAAGCATAGCGGCTTCCGCTTCAATACCGCCAACACCCCAGCCAAGCACGCCCAAAGCATTAATCATAGTGGTATGCGAGTCGGTTCCGACCAGCGTGTCCGGATACAGAACGCCATTGTCCTGCCACACGGACTGTCCAAGGTATTCAAGGTTTACCTGGTGGCATATTCCCGTTCCCGGCGGCACAACACGAAAATTCGTAAAGGCTTGCTGGCCCCAGCGCAAAAACTGATAGCGCTCTATATTACGCTGCATTTCAAGTTCAACGTTTCGGTCAAACGCCTGCTCAGAGGCGTAAACATCCACCATCACAGAGTGATCTATCACCAGATCAACAGCCGACTGTGGATTGATCGTGTCGGGGTTTTTACCCGCCCGGGTCATGGCGTCCCGCATCGCAGCCAGATCGACGACAGCCGGCACACCGGTAAAATCCTGCATTAGCACACGGGCCGGGCGGTATTGAATTTCTTTGTCAGAACGGCGGGTATCAAGCCAATCAATAATAGATTGGATGTCGGATTTTGTGACAGTGTCACCATCTTCAAACCTGAGCAGGTTCTCCAGTAACACTTTCAGGGAAAAAGGTAAGCGGTCAACCTCTCCCAAATGACGCAGTGCAGTCAGGTCATAATAATCAAAGCGCTGACCGCCAATATCCAAGGTTTTTTTACTGTGAAAACTGTCCTTCGAAATTCGTACATTCATTACTCACCTCCGTCTGGTATTTTGACTATAGACGGGATTAAGCTAATGATAAAAATGCATAATAATCAGGACAAACAAGTGTGACTGAAAGCACAGTCACACTAAAAAAGATTGTCAGACTGGCGTTCGAATAAACCAGACTTCTTCAGCAAAACGACTTAAGCCCTGCTGACGTCGCGGGTGTGATTCATCGGCGTCTTGCCGAGCGATATGAGTAACTTCACAGCCTGCAAAGAGTGATCGCACTTCGTCTGCTTCGACGCTGAACGGCGGCCCCGCCATTTCTTCCTGAATATAATCAAGTGTCACCAGCATGATCTTTCCGCCTGGCTTCACTAAAGATAGCAGGCGCTGCACATAGCTTTGTCGCATGCTCTCCGGCATCGCAATCAGCGCCGCGCGATCATACACAGCATCTGCAGGCTGAACAGGCGCAGTGAAATAGTCACCACAATAAATACGGACCTCATCAAACTCATAAAGAGTATGCCCGTTACCTAATGCAGTGACAGTCGGTAAATACAAATGCTCGGCAAAATATGCACGGACAGCAATTTCACTTAACTCGACACCAGTCACCTGATGGTGCTTTTCTGCCAGCCAGGTCAAATCCAGAGATTTACCGCACATAGGCACAAACACAGTATCTTCGCGTTGCAGCCCTAATTTTGGCCAGTAATAAGGTAATACCGGGTTAGTGTCGTTTAAATGAAATCCGATTCGGTTCTCTGCCCAGCGGCTATGCCAAAATTCTGCATCCATCGACTGCTCTCTTTGTACTTGACTGACTTCAGGGCGGTATCAGACCACATTTCTGTATTGAGATCCAGCCAGCCCTGCCAGCACTGATGCAGCTGCAGAAACGAAAAAAGGATGCCGGAGCATCCTTTTTCTTACCTTCGACAAAACAAAGGCCTGCGGTCAATTCTCAATTTCTTTATGCGAGCTTAGTGACAAGGTAACGCACAGGTATCAACCAATGCGGAATAACTTGATTGAATCACGACGCACGGTAACCCCTCGGAAGGTCACAGGTTCCAGTAACGTCATCAGTTGCTTAGACACAAAAAACTTACCGCCGTAGCTGCGATCACCACCACGGTTTACCCAATCTGCAAATTCATCTGCCAGGTTGAACATTGAGTTTCCTACAAGTAAAACCAGGACTTTCGCAACTTCGCTGTCGTTGTGTTTATTGAATTCTGCGTCACGAACCTTCTTGCGGTATTCTTCGACAATTCTCTCAAGGCAATCAAATCTGCTCATATACACCACCACATAAAAAAGAGGTGCGGATACTACTGATGAATAGTGTTTAAATCAAGCCATCAGACCATGATTTTGGCTATTGCTAACACAAATCAACGCTATCTGCGGTCGTTAACAAAATTTCAGTTAATAGAAGCCAGTAAACACCTAAGTTTCTATAACCATTGCTTTACTTTTATGTGATTTCATTTACCAGGCGATGATTACCGATAATAATCTACCACTTGCACAGAGACAGGTGTATTTTGCGGTACTATCTCAAGCGTGAACTGATGCTGCCCCACCATGTTTAGTGTCCCGCCAGACTCTCCGGTCACACTCACCCCTTCAATTTTCGTAAAGGGTTGCTCTGTGCCATAAAACATATTCACCGACAGGGTCACTTTCTGATTGCTTTCCAGCCCGAAGCTGCAAATACCTGACGAACAATACACATCGAGCGATTTTTCTTGCTGCTCAATGTGATCAACACCTTTTACCGGTGTCACAGAGACGGACAAAGCCTCACTGCACCCCGTCAAAAACAGCCAGCCCGCCAACAGCACTATCGAGCATTTTGCCCAGCCATTCAGGCAGATTCTCTTTTTCATAGTTCACTCCAACGTCGTTTTCCGATCTGTATTGAGGAAAGAGTACTGTATAAGGCACTGTCCATACATACTGTATAAATAAACAGACCATCATACCGACAGCAAAAATTCGTTTAAAATCCACCCAACGAAACAGGATAACAAACTCAAACAAAAGCATTTATTATCAATAATTTAATTAAGATTATTGATATCAGAGAAAGCCAGTCAGATCAGGATATTGTGAATCAGGCCCAAAAAAACACTTGCATCCCTTAACGTTCAAAACTACTGTATAGACATACAGCATGTATAAATAAACAATAACATCGACTCTAGCAGAGGATGGAACTCTCATGACAGCACAATTAGACAGTATCCAATCAGTGACCGCTTCTCAGGTATACAAATCCACTTTTCTGTCTCATTCTTCTTCCCTGAGTTCCAACCAGGTTCAGTATCCTATCGAAGTCAGTTTCTGCGATCATGAACAAGCCCAGCTCGCCTATCTGCTCAGACTGCTAAAACAGGCCAGCGAGCAAAACCGGTGGATTATGTTTATCGGTGCCGATGCGCTGCTGGATCGCCAACTGCTTAGCAATGCCGGAGTCGATATTAATAAAGTACTGGTGTTAAAAGAAAAGAACAAGCAATCCACCCAGATGTTGATGGCAAAAGCTTTGCATATGGGGAATTGTAGTGCGGTCATCGCCAGCGGGAATGTGCAGGAGTATTGCAACAAAACCATTCATGATGCTGCTGTTCACGGCAACTCAATGGCGTTTATCATCAATCGGACTCAGCAAGCCAGTACCCTGCTGCATTGAAAAGCCACGGAAACGATTGCTTGCAACTGAAATGAAAAATGCCAGGAATCGAATACATTCAACTGGCATTTTTCTACGCTTGTTTATCCATCACCTATGTCGTCATCTTGGCGCAGACAAGCATAAGTGCAGCCCGGATTCAGGGCACCATTAAACGAATGTGCAATTGTTCGCCATTATTGCCAATTTCCTGAATCTCACATTCTGCTTTTTCTGTAATCAGATCCAGCTGTTCCTGATCCAACGAATACGGCAGGCGGATGTCGAGCTCAAAAATTTGTTCCATACGTGCCAAGCGCAACAATCTCACCAGGTTGTTCACATCGCTGGTATGGGTAGACAAAACTTTAAGCGCCTGGTTACGTAAGCGTTCCGTCTTGCTGGCACCAGAACCAGACGATCTGCCCCAGGAAAATTCCAATGCTGGCAGCACCACTTTAAACGCATCCCACAAGGTTGGTCTGTGATGACACAACACCGACAGAAATGAGGTGTAATCAAACACAATCTCTTTCGCTTGTTGGGCTTCAACTGAAGATTTCATAACTTTCCTTCACAAGAATTCAACAGCATTAATGTGCAAGCTAAAGTAAATTGGACGAATGCTTTATTTAGCGAGACACTATAAAGGCTTCGCCAATCACTTACTTTTTTATCTCTTCATTTTTTTGCGCATGATCGTGTTTTTTCTTGCTTCGCATCAATTAAAAAATATTGGAAAAACACTTAATTAACATCATTTGAACGCATTTTAAACAACTCTTCATGCTTTGTAATTTTTCAGTTTTTGCTAACTCACTGCATTTGTTAACTCAAAAGCAACAAATTAAACACTTTATTTAAACCTTAAGCCGGGATAACACCTCACTAAATCCAAATTACCTCTTGTTTTAAATAAAGCAATAACTAAGCCAACACTGGTAACATGTGAATCAATACATAATGAGAATGCAAAATAACATAATAAATACATGCACTTAAAAATATAACAGGAATAATGCACTGATGAACGGCGATAAGAGGAAAGTTGAGATGTGTATTAAAATCGGGCACTTGCACCAATACGCCTCTTATTCAGGCATAAATTCAACAAACGAATTAAGTGCAGCAATATGAATAAAGCCAGGCTGTTCAGCTCAGTATTATGAAAATAATGGCAACAGAACCTGGCTTTTTGGCTAAATAACGTTCAGAAACAGATTTAAGGACGCTCACCTGCGGCGAGTCTGCGATTAATATCAGCAATGACATCGGGCAAGTCAGCCACTGTATCTATCTGATAGTGTGCATTACAACCATTAAAGGCTTTACGCGCTTTGTCTCTCGCAACGGCCAGATCATGCTCAGAGGCGGATAAGTATTCTTTTTCAGTCAGTCCCGCTTCATTACCAGACAGTAATAACGCGACAGTCCACATACCTGCATTGTGTCCTTCTTCGATACCCGGTACTGAGTCATCTATTTTGACGCAAGCGGCCACATTACCTATACCCAGTGCGATCACATTTTGCAGCGCCATAAACGGACCTGGACGGCCGCCCGCGGCAAGATCATCGGTGGCGACCACATAATCAGGCGCGAACCCTTTTTCAGCCGCCGCCGGCAGCAATTCGTTCATCACGACTCTGGGATAGCCCGAACATGAGCCCAGCTTGATACCCTGCTCACGAAGCCGGGCAACGACCTCAGTGGTACCTGGAATCAAATCGGCATGCTCTGCAACTTTTGCCACCTGTAACGGCATGAACGTCTGGTAGATAGTGTCAATGTCTTCTTTGCTCATGGCGCGCCCAAACCGGCTTTCCCACCGGGCAGCCACATCAGGTAATTCACCCACCGCCTTAATATGATCCCACTTCCCCAATCCCATAGGTACGCGGGCTTCTGCCAGTGAAATATCAAAATCGTATTCACGTTTAAACGCTTCAACAAAAATGGTGGTTGGTGCGAAGGAGCCGAAGTCTACAACCGTTCCCGCCCAGTCAAAAATTACCGCTTCTACTTGCGTATTCATCTTCAATTTCTCGTTCAGTTCGTGGCCTGTCGCTTCAGGCTCTGACTCAATGGTTAATTAACATGCTTGCACACAGATTCAATTGCGTCTTCCAGCCAGTCCATGGCCAGCGCCAGCTCTTCTCTGGCAATAATCAAAGGCGGGCTAAGTTGTAATACATTTCCCTGAGAAACTTTAAAGCTCAGTCCGCGTGCCAGACAGTGGTACATCACCTGCTCTGCCGCGTCATAGGCGCGTACTTTTGTTTCCCTGTCTTCAACCAGCTCAATGCCCCACAGCAGACCGATACCGCGGATATCACCTATGATTGGCAACCGCGCCTTCATGGCCTCCAGCCTCTCAGCCATGTACACCGCATCACGACGGACTTTTTGCAGCAATTGCTGCTGTTCGATGACCCGGATGGTGGCTAACGCCGCCGCGCAGCCTATCGGGCTCTTCTCGTGGGTGTAATGGCCCAGCGAAACCTGAGTCGCTGTGTTGTACCTGTCTTTCGTCAGCATGGCTGCCATTGGCACGACGCCGCCGCCCAGCCCCTTGCCGATGCAAAGTATGTCCGGTTCGATACCGAATGCCTGGTGTGTAAACCAGTGGCCGGTCCGGCCCATCCCATTGGGGATGTCATCAATAATCAGCAGCACATTGTGGCGATCACAAATGTCCCGGACGCGCTGCCAATAGGCCTGGCTGGGCACCTGAACATCGGTATTCCGCACCCCTTCTGCGATGAAGGCACCAATCCCGCCTTCTTTCTCAATCACGTATTCCAGATAATCGGCGTAATGCACATCTGAGTCATCATCACGCGGGAAAGCGCCCCGATAGCGAACCGGCGGTGGGATACGTTCAACCCCGGCCATCAGTGGCCCCATACCTTCTCGAAAGCAAGCTTCTCCACCCACAGAAATCGCATCCAGCGATGCGCCGTGAAATGCATCCCAGAGGGACACCACTTTGGGATTGCCTGTAATACGGCGAGCCAGCTTCAGTGCCATGCCTACCACGGATGTGCCTCCCGGCGCGAACAGCACCCGGTTCAGCTCACCGCCGGCAATGCGGGTCAGTTCACGGGCACAGTCAACGGCGCTCTGGTGCGTGAAACGACGGGGGGCGAATGGCAGTTTGGCTAACTGGGTCTGAATGGCAGCCAGTATCTCCGGGTGGCCGTAACCCAGCTGATGGACATTGTTGCCATGAAAATCCATATAGCGTTTGCCGGCCACATCAGTCAGATAAATCCCCTCTGCACTTTCCAGGGCATCCAGACAGGGTGTCGACATGGCCTGATGCAAAAAGTACTGACTGTCTTCCTCCAGCAGTGCCTGTGTCTGCCGGTCCGAGATACTGTTTGTCCATCGTACCCGTGCAGAGGACGTATTCGTGTCTCCTTCACAGGCCAGCGCACGCTGGCTGAGATCAGTATGCAGGGACGTCATGCCTGCTCTCCGGCCGTTTGCGCTTCACTCTCCCAAAACATAGACTCGTTAATCGCCTCCAGCAGGCGCTGAATGTCGCCCGGATGAACATCACCGATATTGCCGATACGGAAACAGTCTGCATCAGAGACTTTACCCGGATAAATCACGAATCCTTTGGTTTTCAGGCATTCATAAAAGCGCCTAAAGTCATAAAACGATGAGTGCGGAGAATGAAAAGACGTAATAATGGGAGAATGAAGCGCTTTATCGAGCAGACTTTCAAAACCCAGCCGTGACATGCCAGCCACCAGCGTTTGTTGATTGGTGCGATAGCGCTGAAAGCGCGCTTCAATGCCCCCTTCCTGTTCCAGTTCGGTCAACGCCTGAGCAAACGCCCGCACTGTGTGAGTCGGTGATGTGAAGCGCCACTTGCCATGGTTGTTTTCCATACACTGCCACTGATCGTAGAGATCCAGCGACACTGAACGCGCACGTCCGTGGCATGCTTCCAACAATGAACGGCGTGCAATCACAAAGCCAAAACCTGGTACTCCCTGAATGCACTTGTTTGCTGAGCTGATCAGAAAATCGATGCCCAAATCGCCGATATCCATAGGGATACCGCCGAAACTCGACATGGCATCCAGGATCATCACTTTACCGGCCGCTTTCACTTTTTCGCATACCGCTTGTAACGGATTCAGCATGCCTGTGGTTGTTTCACAGTGCACCATAGCAACATGGGTGATAGCGGAATCGGCTGCCAGCAAACGTTCCAGCTCGTTGACGTCAGGCTGGGTTATTTCCCCTAAAGACCAGTTCACGTGCGGGATGTTCAGGCAGCATGCAATTTGTGCAATACGGGCACCGTAAGCACCATTGTTAATCACCAGTAACTTTCCGCCAGCCGGAATCACAGAGCCTAAGGTTGCCTCAACAGAGGCGGTACCGCTGCCCTGCATGAGCACACTGGTATAACCGTCGTGCGCAGTGGCCAGGGCAACCAGTTGCTGACGAATGTGCTGAACCACGCCAACATTGTAGTCATCATCCCAGGTGCACCAGTCTTTCAGCATGGCTTCCCGCACAGTTTGTGTTGTCGTCAGCGGGCCAGGCGTGAGAAGTAGATATTGATTGTCGGAGTTTGCCATTAGTTGATCTCTTTGGACTATACCAGATACGAAATCACTATAGCGATGGCAAACCCGTGCTGTAAATCCGACAGAACCAGTCTTCATAAAAGTTTAATAATGGCAACATTCGCCGATTTTCAACACAAACTTGCGCTGAATCACGATCACACAGTCCTCATGAAACTGACATCTGGCAATCATCGAACTGTCATAAATGGCACCTAGCATCTTCCGTGTCGAACCAATCTGGTACATACCACATTTACTTTTTAGGAAGGACAAATGAAAAAGACATGGCTTGTTGCACCCCTGGCGGCATTGATGGCTCTGAGCAGCACTCAGGCATTCGCCTCACAGGAACTGACGGTATACACAGCGTTCGAAACAGACATGCTGGCAAAATTCAAAACAGGATTTGAAAAAGCAAACCCGGATATCAAAATCAAATGGGTAAGGGATTCCACAGGCATCATGACGGCCAAGCTGCTGGCCGAAAAAAGCAACCCTCGCGCGGATGTTGTGTGGGGGCTGGCCGGCTCTTCAATGGCACTGCTGAAAGAAGAAGGTGTACTAAAGCCCTATCAGCCAAAGGAACTGAGCAAGATCCACAGCAATCTTATCGACCCGCAAGCCAACCCGGCCTGGTTTGGTAACGATGCCTTCTTTAATGCGGTCTGCTTCAATAAGAAAGTGGCCGAGCAACTGGGTCTGAGCAAGCCAACGAACTGGGATGACCTGCTCAAACCTGAGTACAAAGGCCACATTGCCATGCCCAACCCTGCCTCTTCCGGCACAGGTTATATGCAGGTGTCTGCCTGGCTGCAAACCATGGGTGAGCAAAAAGGCTGGGATTATATGACCAAACTGGATCAGAACATTGCTCATTACACTCACTCTGGTTCCAAGCCATGTGTCCAGGCAGGTATGGGTGAGGTTGCCATTGGTATCTCTATGGCTATTCGTGGTGCAAAACTGAAATCTCAGGGGGCACCTATCGACATCATCCTGCCTGAAGGCGGTGTTGGCTGGGAAGCCGAAGCGGTTGGTCTGGTCAACGCCCAGTCAGATGCCGCGAAGCGTCTGGTTGACTGGTCTCTGTCTAAAGAGGCAAACCAGCTGTATAACGCGTTTTACCCTGTTGTCGGCCACAAAGACGTGAACAAGCCTGTGAAGAACTACCCGAATGTTCAGCAGGCCATGGTGAAAATGGACTTCGCTAAAATGGCAGTCAGCCGTGAAGGTGTGCTGAAAACCTGGTCGGATAAATTCGACGCGAAATCTGAGCCGCGCTCTTAACCGACTCGCAATCCTTTCTCAAGAAGGCAACCACATAGGTTGCCTTTTTTGTTTATCGGCACAACCGGCTGTCTTCTTATCGTCAAGCTTCTGTCATCCAAGTGTCATTCATTCGATCTACATTTGGTATATACCAAATAGAGAAATGACGTTGCTATGGAAACCTATCTGAAAATATCACAAGTCGGTAAACAGTTTGGTCAGTTTACGGCTTTGAAAGACATTTCACTGGATATCAACAAAGGCGAATTTATCTGTTTTCTTGGCCCTTCAGGCTGTGGAAAAACCACCTTGCTGCGCGCCATCGCTGGACTGGATCTGGCCAGTGCAGGCACGATTGAACAAGCAGGTCGTGACATCACCTACCTGCCGCCAGAAAAACGGGACTTTGGTATTGTTTTCCAGTCTTACGCCCTGTTTCCTAATCTGACTGTCTATGAAAATCTGAGCCTTGGATTGCGCAATCAGGGAAAATCTGTCGCAGACACAGACAGTATCGTCAGCCAGTGGCTGGACACCATTGCCCTGCCAACAGCAGGCAATAAATACCCAAGCCAGTTATCCGGCGGACAGCAGCAGCGGGTGGCACTTGCTCGTGCCTTATCATTATCACCAGGATTGTTACTGCTTGATGAACCGCTTTCTGCCCTTGATGCAAAAGTGCGATCCCACTTACGCGAAGAGATCCGCCGCTTACAACGCAAGCTGGGTATTACGACCATTATGGTGACGCACGATCAGGAAGAAGCACTCGCGATGGCCGACCGTATCGTGGTCATGAATCACGGTTGTATCGAACAGGTCGGCACACCGCAAGAAATCTATCAGAACCCGAGTTCCCGTTTTGTCGCTGAATTTGTCGGCCAGATGAATTTCTTGCCTGCCTCAATCGTGAGTGAGCAGCAAATGCGAATCGGTGAAAGCCTGCTGCCACTTCCGGCCGCTCAATTCCAGCGCGGCGAGCAGGTAGAACTGGGACTCAGACCGGAAGATCTGCATTTTCTGCCCGCGGGTGAGAAGAGTGGCAGCAGCGTGCTGGTACGCATAGACGATCTGGAGTTTCAGGGCACTTTCATGCGTGCCGACTGCCAGCTTCAGGGGGCGCACCAATTACCGACGATCAAGGTGGATGTTCCTATCAGGGAAACGCGTCACCTTGGCCTGAGCCGAGGCAACTATCTGCAGTTGCATATTGCCGATAAGCATACCCATATCTACCGCCAAAGCCGATAAACAGGATGTCACCATGACCCAACTGACCCGACCGCTTCTTACGTCAAAGCCAGGTCTCTTACAATCCCTCATACGGCTGCGTCATCACTTTGGCCGTGACAACGTCACTCTTGCCGTACTGTTGGTGGTATTTAGTACACTGATGGCCGCCTTTATCGTCGCGCCGCTGCTTGCGATGCTGCAAAAAAGTGTACAGAACGCCGATGGTGACTTTGTCGGCCTGGCAAATTTCGCGACCTACTTTGCATCACCTGCCCTGTGGCAATCATTGCAAAATACCATCGTGATAGGTGCACTTGTCACTGCCATTGTTGGTGTGCTGGCTTTTGGTTTTGCCTTTGCCTTAACCCGCAGTTGTATGCCATTCAAAGGCGTCTTTACCGTCATCGGCTCCGCCCCTATTCTGGCGCCATCACTGTTACCTGCAATCAGTCTTATCTACCTGTTCGGTAATCAGGGCATCGCCAAAGAGATGCTGTTCGGGCACAGTATTTACGGCCCTATAGGCATTGCGATTGGCCTGGTGTTATGGACCTTCCCTCATGCTTTGATGATCATCAGTACGTCGCTGAAAACATCTGATGCCCGGCTCTACGAAGCCGCGAAAGCGCTTAATACATCCAGCGTACGCACCTTCTTTCTGGTCACTTTACCGGGCGCCAAATACGGCCTGATCAGTGCGTTGATCGTGGTATTTACCCTGGTTGTCTGCGACTTTGGTGTCCCTAAAGTCATTGGCGGCCAATACAATGTGTTGGCAACCGACATTTTCAAACAAGTGGTTGGCCAGCAAAACTTCGCCATGGGTGCTGTCACGTCCGTCATGCTGTTACTGCCCGCTTTGCTGGCCTTTGCCGGTGACCGCTGGGTACAGAAAAAACAGCAGAACCTGTTCGATGCCCGCTCAGTGGCTTACCAGCCTGAACCACACCGCATTCGTGACGGCATGTGTTTGCTGTTCTGCTCACTGATCTCACTGGCAATTCTGAGTGTCATTGCCATGGCCGTGTACGGTTCTTTGGTTACATTCTGGCCCTGGAACACCGCATTGAGCCTGAACAACTACAACTTTGCCGAATTCAGCACCTATGGCTGGGCACCGTATTTCAATTCACTGAAACTGGCTGGGATGGTCGCTCTGGCAGGCACTTTGGTGATTTTTACCTGTGCCTACTGCATTGAAAAAGGACAAAGCTTCGCCCCACTGCGTAACCTGCTGCAAATGCTGGCGATTCTGCCGATGGCGGTACCGGGAATGGTGCTAGGACTGGGCTACATCTTTTTCTTCAACCACAGCGACAATCCGCTGTCATGGGTTTACGGCACACTGACCATACTGGTGGTCAATACCATTACTCACTACTACACAGTCGGCCATATGACGGCAGTGACAGCGTTGAAGCAGCTGCCGGGAGAAATCGAAGCGATCTCTGCATCGCTCAACATTGCTCAGTTCAAGACATTCTTTAAAGTCACTGTTCCTGTGTGTACCCCTGCCATTTTAGACATTGCGACATATTTGTTTGTGAATGCGATGACCACCACGTCGGCCATTGTTTTTCTGTACGCCTCAGACACTATGCCAGCCTCCGTGTCTGTCCTGAATATGGATGATGCCGGTCAGACCGGACCTGCCGCCGCGATGGCAGTCATGATCCTCTTGACGGCGGCGGCAGTGAAACTCATGCATCTCGGTGCAAACCGCCTGAGTGATAAATACACCCAAGCCTGGCGTAACCGCTAATGACTCTGTGAAAACAGACTTTATAATAGCTAACCAGTTGAACCCTGGTCGGCAATGGGAAGGATTAACGTGCAATATATAAGAATCATGGAAGCCATCAATGAACAGATTGATGCCGGGCTTCTGGCAGGCGGACACAAACTGCCTGCTGAACGTAAGTTGGCGGAGTCTTTCAACACAACGCGAGTCACTTTGCGCGAATCGCTGGCCTTGCTCGAAGCCGAAGGTAAGCTGTATCGGGAAGATCGCCGGGGCTGGTTTGTCTCACCGGTGCCGCTCTTGTACGATCCGACCTACACCACAGATTTTCCGGCCATGGCCAAAGCGCAAGGTCGCGAAGCACGTTCTGATCTGCTCTCTGCCAAACGTGTTCCTGCCAGCCGGCGCGCAGCCTCGCTGCTGAATGTCAAACCACTGACCGAAGTGTACCGTATCGACCGGCTGCGATTTCTCGATAATCGTCCGGTCGTGGTGGTCACGAATTTTATCTCGCCCACCCATTTCCCTGATTTGTTTGAACACAATATCACCGACTCGCTCACGACTACGTACCGTGAGCAATACGGTGTCATTTATTCCAAGACCCGGTTCCGGGTTCGTTCTACCTCCCTGATGGCAGAAACCGCCCACCACCTTAGGGCAACATCCGGTACGCCTGCCATGTTTGTCGAACGGGTGAACTACGACCAAAGCGGCAACCTGATTGACTGCGATTTAGAATACTGGCGTCACGACGCGATTTTGATTGAATCAACGGCGACGATTTAACGTTTTGCCCGCCAGCGCGTTACACCCAATGCTCTTTTGCTGACAAAAAATGAAAAATGGCGCCTGAAAAGGCGCCATAACATATGTTCACTCCACCATGCGAATACCGCATAAATGATGAAAAATCAGTGAATGATCTGCTGCAGAAAATTTTGCGTGCGGTCAAACTGCGGATTACTGAAGAACTCCTCCGGGGCATTCTGCTCAATAATTTCACCGGCATCCATAAAAATAACCCGGTCCGCCACTTCACGGGCAAAACCCATTTCGTGTGTCACACACAGCATGGTCATGCCGTCTTCAGCCAGCTCAACCATCACATCCAGCACCTCACGCACCATTTCCGGATCAAGCGCGGAGGTCGGCTCATCAAACAGCATGATTTGCGGCTCCATGCACAGGGAGCGGGCAATCGCAACACGCTGCTGCTGACCACCGGACAACTGACCCGGAAACTTGTGTGCCTGTTCTGCAATCCGTACCCGCTCCAGGTACTTCATTGCCAGGGCTTCAGCTTCTTTCTGCGATTTTTTCTTTACCCACATCTGCGCCAGCGTACAGTTTTCCAGCACACTCAGGTGGGGAAACAAATTGAAGTGCTGGAAACACATACCCACTTCACGGCGCACCAGCTCGATATTTTTCAGATCGTCCTTCAACTCCGTACCGGCAACAACGATGTCACCGCGCTGGTGTTCTTCCAAATGGTTAATACAGCGAATCATGGTCGATTTACCCGAGCCGGAAGGCCCGCAGATCACAATTTTTTCGCCCTTTTTCACATCCAGGTTAATATTTTTCAACACATGGAATTCACCATACCATTTGTTGACATTTTTCAGACGGATGACAGGTTCTTTATCCGAACTCTGGTTCACTTTTTCAATCATAGACATCCTAACTTCCTTGTAATTGATCAATGCCCGGTATGGAGTTTGTTTTCCAGATAAAGGCTGTAGCGCGACATTCCGAAGCACATCACCCAGAAAATGAAGGCCGCAAATAAATAACTTTCCGTTGAGAATCCGAGCCAGGCCGGATCACTGTTCGCCGACTGAGCAATCCCCAGCACATCGAACATACCGATAATCAGCACCAGGCTGGTATCTTTGAGCAAGGCAATAAAGGTATTAACGATCGACGGAATACTGACTTTCAGCGCCTGTGGCAGAATGACTAAACGCATCATTTTCCAGTAGCCCAAACCCAGGGCTTCCGCCGCTTCGTACTGCCCTTTCGAGATAGACTGTAAACCGCCCCTTATCGCTTCAGCCATGTACGCCGAGTTAAAGAGCACCACGCCAATCAGTGCACGCAGTAATTTGTCAATTTCCGTTCCGCCAGAGAGGAACAACGGCAGCATGACAGACGCCATGAAAAGGACGGTAATTAATGGTACGCCACGCCAGAACTCAATATACACAGTGCTGATGCTGCGGATAACCGGCATTTTTGATCGACGCCCGAGCGCCAGCAGTACCCCAAAAGGCAGGGAAGCCAGTATACCTGTCAACGCGATGATCAGTGTGACCATCAACCCGCCCCACTGGTGCGTTTCCACGGTTTCCAGACCAGCCGCACCGCCGTGTAGCAGCATGGCTGACAAAACGGGAAATGGGATCAGAGTGATCAGTAATGCCCATTTTTTATAGGGGATACGATCGACCAGCAACCACAGGATTAACCCTGCTGTGGCTGCAAAAAACACCACAGGTCGCCAGATTTCTGATTCAGGATAAAAGCCAAACATGAACTGTTCGAACCGCGCCTGAATAAACACCCAGCATGCACCTTCCCGGGAACAGGCATCACGCGTTGAGCCAATGAAATCCGCATCCAGCACGGCCCATTGGAAAATCTGCTCAGCCCAGGTAACAACCAGCCAGAGCAAAACCAGTGTGACCACTGTATTGACCGGACCGGCAAACAGGTTTTTGCGTAACCAGCCGCTCACGCCCGTTAACTTTGCCGGCGGGGCTTCTGAGGGCGTAAAATCAAATGTTTTCATCATGCTACCTCTTACTACCTTTCCACCAGCGCAATCTTGCGGTTGTACATGTTCATCAAAAGTGACGTCAGCAAACTCAGCGCCAGATACACTGCCATTGTCATTGCAATTATCTCAATAGCCTGCCCTGTCTGATTCAGTGTCGTACCGGCAAACACGGACACCAGGTCCGGATACCCTATCGCCATCGCCAGCGAAGAGTTTTTGACCAGGTTCAGATACTGGCTGGTCAGAGGCGGCACAATGACACGCAATGCCTGCGGGATAACAATCAATCTGAGCGTATGCGAATTCTTCAGCCCCAATGAGTGTGCCGCTTCCGTCTGCCCATGACTGACAGCCATGATCCCTGAACGAACAATTTCAGCGATAAACGAAGCGGTATAAATGCTCAGTGCAACCAGTAAAGCAAACAGCTCAGGCATAACGGAAATACCGCCCCGAAAGTTGAAACCTTTCAGCTCAGGGTATTCCAGTGATACCGGCTGTCCCGACAAAAAATACGTCAGCACAGGCAAGACCAGCAGCATACCGAGTGAATAGCGCCAGGTCGGACGCTGCTCCCCCGTGGCCTTTTGATGCCGGCTGGCCCGCATATGGACGGCCACACCCGCGATCACACTGATCACAACAGCAGCAAGCACCATCCAGGCGCCTTGCTCATATACGGGTGCAGGCACATACAGACCACGAACATTCAGGAACGCGGCTTCACCCAATGACAATGATTGTCTTGGCGAAGGTAAAGCACGCAGAACAACGAAATACCAGAAAAGAATTTGCAGCAATAGCGGCACATTTCGGAATACTTCGATATACACCGCAGCCAGGCGGCTTAACAACCAGTTTTTTGATAAGCGGGCAATGCCAACAACAAAACCCAGTGCTGTTGCCAGCACTATGCCAAGAATACCGACCAATGCCGTATTCAGTAATCCAACAAGAAAAGTCCGGCCGTAGCTATATGTCTCGTCATAGTCAATGAGCGACATACCAATGCCGAAGCCAGCGGTTTGATCGAGAAAATCAAAACCGGTCGCTATTCCCCTCTGCGCTAAATTATCCAGTGCATTGCTGACAACAGTGTATAAAAACACACCGATAGCCAGAATAAGCAGCGACTGGAAAAAAACGGCGCGAGCGCCCGGATGATAAATTAAAGAACGGAGGTTCAAAGAAGGTGTTTCAGAAACGGTGGCCATTTTTTTGCCCGACGTTTCATTCTTTTTGTCTTTTTCGGTGACAGCATCGAATTCAACTTCACTCAGTGCCATACAACTACCCTGTTAAGCCAATGGATTCCCATCTTTTCATCTTGAATGAAAAGCTGTTCCAATCAGGCGGGGAAATATCCCCGCCATGTATTGAATGTTAACCGGTAATTAACGCACTGGTGGCGCGTACATAATCCCGCCGTCTTTCCAGAGGGCATTAAGACCACGTGCAATTTTCAGTGGCGAGCCTGCGCCTACATTTCGCTCAAAACTGTCGCCATAGTTACCCACTTGCTTGATAACCTGATAAGACCAATCGTCAGCAAGACTCAGACCGGCACCTTTAGGACCATCAAGACCTAAAATGCGGCGTACGGTTGGATCGGTCGATTTCAGTTTGGCATCGACATTGCTTTGATTAATCCCGTACTCTTCGGCATTCACCATCACGCTCAGTGTCCACTTCACGATGTTGAACCATTTGTCATCGCCCTGACGTACAACCGGCCCTAAAGGTTCTTTTGAAATCACTTCAGGCAACACAACCGCTGACGATGGGTTAGCCAGTTTGATACGCAGTGAATATAGCTGAGACTGATCTGAGGTCAGCACGTCGCAACGCCCGGCTTCGAAGCCTTTCACCGTCTGATCGGAAGTATCAAATACGACGGGCTTAAAGCTCATGCCGTTAGTACGGAAGTAATCCGCCAGATTCAGCTCTGTTGTGGTGCCGGACTGAATACAGACTGACGCCCCATCCAGTTCCTTCGCAGATTTCACCCCTAAATCTTTACTGACCATAAAACCCTGGCCGTCATAATAGTTAACACCGACAAAATTCAACCCCAGGGCTGTATCACGTTGCAGTGTCCATGTCGTATTACGAGACAGCACATCCACTTCGCCAGATTGCAGCGCGGTAAAACGCTCTTTGGCCGTCAGCGGAATATATTGCACTTTGTCGGCATCTTTCAGAACAGCTGACGCAACGGCACGGCAGAATTCAACATCAATACCTTCCCAGTTCCCTTTGGCGTCGGTATTTGAAAAACCCGGCAGCCCAGTGCTGACACCGCACTTAAGCACACCGGCTTGTTTAACTTTATCCAATGTTTCAGAGCCTGAAGCCATTTCGGCATGAGCGCCTGCAGAAATACCTGCCAGCATCAGCGATGAAGCAATTAAAGAAGCTGAAAAAAGGGTTCTTTTGTTTTTCATAAAGACTTCCTGTCTGTTGTGTTGACTAACCTGAATGGTTATTTGTGCTGTTTTAATATTTGTAAATCGCCATCATGTCTTGCAGTTGCATATGATGATGATCCCATTCTTTATGCTGGTTTATGCATAAATAACCGCACTAACTCAGCATTTTCATACGATAGGTAATCCATCGCATCCTTATTTAACATTCTTATAGCATTTGACATGCCAAAACACCGACAAGATCTCATTCAACTTCATTTGGGTTTATTATCTGAACATTAATTTAAAAGGCAGGATAAAAAACCACAAAAGAGATAAAAACAAAGATGATAAAAATATTAATAATTTTGATATTTTCAAAGTGCACTTTAATTGTGCATTGACTGCACATTTTGCGTATAAACAATGTTTTTTACTTGCACAATAACAGGGCATCCACTACTGATAACTCACCAAATATGCCCAAAAATAAACATCACCCTCTTTTTTCATTTTTTCATCGAAGCGGTCATTAAGCGTGACACATAGGTGAAAATGAACTGGTCGGGTTCTTTGTATAGTCAAACAAAGGCATAATTCATTGAGTTTTTATTTTTCACGGATACCTGATCAATGCGTTCATCGCCGGTTAATTCACACTCAGACTATTTAAAGTCAGGCAGCATCATTTTACTTTTTAGCCTGGGTCTTGGTTTCATTGCAGACTATCTGTTTAACCTGACACTCAGCCAGGCGCTTTCCAGCCATGAATATGGTGATTACAAGGTCGCTTATGCTTTCGCTACTTTAACCAGTGTGATCATCTTATTAGGCGGTGATCGGGTTGCCCCACGGGTGCTGTCCGGTGCCATTGAGAACAAAGAGCGCCACTATATTGTCTCTTTTCTGCTTTTTTATGGCGGTATCGCTATGCTGCTTTCTGCCTTGGTCATACTGGTAACTTACTTAGGCGGAGTACTTCATCTGGGGAAAACTGACGTGCTGGGCCATCACCCGCTGATGATCATCACATTTGTCATCCCTCTGATTGCCATTGGCGCTTTATTTAGTCGTGTGCTGCAATCTGCAAAATTGCTGGCAGCTTCAAACCTGCCCTGGCGGATTGCACTGCCTGCGATAAAAACCTGTCTACTGTTACTGTTAATGTCGGCGATCAGCGAGGTGGAGTATTGGCATGTCATTGCGGCCGGAGGCTTAGCCGCTGCCGCTATCGTAGCCTGGCAATGGCATAAAATTTGTCAATTAGACTTGATCAATGCTGACCAGTATGGCGTACATGCCCTTGAAAAACGCAGGCTGTTAAGCTTGTCCGTTCCTATGATGCTCGCCATGATGGTGACTATGGCTTTAAATCAAATTGATCTTTTCATGCTGGAAATTCTGGCCGATGAAAAAGAAGTCGGACACTTTGCAGCAGCGGCCACCACAGCCCATTTATTACCTGTGGCTCAAGTGACTATTGCGGGCTTATTTCTGCCACTTATTGGGCCGGCGCTTGATGACTGTCCTGAAACCGCCAAAGTTCTGTTCCGGCAGGCACAACGGCTCATTGTTATCGTGACTGTCATTCTGACCACCGCTGTGATGACTGGGGGGCCATGGTTATTAGCCTTCTTTGGCGATGATTTCGCACAGGCGGAATTCTCGCTCAATGTGCTGACAGTCGCATACAGCGTCTGGGCCATGAGTGCTTTCGCCTCAACCTGGCTGCAATATAATGGTAAAGGCCGACAAGTGATGGTTATCGGCGTGTTCACCCTGCTGACAGACACGCTTGCGAACCTGTGGTTCATCCCTGAATTCGGTATGGCGGGCGCGGCCATAGCAACCTGTCTGGCGATGTCTGTTGCTTCTGTTCTGACCTGGTATCAAATCATCATAATGAATACCGGAAAATCTCCGATCCGGATAACACACTAAATCAGGATCAAAAAAGAGCGCAACCATGAATGGCTGCGCTCAAAGCTGCAGGAGCTAAATGGGACTCTCGTTACAGGTTAACGGTTATGGCTTTAGTCGTGATACCACCGTCATTATCAATAATCTTGATCGTGACTTCATGCTGACCATAGCTCGGGAAAATCGACGTAAACACACGACCTCGTTTCACCTTACCATTTGGCAATGTCCATTCGGTATCGACAATACGGCCATCGCTGTCAGTGCTGGTTGACCACATAGTGACCCAGCGGCCCAGGTGAATATATTCCGCGCTGGCTTCTGGCAAAGCATTCGGCACCTCAACAGTGACAGTGTAACTGAAGGTGTCTGTAGCGCCTTTGTCATCGGTGACTGTCAAGCTCACAACATAACTGCCGGCTTGCTGATATTGCCAGGCTGGCGCTGCTTCGCTGCTGGTTTGGCCATTGCCGAAATCCCATTGATAGGCCGTAATCTGACCATCAGGATCAACACTCAGGTTGTTTGCCGACACTGTCAGACCATCAACATTCAGTTCAAAACTCGCGGTTGGCAATTCATTCTGCGATGCGGCTTTAGATAAGCGCACCACGCCAAACTCGTTGTTCGGACCTTGCTCAACAACATCAATCATCAGACCAAATTCAGTCAGCTTACGACCAGAATCCGGTGCCATCGGAGAGCTGTAATCTTCCGCGTCAGAGAAGTAGGCGTTACCAATCAGGCTGCTGTCTTCCAGCACATCTCCGCTGCTGTTTACCAGACGCAATGGCGCCTGATCCTGCAATGAGAATGCCGCATCGCGTACCTGGAACCGAGTCTGTGCGGCCTGGCCAGAGTCAGCCCATACCAGCGCATTCTGATCCGCATCAACAACGCCTAACCAACCCTCACCCGGGTGTTTACCCACCCAGTTGTCCGTCATCGACTCATCGACATACCAAACAATCAAGCCAGGCTCAAAAGTCATGATCTGGCCCATACGCTTGATATTCGCCAGGCCTTCATCGACACCAGTATGGCTTCGCCATTGCAGCAGGTAGTAATGCGCCGCATCGTGATAACCGTCTGACAACTTGTAGCCAGCAAAAGCAAAGCTTGAACCAGACTCGCCATTGTCAATCGCGGTAACAGTACCATCGACATCCAGCACCATATTGTCCAGATACAGGCCATCCATCGCCAGACCGCCGTCTGTCACATAATCAAAGCTCAGCGTGATGTCCTGGCCGGCATAGGCAGTCAAGTCAAACTCAGCATCAATCCAGCCATTTGAATCACCGCTAATGGCAGGTATCAGACCTGTGTTATACGGATCATCCATTGTGGTGATATTGCCGCTGATTTGCTTACCATTAACCAGAACGCGGGCAAAATCGTAGTCTTTTTCTATCTGATACCAGACTTTAAATTTCAGTATTGCTCTTTCACCCGCAGGAACAGACAGTGTACGAGTCATGCTGTTTCGCAGATCATCACCTTTGCCCGAATGGAACGCGTACTGACCTTCGAATGGTTTCAATGTCTCAATGCGTTTACTCGGCAGTGACACTTTCACCATGTTTGGTTTTTTGGTGTC
This sequence comes from Photobacterium salinisoli, assembly GCF_003614885.1. Lineage (GTDB taxonomy): Bacteria > Pseudomonadota > Gammaproteobacteria > Enterobacterales > Vibrionaceae > Photobacterium > Photobacterium salinisoli. The sequence continues at coordinate 1,005,342 of NZ_QZMS01000007.1, forward strand.
TGTCGTCTGGAACAGGGTGAATTCACGTGGGGCATTTTCCAGTTCACTAATAGCAACCTGCTGATCATTAATCCATTGTCCGCCAATAGACTGCTGCAAGAATTGCTTGGCCCAGGAACTGAACGCAGTCGGCTGCGTGCCGCCGATCTTACCGGCCCAACTGCCTGAGGACATGATAGACCAATAAGAGACGGGTTCGCCCTGCCCGGTATATTGAGTGTCGTACTCATCCGGGAGTCCAAGATCGTGCCCGTATTCGTGGGCACACACACCTGCTGCGGCATCAATAGGCTGAACCGTATAATCAAAGGCAGCATACTGGCCGTTAAAGCGTCCCGGCACTGTACTCTTGGTGCCAGCGAGCACATGATACTGGCCAAGGTTGAAACGGTGCGACCAGATGGCGTCTGCGCCCAGAACACCACCGCCTGCTTCTTCGCCAACGGATGAGTGGAATATCATCAGGTGATCGATCACGCCATCGGGTTCACGATAATTACCATCACCATCGTAATCGTAGCGATCTTCTACGTCGTAGTCGGCCAGATTAATCGAAGGATCCTGAGCCAGTTGGTTCAGCGCTTCACGCACCAGTTCCTGTGCATTCAGATCGTTATCCGTTGTAGGTGAATTACCACCATAGAATGCTGCATTTTTCGATGCGCGATACCAACCGGCTGCCTGTCCCATCACCGAGTAGGAATCCCCGGACTCAGCCTCGTAAAACTGGCGCATTGATATCAGGTTTTCACCGTTTGGCCCGGTATATCCGGCCCCTGAAAACAGCAGATCCTGATAATGACCAGGTTCATAACTGTCATACAGCATCTCTGTGTGGTCTTTCGTCAGGCGGTTGTCATTCCATGGTAAATCAGGGAAATCAATTAACAGTGCCAGCACTTTATCTGTTCGCTTCTGACCAACATCCAGTGCAAAAATATTGGCTCGCTGGTTGCCTTTATTTTTCTGAATTGCTTTGAGTACTTTGGCTCTTTTTTCTAAGGCCTGTTTACCGAACTGCGCATCCCCTTTAAAACCTGAACGTATTTTATTATCCAGATATTTATCCAGTGCATGACGTTTCTGCTCATCAGAAGCATCGGCTTCAACAACGCCGTTTCTGACCAGCATTTCAATGAGTTTATCTTCATTAACGACGCCCATATCAGCGGGTGTATGTGCATAGCCACTGCCGCTAAATAAAGTGAACATTGCTGAAGCCAGCAATGTTTTCTTCATATGTTTCATTTACTGTCCTTATTTATTATTTCCATCGTGAAGCTGTCAAAAACCCGGCAGAGCACATTGTGCTCTGCGGTTAACAACATATTTAATTAGGTATTATTCTGGTGAAATACACGTTTTTTTAGTGTCATTCATCGTGTCTGGTTGCTTGGTTGTGTCATTTTCTTTTTGCTTTTTATCTTTCATTGTCGCTTTACGCTGCAAGTAAATTCGCAAAGCCTCCTGCTTTTCCTCGTATGAGAGCCCTTTGCAAATAATGCCTTGCTCTTCCAATGCACGAAGTAATCTCTCATCGTCCGGCTGTACCTGAGCGAGAGCTATCAGTGGACAAAACCACAAAATGATGAATAACCATGCACGTTTCATGATTGACCTCTACGCATGTAAACAATCTGTAACAAACTATATGCAACGATATTGCCCATCAATATGACAAAACGACATGTTTGACTTAAGATCACAGCTTAAACATAAACAGTAAACTCTCCATAACAAACAAATCATCTAAATATCAATTATTTAGTCAAACAAACAGCATAGATAACCAACAGATCTATCATTAATTAAAGCTCATTTTGAACAACAGCTCCTTTCGTTCGAGCAATAATCACCTTCATTTTTATATCGTTATAATAAAAAACAGCAATACAGGTCGGATCTGTATGCATTTATATTCTAAAGCATCGTGTAACTATTTTGATTGGTTTATTTGACATGAGTCGAAAAAATGCTTCTATCACTATCAATAAGCGAAAAATGAATGAATACCAGTGAATTACGCTGCCATTTTAATTGAGTCTTTGACCAACAAAGAATATTTAAGGCCTGCAATAAGCAGCGACGCAACATGATTAAAAAAACAACGGTGATAAGATGTGTATAGCCGCGAAAGAAAAGATTAGAGAAAGTGTATTATTTGAACAAAAAAGAATCACCTCACTCTGAATAAGTGAGGTGATTAAAAGAAGGTTTTAGCGATCGGCGGGATGATTCACACCGTCATTAACCGGCACATTATCCAATTCGAAAGGATTTACGCCTTCAAGACAGGCAATATTAAAGCCATATTGTTCCGGATTAGATCGGCGCTGATGGTGAGTGTAGATACCGCAGACCGAGCAAAAATAATGTTTCGCTGTATGGGTATTAAACTGATAAAGACTGAGTTTGTCTTCACCTTTTATAATAGTAATATCATTGAGCGGGACGGAAGCCACAATCGCCCCTCGTCGGCGACACATAGAGCAGTCGCAACGCCTGGGATCAACCAACCCTTGCGGTAAAGACAGTTCCAATACCACACTGCCACAGTGGCAGCTTGCTCTGTGCACAGGTTTGATAACCATTCAAACACTCCCTTGTTATGTTTCGGTCACTGTGTCATCAGTCACAGCACACAATTTAAACATCAGTGTGAGCCGATCGGCAGGACAAATTTATACGAGTCATGATGAAAACCGGCATTGACGTAAAAATCATGGGTGCCCTTTCGTGACACTGAACTGGTGACTTCAATACAGGCACAGTCACGTTCCGCCGCTTTGATTCTGGCATATTCAAGCAGCTCTGAGCCTATCCCTTTACTTCTGTGCAGTTCATCAACCACCATAGCGGTGATACGGGCATAGCGCGCAGCCGCAGGAAAATAGTCAAAAAAAATCAGCGATATTACCGCCACTAACTGATCGTTAATTTCAGCGACTGTGATCAGTTCAGAATCGGAATCAGCAAGATAAATCATTGTCTCAATACGCCCCTGCTCGGTGTCATAACCCAGCTGGGCCAACAAACGTGTGAGCGCAGGTGTATCGGCAGGCGTTGCAGGACGGATGTAAAGCTGAGGTGAATACATGAAGAAATCCTTTCAATGAAGTGGGAACTCGGACTCGGTTTTCCATACCTTACCCCAGTTCCCACATCATCGTCATGCCGTTCAAGATGAAAGGTTTATTGCCAATGCTTGTGTAACGCTTTCGCTAAAGCTTTGTTTTGTGTCATAAGGATATTCTGAGGATTGTCATCAACAATCTTCTGCTTCAGCAACGTCACCCCAGCCTTTGATACATCAGTATCCAGAATCATTGAGTTGTTATTGCTGAACTGAATTGTAAGGGTCTGGAAACTTTCGTTTGGATCAGATGTAAAACTCCATTCCGCTTCATAGGCATCCGACCCCATCGGATTGATCGACACGTGTGTGGCAGAAAAAAAGACGAGTTCATTGAGTTCAGGAACTGGGGGCTCTTCTTCTTTTGCTTCTGGTCCGGCAGCATCTCTCAGGAGGTACCAGATTTGCCCCGTGAAATCCTCTTGGGCCAGATCAGTGCTCCCGTTCAGATAATCCTCCTTGGATTGCCAGAACGTCAGAAACTTCTTCGAAGGATCACTATAGACATAACCCAAGGCGATATCCGGGGAAACATACACAAAGTCGATCTTCGTTTCTGGCTGAGAAGCCATTGTCACGGATGTACCTGAAACCTGATAATCCGTACCAACATGAATATATCCAATATCGCTGCTGGTAATTTTTCCATCCGTAAATGTAAACTGGTGCGGGATATCGATTGAAGCATTAAGCCACTCCAGGAATTTCACGCCCCCGTTTCCTTCCAGGAAGGGCTGGATACCTTTCACACGCTCAGACCGAGTAAACTGCCCGTTATCCTTATCAAGCGATAACGTGACGGCATCAAAATCAACCTGATTGTTTTCCAGTTCCTGAATTTTGTTTTTCAGGTTCTGAATCCAAATTTTCTGCCCTTCCAGAACGTTATCAGACAAGGTTTCACCGAGCATCGCGTGCATCGTCCGCGCATACAAATGGACTTTCTTGGCATCGGGATTTGACGATTTTAATGCCACATAATCCTGGCTGAGCAGACTGGCATCCAGATTCAGACTGGCCGCATAATCAGCAAGGCTTAGATCGTTTAAATAAGCCAGGGTCGAAAAAGGGGTCAGGATTGTCTGGCCGGCTGGCGCATAGAGTTCAGCATCCTGCCAGACAAAACCCGGGTGATCGCTGTCTAAAGATTCACCGGCAATAACTCTGGCAATTAACGGGTACTGGCTGTCGCTTTCAGAAATGGTGATTTGACCGTTACTATTGGTTTTTTCAGTGAGCAGTTCGCCTGTATTACAGTGCGCATTGCGATTTCGGTCGACACACAGTTGCGCATTCGACAAATAACCGTCGATCACCTGAACAGTGACCTTGCCGTCGAGATTCTTCCCATCGTCATCATTCTTATCTGAGTCCGACCCACCGCACCCCGATAAAATGGTTGCTGCCACCGCAACCGATAAAAGCGACTTCCTCATGCGCGCCCCTCAAAAATAAAAACTGAACAAATATCAAACAATATTCACATAGGTTATGAGTTTTCGGTGCGATATGTCCACTTGCGCATAATGACAACGTGCGTGTAATCGCATACACCGCTTGTGACGTGAATCGCATAATCAGAGGGGAAATTCAGATATAAAAAACGGGAGCCTGCTGGCTCCCGTCATACTTAGACCTGATAGCGCTTTTACATTATGCCTGTGCAGGCTTTGCGTTGGCTGGCACGTCGGTAGTGTCTGTCACCGCTTTACCTTCGGCACCATGCATCCAGCGGATCAGCTGATTTGAGAATACCACCAGAATCAAACCCGATACGGCGGCGGTAATTGCAATACCACCAAAGATGGCCAGTGGGCCGGCTTCGCCTACATGGGCGCCAACCATACCGGCAACATAGTTAGCAACCGCATTGAAGCCAAACCATACACCCATCATCAGCGACGCCAGACGCAACGGTGCAAGCTTAGTGATCATAGACAGGCCAATTGGCGACAGGCACAGCTCACCCATTGTATGGAAGAAGTAAGCCGCGACAATCCACAACATAGAGGTCTTGGCAGTCATATCGCCACCCTGCTGCATCACAGCCCCCACCATGCATACAAAACCCATCGCCAGCAAGAAAAGTGCAATGGCAAACTTGATTGGCGAGCTTGGCTCCTTAGGCCCCATTTTCACCCACAGTGCAGCCAGTAGTGGTGCCATTGTGATGATAAAGAAAGGGTTCAGAGACTGAAACCAGGCTGTAGGTACTTCAAAGCTGCCAATCATACGATCGGCATATTCCTGAGTATAAATACTCATAAGCCCGCCAGCCTGCTCGAAACCAGCCCAGAAGACAACCACGAACAGCCCCATGATCATCACCACTTTAAGGCGATCGATTTCCTTCTTCGTCAGAGGTTGTTTCTTACCGTTGTCAGACATGGCTGCAGCGCGCTTGGCAGCAGGGACTTTACCAATATTTCCCAGTAGTTTTTCCGCAAACAACATTTGAATGACAAGGCTGCATACCATACCTATGCCTGCAGCCAGAAAACCGGCTTTCCAGCCATAAGCTGTGGATGCAGAACCCGCGACAATACCTGCCAGCAAAGCCCCCAGGTTAATACCCATATAGAAAATGGTGAAGGCACCGTCACGGCGGTGATCGCCTTCAGAATACAGATCACCCACCATAGTTGAAATGTTTGGCTTAAACAGACCGTTACCAATAATCAACAATGCCAGGCCGAGATAAAAGGCGGTGGTGGCATTGGGATCAACAAGAGAATGTGGCAGTGCAAGAGTGAACTGACCTAATGCCATCAGAACACCACCTATGATAATAGAGCGGCGTTGACCTAAGAAATTGTCGGCTACCCAACCGCCGATCAAGGGTGTGATATACACCAGACCGGTATAGATACCATAGAGACTGAGCGCGTCTTCCGTTGACCAACCAAGACCACCGTTCACTGTTTTATCGGTAAGATACAACACCAGAATAGCGCGCATTGCATAGTACGAAAAACGTTCCCAAAGCTCAGTACCAAACAGCAGGAACAAGCCTTTAGGGTGTCCCATCAGGGTCCCATTTCCTTTGTTGCTCATAATTATTCTCTTCGTTGAGGTAGTTATGTATCCATAAATGCGGCTTAATTTATAAATTACAAACTAAATCACTGCAAATTTTAACAAAACCAGAACAAAATATTAACAATGCAAGTTATTGATTTATATGACAACAAAATATCCAACCAAAAATGGAAATTTACTTTTTACTGACGTGCAAGATTATAAAACCAATAAATAAAATAAGTTCAGATTTAAATACCATTTAAATCAAAATTAATAGAGTTTAAATTCAAATTATGAGGATATTAATGATTATTACATTTAGAGCTGACCGAATGGTCAAAAACCAGCCACGTTAATACCCATGCCGTGGACACATTTTTGCAACAGGGTGAATAAAAAAAGCAGGCTTATTCACCTGCTTAGTGCTTCATTCTGAAATGATGTCGTTCTTTAGACCTTATCAGCTTTACCGGCGAAGTTAGCCAATTTTGAGAGTTGTTTATCCAGCCAGTTCGGTGTTCGGTTCTCATCTTCCGCGCTTTCTTTTCGTCGTATCGCGTTTCTGACCAGAATGGCCCCCAGCCAGCGAATCGGCTCAGGTGGAAAAGAGCCTTTAGGTCCTGACGCTAATCCAGAGCGTGTCCAGTCATTGTCTTCTTCGAGCACCAGAGAAGAGAGGATTTGTCCACCGATCCAGCTCTGCACTACCCCATTACCGGAATACCCCAAGCCATACACAACAGAAGGGGTGTCCGTTAAACGGCCAAAAAAAGGCATCCCTGTGGCGGAGCGATCAGACGCACCAGTCCAGGTCGCCGCCACTGGAACTGAGTGCATCGCAGGAAAAAATCGCCGAAAAGCGGCATCAAGGATGGTTTGATAACGGCTTGGCTGATCAAAAACGGCGCTCATTCTGTTACCAAAAGAAAAATAGTTGCCACCTTTGCCGAGCATCAATCGGCCATCGGGCGTTGTGCGGTAATAATGAACAAAGGTCCGGCCATCAATCACCGACTTGCCGTCACGAAAACCCAGGTTTTTCAGAAGATCTGGGGCAGGTTCAGTGATCAACATGTCAGACGAGACCAACACCACACTGTTTTTAAATTCGGGAAGTAAAGCTGGTGTCCAGGCATTTAATGCCAGCACTACTTTATTGGCCTGTATATTCGCGCAGGGCGTCGTGATTCGCACCGGAGTGTGTTGCCGCTGAATCTCAGTCATGGGTGTGTGTTCGAAAATAGTCACTCCCATTTGCTCTGCAACACGCTTGAGGCCTCTGACAAGCAGTCCGGGCTGAACTGTCCCTGCCGCCAATGAAAAATGGCCCTCAAGATGAACATTGGATCCTGATTCAGATTGCACTTTTTCCTTTGTCCAGGGCTGCCAGGTATTGATCGTCTGCTCATCAAGCGCCGCCAATACTGGCTCTATGCCACCTAACTGAGCCCTGTTTGACGCTGTATACAAGGTACCATCCAACCGAATCTGTGCATCAATGCCATGCGTTTTACAGAAAGCCTCTATTTCATACACCGCTGCTTCAGACGCTTTCACCAATCGAATGGCTTCTGCTTCACCGTACTGTTTTTTTAAAGTCAGATACTTGGTTGACCAGGTCAGCATACAGCCGCCATTGCGACCCGATGCCCCGCTCCCGCAGAGATCTTTTTCAATCACCAGGATATCCAGAGCCGGCTGTTTCATTTTCAGCTGGATTGCCGTCCACAACCCTGTAAACCCGCCACCCACAATGCAGACATCTGTTGTTGTGTTTGCCTCTAGTTTCCTGGGTTGAATATCAGATTCGCTTTCCAGTGCTTCTTTAAACCAAAATGAGCTGTACTGTGTCGATTGCATTGCGCCACCAAGTGGTATAGACCAAAACTGTATATACTCTACGCAAACTGACTGCTCAGGCTCAATAGCAGGCAGAGCATTGACACAGAAAATTCATCTTAGGCGGGAGGTAAGCGATGGAAGTCGTCGACACAAGAATGACAATAAGCTATTGATTATGATTTTATTTTTTTCGTGAACGGGGAAAACATAAAAAATTTCATGTCTTCCCCGCGCTGTACTGATATTGCCGCTAAAACACAATCACCAGATAACGCGGCTGAAATTTTTGTCTGGTGAGCCGGTTAGTGCAGTCGTTGTCAGCGATAGTTCATCATGGCGATATAGTCGTGTTCCTGCGGTACGGTGGAATCATCATCGTAGCCATAAATATCATCACGAACCTGCAATTTACCTTGTTCATCAAGCCAGGCGGTACGGTAAATAAAATCCACTGCCAATGTTTTGCGCAGATTGATTGTCGCCGGGTTACGTTTTCTCAATAAATTATCATAGGTTGCACTTTGTCCTGCCCGCTGCCTTTCCAGCAGGAAGTAGGCTAAATCGTGTGCCTTCTCAACCCTGACGCAGCCCGAGCTGAAATTCCTTTTACTTTTGTTAAACAGACGTTTAGCTGGCGTATCGTGCAAATAAATCGAAAAGTCATTCGGCATCATGAATTTTACCTGCCCCAGTGCATTATCAGGGCCCGGTCTTTGCTGAAATTCGTAAGGAAAATTACGGGCCGATACCGTACTCCAGTCAATCTGTGCAGGGTCGATCGCCTGTGCGTCACCCCATCCTGACACCATCCGCATGTTATGACGCGCCAGATAGTCTGGCGATCGCTTCATACTGGGTATGACATCTTCTTCCTTGATAGTTTCAGGGACATTCCAGGTTGGATTCACCACCATATGATTGATGGCTGAAGAGAATAAATACGTGGGCCGGCTGCTTCTGCCCACAATCACTTTGGATTCAAATACCACATTTTCATCATCCATAATTCGCAGCATGAATTCCGGAATATTCACCTGAAGCACCTCACCCTGCCCATGCCTCTGCAGGACACGGTTGCGCTGAAGATTCAGTGCCAGAAGCTGAGCAACCTGTTCGTAAGAACGCGCCATATTCTGCGCGGTTTCTGGACCAATGACGCCATCATCTGTCAGGCCATGTCGCTGCTGGAACTGGCGGATGGCCTGATGAAGTACACCGGTATTGGTGAATCGTTTTGCGACAGACTCACCTGTTGCCTGATCCGTCTTCATGACATTGGCATAATCCTGATCCGACAAATCACCATAGGTATTGAGCATACGCGCAAGCTTGTCACCGTTAGGTATCTCAGCGCCAAATTTAATGGCCGGACGCCCTGACAGATACACACCATGCGGCTGGGTCTGTTCAAGCATATGCATTTCAGCAACCAGTGCGTCAAAGTGCTTATCTGTCGGACGCAGTCGTTGCAGGGAAGTTATGGTCAGCGGCACAGTGAGCACAGGAGCTGAAGCAAGATGTTGTGCATCCAGAGTAAAACTGGCAGGCCGATAGAGCGAACTCGGATCATTGAGCATCTGGTTGACAGTGGACTGATAGACCAAAAGGGTATCTGTCGCCAAAAGATCCAGACCGCGTTGGTCATTACGCTGCGATAGTTGTTGCAGCTCCTGAACTCGCTGCAGTAACCCCGGCACCCTGCGGGTTTCAGCCAGTGCTGTTATCTGCAGCAGTAGTTCATCTAACAGCGCGGGATCACGCCAAAGGGGCATAAAATCATGACTGGCGTAGAGGTTTTGCAACGCCGTTGGAAAACACAACTGGTCAGTCTGGCTCGGACAAAGCTGGCGAGAACTCAGAATGGAAACAGATTCCAGCCCATGCCTGCCGAGTTGTGGGGCAGTCAGCGTAGCAGACACAATCGAACTCTGAGCTGGAACCAGCCTGATCACGCCCTCTTCTGCCGCCAGCGACTGTGCGGACATCAAGACTGCCGCAACCAGTGCGGCTATTCCTTTCACTAAACCAAAGACCGCAACATCCATTGCCTGTCGTGTCACTTTGCCGCTTTTGACGTTGAGCATAGCCTGACACCCCACTTTACGTTCTTCATTATGCGCACTAAAAGTCAGTCGTGGTTAACTCACTTTTATCCGGCTTTTCTTAGCCTAAGTTTATCCAAGCCACCAGCCGTAAAGTGTTCAATATTTAATAATCGCTAATATTAAGGTTAGATAAACATTAAAGTATCTGTGCAGTAATGATTGACGCTATATTCACTATTTTTAATATTAATTACGTAATTTTGTCTTGCATATATGGAATAGCGCCATAAAAAAAGCCAATACAGACAGTTAGCTGTATTGGCTTTTTTACGACTGGGTAACGAAAAGCGGTTAACGCAGTCCGTGAAGAAACTCTGCCCGGGTCGCAGGTATCCGTTTAAAAATGCCGCCGAGTGCGGTCGTTGTCGTCTCACTGGTTTGATCCATCACACCGCGAGCTTTCACGCAGTAGTGCGTCGCATCAATTCTCACCGCGACATCATCACTTTCCAACAAGGTTTGTAGCGCCACTAAAATTTGTTGCGTCATACGTTCCTGCACCTGCGGACGCTGAGCAAAGAAGCGTACAATACGGTTGATCTTGGACAGACCGATGATTTTACCGCGCGGAATATAAGCTACCGTAGCTTTACCATCAATAGTCACAAGGTGATGTTCACAAGTGCTGGTAAGAGTGATGTCTTTTACCCGCACCATTTCGTCACAGTTCATTTTGTTATCAATGACAGTGATTTTCGGAAAATTGGCGTAATCGAGACCAGAGAAAATTTCATCTACATACATCTTAGCGATACGTTTTGGAGTATCCATCAAGCTATCATCGGTGAGATCCAGAGATAATAATCCCAGAATTTCACGCATGTGGAATTCAATACGTTCTTTCTTCTCGGCATTGCCAACCAATTCGGTTGTCATCGGGGTTTCCAGTCCGCGATCTTCTAACGCCTGGCGGACTTTCAATGCTGATTCGCTTAATGTTGTCATTTTCTCCTCCGACTGACTGAGGCTGATGATCGAACAACACTGCCTTGCCAGTAAAACTAAGCCCGAAGGATACCCCCATTTGGCAACAATTACACCTCGTATTTGCTGGGGGAATTAGTTCCGACGCGTTTTTTTTGTCATAATAGTCAGCAATTAAGCATAACGAATGAAGGATTAACAAATGGACTCGTGTGATGCGCCGGGCTTGATGCCAGTAGACACTGCTATCGAGAAAATGCTGTCAGTGGTCAAACCCATCAGCAAAACCAATAGATTACCTTTGGCAGAAACACTCGGGCTGGTGCTGGCAGAGGATGTCATCTCACCGATTAACGTCCCGCCCTTTGCCAATTCCGCTATGGATGGCTACGCCCTTCAGCGTGCTGATTTAGACAAAACAGACACCCTGACTTTGGCGGGTCAGTCGTTTGCCGGTACTCCTTTCGACGGTACATGCCAATCAGGCCAGTGCATTCGTATTATGACCGGTGCTGAGCTTCCTGCTGGAACGGATACCGTGATCATGCAGGAAGAGACTGAAGCTATCGGTGATCAAATCCGCTTTCTGGTGAAACCCAAAGCCGGAGATAACGTCCGTCCGATTGGCGATGACATCAAACTCGGCGAGGTTGTCGTTGCCAAAGGTCACAGGCTGTCAGCACGAGAGCTCCCGCTGATCGCTTCACTGGGCATTGCCAGCTTACCTGTTTTCGAGCGCCCCAAAGTCGCTTTTTTCTCGACCGGAGATGAACTGCGCCCGCTCGGTGAACCACTGGCCGCTGGCCAGATTTACGACAGTAACCGTTACGGGATTCGGGCGCTGCTGGACAAGTTCGGCTGCGAGGTACTGGATCTGGGTATTATCCCTGACGATCCTGCTCAGCTGGATGCGGCATTTGCAAAAGCCACCAGCACAGCTGATATGTTGATCACGTCAGGTGGTGTCAGTGTCGGGGAAGCCGATTACACAAAAGATATCCTGACCCAGCAAGGCGAAGTTGGTTTCTGGAAGATTGCCATGAAACCGGGTAAACCTTTTGCCTTCGGCAAGGTCAACGAGTGCTGGTTTTGCGGCCTGCCGGGCAACCCGGTTTCAGCCATGCTCACCCTGTATGAGATTGTTCAGCCTGTGCTTGCACAGTTAGCGGGCCAGAGTCAGTATCAGGCTCCCCAGCGCTTACCGGCCATTGCCAGCACCGTATTTAAAAAGCGCCCTGGACGCACTGACTTCCAGCGCGGTATTTATCAGGTGAACAGCAAAGGACAGATTGAAGTTGCCACTACAGGTAATCAGGGGTCAGGCGCATTCAGCTCCATGCATCAGGCCAACTGCCTGGTCATTCTGGAACAAGAGCGGGGTAAAGTGCAGCCGGGTGAAACCGTCACGATTGAACCCTTTAATGCCAGTATGTATTAAATGACGATAACGCAGGAGCCAGTCATGGAAGAGTTATCTGATCAAGAGATGCTGCGTTACAACCGGCAGATCATTTTGCGTCAGTTCGACTTTGAGGGCCAGGAAGCCTTAAAAGCGGCGCACATCCTGATACTGGGTGCCGGAGGGTTAGGTTGCGCTGCGAGCCAGTACCTGGCTGCGGCCGGCGCCGGCGTGCTGACCCTGATTGATGACGATAAGGTCGAGCTCTCCAATCTGCAACGCCAGGTGCTCCATCACGATGCGACCGTGGGCATGCTGAAAGTCGACTCCGCCAGACAGGCACTTGAGCGGCTGAATCCGCACTGCACTGTTAACGCCATTGGCGAGCGTCTGGATGATGCTGCTCTGCTCGCTCTAATAAAACAGCACACGCTGGTTGTCGACTGCAGCGATAACCTGCCAACCCGAAACCAGCTCAACCGCTTGTGTTACCAGACGAAAACCCCCTTGGTTTCCGGCGCGGCAATACGCATGGAAGGCCAGGTCAGCGTTTTCACCTATCAGGACGAGCAACCTTGCTATGCCTGTCTGAGCAGCCTGTTCGGCGAACAAAACCTGAGCTGTGTTGAAGCTGGCGTTATGTCACCTCTGGTTGGGATTATTGGAGCGGTTCAGGCGATGGAAGCCATTAAAGTGGTTGCTGCGATGGGCAGCCCCCTGACAGGCAAAATCCTGTTGCTGGACGCCATGACCATGCACTGGCGGGAAATGAAGCTGATGAAACAGGCAAACTGCCCGGTTTGCGGTTAATAAATCAAACTATGTAAGTACCAGACTCACGAATACTGTGATGAAAGAACATCACAGTATTCGTGTTATTACACGTAATATTCCTTCAATTTTCGTCGAATTGCATCAATAAAGCGCATTTTCCATGCTACGGTTGACCTTCTATACTGCATAAATACCCCGCCTTCAACCTTGTCTCCTTCCAAAGGTAAAATGAATAAACCTTCTTTATCAGCAAGGTTGGTAAACCAAGGCTCAGGCACAATAGCCATGATCGGCGCAGTGCGCACTGCTGGCGCCAGCTGTCCATAATCATTACAAATAAACGCCAAATTACGGAACTCACCATCACGCATCATCTGACGATCCAGCTCGTTGATTTCCTGCGGCCAAGGGTGACAATAGCAATGCCTGAACCGACTTAACTCAGCCATGCTAAGGCTGTCTCTCTCTTTTAACTGTTCTCGCAACGGATTGCCAAAGAACGCAACCAAACGCGTTTTACCCACTAATTCATACTGCAGCGCGCTAATCATTTTCTGATAGTCACCTACAGCAATAACTAAGTCGACTTTATCCTCCAGCAAATCATCCCGCCAAGCCCGACGTTCAAAAGGTATACATTGCACTTGAGCCTGATAATCGTTCCCCTTTCCAGCCAAGACAGGGGTGAGTAATGCATTGATTGCCGGCGGAATCACAACCCGAAAGGTCCGTTTCTCATTTTCATCTTCACCAAAAAGTTCTTCATTGAGTGAAACAAAAAGCGGCACCAGTTTTTCTTTCAACATGCATGCAAAAGGGGTCGGAATCTGCTGATTACCCTCACGCCGAAACAAAGGGTCATTCAGTGCTTCTCTTAATCTGCCCAAAGCATGACTGACCGCAGAAGGCGTAATGGCCAACCTTCGGGCCGTTAGTCCTGTTGATCCGGTCTGTAAAAGTACATAAAGCACTTTTAATAAATTCATATCCAGTTGAATCAAGTTCATAATGCAATATTCTTATTGAGCTGTATTAAATACATGTCAACTATACTGCGCGCTCTTTAAACTTCAAACAGAGAGCATTCATGAACCCTTATTCACTATTGTTTGTATGTATGATGGCAATATCTGCAGACTCTTCCTGTGCTTCGCTTGATCCCGCTCAACCTCTGTCAGAGGTTCCTCCGATGTCACTCTTCGATTCGTGGGCGAAACCCATTGCTCCATTTCAAATAGCTGAAGATGTCTGGTATGTCGGTACAGAGAATTTATCTTCCGTCTTAATCACTTCTCCTGAAGGCCATATTTTGATTGATGCCGCGCTGGAAACCAGTGCACCATTAATCAGAGCTAACATCAAATCGCTTGGGTTTAATGTCACCGACATCAAGTATCTATTAAACAGCCATGCACGACTGGATCAGGCCGGTGGTCTTGCCCGGTTAAAAATGTGGAGCGGAGGCCAATTAGTCGCAAGTCCCGACAATGCGTCACAGTTGGCCCGCGGCGGTAAATCTGATTTTGCCCTGGGGGATGCGCTTCCGTTTCCCCCTGTTCATGTGGATAAAATTATTCAGGATAAAGCAAGTTTTTCTCTGGGTGCTATCCAGGTAACAGCCCTATTCACACCTGGACATCTACCAGGAGCAACGTCATGGAAAATAGAGTTGAGCAATGGACAAGAACTTTTATATGCCGACAGCCTGGCGACCCCTGGATACCATTTAATCAATAATAAAAACTATCCCAATCTTATCGCTGATTTACGGCACAGCTTTGACCTGCTGGCTTCGCAGAGCCCTGACATTTTCATTGCTAATAAAGGGAACCGTTTCAAATTAACCGACAAACTACGTCGTTACTACTCCGGTGATAAAGAGGCTTTCATTGACAGAGACGGGCTAAAACACTATGTCGACGCATCAAGAGAAAGTTTTGAGGAACAACTTGCCAGCCAGCAACAAGTAAACACGGGTGCCACAAACGAATAACAGAGTTGGAACAGACAAAAGAATGCCGTTCACTTTTAAGAACGGCATTCTGCCTTTAACTCTCCAGCAGTGTGCCCAAGCACATCACTTCATGATGTACAGATCACGGGTGTAACGGTTTGACGATGCATTGGTCGTCGAATACCCGCCAACTTTTGGCGACTTGATGACTGTCTTGGTATAGAAATACACAGGGATAGCCGGCATATCTTCGGCAAAAATACGTTCCGCTTGCTGATAGAAGTGATTACGCTCTTTATCCGATTTCGCCGCTAAAGCATCCGCCATGGCTTTGTCATAGGCTTGGTTGGCCCAGCGCGAATAGTTCATGCCCTTGCTTTCAAAGTACGACAAAAAGGTTGATGCTTCGTTGTAGTCACCTACCCAGGCATAGCGCGCCAGACTGAAGTCTTTCTGAGCCAGTTTCTGCAGGAAGGTTTTCCATTCCTGATTGGCCAGATCCACTTCTACCGGCAGGCTTTGTTTCCACATCGACAGCATCGCCAGCGCCAGTTTTTTGTGCGATTCATTGGTGTTATATACCAGCTCAAATTTCAGCGGGTTATCTTTCGAATAGCCCGCTTCTTTCAACAATTCCCGCGCTTTTTGGTTACGTTCCTTCTGAGACAGAGATGCCCAGGGTAATTCCGGCGCATCAAAACCCGCCACAGCAGGAGGCGTCACACCGTAGGCCGGAATCTGCCCCTGCCCCAGAATACGCTGAGTCACCACATCACGATCAATTGCGTAGGCCAGTGCTTTGCGAACGCGCACATCATCGAAGGGCTTCTTATCTAAATTGAACAGGTAGTAATAGGTTGCCAGCGATGGCATGGTCAGCAACTCATCAGGACGCTCTTGCTTAATTTGCTTATACTGTTCGAGCGGAAACGTTGCTGTGATATCAATTTCGCCGGTACGGTAACGGTTGTACTCTGCCGTCTGGTTTTCAATTGCCAGATAGGCCGCTTTATTGATAACGGTTTTTGCATCATTCCAGTATGCCGGGTTACGGACCAGATCAATCCGCTCGTTCACCACCCAGTTGTTCAGCGTGTAAGCACCTGAGCTGACAATATGATCCGGGCTGGTCCAGCTATCGCCATACTTTTCGATTGCTTGACGGTAGACAGGGAACGTTGAAGGGTGTGAGAGCATTTTGACAAAGTAAGGGGTTGGCTGAGTCAGCGTGAACTGCACTGTGTTGTCATCCAGCGCCTTGACACCCAAAGTATCTTTGTCTTTTTTGCCATCTGTGATGTCTACAGCATTCAAAATATTCGCTGTACCCAGATACCAGGAATAAGGGGCCGCAGAGGCCGGATCGGCATTGCGCTTGAAGCTGTATTCCACATCGTGCGCCGTTAATGGCTCGCCGTTTGACCACTTCAGACCGTCACGAAGATGGAAGGTAATGGTTTTGCCATCGGCAGAAATATCCCAGTGCGTCGCCAGGGCAGGAATAATATTTCCTTCCTGATCTTCAGAGACTAAACCGTCGAATAAATCGCTGATCACTTTACTGCTCGAGTCATCTGTCGTCATAGTGGGATCTAAGGTTGGTACCTCACCCCCCAGGCTCCAGACAATTTCCTGTTTCTCTGCCAGTGTAATGCCGGCAGGCACATCGGCGGCGTAAACCGCGCCAGACAGCAGCAGGGAAATACCTGCTGCTAACGCTTTCACTTTCATTCCTTGCATGTCTATTCCTTGTCAATTGTAGTGTGTTGTCAGGGTTGGATAAGCTTTGGATGGGACCTGACTGTTTTTTTACTCACAATCAATGACTATTAATGGCCCAATGTTGTAACCATTCAGGGATATAAACATACGCTCATATTGACCAATAGAGAATAACAGCGGTCACAAAAAAGCCGGTGAGTTTCACCGGCTTATGTCAGGGTTGCAACATTTTCAGTTATCGTTGAGACGGATACCGTCATTTTCAATGATGATCAGGCCTTTCTTATATAAGCTGCCAATGGTTTTCTTGAACGTTGCTTTACTGGTTCTGAACGCTTTGAAGATATCATCAGGTGCTGATTTATCGCTCAAAGGCAGAAAGCCGCCCTGCCGCTCTAACGCTGTCAGAATTTTATCCGCCAGATCGTCCACTTTCGCTTTGCCTGCTTTTTGTAATGACAAGTTGATCTTGCCGTCCGGACGAATCTCTTTGATGTAGGCTTTCAGTTTTTTACCGACAAACAGTTTACCAAAGGCTTCTGTCTTAAAGAAAAGTCCCCAGTGCAAATCTTCGATCACCGCTTTGTAACCCAGCTCAGTCGTTTCTGCGATCAAGACTTTCACTTCATCACCAACTTGATAAGGTGCAGGTGTTTTATCCAGAAAGCGGTTCAGTTTCGTTGAGCCAACGATACGACCGGAGGCTTTATCGGTATAGATTCGCACCAGAATATTCTGGCCGACTTCCAGGCGACGTCGCTGCTCACTGAACGGCACCAGCAGATCTTTATCCAGTCCCCAGTCAACAAAGGCGCCGACACCAGAAATGCCGACTATCTTCAGCAGAGCAAAGTCCCCGACTTGCGCCAGCGGTTTTTTCGTCGTAGCAATAATGTCATCTTCAGAATCAAAATATACGAACACCTCCAGATTATCCCCCAGAGATGTGCCTTCAGGCACAGACGATTTAGGCAGCAAAATATTGCCAAAATCCTCGCCACCATCCAGAAACACGCCAAAATCTACAATTTTTACGACTTCCAACGTGTTGTACTGACCAATTTTAATCATAAATATGTCACTCTCAGGGTAAACTATTCCAGCGGTTATCCGCCTCTATCTCCGGTCAGCAGGGTTTCTGACACTAAACTAACGCTGTACGGGAGAAAGCACGCTATTTTGAAACGCGCATTATACGTGATGTTGATTCAGGCTGCCTGACCAAAATAGGCGTTTCTGGCCAAAATTTCTGCTGTCGAGCCATAACTCGTTGTCTGGTAGTGCTATTTCACATGAGTTTACACTAAAATTCTAACAGCAACTGAATCCAGCCAAACCACACCACAGAACCTTCAGAGAGGAACAAATTTAAGTGATCACCGTTGAAAAGAAAGATGGCCATAACCTGAAAATGTCGCATGTCATTCATGAGGCAAAAAATCGTCAGCTTGATGTATTTCTTTTCATTCCCGGTGAACTTGGCCTGAACGCCAATATCATGTCTGAAGACGAGTTCTACCATAATGTTATTCACGGTAAACGGACTTACTTCAGTGATGTGCATCACCTTCCACTGGTTCACAGTCGTCTCGCCAGCCGTGGCAATTTGCCATCCGGCCAGTACCGCTTGAGCCTGAGTTTGTTTGCTTACCAGTTTGCGGTCGCGCTGGAAGAAACCGTCCACCAATTGCTTGATGAAAAAGTTGAACGCACAACAGAGGAATTGGAAGAAGTCGCCAGTGTCTCGGCGGGTATCCTCAAGCGTTTGCGCCGCAATGTGCCGACTGACGAAGAACTGCTCAAGTATTACCAGAACATAGATAACTATTTATCCTGGTTTACAGAACAGCGTTTCTTATCGTTAGTCGCTCACCTGCCAAGAGCGGAAAACTACAGCGAAATTAAAGCACTGTATCTGGACTTCTGTCAGACAGAATCCGCCCATCGTTTATCCAATAATTATAACTCTGAGCGTGCAACGGCAGATCCAACACGCATGTCGAACAAAATGCGGCTGCTGCGGCGCCTGATAGAATACCCGGTCACCATGAAAGAAAGTACGACGGTTTTGGGTAATACCACCAAAAAAGTCGTCACGGGATTTGCGGCCGGTTTTGTGATGATTTTTGTTACCATCATGCTTATTGAGGCCCGTGGGGTACTCGGTGACATTACCGCGTCGTTTATACTGGTGCTGTCGGTAATTTATGCCGCCCGCGAGGTGTTCAAAGATGACCTTAAGCATGCGCTGTGGCGCTGGGTACGAAAAGGCAAACCCAAGTGGCGTAAACAATTCTTTGACAGCGACAGCAATAAACTGATTGGCCGTCAGTTGGAATGGCTGGAGTACATGCGGTACGACACCCTGGATGACGACATCAAGAAGGCGCGCAAACACAAGGTGTCGGCTAAAGAAGAAGCCATTCTGCATTATAAAAGCACCACCAGGATGTCGACGACCAAGTTTCTGACCGGGTATGAACAAACTAAAGAATCGATTCTTTTTGATCTGCGCTTTCTGTCCACACTGATGGAGAAAGGCTCGCAGAAAATTTATGTCATGCGTGACGGCCAGGTGGCAAGAGAATCGGTTGAAAAACGGCACCTGATTAACCTGATCACCCGTGAGAGCGACGAAGATCAGGAACCTAAAATACAGCGCTGGAAGATCATAATGAACCGCTCAAAGATCGTCGATATTGAAGCGATTGACTGATTTCCTCCGCTAACTGACACGATTATTGGCCTCTTCTATGATTATGTTATGAGGAGGCCTGCTTTCCGATACCATTAACCTTACATTTTATGCCTTGTTTACAGGCCGTAACTTGATACGCTACCCCTCACTATCCTCTTCCTGGCGGCCATTATGCGCAAACTGACCGAATTGATTTTCAATAATACTTACAGTGAATTACCCAGTGTGTTCGGGACTCGGGTGATCCCTCAGCCTCTGGAAAATCCTTACCTGGTCAGTGTCAATCCTGCCGTCTGTGAAATGCTGGAGCTGGATCCTGCGCAGGCACAAACCCCTTTCTTTGCCGAGTTGTTTACCGGCAATGAGTCGCTGCATGGCTTTGACCCGCTGGCCATGAAATACACAGGCCATCAGTTTGGCCAGTACAATCCGGACTTAGGCGACGGACGCGGGCTTTTGATGGGTGAAGTCATCACATCACAAGGCAAAAAATGGGACATCCACCTGAAGGGCTCCGGGCAGACCCCTTATTCCCGCATGGGCGACGGCCGTGCGGTTTTACGCTCCAGTATTCGTGAATATCTGGCCAGTGCAGCCATGAAAGGTCTGGGGATCCGAACCACGCATGCCCTGGCCGTATTAGCCAGCGACACCCCCGTTTACCGGGAAAAAGTGGAGCCGGGCGCCACACTGATCCGTGTCGCTGAAAGCCACCTGCGCTTTGGTCACTTTGAATACCTGTTTTATACTCAGCAGCACGCAGAGCTGAAACTGCTGGCGGATTATCTGATCAGGCATCATTTTGCCGATTTGCTCCCCCATGCCACACCGTATGCGGCCATGTTCCAGCGCATCGTCGATCTGACAGCCACCTTAATTGCCGATTGGCAAGCCGTTGGTTTTGCTCATGGTGTGATGAATACCGACAACATGTCAGTGCTCGGACTGACCTTTGACTATGGCCCTTACGGATTCCTGGACGATTATCAACCGGGTTATATCTGTAACCATTCAGACTATTCAGGCCGATACGCGTTTAACCAACAACCGTCCATCGCGCTCTGGAATTTATCTGCGCTTGGCTATGCCTTAACCCCATTACTCGACAAAGAAGAGATAGATTCAGCATTACACAGCTACCAGTCACGCCTTCAGCAAGAGTACAGCATCCGGATGCGCAGCAAGCTGGGCCTTGTAGAACGTCATGAAGAAGATAGCGCCCTGTTCAGCGAGATGTTTGAGTTGCTCGCCAATCAGGCAATAGATTACACCCTGTTCTTCAGAACACTGACGGGCATTCCAGCCGACAAACTCGCAGACAGCAGTCACCGGTTTTCAGCGCTGATTAACGATCCTGCTCCACTGCAAGCCTGGCTTAACACTTACGCGAAGCGGCTGACACTTGAACAGAACAATGACGCCGAACGATTAGCGTTAATGAGGCTGCATAATCCCAAATATATTTTACGAAACTATCTGGCTCAGCAAGCCATTGAACTGGCCGAACGCGGCGACTATTCCATGGTTGAAAACCTGCTGAACGTTCTGGCCAACCCTTATGATGAGCACCCTGACTATGAGCATCTGGCGGTGAAACCACCGCAATGGGGAAAAGAGCTGGAAATCAGTTGCTCGTCTTAGCGAGCACTCTCTCCAACGGGTGGAAAAAGAGCTGTAAGTAAAAAGAGCCTGAATATTCAGGCTCTTTGTGGTTATTGCGGACTGCAGATAAGGCTCAACACCGAGTGTTCGGATAGCCAGCGCTGAAGTTTTGGCTGAATCGTTGCAGAGCGTGCCAGAAATTCACAGGGCTTATTCACTTCCCTGCTCTTTTTCAGAGTAAGTTCCGCCAGAGATAACACAGCATCGTTATAAGGTTCGTCATAATCCAGCGTTTCATTTTCCGGATCGATCGCCAGCGTCAGTTGTGCCAGATGATCCAGATCGATCACCACGCCATCAAAATAATGCAGAAATTTATCCGCCATCACAGCATTGGCCGGTAAATCACACATCAGATGTACCTGCAAACCTGCCTTTCCGCGAAACAAACCTTGTTCTGCCAGCAAATCATGCACTGATGCCGCATCACTGTATGTTCGGACAAATGGAATCACTATGGCTATCGGCAGATCACCGGTAACAAGGCGCAGCTGTTTGATAATTTTACACTGCAGTGCAAACATTCCGGCCCACTGCGGATGCAGGTAGCGAGCCACACCGCGCAACCCCATCACAGGGTTTTCCTCTTTCGGCATTAAGTGACTGCCAATCTGCGTACTTTCGCAGGCAATTTCCGCTCCGCTGAGCCTCAGCTTCAGGACCGGTTTGGTATGACCTGCCGCAATACGTTTCTGAGCAAATTCAGAAAGATCACTCACTAACCTGTCAACCAGAAACTGTTCAGCATCTTGCCCGCCAGTCATTGCTGACAGCGCCGCTTTCTCATTGTCGTTGAGCGCATCCGGCTGACACACAGCGCTGAGATGAATCCCGGTTTCTGCTATTAACGCATCCAAACCTATAAGAACTGTATTGCCGGCTTCATCTGTTGACCTTGATACCAATTGCGAGCGCGTTAATGCGATTGCTTTACCCGCGACAACATTGGTCGCCCACTCCTCTGCGGACATCATAGCCATCTCCCTTACACTGCTGTTTATTATCTGTTATTTAACCAAAGTAGCTCAGCATCCGAACTACCCTCATAGGCAAGCACCATTTTTATGCTTACAGGGAACATAACAATTCACTTTTGCCCTGCGCAACCATTATTCAGATTTTCTTCAGATCCCTGAAAAATCAGGCCATAACAGCGATGGATATTCATCG
Source organism: Photobacterium salinisoli (assembly GCF_003614885.1). GTDB lineage: Bacteria > Pseudomonadota > Gammaproteobacteria > Enterobacterales > Vibrionaceae > Photobacterium > Photobacterium salinisoli. The sequence goes on from NZ_QZMS01000007.1 coordinate 1,027,746, forward strand.
TTTGGTTTATTCCTGCGACCTTTTAGGCTATCTTTATCCGTCATCAATGTTACACCTGAAAAGCAGGCGCCCAAATGCCCCAAAAAACCGATGAACTTCGTACCGTCAGTCTCGGACGTATGCCTTCTCCAGACGAGGTGGAAGCCGCCCACCCGATGACAGATCCCATCGCAGAACACATAGCCCATTCCCGCCGTGAGATCGAAAACATTCTGACAGGCAAAGATAACCGCCTTCTGGTCATCGTTGGTCCGTGTTCTGTTCATGATACGGAAGCGGCTCTGGACTATGCGCGTCGCCTGCTGACACTGAAGAAAAAATATCAGGAAAAACTGTGCATTGTGATGCGCACGTATTTCGAGAAACCGCGTACTGTTGTTGGCTGGAAAGGTCTGGTTTCCGATCCCCATCTTGATGGTAGTCTGGATTTAGTTGCCGGCTTGTACAAAGCCAGAAAACTGTTGCTTGATATCAACCAGTTGGGTATGCCAACAGCGACAGAGTTCCTTGATATGATCACAGGTCAATACATTGCGGATTTAATCAGTTGGGGAGCGATTGGCGCACGTACCACTGAATCTCAGATACACCGTGAAATGGCCTCTGCGCTTTCCTGCCCGGTAGGATTTAAAAACGGCACCGATGGTAATGTGAAAATTGCAATCGATGCGATTCGTGCCACCCGCGCACCGCACGTTTTTTGCTCCCCGGCAAAAAATGGTGAGATGACGATATACAAAACGGCGGGAAATCCGCATGGCCACATTATTTTGCGTGGCGGAAAAATGCCAAATTATCACGCAGAAGATATTCAGGCAGCCTGTGACGCGCTGGAAGAATTCGCGCTACCGACTAAGCTGGTTGTCGATTTCAGCCATGGAAATTGTCAGAAACAGCATAAACGTCAGCTTGATGTGGCTGCCGACATCTGCAAACAACTTGCTGATGGCAGCCGCTACATTGCAGGCATTATGGCAGAAAGCTTTATTGTCGAAGGTAATCAGTCACTGGAAAGCGGACAGGAAAAAGGCCTGACCTATGGGCAATCCATCACTGACCCTTGCATAAGCTGGGAAGATACCCAAGAGATGCTTGCCATGCTCGCTGCGGCAGTCCAAAAGCAATAAGCCAGACCATAAAGCCACTAGTTACAATAATCTGGCGTTTTATGATATAAAAGCGCCCATTAACAATGATGAGCAGGAATACACCATGCCTTCTTTTGATATTATTTCTGAAGTTGATACCGTTGAGCTTAAGAATGCGGTAGATAACAGTAACCGCGAGCTGGACACCCGCTTTGATTTCCGTAATGTAGAGGCCACTTTCAGCCTGAATAAAGAAATCGTGAAAATGTCTGCTGAAGCAGAGTTTCAGCTGCTGCAAATGCGCGATATCCTTCGCGGAAACTTAGCCAAACGCGGCGTTGATGCCCGTGCCATGGAAACCAAAGATATGGTTCACACTGGGAAAACCTATTCGCAGGAAGCCATATTTAAGCAAGGGATTGATACTCCTGTTGCTAAACAGATAGTCAAAATGCTGAAAGATTCCAAGATCAAAGTGCAAGCCTCCATTCAGGGCGACAAAGTTCGGGTAACAGGTAAGAAACGCGATGATCTGCAAGCGGCAATGGCGCTGGTACGAAGCTCAGAAGAGCTGGATAAGCCTTTCCAGTTTGAAAACTTCCGCGACTGATTCACCTATTCTCCATTAATGTCAGGAAGGCGATAAATGCCTTCCTGATCATCTTAAGTGTCAATATCAACACTTTTTACGCCACTCCAATTAAGTTGTAGTGCGTTATCACAACTTCTCAGCAAATCTCTGACTCATTCACTATATCCTGTTGCTTGCTATCACAGTTTGTCATTTCAGCTCACGACAAAACCGCCATAAGCGATACCTTATTTTGCAGTACATTTTTTCGGCCAGCAGGCCGGCTTTTACTGCACTTAAGGAACCAACAATGAATAACAGACCCTTACTGCAAAGGACGCTGAAAACCGTCCTGATCAGCAGTGCTTTATTCTCTGTCAGTGTGATGGCCACGGCGAATTACAACCCCGATGGCGTTTACAGCGCAGGTGAACAAGTCGTTTATCAGGGAAACACTTATCAGGCGTTACGTACCACAGAAAATGAGGCCCCCGATGCATACCTGGGCGATGCCTGGCAGCCGGTCAATACGCTGAACGTGACCTCAGCAACAACCACTTATCCGGCCTACCAAAGCAGTGCTGTGTATGTGGGGGGCGACCACGTTTCTTACAACAGTCAGATTTATAAAGCAAAATGGTGGACACAAGGAGAAGCGCCGGACGCCACACCCGGCACAGGTGTCTGGGAGTGGGTCAGTGCAGACAATAACCCTGATCCTGGCCCCGGACCTGATCCGGATCCAACACCTGACCCCACCCCCGCCAACGGTATTATTGGTCAGAACCCGGACGGCAGCTATATCATGAGCAAAGCCTATCTGGATGCCCGTGAAACCGAGCTGACCAGCTCACCTGAATTCACAGAAGTGCTGGCTTCCATCAGCACACGCGACAACGCGATTGTAGAGGCCGTTGTACCTGGTTTGTCCACCAACCCGGATAACGTCAAACGGGTTGAAGCCTTAATCAGCGAGCAAAAATGGGATGCGCTGTTTCCAGAGCGCAACGCCGCCTATACCTACTCTAACTTCCTCAAAGCAGTCGCGAAATTTAAAGGTTTCTGTGCCACCTATACCGATGATCGCGCCGCACAATCAGATGCCATCTGCGCCAAATCTCTGGCTGTCATGTTTGCGCATTTCACCCAGGAAACCGGCGCCCATAACCCTCACTCTCCTTACGAAGAATGGCGCCAGGGCCTGTTTTTTGTACGCGAAGCCGGATGTTCTGAAGAGGCCTCGTCCTGTGGCTACAACAGTGAATGTGCCGCCAGTAACTGGCAGACTGAACAATGGCCGTGCGGAACTAACCCTGATGGCAGTTATGTGAAATATTTCGGTCGTGGTGCCAAACAACTGTCTTACCACTACAACTACGGACCATTCTCTGACTTTATCTTTAACGACGTGAACGTACTGCTGCAAGATCCGGATCGTGTTGCTGACAGTTGGCTGAATCTGGCGTCTGCCGTCTTCTTCTTTGTGTATCCTCAGCCACCGAAACCTTCGATGCTGCATGTGATTGACGGTACATGGCAGCCAACAGCCACAGATATTGCTGAGAAGCGCGTGCCTGGTTTTGGTGTCACCACTATGATCATCAATGGCGGTATTGAGTGTACGCTTGACACCGAGAAACCTCAGTCAGTTAACCGTATTAAATACTACCGTGGCCATGCAGCCGCTCTGGGTGTAGCCATTCCGGCAGACGAACAGCTGGGTTGTGCGGGTATGAAAGCCTTCAAGAAAACAGGTGACAGCACATTTGGCCTGTACTGGGAAAATGACTGGGGTTATTACCCGGATAACCCGGGCGGTAGCAGCTTTGCCTGCCGGATTGAATCAGGTTACCAAACAGCGCACACCACGTTGAAAAAAGGCGATTATGCCAAATGTATCCAGAAATATTACGGCGTTACTATTGAGTAATAGGACTCATTGCGGCGACATCCGATAATCATCCCGGGATAATGATCAGCGTCATGCACTTATCCCGGATTTTTCATTCAATAGCCTGAAAATGCACAAGCTGTGATACCGATTCCCCTATCCGCTTTCTGTACCTTGATTTCTTTTTGTCTCACTCCCGAGTTTGTTAGAGTGCCACAGCCTGTCGTCGCAGACGGTTATCAGGCGACACCTTTTTCACAACTGACGGAAACACTGAATGACCCTGCCAGAGCATCCATCTGACGAACAACCTGAAAATCCGCTTATCTGGCCCATCCTCAGCCTGCTGGAAAAACAACCCAATGGATGGATGGTGCACACCCTGGCGGAATCGTTGAAGCAGCAGGGGTTACTGAACACCTTAGACGAGGTCGCAGAGCAGGATCTTTTCAAGCGAAATTTTCTGCTGATGAATGCGTTATATCAGTTGCAGCAAATGCTGTTGCCCGGTCAGTGGCTGCAGGCACAGGCAATGGACATCAAACTGATGCAAAATCAGGGTGATCTGCAAGTCGACGAGCAAGATCCGCTCAGAGAGTATTATCTGGACTGGCAGAATTACCAGTCTGATACCTACTCCATCCGTGATTTGCTGTCGACGTTCTGGCAACAGTATCAGCAACACATTGGCAACCTGAGTGTCACGACAAACGCCTCATGGCAACAGGATCTGGCAGTGCTCGAACTTCCCGCTGATGCCAGCCCGGCACAAATACGTAAACAATGGCGAAGACTGGCACTGCGCTGGCATCCAGACCGTCCTGAAGGAAATACAGACAAGTTCCGGCAGGCCTGTGAAGCCTGGCAGCGCATTCAAAGCCGCCTCCACAACTAACCCCCAAACGCCAACTCATTCAAATTTTTCTAATAAGCTGTTCGTCAGCCTGAACTGTTCTGTTGCCTCTGCCCGGCGTACACTTTTTCAAAATACGCCGGAAGCTGATATTCGGAGGCAATCATGGCAATCAGACAAATTCAACAAATCCTGCGCTCTCACCCCTCTTCAGATGGTGATGGTGTCAAAATTCAACGCGTGCATGGTTTCGACAATGCGGCATTCTCGCCTTTTCTGATGGTTGATGAGCTCAAGTCTGATCAGGCCGCTGACTATATTGGCGGATTTCCCCCTCATCCGCACCGAGGCATAGAAACACTGACTTATATGTTACGGGGTCACTTCCAGCACCAGGACCACATGGGCAACAAAGGTGAACTGAAAGACGGTGGTGCGCAGTGGATGTCAGCAGGTAAAGGGGTGATTCACAGCGAGATGCCCATCATGTCCGACGGCCAATTGCACGGCTTTCAAATCTGGATAAACCTGCCTGCCAGCAAAAAAATGCTGCCCGCTCAGTACCATGACTTCCAGTCTGAGGTTATTACTGAGAAACAGCTCAGCGGGCAGAACCTGATTCGTGTTATTTCCGGCGATCTCACTATTGATGGCGACACCCTGACAGGTCCACTTCAAGAAACGGGTGTACCCACCACTATTGCAGACTGGCGCGCCGCTGCCGGTGAGCAGTTGAACAGCTGCCTGAACCCGGATTTCCAGGCCATGCTGTATGTTTACCAGGGAGCAGTCAGCATCGAAGGAAGGCATGCCAAAGCTGGTGAACTGGTGATATTAACCGCCGGGGAAGGCCTGGCAATAACGGCGACAGAAGATACCGGTCTGCTATTGCTTTCAGGCACCCCGATTAATGAGCCAGTGGCACATTACGGCCCTTTTGTCATGAACACCATGAAAGAGATCGAGCAAGCGATTCATGATTATCAGACCGGCCAGCTGACCGACTAACGGATATCAACATACCTTACGAAAACAGCCCGCAAAGCGGGCTGTTTTTTTATCTTTTGCCAATCAGTATAAACTGGCCTCTCCTTCGGGACGTGTCTTAAACCGCCGGTGCAGCCACATATATTGTTCTGGTGCCTGCATGATCATAGGTTCTACCGCGTGTTTGTTAATATATGCTGCAGCCGCATCCGGATCATTATGCGGGAAGTCTTCCAATGGTTTAAACACTCTGAGCGTATACATACCGTCATCGGTGTCGCGGACCAAGGCAATAGGAACAATGGCACAATCTGTAGCATCAACCAGCAAACTGGTTCCTACCGTCGTACAGGCCTTATCAACAGCAAACAGGGGCGCAAATGTAGAACGGCGACGACCATAATCATGATCAGGGGCATACCAGACCCGCTCACCTTCCCGCAAGGCACGGAACATCCCTTTGACATCTTTACGATCCAGCATATAACGGTTAGAGCGCACCCGCCCTTTAAACTGGAAATAGTCAAAACATGGATTATTGTTTGGGCGGTACACGCCAACACCCGGAGCACGAAGACCAAATGCACGCGCTCCGACTTCCAGATTCATTGAATGAACGGCGACCAGCAGGACTCCCCGTCCTTGCTTATCCAGCTCATCCAGATACTCTACACCTTCAAACCGGATGTGTCGTTTGACCCGCCATTCAGGCCAGAACCAGGCCATACCCGTTTCAAACAAAGCCAGACCGGCATTATCGATATTTTTCTTAATCAGCGCATCACGCTCATCCTTTGGCATATCAGGAAAGCAGAGTTCCAGATTACGCTCAATGGTATAGCGGCGCTTTTTGAGCAGTTTGATTGCCAGCCTGCCGACCCCTTTCCCCATCAGAAACTGAATGCGGTAAGGAAGTAAACTGATGAGTTTCATAGTGCCAATCATCAACAAGGTCGGCCAGTATCGGGGGTGAAGAAGTTCGGCCTTAAATTCCGGTGCCGTCAATTTGCTCATAACAGAGACGATTTTCCTTATTGTTTGAAGCGAAGCCTGCACTGTCATCGTCGTGGGCAGACAGGAAAAGAACAATGTATTGTATACCAGCATGGCAAGCTTGCAAGAACCACAACACCTGGTCTGTTCTCCTGACGACTATCGCTGCAGTATGGGACAAAGAAAAGCCACCCGTAGGTGGCCAGTTGAAAATTATAATTTTAGTCTGTTGTTATTATAATTCTGAATCCCTGCACAGTATCAGCGCTTCCCCTAAGCCCTGAAGCAGTGATATCAGATGCTCCCTCTTCTTCACATCACTACACTAACATTCACACAATACGCACTTTGTTTTTTGTGTGTCTGGTTTCATTACTTGATAGCACTATTCGGGCCAACTTTTTCAAGTCAGTCGTTTCAGTAGGTTACAGTCTTACCGTTATGACGACTTCCGCCCCCTGTAAAACTCCCTGACAGTGGCACGTACTGCCAGGCAGCCTTAAAACGCCGTTCATCATAGCTGAAATTGGTGATACTCTGGCATTGTCAGTCAACATGTTTAAACGGAGTTAACACGGTAGCTATGTCCATCAGTAAAACCAAATCCAGCTTTTACCGTCGCTTGTACGTCGCCCACCTGATCGATCAGGGCATAGCGACAGTCCCGACTTTACTTGAATATACAGGTATGCCGAGGCGCACAGCACAGGACACGATCAAGAGCCTCTCCGATCTCGATATTGTGTGTGAGTTTAAACAGGCTGAGGGAGAGCGCCACCGGAGCGGACGGTATGAAATTCGGGATTGGGGCGCCATCAACAAACAATGGATTGCCGATAATCTCACCGACATAAAAGCAGTGCTTGATTACCCCTGAAGGGCTATCTGCTGCGCCAGTTATCGCAGCCTGCAACTCATATTGCGTTGCATTTTGCCTGTCTGATTTTCAGACACCCCTGTAAAGTTAACGCGAGTTCCACACAGGCTCAAAAAATAGACTAAAAAGTAATGGAGGGCCGTAAACTCCGGCCACATTCAGCGATTTTGAGCCTTACCGCTGCTGCTCTTATCACAAGTGTATGTAACCTGTGACAGAAAAATGTCATATTGACTTGGTTGCAAAGTAACCTAAGAAACAGTTTCTCACGAAACTAGCGCTAAAAATGGCGTGTTTACTGGCTATATTAGCAATATGTTGTGTTAATATTCGGGCCAAAATTTTTCAGCTTGTCACGGACAAAAGAGAAGATAAATATGGCTTTAGACTTTTCAAAAATGACGGTGGATTTATCCGCAATGCCAACCACTATTGATATGGCACATGGCTTACTGGCTGCTCTGGTTGTCATACTTTTACTGCTATATGTGACAAAGAAAGGCAAACCGGTAGAAGTTGAGAAAGTCGTCGAAAAAGAAGTCCAGGTTGAAAAAATTGTCGAAGTAGAAAAACCGGTCGAAAAAATTGTTGAAGTAGAGAAAATTGTTGAGGTGGAATCTAAACTCAAAACCGCAACGCCAGACGCTGCACTTCAGCTCTTGTCTCTGCTACAAAAAGAAGCACGCTTCATCGACTTTATGCAAGAAGATCTGAAAGGCTTTGCCGATGCAGAAATTGGTGCAGCTGCCCGGGTGATTCATGAAGGCGGTAAAAAAGTACTGGATGAATATTTCCGGTTTGCGCCAGTGCGCGGTGAGGAAGAAGAAACCCGCATCACCTTACCAGAAGGCTTTAATGCCTCTGAAGTTCGCCTGACAGGCAATGTGGTGGGTAATGCGCCTTTCACTGGCACACTCATTCACCGCGGATGGAAAGTCACAGAGATCAATTTACCTAAAATGTCAGACGGACACGACCCTCGTATCCTGGCGGCTGCTGAGGTTGAGCTATAATGCAAGCACATCAAGAACATAAATACAGTGTGGGTATCGACCTTGGTACGACCCACTGCGTTCTGTCTTATGTTGATTTACAACAGGACGATGCACCGGTCACAGTGATGCCTATTGCGCAACTGACCACCCCGGGCAATGTAGAAGAAAAATCGCAATTGCCTTCTTTCATGTATCAGGCACACGAATCCGAACTGGCGCCAGGGGATACTGCCCTGCCGTGGGATGCCCAGCCCAATGCGATTGTTGGTGCGATGGCACGCCATTTAGGAAGCAAAACCCCTATTCGTTTAATCGCCAGTGCCAAGAGCTGGTTGTGCCATGGTGGTATTAACCGCCGCGATGCCTTTCTGCCGCTGAATTCACCAGAAGAAGTGACAAAAGTTTCTCCACTGGCAGCAACCCGCGCTTACTTATCCCACCTTGCCAAAGCGTGGGATCATAAACACCCTGATGCGTCACTGTTCGATCAGGATGTGACCATAACCGTACCGGCCTCTTTCGATCCGGCAGCGCGCGATTTAACAGCAGAGGCGGCCCGTGAAGTGGGCTTCAAGCACCTGACACTGTTGGAAGAGCCTCAGGCAGCGGTATACAGCTGGATCAAAAATAACGATGACACATGGCGTGATCAGGTCAGCGTGGGCGATGTCATTCTGGTTGTCGATATCGGTGGTGGTACAACCGACCTGTCTCTGGTCGCCGTAACTGAAGAAGACGGCAACCTGACGTTAAATCGTGTTGCTGTCGGTGATCATATTTTGCTGGGTGGCGATAACATGGACCTGGCGCTGGCTTACCGTCTGAAAGCCAAACTGGCTCAGGAAGGCAAGCAGCTACAGCCCTGGCAGATTCAAGCCATTACCCACGCTTGTCGCGATGCTAAAGAAGCCCTGCTGACAGATAACACTCTGCAGGCTGTTCCCATTGTGGTTCCAAGCCGTGGTTCAAAACTGCTGGGCGGTACACTGCAGACTGAACTGACACAAGAGGAAGTACAGCAAACGCTTGTGGAAGGCTTCTTCCCGCAAACAGGCATTGAAGAGCATCCGGTTGAAATGCAGCGCGGCGCCCTGACCCAAATGGGACTGCCTTACGCACAAGATGCCGCTATTACCCGCCATATTGCCGGTTTTCTGAGCCGTCAGTCATCCGCAGTGGATGAGCTTTTTGATAGCTTTGAGCAAATTCATGACGGCTTCATTTGCCCGTCTGCGATTTTGTTCAATGGCGGTGTGCTGAAATCTGAGCTGCTTTCTCAACGCCTGACCTCCACCATTAATCAATGGCTGACTCAGGCCGGCAGCCCAGAAGCCAAGCGCCTGCAGGGACTGGATCTGGATCTGTCCGTTGCACACGGGGCTTCTTATTACGGTTCAGTGCGCCAGGGCAAAGGTGTTCGCATACGTGGTGGCATTGCCAGCAGCTATTATGTTGGCATTGAGAGTGCCATGCCGGCCATTCCAGGTATGGAGCCGCCTGTAGAAGCACTTTGTGTGGCGCCTTTTGGTATGGAAGAAGGCAGTCATGCAGAAGTATCAGGCAGAGAATTCGGCTTGATCATTGGTCAGCCAGTGACCTTCCGTTTCTTCGGTTCAACGGTTCGCCGTGAAGATGCCCCGGGGGTCCTGCTTGACTGGTGGCAACCGGAAGAGCTGGAGGAGTTGCCAGCTATTCAAGTGACTCTACCGGTATCCGATGGTCGTTCTGCGGGACAAATCGTTCCCGTCTCACTGGCTGCACGTGTTACGGAACTGGGCACCTTATGCCTGGAAGCCATTCCAACCGATGGCGGGCAAAAATGGCAAGTAGAGTTTGACGTTCGGGAAAGCTAATGCTTTCTCAGATGATATTTCGACGGCGCATTCATTGCGCCGTTATTTTACCCAGCTTACCCAGTCTCAGCCACATGCTAGTTACAAGGTAACTTCTGAGTAAAAACAGGCACGGAGTCTTACATGTCTTCTCCCCGATATTTAGTGGGTATAGATTTAGGCACAACACATACCGTTGTCGCCTATTGCCCTATTACTTCAGATCTTCAACATGAAGCTGTAAAGATTTTTGACATCGACCAGCTCATCGCCCCTGGTGAAGTGGCGCGCAAACCCCTTTTACCCTCGTTCAGATACCATCCGACAACCGGTGAAATAGCACCTGACCTGTGTGTTCTGCCCTGGGATAACAAGCCCGTTAATGGCGACTTTCCCGAGGCAATCATAGGGGAATATGCCCGCGAATTAGGGGCCAAAGTTGAAGGCAGACAAGTCACTAGTGCAAAAAGCTGGCTATCTCATACGGGCGTTGATCGCAATCAGCCCATTCTGCCATGGGCAGCCAGCAGCGGTGTGCAAAAAGTATCGCCGGTTATTGCCAGTGCCAGTTACCTGAACCATGTTCGTCAGTGCTGGGACTACCATCACCCGCAAGACAAGCTTGCACACCAGGACGTTGTTATTACCATACCCGCATCTTTTGACGAAGGCGCCAGAGCGCTAACGATAGAAGCAGCCAAACTGGCCGGACTGAGCAATATGGTGCTGCTTGAGGAACCACAGGCTGTGTGCTACGACTGGTATTCCCGTCATCACAATGAAGCGGAAAATCTGTTGCAAGATATACCGCTTTTGATGGTGTGCGACATTGGCGGCGGCACCACAGACCTCAGCCTGATTAAAGTCAGCTACCAGAATGAAAGACTCAAGCTTGATCGCATCGGCGTTGGTGACCATCTGATGCTGGGTGGGGATAACCTGGATTTGGCACTCGCCCATCAGACAGAGAATGCTCTGCACACCGATGGCAAGCGACTGAGCGCTGCTGGTCTGTCGAAACTCATTCAGCAAACACGTCGTGCAAAGGAACAACTGCTGGCAAAAAATGCACCAGATCAGCTGAACGTGACGCTGCTTGGCGGTGGATCGAAGCTGATTGGCGGCAGCCGCTCTGCGGTGATCACCCGGAAGCAAGTCAACCACATCGCGCTCGACGGTTTTTTCCCTATCAGTGCATTTGATGAACACCCAAGTCAGCGTCAAAGTGCGGTTGTGGAATTCGGCTTACCCTATGCCTCAGATCCGGCCATCTCCAAACATCTGGCACATTTCATCAGCGAACATCACGTCGCCTGTCGTGATGCTCTGGGGTTAACCGACGCCAACAGCGACGAATCGAATAAAGCGATTCCCCCTGCCATTCTGCTCAATGGCGGCGTATTCAACAGCCCTGTATTGTCTGAACGTATTGAGGCTGTTTTTGCCCACTGGAAAGGAGCGAAAGTCACCTGCCTGGACAATCCGCATCCCGATCTGGCTGTCGCATACGGCGCCGTCGCGTATGCAAAAGCCAGACACGGTGCACAGCTGAAAATTGGAGGAGGATCGGCGCGCTCCTTTTTCCTCGATCTGCATACGCAACCGGCTCATTCTGGTATTTGCCTGTTACCACGAGGCACTGAAGAAGGCGTTGAAGTTGCATTGTCAGACAGAAAATTCGCGCTGACATTAGGTGAACCGGTTCGTTTTAATCTGTATGCCTCTTCAGATGATACGCCAACTTCAGCCGGTGATATTCTTCCTCTGGATAAACCACATATGACCTCACTGCCCCCCTTTGTTATTACCCTGGACAGCGAGACCGACAGAGAATCACTGGCAGCAAACCAGAAAGACAGGGTTGATGTTACCCTTGCCTGTCAGCTCACTGAAGTGGGCACATTGCAATTGGAGTGCGTCAGCGTAGATATGCCAGGCAAACGATGGCGGGTTGAGTTTTCCGTACGGAAAACAGCTGCTGTGGATAATCTTCTTGATGCAAGTGAAGATATTCCCCATCCAACCGCCTTGCAATCAGCCCGAATCGCTATTCAGAAAGCATACGGCGGCAGCAAAAAACACGCAGATGAAAAACCCGTAAAAACACTCAGAAACGATCTGGAAAAGTATCTGGGTAAGCGTGAAGACTGGGAAATGCCAGCATTAAGAGCCTTGGCCGACACCTTGCTTGACAGCAAAAAACGGCGACGCCGTTCCGCTGTACATGAGCGAAACTGGCTGAAACTGACAGGCTATACATTAAGACCCGGTTTTGGTGACCCGGTTGATGACTGGCGCATGAATCAAGTTTGGGCGCTGTATCAGCACAATCTGCAATTTCACCAGTCTACTCAGAGCTGGAATGACTGGTGGATATTCTGGCGTCGTGTGGCTGGTGGCCTTAATCAGGCGCAGCAAGAAATCATTTACAAAGACATCGCCAAATACATTAATCCGAGCGCGGCCCGCAATCCTAAATTAGCGAAAGAGATGCAAGAGCGAGGTTATGAGCAAATGGTGCGTTTAGCTGCCTCTCTTGAGCACATCGCATTTAACAAGAAGCTGCAGCTGATCGAATGGCTATTCTCACGATTGCAAAAACCACAATTTGCGCAGGCGCATTGGTGGGCAATTGGCAGAATTGGCAGTCGCTTCCCTCTATATGGAAGCCGGCATAACCTGTTAACGGCACAGCATATCAGCTACTGCCTGCCGGAATTATTAGATTCTGACTGGAGAGATGAACCTGATATCGCCCTTGCCGCCGTCATGATGTGCCGAAAAACTGGTGACCGTACGCTTGATATTGATGACGAGTTACGCCAGAAAGTCATCAGTAAGCTGCAGGCGAGCAAGGCACCGGAGCGCTGGATCGACATGGTGGCAGAACATAAAATATTGACCCAGGAAGAAAACCAGCGTGTTTACGGCGATTCGCTGCCCACAGGACTCATACTACTGAAGTAAATATTCGCTTATTAAGCTTACGTTAGGGTATGACTGATACTATATCGGGAATCAGAACTGCCGGTCAGTCATACCCAGCAGGCCTATAAAGGAATAACAAGCGAGTAGTTTTGGCTATGACACGTGAACAATTTAAAGTAATCTCTGAGCGTATTTTCAAGTCCCAAAATCAACGTACTGCTGTTGAAGCTGTCGTCTTCGAAGGTTTATCCAGCTATGAAGCCGAGAAGCGCTACGGTGTACCGAAAGGGACTCTCTCACGCAACGTCCGTAAATATAAAAATGAAGTCGACTACATCACGACAGTCACTGAAGCATAATAAAAAAGGAGAGTATTACTCTCCTTTTTTATTATATATAGCAATCAGATAGACGTTCGGTTATTCCTCAGCCTGAGAGCCCATCAACTCTTCAGGATGAACACCGTCTTTTTCCATCAATGCCAGAATCTCAATCATTCTTACCTGACGAGCTTCTTCTTTAAATTCGTTCAATACAGCTATCAAATCATTTATTTTCTGTAGCGGAATTCGCTTAATGACAGCACGCTGTCTGCCTGGTACTTCGTCTGCAAAGTCAATCAGTGCCTGACGATAGTCAGTTCTGGCCTCTTGCAGATGTTTCCCGTTTTCAACATTCTTTAGCATCGCACTGAGTGCTTTTTCCGCATCCGAAAAGTTAGCCATGAATTACCTCTAAACACTATTCTAATAAAGAGCACTTTCTTGCCATCGACTAACAGATTCATGACACTGGTTGTGCTATTTGAAATAGAGCAAAATTAATAAAATTAAACCAAGATCCCAAGATATCTCATAAGACCCATATTCTGCCGAAAAACTAACGCTATGACTTCCGCTGCGCGTATGTGAGAAGAGTAGTACGCTCACTTAATTATAATAGAGAACTCTAACGAGGGTGTAAGAGTAGCAGCAGTAATTAAATAATACTCTCAGTCTTCGTTATTGTGAACATAATTTTTGTGTCCTTGACAATTCTCTGACCAAAAAATGATTTCAGCGATTATCGGACAATGTTTCTCAGCTCTTCTATCGCACGTTTAATTGGGTGTATCTGCCGGATACCGTGTAAGCCGTTGCTGCCACCACAAATACCCATTCTTCATCATAATCAGCCAACAGCTAATCAATCGATGAAATAATAGCCTGATTCTCAGCAATTTAGCTTTGCCAAAAGCAGTCAGTATTGGTACTATGCTCCTCAGTTAGCAAGCCTTTTGGCGGACATTAGCGCAGTTTGGTAGCGCACTACTCTGGGGGAGTAGGGGTCGCTGGTTCAAATCCAGTATGTCCGACCAAAAGGCTTTTTTGTTTCATCCTTCTCTTCTTTATTTGTTTCCCCTCGAATTTTTTTCAAATCTTTTTTTAGCAACTGCTGCTTCAGTCTATCATTGGCTCTATTCCCAAAGGAGCATGATATGGAACAGGCACCATATTGCAAAGAATGCGGTCAACACGAAGAGTTCATAGTCATTGATGAACATCTGTTTGTTTGCATATGTGGTTACCAATTCAGTTGTATCTTAATCAGCACGAAGAAAAATGCCATGGTGTCTCCCTGCCCCTCTCCACCTTTTGATCATCAAGTGCATTAACCAGATGGCACCATCGGTGAAAACGATCTCTCTCAGTCGGCTAAAAGCACAATCTCCTTAGTAACGTGACAGTGTTATGATTTGATAAATGACGTTAAATTTAGTTTAAAATTCCGTTAACAGCAAATTAATCCTGTTTTGAGTTTCCACTGACAGCATAGACAACAAGAACAACATAAGCATTTGTTTTAATTGAGTATAAAAATACTCGCCATGTAATAACCTTCATGTATGGCTGTAAAATTCCATTAAAAACGTGATCTATGTCCTGAGCCATTTGCGGAATTTTGTGCTACCTTCTCGCACGAAAATTAAGTCACTATTACACATTCGGGGACACCTCTTCATCTCGCTGCATAAGCCAGTAAGCTGAATCATTCCCTTCATTTAGGACAATTATTGTTGTCCTGCTTCTTAGTCAATATGACATCACAGGATCATTCTATGGATGCAACGATTAACAATTGGCTCGCCATTCTCAACAAACAATTAATGGACATCATTGGCGACATTAACGGGCTACTATGGGGCCACCTTCTTGTATATCTGCTGGTTGCTGTAGGTATCTATTTTACTTTTCGCCTCGGTTTCATTCAGATCAGACAGTTTCGTCATGCCATCAGTGTTTTGAAAAAAGGCAGAGATGTGGAATCTGGTATCAGTTCTTATCAGATATTTTGCACCTCGATGGCGGCCCGTGTGGGTACCGGCAATATGGCGGGTGTCGCGGTCGCACTGACCGTTGGCGGACCGGGTGCCATTTTCTGGATGTGGGTGATGGCCCTGCTGGGAATGGCGACCGCTTTTGTGGAATCCACACTTGCGCAAGTTTATAAAGTAAAAGATGTAGACGGGCAGTACCGTGGTGGCCCAGCCTATTACATGGAGCAGGGGCTTGGTGCCCGCTGGATGGGCACCCTGTTCTCCATCTGTCTGATTATTGCTTTCGGATTAGTCTTCAATGCCGTTCAGGCAAACACCATTACAGCTGCACTCAACCATTCTTTTGAGATTGACCGTAAGTATGTAGGACTGGCCATTGTGGTGTGTTCTGCCTTCTTCATCATGGGCGGATTAAAATCTATCGCGCAAGCTTCTGCTCGCATCGTGCCGATTATGGCGGTCGGATATCTGGCTATCGCCTGCCTGATTGTCATCATGAACCTGTCTGAACTGCCTGCCGCAATCTCACTGATTGTGAAAAGTGCTTTTGGTTGGCAAGAAGCTGCAGCTGGCGGCGTGGCCTATACCATTGCGCAGGCAATGCAAAGCGGTATCGCTCGTGGTCTGTTCTCCAACGAAGCTGGTATGGGCTCAGCAGCAAATGTCGCAGCCAGTGCAACACCCAACCCTAACCACCCTGCATCACAAGGCTTTGTTCAGATGCTGGGCGTATTTGCAGACACCATTGTTATTTGTACGGCTTCAGCCGCGATGATTATGCTGTCAGGTGTGATGGATCAGCCTGATGCTGCTTCTGGTATCGGTCTGCTGCAACAAGCACTGACCAATGAGTTAGGCAGCTGGACAACCTATTTCATGGCAGCTGCTATCATTCTGTTCTGCTTTACTTCCATTATTGCTAATTACAGTTACGCAGAAACAAATATTATGTTCCTGAACGGCAATACGAAGAAGGGCCTGTTTACATTCAGAATCATTGTTCTGGCTATGGTGCTGTTTGGCTCAATCGCCTCACTGCCTGTTGTATGGAACATGGCCGATGCATCCATGGGCATGATGGCGCTGATTAACATTGCTGCGCTTGTGCTGTTGTCTAATCTGGCTATCAAAGTGATCAAAGATTACGAAGTACAAGTGAAAAATGGTCAAGTGCCAACGTTTGACCGCAGTAAGTTCCCGGAGCTTAGCGATCTAAACGGTGCCTGGCATCCTAAGCCTGATACAGCAAAAGAATCACGCTAAATCAGCAAGACAATGCTAATTCAAACAAGCCAGTTTTTCTGGCTTGTTTTCTTTTAACTGGCATTTATATTCTTGTTCAGACGTTTCTGATTAATAAAAACGTTGCTAGCCCACCAGATGCACTTTCTCGTAAGCACGTAAACTCAGAACACTATTGCTCCTGCATTAGTAGAACAATCTCATCTCATTGATAATTAATAAGTATTGATATTATTTCACCATCCACACATAACCATCTTATTGCAGTGAACTTATTTTAATTAATTTATAAACTGAGTTAAAACCAAGGGGTTTCTCGTTTTCATATCATTACCACGTGCTGGTTACGGTTAAATATTCACCACAAATGCAAAAAAGATCACATTAATTAACATTTTTATCATTTAATTAACTTTCTTGCTTTGAGAAAAAAAGAAACTGTTCTATTTATTTAAGAGCAATGACCAACATGTCATTTGCTCTTTAGATTGTTTCGACTCAAGGAAGAAAGCAATGTTATTAAACAAGTTTAGCTTGGTGGCACTCTCTGTTGCCGCCGCGACTATGTCCTGCAGCGTGCTTGCCGCACCGGGCGCCCCTCAACTCGCATGGATGGAAACAGACTATGCCATCGTTGAAGTAGATCAGGCTGCAACAGCCTACAAAGATCTTGTCACAGTGAAAACGGCAGCAGATGTACCGGTAGCCTGGCAACGTTATTCGGGCGAAACGGCTGACCATTGGAAAGTAAAACTCAATGGCAGCGTGGTCTTTGAGGAAAGTATTGATCCGGCCTCCAGCGGTGAAGGATCAACAACATTGTCCATCTCTCAGGGTGGCCAATACTCGTTAACCGTCGAATTATGTAGTGGTTCTGGCACTGAAGAAGCCTGTAGCAGCAGCCCGGCTACCAACATAGTAGTAGCAGATACAGACGGCAGCCATCTCGATCCACTCCCTATGAATGTCGATCCTAACAACGGCAACTACTCTACGCCTGCAGATACCGTTGTCGGTGCCTATTTTGTTGAGTGGGGAGTCTTTGGCCGTAAATTCACCGTCGACAAGATCCCAGCCCAGAACCTGACACATATTCTGTACGGCTTCATCCCAGTTTGTGGTCCGAATGAATCACTGGGCGAGATTGAGAGTGGCAATAGTTTAGCAGCACTG
This sequence comes from Photobacterium salinisoli, assembly GCF_003614885.1. Taxonomy (GTDB): domain Bacteria; phylum Pseudomonadota; class Gammaproteobacteria; order Enterobacterales; family Vibrionaceae; genus Photobacterium; species Photobacterium salinisoli. The sequence goes on from NZ_QZMS01000007.1 coordinate 1,045,493, forward strand.
GAGCGAGCTTGTGCTGGCACACCAGATTTTGAAGTCGCCATTCACGATCCCTGGGCTGCTGTCCAAATGCCACAACCACAGTCTGGCCATACCTACAGCACACCATACAAAGGCAACTATGGTCAGTTGATGGCACTGAAGCAACGCTACCCGGATCTCAAAGTTATCCCTTCGATTGGTGGCTGGACACTGTCTGATCCTTTCTTCTCTTTCACCGATAAATCCAAGCGCGATGTCTTTGTTGCCAGTGTGAAGAAATTCCTGCAAACCTGGAAATTCTTTGATGGTGTCGACATTGACTGGGAGTTCCCGGGCGGAAAAGGTGCCAATACTACGCTGGGCGATCCGGTTAACGACGGCCCGGCATACGTCGCGCTGATGCGAGAACTGCGCACTATGCTGGATGGACTGGAAGCCGAAACGGGACGTCAGTACGAACTGACTTCTGCAATTGGTGTTGGTTACGACAAAATTGATGTTGTTAACTACGCTGAAGCGTCTCAGTACATGGACTACATCTTCAACATGAGTTACGACTTCTACGGCGGCTGGAGTAACGTCTTAGGTCACCAGACGGCGCTGAACTGCGGCAGTCATCTGACAGCGGATCAATGTAACGGTACAGGTGTTGATGAGAACGGTGAACCACGTCAAGGCCCGGCTTACACCACTGCACATGGTGTCGAGCGTCTGCTTGCTCAGGGCGTACCAGCTAACAAACTGGTTGTAGGTGCGGCCATGTATGCCCGTGGCTGGACTGGTGTAACACAAGCCAGCATGACAGATCCAAGCAACCCAATGACAGGTGTAGGTAATGGCCCTGTCGCAGGTTCCTGGGAAGCTGGCGTAATCGACTATAAAGATGTTGTCACACGCTATGTAAATAAAGCCGGCGTCGTACTGGGCTACGATGAGCAAGCTGAAGCGCCATGGGCTTATGATCCCAGTAACGGCGATTTAGTCACCTACGACAGCCCGCGTTCTATCATGGCTAAAGGTCAGTATGTGCGTGACCTGGGACTTGCCGGTCTGTTTGCATGGGAAATTGACGCTGACAATGGTGACATTCTGAATGCGATGCAAGAATCCCTGGCTGGCGCACCTGCCGGCAACCGGGCACCTGTTGCACGTGCAGGCGCCGATCTGCAAGTAAACACTGCCGCCACTGTGACCCTGGACGGTTCTTCATCAACAGACAGTGATGGTCAGATTGCCAGCTATCAGTGGGTACAAACCAGTGGGCCGGCACTGACCTTGTCTGATGCGAACAGTGCTGCTGCAAGTGTTTCTGTGCCAGATGTCACTGTTGATACTCAGTATGTCTTTACCCTGACGGTCACAGATAACGAAGGGGCGACGGCAACCGACAGTGTCACAGTCACGGCCAAAGCTCCGGGAGCACAAAATACAGCACCTGTCGCATCACTGACAGGCCCAGGTACAGCCAATGCAGGTGATGTGGTTACCCTTGATGCCTCGCAGTCCGCTGATGCCGATGGCGATACCCTGACCTACGACTGGACTGTCCCTGCAGGTGTAAATGCCGTTGTTAATGGTTCAAGCCTGAGCTTTACGGCTGGTAGCTATACTGCTGATACAGTATTGTCTTTCAGTGTGAGCGTTTCAGACGGAACGGCTAGCGACGCATCCTCTCTGACTGTAACCGTTGCAAAAGACGACAGTGGAACAGGTGGTGAAGGTGATTTCCCAGCCTATGTGGAAGGCACTGCGTATCAGGCCGGTGATCAAGTGTCCAACGGTGGCCTGAACTTTGAATGTAAACCCTACCCTTATTCTGGTTGGTGTTCAGGTGCAGCATGGGCCTATGAACCTGGCGTGGGCGTATACTGGCAGGATGCCTGGACTCAGCTTTAATGATTCATTGTTCCGCTTGAACAGATAGTAATCTTTAAAAGGTTCATCTAAAGTAAAGCCACTCGTTTTACAGCGAGTGGCTTTTTAATGCGTTTTAACAATATCCAATCATCTGGGCTTAACTATAAGCTACTGCACGAACTTATGAACAACAGACGGGTCTGTCTGCCATCCTTACCCGACAAAAGAACACGTATCAGTGATTTAAAAAGCCTGTAAAAACAGGCTTTTCAGATCACTTAGCGATGAAGTACATGTCCTTGGCATAAATGTTGCCCTTCGGGTTATTGTCCGGAAACCCTTTCAGGTGACTTTTCACCAGCCTTGTGTGGTTATAGTGGTAGATTGGCATGATCGGTGAATATAGATCGAGAATATGTTCTGCTTCGCGGTAAATGCCATACCTTTTCTTCTCATCGGCAATGTCAGCGGCCTGCTTCAGCAATGCGTCAAATTCCTTATTACAGAACCCGGTTTCATTACTGACGTGTCCGCAGGTGAAGCTACTGAGCACAGAGGAAGGTTCTGCATAATCGCCAAAAGCATAAGAGCGTGCAACGGCATAATCACCCGCCGCTTTTGCTGCCAGGTAAGCATTCCATTCCATGTTTTCCAGCTTGACACTCACATCCAGAGACTTCCACATAGAGGCAATTGCCAGTGCCAGCTTTTTATGATTTTCACTGGTGTTATAGGTCAGCGTGACATTCAAAGGGTGGCTCTTGCTATAGCCCGCCTTTGCCAACAGCACTTTCGCTTCACTCATTCGCTCGTCATGGCTCTGAGACTTAAACGCCGGAGTAAAATTTTGATAATTTGGAATGATATCCGGTACGACGGAGAAAGCCTCTGGCTCGCCCTGCCCCGTCACTTTTTGCACCAACACATCCCTGTCTATCGCCATACTCAGTGCACGGCGTACGTCAGCATTATCAAATGGAGGCTGGCGGGTATTAAAAGCATACACATAAGAGCCCAGTAAGCGCAGAGATTTAATCTCTTCCGGACTGTCCTTTAGCAATTTCTGATAATACTCAAGCTGAACACGGTTCGTCATATGCACCTCACCAGCCTGATAGCGCATCAGCTCTGCACTTTGTGACGACAGCGCCAGATAGGTCACATGGTTAATAACCGTGGATGCATCATCCCTGTAATAGGGGTTGCGTGTCACTTCAACCCTTTCGTTCGGCACCCATTCTTTCAGAATATAAGCACCATTTGAGACAAAATGATCAGCGCGAGTCCACAAGTCACCGTATTGACTCACCACATGTGCTGGTACAGGAAAGAAGGTTTTGATGCTCATCAGGCTGAGAAAATACGGCGTCGGGCGGCTTAAAGTGACCTGTAGCTGATGCAGGTTGAGCGCTTTCACTCCCAGTTCAGATGCAGGTTTTTCACCCTTCAGAATTTCCTGAGCATTGGTAATGTTAGCCGTGACCAAATTAAATCCGGTATTGTTGCCTGTCGATTTCTCAACCGCCCGACGCCAAGCAAACACAAAATCAATGGCGGTCAGAGGCTGACCATCAGACCATTTCAGGTTCTTACGCAGATTAAACGTGTAGGTTTTGCCGTCATCAGACACAGCCCAGCTTTCAGCTTGCCCAGCAGTGATTTCACCCTGCAGATTTTCAATCAGTAACCCTTCAAACAAGTCATTCACTATGACATCGCCCGGGCTGCCTGAACCAACAAAACCAGGATCTAACGTACTTGGCTCTGCGCCATTTGCCCTAACCAGATGCTGCTCTTTAGCTAAAACAACCCCTTCAGGCACATTGGCGGCAACGGAATGTAGTGAAAATGAGGAAATGGCCAGCCCGATGCTGACAGTGATAAATTTCTGATTCAATGCAAAATCCTTTTCATGGCATTACGCTGTACACAAAACTCATACTAACAAGGAAACCAGTAATCGCAGTGAGCGCCGTCAAGAAGATAAAATCAGTAACAATATATAAGGGGAAAAACCCGCAAATACTGCGGGTCTTTAATTAAACATCTGGGCAAATGAAAGAAAATCAGTTACTTGGGAATGTTGAAGTTTTTTTCATTCATGCAGGTGAAAGTGTAAAAGTCTGAGCGCTCATTAAAATGGCTGAATCCCCGTCCATGACAATATGCGCCGTTAATCTCATTCATGACTGTCAGCGTTTGCTGATTATTGACAGAAAAATAGCTGTCGTTTTCACACACTACGCGAATTTTTCCGTCATCACTCTGAGAAAACGCCTTCACTTTCGCACCGCATAAGGAATAGCTGACATCGACGAAGTCATTGGCACGCTCATCGATGGATGCACTGCATCCTGCTAAAGCCAGACCAGATAATCCTACTACTATTGTTGTTAAGGCTTTCACAATCACCTCCTTACTTAATATAATATTTTGATTGTAGTGCGACCAGCATGAAAACGCATTAAAATCCTGCCACTAAATAAAAAATAAATCACATAGAATCATAAATTTAGTCAATCCTAATGTATCGCTATCGCACTGGCTTTACTGAGGTAAATTCTGCGATTGCACCATCAACGACAAGAAAACAGTCCATCCCGGCAGCTAATGCCGCTCTTCGCCCTAAGTCAGTGTCTTCAAAAACCACGCACTGATGAGGCGCCAGCCCAAGACGTTTCGCCGCTTCAAGGAAGGTATCCGGGTGAGGCTTATGATTGCAGACATCGTCAGCAGTGACCAGGGCGTCAAGTAAAGGCAAGATCTCGGTTATGGTCAGCAAATTAACCGCAGTCTCCTTGCGGCATCCGGTACCGACGGCCACTTTCTTCTGGCCTTTATGCTGCAATAAAAGATTAACAGTGGCAGGAATGATCTCTCCCTTTTGCTCCAGCGCTTCAAAAAAGCGCCATTTGGTATCAGCCACTTCCTGGATATTATGATCCGTCTGATATTTATCATTCATCATTTGCGCTGTTTTCATCGTCGGTGAACCACCCAGACTCATAAGCCACTGCGGATCAAAAGGAAGGTTGAATTGCTCGCAGGCATAGCGCCAGGCTGCGATGTGGGCTGGCATTGAGTCAATCAGCGTGCCGTCCATGTCGAAAATTAATCCCTGATACCGTGACAAATCCATATCCACCTCCAAATCAGTACGTTTCAACATAGTGACGCAAATTGCCAGTACAGATCCAGAGTAAATAACCCATTTGCCGGCACAACACAGGCTGGTTACTCGATATCCATGACAGCCAGTCCCCATTTTTCTGCTATCCGATCAAAAAATCCCTGCGTTTTCTTTAATTCTATCCATTGGTTGATGAAATTAATCCAGACTTGATCATCTCTGGGCAGCAACATTGCCAAAGGTGTCGCCCGACGCATCCCCTGAACATTGGGAATCGTTAATTGTGGAAACCGACTAATTAGCATAGCGGCTTCAATATTGGACGTCACAATGACATTGGCACGGTTTGCCAGTAATTCCTGATAAGATTTTCCGTTCTCAATAACCTGCTGCCTGGCTCTGGGAAAAAATTCTTTTACCATGGTTTCCTCAACGGCTCCGCGGCGGGAAGCCACCGTTACGGATGAGGAATTAAAATCGGCCCAGTAGCGAAAACGAGTCTGGTTGGCTTTCTGCGTCACAGGAACAAAAGCAAGGTAATAATAGGGCTGACTGTATCCGACTATCTTAGCCCGGCTGATATTGAGCGCCGCACTGCCGGTCAGGTCATATTTTTCCGTGACAATGCCACTGACCAAGGCTTTCCAGTCCGTGGCCACATATTCCACAGTCACACCAAGGTCCTTAGCCAGTTCAGTTGTGATATCTATATCGTAGCCTTTGTAGAAATTTGTCGCAGGATCCCTCATAGTCATTGGACCCCAGTCACCGGTAGTACCTACCCGGAGCACTCCCCTGTCCATGACTTTCTGTAATCGGCTCGACGCTGCATGAACCTGACTGATACACACGACAAACAGTGCTAAAGACAGCAACAACCTAAAAGATAAGGTGAATCGCATCGGACACCTCCGGAAACAACAGAACAAGCTTACTCAGCATTGAAATAAAGATAGCAGTGTCTGTGTGATCATTTTCACTTGAGGACAGAATAATTGTGTGTCAAAACTGAACGTTTCTGTATTTTTTTGTGATTTCAATTAATGCCAATATGTTGTCTTACTTATGAGAAATCATGCGTAAAAAAACTGCATTGTTTGCAATGCAGTAAAACACAATGAAGGAACTTCTACAGGAGTGTGTATATTTCCAGGCAAATTAATCAGCACTCCAATAACATGTTAATTGTGATTTAAATTGTGCTTCCTCATTCTGAATTCACCCGGTGAACATCCCATGTGCTTTTTAAAAACACGGGAGAAATAGGACACATCCTTGAAACCTGAAGAATTAGCTATCTGTGAGATTTTCTCCCGATCTGAGCTTAACAACCCACACGCCAGATCCAGCCGTTTCTTTATGATGTACTGTTTCAGCGTGACACCCATAATGCTATGAAATAACCGCGAGAAGTAGGTCGGTGAGTAATGGCAAGCACTCGCCAGTTCTTCCTCACGCAGCGGAGAGCTTAGGTTTTCATCAATAATTTTCAGTGCTGGCCGGATTGAAAGCTCACGATTTTCAAAACCAGGCTCAGCTTCATTTTCAATATTATGTGTATGCAGTCTGCTAAAGCACTCCTCCAGCTCTTGCCTGCTGGCGTTGGCAGCCAGCACATCTTCACCACCGGCCCTTAAAACATTAAGTGCCAGATTCCCATCCAGGTTATGGTATACGACAACAACCTTTGCGGCCGGGAAACGATTTTTCACTGCACGCAGCAGCTCAAATCCTTCCGATGTCGAATCTATCACTTCAAGAAAAATCAGCTCTTGCCCTGTCATTGATGACAATAACTCGTAAGGAGAAATCTCAATGACCTTGTGCGAAAGCTTCAAATTTTCTTTCGCTTCAACCTGCTTGTCATGATGACTACTGCTAACCCAAATCACATATTCACCTTAAACTGCTAGTGTCATATTCCCATGCTCTTGTGAACAAGTGCATGAATGGCGGTTGACACTCCTTGTCGATGAATAAAAATGTACTGATAAGAATTCGTATGAATATCAGGGCAAAAATGTATTTACTTTTAATAATTAACGATCAATAAACTAAATAAATCCAGCCGCTCGAGTTTGTTTCAAATATAAGCAACAATGAATAAAAACTCTGCTACCTATAAGACTTCAATAAGTTGAACAAGTTCCAATGGCCATTTTGTGTGGTTTATTATTACTTAGGATTATATAGATGCATTTTTTATCACAAAGAAATCTAACTTTTTGACATTCTATCATTGTCGCAAAAAAAGTCTCTATGACAAAAATGTCTGACATAAAGGTGTATAAACATGGCCTTTGGATAGCTAAAATACTGTTATTTCAGCCGTATATTCTTCACTTTTATAGTATAAGTGGCATAAATTACTTCACGGTACCAGATAGCTGTTTGTAGAGTTCAAAACTGCTATCCTCCAGCCAGCACTCAACAATCAAGCCATCTTCTAGCCGGAACTGGATCATACCTGTCATTTGTATCGTCTGTTTTTTACCCGGCAAATTGAACCACCCGCCATGATATTGCGCCTGACAGCGATATCGGACAACAGTCAGTGGCGGCTGACTAATGACATCTGAGATCGAGAAAACGACAGACTTAAATTTTTGCCGCCATAACAACAGATAGGAAAGGTAACTTTCATGAGACAGAGGGTGACGCCGACCGCCAGGTAAGTGAAAAACAAAAGGATCAGAGACGTACTCAGCAAGGCTGGAGCTACTCGCATTGGCCCAGATATCCAGGAACCAGGCATCAATCCAATCCTCCCTTGCCATTACAGATCTCACCTCACTACTTCAGACACAAACAACACTGACCATAAGAAAACAATCCATCTTGATTGCAAGATGCCGCATTATTAACTTAACGCCAATTTATCCCAGGCCCTCATCAAATCCTATACCCGAATGTAAAACAAACCAATAACTTCGCTCAATGTCAAATTTATCAATTATCTCACAAAATATGAATAACCATGACTATCAGGAGGAGACGTATTGGGTTCTACAGAGTGCTAACAAGATCCGTGTTTAGTGTCGTGGTACCAGAAATATCGGACATAAAAGGTTTGGCCTGCTCTTGATAGAAACGGGCTTTTTGCTTGTCCCCAAGCAGATAGTAGTTATGCGCAATTGCCTCCAACAACTCAATCAGAGCTGTTTTATCATGATATTTACTGGCCTGCCTCAGCATGGACTGAAAAATCACTATACTTGTTGCTGGCTTATTCGAAGCCATGATCCGGGATAAATCAGGCCTTATTGCTTGTAGGGGCGTTGCGCAGAAGGTATCGCTGCTGGCTGCGAGCACAGTACAGGAACCACACAGCATAGATACAATAAACACTGACTGACGGATGAAAGACATCATAACCCCTTGGCTCCCTATGCTGAATCAAAGCCATCATTATCATGTGTTATCAAACCATACGACGACTTACGTTCAGCCATGGTAATAAACTCGCATCATGGCGTAATATCTTCAGCTCGTTACCAGACATTTTGTCTGCCTGGTAACATTATTCAGCCATCAATTGATATCGAACTTGGAAAGAACAGCCTGATAAAACGACAAACTGGGAATATAAGTATGGTGACTTAACTTTTTACCGACAGCGACAAATTCATAGCCCAGTTCCTGAGAAGCTCTTTGATTCCACTCACCTTCCGCAAACACTATACGTCGCTTAAACGTCATCCCCGTATCCTGCTTTGCTCTGAATGCAGCAAGCGCCATAATTTCCGTTCTGCTGGCAGCATCTGACGAGGAGGCAAAGGTCATTTTACTTGCATCTATCCCCGCAGCTTTCAATTTCAGACGGCTTACCGCTGCCCATCCGCCACTGGTGATAGCAACATGCGTATCATCCCGGACTGCCATTTGCTCAAGAAACTCTCTGGCTCCTTTGCTCAGCACAAGCTCTTGAGGCATCGAGTGCAGCCTGGCAGCGAGATTCTCCAGATATTTTTGCTCCACCTGACGGTGAACAATAGATCGGCTTGAAAGCGCAGGATACTGATGAAGGATCTCATCTAACATGGCCGAATCCGTCACCACTCGCTCTTGATAGCGCGATTTATCCAAAGTGATGTGGAGAACGGCTTCGACGGCTTGCTGAAAACACACCATATCCATTTCTCTGGCATTCACCAAAGCACCATCCACATCCACTAACAACAGATTCATCCCTATACCTTCATTGATTTTTATCATCGGTGATAATGACGTACAGAATGAAGATGTAAACAAAATGTTTCAATAAGCAAATTGTTAAAAATCATCATTTTTTGCGTAATCTCAAAATCTTAGCGCTAAGCACTATGTTTCAAAATCTTTATCTGAACAGAAATTGATAACAAAACGCAACATACCTCAAAAACTTAACATTGTGATTTCTTAGCGAATTTGCCGATTCTTTCCCACAATTACTCAGTTCGCTGAGTAAATCTGGTGAACAGCATGTGAGCATAAATGACTATAAAAGGAAAAATGTGATGAAAACCTCAACTGACCGTCGGCGCTTTCTGCGTCTGACTATGGCAGGCATCATAGGCATCACACTGGGCGATCAGATCCTGCAGCGTAAAGCGCTGGCCAGTGAAGAACTGCCACATCTGGCAGAAGATGATGCTCAGGCAGCTGCCTTGCAATACACACATAAATCACCTCATGCAGAAAATCATTGCGGTAACTGTATGCTATTACAAGGTAATGAAGGCGATGAATGGAGACCCTGTTCAATCTTCCCTGGTAAAGCGGTGAACGTAAATGGCTGGTGCTCTGCCTGGACGGCCAAACCTGCTTAATAGACGATAAGCCCGTAGTCGCTGCGGGCTTTTTACCCTCAGAAAAAACGGAAACATTGCTTGCAGGTGATGAAGTTCGATAAGAATGGAGGCGCGTCCCGGAGTCGAACCGAGGTACACGGATTTGCAATCCGCTGCATAGCCACTCTGCCAACGCGCCTTGATGAAGCTTGTCTCAGAAGACGAAGCGCATTATCCAAATCCTGATGAGAAGTACAAGCCTTTTCTGACTGAAATCACGCAACTGATTACTTTTCCGGCCGGCAGTAACTTTCAGCGAGAAATCAGCTAAAAAACAGCCCGATTCTTCCGTTATGATTCACACGCTCAACTTGAGTGGCAAACGTCTGCGCAAGTTGTTCATTCGTCATCACCTCTTCAGGTTTTCCTTTCGCAACACAGCTCCCCCCTTTCAGCAAGATAACACTGTCTGCGAATTGCAGCGTTCGGTTCAGGTCATGATTCGCCATAACGACAGCAATACCTTGTTCGGCCATAAAATGCAGTAGTCGGTATAAAGAGACTTCCTGCCCGATATCAAGTGCTGTTGCCGGTTCATCAAGCAGTAACAGGCAACCATCCGGATTCAGTCCTGGCCAGACCTGCAAGCAGGAAGCCGCTAATCTGACCCGTTGCCACTCACCACCGGACAATTGCTGAATATGGCGATCCAGTTTGTCATCAATAGAAAGCCACCGACTGACATCCTGAATTGCCTGATTAACCTTCTCAACGTCTGCTGCCGGAATCGCGGATACCGCTAACTGCAAATAATGATAAACACCAACGGCAAAACCCGGTTTATCCTGTTGCGACAGATAACTGCGGTACCGGGCCATATCGCGAAGATCCATCTCAGACAAGCACTGACCTGCCAGTCTCACCTTGCCTGTCCCCTGAAACAGCCCGGACAGGCACTGAATAGCAGTGCTTTTCCCGCTACCGTTAGGGCCTATCAGATGAACCACTTCACCGCGCTTTACCGAGAAGCTGACCGGCAGTAATCGCCTGGCTAGCGCTATATTCTCAGCTTGTAATACACAATCCAGATCTGAACCGACCATTATCAGCCTTACTCCACTTGCGAACGCAACAGCATCCAGATAAACACAGGTGCGCCCAATGTCGTGGTCACGACGCCCACAGGTAATTCTGCCGCAGGCAGCAGTACCCGCGCCAATACATCAGCAACCGCCAGCAGCAGCGCCCCGAAACAGGCAGAAAGCGGTAGCAGGTATCGGTTTTCCGCGCCTAAAGCCAAACGCAGCAAGTGAGGAATCACCAGGCCGATAAAGCCAATCACACCCGCCATAGCGACGGATGTTCCCACTAACAAGGCTATAATCAATATCAATCGCCAACGCAGTGCAGCCACATCCAGACCCAACTGTCGTGCATGGGTTTCTCCCAGCATCAGGATATCCAGTTGACGGCCACGAGAGCATAGCCAGAACAATGCGGGAAGCAGAATGGTCAGCACGCTAAGCTGCTCCCAGGAAACACCGGCAACACTTCCCATCAGCCAGTACATCAGCTGTCTGAGATTCAGATCGTCGCTGAAATAAAACGCCCAGGTCACAACCGCCCCAGACAAAATACCCAGTGCAACGCCTATGAGCAGCAAACGCGCGGTAGACACCCTTCGGATACGGGCTAGTCCAACAAGCAGTAAAGTAAAGATCAGTGCACCCGCCATAGCAACCAGCATTGTCAGCCAGGGACCGGGCACTGAGGGAAGCAAAAACAGTAAGAGCACAAGCGCCAGGCTGGCCCCACCCGAAATACCCAGCACACCGGGCTCCGCCAGCGGATTTCCCAGTAATACCTGCAACACAGCACCAGAGGCAGCCAACGCAGCCCCAATGGCCATGGCGGCCACTAACCTTGGCATTCTGAGCTGCCATAATAATTGCTTCTCCAGCTCGCCAAAAGGCTGCCAGGGTTTCAGCCAGATCTCGCCCACCGACAATGAAAACAGACCACAGCTAACAAGCAAAATTGCAACAAGCCAAAAGCTCACTTTCCATTTATGGCGACGCTGATGAAGGATACGGTCTAAGTGCATGATGTCGTGTGTTTTCGTAAGTGAGATCCAAAGGGGAAACATACAGGGTCTTTGAAAAAATGAAAAGCAAGCCAGTTAAATTGGCTTGCTTTCAAAAGAATTTACTCAGAGGCGGCTGATAATCTCTCTGTTTTCAGCTCCTCGGAGTAGTAGTGCTTAGAATTTAGCAACGACCTGATCAGTGAGTTCAACCTCTGATTGCTTTACCAGCAAACAAGCTCTCTGCCCCAGCGCCACATTGGGATTAGGGAAAACGACAGATTCTCCCCCTTTGGCGGCCACGTATTCTTCACCGTTATCGCTGCCCAGTAACGCACCTTCTTCAAAGTAGGTAAAGTTAGCCTGATTTGCCGGAAAGGTGAAAGCGAACTGATCCGTGTGTTTAGTAAGAGTACGAGTGACCCGGTACACACATACTTTTTTGTCACCCTGATAATCTGGCAGTGATTTTTGTGAAACGAGTGCGTGCATCGCCTGATTAAAGGCGTCAAGTCGCTCTAAATCGTTCTCCCCCAGCCGTGCTACCTTGCCCAACTCCATCGTCAGTGCCTGCGCCCCATAGTTCTGAGCACTGTACCAGCTAAATGTCGGCGCCGCGGAACCTGAGAGCATCATTGCCTCAATCTCGCCGTGGTGCAGAAAATTGAACAACGCTAAGCCTCGCGTTTTATGTTCACTAAAAGGGCTGACTGCAAAGGTGTAGTGCTGCGAATCACGGATGGCACTATGCAGATCCAAATGCCAGCGCTCGACATGCTCTGATGGCGAGTTCTGAAAGAAGGTATCGACTGAGCGCTGAAGGAGGTTCGCGCGAATACGGTCAACATTCGTCTCATCATTGATACTGCCAAAAAGGCGGTTCATGTTTTCATCAATAAAGCGGGTATGGGCATTAATGGCTTCAGGGTGACCAATGATCAGCAGCAGACGATGTTCAGGCATTAAATCGCCAAGCAGGATTTTTTTCACTAACTGCTGTAGCAGTTCGATCGGACCGGTTTCATCACCGTGCACCCCAGATGAAATGACGATGTCTTTACTGGCAGCGGATAAGCCAGGTGGAATAACGGTTAAAACACCTCGCGCCGTCAACTGACATACTACGCCATTTTCTAACTGCCATTCTCCCGCCTCAAACGGCAAAGATAAATCCAGGGTCGCAGAAAGAAATTCCCCGTTTTGCACTGCCTTTAACAAAGCCATTATACCTCCTCGTCCTTGTAACAGGCATGTTCTTACAGGCGATTTCATGATTGCACGAATAACAACCAATAAAGAACACTAAAAGATGAAAGAAAATCAGTGAAATAAACTGTTTTTACTATACATCTTGGCTACATAGTTTCAACACTATATTGACGACAGCAGGCAAGAATGAGACCAAGGTATACTCTTTTTAATACTGATAAAGAAAAACCCAAGTAAACAATTCGCTTACTTGGGTTTCTTGTAGGCTCAAACCACTTATTTTTCGATTTTGATATTCTCAACGCGTGCTTTAAGCTTCTGACCAGGGCGAAAGGTCACCACTCGCCGTGCCGAGATTGGAATATCTTCACCGGTTTTAGGATTTCGTCCAGGTCGCTCGTTTTTGTCGCGCAGATCAAAATTACCAAAACCTGATAACTTAACCTGTTCGCCACACTCGAGTGCCTTTCTGATCTCCTCGAAGAAGACTTCCACCGTATCCTTGGCGTCCCGTTTGCTTAGTCCGACATTCTCAAACAGGTTCTCAGCCAATTCGGCTTTTGTGAGCGCCATAGATAACTCCCTCAAGACTATGTTGAACGAATAGTAAACATATCACTTATGCTTACTGCGAATACTTCATGTGTAGCCAGGCTGCCCACCTATGCACTAAAATGCATTATAGCCTTCACAACAGTGGCTGACCTTAACTAGAGACAAGTTTATGCCAACTAGCTGATTTCCGCCAACTTTTTTAGGTAAACTTACCGTAAAATGATTGAATCTTATATTCCGGAAAAGCATGAACGCATGCACCTTGTTGTGCTTACGCTTATTAATCGGCAACAATAAAAACCAAAATTAAAGTCAGTTGCAGTCAATAAAACCACAAAAATGAATCGTACAGATAATTTTTGCTATTTATCAAAATCTTAGCTTTAACTGAAAAAAAATCAAAAAAAAACAGCCTTATCGGCTGCTTTTTCATCAATTGTCAAATAATAACAGTGAGTTAATCGCGAAGCGCTGCACCAAACTGATCGCCAAGAACCGCAACAATCGACTCGACAGCACCATTGATATCAGCTTCTTCCAACGTTCGGTCAGCAGACTGAAGGTACAAAGCAATCGCCAGACTCTTCTGGCCGTCCTCAACACCTTTACCGCGGTAAACATCGAACAGGTTTACATCAGTAAGCAGTTCACCACCATGTGCCAGACAGACCTTTAACACATCACCAGCAGCAACATCTTCAGCAACCACTACAGCGATGTCACGACGGTTCGCAGGAAACTTAGACACAGGATTAGCCTGAGGAATCGTACGACTTGCAACAGCATTCCACTCAACTTCAAACACAATAGTACGTCCGTTAAGGTCGAACTTGCGCTCCAGCTCAGGATGAACTGTACCGATAAAGCCAACTTCCTTACCGTCTACAACGATAGCCGCTGACTGTCCCGGATGCAGTGCCGGGTGTTTAGCTGGCGTAAATGTAAACTCAGCATCTTTGGCAGTCAGTTCCAGAGCCGCTTCCAAATCACCTTTCAGATCGAAGAAATCAACGGTGTTTGTCGCGATATCCCAATGCTCTTCACTGCGTGCACCGGCAATCACACCCGCCAGCATGGTTTCCTGACGGATACCATTTTCAGCTGATGCGTCAGGAACAAAACGCATGCCAGATTCGAACAGACGCACACGAGGCTGCTGACGCTTCTGGTTGAAGGCAACCGTGTTCAGCAGGCCCGGCCACAGGCTCAGACGCATTGCTGACATTTCAGCAGAAATCGGGTGCGGCAGAATGATCGCGTCCACATCCGGTACGATCAACTTCTGCTGCTCTGGCTCAACAAAGCTATAAGTAATCGCTTCGTGGTAACCACGGTCAACAAGCAGATCGCGAACACGTTTCAGTGGCAGGTTTGCTTCCTGGTGCAGATTCATGCTCAACGCAGCAACAGGCGACTGAGCCGGGATATTATTGTATCCGTAGATACGACCCACTTCCTCAACCAGATCTTCTTCAATGGCCAGATCAAAACGCCAGCTTGGTGCAACTGCACGCCAGCCGGTATCAGTAGGTTCGACCATACAGCCAAGACGGCTCAGAATTTCTACGACGTCTTCATCAGAGACAAAGTGACCCAGCAGGCTGTCTAACTTACTGCGGCGCAGTACGATGCTGTTTTGCTGAGGCAGATGCTGTTCAGATTCAGCTTCTACGATAGGCGCAACGTCGCCACCGCAAATCTCAACCAGTAAAGCCGTTGCACGCTCCATGGCTTTGGTTTGCAGACCGGCGTCAACACCACGTTCAAAGCGATGAGACGAATCAGTATGCAGACCGTAACTACGTGCACGGCCACGAATAGCATCCGGCGTGAAAAACGCACACTCCAGAAGCACATCTTTGGTGTTTTCGCTTACACCTGAGTGCTCACCGCCAAAGATTCCCGCCATTGCCAACGCTTTTGACTGATCAGCAATCACTAGCGTGTCGCTGTTCAGTTCCGCTTCAGTGCCGTCCAGCAGGGTCAGTTTCTCGCCCTGATCTGCCATACGCACAACAATGCCGCCCTCGATCTGGTTCAGATCGAACGCATGCATCGGCTGTCCCAGTTCCAGCATCACATAGTTGGTAATATCAACAATTGGGTCAATAGAGCGAACACCGCAACGACGCAGTTTTTCCTGCAGCCACAACGGAGATTCCGCTTTTACATTCACATTGCGAACAATACGTCCCTGATAGCGCGGACACGCTGCCGGCGCTTTCACTTCGATGGAAACTTGATCGTCAATGGCCGGAGCAACAGCATCAAAGGATGGCGAAGTCACTTCAGCGCGGTTTAATACGCCAACTTCACGCGCCAGACCAGCAATGCTCAAACAATCAGCGCGATTCGGTGTCAGATCCACATCAATAATGACATCGTTCAGACTCAGGAATTCGCGGAAATCTGTACCAATCACAGCATTTTCCGGCAGTTCCATGATGCCATCTGAATCAACATCAATGCCTAACTCAGTAAATGAACACAGCATGCCATGGGAAGGCTGGCCACGTAGTTTGGCTTTTTTAATTTTAAAGTCGCCAGGTAAAACAGCGCCCACTGTTGCCACAGCAACTTTCAGACCCTGACGGCAATTAGGCGCACCGCAGACGATGTCCAGCAGTTCTTCTTCACCTACATCAACTTTAGTCACACGCAGTTTGTCGGCATCAGGGTGCTGACCGCATTCGACAACCTGACCGACTTTAACGCCAGTAAAACTGCCTGCAACAGGTTCAATACCGTCAACTTCCAGGCCCGCCATAGTGATCTGGTGAGCTAGTTCTTCGCTGTTGTTAGCAGGATTGACCCACTCGCGTAGCCAAGATTCAGAGAATTTCATAATTTGCTAGCCCCTAATGCTTACTTGAACTGTTTCAGGAAACGAAGATCGTTTTCGAAGAATGCACGCAGGTCATTCACGCCGTAACGCAGCATGGTCAGACGCTCTACACCCATACCAAATGCGAAACCTGAATATTTCTCAGGATCGATATTAACGGCACGCAGTACATTAGGGTGGACCATCCCGCAACCCAACACTTCCAGCCATTTCCCGCCTTTACGACGTACATCCACTTCAGCAGAAGGCTCAGTAAACGGGAAGTAAGAAGGACGGAAACGAATCTCCAGATCTTCTTCAAAGAAGTTGTGCAGGAATTCGTGCAAGATGCCTTTCAGCTGAGCAAAATTGACATTCTCATCAACCAGCATCCCTTCAACCTGATGGAACATTGGGGTATGAGTCTGGTCGTAATCATTTCGGTACACACGGCCAGGTGCAATAAAACGCAGTGGCGGCTGGCTGGCTTCCATGGTACGAATCTGCACGCCAGAAGTGTGCGTACGCAGCATCAGCTCAGGATTAAAGAAGAAAGTATCGTGATCGGTACGAGCCGGATGATCTTTGGCAATGTTCAAAGCATCAAAGTTATGGAAACCGTCTTCGATCTCCGGGCCAGACTCAACAGTAAAGCCAAGTTCACCAAAGAAGCTTTCAATACGCTCAATAGTACGGGTCACCGGGTGCAGACCACCATTTTCAATACGACGGCCAGGCAAGGTCACGTCGATGGTTTCTGCGGCCAGTTTGGCTTCTAGCTCAGCACGCTGCAGTGCGTCTTTACGAGCGGCAATTGCCTGCTGAACAGCTTGCTTTGCCAGGTTGATCTGCTGACCAGCTTCGCGACGCTCTTCAGGTGGCAATTTACCCAGGCTTTGCAGTTGAAGGGTCAGTTCACCCTTCTTACCCATATAATGGACACGGACTTCGTCCAGAGCAGCGACTGAGTCAGCCTGCTCAATTGCTGCCGTTGCGTTGGCAATAATCTCTTCTAGATGTTGCATCGTTTCCTCATCCACACACTGGTGGCGTCCTTCAGGGAGATAAATTCGCGTAACGATACATATTAAAGAAAGCTGGTGCTAAATCCAAACTCAATCGCGACTTAGCAGCGTATTTGCTAAAAAATTTTCCGGAAAAATCGTCCAGAACAACGCTAGCAGACATTTCTGCACCTTTCGGGGAACCAGAAAGCTTAGGTTCACGCGGTTAGCAACGAAATACTGCCATGACATCCATTAGCGTAACGACAGTCACTTTAAGGTGTGCAACACACATTTTTTCGTACTTAAGTTGCCATATCACTCTGAAAATCACTTTTCTCCTCTTTCTCTGATCCGCAACTTCACTATATCTCCATAAAATTATGTTTTTACTCAATATATTTTCTTTACACTTAAGGGACCCATGATGAAAAAACGTACACCTGCCATAGCACCCTTATTGATAGCGAGTTCATTTGCTGTCGCGGACACAAGCTTTTACCCTGCAGCCCAGTCCAGCCCGCTTGAAACATCTGAAACACCCATGTTTATTGCTTTAGGGTTTGATGACAATGTTGAGGCTGATGGATTGAACTGGGTTAGTGAACTGCTCAATCACCGTAGCAACCCAAATGGGCTTGATGCGTTTGCCTCAACCACACTGACGGCCAGTTTTTTCATGCACTGCCAGCCTGCCCGAAACCAGCCTGAGATCATCAATCTATGGCGAAAACTAAACAATGACGGTCATGATATCGCCAACCACACAGAAACCCATCCGGACGATAAGGTAAACTACAACCCTTTCGAGCTCTGGATGACGCCTGAGCAGTGGCAACAGGAGATTGCTCTACTATGATCCGGCAGCACGAAAGGCTGACAACTTCGACTGGAAGCTCTATACCACGCCTGATTGGGGTTGGTACGGCCTGAACACTGCCGATGTGCTCACCTTGTATAAATATAATCTCGACCTGCACTTATCCGGCAATCGCGCGCCTTTGGTACTGGGTCTGCACTCTGCTTTTTACGGCAAGATAAATGGTGAAGAACATAGCGGGATGCCTGAAACTAGCGTCGCAGACAGGCAAACAGTGCTGAAGCAATTCATTGAATACGCGTTGTCGAAACAGCAGGTGCGTTTTGTATCGCATTGTCAGCTTGTTGAATGGATGGAAAACCCTTTGCCAGTGTTGAGCTGTGAACAAGCTAACTGGTCAGCGCACACAACATACCGTTCTGGGGATATTGTCCGGTTTAACGGGCAGTACTGGAAAGCTAAATGGTGGACTGCACAAGAGATCCCCGGCCACACACCCGACAACCCCTGGCAGGCACAAACTGGCTGTAACGGTTAACGGACTCAGTGCTAGTGTGAAGACTTGTGTATATTGAAACCAAAAAAAGGAGAGCCTAGGCTCTCCTTATTTCATCAAACTGAACTGAAATTACAGTGCAGCTTTCGCTTTTTCAACCAGAACGGTGAAAGTCGCTTTGTCGAAAACAGCGATATCAGCCAGGATCTTACGATCGATTTCGATAGATGCTTTCTTCAGACCATTGATGAAGGTGCTGTAGGTCATGTCGTTTTGACGTGCCGCTGCATTGATACGTGCAATCCACAGTTGACGGAAAGTACGTTTCTTGTTGCGACGGTCACGGTAAGCGTATTGACCGGCTTTAGTAACTGCTTGGAAAGCTACACGATATACACGTGAACGTGCACCATAGTAGCCTTTAGCTTGTTTAAGAACTTTTTTGTGACGTGCACGCGCTTGTACACCACGTTTTACGCGAGGCATAGGAAACTCCTAACTAAATAAATACGAAAACTAAAAACGATTAAGCGAACGGAAGCATACGTGCTACTGCTGCTACTTCACATGCAGGAAGCAGAGAGTTTGGACGTAGCTGACGCTTGTTCTTAGTAGTACGCTTAGTCAGAATGTGACGCTTGGTCGCACGCTTGTACTTAAAACCACCAGCAGTTTTCTTGAAACGCTTAGCAGCACCTTTGTTGGATTTCATCTTAGGCATGATGAGACTCCGCATTGTTGATAGTTAATAACATAGTAATCAGGCGAACAAAAAGCGCTGCACTGAGCAGCGCTTTTGCTACTTGAAGGCCTGAATTACTTCTTCTTAGGGGCAAGCATCATGGTCATTTGACGACCTTCTACACGACTAGGGAAGCTCTCGACGACAGCGATGTCGACCAGTTCATCCTTAATACGGTTCAGAAGATCAATACCCAGACCTTGGTGGGCCATTTCACGACCGCGGAAACGCAGTGTGACTTTACCCTTGTTGCCCTCTTCTAAAAAGCGAGTCAGGTTGCGCAGTTTTACCTGATAGTCGCCTTCATCTGTACCAGGACGGAATTTAACTTCCTTAACCTGGATTTGTTTTTGCTTTTTCTTTTGCTCTTTAGCAGCCTTGCTCTTTTCGAACAGGTACTTGCCATAGTCCATCACTCGACAGACTGGTGGCTCGGC
This sequence comes from Photobacterium salinisoli, assembly GCF_003614885.1. GTDB lineage: Bacteria > Pseudomonadota > Gammaproteobacteria > Enterobacterales > Vibrionaceae > Photobacterium > Photobacterium salinisoli. The sequence goes on from NZ_QZMS01000007.1 coordinate 1,065,398, forward strand.
ATTAGGGCTGATTTCAACCAGATCGACACCAGCTTCATTCGCTGCACTAATTGCTTCTTCAATAGAAACAACACCGATAGACTCACCATCGATACCAGTTAAACGAACTTCGCGTACGCCACGGATTTCGCCATTGATACGGTGTGCGTTTTGCTTAACTGGTGCTTGAGTTCTTTTTCCGCCTTTAATACCTTATTCCTCCAAAACATTGAGCTTACGACTGCTAATCTCTTGTTGCATGTACGCAACAAAGTCATCAATCTTGAATTTACCCAAATCGTTACCCTTGCGAGTACGAACCGCAACCTCACCTGCTTCGACTTCTTTGTCACCGCAGACAAGCATATACGGAACTCGCTTTAAAGTATGTTCGCGGATTTTAAAGCCAATTTTCTCATTTCTCAAGTCCGCGTTGACTCGGATTCCACTTTTTTGCAGTTTTTCTACAACTTCTCGAACATATTCTGACTGGCTGTCAGTAATATTCATGACGACTGCTTGTTGTGGCGCCAACCAGGTTGGGAAGTAACCCGCGTATTCTTCGATGAGGATACCGATGAAACGCTCCAGGGAACCAAGAATTGCGCGGTGAATCATAACTGGCGTATGACGCTCATTATCTTCACCGACATAAGTCGCCCCCAGACGCTCAGGCAGAGCAAAGTCTAGCTGAACTGTACCGCACTGCCAAGCTCGATCTAAGCAGTCATGCAAAGTAAATTCAATTTTAGGGCCGTAGAACGCCCCTTCACCTTCCTGAATATCGTAAGGAATGTTCATTGATTCCAGTGCGATTTTCAGGTCAGATTCGGCTTTGTCCCACATTTCATCGGAACCAACACGCTTTTCAGGACGTGTAGACAGCTTCACCACAATATTGTTGAAACCAAAGGTTTCATAAGTGTCATAAACCATCTTGATACAAGAAGTCACTTCTTCCTGCACCTGATTTTCCGTACAGAAAATGTGCGCATCATCCTGCGTGAAACCACGAACACGCATCAGACCGTGCAGTGCACCTGACGGTTCGTTACGATGACAGCTACCAAACTCGGCCATACGTAATGGCAGATCACGGTATGATTTCAGACCCTGATTGAAGATCTGAACGTGACCCGGACAGTTCATTGGCTTAATCGCATACTCACGTTTTTCCGACTCAGTCGTAAACATGTTCTCTGCGTACTTGTCCCAGTGACCAGAGCGTTCCCACAGAACGCGGTCCATCATCAGCGGACCTTTCACTTCCTGGTAATCATACTCAGTCAGCTTGTCACGGACGAACACTTCCAGCTCACGGAACACAGTCCAGCCGTTGTGATGCCAGAACACCATACCCGGCGCTTCTTGCTGCATATGATACAGATCAAGTTGCTTGCCCAGTTTACGGTGGTCACGCTTAGCCGCTTCTTCCAGACGCGTCAGGTGCGCTTTCAGTGCTTTCTTATCATGGAACGCTGTGCCGTAAATACGCTGTAACATCTTGTTATCGCTGTTACCGCGCCAGTAGGCACCAGCCACATTCAGCAGTTTGAAATGCTGGCAAAAGCCCATGTTCGGCACGTGCGGGCCACGACACATGTCGATGTATTCTTCATGGAGGTACAATCCCGGACGGTCATCGCGAGAGACATTCTCATCCAGGATTTCCATTTTGTAGGGTTCGCCGCGAGACTCAAAAGTATCACGTGCTTCCTGCCAGCTGACTTTCTTCTTGATAACGTCGTATTTGGTTTTCGCCAGTTCAACCATGCGTTTTTCGATCTTTTCCAGATCGTCAGTGGTCAGTGGCTGTTCCAGATCGACGTCATAATAGAAACCGGAATCAATCGTTGGACCGATCGCCATTTTCACATCCGGGTACAGTTGCTTGATCGCATGACCCAAAAGGTGAGCACAAGAGTGACGAACGATTTCCAGACCGTCTTCATCTTTTGCGGTGATGATTTCCAGTTTTGCGTCGTTTTCAATCAAATCACAGGCATCAACGCGAACACCGTCAACACGACCGGCAATACAGGCTTTCGCCAGGCCAGGGCCGATAGACAGCGCCACATCGAGAGTAGAAACCGGGTTATCAAATTGACGCTGACTGCCGTCAGGAAGAGTAATTACAGGCATTCATTGATCCTTTGTTCAGTGGTGCCACATACCAAGTAGCACATGCAATTTCGTATTTTACCGCCTGCCAAGGCGCAGGACGGTGATGAGATAATGTCTGTTTCGGTGTGAATTTTGGCACAAATCAAAATTGCTGACCCCAGACAGAAGGCGAATTGTAATGGATTGACTCACAAAACTAAAGATAGAAAAGCCAGTTGCGTGTGAGCCACTTGCAAAATAAGGGAAAAGTTGCTTTCATTTGTATAGGCAATTTAGAGTCGATAATGACGCAGAGACAACACCATGGCAAGCGCACCGCGTTATCAGCAAATCAAAGAGTACCTCGACCAGAAAATCCAGAGCCGTGAATGGCCTCCCGGATATAAGATCCCCACCGAAATTGAGCTGTCAGAGCAGTTTGAAGTCAGTCGGATGACGGCCAATAAAGCTATCAAAGAACTGGTTAATGAAGGGTTTCTGGAACGCACACCCCGTTTAGGTACTTTTGTCTGCAATAAAAAAGCTGAATCTCCTTTGATGGAAATTCGGAACATTGCAGCAGAAGTCACAAGCCGGGGCCATCAATACTCCAGCAAAGTGATCACGCAACAACAGGTTAAAGCCCGTGATGAAATTGCATTACGCTTAGGCGTCCGGCATGACACGACTGTGTATTTCACTCAAATCGTTCATTACGAAAATAAGGTGCCAATTCAGTTAGAAGAACGCTGGGTAAACCCGCACTTTGCCCCCGATTATATCCAGCAGGATTTTACGACTCAAACACCCAATGAGTATTTGATGCAGACATGTCCGCTCAGCGATATTGAGCATACTGTTGAAGCCATTCTGCCCCCGTCGCATATCAGTGAGCTGCTCGAAATGGAGATCGAGTCGCCATGCCTGCTGCTCAATCGTCGTACCTGGAGTAACACCAATCTCATTAGCACCGCGCTACTGTACCACCCTGGCGATAAATACAAACTCAGCTCCAGAACACGGGTCATTTAACACTGATTCGTCTTCATCCACTTAATAACTGGCTGTTTTCTTATCTATCATATTGATACAAAAGCCTGATCATTCAGTGGTCAGGCTTTTGTCTGGTACATCGTTCTCGCCTGACACTGCTCTTTCCCGCTGCTAAGTGCGCGACACTTAATAGAATCCTTCAACATAAATCACATTTTTGTTACATCAGATCTTGAGTTTTTCCTGATTTCAGACTTTAATTTGTATATACATATAATCAACCAAAGAGACGCCGCTCACAATGGAACGCATTCTGACTAATCTCAAACTCGTCACCATGGAACCGCAACACGGTTATCAGATCATTGATAACGCCATGGTGATCATCCGTCAGGGCAAGATCAGCTACGCCGGTCCGCAGCAGGCAAACTGGCAGGACACTGTCGGCAGCCAGGCCGACATTGTGGATTGTAAACAGGCTCTGGTCACTCCGGGTTTCATTGATTGCCATACCCATCTGGTGTTTGCGGGCAATCGTGCTAACGAATTTGAACAGCGCCTGAACGGTGTACCTTATGAAGAGATCGCCAAGGCCGGCGGCGGCATTTTATCTACCGTCAGAGCCACACGAGCCGCCACTGAAGATGAACTGTTTGAATTAGCATCAGAGCGTCTGGCTGGTCTTAAACGTGACGGTGTCACAACTGTCGAAATAAAATCCGGCTATGGCCTGACGACCGAAGATGAGCTGAAAATGCTCCGTGTTGCTCGCAGAATTGGCAAGCAGGCCGATATCAAAGTTTCCACCACACTGCTGGCCGCACACGCATTGCCGCCAGAATATGCCGGACGCAGCGACGATTATATTACGTTGGTCTGCGATGAAATAATTCCTGCCGCCGCCAGAGAAAAACTGGCTGACGCCGTTGACGTGTTCTGTGAAGGCATAGGCTTCTCCCCTGCCCAGTGTGAGCGCGTATTCAAGGCAGCCATCCAGCATAATCTGATGATCAAAGGCCATACAGAACAGCTGTCGAATCTGGGTGGCAGTGCTCTAGCTGCCAGCCTGGGTGCGAAGTCTGTTGACCACATTGAATACCTGGATCAAAAAGGCGTTGATGCGCTGGCAGAGAACAACACTGTCGCCACCTTACTGCCTGGCGCCTTTTATTTCCTGAGAGAAACCCAGCAACCTCCTGTTTCACTGCTTCGTGAAAAAGGTGTCCCGATGGCGATTTCCACCGACTTTAACCCTGGCACCTCGCCGATTGCCTCACTGCGTACCATGATGAACATGGCGTGTACCTTCTTCCGTCTGACGCCGGAAGAGTGTCTCAGAGGTGTTACCGCCAATGCCGCTCAGGCACTGGGCCTGAGTGAAGAGTGCGGGCAGATCCGTACAGGCATGGCAGCGGATCTGGCACTGTGGAATCTTGACTCGCCAGCAGAGCTGTCCTATCGCATGGGTGTGCCGGATTTAATCGCCCGGGTTGTGGATGGCAACGTATTTTATCAACCCAAGAATCAGTAAACAGGAGGCTGTATGCCTATTGATATGAGTGTATGGCAAGGACGCAGTGATCCTGAAGACGGTAACAAAGGTCTGCGCTGGCACCAAAAAGTGCAACCGGCCGACAATGCCAATGACAACGGCATCATGTTGCTTGGCTTCGCCTGTGATGAAGGCGTCTCACGCAACAAAGGCCGTACCGGCGCTTATGATGCGCCAGTTGCGATTCGCCGCGCCTTGGCCAACCTGGCCTGGCACCACGAAGAGCCCGTTTATGACGGCGGTAATATCAGTTGCGACGACAGCAACCTGGAGCTGGCGCAATACCGGCTGGCAGAAGATGTAAGCCGCGCCCTGCGCCAGCGTCACAAAGTGATCGTCTTTGGCGGTGGGCATGAAGTGGCCTGGGGATCGTTTCAGGGCATTGGCAATTATCTGGTGCAAAAGCAGCATGTTGCCGGCAATGCGAATGAAGCACAGCAGCCGCCGCGTGTTGGCATCATCAACTTTGATGCGCACTTTGATCTGCGTAATCCGCCGGGTGGCAAGCAATCGGAGAAAGGCAGTTCAGGCACCCCATTCCACCAGGCTGCCCGTTTTTGCGAAATGCATAACTGGCCATTCAAATATGCCTGTCTGGGACTGGCACGTACCAGTAACACCCAGGCGTTGTATGAAAAAGCCGACCGTTTAGGTGTGCTTTATAAAGATGACCATGAACTGGTTCATCACAAAATGGAACAGACTCTGACAGAGCTTCAGCGATTTATTGATCAGTGTGATTACCTCTATCTGACCATTGATCTGGATGTTTTCCCGGCCTCTGTGGCGCCTGGGGTCAGTGCCCCGGCTGCGCGCGGCGTGCCATTCGATATCGTTGAAATGCTGCTGGAACCGATATTAAAAGCCAGAACGCCGAAAGGCGAGTCGAAGATCCTGGTCGCGGATCTGGCTGAGTACAACCCCCGATTCGACATTGATAATCAAACTGCGCGGTTAGCTGCACGGCTGGCCTGGACAATCGCCCGCGCGATTCGTTAACCCAAAAGCGGCAAGGAGAGCAAAATGACGCAACAGCAGAATCCACGTCTGGACACGACACGTACCATACAAGCACCAACAGGCACCAAACTGAATGCCAAGTCTTGGCTGACAGAAGCCCCGCTGCGTATGCTGATGAATAACCTGCACCCCGATGTGGCAGAACATCCGCATTCACTGGTGGTATATGGTGGTATTGGCCGTGCTGCCCGTAACTGGGAATGTTATGACAAGATTGTGGAAGTCCTGAAACGTTTGGAAGATGACGAGACACTGCTGGTTCAGTCTGGTAAACCTGTCGGCGTGTTTAAAACGCACAGCAACGCGCCGCGGGTACTGATTGCTAACTCCAATATCGTGCCGCATTGGGCAAACTGGGAGCACTTCAACGAGCTGGATAAGAAAGGCCTGATGATGTACGGCCAGATGACCGCAGGCAGCTGGATCTACATCGGTTCGCAAGGCATCGTTCAAGGCACCTACGAAACCTTTGTGGCTATGGCGCGTAAACACTTTAATGGTGATGCGTCAGGTCGCTGGGTACTGACTGGCGGTCTGGGCGGCATGGGTGGCGCTCAGCCTCTGGCGGCCACCATGGCGGGTTTCTCTATGATTGCGGTTGAGTGTGATGAATCGCGCATTGATTACCGTCTGCGTACCGGTTATGTCGATTGCAAAGCCACGACGCTGGATGAAGCCCTTGCGATCATTGAAGAATCCAAACAAACCGGTAAGCCGGTTTCTGTTGGCCTGCTGGGTAATGCTGCTGATGTCTTCCCTGAACTGGTGAAGCGCGGCATCGTGCCAGACTGTACCACTGACCAGACGTCAGCCCACGATCCGCTCAATGGCTACCTGCCGCAGGGCTGGACCATGGAGCACGCGGCAGAAATGCGTCTGAAAGACGAAGCTGCGGTTGTGAAAGCGGCAAAAGCGTCGATGGCGGTACAGGTACAGGCGATGCTGGATCTGCAAAAAGCAGGTTCTGCAACCGTCGATTACGGCAACAACATACGCCAGATGGCGCTGGAAGAAGGTGTTGAAAACGCGTTCGATTTCCCAGGGTTCGTACCGGCTTATATTCGTCCCCTGTTCTGTGAAGGTGTCGGTCCGTTCCGCTGGGCTGCTCTGTCTGGCGACCCGGAAGACATCTACAAAACCGATCAGAAAGTCAAAGAGCTGATCCCGGATAACCCGCACCTGCATAACTGGCTGGACATGGCGCGCGAGCGTATCCAGTTTCAGGGACTGCCGGCACGTATTTGCTGGGTGGGACTGAAAGACCGCGCACGTTTAGGTCTGGCATTCAACGAAATGGTGCGTAACGGTGAGCTGAAAGCGCCTATCGTAATTGGCCGTGATCACCTGGATTCAGGCTCTGTCTCCAGCCCTAACCGCGAAACGGAAGGCATGATGGACGGCTCAGACACTGTCTCCGACTGGCCACTGCTCAATGCCCTGCTGAACACAGCATCGGGCGCGACCTGGGTTTCCCTTCACCACGGTGGTGGCGTAGGTATGGGCTTCTCTCAGCATTCGGGCATGGTGATTGTGTGTGACGGCACCGATGAAGCCGAAGAGCGCATTCGCCGCGTATTGCGTAACGACCCAGCTACTGGCGTGATGCGTCACGCCGATGCCGGCTACGACATTGCAATCAACTGCGCCAAAGAACAGGGCCTTGATCTGCCGATGATTACTGACAAATAGTGCCAGCAGTAATGATCACAGCTGATAGCTAGCAGTTTTTTTCAGGCAGAATGAGTGTGCAGCCTGTGCCACCCTGCCACTCACGCAGAGACCCGTCGCAGGATTCTGGCCGTACAACGTCAGACGCTTTTGCGCCAAGTCTCTGATTGAGAGCGATCAACATTCAGCTATACCACTAAGCCGGGAGCCCTCCCGGCTTTTTTATCTGAATCCGTTATTAAAACAGCTTTGATATGAATTTTACTGCCCTGCACTTTTTAATTGACTGTTTTTGTTATTTAAGTCAGCTAAGCGGTGAACATATAGTCTATGCTGTGATGAGGTAAAGCACGGGGCGACGGACAAAAAACACACAAATAACGTCAGTCCGGCGTAGAGATGAACCATGGGTCATTCCGGTTCACATAATCAGCCTGCCCCAACAGATTTGGCGTCACTGTCTTTTTATAATTCAGCCCAGGTGCTGTTTTATTGTTTATCATGATTTGTACCCAAACTGGTTTGTACCCGGAGGATGCTATGTGGCAAGCGATTTCCCATCAGCTTTCAGACGTACTTGAGCAGCCCTTTACCATACGTGAGCGCGATACGCTCCCTGGCGGGGATGTTAACGAATGCTATTGCATCAGCGATGGCGTTCAAAGGTACTTCATCAAGCTTAATGAGAAAGATCAGCTTCCCGTTTTTGAAGCAGAAGCGGAAAGTCTGCGGGTCCTGCGGGAAACAAACTCAGTGACAGTGCCAACAAGCCGGCATATGGGCATAAGCCGGGATAAAGCCTTCCTTGTCCTCGATTTCATGCCCATGAAAAGTCTGGACACGGAATCGGCTCACACCCTTGGCCAGCAACTGGCGCATCTTCATAAGTGGGGTGAACAGCCGGAATACGGCTTTGACATGGATAACTTCATTGGCCTGACGCCTCAGCCCAATCAATGGCGTCGCAAATGGTGCCGCTTTTTCGCTGAACAGCGTATTGCCTGGCAGCTTCAGCTCTGTGAAGAGAAAGGCATCGACTTTGGCAGCATTGATGTCATCACAGGCAGGGTTATTGATATCTTGTCGGCACATCAGCCCAAACCTTCCCTGCTGCACGGCGATTTATGGCATGGAAACACGGCACTCAGTGTCGATGGACCTGTTATTTATGACCCCGCCTGCTATTGGGGCGACAGAGAGTGCGACATTGCCATGACAGAGCTGTTCGGTGGATTTCCCGACAGTTTCTATAATGGCTATCAGTCTGTTTTCCCACTGGATGATGGCTACAAACAACGTCGCGACCTGTACAACCTTTACCATTTGCTGAACCACTGTAATCTCTTTGGCGGAGAATATCTGGATCAGGCAGAACGCTGTATTCGCAGGCTGAATCTGACTGATTCTGAGTAGTCATTAAACGACAATCCGGGCTACCGTCTGCCGGGTTGAAGTGATAAAGTTCACATTCTTTATCCTTTCAGCTCAAGACAGGAACCGTATGTTAAAAGCCGCAATCTTCGATATGGATGGCCTTCTGGTCGACTCAGAACCTTTCTGGCAACGTGCCCAGGTTGAGGTGTTCTCTTCGCTGGGTGTCACAATTTCACAGCAGGAAACGCTGGAAACCATGGGGTTGCGAATCGATCACATTGTTGATCTCTGGTTCGAACGTCAGCCTTGGCAAGGCCCGACATGTCAGGACGTCAACACCATGATCACTAAACGTGTTGAAGAACTGGTTCAGGAGCACAAACCTATGCTGCCAGGGGTGCGTGAAGCGATACAGACGTGCCAGGAGATGGGGTTGACGATTGCTCTGGCGTCATCATCACCAATGAGCCTCATTAATGCCACCTTAGATGCCCTGTCACTGACCGAGCATTTCAGTGCCCTGTTCTCTGCCGAGCACCTTCGCTATGGCAAACCTCACCCGGAAGTGTACCTGAATGCGGCCCATGAACTGGGTATCGATCCGCTCCACTGTGTAGCCTTTGAAGATTCCCTGAACGGATTGCTGGCCGTTAAGGCAGCCCGCATGAAAAGCATTGTCGTGCCGGAGCAACAGCACAGTGCCGATCTGCGTTGGTCAATCGCGGACAAAAAACTTAACTCGCTGCTCGAAGTAAATAAAGAATTAATCACCAGTCTTTAATCAGGCTGAGGAATGGTTAGCCTGTTTGTCGCGACACACAAACAGGCTGTTCATTCTGCGTCACAAAACACTCATCCATATCGCTTTCAAAAGCGTCACTATAGGCCCATTTCCGGCCAATCAATTTCACATTACCGTTAGCTTGTCTACTCTCTTCTTATCAACTTTGCAGGCAACAAAGCCCTCGTAGTTAAAACTTCTCAGCAATTCAAAGTTTGCAGTTAATTCACGGCAAAAACTAATCCGTATCGCTAGGATTAACTTAACGGTTAGCAAACCTATACCCATCGTTTTGTTGCGATTGCCAGGTAAAAAACGCCTTCTGCGCTTTAACCAGCCAGTGCTTCAAAAACGAAAGAGTCGTGACTCACCAGTAAGGACACTGGCAGCGGTATGAATGTGCCAATCAGTATCAGGTACATAATGTAAGGAGTAGAAAATGAAGAACTATAGTGAGCAGAGTGTGACTTGTCCGCATTGTGGCCACCATATTCGCATTACCCTGGACAGCAGTGCCGGCAGTCAGGAGTTTTATGATGATTGTCCCGCTTGTTGCCATGCGATTCACTTAAACATGCAGGTTGATGAATTACACAAAACCATTCACCTGTTTGTCGATGCTGACGACGAGCAAATTTTTTAACGTCCGAATCAGCACGCCCCTCTCACGAGTGGGCGTGTTGATTAAGACAAACAACGTCCTTCAGCCTCTTGCTGCCATTACCCTTTCCACCGTATCAACCACTGCCTGCGTCTGAGGATCAATTTCTATATTGATCACATCACCTTTTTGGCGCGCAGACCCTTTCTGGTTACTGGTAAGATAAAATGATACAGGATTTAACTGTGGTTCTGGCAACCGATACCAACTCGATTTTGAATAAAGTACCAGCAGTGATGATCGCGCACTCTATGAATTACACGCCAACTGGTTCAAAATACTGACTCCCGCACTACCACATTGGTACAACAGGAGAGTCAGCAATGTTCACGGGTATAATTCAGTCTGTCGCGCTTATCTCATCAATAAGCGACAACAAAGGTATCAGAACTTTTAACATTGAGTTTGAGCCTGGTTTCTGCGAGAACCTAGAAATTGGAGCGAGTGTTGCTGTTGATGGTGTCTGCTTGACAGTTACTGAGATAGTTACTCCAACACAAGTTAAGTTTGACGTCATGCTCAAAAGCCTAGAGATAACCACTCTGAGTGAATATAAGCAGAACCAAAGAGTTAATGTAGAGCGTGCTGCTAAAGATGGAGCAGAAATCGGTGGGCATCCGCTATCTGGACATATTGACTTCAAAACCTCAGTTCTTGACGTGCAACAAATCGATGATAACTATCGTGTACGAATTTCAGTACCTCGTGAGTGGGCCAAATACATCTTCCCTAAAGGTTATATTGCTTTGAATGGCGCCAGTTTGACTGTTTCTGACGTTAATAAAAGCGAGGGTTGGTTCGATGTTTGGTTAATCCCTGAAACCCGCAGAATGACTACTTTTGAAGAAAAGCAGACCGACTCAAATATCAATGTTGAAATCGAGCGTGGAACTCAGGTGGTAGTCGACACTGTACGTGATGCCATTGACGAAAAAATGGGAGCTTTGATGCCATTATTTGAGAAGTTTTTAGCCTCAAATAACGCAGATATAGATTCTATCGGGCAGGCAGCACAAAAAGCGCTTTCTAAGTCAGGAAACAAGTAAAAATCTTATATTGTTGATTTAAAACAATTGTAGTTTCGTTTGCCCACTTTCCCCTTTAGCGAGACAATTCCAAACTAGAGGTTTCCAGTTGCCTCCGGTATTCAGCCGGAGGAACACTCATACGATCGCCCTGACTCAGCATCCTATCATTGACCCGTTTTACTTAGCCAGTCCCGCAATACCGCTGCATTGTGATCGCCACAAGCAGTGAAGCGACACTAAAAAAAGCAGAAAAATGCTGAATTGTGATACAGATTGAATAAATCATTGTCAGTATCAGTGAAGCCGATATAATCCACTGTGAACATTATTCCAATAATAGATTACCTGCCCTCTGGAGCATTTCGTGCATCTTTATCGTCTAGAAACTAAGCGATTGTTGAAACTCGCTATTCCTGTTCTGATCGCCTCTGTCGCACAGACGGCAATGAGCTTTATTGATACTGTGATGGCTGGCGGAGTCAGTGCCACTGATATGGCCGCAGTCTCGGTTGCATCCAGTGTTTGGATGCCTGCGATTCTGTTTGGTATTGGTGTGCTGTTTGCTATGGTACCCATTGTGGCCCAGCTCAACGGATCCGGCCAGAAAGACAAAATTCCGTTTCAGGTTCAGCAAAGCTTTGTATTGTCTTTACTCTTGTCAGTCCCAATCATACTGGTGCTCTTTAATGCGGGCATCTTAATTGATTACATGGCCGTCGAACCTGTACTGGCAGAGAAAACCATTGGTTACCTACACGCCGTTCTTTATGCTGTTCCGGCCCTGCTGCTTTTTCAGGCATTACGCAGCTTTTCCGAAGGCCTGTCGCTGACCGTTCCCGGTATGGTCATTGGCTTCATCGGTTTGTTAGCCAACATTCCTCTCAACTGGATTTTTGTCTACGGTAAATTCGGTGCGCCAGCACTAGGCGGAATCGGCTGCGGTGTGGCCACTGCTATTGTGTACTGGCTGATGTACTTCTCGATGCTGGTTTATGTGCTGGTAAACCGGAAACTCAGCCGTGTCGGACTATTCCACACCTGGTATCGCCCGGAGCTGAAAGCCATTGTGCGTCAGTTCAAGCTTGGTTTTCCGATTGCAGCTGCCTTATTTTTTGAAGTCTCGATTTTTGCTGCTATCGCACTGCTGATTGCACCACTGGGTTCAATTGTTGTCGCGGCGCACCAGATTGCCATCAACTTCTCTTCGCTGGTCTTCATGTTACCTATGAGTTTAGGTGCCGCTGTCAGCATCCGGGTCGGGCATCAGTTAGGAGAACAAAATTTTGATGGTGCCAAAATATCCAGCCACTGCGGTATATGGGTGGGTGTTGCAATTTCTGTGGCAACGGCTGTATTGACAATCCTTTTCCGCGAGCAGATAGGTTTGCTATATACCGACAACACAGACGTGATTATGCTGGCGACACAGCTCTTATTCCTTGCAGCCGTTTATCAGTGCAGTGATGCCGTCCAGGTGGTTGCTGCCGGTGCACTACGTGGTTACAAAGATATGCGTGCCATTTTTATCCGCACCTTTATTGCCTATTGGGTGTTTGGTTTGCCTATCGGGTATGTACTTGGTATGACGCACCTGTTCGCCGAACCCATGGGGCCACATGGTTTCTGGATTGGTACTATTGTTGGTCTAACCGCTGCAGCATTAATGCTGACGGTGCGGCTGCTTTGGCTGCAACGCCAAGATCATGATTTCCAGCTGGCCATGTCGGTGCAGTAATTGGACTCACCATTAACTCGATAACAAAGGCAGCAAACGCTGCCTTTTCTTTATCTGAAAACTCAATCTGTTAGCTTATACTGTTATAAAAATCCCAGAATAACGATCATGAGCCGACACTTTCTTTCCTATCCGCTAAACATACACAAATTGCTGATTCGACTCGCAATATGCGGCCTGTTCATCATATTGGCCGGCTGCGACAGGCAGTCCTCCGATAATCAGTTTGCAGACTATGCTGATCGTCTTGCTTCTGTGCTGGAAGTGAGTTCACCGAAAGAGCCTGATACCCTGCTCCCGCCACTTCCCGAGGTCGGCGATATGCTGCAGCGCACAGAAGATGTCAGAATGGGTCTGATTGATGCCTATGGGCTCAGAAAATGTGGCTTGTTTCATCTCATCGCAGAGCGAAACTCTGTGCTGGGCAAAGTACAGGACAGAACCCGTCAGCTCCGCTACGAACTGCTTTTATTGGACGGTATCGGCCACTGTATCGCGACATTGCCCGAAGACGATAATCTCAGAGCGCAGCTGATACAGGTTCAAAGCACGAAAGAAGATGACTTGCCTAAATACTTGTGGAACATGCTGCTTACCGGCGAAGAATGGCAAAAACAGTTTAAGCCCGCTCACTCCGCTTTTTCGCTCGACACAATCCCAGACGCTACCGCCACTATGCAGGCGATGAGTGGTTTAGCACATATTGCCAGCCAGATATCGGCGCAGCTTAGCGTATCGGCCCAGTCCGCTGAACGTCTGCTCAGCTACGAAGAAAACATCCACACCTCACGTTATCTTGGTCAGCTATTTTACTCAATGGCCCGCGCCACTGACTGGCTGAACACCACAACCGCTCTACTGGACCAAAATGACACCACAGTCGTGTGCGGACCTAACCGAAATCAGCAGAAAGCCAACTTTCTTGAGAACGTCTTCTATAAATTTTTCGTTACGGATATTCAGCCATACCTTGCCAGTCTCGATGCCCGCTATCAGGACATTCAACCTGATCTGCAAACTCTGTTTGCTATTCCCAACCGCCCTGCCGCGCTCGCCGATTATCACAGCTTTTACATAGACGGTGACGTACACCGCCAATTTCGTGACGCTACTCTCAACCACGTCTCATACTGGCAGACCTTGTTCAAGCGTTGTGGGATAAACGTCGGACAGTCATAAGGGTTGCTGGTCTTTGCAGCTCATTTTCATCGCCTTGCCTAAACACCTTTAACCGCCTTACGGATAAATGAACATGGCCTAAAAGATCAACACCCCCTACAATGCTTTATGTGCAGGTCAACGTCAGGGAACGAGATACAATGAAAAAAATCAAAAACGAGCAAAAGCTGATTAAGAAAGCCATGGAAATAGGGATCGCCTTTGCCAAAAAACAGGGTTATGAAGACTTCGCCAAAGGCATTTCAGATAAAGAAAAAGTCGAATGTATCTACCGATTGTTGGTAGATGTTAAGCAGATCACCCCGCTCTCACCTGATCAGGAAGACGGCCCCAACATGAAACACAAACTGGCTATCTGGATCTCCCGCTTACTGCCGCCGGATCATGAGCTTTTGCAATAATTTTTACCCTGAAAACAATCACTCAGTGCCTGATTCAGCGTCAGGCAGTACAAGTAACAATCAAACAGTCACGAAAAATAAAAAAAGCCAACTCAAACACTTGCGCGAGTGGGTCTGAGTCGCTAATATTCACCCCGTTCTCAGGCAGGACGATTAAATGATACGACCGTAGCTCAGCTGGTTAGAGCACCACCTTGACATGGTGGGGGTCGGTGGTTCGAGTCCACTCGGTCGTACCAAATCCTGCATTAGAATAACTTAAAATTTGCGTCTGTAGCTCAGCTGGTTAGAGTATCGCCTTGACATGGCGGGGGTCGGTGGTTCGAGTCCACTCAGACGCACCAAATTTTTTCAATATGCTAAAGCGTGTTGAAGCAAAAACTGAATAAAGCGTCTGTAGCTCAGCTGGTTAGAGTATCGCCTTGACATGGCGGGGGTCGGTGGTTCGAGTCCACTCAGACGCACCATACAGAGAAGCCCGTTCGAAAGAACGGGCTTTTTCTTTGCCTCAAATTCAGGAAGTACCAGGTCACCCTTCTGTTTTCGCATGAAAAAAAATAGGGGTAAACCTCCCGATTTACCCCTCTCAAAAATCGCCGGTTCCAAAATGGTTCCAAAACTATTTTGGAACCGGGCTGCGAATCCCTATCTCACCAGCCGGAACCTGCACCCATTTTTCATGTCCTTCTTTGTACACTTTTGTGCTTCTGGCATCTGAATGTGCGGCTCTTGCCTGAGGGTCATAACCTGCTTTATCGAACAAATGAATACTCAACCCACGCACTTCATGAAATGTCGGACGTTCGGTTTTATCCAGATGTTTCTTCACCCCTGCCAGATCCCGGTAATGTGAAAATTTTCTGCTCAAGAATTTTCGGTTCACCTGAGTCAGATGCTCACAATATTTACTCACTTCATTACTAATCTTCTCTGGCATTCGGTGGACAACATATGCAGAAGCAATATTGTCTTTACTATCATCGATGATTTTCTTGAGTGACAACGTCACGGGAATCATGACCCTGCTAGATTCCTTCTTCTTTACTTTCTGGCGATGAATCTTCAAATATCCAAACACCTGAACACCATTTTCATCAGCAGGCTCTTCGAGCCATTCAATGTGGTCATACCGTACAGAACAGATTTCAAGCGCTGCATGCGTGGTTTCCAGGGACAGGTCCATTGCACAGCGAAGCCAGGGAGGTGCGATTCGCCAAATAGCCTTATATTCCTCCAATGTGAGCCTTTGCCGCCGTTTACTTTCGAGCGGTTTCCGTTTCTTCCGCTTTGCCGGGTTCTCCAGCATCACGCTGTCATCAACCGCATAGTCGAACACTTTCACCATCACAGATATCCAGCGGTTATAAACCTCATTGGATTTGCCCTCAGCAAGCGTTTCAAGCACATGATTCACATCATGCAGATCGAGCACCATGCCAGGCTTATTCCCAATGACTTCCGCTAGCCGGCAGACCCGTGAAACGAAGTATTTATAGGTTTCCTCAGATGGGTTCTCTTCTTCCTTGTAGCGTTTGATAACCCGCTTTAAGTACTGAGAAAATGGCACCAGGCCCTTCTTTCTTTTAGTACTGACCAGGCTTGGGTTCACTTCGTGGGTAATCTCAGGATCAATCCGGTAGGTCGCGTTGTATCGGCGGGCTAAAGCAACAGCTCTCGATCTCTCTTTTCCAAGTGATTTCCAGGTATTGTCGATGCGGCGGAACACATAGCCTTTCTCGCCTTTGTGATAGAGACCTTCGGGAAGGTCTCTAAACTTCTTATTTCGTGGACGGGGCACGGTCACCTCTTTATTTCTTAATGGCTTAGCAGGTCATCTAAAAATTCATCACCTGTTGCGTCTTTCTCTCGGTCTAGGTCAACGTAATAACAGCGCCCTATCCGTTTCCCTGGCAACGTGCCCAAATCGATCTCCCTACGGCAAACACTGACACTTGGTGCCTGACCATCCGGAAACCGCATTTTTCGCCATTCATTCAATTTAACCAACATGATGAGTCGCTCCTATGCAGGGAAAAATAGGTTTCGGGGGGAGAGGGATCCGAAATAACCTGTGGAACCGTGGATGTCCCATAAAACCAAATAAAAAACATTGATTTACCGTCCATGAGTTACTTAATTTGAAGTCTTTTTCTTTTGATTCAACCTGTGGATCCACGTGAATCATGGTATTTGAGAAACCAAACCGGCTTCGTTCAATCAGTCTTTTCAATTTCATCATGACCTCAACTTTGCTGTTGCCGCAGCAATCTGAGTAGGAAGCTGCCCTCTTACGAAGGCAGCAGTTGTGTGAGCCGAAAGCATAGTTTTGCCTTCTGAACCAAGGTTTGCCTAACCTTTCCTTGACGCCTGAAACGCGGCGACTTCCAGTTTTGAGATCAACCGTCCGGTCTCCATCAGTTCAGCTGGCAACTTGGCCACCTCGTTCTGATTCATCCGCAGATTCACAGCCTGGGAAACACATTCAAGATTACTCAATTCACAGTTTGTCTTGTCCCCGTCTTTGAACCGGAGAATATGACCTTTAGGTACTGGGCCATGTGCCTGTTCCCAAACCACCAAGTGCTTGAATCTGTAACTGGTACTTGCGCCGGTGTATGGATTTACCTGATCGGTTTTAATCAACACATAGCCATCTTTCGAGCAAATTCTTTCATGGCCAACTGGCTTGAAGTTCTTCGGTTTCACTCCAGGTTTGAAACACCCTGAATTAGGTTTCACCGCCCCTTTCGTGCCCGTATTCCAAGGCTTAGCACCTTTTTCAAAGCAGCCTGTTCTGCCTGTAAGGAAACCATACCTTTTGCAATAAGCTGAGATTGCCGGCCGACTGAGCGCTGTTCCAAACTCCTGATTAAACATGTCCGTCAGTTCCTGGTGAGGAAGTGCTGAATTCAGCCGAATGAACTCCCGCTGAGCCTCTGTATACTGGTGACATTGACCCTTAGGCATTCTGTTTATCCTCCATCATCGGGACTTCATATTTACCGGCATATTCAGCTTTGAACTTCGCGCCATCCAGCACGAGCTGAGCATTACTGACAATCTGATTCGAGATCTGCGTAATGGCCTTACTGCGCTCGATTTCACTCCTCAGATCTTCCTGCGTTAATGACTCGTCGCTCAAACGTTCCATTTGCGCAAATAGGTGATTGTTCAGATCAACAAGTTGATTTTTCATCGTGTTACCTTCATCGGTTTATTAACAATGGTGATTGAGCACTTTAACTGTCACATCCAAGTGCAGTGATGAGATTCCAAGCTTCACTGCCAAACGCTTACGGTTGGACGCATCGAGATTGATCGCGCTTGCAAGCGTTTCATATTTGCTTTCATGGCCACGCATGATGGCTTTCTTACCTTCGATGTATTCCTTATCCAGCCCAGCCTCCTGATAAACTTCAGAAATCAGGGTGGCAATGTGGTTGAGTGGTTTCTTTGGCATACTGCCCTCCTTCGTATTCGAGTTATGCTGCTTGCGTTAAGCCGGATGCAAATGCTCTGACGACGCCTTGGCACCACTGAGCATCTGCTTCCAGCAAACGCTTTTCACGATCCAGCGATAGCAGTAACAAAGCATCGGTGCATGAAGTGCGCTCAGCTTCAATTGCTGCAATTCGCTGTTCGATTTCTGATTTCATACTCTGGTAATAGCCAGGCTGTTTCAAAAACAGCATTGCACTGGCATCGTCCTGAAGTTTTCTGATTGCCGGTTGCAGGCCTTCAGCGTCTGCCAAAACTTTTCTGCCGGCTTCCGTCAGGCTGTACACTTTCTTATCTGGTTTGCCCTGTTGCAGCACTTCTTCGATGCTGACACAGCCAGATGCCTCCAACCGGGCCAACTCCCGGTACACCTGCTGATGAGATGCTTTCCATGGTGAATGTTGAATCAGCTTCGTAATGTCATAGCCTGTATGACAATGGTTCTTCAGTTGACTGAGTAATACGATTTGCAGATTACTGATCATCTTTGTTTCCTCATGGTTGGTTAACTTGCTGCTCCTGAACATTTTCAGGGATTCCCGGGTACAACCCGAATTCGCGAAGGTTCTCGACACCTAAAGCAACGAGATTAGAAACACGCTTGGTATTAATTGTTTTTTCACAAGGCTCTTTCAAAATGACGCCTGCATTTTTCAGCTGCCGTTTCAGTACCCGGTCTGACTTCACAGGTAAGCTGTCAAATGTCTGTTTCAGTGCTGGCGTCTGGCTGAGTTGCTGCATCATATGACTCGTCCGAATCAACAGGCACAGTTCTCCGTCCATCCAGTCAAAAAGATATGGATAGCGATACTGGCCAGAATCAATCTCACCCAAAATGACATGAAGAATCCAAACCCATGGTTCTCTTGTCGCATTGGTTTCACTGACATGAGAGTTCATCTCTGAAACCAGGTGCGATACAAATTTGCCATACTTGGAGGACACACCGGTGAACTGACACAGCAGCTTCCATGCAAGTAATACGCAGCTGTAATTCTCAATCATGCGTTCTGCAGTACTATCGCTATTTACCGAGCTGCGCTTTGTTTTCATGTACTCCAGACATTCAGTGAAGTGCTGACGCATTTCCTGACGGGTAAATGACGTCAGAAACTGAATCCACTCTTTCACCGGAAATCTCGGCAAATCCTCAGGCAGCAATTCGCCTTTTCTGTTCGATAAATCAGACCGAATCAATTTGCCCTGCAGGCTTTGAACGGGAACATCTTCTCCCGCCAGCAATACCGGTGCAACACAGAGGAACTCAGTCATCTCTGAGCTGCGTTTCGATGTGGTGTACTGGTAGCTTTCCTGCAGTAAGGCAACAGCCCTATCAATCGTTTTCTGTTCCTGCGCACTGATTTCTTCCCACCCAACCGGGTGTGAGGTATGCCCGATTGACGTTACCAATCGAAATTCAGACTTCATGCTCTGGCTGGAAAGCATGGTGAAACCTATGCTTCTCTCAATCCGCTTAATCAGTGTCGACTTACCTGCTCCCTTATCCGCCTGAAGCGTGAAGTGCGGCCAGAAGCCCAGAAACGTTTTAATATGACATCCCAACCCCCAAACCAACGGAATCAATCCAGCGCTTTGTTTGAACGTCTTGCTGTACGCTTCGATGACCGTCTTGCCATCACTAGGGTGGCCAGAAATGAAGCGCAGGTTGTAATAAGGGCATTGCTGCTTGGGGTTCGTAAAGTAACAATCCGGGCCTTCATTAAAGATTGGTTTGCCTTCATGCCAGGCGAGGCCTACAAAGTTCACGGCTGAACGCGCGCCAATCTTGGTGGCCCTTTCCAGTATTGAAATCATCCGGCTGAATTTTCCCGGGTTAAAAATTCCCCCGCCAACACGGCGCCAGACATCAATGTTATAAAGCTGCTCCCTTTCAAGAATGAAACGAGTCAGTTCATAAGGTGAATCCGGCGTCTGAATTGAAGCTGAGTACACCTTATGGGCTTGCAGATCTTTCTCCCCAGTCATCGCTGCATTTGCAGAAGAAATCGTTACCTTCGAAAGCCCGGCGATTCTGAAGCTGCATACGTCCTGAGGGATCTGTTGCTCCCCCTCTTCCTCGTTCTGAACAATCTTCAGAAAGCTCGTGAAGTCCTGCTTTGTCCGGAACAACCCATACATATACTGGTCATGTTCAGGCAGAGGCAGACGCTTCACTCTGCCAGCAATGAACTTTCCTTCCTGCCCATAAACCAGCCATTGCTCCAGTCGCAATAAAGCGAACTTGGTTTCCTGGGGGCCGTGTTTTCTCAGGTAATCGTTCAGATCGTTCACATCCTCCCATTGAGGAGTATCCTGCCGGACCAGAAAACACGGTATATTCAGTGCAGTACACGCTTCATGGACCAGCCATGCGGCTTCCGGCCCCGGACGGTGCCCTTTGCGAGGTCCATCCTTAATCGGCGCATCATTGTCGAAACAACACACCACTTTCTTCCCTGCCAGAAAGCGCCAGTTAATGTCTTCCACCGCCAGCCCGCGGGTCGCAATTGCCGTTGTTGTGCCTTTACCTGTCCCCTCCGGATCAAATGCCGCCACTGCAGAAATGGCATTGATTGGAGATTCAACAACATAAACAGTTTTGGCTCTGCGCAGAGCCATTGCATCTGGAATATAGGGGTATCCACGCTTCTCTCCTTGCGCCTTGGTTTTCAGGTCTCCATTCAGTGACGGGTCAAAGTAGCGGTAATCAATCCCCATCACCTGTTTGCTCAAAACACAGCGAGCAGGGAAAGCAATAGCCGGGCCGCCATACCCTATTTCACCCGCGTTCTTCTTTGGATTTGTCCAGTCACTGAACCCAAACGCCCCACGCTTTTGCATCAGGTCTATCACCGGTGCAGGAATTTTGCGTTCATCAAACAAATAGCCCCGCGCATCATTCGCCACAGCGATCTGCTTTTCAGTCAGCCATTCCAGCTGTGACTTTTGCTGAGGCTGCTCTGGCGAGTCTGCCGGAATCCCGTATTCCTCATGAATCCAGCGCATTGCCTCGCTGGCATCTTCAGCACGGCCGCAATAAATCACCAGGTCGATACAGCTTCCCTTTTCCCCTGTGGTGTGGTCTTTCCACATCATGTGGCCAGCTTCTTTGGCAAAGAAAATGCTCACGCTCGGGTGCTTGTCTGTCCTGCCCGGTGCCCGGTAATTCCCATTCGGCTCAGGGCGTTCCATATCCAGCCGTTCAGCCAGATCGTGCAGGTCAATATCTCGTTTTAGCTTGTCTGCGGACGCCATACAGCGAACCTCCAATGTCTTGCAAATTCACCCCAACTTCTACGGGGCCAAATCGCGCCGATAACTGGCGCTTCAACTCGTTAAAATCGTCCGAACTCAATAACTCAGCTATCTCTGCGTGTTGGCTCTGAATGTGCTGCCAAACCAAGCGCTTCTTGTCGGTTGGTAATCTGCTCAAATTCACGCAGGGTGCCTGGAGCCGGCAAATGCACGGCTCCGGCCAGAAAGCTAAAGGGGATTTAAAGGCCATGAGCGATAATCCGCCGCAGCGATGCAGAAGCCACCCACAACTCATCGCTGAGCTGGCATCCATGAGTGATCCCCCGCTGAGTCACCAGTTCCGTCGGAATCTCGCTGATGCTGTCAGCATTCAGCACAAGGTGACCTTGTTGCTGCCAGTTACGCAGGATTTCTGCATGGTCGCTATCGAAAGCCGACAATGAAATAAACCCCTGATTCTTCACCAGCTGTTGCTCCAGCCGCATCAGGCAACGCTGCTCGGTTAGCGTCATTCGGGTTGCAAACATGATTAACGCTCCCCGCCCAAGTACTGAGCTGCTATGGCTTTATTCGGATACAGCTGATGGCGTGCCCACACAGAGTGACGATTCAATATCGCCAGCATGTCCGACACAAACTCACGCGGTACCCCTTCATGTCGTGTCCAGCATCGAATCAAACCGGGATACTGGCCAAGCTCCCTTGCCACGTATTCATGCAGTTCGCGTTCTGTCGCTCTGCTATCAAACACATGCAGATTGATATTCCTTAACGCGGCATGCAGTGCCGCTCGCCTGAGTTCAACCACAATGGCTGAAAGTGACTTACTCATCGCCCTGCTCCTCTGCACAACGAATACACCGCAATCTGCTGAAACTGATTCACCTGAATGCATCCCTGACCGATTGGATTTAACTGAACACTGCCGTCCGGTTGCCGGATAATCGCTGCCAGTGGTGCGATATCTGCCGGCGAACCTGAAACACTCACCAAATCACCACGTTTCAACCTTGCTGCAGCTCTATGCCCATCTAACATCAGTGAAAACATGTGCTAGCCTCCCTCATGGCTGATGCCAGTGATTCCTTATCCGGCATGGTGTAAATGGCTGTGGTCTTAATGTCTGAGTGGCCCAGCACCGCCTGTACACGTCGCAGCGCGTCCGGTGATGTTGCACGTTCCAGATACCGCTTCGCCCAGCAATGCCGCAGCCAGTGCGGCGTGCCTTCCGGTACTTCTGCAGCCCGGCACCAGAGTTTGAAGCGATGCTGAAAGCTCCGGCGACTCATACGCTGACGGTTCCGACTAAGAAACAACGGCCTTTCTCCTCGTGGAGTATCCCAGTCCCAGCCCTCACTCATTTCGCGGTGAATCCGCAGCAATTCACGCAGTGCTTCAGTCGCCGATCGGTTCAGGGAGACCGGATGCTTCTTCTGGCCTTTGGCATTCACACTGTCGAAAACCAGATACCCTTCATCCAGGCTCAGCTCTGCATCCAGAACCGTCAGGCCAATCATGGGTAAATCATGTTTGTTGGCCTTCTTCGGATCCGGCCCGGCCAGGACTCCCAAACGGACAGCGGTTTCCCGCATCAGCAGCATCCAGTAGTAGTCACGCTTCGCATAAATGCAGTCGGTTAATTTGATGGTTTTGAACAGGCGCTTTTCTTCCTGCTCGGTGAAATAATGTTCAAAAACGGTTTGATGACTCATGGCTTACCTCCGGGCTTCGCCTTCTGTTAATCCACAACCAGCGCACGCACGCGGCTTAGAAACTCCAGCGCTGCCGCGAAAGATTCCTGCAGAGCACGTTCAATGCGTTCGAACTCTTCACGCTGAATATCGCCATCTGCCAATGCTGCAGAAAGCTCGCGGTTTACATCGCCGACTTCGGCGTGCCAGTTACTGTATGAGTTCAGCAGTTCCAGATCGGAAATGGCTTGGTAATTCGCCAGGAAGTAAATGGAATGGTTCATCTCAGCGGCCAGTGCGCGCAGGATCTGCACATCGCCAGTGAGCTTCATTAAGGTGATCGCATCCATCAAACCAAGTTTGTGATGCTTCTGATTCGGATTGATTTCGTTGGCCAGCACGCCCGCCCGTTTGTTCAGCTGATGTTCTAACAAACAAGTGTTATTAAACTGGCGCAACGTTTCACGGCAGGCAATGACAACCTGCGGATAGCACGGTTCCTCACGCATGGGCGTGATAGATGAAATGGTCATATGACCTCCTGAGTTTAATTACGTTTTGTTTTTCAGGAGGCTGCGTTACACTTAACCGTAAGGATGAAATGGTGTGTGAGCCGTGAGCATAGAGGTTGCCGCCTCTGCTCATCATCTGACGGTTAGTTGTGTCACAGCTTCCCGGGCCCTTCCTGATTGCCGTTAGGAAGGGCTTTTCCTCTTAGTCTTTTTCGTTCAATGGCGGTAATCCCAGCTCCTCTTCCTGTCGCTCCACAGCTTTTCGCAACAAAATGCGAGCCATCTGTGCCAACTTACGCTCTTCTAACGTTGCCAAGCGCTCAACTCGCAACCTTAAATCAAGGTCACGGGTCGAAATAATGTCTGAATTCAGACCTCGAGTCGTTATCATGTACTTCACCCTATATGTTAAGATTCATTTATTGACTAAGACCACATAATAATCCAAATATGGATTTGTTATCAACGAAACCAATGATAGATCCAAAATTGAATCTAATCAAGCCGAAGAAGGTACAAAGATGAATGATTTTGTGTCGAACCTCGAATTTCTGCTTGCGGGACGAAAGCAAACTCCTTGGGGAAAAAGCTTAGGCTTCCCTAGCGCTACAATTTCCAGAATGTTTAATGGAGCTATTCCAGGAGACAAAGTCCTTTTCGCCATCAGACGATCAGAGAACGTCAACCTTGATTGGCTACTTACTGGTAAGGGACGTCCTTTCTACGTTGATCAAGT
Source organism: Photobacterium salinisoli (assembly GCF_003614885.1). GTDB lineage: Bacteria > Pseudomonadota > Gammaproteobacteria > Enterobacterales > Vibrionaceae > Photobacterium > Photobacterium salinisoli. The sequence goes on from NZ_QZMS01000007.1 coordinate 1,089,564, forward strand.
AAATACCGCTGAATCATTCTCTAAAACGGTTCACATCATGCTTGAAGATGAGCCACATTTAGACGTATATGTCTGTAGCTTAGGGGAGCGAACTATCCTTGTTTTTGATCAAGAAGGCACTTGGTCCCATGCAGGAAGTAACCCGATTCACGTACACTTCCTTGAAGTCCTCGTCGGCCCAGGTAGTAAAGAACTTGCCGCGGTATTGCGAAACTTCCCACACCGCGAGCAAATCAAGATTCCACTGCTCTCTCCGGAAGATGAGGAATCCATCGCAACCGGACAGGTTGGAACCTATCGCCTTTTCGACAGTGAAGATGCATTGCTGGCCAACCATAGACCGGCGAAAGACTCCGATCTGCAGTTTTATTCCCCAGAGACAGCAGGTACAACCAAACCTGCTGACGATGAACCTGTGAAGTTGGACCTAATGCGTACTATCGTCGCACTGGTAGAAGACTGTGCCATTGAGCTAGGTGAAAACCTCAATAGTGACCAAAAATCCCGAGTGATCACCGCAGTCTATCGTCAGGCCGATCGACTTGGTCTTCAACCTGAAGACTTAACGGCAGAGAACATCCGCACGGCCATCGACGTTGTTCGTGACTAATGCTTTCCTAACAACGAGGTGAGATTTTACTTTTTTCTCCCTCGCTATCTCTTCCAGTACCTGAAATGCCAGAGCAATGACCTTCTCCTCTGGCATTCTCACCTGATTATCTCTCTTATCATTTTGTGTCATTTATAACCTAAGCCGTTCTTTTTATTCTATATCCCTATGATGCGACGTGATTTTACCGCTACGCTCACGCGGATGAAGTGCCAGACGACACATATACCGAATCTGTAGACGGTTGAGTTACGCGCAGAGACAGTTTCGCTCAAAACGCACAAAGCCCGTCTCAGCCTGTATGATGCGCCGCAAAATGATGAAAGACCGTTTGAAACAGGCCAGGAAGGCAGCGGGGTTCTCGAGAGCAAAAGTCGCCCAGGCCATGCACAAATCACCCTATACGGTGAAAGCCTGGGAAACGACCGAGCGCAAACCGCGAACCATGCGAGAAGTAAAAAGGCTGTGTTCGTTGCTGAATATTCGTGTTGAGTGGTATTTGGCGGGCGAAGGCCCGATGCGACCTGTGAAAACTGAAGCCCGGGAACAGGAACTGTTAGCTCTGTTCTCAGAGCTAACCGATGAGCAGCAGGAGGCGGTGCTGGGGATGTTGAGGGTGATGAGAAAATAATGCTAAATTTCTGACCATATGATAACGTGTGATTATGGTCAGAACTGGAATATTACATGAACGAGAAAACATCTATTCTGTTTGAATCACTAAAACGTACAGATACATTTATTAACTCTGCTGATCTAAAAGCTTCTTTTACATTGGCTGCTGGAATTACTTTTCTGGGGATTTATGCAAGTATTTTCTACAACATCGCAACAAGCGATGAACTATCAATACCTGCGCCCTACTTACTATCAGTTCTGGGCTTAGTTTTAGTCCCATGGGTCATTTGGTTTATAAAAGTAAAGAAAGTATTCACTCCTAATGTAAAATCATCCACAAATAAGTCGATAATCTCATTTGCATCAATTATTCAAACTCACGAATCACTAGAAGAATTTAAACAGCATTATACAACAATCAAAGAACAAGATAATATATTTACACAAAGTGTGGAAAATGACTTACTAGAAAATCATTGGATTTGTTCTGATATATGCATGCAAAAGATGAACAGCTTCAAATCAAGCCTTACTTTCTTCTGGTTATCTTTAGTTTCTTCGCTTTTAGGCATCTCTTTACTTCTTTTTATTTCTCAAGTTAACCTTATTTTTGAACTCGCCATCATGCAAATGACATAAGGGGCCAAAGCCCCTTACTTTACTTAATGTAAACACCTATCACATCTTGAAACAAAATGAGATTTTTATGAGACTTTGGATAGACTTTTACTTCCATAGTATGCAAGCCTCTATAAGCAGTTTTTTCAATTTCCTCATGTTTACTCACAACAAAGTTATAACCATCAGGTTGATTAACCAACAACCTTTCCGAACTGCTATGAGCACCATCTTCATTTTTATCTCTTGCCTGCTTACCGTGGTTTGTCTTCGTAAATACTGCTATCAAGTCCCCATACGCTTGAATATCTTTACCTAAAACTTCAACTACAAACCTTAGATTCATTCCTTTTTCTAAGAAAAAAGATACAGAAGGGTAATCAGACCAAGGGGAATTATCATCCAATCTATATTGACAATAAAACCTAATAGAATCATTAATAATTAAATCTAATGCCGTACTGCTTCCTTTCTTTTCACTTTGAGAAAAAGGTAGCAGATATTGATAATCATCCATTCGCAGCAAACGGCAAATCCGATTCAGCTTTGTGCCATCGGATTTCTGCATGTTTGGTAAGATATACCTTTCCTCTTCCAAAACACCAGATTTCTCAACAATTTTTATTTCAGAATAGGCATCAGGGAAATCAATATGTTTCAGTATCCCTTGTCCCAACATCGCTGTATTTTTTTTTGCTTGACTCTGTGCCTTGGATGCTAAATCTACAGGTATACCTAACGCGGTAACTTCTGATGCTTGGCCATAACCATAGTTTGCCCAAATTATTTCATCATCATCACCAAAATCCAACCCAATTCTGACGCCCAACTTTATTTCATTCCCTGTTATTTCATTTAAACTCGGGAAAACATACTCAGAAAGTACAAACTTTAATGTTGACGCCGCATTGATTGCATTTGCAATCGCATCTTCAGATGAAGACTCCCTCCCACCAAAATAAGCCATCAATGCATCACCCATTAATCTATGAGGATAACCATCTAAAGAGCGAACCACATCTACGCAGGTTTGAAGAATCCTATTTTTTACCATATAGGTTTCTTCTAATGTCATTAATAAAGCTAGTCTTGAACTACGTTTTATATCTACAAACATTGTAACAATATTATGATGTTCAATATCTCCAGACTCTCTCAGCCTTTCGAAGTCTGGATGCGCTCCAACTTTGCTTGAATTTATCCCTGACTTACCAAAAAGTGGGCGTAGTAGTGATTGATATGTATATTCTGGAGGAGCAATAATATCTAATGACGATTTTAAAACATCTTGTGTGTCATGCTCAAAAAAGTGCTCAGATTCGTTTATAAAGCCTTCCAGGCCAGGAACAGTTTTTCTTCTTTTACTACTAAATTTCCTCGCAAAATCAGAGAAGTAACCATCTGTAATTGTTTTAAAAGTATTCTTGCTCACTTTGGCCTCTTATTCATTTTTTTGTCCCAATGCTATTAAGCATCAAAGCAAGCTGAATAGTCAACCTGTGGCATTTAATCTTGGTATCTTTGACATCCCCTTAGGCACCACAAAGCTTGCACTCTGCACATGGCCGTCCTGATCCAGTGTTTCGGTAACACTTTCGCACATCCATGCGCCGTTGAATTGTGGGCGCAAGTGGCCGCTGAGTAAGATGTTCCGCTCAGCCTGAAGGCCGGGGATAAAGGGGCTGTCGCTGATTTCGAGTTTGTATTCCGCACGCTGAGATTCATACAGGGCAGATTCTGCTGCCGCTTTGGCACTGGCCTCGTCCGGATAGGGTGTATTGAGCTGTTTGGCTTTCCCCTTGCTGTGGCCTACCCGCACCGTTTTTGTCTCCGCTGCATCCCCATCGTGCCACTTGGCGATCACTGCCTGATATTTCCCGGCGCCGCTGAGGGTAATTTCGGCTTTCACTTCATCGGTCAGGTGCAACGGCACTGCAGGCAGGGTTTTACCGCTGACGGTTTGATTATCGCCGCGGGGAAAGAAAATCAGCTTGCCCTTAGCCACTTTCATGGTGCCGTTGTGTTCCTTGGCAAGTTCGGTCAACAAATCCGCATCGCTCTGCCCGGTTTGTAAACGGTGCTCAATGTGAATGTCGCTGTAAGCCTCAGAGACAGCAGGCTGATAACCACAGCGGGACGCGACCGTCTCAACCAGCAACCTGAGGGAAACATTCTCCCAGGTAAAATCACGCTGATTCTTGAACTCCCCCGAGAGGTTGGCCGCATCACCAGACAGAATAATCAGGTTTTCAGGGCTGACCAGCTTTACCGAATTCACCGTGTACGTCCCACGGTCGTAGAGCCGGCCTTCCTGTTTTCCGGTTGCGATCTGCAGCTGGGCTTCTGTTTTGGGGAATGCAATTTTGCCATCATCGACCAGCGTCAGGCTGAAGCTGTCGCTGTTCCGGCCTGCTTCATCGGTGATGGTTAAACTGACGAACAGGGGCCGAATAATGTCGGTGATATCCTTGCCGTTGGCGACAATCTTGTAATTGGCTAATCCCACAGGCTGATCTCCTCCTCGGCTGTAGGTTCCTCAAGTTTGGGCAAATGAATCTCGACGCCTGCCTGCAACGGATGGGGCAAGGAAGATAAACCACGGTTTGCTGCCAGCACCGCTTCATAAGCACCAGGCAAACCGTTGTAGTAGCGATAGGCGATGTCATCAATCTGATCGCCGTCTTTGGTGATGTAGGTTGTCATGCCTGCTCCTGCGGATATTCTTTGATTTCAAGCGTGAATTCCACTTTACGGGCCACGCCTTTCATCCAGAGGTTTGATTTATCAACCTGCAGCTGGCGCACCGTCCAGAGCCCCCAGTCTTTGCCCTGCCCGTCTATCATGCGCAGGGGCTTGCCCTGATCGCCTTCGGCTTTCATCTTGTCGGTCTGTTCCAGTCCGCCCCGAAAATACGGATAAATCGTGCCCTGCAAACGAATGGAAGACAGATCCGCCCCCACATACTGAGAACGCGGCTTGCTGCCAGCGACATTGTGATCAGCCCAGCGCCAGCTGTGGGTTTCACTGATGCTTTGCAAAGCCGCGCTGTTGATTGAGAAACGGTATTCACCCAGAGCCATCATGACATCTGCCATGTCACCTCCTAATCTGAGAACGACGGGCCAGAGACACGGCCGGGCTGGTTGATTTTCTTGCTGAGGTCCATGACCATTTTTTCCAGTTTGGTGATCTGCTCGTCACTGACTTCGCCCTGAATGTTGAACACCGGCGCTAAAGTCACAGACTGATTTGATTGAACACTCGACGCAGTTTGAACGCCTGTGGGAGCAGGTGTCTGCTGGGCTTTTACGACAGCTTCACCAGGCTTGGCGTTATCACCGCCCATCCAGCTACCAACCATACGACCTAATGCACCGCCACCAAAGCCACCAATCACAGAACCGACAATGCCGCCAACGGCCGTACCAATACCCGGAATAATTGAACCAATCGCAGCCCCTGTCATGGCCCCTGCAGCCATACCGCCCATATTGCCAAGCGTGCCGCCAACGGTTTCTGTTTTCTGAGCGCCGGTTAAAGAGCTGTCCATCATGGTACTGCCGATGTCGGCGACACCCAGCAAGGCACCAAGGTACGGCAGCTTGCGAGCCGTCCCTTTCAGGAATGACATGCCCGCCGAACGGCCTGTGCCCCCCATGGGCCTTGTTCCCCGGCGTCGTCCTCGTCTTCGCCTGCGGTTTCCCTCTGAAGTTCCACCCATGCCTGAATCCGGCATATTAGTCACATAAACCTTAGAGACATCATCACCGGGTAAATCCGGGCTGTTTCCGCCGCCACCATCACCACCACGCCTGAACAACCCGGCAACACTCTTTCCCATTTGCCAGACTTTACGGCCTGCATAGGCTGCAGCCAATGCACTGCCCACACCTGTGGCAACTTTCAAAGTGGTTTCCAGCGTTTCCGGGTCAAGGCTGTTGATGGCATCAGCAAGGCCAGCAATCGGCCCAGCAAGGTTTTGATCGGCAAAACTCATCCAGGCAGTTTTCAGACTCACCATGGCAGCATTGGCGGTTTTCGCGGCTCTGGCTGAATCCTGAAGCACTGCGGAACCATCGCCATAGATGGCAAGGAAATCATCAAACTTAGCCCGACCATCACTGCCAGCAAGCGCCTGCATCAGTCGCATGGCTTCATCACCAAACAGCTCACCATATTGAGTGATATCCCCACTGGTGGTATCCATGATTTCCTTCAGTAACGTCGGGATATCACGAAACTTCTTTTCTCCCCGAGCGAGTGCATCTTCATCAAAGACCTGAATGCCAAGCGCTTCGATGTCCTCGTAATTTGAGCGGATATCAGCCAGAACAGATTCCATTGAGCTGGCAGCTTCTGCCGCTGAGCCGGAACCCATCCGGGAGATCTGCAGCAGCGCCCCCATTTCCTGCACAGCCTTGGGGCCAGAACGTCCCATCGCAGCATATGCTGCCGACACAGCCGCACCTTCTGCTGCCAGGTTCTGCAAGGTGAATGCACCGGCTTTACCCTGAACGACCAGCGTGTCGATGGCTTTCAAAACATCGTCGCTGTTCTTGAGGCCAAACTTCGTTGACATGTCAGCAAACATCTCACCGACATCCAGGCCTGCTGCACCCGTTGCCTGCATCACCCGACCGATGTTGGCCATGTTTTCACGGGCAAACTCGAGATCACCGGTTTTCTCCACAATCTTTTCGACTGCGGCCAGCATCTCACCCTGATCAACCCGAATATCGCTTTGCTGAGCAGTGGCAAACATCTCCTGCCGCAGTTTGGTCATTTCATCGCGGGATTTACCCGCCTGAATGCCCAGCCGCTCATAACGTTCTTCAAGGCCCATCACAGCCATGGCTGAACCGGCACCCGCCACACCTGTTGCAATCCCCGTCCATTGGTTGCCTAGCCCGTCCAGCTTTTCGCCAGCCTTATCCAGACTGGCCCTGAGCAGCTGGTTATTCCGGATTGCACTGCCAATGTCCCGGGTATATCTCCGGACACCTGCGCCGGCACGGCCAAACATACGCCCCATACGGCCAACCTGAGAACCGGTCTGATTGCTTTCCCGGCCAACACGTCGCGTATATTGGCTGAGTTCCCGCGCACCGCGGCCAAGACGTCGGTTTTGCTGCTCAACCTGGCTAAAAGCCCGGGAGACGCTGCCATCTACCCGGGCTTCTACACCAATGCCGACAGATTGTGTGTTATCTGCCATTGCATCCCCTTTTAATCATCATCTGCCTGCTTCGTCAGCTCGCTACAGTCATTCAGCCAGTCGTGGAGTTCTGCAATACTGAGGCTTCTGAGCTCTGAGAGTGAGGCGCCACTGAACCGGGAAACAGCAAGGCACATTTGGCGGCATACTGTGGCACTGGCAACAAAAAACAGTCGTAGGCTCTCCCTAACTGGCTGTAGTCATAGAAAGCCAGTGAACCAATGTACTCCCGGGTTGTGCCGGTCAGGTTCGCAAACAGATGTGCTTCCGCCTCGGCTTCATCCACATGCTTGCTGCCATCCGCCAGAATGCGTGATCCAAGCTGCTGTGAGTGAATCACATCGTTGGTAGTCGGCGGCCGCATGATGAGTTCGGTCTGGGGTTTGTCATCAAAAGGCTTCGCTTCCTGAAGCGTTACCCGGATGGGTTGGTATTGATTGGTCATAACTTTCCTTACAAGCCCAGTGCTGCATTAATGCCGGCACGACGGTCGACACCGCCGATCACTTCTTTTCCTGAAATCAGGTCGATATCAATCAGCACTTCACCGTTGTATTCCATCTTGAACTGCGTCCAGGTGATCTTGCAGGGCACTTCTGTGAGCTTTTTACGCTCCAGATCGCCCAGTTCCAGACCAATCACCCGGCCATACACCTGCACTTTGAACTTATCGACCTGAGAACCTGCGCCCTTATAAGCAGCGCGGAAAGTAAATGGCTTTTCATCGCCGTTGGTCAGGCCAAACATCTTGATCGTGCTTGGGTTCGGTTCTGCCAGCGTGACTTCAAGGTCATCGGTTTCAATTGCGCCCATATCAATTTTGATGGCGCCGACCATGCCCCCGGCAATGTATTCTTCAACCACCCGATTCAGCGGTGGCAGCTTCACTTTAGAGACCAACCCAATCAGCCCGATACCATCCTGGTACCAGGCATAATCGACCAGCATTTTCGGTGCTCTGCGTTCCATGGCCGTTCCTTACTTGAAAATGACGTCTGCGTAGTCATTGGTGAAATGGCTCGTTACGTGAATCGCCTGCGCAATGCCAGGCGGTGTGAAGTCGTAATCGAGATAGAAATTCCCCGCAATAATGGAGTCTGGCGGGTTGAGGTCAGGGTCTGCCCAAGCAGTGGCGCCATACATGTGCCCTGCCCGGGTTTCGCCATCAAGGAAGTTCTGAACCGACTCCGTCACATCTTCGACGAAGGTCGCCAGAATCTTGCGGTCCCGGGCCCACTTCAGGCCAAGGGTGATGGCATCGAGCACCATGTCATTCACTCGCACATGCGAATTGAACTGCCATTTCGGGTCGTCACTACAACTGAGGTTACCCCAGGTGCGCAGGCCTTCATCCATGATCACTGTGGTGATCTGGTTTTCATTGAGCAGGTGCGCCATGCAATTGGTGTCGCCATCGACATAATCAATCGGGAATTCGGTCCCGAGCGCGCCATTGATTCGACGATTTGAAATCGATGCGCTGTAGCCGTGGTTCGGATCTTGGTCTTTCTGAATCTCAATCCCCAGTGCATAAGCCGACATGGGAACCAATTTATCCAGTGCGTTGCGAACCCGTGGCCAGAACAGCTCAAGGCGACGATCGCCCCACAGCTGACGATATGCCACGGCAGATTCATAGGTGCTGCCGGGACAGTCCGCAAAGACTTTACAGCGCAGCCGGGTCGCAACAGGTAACAACTTGGTCAGAACCGACTGGCTGTGTGTAAAGCCCGGGATTGCCAGCAGCCGCGGACGCCGCCCGGTCATGGCCTGAACATCCAGAATGGCTTCAATGCCAGATTTGGCACCGGTGGCCGGGTCCACACCGCCAATCACTTTGGTGATGGTTTCTGCTTCGGTTGCACCAGCTTCAACACGAATCACACAGATCGCGCAGCGCTTCTGGTCAAAAACAGCTTCCATCGCTGTTGGTAACGTACCGGCTTTGTTGCCAGCCATGTCGAGTTTGGCAAGTTTATGGACATCGCCCGGAATTAAAACCGGTTGATTAACTGGGAAAACAGAAGGGTCAGCATCCGGCGCCGTTCCCAACACCACCGCAAAGGAGGTGTCGGCCATGAGCATGGGCCTTACACCACCCTCATCCGTGCTTCCGAAAATGCCATGTTTGAACGCCATGGGTGAGTTCCTCTTTGATCAAAGAAAACACACCTTCAGCGGCTTTGTGTTTAGGGTAGTCAGGTTATGCGGTGGTTGGAGGGAGTACACCTTCCGGCGCCTGTGGCCATGGATGCTCTTCCCGGATTCGCTCATACCATTGCTGCGCCTGAAGTTCGTTCTGTTCAGCTCCGATATCATCACCCAGCATGCGCTGCATCCGGGCTTCATTCATCAATGGATCAACGATTTGAGCATACTGCTGGCGGCGAAGGTCATTGATAGTCCGCACTTCAGATTCGAACTTCGCTTGTTCGTCGGTTTGCCAGCCGTAGTCGGTCCAGATGTCCCAGCGGGTGACTGGTTTTTCAGAGGTATAATCTTCTGTCAGTTCACCTGCATCATCAAACTGTCTGGACTGAGTACAGTCTGACTTTAACCACCCTGTTGTCGGGATTTTCTCTTTCAGAATCGTCCAGTCACCATCCTGCCAGCGGCGTGGTGTTTTTCCGTTCTCGTCGTGATAAGCAAAATACTCCCCTTCAAGCAGCCAACCTGAATCAGGCAATGACTTGGGGGAATGGTAACCGGGGATGAGATAAGTGCCCTGATTCATCTGGTCGGGTTGTGCCGTAACAGACTGAACATACCGACCATCACGGAAAGAATAACTGTGTACTTTCATGCTGATTCCCCATGAAAAATGTAAACATAGTTAATTAGCGTTTTTGGCCTGGTCACTTCATCAAAATTGCCTTTTCTCTGACCAGCTGCCTCTTGACCGACATCAGCCGTCACGACAATTCCGCCTCCAGGAAGAACATAATTAAAGTGGTCAACCGCAACCCATGCTGAGTCAGGCATACCATAAGTAACTGGGTTTGGCGTTGAGGCGGCAGAAGTCGGTAAACCGTGGTTATGAAACTCGACGGCAGAATCCAGTGTTGAGGCAAATACGTCATTAGCCTCAGCACCGCGACGATAATGACCCAAGTGATAATCTGGCGTTGTGAAGGTAGATACCCCATCCCCGGTACCGTAATGTCCTGCATAAGTTTGCGGATCTGCATCAATTAAGCTTTGGTCCGTCAAGTTTTGCGCACCTTGTACAACACTCCAAAGCTTTGGGTATGCGATTCGGGATAGTTCCACACGCTGCGCTTTGACATAACCAGTCCGAGGCTGATCTGTTGAGAATTCAACAATACTTCCAACCAATGAGTTGACAGGTAATTTCGTTCCCAAGGCTTCCGGTAATCCTTGAACATTACCCACGACAGGCGGATAACTCTGAGAGTAGAACTGATACCCGCGAGCATCCTGAGGATTGTGAGTTTCCAGAGGAACAATTGTTTCAAAGACCTCAGGGTTAGATGCTGGAGTTGAGGGGCTTGAGGATGCAAACGATATGATTTTGAACTGATTATCCTTATCGTAAGACGGCTCTTTCATCCCACGCTCGCCCAAAAATGTTACATGCGCGTCTTGCGAATTAAACCATTCTGCATTGGTATCGTACAACGCCAGCCATTTCTGCCCCTCATATTCAAGCGAACAAAACTCTAATCGCCACCCCCGCCGATAGACCATCATAGTGAATGATGTTTCGTTATAGGAACTTTTGACTGATATTTCAAAATCTCCCAAACGCTCTGAAAACTGCGATGATCCTCTAGCCATTATTAATCGGCCAATTACAAATGACTCTTCAAAACGGGTGGAAGCCTCGGCATAGGGAACAAGTAAAATAGCGATACGTTGAAAATGATTAGAGAAATGAAATTTCTCTTTTTTACCATACTGCGGATGCGGATCCACAGCCGCCAGATGCGCCGCCATCTGTTTGTTCACGTACTCCCGGCTGGCGGTGACGACATTCGGGTTGATCATCACAATCGGGTCAACAGAGGTGACGGTGAACGTCATCTGCACAGCGACTTCGTTGGTTTCGCCGCCGTTGTTTTGTGGCGCCGGTACATATACCCTGGCGCAGTTACCGACGGCATGCAGATAAGTATTGCCATTGAACTTGGCCACTACAGCGAATTCACGGATCACCACATTCACCAGAGTGTCAGGCAACAAAGCTTCAACCACTAAAGTGGGGACTGTGTTCTGCGTGCCTTCAACGACATCCACAACATTTACGGGCAAGCGGGCAATTTCATGCACCAGGGCGCTCTGCGTGCGGTCTGGCTGTACATAGGTGTCGTTCGCATCACCAATGGCAATGTGTGTGAACTCAATGGGCTTTTTCAGCAGCTTGCCGTTCTGCTCGGCGTTCTCGCCGGCAATGGTCAGAATGGAGCCATATTGCTGCTGAGATTCTGGGATATCAGCCATAGACAATATTCCTTATCGAGGTAAAGGCCCGGAGCGCACGACGACTCCAAGGCGGGAAAAACAACAAGTGGACCGATTCACTACGCTGGCCACAGACCGGATTGCCCATGGACCAGAGCCAACCCGAATCCCCTGCCGACTCACCGTTGCAAGCTTTTCGGGTGTATTGATATGACTGGTGATCCGGATTTTGGTCAGATGTGAGCGTGTATTCTTTGCGTTCCGAATTGCGCTGGAAATCTGGGGAATGGTTGCCGCATCAACCGGTGATTGCTTCGAAACCAGCTCAACCCGGAATTCTGCCGGCGCAAGCGTTGCCGGATCGTCAAACCACTCGATGACGTTCAGCGAATCAGCCCGAATGGCTTCAATACTTTTATCAATGGCGTACCGGGTGCCTTTGTAGGTGTGAATCTCCAGCGAGCTACTGACGACTTTGCGCTTTGTCTGTTCGTCCCAGGTCTCGTTCCAGTCATCAACACTCAGTTCCCAGGCCAGATAAGGCAGTAAATCTAACCGGCATGTCCAGGGATCCAGAAAGTTCTGAATATCCCGCTCAATCAGCTGAATTTCTTCCCAGAACACCTGTTCCAGTGCGCGTTCCATGGCCGATGCTGAAGGCGGCAAAGTGCTGATGAAAACCATCTCACGCCCCTTTCAACCGGACAATAATCTCGGTGCAATACGGCGCCTGGGCTTTGGTGCACTTGATGGTCTGGGCGGGTTCGAGGATGAAAACTTCAGTCACCGGCTGATAACTACCGTCTGCTTCCCCATTCTTCACATGTGCGGCGGCATCAATGGCAGACAAAGCGACACAGCCCGCTAAAACATGGGATTCAGTGGCTAACGACTGCAGACGCTGACGGGCAATATCCAGTGTCTGTCCTTCACCGGGGCCATAAGGAATATCCAGCTCGACGACAATACGGTAAGGCTGGATGGTTGCGGGATACACATTGAAATGATCGTTCAGTGGCCGCTTCGTCTGCCCGTCGATGTATTCAAACACCTGCTGACACAACTCAGCTGAAGCGGTGCCATCTCCCTGCCTGCTGAGGACATAGAGATCAACTTTGACGGGTGACGGGCTCAGAACTTCAGCATCCAGCACATCTTCATGCGCATTCAGGGCATGGAAAATATAAGCGCCATCTGGCCCGGCAGTACTGAAACCATCAGGTGCCATCTGCACACGACGACGAAACTGATCATCGGTTTCTTTTTCAAACTTCTCGACCGGACGAAGTGCTGCCAGCTGCTGCAGGCTGGCGCCATGAGAAAACGCCACCATATTATTCAGGCTGATGTCCTGAAATTCCTGACGGGCCCGGGTGACTTCTTCGGCCATGGCTGACATCGCGTTGTAAAGCGGATCACCCACTTTCGGGGCATCAACGTTCTGCAGCTGAGCATAGCGCTGCAACATCCGGCTTCGGATAGCCGTGGCATCCAGCTGATGGACAATCTCCGGTGGCGGCAGCTTCGACAGGTCAATCTGACTCATACGCTCAGGCCTGAAATTTTCTCGACGCTGCCATCGAACCGCAAAGTCACTTCCACACCCACAAACACGCGATTTTCTCCCCGTTCCAGCCACACACGGTTGAGTTTTATCTCATCGGTAAACCCGTTCAGAGGGTCGGCAATCATGTCGGCCACGTCTGCGAACACGTCCATTTCGAGCTCAGGGTTAATTTTGCGATCAATGCGATGTGGCAGGTTCGAACCATACCCCCGGCTCAGAGGCAGCGTGCTTTTTCGGGTACGCATACAACGCTGAAGGCGCTGCTTCAGTTCAGCAACGCCATCAATGAGCAGGCCTGTGCGTTCATCAATTCCCGTTGCCATGTATCCTCACTGCTGTTGAATCGGTTTCTGCGTATTCGGTACACCATGCGGATGTTCATGCTGGTTGAAGATCTTGCGGTCATCCGCCATGGAGCGAACGCTGTCGGAAATGTTCGTTGCCGCGGAAATACTCGCCCCTGATGAGATATTGCCCGTCGTCGTTTGCATGCCTTGGTGCTCAATATCCCCGACCAGCACAATCTTGGGCGATTCCACCTTGAACGCTTGCTCAGCCTTCAATTCAACGCTGCCGCTGACTTCGCCTGATAGAACGTGGTTTTCCATGTCGTACTGCAACCAGGTGCCATCCGGGAATTCACGATAGAACAGCTTGAGGTTATCTTTCGGCTGGTCAAACTGAGCCTGATTCAGGCTGCCAATAATCACGCCCCCCTGCGCGCCGAAGGGCTTGAGAACAATCACCTGCTCGCCTTGCTGCATGGGATGCCAGTCTTTCACTTCGGCCGCATGGCCAACATTTGAACGCAGCCAGCCGCTGGTTCGGTTGGCATCGAACCGGACCTTATAGCGAAGCGGCTTTGCCTGAATGGCGATGATGGTCCCGAACTGAATCATCTCGCTGAGCAGGCGCACGAACTGGCTTTCTGTCATTCCCATCAGAAATTCTCATCAACATCAAAATATCTGGATTCATTGGACGCCCCGATATCCGGCGACTGCGAGGCTTTTATCCCTTCCGGCAACTCAGCCGGTCCAACGGGTAACCAGTCGATTTCTGCCGCCAGGTCATACGGCCCGCTCCGGCATTCCGCCAGAAACCAGCCATCCGGTTTTTCCTGTTGCTGTGAGGAATTCACCGACAGAATCGAAATGTTCCCGAATGCGCTGCTGGTACAGAACTCCCGCCACTCTTGCAGAAACGCCAGCTCGGCCTGTTCCGTCTCGAGCGCCGTCGCTTTCGCACCGCAGTAGACACGGCCAATCACCAGTATTTTGATATAGGTGTCATACACATCGTTCGGGATCTCCCCGGTATAAATCACCGTCAGCAAACCGGGCTCTAAATCCCGGTTGTTGTACGCGCTTCGGTCTTGCCAGTTCCGGGTCGTTTTCCGATGCGGATAACGCTGAGCAAAGCCCTCTGTGATGGCTGTCAGAATGGTATCGACGTTGCGGGAAGCATCCGGCATTACAGGCTCCTTAACCCGGCTGCGCGCAGGCCTGCGGCAACCGAAGCATTGAGAATATCTGCCACCCGGTCTGCGGTTTTATCTGCGGCTCGGTCGTAAAAGTCATTCGGTGCTGTGCCGTTACGAGCGATAGATCGGGCAATCATAAACGCCAGGTCATTCTGATCCTGCTTTGCGTTCTTCGGCTGCAGACGCTTCACTTTCACCCAGTCCAGAATCGACTGCATCGGCGGCATGCCCTGCCGCCCCGTCCCAGCGACGACGTGCTGGTTGTAGTTCTGATTGCTGGTAATCATCCGTTGCAGTTCACCCACCACATTGCTGCGAATGGAATGCGTGAGTGTGGTTTCAGCTTTAGGCGCTTCTTCCCGGGTAGTACGGGACACTTCCATACCCGCCCGGGATACGCCTTCTTTCAGATACTTGATCAGCGTTCCGGGGGTTTCCCGGAGCGCTTCATCCAGGGCTGAGCTTTCGACACGAACCGATAGCTCACGCATGGCGCACCTGCCGTTCGAATTGTTCCATCAGCTGCTGATGAATCGCGGCTGGCGTGCCGTTTTTCGCTTCACCACCAATACTGTTCCGCACGGAAACAGTTTTGCTGAGGTGATTCACGGCAATGTATTTCACCGCTTCGACAATGGCACGCAGCAGCAACAAAGGCTCATCCTGACTGTCTATCGTGATGACGTCGTTCTGAATCGTTCGGGCGGCGTAATAGCTGAAACTGTAGGTCCATCCAACCTGATTGAGTAGATGATAGCCGGGAAGAAAAGACAGCCTCAGCATCGGCTTGCCCTGTTCATCGTCGATGCGGCTCAGATTCGGTAAATCGCGGGGATAGCCTCGTTCCCAGGGCTGATATTGCTTGCGGGCCGACTGACCGTAAAAGCAGGTACGCACTGAAATCAGATCCGCCGGGGCCGGATAACAAGCCTGATTATGCTGCAGCTCGATTGTACCCAGCCGTTGATGCGGCCGATAACGGCTGAAATCTGCCAGGGCCATTTCAACCAGCTGCTGTTCGTGGCCTGAAACGTGTTCGGCGCTGTCCATCAGCGCCGCCTGTAGTTTCACGATTAAGTCTGATACCTGCATCCTTTCACCTTTTCAACGCGTAAGCTGCCAGCCCGACAATGAACGACAGCATCAGCCAGATTAGATCGCGGTTGTATTTAGTCGCTGCCGCTGAGCCATTTTGGTTTGATTCCAAAGGCCGGATACGCTTTTCCATTTCTTCCAGATCCCGCTCATTGCGATCGACACGGGATTCAAGGTTGATGTGCTTGGTCTGCAGCTCAACCATCTGGCTCATCAGGCTGGTTTGAGCCGCCATGTAATCCCGCATTTCCTGCCGGAAGTCAGTGAACTCACGGCGGGAAATGCCTTCCCTTTCCGCTGTATCACCTTGCATTCACCCCTCCAACCAATTGCTTGCTCTTGGTGACGCTGCCCTGGCTGCTGCCCAGCCAGAACGCAACGCCTGTACCAAAAGCGCCCATGACAGTGCCGGCAATCATGATCAGCACTTGCGCATAGTCCTGCGGCGGATTGCCGAAGAACAGCGACGCAAACATGCCGCTGACCATCACGGACAGCGTTAAGGTCAGTGCCCAGGGCATCCAGTGGTCGCGGTGCTGCTGCCGGGCGTTCTGGGTATCGGCCAGCTTGGCCTTTTCGAAATCCAACAGCAGGCCAGTTTCCTGCAGCTTGAGCTTGCGCAGCGCGACGCGTTCATCGCTTTCGAGCTGACGGATTTTCAGCAATGCATCCGGATCCGTTCTGAGTGCCGCTTCAATCGCCTCGGGCGTGCTTTCCACACCCAGTGCGCTGGCAACCATGGTTCCGACTGCACCGCCTGCAGGGCCACCCAGTAAACTGCCAACCAGTGGCGCAGAGCCTGCCAGCAGGGCTTTGACCTTGTCCCACATGGCTTATTCCTCTTGCTTTTGCAGGTCGCTGCGTTTCGCCAGTTCGTCCTGAATCGCCACAATCTTGCGGCTGTCATCGCCGACGGACAGCAGTTCCAGCTGCAGATCTTCATCGGTCATGGCATCCAGTTGCTGGGCATACTCAGCAGGGCTGAAATTACGCTCTGCCATCCGCACCGCCAGTTCGTTGTCGATGTCTTCAAGCAGGGTTTTACGCTTGTCGCCTGCCTGCTCCAGCTCTGCCAGACGGCTCAGTTCCCCGTCTTCCAGCTCGGAAAAATAAGGCTTGATGATGTCGATTTTGTTTTCTAGCAGTTGCTCGAAAATCCGGTCCTGCACCGCGCCGGCATTCTCGCGGTTCGGGTTTTCAAAATGGATGACCGACACACGCACTGCTTCGCCCGGCAAAACTTTGGTGGTGCCAAAAAAGCGCGGTGACGCATCCAAGTTGATAAACAGAATCATCAGATCCCGGTTGACCAGCGCCGTGGCATTCACAAAGCGGGCATCGACTTCGCGGGTTTCGCCGGGCAAAACAGTTCTGCCGCCGATGTTCTGTGGCTGATGAGTGGTGTTGGTGTAAGCAATGGAAGGTTTCATCTCGGTTTCCTTAACTCATGTCCGGTATGCAAAGAAGAAAAAGCCCCGGCCACTGCCGGCCGGGGAATCGACGCCCCTATCGTCCGGATGCGGAATAGAACAGCACGCTGGTAAAGCGGTTGCGGATCGGCTTCGGACAGTGAATGGCGTTGTACTCTTCGCCATAGGCTTCTTTGCCGCCTTTCAGCTGGCCGTTGCTGTCGCGGGCTTCCTGCATTTCGCTCAGGGTGTACGGCTTCACTACGGTGTACGTCAGTGCGCCCCGCTGGCCCATGAGGATGCGTTCATCGCCCAGATGCGTGCCCGGTGCATTGGTGGAATATGCAGGCAGCGACTTCACGGCTTCCAGGTCGCCCTGTGCGTTTGTGCGTGTACCATCACGACGCTGCGACACAATGAACTGCTCGGCATTGGTACAGGTATCGTTGAGGGTGTTGGACATGATCAGGAAATCCGGCGTCACAAAGCGATCATCCTTCATGATGGCTTTGCGGCGGCCGATGGCCTGCATCAACTTGTTGTAATGCTTCTCGGGTGACAGGCCGTCCGGCACATCACTGTCGACCTTCTGAATGTTGGTCGCGAAGTTGTAGCTGATCTTCGCGTTGGCGGCCGTAACTGCTTTCGGCGCGCCAGATTCATCAACCAGCGCAAACTGGCCGAGGTTGTAAGAGCGCACCACGTAATACGTGCCCGCTGCCTGCTGGCCGCTGCCGTCCCAGGGCTTCACTTCGCTGCCGTTGATCAGCAACACAATCGGGTTTTCCGGTGCGCCAATGGTGTTGCCCTGCAGGTCGTACTGCTGATGCTGCGCCACCACAGGGAACTGCGAGGTTCTGAACAAAGCTTTGTCCTGCAGCTGCGCGGCGATGTCTTCATCGGCCACGCTGGCCGCCAGATAGCTGTCGGAAACCCGCTGCATCGAGTTCATGATGCGACGGGCAACCAGTTCTTTGATGATCCGGCTGGCCGTGGCAACGTTGCGGCCCCAGGCATCCCAGTTGATGGCAGATGACCGGGAAAAGTGCATCAGCTCGTTCGAGACTTCGAACGCCACTTTCATCGGCAGCACGTAGGCCAGATCCATGCGTTGCGAGTTTTTCACCTTGGGGATGGTGCCGTTCTCGAACACGATGCCATCGCCCAGCACCGCCGAGACATCCCGCATTTCATACGGAATATTGGTGGTTGCGCTGGCACTGAAGTCGGTCAGGGTCTGCACCAGTTGCAGCACGTTCAGATCAGACAAGGCTTCGCGAATCACTTCCCGCTGTACCGAGACAGGCAAGTCGGTATCTGAAATCACGTTCGCGCTGCCCTGCCCGGTCAGCACCAGACGTTCCTGATGAATGCGGTGGTGATTCAGGCGGTCGAACTCGGCCAGCACCTGCTGCGCGAATACAGGCAGGTCTTTTTCTTCCATCAGGCTCAACTGGCCCAGTGAATAGGTGTTGGTCTGGCGCAGGTTGGCGTGAATCTGCTGCTGCAGTTGCAGGCTTTCGCGCTGCTGGTCGGGCGTTTGGGTCAGCGAACCAGCAGCAGAACCAAAGCCCAGCCCGGAAAGCTGAATGCCGACCATTTTCTGGTTGCCGTGTGTAATCTGGTTTTCGGCGAGCTTCTTCACCTGGTCATCGGACATTTCGGCCGAGATCAGGTCTTTCGCTTCTTTCAGCTCGGTTTTGACTTCATCGCTCAGACCTTCCGCGGCGTCGATGGCATCGGTGAAGATTTTGACTTTGTCGGTCAGCTTCTTGGCCTGATCGGCTTTTTCCTTTTCGGCGGCGGTTTGCTGTTCTGCCAGAATGCGTACCACGTCTTCCTGCGTTAAATTACCGCCGTTCAGGTTGATGACCGGCGCACTGGTATTGCCGGATTCTGAAAGCTGCTTGGCAACGCCTTCAATCTGCTCGCGCAGCTTGGTGGCGGCAGCTTCGTCGCTGACCCCTGTAAGTGAGTCTTTCAGCAGCTGAACCATGGCGGTGTGCTGTTCGGCAGAGAGTTTCAGCCCTTTGGTGTTCGCTTCGAACAGTGCGATCAGTTGTTCCCACATTGTTTGTCGTTCCTCAGAGAATTTATTCGCCAGTGACTCGGAAAGGTAGGTTGGGCAATCGTGCAGGCTGGCTTCGCTCAGCTCGATTTTGTCGAGGTTTTTAATGCATGGCCGTGTGACCAGCCCCGCGCCCAGCAGGGTTGGCCCAAATTCCTGATACTGGCCGTTCTGCCCCTGCTCGTTACTGACGTAATTGGGATGAATTTCGGCGCTCAGATATTTAAAGCCTTCTTTGGTGACTTTGCTGATGCCGAGTTCGTACCACTCCACCTCTGCACGTAATCGACCGCGGTCGGTAAACAGGCGACGCACCACCGCCCCGGCACCATTTTCAGGCTGGTGCGCAATGTCGATGTTGATTTCCTGGCCATAGACGTTCTCGTTGAAGTTTTTGACCAGGTCATCGAACATTTGCTGGGTCAGTTCGAATTCGCCGTAACGCGGATCGTAAAATTTGCCGGTTCGGGTAATGGTGACAACACTGCGTTTACTGCTGCTGTGGGTATCCACCTTCACAGCATCCGACAGAAGATGAATGGCCCCGCTGGCCGGTGCTGCACTGAGTGCCAGCACAACACTGGCGGAAAGAAAGGATTGTTTGCTCATGTCTCTGCCCTAAAACGGAAAAGCCCCTGAGGATTAACTCAGGGGCTTGGTCGCCATCAATTATTGCAGTGTTAGAGAATAAAAGATTCATAAGGAGGGGCAGTGAAAGTTAGTACTTGTATCATTTGTATTCATTTGATCACAATCACAGCAAGTGTATGCAATTTGTATCATTATTAGGTTTTCATGGAAGAAGTAGAGATGAGATCTTAAATGGCAAATAAAAAGAACAATAGAAGTAGAACAATTTACTATTACCGAGCTGAGTTCAAAAAATTTGATGGCCTCGTTATAAATGAAACATTAGAAGAAATGGTCATTAATTCATGGTCCAAATTAAACAGCACCTCTGAAAGAAGCTTTTTTTCTAGCAAAGGAAGGCAAATTGTTGGGATGAAGATTTCCCCGATGCGAGCGACTTTATCAAAAGGTAATAGAGACTGCACTACCATTTGCTTAGGGATTTATGAAGAAGGTGCTGATGCAAACACTATTTCTCGTCCATCAAACTCTCACATTGAAACTTCAGCCGACACATATTCAGCACCAATAGATAAAGAGTATTTGGATGGTGAAGCATTCATGTGCCTATATGGAAACCATATTATTCTAAGCCCTACTGATCTACTTAGAGCAGCGACTGCATTACAGTATTTCGAATCTTTATTAAATGCAGGTGGCTATGGAAAAGAAGCAAACACTTTAAATGTTCATCAAATAGCTGATATTGACACATTAAAAACCATTCACAATGAAGGAATAAGAAACATTTCAATAAATTCCAGTGCATATGTATCCACATTTGATTATCTTTCAAGAAATAACAATAATTTCAAGACGACACCAATTCTAAGAAAGCTCAAGGAAATGGCAGAAAGTGTACTTGACTGTTTATATGAAGATGACAATGTAGCAGATTTCAACAATATAGATAGCCTAAATGCTAACATTGTGATTTCTCACGATAGTCGAGTTAAAGGAGAGCAAGCAGAAGAAGAAGGTGATCAATTGAGTAATGCAGCTTTCCAGCTAATAGAAAGCGACCTCAACGGCTACAGAATAACCACCAAGAAAGGCAAAACATTCACACATGATAAAATTATAGTGAAAAGTAAAGTTGATGTCCCAGAGCATGGAAAGTCAGTAAATCGCGACGCAATGTGGGGACAACTAGTGTATACTCTACAACAGTATGAGAAAAGTGGCGTCCTGGAGCAGTAATGAGTTTCGCTAACGCTAAAAAATATTGTAAAAAGACAACCCAGCTAATTATTGCTATTCTTGTTAGCTTGTTTTTATCATATTTATCTCAGCCATTAATTAATGAAAAAGCGTTAGATACCCTTGTAAACATATACTCCATATTAGCGGGTTTCTTAGTAGGGATTATTGCACTTATTGGAGACCCACTATCCCTCCCTTCTGGTTCATGGCGTGTGGCCGAAAAGGCAAGAAATAACACCTATAGAAATTTAAAAGGTACAAGGAACCTTCTTTACATATATTTACTGACTCTATTCTTTATATTCTCATATAAATTATTCACGATTGATGGCGTTCTTGAGATATATAAAAAACTAGAACTTTCAGAAGATATTAAAGATAATTTACTATCTATAAAGCTCTTAACTGAAAGATTTATACTGTTCTTATCATACATTGCTTTTTTCTATTCTTTCATGCTTCCATCCAAGCTATTCCATGTTCAGGAAAGAAGGGTTAACAAGGAAATTGAAGATAGAAGAAATGCCGCTAACATTAAAAATAATGAATCCTAGAACCTAGGATTCATTATTTTATTACTCATCTTCAATTGTTGTGCTGACTTTAGCACCATGAATTGCGTAACCTTTAGTCTCAATCTGATCAATTACATCTTGTTGATCAATGCCAACTCTAGGCTGAGTAGGATTAAGATCAACACTGCTCTTAAAAGGACCTACAGGTAAAACCTCTTTTGGCAGACTTAAATCCTGAATATCAGTCCCCTCAGGCACCGATACATAAATATCACTTTTAGCACTCTTGTAGATATCTACCTTCATGAAGTTATCCTTAGGTTATCAAGAAAATATACAACAAGTATCTTATACAATAAGGTATTTTCATGCAAAAGCAAACGCCATTTCTGGTGTTTGCCTACTCCGATCACATCAATAGAAGCTCATCCCAACCGGCACTTCCACCCAGCGCTTACACCTGCACAGCGCCACACCCTCTGCGACTTTGACGCAGCGGGATCGGATGACGCCTTGGTGGGTGAAGATGCAGTGGCCGCATTCGCAGACGACGGCGGGGTATGGCCCCGCCAGTTCCTGGTACATGGCATCGAGTCGTTTTGGTTCAAGTTCGGTGACGTTGGCCTGTACCATCATTCTGCCTCCATCTTGAGTAAGGCGATGTCTAGCTTGTCGCCGATAGATGCAAACAGATAGAAGAGTTGTTCAGCGGTGAGGGTTTCAACCGGGCCTGAGGTTGCGCCGGAGATTGCGGCTAACCCGCCAATCATTTCCCGGGCTTCGAGGACTAAGGTGTGCGGATCTTTGTTGATTGCCTGGAAAGCAGAAGCTGAATTTATAGACATAGCATGTCTCCTCTGTACGCAAACTATGTTGCCACAATGGAGACGCCAATCTCACGATGGTGGCAACTCGAACAGGGTTGGCGTAACCAGCTACAGAGGTACTGGCGCGACCGAAGTCGCCCCTGTCCGAGCTACCATAGAATGATACCGCATTTCCTATGGTGTGCGCGAACGCAGCCCAACAAAAAAGACGCCGAGCGCGTCTTTAGGCTCTCTGTACTTTGTGCTGGACGCCAATCCAGATAACAGATTTTGCTGTTATGCAATTAGGCTAATTGCGCATTTTGTGAAAGTCAAGGTTTACAGGCAGTGATGTTGGAGTATGATTTATGCTCACACTGTAGCATAAGGAAAATTCACCATGAGATTGCTGATTGGTTCACTCTGCGCGTTCATGCCATTCACAATAAATGCAGCAGAATTCAACGGTAAAGAACTACTTCAACAAATTAAGACGCTTCAAGCGCAAGGGAAACAATTACATTCGACATATGATTTAAGTGATCTCAATCAGCTTAGACAGTGTGCGAATGAATCCAATCCACTAAGAGTTCAGGCAAAAGGACTGCCTGAACAAGTCTTGAAGCTTGATGACTTTGCACTCCGTGTTCCACTAAACCAAGCTGCTCACTTGTCTTTCTCATGTGTGTATTGCTCAGATAGTGCTATTGAGTCATGCGATAAAATGGATAAATATTTAGAACGTGCAAACAAAATCATCAACAAATCATAATCTACAAGGAAAAACAAATGCCTAAATTCATCGAGTTAAAAATATCCAAGACTGAAAGAACACTAATTAACCTTACGCAAGTAACAAATATTCAAAAGTGTCCTGAAGATAAAAAGAATTCAGTAATATTTTTCAGCAATAATAACCAAATTCGAGTTCAAGAAAGTTACAATCAACTCTGCAAAACACTAGATGATCTTACCATTATATAGTAATTTAAAGCCTGATAATGCTCAGGCTTTAAATATCACCATTAATCATTCAGTTTCAAACTGAAGTTCTCCAAACTCTGAGAGGTAATTATGATTTGTTTTACCAAAAGCTTCTTTTTTATACATCAAAATCTCCCTTCCATCCATGTCTGTCAGCGGTGGTAAATGTTCGAAAAACTCATACTTTTCAACCAAGGGTTTAAATTTCTCAAAGCCAACCTCACTCAGACAATTGTAAAATAGTAACGACAATTCTGAACTTGAAAGTTGAGCGCGCAATAGGTTTGTATAAAACTTTTTATCCGCAACATCAGACTCATCTACAAACTTTAAGATCTGATAAATATTCCGGAAGTAATGACCAATAGATTGCTCGTAACATCGATGAAACCCCATGTATTCAACATGCTTACCAACAAAAGCGTCATCATTTCGAGCTATACGCTCTAAAAAGTGAATATATTCTTTTTCCAAAAACTTATTTGCATATAGATCCTGTATTGCATCACGTCCGAAAATTTTCTCCCTATTTTCTCTATGACCTTTGTAAACTGAAATTGAATTCAATATCTCATTATACAAGCTAAGCAACTGAAAGAATGTATTTTCAAAATTTTGTTTATTTAAAGCTCGTGTTTGGAGTTCGAACTGATCACCTTGTGCTTTAATTTCTTTTCTTGTTTCTTTAAGCTCGTTCGATTGCAAATAAATAGAAACAATAATCCCCGCAAATGCGAACCCAGAGAACAATGTATTCAAAGCACCAAATGAATCACCCAGAGTCCCTAAATTACTTTGCATCTCTGTATTTTTAGGAGTAAATATATGTTCCATCCATAAAGGATAAAGAGACCATACTGCTAAAATTAAGACTCCTAGCATTAGAATCCATATATTACTAATTAAGCTTTTCTTATTTTCAGAACTCATATCAAACCTTTGTACCTAAACTATTCCATTTATAGCTATCATCTTGAATTATTTGAAAATAGTCAACTCAGTTTGGTACGAAAAGCATACCTCCTTTTGAGGTATGCAAGGCTTATAATGGCGGTGTTTAGCAGTTACCTACAGGCACACTCACCCACCGCTTACACCGGCACAGGGCAATGCCCTCGCCGATTTTGACGCAACGGGATCGGATCACGCCTTCGCTGTCGCAGATGCGATGGCCGCATTCGCAGACAACTTCATTCACAATGGGTTTGACTGAGTGGAACTGAGGGAGTTGTTGTGCAGTATTCATGATTTGCTCCTAGCTTTCTGCCGTTCGTCTGCGCTGGCTTGTACTGATGTAGCTCATTATATCCAAGTTACATGGGCAAAATTGCCCAATTTTTCAGCAGCATCAGAGGGTCTCGGTATCAATGCCTTTGCGCTTCAGCAAAGGTTCCAGGTGCTTCCAGGGCGTGGCAATCATGTTCTCTTTCAGGTGGCCCTGTTGCAGGGCTGCAACTTTTTTGTCGTGGCCCAGCACGGCTTTCTGCCCTTCCCGGCTCTGGCCTTTCAGCCAGCTGATGCGGTCGGTCTGGCTGGTTCTGTCTTCCTCTGTCACTTCGTCTACAAACACCACCTGCTCATAACTCAGCGTATTGGGGTGTGCCGGCCACGGGCTTTTGCCTTTCGGGTACACGCCTTTACCCAGTCCAAAAAGATTGGCCCGGGCATGCATATCGCAGATGTCTGGCTTCGGGTGGTTGGGGCTGAGTTTGAATTGTGTGCCAACCACGAACTCATCTTCAAAGGCGGCATTCTGAAAAGCCATGCCGTGCGCCCGGTTGATTTCGGTGCGCATCACGCGTTTGATTTGCGAGTAAGGTGCGCCGTCGTTCACCATGAGTTCCTGCGCAACCGTGCGGCTGATGCCCGCTGCATTCGACAGCCCTGCGTTGTGGGCAATGTCAGCAGGCACTGGCTGGCTGCGCTGCCGGAACGCCTGAGCTGCCTCACTGGCCGACTGCCCCATAATCACCGCCCGTTCAACCGCCTGTGTGATCACTTCCCGCGCATAGCGGTCGACCCGCCAGAGCCGGTCGCTCAGTTGCAGGCCGTCTTTGTGGGTCATGGTGCGCACGGACAGCACGGCTTCATCAATGGATTGACTGACGGTCGCGGCCGCAACTGTGGTGCTGAATGTGGTCCCGCCATGCTGCGCGGCCTGAACAATATAGCCATCCACCATGCTGGCCTGTGTTTGCGCCAGTTGGTCCAGCAGAGTTTCAATCTCACGGGTTAAGGTTTGCAGCTGAGAAAGGCGAACCTCACCCAGCTCGTCGGCCGCATTCATGACCAGAAACTGAATTTCCGACAGCACCGACTGATACAACAGCCCCAGTTCATTCATGGCTGTGGCATCGAGTTCATTGGTGGCCCGTTCTGCGGCTTTCATCGCCCGGCGAATGGTGGCTTTCACCTGCGTGCGGGTATTGTCTGTCATGGTGATCACCCGTTCGTGATTGAGGTGGCACTCTCGCCTTTCGGCTGATTGCCCGGCGTAATGCTGACGTCCGGCTTGCTGCTTTGTGGCAGGTGCGGGTCGGGATACGGATCCCGGCTGTTGGCTTCCTCTTCACGCATACTTTCGGCCCGCTGCACGTCGACGCCCGCCGATTCCCACGCCAATTTGCGCGGCATACCCAGCGCCTGATATTTCAGTGCCAGGTCTGCGCGCTGGTTCTTGGTGTCAGTCATCCGTTCAACGAACTGAACCTGAAACTGGTACGAATCCGGGTTCAGCCCGGCAAGCAGCAGTTGCAGTTTAAAGCCGTCCTGATAGGCGTAGGCCAGCGCATCCTGCAGGGCGTCGATTTCTTCGTAGTAGTCCTGCTTGAGATCTTCCAGAATGTCCCGGGCCATGCCGTCGACATAACCGAACAGCCCTTTCGGTGCCGGGGCACCCGAGAAGAAGGCATCAACCAACAGGCTAATGTCGGCAATCTGATCCATGTTGGCATCCCCGCTGACGGCCGTCACCGACAACTTGTTGCCGTAAAAGTCGGTGGCGATTTCCCCGCTCTGGCCCTCTACCCGTTCGCGGTATTCATCCAGCGCGGCTTTGTCGGCCCCGTCCAGCGAGTGCGCCAGTTTTTGCGGCGCCCGGGTACGGCGGCGGATCACCAAATCTTCTTCCGTCATCACCAGTTTCTGCCAGATGGTGCGGTTCGCATCCAGATACGGCCTGCCCATGCAGCCCATGTCGTCGAAGTTGTCCGGGTCAAGCCGACTGACGGTGAGCTGCCATAACGGAAAGGTGCAGAGTTCCTGCCAGGTAATCGGGTCGATCTGGCGGAATGCGCGTTTCGGATCTTTGAAACGGCCCGTGGTGTCGACAATGGGAATGATGGTTTCGGTCGGCATGCGAATGGCATTGGTGACCTGCATGGCTTCGTTCACCACCCATTGCAGAGGCAAGTTGCCTTCTTTGGCCAGCCCGCCCGCGTCGCTCATCAATTTGGCGCGGTTGTTGAGCTGCAAGCGGGTAATGAATTGCTGCCACAGCTTGTTCACCGGCTGGTTTTCTTTACCAATCCAGTGCAGTTTCAGCCCGCCTTTGGTGGCGTCTCTGGCGATACGGCGGTGAATTTTCTTCACCCTCGGGTCGATTTTGTCCATGTGACGCAGGGTGATAATGGCTGCGCGCAGGTTGGGATCGCACTGCATCATGTCATACAGGTACTGCACCGAGCGTTCGGGGTCGGCGATGTGGCCTTTGTCGGAATGTTGCTGGCCGCTCTGGTTGCCCGGGGTATTGGGCGCGGAAGCCAGAGGCCTGTTTTTCACAGCCGCCCAGATGCGGGAAATCATACTCATGAAAGGTTCCTTAACAGGTTCAGGCTGCTTGGACTGCCCAACAGCTGGTCGCGGGTTCTGTGGTTGATGGTGATGATGCTGGGAACAGGTGCAGCGCCCTGCGTGACCAGCGCCCAATGCGAGGCCATGTGGGCATCGAACAGGTCATCGCCGATAGACGCTTTCACCATTTTGTAGCTGGAATAACTGCCGGCTTTCACGGGTGTGGGTTTGATGTTGCGGAGCTGCCTTGGCAGTTTGGCGTAGTCTTCCAGTTCTGGATCGTTTTCGCGGTCGTCGACGTACGGCAGCACCATCTGGCGGTTGTGATACGCGCTGCGCAGCGACTGTGCCATCTGGTGTTTGGCGTACCCTTCAAAGCGCAATGGTGAGAAGGCCCATTCCGGCCATGTGGAGGCGGTACTTTCACCGCCCCCGATGGCGCGGCGGTCGATTTGCGTCAGACCTTCCGCAAAGAGATCGTCATTCACCTGAGTCAGCAGGCCGATACCGAAGGCATCGCCGATGGCGTAATCGGGCCGGAAGTAGCGCCAGAAGCCAACCAGATCCCGCCGGATGATGCCTTCGTCTGTGCCCGGGTGCCATGTTTTGCAGAAGATGACAACCGAGAAGTTGCCGACCTGCTCTTCCACCACAATGGAGGAACGCGACGAAGCCAGGTTTTCACCATGGCCTGTGTGGTCGTAGCCAAATGCAATCACACCGCGCTTTTTGTACACGGTGTATGGTGCCGGGGCGCTGGGTTCCAGCCCGATGCGGGCACCAACCTGAATGGCGTTACGGATGTACTTTTCCCAGATCAGGTTTTTGGCAGCGACGTTGATGCAGAGCAGCTGACGGATGTATTCATCCTCGGGCAGCTGCTTGCGCATACTCATGATGAAGTCTTCATTGAGAATGCCCAGCTCAATGCCGAGGTAACAGTCAACTGTGGGCAGGCAGGTGTACTCGCCGGAATCAATCAGGCCGCTGAGGGTATCGGCGCCTTTAAATACACCTGTGATACGAATTTGCGGTTTGTTAATCGACGCTTTGCTGGCACCCAGTCGGCGGCTGGAGCCCATCATCAACAGGAAACGACCATACAAGCGATCGGCATCGAGGTCGTCGACCTCTTCCAGCGAGGCCCAGGTTAAGTCGCCGCCATCGACGTTGGCCATGATACCGTATGCTCGCGCTTTCGAGCGGTTGGCGAATTCGTAATAGGTGTCGGCCAGCTGCCTGCGGCCCGATTTGTAGGCGAGATAGCCGCTGAGAATATCCGATCGCCGAATGGCGTCGAGGTGATAGCCGAGGTTGACCAGAGACTGCGCTTCACGCGGGGCGACAATCCCGCCTTCCTGATCGCCATGAATGGCGTTCCACTCCAGAAAGTACATCTCTTTGACGGCTGTTTTCCCGGTTCGCCGACAGCTGAAATCGACGGTGTTCGGGTGCAAGTCCATCTCTTCCATTTTCAACAGCTGCATCGGGTCCAGCTCAACGTTGTGAACGTGCTTGTGCCACATGCCGTGGTTTCCGGCGTAACGCTGGATTTCCTTTTCAGCCAGGCTCTGGATTTCTATCCGCTGCGCGGCGCTGAGGCGTTCAGCCATTCGGGTTCACCTCGCTGAATTCGCCCTCTTCGGCGCTGCTGTCCTGATTGTGCTCAATCAAAATGTCGTCGCGCCGCACCCGGTTCTGAGAACGGGCGATCATTTCCTTCAGGCCGGACATTTGCTCGGTCATCTTGCGCTGATAATCGAGTGCCGATTCCCGTTCCTCTTCCTGATCAATCGTCCGGCCCATTTCGATGCCGTGGTCAACCTGCACTTTCGGTGTCATGTTCAGATCCGCCAGGGACAAATTGTTTTTGCTCAGCAGCTCCATCATTGGCTTGAGCAACGGGTGCGCTTTGATTTCTTCAATGGTGACTGTTTCGCCGTTGGTAGCTTTATAGCGGCCGATATGGAATCCGCCTTCTTTGTCGAAGTCGTACACCGGATTTCGCAGCGAGACGCCATCCGCCACGATGGTTTGCATCATGTCCTGAAAGATGGCGGCCAGGTTTGCCTGGTTAATCGCGTGCAGCTCCGTGAGCTTAGACGGGTCGGCCGACTGAAAGGCGATCAGGTGCTGCATCATCAGCTCGGTACGCTTGATGCAGGCGGGCTGCGTGGCGCAGTAAGCATGGTCGACATCGCAGGTGGCACATTGCGGGTATTTGCCGGGCCGGGCTGGAAAAAACAGAGCCGTTTTGGCATTGGCGCCATGCTTCAGGGCGTTGAATCGCGTGATGGCCTGCTCTGCAGCGGTTGGGTGCCCGGCCAGATTCGATGCAGATCGCGCTTTGCCTTCCGGTGTTTTCGGCCCGGTAGAAGCGAGCACAGCGCAAAACTGCCCCACTTCCCACGGTACTTGCTGTACTTCGCGCTGGCAGTTACTGCAGGTTCCAAAATAGCGGTAAGGATGCGCACGCTTGGGCTCATCCTCAATACGGACTGGTGCCGCTCTGAAGGTGAAACTGCAGTCACCACATTTGAAGGTGACGGTTTCACGCGGCGGGTTCGGCTTCTTCTCACTCATGGCGATACGTTAATGAGCCAGCGCCGGAGACTGGAGGGATTCAAGCTGTTTCTTCACTCTGCCCAGATGACTGATCGAGATGTCGTCACCCAGCCATTTGTACAGCTGCTGGCGAATCCGGTCGAACGGCACATCGGCCCGCAGCAGTTCGACGATCAGGATATCGCGCAGATGGTTGTTCCACACCCGGAACACCGGCACGTACACACGCAGCTTCTTTCGGTTTGGTTGATAGGCCGCTTTGAACAGCTCCCGCCAGATGAAGCGATACTGTTCTGAATCCACCGCCACATAAATTTCGAACCACGCGGCCGCAAGACGCTGGGCGTCCAGCCAGTCTTCAAATTCATCGGCCGTCATCGCTTCATGAGTGTACGAGTAAAGCAGCACCGGCATGCGCAGGCGCCGTTCGGTGCGCAAAGTTTCCAGCTTTCGCCAAACCGTGAGGAACAACTCAGGGCCGAGGTGATCTGCAATGGTTTTCCAATGCGGCGGAAGCGGCAAGCTGTCGACGGCTTTCTGCAGTTCGGAGGCACTCAGGGAAAGTTCTAATTGGGTGCAGTTATCCAGGTACCCACCTCCCCCTGTGGAGACGCGCGTTTTCCTATGCCGAGCCCCCACCCCTTGTTCGGTGATGGTGTGGTGATGAAGAACAGGTGAGATATTGAGAATTAAGCTGCGCATTTCCTGATTCCTTCTGAAAACTGAAGCCAGTCATCATCAGGGCTCGGACACCGCAGTAAGATTATGAGTTGCGCATTCTGCCGTTATGCGCAACTGGGTCTGGTAAAAAGTTCTAAGACTTTGGACGGTTTTGGCCGTTTCGAAAGCGAGTTCTCAAGGTCTGTAAAATCGTCCGTCAACGTCAAGTATATCTGACATCCCTAGAAAAGTTAAAGACGGGTTATGTAAGTTCTAAGACTTTGGGTTATTCCTACAGAAAGTATCTATCATCATTAACAATCACTGTTATCTGAGCCACTATCTCTACAAAATTGAAATGGACTTTAAGAAAATTCTGGTTCTTCTATGGTTTTTTATAGCCAAATAGGGCGAGAGTGACTGCATCAATTGATACATTACTTCCTATCTCACTTAGGGCATCAAGAGCTAATTGGGTTCGTTCTGCTAGAGAATTATTTCTTTCGGTATTGTTCATGCCATAAACTTGATATCGAATACCTGTAATGAATAAGTTGGCTGTTTGATGAGCAAGTCCTTGCTGCACCAAAATGTTAAGCATGCACTTGCCTTTACTGCCACAGGCAATGAATGATTTAAAGCGCGCAAGATGTTTTGGGGATAGATTCATAATGTCCTCCATTTTTTGGGTTTTAGTTAATGGTGAGGGCAATCGACCTATATGCGCTCCATTTATTATAACATTTTAAATTTTGAGGCAGTCAATGGAGCAACCCATAAGGGGAAAAATAGTCGGCTTAGGCTCCCTTTGACTAAACCACGATTCCTACAATATCAACTGACCTAACCATCGTTAATTTCGTCTCGACAGCTTGAATAAAGAAGCCCGCATAAGCATTGAACCAAACCCTGTCATCGAGTTCGATTTCTTTCACCAACGGCCCAACTGCTAGCACCTTTCCTTGATTGGATGGCGAGCTTGAATGGAAAATGCCTTTTTCTTCAGTTTGAACAGGATCTCGCTCAATCACCACCCAATCATGCAACGGCCGTAACTTCATACTTTTCTCCCCTTCTGCATCTCACGCAGCAGCTCAGACACTGGCGTGTTGATTTTGCCCAGTGGATTGCCTTGATCGAGCACTGTTGTCATCTTGCGCATAGCAATGTGTGTGTAAATGGCGGAAGTCTTTGGGTCTGAATGCCCCATCAGGGATTGGATCTGCAGTGTGGATGCATCCGATTCTGCCAGTTCAGTACCGAACAGATGACGCAAGGCATGCGGATGTGCCTGATCTTCAGGTACACCGGCTGCTATGGCATAGCGTTTAATCATTCTGTCGACGGCCCGGGACGATAACCGCCGGAGTTCGCCGCGATGTTCCCATTCCGGAATGTGGCGATTTCGCATGTTCACGAACAGCACCTGATCACCGTTTTCCAATAGGCGGTCAATATCAGCCAAAGTGGGATGGCCTAAATAAGCCTGAACAAGCAACATAGCTTCGGAAGGCACAGGCACCATTCGTTCTTTTTCGCCTTTCTCTTTCAGTAAAATTGCCAGGCGATCGGCATCTTGGTGTTTGTACCAAATCAGATTCGATTCATTCAGACTGCACAGCCCAGAAACACGAAAACCACACCCAAGCAGTAATGCCAGAATCGCGCTGTCCCGTATGCCAGAAAACTCGGACAAATCGGGCTGCAGCAAAATGGCTTCAGCACTGTGTAAGCCCATGGCTCTGGGTAATCGTCTGCCAGACTTCGGATACACCAGATGGCCTGCCGGGTTATCCTGAATGTGCCGGCGCTGGTAAAGGTATTTATAAAATCCCCGGATTGCAGCCACGGCCACCTTGCGTGAAGCTGCTGAATAGCCAAACCGGTGAAGCTGGCCACCGGCGAACTGTTCAAGTTTACCCAATGTCGCTGCCAGGTATTCGCCATTCAGAAACTGACCGAGGCGTTCCAGTAGCTGGCGATACTTGGCGACTGTTTTCGAGCTGCAGTTTTCATTCTCTCGCTTCCAATTGAGGAACTGATCAACCAATGACAGATCAACCTCCTCATCAACAATTTCTTCCCCGGGGGCAGAAAAACTCATGGATTCATGGATCCTTAGCTTAGAACTCGTAGAGCCCAGTATTCATGCGGCCTGCCAGCTATCGGAGGGCTTTAAATAATCCATGGATCAACTCATGGAAGCCTGAAAAATCCATGGATG
Organism: Photobacterium salinisoli; assembly: GCF_003614885.1. Taxonomy (GTDB): domain Bacteria; phylum Pseudomonadota; class Gammaproteobacteria; order Enterobacterales; family Vibrionaceae; genus Photobacterium; species Photobacterium salinisoli. Next base: position 1,122,048 of record NZ_QZMS01000007.1, read on the forward strand.
GAAAATTAACCGCTCACCCCAACCTGTGGATACCCAAATTTGCCTTCTCTTTATTTCCTGCCTCTCTATCTCTCTCTTTTTTAAATAAAAAAAGAAAGAAAGAAGAAAGGCGGCGAAATTAGACCAAAATCGAACTCATGGAGAAAACAGGCGAACCCATGGAAAAAAACGGTAAACCCGTGGATGAAAGAAAATGCCAAAACCATAAACATCAATAAGTTAAGGAGTAGCATCCACAGGTCCACAAGTTAGAACAATATCCTGTGCACCCGGACTTGCCAGAACGCAGACGCCGAGCCATCCTGTTTTTCACGCTCCCGCCTCCAACCCGGGCGCCCTTAAACCTTCAGGGGGTGCGGGGGCAGAACCAATTGGGGTGAAGAAGCGCCTTCTTATGATGGGCGTTCTGTAAGACTTCGGAGAACCCACGCAGTAACCCAGGCAGAACGCCCTCTGATGACATTGCCAGCGGGATGAGAATGCGCGTAGACCTAAGGAGGCGACTATGCGTAATCAGCCGGCAACACGCTCTCTGGAGCAAATCATCAACGAGGTTCTGATAAAAGAAGGCCATCATTCCAACGATGCTGATGATCTTGGTGGCAGTACAACCTGGGGAATCACTGAAGCTGTAGCCCGGAAAAACGGATATACCGGCCCCATGTCAGCCATGACACAAGCCATCGCATGCGACATTTACTTTAACCGCTATATCAAAGCCCCACGCTTCAGCGATATTCACGCCATCAGCGCTCTCATTGGTGAGGAAGTGATTGATACTGGCATCAACATGGGCACAAGCATCGCTGCAAAGTTTCTTCAGCGCTGGCTGAACACGTACAACAACAGCCAGGCATACTATGAAGACCTGATCGTTGATGGCCATATCGGTCCGGCAACCCTATCGGCTTTAGAGGCTTATTTATTACGCCGAGGTACTGAAGGTGAACAGATATTGTGGCGCTCTTTAAACTGCAGTCAGGGTGCCCGATATTTGGATATCAGTGAGGCGCGTGAAAAGAATGAAAAGTTCATCTATGGTTGGATGAAGAACCGAATTTCATAGCAAAAAGTGGTTCCAAAACCCCTTCGTAACCCATTGATTTTTAAGCATTCCCAATCGCTTAAAACGCACGTTCAAAAGGCATGAAAATCATGCCTTTTTCTTTATAAATCATTAGATTACATCAATTATCAACTAGCCTTGACATGGTAGGGGTCGGTGGTTCGAGTCCACTCAGACGCACCATACAGAGAAGCCCGTTCGAAAGAACGGGCTTTTTCTTTGTCTGAAGATCGGTTTTACACACCGCTCCAGTTCACGGTAAAAGTGAAATCCCACAGATTATTCGAAGCCCCTATGCCTGGATAGGCGGCATAGAACGTATTGTTTAATGCTGTCAGGGCCGGGCCGCACTTAGAAGCCGCTTCATTGATTTCTGTAAAATCGATCTGATTTGTACTCCAGGATGTGCCATTAAAAGCACAACCGTATAGCTGTGCGGTGTGGGCCCCATGGTAGAGCGCAAATAAAGTATCACTGGTTGCCGCCAGCGACACCCCGTCATAGGCTTCTGCACCGTTTGCATCTTCCAGATTGGTTTGCGGGCCCCACTCTAAGCCGTCAGATGAGGAGCACACATAAATAGCAGAACCATTAATCGGGGTTCCGCCAACCCCTTCCCAGCCTAAAAACAGTTTACCGTTAAAAGCAGCTAATGCGGGTCCGGCTGTCGTTGTGCATGATGCGCCATTCTGATCGCTGACATTCACTTGTGAATCCCAGTCGGTACCGTTTGCCGATGAACAAACATAAAGGTTACTCGATAAATCTTCACCCCGGAAGGCCATATAAAGCCGGCCGTTAAAGGCAGCGAGTGCTGGCGGAGAATCGGTTTCAGCATCATTCTGTGAGGTGATTTTTGTTTGATCACCAAAATTGACGCCATCTGCACTTGAGCAAATATAAATACTATCGGATCCTGAGCCCTGGTAAGCCAGATATAATCTGCCATTGAATGCCGCCAACGCCGGGCTGTTCTGGGTTTTCGCGCCATTTTCATCGGTAATATCCGTTTGCTGAGACCAGCTCACCCCGTCGGCAGTAGAGCATATATACAAGCTCTTGGAACTGCCCCAGCCACGGTAAGCCATATATACCCGGCCATTAAACGCCGCAAGCGCGACCTTGCTGCTGGATTCAGCATCATTCTCAAGCGTGATTTCCTTTTGATTCGATGCCATTACGCTGATGGTAGCCATGTCGATGTCTCCTGAACTGAAATGAATGTGGCAGAGCAATGTCACTGCCTGTCCTTTTTCAATAGCGCTTGTTCCATAGCCCTACTCCATACATAACTCAACAGCTGTAACAGGGATTTAAACCCTGAGCAGACACAACGGGCCTGGAAAAACACTTTCCAGCTTAGCCCAGAAATTAATACCATGAAGTCAACAAAAGCAGTCATGCGGTTGATGTCATTTCTTCATTGATAAATTGCATATTCATTTCAATCTCAGCTTGTCATTCCCAACTTGGTTTGCAGAATGCAAATATCACCTGATTCGCTGGCGCCCCCCAACGCAAAGAGGCGCAACCAGGCGCATTTTTACTGGTATAACTCTTGCTTAAGTCTATACAGGCAGGTGTTACGAGGCGGTCGTTATGAATGCTGTAATCCAGGTTGTAAAGCACTTAACGCCGGGAATGGTGGGCACTGCGGCGATCAATATTCAGCAATTCTCTGCCTTGCGGCAAACGCGTTTCATCATCTGTCTTGAAGGGACTATGAGTGAAACTCTTGAAAGCTGGCCATACCTGAAAAATGTCATCGATAAACTGATTTTCCTTGATGCAGAATCTGAAACAACAGCAAGCGTCGTCCGCTCACTGGTAAAACTGTTTCGCACATACCACGCAGGCGTGGTGCATACCCATCAAAGTACGGCTTTGTATCAGGCTGGTATTGCAGCCAGACTGGCTGGCGTCAAAACCTTAATACACAGCGAGCACGACAACTGGCTAGAAGAGGAACCCAAACACCCGCGTTTACTGAAAATGGTCCTCAATTGTATACACCCTGCCCTGGTTACAAACGGAGGCAGAATGAATAACAGGTTACAGACGTATCTTAACCGCCGCGATATCACCACAATTCCACACGGTGTTGATACCCAGCGCTTCCAGCCTGGCAACCAGAGCATGGCCCGGCTGCGGCTGGGATTGCCCACAGGAGCGAAAATCATAGGCACAGCAGGCAGACTGATCCCGGAAAAACGGCAACACTTATTGATACATGCCCTGAGTCATTTACCGGAGAATGTGCATCTGACGCTGGCAGGTGAAGGCAGTCTTGCGCAAGCTCTGCATATGCTGACAATCAAACTGTCGCTAAGCCATCGTGTTCATTTCATGGGGCACGTTGAGAATATGCCGGAATTTTATCAGGCGCTGGATCTGTTCTGTATTACCTCGGAAGAGGAGGACTATCCTGCTTCTCCCCTTGAAGCACAAGCCTGTGGAATACCCGCAGCATTAACCGATATGGGGGCCTGCAGCGATGTCCTTTGTCCGTTAAATGGAATTCCGCTCAATACAGATGATGAACGGACGCTGATTTACCAAATTCATACCGCGCTGCTTAAGAAACAAGGCATCAGCCCTCGCCGCTATATTTTACAACACCACGATGTGCGCATCATGGCCGAGGCTTACGATGCGCTGTGTTATCAGGTAAATCCACCCTATATTGATAACCCTCTGTATGCTGCCAACTCAGCCCGCCAACCAAAATGTCGCTATACTTTGCCGAATAAACCCTGATAAAAGCAGAGGATAACAATGATTCTGATCACAGGAGCCAGCAGTGGACTGGGCGCAGCTCTGGCTGCCTCTTATGCCGCCGATGGCCACTCACTAACACTGACAGGCCGAAACGACGAGCGCTTACATAACGTTGCCCGTCAGTGTCAGCCTGCCAATATCTGTACCCTTACTGCCGATCTTTCAGATGCCAGCTCAGTATCATCGCTTTTCGATAAACTGCCATCAGCGCCTGAGACCATGATTTTCTGTACCGGCAGTGGCTATTTCGGCTCGCTGGAGAAACAGGCCCCGGATGCCATTGCACAGTTGATCAGCAATAACTTGCTGTCTGCGACCTATTTCCTGCGAGAAGCCGTTAAACGCTACCGCAATACTCCCCTGACCTGCGCGATTGTTATGTCGACAGCGGCTCAGGTGGCGAAAGCCGGCGAATCAACCTATTGCGCTGCCAAATGGGGCGTAAAGGGATTGGTTGAATCAACCCGGCTGGAATTGACAGGCAAGCCAATGAAACTGGTCGGGGTATATCCTGGCGGTATGGCTACTGAATTCTGGGCCAACAGTGGCAAAGAGATGGATCTCAGCGGTTTCATGTCAGCGGAAGAAACCGCCACCATGTTAAAGAAAGCACTGCAACAGGCAGAGCACGGCTATGTTTCTGATATTAGTATCAATCGTTATTGAGCCTGCCAGTACGCGTCATCCCCGCACTCCTTCGCAGGCTGAGCGAACCGACAGCTAACGATGTCATGGCCGCGGCGTACTCTTAATGTTTGATGCATATGGCATCCGCACAACTGAGAGGGCGCCGCCTGCTGGCTCTGACGATGGCGCAGATTGCAGAAATGAGCGGGAACGCCGACAAAATGGGTAAACGATACCAAACATGACTTTTCCCCCAATCCAATCAATCACAGCCCGCCAGAATCGCCTTTGAATCAACGCAGTTTGACAGCTCGACTATAATAAGCTCGTAATCAGCACTATGGATCGGCATTGGTTTTCCGGACTTGACGTTCTATGAATTAACAATACGACTCATATACAACCCAGTTCACGGACGAATCACACACCCATTTTTGTGCGGAGGCCACGATGTCGTCCACCAAATTTAATGACATCATAGATAAACCCACCTTTTTCGGTTCCCTGTTCCTGCTATTTGCTGTGACCTTGCCTTTAGTCTTCTTTCCCGAAGCCGGTGCAGCCTGGGTACTGAGCGCCAAAGATTTTGTGACCGATCAGCTTGGCGTGCTCTACCTGATTCTCGGCCTTGGTGCGTTTCTGTTTATGGTGTACATCACCTTCAGTGATATCGGCCAGATCAAACTGGGCACCCCAGAAGAAAACCCGGAGTTTTCCACCTTCTCCTGGGCTGCGATGCTATTTTGCTCTGGTATTGGCGCTTCAATTCTTTACTGGTCAATGATTGAATGGGCTTACTATTATCAGACCCCGCCTTTCGACATTCCCGGCGGTACGCACGAAGCTGCCAAATGGGCAGTCACCTACGGCATTTTCCATTGGGGACCGCTGGCCTGGTCTATTTATCTGATCCCTGCGCTACCGATTGCCTATTTCTATTACGTCCGTAACCACAGTGTCCTGAAGATCAGTGAAGCCTTAATGCCGGTGCTGGGTGAAGAAAGGGCGCGCGGATGGTTGGGTAAGCTCATTGATGTGTTCTTCATCTTCGGTATGCTCGGAGGCGGGGCCACCACGCTCGGCCTTGCCGCCCCCTTGATTAATCAGGGCGTCCATGAGCTTTTTGGCGTGCCAAATAACCTCTATACCCGCATAGCCGTGTTGATAGTATGTACCGCCATTTTCGGTTACAGCGCCTACGCCGGCCTGAAAAAAGGCATACAGTTACTCTCTAACATCAACATGTGGCTGGCCGTCGGCATCTTGCTGTTCATTTTTGTAACCGGGCCCACTCTCTTCATGCTGAACACCGGACTGGACTCGCTGGGGAGGATGATCAACAACCTGTTCGAAATGGCCACATGGACCGAGCCATTTGCCCAGTTCCGGCAGTTCCCGGACACCCATTTCCCTCAGGACTGGACCATATTCTACTGGGCCTGGTGGCTGGTTTTCGCGCCCAGTGTAGGGCTGTTTATCGCCCGAATTTCAAAGGGGCGCACCATAAAAGCCATGGTTGTCGGCTCGATTTTTTTCGGCACCCTGGGCTGTTTTCTGTTTTTCATGATCATGGGTAACTACGGCATTTACCTGCAACTTTCCGGACAATTGGATGTTATTTCCATACTGAACAATCAGGGGGCCACTGCCGCGATTTTCGCCATGCTACACACCCTGGCACTCAGTAAACTGGTGGTACTCGCCTTTACCATACTGGCGGTGATCTTCACCGCCACCACCTTTGATTCTATTTCCTACATTCTGGCTGCTGTGGTGCAGAAAGAAATCGATGAAGAGCCGGCGCGCTGGAACCGCCTGTTCTGGGCATTTGCACTGTCTGTCATGCCCATCACCCTGATGTTCATCGGGGGGTTAGATACCCTGCAAACCGCCAGTGTGATCGGGGGGGTTCCTTTGCTTATTGTCGCTTTACTGCTGTGTATTTCCATTATTCGCGCAGCGCACTTCGACCTTCGCTATCAACCCGATTACGAAGACAAGGAAATCTATATCGAAGAATTACCGGAAGATGACCCGTGGACTGAAGAGGGGTCCTGGGATCAGGAAGGACCGGAAGAGCATGGCGTATCACATGATGATAAACCTCATATCGAGGGGGATCCGGACAGCCACCCTTCAAGGTTGTAAGCCCTTGTCTGTCGACCGGCCAGGCCACAGACCCTAACTGACATTTCTCCGATGACAGGAGAGCGGATATGAGATTACTGATTGGCCTGATAGGCGTAGCGGTTGCGTTTTCAGGATTGGTTATTACCGCTGAGCCCAGGCTTATTCTGGACTTTATCGACCGGCACAAAAAACAGCTTTGGCTGCATTTTGTTGCGGTTGCCGTACGATTGCTGATTGGATATTTATTAATTGAGTATGCTGACAGTACAGACTTTCCCTTAGTGGTCGCCGCCATCGGCTGGGTATCCATTATTGCAGCAATTTTTCTGTTAATTCTGGGCAGGGTAAACTTTAAAAAGCTCATCAGTTGGGCAGTTGGTCTTAATGACACACAGGGACGCTTAGCAGGCATCTTTGCCACCCTGTTTGGGGCTTTTATGGTCTACATCATTTTGTAAGCGTTAGTCCTATCTTGTGGCTTCATGCTATATCAGACTATTGTTGCAGCTTGCACTGTAGCTCTGGTGCACCGTAGCCCCAGGTGACTCTTGCTTCACCCTGATGCTCCCACAGGCTTTCATTACGTCCGACATACTTTGTACCACTGGCGCTTTCCTGCTGATACATCAGCGATACACTGTCACCGCGTTCGGCAATCAGCGTTGGCGGATCAGTAGGAAAATAAGTCGCGACCACTTCACTTCCCGGCTGATCCGTGCACAGATAAGTGACGGTTGCTGTGGCCTGAATCAAGCCGTATCTGGCCTGCAGCTCAGCAATGCGCTGCCGATATTCAGACACAACACATGACTTTTTATCATCAGCTTTCCAGCATTCATTCCGGCCTTTCACCCAGCCTCTTTGCTCTGCTTTCAAGGTTGGTGGATGCTCATTGGTGGCTTTGCCAGCGGCCTGCTTATAAACCTCTGACAACTTGATATCTAACGCGGCTAATTCATCGTCCTGACAAATCATCGCCTCAATACTACCCTCTGTCACTGCAGTGCAATCAAACGATGGCTCTGCTGCTTTGACCTGATGATAAACCAGCACAGCAGCAGCACTGAGACTGAACACCACCCAGCCAACTCTGAATTTTCTGATTTTCATCCCGACTCCTGAACGGTTCAGCCTGCTCCCCATCAACTATAGGCAATCAGAGGCTTTCCGTCAGGTATAAGGTTGCTACACCCGCTCCGGACTGAGTTAATTCAGCTTACCAATGAGCGTCAGCAGTTGTGTGAGTTGTGCCGATGTCAGTCTGTCTGTCATCGCCTCAGTACCATGATTAAAACTCACCAGCGCATCCTGATAAATCTCCACACCGGTTTGAGTCAGTTTCACCAGGCTGACCCGGGCATCCCGGCTATTCTTTTCTTTTTCGACCAGATGATTTTTTTCCATCGGATTCAGAAGCCGCGTCACGCCAGATGCTGTCAGCCCGACAGTCTCCGCGAGTGCGACCCGACTCATAGATTGCTCTGCCGCTGCATAAAGCTGATGAAGGACCAGAAACTCCGACATACTGATGCCATGTGCACTCAGCTTTCTGTCAATGGATTTCAACATTCCTGAATACCTGACTGCCAGCTCAATCATCAGCTGACCATTGATCGTCATTATAGACATAAACACCTCGATATTTAGTTGACCAGTCAAGTATTGATCAATGATTGGTGTTGCATCAAGTGTTTTTTTGTTGTGCCTGAATCAATCCGTTTCCGGTGGCTTATTCGTATCCTGCCTCATCAATAAAAAAGCCGGGGCATACCATGCACCCGGCTTTTTTCCACGTTACAGACGTGGAAATCTTATCCCATCACACCGATGGCATTCAGAAAGACCGCCAGAATGCCGACTGGCGTAATGTAGCGAATCAGGAACCGCCACAGCGTATGTGTCATCCCATTGGGCAGTTCTTCCTGCGTTGAGGTTTTCTTCATCACCCAGCCGGTAAATACTGCCATCGCCAGACCGCTCAGCGGCATGATCCAGCTACTGGTCAGATAATCCAGCACGTCGAAGAAAGTTTTTCCGTACAGGGTATGATCCTGCCAGATATTGAATGAGAACACAGAGCCAAGACTCAGCACCCAGATACCGGCTGCTGTCATCGACCCCGCTTTCAGGCGCGAATAACCTTTCTTTTCCGTCAGAAACGAAACAGCAGGTTCCATCAGCGAGATGGCCGATGTCAGCGCTGCAAACGACAACATAATGAAGAACAGCAAACCAACCACCTGCCCCATTGGCATCTGACCAAAAGCAATAGGCAAAGTCACAAAAATCAGGCCCGGCCCCGCACCCGGTTCAAGGTTGTTGGCAAACACAATCGGAAAAATCGCCAGACCGGCGATCAGGGCAACCAGAGTATCAAGCACACCTATGGTCAGTACGGTTTTTCCCAGTGAGACATCTTTACCCAGGTACGAACCGTAAGTCATCATGCCGCCACCGGCCAGACTGAGTGAAAAGAACGCATGGCCCAGGGCCACCAGCACACTGGTGCCGGTCAGTTTGCTGAAGTCAGGGTTAAACATGAAATTTACCCCTTCGGCAAAATGACCGGTTGTCATGGCATAGCCCACTAAGACCAGCAAAAGCACCAGTAGTCCCGGCATCATAGTAGTGACAGCGCGCTCCAGCCCTTGCTTGACGCCTTTAATAACAATGGCCGATGTGATCAGCAGTACAACACTGCCCCAGACTGTTGTGGCAACCGGATCGCCGACAAGCCCGCCAAACATGGCACCGATGTCATCGCCCGAAGCGCCGTTAAATGCGCCGATACCTGCGGTAAAGATATAAGACACCGCCCAGCCAGCGACGACGAGGTAAAAACTGAGGAGCAAAAAGCCGGTGATCACCCCCACCCAGCCGACCAGACTCCAGTGTCGACTGACGCCGGCTTCTTTTGCCAGTGCCTTCATCGCGTCTGGCGGACTGTGTTTACCGCGCCGACCAATCATGACTTCGGCAATCAGCAGAGGGATACCAATTAACGCAATACAGAACAGGTACAAGAGTACGAAAGCACCGCCTCCGTTTTCACCTGTGATGTAGGGAAATTTCCAGATATTACCCAAGCCGACAGCCGAGCCGGTAGCCGCCAGGATAAATGCCATACGGGTTGACCAGTTAAGTCGGCCTGTTGCGGGCATGCCACCCGCATTAGCCGCGGTATTGATTGATGCGGTCGCGTTTTTTTGCATCTCAGTTCGTCCTTTTACTTTTATAATTATCATTCTGAACCCTGCACCGGTTTGAACACCGACGCAGCTTGCCCTGCCGGTTTACCCTCTCCGGCAAGACAGGCTCAGTGCTTCTTGTGTACGGGTTTTAATGTTATTGGTTTTGGTGAAACTGCTTTTGGTGGTACAGCTGGCTATACACATAGCCAATGCTGCCCCTGGTATCAGGTTACTGCGGTCAGCTTTTTGAACGCCGCCTGATCCCAAAGATCGTTAGCCATGATGTCGACCAGCGCATCTACGCAATCCCACAGATCGACATAACGAACGTATAACGGTGTGAAGCCGAAACGAAGAATGTCCGGTGCACGAAAATCGCCGATGATATTGCGTGCAATCAAGGCCTGCATGATGGCAAAGCCCTGCTCATGCGTCAGGGAGACCTGACTGCCCCGTACCGCCGGGTCTTTTGATGACGCCACCCCGAAGCCGTACTGACTGCAGCGCTGTTCAACAAGTTCAATAAACAACTGACCCATGTGAAGGGATTTTTCACGAATCTGATGCATATCGGCCGAGGCCATGATATCTACCCCCACTTCCAGCAGGCTGGCACCGACGACGGGCGTGGTGCCGCACAAGGTACGTGCAATACCCGGTGCCGCTTCATAGTCATCGCGCATTGCAAAGGGATTTGCGTGACCAAACCAACCGCTCAGCGGTTGCTGCAACTGCGCCTGATGGCGCTTGGCAACAAACAGGAAACCCGGTGCACCGGGGCCGCCATTGAGATATTTGTAACCGCAACCGATGGCAAAATCGGCGCCTACCCGGTTCAGTTCGACAGGCACTGCACCAGTACTGTGGCTGAGATCCCAGATCACCAGTGCGCCTTTTTCATGAGCACGGGCTGTGATCGCCGCCATATCAAACATGGCGCCACTTTTGTAGTGCACATGGGTCAGCACCACAACCGCTGTGTCTTCATCGATGGCATCCAGAATGCTATCGCGATGTTCAGTCACCAGACGCACTTGGCCATCAAGAAACAGCTCCAGTCCTTGCAAGATATAAAGATCCGTCGGGAAATTACCTGGTTCAGACAGTATCTTATGGCGACCTGCATTCAGTTTTACCGCTGCCGCCGCCATCTTGAACAGATTGACAGAGGTGGAGTCCGCCACGATCACTTCACCTTCGTCAGCCCCAATCAGACCGGCAATTTTATCTCCCACCCGATGCGGTATGCGGATCCAATCGTGAGTGTTCCAGCTGCGGATCAATCCCTGCCCCCACTGCTCTTCCACCACTTGCCGGGCTTTTTCTTTTGCCGCCTTAGGCAGTACACCCAGGGAATTGCCATTGAGATAAATATGCCCGGCGGGCAAATCAAACTGATCTCGATAGTCAGCAAGGGGATCAACGCGATCCAGTTCTTCAAAATACGCTCTGTTCAGTGTTTGCATTCTTAATTACTCCTGACTTTTCTGATGGCTAGGCAACACTGCGCAACAGTGCCCGTACGGGGGAAGCGTCCAGCGAATCCAGTTTTAACGGCGGTGCTATCAGCTCATACTGTCCGGCAGGCACATCATCCAAGACCAGGCCTTCCAGTATCGCCATGCCATGACGTTTAATCGCATTGTGGGCACTCATGGTTTTCGAGGTCTGCGGGTCCAGGGACGGGCTGTCGATGCCAATCAGACAAGCGCCACGCTCTGCAAGTAAGTCGATTGTCTCTGAAGCCACCGCCGTAAAGTCAGACCGCCATTCGTTGTGCGGAAACTGCCGGTAGGTTTTGAAAATCACCCGCTCTACCTGATCCGGCAACTGATCAATAATGTCCTGCGGTTTTACCCAACCGACTGCCTGGGTGGCATCAATCACCACACACGGCCCGATGTAATAATCCAGGCTGACCGCTTCCATGGTTTTGCCCTGTGCATCGTAATGCGCAGGCGCATCGGCATGCGTGCCTGAGTGACAAGACAGGGAAAACTGACCGACGTTAACCGGGCATTCCTCGCTCATTTCCCAGTGGAAGTGTGAAGAAAATGCTGTATCGCCCGGCCAGACCGGCAAGCCCTGCCGCAGTGTTTGCGAAATATCCCAGATTTTAGCCATGCTTCGGCCCCTCAATTGAGGTACGCACCGACCACAATTCAGGGAAGAATTGCAGCTCAAGCGCTTTATTGAGGTATTTCACCCCCGACGTACCGCCAGTACCGCGACGATAGCCAATAATGCGCTCAACCGTTTTCATGTGGCTGAAACGCCATTTCTGGAAATTGAATTCCATGTCGACCAGCTTTTCGGCCAGCTCATAAAGATCCCAGTATTCATTGCTGTTGTTGTAGATTTCCGCCCAGATACGTTCAATGGCTTCGCTGGCCTGATAAGGCTGGGAGAAGTCCCGGTCAAGGTGAGACTGAGGCACATCAAATCCACGTGCTTTCAGCAACTGCAGCGTGATGTCATAAATGCTGGGTGCATGAAGAACAGATTTCAGGTGATCGTAATATTTCGGGTGGGCGCGGTGCGCCTGAATCATGGCCTCATTTTTATTGCCCAGCAGAAATTCCAGTTCGCGGTACTGATAAGACTGGAAACCCGAACTCTGGCCCAGTTCATCGCGGAAGCTGGCATAATCAGCCGGCGTCATGGTTGCCAGCACCTCCCAGGCATTCAGCATCTGAGACTGAATGCGTGCCATCCGGCTCATCATTTTAAAGGCTGGACGCAGCTGATCCTGGCGAATATTCTCCACCGCGCCGTATGCTTCATGCAGACAAAGCTTCATCCACAGTTCAGACACCTGATGGATGACCACAAATAACATTTCGTCGTGCTGTTGGGTCACCGGATGCTGGCAGGAGAGTAATGGCCCCAGAGCGAGATACTGCCCGTAGCTCATGTCCTGATCCCAATGCACTTTTTCATTGTCCAGGTCCACTTTCAGCGTGGGCGCAGTCTGATTTTTATCCATTTTGTTCATCCACTATTTCCTTGCCTGTCAGAGGCTATTGACCATTCATTTATTAGTTTACGAGACACCTTTTTAACTGTAAATTTCATAAAATATTCAAAACTCATTAACTTTTTTCATACATCATGGCTACAAAAATCAGTACAAGACACTTGCAAATGATCATGGCTGTGGCAAAGGCAGGCAGTGTGTCAGAAGCGGCCAGTCAGATTGGTCTGACGCAATCTGCGCTCAGCCACCGCATTCGTGAAGCAGAACGACTGTTAAATACTGAGCTGTTTTATCGCCAGCATAAAAAGCTCATTCCGACCAGTGCCGGCAAACGGCTGCTGCTCTCGGCCACTGTGGTTCTCAGCGAGCTGGAAAGGGCTGAAAACGACATCGATAAACTGTCGGTAGGGATAGAGCATGTGATTCGGGTAGGGAATGAAGCGTATGGCGGTTACCATTGGCTACCGCCTTTCATAAAGCGTTTTAATCAGGACTTTCCCAGCTATTCAGTTGAGATTATTCCCGATGTCTCTCTCGACCCGTTTACGGCTTTACGCAACGGCACGATAGACATTTCCATTGTCTCCGGCACGGTGACTCAGACTGGCTTCAGGGTGCTGAAACTGTTTCGGGATGAAATGATCGCTGTGATGCACAAAGACCATCCAAATGTCGGCAAAACCTGGCTGACGCCGCAGGAAATCGCCGCCGACACGTACATTACTTACCACACCACACCCGGCCCCGGGCGCGAGTACGAACAATTGTTCAGCCCGAACCACCTCTTACCGCCTAAAGTCATCAGAGCTGGTGTGACCGAAGCGGTCGTGGAATTTGTCAGAGCGGGTATGGGGATAACCATCATGCCGAGCTGGGTGATAAAGCCGTACCTGAAAAGCGGCGAGCTCAGGACTGCCCGGGTTACAGAGCATGGGCTCTACCTGAACTGGCAGGCCCTGATTAGGAAAGATGAGCGTTCCGATTCGCCCATAGTGACGTTTGCTAAAGCGCTGAAGCGGACGGATCTGTCAGCGCTGTAACTGTGGGGGCCATTGTCAGTGACATGGGCTGGTATCGCAGGCCGGCAAGCTCTGCCGCCGCACCCGTTTTCTGGAATCCCTGCGCCTGATAAAAAGAGACGGAATTCAGAGAAGCACGCACGGTGAGCTCAGCATGACGCACCTTTGGCAGCAGAGCCTCCAGCAGTAAAGTAGCAATGCCTTTTCCCTGCCAGTCCGGTAACACAAATAACATTGCCAGGTGTGCCCTTTGTTTGAGTTCCGCCATGCCAAGAATCTTGCCCTGCTGCTCATACACCAGCATCAGGTTGTCTTCCTGCAGGCGAAGCAATAGCGCTTCTTTTGAGGCGACTTTAAAGAAAGTATCAATACCCGCCGGTGCAAGTTGCTTTGCCGCACTCGCCATAAAGCTGGTTTTCACTAACGCTGCAACCTCTCCGGCATCGTCTGCCGTCATCCGTCTGATTGTCATGCGCTTCCCCTTCCTGACGCAATCTGCTGAATCGTTTTACTGTCGCTCTGTCAGCGCTGCACTTTTAGCACTGCGCTTTCAACAGCGGTAAAATCACGCGCCGATATTCCGCCAGTGCAATATTATCCGCTTCGACGGTGGCAGCGTCCGGTGCATGAAGTGATGTCCAGATCACAGCTTCTGCTTCCTGTGCCGACAGCTCACCCGTCCAGTCTGTGACCACATAATAATGCAACCGCTGTAACTCAGTGGTGGGATGGTACAGCGTACACAGTGGAAAATAGGCAATGGGTGTGACGGTCAGCTCTTCGACAACTTCACGATGCAGTGCCTGTTCCAGGGTTTCTCCTGCTTCAACATGCCCACCGGGAATGGCCATCAGCCCAGGGTCAACCACTTTGGTCAGCTTGCGCTTTTCAAGCAGGACCTCTTCTCCGCGTATCAGCAAAAAAGACACGCAATCATGTACTTCCCTTTGCATTATTCTGCTCTTCCTCTTCTCGCCATGGGATGGTCTGGATGCAATTGCAGCAAATCCCACAAGTTGCCGTATAAATCTTCAAACACGGCCACTGTGCCGTAATCCTGCTCCTGAGGCGGACGCACAAAGCGGATGCCGTCAGAGACCATTCGCTCATAATCGCGCCAGAAATCGTCTGTGCTCAGAAACAGAAAGACCCGGCCTCCGGCCTGATTACCGATAAAATCGCGCTGTTCAGGTTTTGACGCCCTCGCCAGCAGCAAAGTCACACCGTTGGAACCCGGAGGCGACACCACCACCCAGCGCTTATCCTGCTCTAGTTGACAGGTATCTTCAATCAACTCAAATTTAAGCTTATTGACGTAAAAATCGATTGCTTCGTCGTAATCATCAACGACCAAAGCAATATGCACAATGGCCTGTTTCATGTGGGTGTATCCTGCTTATACTGCTGAATAATAAAGCCTTCGCTGTTTTTCGGTGGCTCAAAAAAACGGGTAATGGCATCAAACGCGTCATCCGTAGTAAACGGGCTGCCCGCAGGCAAATTTTGGCTGCGAATTTTCAACTGCGCTTTGCAAACCTCGTCCGGTTTGTCGACATAGTGCAAACAGTGTTCAACACCCGTTGCTGATATCAGGGCCGCAAACCACTGGCGCTGCGTTACCGTATTGGCCGGGAAATCCAGCACAACCGATATCCCTTTGCCGAGTAAATCCTCAACATGCGGCTGTAAGGTTTTCTTGAGCCGCTCGGAATACTGAATGTAATCCGCCAGACTGCGAACCTCTTCCGGGTATAAGGTGCTGAGCCACTCATCTTCCACCAGCAATACGGCATGTTGCGTTTTGGCAATCTGTGCCGCTAATGTGGATTTTCCCGCCGCCATTTTGCCACACATAAAATGCAGTGTCGGAATCGCAGTCATCCGTCTCTCCTTGTGTTTAACGTGCTTCTCAGACATTCAGACGGCTCCGAATTGTTGATACTGATAGACTTTGCCGCCAACCCATAATTGCCCGTCTTTTGCTGCCAAATGGATCTGATTGTGATACTCAGGATACCCCATGTGAACGAAAGCCGGCTCTTCCAGAGATAAAGGCAGCGCCGCACAACATACCGCGCAAGCCGGGTCCTCCGGTATGTTATACAAGGGGTTAGAGGCTCTGGCATACCAACCGTCGCCAGTGGAGACATACAACACATAACCACTGAAATTTTTCCCCTGATTCCAGTTAGCCAGTGCATCCAGATCGAAACGGACGGCATTCAGTGCAGCGAGGTCTTTGAGCTCGATACACCATTTGGGTTTACCGGCACTGTAGAGTCCGGCTTTGAGGATCTGGCTGGCCTCCAGGCCAAACCAGCCAGGATCAGCTTGACCGGTAAAATCGGGAGAGACAGCTGTCGACAAGGTCATGCTGACGCTGACTACATCTCCGGATTTTCGTACGTCGCTGATACCCGTGCCGGTTTCGACACGAAACGACGCCTGAGCAATATGGCTGGCCGCACCCAATAGTGCATGGCCACAAATTGGCGCTTCTTTTGAACCGGGATAAAAAAAGCGAAACCGGACGTCGGCTTGCTCGCTGTCCGACATCACTACAATTACAGGAATACCGGAATCTATCGGATTTTCCGGTACTTCTGAGACAGCCATCAGGTTACCGCCCAGATCCTTGTGTTTTCCAAATACGTTATAAATGTGCATCTTTCAGTCCAGATAAGGTTCAACGACAGACAAACAACGCTTTACCGTAGCTTCTTTCTCTCCGACCGGCGCAACATAGTGGATCGCGTTTTTGGCGGCCTCCACATTCGCTAATTTCGCAATGAGCCAGGTTGCAAGATACTGAGATGCCAGACAACCTCCTGCTGTTGCGACCGACTGGGATGCATGAAAAGGCTGCTCAAGCACCATTAATCCGGCGTCCATCGCCCAGGGCTGAGTCGTCAGGTCGGTACAGACAGGCGCGTTATCCAAAATGCCTAATGCCGGCAACAGCAGCACACCCGAACACTGAGTGGCAATCAGCTGTTTTTGCGGCTTCAGCGTTAATGCGCTCATGAGTGATTGGTCGGCTACGATCTGCCGGGTCAGCGACCCGCTGCCGATGATGACGGCATCGGCCTGATTGGCGTACGCCAGAGGTTGGTGGGCGGAGATGGTTAGTCCGTTCATTGAGGTTACTGTCGGCGTGGGACTGGTGATCTGCACCTGCCAGTTCTCGCTTTTGACCCGATTCAGTATTGAGTAAGCAACCAGTGAATCCAGTTCATTGAATCCTTCGAAAGTCAGTATGGCTATTTTCATTGCAGCATCCTTTGCAAATCAAAATGGTACGCTAGAGTAACGAAAGACAGATTACCCTGATTGAACAGCCAGTTACCAGCCCGAATTTACCTGTTTCATTGTCCTGGACGCGGCACTTTTTCATCGCTGACATTCTGCTCCTGAATAATCTCTTCCGCCCACTCATCGTCTTCAGCTTCAGCTTGCAGGCCGTTTTCCTTTTGGGCGGCAGACGGCTCAAGATACAGTTCAGTAAACAGAGCGAAATGATCCGATCCAATAGACGGCAGACGCTGAATCTGGCTAAGTCTGAAATGGTGGCTGTGGAAGATATGATCCAAAGGCCATCGCAGAAACGGATAGTCGGCGTGAAAGGTATTAAACATGCCCCGCCCCACGCGCGGATCCAGTAATCCGCTGATCTTCCGAAACAGCCGAGTGGTCGACGACCAGGCTACATCGTTCAGATCGCCTGTCACAATAATGGGCTGTGTACTGCCAGATACGCTGCGTGCCACCAGCACCAGTTCGGCATCCCGTTCTGCTGAAGCCGGATTTTCTGTCGGGCTGGGCGGTGCCGGATGCAGAAAATGCATTCTGATTTTTTCGCCGCAGGGAAGCACCAGCAACGCATGCATGGAAGGCACGTCGTCTTCGATCAAAAACTCAACGCTGGTATCCTCCAAAGGAAACCGGGCATAAACATGCATGCCGTAAAGATTATCCAGGGGACACTTCATGGTATAAGGCAGTTGGGTTTCAAGCGTATCCAACTGCGACTGCCACCAGTCGTCCGACTCCAGCGTCACCAGCACATCGGCCTGATACTGATGCACCAATGTGATGAGCTTATTTGCCTGACGGTTCGGGGTCAGCACATTGGCTGTGATGATGCGCAACCGCCTATGCCCGTTCTCACCGTTCGCCGTCTTCACTTCCTGACGCCAGAGCCGTGTATAAGGCAAAATCCACCACAACTGCCAGCCCAGACACACAAAACACGACAACGTGACCAGCCAATGGGCGTGAGCAAAAGCATTAGCCACCAGCAAAAACAACGCAAACACGGCCAGTTGCAGACGAGGAAAATCCCAGCCGCGCACCAGCCAGTGCGGGTGTCGCCATAAAGGCAACAGTGTGGCAATCACAAGGAACAACGTCAGAAACGTTAGCGCATCAACCATAACATTTGCTCTGAAACCCAACACTCGTCATTCGCCCATGCAGAAAGTCATTACTTCCTGCCCTAAGTATTGAGTTTAGAAGGTGTTTTCACACTGGGGATATTTCCGCCAGCTCAGCGTCACAATGTCTCATCATGCTTCAGCTTTTTTGTACTCACAATCTCTGGCTGACTCATGGGTTGAGAATGACGATCAAAAAAGGGATTCGGCCGTCCTTTTCCAGTCAGTTTCCAGCCCAAAATTTTCAGCAATACGCGAATCATCATGGGCCAGACGCGATTATTGCGCAGTATGTCTTCAGGTAATGGCGGATTGGCATGTTGCGGGTAGGCATGCGCCCGGACCGGGCCAAGCCGCTCCTCCGTTCTGTCTTGCGCTGATATCACTTTTTCGATCAAGCCTACAAAAGGAAAACCAGGCTTGAGGGTGTTTGCTATCGGCGTTTTGCAGCATCCGGCATACCAGCGAAATAAGCCTTCCGGTGACAACCGTAAACAGCGAATCTGCTCACTGCCATTTGTCCATTGCACGCTGGCCGGACTGAGCTGAAAAATCGCCGTGCCCCGATGTGCAGTGAGTATCCGTTCGGGCGAGAGCTGCTCGGCAAATGCCTGACAATCTTTGCAATAGCACACCACGCGGTTGCCGGACGATGGCGTGGGCACTTCTGCTTTTCCCTGTAACTTACCGCATTCACATCTCAGTTGAATTGTCGCCATGCTGCTTTCTCCCTGATCAATGAGATTTACTGTGTTGTCGCTGATGGGTTTGCTTTGACGTCAGCCATACTGGCATTCAAGTCCGACACCATCCGCTCTTGCAACTGTAAGGCATACTCTCTCAGACGCTTTGCATTATTCGCAAACTTTTCACCGCCACATGCTATTCCTTTGTAGGTAATATCCGGGCTTGAATAAACAGGAAGCCACTCATCTGCATAGGCCATCACAGTACCTTTCCCGCCACATCGATAGCCAAATGCATATGGCCGGAATGCGTGTTGCTGATGTGATGCCGTGGTCTCTTTCAATTCATCTATTCGCACATCTATCTGACCTGAGAGAGTATCTATATCATGCTCGGCACCGGCCAGGTGTCCTAGCTCATGCTCAAGTATGTCACTGCTACAGGCTAAATCAGCAATAAAGAACTGAGGATAAACATCCACATATGTCATACCGCACTGTTCCGGTAATGTGTTTGTAGATCGCTTAGTGCTGAACAACACGCCGTAAAAATGATTGGGTCTGGACGCGAACGTCTCAATCAGATCAAAGTGATGATACTCAAGCAAATCATGGACAAGTGTAATCTCATCAAACTCTGCAAGATTCAGTTCATCAGCAACCACAATCTGATGAAATGTACGGCGCATAGGCACGCAGGAGTTTTTCAGAATCTGGTTAGATGTTTGTATCCAACTGTCGATAATACCGCTCCTGACAAACGGTGAATAATCCTCCATTGCTTCTTTCGACACAAAAAAGGTAATCGGGGTATCTACCACGTCCGTCATTTCGCATTCAGGCAACTGCAACTGATTCGATGAAGCGGCACCATCAAAAGCAAGCGTTAAAGCAACAAAATACAATAAGATAGATAACACATCAGATTCTCGCTACTCAGAAGAACTCACTATAACAATCATGATGCATAACATCGCATGATATTAAGGTTAATGTGCGGCAATGCACATTTCCTCAATTCGACGATTTCAACTTATCCCGGACAGACACATTTTGGCTGTCCTCAGTTATAGTGTTACAACCTGCCAGTGAAAGAGACGAGTCAATGCCGGATAAGCTCAACGATTTCAATACCAAACTGCTCATCAATCAGGCGTTAATTGATCATCAAATCGCCTGCAGAGAATTGCTGTACGACTTTAATCACTCGCGCCCCAGTGAGCAGCAAAAACGGCAAGACATCCTGAACAAGATCCTCAAACAATGCCAGGGCACACATATCGAACCGCCCTTTCGCTGCGACATGGGCAGCAACCTCTCTATTGGCAAAGACGGCTTTATCAATTACGGTCTGATTGTGCTGGATATTGCACCCGTCACGATTGGCGACCATGTGCTGATAGGCCCAAACGTTCAGCTTTGTGCGGCTGGCCATCCGGTGCTGTTATCAGAACGGGTACAACCCTATGCCTGTGGCGATCCCATCACGATTGGCAATCATGTGTGGATTGGTGCTGGATCCATTGTGCTCGGAGGGGTTTCGATTGGCGATAACACAGTGATTGGCGCAGGCAGTATCGTGGTAAAAGACATCCCTTCAAATGTGATCGCTGCCGGTAACCCATGCAAGGTTCTCAGACGCATCGATCATGGTCAGTTACCCACAGAAGAAGAGATTCAGGCGTTATATCAGTAATTAGGGTTAAAAGAGTAAATGTCCATCCTTAAACATCATTGCTGAAAACGGATATTGTTTTCTCTATTACAAATCGTCATAAATATCATCGTCATCGTCTTCAAAGGCAGATCCGATAGACCAGCTATCGACACGGCGAAAGCCTAAACCACTGAGGTCAGCGGCACTGAGGGCTGCAACGACAGATTCATGAAACAAAAAAACAGGTTTTTCTTCCAAGGTAAAAACAAGCCTTTTTTCTAAAGGTACTTGATCCAGTACCTCTTCATCTAACGACAGTTTCAATAGAGTAAACCTGCCACCGACATAGGTTCCAGATATTTCACTTCGTTTCTTATGAATCGCTTGATGATGATTCCAGATATGCATGTAATAGTGTTCTGACCAAATTTTATCACCATTGACGATATTGGTTTGATAAAAATCCACGCCAGGTAAGTTAAACGGTGCCAGAACTTGCCTAAATTTTTCAGAGACCAACTGCTCTGCGGTTTCATGATAGTCACACGGCTGAAATTTGGCGAGATTACCTTCTGTAATTTCTACAACGCCAGGGCCAAGAACATGATTTTTTAAAGACCATAGAGACATTAAATGATCTAACCCTTCATCAGAATTCTCCGCCATATCTAACATATATGCGCCTGACTCATGATTTTCTCTCAAAATATAGTACTGACTATCATATTTCATAATTACAGCTTCCGGTGAATCCTAATATGTTGTTCTGCACGCTGAATCTTATACGCCAAATCTGGATGAAAATACAATGCTTCATCATCATAGGCCAACCAAACTTGTTCTCCGGATTGAATGGCACTCGCGACCTTATGCAAAGGTTTTGCCTGAACAAACTCGTATTCCCAATCCTCTTCATCGAAACGCACCATAGCCGGCAGGGTCTCGATATTCTCAGTAATCTCTAATTCATCGCTGATGTACACGCCAGGAAAAAGAGTAAAATCAAGGATAACTCTTGCCTCGTTTGAATAAAGTTTTGTCTTTGCCACTTCCGCTAATGGACCTGGTTGTTGAAAGCTTTGTTTGATCCAGTTTTCCATTAGACGATCTCCACAGGGGAAGCAACAACACCGGTGATATTGTTATCTCCAATAATTCTTTTGACTTTTTCGTTGATAACAATTGAGCTACTAAACTCTTTCACTCTGAATACATCATGCTTAATATCAACTTTATTTATTTTATTTGCATCAAATACCATATCCATGATAAATCCATATGTCTCAAAATAATCACTATAGCTACTCGCTTGTGATTTAACGACGTCTAATAGTGAATATGTAGGAAATACATTCATATAAAAATAGTTGTGATGTAGCTTTCCATCAACATCTACGACAACGGGAATAAATTGAACACCAGAAATGAAATTATCAATGAAAGTATTAACCAAACGCTGATGTGGTATCAAGTCAATCGCTTTAAGTACGTCAGACATATTTCGCTGTCGATATACTTCCCTAACCTTAATTAAAGGCTTGTCAAAATACAATTTAATAGACAAGTCGCTTTTATCAAGAATATTCTTATACTTGCTATCAAAAGCAAATGAAGCTTCACCCCTTATAAAGTCACTTTTTAACTGATAAAACTTCACTGAGCCTCCAATTCAATAAACCTAGCGTCATTAAAATAATTATCCTACGCATGCACTCGGGTGGTCACTGTGAGAGTAGTCTGTTATTCAAAGGCCGAACCAATTGACCATTCATCTACCCGCTGAAAACTCAAACCTGTGAGATTCGCCTCACGAAGTGCCTGCACAACTGTTTCATGGAACAGGAATTTAGGCTTCTCTTCCAATGTGAATACTAATCGTTGTTCAAGAGGTATTATATCTAGTACATTTTCATCCAACGACAGAACCTCTAACGTGAAATCATCATCAACATAAGTACCATCTATTTTTGATCTTCCATGATGGATTGCTTTGTGATGATTCCAGATATGCATAAAGTAATGCTCTTTCCACACTTTACCATCATTAATGATATGAGTCTCATAATAGTCAACACCAGGTAAATCAAATTGTGACAAAGATTTTTTAAATCGCTCTGAAATTAATTGTTTTGCAGTTTCATGGTAATCACAAGGGAAAAACTTTGATGTATCACCATCATACACTTTCACTTTTCCTGGCGCTAAAACTCGACGACTAATTGAACGTAATGACATCAGGTGGAATAACCCTTCATCAGTACCCTCAGTATGTCCAAGCATATAAGCGCCAGACTCATGATTTTCTCTCAAAATATAGTACTGACTGTCGTATTTCATATTATTTTCTTGCATGTCATTTCCGGATGAACTTACCTAGCCACAGGCCTCTGAATCAAAGTTGATTAAAGCCCTACTTAAGTGGCCAACATCAATCACACTATTAATATCAATTACAAATCATCATAAAAATCGTCGTCGTCGTCTTCAAAGGCAGATCCGATCGACCAGCTATCGACACGGCGAAAGCCTAAACCACTGAGGTCAGCGGCTCTGAGGGCTGCAACGACAGACTCATGAAACAGAAATGTTGGGTCTTCTCTCAACCGGAAAACCAATCTTTTTTCTAAAGGCACTTGATCCAGCACCTCTTCATCTAACGACAGTTTCAATAGAGTAAACCTATCACCGACATAGGTTCCAGATATTTCACTGCGTTTCTTATGTATCGCCTGATGATTATTCCAGATATGCATGTAATAGTGTTCTGACCAAATTTTATCGCCATTGACGATATTGGTTTGATAAAAATCCACGCCTGGCAAGTTAAACGGTACCAGAACTTTCCTGAACTTTTCAGAGACCAACTGCTCTGCGGTTTCATGATAGTCACACGGCTGAAATTTGGCGCGATTACCTTCAGATATACCTACCCGACCCGGCCCCAGCACTTTTCGGTGAATAGGAAAAAGAGACATTAATCTCTCTAACCCATCATCTGAACCTTCAACTTGATCTAACATATAACTCGTTGCACGACCACTTTCGTTTAACATGTAGTATTGACTATCATATTTCATTTTCTTGCCATTATACGATTTGTCTTCAAATCGACTATCTCTCAAACTGTTGATGATCCAGAACATTGAAAAAACATATGGCAACCAGAAGCATTTCAGGCAGCCATTGTAGTAATAGTCTGTTATTCAAAGGCCGAACCAATTGACCATTCATCTACCCGCTGAAAACTCAAACCTGTAAGATTAGCCTCACGAAGAGCCTGCACAACAGTTTCATGGAATAAAAATTTAGGTTTTTCTTCTAACCTAAAGACAAGACGCTCTGCTACTGGTATTTCTTCTAATACCTTATCATCCAAGGACAGACTTTCTAAGGTAAAACTATATGTTTTATAATTTCCATCAATTTCAGAACGTAATAAGTTTATACATTTATAACTATTCCAAATATGAAGATAATAATAATCTGACCAAACCTTATTACCATTGATGATATTTGTTTGATAAAAATCAACGCCAGGTAAGTTAAATTTCAACAATACCTGTCTAAATTTACCCGAGATCAACTGTTCTGCAGTCTCATGATAATCGCATGGGCTAAACCTGCTAGAATCGCCATCCAACACTACTACAATGCCTGGACCTAACACCCTTTTACTAATGGACCTAAGTGACATTAGATGCTCTAATCCTTCATCAGAACCATCAGCTTGTTCAAGCATATATGCACCTGACTCATGATTTTCTCTCAATATATAGTACTGACTGTCATATTTCATATTATTTTCATGCAAGGAATTTCCCAATGAACAGACTCAGCCACAGGCCTCTGAGTCAATGTTTATCAAATCCAGCCGTATCTATCATTAAAGCCCCACTGAAGGGGGCAATATCAATAACATTATTTATATCAATTACAAACTATTATAAAGTTCATCATCATCGAATGCTGATCCGATAGACCACTCATTAACACGAATAAAATTCACTCCAGTCAAATTGGCTTCACGGAGTGCATTTACAACAGTTTCATGAAATAAAAACTTAGGTTTTTCTTCTAATGTAAAAACTAAACGTTTTTCAAGTGGTATTTTATCTAGTACGTTTTCATCTAATGATAGCTCTTCTAATGTGAAATCACTATTTCTATAAGTGCCATCTATCTTTGAGCGACCTTTGTGGATCGCATTATAATTATTCCATATATGCATAAAATAATGTTCGGGCCAAACATTATCATTATGAATGATATCTGTTTGATAGAAATCAACCCCAGGCAAATTAAAAGGCAACAAAACTTGTCTGAATTTTTCAGATATCAGCTGCTCTGCAGTTTCATGGTAATCAAAAGGCTTAAAATTACTCATATCACCATGTGAAACTTTAACTTTACCTGGTCCTAACACGCGGCGACGAATTGAATGAATTGACATTAGGTGTTCCAACCCCTCATCTGAATCCATACGCTGACCTAGCATGTAAGCACCAGACTCTGAGTTTTCTCTCAAGATATAGTATTCATTGTCGTACTTCATATTATTACCATACATGTAACTTCCAGATGAACCTGACTAGCCCCAGACCTCTGACTCAAATCTCATTACATTCTGCTGTATCCATCATTAAAGCCCCCAGTGAAGGGGCCGACATTAATAACACTATTAATATCAATTACAACTCATCATAAAAATCACCGTCGTCATCTTCAAAGGCAGATCCGATCGACCAGCTATCGACACGGCGAAAGCCTAAACCACTGAGGTCAGCGGCTCTGAGGGCTGCAACGACAGATTCATGAAACAAAAAAACAGGTTTTTCTTCCAAGGTGAAAACAAGCCTTTTTTCTAAAGGGACTTGATCAAGGACTTTTTCATCTAAAGACAACTTCAATAGGGTAAATCGGTCATCAACATAAGTCCCTAATATTTCACTCCGCTTCTTATGAATCGCTTGATGATGATTCCAGATATGCATGTAATAGTGTTCTGACCAAATTTTATCACCATTGACGATATTGGTTTGATAAAAATCCACGCCAGGTAAGTTAAACGGTGCCAGAACTTGCCTGAATTTTTCAGAGACCAACTGCTCTGCGGTTTCATGATAGTCACACGGTTTAAACTTAGCACGATTACCTTCAGATATACCTACCCGGCCCGGCCCCAGCACTTTTCGATGAATAGGGAAAAGAGACATTAACCTCTCTAACCCATCATCTGAACCTTCAATTTGGTTTAACATGTAACTAGTCGAATCACCACTCTCTTCCAAAAGATAATACTGACTGTCATATTTCATGATTACAGCTTCCGGTGAAGCCGAATATGTTGATCTGCATGCTGAATCTTATACGCCAAATCTGGATGAAAATACAATGCCTCATCATCATAGGCCAACCAAACTTGTTCTCCAGATTGAATGGCATCCGCTACCCAATGCAAGGGCTTTGCCTGAACAAATTCGTATTCCCAATCCTCTTCATCGAAACGCACCATAGCCGGCAGGGTCTCGATATTCTCAGTAATCTCTAATTCATCGCTGATGTACACGCCAGGAAAAAGAGTAAAATCAAGGATAACTCTTGGCTCGTCTGAATAAAATTTTGTCTTTGCCACTTCCGCCAGTGGACCCGGTTGTTGAAAGCTTTGTTTGATCCAGTTTTCCATCAGATGATCTCCACCGGTGTTAATCTAACTCCTGATACATTTAGCTGACTTAAAATCAACTTAACTTTTTCGTTAACAATAATTTTCCAGCAATGTTCCTTTACTCTAAAGACATCATGAACAATATTGGACTTAGCTAATTTTTTTGAGTCAATTACCATTCGAGTAACTGTTTTGTAGCTTTCATAATAATTACTGTATCTCCTTGCTTCAGAGGCATATTCATTTAGTAATGGATATGAAGAAAAAACATTCATATGATAGTAATCATCATATACTACTCCATCATTATCAACTAAAACAGGTATAAATTGCACTCCCTTGATATAATTTGATGCAAGCATATTTGCAATGTTTTTTCTAGGCAATAAGTCAAGAGCCTTAAGGATATCAGACATTGCTCTCTCCTTATATTCTTCATCAACAAATATTTTAGGCGGAGAATTATAGAACCTAACCCCTATCTGACTATAATCAAGGATATCGATGTAATCTTCATCAAAATGAAATGAAGCCTCACCTTCAATAAACTCTCTTTCTAGAATATAATAATTCATTTACCCCCCAATTTTAGCAATAGCATTTTTCGGCATAATTTTATTATTACCATAATAATCTAAAAATTCATGACTAGTTTTTTCTCGTCTATGAATGCATGAAATCGAATTATTCTCAAACTTCCCTGATTCTTTCAGCTTATTTCTACAGCCAAAACCTCCACTTTTATAGTCATCACCAAAGGCTTCAGGCTGACTAACAATTCCAGCTTCGTGAAAATCATTAATTTTTTTCAACATTTCAATTGAAATGTTTTTTACTTCATCCATAATCATATGTATCGCTTTACTTTCCGTATCACAATACATTGAAGATTCAATTTCATTTTTTAAAGAAAGCAACTCGTTATATATTTCTTGTGTATAACTTGATGGGTGATCTGAATTGTGTAATGGAACACTAAGAGCACATGCCAACTCAGGAATCATTGGAAGTACAGTGATGTTATACTTTTCATTTATGTTATATCCTACCCTAGGCAGCAATTTGAATAAAAATTCATTCTTAGCCATTTCTTTAATTGAAATAATATGATGAGCTGCAATTACATTATTAGGATAACTCGCCTCATGCTCTGAACGGCGCCAATTACCATGCTCATCTTTATCTGCACTTCTTGCCCACCAATCATGTTCAATGGGTTTAATGCCTAAATATTTCCACGGTGAATGTTGCCGCTGCTCTTTATCAGAACCTTTTCCTGTGTATCCTCTGCGAGTAAAGCCATACTCCCTGTCATTTTCTTTATATAACTTGCCTTTATAGCCATCGTGCTTGCAAAGATTCTTAGTTTTCTTTTTCGGCTTTTTACCTTTTTTCAGTACTTTCTTGCCACATAACGGACAAGGCTCTCCATTTCGGCGTTCAAGATGAGTTTCATTGTCTCTCTCATGCTGTTTTTTAGGGTGATAATTCAGCATTTTCTTATTGTTTTCGAAGATTTTCATCAGCACCTTGACCAAGCCTTCCATGCCTTTACCTGCGTTACGGGCTGTGACCACTCCCGTCATTGCTGCAGCAGCAATTGGTGCGCCAACTCCAGCACTAACAGCTCCCGCAACGGCTGTACTGCCTGCAACAGCTGCGACATCTATCCCTTTTTGGGTCATTTGAGATACAGTAAAACGAGCCAGTTCATCTGGTGGCATGGATTCCATGAAACGGCGTGGCAGGCTGGCAAGATATTGTCGTGTCTCTGGATCCGAGGCCAGTAGCAATAAAACTTCCATCGCCATACTGGCTTGCTGCAAACCCAGCTTGGCGCGATCAACATGCTTTAGTTTACGTTGCAGGATGTCAATTTCACCCTTGTAAATGGCTTCCACGAGAACATCGATACCAATATCTGCCGCTTCCATCAGCTCGCCAAATTCGCCAAAATCTGGGATATATTCGGTAACTCCCGTGCTTACCCCCAGTCCTGCACTTTTCGCATAGGACCAACTTTGCTCCAGGAAAGACAAGTCATCAAAGGCATCTTTGCGGCTTTCCATCTCAGCTAATTCGGCTTCAACAGAGGCCTTCACCAATGCAAACGTTTCAGGCGCAACGTCAACTGCCATTGCTGCCTGCCGGTGTGCTATCGGCTTGAAATCTTCAACCATGTTATCGAGTGCTTCTGATAACTGTTTTTTCAGCTCGGCTTGTTCCTTTTCTGCCTTTTTCGCTGCTTCTTTATCACCAAACGTCACTTCTGCGCCGACTTGAGGCACACCGTACAGCATCACACTGCCGTTCGCATCCAGCTTTCCTTCCTGTTTTTCGCCATTGGCGAACATGACAGAGTAAGGCACATAGCCTGCTGGCGTTTGCTCCATGTCATCGTATGTCAGTCGAATCGCCAGCGGCGCTGGCAATGCGTTCAGCGAGTGAACCACATCGGTAATGCTGCCGCCCTGCGTGGTGCGCTGGTTATTGGTCGGCACCACCATGATGTTTTCGCCCTTGCTGCGGATGGTGGCGATTTTCTGTTTCAGGCCGTTCATCGCCGCTGAAATGTCATCGGGCAGGTTTTTACGGACTGCTTTCACCGATTCCCGATGGGCTTTGATGTTGTCTGAGATATAGGTATACCCACGGGTATCTGAGTGAAAAAGGATCGCTTCCAGCCTGGCATCCGTTTTTTCCAGAATGCTGCCGCATTCGCGACTGAGCAGGGTTGCCTTGGCGTCCCAGTCCAGGTTGTCCAGCCACTCACTCGGGTTGCCAGTGCCCAGATGACGCATGGAAGCCAGCAGGTTGTTGCCGGATTCCTCTTTGTGATAATTGACGAACAGATCAAACAAGACGCCGTCTGCTTCCAGTATCGGCAGCATGGTGCTGATCAGGCCGAGGATGTCTTGCTCCGACACAGGCTGCTGGTCAAAGAAGTTGATCAGCCGCGCTGCGATCTCTTCTGCCTGACCCGGTTTGGGGTTCAATGGCAGATGAGCGCGAATTTCCACTTCCAGCATGTGACGAAATTCAAGGCTGTCTGCCAGCGTTTCGCCCAGATAACCCCAGATACGCTTTTGCATATCACCCCTTGGGACCCAGAATGGCACGCACATGTGTGATGCGCGGTCAAAAAACACCTCGTCATCAAGCGTGGCTTTATCCGGGTTGGCAGGGCGAGGATAATTGATTTTATAAGGTGCTGGCGCTTCACCGTATTCAACGGTGCAGCCTTTGGTGGGCAAGCCGTCAACAATGGCTTCACCTGCGTTATTCAGTGTGCCTTCTGCCAGAACGGCACCGGATTCATCTTTCAGTTTGAAAGGGGCATTGGCGAGCGGTTTACCGGACGTGTAACGACATTGAACACGCAGCGCATGGGTTTTGTCTTCATCTGGCTGAACAGTCACCGACGGGTTTTCACAACCAAAACACATGGTATTGCCTGCGTTCATGGTCATCATGTCGGTTTTACGGGCCACCCCGACACCTTCAATTTTCACTGTAGAAGATGCCGTGGTGAATTTGGCTTCCGCTTCGGTCGTACCGGAAACAATGCCTTTTTTATCGCCGCCTGCATCGCCGGTGCTGCACGAAAACTGGCTGCTTTTCAGGGCAATGCTGTTACCACCATCGGCGGTGACGGTTGTGCTTCCATCGGCCAGATCGGCCGACTTAGCATTGTTTCCGTAAGGAATGGGCACAACGGGTGGCCCGACTGTTGTCATACATACATCAGGGACGGCAGCATTCGCTTCACCGCCTGACCCTTTATGAACAATGCTCAGACCATCAGCACTGATAGTGACTCCCATGACGCTTTCCTCGCAACACAGACTAATTGGTAGCCATTATTCTACCAGATGCCCATTAGCGTATCCCATTGATAGAAAATAGGAAATAGTAGTTAATATGACTTTTTACCCAGTCATTCTGACAGTTATTCAATTCTTGTGAGGAATATCAAGCTAACAACTAAAAAGGTTGGATTTGCCTCGCAACACCACTATGCACAGTGAAAAAAGAAAGCGCCATCAGCCTGCCTGTATCTCGTAAACCATGGTGGTTGAGCCAGAAAAGCCAACCAGCCATTTCAGAGCAGGAAAACGATCGGTTCTGACCGGAAGGAAGCCTTTTTCGTCATACAGTTTTCTGGCTCTCGGGTTGCTGTCGATAACGTCGAGCCGCACTTTCTGATACTGATTTTCACTGGCATACGTAATGATGTGCGACAGCAGTTCCGAGCCAAGTCCCAAGCCACGGCAGGCGGGATCCACCACTATGCCGTCCATGATCAGCTCTTTGGGATCAGGCTTGCGTTCAAACAAACTCAGGACAAGCGCGGCCCAGGTTCCGCGCCAGAAGCCCAGGACTCGCCATAACCGCCTTAAAGTGATTCCTCCCGTCAGCGAGCCCTGCGCTGTCTGATACCCGGCAATACCTACGATTTTTCCATTGGCTATCACCACAAAAGAAAAATCCGGATTAAAGGATTCAGACAGTAAATGAATCCGCTGCGCTTTGCTGGGAATCGCGGCTTTAAACTTGTGTCCAAACGCATTTTCATAAAGAGATGCAACAGCTAAAGCATGGGATGCATGCCAGCCTTGCTGAATCATTGAATTGTCCATGAAAAAACCTCTGAGCAGTCTTCTTGCAGGAAATCATAACCACGGCAGCACTGACTTTAATCGACAAAGCATCGTCATCAAAACGAGATTACGCTGTGCGTGCGCCAAGCCACACAATACGCAATCAGATGTCTATATTAGGATACAAGATCACAGATCCTGTACCGTCATGATTCCCTCAGTGATCGCCACCTGTTGGTGTCTGAGATAATCAATATCCGCCAGATAAGCCAGATGATGCCCTTCAGCAAAGTGTTGTACGAACTGCGCGTCACCCATGTCAGCCTGTGCCTGCATGAAAGCGACCAAACTTTGCAAGCGTGTGATCATCTCACTGACTAATTGCTGTCTGTCGGAGGCAGAAACGCCGTAGCTGTCACAGAACAATCTGGCCCGGGCTATCTGTGTGTCGAGCGTCCCCAGCTGATCGACAGGATCGGTTTTAAAAGGCGACCAGCAATAGACCGAATAGGCAATATCCCACAGCCGGGGTGCCGGATGAGCGGTATCGAAATCGAACACGCCCACGACTTCATGTCCGCTCAGTGCGACGTTGTACGGGGTGAAATCACCATGACAGATCACCTCGGCAGGCGCTCTGGCTGGCAGCATCCAAGCCGTTTCCGCCAGATTCACTGTTTTCAGGAAACCTTGCGAAGCATCATGCAATTGCCGCAGCAATCTGGCAGCGCTGATCAATGCCTCTTCTGAGGCTATCGCTCCTTCAAGCGGATAATTGTACGTCTCGCCTTCGACAAAGCTCAGTACCTCAGATCCCACATCCATCCCAATCACTTCAGGACAGGCTCGAAACCCCTGTTGGTGCAAATAACGCAATAAACGGTGAACCGTGGCAGACCAAGCCTGCACTGGCCTGACGACCGTTTCACCCTGACGGTAAATCCCTGTTTTCCTTCCTCCGGAAAGCGATTCCATACTCATCCTTATGATTGATTTGTCAGATCGGTCAGCACCTGTAACGCCAGGTCCGCTTTGTCCGCCGGCACAAAAACGTGATCGTGATAATACGCGGCAATCACATTGGCGCTGATGCCATGCTTTGCCAACGCAGTTGACACCGCCGCCGTCAGCCCGACGGCTTCCAGGCTGGAATGTACCGTCAGTGTGATACAACGAAAGGTCGATTCATACTTGATTGCAGCCGCTTCTGCCGACTGGGTCGTCAACACCAGCGTTAAGCCTTCCTGCTCCTGAAATGTCGCCAGCGGGGCATACTGCAGATACTCGGTAATGTCCCCATTGACAGTACAAAATACATAGTCGTCTTCCCGTGTAACCGGCGACATGGTTTGCAGCAGCCGTTTCAAGTCCATGATTCCTGACATCATTCCTCCTTGTTCAGTCGTCTATTCATCATTCAGTTGTTTGTACATTACGTAGCAATCGACTAAGCCTTGAGTCTTGTGCCGGTAGGCACCGGGTAACGTGCCGACGATCTGAAAGCCCAGTTTCTGCCATAGCTTCACGGCAACCTCATTGGTCGATACCACTGAATTAAACTGCATTGCGCTGAACCCCTGTTCAAGCGCCACACGTTGTGAATGCTCGCACATGGCACGCGCGACGCCTTTGCCCCGCGCGGCCTTCGTCACCATATAGCCGCAGTTACAGACATGGTTCCCCGGCCCCATGGCATTAGCTTTCAGATAATAAGAGCCCAGCACAATATCGCCTTCCACACATACAAACGTCTTGAGCGGCATCTCGCCCCACAATGTGTAGGCTTGCTCACGGCTCATCTCCGGATCAAAGGCGTAGGTTTCCTGCGCCTGAATAATGCGCCTGAACTCAGGCCAGAATTGTTCGAAATCGGCGGCATCCATCTCACGTATCAGCATATCTGGGCTCCCTTTTCTGTTATTGACTGAATTTACGACGAAAACCGCGGGCTGTCATGCCTTGGTCTCACCGAAACAGACAGACAAAACAATCATAGCTGTGTGACCTGCGACCTCAGGAGAGCGCACCAATACACAGCGTTACAATCAATCACCCTGCCCTCTGGATCCTCAGACACACATTAACTGGATCTCCTTTGGACAAACGGACCTTCCTAGAATGGGTTTTCAGACTTATGGTCTATACCGACAATCTGCTCAGTTCAGGAAGCCGCTATGCCAGAAAATGCTCAATTACACCATTTTGCACTGAACAATCCGACATTACTGTCGGTTCTGTGCAACAAAAGCGACGATGCCATTGAAGTCATCAATCCGGCCAGCGATGAGACACTTGGGTATGTCCCGTCTCTGAGCAAAAGCGCCATCATTGATATCATTGAACGGGCACACTTTGCCCAGAAGCAATGGGCAAACCTGCCGGCAAAATCCCGTTCAGCCATGCTGCGTCACTGGTATGAGCTTGTCATGGCGAATCAGGATGATCTTGCCCGTATTATGACACTGGAACAAGGCAAGCCCTTTGCTGAAGCCAAAGGTGAGGTGGCTTATGGCGCCTCATTTATTCAATGGTTTGCCGAGGAAGCAAAACGTACTTATGGCGAAAGTATTCCTGCCACCAGCGAAGACAAACGCATCATTACCATCAAGCAACCTGTGGGCGTGGCAGCAGCCATTACCCCCTGGAATTTTCCTATCGCCATGATTACCCGCAAAGCGGCACCCGCACTGGCTGCCGGATGCAGTTTCATTGCCAAGCCTGCCAACCAGACGCCTTTAAGTGCTTATGCGGTCGCCGAGCTGGCTTATCAGGCCGGGATTCCCAGAGATCTGCTGGCAATGGTCAACAGTCACTCTTCCGTGATGGTGGGCCAGTTGTTCAGCACCCACCCACTGATTCAAAAGCTGTCATTTACCGGCTCGACTGAAGTTGGCCGTGTTTTAATGGGCCAGAGTGCCGATACCGTAAAACGCACTTCCATGGAGCTTGGTGGCAACGCACCGTTTATTGTGTTCGAGGATGCCGATATTGAACGTGCTGTCAAAGGTGCGCTGGCCTCTAAGTTCCGCAATGCCGGGCAAACCTGTGTCTGTGCGAACCGCTTCTATGTCCATGACAGCGTTTATGACGATTTCGTCCAGCAGTTCAGCCGTGCTATCAGTGCGCTGAAAGTCGGTAACGGTCTGGAAGAAGGGGTATCCATAGGCCCGTTAATCGATCGCCGCGCCAAAGATCAGATCTTGGCACTGATTCAGGGCGCTGTGGTTCAGGGAGCACAGGTAGCGACAGGAGGTGAAGATCTGGGTGGACTGTTCATCGCACCTACCCTGCTGACAGAAGTCACACAGAACATGGACATAGTGCAGAAAGAAATTTTTGGCCCGGTCGCCCCTGTGATCCGCTTCAGCAACGACAGTGAACTGATTGCGATGGCTAATGACACAATTCATGGTCTGGCCAGCTATTTCTACACTCAGAATATCAACCGGGTATTCCACATCGCCGAGGCTCTGGAGTTCGGCATGGTTGGCATCAATGAAGGCATCATTTCGACCGAAGTTGCCCCGTTTGGCGGCGTGAAGCAATCCGGCATCGGCCGCGAAGGCGGACGCCAGGGCATCGAAGAATATTTACACACTAAATATCTGTGTTTTGGCTCGTTGTAAGCCAATTCTGCAACAGCACATCATTTTGACAAGGAATTCTGCATGGACAATCACCACTGGCAACAACGCAAAGAGGCGGTTATAGCAAAAGGAATGGGGAATCTGGCATCGGTCTATATTACTCAGGCCGATAACATGACACTCAGCGATGTCGAGGGGAATCAGTACATTGACTTTGCGTCTGGCATTGCTGTTACCAATACTGGTCACAGTCATCCGCAGATCATTGCTGCAGTTAAACGCCAGCTCGATCAATTCAGTCACACCTGTGCCATGGTTACCCCTTACCCGGCTTTTGTCGAACTGGCTGAGCAGTTGGTCGAACGCGTACCCGGGAACTGCGCCAAAAAAGCCATCTTCCTGACCACAGGTGCCGAAGCGGTCGAAAACGCCGTTAAGATTGCGAGAGCAAAAACCGGACGCAGCGGTGTCATTGCGTTCAAAGGAGGGTTCCACGGCCGCACCAATCTGTGCATGGGACTGACAGGCAAAATCACGCCTTATAAAGCCGGTTTCGGCCCGTTTCCTAACGAAATTTATCACCTTCCCTTTCCAAATACCTGCCATGGGATCAGCCAGGCCCACAGCCTGAATGCGCTGGAGGATTTATTTGCCAGCACCATTGAACCCGCTCGCGTCGCGGCGATCATTTTTGAGCCGGTTCAGGGTGAAGGCGGTTTTTATCAGGCTCCGCCACCGTGGGCTCAGGCCATTCGCCGCCTTTGCGATCAGCACGGCATTGTTCTGATTTGTGATGAAATTCAGACGGGGTTTGCACGCACAGGGAAACTGTTTGCGACCGAATACCTTGGCATCGAACCCGATCTCATGACACTGGCTAAAGGCATTGCCGGCGGTTTCCCGTTATCGGCCGTTGTCGGTAAAGCTGAGATCATGGATGCCGCCAGCCCTGGTGGATTGGGCGGTACGTATGCGGGCTCGCCACTCGGCTGTGTCGCCGGGCTGGAAGTATTGAAGATCATCGACAAAGACAATCTGTGCGACAAAGCCAGCGCGATCGGCGAGGTGATGAAACAACAACTGGAAACGCTTCAGCAATCCTTCCCT
This sequence comes from Photobacterium salinisoli, assembly GCF_003614885.1. Classification (GTDB taxonomy): domain Bacteria; phylum Pseudomonadota; class Gammaproteobacteria; order Enterobacterales; family Vibrionaceae; genus Photobacterium; species Photobacterium salinisoli. The sequence goes on from NZ_QZMS01000007.1 coordinate 1,157,572, forward strand.
GAAATTACCGATATCCGCCAGTTAGGCGCTATGGTCGCGATCGAATTAAGTGACCCTGTCACTCATAAGCCGCTTAGCGATCTGACAAAGCAGTTGGTTCAGTCGGCCCCCCAAGCCGGACTTATCCTGCTGTCGTGCGGTGTCAGAGGCAATGTCATTCGGCTTCTGCCGCCGCTCACCGCTGACATGGATGAGATCCGACTCGGACTGAACCGGCTCAGGGTGCTGTTTGAGCAACTCGTTAAATAACACTCAACTCACCGGCCGTGCAAGCAGCCGGTGAGATACCTGCCTGGATCACAAGTTGCCATACTTTTCTGCTTTTAGCGCTGTTCTCTGTTCTCCCCTGCACTTGTTACTGATATGTTAAACAGTTAAGGTATAGCGACAGGTTTGCCCAAGGATAAGGGCACCTTGAAATAGGACGTAACATGCTAAACCAACTGATTGCACTGGATCCGCAGTCTCGCTTATCTCTGGGCGAACAAATACAGGCCGGCATTACTGATGCTGTGATTAAAGGCTATTTTCCCTCTGAAAAAAGCCTGCCTTCTTCGCGTAAACTCTCTCAAACCTTGAATGTGGCACGTAATACCGTCATCCGAGCCTACGAGCAACTGGTTGAAGACGGGATCTTAATCTCAAGGGAACGGTCAGGCTATTATCCGAATCCGGGTATGGTCAACACAGCAGCAATGGCAGACTCTCCCCCTCTCACCAATGAAGATTCAGTAAACTGGGCGACGCTGATCACCAATCCTGCAGAGCAGTCTTCCGAGCCAATTCATGATGATTGGCGCACATTCACCTACCCTTTCGTTTATGGCCAGGTCGATAGCAGCATGTTTCCGGCCAATGAATGGCGAAAATGCAGTCTCAGGGTGCTCAACCGAAAAAGTTGTGAAGTCTGGACGGGTGATCAGGCTAACGATGATGAGTTGATTGAACACATTCGCACACGCATCCTGCCCCGCAGAGGCATTCTGGTCAATCGTGACCAGATTCTGATTACATTGGGCAGCCAGCAAGCACTGTTCATCCTGGCGCATTTATTCAAACGAGACGGCCTAACCGTTGGGATTGAAGAACCAGGATACCCGGAAGCCAGAAAAGTGTTTGAGGCTCACCATGCCAGACTGTGCCCGCTGGATGTCGACAGCGAAGGCCTGATGGTCGATGACAAACTGGCACAATGCGATTTGGTGTACACCACACCCAGCCACCAGCTTCCGACCACAGTGACGTTATGCGACGAAAGGCGCCATGCGTTGCTGGCGATGGCAGAGAAGCATAATCTGCTGATCATTGAAGATGACTATGAACATGAAACCAATTATCTCGACTCCCCCGTTCCGGCGCTCAAGTCGCGGGCGGATGCAGAACGTGTCATCTACATTTCCAGCTTGTCCCGGGTATTGGCACCCGGGCTGCGCATTGGTTTTATGGTGGCATCCCCTGCCGTGATACAGCATGCGAAAACCATACGTTCTCTGATGATCCGTCAGCCACCGGCAAACAACGTCAGCAGTCTTTCTCTGTTTTTGTCTATGGGATATTACGATGCATTAATGCAGAAACTGATCCATGCCTACCGTCAGAAGTGGCAGGTCATGGAAGACAGCCTGAATTATTATTTTCCCCAATACAACGCCACGCCGGCTTTCGGTGGAACCGCTTTCTGGATTGAAGGGCCAACGGAACTGGATGCCAATGAATTACAACGCATTGCCAAAGAGCACAGTATTCTGATTGAACCTGGGGATCGCTTTTTCAGCCGCAACAATGGCCGTCACTGTTTTCGGCTGGGTTTTGCCGCGATACCGATTGACCGTATCCGTGAAGGCATTGCCCAGCTCGCGAGGCTGATGAACAAGCTACTACCGCCGGAACACATCGACAATGCCGTGGGTATTCGCTACCGGGGCGATGCGTTACGTCAGTTGCTTAATGGCTGTCAGGTTCTGGCCAGTGACTGCTACCACGTACCCTATCTGATTACCTTTCAGCGTGACGGGCAGATTCATGGTATTGCCGATCACCCCAATGATGAAGATGAAGGCTACTGGTGGATTAAAGACGACAGGTGGTACAGGCAATGGCGCCGATGGCAGTTTGCCGAAGAGCGCAGCTTTGCCATTGTGGTGCATGGTGAGATATTTAAATGGTTTGATGAATCAGGCTGGTGCGTCAATCAGGGAATTCTGAACCCGAAGACCACCTTTCAGGTAAACAGCGAAGAGGTATTATCCAATACGGTGACCGCACTGCCGGGGTGATGTGTCTGATGCGTAAGGGAAGTGTGTAAAGCTATCTGAAGCAAAAAAATCGGGGCTGTTAAGCCCCGCACTCAAGGAACCATTGTTCAGTTTCTTATTATAATTCTGTTGGCTTACGGCATAATGCCGCACGGCCAGATACCTTAAGAGTATCCAATCGATCCAAATATGGCGAGCGATCTCCCTGATATTGCGGAAAAATCACGTCATGATCACGGTAACTCTTTAAAATTTGTCCCAAGCCAAGTACACCTCGCTCTCTGGAACGGCGTACCCGGTTCAAATCCAGCTCCAGTGCAATCACTTGTTCAGTCGTACCCGCCTGATAGAGTATGTCGCCATCCGGGCCGACAACAATAGACTGGCCGTTCCCCAGATTTCCGGCACTATTAATATCAACAAAGTAACACTGATTTGTGACAGCATGGGTACGCGCCATGCAACATTCAAGTTCTCTGTCCAGCGTGCCCGTCATGGTGGGATGAATGATCACCTCCGCCCCTTGCCAGACCATGGCACGAATCGTTTCAGGCACCCACATGTCATAACAGATAGAGACCCCGAAGCGGCCGACATCCGGTACATCAAACACCACAAATTCATTGCCGGCGCTGATACCCTGCTCGTAGGGCTGAAAAGGATACATCTTCCTATACCGGCTGACAATTTCTCCTTGCGGATTTATTACCTGCACAGTATTAAACACCTGATCACCGGCCCGCTCATACATAGACCCGGGTACCAGCCAGATCTCCAGTTCACGTGCCAGCGCCTGTAGCCGCTCTTCGGTAGGCCCGGGCATGGGCTCTCTGAACGCCGGGTGAGAACCAAATGGCGCTAACTCACTGAAAATGACCATGTCCACCCAGGGAAAACGCTGGCATGTCAGACGGGTTTCCGCTTCAAGCCGACTCAGATTATCGCTCTGTCCCAGCGCAAGCTGCAGGCCTGCAATCGCAAAATAACTCATTTCATCAACTCCCCGATTGGAAAGTGGCAGGCCACTTTATGATGCCGATCGTTATCGTTACTGTCTGGCTCACCTCTGCTTAGCTGATCACCGCTGGATAGGTTACCGCTGTCGTGAATAACCGGCTGTTTCTGCTGGCACAGCGTATTCACATTGCGACAGCGCGTATGAAACAAACACCCTTCAGGCTTATTCAGCGGGCTGGGTATTTCCCCTTGCAAAGGCTGAAGGCTATCCCGTTTAGCCGGGTCCAGCGATGGAATTGAATCCAGCAACGCACGGGTATAATGATGTTTTGGCTGACCGAATACCTGCCTGACTGGGCCTGATTCAATAATTTGCCCCAGATACATCACCAAAACGTGATCGGCAATACGTTCAACCAGCCCGAGATTATGAGTGATAAACAAGTAACTCAGCTTTCGCTGTGCACGTAGCTTATTGAGTAAATTCACCACAGTTGCCTGTACCGATACATCCAATGCAGCTGTTGGTTCATCCAGTACCAGTAAGTCGGGCTCAAGAATCAATGCCCTTGCTATACCAACACGTTGGCGCTGACCGCCAGACAGCTCGTGTGGCATCCGGGCTAACATCAGCTCATCCAATCCTACATCCGCCATGACAGCCAGTACCCGTTCCCGGCGTTGCGCCTTACTTAGCGGGAAATGAGTTTTAAGGGGTTCTTCAATCAATTGGAAGATATTCAGTCTTGGATTAAGCGAAGAATACGGGTTCTGAAACACAATACTGAAACGCTGCCGAAGCGATTTCATCGACTTTCGATCCACTCTGGACAGATTCATGCCGTCAAAAATAACTGTCCCCTGGTCCGGCTCAATAAGGTGCAACACACTCATCGCCACAGAACTTTTACCGCAGCCCGATTCTCCGACTAAAGCAACACACTGACCACGGCGGATATCAAAATCAACGTCAGAAAAAGCCTGCAGCGGCTGTTTCCCGACCCAGTATTGCTTGCCTAATCCGCGAACAGACAACAAAGGAGCCGTCTCGTCAGCCAATCTCTGATGATGAACAAAAATCTGACTCTCAGCCATTGGCAACCTCCCTGTTCAATGTTGCTGGCACACCTTCTGCCTGAAAACATCTGACCTGCCGTTGCCCGATAGTGGACATACCCACCTCCTGCTCATAACACTGCGAAACGCACTGCTGACACCGGCTGACAAACGCACACCCTGAAAGAGGCTGACGCAGATCCGGTACACTGCCTTTAATCGCAAACAGCGGAGCGTTGCCATGCCCTATTTCTGGTACAGATTGCAGCAACCCTTGTGTATATGGGTGCAATGGTTGAGCGAAAAGCTGCTCGGTTGGCGCAGTTTCCACCACTTGTCCGGCGTACATCACTGCAACACGGTCACACAGCGAGGCCACCACGGACAAATCATGGGTTATGAGAATGACAGACAAATCTTCTTTATTCGCCAGTTCGCGCAGCAGCACAATAATCTGGGCCTGTATGGTGACATCCAGCGCCGTTGTCGGTTCATCGGCAATCAGTACGTCCGGTTCGCAACTGAGTGCCATGGCTATCATGATTCTCTGCAGTTGGCCGCCTGAAAACTGGTGCGGGTATTTTTTCAGTGCAATATCGGGATCGGGTAAATGCACTTTATATAACAGTGCGCTGGCCTTGTTGTACGCTGATTTTTTATCAAGAGGCTGATGCCGCCGAATCACATCGGTCAGTTGCCTGCCGACAGTAAAAAACGGATTCAGTGCCGTCATCGGGTTTTGAAAAATCATGGCAATTTTTTGCCCGCGCAGGCTTGCCAGCTCTGCCTCTCCCGCCGTCACCATGTCGGTATCGCCCAGACGAATACGGCCTGAAACCTCAGCGTTTGCCGGCAGGATTCCCATACAGGCGGCGGATGTCAGTGACTTCCCACAACCTGACTCGCCAACCAAGCCAAGCAGTTCCCCTTTTCTCACCTCAAAACTGCAGCCGTTGATTGCATGCACTGTGTGGTGAAAACCGGGAAATCGTACAGTCAGATTCTCGACTGATAACAGTATGTGATCATCCATTATTCACGTCCTTTGAAAGTCGGGTCTAACATATCGCGCAAGCCATCACCCAGCAGGTTAACGGCAAGAACACATATAAATATGGCCAGACCAGGAAAAACCGCCGTCCACCAGAATTCAAGAAACAGACTTTGCGCATCGCCAATCATCAGTCCCCACTCTATGGTCGGTGGTACTGCACCTAATCCCAGAAAACTCAGCGCCGCAGCCCAAAGAATGACATAGCCAAAATCCATCGAGACCTGCACCAACAAAGGCGTCATCGCATTAGGCAATAAATGACGAAACATAATAGTGACATGACTGACACCTATAGCCCGGGCTGAATGCACATACAGCTCGTTTCTCACACTGAGCACAGCAGCACGTAATATACGGGCATACCAGGGGAACCAGGAGACGGCGATCGCCAGCATCACGTTAAACAAACCCGGCCCGAGGATCGCAATCATACAGATAGGTAACAACATGGGCGGAAACGCCAGAAACACATCCGATACCCGCATCAGAACAGTATCGACCCGTCCTCCCGCATAGCCTGCCAGTAACCCGACCGGCAACCCTATCAGCAGGGAAAAAACCACAGTCGCGAAGCCTATGGTTAATGACACCTGAGCGCCATATAGCACACGGGAAAAGATATCGCGCCCCAGATTATCGGTGCCAAACCAATGCGCCGCATTGGGCGCCTGTAATTTATGGGCGAAATTCATCTGGGCCGGGTCATAAGGTGCCAGCCAGGGTGCAAACACCGCCGCAGCGCAGAGCAGTATCAATAATCCTGCACCGATAAACAGCAGCGGGTTACTGCGCACTCTGTGCAACCATAAGGCAATCGTGTAGCGCCAGCCTGTTTGTAACGTCAGCGTCTGTTCCATGACTACCCCTTCACACTCAAACGCGGGTCAACCGCGAAATAAATCAGATCCACAATGACATTGACTAGCAGGTAACTTCCGGACAGAGCCAGAGTCACGCCCATCACAGCCGGAAAATCATTGGTTATTACAGAATCCACGACATAGCGGCCAATACCGGGCCAGTCGAACACGAATTCGACAATCACACTGTTACCCAGCATGAAACCGTAGGTCAGTCCCACCACCGTCAGTAAAGGCACCAGCGTCGCTTTCAAAGCATAAATAAAATGTGTGGTACGTTTTGGCATGCCAAACGCATGACTGGTACGTATATAGTCCTGACTCAGTACTTCTACCATCAGATTACGGGTTGTACGCACGAATATGGCAAAGGTCGCCAGACTCAGTGACATGACAGGTAATATCAGGTGAAGGGCCGCACTCTTGAACGCCTCCCACTGTCCATCCAGTAGCGTATCCAGCAGATAAAAACCGGTTACAGACGGAAATGGGTGCTCAATAAAGACCGCTGAGGCAATCCGCCCCTGAAGCGGAAACCAGCCCAGCCAGCCGTAAAACACCATTTGCAGCACGATCGCGAGAAAAAAGGAAGGGACAGCGATACCCATCAGGGAAACCGCTCTGGAAGCCTGATCTGCCAGGGTATTTTTACGCACCGCGGAAAACACCCCAACCGGCACACCCATCAAGACAGAAACCAGAATGGCTATGGTCACCAGCTCAATGGTTGCCGTCATGTGTGTGCCGATATCCGACACCACACTCTGCCCGGTTCTCAGGCTGTTACCCAGATCCCCGGTTACCGCCTTACCCAGATAGTCTGCGTACTGATAAAGCAGGGGCTTATCCAGCCCCAGTGCAATGGTTGCCTCGGCAATTTGTTCCTGCGTCGGTTTCGAGCCCAGCATCATTTCTACCGGTGACGAGGGCAACACCCTCGTCAGAAAAAATGTGATGGTCAGAACGCCGAACAGAATACCGCATAGCATGCCCAAACGTTTGGCAATGTAACTGCTCATCGCCGTCACCTCCCTGTGATTATGCCTGAATGGTGGGCGTGTCTCAGCCTTGACTCAGCTGGTAGAAAAAGGTCGCCGCATACGCCGGATTCGGTTTCAGCCCTTCTATTCCCTTGCGGTAAATCACCCTGTCTTTCAGATCGGCATAGAAAATAGCAACGGCGTCATCCACCAGAATTTTCTGGGCCTGCTGATAAAGACTGACGGCCTTCGCCCGGTCGGAACCTTCCAGTTTCACGCCTTGATCCACCAGACTGTCGTAGCGCTGGTTAGAGTAATGCGACAGGTTAAACGAGGTTTTATCTTCGGTGCGGAATAACCCGATCAGCCAGTCTGATGGCGTGGCATAGGTCGGCCACCAGGTCATGGATTGCAGATTCGGTGCAGTACGCAGGTTCTTGGCATCATTCCAGATTTTACCCCAAGGTCCTGGCTTCACTTCCAGTGTGACACCAATTTGACGCAGATTTTCCTGGTACATCAGAATGGCGTTTTTATAAGCATCTGACGAGTTGATATAAGAAACAGACACTTTCCAGTCTTTTTCCGGCACGCCGGACGATTTGAGTAACTGCTTGGCTTTTTTCAGGTCAAAACCGGGCGCCTGGAGATCCGCATTCGCGCCCCACATGGAGGTTGGCACAATCCCTTTGGCGACAGAAGCACCGCCTGCGTAGACATAATCAACCACAGACTGATAGTCCCATGCATGGGTCAGTGCCTGACGAAACTGCAGATTATCCGTGGGGTATTTTTGCGTATTGATCAGAAATTGCGAGTTTTTCCAGGAAGCGACTTCCTGAACCACCACGTCTTTGTTTTTCGCCAAAGACTGAATCAGATCCGCAGACGGCAGGCTGATGAAATCCGCATCACCGGCTTTGATCATCTGAATCTGAGTGGCTGGATTGGCGACCAGTTTCAGGACAACACGCTCGTACTGGCTGTCTTTCCAGCCCCCCCAATAGGCCGTGTTTTTATCCAATACCACTTGCTGGCCTTGTTCCCAGGATCGAACCTGATAAGGACCGGTGCCTGCGGCATGCCCTTCATTAAACCACTCGGTGCCTTTTTCAGCAGCTTTTGGGGAATAGATATAAGCGCCATATTGCGAGGAGGCAATAAGATCGATGGGCGCGGGATTTTTCGTGGTAATTGTCAGCGTGTAAGTATCAGGTGCATTAATGGCTTCTACTTCAGACCAGATGTAGTGCGCGCCTTTTTTCATGGCAATGGTACGTTCAAGCGACTGTTTTGCTGCCTGTGCAGTCAGCTTTTCACCATCATGGAAGCTCACGCCCTCACGGAGCCTGAAGGTCCATGTCAGCCCATCATCACTCACCGACCAGGAGGTTGCTAACGCTGGTGTGAAGGTTTCTTCGCTGCCCGGTGGGTTATACCACAGCAAAGGTTCATACACGTTGCTGAGCATATTCACTTCCAGTGAAAAGGCGACAGCCGGGTCCCAATCCTTGATATCGGCATACTGGGCATAGGTTAAAGTGTCTGTGCCGGCTGCCAGGGTGTCTGCTGAATACATCACGCTACCGGCTGCCATCGTCACACTCAGTGCACCCAGTAAAGTCATTCCCTTTTTCTTCAACATATGTCGCTCCACGTTAAGCTGTATAGTGAGGATTCGTACCTCGTACAGCCGCGCACTTAACCCTCTGCGCGGCGGCTTTTCCGTAACATCAGCTTAACAATAGAGGGATTAGGACACCTGTCATAGATCCAGATTTTTCTGATGAGGGGTCCAGTTAGGGATAGGAGCGATAAAATCAGAAAACCGCGACATCTCTGCGTTTGAAGAGCGCGTCAACGATCATGCTCTTATCGCCAGGACATCCGACAGAAACTGGTTTTATTATTCCCATTATCTTCCAGTATGAGATCTAACGGCAATAAAGCGGTATCTAAAGCAGCCGACGTCAGAATATCTGCAACGGAAAGTGGAATCGTGACAACAATGATGGGTGGAAATGCCAGAAGTGCATAAACATTACAGTCTGCATTATCTACAGCATATTCAAGGCCTCCGTAAGGCTGCCCTACCTGATAACCCGAGCCAACCCTCGAAGCAATACTTGAACAACCCGTTAAGATACAAACGTACAGCAATAAACTTATCCATCTCATTAATACATATGCCTCTCATCTCATTTAACATGCGCGTTCTATATCATGCTTTTCAATAAAAGCGTTCTGCAAAAGAAACTTTTGGTGTGTATCTCGCAAGAAAAACGGCCCCGCAGGGCCGTTGTTATTCATATTGTTTTTCAATGGATTACTGGCAGTAGGGTTTGATTTTTCCCGCCTCAGCAAACGCTTTATCCCACTTAAACTCGTCATTGTCACTGACGTAGTAATAAATCATATCGTTCGGCAACATCACGAACTGGATACCACCATAGCCAGACATATAAGGCACGTGGACATCACACTGGCCCGGTACGCTTTGCTTCAGTGACCAGAAACTGTTGCTGTAATACTTGTTGGTGTAGGTCGTGCTAAACGGCGGTGTTGACAGGTCACGGAATAACGCAATATCCAACTGTGCAGGATCCAGTACCTGCTGTCCGTTTACCTGACCATGATCAATGCTGGTAAAACGGGCCAGTTTGACAATATCATCCCGCAGGAAAGTCAGGCCGTATCCGCCAAATGGCATTTTCACACTGTCGTAAGTGCGACGTGTATCCTGCGTACCGAGATCCATGTTCAGTGGTGCCCAGATATCTTTGACAATAATGTCTTTGAAGACGTCAGCCTGTGCGCCAAACTTGTCTTTCACGTAGGCCTGAGCCGTCGCGGTGGCAATATACGTATCCGTGGTGTGGTAAATAAACAGTGTGCCAGGTTCTGAATTTCTCGGATAACGGCTGACTGAATAGTCCAGCTTATTTTGATGACCTTCCACCAGGAAGAATCCCGTATCATTGGCAACCGACCCTTCATCGCTCAGTGAATCACTGGTCAGACGATAATTCCCTGTCGCCATGTCAATCGCGTTATTCACTGTGACTTGCTGCCAGTCATTTTCCGGATCGTTGGCAGCTTCGGGCAGCCAGTCTGTAATCTGCTCCTGCATATAGCCCGGATACAGGTATTCCAGCCTCATTGTCGCGGTACCGGCCATCGCCGATTTCGCGGTCGAGTAAGAGGGAACACGCAAGCGATCACAATAAGGATGCATCCCGGCCCGGGTTTCACAACCGGCAGTATAGTGCGTGCCGTCAACATAAACGCCGTATACAGACATGTAATCAGAGCTGACTTCACTGCTGTTGCCAAACTGACTGACATCCACATTGGCCGCCGGATAGTCAGAAGCCAGTGCTGTGATAGGTTTGACCGGCACTTTACTGGCTTCATAAGCCTGATGCTGTTGCTTAATCAGCAAGGCATCAGTGACCGTTGAGGGTGTGTAGGTTGCCGCTACTCTGCCCCACATATCGACCTGATAATACAGGCAGGTTTCAGACGAAATCTGATACGCGACATCACTCATCCCGTTGTCATTGAACGTAAAGCTCATCAAACCGTTATGGACACAATTCGAGTTTTTCTGCATCAACGAGAAAGGAATAGCGGCACGCGAATCACCGCTGTCATTGGTTTCACGCCAGACACGGCCAGGCTCGAGAATATACTCCCAGTATGGATGGCTTCCGAGCACAATACCCCGGGTTTCTGGAATCAGGTGTGTGCCAGATTGTACGAAACGAAAATCAAAGTCTGGCAGGTGTTTACGGGGATCATCACCTGAGCCGGTATACCTGAATGTATCCCTTTGCTCTGCAAACTGGCCTGTGCTGCCAGGATTGTGAAGCTGAATACGACCTTCAAACTGATGAACGGGCTGGGCTGCATTGGCTGGCACGGCAAACGCAGACAGAGGCACCTGAGTATCACTGCCTGCCCCGTTCAGATAGGTATAAGTCAGTTCAGAACGGGACACACTGCCCGAACCACTCAGTGGATCATAGTTTTCAACATAGCCATCTCCCTGATCATCCAGGCCATATCCGCTGACAGGCAAATTCAGAACTGGTTGATCAGGATCGTTAGACTGAATAGACAGTGACTGATTAACCGACCCTTCAATACTTGGCAGATAGTTCAGCGTGATCTGACACTGGCTCTGTGCATGTAAACTCGCACTGCTGCAACTATCAGCCGTCACTGCAAGATCACCCGACATACCAGAAACACTGTTGATCAGTAAGTCGGCTTGCCCCTGATTTGTGACAGTTAATGTCTGATTAACCGATGAGCCAATCAATACACTGCCAAAATTCACTGAACTGCTGGTTTGAATATCCGCTTCTGGCGTGCCTGAGCCGGGCTCTCCGGTTACAGTGACATTTTCGATAAAGCAATTATCGGCGGTTGAAGCCGCAGCACGAAAACGGAGCACCACACCGGGGTTATTGGCAAGATCAGCCGTGTTTATCAGACCGTGCTGAAATGTCCCTGTATCCTGTCCGTTGGTAAGGCTGGTGACAACTGTGTACTGATTTCCGCCGTCGGTAGAATATTCCGCATAGCAATAGTCCGGATCTTCCAGTAAGGTCGCGGCAAAATAATATTCTATGGTGACATTGGAATAGCCTGTTGTATCCCATGTTTTCCAGAGTTGCCCCGTCTGCTGCAGTCGGACCGCATCACCCCCCAGGTTTTCGCTATTGTTACTTTCCACAACACCTGAACTTGACCACTGCGTAAATCCACTGTCGAAATTATCGGTAAAAAGAATCTCTGCCTGTACGCTGTAGCTTAGCGTCATGCCTGCTACTAAAAGCGTTGCCACTGTTTTCATCTCAACCACCTTAAATCAATCATTTGATATGGGTTAATAGGAACACGTCCTTGTTTACCCTAGTGGCAGGTGTTTTTGTAAAAGAGTACCAACGGCAAAAATCAGAGGATCCAGAATGCAGTTATTAATAAAATTATCATTTTATCAGACTTTAAAGCTGCTGCCGGGCAGCACGAATTTTTGCCTGCATCAGTCGTCCCCCTAAAATACAGCATGACAAACCGGCAAAGATCAGCCCTGCACCTGCCACTTCCGTTACCGTCATGCGCTCATTCAGCACCAGTGTGGATGTGAACATCCCGACGACCGGAATTAATAAAGCAAAAGGCGTCACTGTGGCTGCGGGATAACTTTTCAGTAAATACCCCCACAATGCAAAGGCCAGCAAGGTAGAAAGATAACTCACGTAAAGCAGTGCCAGCCAGGTTTCAGACGTGGCAGCGAGCAGCACATCCAAAGGCTGCGCCGTTTCGGTGAAATACGACATTAACAGCAAAGGTAGCGGAGGAACCACACTGACCCATACCATGAAGTGAAGCAAATTGACCCCTTGCATCCGCTTCATCATGGTATTGGCGATAGCCCAGCAAAATGCGGCTGCCAGAATCATCATCAAACCCATGGCAGTAATGTTGCCGTCGGCATCAAGAAAAAACAGCCCGAAACCTGCCACGGCCACCAGAATACCCAACGCCTGATACCGGCTGAGCATTTCTTTATACAGCAAGACACTCAAACCTATGGTGAAGAACACCTGAGCCTGCAAGATCAAGGATGATAAGCCGGCTGACGCGTCCGCTTTCATAGCGATAAACAGTAAGCCAAATTTCAGTACCCCCAGGAACACGCCGACACCCAGCACGTTCCATACGGACGTTTTCGGGAACGGAATGAAAAAGACAGCCGGTACAGCCACCACAGCAAAACGTAATGCAGAAAATAATATCGGCGGCAGCGTCTCCAGTCCTATCTTAATAACAGAGAAGTTGACACCCCAAATGACAACAACCAGCAGCGCAATAACCATGTCCCTTGATTTCATTTACCCGTTCCTATCCGACCGTAACGCTCAGGCTTTGTGTACAACAAACTCCCCTTTACCGACAGGCAGCAGACAGGTCGTTAATCCTTCCTGGCGGCTCAGATAGTCAGTGAAGGCTACGAGTTCATGACGATGAGAAATGGCATTGTCACACACTAATACCCCACCGGCTGAGAGTTTACTTAGCAGTAGCTCAATATAATCCATGTAAGCTGAACGCTCGGCGTCGAGAAAAATAAAATCAAAGATCAGATCTGTGCGTTGTATGAATTCACCGGCATCAGCCTGGACCTGTTCGATGCGATCCTGTAATCCGGCCCGCACAAAATTTTCAGCTGCCATTGCGATTTTTTCTGTCTGTTTTTCGATAGTTACCACTTTACCTTTAGCGGACAGCGACGAAGCCAGCCACAGCGTTGAGTAACCATTAGAGGTGCCAATTTCCAGTATGTTTTCAGCGCTTGTTGCCTTCACCATGACAGACAGGAACTCTCCTGTGTCCCGGGTAATGTTCAGCAGTTTTTTCGCCCTGTCTGATTGAATTGCGTCATTTTGTTCCCCTAACGATTCTAACTCAGCCAGTAATAATGCTAACGACATCCGTTTCTCCCTGTTCACCATTTCGGGCAGAGCAAGCCTTCGCCCAACAAACATATGAACATTGAAACATATCAATGGCATCACATTTCATCAACTATAACCGCTTATAGCAGGCATAAAAAAAAGGCTGCCAAAGGCAGCCAAGCATCACAACTTATAGGGTTTGGTAACCCATTCTTATACCGTTCAACATCTTTCTGTTACTGGCAGATTGATGTATCAGTATTAAGAGACGACAGTATGACGCTGAGTATTAAGCATTATTTTGTCAGAGAACACGGCGTTATCTGATTTTCTTTATAACCGCACATCACAGGGTAAGTACCCGCCTGCTTGATATCGGGGGAACCTTCCAGCACATGGTCTTTATAATGGCGCCAGGTATATTCTGCCATCAGCACACAGTAACTGGGATCGGTATCTTGTGCGCACTGCTGTCTTGCCCGTAACAGTGCCGACATCTCTATTTCGCACTGGTAAATCTGGGCCTCATCTTTGTAAAGTGCCCTGCACAGTGACAGAGGCTCCTCGGCGGCGTTTGCTTGCACGGCATTGGGCGAAATATCCCGCCAATGTACCTGAGATGAAGAACAGGCCGTGAGCAAACAGAAAAACGGTATGATCAGCAACCACTGAAATCGCATTGTCAGCCCTTCCTTTTGCACTGGACGCTATAGAATGGCGACCGTTCAGGAAAGATTCATAAACGCAAAATAGTGTGTGTAGTTTAACCGCCCAGTCTTAAGACTGCCCACGACATTGTTTTCTCGTTTTAATGCGCCCTCAATCCCCTGACTTCCTCTTCTCGGTAGGCCTTTTTCAATGCCAGCCAGCTCGTCTTTGGGCCAAGAATCAATGACAGTACGGCCACTCCGCCAACCATCAGTATACCGCCCACAACCGGCCCGAGAACAAAACTGTAAAACACCAGATACGGCACATAAACGCCATAGCGCAATACCTGAAGCATTGCTCTTTTCATTAAAAGTAAATAATTCATGATTCGGTTTCTCCATCTTTCTGCTTTATAAAATTGAGCGCGCTCATTTATAGTAATTTGAGCGCGATCAATTTTCAACATTCAAGATGAAGTCCGCTCGTTAATTACGGTATGATGGCAACTCATCCGCAACCGGCTTATCAGCAAAGCAACAAGACATGATGAAAAAAGAACAGACAAAACGACGGATTCAGGAAGCCGCCTGGCAATTATTTCGCGAGAGGGGTTATCAAGACACAACAACACGGCACATAGCTGAGCGTGCTGAGGTGGCAGCCGGAACGGTATTTAGCCACTTTCCGACAAAGCTGGATTTACTGAAAGCCGGTTTTAGTCAGCAAATTGATCATGTCTTAGCGGCAGCAAATACTGATTGCCCCGAGACCTGCCCTAAAGAAAAACTCATGCACTTTGCCGGATACCTTTATGCATTTTATTGTCTGGAAGCGGATTTCAGCAGAGAGCTGTTTCGGGTGCTGATTTGGCAGCAGGATGAGTTTGAACAGCAGCTGGAAGCCTTCCGCCAGCGCTTATTTTCACATGAAGTCAGTTACGACCCACACCGCGCCGCGGTGATGATGGACTGCTACTTTATGACACTGATCGCCGGTTTGAATGCTGATAAACCGGATGCGGCATTAATGTTGGGCCAGTTAGAAAAGAAATTGCATGTCTTGCAGTAAATTCCCCCTTCACCTGAGCACCTGCCGACGTGCGTGGGACACAGCAATCAAACGTTTGATCAGCACAGGTTTTTTACTGTCCGCTGCGGTGTTCAGATCTCGCAACAACCGGGTAATTTCTGCGTCAAGGTAACGGGCATTTTTAGTTCTGATCAAGGAGCGAATTACCTTCTCGGCGTTATCAGGCAAGGGCTGCTCAATGGCCCACAGGTAGCTGTAAGCAACCATGCTGTCGTGATTGACGTGGCCATGGTTCTGGTTATCTGCCCTGGATACCGTTTTGTGTGGCGTGCGACTGCTCGCACTTTGCGCTGCATCTGCGGCCCGTCCGACACGTTCATAATACCTTTCCGTCACAGGGGATTCCGCAGCAGGTAATGACCCCTTCTGATACAGGGCTGGCCCAATGGATTTGGCCTTCTCAATCGCGGCTTCCCGAACGAATGTACTGGCGTTACGTTTACCTTTCTTTTCTGAGTCAGTGTAATACACAGCCGAATACGCTTTTGCCCGCGTTAAAGCCACATAAGCCAGGCGCCGTTCTTCTTCCTGATCTGTTTTCATGTCTGTGGCTGCCGGATTGCGGTAAGGAAACGCATCTTTATCCCAGAACGGCAGGAATACACGCTGATACTCACACCCTTTAGCCCGAAATATAGTGGTGACTTGCACGCTGGCCGAACGTAGCTTCTGATCTGTCTGCCCCTGACCGGTATCGCGGGATTGCGCTGTGTAAAACTCAAAATACTGTAAAGCTTTTTCACAGCGCTGATCCATCGACTCCAGCACGGTCGATACCGCATCTAACCTGTCTATCGCTTCTTCTATCTCACTGGCTGTAGCCTCGGTTTTCCATATCCAGCTGTCCAGACCGCTTTCACGCCGGTACTGCTCAAATACATCAAAGGCCTTCTGCCCGCCTTTGCGCTGCAACCGGTTAAAAAGCGCCAGGCGTTCAATCAGGTTATCCAGTTTCAGACCAGGGTTTACCTGGGCATGCCGCTCAGCAAAACCGACCCAGTGGTTATCCGGTATTTTCACCAGTTGATCACACAAGGGTCTGAGCGCTTTATTGGGTACGTAACAATGGGGAAATGACAGCAAGCTGAACAGCAGTGCGGATCTGTCCTGATCATTTAATTGGGCAAATCGCCCGATGGCCAGCGTCATGACTTCCATCAGTAAGCGCACTTCACGGCTGTTTGCCAGCACAGAAGGTACGGGCATGTGGTATGGAATCTGTTTGCTGAGAAACGCCAGTTCAAACAGCAAGGTCTGAGACCAGCGTCTGACCAGAATGGCGATATCGTCCGGCTGACCTCCCTGCTCGATATACGCATGAACAGCACTGACAATTTCCCCCACCTGTCTGGGAGAGCCAATCACATTCACCTGAGTATCAGGAACATTGTCAGCAGGCACGGTCAGGAAATCTGAAAAACGTGCCTGATTATGTGCAATCAAATGGCTGGCAGCCAGCGCCAGACTATGACCAAAGCGAAATGTCTGCGACAGCGAATAGACCTGCGCAGGGGCAAAGTCGCGTTCGAAATTCAGCATAAACTGCGGCGCACTGCCCCGCCAGGTATAAATACACTGATCAACATCCCCCACGGCCACCAGTTGGCAGTCAGGTCCCAGCAACTGCTTCAGTAAACGGTATTGCGCATTGTTGATATCCTGAAATTCGTCAACCACCAGTAACCGGCACTGTTGCTGACAATGCGCACGCAGTGAGGCATTCTGTTCAAGCAGTGACACGACAGTGACCAGCCAGTCATCAAAAAACAGTAACTTCTGCGCCTGCCGCAAGTGTTCAAAGGCGGTATAGGCATCCAGAATAAAGCGATAGTCATTGTTGATACCCGCCATGGCAAAGACTTCATGAGGCGGTAACATATGCGCTTTCACCAGACCGACAAAACTGAGCAGCAGTTCAAGGGTTTTTGGCTCTTTTAATTGCTGCTGTTTGCTGTAAGCCGTCTCTTTCCCCGTCATTTGTCGCAGCACTTGTTTCGCCAGACTTTTATCATTTTCGCCAGGGTTGAAATCAACGCGGTATCCGCTTTCAACCAGATAGCCCGACTGATTCAAAACCCGCAGACAAAAACTGTGGAAAGTATGAACAGGGACAGGCTGAGTGATACCGGACTGGTTGAGTTTTTGCTGAAAATCACGGCGTATGTCGCTGTTGAACATCAGGACCAGCATCTCGCTGGCCGACCGCATGTCGAGCTGAGCCTGGATCAGGCCGACCAGAGTCGTCGTTTTCCCTGTCCCTGCACCGGCAATACATAAGGCATTTCCCTCGCGATGCTGAATAAAACACTGCTGCTCGGATGTAAAATGCATCATGTACCGTTTTTGCCTGTGGCTGTCTGAAAGGAGGGTAATTTTGCCACAGTTCCGCCCGTCGCACTAACGTCCGTCAGTCTTTTGCGATTGCCGCTGAAAATTCAGGCAAAATGGCGGTACTGTTGCAATGAGCGCCACTCAGAGAAACATGAAGGCAAACGTTTGCTTTTTTGCTGAAAGGCGAAAACACTTCTGCTATTATCTGCCACGCCAACAGGATATGCGCTGATTGGGCGATACCTCAATCAGCGATTTTCATCGAATTGACTCTTGAAATAGGAACTTCACCATGAGCCTTGCTGATCAAGTTCTTGCTGTAAATGATGATCTCCCAATCCGTACCGACCAGCCGGTTCACAGCGGTAAAGTCCGCTCCGTATACTGGCTGACTGAGGCTGACAGCCGCCGTCTGATTGAAGAGAAAGGCTACAATGTTCGCCCGGATGCGCCTTTGGCAATCATGGTTATCAGCGATCGTATTTCTGCGTTCGACTGCATCTGGCATGGTGAAGGTGGCCTGAACGGTGTACCGGGCAAAGGCGCGGCACTGAATGCGATTTCCAATCACTGGTTCCACCTGTTCCGCGAGAAAGGCCTGGCAGACAGCCATATTCTGGATATCCCTCACCCGTTTGTCTGGATAGTTCAGAAAGCCCGTCCAATCAAAGTAGAAGCGATTTGCCGCCAATACATTACTGGATCCATGTGGCGTGCCTATGCCAACGGTGATCGCGAGTTTTGCGGTATTCATGTGCCTGATGGCCTGGCAAAAGATCAGAAATTACCTGAAGTTCTGATCACCCCTTCAACCAAAGGAATTCTGCATGGTATTCCTGGCGTACCTGCTGTGGATGATGTCAATGTCACGCGCAACGACTTGCTCAACAACTATCAGGCGTTCAATTTCAGCCAGCCTGAAGATGTTGATCATTACGAAGTGCTGTTGAAAGAAGGTTTTGCTGTTATCAGCGATGCGTTAGCGCAACTTGACCAGATCTTTGTCGATACAAAATTCGAATTTGGTTATGTCACCGATGCGCAAGGCCAGGAAAAAATGATCTACATGGATGAAGTCGGTACACCGGACTCCTCCCGCATTTGGGATGGCCCTTCCTACCGCGAAGGTAAAATTGTCGAAAACTCGAAAGAAGATTTCCGTCAGTTGTTGCTGAACCACTTCCCTGACCCGGACATTCTGCTGAACAAAGATCGTATGGAAGAGCGTGAAGCGCTGGCCCGTGACAATGCGTTGCCTGAAGAAGTACTGATGCAGGTATCTCGCATCTATACCGGCATTGCCGAGAAAGTTACAGGTCAGAAAATTGAGCTCAGCGGTAATCCTAAAGAAGAAATTATCACTGTGCTACGCAATGAGTATGGTCTGATCGACTAATATTCCCTTGATGGAATATCAGGGCAGCTTATTGCTGCCCTTTTTTATTGAGTCCTGGTTGAATATTCGGAACAGGAATGCATTATTCCTCACAAAATCATTGCTAATATTTATCACCCATCACAATTACATATTTTTGCTATTAAGACTTTTCGGCACTGCGCCGACAATGGAAGAACAATAATAGCTATTACAGTAGTTGAGGGACTCCATGAAGTTTAGCCACAAAATCGTTGCCACTTCGTCGGCAATACTGATCGCCGCTTTAGTTCTGCTTTCTGGCATTCAGTATGTTCACACCAGGGATGATGTGCATAAATTGGTAGACAACAGTCTTGATGAAATCGTGTCCGGCGTGAATCAGACCTTAGTCACAGAGATAGCCAGCCGGACGAAATTAGCCAATATCACCGCTGGGATCGTTGAGCAAAATTTAACCCCTGACAGCATTCGCCAAATTATCAGCCAGCCTGTACTCAAAAATACTTTTGAGCTGACAGGTATAGGATTCGAGAAAGACGGTTCTTTTATCATCAGTGATCCATCATGGAAGCCAGCACCGGGCTGGGATCCCCGTGCCCGCCCCTGGTACACCGAGGCAAAAGAAGCCGGACATATGATAATTACCTCGCCATACCGGGATTCAGTGACAAACGAAATTCTGGTCTCTTTTGCCGCGCCTGTTAAAAACAACGGCCAGTTTGTTGGCGCCATCTTTTTTGACGTCAGCATGAGTAAAATTGCCAATCTGATTAATCAGGCGTCCTTGTTTAATGCCGGTTATCTTTTTTTAGTCTCTGATAATGGTGTCATCATCGCGCACCCAAACAAAGACGTTAACGGTAAACCACTGCCGGAAGCGTATCCCGGTATCAAGATCTCAGCGCAGCCGCTGGATACCGTGCTTGATAATGAATCCGTGAAGATCAGCTTCCATAAAGTACAGGGACAGACACTGTATATTGGTGCGGTGCTGAAAAATGACATTGCGTTTGCCGCTGTTGATCAAATCAAAAACAACGCCATCACTTATTCTCTGTTGTTTATTATTGTCGGTTTCATCGCGGTCTTCTTTACGGTCAAACGCCTGATGCGCCCTTTGGATGTGATCAATCAGGCCATGAAAAACATTGCCACCGGGCAGGCCGATCTTACCCAGCGTCTGAGCACCAATACCGAGCCGGAGTTTGCATCACTGGCGCAAAGTTTTAATCAGTTTACGGAACGTATGCAGCAACAAATCATACGCTCGCAATCGCTGAGTAACGATATTATGCAAGGTACTGAGCTGACGGCTCAGGGCGCCAACCGTTCATCCGAGGCCATGAACAGCCAGTTGCAACAGCTTGAACTGTTGGCAACGGCCATGAACGAAATGGCTTCGACATCGGCTAACGTGGCAAACAATGCACACAGCGCAGCGTCTGCAGCTTCAGCGGCAGAGCTGGCTGCACAGGAAGGTGGAAATATAGTCTCCCGGACATCTGTGTCTATTCATGATTTGTCTGATCAGATTGATCAGGCTGTCGATGTCGTCAGGGAGCTGGAATCTGCCACAGGCAACATTGAGCGTATTCTTCAGGTGATCAATGACATTGCCGATCAGACAAACCTGCTGGCGCTGAATGCTGCCATTGAAGCCGCAAGGGCGGGTGACTCCGGTCGCGGTTTTGCGGTCGTCGCCGATGAAGTCCGCACACTGGCGCAACGTACTCAGCAATCTACCACTGAAATTCGCCAGATGATTGAGCAGCTTCAGGCAGGCGCCAGCTCAGCCACCAGCACCATGGCACTGAGCAAAAACACCGCCAGCGAAACTGTGGCAACGGCGCAGGAAGCCGATGAAGCACTGTCGCGTATCCGTGAAGCCATTCAACAGATCAACGATATGAATATACAAATCGCCTCGGCAGCTGAAGAGCAGAGCCTGGTTGCTGAGGATATCAATGGTAATACCATCAACATTAAGGATCTGTCGGTTCAGGTTGCCGAAACCGCCAATGAAACCAGTGTGGCAATGGCAACACAAATTAAGAACGTCCGTGAACAAAATGAGCTGATGAAGCAGTTTACTGTGTAATCTCGTCATTGCCGTCAGGCTCATTGCCTGGCGGCACAGCATGATTTCCCCTGGCTTTCATAGTGCCCAAGACAGGGCTCAGGAACTGAAAGACGTCGCTTTATCCCCTCAGGTAAATATGATCCGCGTACAATTTACCGCCTATGTCATAAGCTTCAGGAAATTTCTCCTGTAACCTGAAGCCGCACTTTTCCAGCACACGCTCGGAAGCGATATTGCCTTCGGTTACCACGGCTCTGAACAAGGCAAGTCCTAACGCTGTCTCAGCCCACTGAATGACTGCATCCAGGGATTCCGTACCATAGCCTTTGCCATAAAATTCAGGCATCAGCAGATAACCCATTTCCGCAATCCCCTGATCGACGAAAAAGCCAGTAATGCCGACTTTTTCACCTGACGCTTTTTCTTTGATGACCAGAGTTAACCATGCTCCGCTTTCAGGTGTCCAGACCTGAAGACGCGCGTGAAATTTTGCTTTTAATTCATCGTCAGATGGCGCATCAAAACATTTTTCGATCACAGCCGGTATCGTATGAAGCGTCTGAAAAAGTGGCCAA
The DNA here is from genome assembly GCF_003614885.1 of Photobacterium salinisoli. Lineage (GTDB taxonomy): Bacteria > Pseudomonadota > Gammaproteobacteria > Enterobacterales > Vibrionaceae > Photobacterium > Photobacterium salinisoli. Next base: position 1,179,305 of record NZ_QZMS01000007.1, read on the forward strand.
TCCGTTTCGGTGATTGGCACTAATAGTAGTTGCTGTGTGTCTAGAATCATCTTGAGCTACCTCTTGAGAAGGGTCATAGCATTAAATCACCTTCCATTATTACAATATTGAATAACCGAACAGCCTCACTCAAATTAATTATGCTTCTGAAAGTGTACGGCTAATTAATGTCTCAAACGTTTCTGACTGGCCTGCAGGAATAAGCTGCCGATGAATTTCCCGACGTTTATCCACACCATACAAACGCTCTGCCAGCCAACCTGTAAGATACAATTGCGACAAGCACCCACCTGCTGTGGCAAGATTTCCATGCACTACCAGCGCCTTATCAAGGACATAAATACCTTCCGCCTCAAGCGCTGATTTTGCATCCGGATGAGTCGTTGCAGTAATACCATCCAGTAGACCCAGTTTGGCCAGAATAAACGCACCTGCACAAATTGACCCAATAAGCTGGTTTTGAGGATCCAGCTTAAGTGATGCCATAAATTCATTATTATTTAACGCCGCTGGAATCCCTTTGTAACCACTACTGAATAACACAACATCGGCCTCCGAGGCCTCTGCAACATGCCCATCTGTTTTTACTTCCATGCCTAAAGTCGATATATGTGACGGCTTAGTACCCAATATTTTTACGGCCCAGTCTTTTTGGCTTCTTCCCAAAATATCGCGTAGCAGAAAAAAATCGATATCCGTGAAATCATCAAAAATGATGATAGCTATTTGATACATATATCCATACCCACTTATCTGCTTTGGCCCTAAGAACGCAAAAGCTAACACATAAGCATCAGAATGTATAAGTTAGAGTGTCTTGCACTACTTGATTTACATGAACTCTTAAAAAAAGAAAGGCCAGCAAATGCTGGCCTTTGGTAATAAGACTGTCTGTCAATTCACATTACAAGGTTGATTTGGCTGTACCTGTAGAGGAATCTTCACCCAGGTCTGGCGCTTTCTGGCCTTTACGCTTCATGCGCTCTTCCCAGTAATCAGCACCTTTGATACCCAGTTTCACAGGATCAAATACGTATTCTTTCACGCCCGCTTTCTTCTGCAGTTCATAGTCTCTCAACGCTTTCAGCGCTGGTTTCGCCATGAAGAAGATAATCAGAATACCGATGATGTTCAGCCATGCCATCAGGCCTACACCCACGTCACCCAGCGCCCATGCCAGATCAGCGGTTTTCACTGCGCCGTAGAATACAGATGCCAGCAAGAACAGCTTCAGTACAAACATCAGGCCAGGTACATGAATGGTACGGTGGATGTACGCAACATTGGTTTCTGCAATGTAGTAGTACGCCAGAATTGTCGTGAATGAGAAGAAGAACAGTGCAATTGCAACGAATGGTTTACCCAGACCTGGCATTGCAGTTTCAATTGCCATCTGAGTAAATACCGGGCTGTTCGCAGCAATGTCAGAAGGCAGGTTTTGAACCAGGAAAGCACCTTCAGCACCATGGACGTTAAACGCACCAGTGATGATAATCATGAATGCTGTCGCACTACAAACCAACAGCGTATCAATATAAATCGAGAACGCTTGTACCATGCCTTGCTGAGCAGGGTGATCAACCTGTGCCGCTGCTGCTGCATGCGGACCAGTACCCTGTCCGGCTTCATTGGAGTAGACACCACGCTTAACACCCCAGCCGATAGCCGCACCGACACCCGCCATTGGCGTAAAGGCATCACCCACTATGGTGGCAAACACACTCGGTACCATGTCAATGTTCAGCAGGATAACAACGAAGGCAATAACGATGTAGCCCAGCGCCATGAAAGGCACAACAATTTGAGTAAAGTGGGCAATACGCTTAACACCACCAAAGATGATGAAAGCCAGAACCACACAAACGATCGCACCAGTGATGATCTTCGCAGAGCTGAATGTACCTAAAGTGGTTTCGATCACATCACCAGAACCGAATGCTGCTTCAACCGCATTACCGATACTGTTTGACTGCACACCAGGAAGAAGAAGGCCGCAAGCAACGATTGTTGAAATCGCGAAAATCCACGCATACCATTTCTGGCCCATTGCTTTTTCGATGTAATACGCAGGACCGCCACGGAACTGGCCTTCGTCTTCTTCTTTATAAATCTGAGCAAGCGTTGATTCATAATAAGCTGTTGAAGCACCCAGGAAGGCAACAACCCACATCCAGAATACGGCACCCGGACCACCAAAACCGATGGCTGCAGCAACACCTGCAATGTTACCTGTACCCACACGGCCTGACAGCGAAACTGCCAATGCCTGGAAAGACGAAATCCCTTTATCAGAACTCTGTCCGGCAAACAGTAGGCGAATCATCTCGCCGAAATGGCGAACCTGCATGAAACGTGTTGTGATGGAATAAAACAAACCGGCACCCAGGCAAAGATAAATCAATGCCGGACTCCATATTATCCCGTTGATAAAATCGACCAATGACTGCATATGAGTCTCCCTGTTATAGTCTGTTTGGTTACAACTCGAGCAGTATAATACGCAAATTGTAATGTGATTGTTAAGAATTTTATTTCATCAGCATTGATTTGCTTGATGAAGGCATCAAATAGCAACAAATCCACAACATCCAGTCATTGAAACTATTATTTACGGTAAATTCGGCACACTAAACCAATCATTGCTAGTTAGGCCTGTGATAATTTGTATAAGTATTAGCCAGCTGATTCACAAAAGATGTCAATAATGTGCAGCATGTCAGCATAAAGAGGCCGTGACAGATACTGTTCAGACATCAACAGGCACAAAAGACTGTATTGCAAGCATATGCCATCAAAAGCATTTATGTGAAATCTGACGCATGAACTGCCTCCCAAAAAAGCAGTTCAGCTTAGAGGTGTTAACGGAGAGTGAGTATCAGTTAACCGCAGACAAATTCACTAAGTGGCGGGTATATTCGGCCTCAGGGCGACTGAACAGCTGACGGGTTGGCCCCTGTTCTACTACACAGCCATCTTTTAATACCAAGGTATAGTGACACAATGACTTCACGACATTGAGATCATGGCTGATAAAGAGGTAACTCAGGCCATACTTCAACTGCAATTCTTTCAGTAAATTCAGCACCTGATGCTGGACGGTGCGATCCAGAGATGAGGTGGGCTCATCCAGCAGAATAAACTCCGGTTTCAATACCAGCGCCCTTGCTATGGCTATCCGCTGACGTTGCCCACCTGAAAATTCATTGGGATAACGAAAACGGGTGGACGGATCCAGCTCCACATCTTTCATTGCCTGACAAATCGCAGCATCTTCTTCCTCATCTGATAATGTCTGGTGGACTTTCAGACCTTCGCCAATAATCTGAGCGACAGACATTCGAGGATTCAGTGCGGAAAACGGGTCCTGAAAGACGACTTGTAAGCGACTGCGAAAAGGTAACATGCCTTTACGGTTGAGATGGCTGATCTCGTGACCGTCAAAACGTATGCTCCCTTCGCTGTTAAGTAATCGGAGTATTGCCATTCCGGTCGTAGACTTACCTGAACCACTTTCCCCGACCAGACCAACACTCTGCCCCTTCTTCAGCTGGAAGCTCACATCGGTCACGGCTTTAATATGGCTGATAACACGTTTCATAATCCCCCCTTTGACGGGAAACCAGACACGCAATTTGTCTATTTCAAACAGTGCGGAAGGGTCCCCGTTAACGGGGACAGGCTCGCCGGTGGGATCAGAATTAATGAGTTTCTGGGTATAAGGATGGGATGGCGACGAAAAAAGAATCTCTTTCTCATTGGTTTCCACTAACTGCCCGAGTTGCATGACCGCGACCCGGTCGGCAATTTTTCGCACAATACTCAAATCATGCGTAATAAAAAGCATGGCCATGCCCAGTTCCTGCTGAAGATTTTTCAACAAATCGAGGATCTGGGCCTGAACAGACACATCAAGCGCGGTCGTTGGCTCATCCGCAATCAGGAGATCGGGCTCATTAATCAGCGCCATGGCAATCATGACGCGCTGTCGCTCACCACCTGACAACTCGTGAGGATAGGCATACATACGCTGCTCTGGGTTGCGGATACCCACTTTCTTCAGCCAGCTCAGCGCGCGTTTCTCTGCCGGTCTCTGGCGCACTCCCTTGTGAATCGCCAGAGTTTCACACAGTTGCCGGCCAATTTTATGCAGCGGGTTCAGGGACATCATAGGTTCCTGAAAGATCATGCCGATTTTATTGCCGCGTAACCCGCGCATCTGGCGTTCACTGCACCGCAGCATATCCACACCATCGTAATAAATATGGCCTTCCAGATAACGCGCCGAGGCTTTAGGCAGCAAGCGCAGGATGGCATTGGCCGTCACAGACTTGCCTGAGCCACTCTCACCCACCAGTGCCAGTGTTTCTCCCCGCTTGATTGTCAGGCAGACTTTCTCCGTTACCGGGCGGACAGGCTTACCATTGGCAAAGCCCACAGAGAGATTTTCAATAGTCAGTAATGCATCACTCATTGCAGTATCCCGGTCGTTACGATTGATGGTGTGGGTCGAAAGCATCGCGCACCGCCTCGCCGATAAAGACCAGCAGGCTCAGCATGATAGAAAGTACAACGAATGCAGACAGGCCCAGCCAGGGTGCCTGAAGGTTGGTTTTGCCCTGAGCAAGCAATTCACCGAGAGACGGTGAACCCACAGGCAAACCGAACCCCAGAAAATCCAGTGATGTCAGTGTGGTCACTGACCCGCTGAGAATAAAGGGCATCATCGTCAGCGAGGCCACCATGGCATTGGGCAGCATATGACGGAGCATAATGCGCCTGTCATTCACGCCCAGCGCCTGCGCTGCACGCACATAATCCAGGTTCCGGCAGCGGAGAAATTCCGCTCGCACAACACCCACCAATCCCATCCAGCTAAAGAGCACCATGATGCCCAGCAGCCACCAGAAGTTAGGTTCAACAAAACTGGACAGGATTATGAGCAAGAACAAAGTCGGCATACCTGACCAGACTTCGATGAAACGCTGACCAAACAGATCCAGCCAGCCGCCATAGTAGCCCTGCCCGGCTCCGACCATGACACCGACAATGGTTGAAATCACGGTCAGCGCAAAGCCAAACAGCACGGATATACGAAAGCCGTAGATGATACGGGCAAGTACATCGCGGCCTTTATCATCTGTCCCCAGCCAGTTCACACTATCCGGTGCTGAAGGCGCCGGGCCGGACAAATTATAGTTAATCGTGTCATAGCTGAAATGGATCAGTGGCCAGATCATATAGCCGTCTTCGTTGATCAGATCCTGCACATACGGGTCGGTATAATCGGCTTCTGTGGCAAACTCACCGCCAAATTGCGTTTCGGCATACTGTTCGGTTATCGGAAAATACCAGTCACCTTTGAAGCTGACGAACAAGGGCTTATCGTTGGCTATCACTTCAGCAAACAGGCTGATAATAAAAAGCACGCCAAACAGCCACATTGACCAATATCCGCGTCTGTGTGCTTTAAACCGAGCCCAGCGCTCTTTTGTCAGTGGGTTGAAGGTAAACAAGGTTGCGAATGTCTTTCTCATGATATTACCTGGCCTCGAAATCAATGCGTGGGTCGACCAGGGTATAAGTCAGGTCAGAAATGATATTCAGGATAAGTCCCAGCAATGTCATGATATAAAGCGAGCTGAATACCACGGGGTAATCACGCTGAATTGTTGATTCAAAGCCTAACAGGCCAATTCCCTCCAGCGAAAACATCACTTCAATAAGCATTGAGCCGGTAAAGAAAATGCTGATAAACGCACTGGGAAAACCGGCAATAATAATCAGCATGGCATTACGAAAAACATGCTTATATAAAATACTTCTGTCATCGAGCCCTTTCGCACGGGCGGTGACAACGTATTGCTTGTTGATCTCATCCAGAAACGAATTTTTGGTCAGCATAGTCAGGGTCGCAAAACCACCGATGACCATGGCAAAGATGGGCAGCGCAAGGTGCCAGAAGTAATCCCCGACTTGCTGATACCAGGTCATCTGATCGAAATCAGCCGAGAACAATCCCCGTAACGGAAACCAGCTGAAATAATTCCCGCTGGCAAAGAAAATAATCAACACAATAGCGAACAGGAAACCGGGAATCGCATACCCGGCAATCACTAACGCGCTGCTCCAGATATCAAAACGGCTACCATGATTCACCGCTTTCGCAATCCCCAGAGGAATGGAGACGAAATAAATGATCAAGGTGCTCCACAGTCCCAGCGAAATCGACACCGGCAGCCGCTCAATAATCAGATCAATCACATTGCCGCCACGAAAAAGACTTTCGCCGAAATTGAACGTGACATAGTTTTTCAGCATGTCGACATACCGCTCCCAGAGAGGTTTATCAAAACCAAACTGCTTGCGTATTTCTGCCACCACTTCCGGGTCCAACCCGCGGGAGCCACGGTAGCCACTTCCGCCATTGCCGTTTGCTTGCGAACTTTCCGACGGCTGCACTTCCTGCCCGCCGCCGGTAAAGCGCTCCATAATACCGGAAGTATGCCCTTCAAGCTGCGCCACCGCCTGTTCAACAGGCCCGCCCGGTGCAATCTGAATCACAAAAAAGTTAATCGTAATAATCGCCCAGAGCGTTGGGATCACCAGCAAAAGTCGCCGGATAATATATGCCGTCATACTGCTTTACCTGTTTTCACGTTTCGATTAACGGCGTTTTTCCGGCAACTTGGCCGCCTTGGCCGTATCCACCCACCAAGTATCAACACCCAGTGCATATTTAGGCCGGACCGCAGGACGGTCGAACTTATCCCAGGTCGCCACTCGGAATTTGCTTAAATGCCACTGAGGAATGACAAAAAAGTTCCATTGCAGCACCCTGTCCAGCGCCGGGCCTAATGCTGCCAGCGCAGCAGGATCCTGTTGGTGTGCTGCAATTTGTTCTGTCAGCGTATCAATAGCAGGATCCTGAACCCCGGCGGTATTGTAGGTGGAATCCAGATAGTTACTGTTCCAGGCAATCAGCAGGTTCTGTGTCGGGTAAGCATTGGCACTGTAACCGGAAGACACCATGTCAAAATCCCGGTCACGCAGGCGCTTGATGTATTGCGTTGTATCAACCGTACGGATTTTCATATCGATACCAAGCTGCTTGAGATTTTTCTGCAGCGGAATTGCGATGCGCTCCGAGGTCGGGCTGTATATCAGTAGCTCAAACGCCAGAGGCTCCCCAGTCTTCACATTGGTCATGACCTGATTTTTCAGCTCCCAGCCAGCAGCCTTTAATAATGCAAATGCTTTACGTGATTGCGCACGAACGCGGCCTGAGCCGTCAGTGACAGGTGGCTGGTAAGATTCAGTAAAAACACGCGCCGGGATCTTGTCTTTTAACGGTTCCAGATAATTCAACTCAGCAGGTGTCGGCAAACCTTTTGCTTCATAAGGGGTATTCTGGAAAAAACTGCGGGTACGTGAATACTGGTTATAGAAAAGCGTTTTATTCATCCACTCAAAGTCCATGGCGTAATTCAGGGCTTCTCGGACACGGACATCACTGAAAACCGGGCGCTGGGTATTAAAGACAAAGGCCTGCATTGCCTGAGGGATTTCGTGAGGAATTTCTTCCTTCTTTATATAACCGTCATCAAAATTATTTCCCTCATAGAGGGTCGCCCAGAACTTAGCAACATTTTCCTGGCGAAAGTCATATTCACCGGCTTTGAACGCTTCCAGGGTAACAGTATCATCACGGTAATAGTCGTACCGGATGGTGTCGAAATTATGCCGCCCGACATTCACCGGAAGATCGGCCGCCCAGTAATCTTTAACTCTGGAGTAAGTCACACTCTGGCCCGACTGATAACTGGTTACCTTATACGCACTACTGCCAATCGGTGGTTCGTTGAGTGGCTCGCTGAGTTTCTTGTCTTTCCAGTAATGTTCCGGTAAGACGTTCATGCCTTCAACCAGAGAAAACAGTTTTTCCCTGTTGGCGACAGACATTTCAACCCGTGCTGTCAGCGGCGATACCGCCGTCACTGACTTCACGTCTTTATAAAACACACGAAACTGGGGCACCCCTTCTGTCATGAACTTATCAAAGGTGAAGGCGACATCTTTCGCTGTAATCGGCTCGCCGTCATGAAATCGCGCTTTAGGGTTGATATCAACTTCCATCCAGGAAAAATCGTCGGCATAACGCACTTTTTCTGCGATTAACGGATAGTAACTGTCAATTTCATCACTTGCTGGCGCAAACAAGGTGTCATACATCTCGTCCGCGCCGGCTACCGAAACCCCTCTCGAGGCATAACGGTTAAAACTGTCGTACGTGCCGACTTCCGCATAGGTGATGGATCCGCCTTTTGGCGCTTCCGGATTGACATAGTCAAAGTGTTTGAATTCAGGTGTATATTTTGCCGTACCAAAGCCCACCAAACTGGCGGTTTCTATCACCTCTTTTGCCAGTGCACTGGTACTTCCCAGCAATAATCCTGCCATTATTGACAGGCTTACAGTCAATCCATTCTTCATATCCCCTCCAAGGCAACTTCACCTAACAACCCAGTCGACACCAGAAAATCGTTCTTTTTCATTATTGTAAGAGTTGTCAATGACGAACACTGACATGTAACACAAATATATACCATAAGAAAATACGCCGCCTGAATCGCTGGGCATATCATCAAGAAATTTGTTGAACCGTCCGGTCGTGATGCGACACCTTGTCACAATCAGTTAACAGACATTTTCTGTATTTTTCTTGAGCAATCATCCAGTTCCTGCCTGAATCAATGGGTTAAAAGCCAACGATTACTCATTAAATTACTCAGATCTATGTTCTGATAGTTGTAAGTAGTGCTATACTCCCCACCCTGACATGTGACAACAATTGTTCATATAGAGAAAAACAATGGCAGATCTATCTAAATACAGAAACATTGGTATTTTCGCGCACGTAGATGCGGGTAAAACCACTACCACTGAGCGTATCCTGAAGCTGACCGGTAAAATCCACCGTTTGGGTGAAGTACACGACGGTGCTTCTACCATGGACTTCATGGATCAGGAAGCAGAGCGTGGTATCACCATCCAGTCAGCTGCGACTACCTGTTTCTGGAAAGACCACCGTTTTAACGTTATCGATACTCCGGGACACGTTGACTTCACCGTTGAAGTTTACCGTTCTCTGAAAGTACTTGACGGTGGTGTAGGTGTATTCTGTGGTTCAGGTGGTGTTGAGCCTCAGTCTGAAACTAACTGGCGTTACGCGAACGAATCAGAAGTATCTCGTCTGATCTTCGTTAACAAACTGGACCGTATGGGTGCAGACTTCTTCAGCGTTGTTGAGCAAGTGAAGAAAGTTCTGGGCGCAAACCCTCTGGTTATGACCCTGCCTATCGGCCGTGAAGACGATTTCGTTGGTGTTGTTGACGTTCTGACTCGCCAAGCCTACGTGTGGGACGATTCAGGTCAGCCAGAAAACTACGAAATCAAAGACATCCCAGCGGATATGGTTGATGACGTAGAAGCTTACCGCGAAGAGCTGATCGAGACTGCCGTTGAGCAAGACGACGAGCTGATGGAAGCTTACATGGAAGGTGAAGAGCCTTCTATCGAAGACCTGAAGCGTTGTATCCGTAAAGGTACTCGTGACCTGGCTTTCTTCCCAACGTTCTGTGGTTCTGCGTTTAAGAACAAAGGTATGCAGCTGCTGCTTGACGCTGTTGTTGACTACCTGCCAAACCCAACAGAAGTTGACCCTCAGGATCTGACTGATCCAGAAACTGGTGAACCAACTGGTAAAGTTGCTACCGTTTCTGTTGACGAACCATTCCGTGCACTTGCGTTTAAGATCATGGATGACCGTTTCGGTGCCCTGACCTTCATCCGTATTTACTCTGGTAAGCTGAAGAAGGGTGATACCATCCTGAACTCTGCAACAGGTAAAACTGAGCGTATCGGCCGTATGGTTGAAATGCACGCAAACGACCGTAACGAGCTGGATTCTGCGCAAGCTGGTGACATCATCGCGGTTGTTGGTATGAAGAACGTTCAGACTGGTCACACTCTGTGTGATCCTAAGCACGAATGTACTCTGGAACCAATGATCTTCCCAGATCCAGTAATCTCTATCGCTGTTGCTCCTAAAGACAAAGGCGCTTCTGAGAAACTGGGTATCGCACTTGGTAAGATGATCGCAGAAGATCCATCGTTCCAGGTTGAAACTGACGAAGATTCTGGCGAAACCATCCTGAAAGGTATGGGTGAGCTGCACCTGGACATCAAAGTTGACATCCTGAAGCGTACTCACGGTGTTGAACTGACTGTAGGTGCTCCACAGGTTGCTTACCGTGAAACTATCACCAAAGCAATCGAAGACAGCTACACGCACAAGAAGCAGTCTGGTGGTTCTGGTCAGTTCGGTAAGATCGATTACCGTATCAAACCAGGTGAGCCAAACTCTGGCTTCAAGTTCGTTTCTACTGTTGTTGGTGGTAACGTTCCTAAAGAATTCTGGCCTGCAATCGAAAAAGGCTTCGCTGGTATGATGAGTACTGGTGTTCTGGCTGGCTTCCCTGTGCTGGACGTTGAAGTTGAGCTGTTCGACGGTGGTTTCCACGCAGTTGACTCCTCTGCTGTAGCATTCGAAATCGCAGCGAAAGGCGCATTCCGCCAATCTATGCCTAAAGCTGGTGCTCAGCTGCTTGAGCCTATCATGCACGTTGACGTGTTCACTCCGGAAGATCACGTTGGTGATGTTATCGGTGACCTGAACCGTCGTCGCGGTATGATCAAAGATCAGGTTGCTGCTGCAACTGGTGTTCGTATTAAAGCTGACGTACCTCTGTCTGAGATGTTCGGCTACATCGGTCACCTGCGCACCATGACTTCTGGCCGTGGTCAGTTCTCAATGGAATTCTCTCACTACTCTGCATGCCCAGCGAACGTTGCTGAAGCAGTAATCGCAGAAGTAAAAGAGCGTAACGCTAAGAAATAATTTCTTTTCTTAACGTAACGACAAAAAACCCCAGCTCAGGCTGGGGTTTTTTAATGCTGTAACAACAGATGCTTCTTCCCAAGGCCCTGCCTGTGATTCACTCACTGCATTCGCGCAAAAACCGCATTAAACCGTATTCCTGTAACCACACCAGCTGTTCCGGTTGTTTCACCAGGAAGCGTCCACTGTAGTTAATACCATTGGCAAAAAGCCCCTGAACGTTGTTAGCGGAACGTGGCAGTATCAGCAACCAACGCTCAGTCAGAAGGATGTTATGCGGCTTACACGCATCGCCCGTCTCATTAAAAAGGGACAAGGCTTTCATGCCCTTCAGATAGGCGTCATACAGCTCGTCAGTGGTCATCGCTTCAACCAGATACAACCAATGCGCAAATGGCAGCTTTCCACCCGCGATCACTTTTTCCAGCGGAATATCACTTCGAACCAACTGCATATGCCGGTGTGCCTGGCTCGCTCCGGCTAATGGACCGCTGTTATAAAAACCGAGCACATCTGAGTGTGTAAATCCGCCCAACCATGCATGCCAGTCTTCCCAGCTTAAAGGCGACTCCTGAGGCACAAAATCTTTTGAGCAAATCAGCAAGTGTGGCGAGATAACAGGAAACTTATTGAGCAGACACACATGGTGCTCCCCTGCTTCACAAACATACATCGATTTCTCATAGGGCAGAAAGGGGTTAGAAGTATGCTTGGCCGTCAGATTCAGTAACTTCTTGCCTGCATTCTCTGTTACCAGGTGGCCAAGATAACGTACACCCTGTTCTTCAATTTGCTCCGCTTCTGTGGCGATTGGCATAAGACTACCTTCTGCCAGCGCCTTTGCAGCCACCTGATCCGCAAGTTTCCAGTTCATATCCATATCCCATCTTTTTTAACCAAGATACTCTAACTTGGCATGCGTGTCATAGGAGAAAAGCGTGTATAAAAAAGTTTACGTTATGGTGGATTTTGTCTCTTCGGCAAAACAGGCTCAAGCCTAGCACCAGATAAGGAAAGTCGGTAAGATTCGCTCAACTTTTTGAGGATACGTCACTAGCTGCTTACTCTGTGTCAACAGATCACTACTCCGGCAGATAGGTTATTTCAGCGTTCGGTCAAACCTGAAACTACTCCTGACGATATCGGTCTTGTTCGGTCAAACAAATCGTTAGCATCCTCAAAGCAATGTCGCTGATACGATATTGAGCTCCACAAAAAAGGCGCTTCCAAATGGAAGCGCCTTTTGCACATCGTAAATTCAAAAAGATTAAATCAGTTCAGCCATCAATAAAAAACACCCGAACAGAAAGCTCAGCGCCAGCGCCATTACGCCACCGCCCGCCTGATACACAGCGTCATTACCCTCTTTTACTGTCGCCTTCTCTTCATTCTTTCTGACTTTGACTGTCATTGCCATTGGAACGAAGATAGCCAGAAACACAAGAATAATACCGGCATAGCTCAATACTGACAGGAATTGATTCGCCGCCAGAATCGCACCCAGCATAGGCAAAATAAAAGTCAGTACATACGTCACAGCCCGGTTCTGACGGAACGCATCCGCGTTCTGGTCAAACAGTGCCATTGCCACGCCCAGAAACGAGGTCAACAACGCCAGACCGGTGAAGATAGACAAAATCAGCTGCATGCTGCCGTGATTCACACTCAGCGCAGCAATCAGTTCAGAAACATTCGCAAAGCCCACCAATTGCTCAGGCGACAGATTACCAACCGCCGCGTACAGCCAGAACAGGTAACAGAATAATGGGATGACAGAGCCTGCAATCACCATATTTCTTAACTGCTTTTGCGTGGCTTCAGGGTTATAAGTTACCAGTGACGGGATCACTACCATAAAACCGAAGCTGGTAAATAACACAGAGCTCGTTTTAATGAGTGCCACTTTGTTATCGCTGCCAACCGATGCCAGGTTTTCAGGAGCGATGCCTGGTACCAAAGTAACCAGCGTCATGGCCAGCATGATCACCATTGCCGCAAACAGCAGCCGGTTCAAGCGGTCAATGACACCGGTTCCGGCAGCGACAACGAAACCCGCGACGACAGTAAACGCAATTTGTGCCTGAGTAGCACTTAATTCGATACCAAGGCCATCGGTCAGTTTCTTGAGCAAATCACCGGCCCCGATAATGTAGGCCATCAGCAAACACACCAGCAACGCATACAGCAAGCCATTTGTCACCAACTGGCCACCTTTACCCAGTGTTTTACGAGCAATGGAATTCATGCCCAGGCCACCACCAGACTTAATACTGGCTTCAAGTAACAACAGGGCTGCGTAAGTTGTACCTACCCAGATCAGCAGCATTAACAAGGTGCCCCACAGCAAGCCAAACTGGGCTAATACCATAGGAATAGCAAGCATGCCTGCACCCAGTGCCGTCCCTGCAATAATCAGGGAACTGCCTAACAATTTCATATTCACAGAATTTTCCTTCATGCCCTTAACTGCGATTTATACCAAAATCGCAATCAAGCACCTATTTCTTAACTATTTAATTTTATTCAATTTAAAGCTATCTGATACAGTTCAGCTGTCATCAGTTGCGTTCTGTATGTGCTCAGTAACGGCCAAAGCATCTAAATCGGCGAAAGAAATGAAGGCGATAGGCAGAAAGCGGGTGTGAAAAAGGCAGCAAGGGCAAAGCAAAGCGGCTGAGCAAAGCACTCAAAATGGAAATCATGAGAATAGCGTCCCTACCTGGCAATGATGCCTGGCCTGGAAGCGAGCAGTGTAATGTCATTTATCGTACTCCTAACACGATAGAACTTCGGTCATTTCTGATAAAAACCAGCCAGATTGGCTGATATTTCATCTCTTGCCAGGTCAAGGCAAGGCGTTCGGTCACGAAGCAAAATAATGAGGTAGCGCACAAACTACAACCTGCATTGTTGAAATATTTGATTTTGATCTTGGAAAAAATGGAATACAGGTCAAATTGACTGTCTGGGGGGATAAAAGAAGCAGATCAATCTGAGTAAAACTTACCCAGATTGATGATAAATTCACAACAAGCAGATTCAGTCCGCACAATAATGCTTATGAAGCACCGCGATGATATCAATAACAGCCGCATTATCGAGCCGGTAATAGATAGTCTGCGCTTCCCGCCTCGTTTTCACAAATCCGGCCCGGCGCAACCAGGCCAGATGTTGCGACAAAGAAGACTGAGGGATAGGAAATCGTTCATTCAGCTGAGAAACAGACAATTCTTCTTCCTGGAGTACACACAGTATCATCAGCCTGTGCTGATTACCCATGGCTTTAAGCAGCTCAACCGCCTGCTCGACATTTGCCTCCATGTTGGAATAATCTCGCATTCTACCCTCATAATTTTCAAGACTTTTTAAGCAGACGGTCGATAGTGCCAGAAAACTGCATTCCCGCCAACATCGCGATAATAAAGCCGAAAATTTTCGCATTACCTCCCAGCAGATTACTCACAGCGGGCCCAGGGCAAATCCCCACTAAACCCCATCCAAGACCAAATAAAATAGCGCCAATGATCAATGGCTTATCGATAATTTTATTGACAGGAATATAAAACTGATCGGCTACCAGAGGTTTGGAACGTGGCTTAACTAAGAAATGATAACCCAGGCCAAAAACAACCAATGCCGATCCCATGACCAGTAATAAACTGGGATCCCACTGACCTGCTACATCCAGAAAATTCAGCACTTTATCCGGATTAACCATTTGGGAAATCGTTAATCCGGCACCAAACAACAAACCGGCAATAAGGGCGATGAGCATTTGCATACCATTACACTCCTGTCAGATGGCGAACAACGAATACAACCACAACGGCGACCAGCATAAAGGTGACTGTTGCGACAATAGAACGGGGAGATAGACGCCCGATACCACAAATACCGTGTCCGCTGGTACAGCCAGACCCTAGTTTTGTTCCTGCACCAACCAACAATCCTCCAGCAATGATAAGAGGCCAGCCAGCATCAATATGCTCTGGCAGATAGGTACCAAAAGGGGCTGCCAGTAAGGGGCCGATAATCAGACCCGCTATAAACATCCAGCGCCATTTGGCATTTGGATCACTGACATCTAACGCGCCGCTGACGATACCTGAAATACCCGCTATGCGGCCATTGAGTAACAGCAAAATCAGTGCGCTAACGCCCAACACTGCCCCACCAGCCAGCGCCGTCCAAGGTGTGAATTCTGTCATTTCATTACTCTCACAAATTCAGTTAATAGTTTCAGTTTTGCGACAACTTGATGGCGCATGAACTGCGTGAGCTGGTCAATCTGTTCAATTTGACCGCTTTACGGTTAAAGGAATCTTAATGTAGGCTGTTTCGTTACTCTCAACCGCCGGTAACTTGCCGCCACGTATATTCACCTGCACAGAGGGATACAGCAGTTTAGGCACATCCAGATGTTGATCTCTGTCTGTTCTCACCTGAATAAAAGCCTCTTTCTCGACACCCTGATGGATGTGGATATTGTTACAACGGCTCTCGGCAACTGTCGTAACATAAGCCAGGTCCCGCCCATCAGGTTGATAATCATGGCACATCCATAGTCTGGTCTCAGCCGGCAGGCTGTGTAACCGAGACACACTGTCATACAACACGCCTGCATCACCGCCGGGAAAATCACACCGGGCTGTACCGCCGTCCGGCATGAATAAGGTATCACCGACGAATGCATTACCTTCAATAAGATACGTCACACTGTCATTCGTGTGTCCGGGTGTCGACATCACCTTGCCGGTTAATGCACCAATCGTAAAAAGCTCACCATCGTGAAACAAATGGTCGAAGACCTGACCATCTGGCAGTAATTCGTCGTCACCAATATTAAAGACGGCTTTAAAGGTTTTCTGCACCTTGATAATTCCCTCTCCCACGCCAACAGGGCTACCAAACTGTTCACGCAGATAATGTGCCGCTGATAAGTGATCGGCATGCGCGTGCGTTTCCAAAATCCAATCTACAGTCAGTTGCTGCTCTTTGATAAATGCCAGTTGCTGATCAGCAAATGCGGTCCAGACCTTGCCGGAGTGTGCAGCGAAATCCAGTACACTGTCGATAATGGCAGCATGTCCACCCTGTTTGTCATAGACAACATAGCTGATAGTGCTGGTATCAGTATGATAGAAAGCTTTAATTATCGCATTCATCAGACTCTTCCTTTTCTTTAATATCTATATATCGTATATTACACACATACGAACAATCATAGCAAGCAATGAGGTCTCTATGATCACTCTTTTTTTGGGTGCAATTGCAGTCGGGCTTAGCTTAGGCATGCTAGGTTCCGGCGGTGCAATACTCACAGTACCCATTCTGGCTTACGGTCTGGGTCAGACAGAAAAACAAGCGATCGCCAGCGCTTTAATTATTGTCGGAATAATCAGCAGCATCTCTTCAATAACTGGCATCAGACAACGTTTAGTGAACTGGCCCTTGGTGATGCTGTTTGGATTTCCAGGAATGACAGGGACTTACCTGGGAGCCTGGATCGCCAGCTATCTGGATGGGGCTATCCAGATGACAGTATTTGCCCTTGTGATGTTGGCAGCAGCGTGGCGAATGTTCCAGCCGGTTGGCCTTGCGTCCTCTCATGATCAGACTCAGTCATATTGGTTTACCGGCTTGCAGGGGCTGCTGGTCGGGGTATTGACCGGGTTTGTCGGTGTGGGCGGTGTGGGCGGTGGTTTTCTGATTGTCCCCGCGCTCGTACTGCTCAGTGGTTTGACGATGCAAACTGCAGTAGCTACCAGCCTAGTGATCATCGTCATGAACTCGTTGATCGGTTTTCTGAAATACCAGAATGTCCTCGCCCTTACACACACCCAGCTGGATTGGTCTGTGATTGTGATCATGGCTGTCATTGGTGTGGCTGGCAGTTTAGCCGGGCAGCGACTGTCCGGGCGATTACCTCAACAACACTTACAGCGGTTTTTTTCGGTGTGTTTAATTCTGATGGCAGGATTCATTCTGTACCAGTCACTGCCTTCACTGCTTCCTTCAATGACTCTCTGATGTTAAGAGGAATATGATTATGCTTGTTAATGGACGCGACCTAGCCAACCGGGCTAAGCAAAGTATTGAAGAAATTCACTGCCATGAATTAGCGTTACTGCTTACTCGAGACATTATTTTGATCGATGTTCGCGAACGTCATGAAGTGGATACAGGCATGCTGCCAGGCGCCATACATATTTCACGGGGCGTACTTGAAATGCAGATCGAAACGCACCCGGCGGTTGCCCATCACAGCAATCCGCTTGAAGTTATGGCTCTGCAACCCGTTTACCTTTACTGTCGCTCCGGTGCCCGTTCAGCCTTAGCCGCAGAATCGCTGCGAAAAATGGGTTTTACACAGGTGTTTTCACTGGCTGGCGGCATACAAGCCTGGCAAGACGCTAAACTGCCTGTGGTCAATGCCATGACAGACTGAATTGATATGAAGGCTTATTCTCTGGCAAAAGTCTGTTCAGTGGCTTGCGTAGATACCGTCTGCCAGCCGTAAGCCAATTAGCTTCTGCCAGCCATGCTGTGGGAGATATTTCCTCCGCAGCATGCTCTCAGTGTCTGCCACTTCACCCCATCCCGCTAAGTGCAGTTATCCGTTTAGTTAGCATGCTCTTAGTTTGAAAGCAGTTCAAAAAGTCATAATCAATCGCTTGATATTCAATCTATTCCATTTATGTTTAAGACTCCTTGCTGGCGAGTACGATTTATAAGACCGAAGACATTCTGCTGCCCGTTTTATCTGCCGTCGTGCATCCGTTTTAATTAAGCAGATAATTAACGCTCTTCAATGCTGTGGTCTGCCAGCTCATCTTTCTTTTCAATAAAGTCATAAACATGAAGAATCAGCACGAACCTGAATCCAACCGGCGTCCTCTGGCTGTCAGGGACACGGCTTTAACCAAGCGCATTGCTGTCTGGTTAAGCCAGAAAAACATCACTCCGAACCAGATATCTCTGATGAGCATAGTTTTTGCCGTCATCGGCCTGGCTGCACTGATGTGCTACAAGAGCTTTGCATTGAGTGTTCTGTTGCTTGTCGCTGCAGTCTGTATCCAGTTACGGCTTCTGTGTAACCTGTTTGACGGCATGGTGGCTGTTGAAGGCGGTAAGCAAACCCCGGCAGGGGAATTATTCAATGACGTGCCAGATCGTATTGCAGACCCTATGTTCATCATCGCCGCAGGCTTAGCAACCCAGTCTGACATCGGTATGACACTGGCATGGCTGTGTGCTCTCGTCGCCGTGCTGACCGCTTACGTTCGTGTATTAGGGGTCAGCATGGGCTGCCCGGCCGACTTCCGCGGGCCTATGGCTAAACAGCACAGAATGGCGCTGCTGACCGTGAGCTTACTTGTCTTGTTCGTCAGTCAGGTGTTTGCCTTGCAGCCAGAGATATTGGCCTACACGCTGGACGCCGCGCTGGCGATCATGCTGGTAGGATCTGTGATAACGACCTGGCGTCGCCTGGTTGGTATTTATCGCTTTAAAGCAGCAGAGCAGGCTAATAAAGAAAGGGCTGACTATGAATAGTATACCTTCCCATTCGCTGTATCTGATGCTTGCCATCATGGCTGTGCTGGTAACAGGAACGCTGGTGTATTTGTGGAAATCGCGCGCTCACCCTGACAGGGATTACCTTGAGCTGAAACTGCGTATCCGCTCCTGGTGGTGTATGATTGGCATTGTTTTCGTCGTTCTCTATCTGCCGTTGACCTATACGCTGTTTTTTGTCGGTTTTCTGAGTTTTATGGCGCTGAAAGAGTTTCTGTCTATCGTGCCGACCCGAATGACAGATCGCCGTGTGATCTTCTGGGCCTATCTGTCTATTCCCTTTCAGTATTACTGGCTGTCGATTGGCTGGTACGGCATGTTCATCATTTTCATTCCGGTCTATGTGTTCCTGTACCTGCCGATGGTGATGGTGCTGATTGGCGATACCAAAGGCTTCATCCGCTCCGCCGGTATTATTCACTGGGCCATGATGCTGACCGTGTTTTGTATCAGCCATATGGCCTATCTGCTGGTCTTACCAAGCCTGAATCCGGATGCCGGATCGTTGGGAATGCTGCTGTTTCTGCTGGTATTTACCCAGTTTAACGATGTCTGTCAGTACGTCTGGGGCAAGTCTTTCGGCAAACACAAAATAGTGCCGAAAGTCAGCCCGAACAAAACCTGGGAAGGTTTTATCGGCGGCAGTGCAACCGTGATTCTGGTGTCGTATTTCGTTGCTCCCTATCTCACGCCACTCACCTCGCTGCAGGGTCTGGTAGCCGGTATGATCATTGCCTTCAGTGGTTTTATCGGAGATTTAGTGATTTCTTCGGTGAAACGTGATTTGCAGATTAAAGACACCAGCCAGTTTATTCCGGGACACGGCGGCATTCTGGATCGCATCGACAGCCTGATGTTCACTGCACCGCTGTTCTTCCATTACATTTACTATCTCTACTATTGAGGATCCCATGGCTCACGTGCTCAAGGTGTTATTTATCCTCTTTATTGTTAAGCCGCTGGTATTTATAGGCCTTGGGCTGAACATCATCCAGCGGCAAAACCTGCCAGCAAATGGCCCGGTTGTGGTAGCCGCGAATCATAACAGCCATTTAGATACACTGGTGTTACTGGCGCTGTTTCCGATTTCCATTGTCCACAAGGTCCGCCCGGTCGCCGCGGCGGACTACTTTCTGGCCAATAAAGTCGTTGCCTGGCTGTCGCTGAATGTCATTGGGATTATTCCGCTGAGACGCTCCCCCTCCCCCAGCCAGCGGGAAGCGGTATTACATGAGTGTCATCAGGCATTACAACAAGGGGATATTTTGATCATCTTCCCGGAAGGCAGCCGGGGCGAGCCGGAAACCATGAGCGGCATTAAGAAAGGTATTTACCATTTAGTCAAAGATCATGAAGGCTGCCCGGTCATCCCGGTCGTCATGCGCGGTCTGGGTCGTTCTTTACCCAGAGGCACAGCTATGTTTGTTCCATTTAACTGCGATGTGGTGATTGGTGAGCCGGTTAGCCATTTTGACGATGCCAATGATTTCGTCGATACCATGCAGGCCCGGTATCATGAGTTGGCCAAACATTGCATTACGCAAACCAATAGCGAAAATTAAGAGCGGTTCAAAAGCAACAAGCCTGTCTCAGACAGGCTTGTTATCAGATCTAAGTTGTCAGCAAAGCATCACGCCGATTGCGGACGCGCTCTGTGACGCTGAGCAGGTCGCTTGTTGCCACCAGTCGCGTTACCAGCAGGTCTTGAATTGCCCGCTTCAGAGCGTCCAGCACCATTCTTTGGGCTGCGCGACTGATTATCACGGGTATTTTGCGCACTATTGCCTGATTTGCCTGCACCGGTTTTACCTGCACCACCCGAATGGCCATTTGTCCGACGCTTTGGCTTTTGCGCCGTATTACCGCTTGCATTGCTTCTCTCACCCTCAGCATGACCTGAGCGTGGTTTATTCGACTTCGGCTTCTTCGGCTTTTTCGGTTTAATGGGACGCGAGTCCAGCTTTGAGTCCGGTAACGTATTGCTCGGCTTGAAACCGTCCAGTTCCACACGCGGCAGCAATTGCTGAATTAAACGCTCAATGCCAAACAACTCATCGGCTTCCTGCGCACACACCAACGAAATCGCTTTACCTGTTTCACCTGCACGGCCTGTACGCCCGATACGGTGAACATAATCTTCCGCCACATTGGGCAGCTCAAAGTTCACCACTTGTGGTAACTGAGGAATATCGATACCACGTGCAGCAATGTCTGTCGCCACTAATACGCGAATTTTGCCCGATTTAAAATCAGCCAGCGCTTTGGTTCGTGCGCCCTGACTCTTGTTACCGTGAATGGCTGCAGAAGCCAGCTTCTCTTCAGACAAAAATGCTGCCAGGCGGTTTGCGCCGTGTTTAGTACGGGTAAACACCAACACCTGCTGCCAGTCGCCATCTTTGATCAGCTTGACCAGCATAGGCGCTTTCTTCTTCACATCGGCCGGATAGATACACTGCTCAACCGTTCTTGCCGTTGAATTCGCGGTATTGACAGAAATTTCAACAGGGTTGTTTACCAGACCTTTCGCCAGGGTGCGAATTTCTTCAGAAAACGTTGCTGAAAACAGCAGGTTCTGACGTTTCGCAGGAAGCAATTTCAGAATTTTTTGAATATCGCGGATGAACCCCATATCAAGCATACGGTCGGCTTCATCCAAAACCAAAACTTCCAGCTGATCAAATTTCACTGCATTTTGGTTATATAAATCCATCAGTCGCCCTGGTGTTGCCACCAGAATATCTGCGCCTTTGCGCAAGCGCAGCATCTGCGGATTAATTTTGACCCCACCAAACACCACAGCACTGCTCAACGGCAGATGACGGCTGTAGACGGACACACTTTCCTGTACCTGTGCTGCCAGCTCGCGTGTCGGCGTTAAGATAAGCGCACGCACTTGGTTGCTGCGAACCTGTGGCCCCTGATAAAGACGCTCAAGAATCGGTAATGTAAAGCCAGCGGTTTTACCTGTTCCCGTCTGAGCTGCAGCCATGACGTCTTTTCCATCTAACACAGCAGGAATCGCCTGTGCTTGAATTGGTGAGGGAGTGTCGTATCCTTTTTCTTGAATAGCTTTCAGGATTGGCGCAGAAAGACCTGTTGAGGCAAAACCCATATATGATTCTCAATTGTTAATGATGTGAATGTTCGCCTAACTCTCTGACGGCGAAAAGTCCGACATTCTGAGGCTTTCACTCCCGGGTAGCAACCTATAATTGTGATTTGTTTGGTTTCAGGTTGAGAGAAGAGAGTCTGGACAGATACATAGTCGCGATGAGAACCCGCGATAACTTGTCAGACGTTCATCAGAAAATCAGGAAAGATCAATAGCCAGAACGAAACATGGGTGCCATTTCTTCAGCCTGTTAATAGTGAAGAAACAGCACCTTCAAACCCAATAAATCACACACATTGCGAGCAATATCTATGAGATCAAACTGAGCCTTATCCTCTTCATTGCTATAGCTGTTTGGTAAAACTGCCAACCGCCATATCCACTTTCTCAGCCCCTTTCCGAATATCACTCATCATTTGCCCAGCTTTGTTTGACAAAGAGAGTGTTTCAGATGCCTGAGACAGACTCTGTTCAATCAAATGAACGGCATTCCCTGTTAGCGTTAAATTCTCTGAGACCACAGCAACAATTTCTTCTGTGGTCTGGCTTGTCCTTGAGGCTAGTTGACGGACTTCATCAGCAACAACAGCAAAACCGCGGCCCTGTTCACCAGCCCGGGCCGCTTCAATTGCAGCATTCAGCGCCAGAAGGTTAGTTTGCGCCGCTATCCCATCAATACTGCTAACCAACTCGTTAATTTTCTGAGATTGCTCATACAGTGCTTGAATACCTGTATTCGCTTTTTCCATCACTTTTGTTAACTCTTCCATTTTCTCTATGGTTGAATCAATCACTTGTTTGCCTTGCGTCGTCTGCTGACCTGTCTCTGTCGAGACTTCATGAGCAATGTCAGCGGCTTCCGCAATCGCAATCTCACGGTTAATCTGGTCAGTAATTACAGTAGCAAATTTGACTACTTTATATAACTCACCATGGGCGTTATAGATGGGGTTGTAAGACGCTTCTAACCAAACGACATTCCCATAACTGTCGATACGTTTAAACCGGTCAGAGACAAACTCTCCTTGTCCCAACCTTTGCCAAAACGCGCGATATTCAGGAGAGTTGGCCTCTGAACTCTCACAGAAAATGCGATGATGCTGCCCGACAATTTTCGTTTTTTCATAGCCCATAGACGTCAGAAAATTACTGTTAGCATCAATAATAATCCCGTCTAAGGTGAACTCGATAACTGCCGTAGAACGGTTCAACGCATTAATAAGATCTTCTTGCTCCCGCGACATTGTAATAGTTCTGGTAAGCTCTGAGGCATAAATAACAATATGCTTAATGCCGCCACTCGCAGACGAAATGGGCTGAAGAATCGCCCTCAACCAGGCTTCTTCACCATTTCCTTTTAAAATTTGCAATGCACCATTCCAGTGCTTTCCCTGCCTGATTGCATCAGACATCAAATGAAAGTGACGGGTATTCCGCGCCTGCATAGGAACTAAATCCGCAATATGCTTACCTTCAATCGCTTCCAGCGATATCAAAATTTCTTTTCTAAACAATGCATTAGAGGATATTATATTCCCACCCTCGTCAAGAGTCAGTCGAAGCATGTCAGACTCTATACTTTCTTTAACTTGCGCTAATGCATATAACTCAGCTTTCAGCTCTTGGTTTTCTCGCTTCATTTTGTTGAAAAACATATGACTGCCCTGCGAATCTTGTTACGTGTGAGTGAAGTGAAACTAGGGATGACTATGCAACCGTCATTTTTATTCATCCGGATGAATACCGAGCTCTTTTTGTTTTTTCTTGCTTAGCCCTAATGACACAATACGGTATGACTCTTTGAGGTAATATCTTAATGCTTCATCTTTTGTTTTGGCAGTATCCATCTGCTGAATCCATTTCATCCCCCGCGAAGCCAGATAGGGCGCGGGTCTGAATCCAGGCTCATCTTTTAAGATATTAAAATTGAGCTCAGAGGCTTTGAATGTAAATGCTGGCTCGCCCGGTTTTGCCCAGCCACCAATGGCAAAAACTTTCCCCCCCACTTTCCAGACATGAGCGCCTCCCCACTGAACTACGTATGTCGTTGCGGGTAAAGAGCGGCAAAATGCATTGTATTCCTCATATGTCACAGTCAGATTCCTTCTTATGATTCACAAATGGCGCACCGTGCATGTCCCTAGCCCGCCACTCAAGATACTCAATAACTGCTTACCTTTAAAACATATAACCCAACCAATCTACATACCCGTGCTCCCAGCGTTTACCGCTGATGGGCTTAATAAACAGATCATCAAGGTGTTCAAAGGCTACACCGAAATTTTTATGCTCATGCAATCTCAGCCAGGCACTTGGCGCATGAATCTGCCTGAATCCATTATCAATGTAAAACTTCGTCAGATCCGAGACTAAAATAATGAAGTCGACATCCCGATTCTTCGAATATTCGCTTAGCTCAGACAACATAGCAGACCCGATACCCTGCCTCTGATGTGTTTTGGCTACGCAAAAATCAATAACACCAAGCACCTTATATGTGCAGTTGCCAACCCCAATAACCCGATAGTCCAGCCCCAGATAGCCTACTAACCTGCCATCTTTGTATTCCAGCGCCCGCATATGAGGTAGCTGTTTGTAATAGGACCGGGTGACTTGATGATCGGGAAATGCATTATTCCGGAGCGCAGTTATCGCTCCATGCTCATCGCTTGTGACGTCTAACTCAGGTTTGATGTTCACTGTTTTTTCTCTCAAAGAGTGGCGGTCATGGTCATTATGTTACAAGCACAGAGATTTTTGGTCGGTTTATCTGAACGTTAGGACAGTATTCGCAAAAAAAAACGCCTCCGCGAATGCGGAGGCGGTGCTCAATGGAACAACCATCTCATCAAAAACTATTTTACACAGATTACTTTTTATAGTGCTCGTACACTTTATTAAACGCAGCGGCGAATTTTTCCATGTGCTGCTCAGAATAAACAGGATGGGTATGGAAAACGATCGAGCTGTCTCCCAGTTGTCTGGCCGCCTGACAGTCCGTTAAGGTGTAATCCATCTGCCTGTGGGCCGGATCGTTAAATGGGTAGTTATTCGTGCCAAATCCATTTTGTTTCTGGAAGGCATCTTCATTGTAAACTTCTGGCCAGGGTACCGGATAACCAGGTACCCCCTCGGCATCAATAGCTTTGGTAAATGTCTTGATGTCGCAGGTGAGCTGGCTCATATCAAGGACAAAAGGCGCCCACCAGAAGGCGTTACCATGCGTTTCATCATCAACCGGTGCATGCTTTACCAAAGGGTGTTCCTTCAGTAACACGCTCAGATAGCGCCCGTTGCGAATTCGCTGTTCTAATGCAGTTGCCTTAAAGCGAGAGAGTTCCCTGATGCCAATGGCAGACTGAATTTCTGTCATCCTGTAGTTAAAACCAACCTGAGTATGGATGTAAGGCAGTTTCTGTGAGATTTCAAACAAACCCAGCCTTTTTTCTACGTCGTAACCGTGATCGCGGAACGAGCGGCATTTCCAGACCAGATCTTCTGAGTTGACATACACAGCACCGCCTTCCCCGCCTGTTGTAATGTGCTTGCTCTGACAAAAACTGAAGCAGCCGGCATCACCAATGGTGCCCAGGTAAGCCCCTTTGTATTTGGCGCCCAATGCCTGAGCACAATCTTCAATGACCTTTAAGTCATGTCTTCTGGCGATGGCCATGATAGCGTCCATATCGGTTGGCACCCCGAATGTATGTACGACCACAATGGCTTTAGTTTTCTCGCTGATTTTGCTCTCTACCGACTTGGGGTCAAGCGTATGCGTATGATCAACATCGGCAAATACAGGCAGTGCTCCCGCCTGCAGAATCGAAAATGCGGTCGCAATAAAGGTATAGGACTGGCAGATCACTTCATCACCTGAACCAATACCCAGTGCGGAAAAAGCCGTATGTAAGGCTGACGTACCATTGGTGGTGGTCACGACATAGCCATCACCTAGATAGGCCGCTAAGTCCTTTTCAAAAGCCATTCCACGTTTACCGGTCCAATAGTTAATTTCACCGGTTTTTAAAATGGCTTCAATATCATCCATTACAGTCAAATCCAAGCTGGGCCAGGCCGGTAATGGTTCTGAAATAACAGGGCTACCGCCCAGAATCGCGAGTTTATTCATCATTTTTTCCTGCTTAAATATGTGATGCAAGCCAACGGGACAGTGAACATATGGTCAAGGCTGGATTCGCAATGCCCAAACGAGGAAAAGCACCCGGTCCAATGGCATACACACCCGGCATAGCCGTTAATTCCAAGTCGTCTGTTAAAGCAATATCGCCGGTTCCGCCAATAGGGTGCGTACAGCTCTCATGTTCGTACGAGCCATAAGGAAAGATAAATCGCGTATAGACATTTGACTGCTCTGCCTCACTCAGTGCTGCCAGTGCCTGCTCTATCTCGGTACTTTCTGTCGAACCAAAAAACCTGCCGGCTTGTTCTGTGGGTGTGTCAAACAACGGTACTAATTCTGTACCTAACTGCTCACTGGCAAATTCAACAATGCGTCTGGCTACACGGTTGTAGTTTTCAATCCCTGCCTCTGAATGATGTGACTTAATGTCCAACCATGTCTGCCCCTGACTGTAGTGACAATGGAGCTGGCTGAATTCAGACTGATCTGGGTTTTGCTCAATCACTGCCATCAGCAACAAAATGCGATCTCCGCTGTCGAGATTCGGTCGCTCCACCACAAAGATGTTGGTATTCAGATCATGATGCTCGCTGAAACCATGCCACAACATTTCATGGCGGTATTCAGCAATGCGTTCACCCTGTTCAACTTTCACGGCGATACCAATACAGTAATGATCGGTCACCTGTGCTGTTGTGGACTTTTCCAGCGATGTGGAAATAATCTTGTTATTCACCAGCGCCGATGCCGACAAAATACATTTATCGAACGGTAATGGATTCACTGTGCGCCCGTCCTGATCAATCAGAAAAAAGCCTTCCGGTTTCTTTTCCACTTTGGCGATCGTCGCTCTTTCAATTTGAATCACCCCATCCCTGATAAAGGGTTCAAGCTGATATAAAGGACTGTATGACGAAAATGTCGCATTCTCGCCGACAACCGCAGCCTGAGGCGCATGAATCAGAGGCATGTCAACCTGTTGTTGTCTGGTCATTTCTGGGTATTTACCGATAAATTCCTTCTGCAACTGGCGATACAAGCCTGATGGGCCATTTAAGCGCTGCTGCCAAACCTCAGACCAGCTTGCCAGTGCCTGTGGTTCAAGCGGCAGCATGACCCCGTGGTAACACAGCGAACGCCCTCCCAAACGCTCACTGATTCCACCGATAGCCCAATGTTCATCCGCCGACCAATACACTTTCTTTTCATCGCCATTCAAAACTCGGGTATCGAAATGCACATGTTCTTTACGCAAATCCGGTCCGGCTTCATAAACCACAATCTTGTTGCCCTGAATGGCGGAATAAAGCGCAAATTCAAGACCAGACAGTCCCCCTCCGACTACACAAAACGTCGACATTTCCTCTCCTTTTTTAAATTCCCTTTCGGGTGAAAATTACCGTCTGTCGGCCAGGTATAAAATGGTCAAACCTAACAAACCAACAGCCGATGAAATAAATATTGTCATACTGATATCAAAGAAATAATTACCAAAGAAGTAAACAACAGATGAAACGGAAGATGATATAAAGAATGAAATCGACAACAACGAACTACCAACACCCGGTCTTCCTTCAGCAAGCGATTGCAAAAATCCGATAGGGATACTAATAAGACATGCCGCACCTAATGCAATCAAAGGAATTAACAGATAGACATGAACGATATTCTGAGTCACAGACAACAGCATGGTAGACAATGAGAATATGACAGCCCCCATAATTATCACACTGGATGTTTTCTTTTTTTGCGCTGACTTAGACCAATAAAAAATAAAGAAAACCTCAAACACAGCAATACCGGCTTCAAATACACCAATATCTGAATACTCACCCTGGACCTGATTGACAATAATAAATGGAACAGTCGCATCTAAGGTAAACAGCATGTTAGTAACAAGCGAAACACTTATCAGTTTTATAATGTTTGAAGCGTGGAATACTTTAGAAATAGGTTCGGAAGACAACATTGATTTATGGCTTTCGTTGACAAACTTTTCCTTAAAGTACAAGGTGAAGATCAAGCAGCACATAATGCCTGAAAACAGCCAGATAAAAATGAGCTGTTCTTTTTGAAGTGCCAACATCCCTATCATACCAAGGGTTAACACATATCCCATCGAATAGGTCGAACGCAGTGCCGCGTTCTCATTGTGCGCATTATCTGCGCCATCCACATTGCGCTTAGCCGCTGCATAACCAAAAATTAAAGAGTTCAATACGCAAAATACTGGAAGAAGCAAGCAATTAGCTAAAAAGTACGTATACTCATTCGGCCATACGTAAAGTGCAATATTTCCAAACACACCACAAATGCTACAAATAATAATATACTTTACAAAACTTCCTTCTTTGTCTGACCTCATGCCAAAATAGATACTAAAAAAGGTGATAATTACTCCTGAAAGTAGAATCACTAAACTATAATAAATTTCTTTCAGGCCAATGACATCGACACCAAAAATATTCTTATACGGATTCACAGCAGCATTTGCACTGGCAAACAACAGAATGGCAAACACCTGTTTATTCATAAACAGAGAAACGGGCGACTCTGAGCGACCGAGCGATTTTAAAATATTGAACATATAAAGCCTTTGTGTCGCATGCACTTATAAGAACATGGTCAATTAAGGTGTAACTCTTAAATCCTGACAATTAATCAATGAGTCAGTTGGCGGGGAGATTAAACACAGGAATATGTTTTTTATATCAACAAAAGAACTTATCTCGAGTCACTTAATAATATTTAAAGAAACAAACCACAGTCAACATTTGAAACCGTGATCAAGAATAGATATCAAAAAATCAAGAAATAAAATATATCTCTTTATCTGAGCAGTAAAGACATCAAACTTTCCAAAAAAGGTTGAGTTTAAAAGGCAATTATCTGATTACCCATCAGATTTGTCTATTTTACACCAAAAATTACAGCGTTATTGAACCAGCCAACTAAAGATAGAGTTATCATTAATTTCCTGTGCAAAAAGTGATATCAGGACAGACACAAGATGAAACGAGGAATTACCAGGACAGGCATAGCAGCGATACAGGGTGAGATAGCGGGACAGACACTTTATGAAATAGAACAAGACAGAGGAAGCATGACAAATATTATTTAAAAATCAATAACTTAATGTTAATTGGCAGTGCGGCATGGTATTACGGGAGATCGAGGTCACGCCCTTTTTATACTTTGGCAAAACGCTCTGCCACTGGTTTAAAGCTTTTCAGTAAATTCACCACAAGCTTTGCATTGATAGCCATGCCGGCAAAAAAACAAGGGAAAGCCAAGTAAAAGGAAAACGACAAAAGCGGGTCGTTTCCCTTTTGTATAGGGCAGTAATTCATGACTTCCACAGTGCGGGCAGGCATCTGCTCCCCCGCTACAGATATGACTGTCCTCGACAGCTTGTGAAAAGTCACTGCTTAAAATATCACGAGCTTGCTCGGCATGTTGTTCAGCGACCATAAGGCGTACGCCACCCATCGCATTGGAGTACAACCACTGCACATTCACTGTATGTTCGTCAGCCAGATGGCTCAGGATACCTGCAGCCTCAAGGCTGGCTTTCGCTATATGTGCTTCATGAGGAAACAAAAACCGAGCAATGACAATCATGTATTCTCCTGGTGTTTAAACAGACTGAGCGGTGCATGGCCGCACCGCCTTTCTACACTTCTACCTGCACGAATGACAGTTTCTAGCAATCGACGATAGTTTCAAATCCGCCATAAATAAGACGCTTGCCATCAAACGGCATGGGATTCAGGTTCTGATCGCAGATAGGATCTTTCATGAACAGGGCCATGCCATCATCTCGGGCCACTTTTGACGGCCAAATGATCCATGAAAACACCACTGTCTCACTGTCTTTACATTTTACCGCCATAGGAAAAGAGGTGATTTCGCCATCTGGTATATCATCACCCCAGGTTTCAACCACACGCTCGGCGCCGTATTTTTTAAAGACCTGTGCGGCTTCTGCAGCATGTTGTTGGTATTCCTCTCGTTTGTCTGTTGGCACAGCGCAAACAAAACCATCTACATAACTCATACTCTTTCTCCTCTACCTATGGTGCTTTACGCACGTCTGTGTCTTTATAACTCACGTTATTTTCACCCTGCAACTCACGAACTGGGCGAATTTCTACGCTGCCGTAGCGTGCTGGCGGGATCTTACTGGCCATCTGAATCGCTTCGTTCAGGTCCCGGACATCTAACAGGTAGAAACCTGCAAGTTGTTCTTTGGTCTCAGCAAAAGGGCCATCCGTAATGTCCACCTTGCCATTTCGAACGCGTAACGTGGTTGCCGTCTGGATAGATAGCAGCGCCTCGCCTCCGATCATATAGTCACGCGACCGCAGGGATTCGCCGCAATCGATACACTCACGGTTGAGCGCATCCCACTCGTCTTGCGTGAGCGTCTTCATTACTGATTCATCGTAGTACACCAAAGCTACATATTTCATTGCCCTGATACTCCCTGTCTGATTTCAGAAGCCGGTTACTGCTGGCTGTCGTCGCCTGGTAACATCACCATCCAGCCCATGCCAAATTTATCCGTTACCTGGCCATATAAAGGTGACCAGAAAGTTTTTTCTAGCGGCATACGAACCGAACCACCGTCTGCCAGCGCATCAAATACACGACGTGCTTCCGCTTCGGAGTCAATCGATAATGCGAGATTAAACCCGGTAAACGGCCCTTCGTCACCGCAGCCGTCGGAGGCAAAAAGTTTCATACTTCCGATTGTGAATTCGCAGTGCATCACCTTGTTTTCAAAACCGGCAGGTAACATGCCCTCAGGTACTGGATCCGGGCTTTCATTGAACCGAAATATCAAATTCACACTCGCGCCGAGGTGTTTCTGGTAATACTCTAATGCCTCATCGCAGCGACCTGAGAAAAACAGATAACAGTTCGATTGCGCTTGCTGCATTGAAAGTGTTTGCCGTAACTGAGCTTCTTGTTCGCGAGCTGATCCGTCGCTGTCGATCTCAGCAAAATCGTCCATTTCATAAAAAGGACGAATTTCAATGTCGGACGCTTCTTCCATTGGATTCGGACATTTTTTTACCCACTCAACAGCTTCATCCATTGAGCTGACATTCCAGACCCAATAGCCGGCCACAAGCTCGTTGGTTTCGGCAAATGGCCCTTTGGTCACAGTGCGTTCACTGCCATTAAAGCGCACACGAATACCTTCACTGCTGGGTTTTAATCCATCACCCGATGCCATAATGCCGGCTTTGACCAGGGTTTCATTGAACTCGCCCATAGCCAATAGCAGTTCCTGACTTGGCATTTTTCCCGCTTCGGAACTTTCACTGGCTTTCACAATTACCATGACTTTCATTGTGCTTCTCCTGTCTGTGTATTCAGAGTGAATGAAGAGCGACTTATTTTTGCTCTCTACACAATAGTCGAGCGAACCTTTAGAAAATCGACAACAGGTGAAAAATTTTTTTATCTTTTGACAGGTAACTATTTAAGGTGTTGTCAGCAATGCCAGCTTTCGTTTGAGAATACGTTGTTCCGGAGCTTGCTGAGTCAGGCTCAGAGCATGCTCTAAGGCTGAGACAGCTTCTTTAACCCGACCGGCCCGGGTCAGTAATTCGCCATAGGTCGCAAAGGTGAGGTGATAGGTTTGGAGGACTTTTTGTTCAAGCAGATTTTCAACGATCTCAATCCCTGCCAGCGGACCATCACGCATCGCGACGGCGACAGCTCGATTAAGCTCAATAACTGGCGAGGGCGCCACGTGGAGCAGCAGGGAGTATAGCGACACTATCTGTGACCAATCGGTGCTGGCCATATCCGCCGCCTGAGCATGGACCGCCGCAATCGCGGCCTGCAATGTGTAATAGCCTATATTTCTGGTTTCCAACGCACTCTGTACTAAGGCAATCCCCTCTTGTATCAGAGCGGCATCCCACAACCTGCGATCCTGATCTTCCAGCAAGACAATGTCACCTTGCTGATCCGTTCGGGCATCCCGGCGGGATTCATTGAGCAGCATCAGCGCCAGCAGGCCAGACACTTCAGCATCGGGCAGCAAGGATCTGACTAAACGCGCCAGACGAATGGCTTCAGCCGTCAGCTCGGAACGTGTGACATGCTCACCCGCCGATGCAGAGTAGCCCTCGTTATAGACCAGATAGATAACAGACAGTACAGATTCAATTCTGTCCGGCAGATCAGTTTCTGAGGGAATCTGGAAAGGAATGTTTGCTTCGCGGATTTTTGCCTTACCCCGTACAATACGCTGTGCCATGGTCGATGGCGATGTCAGAAAAGCGCTGGCAATTTCTTCAGTGGTCAAACCACACACTTCCCTCAGCGTTAACGCGACCTGCACTTTGGCATCTATGGCCGGATGGCAGCAGGTAAAGATCAATCGCAGCTGATCATCTTCAATCACCTGATCATCGAATTCAGATAGGCTTTCAGTGCTATTACTGATAAACGATGTGTCATTGGGATCATCGTGTAGCTCTGAAACAATCTCAACTTGGCGCTTTTGCCGGCGCAGATGATCGATGGCTTTGAAGCGTCCGACAGAAACCAGCCAGGCGCTGGGGTTATCTGGAATCCCCTCTTTTGGCCACTGAGTTAACGCTGTGCTGAAAGCATCATGCAGCGCCTCTTCCGCCAGGTTAAAATCACCCAGCAAACGAATTAAGCTCGCATACACTTTGCGGGCTTCATTGCGATACAGATGATCAATTTTGCTTTGTACCACTTCGCTGGTTACAGGTGATTTCATCCGTCTCTCCCGCGCTGGTCGGCTTTAACCAATACCAGGCTAGTGTTTACAACACTTCACGACATCGCCCATTCTACGGCTTTGGCTGCGTGAATGGTCGTCGTATCGTACAGCGGGATACCCGCATGTTCCTGAGAGATTAACATGCCTATTTCAGTACACCCCAAGATAACGGCATCCACACCAGCCTGTTCTAACTCATTGACGATACGAATATATTCATCGCGAGAGACTGTATTAATGTTACCCAGGCAAAGCTCGTGATAAATGATGTCGTGAACCTGCTTACGATCCTTTTCGCCGGGAACCACAACCTCAAGGCCATATTTTTCTGATAGACGATCTTTATAGAAAGACTGCTCCATTGTAAATGCAGTGCCTAACAAGCCCACTTTTCTGATCCCGTCTTTGACAAGTTTTTCGCCTGTTGCATCAGCAATATGCAGCAGAGGAATACTGATACTCTGTTCTATCTCCGGGGCAACTTTATGCATGGTATTTGTGCAAATCAGCACAAAATCAGCCCCTGCAGACTCCAGACTTTTTGCGGCATTAACCAGTATTTCAGCCGCACCTGCCCAGTTGCCACTGCGCTGTAATTTTTCAATCGGCGCAAAATCCACACTATGAAGAAGGATTTGAGCCGAGTGAAGGCCACCAAGCGTATTTTTTACACCCAGGTTAATTTCCCGGTAATACCCTATGGTGCTTTCCCAACTCATTCCGCCTATCAGTCCAATTTTTTTCATTCGCTCTCTCATTACTCCCTGAAAACCGTCCTGAAAAATACCAGGACAGACACAAGAAAAGTATCACTAGCCCAGTTTAGCGTGTCTGTCCTTGTAATCTATACCGTAAGCAATCAGAACCGATAGCTCAACTCAATCATATGTAAATCAGCGCCCGTCGTATCAGACCCATTGACGCCGGCATCGGAATAATGAAGATATCGGTAGCCTAATCCCAAATTGTTATACAGCGGAATACCCACTCCAAAAGTCAGGGCAAACTGGAAAGGCCCGCCAAAGTCCTGCCTCTTAAAACGATACTGGCTGAAGAGGGCACCACCGGCTCCCAAATCGAGTGTAAACTGGCCGTCTTCACTGCCCAGGGTCAATTCAGGAATAACAGAGACAACAAAAGCACTTCTACCGGTAGCCTGTAAGATTCCGGTGCTCACCATCAATCGCGTGCCCGTCCCCCAACCTGAAGTGGAATAGTCCTGCCAGGGTAAACTGAAGTTCACCGCCAAGTCGTACACCTCAAACACCTCTGGTGCGTCATCGCCCAGTAATGTTTGCTCTGAAACACGCGCGCGAATACTGAAGCTGTGCCATTTCATCTCGTCAGCGTAACTTAGTTCAGGAGAGAAAATGCTGAAAATAACGATCAGCATTCGACCGAATGGAGACAAACAGTTAGGCCAACCTGTCAAAGAAGAGGAAATACCAGGACAGACACGTGAAGAAAGAAAGGACTTCATCAGTTTCAATAGATTCCAACCCAGATCGCTACTTCGGAATTTGCCCCTTTTATCAATGAGCACAACAAAATACTGTGTATTTATCCAGCTCATTAATTGTGACTCCCAATGACGACAGCACGCAGCCAACTTATCAGTATAGAAGCCACGCCCTACTACCATTGCGTTTCCCGCTGTGTTCGCCGCTCCTTCCTTTGCGGTTACGATGAACTGACCCAGACCAGCTATGAACACCGGCGGGGATGGGTTGAGAAACGGTTGAAGCGGATTGCCAGTGTCTTCTGTGTGGATGTTTGCGCCTATGCCATTATGAACAACCACTACCATGTCGTTCTTCATATCAACAAACCAAAAGCTCATCGCCTCTCGAACCATGACGTGATAGAGCGCTGGCTCACCTTACATCGCGCCCCGGTGCTGATTGAGCGTTTTTTAAAGTACGAAGCCTTATCCAAGGCCGAACATTCTACTTGCTTAACCATCATCCAAACCTGGCGCGAGCGGCTTTGTTCCATCAGCTGGTTTATGCGTCTGCTCAATCAATACATCGCCAGTAAAGCCAATCAGGAAGACGAGTGTACTGGCCACTTTTGGGAAGGCCGATTCAAAAGCCAGGCATTACTGGATGAAAAAGCCTTAGCCGCCGCCATGACGTATGTGGACTTAAACCCGATCCGAGCCGGTATCGCAAAGACACCGGAAACCTCCGCCTTCACTTCAGTGAAAGCACGCATTGAATCGCTTGAACAAAACAAAGCAATCGCGCCCTGTCTTTTCCCCTTCGCCGGTAATCCGCGAAATCATATGCCGGAAGGACTGCCTTTTCGTCTGCTCGATTATCTAGAACTGGTTGACTGGACAGGACGGCTAATCAGGGAAGGGAAACATCACCATATCCACTCGATTCAGTGCCCTATCCTCGAACGACTCGGCTTTGACACTGCTTGCTGGCTGAAGATTTGCACCAAGATAGAAACAGGCACCCTTATTGGCGCAACCTCATCAATTCAAGCCGTTTTACCGAAATTGAATCGGCAACGGTGTATCGGCCTACGCATTCCATAATCATTCTCGATAAACAAATTTTCAGCAGTGATCCATTCGCAGGCTGCCGCACGTCTGAAAATCATACCAAATGCATAAAAGCTAACTATGCATTCCAACACGCCATAAATCAGTCTTAATAAAAAGCAGATAAAAGCGAATCGTTGAATCTAATACAGGCCTTTGTGACTCTGTCTTATGCGTGACTGTCCTTTTTATCTCTATACCTTCGCTAAAACGTGCTCAATAAACGTCGACTTCTTTTCACGGTACTCGTCGTGTGACAGACCCTCACACGATTTCTTTAACTCATTATATTGAATCACTAAGTCCGGCGATGCTCGTAACCTGTCACGAAAATCCAAAAAGCACGTAAACTCTGAACCCATCGCTACCACCTGAAAAGCAACATCCTCACTTATTGACTCAAGCATACATAGTTCACTTGTTCTCAAAGTGTTTTGCTTTTCTTGAAACCCCAAAGTGAACAGAATGCGCACAGAAGCTTCCAGTTCTCGAGCATCAACGCCGATCAAAATATCAAGATCCCCTTTTGAAATAGCACCAGGGATAGATGAAGATCCGACGTGTTCCACTCTTGCTGTTGGTAACAGCCTTCTTACTTGGATCAGGTAATAATCAAACCGTTCATAACAGTATTTCTGATATTTATCGGGATTCAGAAATTTCATGTGCCCTCTTTATCATCAAATGCCTTAACCGCACGCATAATGTGTCTGTCCTGATAATTATCAATATGTCTGTCCAAGTAATTACATTCGTAGAATGAATGAATTCTTTTTTGATTACAGAAATCAAAACATCAAATGTTTGCTAGCAGCCTTAAATAGCAAAGATGGGAATAAGAAAATTATCGAGGTGTTTATAAAGAGAGTTGATACAACACATAGAGCTAACAAGGCTCTATGTGTCGGATTATAAGCAGTAAGAAAGACGACTTATTTGTAGAAAGCTTCTACTTCGCCTTTCAGTTTGATCAGCATTGGCTGACCAAAACGATCTTTTGCTTTCGGTGAAGGGATTTTAACCCAGCCCTCACTAATGCAATATTCTTCAACATCAGTGCGCTCTTTACCATTGAGACGAATGCCAATATGGTGTTCAAAACACTCTGCCACATAGTGTGGGCTGCGAGGGTTACCGGCAAGATGATCGGGTAAAGCTGGTTTATCGTTAGTGTCGCTCATGTTCATGACCTGATGTATGTCCAAAGTGCGTCATTGTAGACAATGCCCGCCCAAGGCTCAACCAGACAGAGAGACTATTTCGCCTGTGTCCTGTAAGGTGATCGCCGTGGTAATGTCCAAGTTGAATCTCAGGCCACAGCCATAGACCATATTTGAAAGCCTACAGTGCAGAGTAATCCAGTAATAACAAGCACTCTGTCTTTGAATGCAGTTGCTGAACGCGCCGATAGTGCGGCTAAAAACACACCGGCAGATGCGCCGGTATTGGCAATCGCAAATGACAATTCAAAGTTCTGAAACCAAAAAAAGACGGCACACCCAATCAAAGCAAGCAGCATTAATGTAAAAATTGTATTGAAAAAGTCATATGCGTACTGAATATCTTCTTTACTATCCAATTTTTTCATTCTCCATTTTATGATTAACGAATCTCATCGCCGATTTACAAGGCTATGACACACCCATTCAGTCTGATTACTGTGTCGCTAAAGGTTATCAAATCAACATTACTTTATTGTACTGATTTTGATAATGCATTTCGTCGACAGATATTTCTATCTTTAGTAGATGACAGTTCTTATATTACCGCGACTGTCCTTATCGTTAGTATTAAGTGCACAACCATCATTGGTACTTTGCTGAAGTAATAAATTCGCCAAATGCCTCACACCACACTATGACAGTATTATATCTAGATAAGTCGATACCTTGTGGCACTTTAACTGCAAAGTTATCAAATGTCTTAACATCTCCTACTAGAACCATCTCAGTTTTCAATCGATTAAAATCAACTTCAGTTTCGATGAATTCAGGTGACAGATATAGCTTGTAATCAGGGCCAGGTGCTAAGCGACCCATGAGTGTAATATAGTCAGAGTCAATCCACACTTGACCCTCGCCCCAGTGAAAAGCATCGCTATCCTTGAGGTCTTTTGTGAAACTGCCTGAATACTGTGCATGAGAAGATATTTTATTTATTTCAGACTCAGTTGGCGGCGTTGGGGCAGTAAGAATAGGAAGCAGATAGATTCCTAATGCAACCCCAAACACCCCCACAGATAAGTGAGTCACTAGAAGTGTTATAATATTTTTAACTTTCATAAGACTACCAATTACAATGGGGCCAGACAAATGACATAGCCTCCCCCTCATCAAAGACAGTTAACAAAGCCAATCTAGAGTGACAATCTAAAATCTCACATTACCAGACACTATTACTGCAATCGGTGGCGTCGAGAGTCACTCTTACATGCTTGTTTTCCACCTAAAGCAAAGTACTCAGAACTCTGGGTGGTTACTAAATTGTTTTGCATCATCCCCAATATGTAGCCATTTGGGTTTTTCAGAAGTAAATTCATGAAACTGATTTTCGATACCTAATTCGCCATCGAAACAATTTGCCGCAACCGGAAATGATTCACTATCCGAGAGTACTTCACCAAGTGCCGAACCACAAACAGAGCAAAAGCACCTGTTATATTTGTACGGTTCCTCTCCCTTATAACTCGCAATCTTCTCCCGGCCACGGGTGATTTCAAATGAATTAGCATTTACAAATACCAGAGTGCTTGCTCCCACTTTCCGACATCGTGTGCAATGACACGTGCCCATCATAGTGGGCTGTTCACTTAGCTCAAATTGAACAGCGCCACAACAGCAACTTCCTTTAATCATTAACATGACCTCTTCCTTTATTATGCAGTATACAGTTTCATCGCTAGAAACATTAGAACAAAATACTGTATAAATCAACAGCATTAAAAGTAGATGCACATTCAGTTAAGTATGTGGGTTTAGGGTGTATAACAAATATGAACTCCCTCTTATCAGCCTTTAGCAGGATGAGGGTCCTCAAGCCAAATTACTACACACACTACCACACGCTCAAAAGTCCTCTCGACGGTTACCAAAAGCCCTCCTGTTCATGTAGTGACGAGATCTGCTTTCCACCCACCCATCCTTCTAAGAGCTCCGACAGAAGAAACTGGCCACCCGAGAAGCGAACTCCTGCATCTTGCCTGTGATAGCTGGTTTCTTTTGATGCCTTATGACGCATAAGAAGCCGCAGCAGCGTCGTATCATCAGGGCCATTGCATTAAGGCCAGTTAACAGGCCCAATAAACCTTGCATAAGGGGCGCGGTTGTGACAACCGGGGAGTCTCTGCAGCTTTGTCAGAGCCGTAATACAAGAGATTGTTTTTCTTTGAAATAAAGATACATAGGCAACCCAAAAGACACACCAACAGACAATGTGCCCAGCACAGCAAGATATCGGAGCCTTACTGCGTTTCTTTTACCGTCAACAACGATGAACCCCAATAAAGCAACCGCTGAAACCAGAACATCTAACCAAGCAAATATGCTGATGGGATTTGCCACCGCTTCTTTCAGCAACAGAGAAACGTCGAAACCGTTGGCCAATAACCAGGGAACAAACGCACCATAAGGTAACAAAACCCCCAAGAGAGTAAGAACCAGATAAAATCCAGCCATTTAGTCATCCTTACACATTTTTTGTAATAAGCATTAATGCGTTGCTAATCACTCCGGAAAAATATATTCGCTTTTATTACCTCCCCATCCCATGAAACATTCCACCAAAAAACATCATTAAAACACCAAAAATAATACTCAAAATCACAAAAGCCGGTATTGAAGCGATAACGAATTTAACCATAAAAACAACCATTGATAAAAATGGCATCTTTATATCTACAACAGTAACGTCTTGTTTGTTATTTTCTACGGACATAACCATTCCTTTTGTATTAACACTAAGCAACTAGTCTAAATAAATTACTAGTATAGTTCTTTAAGATGACTATTGTTTTACTTTACAGTTAATCTCCGGTTTAGTAATGATGTATGCACTGCAAAAACGTCCACATCACGAGTTAATCACTAAAACTGGCACAAACACAAAACACCACACATGCCTAATCCACTTAAAATTTTCACTCAAAAAGCTTTACAAAAGAAACTGTAAGGCCTCAGAAGCTTTTGTCGGCACTATTTCTGTTACTTCATATCTGGCTAAACCTTCTCTGTGGAAAGGGTCTTGAGCAAGAATTTTATTCAGTTCATTACGGTCGTTGAGTGTTGAAACAATTACGCCCCCGGTCCTTGGTTCTTTGCGCCCTGACAAAATAAAATGACCCTTTACGTACTGTTCATTGAGAAAGTCAACATGCTCTGGAATAAAGCGGTCAACGTCTTCTAAAGACACTTGGTAATCTAAAGAGATGATGAACATATATGGCCCTTACTTTTACTGTGGAGTTAGTGGTGACAACTGACTTATAGCGTCCGTAACACTTGTAGAGCACAAGCCTGAACGCACAATTTAGTTTAAGAGTAGCGCCCAGGCCCAATACACCGCTATGCCCACTTGCACAACAAAGGTGGCAAATCTGGCATTAACCGCGACCACGCTCAACGAGGCGACATGGATGCTTGATTGTGCCAGTCGTGCGAACAAGAACCATGGAGCCAAGGCATCCGTGATCTCAGTTCGACCGGTCACGAGTGCTAAGATGAGAAGTCCACCAAAAATAGGAAAGCCTTCAATGCAGTTCGCATGTGCTCTGGCCAAGCGCTGCATAAAGGGAGGTAAATTCGAATTGTCCGGCTTGAACTCATTGGATCGAATACGACCTTTGATAAGGAAATAACAGCGACAGGCCTCCATGAGTATGACAAGAAAAAGCCCCCAAGAGATGAAGAGTCCAAGAACCAAAGCCGAAGTGCTCATCAGTCAACCTCCTTTATCTTAATGAATGACATGTGCTCCCCCCTACACAGGCTTTGTCACACTTGGAAAATCTGAACACAACATCACTGTAGGCCACCATGTCACAATCCGTCTATAGCATTGGCTTAACCAAACGCCGCTTCAGTATTCACGGCGAGAATCACCAAGACTAACTGTTGATCCACAAAACAATAACGCACTCAAAAGTCCTTGAGTCGTTTGCCAGCATCCTAGCTGTCATCACGAGAATGGAAGCCTGAGATAGCTCAAACAGAAAAACAATTGGACAAACACATGAAAAAATACAACATACTCAAATTCCGCTTTAATGTGCCTGTCCTTTTAATTCCTTCTAAAGGCTTGACTCGTAATATCGAACCATATCTTCTTGATCAATAGCAGCCTCTGCCAAATTTTGTTGATCTTTCATAATTTCAGCTAATGAGGGAAGAATTGAACGCTCTACTTTGTAATCGCAAGACCAAAGCTTGCCTCTCATAACAGCTTTCGCACAATGAAAATACATACTTTCAATTAAAACTTTAATAACAACCTTAGGAGGCTTATTTCCATCAGGACAAGCAGATAGTAATTTTGGGTCAGTATGAATACTTGCGGTTCCTTTGATACGAACTACTTCGTCAATACCATTAACCATTAGTAACAACCCAACCTTAGGATTACTGATGATATTCTTTAGGCTATCTACTCGATTATTTCCTGAACTATCAGGTATCAATAACGTAAACTCATCGACAACTTTGATGAATCCAGGAACTCCACCTTTTGGAGAGAGGTCAGTAAACCCTAAAAGATCTGTGGTACTAAGAATTATAAAGTGACTATGATTGACTAATGTTATCGCGTGACGGTCCAGAGAAGAGAAGACTTTATTTTTGGCTCTTTTACTCGGCTCTGCGTAAATATCTTTCAGCTGATCTATCGTTGTAATTTCACCCATAACTTATTTCTCCTTAATAAGTGTATAACGAATGACATGTATTCCCTATCATCAGGCTTTACCACACTTGATAAGTCTGATTACAAAGTCAAAGGAGACCACCATGTCACAATTTATCTATGGCATTGATTTAGCCAAACATAGCTTCAGTATCCACGGTGAAGATCATGGAGGCAAGGTGTTGATTCAAAGTCAATATCACGTAAGTTCTTTCGACATTTACCAATATCCCGCCAGCCATTGTCGGGATGAAAGCCTGTGGCGCTTCATATCGAAATGCATTTTGGTTGGCATATGAGGAAAAAACAACTTATCGGATTCCTCTTTAATGTGCTTGTCCTTTTATTTTCCGAATCCTTCATTAAGACCTTGTTATACAATAGCTCACAGTCTGTCTGATAGCTTTTTCAGGTAAGATTTAGCCAACTCATGATTATCACGACTTAACCATTTAATACAGTCAAAAAGCTCCCATATTAAACCTTTATCGCCATTCGTATATGCTGGAAAATTTTCATGCTTTGGAGCAGGTTCATCGGTTAGCCGAGGCTCTACAATATCTGCTTTATCGAATAGCACTTTGAACGGTTTAGATATATTGAAAGGCTCATTTACGTCTAAACAGTGAATCTCCGCGCTGGTAAAATCGTTGAAAATGTACTTTTTAAAGAACGCATTTTCATTATGAAAATCTTCAAGGAAGTAGAAGATTTCTTTGCCTGATTCGAAGGTAGAGAAACATGAACCAGCGGTTTTATGAAACCCATTTTGGGTAAAAATGAGAATGTCAGCATCAGATATTCGATCGCCTTTGCCAGCAGCAAGTGATCCCAATAACACTGCAGCTACCACATTTTCTTCAGAGGAAAAAGCCGTCAAGACAGACTTAACTAACTCATTTTGAAGTGGTAAATGTTCAATATTTAACTCGTCCGTACTCACAAATTTCTCCATTTGTAAAACGCTAAAAGCAGCTGTACTGTAAGCGGTGGCTGCTTTTTTGTTAGATTACTGCTACAGAGGACTTGCACCACAGCCTTCTAACT
Organism: Photobacterium salinisoli; assembly: GCF_003614885.1. Classification (GTDB taxonomy): domain Bacteria; phylum Pseudomonadota; class Gammaproteobacteria; order Enterobacterales; family Vibrionaceae; genus Photobacterium; species Photobacterium salinisoli. The sequence goes on from NZ_QZMS01000007.1 coordinate 1,221,352, forward strand.
CACAATCGGCATTGTGAGCGACGTGAATATCACCACGGCAAGGTGTTGATTCAAAAAAATTACACGTTCGAAAGTGTTTGAGACATATGCCATAAACCCGCTGATCATAACAGGAATGGAAATCAGAGACGCCTCACATAGCAAAGCTCTTGGACAGACACAAAAAGAAAAACAACGTCAGCAGATTTCTCTTTAGCGTGTCTGTCCTTGTAATTCATAGTAAAAATGCCACGCGTTGCGAATCACTCTTAAACAGTTTGTTATAACCACATGTTCTCACGGACTTCATAGTGGCTAACATGATGATCTGGATTCAATTTGTACTTTTCATCCTCTGGATACAATTTGGCGACACTGATGTCTTCACCAGAAAATGCTTTGATACATTCAAAATCTTCCCAGTAGGTCAACAACGTTATTTCTGCAATATCGCCTAAATCTCGATTTAGAATTTGAGCACCAAGAAAACCTTGTGTACTGGATGTATCTTTGATTCCTGTCTCATACAGATATGCAATAAACCCTTCTTCATATTCTTTAGGACAAATAGCTTTCCATTCCCTTGCTATCATAAATACTCCATTTTATGTCGTGGTTATAACGAATGACATGGACTCCCCCTCATCAGGCTCTGCCACACTAGGTAAGTCTGACTACGAAATTACCGGAGGCCACCATGTCACATTCTATTTATGGCATTGATTTAGCCAAACATAGCTTCAGTATCCACGGTGAAGATCATCAAGGCAAGGTGTTGATCCACAAAACAATAACGCGGTCAAAAGTCCTTGAGACGTTTGCTAATATCCCACCCGCAATTATCGGTATGGAAGCCTGCGGTGCCTCTCATTACTGGGCCCGAGAACTGGCGAAGCTCGGCCATACGCCAAAGATCATGGCGTCGAAGTATGTGGCACCTTTCAGAACCGGTGCCAAAAATGATCTCAATGACGCCTTTGCCATTTGCACAGCTGTCATCCGTCCTTCAACACACTTCGTCCGGATCAAATCGGCCGACCAGCAAGCGATTTTGCTCCTGCATCGTGCGCGTGATCATTGGGTCCATGAACGAACGGCATTACTGAATCAAATTCGCGCCATGCTGGCCGAGTTCGGCATTATCGCGCCGAAAGGACGCCACGCATTACAAACCGCTATCCCCGAAGCGCTTGAAGATGGTGACAACCCACTCCCTGATCTCGCCAGAGCGATCATTTCAGACTGTTTCGGGCACTTGCTCATTCTGAATCAACGTATTGCAGACCAAGAACAATGCTTCGATATGCTGGTTTCTCGCAGCCGCCAAGCAAAGAAAATCATGAAGGTGGCAGGCATTGGACCCATTACAGCAACAGCCGTCATCGCCAGTATCGGCAAAGGTGAGCAATTCGATAAAGGACGGGATTTCGCCGCCTGGCTCGGGTTGGTTCCCAGCCAGTATTCAACCGGTGGTAAGCCAAGGCTCGGACGAATTACCAAAAAAGGCGACCGATATCTGCGGACACTCTTGGTTCATGGTGCACGTGCTGTTATCGCCAGTCTCGGCGATAAAACTGACCGACTCAGCTTGTGGTGCAAAAGTCTGGTCGAACGCCGTGGCTTTAAACGGGCGATTGTCGCACTGGCGGCAAAGAACGCTCGGATCATTTGGTCGCTGCTGAGAAACGATACTGAGTACCAAACGATTTAAAACGGAACATTTTTTCAACGGAGTCACTTGCTTCACCGGGTCATTGCAATAGCCAATGATGGTGTAAGGTTCAGACCTTTTGCGGGAAAACCTGATAGCGCGGCGGGCACTTTCGATGCCGTCTAACGAATGAGGAACCGCAACCGCGTAGTGTCATCAGGGTCATGGCATGAATGCCAGTTAACAGACCGAATGTAGAGCGGCAGTCCCAACCTTGCATTACCTGACGCTGTTGTTGACAACCGGGGGAGTCCATGTAGCCGCATTAAGGTGTGAGCAACGCAATACAAAGGTTGCCGCATTGCACCGTAAACACAAAAGCCACTGCATACCAAAACCGCCACGCGTTGCGAATCACGCTTAAATGCTTTGTTGTACGCTCACACCGATGTACCGATTTTAAGCCAAGCCCCACTTTGAATACACGATATTTTCGTGGCCTGGCTCGCTTTTGTGAGACTAAGACTTTCAGCGTTTTTGATTGAAGCGCTACAGAACAGATAACGCCAAAGAAAATGGCCTTTCAACAAATGAAATAGCTTTTGAAAAGACAAACTGACAGAGCGGAATTTCAGCGACAACGATAGTTTCAATTTACCCCGCTTTAGCAGCGAAGAGATCGGACAACGCATACAAAAGGCCAATGAGAAAAACAGAACAATTTACACTGAAAAACAACAACGCGTATAACGCCTCAATCAGCCGACGCGTCAGCGGTCGGCTGGATTGACTTGTTAGCCTCTCGTGTGACCAAAATGGGGGAAGTTCCTATACATTTATATCCGTAGATGGCTTTTGCTCTTTTTATCAAACGCTTATCCTCTGATAGGATTGCTGAGCAGTACGCACCCATTGCTATATGGCCGGCATCGCTTCTTACGTTATGAATTTTATTTAGTTTTCGGCATTTTTTCTCTGCTTGAAAACCTAAAATATCAAGTACCGCATTGCATCCGATTATTCCGAGATACATCGGCCAGGACTCGTAACCTTGCTTTTCAATAGGATCAAAGCCAAAAAATTGATCGCAACTAATCTCAGCTCCCTGCATTGTTGGAGATATTATTTCCCATATTTTTTCGATCTCCTTTTCTCCGGAGATGCTACCGATAGCGCCTTTCTCATCGCCAAAAGCCGCCCGAGTTTTCTCTATATCATTTCCATTCAAGATCATTTCATCGATCATGGAATCAAATTTGGGCTTTATAGACTTAACTTTGCCGATCATTTCGGTAGTATCAAAAGGCAACTCAGAAGTTAGACTGAGAATTTGGTGTGCGAATTTTTCGGATAGATCCTTTAATGGCCCTTCGTCTCCGCCACCGTTAACCCAAACCTGAAATGGGTCAAAAAGAGTATCGTCGAAATCCACATCTCTGTTTGCCTCAATATAGGCATCATAATGCTGATGAGGGGTTCCGCTCTCATTTAACCGGGCTTCACCAGTAATCTTCCAGTTCTCGTCGAGAACAAGATCCAATAATTTTGCATCTATAGCATCGAGTACATCTAAATATTTCGCGGGTTCATCAGAACGTCTAATCTCCGCAAAGTGTTCCTTTGAGTAAACCCAAGTTACATCATCCCGCTTAGCTAGGCTGATAATGCCCTGCAACTGCAGTCCGATGATATTCTGATCGATGTAAATTAAAGGCTTACTCATAAGTCTCCATGGAGGCTAAAATTTTATTCAACGACATCATGTCGTATAACTCTGTCGTATATTTCTTCACTTAAATTAACACGCAACCATTTGGTATAAAACAAAAAATCGAACTTTATCATATAGCCTCATCACTAAGATATACGACATGATGTCGTATATCTCGATTTTGTATCAATTTCTATGTAACTGATTCACATATGATTTCATCATTCATGTTCGTTGCATCGTAAATCAGTGACAAGTGATTCGAAATAATAAAGCGATATTCTATCGTCTCAGATCTGTTCTTCACCAGACACGCTACCGCCCTTCACATTGAAGTAAATGGCATGATGGAAATTTGACGCTTTGACATGATATTCAGATATGGCTGCTGTTTCACGCTTTGATGAGATTTTGATTGCATATCTGTGCATTGGGGCAGGTTCTGCGGCAATAAAAAAGGAGGCAGTGCCTCCTTAAGTGGGTAGCGTTCAAGCTGTTGATAGGGTTGGATTACTGCACCATGATGCTCTTCACCATGCCAGCTTCAGCATGGCCGGGAATATTGCAGGCGAGCTCAACATCGGGTTCACCGTGGAAGTGCCAGAGCAGGGTTTTGGCTTTACCCGGTTTCACCGTCACGGTTGAACCGCTGTCGTGATCATGGCCGGTTGTCATTTTGCGCATCATTTCCCTGTGTTTCAGTTGCTCTTCAATTGAGCCGATGGAGAACTCGTGGTCAATTTTGCCAGTGTTCATCACCACAAACTGCACCACGTCGTTCGCTTCGATCTGTACGTCTTTTTTGAAGCGGATCTTCATGTCGTCTGACAAAATAACGTGGACCACTTTGTCGGGTTTCGCGCCTTTAGCGGGCATGCCGACGTCAGACATGCCTGCCATGTTCATACCATCCATGCTCATCCCCGAATGATCCATTTTACTGTGGTCCATTTTTGAATGATCCATCGAACCGTGGTCCATTGAACCGTGGCCCATTTCGTCGGCAAGGACAGTCGTCGAGGCCAGTGTCATGATCAATGCAAGTACTGTTTTTTTCATCTGTATTTCCTTTCTGTTTTGCAAAATTATTCTGATGTGTTTACGTTTTTACCTTTCTCCCGCCAGGCAGGAGAGCCCAAAGACAGTTAACTGATTGATACCACTTCGCGCTGCTTCCATAGTTTGAAAATGGCGGGCAGCACAAGCAAAGTAAGGATCAAGGCTGACGCCATTCCGCCAATCATAGGTGCAGCAATACGCTGCATGACTTCCGATCCGGTACCCGAGCCATACATGATGGGAATTAAGCCGATGATGACGGTGATAACTGTCATCATCACAGGGCGGACACGCAGCCCGGCCCCTTCCCGGATGGCGTCGGTCAGATCCTGTGCCTGCAAGTGATTTTGCTGCTCTTCTGCCTGTAATTTACGCCAGTGCCATGCCTGATTGAGGTACACCAGCATGATGACGCCAATCTCTACTGCCACGCCTGCCAATGCTATAAACCCGACGCCTACTGCAATAGAGAAATTGTATTGCAGCAGATACATCAGCCAGACGCCGCCTACCATCGCCAGCGGCAGCGTGGCCATAATGACCAGCACTTCCCCTACCCGACGGAAGCTGAAATACAGCAGCAGCATAATGATCATCAGCGTGACAGGCGTGACCACACTGAGTTTTGCCTTAGCCCGCTCCATGTATTCATACTGCCCGGACCAGGTCAGTGAATAACCTGCTGGCAGCGACAGTTCGCGCGCAACAAGCGCTCTGGCTTCGGCAACATAAGACCCCAGATCGCGATCTTCAATATCCACAAACACCCAGCCGTTGGGACGCGCATTTTCTGTCTTAATCATCGGCGGGCCGTCTTCATAACGGATATCGGCCACATCAGCGAGAGCGATTCGGGCACCATTGGGCGTGACCAATGGCAGATTCTGCAGTTTCACCACGGAATCCCGGTAGTCCTGCGGGTAGCGGACATTGATCGGATAGCGCTCCAGCCCCTCAATGGTTTCACCGACATCCATGCCGCCTATTGCAGAAGCAATCACCTGCTGAACATCCTGAATATTCAATCCGTAACGCGCAGCCTGGCGACGTTGAATATCAATAGTGACATAGCGCCCGCCGGCAACCCGCTCGGCATAGACAGAAGCCGTTCCCGGAATCGCGTTGAGGATGGGCTCAATCTGCGCGCCTATCTTCTCAATCACTTTCAGATCCGGGCCGGCAATCTTGATCCCGATCGGCGTTTTTATCCCGGTCGCGAGCATATCGATGCGGGTTTTTATCGGCATCACCCAGGCATTGGTCAGGCCGGGAAACTGCACCAGATCGTCGAAGGTTTTGCGGAGCGATTCCGTTGTCACGCCCTCACGCCACTGATCGCGCGGTTTGAGCTGAATCACAGTTTCTATCATGGTCAGCGGGGCCGGGTCGGTCGCGGTTTCTGCCCGGCCAATCTTGCCCCACACGGTTTCCACTTCCGGTACGGTTTTAATCAGCTTGTTGGTTTGCTGCAGTAACTCACGCGCCTTGCCAATTGAAATACCCGGATAGGTAGTTGGCATGTACATCAGATCTCCCTCGTCCAGGGGCGGAATGAACTCACTGCCCATTCTGGAGGCCGGATAGTAGGCTGATGCCAGCAGTGCCAGCGCCACTACAATCACGGTTTTAGGATAACTCAGGCTGAGATTCAGTAATGGCCGATACAAAGCCACCAGCCCACGGTTGGCCGGGTTTTTGTGCTCAGGCAACACCTTACCGCGAATAAAGTACCCCATCAGCACCGGAACCAGAGTGATCGCCAGTCCGGCGGCGGCGGCCATCGCATACGTTTTGGTGTAGGCCAGCGGCGAGAACATCTTGCCTTCCTGTCCTTCCAGCGCGAACACAGGCACAAAGCTCAGGGTAATAATCAGCAACGAGAAAAACAAAGGCGCACCGACCTCTTCCGCCGCTTTGCCGATCACCTGCCAGCGGTTCTCATCTGTCAGCGGTGTCCGCTCAATGTGTTTGTGCACATTCTCAATCATGACAATCGCCCCATCGACCATCGCCCCGATGGCAATCGCAATGCCGCCGAGCGACATGATATTGGCGTTGATCCCCTGCCAGTGCATCACAACAAAGGCTGCTAAAATGCCGACGGGCAAACTGATGGCAATCACCAGTGATGAGCGGATATGAAACAGGAAGATGGCACAGACAACAGCCACTACGATGAATTCTTCCGCCAGTTTCTGCCACAGATTCTCAACAGCGGCGTTAATCAGAGTGGAACGGTCATAGGTGGCGACGATCTCAACACCATCCGGCAAGCTGCGCTGCAACTCGGTCAGCTTGTCTTTAACGGCATCTATCACCTGACTGGCGTTCTCGCCATAGCGCATCACAATCACGCCACCAACCGCTTCACCTTCGCCGTTCAGCTCTGAAATGCCGCGTCGCATCTGCGGGCCAATGTTGATATCAGCGATATCTCCCAACAGCAAGGGAGTACCCTTGGCTGTGGTTTTCAATGGCAACGCTTTGAGATCGTCAACGCCGGTCAGGTAACCACTTGTTCTGACCATGTGCTCAGCTTCAGCCACTTCGATAACTGACGCACCGACTTCCTGATTGCCCCGCTGAATAGCGTTATTGACCTGCTGGAGCGTCAAACCGTAAGCGCGCAACTTGGCTGGATCAATCTGTACCTGATACTGCTTCACCATACCGCCGACTGTGGCCACTTCTGACACGCCGTTGACGGTTTGCAGTTCATACTTCAGAAACCAGTCCTGCAGACTGCGCAGCTCAGCAAGATCGTGCTGGCCGGTTTTATCCTGCAGCACATAGCTGTACACCCAGCCCACACCGGTCGCGTCCGGGCCCAGAGTCGGTTTTGCATTTGCCGGCAACTTAGGCGCAACCTGGCTGAGGTATTCCAGCACCCGCGAACGTGCCCAGTACATGTCGGTATCATCGTTGAAAATGATATAAACGTACGAATCTCCAAAGAAGGAATAGCCGCGAACCGTGTCGGCACCCGGCACCGCCAGCATGGCGGTGGTCAGCGGATAAGTCACCTGATCTTCGACCACCTGCGGTGCCTGTCCCGGGTAGCTGGTTTTGATGATCACCTGTACATCGGATAAATCCGGCAGTGCATCAACCGGGGTATTTTTGACGCTGTACAGGCCCGCCAGCGTCAGGAACAGGGCTGCTATCAGCACCAGAAAACGGTTGTGCAGTGACCAGCGTATAATGGCGCCTATCATTGCTCACCCCCGGCCGCATCCAGTTGTTTCAGGGTGTAATCACTGCCGTTGCGGACAATCAGAAAGCGGACGGTCTGTCCTTCTGTGAACGCAGACAGATCGATACTGTCATCCACAGTGAAGTTCATTTCACCCGGCTGCCATTGCCATTCGGGCACAGCTGAATGTGACAGGGTTATCATGCCGAACTCTGCCATCAGCATGGTAATATTGCCTCTGACCCAGATTTCCTGGGCAACGGGCTGATCCTTGACCTTGAAATCCACCACCTGATACTGGCCGGATTCTAACTTGGCAATTTCGAACTCCAGTGTCTGTCCTGTCTTCAGCGGCGCCATTTCCAGATTGTCAGCCAGGGTGAAATTCATCACCATGCCCGGCCAGTTCCATTCCGGTACGGGCTGATGGTTGATCGTCAACATCTTGTGATCAGCCATCACCTCAGTAATTTCACCGGTTGCCCAGACTGTGGTTTGTTCAGGTTCAACACCATTGATCCGTGCCAGATCGGCCGACTGGCTGGATTCTGAATCCAATAAGAAATGGGCAGAAGTCACGACACGGTCTTGCAGGCTTAACCCTTGCAGAACTTCAATGTATTCTGCCGCCTGACGTCCCACCGCTATACGGGCAGAACGGTATTTCCCCTCACCTTCTGACAGCACAACGCGCGTCATGCCGCCGGATCGAATGACCGCGGATGCCGGAATCGCCATCACCGCTTTGTCTGTCTCAGGCTCCAGCACAATATTGGCAAACATATTGGGTTTGAGTTCGCCCCCAGCATTATCGAAATTCAACCGCATCCGCAAAGTGCGGGTGGCTGGGTCAAGAATGGGGTACACATAATCCACACGCCCCTGCCATTCTTTACCCGGCAGGGCTTCCAGCGTCATGGTGGCTTTACTGCCTGTCGTTATCCAATGCGCCTGGCGTTCAAACACCTCGGCATCCACCCAGACAGTATTCAGCGGGCCTGCACTGATGACCGACTGCGCTGGTGAGAGATAGGCCCCTTCACGAACATTCAGGCTAGCAATCACCCCGTTCGCCGGGGCCTTCACTTTCACTGTCTGCAGGGCTTTTCCGCTTCTGGCAATGGCCTGAATTTGCGCCTTGTCGACCCCCAGTGACACCAAACGCTCATAGGCGCCTTTGATAAGACCATCACGCTTAGTGCGGTATGCATTCAATAGCTCTTCCTGCGCTTTGACCAGTTCCGGCGAATACAGGGTAAACAGCACATCCCCTTGCTTCACCTGCTCACCAACCGCATTGATATAAAGGTTCTCCACCCAGCCACTGACACGGACATTGATTTGCCACAAGTGTCTTTCATCGAAAGCGACATATCCGACGGTTTCTATTCTGGGCGTCAGTGGCTGAACAGACACCGCGGCCGTTTTCACACCAAGGTTGTTTTCCACCGCCGGATCAATGCGTACCGTGCCCGGTTTACTCTTCGCACCGCCTTCGTCTTCTTCATAAACCGGGATCAGATCCATGCCCATCGGCGACTTCCCCGGCTGATCCCGCCGATAGTTCGGATCCATAGGTGCCACCCAGTACAACGGGGCTTTGGGTATATTCGCTGATGAGTCGCTGCTATTGGCTGACAGATCATGACCACTGAGGTATTGACTGCCGACATAGCCGATTGCACTTCCGACTAACAGCGCCAGTACAGTGATTGTGATTGTTTTCATTGTTATTCTCCTTGGTCTGTCAGTGGCTGGTAGCTGGCTTGAGCAGTGACGGGGCAATGGACTCTAATGCCTGTCCGCCCAGCAGAAACGTAAGAGTGCTGCCGGTCAGGCTGAGATCGGCCGTCAAACGTGCCAGTTCCAGCTCCAGAGCCAGTTCATCGCTGGCCGCATTAATCACATCACTGAACTGCGCGGTGTTATTCTGATAGCCACGTTCAACAGCTTCGGTCCTTTCTTTTGCCTGTGGCAGCAAACTGTTCTGATAACGTTCCAGCCGCTCTGTCTGACTTTGTCTGTCAGCCAGCAAGGCATTGACTCTGGCGTTCATCTGAGCAAGGAGCAGGTCTTTCTGAGATTTAGCTGCGCCAACCTGATAGTGCGCAGCGGCGCGGTTTCTGTCCTGACGGTTGTCAGTAAAAAGCGGGAGATCTACAGTCAGATAAGCACTGACCAGATCTGAGGCTGGTTCGCCTCGCATGTTTTTTGCCTGCCGGTAGGCATACATGACTTCCACCGCAAACTGAGGCTTGTATGCTTCGCCAGCGATTTCAGCCTGAGTCTGGCTGGCTGATATTGCCGCTTCAGTCATTGCCACCATAGGGTGTTGAGTAAGCAGATCGTAAAACTGACTCGTACCATTGTGCGACCTCAGCAGAGCGTCCAGTGCCGTCCCGTCAAATTGATAACTGGCAGCCAGTGAGGCATTCGCCGACAACCAGTCGGCACCCAGCCATTCGGACATCTGAGAGATCAATTTACGCTGGCTCTGTCGGTTGGCCTGAAGTTTGTCGTCCAGGCGGCTCACCTGAAGCCGTGCCTGAAGCAAATCCTGGGCTTCACTTTTGCCAATCGCGTAGTTGGTCTGTATATAACCGGCCATTTCCGACATCAGCCGCTGATTTTCCCTTAACACACGTTCGGCATATTGCTGATAGCCCAGTTCAAACCACAGCTGAGTAATGCTGTTGGCGACTTCTCTTTGCCGGACCTGAATTTGCCAGTCCACACCTTCGGCTTGCTGACGCACTTTTCTGGCCTGCAACTCGAGCGTGTCTCCGCGCTCAAACTGCTGCATCAGACCTACTGATATATTGGTCATGGGATCGTCATCAAACTGAAAGCTATCTACAGGCAAGCCGCCGACACCGACTCTCAGTTTAGGATCCATTTGAGTGGCGCTGGCGACCGCCGATTCACGTAGCGCACTGGATTGCGCTGCGAGTTGCGCCTGACTGGCGTCATTACGTAAAGCCAGCGCAATCAATGTTTGTAACGATACTGGCTGAGCGTCCTTGTGAGCGGAAACGACAAGTGTCTCTGCTGCCCAGGCCGGAAACTGCCATGCCGGGTACAGCCAGGCGGCACTGATACTCAGCGCCAAAGCATGCATATGTTTTTTCACCATACCATCCATTCTGTTTGCTGCCGGAAAACGGCAGAAAAACGATACTCACCGTGTGTTCACGGCGAGGCAACTTATGAAAAATGGAGTCAGGCGATGGGAGGACGATAAAGGGACTGAGAAGTGTAAACCACTGAAACAGCGTTCTCTGATGGTCTCAAAGCGAACTGGCTCATAAGAGGAACAGGCTGATGCTGGATGGGCAGCACAAAAGCCGTACCGCAGGTTGCGGTGCAGCAGGTGTGAGTCATGGTCATATCATGATCACAGCCGGGTTGAATCTGCATGTTGTGTTCTGAGTGTTCGTTGTGAACCGTTTGAGACATACCGGCACAGTGTGGTTCAGCCGATATCATGCTGTCACTAAGCATACTGAACGTCATTAAAGGCGTGCTATTGGCCACACTCGATACAATCAGTACCAGTGAGGTAAATAAGGTTAACCAAATTGTCCGAAGTGATTTCCGACGCATAACCAGCCTATTAATGTTTGAACGGCTACACCCTAAAGCTTTCCCTTAGGGTAAGGTCAATACAGATGGACCCCTCTAATAAAAAAATGATACCTGTGGCAAAAAAGATCAATCACACCACACTCACATTAAGCTATATTTCTGCACATTCTTACCCTTGCAACACATGCCTCGCCAGCCTGATCATATTAAAGAAAGCATAGTTACTAACTTTATGCCAAAAAGGAATAGCTCAAAGCGCATATCAATCCGCTTTTTTATCCATCTCTATAAGCCTGATAAGCGCTTCACCTGACGACACAGATATACGGTTTAAGAAACCTCGCGCTATTTCTGCAGATCATTGGCCTGGCAGCGATATTTGCGAGAGATCTCAGCCGTGGACAGGAGCTCTCGAAAGCATAAAGCCTGTCGACCGAAGCGGCAGACAGGCTTTAAAATCCATGAACTCAGTTTAACCAAAGCCTCAACTCAACCAGAGCCTTGCCAGCAAGCCCGGCGGTGTAGTGATACCACTGGTGATAAAAGTTACCTTACCATCACGAACGATAAACACGGTTGGCGTAAAAGCCACACCCCATTCACGGCCCAGCACATTTTTTTCATCATTTACATTCTGAAAATCCAGCCCTTTGTTAGCAAAATACTGCTGTAGCTTTTGTTCAGAACCTGACGACAAAGAAATACCGACCGTTGGATAATACTGACTCAGCCAGTTAACACTCGGCGTCACAAAGCGGCACACGCCACACCAGGTCGCCCAGAAATACACGACCACAGGCTGCTCTTTACTGAGCGCCGCAATATCAACCGCCTCACCTTGTATATCCAGCGCTTTCAGGGTAAAAGGCGCATCATCCGGTACAGACTGGCTTCGCCAGAGATCGACCCCTACGGAAACCACCGTCAGCAGCACTGTAAAAAAGAGGATTTCTCTCAGCCACTTTTGCCATTTTCCCGTGCGCTTTTCGTTCTGTTCAGACACTGGCTTATCCTCCCTGAGCCTGCTGAATAGCAAGCATCACATCTTCGCTGGTGTAAATTACAGGTAACGCAATACCCTGAGGCGCACCCGGGCCATAAACAATATTAAATGGCACGCCGAACCGGCCATTCGCCTGCAAGTAAGCAGTCACGGCATCGTTAGGTATTGTCCAGTCTCCCTGCATACGCACCAGACCGGGTTGCTGAATCGCGTCGTAAACCGGTTGTTGCAGCAATACGCGAACCTTGTTGGCTTTACAGGTGATACACCAGTCTGCGGTCACATCCACAAACACGGTTTTGCCCTGCGCAACCTGCTTACTGATGTCAGCAGCCAGCAGCGGCTGCCAGCTTGGCTCTGGCGGCAAAGGTGTCGCCCACTTATCCGCGGTCAGACTGGCAGTAAGCAGGACAACAGCACTGATCAACAAAAACACGCTGCCCAGTACGCCCACTGGCTTGCCGCCAAACACCTTAACCGAACGCCACACAATCAGGCTCATACCCAAAATACCTGCCAGCCAGAGTGACCAGACAGGCCAGTGTGGTGCCAGCAACGTCAGCAGCCATAATGTTGTCGCCAGCATCATGATTCCGAACAGAACTTTCATTTTGCCCATCCAGACACCTGGCTTAGGTAACCATCGCACCATAAATGGGAACAGAGCGATAGCCATCCAGGGCAGTGCCATTCCCAGCCCCAGGCCGGTAAAGATCACGGCCAGATTGCCGACACTGCCTGCCAGAGCAAAAGCGACCGCCGTGCCGAGAAACGGCGCGGAACACGGCGTGGCAAGAAAGGTGGCAAACATGCCTTGCGCATAATGCCCAACATAACCTTTACCGCCTTTGGTGCCGAGCCAGGTACTGATACCCGATGGCAGACTGATGGTAAACAGTCCCAGCATATTGGCACCAAAAATGAAGGTCACCAGTACCATTAGGGCAAGGAAAGTTCCGCTCTGGAACTGTATTCCCCAACCGATAGCCTGCCCGGACAGCTTCAGCGCCACCAGAGCCAGTGCAATCAGCCAAAATGCACTGATGATCCCGCCGGCCGATGCCAGAAACTGGAGTCGAATCTGTTGCTTTTCCTGCTTTTCCGCCGTCAGCACGGTAGAGAGCTTCATGCCGAGCACCGGCAGTACACACGGCATGATATTGAGGATCAGTCCGCCCAGCAGCGCCAGACCGAACATCACCAGCAGGCTGTGACCTGCCTGAGCGGTAATAATTCCGCTTTGCACCTGTACACTGTGTTCAGACAACACCGCATTATCTGTCACGGTTACATTGAGCGCTTGTTGTGCAAGATCCGGCTGACCGAACCAGCTCGACACTGCTATCTGCGCAGTCAGGATTTCCCCCTCTATACTGATTTCCGGACGCGAGAAATGGCTGTCTTTGACCGCTTCGGCATCACCATCAATAAACAGATCGGGGTTGACCCACCCCTGCGCGTTGCTCAGGACTAACTGCAGTTTGCTTTGGTCGGCATCCCAGATCGCTGACTTGATCCCGGCCAGCGAAGAGGATTGCGGCACAGTGCTTAACGCTTGCGCATAGCGGCGCATGTCAGTCTCTGAAGGTGTCAGCGCTGAAGGAATAAAGGATAAATCAATCGGGTAATCGGTGATCACACAGACAGTCGAGCACGAAGACAGACTGAGAGTGGCCAGCAGAATCGCCGGCTGGGAAAAATCCTCCACCTTGATGGTCATCGGAAAAATGACATCCTCGGCATAACCTATGGTTTCCACACCGAGTACGTCATATCTTTTCGGCACAGGCCACTGCCAGTCCAGATCGACAATATTCGCCGAGTCCTGCCAGTGAATACTGGGAGCCACGCCCCCTTCGCCGGGAGAGCGCCAGTACGTTTTCCAGCCCGGTTGCAGCCGCACTTCCAGATAACCGGCGACTGTCCCACTGACCGAATCTGTCTGTCCGGTTAACACAAAGCGTGTTTCGACCGGCGGATGATTAGGATCGCTCAGCCAGCCCGTGCTGACAGGCGATGCCTGGCCCACAGACATAAACAGCAGGCACAGCCATAGCCAGCTGCTTGCCAGCCATTTAATGATCAAACTTTGATTTTTTTGCATTGTTTTTCCTAAGTAATAAACACACAGACTTTTTTGGGCATCATGCCAAGCGGTATGTGTGTCATTCCCGGAAAATACACAGCGTCAGGTGAATGCGCCTTTTAGGCACTTTAGGATCGCGGCACAGGGGCGGTGAAGGACAGCCTGCACCGAGCAGACCCGCAAGCATCAGAGTAAGCAGCAAAATGGGGATCAAGAAGAACGTATCGAGTTGCTGATATTTCAGCTGCAGCAGTTGTTCTGATAAATCACAGTCAGAGGAAGACGCCTGTGCTTCCGGCTCAGCCATATCGCTGGCAGAGAAGATTTGCACGGCTTCAACAGGCTGATACGGACAGAGCGCCAGCACCGCTGTGTTCTTCGACAGACACACGAACACCACCCAGACGGTTAAGAGTAACGCCCAGTGTGCTAAAAATTGTCGTCGGAAAAAATGCGGCATGATGGCTTGTCTGTCCCGTACCCTGACCCGTAATACTCTGATGCAGCTGACTTAGGTTTCAGCATCATCCACAGGAAAATACCACGAAATAACGCCAGGGTAACCCGCAGAGTGTTACCAGGCATGTCTGGCTACTTATTACATCGCCATATGTCCCATGCCGGACTCTTCTTTCGGGTTACGGCCGTATTCATTGGTGCCGGGCTGTCCTTCTCTGGCGAAGAAAAAGAGCAAAACAACAAAGCCTAAGACCGGGATCAGGCTCAGTAACATCCACCAGCCTGATTTGCCAATATCATGCAGGCGCCGAACCCCTACCGCAACAGAAGGAATCAGTACCGCCAGCGAATACACACCGCCCAGTAAGCCAGTCCCCTCCCCTGTGCCCGGCGTATTGAGCAGATTGTCTACTATGCCCAGCGCCAGCGTAATGACCAGGTTAATCAAAAAGAAATACCAGTACTCCTGTCGCTGCGCGCGACCTGAGAACACCGCGTACTTTCTGAGAGCGTACAAATACCAGTTCATGCTCAATCCCTTAGGTTGGAGGCTGTCAGGTAAAATTCTGCGGGTGACCAGGGTCAGTTACACTCAAGTATAGAGTCAGATCACAAATTTATAGTTTTTCTGTTTGGGTAATAAGGAAAGCGATAGGGTTCACACCCTGTAAACAGAAATGCCGCTAAGCACCGAAAGCTGAGATCAAGCGCAAAGTCTGTTTGCTGTTACGCGCTACACTCAAAGTATCTTCATGATTCATAAATAAAAGCATCAGACTTTTTCACTTTTCGCCTGCGAGCAAGAGCAACTATGACGGACAACTACCAGCAGCTGATCCAGCAACTCGGCACCCTGCTTGATGCCGGGCAGATCATCACAGACGAAGCCAAACGCCTTGCCTATGGCACCGATGCCAGCTTCTACCGACTGATCCCCAGAGTGGTACTTCGCCTGCACAATCAGAATCAGGTCATTGCAGTGATTCGCGCCTGCAGTGAGCTGGACATTCCCTACACCTACCGTGCTGCAGGCACCAGTCTGTCGGGACAGGCAGTCTCGGATTCCGTACTGATCACTTTGAGCGATCAATGGCGAGACCACCACATTGAAGACAACGGGCTGAAAATCACCCTCCAACCCGGTGTTATCGGTGCTGATGCTAACCGTTACCTGGCGCCTTACGGGCGCAAAATCGGACCGGATCCCGCTTCGATCAACACCTGTAAAATTGGCGGGATCGCAGCCAACAATGCCAGCGGTATGTGCTGCGGTACCGCGCAGAACTCCTATCGCACGGTCGATGGCATGACAGTTATCCTGACCGATGGCACAGTGCTGAACACCCGCGATGAAGCCAGTAAAGCCGCCTTCCGCCACAGCCATGCATCATTACTCAGCAATTTGTCTAAACTGAAGAAAGACGTCGACACCAACCCGGCACTGAAAGAAAAAATCCTGCATAAATACCGGCTGAAAAACACCACAGGTTACGCGCTGAACGCGCTGACGGATTTCAATGACCCTATTGATATTCTTGAACACCTGATGATCGGTTCGGAAGGCACGCTGGGCTTTATCGCCGACATTACCTACCGGACGGTTATCGAGCACCCTCACAAAGCCTCTGCCTTGCTGGTTTTCAGCAATATCGAACACGCGAGCGAAGCCACGTCCATACTGGCCACCACGCCTGTCTCCGCCGTTGAAATGATGGATGGCCGCGCCATGCGCTCTGTTGCCGATAAGGCGGGCATGCCCGAGTTTATCGCTCACCTGGATCTGGAAGCGGCTGCCTTACTGGTTGAAACCCGCGCAGGTGAGCGCGACGAGCTGCTCAGCCAGTGCGATGCCATCATGGGCAGTTTGTCTACCTTTACCGTCATTGAATCTGTGCCGTTCACCTCTGAGCCTGCCACTGTCAATACGCTATGGGCCATCCGCAAAGGCATGTTCCCCGCGGTGGGCGCGGTACGGGAAACCGGGACGACAGTCATCATTGAAGATGTGGCTTTTCCTGTTGCGGATCTGGCTCAAGGTGTTCGTGATTTACAGGCCCTGTTTGCGCAGTTCCGGTATCACGAAGCCATCATTTTCGGTCATGCGCTGGAAGGCAACCTGCACTTTGTGTTCACCCAGGGGTTTGATGTACAGAGTGAGATCGACCGCTACGGCGCTTTTATGGATGCCGTCGCCGAGTTGGTGGCCATCAAGTACCAAGGTTCGCTGAAAGCCGAACATGGCACCGGCCGCAATATGGCACCTTACGTCGAGCTGGAATGGGGTACAGAAGGCTACCAGCTGATGCAGCGCATCAAGCGGCTGTTCGATCCGCAAGGGCTGCTGAATCCGGGTGTGATCATTAATGACGACCCGCACGCCCACATACGCCATCTAAAACCCATGCCCGCAGCGGATGATCTGGTGGATCGCTGTATAGAATGCGGGTTTTGTGAGCCTGTTTGTCCGTCGCGGACCCTGTCTTTATCCCCGCGCCAGCGCATTGTGTTATACCGCGAATTGCAGCATCGTCGCCGCAGCGGTAACACAGCCGGCGCACAGTCACTGGAATCTGTCTTTCAGTATCAGGGAATCGATACCTGTGCGGCTACTGGGCTGTGTGCAGAACGCTGCCCGGTGGGGATCAACACAGGCGATCTCATCAAAAAACTGCGTACCGACAAATATCAGCGCTATACGCCCATTGCGCGCTGGACGGCGGATCACTTCGCCACCACAACCCGCTTAGTGAAAACCGGTCTGGGTGTGGCGCAGTCTGCGCAGTCTTTGCTTGGCAAACACAGAATGACAGCGATCAGCGACACGGCCAGACGCTGGAGTCACAACAACACACCGCAGTGGCTGCCAGAGTTGCCGACAATCAATCGTCATGCGTTGACTGAAAGCGGTAACAGGCCGGCACACGGCGAGAAAAAAGTGGTGTACCTGCCCTCCTGCGCCAGTCGTACTATGGGGCAGCAGTCAGATAATCCTGATCAACGATCACTCACAGAAGTGACATTGTCACTTATCACCAAGGCCGGATTCGATGTCATTTTGCCAGAAGACATCAATGATCTCTGCTGCGGTATGCCTTACGACAGCAAAGGGATGACAGAGCCTGCGACGCAAAAAAGCCAGCAACTGGAAGATGCACTCTGGCAAGCCAGCGAGCAGGGCAAATACCCGATTCTGATCGATGCCAGCCCCTGCGCCAAACGCAGTGTGGAAAATTTCAGCCGACTGATGAATATTGTCGAGCCTGTTGGTCTGGTGCTGCATTATTTGCTGCCACACCTGGAGCTGAAACGTCTGCATGAAACTGTAATGCTGCATATCACGTGCAGCAGCCGCAAGATGGGACTTGAAAATGACATGCTGGAGCTCGCCAAAGCTTGCGTCAGCACTGTGATAGTGCCGGAGCACATTCAGTGCTGTGGCTGGGCGGGCGATAAAGGGTTCAGTCTGCCTGAACTTAATGCCGCCTCGCTGGAACCATTGAAAGCTCAGGTTCCGCCAGACTGCCGGCGTGGTTTCAGCAACAGCCGTACCTGCGAAATCGGCCTCTCGCACCACAGTGGCGTGCCCTATCAGTCGATACTGTATCTGGTGGATGAAGTCGCCCGTTAGTGCACAATGCGTGAATACGCAATAAGCCACAGGCCAGTGACTGCACTGGCCTGTAATATTGTTATCTCGCGCTCAGATCTCAGCATTAAGACAGAAAAAGCAAGCCGCCGACACTACTATAAAAAGGCCTTTAGGTCTTACAAAGCACGAAAAAACCCGCCAGTAATCTTATTGGCGGGTTTCTTATTTTTGTTAACTTTCAATTTCTTGCGTTAATTTCGCATATTTTTAGCTGGCCTTGATGCTGTATTCTTCACTGCCTTTAGTTACCTGAAAAAAGCTGACCTGCTCAACCACTTCCTGGCTGACTCGGTGCATGTCATCACTGCATTGCACCGTTTCAGAGGCAATGGATGAGGTCTTATCCGACAGCGCCTGAACCGTATGAATATTCTGGCTGATATCAGCAGCAACCGCGCTCTGCTCTTCTGCTGCTGTCGCAATCTGCTGAGTCTGCTCATTGACCTGATTGATCATACTCATGATGTCTGCCAGTAACTGGTTGGTTTCAGACATTCTCGCTTCGGCCTGATCGGCCTCTGTGGTACTGTCTGCCATCATGTCAACGGCGCTGCTGCAGGCTTGTTGCAGCTGAGCCAGCATCTGCTCAATTTCATTGACGGAAGTTTGTGAGCGCTGTGCCAGCCCGCGCACTTCATCGGCCACCACAGCAAAACCACGTCCCTGCTCACCGGCACGTGCCGCTTCAATCGCCGCGTTCAGGGCCAGCAGATTCGTTTGTTCGGCAATACCGCGTATCACTTCCAGAATACTTTCAATTTTACGGGATTCGCCATGCAGCTCGTTAACGACACCCGACGTATCTTGCAGAGTGGCAACCAACCGCTGAACCACAGACTGGGTATGCCCGGAAGATTCGATGCCCCTTTCTGCCAATTCCATCATCTGATCCGATGCTCTGGCTGAATCTGAGGTATTGACAGCGATACTCTTACTGGTGGTTGAAAGCTCTTCAATCGCCGTCACAGCCTGAATGGTATGCTCTGCTACCTCACCTGCCGCGACCTGAATATTGTTATTAGCGTCCTGTAAAATACGGCTGTTTTCTGTCACCAGGGTGCTGGAACGCACTATGCCTGCAACTGTACTGTTCAGACGGTTTACTGTGCTGTCAATGGCGCTGCTCAGCTGGGCAACTTCGTCTGTCCCTTTCACATTGGACAACACATCCAGATGACCGCTGGCCAATGCTTCTGCCGTCGCCTTAACCCGGCTGATACCGCCAACCAGACCTCGCGCAATCCAGTGGCTCAAAACAAAGGCAATCAGCACCGCCAGGATAATGGAGACATAAAAGACAGTATTGGCGGTTTTAATCGACTGCAGAGTATCTTCATTGGCCTGAATCGCCATCTCCGCACTGGTCTGCTGGATTTTATCGAACTGCAGATTCAGGGCTTCATAACTGTCAACGAAGGCTCTGAACACAGGGTAAGGCGCCTGATGGTTCGGTGCCGATTCCATATCCGACACAAACTGATGGGTATTAGCCTGATACACAGACAGCTTCTGCTCAAAGTCAGCCAGTAGCTGAGGATCTCCGTTGTAGTCTTGCTTCAGCTCTTTGACCAGTTCTGGAGTGATCGCACTGTTTTTATCGACAATCGCATTAAATTCGGGAACTTGTTCATACAAACCCAGCAGATACACTACCTGCAACCCGCGCACGTTACCGATAATATCGGCTTGCGCCTGGCGAATCTGGCTGATCAATTGCGATACTTTGTAGTTATGCTGGTAAAACTCACTGAAATTATTACCAATGCGGTCATTGGCTGATTTAATGAATAACATTGCAATCACGAACATCAGTGAGACTGCACCACCTAAAACCAAAATTTTATTGCGGATTGAGAAATGACTAAGCTGCATTGACGCGCCCCAAACAACGTTTTGATGTAATTTTGTCCTCACTATTCACAAAAAGAAAAATAAAGGCAAATAAATGCCACAAGGGAATGACAGAATGCCACTCGATCTCAAATTTTTGCATAAATAATACAAATAAATTTAATTCTGACTTGTAAGTCAACCACATTCGCGCTTAATAAATTTCATGCTTCAAATAAAAAAACTTATGCAACCGAAACATAAAAGCCGCATGAATGCGGCTTGCTGTGCGACTCGCATCATTTGCTCTGGCGTTTTCTCCTGCGAATCATACCGATACCAGCCAGCATTGAGCCCAGAATGGCAACACTCGCAGGTTCAGGTACCGGCACCTCGGTCATTGCAGAAATATTGGCCTGGATGAAGGCCTGATTGGTGCTTTGCTCAATGGTTTCAAACCGATCAGCAAACAGACCGTTGACCATAAAACCCTGAATATTCAGCGTATACTTAATGCCGTTAACCGTAGTGACATCTGTGAACTGTGAAGTGGAGACCGTAATAATATCCGCACAACCGTTCACGTTCACCCCAACGCCATTCGCTTCCCCGTTCGCGCAGGGCGCCGCGCTATTGCTGGTCTCGTTGTGAGTAAAGTTAAACACAAACTGCACATCCACCGGCATTCCGCCGTCAATAGACACTGTCGTACTCAGTTGCAAATCGACACTCTGCAGGCTGGCTCCCGTGCTCAGAATGACATTATTTAAATGGGTAAAAGTCCCCAACTGAAAATCATCGCTGGTGCCGTTATCAGTATCAAAAGTGGTTTCGAAGCTGGCGGCAGAGGCAAAATCATAGCCGCTCTGCGGACCCGAAGACGGTGATGGCAGCCCCCAGCGCAGCATAGGGTTATCCGTTGCATTGCCGATCGTCACTGGCTGGCCACTACCGGAATCCGCCACGGCGTTAACCCAGGAACCGGTAAATGCGCCAAACTCAACAGTGACTAATGCAGCATTGGCATGAGCACTTGCCAGCATCACCAGGCTGAACATCGTTATTTTTGTCACAGGTTTCATTACACACCCCCAACCCAACTTTATTGTCGTTATTGTGTTCGGGAAAAATGCATCAAGTTCTGTGCCATCACGGCCTGATCAACAGACAACGCCGTCAGGAAAGCCCGGACATTTCAGGAAATTAAATCAATAAATCAACGCCATAACGCTAACTAAGCTGTATTTGTGTTTTTCGGGTAAGACTGCGATTTTTTCAGACCAGCTTGCCCAGAACCCTCTACGTCTGTCTGTGTAAAAAAAGCCGACATCAGGATCTCGGCCCTGCGATCCGCTATGGCTGTACCGCGGATCCAGTGAGAAATGGCTTCCAGAATTCATCATACAGTCAGGCATTATTTATTCCTGACGAGTATGATTAATGGCCTTTCAGTAATCTAAGATTGCATATCCGCCACGATTGTCCATGTATATCAGCCACTTAGTCTTATCTTCATAGAGTGTTCAATAAACTGCAACAAACCTGTCATAAAACTCTCCTAACCTGTGCCTCGTTCGTTAAACAACTGATTGGCAATTCCGCCAAATTCGAAAGGATATGGAAAAATGAAAGCAAAGGTTATCGGTGCTATCACACTGGCTGGCTCAATGATGTTTAACCCGGCTATGGCGGCTGAAACAATTTCTGTTGTTGGCTCTTCTTCTGTAACGCCACTGATGGAAGTATTCGGCGAGACTTACGCAAAATCCCACGATGTAGTAGTTGAAGTTCAGGGTCCTGGTTCTTCTGCCGGTATCCGTGCAGCGCACGACGGTTCTTCTGATTTGGGCATGAGCTCACGTGATCTGAAATCGTCTGAGAAAGCGTCTGACATTCAGGAAGTTGTGATTGCCCGTGACGGTATCGCCGTTGTTATTCACAATTCCAACCCTGTTACAGATCTGAGCAAAGAGCAGGTCGCTCAAATCTACAAAGGCGAAATCACTAACTGGAAACAAGTAGGCGGTGAAGACAAGCCTATCGTTGTGGCGACCCGTGATACCGCTTCTGGCACACGTGGTGCCTTCGAAGACATCATGTCTCTGAAGCGTAAAGTTAACGGTAAAACCGTTTCAGCGATTTCTCAGCGTGCCCAGGTGGCCAGCGGTAACGGTCAGCTGAAAACTATGGTTGCCAGCAACCCGTTCTCTATCGGTTACATTTCGCTGAGTTCTGTAGACGACTCTGTCAAAGCACTGTCTATTGAAGGACACACGCCATCGGTTGAAGCAATCAAAGCCGGTGATTACAGCGTACAGCGTCCATTCCTGGTGGTGTACAAAGACGGTCGCCCTTCCAAAGCCGCTCTGGATTTCCTGAACTGGATGAAAACGGCTGACGCACAAAAAATCGTCTCTGAGCAAGGTTTGATTTCTACTCACTAATTTGCAATGCCTTTTCCGGCCTGGTTTTCGGGCCGGATATTTCGATTTCTCAGTACCTGAAGTTTTTGGTTCAGTGTCTGGAGTAATGCAAAATGACCATCGCTAATAATATTGAAAGCGCACAGAAGAAATCTCAGCTCGCTGCTGCAAACAAAATTGACTGGCGTGAACTCTTTTTTAAATACCTTTTCCTGGCGAGTGCTGTTATCGGTATCTTGTCGCTAATCACTATCGGCTATTTCATTTTCCGCGAAGGCTTTGCCGCCTTCGAAGAAGCGGGGGTTGCCGGTATCGTCCTGGGTGATGAATGGCTGCCGCCTGCACTGTTCGGCATCTTCCCTATGATTGTTGCTTCTGTGGTTTCAACCGCAGGTGCTGTGATTCTGGGTGTACCGGTTGGTGTGATGACCGCTATCTTCATCGCTGAAGTGGCTCCCAAACGCCTGGCTGATGTTATTCGTCCCATGATTGAACTGCTGGCGGGTATCCCCTCTGTGGTTTACGGTTTCTTCGGCCTGGTGATTATCGTTCCTCTGATCCAGAACGTGTTTAATGTACCGGCAGGAAACACTGTGCTGGCAGGTATTATTGTACTGGCTGTCATGATTCTACCTACAGTGATCACTGTGTCGGAAACCTCCATCCGCGCCGTACCGCGCAGCTATAAAGAAGGCTCGCTGGCATTGGGGGCTTCGCACATTTTCACCATCTTCAAACTGCTGGTTCCGGCCGCGCGTTCCGGCATTATGACAGGCGTCATTCTGGGTATTGCTCGCGCCTTAGGTGAAACCATGGCCATTATCATGGTCATGGGTAACTCCCCGGCGATGCCTGAAGGCCTGCTGGATTCAGCACGTACTCTGACCGCCAATATTGCGATTGAAATGTCGTACGCCACCGGTATTCACGCCAGCGCCCTGTATGCCACAGGTATTGTGCTTCTGGTGTTCATCATGATGCTGAATGCTGCCCTGCTTTACCTGAACCGTGAGCGCGCGAGGTAATCCAAATGACTTCATCAAATAGTACACATCTGCAGGCGAGTAACCCTGCCAGACAACAACTCAAAGACAAAATATACCTCTGTGTGATCTGGACATCCGCCACGGTAACGGTAGGTTTCCTGCTGTGGGTTGTCTGGTACATTCTGAGCAACGGCCTTGCCTATGTCGACTGGACATTCATTTCCAGCAACTACACAACCCTGGGCGAAGAGTCGGGTATCTGGCCGATGATCGTTGCCACGCTGTACATGGTGCTGGCGTCGATTCTGGTCGCGGCACCTATGGGGATCATGACCGCGATATACCTGACAGAATACGCCAAAGTCGGCAGCCGTCTGGTAAAAGTGATCCGCTTCTGTACTGAGTCGCTGGCGGGGATTCCGTCGATTATTTACGGCCTGTTCGGCATGACTTTCTTTGTGGTTGTGCTTGGCTTTGGGTTCTCGATCCTGTCTGGTGCTCTGACACTGAGCATTCTGATTCTGCCTGTGATCATCCGTACCACAGAAGAAGCCTTGATGGCGGTACCGCAAACTTACCGCGAAGGTTCATACGGGCTGGGCGCATCGAAAATTTACACCATATGGCGTCTGATATTGCCAAGTGCAATGCCAGGCATAGTCACTTCTATCATCCTCAGTGTAGGTCGTGTCATCGGTGAATCGGCACCTGTGTTCATGACAGCAGGCATGGTGGCCCGTCTTCCGGAAAGTCTGATGGACTCCGGCCGGACGCTCACCGTGCACCTGTACAAGCTGACTCAGGAACTCTACACCATTCATGAATGGCATCAGGCTTACGCCACTGCCACCATTCTGATTGTGGTTGTTCTGATCATCAACCTGTGCACCAAACTGCTTGCTAAACGCTTTAACACTGCGACTTACTGATTTCGGGGAAACACATTATGAACAAATTTAATATTGAAAATCTGGATCTGTTTTACGGCGACAACCAGGCACTGAAAAAGATCAATCTGCCGATTCCGAATCGTCAGGTTACTGCATTAATCGGCCCGTCTGGTTGCGGTAAATCCACACTTTTGCGTTGCCTGAACCGCATGAATGACCTGATTGAAGGCGTCAAAATCAAAGGCAAACTGTCGATGGACGGTGAAGACGTGTACGGCAACATAGACGTTTCCAGACTGCGTATCAAGGTTGGCATGGTGTTCCAGAAGCCCAACCCTTTCCCGATGAGCATTTACGAGAACGTAGCTTACGGCCTGCGTGCTCAGGGAGTGACAGACAAAAAACGTCTGGATGAAGTGGTGGAGCAATCACTGCGCGGCGCGGCGCTGTGGGATGAGGTGAAGGACCGCCTGAAATCACACGCCTTTGGTCTGTCTGGCGGTCAGCAGCAACGTCTGTGTATCGCCCGCACCATTGCTATGGAGCCTGAGGTCATTTTGATGGATGAGCCGACTTCTGCACTGGATCCGATCGCGACGAAAAAAATTGAAGATCTGATGGAGTCACTGAAAAAGGACTTCACCATAGTCATCGTTACCCACTCTATGCAGCAGGCACGCCGAATTTCAGATCGTACCGCCTTCTTCCTGATGGGTGAGCTGGTCGAACATGACGATACCTATGCGCTGTTCAACAATCCACGTGATGACCGTACCCGTGGCTATGTGAACGGCGACTTCGGCTAAACCAGGATTCCGCACGGCATAAAGAGGCCGTGAAATACAGCCTGTCTCCGAAACAGCAGATAGCCTAAACGACAGATAATAAAAGCGATGGTAAGTACTTGCCCCCGACATTGGGGGCTTTTTTTTGCTCTTTTTTTACCCATTCCTGACATTTAACACAACAGCCGGCCTTACACTCAAATGAACACTGATTAATTCTATTGGCACCGATATTCAGGCCAAGGCCAGACAGGTGAGATGATGCAAAAGAATCATGAAATTTCACATGCTAAATCCTGGATTAACAAGCTCGCAGCAATGGATGCTCACCCCAAGCTCACAGGTATTCTGCAATCTTCGCGGATCATGACGCAACAATATGCCGCCTATTGCCGTTTACATAACCTGATGGCTTTCTCCTATTCGCAAAATGGCCACCAGCAACTGCTGGCTGATACCCTTGCAGCTTCAGGGTGCGATGCCCTCATCTGTGATCAACGCCACTACCCTGCACTCTGGTATATGCTGCACCAGATTAACCGGCCTATGCTGATCATTCTGAATCAGGAAATGTGGACGCCGGACTGGTGCTGGCAATTTGATCATCATCAATTCCTTTGCCAGCAGGACTTGCTCTGACCTCACCTGCAACGGTCAGCATGTTATAATCACGGCACTCATTCTCATCGCGGCACACTCATTGCCGCGATGTACTTGTATTTATCTCCCTGAACCGGAATACCGCTCTACTATGCGCAAGCTTTTACTTTTTATTACGTTGATCACATACAGCCTCAATGTGTTTGCCCAGGCTGAAACACCGCCCTCCCAGCTGGACGCACTGTCGCAGTTGAACCAGGAAGTCATGGAGCTGTATCAGGCCAGTCAGAACCGTTCCGGTACCACACGTGATGTACTGCGCATGCAGGTACTGAACAAGAACAATGAACTGCGCGACAAGATCGGGGAATTAATCAACGAGCCGCCGGAAGGATCAGCCGCCACGCTGCTTGATTACGTCAAACGGCAGGAACGATATACCGACAGTACGGCAAACTATCTGAGCAACAAAATTCAGGCTGATGAAAAAGCGCTGGACAAAGCCTCGCAGGAAGAGCAGTTGCTCAAGCTCAAACAATTGAATGAAGAGCGCATGCTGTCTGTTCAGATGCTGGGCGAACAGTGGGAAAACTACCGCTGGATGGAACAGCTTGGCCATAGTGCGGATCAGAAAAAAGCCAAACTGGCTAAAGCCATCAGCAACCGCTTAGAATTTATCTCTGCATCACTGGATTACAACAACCAGCAGGAAAAAATGCTGGCCAAGCAGCTCAAAGAGGCGTCAGAGAGTGAGAAAGCCTCACTGCAGCTGATGCACATTCTGGCACAACGAAAACTGTCGAGCGATATTGACCGCTTAAACTACTTAATCACCCTCGGTGATCAGGCACAGATCGATACGTCGAGCTATAAAAAGCAGCAATTTGAAGTGACCGGCGATCTCACCAATGACATCCTGAATCCCCGGGTGATCTATTCGATTGCCTCGGGATGGGCTGAAAACCTGAAAACCTGGCTGATTGATAATACCCCGCAGGTATTGTTTAAGGTGTTTATCTTCGCCCTGGTTCTTTTGCTGTTCCGGCTGTTAAAAAACCTGACACGTAAAGTAGTTAAGCGCACCGTGGCTTCACCTAACCTGAAGATGTCGCAGCTGATGCAGGACTTCTTCATTTCTATGTCGGGAAAAACGGTCTTTTTCCTCGGGCTGTTAATTGCCTTGTCACAGGTTGGGCTTAACCTTGCACCTATACTGACAGGTTTCGGTGTAGCCGGTGTGATCATCGGTTTTGCTTTACAGGATACCCTGTCTAATTTTGCATCAGGGATGATGCTGCTGATTTACCGTCCTTTTGATGTCGGCGATTTTGTTGAGGCCGGAGGGGTGTCCGGTAAGGTCAGCCACATGAGCCTGGTCAATACCACTATCCGTACCTTTGATAACCAGATCATCATAGTGCCGAACAGTAAAATCTGGGGAGACACCATCAAGAATGTCACCCATGAGCGCGTTCGCCGTGTCGATATGGTGTTTGGTATCGGCTATAAAGACAGCATTGAACAAGCCGAAGCCATTTTACATGACATCATTGATAACCACCCGGCTGTGCTGCGTACACCGGAGAAAACAATCAAAGTACACACGCTGAACACTTCTTCAGTGGACTTTATTGTCCGCCCTTGGGTGAAAACGGATGATTACTGGGATGTGTACTGGGACGTGACACGCGAAGTCAAACTGAGGTTCGACAAAGAGGGCGTTTCTATTCCATTCCCACAGCAAGACGTGCATTTACACATGGTCAGCCCGGAAAAGAATGATGCATAACCAAGCATGTCTAAATGCTTCTACACTAAAACACACGATTTACGGAATTTTTTGCCTTAACGTTAGTCAAAAATCTTCGAATCTATTTGGGGAAATACAATGAAAAAACACCTGCTGACTGCCATGGGCACTGCCCTGCTATTATCTGCCTGCGCCGGAACCGGTGGCAACACAAACGCTGACACTTCTGCTGATCTGACACAATATGAGTGGGAACTGTCAACGATCGACAATCAGGCCGTCACCATCCCGAGCAGGGGCGCCGTACCGACTCTGGGGTTTGAAAATAACACAATGGCACACGGGCATTCCGGCTGTAACCGCTACTTCGGTTCTGCCGAAGTCAAAGACGGCCAGTTCCGCATTGAAAAAATGGGCATGACCATGATGGCCTGCCCGGATGATGCGATGAAACTGGAACGCGTGATGAGTGATACCCTAAGCCAGTGGAGCAAAGCCGAAGTCAAAGGCAATACGCTGACGCTCAGTAATAATCAGCATACCCTGACTTTCACCGCCACCCAGCCGATGTAAATCGCAACCATTGTGCCTGACAGCATCAACTGAGTGCCTGCTCAGTTGATGCTTGTGGCTGACGAACCTCTGCACTCACCTTGTTGAATCCTTCCTGCTGCGCCTGATACAACAAAGCTTCTGTTTGATGGAACAGCGTTTCGGCTGTTAATCCCTGAATGTCAAAGACTGTCATTGCGCCCACAGACACTGTCAGGTAAGGATTGGCACTCATCTCGGTATTGGCCAGATTCAGACGTTCAGCGGCCTTGCGCAGGTGGCGGGCAACCACTTCACCATTGTTGGTATTCGGCAATACCGCGGCAAACCTGTCATCATCAAGCCGTGCCACCATATCGGCAGGGCGTTTCAATGTTCTGCCCAGCTCGTTAGCCAGCATCCGGAGACTGGACTCGTACATGTCCTGCGGGCACTGACTAACAAAATGCGCATAGTCATCAATTTGGATCAACACGACCACCAGCGGGGATTGTTCCCGGCGCGCAACTCTGACCGCTTTATCAAGGCTTTCTTCAAACGCCCGCTGGTTCGCGATACCCGTCAGCGGGTCAATCAGGCTCATGCGTTCCAGTTTTTCATTAACGGCCAGCAATCTGTCATGTTGCTGATTCAGATTATCCAGATATTGCTGGCCCCGCTGAAACACGAAGAAACTGACCAAAGCGGCGACGGCAAAAAATGCGTTAACTCCCCAGAAGACCCACCAGGGTGTGGATGACTGATGCTGGCGGATATAATCCAGCATCGGTGTGGCTTCAATTACCCAACGGCGCCCGCCTTTGCTCAGCACCTGATGAACGTAGCGATAATCAGGAGCATACTCGCGGGTAATCGACTCCTGAGTCAGCACGTTCTGGCTGTAGTGGTAATGCTTTTGCTGGCTAACCGGGCCGGTTTCCAAAACCGGTACCAGACTGAAGACCAGTTTGTTTGACTGGGGAGCTTGCGTATCAATCAGTGTCAAAGCAAAAGGCTCCACCCGGGTTAAGCCGGGAGACGATAGGAAAATCTGCGCAGGATTAAACACCCCGGCCACAAAGCCCAGCAGGCTGTCCTGCCGTTCTGCCTCTGACATAGGTTCAGGGAATTCGTACACAGGCAACAGGCTGAGGATTCCCTGCGCAGTCACATCTTTACGCTGGATCTGGAGCGGGACAGTCAGTTGCATCTGTCCGGTATCTCTGGCGCGCTGAATCGCTTCGAAACGCAGGGAATGTGAGCCCAGGTCATAGCCTATTACCGCCTCGTTTCCGGTGACAGGCTCCACATAATAAACCGGATAGTAAACGGCTCGCTCGCTGGCCGCTACGCGCTCACCGGACGCGACCTGTTCAGTAATCACATATCCGGGCAACCATTCATTCGCCCGTTGTTCTAAGCTGGCACGATCTGCCTGCTCCACTTCGGGAATC
The DNA here is from genome assembly GCF_003614885.1 of Photobacterium salinisoli. Taxonomy (GTDB): domain Bacteria; phylum Pseudomonadota; class Gammaproteobacteria; order Enterobacterales; family Vibrionaceae; genus Photobacterium; species Photobacterium salinisoli. Next base: position 1,250,976 of record NZ_QZMS01000007.1, read on the forward strand.
CATTCCAGGGCAGTGATCGCCGGAAAACGGGCAAGAATTTTATCTGTCAGTGCCGTGAAACCCTTCGCATCCGGAATGCCATTAGTGTCCAGATTAAGCTGCAGGGTATAAAGCGCTTCAAAGTGGCTGTTCATCGCCTGAATAAAGGCGTGGGAAGCTTCCGTTACATCCGATTCAAATTCCTGCTGAATGCGGCGGGTTTCCAGATGAGAGAAGAAAAGCAGCATCACAACCGACAATAGCAACCCGGCAAACAAGAGTAAGCCAATAAATGTAAGACGTTGTCGCTTCATCAAATTCCCTTAAACAATTTAGTTACACCGGGTTTCAATCCTATTTTCAGCCAGGCGCCATCTATTTACCAGTTTGGTTTCAGATAACAGATACAAGATCACTATGCGACATCCATTACACCCTAATGTAATCGATTATAGACGTCTAGATGTTTACACTTCTCTCAATAACCAGTACTCTGAACAGCAGTAATATTCAGGGACTGAGTGAACATGATTGAAATTAAACACCTTCGCACATTAGCGGTACTGAGAGACACCGGTTCCCTGACGGCAACAGCCAACACCCTTTGTCTGACCCAGTCGGCGCTGTCTCACCAAATCAAGGATCTTGAGCAACGGATTGGCGCACCGCTGTTTTTACGCAAAACACGTCCGGTCAGATTCACCGCTGAAGGCGATATCCTGCTGAAGCTGGCCGATGATTTAATGCCCCGTATCGCACGCGCCGAGCATGAACTGGCCAATTTGAAAGAAGATGCAAAGGGTCGGCTGCATATGGCGATTGAGTGCCACTCCTGCTTCCAGTGGCTGATGCCTGCGCTGAAGGAATACCAGATTAACTGGCCGGCGGTGAGCCTGGACTTTTCATCCGGTTTCAGTTTCGAGCCTATTCCGGCACTGGCTGCCGGGGAACTTGACCTGGTGATCACCTCAGATATCAACCCGCGTGCGGAAGTGCACTATGAACCCCTGTTCGACTTTGAGATGCGCTTGGTGGTATCGCCACAGTCTCCCCTTGCTGAACTGAGCACAATTAAACCGGCCGACCTTGCCAGCCAGACTATGCTGACCTACCCGGTACAAAAAAACCGGTTAGATGTGGTGAAACATTTTCTGCAGCCTGCCGGTATCGAACCTAAGGTCTGGAAGCAAGCCGATAATACCCTGATGCTGGTACAAATGGTGTCGGCAGGCTTGGGGGTCGCAGCGCTGCCTAACTGGGCAATCCATGATTTTGCCCGCCAGGGACTGATTGCCAGTAAACCATTGGGTAAAGGTTTATGGCGAAGACTGTATGCTGCGATTCGGGCATCAGAAAAAGAACGCCATTATCTTCAGGCCTTCTTTGCGACGGCCCGGCAGCAGTGCCAGACACACCTTGAGGGCATTAAAGCTGCCTGAGGCTCGTCTGCACGATATCTGAAAAAACAAAGGGCACCGATACTGGTGCCCTTTGTTTATTTAAATTGATTAGAAATGGGATCGTAGCGGTAGCCAAGGGCTGCCATTTTTTGGCGCAATTGTTCCTTATCCAGCTCGTAACGGCTGGAAAGATCATCAATCGTATCGCATTCCAGGCGCAGCCTTTCATTCACTATGCCTAGCACTATGTTAGCGTCCATGTTCAACAAATTACTGATTTCCACCTCTTCCTCCTCCGGTTACTACCGTCAGAACATCAGATCCAGAGTCACATAACCCCTCTTGTTGTTAGCATAGACGCTCAACCCGTCATTCGACCAGTCAGAATACTGAAAGCTGGCATCCTGCTGAGGCAGACAGCAATAAAAGCACGCCGGACAATTGCCAGACTTTTACCGGTTTGGCCAACACTATATGGCCTACCCAAATCACCTGAGCGGCAATCAGTAATAGCAGTGCCGCACAAATCACCAGCAACTGGCTTTCCACCTGCGCCTGAGGCACAGAGTAGAGCTGACTTAAAAACAACAACACACTCAGAATGGCACTGACCAGACCCGCCGCCGGTAAAATCCGGTGAAAAGCCTGCAAGCGCGTGCGTGACTGGGTCAGCAACAGGTGTGCCAGGGCAGCGCCAAACATCACCACAGCAACCAGACTCTGGGCTTTTTCTGTCCATATCAGCGAAGAGAGTGTCATCAGCCAGCTCAGTACAGCCATCGCACACGACGCATACAACAGCTTCAATGGTCCCTGATCCCGCGTCTTTCCGGTTTTTACCTGGAAAGTGAACCAGGCTAAACCCAGAAGAGGCAACAGTGCTATCGGCTGGTTAATGCATGCGATCAGCCATCCCAGCAACAACACGGGAAGCAGCTTATGTACCCGGCCCCGCTGACCAGGACAGATCTCCCCTTTGGTTAAAACGAGAGTGAGAATCATCTGTGCTCCCAACAGAGCAGAGATAAGTAAGGTGGTATACGTCATATTCATGAAAGGCTACAGAAGAAAGAGAAAAACGCCTGAAATTATATCAGAACAGTACTAAAAACATCCATTGCTCAAATTTTCCGACAATTAACCTGGTTTCACATGCATTATATGAACCAAGATCACGGTTTTGGCTGCCGTCTTGTAGAATAATTGTTCGATTATAAAAATAAAGGGCGTTTACCGTCTGTTTTTTTCTCACAAAACAGATGTCAGATGAGCTGGAAGCAAAGATGATATCGACTTATAACCACTACCATAGGCTGCTGTGCCATGCGCTCAAGCTCTATATTCCGGATCTATGGAGTGCTAAAGCGCACACCCAGAGCTTCCAGAATACGAGAAGCGGATACCTGCGCAGCCGAATTTCTCTGCTTTGTATTGTATGGGCCGTGCTGATCATTGCATGGATACCTTTTGACTTTTTTTACCTGAAAACAGGAGAAGATACCCGAATTGCCAGCGCCCGTTTACTTCTGGCGTTATTTTTAATCGGTATTGCCAAAGTTAACGAGACTCACACCACCTTACGTCAGTCTCAATGGTGCATGACGCTCATGGTGCTGGGACTGAACCTCTTTTATACCTACTGCATCTGGGTATTGGGTTTTCCCAAAGTAGTCAGCGGTTTTGAATACGGCTATACCTTATTGCCTATTCTGCATGTCGCTATTTTGACCATCCTGCCGATTACGCTGAAAGAAAGCCTGTGCCTGCTGGCAGTTACCGCTGTGACAGAAATCACGGTTGATTTACAGACTGGCACTGTTCTGATGCCGGAAACGCTGGCCAATTACTGGTTGCAGAACGTGCTGGCTATCGTCGTCATCTGGTCACAATTATCTAAGCTTTACATGTTGATGCGTTTGTACCGCCAGGCAACCCTGGACCCGTTAACCGGTATTTACAATCGCAGAATGTTACTGCAGCAAGCGCAGAAAGCGATGGAAAATTGTCAGGCCAAACGCCAGCCTTTTTCTCTGCTGTTGTTTGATATCGATCGTTTTAAACGTATCAATGATACCTGGGGTCATGGCGTTGGCGACAAAGTACTGCGGGGATTTGCCGATCATCTGCAACTGGCCTCCAGGAAAACCGATCTTTTCGGGCGCTATGGCGGCGAAGAATTTATTCTTTGCCTGCCCTGCTGCGATACCTTAACGGCACAAAAAATTGCAGACCGGATGCTGGCTGATATCCGCTCACTGCAACTGCCGACTGATATAGAAGAAACACATGTATCGATTACAGCCTGCATCGGCATTGCGACTTTTACCTCAGGTGACAGCCTGATGACTATGATAGACCGTGCCGACCGAGCATTATACGAGTGCAAAGATGCCGGGCGCGACTGCTATCGGTTCCACCCTTACGGCTATCAATACCGTGACAGACGCAAGCCATTAGAACCCTTAGTCAGTGAAGCCAGCAGCGAGGCTTAACCCAATCTTCGCCCGGCATTTGCTAGATCGCCACCGATGCCACTGGCTCGGTGGCCTGCTTTTTTCCAAGACGCCAACATAACGCGTACAAGGCCAAATACAATACACTGCCGCCCACCAGCACGCCGTACCAGTTCCAATGCTGCCAGCAGGTGATCAGGTAAAACCCACCCAGACTGCCGCCGACATAGTAGTGCACCAGATAAAGGGCAGTTGCCGTGGCTTTTCCTGTCTTCGCTTTCTGACTCACCCAGGCATACGCCAGTGAATGGGTGAAAAACGCGCCGGAACTGATTAACAGCAAACCGCTCAGCATAGCCGACACAGAGTCCAGGGCGGCAACCCACATGCCCAGCGCACTGATTGTCGTCCCCAGTATCATGCCACTCACCGGCTTATACCTTATGCTCCAGCTGCCACTGAGTTTTGCGGTCAGCGTCCCGCTCAGATAACACAAAAAGATCAAAGACGCCCAGCTGACCGGCAAGGAATAAGGGGGTGAAACCAGCCTGAACCCCATCACGGAATACAGATTCACAAACAAGGCAAAGTTGATACCGCCAATCAGCATCGGGATCCACAATACCGGTTGCTGTAAATGCCGGATCACATGTTTTGTGTGATGCCTTAGTTGTCCGCGCTGAGGTGTGAAATGTTGCTGCGGCGGCAACAGCCTGGCGACAACCAAAGCGCCAATCAAACTCAAGAGTGCCATACCGAGCACAGCACCCTGCCAACCCCAGGCATCAGAGGCAAAACCACCGAATAATCGTCCGGCAATGCCGCCCAGTGAATTAGCACTGATGTATCCGCCTACCGCCAGCGACAGGGCTGTCGGCGAAAACTCCTCAGCCATATAAGCCACAGCAACCGCTGCAAATCCTGCCAGCGAGGCCCCCATCAAAGCCCGGGCAAGACTCAGCATCAGTAAGCTCTCAGCCAATAGCATCAATACTCCCACCACAGGCAGCAAAAACAGACTGAGCAGCATCACCTTTCGCCGGCCAATCATTTCGGAGCTGACCGCCCATGGCACCAGAGTCAGTGCCAGAGCCAGTGTACCTGCTGCCAGCAACCAGTTAACTTTGGTCGCACTCACAGAAAAGGCCTCCGTCATCACAGGTAGCAACGGCTGGAACAGATACAAATTACAAAACACCAGAAATGAGCCAAGAGCCAAAGCAAAACTGGCCCGACGATAGGCAGAACTATGGATTTCTATCACAGACAGGCACCGGACAATGAAGAATTGCTAAAACAGTAGCAATTTCCTTTTGATAGTGAAAATATATTAAAAATATCGACTCCATATATTTTATTAATGGAAAGAGTAGTCAATGGACATTCGCCAGCTTACTTATTTCATTGCCATTGCAGAGGCCGGCAGTTTCACGAAAGCCGCAGAAAAGCTGCACATCGCCCAGCCGGCTTTAAGCATTGCGATAAAGAAATTCGAACAACAGTTAGAGATGCCATTGTTTCACCGCAGTGATCGCCAGATAGTACTGACTCACGAAGGAGAAATACTGATTCAGCATGCCCGCTTAATTTTGCAGCAGGTGGATGATGCAAAGATCGCCATGGCGGAATTGAAGGGATTGCAAAAAGGCGAAGTCCGGCTGGGTGTGCCCAGTATGCTGGGTTCGTATTTTTTCCCCGACATTCTGATGGGTTTTAAATCACGCTACCCTAATCTCAAACTGACACTGGTCGAAGCCGGTACTCAATCCATACGCTTGATGCTGCTAAACGGCGAGCTGGATTTAGGCGTGATACGAAGTGCCGATCTCCCCGACAGCCTTGAAGCCGAACCGTTACTCACATCTGAAATGGTGGCTGTCGTCAGCCCTAACCACGAATTCGCCCGGCAGTCCTCGGTGTCGTTTGAACAATTTTTCAGCCAGGAGCTGGTGATGTTCAAGCAAGGGTACTTTCATCGCGACTATATCGACCATGTCTGCCAGACACACAAACTCAAACAGTACATCGCGTTTGAAACAAACCTGTTGCCCATGATCCTGAGTATTATCCGGCAGGAGTTTGCCATATCAGCCTTGCTGGAAATGGTCACCCATCACGAGCCCGGTCTGGCAGCCGTACCTTTTGAGCAACCGGTCCAGCTCAGTCTGGCTATCGCCTGGCGAAAAAATGGCTACCTATCAATCGCTGATCGGGCATTCATGGAATTTATCAAAGAGCATCAACGACATCGCCGGTGGCATTCAGTGTGATCCGTCATTTCAGGGTGGGTGTATGAAAAGTTGCAAATTCGCAATGTGATCCGAATCACATGAAAAATTCCAATAGATGATGTTTGTGTTTCATTTTCTTTTACAATGGATGTTTGCTTGGGAGCCTGATCGCACCGGAATGTCAAAAGCCATACCGGATTTCTGTCTGCCAGATCCTTCAAGGACTGCAGAATTTCGATCAGAGTCACATGGCCATTGAAAAATTATGGTCTTTCCAGGCACGTCGACCGTATCACTGACTAGCATGGATGATTCACGAATGTTTGAAAAAATCGTTGCCGCACCAGCTGACCCTATCCTGGGACTGACTGAAGAATTCAAAAATGACACTCGCGCTGAGAAAATCAATCTGGGCGTTGGCATCTACAAAGACGAATCGGGCAATACCCCGGTTCTGGCGACAGTGAAAAAAGCTGAAGCTATCCTGCTGGAAAAAGAAACCACCAAATCTTATCTGAGTATTCCCGGAACAGCAGAATACGGTCTGGCTGTTCAGGAACTGCTGTTTGGCAAAGATGCCGCCATCATTACTGAAAAACGTGCTCAAACGGCTCAAGCGCCGGGTGGTACAGGTGCACTGCGCGTAGCGGCTGAATTCATTAAACGCCAGCTGGGCGATGTGACCGTTTGGATCAGCAACCCAACCTGGGCAAACCACTTTGGTGTATTTGGCGCTGCGGGTCTGCAGACTGAACAGTATGCTTACTACAATGCCGAAACCAAGAGCATGGATTTCGATGCTTTGCTGAGCTCTCTGGCGAATGCCAAAGCCGGTGATGTGGTATTGCTGCACGGTTGCTGCCATAACCCGACCGGTATTGACCCTGATGCCGACCAGTGGCTGGCTTTAGCAAAATTCTGTGCAGAGAAAAACCTGCTGCCAATGTTCGACTTTGCTTATCAGGGCTTTGCCAAAGGCGTTGAAGAAGATGCAACGGGTCTGCGTATTTTTACTGAACACAACAGTGAACTGTTGATCGCCAGTTCTTTCTCCAAGAACTTTGGCCTGTACAACGAGCGTGTGGGTGCCTTCACTCTGGTGGCTAAAACCGCTGAAGTGGCCAGCACGTCATTCAGCCAGGTTAAAAGCATTGCCCGTGTGATCTACTCTAACCCACCAGCTCACGGCGCAGCGATTGTGACTGAGATCCTGAACAATGCCGAACTGCGTGCAGAATGGGAACAGGAAGTCGCAGACATGCGTGACCGTATTCAGGAAATGCGTACTCTGTTTGTTCAGACACTGAAAGATTTGGGTGTAGACGCCGACTTCAGCTTTATTGAACGTCAGAATGGCATGTTCTCATTCTCTGGCCTGAATAAAGATCAGGTGACACGCCTGAAAGAAGAGTTTGCGATTTATATCGTCGGCTCTGGCCGTATCAGCGTTGCGGGTATGACCAAAGATAACATGCAGCCGCTATGTAATGGCATTGCCGCTGTCCTGTAACCTTCGGGTTCAGTTATCTGCACAGAAAGGGGCGCTCACTGGGCGCCCCATTCTTTTGGCTTTCTCTTAACTTTTTCCGATGCTTAGCTTAATTCATCTTGCTGTATCTGTTATTCGCTGTGTCTTTGGCAGGCTATTTACCTGCTTCACATCAACCGGATTTGTCCAGCGGCAGCACATTACAAAACAGCTCACGCTCATATTGTCGCTCTAACTGATCTCGCCACGACTTCTTGGAAATATGGACCAGATAAAAGTTTTCCCGTGATGTATCTGTTACGAATGCCATATCAAATTGCATCAGCTCGTAATGAATATCATGCACAAACCCCAGCGAGAAACTCTGCCGGCCAGTCAGCTGATTAATGTCCTCCCGGGTTAAACACACACCCTGTTCGTCCTCAGCAAAACGGTTACGTAACCATTCGGAAAACTCTCGAGCACTGATCATTGTCATATTACCTCGTCTGTGAGTGCCTACATCCGTGAATAATCCGATCCTCTTAAATAGGTATAGCAGAATAAGACTAGTTCGTCAGACCGAAACGAAATTACGCAATAAAATCAGCCATGAATGACAGACTGTGAGAAATGCAGATAATAAGGAAAAAAAGAGGGATAAATGATTGAAAAAGGCAAGAAAGGTAACCCGCTCCTGATAATTCAGGAACGGGGAAGGACATTTATAGCGTTTTATATACGACTTTATTGCCAGCAAGCTGAACTCGCTCAACAAGCCCTTCTTCAACCAGTTTTTTCAGCGCACCTGTTGCCCAGGAAGCGGCTTTGCTGTCTTCCTGGCCGGCTTCAAGGCCGATGCTCTTCGGGTTAATGCCTTCTGCATTATTTGCCACTATGTTCAGCACCTGCTGCTGCTTAGGTGTCAGCGATACAGTAACCGCGACTTTACCCGCTGGTGCTTCTGTTTTTTTCACATCAACCTGAGGCTTTGCTGCCGCTACCGGGGCTGCCTGCTTCACCGCTGCTTTGGTGACAGGTTTTTGAGTCACTGCCGTGGCCGCTTTGATGCGTTTTTGCAGTTTAAGCTGTACTTTACGTTTGTGAGAGATTCTCATTAACTTCCTACTCCGTTGTACTACTTTCAGTCGCCAGTTTGGATGCCCAGCGGGAAAAAAAGTAGCGCGAGTTATATCAAGGATGTCAGAGGAATGCCAGCAAACGGCTATTTTAAGCACAATAAAAGCTATATTTTGCGTATTTTAAGCGACAAGATCTCATTTTTATATTTTTCAAGTTAATGCACTTAATGGAATAAATACCGACTTTCATGCAAACTAGCCCTTACGCTTTGCATAACCAATCGCCAATGATTTGACACCTATATCGCTAACCGCAACCAGTAAGTAACATCCCTGGACAATTTGCCATACTTTATAAAGATGAAATCGTCTTACGCTCTCTGGAGTTATTTTGAATAGTGTCTATATTCAGTCGCCACATCCCAGACCCGGCGCTTATCTGATCTGGTTAAGCCTGCTGGCTATACTCGCGCTGGGGCTGACAGTCTTTACATTTCCCGACATAAACGGAGCCGCTGTGGCACTGTTGCTGCTAGCCATGACGACCCTGTTACTCATAGGGATTAAACTCAACCGGCAGTCGCCCATTACGTTCACCCTCACTTTCATGCATCTTCAGTACCACAGTCAGCACGGCGGCTGGCTGACCCGATGGCAGAATATCGCGGATATAGGACACGCGTCTGTCAGTACTCAGGGCTGGCACAAACCTCTGCCCTGGATTGGTATCAGACTCAGGCACTATGATGAATTCCTGGACAGCATCTGTCCCCGTATTGCCAGCCAGATATTAATGGAACAAAGGGGTTTGATGATCATGGCGTACAAGCGTGCAGACAATCCGCCGCACGAGATAGAAGATATGTTATTTGATGACAAACACTATGTGGGAGAGAACGGGAAAATCAACAAAGGGTTGCTCGCTATGCTGGCAAACCGTATGCGCTATAACAGAGAGCTGATGGGGTATGATTTTTTTATTTCGGAAGATCTGCTCGACAGGCCGGCCGATGACTTCATCGGCCTGGCTCGTCGTTTTCTGGCCCAGGCCAGATAGTCTGATCACCAGAGCGGCATAGCATCCGCCACGTGCGGGTTACTGGCCCTTTCCTGACCAAAGGTCGACATTGGACCGTGGCCGGGAATAAAACGCGTATCGTTACCCAGCGGCCATAACTTGGTTTTGATCGAGGCAATCAATGTACCATGGTCCCCACGCGGGAAATCGGTTCTGCCGATACTACCGTTAAAAAGTACATCGCCCACGACAGCCAGTCTGGCTTCTTCGCTGTGCAGAACAACATGTCCCGGTGTATGGCCCGGTGTATGGTACACAGCCAGACTCTGCTCACCAAAACGGATGCAGTCGCCCTCGTCGAGCCAGCGATCAGGCTGAAACGAAGTCACAGGTGGAAAGCCAAACATCTGGCACTGCTGCTGCAACGAATCCAGCCAGAACGCATCGTCTTTGTGCGGTCCCCATACAGGTACCTCAAGCTGGGACGATAAAGGTGCCGTGCCGCCGACATGATCCAAGTGACCATGCGTCAGAACGATTTTCACCACTCTGATGCCTAATGACGCAATACGGGCTGTGATACGTTCAATATCCCCACCGGGATCGACAACTACACCTTCCAGCGTTTTATCACACCACAGAATTGAGCAATTCTGTTGAAACGGAGTCACTGGCACGATTTCAAACTGCAGACTCATACACTTGTCCTAACTGTTCCAAAACCGCGCCAGCATACCACACCCCTGCTGTTCTGCGTACTGTGCTTACCAGCGACGCACAGGACCTGTGTCAATGTGCACAAATCCACTGCGAGGATAATAACCCACACCACCCAACTTCAGATCCAGGGCTGCACTGCGGACACGAGACAAAGAAATACCTTCCAGATTAAAATCAATGGCTTGACCTGTCATATGGTAGCTTTTCTTTGCCACGCCTTTGGTGGATCCGCGCAGCATTTGATTGGTTTTAGGCGAACGGTAACCAGAGATGATACGAACCTGACCTTTATGGCTCAGTTCTTCACGGATCTGGGAAATCGCATCGAAAAGGCGTCGGTCCATTGGCGCAACTTCATTCTGACGAAAGTCACGGCAAATATGGTTCATGCGCTTTAACTCTTTGTCCAGATAGAACTTCCCGTCAAAGTAACGTGTTTCCAATTCTTCTTTTGTATGAATGTTACAAAGGTACAGCTCTCGGGCACTTTTCGCAGTATAGGGACTCGCAATAGCCATTTTTGGCAACATAAAGGCGCCTAATGTCAGCCCGCTCGCGATCAGGAGCTGACGACGCTTATTATCTACTTCTGACATCCTGAAAAACTCAACTGTAAAACACAAAAAACAAGCGCAAAAGCCTGTAAACGACTGCACGATAGCCGTGTGTTTTCGATGAGTCAACGCACAAATGTCAAAAAACAGACATCAAAAAAGCCAACAAGTTGACTAGTTATTGACGAACAAGGAATTTAATTTTTGTAAATTGATGCAAATTTTTCTGAGTCTGGTGAATTTTTATCCTGCTCATCGTATTGATACACATCATTGCGGTAGTTCACCAGTCCCTGTTCATCAATCCACGCTGTCTTGTAGATCAGGAACACTTGGATCTTCGGTTTTACCCCAACTGTTCGGGTCGACGTTCGCCCAGCCAACTGATCAAAGCGCTGTTCTGACACACCAGCGTAGCTTAACAAGACTTTCGCCATTTCATCCGCGCCCTGGACGCGGATACAACCTGAGCTGAATGCTCTGAAGTCTTTATTAAACAGACTTTTTGACGGTGTATCGTGAAGATAAATCGCCTGATTGTTCGGTATATTGAATTTAAAGCGTCCCAGCGCATTATGGGCGCCTGGTTTTTGCCGCAGACGATACGGGAAGTTTTTCGCGTTTACATAACGCCAGTTGATAGAGCTGATAGGAATTTTTTCGTTGCTGTTCCAACCCCGGAGTACATCGTAATGATGACGATACAGATAACCGCTGTCATAGCGGGCTTTCGGGAGGATATCTTTCCTCATAATGGAGTTAGGGACATTCCAGTAGGGGTTAAACACCACTGAGGATAAGCTTGAACTCATGATAGGTGTTGGGCGTTTGGGTTGTCCGACAATCACTCTGGCATCAAACACCATACGATTATCCAGCCACAGATTGAGCGCAAAATCGGGAATATTCACCACCAGCCGGGACGGGGAGTCCGATGTCCACACCCGGCTGCGCTGGGCATTGAGTGCCAGCAGACGAATACGTTCCTGAGGCGTTACCGCAAGCCAGGCACGGGTCTGAGGACCAATGGCACCGTCCACTTTTAGTCCATGCCGTTGCTGGAAGTGTTTCACGGCTTCTTCCAGATCGATATTGTAGTGTTTCTTGCCCGCGGTTCTGAGCTGTTCTGCCTGATAGTCAGTTAAATCCCCCAAACGCTCCAGCATAGTGATTAAGACATCGGGATCTCTCAGCCAGGCGCCCAGACGGATAATGCCAGGCTGACTGAACACTGGCCAGGGCTTCTGCGCTATCGCTTCCATTCGGTTAATTGCTTGCAAAAGCTGATTGTAGTGACGATCGGTAGGTTTGAGTGACGCCACAAAGGCGTTGAGCTGATCACGTTCCAGCACGGCCATCAGCTCAGACAGACTTTCATCCGAAGGCGCAGGCATGCGCGCTGGCACTTCCTCGCTAAACAGCCACTGCGTACGGTTATCAATGACATTTTCAATGAAACTGAGATACGCCAGTAAGGTGTCTGTCGCAAGCAGATCATACTGCCGCCAGTCGTTGCTTTGCTTAAGCTGTTTGAGGCGTTTCAGGCGCTGATGAAAGTCGGGGCTGGCTTCAGCGAGTGTCAGTACCCATAACTGCTGCTCAAAATCAGTCACAGTGAAACTGTCTTGCCAGAGAGGCACATAACCTAAGCCGTGGTACAGCTGAGCCAACTGCTGTTTATACCGCAGGTCCGGCAGTTGAGCAGACACATCATCAACCCAGGCCAGTGACTTTTGCCGGATAAGCGCTAATTCTTCCGCTTGTTTCTGAGCCTGAATCTGTTCCGGGGTTAGCGCTACGGCTGCCGCCTCGGCCACAGCAGCAGGTTCAGCGACGGCACTTGTGTCAGCTTCTGGCGCAACAGGCGCTTTGATGTCTACACTGATCTCTGGTTCAAGACCAGTGTTTGACGCATCCTGTGCATGCAGAGTATAAGAAACACTGCTGACTACCAGAAGAAGCCCGATACGACCTAGCCTCGTCATGTGTGCTCTCCGCTACCATCACTAACATTATGGCAAAGCAAAGCGATTATCGCTTGAAATAAAACGATAACTCGATGCTTTCCCTATTTATACTTATAAATGTAGTGAGATATTCGAAAGGCCGTTGTTTCAAAGTTTCAACTGAACAGCAATTTCCAGTGGTTGTCCCACATCACGGCGGATTGATCGATGCGCCCCGGATTGAGCGTAGTGCGGGTCAGAATTTTTCCCGCCCCTGACCCCACCAGCCACTGCCCCTCACTGACTGCCACCCCGGATGCATCCGTCAATGGCTGTAAATCAACCAGATCACCTGTCTCTTCTCGCCAGATGCCGTAGCAGTTACCTCGCGGAGATGTCGCCAGCAGGTAACCATCCAGGCTGGCAATACTGGCAATATAGTGGTTAAACCGCATCCAGTCCTCTTCATCCGCCAATAGCGGTCGAAGTTCGCCGCCACGCGTATGCAGGTGGACAAGCGATGCAGTTTGCTCCGGTAATCCACGGTATTGCTGACCACAGGCGATGTCACCGGTATCTGTCACTGCAAGGTGCCGGATACTCAACCGTTTATCCGACAGCACGGCTTTCTCGACAGCTTTCCCGCTCTGAATATCGAGATACACCAATGCAGGCTGCATGCTATCCAGATTTAACGGTTCGCGGCCGAAGGTATGTACGCCCCCGACACCTATCGCCAGAGTGTCCGGATCGGCCAGCACCACCTCATGAGGGCCGATACCAAACCCAGTGTATTCAGCCACTTTTTGCAACCCGGCTGTCGTGTCATAAACACCAATCACACCTTCACTGGTTGTGCTCACCCCTTCGGTTGCAAACAGGTAACGGCCGTCCGCGGAAAATGCGCCATGACCATAATAATGGCGGTTCTGATCAGCACGGCGAAGCGGCAGCCTCTCTCCCGTCGCCGGGTAAAAAGCCTGCATATAAGCCCCCGGGCGACGGGCAAAAGCCACCGCCAGAACGCCACCAGGCTGAATCGCCACACCATGGCCGCGTTCAGGCAGAGCTATCTGGTGTATGGGCCGGCCCTTCAGGTCTGCCACCACAACGGCGTAGTGGCCGTTTGCCGTCCTGCTGCAACCGATAATACGATCCCCGGCTTCTGTACCGGATAATTGCCCCATAGAACGTTCTGCTGAGGCACAGGCTGACAGCATCCCTGCGGTGGGAAGCAAAATGGCGGTGCCCAGTGCTTTCTTCAGCAGTGCGCGTCGTGTTAAATCAGTCACCATCAGTTGCATTAAACCCTACGACTATGCCCAAAGCCGGCGACACTTCATCATGAAGTGCAAAACGAATGTACTCCAGGCTGTTATATATACTGATGAGTTCGCGATACCCATCGCGTGTTTTCAGTAACGCGCCCATGCTGGCACTTTGTGGCCAGCCGGCTATCAGACTATCGAACTGCCCGGCAATACGATCAGCCAGTTCGGTGTCTCCATGGGCCCGCAACAACGCATCCAGCCCTTTACTTTCGGCCAGATACAGCGACTGCATGGCCTGTACACTGGCTTTCAGATTGCTCATTGATGTTTGAGAGCGCCAGGACTCGGCCTGATAAGGACGCGGATGACCCGGCTTGCCCATAGGTAATGTCAGCTTCTTGATGGCAAAATCCAGCTGATTGGTCAGGGCACCAACATATTCGCCCAATGCCAGTTGCGGTGTCATTGCCTGCCAGGGATTGGCTTTCCACGCCTTAATCAGGGCTTCTCCACTCAACGTCAGACGCTGACTTATTGCCGTGGCGACCTCACACCCCTGCGGCTGCTGCAACCGTTCAGGATGCGCGTACAGCAGCCATTCCATTGCACCCGCTCCCTGTACGGCGACACTTTGTTCGGCAAGTAATGCCGCGTCCCATTGCGTATTCTGGGCAAGAAGCTGAGCCATTTTTCGCCCGGTAATGTCTTTTTTATCCGGCCAGAATTGAATTTGCCAGGTCAGCGCCAGTGCAGCCTCACTGCCTTTGTCCCGTCCCTGTAGCACCATCCAGTCCTGCATCAGCACTTGCCAGGCAGACCGGCTTGCCGCCAGGTTTTCATTCGTGTTTACCTGACAAAGCGTCTCGACCGCACTTTCCAGATCCCGCGCTGCATCCGTAAACGCTTCTGCAGCGTTAATATGCTGCTGGTGAATTGTGGCACTGACTGTCTCTTGATTTTCCTGACACCCCGCCAGCCCGGTCACCAGAGGCATCAAGCACAGTGCAATCCTCGTTTTTTTCATTTTCATACCCTTACAGTGAATGCAAGAAAGCGATTAATGCTTCCCTGTCCTGTTTAGCCAGCCGGAGAACCTGATCGCGGCTGCTCTGCGCTTCGCCGCCATGCCAGAGCACAGCCTCCATCAGATTGCGGGCACGGCCGTCATGCAGAAAATAGGTATGGCCATTCACTTCTTCGGTATAGCCAATCCCCCACAACGGTGCCGTTCGCCATTCCCGGCCATTGGCCAGAAACTCGCCACGGTGATCAGCCAGACCGTCTCCCATGTCATGCAAGAGCAGATCGGTATAAGGGTGAATAGTCTGCTCAGACAGAGCCGGTAAACTGTCGACTTTAGCTGTCTGCAGCTTGCTCTGGTGACAAGAACCGCACCCTGTCTCAGCAAATAAGCGCTCACCGCGTTGTACTTGTGGATCATCGAGATTGCGGCGAACAGGTACAGCCAGGTGACGGGAATAAAACTCAACAAAATTCAGGATTTTATCGCTGACTTCAGGGGAGCCGCCATTGGGCAGTGTCTGACATACCTCCTGACCACTGGTGCAGTTTTCAACCGGAAACAAGCGGCTCGTCAGACCCAGATCGCCGTTAAATGCACCGGCATTTTGCTGCTTCAGCGTCGGCTGGCCGGCTTTCCAGCCAAAGCGCCCCGCAACGGTTTGCTGTTTTTCAACATCCCATACCCGATTCAGCCGGCCGGAAATCCCTTTACCTTCTTCTTGCTGTGCTGCCGCCAGTAATTCCAGAGTCTGCTCGGGGATCTGCTCCAGCAAACCCAGACCTATCATGGGCGGTGCAATACGCGCCGACATCATGATGTCCGGGTGCAGGTCGCCATAATTCAGATCAAGAATCGTCAGTGTGGGTTTACGCAATGTCACGATTTCACCGTCCGGGAAAGTAACCGGGACATCAGTGTATGTCACTGTGATCTGGCCTTCGGGCTTGGCGTCAGGCAGAGCAAAATCCTGCAGCTGACCACCATAGACAGGTTCAGGGATCACGCCATCTGTGATCAGGGCTTTTTTCTGTTGCGGTGTCAGGGCCGGAATGCTTAACCGCACCAGCATAGACACAGCGTTGGTATCCCCTTCTTCCGGCGGATGCCCCCGGCCATCTTTGATGTGGCAATTCTGGCAACCGTTGGTGTTAAACAAAGGCCCCAGTCCGTCACGGGCGTCTGTCGTCGCGGGGGCCTGTACCCAGGGATTACGGAAAAAGCTGTTACCAACGCTAAAATCCAGCCGTTGAACCAAAGGAAGGTTCGCCGCAGGCATAGAGTAAGCATTCGCACCGGTTTTAGTGACACTGGTCGCCCCACCGGATTTGCGTAAAGAAAGATCAGCCGTAACTGCGTTTTCCCCGCTTTGCTGGGCCATGGCCGGCAAAGCGATCGCTAACGGCAACGCAAACGCAGCTATCCTGGCTGCAAAGGACTTCAACTTCATGTTATTACACGCTCACATTCTCAATATTTCTGGTCATACCATGACGGCAAAAGGGCTCAGATGAGCCTCTTAATGTTGTTCTTATAGATTGACCTCATCACTGCTTAAAACTGGTGATCAGCGGTATCCGGATTCAGGTTTGTCACATCCAGAATACTGGCAGCACGTTCAATCTCCGCCGTTTGCTTGACCAGCGCCATGATGGCGTTATTGACCAGCTTGTGGCCTGCTTTATTACCGGGCGCAATCAGTTGATCAAAATGCTGATTATGCTTCTCTGCTGACTCAACCAGGGTATAAACCTGCGAGCGGGCATTGTCGAACTCAGCATGAATCGCTTTTGCTGCCTGTTGATCTTTCTCCGCCACCAGATCATGGATGCTCGGTCCAGTCAGGGTGCTGCCATCAACACGCTGGTAAGTACCGGTGTAGACGTTGTATATACCCTGCTCATCATAGAAATGGGAGTTATGAGTATTGTCGGAGAAACAGTCATGCTCATCTTCGGTCGAACTGGCTTCCAGTGCCACTTTCATGCGCTCACCGGCCAGCTCACCCAGCGACAGCGATCCCATGCCGAACAGCATTTTACGTAAACCGTTATCCGGCGAATCTGCCAGCAACTCGCTGCGGTAATTGCCTTTCTCGGTTGCAGACCATTGCTTCGCCATCCAGTCCAAATCGGTCAGCAGCAGCTCAGACGCCGCTTTCAGGTAAGCCCGGCGGCGATCACAATGGCCGTTAGTACAAGCATCACCCTTCGCAAAATCGGTATAGGCACGCTCACCGGCGCCCGCAGAGGTGCCATTCAAATCCTGGCCCCAGAGCAAAAATTCAATGGCGTGGTAACCGGTTGCAACGTTGGCTTCCGAACCACCGACTTCATTCATATCCGCCAGCAACTCCGGTGTAATTTGCACCGCATTGATCGTCGCATTGCCCACCAGGATCGTTTCATTTGCGATGATATTGGCCGTCGCGCCTTCATTACCCAGCTCATGATGATAACCCTGGGCGACATAATCGATCAGGCCTTCATCCAGAGGCCAGGCATTCAACTGACCCTCCCAGTCGTCTACGACCGGGTTACCAAAGCGAAAGACTTCCGATTGCTGATAAGGGATACGAGCCAGCTTCCAGGCCTCTTTGGCTTCAGCCAGCGTCTTTTCAGAAGGCGCAGCAATCAAAGCATCAATGGCTTTGTCCAGGTTCTGTGCCGTTGTCTGGGCATCACTGAAAACATTAAAAGCAATATCTGCGTAATGGCTGACCACATCTTGCTTAGAAACAGCTGCATGCGATGAAGCGGAGGCCACGACAGAAGCGGCCAGCAGAGAAAGGGTAAAAGTCTTCTTCATCTTAGGCGTATCGTCCTTGGTGAAATTAAAAACAATGAGGTTTATATTGAGAATCATTATTATTCACGAAAAAGACAATAACAAGTAACAACTGGAAACATTTTGAAAAATCTTGACCAAAATCCGTACAAACAAAAAAATGCGACCCTTAGTGGTTAAGGTTTAACCATTTTTATTGGCGTGCCTCAGGATAGTTCAGCGCTCCTGATCTAAATTTCAGCGAGTGTCCGATAACTATTCCACTCATCTACAATAGAAATTATCAGCAGGAATCTGCAGCCAGTCTGTTTATCAGGAAATACCTAAGTTGTTCGTCGCCACTTCCTGATGCCAGAAGCTGATAAATCGAGCAAATCATGGTTTTTACAGCATTTTTGATAGCTGGCTTATTAACTGGCGTGCTAGAATTTTGGCTTTACTAAAGGTCTGACTGAAAAAGACGAACCATCACGTCAGCTGACTACTCAGACAACCTGAATCAATAAGTGCTTTTGCCGTTTCTATCACGCAACAATCCATCACCTGATGTTCCGTGCGGCAACAAGGTGGGAGAGCAACATGGACAAACATGAAGAAGTCCTCATCGCCCTGCGACAAATAATCCGAGCGATCGACCTGCATTCAAGACAACTGAACAAATCAACCGGTCTGACCGGACCGCAATTGGTACTGATGAAAGCTATACGCGATTCAGGTGAAGTGACTATTCGCCAGCTTTCCAGCAACACCAATATGAGTCAGGCAACAGCAACAACGATCCTTGACCGATTGGAAAAGCGTGGCCTTGTCGTCAGAGAAAGAAGCAAACTGGACAAACGAAAAGTGCATGCGCATCTCACGGCTGAAGGCCTGGCAAATCTGGATAAAGCTCCGCTGCCTTTGCAGGAAAGTTTTGTCTCCCGTTTTCAGCAGTTAGACGAATGGGAACAGTCGCTGCTGCTGTCCTCGGTTCAGCGCATTTCTTCCATGATGAATGCCGAACACCTGGATGTGGCGCCTATGCTGGAAGTAGGCAGTATTACGCAGACGCATCCCGACGACACCTCAGGTCATCACTAAACTTCCGTTCTGATAAACCGCCGGGCAATTTTACTGGCGGCTTATCTGTTATTCTCCCGCTCGACCATCGCCTCATTTCGCTGGCTTTGCTATCATACATTCCAACTATTCATCAATAATGCACCAGGGACTATTTGTGCTGCTTGAAGGTGTGGAAACATTACTGGTACTTGCGAAAGAAGGCACCATGAGCCGTGCAGGCAGCCGTTTATACATCAGCCAGAGTGCTGTCAGTAAACGTATCGCCCGGCTTGAACAACGGTTAGGCAAAAAGCTGATTGTGCCTGATGGCCGGAACATTAAACTAACCCCGGATGCGCAGGCACTTGTGGCGCAGGTCGGTCCCGGTTTCAATGAATTAAAAGGCCAGATCTTCGATCAGCAGGCTGTCCGGGATCATACCCCGATTATTCTGGCCTGTTCGGAAACCCTGGTGGCCGGTTATCTTGCCGCCTTGATGGGGCGCTTTCTGAAAGACGATCCTCATATCGTGCTCAATACCCACCACACCCCTGTCATTGTTGAGAGAGTCCAGGCTGGTGACGCTACCGTCGGGTTTTGTGCCGGTCATCTGCCCGCCCATCACGGGCTTCAGGCAAGGCATTTATTTGATGAGCCTTTTACTGTGGTATTCAATCAACCGCTGGCTGAAGCGCCAGAGTGCCTGCTGACCAATGATCTCAGCAATCCGGCCAATGCCTATCAGGCGGGATTATTGCAGCAGGCAGGCATTCGCCCTTTAATGGAAATGGATTCCTACACCGCAGCCGCAAAACTGGCATTGGGTGGAGCAGCGCCGGCACTGGTGCCGCTTTCGGTGGTGAAAACGCTGGCAATCAAAAAGCAGGATTGCCAGCATTTCGCGTTTCTTGACGGCTTTGTCCGCCCCATTTACCTTTGCTACCGCCAGCACAGTTATCGTTCAGAACGCGCGAAACACCTTATTGAAACCATTGCGGATTTTGTTCCCACAACAGCTTTATTGCCATCAACATAGACATAATCACTACCATAGGACGAATTAACTTTCGTCCGTTACTGACGACCACTTTGGCCCCTATCCTGGCACCAATGAATCCTCCTACCGCCATGACCAGACCAATCTCCCATACCGGCAGGCCAGCAATGATAAAGAACATGAGCGCGGCAATATTGGATGTAAAATTCAGCACCTTGGTCCGTGCTGTCGCTTCCACTATGCCAAGGCCAGCCAAAGTGACAAAGCAAATGGTAAATAAGGAACCGGTTCCCGGCCCGAAAAAGCCATCATAAAAACCAATGCTGGTGCCGACAATAAAGGCAAAAAGCCCGTCAGAGATCTTAGCTTTACCACCGTGAATACTGGCTTGTGGTGCGAACAGAAAATACAGAGAAATGATGATTAGCAAGGCTGGAATCATGGTCGTCAACAGGCCAGCATCAATCACTTGCACCAGTTCCGCACCCGCAGCTGAACCAACAAACGTGCAGATTATTGCCAGCACCATTTGCCCGAGATCGACCAGTCCGTTTCGCACAAAATAATAAGTCGCTGAAAAACTGCCAAAGGAGCTCTGCAGTTTATTGGTCGCCAGCGCCTGCGTTGGCGGCACGCCGGCTGCCAGTAACGCAGGTACTGTAAGCAGTCCGCCACCACCGGCGATAGCATCAATAAAGGCAGCCAGACCGGCCACGAAGAACAAAATCGCGAGAATGTCTAAAGAGATGTCCATACTTCTTCCTGAAACGATGGGGGCCAGTCCCCACAGGCCGGAAAAATTAACATCACTCATAACCCGTTAACAGCGAAAGCTGAGATATCAATTCATTCCACAATGGAATGAATTTCCGGTTAAACGCAATCTGAGCCTGTGCGTGTATCTGTCACAGCCGATCTACACTTAACAGGGAGGTAGAAGATTATGAATATCAGAGTTCAGCGCAATGAGTGCCATCCCTCTTTATCGCAGGCTGAAAACTTACAGGAATGGGTCAATGCGGCCATTCAGGCGCTGGAAGACTTCTTGAAGTCTCCGCAAGATTAGCGCTTTCACGCACAACAAAGGGAGCCTGAGCTCCCTTGAAGGTTTCGTTGTCTGGCTGGATTATGCCTGATGGCGGCGTCTGTACTGACGGCTTAGCAAGCCCAGTAAGCCGATCCCCAGTAAAGCTAAGCTGCCAGGTTCAGGAACCGGCGTTGGCGGATCACCGCCATCCGGATCAAACGCGACTTGGCCATGTGCCCACTCTTCATAACCTGAATCAAATTCAGAGAAGCTGGAGTAGAGAACGAAATTGTTCTGGCCAGCGGGTATATTGGCAAAGTAATTCTCATTGATTAAGAACACTAAATCCGTCGCACCACTCCCCGGGCCGTTGTTATTTTTGCTGGTATCCAGACGCACAGAATTATCCTGAAAAGCACCATTGTCATCCCAGTCGAGACTCCATAGCAACGTGCTGCTTTGCAGGTTCGCAATATCATCCACATTCTGGCTGGCAATACTGGTTGAGAACAGCATCAGGTTCGTCAGTACAATTTCATTATCATTTCCGGTTTCATTAGCATCGAGAATAAAGGCGTAAAAACCATCCAGTGACTGCAGTTCCGAGAACGTGACATCACGGGTAAAATTGCCCGATGGTAACTGATCCATCATATAGGGATCTGGGGTACCGGTATTAAAGCCTTCCTGTATGCCATTTCCGTCCCCATT
This sequence comes from Photobacterium salinisoli, assembly GCF_003614885.1. Classification (GTDB taxonomy): domain Bacteria; phylum Pseudomonadota; class Gammaproteobacteria; order Enterobacterales; family Vibrionaceae; genus Photobacterium; species Photobacterium salinisoli. Next base: position 1,272,682 of record NZ_QZMS01000007.1, read on the forward strand.
ACTGTTCCCGTTACCATTCCCTCCTTCCAGAACGCGCAGGAATGAGCTCAGATTGCCCGACCCCGCCCCGGTTTGCTGGTAAACCGCAACATAACTGTCACCTTGGTTGCCCATCGTCAGAACAGCCTGATCCACACCCGGTGTGGCTAAATTGATTTCAGCAGCGTTGGCCGATACACCCAGACAGCACAATGCAATCATGGTTAATCCACTAAATAACTTCATCCTTTGGCCCTCTGTCTACTACATGCGTTATTAAGTTCGAAGCAAAGATGAGGCCACATAGTAAGCAATTGTTTTAGCGTTAAAAAAAAGAGCAAACAAAGGAGGGTTGTAAAATTATCTGACAAGTATGTGATGACAATCCGGCTGGTGACGCCAATCTGGTGTGCTGTTAATTCTGGCTTTTACGTGTCATTTCTGCCGACAAGGTTAACTGCACCATGACGTACCGCTTAAACACTTCGCTGAGAGGCTGGGTATCCAGCGCCAGCTGCATACACCGAAGCCATGCCTCTTTCTCGGCGCTGTTAAGACGTACCCGTCGCCGGTTGGTATTGAGATAACGACGACCGTTGGATTTTGTGTAAAGCGGTACTTCACCGCGTATCCAGGTCAACAGAAAAGTCTTAAGCGTTTCACGATAATCAGTCAGATCGTCGGGGTATTTGGCCCGTATCACCGCCAGATCAGGGTGTGTGTCCATACAATGACAAAATGCATCAGCCAGTTTACGAATACCGGCCTCACCACCCACTGCATTCAGCCGGTTGTGTCCGGATGAGAAATCCAGAGTGTGACTACTGACAATATCTGAAATATCACGTTCGGGAGGTATCACAACATCGCCCATTACAAAAACACAGCTATGCATTAATTATCGGCAAAATACTGCCAATTGACGTAAAAATCTGTATTCGAAATGGGACAAAAGAAAGCCTTCACAACAAGGTGAAGGCTTTAATGCATAACAGGAGAAGAAATAACCGTTCAGGTGTTGTTATGCGAAAAGGGTATTACAATGAAGCGCTGTAAATCGTCTGATTTTGCTGATACAGCCTTAAGCGTTGCGTAAACTTGGCAATGCGTTGCGCTTCTGCGTCCTGCTCTAATTTTTCAAGCGCAATTTCCTGCGCTCTAACCGCCTGGTTGAACTGACCACAGGCAGCATAAGCAGCCGCAAGATTGTCATAGTCTCCCGCATCTGCCTCAGACTTTTTGACCAGCTGTTTTGCCAGTTTCAGCGCTAAATGACCGTCGCGTGCTTCTTCATCTGAACAGGTTGCATATAACCAAACCAGGTTACGTTTTGAATCCAGAGAACCGCCATTCGACGCCTGAGTAAACCAGTGAATCGCTTTTCCGCAGTTCACCTTGCCTTCAGCACCGGAGGCATAATAATTACCCAGTTCGACCATAGCAGGAATATCTCCTTCTTTGGCCGCCTTGCTGTACCAGTTGATAGCCAGCTCATTATTCTGAGGCAGCAACTGGCCTTTTTTGAACAAATCGCCGATCATCGTTTTCACTTCGGGCATATCAACTGCGGCTTTTTCCAGCCAATAGAGCCCTTTCAGCGGATCAGCCTCAATACCACTCTTCCCTTCCAGGTACGCCCGGCCCAGGAAAAGCTGCATATTCTTATCACCTTCTTCCGCTTCAAGCTCCACGTATTTCAGTGTCGATTTCAGGTGATTGGTCGGCTTTGTCGTCACAGATGCCTGAACCGGATGTACACCATATGCCATCACAGCAACACCAAATACTGAAGTGAGTGCAATCTGTTTAAGTAGTGTGAATTTATTCAACGAAGGTGAAAGCAATTTGCCACTGAAAGTCATAGTTGTTTCTCTTTGGTTCCTTTACACGCAATGGGAAGCACTTTAATGAATGGGAGGTTAAAAAACAACCAGCTCTATCTGGGCAATCGCGACTAAAAATATCGACACTAATGATAAACAGGACGGGAATCAAAGAGTTGTTATGAACACACTAAGATTATTTTTGCGCAAAAATGAGATATTGATCTTGTGTAAAAAGCTAAAATTACGCATTTTCAGCATTATCGACTAGCTGTTCAGCAGAAATTCAACCTTGTGACAAAAAGAAACCGGTCGAACAAAGTCGACCGGTTGTGGTTACATTAACCGGGTAACTCAGTAGATATCATAGTTACCGTCTGCATTATCTGTTACTTCAACATCGTAGCTGCCGTAACCGGAAAACTCAGGAATAGCGTCATCGACATCGCACATGATTTCGAAGTCATAGTAGCCTTTCGGGATACTTGCCATACCGTAAGAATAGCCACCGTTATCATCCTGGCTCGCAGTCGTCACGTAATCAGGATCACCTGAGCTTGGACCGTCGGAATCAGATTTAAACAGATAAATCAGTTTCAGGCTGTCTTGAACGCAAGCCGAATCCAGGATTTCGCCTACAACATCTACCGCATCCAGTTTATTAACCAGCCACATACCTTTACCTGACAGCCCGTAAGCACCGTTATCCTGCATATTAAAGGCACTGTAAGGGTCAATCATCATTGAGTAAGTTTGTGGGTAGCCGTATTTGTCTTTCAGATTAAAGCCCGCAAATTCCAGCTTACCGCCCAGATCAATTTTCTTGTAATCGCCATCGTATTCCTGAACATAGGAGTAAGGGCTACCAGTGCTGATATCAATATCACCATCAAGATCGACATCATAGCCACCGCCGTAGCTACCCTGATCGTTGATATTCAGTGTCACACTGACATAGTCATCAACTGGCAGGCCCACGCCTTTCAGCAGATAAGCCAAATCATTGCTCATATGCAGTAAATCAATCAGCACCATGCCTTCTGGCAGTGCATCACTGATAATTTCTGATGGTGGCACGCAATTAGGATCTGACTTCAGCGCCTCTTCAATCACCTCATTGGTATATTCAATGATGTTGCCGGCACTGCCTTTAATCTCCAGACCCGTAATGGCCAGACACACTTTACGTGGGCCGTCATAACCGTCTCCAGGGTTACCAGGGCCGCCGGGATCACCAGGGTCCGTACCCGGATTTTCAGGTACTTCAATAGTAACGGGCACTTCCTGCTGACCATCTGAATCCAATGGTGTATTCGCAGCGTTATCCGCACTGTCTGAATCACTACAACCCGCCACTGCCATCATGGCGAGCATTAATAGAATTATACTTTTCATGTCATCACCCCTACGACAAAACTTATTCATTCGTTATTCACTATTCACCCAACCCGGCCGCCACGCCTGAAACATGCATTGAGTGGTTAGTCAGATGGCCGACTCCAACACTAAAATTCTAGGCACTCTAACGAGTCCCAAAGCGCTATCGACAGTGACACTAACGATTGAGAAACAGGTCTTAGGAACAAGACAAAACTGACCGCACGATGATGCGTAAGCAGGACAAAAAGAGGCGAAGTGAACGCTCAGAGAACTCTTGATATAACAGCCCTCAAGTCAGAGGGCTGAAAAGAACAGGAAAAAGATAGGACAAAAAACCAGCATGTTTCCATGCTGGTTTTTTGTTTTCGCTGGTTTTAAGCCGGGTCTAACTCGAGTTGTCTGCCCGGTTCCGGCTCACCTTTCGGTTCCTGGCCAAAACCACGTAAACCGACCACATGGACATGTTCCCGATCTTTAAAGATCTTACGCACAAGCTTGTAGGTGGTCCCTTTCTCCGGGCTGATGTTCTCTGGCGCGGCAATCAGCAGTTGCATGTCCAGACGATCACACAGCTCAAACAGAGTGGCGATAGACTTGGCATCCAGTCGTGCGGCCTCATCCAGGAACAGCAGACGGCATGGGATAATGTCTTTTCCACGCAGACGGCGGGCTTCTTCTTCCCAGCTCTGCACAACCATCAGCAGGATAGCCTGACCTGTACCAATGGCCTCACCGGTTGACAAGGCGCCCGATTCGGCCTGCAGCCAGCCATCTGTACCACGATTCACTTCAATGCTGAGTTCCAGATAGTTCCTGTAGTCCAGCAACTCCTCACCCAGGGTTTGCGGTGAACGCTGACCCATATCAATATGCGGGTTCAGTCGCTGGAACAGCTTGGCAATGGCCTCAGAGAAGGTCAGACGGTTATTGCCGAACAAATCCTGATGCTGATCCTGCTGATCGGCCAGGCCCGTCAGCAGGGATTCATGGGTTTCACGCACGTTAACATTCAGACGCACGCCTTTCACCTGACCAAAACTGATGTTCTGCAGGCCCTGGTTGAGCATCTTGATGCGGTTTTGCTCCCGCATAATGGTTTTACGGATGATATTCGCCACGCTGTCTGAGCTGATAGCCAGACGCTTTTCACGTGCCGTCAGCTCTTCGGTCAGACGGGCCAGTTCGACTTCCATCTCTTCGATGGCCTCAACCGGATCGTCGGTACGGATAATATCGTGACGAATACGCTCACGCAGATGCTGGTACACCGCGATGTAGAACAGTACTTTTCGTTCCGGACGTGATACGTCTTCAGAAGCACGCAACGCATCACGCAGCGTTTCATTATCGGCCACTGCCAGGCGCAGTGCCCCGAGCGCTTTGTCAGACAGCGAGCGCAGTTCGTCGGCCGTCATGTAGGCCATTTCGCGGCGATGCAGGCGACGTTCAACATCACTCTCCCGTGCCAGACGCAATACCGCGCACCATCCCGCTTTGGTGTTCACCACCAGCGTACGTAAATCGATATAGTCTTTTTCTACCTTGCGCAGGCGCTTCACCAGATTGCGCATTTCCATATCCAGTGAGGTGGTGGCTTTTTCCAGCTCGCTGCGACGATTACGGGAACTGTGAAGACGTTCATGCAGCTCATCACGGCGCAGGCGAGCGCGCTCTTCCGCTTCAAGATCGGCGCGAACGCCCAGTTCCTGCAGCTCGCGCTCAAATTCCTGTACGGTTTCCTGCTTGGCCTGATGTGAGCTCTTCAGCGACGCCAGCAACTGGTTGTACTGGTTGCTCTGCGTCTGAGCCTGTTTCAGGCTCTCACGGTGACGGGTACGTTCACGTTCAGCCGTTTCCAGTTTGGACTTCAGTTGCTCGTTGAGCTCAGAGCTCTTGCTCAGCAGCTCAACGGCATCGGCGTAGCCAAAGTGGTGGCGACGTTCGACCAAATCGGCCAGGGCAAAAATCTGACTTTTCAGTGTCTGAAGTGCCTGGTCCGCTTCCTGATACTCAGCCTGCATAGCATCAAACCGCTCAGGGTCTGTATCCAGTGCTGACACCAGAGTTTCCAGCTCTTCCAATGCCTTACCGTGGCGCTCAAGATAATGACGCGCTTCATCAATCTGGGAGAGCTGCTGCTCCACCTCTTCAAGACGGGCGGCGATAGTCTCATCTTCTAACAAGGCCACGACCGGCTGCAGTTTGGATAACAGCGACAAACCTTCACGTGCCGCGGTAAGCTGGCTTCGCTGTTGCTGCTCAGTGGCTTCAGTGTCGTTCAACTGACGCTGAATCTGATTACGCTTTTCACGAGCGGCGCGAATTGCTTCTTCCGGATCGGGATCAAAAGCGACCGCCAGGTGACTGGCCACAAAAGCATTGAAGCTCTGGTACAAACGCTGAAGCTTCTGGGCATCAAAAGAGGCCTTGGCGTGATCCTCGACAATCTGATCACGCTCTTCGCGTAAAATTGCCAGACGCTGCTCGCGGGCGGCACGGCCAAACAACGGCACTTTCGGGAAACGGGAATAACGCAGCTGCTGCTTATTAAGCTGAACACACACCGCCCCTTCCAGTTCGTCGACAACAAAACTGCTGTCATCAAACGAATCCGCTTCGCCTTCGATGATATACAGATCGTCCGGACAGTCATCCAGCCCGGAGAGTTTCTCGCGGACAGAATCAATATCCTGCACCACGATGGCATGACGTGCAGGGCCATACATAGCACTGAAATACGGCGCATCATCAATCGTGATGTCGTCGTAAATCTCAGACAGTAAGGTGCCGCCCAGCACATCAGCAATCACACGCAGTCGGGAATCATCGCTGCCGCCAGGCAAGGCCAGACGTTCGATTTCATTTTCAACATTTTGCTTGCGCACTGCCAGTTTGTCTCTGGCATGAATGGCTTCACGCTCAGATTCCAGCGTCTGATGCATGGCCGTCATCACGGCCTGACTGTCGTACAGATCCTGGTCAGATTGTTCAGCCAGTTTTTCCAGCGCATCACTGGCGGCAATCCAGGCCGGTGCTTTGCCTTCCTGCAGACTGATGTCTTTTGACAGTTGCTGTTCCTGGCGACGCAGCTCACTGCGTTTTTCCACCAGATCAGACTGATTCTGCTCCAGACTTTCCAGAGTCGCTTCATGACGGGCCTGTTCTTCAGCCAGTGCCAGTTCGCCATCAATTTCAACGGCAAAACGTTTAGCATAAGTGTCTGCCAGATCCTGGGCCTGACGCTGGTGACGCATGCTGCGCTCCAGATCGCGATACTGAGCACTCAGCTGTTCACTGCGCTGAGCAATCATTCGCAGTTCACGGCCTGTCGCCAGTAATTCACGGGCTTTTTCACCTGCCGAGGCTCTTTCCACTGCACCCGCAATCGTCGTCACAAGCTGCAGGCCGCGCTCGAATTGTTTGGCAGCGGCCGCTGACATATCCAGCTTGTGTTTCAGTGCCAGCAGTGCCGTGGTTTTACTGTCTTGCTGTTGTTTCAGCCTGGACAGCAGTTCAGCGGCATTTTCCTGATCCAGCGTCTCATCGGCCGAAATCTGACGGGCCTTTTCCAGCGCTTGAACGGCTTGCTGGTACTGTAAAGCGCGGGTTTGCTGCGCATCCAGCGCCTGCTGATAATCGGCCAGCTGAGATTTCAGGCTGTCGACCTCGTCTTCACTGAGCATGGCCTGTTCTTCCGCCATGGCCAGTTGCTCGGCCGCTTCTTCAACAATCATGACCTGCTCTTCCAGACGCTCAGTCAGCTCCAGAAGATCATCACGGTAACGCTCTATTTTTTCCTGCTGGCGAACGGCCGTCTGAACCAGTTGCAAGTGATCCGATGCCGCCTGATGATCCTGCTCCAGCGCACTCTCGTTCTCTTTCAGCTCATCAAGCTCTTGCGACAGGTTGCCGAACACCTGCTGTTGATCAATCAGCGTCTGGCGTGAGCCCAGCAATTCGCTGCGCAGGCCAAGTGTCTGTTCCAGCTTGACACGTCGCTCATTGGCGTGACGCATGTAATCGGCCGCCACATAATTGGTCGCTTCGGTGATCAGATGTTTAAACAGGTCACGATCGCTCTGGGTAACCTTGATGGCTTCAAGCGTCATGCGGTTTTCACGCAGCGCCGCTTCCATATCCTGGAAAGCTTTTTTCACACCAGAGTTATGCGGCAGCAGGTAATCGCGCAGCGAGCGTGTAATGGCACTGGAAATACCGCCGTACAGCGATGCTTCAATTAAACGGTAGAACTTAGACCTGTCGGTACTGTTACGCAGCTTCTTCGGCAAGACACCGAATTCAAACATCTGCGTATGGTAGTCGGTAACAGAAGAGAAGGTTTTGAACTGCACACCTTCGTACTGAGACACTGCGTCTTTCACTTCATTGATCTGACGCACCCGTGCCTGGTTCTCCGACAGGGTTTCCACCAGAATATCCGTCGGTTTCACCGCAGACGGCAAGCCTTGGATCAGGAAAGGTTTGATGTCGACTTTTTTGTCCCGGCCCGCAACCTGCTGCAGCTTAACCGCAAAAATGATGCGCTGGTTCTTAGAGTTGACGATATCGAGAGCAGAATAACAGGCGCCAGGTTTAAGCTTGCCGTGTAATCCCTTGTCACGGGACGCATTGGAACTTCCCGCTTCTGTGGTATTACGAAAGTGCAGCAGGCTCTGATCAGGGATCAAAGACGTGATAAACGCAGCCATAGTGGTGGATTTACCCGCACCATTACCGCCGGAAAGTGTGGTGACCAGTTGGTCAATATCAAATGTCCGGGCAAAGAAGCCGTTCCAGTTAACCATGGTCAGAGATTGGTACTTACCGCGCTCCATCAGGCGTGTTCCTCTTGCTCTGTTTCTTCATCACTTGCAGTGTCATTCGGTTGCTCTGCCTCAATCAGACTGGATTGGGTCGGCAATTGCTGATGCACGATGGCTTCACCGTCACGGATCAGGCGAAGCTGAGCCTCTCGGATGTCATCACTGTTACGTACATCCGCACCAAAGCGGAACACCGCTTCACTGATACGGAATTTACCGCTGTCACCCAGCATGATCACCATGCCCAGACGACGCATACGGCGCAGGGAAGTTTTCACTTTGTCGAACAGCTTTTCACGATCCAGATCAGAGCCTGACGCCCGGTTGGTCACCAGCTTCATGAGTTTCTTTTCATCGGCGAGCGACAGAAGCTCATCAAACAGTTCCTGATTGGTAAATATTCCCTCATGGGCCAGCCGTTCAGGGCTCAGGTACAGGAAACACAGCACTTTTCCAACCAGCATATCCAGTTCAGAGAGCACGGAGCGGCCAATCAGCGAGGTGGAGCGAGGTCGCAGATAGAAGAAGCCTTCCGGCGCCCTGACCAGTTCAGCGTTGTAGCGCTTGTAAAACAGCATCAGGTCCTGCTCAAACTCCAGCAAAAACGCATGATTATCCAAATCTTCGCTAGACACATGGCGGCCCGATCGCAGTGCATTATCCAATGCCGGGAACAAAGGGTTGGCAATGGCTTTGGCCAGGTTCTCTGGCATAAATTCTTCAATATTTGTCAATGACATTGGCTTGTACCTTGGCTCCGTAGTCGTTGATCAGTTCCCAATCAGGCTGAATCGCACTGAAATCCGACTCGGAATAACCGAGCTTCACGGCCTGATCAACAATAATACGAGCTAAATCAAAATGTTGCGCATGGGAATGCTGGGTCAGATATTCTCGGATCAAGGTGCCCAGATTGATGGCGGCACCCTGCGATTTATGGATATCCAACATTTCAGCAATTCTTTCACTGAGCTGATCGTTAACCTGGCTCAGTTCTTCAAATTCAAGCGTTTCCGGCACTATGCCCGTCACTTCATCGTCGCGAAGGACCAGTTCTTCATCGCGCATGTCGAGCAGGCGTTCAGCATCGGCGTAAGTGAGCTGCCATGGCGCGTCGAAAAACTCAGCGACCGACTGGCGCAAGCGCTGGCTGAAGGCACGGTTTTTGTCCATATCAATGGCGGTACGGATAAACTTATGCACATGCCGGTCGTAGCCGATCCACAAGTCTATTGCCTGCTGGCCCCAGTTGATGATCCGGTCCAGCTTTGCCTGCAGGGAGTACACCATGCCTTCGACATATTCCAGCTCCAGATCCGAGGTCGTGCTTATTGCATCCTGAATGGCCAGTAGCTGGGTTTGCAGCTGATCCCCGGCGGCTTGCAGGGTATCCTGAAGCTCGCGCAGGGTACTGGAGGTTTCATTGAGCAGACTTTCACAATTGGTGATGGCCGCACGCCAGTCCTGATTAAGCAGTTCAGCAATGTCTTCTTTCACCTGCTGCTGCTGTTCGTCCATGGTGCGCTGATTCAGATCAATACGATCAAAAATCTCGGCCACTGAATACTTCAGTACCGCATAAACGTTAATTTTCCAGTGCTGTTCATCGCCGCCTTCATGGGCAGCCACCGCGGCTTTGGTCAGCTCATCGGCCACCATAGCCAACTGAATCGACAGCTTCATTGATGAGAATTCGCGGTGACGGGCGTAGTAATCGGCAATACCCAGTGCCAACGGACTGAGCCGGTAGATACTGGCACCTTCTGTCATTTCACTGGTAAAACGGGAAATCAGACGCTGGCGCACCAGTTCATTGATTGCGTTATTGGCGCGGAAAACCAGGGTGTCTTTCGACTGGTCAAACATATCGCTCACAATCTTGAACGCGTCAACCAGTTCACCTTCCCCCAGTTCCTCATCCAGACGCTCGCCACTTAACACGGCAATCGCCAATAAAAATGCCAGTCTTTCCGTTGGCAGGTTAAGGGCGAATTCATGTTGTTTCACCCAGGTCACCAGCTCAGGAACAGTCTGGGATTGGTCACTCATCCGTTGTCCTTATTTGTTAGATTTATTACTTGCAACCGGCTTTATATTTCTTACTGCAACGGTTTCTGAGCGTATACATGGATATACCGCCCTAATGATAAATACGGTTCCTGACGGCAGAGACGCTGCTCCATCGCCAGTAATTGTTCAAGACTGTACTCACCCACCCGGTCGGTTCGCATGTAATCATGGAAAGTCCTTACACCGGTTTTACCCAAAATGGTAAATCCGCCTTCCGTGAGCCATGCATACACCTCTTCCGGTGTCTGCGCCGACTGGGGCTGTAGCTTGAATCGTTTGCGGTGTGGCATCCCTTGTTCGACGTGGGTTAGATTACCGCAAATAAGGTTCTTAAACAGCAAGCCATTATGGTTATAGAACATGACGGAAACGATCCCGCCCGGTTTCAGTTGCTTCATCAGGTGTTCGAGGGCTGCACGCGGATCGCTCAGCCATTCCATCACCGCATGGAACAAAATCAAATCGACCGGCTCATCCAGATAATGATCAACCTGCTGCACCGGACAATGTATGAGTCGATATTGCTCAAGCAGGCCATTTTTGGCAATTTCCGCACCTGCCAGTTTCAGCATTTCTCCAGAAAGATCACATAAAGTGATTTTATGACCACGTTTCGCAATTAATTGCGACAACTGTCCCATTCCGCCGCCAGCATCCAGCACATGCAATACTGTGCCCGGCTCTGCTGACGTCGCGTCAAGGGTATGTAAAATCTGCTCCAAATCTTGCCATACGACAGTCTGACGGATCAGCCCTTTTGCTGTACCGTAGATGTTTTCTGAGAACTTTTGGGCTAAATCATCAAAATTTCGATCTCTGATCACGTCAGTTTTCGTTATGATAGTGGCCTAGTCAGATGCTTATTGTGTCACAAGCTTTAGAGTAATAAAGACTTGGAGCGCGTATTCAAGCTCAATTGCTGAAATTTCGGACGACCTGATATGTTTGAACTGAAAAAAATCTTGTCAGCTTTTTTGATGCCCCTTCCTTTGCTGCTGATCGTGGGCATGACAGGGCTGATGATACTGTGGTTTACCCGCCGGCATAAGTTGGCCGGGTACATGCTGGCCGTCTCCTTATTGGGTATTTTCCTGGTTGCCTTCCAGCCTGTTTCCAGCAGCCTGCTGACCCCTCTGGAACGCCAGTATAAAGGCTATATTCCATCCGGACAGCCGGTTGATTACATCATGGTGTTAGGCAACAGCCATGTGGTCGACAAAGATCTGCCTATCACCTCTGAACTGTCACGGGCCTCGCTGATGCGCCTGGCTGAAGCCATACGTATCCATAATTTGTCACCCGGTTCCAAAATCATCCTGTCAGGTTATGACGGTGGTACTGAAATCAGTCAGGCCCGGATGATGGCAAAAGTGGCCATCGCGTTAGGGGTCAATAAATTGGATATTCTTCTGCTGGAAACCGCGAAAGATACCTGGGAAGAAGCCTTTCAGGCCGCTTCTGTGGTTGGCAAGCGCAACCTGGTGCTTGTGACCTCAGCCAGCCATATGCCCCGCGCCATTGCCGAGTTTAATCAGGCAGGTCTGAATCCGATCCCCGCCCCTACCAACTACCTGGCCAGTGATGAGATCCACCAGCCCTGGCTGAAATACGCACCGAAAGCCCAGTATCTGGAGCAAACAGAGCGATTTTGGCATGAAACGCTCGGCAAATGGTGGCAGAAATTACGGGACATGGCCGACAGCGCTGCCCCCGTCAATGTCGTACAGCCCGTCACTAAAAGTACCGCCGCCTGAGACACCTCAATTCGACAGCCAGTACACCACTGGCTGTCACTGCACTATCATTCCCTTCAATAGGTTACATCTTAACCAATATTCCATTTGGTTTTAACATGTTCGATTTTTGAATAGTTAAAGTAATTAGGAAGCATTCCTTAAACTCCGCTTAATCCCTATGATGCTGAAAACATTTTTTGACAGCTCTGTGCAACATGTTATGCAGGCTGGATACCTTATGAATAGAGAGATGTATGTATCTAATCGTGAACCTGGCGGTATTTGCGCTGCTGATTGCCTTTCTGGTGAAACAACAAAAAAGTGATCAAACCCTGTCCAAGCGTGTGTTTACCGGCCTGGGGCTGGGTGTCATTTTCGGTGCTGCGCTACAGTTTATTTACGGCGCCGGACATGAAGCCATTGCCACCACGCTTAAGTATGTCGGTATTGTCGGTTCAGGCTATGTCAGCCTGTTAAAAATGATTGTGATGCCTTTGATCATGGTGTCGATTATTGCCGCTATCGTTAAAGTCAAAAATGCCGGTTCACTGGGCAAGATCTCAGGCCTGAGCATTGGCATCTTGCTGGCAACCACAGCCGTGTCTGCCCTGATCGGCATTCTGGTCAGCAACCTGTTTGGCCTGAGTGCTGAAGGCATTGTGCAGGGTGCGCGTGAAATTGCCCGCGGCGAAGCGCTGCAAACCCGTCTGGCCTCGGTAGAAACCCTGTCTCTGGCTGACATGATTATTTCTTTCTTCCCTGGCAATCCGTTTGCCGATCTGGCCGGCAGCCGTCCAACGTCCACCATAGCAGTGGTGATCTTCTCGGCTTTTGTTGGTGTGGCAAGCCTGACGGTTATCCGCACTCAGCCTGAACTGGGTAAGAGCCTGGAAACTTTCGTCAATGTTGCGCAGGAAGTGGTCCGTACGCTGGTACGTATGGTACTGGCTCTGACACCTTACGGCGTACTGGCTCTGATGACCAAAGTCGTTGCCGGCTCTAACTACAGCGATATTCTGAATCTGCTGAACTTTGTCGTGGCTTCATACGTCGGCCTGGGGCTGATTCTGGTAATGCACCTGATCCTGGTCGCCGGTGTCGGTGTCAACCCGGTGCGCTTCCTGAAAAAAATCCTGCCGGTGCTGACGTTTGCCTTCACCTCGCGTTCCAGCGCAGGCACCCTGCCGCTGAATATTGAAACTCAGGTGAAAAAGCTGGGTAACGGTGAAGCAGTGTCTAACTTCTCTGCCTCTTTCGGTGCCACCATGGGTCAGAACGGCTGTGCTGGTCTCTATCCTGCCATGCTGGCGGTCATGATTGCCCCTACCCTGGGTATTAACCCGCTGGATCCGGGCTTTATGATGACCTTGATTGCGATCGTCACTATCAGTTCCTTCGGTATTGCCGGTGTCGGTGGCGGGGCAACGTTTGCGGCGATTATCGTGCTGTCGGCACTGGATATGCCGGTGGCACTGGCTGGCCTGCTGATTTCCATTGAGCCTCTGATTGATATGGGTCGTACTGCAGTGAATGTCAGCGGCGCAATGACTGCCGGTACAGTAACATCCCGGGTGCTGGGCCAGGCTGACAACAGCATTTTCGACAGCGATGAAGAAATCAGTGGTGAGCGGGCCAACGCCTGACGAATCTGACTATCGTTATTAATCCACAGCCCGGTCATTGACCGGGCTGTTTGCATTCAGGGCTGACACATTCTTATGTCATGCCCATTTTTCGTAAGCGCCGGTACAAAGTATTGCGGCTGATACCCAGCACTTTCGCGGTGCGGGAAATGTTACCGCCGTTTGCGCGATAGGTATCAAGCAAGGTTTCTGAAATTGTGGTCTCAAGTTTACTGGCCGAATCTGGGGATTCACTCAACGTGATATCAGGTAGTTGTGCCACCAGATGCTGAGGCAAATGCGCCAGTGTTAATTCAGCTTCGCCTTCTGCCAGCACCGCCGCGACTTTGAGCGTATTATCCAGCTCACGAATGTTGCCGGGCCAATGGTAACTGGCCATCCGCGCTGCCAGTAACGGGCAGACAGACATAGCGGAGTCACTGTATTGTTGCAAAATGGCTTCCGTCAGTGCCACTTTGTCCTGTCGCTCTCTTAAAGCCGGCAAGGTCAGAATCAAGCCGTTAAGCCGATAGTACAAATCCTCGCGAAAGTGCCCTTTTTCCACCGCTTCTGCCAGATCTTTATGGGTTGCGGCTATGATACGGATATCCACGGTTACCGGCTGATTCGCACCGACCGGGAGCACTTCTTTTTCCTGTAAAACATGCAGCAGACGGGTTTGCGCCGTTAACGGCATGTCTGCGATTTCATCCAGAAACAATATCCCTTTATCCGCTTGCCTAATGCGTCCCTTCTGACCCTGACGGCTGGCACCGGTAAAAGCACCCGGCACATACCCGAATAATTCCGACTCTATTAAAGCGGGTGATAACGCCCCGCAGTTGACCGCGACCAGTGGCGCATGCCGCCTAGAACTTTGACGATGCAGCTGTTTCACAAACTCGCCTTTACCCACACCGGTTTCACCCAGTACTAGTAAGCTGATATCTTTCTCGATCAACTTGCAGGCTTGCTGCCAGGCACGCTCTATCCTGTCATCACCAAAGTGCAGCGGACAAGATGGCGACAAGGTACTGGTACGACGGTAACCCGATACTGTGGCTGGCATTATTGGGTGCTTTTCAAAGATCAGAGACTGAGTATCGGACGTACCTTTTCGAGTATCGGCCATAATCTCATCCAACTGACGCCCCAATACCTGTGTCTGTCCCAACAGCCGCTCTGCCACCGTATTGTGAGCCAGTATCCGCCCTTCTTCATCCGTCACTAATATTCCCTGCCAGCCTGTTTGCAATAAGGCTTTATCACAAGCTAAATCAATGCGCATCATGGCATTAGGCAACTGACACAGCAGCGCATTCTCGACCAGTTGGACCATATTCTGCACCAGCAGCCGGGTTTGTTCAGAATGCACCTGCTGTTCACTGGTAATATCCAGCACACCAAGCAATTCGCCGGAAGCGCTGAACACTGGCCCGGCCGAGCAACTGATAAAGCGGTGCTGACGGATAAAATGCTGATCACCAACCACTGTGATAAATTGCTTCTCGGTCAGTGCATTACCTATCGCATTGGTTCCTTTTACGCCTTCCTGCCAGCAGACTCCGGACTCCAGTGAAATGGCGGTAAGGCGTTTTTCAAAACGGACCTGTCCCCACGCTTTGATGATCACGCCTTCAGTGTCACCCAGCAACAGACGGCTGTTGGTCCCCGCAAAAACCTGATTAAACAGCGGGACGGCAAACTGTTCGACAAGCGCAATCAGCTTGCCAGCCAGCGCTCGCCTCTCGTCCAGCTGTTCATTGTTCAGCCGGATATTTTCCGGTGTTTGGCTCTCATTCAAACCCGCTAACTGGCAACGACGCCAGGAGTCAGCCAGCCAATCCAACTGTGAAGTACTTGCTTGAGTCGGCATGTTCAAGTGTTCCATTTTGGTACAGTGTTCCACAGGTAACTGATAAATAACGGAACACTGGCAGCGGTCAAACACATTGATGCCGATAACAGCACCAAAATTGAAAAATTTTATTAATCATAGTGTTACATTTATTTAACAACAAGTCTGCCCTGTTGGCCTGCAATTTGCGTTGTCTGTCATGAAGATAAACAGCCTGAGTCAGGCTATCACCATGAAAATATGGATAAAAAAACTCACACCGACTCGTTAGTTCATCACATCAACAGGAAAGGAATATTGCTATGATCTACGCTCAACCAGGTTCTGCTGACGCTATCATCAATTTCAAGTCTCACTATGACAATTACATCGGCGGCAAGTGGGTTAAGCCGGTTTCAGGACAATACCTGGCAAATGTCTCACCGGTTAACGGCAAGGAATACTGTCAGGTAGCCCGTTCCGGCGAGGCTGATATTGAGCTGGCTCTGGATGCCGCGCATGAAGTTCGCGCCCAATGGGCCAGCACCAGTGTGACAGAACGATCCAATATTCTGCTGAAAATTGCCGATCGTATTGAAGCCAATCTGGAAATGCTGGCCGTGGCAGAATGCTGGGAAAATGGCAAACCGGTGCGGGAAACCCTCGCCGCCGATCTGCCTCTGGTGGTGGATCACTTTCGTTATTTCGCCGGTTGTATCCGGGCGCAGGAAGGCTCTGCGGCAGAACTGGACGCCCATACCGCCAGCTACCATTTCCCTGAGCCTGTCGGTGTTGTCGGCCAGATCATTCCCTGGAATTTCCCTATGCTGATGGCCGCCTGGAAACTGGCGCCGGCAATGGCTGCAGGCTGCTGCGTGGTGCTGAAACCCGCGGAACAGACACCTACCTCAATTCTGGTGTTGATGGAAACCATAGGTGACCTGATCCCGGCTGGCGTCGTCAACGTTGTCAACGGCTATGGCAATCAAGCCGGTCAGGCGCTGGCCACCAGCAAGCGTATCGCTAAACTGGCTTTCACCGGCTCGACAGAAATCGGTAACCACATTCTGAAATGTGCCGCCGATAACCTGATCCCTTCCACCGTCGAGCTCGGCGGCAAATCACCCAATGTTTATTTTGAAGACATTTTCGATCACGAAGATGCCTATCTGGATAAATGCGTAGAAGGTTTACTGCTGGCATTTTTTAACCAGGGAGAAGTCTGCACTTGCCCGTCCCGCGTGCTGGTGCAGGAGTCTGTCTATGATAAATTCATCGCCAAAGTCATAGAGCGGGCCATGACCATTCAGCAAGGCAACCCACTCGACACTGAGACCCAAGTGGGTGCGCAGGTGTCACAGGAGCAATTCGATAAGATTCTGAGCTATCTCGAAATCGGGCGTCAGGAGGGGGCAGAAGTCCTGTTCGGTGGCGATATCGCCAAACAAAACGGGGAGCTTGCATCCGGATATTACATTTCACCTACCCTGCTGAAAGGCCATAACAAAATGCGCGTTTTCCAGGAAGAAATCTTTGGTCCGGTGATTGCTATTACCACCTTCAAGGACGAAGCCGAAGCGCTGGCGATCGCCAATGACACCGAATACGGTCTGGGCGCCGGAGTCTGGACCCGGGATGCCAACCGCGCCTACCGGATGGGACGAAGCATTGAAGCTGGCCGGATCTGGGTGAACTGCTATCACGCCTATCCGGCGCACGCAGCCTTTGGGGGTTACAAAAAATCCGGGATTGGCCGCGAAACCCACAAGATGATGCTGGATCATTATCAGAACACCAAAAACCTGCTGGTGAGCTATGATGTCAATCCGCTGGGTTTCTTCTGATCCACCATATTGCCTGAAACTCTATCGATAACGGTGTTCAGACGTGACAAATAAAACAGCCGGCCTGGTGGCCGGCTGTTTTCATGTCGACAGATCCATCTTACCGAATCATCTGACGCACTTTTTCCAGATCTTCCGGTGTGTCTACCCCAGCCGGAGGCGGATCAATGGCGACATCGACGTGAATTTTTTCGCCGTGCCACAGCACACGCAGTTGCTCCAGCGACTCTATTTTTTCGAGTGCGCTGGGTTCCCAGTTGATGTAGGTATTAATGAAGCCGGCCCGGTAGGCATAGATGCCGATATGGCGCAGCAGGTTCTGATGGATCTCCTGCGGGCGCTTGGCAAAATTATCGCGATCCCAGGGAATGGAAGCCCGGCTGAAATACAGCGCGTAACCGTTTTTATCCATGACGACTTTCACGGCATTGGGATTAAACACTTCATCAGCGTGGTCAATCTCAACCGCCAAGGTAGCCATAGGCGCGTCACTGCGGGCCAGATTATCCGCCACCTGACGAATAATACTTGGCGGGATCATCGGCTCATCCCCCTGAACATTCACCACTATCTCATCAGCTGCGAGCTGGTACTTCTCGACCACTTCAGCGAGGCGCTCAGTACCGGATTCATGATCTGCCCGCGTGAGGCACACCTCACCGCCAAAGCTTGTCACAGCATCCGCTATACGCTGATCATCCGTCGCCACAATAACCTGTCTGGCACCGGCTTTGCTGGCTTGCTCGTACACCCACTGGATCATCGGTTTCCCGGCGATATCTGCCAGCGGTTTACCCGGCAAACGGGAGGATTGGTAACGAGCCGGAATAATGACAGTGAATGCCATTACATCACCTCATCGGCACTCAAAGTGCGCGCTTCCGGCTCCAGCAGAACTGGAATGCCGTCATTAATCGGATAAGCCAGGCGATCAAATTTACAAATCAGTTCATTATTGTCTTTATCAAAGTGCAGTTTGCCTTTGCATACCGGACAAGCAACGATTTCAAGCAGACGGTGATCCATATTCTTCCTTCACTTCTATAATTTTGTTCAGCAGTTCAATTGACTGAGGCTCTGAAAGTTTGGCATCAACAGGCAGATACCACCAATTTTGCCGGGCAAATGCCTGACACTTCACTGCATCTTTTTCAGTCATTACCAGGTGTTCACCTTGCCCAGCCAACGCTTCCAGTTCACTGGCCTCAAAAGCCTGGTGATCCGGGAAGGCCTGACAATGTACCGGCGCCACGCCCAGTGCATTTAAGGTGGCAAAAAACCGCGGAGGATGACCGATTCCGGCGATAGCCACGACCTTTTGCAGGCTGTCTGGTGTCCGTCGTTCGCCCGTCAGCAAATTCACCAGCTCACCGGGCTCAAGCTGCATGGCAATTTCGTTGTCCCGGGCTTCGCCACCATTGCAGATCAGAAAGTCGACCTCGCTCAGTCGGTCACAACGCTCGCGCAGTGGACCCATAGGGATCAACTGTGCATTGCCGAAGCGGCGTTGGCCGTCAATGACGACAATCTCAATATCTCTGGCGAGCGCGTAATGCTGAAGGCCATCATCGGTGATAATGACATCAACGTCTTTTTCCAGCATTTGTACCGCTTCTGACCTGTTCGGGGAAACCACAACAGGAGCACAGGTACGACGGGCAATCAAGACCGGCTCGTCACCCGCTTCCGCCGTGGTTGTGCGCTCACTCAGGCGCAATGGGTAATGGTCTGACTTGCCGCCATAGCCGCGGGATACCACACCGACAGCGACCCCTTGTGCCTGAAGTTGTTCCACCAGCCAGATAACGACCGGTGTTTTACCGTTTCCGCCTGCAGTAATATTACCGACTACGACCACAGGAACAGAGGCACGGTACGCCACTTTTTTACCGGATTGGAATGCATGACGACGACGGCGGCTAATCCAGCCAAACAGCTTGCTCAGTGGCCAGAAGACAGGTGCCAGCGCCCACCCTGCCGGGTGGCGCTCAAACCAGATTTTTTCAATCAGATTTGCCATGAGACCCGCTCTGCTTATTCGCCAAACTGGATTCGGTGCAACTGCGCATAGGCGCCGTCTTTTTCCAGCAGCGCGGCATGGACACCACGTTCAATGATCTCACCTTCATCCACCACCAGAATTTCATCGGCATTTTCAATAGTCGATAAACGGTGAGCAATGACCAGCACGGTTTTGTCTTTCTGCAACTCATCCAATGCGGCCTGAATCGCGCGCTCAGATTCAGTGTCCAGCGCCGATGTGGCTTCATCGAGTATCAGTACAGGTGCATCACGTAACAGAGCACGGGCAATCGCGATACGCTGACGCTGACCACCGGATAAGCTGACGCCGTTTTCGCCGATAACCGTATCCAGTCCTTGATCCATACTCCGGATAAAGTCCATGGCATAAGCCAGTTCAGCCGCTTTTTCTATATCTTCCCGGCTGTATTTGTCGCCACTGGCATAGGCGATATTGTTGGCTATGGTGTCGTTAAAGAGGTGCACGTTTTGCGACACAATTGCTACCTGATCGCGCAGATTTGCCAGTTTGTAATCATGAATGTCACGCCCATCTATGGTAATCAGGCCAGAATCTATGTCATAGAAACGGGTTAGCAGATTAGCAATCGTGCTTTTACCCGAACCCGATCGACCAACCAGGGCCAGTGTTTTACCCGCAGGTAAATCAAAACTGACATTGCGCAGCGCCGGAGTATCTTTGGTCGGATAGGTAAAGGTGACATCTTTAAAGGCCACATCCCCTTTCACGCGCTGGGTTTCGTAAGTGCCGTGATCTTTTTCGGTTTCCAACTCCAGAATACCGAAAAGTGTCTGGCACGCCGCCATACCACGCTGAAACTGAGAGGTGACATTGGTCAGCGCTTTGAGTGGTCGCATCATGCCGAACATGGCACCAAAGATCAGGGCAAATGTGCCGGGAGTCAGTTCACTGCGCAGACTTTCGGTATTGGCCAGGATCAGCACAGCCACCAGCGCCATTGACGCAATAAGCTGAATAACAGGGTTGGCAATCGCCTGAGCCGACACCAGCTTCATGGTTTGCTGACGCATGCGATTGCTGACGTGCTCAAAACGGTTTTTCTCGACCTGCTGGCCGCCATAGCTCAATACCACTTTGTGGCCTTTCAGCATCTGTTCGGCAGATGAGGTCACAGATCCCATGGTGTCCTGCATATTTTTAGAAATGCGGCGAAAGCGCTTTGACACCACGCGAATGCTGACAGCCACCACAGGCGCAATCACCAGCAAAATGGCAGACAACTGCCAGCTGTTCCAGAACATCATCCCCATCAGCGCAATAATGGTTGCGCCTTCACGAACCAGACTAACCAGAGCACCACTGGTTGCTGAGGCAACCTGTTCAGTGTCATAAGTAATGCGGGATAAGAGTGCACCGGACGATTCTTTGTCAAAAAAACTGACCGGCATCGTCATGAAGTGGTTGAACACCTGTCGGCGCATATTCATCACAACATTGCCCGATACCCAGGACAGACAATAAGTGGAAACAAAGCCGCTCAAGCCACGAACCAGCATCAACCCCAAAAGATAAAAAGGCATCATGGCCAAAAAGTTGGAGTCTACGCTGTTCAGACCGCCAAAGCTTTCATCCATCAAAGGTTTGATCATTGATAACATTAATGCATCACTGGCTGCATTAATGATCAGTGCGAAAACGGCAGCAATCAAACCCGCTTTGTATAAGCTGATTGACGGCCAGAGTCGTTTGAACGTATCCCAGGTGGATTGATCGTTAGCTTGTATCATGTAAAACCGATTGTTATCTGTTAGTGGCGGTTATTCTACTCGTTAACGGGTCATGCACCAAGTAAGTTACAAGGCTCTGTTACCTCTTATATCCTGAAAAGCGATGCTTTTTTATTCGTTCAGGCCAAGTTTGAGAGGCGCAATCAGGGTCTGAAAAGTGGTTGATACCAGTGTAGCCGACTCTCTTTGCGATAGCGTGATAACGTTACCTGGCCTTGTTTGATGCGCAGGCTGATCTGACCCTCTTCAGCTGTCTCCAGCCAGTGTAAACCCTGCATCAGGTAACGCTGTTTGACCTGCTCCGCTGGGAGTGACCAGGGGCTGTATTTACCTGCAGAGACTAAGGCGTATGTCGCCTGCAACGAATCTAACCAGGTCTGAGTGGACGATGAGTTACTGCCGTGATGAGGCACCAGCAAGATATCTGCTTTCAGATCCGGCTCGAGCCTGGCGAGCAGCAACTCCGAAATCGCATCAATGTCACCGGTTAGCAAAAGCGATGTCTCAGACTCAGGGTTTAACCGCTGGTCATTCACCTGTATCACGCAAGAATGCGGGTTGGCGGCTTTGTTGACCCTTTTGGGGGGCCAGAGCACCTTGAACGTCAATCCCTGCCAGTGCCATAAGCGGCCGCGAACACAAGGCGCAAAACCCTCGCGCTTGTCACTGCTGCGCAGCCAGGCCGGATTCAGACGTGTTATCACATCAGGTGTCCCGCCAGCATGATCGGCATCGGCATGACTGAGGATGAAACCGTCCAGATGGCGAATGCCCTGCCGTCTTAATACCGGCTCAATAACCGAGAGAGCCATGCTCCCTCCCGGCCAGCTGTTTCCGGTATCGTAAAGCACAGCCCTGCCTTGCCGCTGAATCAGTATCGCCAGCCCATGCCCGACATCCAGCATATCGACCTGCCAGCTGTCAGGATCAAGCGATTGGGACTTGTTCCAGTGACTAAGTCCCCACAATGCCAATACCAGACTCAACTGCAGACACAGAAAACGTCGCCAGGGCAAAAACCAGCACAGCACAATACCCGTCACCATTGCCAGCAAGACGATAAACAGGCTTTCTGACAGTGGCCACCAGGCACCTTCAGCCAAACTTGCCAGGGCGATAACCGGGTGCAGAGACCAGTCGGCTAACTGCCAGAACACACCAGAGAGACCAGGCACAGCAATAGTGACGACTGCGATCAGCACACAGGGCACAGTCACCAGACTGACCCAGGGCACTGCGAGTAAATTGATCAGCGGCGCCGCCAGCGAGACCCCGCCAAACCAGAACCACTGCAACGGCAACATTAATCCCAGCAGTGCCAACTGCAGCAGCACATAAACACGGACTGTCTCGCGCCAGGGCATACCAACCAGCTCAGCCTGCTTTCGTCGCCGGATACCGCCAGTATTAGCCAGATACAGAACCAGCACAGCGCCAAATGACAGCCACAATCCGGCCGAGTATGACGCCAGCGGATTGAGTATCAGACAACAGGCCAGTATCACAGACCATAGTTGCAGTCCACTCCACACCACACCGCAACGAATCATCAGCAGGCACAAGACCGATGTCAGTAAGGCGCGCTGAGTGGGAAGACTGAATCCGGCCAGCCAGGCGTAGCCATAGGCCAGCAATAACGCCAGCCAGAAAGGTAACCAGAGCCAATGTCCGGACTCAGGCAAGGCACCCCGGACCCGGCTTCCGATGCCCCATCCCATCACGACAACCAGTCCGATATGCAGACCGGATATCGCCATAAGGTGAGCCAGTCCGCTATCGCGAAGTATCGACCAGTCATCCTGATCTAAGCCATCTCTCTCGCCAAAACCGAGCGCTAGCAGGTAGGCACGGTAGGTGAAACCATCCGTTTGCTGCACCGCACTATCAAACCAGCGCTGACGCAAACTCATTTTGCCATTTTGCGACAGCAAGGTACCGGCAATAACGGTCCCTGTACCATGGATACTGTTCCCCACCGCGTAACGTTCAGCATCAAATCCGGCGATATTTGCACGTCCGTTGGGCCGACGAACCCTGATATCCAGCCGATACCTTTGCCCTTGCTTGAGATGCGTAACCGCAGGCCAGTCAAGCAATAAACGGATCTCATCTTTTCGCAGAAGATCGCGTTCCTTCACACTCTCAGCAACAAAAATGAATCGCTTATCAAGAATATTATGATTAATTAGGCTGCGAACTTCGCCAACTATGGTAATATTCCCGCGCTCATGAGGAAGGCTATTGACTGCCTTGCTATAGTCAACAGCAGTTACCCATGCCCAGAGCCCACCTATTGCGATCGCAAGAAACAAGTTGATACGCAAACAGAAAAATATCGCTCCACCTATAATCATGGCTGTAATAAACCATTTGTAGTCTGGTAAGGATTGCCAGTAGTGAAGTGACAAAACGCCAATGGATAAACCGGCTGTCATCTGTAACATCATGACAACCTGACGCTAACAGCCATTAAAAATAACGACAGACGATGCCAAGACAACTGATAAAACGTTTCTTGCCCAGCCCAGAGATGATTAAAAACCACAAGGCTTTGAAAGTTTTTGGTACTGTGCTGCATAACCCTAACCTGTGGTGTCTGAACCGCCGATCCGCCTCTGGCGCATTCGCGGTGGGGCTGTTTATGGCATACGTCCCCTTACCCAGCCAGATGATCATGGCTGCAGGGTTAGCCATACTGTTTGGCGTCAATCTGCCGCTTTCCGTATCCCTGGTGTGGATTACCAATCCAATTACTATGCCGGTCATGTTCTACGCGGCATACAAGCTCGGGGCATGGCTGATGAACGTGCCCTATCAGCCTTTCCATTTCGAGCTGTCCTGGGCCTTCCTTGAACAGCAGATGAACCAGATTGGCCCACCATTTCTTCTGGGCTGTTTAGTCTGCGGGACAATTTGTGCATTGATTGGCTACTTCGGCATTCGGGGATTCTGGCGTTATTCTGTTGTCAGAAGCTGGAACCGCCGGCGCTTCCGGTAATAAACGCTCTCGGTCATCACTCTCCGGGCAATAAACGCCAACGATTAACCATAAAAAAACCTCGCTAATGCGAGGTTTTTTTATAACGTATATTTGTGTGGTGCAGAAAAACACTGTCTGTTTGGAAGCCAGATAATATTGATTCGCGGCTGTGTATCATTGGCATCAATACTTTTTCGGCCTGATTCACAGTGCACGCTAATACCAGCGCCAATTTACTGACTGTTATTTCGCACTTAATACCTGCGCGGGCTGCAGCGCGCTCGCCCTGCGAGCCGGATACCAGGTTGCCAGCAGGCTCAGCACAATCGCAGTCACCATCACGATCACCACATCATGCCATCTTAACTCTGTAGGCAGGAAATCCACGAAGTAAATGTCCCCAGATAAAAACGGATGATCGATCAGTTTTTCCACAAAATGCGCAATCGAAGTCAGGTTCAATGCAACCAAGGCTCCCAGAAAGGCCCCGAGCAAACTGCCAATGAGCCCAGACAGTAAGCCATGCCAGACAAAGATCATTTTGACCAGACGATCACTGGCGCCCATGGTGCGCAAAATCGCAATATCTGCCGCTCTGTCTTTTACTGCCATCATCAGCGTTGAGACGATGTTAAAACACGCGACTCCAATGACAAGTACCATCACCAGATACATGATGGTGCGCACCAGTTGGATATCGCGATAAAGATACCCATATTTCTGCGTCCAGCTCTTTAGGTAAACATAAACAGGTAAGGTATACCCGACTTCTTTCACTATGTTTGTGGCATCCAGCACCTTGTCCACATTAATAGAAATGCCAGAAATCCCTTCACCCATGGCAAGGTAATCCTGCGCATCTTGCAGGGGCACTAAGGCAAAGTTATGGTCAATCTGACCGCCCAGTGCCAGAACGCCTGCCACCTGCAGACGAATGCGCTTCGGCGCTTTGAGCTGATTTCCGCTATCACGGTTTGGCAGCATGGCAGAGATCCATTCCCCCACCTGGATCCCAAGCAGATCCGCGACGCCCTGCCCAAGAATAATGTGTTTCTGACCCGCCTGAAAATCTTGCCACGCACCGTCTTTGACATATCCAGGCAAGGCGCTGACCCGGGTTTCCTGAACAGGATCGACCCCTCTGACTTCAACCGCTTTGAGCTGCGTGCCCTTTTCAAGCAAAGCCGTAAATTGCACATAAGGTGCTGCCGCTTTCACTCTGGGGTGCTTTTCAACGGTTTCCAGAACAGGTTGCCAATCGGTAAATGGCGGTTTCACTGCTTCCAGTTCACCATGTGGGATCACCGCCAGTACCCGGTTTTGCAACTCACGCTCAAAGCCATTCATTGCCGACAGGCCAATTACAATCACCGCCACGCCCACTGCGATACCTAAAATGGAGGACACAGAGATGAAAGACACCAGCCGGTTACGCTGCCGGGCCCGGCTAAAACGGCTGCCGATAAAAAGAGACAGTGGTCGCATCAGGCCACCTCTAAGGCCGCCAACTGGCCATCCTGCATATGCAGGCAACGATCAAGTTTGCCAGCCAGTTCATTATCATGCGTGACAACCAGAAAAGCGGTGCCCGATTCCTGGTTCAGCTTTCGCATCAGATCATAAATTTCCAACGCGGTTTTGTGATCCAGATTCCCGGTGGGCTCATCCGCCAGCACCAGGGCCGGCTTATTCACCAGTGCCCGGGCAATGGCGACCCGCTGGCGCTCTCCGCCACTGAGCTCTGATGGCCTGTGGCTATATCGGTGGCTCAAGCCCACCTGGTCCAGAATCTGTCTGGCCTGCTCTTTGGCTGCCGCAGCGGAGACACCGCCTATCATTAAGGGCATAGCGACATTTTCTTCCGCAGAAAAATCAGACAGCAAATGGTGAAACTGATAAACAAAACCTATGTCCTGGTTACGTACTCTGGCCTGTTTATTGGCGCTCATGCCATTAAGTTTCTGGCCTTTAAAGTACACATCTCCTGCCGTCGGCGCATCCAGCGCACCCAGTAAATGCAGCAAGGTGCTTTTGCCCGATCCCGATGACCCTACAATCGCCACCAGTTCCCCGGCTTCTATTTGCAGGCTGATATCATTCAGCACCTGGGTTTCCAATTGGGCTTCACGGTACACCTTGCTCAAATGCTGGCATACCAATAACGAATCACTCATAACGCAAGGCCTCAGCAGGACGGACAGCCGCCGCCCGATAAGAAGGGAAAAGGGTCGCCAGTAAACTCAGACAGATAGCCCCGACAATCACGATAGCAACCTGGAATGGCTTCACATCGACAGGTAACGAACCGCCTAAGCTCGCCAGATCAACGCCCAGCAGCGACAAAATACTATTAATATTCAATGCCAGCAGGGTGCCAAGTATGCCGCCGATCACGGCCCCTATCACCCCGCTGCTGGCTCCCTGCACAATAAAGGTCAGCAATACCTGCTGGCTGGTCATTCCCTGTGTTTTCAAAATAGCGACTTCAGCCTGTTTTTCCATCACCACCATGATCAGGGCCGAAATGATGTTAAAAGCCGCGACACCAACCACTAGCCCCAGCATCAGCCCCATCATGTTCTTTTCCATTTTCACCGCCTGAAACAGCTCACCGCGCTGATCCCGCCAGTCCGACCAACTAAAGCCATCAGGCAAATCGGACTGAGAGAGCGCTGTGACGCTAAACGGATCATCCAGGAACAAGCGCCAGCCCGTGAAAGCTTCAGGCTTGTAACGTAACAGACGGCCTGCATCGGCTATGTTGGTTAACACCAGAGATTTATCGACATCAGACCCGGTGAAATAAATACCAGACACAATAAAATTGCGCTGACTGGGAATACGCCCCAAAGGGGTATAGACACTGACACTGGTCACCATCAGGCGGACTTTATCCCCGACTTTGACCCCCAGTTGCTGCGCCATGCCATTACCTAGAATGACCCGGTAACTGCCCGGTGTCAGATCAGCAAGCTGCCCTTGCACCATGTGTGCTGCCAGCGGTTCATAGCCTTCAGGCTCTACGCCCAGCATTGATCCGGCCGCCAGCGCACCGGCACTTTGCAGCACGGCCTCTGCACGGGTTAACGGCACTACCCGGTTTACCTGAGGTAAAGCAGACAGCGCAGCAGGCGGTGCTTCCGGCTGAGTAAAAGGGCCATCCTGCTGGGTGATCAGTGCCTGCGGCAACACACCCAGAATGCGGTCTTTGAGCTGCTGCTCAAAACCGTTCATCACAGAAATGACAATCACCAGCGCAAGCACACCTATGGTGATACCTGCCGTAGACATTGCAGAGACAAAGCGGCTGAAACGGTCACCCGAACGGCCTTTCAGATAGCGCAGCCCAATAAAGATAGGCAATGGATGAAACATCATTCAGTCTGGAACCATCCTGTTAACAGTGGTCAAAAGCATACCTGCTGCTGGCTGTGATTACCATGCAACTTGGTCAATCTCATGCAAAAAGAGTGGCTAAAAATCAACCTGTTGTGACCTCTAACTTGCCCGTTAGGCGATGCTAAGTGATAATCGAAGAATAGTTAACAAATCACGAGTGTGACATGAATCAGGACGAGTACTTTTCAGTCCATGCAGGGCTTACCATTAATGTTGAACCTTTAGGGGAACATGCTGTGCTGCCCGATGACGCCGAATTTCTGCGGGAAATTCCCCCTCTGTTTCGTGTTGCCAGTGAATGTAGCGAACTGGAAGGCAGTGCAGAAAAAATGTTGCAGCAGGATAATAAAACAATGAACCGGCCACTGCTGGATTATCTTGCAGCGCAGAACAATAAGATAAATCTGCTGCTCTCTTTTGTGCTCTCACAGCAAGATGACCCAACCCTTCGTCATACCACGCAAACCTTCGGGGCCAGCCAACTGACTTACCTGGCAGAGCGGCCGCTCCAGATTGATTCCCAGGTTCGCCTGAAACTGTTTCTTGATAATCCCCCTGCTGCCGTGTATTGCTATGCCAGTGTCGGCGAATGTCAGGCGAGGGAAGATAAGTTTGACATCACGCTGCAGTACACCAGACTGCAGGAAGACGACAGGGATCTACTCATTCGTGCAGCTTTGCACATCCAACAAAAACTGCTGCGTCAACGTGCGCTGCAACGAAACGAAAGTCAATCATAGTCATGACAACACACACGCTATTTTCTCTTCCTTTGCCGAACAAAGCCGGCGACAAGCGCTTTGTGGGAAATGTCTCCGGCGCCGCATTGGCGGTGGCCATTGCCGAACTGGCGAAAAGCCACACAGGCCCAGTGCTGGCTGTGGTGCCGGATACGCAAACGGCATTGCGTTTACAACCCGAGATCAGCCAGTTCACTCAGGCCGAGGTCAATATTTTCCCTGACTGGGAAACCCTGCCTTATGACAGTTTTTCGCCGCATCAGGACATCATTTCTGATCGCCTCGCCCGCTTGTATCAACTGCCGACTCAGCAGGATGGTGTACTGCTGGTTCCTGTCAGTACCCTGCTACAACGCCTGACACCACGCAGCTTTATTCATCAGCATGCCCTGCTGGTCAGCAAAGGAGATCGCCTGTCGCTGGAGAAGTTACGCCTGCAACTTGAAGCTGCCGGTTACCGCCATGTTGATCAGGTCATGGAGCATGGTGAATATGCCAGCCGCGGCTCACTGCTTGATCTCTTCCCGATGGGCAACAATGAGCCCTTCCGGATTGATTTCTTCGATGACGAAGTAGATTCGATTCGTCAGTTTGACCCGGAGTCGCAACTGTCGACCGGCGAGATCGACAATATTCACCTGCTTCCCGCCCACGAGTTTCCGACAGACGAAGTGGCCGTGGAAAACTTCCGCATGCGCTGGCGTGAGCAATTCGAAGCACGCCGGGAGCCAGAGTCCATCTATCAGCAGGTGAGCAAGCGCACCTGGCCGGCAGGGATTGAATACTGGCAACCGCTGTTTTTCGACAATACAGATACCTTGTTTGATTATCTGCCGGATAACACGCTGTTACTGACCATTGGCGATCTGAACAACGCGGCGGAGCATTTTCTCCAAGATGCCGAATACCGCTTTCAGGAGCGCCGTGTCGACCCGCTGCGCCCGCTGCTCGAACCTAAAGCCCTGTGGCTGACAACTGCTGAAATGTTCAGCGGATTTAAAACCCTGCCGCAGGTTAAGCTGAACAAAGCCCCGGAAGAAGACAAAGCAGGTCGGTTCAACCCGGCCATTTCGCCTGTGCCGGCGCTGACCATCAATCATCAGCTGAAAGAGCCCTTATCGGCACTGCGACAGTTTCAGGAAAGCTTCACCGGAAAGATCATCTTTTCCGTTGCCAGTGAAGGTCGCCGCGAAGCCTTGCTGGATCTGCTTGCCCGTATAAAGCTACGCCCTATGGTCTGCCACAGCCTTGAAGAGGCCATGTCAGCCGCCAGTCAGTACACGCTGGTGATTGGCGCCGCAGAACAGGGTTTTATCCTCGACGAACCGGCTCTGGCTTTCATCTGTGAAAGTGATCTGCTGGGTGAGCGTGTTATTCAGCGTCGTCGCCGTGAGGATAAGCGCACTGTCAGCTCAGACACTATTATCCGAAATCTGGCTGAGCTGAAAATTGGTCAGCCTGTGGTCCACCTTAACCATGGCATAGGCCGCTATCAGGGCTTGCAGACTCTCGAAGCCGGCGGCATTACTACAGAATATGTCACTCTGGAATATCAGGGCGGGGCTAAACTCTATGTCCCTGTTGCGTCCCTGCACCTGATCAGCCGCTATTCAGGCGGTGCAGAGGAAGCCGCCCCTATCCATAAGCTGGGCAGTGAAAGCTGGCAGAAAGCCCGCAAAAAGGCGGCAGAAAAAGTTCGTGATGTCGCGGCAGAACTTTTGGATGTTTACGCCAAGCGTGAGCTCAAACCTGGCTTTAAATTCAAACTTGACCGTGAAGCCTATGCCGATTTCTGTACCGGTTTTCCCTTTGAGGAAACCCATGATCAAGCTATGGCCATCAATGCCGTGCTGTCGGATATGTGTCAGGCCAAAGCCATGGACAGACTGGTGTGTGGTGATGTAGGTTTCGGTAAAACCGAGGTCGCAATGCGCGCGGCCTTTGTGGCAGTCGATAACAGCAAACAAGTCACAGTCCTGGTGCCAACCACTTTGCTCGCCCAGCAGCATTTTGAAAATTTCCGAGACCGGTTCGCCAATACTCCGGTACGCGTTGAAGTGCTGTCCCGTTTCAAGACAGCAAAAGAACAAAAAGCGATTATGGAAGATGTCGCTAAGGGGAAAATTGATATTCTGATCGGCACTCACAAACTGCTCAACGCCGAAATGAAGTATCAGGATCTCGGCCTGCTGATTGTCGATGAAGAGCACCGTTTTGGCGTCCGCCAGAAAGAAAAACTGAAATCGCTTCGCGCGGACGTAGACATACTCACACTCACCGCCACCCCGATCCCGCGTACGCTGAATATGGCAATGAGCGGCATGCGCGATCTGTCTATTATCGCCACACCGCCAGCCCGGCGTCTGGCGATCAAAACCTTCGTTCGTGAGCGTGAAGACCTGATCATCCGTGAGGCCGTATTGCGTGAAATTATGCGCGGCGGGCAAGTGTATTTCCTGCACAACGACGTGGAAAGCATCGAAAAGACGGCGCAGGATCTGGCCGTTCTGATCCCGGAAGCGCGTATCACTACCGCGCACGGACAGATGCGCGAACGTGAGCTGGAAAGAGTCATGAGCGACTTTTACCATCAGCGTTTTAACCTGCTTGTCTGTACGACTATCATAGAAACCGGCATTGACGTCCCGACAGCGAACACCATTGTCATCAACCGGGCTGATCATCTAGGTCTGGCACAGTTGCATCAGCTGCGTGGTCGCGTTGGCCGTTCTCACCACCAAGCCTATGCGTATCTGCTGACCCCGCATCCCAAGCGTATGACCAAAGACGCCGTGAAACGCCTGGAGGCCATTGCTTCACTGGAAGATCTGGGTGCTGGCTTTACGCTGGCGACACACGATCTCGAAATACGTGGGGCCGGTGAGCTGCTGGGTGATGAACAATCGGGTCAGATCCAGTCGGTCGGCTTTACGCTGTTCATGGAAATGCTGGAACAGGCAGTAGAAGCACTGAAAGCCGGTAAAGAGCCGTCGCTGGATGACCTGCTGCGCGAGCAGACTGAAGTTGAGCTGCGATTACCCGCGCTGCTGCCGGAAGATTACATCCCGGATATCAATACGCGGCTGTCTTTGTATAAACGTATTGCCAGTGCAGGTAATGAAGACGCCCTCGATGAGTTAAAAGTAGAGCTGATTGATCGCTTCGGCCTGTTGCCGGACGCCGCTGCTAACCTGTTAACGCTCAATAAGCTGAAGCTGAAAGCGGCAACCCTGGGTCTTCGCCGCATAGAAGCCGGAGAAAAAGGCGGTTATTTCGAATTTGCTGAAAATGCTGCTATTGACCCCGGTTTCCTGGTCGGTCTGTTACAATCACAGCCACAGCGATTCAGAATGGACGGCCCGACTAAGCTGAAAGTCACGGCAACACTGACGGATCGCCGGGAGCGCATCAAGTATGTTGACGGCTTCCTAACACAATTAGCTGAAAACACCCTATAATGGCTGCATACCAGTGCGGAGTATAACCTTGAAAAATCTGATTTATTTGCTGCTGCTTGCCATCAGCCTGCCAAGTTTCGCAGCACGACAATTTGACATTGAAGTCATTATCTTCAAGCGAAATATTGATCCGGGACAAACGGCTGAATCCTGGCCGGATCAGGCAGAGCCGCTGAATTACAATGGCGCGGTGCGACTGAACAATATGGCACAACTGGCAAACAGAGGCATTACGCCTATGCCGGCAAGCCGATTTAAGCTGAGCGAGCAGTATCAGCGCCTGAAAAGTCATGCCGGTTTCACCCCGCTTGCTCACTTTGGCTGGCGTCAGGGGGATCTCAGCAAGGCACAAGCACCGACTTTTCACTTAACAGCTGGCCGGGATTTCTCAGGCCAGTTCCTGCCAGACGGAACCTCTAAAGCCGAAGCGGCGCGCCGTGGCATGAGCAGCAGCGAAATGACAGCGCCGCCCAGCTTTGATCTTGCATCCGGTGAAGTCACTCAAGCAGAGCCTTCTCCGGCAGAGAGTAAGCCGCTGTATGAGCTTGAAGGGAAAATTCAGGTGTATGTGAATCACTTTCTTTTCACCAACACCCAACTGGATTTACGTGAGCCTGGCCGTCGTGAAGTGGTTGTCGGCACCGAGCCATTAGACAGTCTGGATCCAAACCAGAGCGGCACGGTTCAGTACGGACAGTTGCAGGAAGTGAAAAAGAAAATAGAAGTTGAAGAATTTCTCAAAGCGTTCCGCTTTGACCAGCAACGTAAAATGCGAAGCGGTGAAACCCATTATCTTGATCACCCGCTGATGGGGATGGTGGTACAAATCCGCCGCCTCGATTCAGAATAACAGCTTTTACGAGGGGCCATCTGGCCCCTTTTTCCGTTTACCGTCTGCAGGAATCGCCGATGAAGCTGGACTTCATACTCACTACTCCCCGCCTTTACCTGCGACCCTATAAAATTGCGGATGTTGATGACAACCTGGCCGCGGTACTGGAATCACAGCCGGATTTATCGCCCTGGGTCGAGTGGTGTCATGACGACTATGACCAACAGGATGCACACGCCTGGCTGTCGGCTTCTCAGATGAACTGGAAAATCGACAATGGTTACGAGCTGGCGATTTTTACCCGCCGTGACGACAAATTTTTAGGCACTGTGTGTCTTAATAATCTGTCTCAGCTGACCAATTCTGCTGAATTGGGCTACTGGATACGAAGCAGTTGCCATCGTCAGGGTTATGCGACAGAAGCGATTGTCGCTCTGGCGCGTTTTGCTTTTGATACGCTGGCACTGACCCGACTGGAAATAGTGGTACACATCACTAATACACCCAGCCAGAGAACGGCTGAACGCACAGGTGCTCTGTTCGAATCTCTGAGCCGTAACCGAATTTACACAGAGGGAAAAGTCTGCGATGGCATGGTCTACTCACTGATCCCGCAGGACTTGGCACCTAAACACAACCGGATAGGCTAAGTTAGCCAAATAACCCCGTGATACTTGGCTATATTGATCAAAGACAATAGAAAAAGGTAGGAATATCAGTGTTTAAAATTATTCTCGCAATCATTATTATCGGCTTGGTTATTTTCTTCTTTCAACGCAGCCAGAACAATAAGCAGCTGGCGGTTCAAAATGCAGAAGAAGGCAAAGCATTTCTTGATGCCAATAAAAACCAGGAAGGTGTTAAAACCACAGCCTCGGGTTTGCAATATACTGTGCTGAAGTCAGGAACAGGAACGGTACATCCCAAGGCATCGGACAAGGTGACAGTCCACTATCACGGCACACTGATTGACGGCACTGTATTTGATAGCTCTGTTGAGCGCGGCGAACCAATAGCTTTCAACCTCAATCAGGTGATCAAAGGCTGGACCGAAGGGCTTCAGCTAATGGTTGAAGGGGAAAAGGTGCGTTTGTTTATCCCGGCCGAACTGGCATACGGTAACCGCTCTATGGGTAAAATCGGTCCAGGATCAGTGCTGATTTTCGATGTCGAGTTATTAAAAATTAATTAATTCCCAAACCATCACCACAGCCTGCAACAGGCGGTGATTTAGCGATGAAAAAAAACCGCCTGAACCGGCGGTTTTTTGTTTAATTACTACACTAACCTGTCAATGAAGCTTGAGATTTGGACGAAGGACACGGTTAATACGTCCAACCAGCATCATCAGACTGGTCTTGAAGAAACCGTGCAGCGCAATATGGTGCATCCGGTACAGCGAAATATACATCACGCGGGCAATACGGCCTTCAATCATCATCGACCCTTTGGTCAGATTACCCATCAGGCTCCCGACGGTGGAAAAGCGGCTCAGGGACACCAGCGAACCGTGATCGACAAAAACATAAGGCTTCTGCGCACGATCTGTCAGCTTAGCAACGATATTTGAGAAACAGCGGCTCGCCATCTGATGCGCCGACTGAGCACGTGGCGGCACCAGAGTGCCGTCCTTTTGCGTACAGGCTGCCAAATCCCCAATCACATAAATATCATCGTCTCGGGTGGTCTGCAGCGTGTCTTTTACCACCAACTGGTTAATACGGTTCGTTTCCAGTCCCGCAATGTCTTTGATGAAATCCGGGGCTTTAATGCCCGCAGCCCACACCATCAGTTTGGCAGGAATATGCTGACCATCTTTGGTTGTCAGGCCGGTTTCGTCCGCTTTAATCACCATGGTTGCCGTGTGCACTTTTACGCCAAGTTTGGTCAGCTCGGTATGCGCGGCAGCCGATATACGAGGCGGCAACGCAGGCAGAATGCGCTCTCCGGCTTCAATCAGGTTGACATTCAGTCGTGAACTATCCAGATCGCCAAAGCCATACAAACGCAGCTCTTTCACGGCATTATGAAGCTCTGCAGACAGTTCCACACCGGTTGCACCAGCACCGACAATGGCAATATCAACCGTTTTCTGCTCTTTGTGTGCATGCAGCTTCAAAAACTGATTATTCATTTCAGTTCTGAATTTATGTGCCTGCGCCGGACTGTCCAGGAAAATGCAATGCTCCCGCACGCCGGGGGTGTTGAAGTCATTACATTTCGAACCGATAGCCAGAACCAGGATATCGTATTCAATCTCGCGCTCGGGGATCAGCAGTTCATTGTGCTCATCATACAGCGGATGCAATGTGATGCTTTTGCGGTCGCGGTCAATATCTTTCAGCGCCCCCAATTGAAAATCGAAATGATGGTTTTTGGCATGTGCTCGGTAGCTCAATGCGTCAACACCTTCATCCAGCGAGCCGGTTGCCACTTCATGCAACAGTGGTTTCCACAGATGACTGCTGTTCTTGTCTACCAGAGTAACCTTTGCCTTTCGTTTGCGGCCTAAGGTTCGCCCTAATTTAGTGGCCAATTCCAGGCCCCCGGCACCGCCTCCAACTACGATGATTCTCGTCACAGTCTTTTCCTCTAGTTTTTATAAATCTTGCACAAACCGGCAGGGATTTTGCCCTGCCAGGTAAAAATTCTGACTGACGTAGAGTGGGGCAGAGGATCGTTTCAATCCGTCTGCGGAGGGAGAGGCATATACTCAATGAGTTGCTTTAAATTGCTTTATTGCTTGTAAGTGTTGGGAGATTTTCTTGAATTTATGTGTTTGTGTATCGTCCCAGATCACTTGGTAATATGCGTCCAATGTTCTATTTGTGGATCGATTATCTAACACTTCATCATTAGTTGAAAGTATACAGAGGCACTTCCCGATATTTTTTTCTCTGAAATCAGACACGCATTTTGTTGCTATATCTTCGTACTCTTCCGGTCGGTCTATTTTCCCCTGCATATTTGTTTCAGGATGTAAATTTGGGTTAATAATTACTTGCTTGATACCACAGAGAAAACCGATTCGCTCAGCCCAATATCCTCCCAGCCCTACGCCACATATCAGCGGATGCGCATCATCACTGGCTGCGACGAGCTTATCCACTTCCTTTAGTAAATGTTGCATATCGTGTTTGGGATGAAAGGTACTATAGGTCACTGCGCGGACGTCGGGATCGATAAATTGCAGCTGAAGTACTTTTTCATGATTACCGGGGCTGGTGGAATCAAAGCCATGCAGATAGATGATCATAGTCACTCCTGATGAATATCCATATTAAGATAAATCACTATACGACATAGAACATTATCCACAAAACTTTAATGGTTATTCGATCCACAGGTGCGATTACTGTTGGATCAATACTGCTATCTCTTTACGCGTTTCGGTTAATTGATTCATCAGATACTGGCGTTGAGAGGAGGACAGACTCTGATTCAGTTGCGCCATTAATTCAAATCGGCGTTGAAGGTATTGATCTAACTGAGACTGTACCGGTGCATAGCGAAGACCGACAACATCTCTAAATAACTTCTCGAGTCGGGCATCGAATTCCGGCCGGTGGCGCTGCGACAATAATGATTGCCACTGCTGATAAAGCCCGCTTCGCACCGAAAAAAAGACAGGTTCCATATCAAGCTGATGCTTTGCCAACTCTCCGATGATAGCTTGCTGCTCTTTCGTCAGTGAGCCTACCCATTCTTTGCTGAACTTTTCAAATCTGGCCGTATATCGCTGAAGTTTCTCTTCCTGGCTTAGCTTACCTCTTTTGGCCCGAAGTTCATCCAATTCCTTGTTTATATTGGTGTTAATCTGATCAATCTGGATATTACTCAGATACCGGAGCAGATTGGCCACCGGCGGGGTGAATACAGAGACACTCTGCTCTGCCAGAGCAGTAAAGCTATAGTGGTAACGTGCTATCTGTGCTGAGGTCAGCGGGCGTTGCAGATCCTGCTGAAATTCAAGAATATACTGATGCAGTTTTGGCAGCTCTTGCCGACGGTGTACAGCCTGGGCCTGTATCAGTTCATTCTTAAAGCGGGATTCCTGCGCCGGCGTCAGGCTGACAAAGTCATCCAGATACCAGGGAACCCAATAATTCATGGTGTTATAGGCAAGCCGGGCGGCACACCCTGATAACAAAACCAAAAAACACAGCGACAGTAACGGACGTTGCCAACGAGCACAGGCTAGACTCACACGCATTTCCTCCAGAAACTGTCTGACAGGTTTACCCGGTGATGACAATCAGGCAACAGCCAGTTTCGTTAACAATGCTTTTGCCTCAATACGATAGGTTTCATCCTGCCACAAATTTGCGCCAGCATAATACCAAAGCATAGCCAAGAAATCGCACCAGGGAAGCCACTGCTGCACAGCTTCTGAGACAAGTTCCGGGTCTGCCCCCAGATAACGGCAGTAGTGCTGCGCGGCAGTCGTAACATCAAGCTGGTTGGCCTGAACCGTCAGCGCCAGATCCAGCATGGGATCACCGGCCGCCGCATACTCCCAGTCAATTACTGCCAGCTCTCCGCCCGGACGCTGAATGAGATTGTAAAAGCCCAAATCATGATGGCAACAGGTGTCAGGAAACCCACTTTGAGGAATGTGACTGAAAAAATGACTGCACACTGATACCAGATCTTTCCCTTTATCCTCCGGTGAGATAGCAGCAAGATACCGTTCTGCACGCTGACGCACAGCTAAACGCCAGCCGGGTAAAGGTAATCGGTGAATGTTGGCCTGCAAAGCCATCAGTGTGGCAGGCGATGGGGAATGAGTACAAACCGCTCCTTCTATCCACTCCACCAGTATACCGTCTGGCGTTTTTGCAATCGGGTGCGGAGCAAACGGGCAAGGGTGAATCGCTGACAACAGTTGGTATTCTTGCTGACGATCAACGCCAAATGCCTGGCTGGCCGCGCTGACAGGACGCCAAACCGCTTGTAAATCAGAAGATGAAGAAGAGTGCAGAACAAGCCGCCAGCATCGGTTACTGAGCCCGCCCCCTAAAGGGCAGGCATTCAGCACACCGTAACCAGCAATGCGGGAGAATGGCCATTCCTCCGGCTGAAGAAACGATGAGTCAGACACTTACCAACCCAGCAAGCGTTTGGCTTCCTGCTTACGGATTTCAGTTTCATCCGCCCACTCGATCAGGCCAGTTTCCAGATCCATCAGGCGCATGGTCATTTTGTAATACACGTCTTTATCGCTGCCAGATTGCTTCACAATACTGGCGAGATTACCGTACATCATGTATTCCGCGCCAACCATCTTACCAAACTGAATCGCCGTGCTTTGATTAACCAGTTCATCGTTGTTCTGGAAGTTCAGTTGCTTGCGAACCGCTTCTACACGCGTCATATCGACAAAACGGAACTTACCTGAATTCAGCATGCGCGTGCTGATAGAGTCGGTAATAGATTCTGTATCAATGTGCTCGCTGGTTTTATTTTTGATGCTGTCCACCACTATGATTGGACGTTTACCGGCTGTGATCGCGCCCACCGAACCTGAAGCCAGCATGCTGTCTGTCATGTTTTCCGCAATCTTTTGCAGGTCAGTCGAGCCGAACTCAGAGGTCGTGGTTTCTACTCCCTGAGCATCTCCATAAGTCACCTGTTTTGCACAACCACCCATCAGGGCAGCAATTCCCACTAAAGCTATGACGCGTTTCTTCATTTCTAACCCTTAATCGGTTTTTATCATTCTCGGTATCATGGGATGATATCAGTCAGCCCACTAAACTTGCTTACCAGGTACTGGTCGCTTCACGGATATAAATACGGTAATTGGTGACATCCGCGCTCTTCGCCATGGCTTTGATTGTCATTGTGTCTTTGCCATGCAGTACAAACTGACGCCACGGGGTTTCGCTGCCGCTGACTTCCAAGCCTTTGGCATCGTACCAGTAAAAACGGTACTGCAGCTTAATATCAGTATCTGATTTACTGTTTACCGGCACACCGGCCTGAAGCAGACCATTCTGACGCGAGACAATGGCTTTTTCTATACCAATCTGGTTGGCGAGATAAGGGTTAGCTATAACCACATACTGGTTACTGCTATCAATACTGATACCAGAGGTTGTGCTATCCGCACAGGCTGCCATCATCACAGTTAACAGTATTACCGCAAAATATTTCATCAGTTTCCTCCTAATAACACCGACCAGCCAGTCATTGACTGGCCCTGTCGGGAAATCCAGACCATAGTGGTACGGCCTGGTTTAACCTCAGCATCCACCGACCTGCCCTGCCATTGAATCTGATGGCTGCCGGGAGGTAAGTCTTCCTGGTACAAAGCAACCTGAGCTGGCAGTGTCTGCCAGCTTCTGGTATCCGGTTGCTCTGTTAATCTATTGAAAATATTAGCCAAAACATTGCCGACTTCATCACCGTTTCGCGCCGCCGACTGCCTGACCTGCTCTTTGGCAATCACTCGCAGGCTCTGGCGCAATACCCGTACCGGCAAGGTTTCACTCAAACTCTGTTTTGCCATCTGATCAACATTGACCAAAGGCGGTGCAGTCAGTAAACGGTTGTTAAGGCTGAGCTTACCCGGCAAAACCGTCGGACGTGGCGGGTAATATGGCAGTGCCAGATTGTAAAGCACACTCTGACCCTGGCTATCATAGAGCCAAAGCGGCAAACGCCAGCCCTCGGGAGCCTGTACCACCCCCTGTTCATCTAAGATGATCAGGCGACCAGTTCCGGACTGAGGTGATTGCCAGGGACCATACTTTTTGGCCAGCAACTGCTGATCATCTTTCATACTCAACCGCTCAGCGAGTCTTTGCACCGCCTCTGCCACAAAAGGATTATCAGGAGCAACCGCTAACGCCCGTT
The DNA here is from genome assembly GCF_003614885.1 of Photobacterium salinisoli. Lineage (GTDB taxonomy): Bacteria > Pseudomonadota > Gammaproteobacteria > Enterobacterales > Vibrionaceae > Photobacterium > Photobacterium salinisoli. The sequence continues at coordinate 1,311,855 of NZ_QZMS01000007.1, forward strand.
TGAAGTCGATGTAGGCATCATTCAGATTGCCGTCCGCCTCATACAGCATGCCTGACAGATAGAATAAATAGCCGTTCTGCACCGCTGCCAGCGTCTGACCGGCATTCGGGTAACGCGCGAGCACCGAGCCGATATTGTCTGACAGACCCTGTTTTTGCAGCTGACTTTCTGCCGAAGCTAACTCAGATTCACGCTGTTGTCTGGCCGCTTCCTGAACCTGATTCGCTCGGCGCATTTCTACCAGCGCACCATCCAGGTCCCGATTATGAATGTAGTTCAGCGCAAGATATAAATGCAAAAATCCCAGTTCATAATCAGAGGCTTGGTAACTGATCATATTGTCATTGGTGAACAATGAACCAGCCTGGTTCAACCCTTCAGACACCTGAATCCGGGCCGCGTTCTGCTGCTCTTTAACCGCGTTGTCAGATTTCTGCAGAGCTGCAAAACTGGCGGGGTAATCGCCTGCCAGCATCGTCAGCCGGCCCCGTTCCATACCGTCGAGAATCGCCCCAGCCGGTTCATCTGGCAGGCTCTCTAATGCGCCCTGAATCTGGCCTTGATACAACGCCTGTCGGCTCAATGTTGTGCTGGCACTATAATGGCTGAACAGGCTGTGCCCGGATAAATTGGCACAGCCTGAAAGAATAAAAGCGCAAAAAAAGACAAGAGTTTTGTGCCGGAATTGTTTTTTCATTCGATCCTGTTTGTCACCTGGCCGCCCACAAAATCTCTGCTCCGGCAGACCATGAAGATTCGCGAGTCTTAACCAACCAGCATCGGGCCGAGTGGTCGTCCGCCCAACAGGTGCATATGAACGTGGTACACCTCCTGTCCACCATGAGGATTGCAGTTCACAATTAACCGATAACCGTCTTCTGCAATACCTTCAGCTTCTGCGAGTTTGCGGGCAACAGTAAACAAACGCCCCATCATCGCTTCATCTTCTGCTTCAACATGATTAACTGTTGGCACCAGCTTGTTAGGAATGATCAGGATATGGCTTGGAGCACGGGGGTTAATATCGCGAAACGCAGTGACCAGATCATCCTGATACACCACATCGGCCGGGATTTCCTTACGGATTATTTTGCTGAAGATAGTTTCTTCTGCCATGACTTTCTCCATCTTTTGATTTCTAACATTGCGAGTATGCGTGAGTCGCGTAATCAGAGCAATATTGAACGTCGTTTTAAACCTATTTTCCTGCGATTATCTCACTGGAAAATCTTCATTTTGTTACACCTGCCAAAGTATGTGTAAATCGTATCCGGTTATCCTCACAAAATCGCCTGTCTAGCAAATTACGGTGATATTTTGATGACACGGTCACGGCTTGAAGCACACTTATTTTACGTCGTGAAGCAAACGATGTATGAGTAACAGAATAATAACACTCATAATAAAACCACACTGGCAAGCAAGGAAATGCTCGGGCTGTGTCCGACCCGGGATGTTTTAGGGACGATAGTGCAATGAAAAAACAGACTTCTGTCATCCGGCGTATGTACGCGGGTTTCGCCGTGATGATCGGCCTCTTCGCCACCACCAGCACACTGACGCTGATGGAAACCAAAACTATCTATGGTCAGTTAGAATCGGTAAACACCGAATCGGTTCCATTAGTCACCATCTCCAGTCAGGCCAATGTAGAACTTCTGGTCGCCGACAAAGTGTTTAAAGATTTTCTGACCACCAATGATCAAAATCGAATGGAGCAATATGAAAGCCAGTTTACAGAGTCTTACGACCATTTCAGGCAGACACTGGCAACACTGATCGATACCGCGAAAGATTACCCTACACTGAGCAGCCAGCTGGACGCCTTGAGAGCCCTAGAAGACAGATACTTTACCCAAGCTCAAATTGCTATGAGTAACTACCGCGATCAGTTAACTGCCAATGAAGCTCGTCAGCAGTCCATCCGCCGTTTTCAGCAATTACATCGCGACCTCAATGTGCGGATGAAAGATGTGATTGCCGATCGCAGCCGGGTGTCTGAACTGATGCTGGCAAAAAGTTACTTCGATAAACTTGGTCAGACAGAAGCCATCACTTCTGATGCGCTGGCATCCAGCGATGTTGAAAAAATTAATGAAGCACTAAAAAACAATAAACGTCTGGTCAACCATCTCAGCAATTCTTACCGCACACTGACCTCGATGATCCCCGATCTCAAGCGCACTTTTGACCCATTCATTGAGCAATATAATCAAGACATAGGTCAGCCCGGCGGTGTGCTGGATGTGCATTTTAACTATATACAGGCCCAAGAGCGCCTTTATAGCAGTATCAGTGCACTGGCTACTGAAATTGACAATGCCAACACTTTGCTTGAAAGCTTCCGCAGCCAGGCTCGAGGTGATATGAATACGGCCATCGCTGAGGCAGGTGAGTCTTACCAGACGGGTGTCCGAAATACCGTTCTGTTAGGCAGCCTGGCCGCGTTTCTGGCCGTTGTTATCGGTTGGTTCCTGGCACGTAATGTCAGGCAACCGCTGGCTTCCACCCTGACCACCCTGGAAGCACTGACAGCAGGAGATATGACAAAGCGCATCACAGACAACAAGTTCGCTGAGTTCGGGCAATTGAGCCACCACATCAATACGCTGGCTGACCATCTGCAGCAACTGCTGAGCCAGTTGAGCGATGCCTCTGCCGAGCTGACTGAAGTCGCAACCCAGAACCAGACTACGACAACCGATGCCAAAGAGCGCCTGAACGAACAGCGCGAGCAAACCGCATCCGTAGCGACAGCAATGACAGAAATGGAGCATTCTGTGGCTCAGGTAACTCAAAGTGCCCAGCACACTTTGGATAAAGTCAAAAATGTCGAGTCAGCCGCGGCAACAGGCCGCGATGTGATGGGCCGTAATATTTCCACCACCCATCAACTGTCTGAGCAATTGGATCAATCAGTGCAGGCGGTAAATCAGCTTCAGCAAATGAGCAGTAATATCGGCAGTATTCTGGACGTGATCCGAACTATTGCCGATCAGACCAATCTGCTGGCACTGAATGCGGCTATTGAGGCAGCGCGTGCCGGTGAGCAAGGACGGGGATTTGCAGTGGTCGCCGATGAAGTACGCATTCTTGCTCAGCGAACTACCGCCTCAACAGGCGAGATTGAATCTATGATTCAAGAGCTGCAATCCAGCTCGAGCCAGGCGGTTCAGGTGATCGAAAGTTGCGTTAACGAAATGGAAGACAGTATCAGCCAGACTTCGGAGGCCAGCAGCGCGATGGAAGAAATTGAAGCCATCATTATTGAAATCAGCGACATGAGCAGCCAGATAGTACAAGCGACCGAAGAACAGCGCAGCACCACAGCCAGTATTGCCCGTAGCCTGGAAGACATCAGTGAAATTGCCGATGCCAACCTTGCAGCGATGGAAAGCGTCACCAGCGCCAGCCTGAAACTGGATCACCAGGCCAAAGAACAAAACGCCCTGGTTCAGCGATTTACTCTCTGATCAATCCAATCAACACTTAAAAGGCCAGAACAAGTTTCTGGCCTTTATTATCTGTCTGTCCCGTCATCACCAGCGACAAGCTCCGTTACTGATACTTTTATCTGCTTCGCAATTACGGCAGATTGGTTTACTATGCGCCACCCAAAAATTTCAGCGCAGTCTACCAGGCAACTATGTCCGCCAACGCCCTATACACAGACCTTTCAGGCTACTACGACTTAATGTGTGTCGATATCGATTACCAGGCCCAAAGCCACTGTATTCGCCGGCTCCATCAATTGTTCGGTAACAACGGAAATACCCACCTTGATCTGGCCTGCGGCACAGGGCCGCATGTTCGTCATTTCATTGATTATGGCTATCAGAGCAGCGGACTTGATATCAATCAGCCTATGCTGGATATTGCCGCTACGCGTTGCCCGGAAGCACAGTTCACTTTGCAAAACATGAGTGATTTCAACATCACTTCTCCGGTGGACTTGATTACCTGTTTTCTGTATTCCATCCATTACAGCGATGGCATTGAAAAGTTGAAAGACTGTATCGCCAGTGTGCACAGTGCATTGAGCGATCAGGGAATGTTCTGTTTCAACGTGGTCGACAAAGACAAAATCAATAATGATTTATTTGTCAGGCACACTGCCCAGCACGATGGCAGCCAGTTCACTTTCCATTCAGGCTGGCATTATTGTGGCGACGGCGAAAAACAGTCGTTAAAGCTCAGCATCGAAAAAAGCACAGCTGACGAAACCCATAAATGGCATGACGAACACCCTATGGTTGCAGTCACTATCAATCAGTTAAAAGAGATTCTGCAGCCCTACTTTGATGTTCACGTTTTTGAACATGACTACGAAAAAATCATTCCTTGGAATAACACCTCAGGTAATGCCCTTTTCGCTTGTGTGAAAATCTGACTCTGATGGGCATCATTCACACTGATTGTAAGTGATGCCCATTTGATTGGCTTATTAGCGGAAACGATAAAACTGCTTCATCACCCCAGAGGTCAGCTTTGGTTGCCAAACCCCATATTGATCCCGCTTTAAGGCGTTTATGTCGCCGCCATCAATACTGTACCCAACCTTCCATAGTCGTCGCTTGAGATAGGCTGATTCTGTACTTCTGATGCATTATTTATCCAGAAAATCACACTAACTCTGTTCTTTCATCCCGGCATTCGTATGAGCCCATTTCGAATTCCCGACAAATCCAAGGCCGGTTTTCATAAATGGTACACATGAAGGTTTCCCGGTTGAGCGCCGAGCACCAACCATCTGCCAGACGTAACATGGTTTCACCACCCCACTCATCAGTGGCTATGTGCCGATCCGGTACGCCGGTATCAGTAATGATCATCACTTCTAAACGACAACAACAAGCCCGACAAGTAGAGCAGGAAACTTCAGGAACAGCGATATTTTTGATTGGAATGGTCATGAACATCTTCAGCAAATACAGTCGCGGCATAATACGCTAATTCGCACCGTTTTACCGAAATAGATGACCGTGAAAAAATGAGAGCCATTCACGTGTCTGTCCTGATACGAATCAGGACAGAACGTACCAGGACAGACACGTCAAGCATGGACGTACTGCACGTCTGTCATAGATGGATGTCATAGAAGGACAGGCATGCTAAGAAGAAAAAAACAAGCTCATCAATTTCAAGAGATTCTGATCCATCTCCCCACTTCCGGATTTACCCCTTTTATCGATGAATGCAGCCATATACTGTATATTCATCCAGACCAATGATTGTGATTCCCAATGACGACAGCACGCAGCCAGCTTATCAGCATAGAAGCTACGCCCTACTACCATTGCGTTTCCCGCTGTGTTCGCCGCTCTTTCCTGTGTGGCTATGATGAATTGACCCAGACCAGCTATGAACACAGGCGCGAATGGGTTGAGAAACGGTTGAAACGCATTGCCAACGTCTTCTGTATCGATGTTTGCGCCTACGCCATTATGAGTAATCACTACCATGTCGTTCTGCATATAAACAAGGTGCTGGTCCACCGCCTCTCGAATCACCAAGTCATTGAGCGCTGGCTCACTTTACATCACGCGCCCGTGCTGATTCAGCGATTTTTAAAAAACGAAACCTTATCCAAAGCCGAACACAATGCTTGCTTAACTATCATTCAAACCTGGCGGGAGCGGCTTGGTTCCATTAGCTGGTTTATGCGTTTACTTAATCAACACATCGCCTGCAAAGCCAATCAGGAAGATGACTGCACCGGTCATTTTTGGGAAAGCCGCTTCAAAAGCCAGGCATTACTGGATGAAAAAGCGTTAGCCGCCGCCATGACGTATGTGGATTTAAACCCGCTCCGCGCCGGTATCGCGGAGACACCGGAAACCTCCAACTACACTTCGGTGAAAGCGCGCATTCAATCGCTTCGACAAAACAAAGCAACCGCGCCCTGTCTTTTCCCCTTCGCCGGTAATCCGCGAAACCATATGCCGGCAGGGCTGCCTTTTCGTCTGCTCGATTATCTAGAACTGGTTGACTGGACAGGACGGCAAATCAGCGAAGGTAAGCGTCGCTATATAGACTCACCTCAGTGCCCTATCCTCGAACGACTCGGCTTTGACACTGCTTGCTGGCTGAATATTTGCACCAAGATAGAAACAGGCACCCTTATTGGCACAACTTCATCAATTCAAGCTGTTTTACCGAAATTAAACCGGCAGCGACGAACCGGTTTACAACTCCCATAAAAATTCACTGCAAACCGAACCACAACAGTGCGCCATGCGTATGCCGCCACTTACCTGAAAATCAGGTCAGGAGCATAAAATCTGACCTGGCATTCAAATACACTGTAAACCAGCACATTTAACGGCGCTTTAAAGCAATATATCGGATTCAGTAAAGCGCCGCTTGGTTTTGCCTTAGTATGACTGTCCTTATAAGTCGTTTCTAATCAGCGTCTGCTCGTAAATCCTGTGTCTGTCCTTTTAGACCGTGCTTGTAAGCCGTGTCTGTCCCCCTAATCCTATCATCCAAAAAGCGCTCGAACAGAAATGGGGTGATATCCACACTGGTTGGTTCGCCGCGTACCAGTTCATTCAACAGTTTACCGGTAATCGCAGAGGTCAGCATACCGGTTCTGAAATGACCGCAAGCCGTCAGATAACCGTCAATACCGGGTACTGGCCCCAGAATCGGCAACTCGTCCGGGGAGCCGGGACGCAATCCGGCCCAGCAGCGTTTAATGTTCATGTCGCGCAATTGCGGAATCGTCTTCATCGCGCCCCGGGCCAATGATTTAAGCTGACTCAAATCTGTGCTGGTATCGTAACCACACTCTTCAGTGGTTGAACCAATCAGGATCTCACCATTGTCTTTCTGCGCAATATAACAATCACTGGTGGTAATACAGCTATTCAGTATTTTGGGCATTTTTTCAGACACCAGCACCTGTCCTTTTACCGGGAAAACCGGCATCTGCATGCCTGTCGCCCACAGATTGATCTGCTCCGCCCAAGCCCCGGCGGCATTGATGACCATACCGGCGCTTAATTTACCCCGTGAAGTCTGCACGCCTGTCACACGATGCCCCTGTCGTTCAATCCCTGTGATTGAGGTATTGAGGTACAAATCCACACCGTTCTGCCGTGCAGCTTCCACATAGGCATCATTCAGCCGGTAAGGGTTGATCTGGTGGTCGGTATCGAACTCCATTGCACCAATGGCATCCGGTGCTATATTCGGCTCTTCATTCAGTAATGTGGCTTTATCAAGCCAGCGAATGTGTTGCTGACGATCTGGCACAGCAGCTGCAATATGTTCGGCGTAAATACGATCATATTGATCAAACAGCACAAACTTCAGCCCTGTTTTTTCATATTTCATATCAACGCCGTGTTTCTCCAGCAGCTCCTGATTTAAAGCCGGATACATGGTATTTGACATCATTGCCAGATCAAAAAAAGGCTTTGGCATGATGTGCGGCTTCATGTCAGAGATGTCTGATACCTCCCCCCCTTCCCGGAGTTGTTTAGACAGCGTCTTAAACAGAATAACCCCACACCCCAGACCCGTTGATTCGCCCATCGCCCACAATCCGCCGGCAGAGGCGCGGGACGCATTGCCCGGTTTTTTGATATCGACCAGCGCAATGTTCAGATCCCGGTTACGGCTTAACGCAAAGGCCACCGCACTGCCGATAACCCCACCACCGCAAATCACCACATCATAGTGCTTCATTATTCGCTCTCCATGGCAGCAAAAGGAACAGGATCTAATGGGAATCTGACTCGAAACAGGCCCTGCTCGCGGTGAAAGCCTTCATTTGCTAACCTGTCATAACAATAATGACTGCAGGTTTTACCCTGGCAGTCTCCCATGGTGACACGGGTCCGCATTTTCAGGCTCACGCTATCCCGGCAGCCTTCAGCAATCGCTTTGTCTATATCAGAACGCTTTACCTGCTCGCAGCGGCAGATCACAGTCTCGGCGTCGGGCAAGTTCAACAGCCCTTTTTTACGCTGATTCACACGGTCAAAAGCGCCTCGAAAACGATAGAAACGCTTGAGCGTCCTCTGCAGCTCAGTGAAACGTACCTTGAGATCTGCCGCTTTGTCCGGATAGCGTTCAGCCACCAATGCCAGGGCCGCTATCTGACCTTCCACAATGGCAACATCCGCCCCGGCAAAACGGGCAGAATCACCAGCACAGAAAATATTCCGGCGGCTACTGCGCTGATAAGCATCTGTTACCGGAATCAACCCGCTGAACTCATCCATCCTTAACTCAAGATCCATTAACTGAGCCAGCTGGGACCGGGAAACAAACCCATAACCCACGCCCAGTAAATCGGCGTCTATCCATTGTATTTTTTGCTGGTCGGCTTCCCAGTTACTGTTATAGGGTGCGACGGCCACACGCTCGAGACTGGTACTGCCTTTTGCTTTTACTATCCCCCAGCCATAGTTCACCGGTACTTGATGCAGCCTGAGATACGCAAGAAGCGACAGGCCTTCCAGTGCTATCTGCGGGCGATTAAGCAGTGCGACCACCTCCTTACTCATCTCACTGAAAGATGCAGCATCATAGACACCTTTTACGTCGATTCCTGAGCGAAGAAGCTGACAGGCAAGCAGTATCAATAACGGGCCTGTCCCGGTTATTACCGCCTGCCGACCGGGGCGAACCAGTCCGCTCTTGAGCTGCAACTGAATACCACCAGCCAGCATCACACCCGGTAACTGCCAGCCCGGAAAAGGGATGCTACGTTCCTGACAACCCGTTGCCAGAAACAGATAATCAAAGTCCTGAGTAAAAAGCCTGTCATGGCGGGACAGCAGAAGTTGACTGCCGGTTAACGGGCCAAGCACCCGCGTCTCAGTCAGAAGCTCGACATTGTGTCGATGCTCCGCCACCAAAGCCTGCTGTAAAGCAATATTCTTCTGCAGGTTTTCATCCAGATGCGGCATCGCTTGTGTTGCCCGCCAGGGACCTCGATAGATGACACCGCCAGCTTTTGGCGACTCGTCAATGACTGTTGACTGTATATCAAATGCCGACAAGGTGGCTGCTATCGACATACCGGCAGGGCCAGCACCGACAATCACGATATTCTCAGACATGGTTGCTGTCCCCTTCGATAACGCGATTGCGACAGGTGCGGATTTTCATACTGGGCTGGACAAGCGTCTGGCAGGCACGCTGCTTGTGACGGCCATTAATTTCGACAAGGCAGCAATGGCAAACGCCCATGCCGCAAAAGGCCCCTGAAGATGCGCCAAAATCGTTTTTCATCAAACGCCTGAACTCACTGGCTAATAGTGTGCTCAATACACTTTCACCGGGTACTGCTTTCACTTCAATATCATTCACTGACACACAAAACGTGCTGTCTTTTAGCGGCGTAATATCTTGTGTTCTGGTTATAGATGCCATTTTATACTCTGTCTTTTGTAGGTAAGGTAAGAAATGCCACTGGAATGCACTCAACTTAAGTGAAACCATAAGCATATAGATACGCTACCACTCAGCCAGATTCTGTGGTTGTTTTTGATCAATGTTTTGTATGATCAGACGATGCTTAACGGCGACACCGGCACAGACAGCGCAAAGAATGCAAACGATTGCCATTTGGGGAGGTAAATAGGGAATACGGCTTTACTTAGCCACGCCATACTTTTAGAATCGGGCGAATTTTTTGGAGGGAGCTACTATGACGTCGATCACTATCACACGTCCGGACGACTGGCACGTACACTTGCGCGATGGCGATGTACTAAAGGATACAGTTCGGGACATCAGCCGTTATATGGGACGGGCTATCATCATGCCTAACCTTGTTCCTCCCGTTACTGATACCTCTGCTGCTCTTGCTTACCGTGATCGTATTCTGGCTGCTCAGCCAAGTGAAACATTCTCTCCTTTGATGGTGCTATACCTCACCGATAACACAACACCTGACGAGATTCGCAAAGCCAAGGCCAGTGGACACGTATACGCGGCCAAGCTCTACCCTGCCGGAGCAACCACTAACTCTGATTCTGGCGTCACTGACATCAAAAAGCTACTGCCAACCATGGAAGCCATGCAGGAACTGGGCATGCCGCTCCTGATTCATGGCGAAGTGACTAAGCACGATGTGGATATTTTTGACCGTGAAAAAGTCTTTCTGGAAACTGTGCTGGCGCCTATTGTCGCTGCCATGCCAAACCTGAAAGTGGTGCTTGAACACATTACTACCAAAGATGCGGTCGACTTTGTCAACAATGCCGGGCCAAACGTAGGGGCAACGATTACCGCCCACCATTTACTGTATAACCGAAACCACATGCTGGCTGGCGGCATCCGTCCGCACTTTTACTGCCTGCCTATTTTAAAGCGTAACACCCATCAGGAAGCACTGATTGCAGCAGCCACCAGTGGCAGCAACAAATTCTTCCTGGGCACAGATTCAGCGCCGCATGCGAAAGGCAAAAAAGAAGCTGCCTGTGGCTGTGCCGGATCTTATACAGCACATGCTGCTATTGAGCTGTACGCAGAAGTTTTCGAGCTGGCAGGCGCACTCGACAAACTGGAAGGTTTTGCCAGCCATAATGGCCCTGACTTCTACGGCCTGCCTCGCAATCGCGACACTATCACCCTGACTAAACAAAGCTGGGCGGTGCCGGATACAATGCAATTCGGTGCCGATCAGGTGGTGCCTATCCGGGCCGGTGAACAGATCAGCTGGAAAGTGGCAGAGTAATCTGTTTTGTCCTAGTAAAAAGGCTCCTTTCCCGGAGCTTTTTTCATTCAATCTGTTCTCATTTTACACAATCCGCTTGCTTCATCCTCCAGCACGATTAAAGTATAAAAAACAATCACTTTTTGGAGGGACGCCTGTGACTGGTTATGAATCTATCCCCTCACTTGTCATCTTCGCCGTGCTGGGCTGGGTAGCCCTGAACGCCATCTTTTTCTTTTCTCACCGCTGGCGGCTGTTTTCAGATATTACCTGGATCCTCTTGCTGGGACTGATCTACGGTGCGGTTTCCGCAATGCCGGATTCCAATTTGCCGGATTTAGTACTGGAGCCCCATGTTGTGCTGTATCTTTTCGTACCGCTGCTGGTGTTTTCATCCACCCAATGTATTTGCCTGTTTCATTTCAGGCAGGTACTGATCCCCGCGTCACTGGCCGGCTCCTTCGGCATACTGATCAGCATGTTTGTGATTGCAGCCGCCATACACTGGCTGCTCGGGGTACCCTTCATGCCTGCGTTGTTGTTTGGAGTCATCATTTCCGCCACCGACCCTTTGGCAATCAGCGCCTTATTCAAAGATAACCAGAGTGTGACCGAAAACCAGAAACTGCTGATTGAAGGGGAATCCATACTGAACGACGGTTTTGTGGTCACTGTGGCCAGTATTCTCTCGTTAGTCATTTTCAGCGGCACTGAATTTGATCTGACCAGCAGCAGCCTGAGTTTAGTGTCGCACGTGGTGGGAGCTTTGGCGGTGGGTGTAGTACTCGGGCGTGGGGCACGCTGGCTGCTGACATTGCTGCATGAGCGGCATTACACCCTAACAACCAATATCACACTGGCTTTGGCATATGGCAGTTTTGTGCTGGCAGAAGAGTTGTATTTTTCCGGCATTCTGGCCGTGTTTTCCGCGGCACTGGCCTACGGTTACAAGCCCTATCAGGACGATGCCAACCACCTGGCACATCAGGAGATCTGGGAGTATCTGGATTATGTCGCCAATGCCCTGCTTTTCTTCCTGCTCGGCTCCAGCGTGTTTACCCTGTTGTCTCTCGATATCTTGTCCGCCGCTGTCATACTGTTATCCATTGCGCTGCTTTTTTCGGCGCGGTTTATTTCGCTTTGGCTAATGCTGCCTGTACTGCGCATAGATTCGAAAAAACTGTCACGGCTTGATTTCTGGTTGCTGAACTTCTCAGGGGCACGCGGCGCGGTATCCATTGCCCTGATCCTGATGCTGCCGACAGATTTCAGTTACAAACCGTTATTTCTGACGATGGCAATCAGCATGATTCTGTTTTCTCTGCTTGTTTATCCGGTTATTACCAAGCGTATGCTGGCACAACGCCGTACCATCAGTGAGTCGGCTTCATAACATTCTCTTCAACCCAAAGTCCTCCCCGCGCAAGTGCGGGGAGGACACAGGTGTTAAGTTCAGACAATCAGCATGAAAGTACTAACCAAGCTGTTTTTCTGGTACCGGTTCCCCTTCACGGCCCGGCAAAGGGACGCTGTGGAACAAGCGGTACAGCACAGGAACGACAATCAGGGTCAATATGGTCGCAAAGCCCAGACCGAACATGATGGTCACTGCCATTGGCTTAAAGAACACATCCGGCAGTAGCGGAATCATGCCCAGAATAGTCGTGATTGCTGCCATACAGACAGGACGAACCCGGCTGACTGCGGCATCCACCACCGCCTGATATTTTTCTTTACCACTGCTGATTTCAATTTCGATCTGATCCAACAGCACAATGCCGTTTTTCACCAGCATGCCAGACAAGCTCAAAAAGCCCAGTAAGGCCATAAAGCCAAACGGGGTGTTCAGCAACAGCAAGCCGGATGCTACCCCGATCACCGCCAGAGGGACAGTCGCCCACACGATCAGCGCCTCTTTCACCTTGTTAAACAGGAAGATGGTGATCAGGAACATCATCAGATAACCCATTGGCATTGAGCTGAACAACGACGCTTTCGCATCGCCGGATGACTCGTACTCGCCGCCCCATTCCAACGCATAACCTGGCGGCAGGTCCAGTGCCTCAATTGCCGGCTGGATTCGCTTTTGTACCGTGGCGGCAGTTTCATCGCCCAACGGATCAGGGTCAGCCATCACTGTCAGCACCCGCTTTCTGTCTTTGCGTGCGATGAGCGGATCTTCCCAGCGCAGATTGACGGCTGAGATCACTTGCTGCAATGGCACATATCCCTGAACAGCCGGACTCCAGATTTTCATCCCCTCAATGGTGTTGATATCAACACGCTCCTGCTCCGGCAGTCTGGCAACAATCGGCATCAGAGTGGTGCCCTCGCGGTAAATCCCCACAGAGAGACCAGAAAATGCCATTTGCAGCAGATCATCGACATCTTTCTTAGTGATACCGTAACGACGGGCCTGGCTCTCGTTGAACACCGGCTCAAGTACTTTAGTACGTTCACGCCAGTCGTGACGTATGTTGGCTGTACCTGCGTCAGCCCGCATGATATCAGTGACGTCTTTGGCCAGGCCGCGCAGTACCGTCGGATCGGGGCCGATCAGCCGGGCTTCGATTTTCGCGCCCGAAGACGGACCAAGCATGATTTGCTTGAGCTTATATTCCACATTCGGGAAGCCCTGAACAATGATCGCCTGCACCTGAGACATAGCCGGCAGCACATCATCAAACTGCTTCACCCGAATAATCAGCTCGCCATAAGCGGCATAACTTTTTTCGGGTGAATAAGTCAGCATAAAGCGTTGTGAGCCTTTACCCGCACTGGTGCTCACATAATCAATGCTGTCAGTTTGTTCAATTTGCTGCTGCATCTGTTTCAGCACATCATTGGTTGCCCGGATATCGGTGCCTTCAGGCAACCAGATATCCACCATGAACATAGGCGAGGTGGAGGCAGGGAAGAAAGATTGCTTAATAAGTGTAAAACCGTACAGGCTCACACCCAGCATGACCACCAGCGATATCACAGTCAGCCAGGCGCGTCGCATACAAAGCTCAAGGAACTGCCGGTACAGCACAAAAAACTTGCCTTTGTAAGGGTCGTCATTCTCTTCTGCACTTTCAGCCACTTTTTGCGATTTAAAGAACAAATCGGCGAAGAAAGGCGTCAGGGAAATGGCGGTAAACCAGCTCAGCATTAAAGAAATCAGCAGCACGGTAAACAAAGTACGGGTGTATTCCCCGGTCGAGTCCTGCGATAAGCCAATAGGCGCAAACGCCATGACAGCAATCACAGTCGCGCCCAGGAGCGGCCATTTGGTTTGTGTGACTATGTCAGACGCCGCCTGCAGCCGTGTACGCCCTTTCTGCAAACCAATCAGTATGCCTTCAACCACCACTATGGCATTATCAACCAGCATCCCCAAAGCAATTACCAGTGCCCCCAATGAAATGCGCTGCAGGTCGATAGCCATCCATTTCATAAACACAAAAGTGGCAAGTACGGTTAACAGCAGAATCAGTCCAATAAGAAGACCGGAACGCAATCCCATGAAGAACAGCAGGACAACAATTACAATCGCAACGGCCTGGCCCAGGCTCACTACAAAGCCGCTGACCGATTTATCCACTTCTGTCGGCTGGCTGTATACTACGCCGATATCTATGCCCACCGGCTGCTGCCCTTTCAGTTCAGCAAGACGCTTCATCACGCGCTTACCGCCTTCAACCACATTGATACCGGAAACAAAAGAGATACCCAGATTCAGGGCTTGCTTGCCGTTATAACTGACCAGATTATCCGGAACTTCCTTAAACCCGCGCTCGATCGTGGCGACATCTCTGAGGTAAATCAGCCCCTGAGAGCCGGAATCTTTAATGATCAGATCGCCCAGCGCATCCGCATTCTGAAATTCACCTGTGGTCTGAACTCGAATATACTCATCCCCGACGCGAATAGCGCCAGAACTGGTCACCAGATTTTGCTGCTGCAAGGTGCCGTAAATTGTATCCGGTGAGATACCCAGGTTACTCAGCCGCTGCATAGATATTTCAATAAATACCTGCTCTTGCTGCGTACCCGTGACCTGTACTTTGCCCACACCATTAACCAGTTCGAGCTCCCGGCGAAGATAATCAACATAATCGTTGAGTTCACGATAGGTATAACCATCGCCGGTCACAGCCAGTAAAATGCCGTATACATCACCAAAGTCATCCACTACTTTGGGCACCCCGACACCGGGTGGCAGGCTGGGTTTCAGGTCATTCACCTTACGGCGCAGTTCATCCCAGATCTGCGGCAGATCGTCCGGTCCATAATTGTTTTTCATGGTCACTGTGATCTGAGACAAATCGCGGCTTGAAATAGAGTTAACTTCATCGACATAAGGAAGCTGACCGATAGCCTTCTCGATCGGATAGGTTACCTCTTCTTCAACCTGCTGCGCTGTCGCACCAGGGTAAGAGGTCACCACCATGGCGTCTTTGATCGTAAACTCAGGATCTTCCAGCCGGCCTAATTCCAGAAATGCCATTGTCCCGCCGATCAGAAAGATCAGAGTCAGCATCCAACTGATGACTTTGTTTTTAATAAAGTATGTGGCTATATCTTGTTTCATTATTTCGCAGCCTCCTGATCCACAACAGTCACATGCTGACCATCACGGAGGCGGTTGACACCTTCAGTCACAATCACGTCGCCTTCCTGCAATCCTGACATAATACGCACACCATCCGGGACGACTTTATCTGTCACAATCTGGCGCTTGGTCACTGTATTATCGTCATTGACTACCCACACGAATTTATTGGCAGGGTTGATAGCATCGCCATCTTCATTAAACACGGCACTCAGAGGAATCACCGCTTCATCAGAGCGATAAACCTGTATTTTTTGTCCGTCCACTTTTACCTCGACCGAAGTGCCATCAAGAATGAACTGCTCTTTGGGCATTGGCATGGTAAGTGTGACTTTGAATGAGCCGAGCTCAGGATCCGGCTCTGTCGTAAACTCTTTCAGATACGCGGTATATTCTGTCCCGTCATCCAGTATCACTTTTGTTCCCGGCCGCTTATTTTGTACTTGGCTGGCGGTGCTTTTTGAGTAAATCATGTCCGGGGCCTGGATCAGGATATCCACATCAGTCGCGCTATGGATATTCATCACAGCCTCGCCCACCTGCACGTTTTCAAACTGTTCAACAGGTACACGAGAGATCACCCCGCTGAAAGGGGCGTGCAATGCAGTGAATGTCAGACGTAACTTGGCAAGGTTAAGCCTCGCCAGCGCAATTTGCCGTTGTGCAGCCAATTCATCGAACTGCGACTGAGCCAGATAACCTTGCTTAACCAGTGTTGCCGAGCGGCGATACTGGCTGTCCGCCAGACTGAATTTCGCCTGCGCATCATTGACCGTCAGCTGATAATCAGTCGGATCAAGTTGCGCCAGCAACTGGCCTTTTTTCACAAACTCGCCCGGCTTGACGTTGACCTTGATCACTTCACCGGCAAGACGAAAAGACAGCACAGATTTATCTGCCGCCGCCGCGACGGCCGGAAAAGATAAAATCGGTGAGCTTTGCTCCAGTCCCACCTGATAGACGCTCACAGATTGTGAAGCCTTTGGCTCGGACTGCGGTTCCTGACCACACCCAATGAGCAACCACGGTAATACCCAGAAAGCCGAACGTAATATGGTACTTTTCATCTCAGAGACCCCGCTCCTTCACCCATTCACGCACGATCTGACCTTCTTCCAGCTCAGTCACGCCAGACGCGGCAATAACTGCACCGTCTTCTAACCCGCTGACCACACGGGATTGTTCATCCAGCACCACTTCAACTTTGCTGACTTTGCCATCGTCAGCCACCCGCCATACATAAGTGCTGCCGTTTTCCTTCACAATCGCCCGCGCTGGTAAAGAACCCGTACCTGTTTGCGGTAACGCAATTTTCACTTGCCCTGCCATGCCGGGAAGCAGGTTTTGATCAACGGGTTTTTCCATGGTGAGTGTGACCTGGTAACTGGAGGTTTTGGTATCGGCTTCGGTATCAATTTCCTTCAGATTGGCCTGGAACACCTGATCCGGGATGGTATCGAAAATCACCTGAGCAGACCGCTCAGTACCGCCTCGCATACGGTTAAGCAGTTGCTGGGGTAACTGGAAACTGACATTCAGCAACCCTTCACTCTGAATATGCATTACAGGCTGTTTCGCCGAAACATATTCATAATTGTTGGCCATTGAAATAGAGACGACTCCATCGTAAGGCGCAATCAGGGTGGCGTATTTCAGGTTGGCTTCCTGTTTGTCCAATTCCGCTCTGGCCTGATTTCTGGCTGCCGTTGACTGGTCAAAATCCAGTTCGGACACCACATTGGTTTTCAACAATTCAGCATTTCGTTTGTACTGAACCTGAGCAAGGTTGTAGTTAGCTTTGGCTTGTTCAACCAGCAACTCCAGTTCGTCCGTTTTCAGCTTCGCCAGACGCTGGCCTTTTTTCACATCTTCGCCATCGCGCACATCCACACTTTCCAGCACCCCCGAGACCCGGAATGCCAGCACCGCTTTATCGCCGGCTTCCACCTGGGCGGGAAATGTCCGATAGCTCTGACTGCCACCGACATCAACAGTTATCAACTTAACCGGCCGGGATACGGGTTCGGGCACAGATTTTGTTTCCTCACTGCAACCGGTGAGCATACTCACCGACAGCGTCAGGGCCAGCAAAGTGAACCTCATTCAATGCCTCTCCAATTCAATAGGTATAATATTTTCAACATTTTGTATTCAGCTACGCATTAACATAGCAAAAAAATGCCATTTTATTGCCTACTTCCTTAATCAAAGGTTAAACCAGTGCAAAAAAAAGGAGCCATACAGCTCCTTTTTATTTCAAATTATTTCAACAGATAGCACTTCAGGCGTGTTACGCATCCATTTCAGCAATTTTGACTTTCCAGATGTCAGGGCCGGTCTGATGCGCATTCACACCGTCTGAGTCGACGGCTACTGTGACAGGCATATCCTGCACTTCAAATTCATAGATAGCTTCCATCCCCAGATCTTCAAACGCCACAACGCGCGATTTCTTGATAGCTTTCGCCACCAGATAGGCCGCACCACCGACTGCCATTAAATACACTGCCTTGTGATTTTTAATCGACTCGATAGCTACAGGGCCGCGCTCTGCTTTACCTATCATGCCGATCAGGCCGGTTTCAGCCAGCATCATGTCGGTAAATTTATCCATGCGCGTGGACGTTGTCGGACCGGCAGGCCCGACGGCTTCGTCGCCAACGGCATCCACAGGACCCACGTAATAAATGAAACGATTGTTGAAGTCCACACCCTCTGGCAGGCCCTGTCCACTGTTCAGCATTTCCTGAATACGCTTGTGGGCAGCATCACGACCAGTCAGGATTTTACCGGACAGCAGCACGGTCTCACCCGACTTCCACTGCTGGATTTCCTCTTTGGTGATGTTGTCGACATTGACACGTCGCACATTCTGACCCACTTCCCAGGTCACTTCCGGCCAGTCTTCCAGCTTAGGAGGCGTCAGTTCTGCCGGGCCGCTGCCGTCCAACGTGAAGTGCACGTGGCGGGTTGCCGCACAGTTAGGAATCATACACACAGGTTTAGAGGCCGCATGTGTTGGCGCTGTCTTGATTTTGATATCCAGTACGGTGGTCATGCCGCCAAGGCCCTGGGCGCCGATACCCAGCTTGTTTACGCGATCGTAGATATCCAGACGCAGTTTCTCTTCGGCATTTTGCGGTCCGCGCTCTATCAGCTCATGAATATCAACTGCTTCCATCAGCGACTCTTTCGCCAATACCGCGGCTTTTTCAGCCGTGCCGCCGATACCGATGCCAAGCATACCTGGCGGACACCAGCCCGCGCCCATTAGTGGCACCGTCTTTTCAACCCACTCAGCAATATCATCCGACGGGTTCAGCATCACCATTTTCGTTTTGTTCTCTGAACCGCCACCTTTGGCTGCCAGCTGAATTTCCACTTCGTTACCCGGCACCATATCGATATGGACAACGGCAGGGGCATTATCTTTGGTGTTGATACGCGCTCCGGCAGGATCCGCGACAACCGATGCCCGCAAAGGATTGATCGGGTTGTTGTATGCCTGACGCACGCCTTCATCAATCATTTCCTGAACGGTCAGATCGCTCTCCCACTGCACGTTCATACCAATTTTCACGAAACAGGTGACAATACCTGTGTCCTGGCAAATCGGACGATGGCCTTCGGCGGACATACGAGAGTTAATCAGAATCTGTGCCATGGCATCTTTCGCGGCCTGGCTCTGCTCTTTGTGGTAAGCCTTTTCAAGAGCCTGTACAAAATCCAGCGGATGGTAGTAGGAAATGTATTGCAGCGCATCTGCCACACTGCTGATAACATCTTCTTTACGGATGACGGTCATAGTTGCCCTCGTTGCTTATTGTCGTATACGCGCCTGCAAATTGACGGGTCTGACCCGGACTGTATCTATGGTAGGGTGTCAGAGGCAGACCGGAATCTTGGGCTGAATCATCAATGCACCGGATAAAGCCGCGATGCAGACGTCGTATTTGTTTCTATGATACTCTTGCCCGCAATCTCGCGCTATGCGCCAATCGAACACCTGTCACAAAAAAGAAAATGAAATATTCTGCTGTCTCTCAACTCCAGGTGATACATCTGGACTATAGCCAGAATGCTATTCTGGACTGGTTCGAACCACTTTCTACCTCCCCTTGGGCTATGCTGCTGCGTTCAGCAGCGCAAGGCCACCCTGACAATCGTTATGACATTCTGGTTGCCAGCCCGCTGGCGACCATTGAAACCCGCGACGGTATCAGTGTGATCACTCATGCAACCGGCAAGCAACACAGTTCAGATCAGGACCCGTTTTCATTACTGCACGCGCTGCAGTCCGAATTGTTGCCAGCCTGTACTGCCATCGACGATCTCCCTTTTACCGGTGGTGCTGTGGGGTACTTTGCTTACGATCTGGGCCGGCAGGTCGAGAAAATCCCAACCCTGGCCATTCAGGATATCAAGGCGCCGGATATGGCTGTGGGCTTGTATGACTGGGCGTTAATTGCTGACCACCATACCCGGCAACTCTCGCTGGTGGCGCCGGATACCTCAGCGCGATTGCAGTGGCTGCAGGCACAGCGCTCCTCTCAGTCTGACCAGCGGGATACCTTTCGGCTAACTACTGACTGGCAGGCCAATATGACGCTCGACAGCTATACCCGGAAATTCAATCAGGTACAGGATTACCTGACTGCGGGTGACTGTTATCAGATTAACCTTGCCCAACGCTTCAGTGCGGGTTATCAGGGGGATGAATGGCAGGCTTACCTGAAACTGGAAAGCCATAATGGCACCCCCTTTTCAGCCTTTATCCGTCTTGAGCAGGCCGCCGTATTGTCTGTGTCACCGGAGCGTTTTCTGAAACTCAAAGACAACAGGATTGAAACCAAGCCCATTAAGGGCACTCGCCCACGTTCAGCCGATCCTGTCACCGATCAGGCCAATGCCGATGATCTGAAACACGCAAATAAAGACAGGGCGGAGAATTTGATGATAGTCGATTTGCTGCGCAATGATATCGGTCGGGTAGCATCACCGGGAACGGTTCGTGTTCCGAGCCTGTTTGCTATTGAAAGCTTTCCGGCCGTCCATCACTTAGTCAGCACGGTCACGGCTGATATGGATCCCACTCAGCATTGTGCAACAGATCTGCTCAGAGCTTGCTTTCCAGGCGGTTCTATCACGGGGGCGCCGAAAGTCCGCGCCATGGAAATTATCGAAGAACTGGAGCCGCACAGACGCAGCGTGTACTGCGGCAGTATTGGTTACATCAGCCGCTGCGGCCAGATGGATACCAGCATCACGATCCGGACGCTGATTGCGGCAGAGAAGCAGATTTATGCCTGGGCCGGTGGCGGCGTGGTAGCCGACAGTGAGGCTCAGAGCGAATACCAGGAAACGCTGGACAAGCTGAGCAAAATTCTGCCAATCTTATAACAGACCCTCAACAAACTGCCGGGAGGGGGCGCCATCAGAGATACCACATGTTAGTTCAGCATCACATGCTAAGCCGCTTCCTGCTTGCGCAGCCGGGTCAGTATGACCGAAGCCATCAGAGACGTATCCAGCAATTGTTGCCAAACAGCAGCCGTCTGAAGCCGGCAGCTGTGATGATCCCTCTGGTGGCAAGACATGACGGCTATCATGTGATACTGACCCGACGGGCAAACCATCTGAAACACCACCCGGGACAGGTAGCATTTCCGGGCGGCCGCTTTGAAACACAAGACGGCGAACTGATGAATACCGCCATCCGGGAAACACAGGAAGAAATCGGCATACTGTGTGATAAAAAAGACATTCTGGGTAAATTACCCGCCCTTCCGACCCTCAGTGGTTATATGGTGACGCCGTTTTTATCTACTGTGCCGGCCAGCTACCAACCCGTGCTCGATCCCAACGAAGTCGACAGCATATTTGAAGTTCCGGTTACCTTCTTGCTCAATCCCCGCAATATGCGCACCCAGCGTTTTACCTTCAAAGGTAAGGAACACACCATTTATGCCATTCCTTATCAGAAATATTCCATCTGGGGCGCGACGGCTCAGATAGTCAAAGCCCTGTCACATCAAATCTGGGTAGACAATCGCTGAACCTTTCGCCATCTGCGACATAAATAGCGACTCTTTAGGTGATCAAACTCTCATTTCCTTGCAACAAATGTTAAATAGTGAGCGAGTTTTTTCACAGATCATTTTTTCACGCCTTAAATAAGCGAAAATACCCCGGTTCCTGTTCCCTATTAAATGTTGGACTAACTTATGCAAACAAAAACTGCATCTGTATCTGCTGCCTCCACTGCGCCCAAAAGCCGCTGGACTGCACAAGATACAACCTGGGTGCTTTCCCTTTTTGGTACGGCAGTTGGTGCCGGTATCCTGTTTCTGCCAATCAATGCGGGTATGAGCGGCTTCTGGCCACTGCTGGCGATGACACTGCTGATCGGCCCGATGACTTACTTCGCGCACCGCGGTCTGGCGCGTTTTGTACTGTCTTCCGCGAAACCCGGCAGTGACATTACTGAAGTGGTGGAAGAACACTTTGGCGCCAGTGCCGGTAAATTAATCACCCTGCTCTACTTCTTTGCCATTTACCCGATTGTGCTGATTTATGGTGTCGGTATCACCAATACTGTCGATTCCTTCATGGTCAACCAGCTTGGCATGGCATCCATGCCGCGGGCTTTACTGTCTATCATTTTGATTCTGGGCATGATGTCCGTGATGATTGCCGGTGAAAAACTGATGCTGAAAGTCACTCAGTTTCTGGTTTACCCGCTGGTGGGCATACTGCTGTTTATGTCGGTATATCTGATCCCTGAGTGGAACTTGGCTTCTGTCAGCCTGGATACCCTGCCTTCCATGGGTGATTTTGCCGTCACTTTGTGGATTACTATTCCTGTACTGGTCTTTTCGTTTAACCACAGCCCTATTATCTCAGCTTTCTCGCAGGCACAAGCTCGCGAACACGGTGAGCAGGCGGAAGAAAAGGCGTCCCGCATTCTGGCACGCGCTGCCTTCATGTTGCTGGGCTTTGTCATGTTCTTCGTGTTCTCCTGCGTACTGAGCCTGACCCCTCAGGATCTGGCACAAGCGAAAGCGGAAAACCTGGCAATCCTGTCTTACCTGGCCAACAAACACGACAGTCCATTTATTTCATACCTGGGTCCGGTTGTAGCATTTGTGGCTATCGTTTCATCTTTCTTCGGCCACTACCTGGGGGCACGTGAAGGTCTGAATGGTCTAGTTTCTAAACAATTAAAGTCGGCTGGTAAGCAAGTTAACGAAAAGAATATTGACAAATTTACCGTTGTCTTCATGATTGCTACTATCTGGTTGGTCGCAACAGTTAATCCTAGTATTCTTGGGATGATTGAAACATTAGGCGGCCCGATTATTGCGACAATCTTGTTCCTGATGCCTATGTATGCCGTACATAAAGTACCGGCAATGCAGAAGTACAAGGGCGCGGTAAGCAACGTATTTGTCACACTCATGGGCCTGATTGCGATTTCAGCCATTATGTACGGGCTGTTTTTCTAACCTCTCGCCTGTACAGCATTACTGACAAAATACGTAAAAGAACCGATACTTAAGAGCAGGGGAGCTTTCAGCACCTGCTCTTTTGTTTTGACTATACTCGCCAAGGAAGGGGCGGGAGTTCATAAAAAGATAACAGTCCCGGGCCGAGGCAAGATCGCTTCCCCGACTGAGGTACTACGCATGATCAGTATTTTTGATATCTTCAAAATTGGTGTGGGTCCTTCCAGTTCGCACACTGTAGGTCCGATGAAAGCAGGTAAAGAGTTTGTCGATAACCTGCGTGAAATGGGCAAGATCAATGATGTGACAAAAGTCACCGTTGATGTGTATGGCTCTCTGTCTCTGACAGGTAAAGGCCACCACACAGACATTGCCATTATCATGGGCCTGGCTGGCAACAGTCCTGAAACTGTTGATATCGACAGCATCCCTGGGTTTATCGCCAGCGTTGGCGAAACCGAGCGTCTTCCTATTGCTGGTAACATTCACACCGTTGATTTCCCACGTGATGGCGGGATGAATTTTCATAACACCAATCTTTCCCTGCACGAAAATGGCATGAGTATTCATGCATGGGCTGGTGAAGACAAAATTTACAGCAAGACTTACTACTCTATCGGTGGCGGCTTCATTGTTGATGAAGAAAACTTCGGTAAAGAAGAAGAGTCCGAAATCAAAGTTCCGTATCCGTTTACCTCGGCACAGGAACTGGTTCAGCACTGCAAAGAAAGCGGTCGCTCCATGAGTTCTATCGTCATGGCCAACCAACGTGCCATGAACACAGAAGACGAAATTAAAGATTACTTCGCTAAAATCTGGAAAACCATGCAGGATTGTATGGATCGTGGCATGAACGAAGAAGGCATTCTGCCTGGCCCACTGCGTGTGCCTCGTCGTGCAGCGGCTCTGCGCCAGCAACTGATTACTTCAGAGCGTACCAACACCGACCCGATGACAGTCGTTGACTGGGTTAACATGTACGCCTTTGCTGTGAATGAAGAAAACGCAGCAGGTGGCCGGGTAGTTACCGCACCAACTAACGGTGCTTGCGGTATTATCCCTGCGGTACTGGCTTACTATGATAAGTTCATTCAGCCGGTCAGCGAGAAAGAATATATCCGTTACTTCGCCGCTTCCGGTGCAATCGGTGGTCTGTATAAGCGTAATGCTTCTATCTCTGGCGCAGAAGTTGGTTGTCAGGGTGAAGTGGGCGTTGCCTGTTCTATGGCAGCAGCTGGCTTGGCCGAGCTGATGGGCGCTAGCCCGGAGCAGGTCTGTATGGCGGCGGAAATCGCGATGGAGCACAACCTGGGTCTGACTTGTGACCCGGTTGCCGGTCAGGTGCAGGTTCCTTGTATCGAGCGAAACGGTATTGCGGCAGTGAAATCGATCAACGCATCCCGGATGGCACTACGTCGTGCTTCCGAGCCACGCGTATCGCTGGACAAAGTGATCGAGACCATGCTGGAAACCGGTAAAGACATGAATGCCAAGTACCGTGAGACCTCTCAGGGTGGCCTGGCGATTAAAGTGATCTGCTAACCCTAATAAAGGGCTATCAGACTAATACGTTAAAGGAGGCCTTAAGCCTCCTTTTTTATTCTCGGTATTCTGTGTCCTGTCGTATCGGTCTCCGCCAACCCACTGCCCTGCTTGCTTATAACGCGATCACCCCACCATTGTTTTGCCGCAGCCAGGGGATGGAATCCTGCTTTCTTCATCGCAATGCGATATAACGCCAGCCGGAAAACGGCATAAAAAAACCCCGCACCTGACAGCACGGGGTAAGCAGTAAATATAAGATTTAAAAAAGTTATGCTGCTGCTTTGAGAGGCTCCACTGCCGCCACTTTGCGCTCGCCGATTGGCAGGATAGTGCGGCCGAACTCATGGTTCAGTACCTGAGCCATTGCAAAATAAATCGCACTCGCGCCACAGATGATGCCTTCAAAACCCGCAATGGTGCCAATCAGGGCACTGCCAGTGAAATCGCGTGCTGCCAGCAGGAAGAACAACACTGTTAACGAGGCAAACACAAATTGCTTGGCACGTGGGTAATTCAGTGAACCGACAAACATAAACGCGGTAAATACGCCCCACAGCAGCAGATACCATGCCATGAACTCTGCAGGTGCGGCAGGCAGCCCCATGTACGGCATCACAATCAGACCAACCAGTGTCAGCCAGAACAGACCGTAAGAAGTGAAAGACGTCGTACCGAATGTATCACCACGCTTAAAACACATCATACCGACAAGGATTTGAGCCAGACCGCCATAAAAAATCCCCATAGCCAGAATCATTGAGTTCAATGGGAAAAAGCCTGCATTGTGGATGTTCAGCAAAATGGTGGTCATACCAAAGCCCATCAATCCTAAAGGTGCTGGATTTGCAAAATTCGTAGACATTTTATTCCCCTACAGGAAAATTTAAATAAAAGTGACATTAATTAAAATAATTGCGCAATCTGGCGCGGCGCGAATTCTAATCTATGTCCTGAGGGAAAACAATGTCTCAGCCGTACAAAAACCAACCATCGGATAAAAAAGCATGATTAACCGAGAAAAAGTAAATATAAAAAATATATCAAAATCAGCAAAAGATGTAACAGAATGCATCAAAAACCATCTAAACCGAATGGTTGATGGCCATAAAAACAGCGAATCTATTATAATTAAGCCGTAATGATGCAGCATAAATCACTGCTTTTATGGCCTGAGACAAATAGCCAACAAAAGAGAGTCATGGTGATATCAAACAATCAGCGAGGAAATTGTGTACAAAAAAAAACCGCTACCCCGGTAGCGGTTTTTCACTTTTATGTGTCGTATAACAAACACTCTACTGCATAACGGCAGATCCGGCTTCACCAGTCTCGTTCTGTGGCTCAGTCAAAGTAGCGTTGGCGGCGGGTGTGCCACTCGACGCCGGTAAAGGCACTGAAGGCAGTGTTTCCTTGTTAACAGACAATTCAGACTGCAACAAGCTGATCTGACGCTGCTGGCTCATTACCAATGCATTGAGGTCGCGGATGTACTTGTCTTTATCCTTTAGCACTTCATCTGCCGGCGGCCTGCTGACCCTTGCCTCCCTGGCATTGATTGCACCATCAATGATTAATCTGGCCTGCTCCTGAATAGGCTGATCACGCAAGTCTTCTTCTTTTAAAGCCTTGGAAATTCTCAGCAGCTTATTTTCGAAATCCAGAATATAAGACTCGTAATCATCTTTGCTTAAATCACGTAAGCGCTGAACTTCCAACGAAATATGCTGCGCGTGAGCCAGCTCGAACTGTACCGCACTCGCCGCCTGCTGAATGGCATCAAAGTCGCGCGGGGTACGTTCGATTAATGCCTTGCCAGCTTCGATACGCTGCTCAATTTGCGCATAGCTGTTTGGCGCATAATCATTAACATCCTGGCGGCGCAGTTCAATCATCATGGCTTCCAGCGGCGCAATGTAGATTTTCTTGATTGTCTTAACTTCCAAGCTGTGGCTGCGCAAGAGAAATTCATCCTGCTCCTCTCTCGCATCACTCAGCTCATCATCTTCTACCAAGGTAAACAAGCTGGCATACAGGCGATGCAAGCGTGTGTACTCACTCCGGTAATACTGCTTGGCATCCAGAGAGTCAAGATACTGCATCTGAGTGATGGCAGGTGACAGAACATCATCAGCAACTTTCTGTAACTGCTTCAATTGATTAAAAGAAACTTCAACCTGATTCAGTTCTAACTGTATCTGCTGTAAATACGTGGTAGAAGAAAACAAAGAGTAACTTTTATAAGCCGTCGACGGTGTTGCAGTGATCTCTTGATAAATTTTTTCTGCATTTTCCCAGCTGGTTATCATGAGTTGATAAACATCCGGTGAATAAATGGCCAGTTCGCTGGTATGTTGCATTGACTGCTGCCAGTGCCGGTAAGCAGATAATACCCGCTGAAATTCGCCCTGTTCAGAGATAGCAGTATCCGACTCACTCATTTCAGGTGTGCTTGAGCAAGCACCCAATAACACGACAAAAAATACCATCAGGGCTGAAAGGCCCGTTCTTTTCATAAAAAATTCCGTAATAATTTGATTTTAAAGCCAATCCACTCAAAGTTATGGAAAGCTATGTCTGTAAAGCGGCAGAAGTCGTACCAGTATGAAATAACAATCTTTTCCAGCATCAGCATACTAAGCGCTCGGTTGATCACTTTCTTCTTAAATTACAAGCAGAAAGTGACCAATTATACAAATCGGTAAGACAAAAATGAGTGAATACTCAAATAGTTTAACTGATGCCTACTTCGTACTAAAGCCTTTACTGACAAGGAAATCCTTCATGAAGGGCCGGGCTTCTTTGGTTAACGTCGCGGTAATCTGTTCTGACCAGCTCATGTCTTTATTGCCGCCAGTTCGCGAATGGTAATATTGGCGCACTTTTTCATCGTATTGTGCCAACTGCTGACGATCCAGATCCTGCTGATAGCTGTTTTGGTGAATCACCAACGGCTGCGGCAGACGCGGCTTAGGTTCAGGATTTTGATCCGGATAGCCCAGGCATAAGCCAAAAACAGGCATGACATGCTTAGGCATATCAAGCAATGCAGCCACCTCTGCCGGATTATTTCTAATCCCGCCGATATAGACCCCACCCAAACCCAAAGATTCAGCCGCTAACAAACAATTTTGTGCCATAAGCGCGGCATCGACGGCCCCAATCAGCGTCTGCTCAGTAAAACCAAGCTGTGCTTCAGGATGAATTTGCACATGGCGATGGAAATCAATACAGAACACCAAAAACTCGGCGGCAGAAGCCACATAAGGTTGATCACCGGCCAGATGGGCCATCTGAGTACGTTTGTCTGTATCAGTCACCCGTATCACGCTCACGCATTGGATAAAGCTGGAAGACGACGCCGCAATTGCACAATCAAACAAGGTCGAGAGGACATCAGCCTGAATAGGTTCCGAGGTAAAACGTCGTATAGAACGGTGTGCCAGTATCGTATCAATTGTCTGATTCATTATTCGCTTCATCCTGTTGTTGAGCTTGAAAACACCATTCTTCGCTTGCCAATAACAAAGATTATCTGGGTGCAATTATGCACTCTATCATAAACAACCAGATGATCCAGATTGCACAATATGGTTGGCCGAACAGCGTGCAAAATGGATTAATTCATTGATAAATAATGTTTCGCTTTCATCAAAGTGACTTTTGAACAACATTTTTTTGTCATATTCACCTTCTATCCTGCAGCCCATCAAAACAGCAATGAAGCACTTGATACCTACTTAGGGGAAAAAGAAATGAAAAAAACTGTTTTAGCATCGGCATTGATTACTGCTTTTGTTTCTGGCTCGGCTGCTGCTGCAAACGTTTATGACAAGGATGGGGCAACCGTTGATTTGTATGGCCGCGCAGTAGGTATGTACTACAGCTCGGACGACAACAGCGAAAAAGGCGATCAAAGCTACTTCCGCTTTGGTGCCAAAGCAAAGTCTGAGATTAACAGCAACCTTTACGGTCTCGGCGTATATGAAACCGAAGTGAACGCCTCTGCCAAAGACGAAGGTCTTGAAACACGTAAAGCCTATGCAGGTCTGGGCGGTAACTTCGGTGAAGCCACCTACGGTCGTCAGGAAGGTTCATTTACTCTGATTTCTGATTACACCGATACCCTGGAAGAATTCGGTGCAGATGCAAGTGGTACAGGTACCGACCGTTTCGGCACCGGTAAAACCAGCTCAGTGCTGAAATATGCTGGCGAATTCAGCGGCCTGACTGTTGAAGCAAGCTACCAGCTGGACAACAACGCCGTTGAGCAGGTAGATGGCGACACATCAACCTCTTACGGTGTTGCCGCCTCTTACGCCCTGCCGGTCGGCGTGAAGTTTGGTGCCGGTTATAACTCAGGTGAAGGTCTGGATGGCACTGATGATGCAGAAGTCACAGCACTGTCTGTTGCGTACGATGCCAACAACATTTATGCCGCTTTGCTGTACAGCATGGGTGAAAACTGGAAAGACAAATCAGGTGCAGAAACCGGTACGGATTATGACGGTTACGAAGCCGTAGTGGGCTATAACTTTGGTAATGGCTTCTCTGCTCAGGCTGTCTACAACTATCTGGAAGCCGATACAGGTACCACGTCAGATGTTGAAGACTATTTTGTTCTTGGCGCCTACTACAAGTTCAACAAAAACCTGCGTACCTACGCAGAGTACAAAGCCGATCAAATCGACGGCAACGAAGACGTTCTGGCGATCGCTATCCGCTACGACTTCTAAATTCTTACTCCACTGCCAACCAAAGCCAGGCCTGTCCAGCCTGGCTTTTTTGATTGCAGTCACCTCAGACATAACAGGTTTGCCGCTGATGTAAATAGCGCTAACCATCGAAATTTTCTATTGATGCTACTGATAATTCCGACTTTCACCGCCGACAGACTCACGTTATAGTAGCCCCACAAGACAAAGGAGAAGCTCTATGTTCGTAGTAATTTTTGGTCGCCCTGGCTGCCCTTTCTGTGTTCGTGCAAAAGACTTGGCTGACAAGCTGAAAGAAGAACGTGATGATTTCAACTATCGTTACGTAGATATTCACGCAGAAGGCATTTCCAAGGCGGATCTGGAAAAAACCGTGGGCAAGCCCGTTGAAACGGTTCCACAAATCTTCGTTGATCAACAGCATATCGGTGGCTGCACAGACTTCGAAGCGTACGCAAAAGACAACCTAGGACTGTTTCAATAATCACAGTTCAATTGCGTAAATGTGACTCGTTGACAAAAAGGCTGTTTAATCAGCCTTTTTTTGTGTCGCGCGCCACGAATATCGGTATCACATAGAAGTAGATTAAGATAAAATTCCGCCCCATACCTTTAGTATATTGCGCTGACTTCGGAAAAATTTGTTGTGAACATCGACGTTGCTGACCTGCTTCGCCAGAATGATATTCTGCTCCTCTTTGTAGTTCTTGCTGTGGGTCTTACGGTCGGAAAACTTCGTATCGCCAAGTTGCAGATTGGTAATTCCATTGGCGTACTCCTGACTGCACTGCTCTTCGGTAACGCCGGTTTTACCTTTGATGCTGAAGCCCTCAATATTGGTTTCATGCTTTTCATTTTCTGTGTGGGTATTCAGGCCGGGCCTAACTTCTTCGGTATATTTTTCCGGGACGGTAAGCATTATTTGCTGCTGGCTTTAGTGGTGCTGTTATCGGCCATCACTATCACACTGACCATGTCGCATTATCTGAATCTTGACCTCGGTCTGGCAACTGGCCTCATGGCTGGCTCCCTTACCGCTACCCCGGTTCTGGTCGGTGCCAAAGACGCCTTGAGTGGCGGCTTATCAAACCTCTCTGACCCCATGATAGTTCAGGATCTGATTGACAGCCTGAGTGTGGGATATGCCATGTCTTACCTTATCGGTCTGATCAGTCTGATACTGCTGGCCAAGCTGATGCCTAAACTGCAAAAACAAGATCTGGCGGAATCTTCTCAGCAAATTGCGAAAGAGCGTGGCATAGGGAGTGTCTCGCAACGAAAAGTCTACTTACCTATCATCCGGGCTTACCGTGTCGGACCGGAACTGATTGACTGGATCGATGGCCGCAACTTGCGTGAACTGGGTATCTATCGCCAGACAGGCTGTTACATTGAGCGCATTCGGCGCCATGGTATTCTTGCCAACCCGGATGGTGACGCCATCCTGCAGGAAGGCGATGAAATTGCCTTAGTGGGTTATCCCGACAGCCACGCACGTCTTGATCCCAGCTTTCGCAACGGAAAAGAGGTCTTTGACCGTGATTTACTCGATCTGCGCATTGTAGAAGAAGAGATCGTGGTCAAGAACGACAACATTGCCGGTAAGCGCTTATCAGAGCTGAATCTGGCGGAGTATGGCTGCTTCCTCAACCGTGTGGTACGTGCGCAAATTGAAATGCCGATGGACCACAGTACCCTGCTCAATAAAGGTGACATACTTCAGGTCAGCGGTGAGAAAAGCCGGGTTCTGGGACTGGCTGAGCGCATTGGTTTTATCTCTATCCATAGCCAGATTGCTGATCTCCTCGCCTTTTGCTGCTTCTTTATTATGGGGCTGCTTTTCGGCTCCATTACCATGACCTTCGGTCAGATTACCTTTGGCCTGGGTAATGCGGCTGGTCTGTTGCTTGCCGGGATCTCCCTGGGTTTCCTGCGCGCCAATCACCCGACGTTCGGCTATGTCCCCCAGGGGGCACTGAATATGGCGAAGGATCTCGGTTTAATGGTGTTTATGGTAGGTATTGGCCTGAGTGCCGGTTCTAACCTGTTTGAATCTATTACGCAAATTGGTCCGAGTGTTTTTTTAGTCAGCATGATGGTGAGCGTGATTCCCGTGATGCTGGCCTACCTTTTCGGCGCGTACGTACTGGATATGAACCGCGCACTGCTGTTTGGTGCCATTATCGGCGCCCGTACCTGTGCCCCGGCAATGGATATGATTAATGAGCATGCCCGCAGTACTATTCCAGCTCTGGGCTATGCAGGCACTTACGCCATCGCTAACGTTCTGCTCACAATAGCAGGTACGCTCATTATTATTCTCAGCTAAAAACACCCCCATACGGCTGACACTGACATTTGGCAGAGTCAGCCGTTATTCAGATGATAGATGGTATAATCTCTCACAATTAACCGGTGAAAATTGTACCCGCCAGACCCCTTTGCTATAAAGCGTGCTTTCTGGTATTTGCAACACTATTCCACAGCTTCAGGTAACTTTATTATGATGCGCATCCTGATAGTCGAAGACGATCCGATTCTGTGCCACCATCTGAAAACTCAGCTCAGTGAACTGGGCAATCAAGTTCAGTGTGCTAATACGGCCGAAGAAGGCCTGTTTTATGCTGATAACTACCCCAATGATGTCGCTATCGTCGATATCGGTCTTCCCGACCGTGACGGTATCAGTCTGATTCGTGAAATCCGTGATAAAGGCTTACGACTGCCTATTCTGATTCTGACAGCACGCTCTAACTGGCAGGATAAAGTAACAGGATTGGAAGCTGGTGCAGATGATTATCTGGTTAAACCCTTTCAGAGAGAAGAGTTGGTCGCCCGGCTAAGTGCGCTGGTTCGCCGCAGTGCAGGATTTATCAAGCCAGAGATGACCGCCGGAGAAATCCGTGTCGATCTGCTGGCAAAACAGGTTTTCGTCAGTGAAAGCCTGCTCGACCTCACCGCTTTTGAGTACGAGCTGCTGGAATACCTGATGCGCCACAGCCGCCAGGTGGTTTCAAAGCAGCGACTGCTGGACGTGTTGTATGAAGATCAGGAAGGTGATCCTAATACCATTGAAGTCATGATCAGCCGCCTGCGTAAAAAAATCAGCCAGACTGGCCAGGACAACCCTATTTCGACTATTCGCGGTCAGGGATACATCTTTGAGCTTTCCGCGCAATGAATCTGGCTATTCTCCCGCGTTTGCGCCATCGGGTAATGATCACATCCATTGCGATCATTGCCCTGATTACGTCGGCTTTGGCCTGGGTGATCAATGAGCTCTACAGCCAGAGTTACATGGCGGCCTATTCAACCGATCTTGTTGCACAAATGCCGTTAGTCGTTGCTCAGCTGAACCGGGCAGGATTAATCAAAGACGTTGATAAGTGGA
Source organism: Photobacterium salinisoli (assembly GCF_003614885.1). Lineage (GTDB taxonomy): Bacteria > Pseudomonadota > Gammaproteobacteria > Enterobacterales > Vibrionaceae > Photobacterium > Photobacterium salinisoli. The sequence continues at coordinate 1,344,280 of NZ_QZMS01000007.1, forward strand.
TTGACTCTCTGGATCCTTCCGCAACGGATTACATGTCGGTACTTTGTGATCGCAATGATAATACGATCTGGTTGTCCGATGAGGCAAAAGCTGCGGGACTGATCAGTATTTGCAGCAGCCTGCCGGATGCCATGCAAACCCCCACCCTGGTTAAGGCTGATAATACTAAAAGCTATATCGCTTACGATATCAGCCGTGACCGCGAGAATGGCAATGCTTACCAACTGGTTGTTCTGCGCTCAGGTACGGCCTATGAACAGTCTCTGAGCCGGCTTCACAACCGGACCGCCCTCTATCTCGGCTTGTTTGTCCTGATCGCCGTTGCCTTTCTCATCGCTGCCTTTCACTGGAGCTTCCAGCCGTTACGTAAACTGGCCACTCAGCTCAATCAGGTAACCGATGCAAAGCGCGAACAGCTGGACAGTGATTATCCTACCGAGTTGCAGGACGTGACACAGTCACTTAATCGTCTGATCCGGATCAGTAACGACAAGACTGCCCGCTATCGTCACGCGATGGACGATCTGGCGCATAGCCTGAAAACCCGTCTGGCTGCCGCCAATGCCTTGCTGGATGATCATTCCCTGCCCCGCTGCGATCTCAATCACCGCATGCTGGAACAAATCAGTCAGATGGACGATCTGGTTCAGTACCAGTTAAAACGCGCTTTGATGGGACAGCAAGGTCTGCAGAAAGATAAAACCCTGCTCAACCCTGTCGTGGAAAGCTTTGAGCGGATGCTGAAGAAGATTTACAGCACCAAACAGGTCACACTGAAGCGCCAGTACAGTACGGGCTTATGTCTCCCGCTAAACCGTACCGATTTGATGGAACTGCTGGGAAATCTGCTGGAAAACGCGTTCAGGTTCTGCATCAGTGAAATTCGGCTCAGTGCCGCTAAACAACAGGGAAAATTGATTATCCGCATTGAGGACGACGGTCCCGGTGTCAGCGATGATATGCGAGAGGCCATTTTCCAGCGGGGGATCCGGGCTGATCAGCGCAATCCGGGACAAGGGATTGGCCTGTCAGTCTGTCACGATATCGTCAGCTGCTACGGCGGCCGTATTTACGTGGAAAAAGCCAGCATTGAAGGTGCAGCCTTTGTTATTGAGCTGCCGGATGACAAGAACAGTTAACGCGCATTAGAACTTCCTGCGCCGCTTATTCACTGCTCATACTGCCGCGAAAAAGCCAGCCATAAAAAAACCGCCTTCATGGGCGGTTTTTTTATCACAGCAAAAGGATCAGACATCCTGAACGTCAAATTCGACCACAGGGTTAACATCTGCCTCATAGTCCACACCATTCAGCCCAAAGCCAAACAGTTTCATGAACTCGTCTTTATACATCTGATAATCTGTCACCTCGAACAGATTATCATTTGTTACCTGTGGCCAGAGCGTTGTGCAATGCTCCTGGATATCGTCACGCAGCTCCCAGTCATCCAGACGCAGGCGATTGTCGCTGTCAAGCTCAGTGGCTGAACCATCGGCTTTATACAGGCGCTGAGAGAACATACGGAAGATTTGCTCCATACAACCCTCGTGGACACCTTCTTCGCGCATTTTCTTGAAGACCATTGCAATATACAGCGGCATCACAGGAATCGCTGCACTGGCCTGAGTCACCACACTCTTCAGCACAGCCACATTTGCTGTCCCTTGGATCGGAGCCAGTTTATTGCTCAGCTCGCTGGCAGCGCGGTCCAGGTCCATTTTCGCTTTACCCAGTGCACCATGCCAGTAGATTGGCCAGGTAATTTCGGTACCAATGTAGCTGTATGCCACCGTCTTACAGCCTTCCGCCAGCACGCCGGCATCGGCCAGAGCATTGATCCACAGTTCCCAGTCCTGGCCACCCATGACTTTGACTGTATCTTCAATTTCCTGCTCGCTGGCAGGCTCAATGCTCGCTTCAATCAGGACATCTTTGTTGGTATCAACCGCTGTCGCTGTGTAGGTCTCGCCCATAGGCTTGAGGCTGGAGCGAATCAGTTCGCCTGAATCCGGCATTTTACGCACTGGGGAGGCCAGTGAGTAAACCACCATATCAATCTGACCCAGATCTTCTTTGATCAGCTCAATCACTTTCTGCTTCATTTCATGCGAGAAAGCATCACCGTTAAGGCTCTTGGAGTACAGACCTTCTGCTTTAGCGAATTTGTCAAACGCCGCAGAGTTATACCAGCCCGCTGAACCCGGCTTTTTCTCTGTACCTTGCTTTTCCAGGAACACGCCGATAGTCGCAGCGCCGGAGCCAAATGCTGCCGCGATACGAGAAGCCAGACCGTAGCCAGTGGAAGAGCCAACCACCAATACACGCTTAGGGCCATTTTCCAGTTTTGGCTGAGACTTGGTGTATTCGATTTGCTCTTTGACGTTTGCTTCACAACCCACAGGGTGAGTTGTTGTACAAATGAATCCACGAATTTTTGGTTTGATGATCATTTCGTTTTCTTCCTTTGTTCTGTTGCCCGTAGGATAAAAGGTTAGTCACTAATTCGCATCAGTTTTATGTTCGAAATCGCTAAAATCGACCAGTGGTTGGAGGTGTTAAGGCAGATTCTTTGATATTGAGCCATGAGTTGCTGAAGAAAACAGCAGCCAATGGCAGCAAGGATTAAGGCTTAAAACCTGAACCACGACAGGATAACCGGGCCGATGAAAAAAATGCCGCGCAAATGCGCGGCATATTCGACCACCAGGTTTATTCTTCATTAAGCAATATCATTGCTTATCAGGCGGCTTTCCCTGGCTGTAAGGCGCCCTTTTTAAACGCTTCGGGTGCAAAACTGTCCACTTGTATCGCACGCGATCTCAACTGGTCAGCATTATGCACTTTCTCAACCTCAGCTTCTGTGATTACCCCCGCATCCAGGGCAATCTTCAGTTTTTCAGCTAACGGTGCCTTACGAGGCACAGTGCCGGCTTTCACCGCTTTCGCCAATTTACGCTCAATATCGCGCACACCGTACATGGCAATGAACGCACGCTCCATGATAGCCACTGGATCGTTATCTTTCTCACCGATATAGCAGTTAGTGGTCAGACGGTCGCGCGCAACCCCTGGTGTCATCAGCAGTTTGGAAATTGCCAGTTTCAGCTCATCTTTCGGCGCTTCGTAGTGAATTCCCAGCGGGAAGGTCAGTGTACGCAATACCCGGCCTACACCTTTGCGTGGGAAGTTATTGAAGACTTCATCAAACGCAACACCGCACTTATTCAGACAGTGCTGTAACGCGTAATGAACCAGAGGCAGATCTTCTTGCTGACGACCTTCCATCTCATAACGCTTCAGCACGGCTGATGCCAGATACAGGTGACTTAACACATCACCCAGACGCGCAGACACCATTTCACGGCGTTTCAGCTCCCCACCCAGTGACAGCATAGAGAAATCTGCCGCCACCGCCAGAGCACGACTCATGCGGGACAAATGACGATAGTAATACGCCGTTTCACCCGAAACCGGCGCCCGGTTGAGTTTGGAACCTGTGAAAGCATTAAGCAAGGCTTTGCTGACATTGCCCACCGCGAAACCAATATGTTTGAACAGCAGTTGATCAAAGTCTTTCGCTGCCTGATCTGCATCCGGATTCGCCGCGGCTTCCATTTCTTTGAGTACATAAGGGTGACAACGGGTCGCGCCCTGACCAAAGATCATCAGATTACGGGTAAGAATGTTCGCACCTTCAACCGTGATCGCCACAGGCATGCCAATATACTGATTGGCCAGATAATTCATTGGACCGGCCTGAATACCCCGTCCGGCGTGAATATCCATGGCGTCGTTCAGGATAGTCCGGGCAATTTCGGTCATGTGGTACTTAGCAATAGCCGTCACAATACCCGGTTTTTCTTTCATATCCAGAGAAGTGGTTGTCAGGGTACGGGCCGCTTCCAGCATATAGGTCATGCCGCCAATACGTCCCAGCGCTTCAGCCACACCTTCAAAGTGACCAATTGACATACCAAACTGCTTACGGACATAAGAATATGCCCCCGTGCTGCGTGATGTCAGATGGCCAATCGCCGTCCCCAGAGCCGGCAGTGAGATACCACGGCCTGCTGACAGACACTCCACCAGCATACGCCAGCCTCGTCCGACATAGTCCTGGCCACCGATCACCCAGTCCATAGGAATAAACACATCCTGACCACGGGTGGGACCATTCATGAACGCACCACCCAGTGGATCGTGACGCTCACCAATTTCCACGCCATCATGGCTGGTTGGAATCAGGGCACAGGTAATACCGATATCTTTCTGATCACCAATCAGACCTTGCGGGTCGCGCAGTTTAAATGCCAGCCCCAGCACAGTTGCAACAGGTGCCAGAGTAATATATCGCTTGTTCCAGCTAACACGGATACCCAGAACTTCTTTACCTTCATGCTCGCCGTAACAGACTTCACCCATATCCGGAATACCGCCTGCATCAGAACCAGCCTCCGGGCCGGTCAGTGCAAAACACGGGATATCAGTACCGTCAGCCAAGCGTGGCAACCAGTAATTCTTCTGCTCTTCTGTACCATAATGACTTAACAGCTCACCCGGGCCCAAAGAGTTGGGTACCATAACAGACACGGCGGCACTTTGGCTTCGGGTTGCAATACGCGTCACAATGGTCGAATTGGCATGCGCAGAGAACTCGCGACCGCCGTACTCTTTGCCAATGATCAATGAGAAGAATTTTTCTTTTCGCAGATACTCCCACACCTCAGAAGGCAAATCGCGATCTTCACGAACAATCTGGTTGTCATCCAGCATTTTCAGCAGAGTTTCAAGCTCGTTGTCAATAAAAGACTGTTCGTCGTCACTCAGCTTAGGCTTTGGATAATTCAGCAGAGTATTCCAGTCTGGCTTACCGGCGAAAAGCTGACCGTCCCACCAGACACTGCCTGCTTCCATCGCTTCCCGTTCGGTATCAGACAGTGGCGGCAGCACTTTCTTAAATACCTTGAAAGCAGGATCACTGATGTAGCGTTGTCTCAGACTTTTATTACTCATGGGTCACGTCCTTTTGTCTTTCTGCCACGTCTTGGCGAGAGTTAACTGTTATAGTTTTTTTGCAGGGTTCAGTAAGAGTTCTCTGTCGCTGCTGATACTGGTGCTGGCATCTCTATCGGCGCTGCAACACCTGCAGCGAGATACGGCACCATGCGATCAATCAGATCGGCGGTCGACACAGTACATTTGAAATCATTTTCAGCAATTTCGCGCAGGGCGGTACTGGATGCCATCGTGAAAACAGACGCCCCTAAGGTAAAATGCAAACGCCAGAACAGAGTTTCCGGATCCAATGATGGATTGGCGCGGCAAACCGCTTTCGTGAACAGGTTCAGCACCGGGCTGTAACGCGTTACGATAAACCAGCGCAAGTGGCCCTGAACGTCGGTATAACCGCGACCAATCAGGGACATAAAAATAGTGGCGCCACCAGAACGAAAATTACCAAGCTTCAGCAATGGTTGCTTGGTACAACGGAAGACATCTTCCATGCTGAAATCATCGCGGGTCAGCAGCACTTCCAGCTCCTGCTTGAGTGCTGGCATGAATTCTTCCAGGTAGCGGCTCAGCACTGCCCGGATAAGCGTTTTCTTATCACCGTAGTGATAGTTAACAGAGGCCAGGTTGACTCCCGCTTTGCTGGTTATTGTTCGCAGCGACGTTTCTTTGAAGCCATGCTCTGCAAACAACAGTTCAGCGGCGTCCAGAATGCGGCTTTTTGTATCAGCTTTGACTACCATGTTAAGTCACCCGTATTAAACACATGTTTAAACTCTACACCTTGCTAACAGATTTAACAAGCGATGAACAGTATTGAAACCTAGAAGAAAAGAAAAAAATTTAAATTATGCGAAGTACGGTGGGAACCAAGGCTAAATAACGCAGTCATACATAGTGCCACTGCTTTTTCTTAGAAGATTTTCTTCAAAGCCCGTTTTCATCTGGAAACGGGTTTTCTTTCATTTTGCCCCATGACAGACGAGCTTTGCCTGACCGTTTCAGCAAATGCGTTGTTGTTTAAAAATAACAGTTCTTTTTGTCTTTTAGATATCAATTGGTTAGAAAAAATTGAAAAAAAAGCAGTGTAAAATCGGAACTAAGCGATGAGCACTCGGTCATAACTAGTGACATTAAGATTAACGAAGTGATTGATAACCGGCCGCCAATGAATGGTTCACTGAACAGCTTTAATCGACAATGCCACTGCTGCTAAACTCCTAATTGTGTTAAGGATAAATTCCTCCCGCTGACTTTTCAGCGGGATTTTTTTATCTGGCCCTCGCAACACCGAACATACACGGCAAAGCGATTGTGCTTCCTCAGAGCTCAGGGGCCTGAGCCATTAAATCCGCATGACACCACTGCAGACCCAGAGCCTCAACGGTTGCGGACGCATTGATCCATTTTCCCTGCTCACCACCAGGCTGAAACTCAGGCATGGCTAACCCTGCCAAACGGGCCATTTCCCGGTAATACATTTCCCTGCTGGGATGCTGAGGCGCAGATAAGTGCAAAGTCTTCATTGCCGGCCAACGTTCTAACATTGCCATGACGGCTGATATCACATCATCCTGATGCACCAGGTTGACTGGTGCCCCGCCATTGGCAATGCCCTGCCGTCCAGCCAGAAACTTCACCGGATGCCGTTGAGGACCAATCAGGCCAGCTAAACGTAACACCACAAGATCATCACCCCATACCTGACGAAGTTGCTGCTCCAGAGCAACATGCGCTCTGCCTGACTCTGTCGCCGGCTCAGGCACAGTTAGCTCTGTAATTTCCCCTTCAGCCTCTCCATACACCGAAGTGGTACTGATAAAGATCAACCTGTGGCAACCGGCCGCTTTCGCTGCCTCAGATAAAGACAGGATTTTTGCACTGTATTCATCCGCTGAAGTTGTTCGTCTCCCGGGCGGTACATTCAGCACCATGACATCTGCCGCTAAAAATGCGTTCAGCGTCGGCGAATGCGCCTCGAGTGGTAACGGCAAACGCACCACTACACCCTGGATTCCCTCTTGCTTCAATACTTCAGCGCCCTCTTGGGTCTGCTTTGAACCGAATGTTTCATAACCAGATTGATTCAGGCGTCTGGCCATAGGCAAACCTAACCAGCCACAGCCACAGACACTGACACGCTTTACTTTTTCCATCGTTATTTCCTTTGAAACTTATTCGTTGTATTTTTGTTGTACATTTAATTCAAACTGTAAATTAATTCCGGGTGCTGAAAATAAATAACACAAAGCAGCTTAATACTCGGTAATTCATTGGTTTTTCCCCTTTAAAATCATTTCAAAACTGAAAGGGAAAGTAGATCGTGATCAAACTATAATAAAAAGGAAAAGTGATTTTCAGAGATTTGCTAGGAGGCCTGAAAAGAAAAGTAGTATAGTTTCATCATATTTGGCAGCGTCCCAACGAACTCGCCTGTTTTGAAATTCAGCAACGAATCGCGGTTATCGTATGAATACCCTTGAAAAAATCCAAAATAATTTAGAAAACTTTAGTAAGTCTGAGCGTAAGGTTGCTGAAGTTATCATCGCTTCCCCGCAAACCGCCATTCACTCAAGCATTGCGACACTGGCCAAAATGGCCGATGTCAGCGAACCGACGGTCAACCGTTTCTGCCGTCGCCTTGATACCAAAGGTTTCCCGGATTTTAAACTCCATCTTGCTCAAAGCCTGGCGAACGGTACGCCTTATGTAAACCGTAACGTTGAAGAAGACGACAGCGCAGAAGCTTACACAGCAAAAATCTTTGAGTCCACAATGGCATGTCTGGATGTTGCCAAGAGCAGCCTCGATCCAATGCAAGTTAACAGAGCGGTAGACTTGCTGACTCAGGCTAAACGCATTTCGTTCTTTGGCCTGGGGGCATCAGCCTCGGTGGCCCATGATGCCATGAATAAGTTCTTCCGCTTCAATATCCCTATTGTCTGCTTTGATGACGTTGTGATGCAGCGTATGAGTGTCATTAACTGTACGGACAATGATGTTGTGGTACTGATCTCTCACACTGGCCGTACCAAGAACTTAGTCGAGATTGCTGAGATGGCCCGTGAAAACGGGGCAACGGTTATTGGTATTACCGCCAAAGACTCCCCGCTGGATCGCGAATGCTCGCTGTCTATCTGCCTTGATGTGCCGGAAGATACCGACATCTACATGCCTATGGCCAGCCGTGTAGTACAGATGACGGTCATTGATGTGCTCGCAACCGGCTTTACCCTGCGCCGTGGCCCGGGGTTCAGAGAGAACCTGAAACGCGTAAAAGAGACCATCAAAGATTCACGTATTGCAAAAGAAGGGTTATTTTAACTCAACAGCCTGTTAGTGACTCTCAGGTTGGACAAACATCAAAGCATGGTGATTTAGCCATGCTTTTTTATACCCTCAGTATTCCCTCCGCGTTTAAAACGGACAATAATACCCGCTCAGCAGAGAATGAAAACGACCAACACGGACAGCAAAGTCGTCAATTCATTGTCCTATGTCGCCTTTTTACTACAAGCACCTGTAATATAATTACAGATAATGCTAACACTATGTACCCAAGTTATAACCCATCTCATCGTATCCTTTCGACTATATGGAGAGCTTCATGTCTCAAAGGTTAAGACGTACCAAAATCGTAACTACACTCGGCCCTGCTACCGATCGCGACAACAACCTCGAAGCCATTATTGCGGCCGGCGCCAACGTGGTACGCATGAACTTTTCGCACGGCAGCCCTGACGATCACATTCAACGCACCAAACAAGTGCGTGAAATCGCTGCTAAGCTTGGCCGTCACGTCGCTATACTTGGCGATCTGCAAGGCCCGAAAATCCGAATTTCTACCTTCAAAGACAGCAAAATCAAGCTGGCTATCGGTGACACTTTTACTCTCGACAGCGACTTGCCTAAAGGCGAAGGTAATCAGCAAGCTGTTGGCCTTGACTATAAAGAACTGCCAAAAGATGTCAGCCCCGGCGACTTACTGCTGCTTGATGATGGCCGCGTACAGCTTGAAGTCACGCATGTTGAAGGCAACAAAGTACACACAAAAGTCACTGTTGGTGGGCCGTTATCCAATAACAAAGGCATCAACAAGAAAGGCGGTGGTCTGTCCGCCGAAGCCCTGACTGAAAAAGACAAAGCCGATATCATCACGGCAGCAGCCATGAATGTGGATTATCTGGCGGTTTCATTTCCCCGTAACGGTGAAGACATGCATTATGCACGCCGCCTGGCAACCGACGCAGGCCTGAATGCCCGTCTGGTCGCGAAAGTAGAGCGTGCTGAAGCGGTGGCCAGCGAAGAAGCCATGGACGATATCATCATGGCCTCAGACGCTGTGATGGTTGCCCGTGGTGACCTGGGTGTGGAAATTGGTGACCCGGAACTGATTGGCGTGCAAAAGAAACTGATCCGTCGTGCCCGCAGCCTGAACCGCACTGTCATCACTGCCACACAGATGATGGAATCCATGATCACCAGCCCGATGCCAACCCGTGCCGAGGTGATGGACGTGGCTAACGCCGTACTCGACGGTACAGATGCCGTGATGCTTTCAGCTGAAACCGCTGCCGGTGATTATCCGGTTGAAACCGTCAAAGCCATGGCCAGCGTGTGTCTGGGAGCCGAGAAAGAACACAGTGTGAACGTGTCTTCTCACCGCATGGATCGCACCTTTGATACCCCGGAAGAAACCATTGCGATGTCAACCATGTATGCCGCCAACCATATGGTCGGTGTTACTGCCATAATCACACTGACTGAATCCGGTCGTACACCGCTGATGATGTCGCGTATTTCATCCGGCCTGCCAATCTTTGCATTGTCGCGCAATGAGCAGACACTCAATCGCGCAGCCCTGTATCGTGGTGTCACACCTGTCTATTTCGACCGTGCCGGTGATGCAGGTCTGGATGTTGCCAAACATGCAATTCACGATCTGAAAGAGCTGAATCTGTTGAAATCAGGCGATCTGGTGATTATCACTCAAGGTGACATCATGGACACTGTCGGCAGTACCAATAACATGCGTATTCTGACTGTCGACTGATAAGTCAGAGCGACACACACTAAAACGAAAAAGCTTGCGGAACTGAGCATACAGTAAACGCAAGCTTTTTTATTTTCGCTTTACCGGCTCATCGCCAGCGTTGGCACCCGAAAGCAACACAGTCTGTTTGGCAAGCAGAGGTCTAAACCGTCACTGCGAAGGCTGAGACCAATCCGGGTTAATACGGGCCGTCAGTATATGATCTTCCCAGCGCCCATTGATTAACAAGTATTCACGGGCAACACCTTCCTGCTCGAAACCCGCCGATTTCAGTACGGCCGCACTGCGTTTATTGCGCGGTATATAAGCCGCCATCACCCGATGAAATTGCTGTACGTCAAACATCCAGCGTATGGCCGCATTGAGCGCCCGGCGCATGATGCCCTGGCCCTGATGTTTTTCATCGAGCGAATACCCCACATGGCAGGCATAAAACGGGTGGCGCACCAGGTTACTGAAATTAATCACACCGCAGACTTCATCTGAGCCTTCAATGAAGATAACAAAATAATACGCCAGCTGGTGTTTATGGAGCTCAGCCAACTGTGTCAGGCGGCGTTCCCAGCCTTCCACAGTAAAGAAAGCCGGATCCCGAAGCGGCTCCCAGGGCTGGAGAAACTGTTTGTTACGCTGATAATAGGACGCTATCTGACGCGCATCTTTATTCGTCACCAGACGCACTGTCAGTCCATCAACTTTTAACGTTGATGAACGCTGCATGATTGAATGAAACAAGCTGACCTCTGCATACTATACTTTCACTTTAACGCTACCGGCATTTAAGGCGTTATCTTGTGCCTGGCTGAAGGTAGCCGTTAAGACTCTCTGACCGGTGAAGGCAACTATGTACTACGACCTGATCAATACTGAGCTTGGTCTGATTTATCTGCAGGCCGACGACCAGGGACTGAAACTGATCACCATTGCCAGTGACGGCTATCAGCCTCCCCCCTGCTGGATTCATCACCCTAAAAAATTACAAGAGTACACCCGTCAGCTCAAGCAATACCTGGAAGGCCAGCGTCAGCAATTCTCATTGCGTTTAGCGCCCGACGGCACTGCTTTTCAGCACCAGGTCTGGCAGGCTATCCAGGCCATTCCCTATGGCGAAACACGCACCAGTCAGGAACTGGCTGTCCAACTTGGCAATAAACACGCCCATCAGGCAGTGGCTCTGGCAAAGAATGTGAATCCCATCCCTATACTCATACCCTGCCATCGCGTGATCTGCCAGAACCCGAGAATCAGCTGCCGTTTCGGGCTGGATTTAATCAACCTTTTACGGGCCCTTGAAAAAGGCCACATCCAGCCCAAGCTCAGACCACTTTAGCTGACTGGCCTGCCTTGATTGACACGTCTCAGCAAGCAGATTACGGCTTGCTGATGCCATATTCCCGTAATTTATTCGCTACTGCGGTATGAGACACCCCTAATCGTTTTGCCAATTTACGCGTAGAAGGGTAACTCCGGTACAGGTTTGTCAGAATACCGGTTTCATAGCGCTTCATGATGTCATCCAGCGAACCATCGAGTGTCTCTTCGTTGATCACACTGGCCGACTCATTTTCTGGCAACTGGATATCATCGACCGTCATTTCGGCGCTTTCAAGCTGAGTCATGGCACGGAACAGGACATTACGCAGCTGGCGGATGTTGCCGGGCCACGCATACTGACTCAGCATCTGGGACAGTTTATCTGACATCACAGGTTTTGCCTGCTGCAGCTCCTGGGCAAACTGAGACACAAAAAGCTCAGCCAGTGGCACAATATCTGCCGCCCGTTCCCGCAACGGCGGAACCACCAGAGATAATACATTCAGGCGGTAGTACAAATCCTCGCGGAATTGTCCGGCGGCAACCAGATCCGGCAAGCGCTTCTGTGTGGAGCAAATAACCCGCACATCGACCCGCACTTCTTTTTCTTCCCCGACCCGGCGGAAGGTGCCATCCTGCAGGAAGCGTAACAGTTTCACCTGCAAATGAGAGGACATCTCGCCAATCTCATACAGGAACACGGTACCGCCACTGGCCTGTTCGAAAATACCTTTCTTGCCAGGCTCACCACCGGTACCGGCCACCCCGAACAACTCGGTTTCTGCGGCGTTATCCGGCATGGATACGCAATTGACCAGCAGGAATGGCTTTTCCCGACGCAGGGAGCGCTGGTGACAGGCTCTGGCCAGCATTTCTTTACCTGTGCCGGTTTCACCCTGAATCAGCAAAGGTGCGTCGAGCAGGGCCAGTTTCTTCGCCTGCGCAATCAAATGCCGGAAGCGGGAAGACTGTCCGACCAGATGCTCAAAACCATTGTCACCGCTGATCTTGCGCATCGCCAGCGGCATTTTAGCCTCCGACAGGGATTTCAGCAGAATCACCGCACTGGCCAGCACTTCATTATCGGATTCATCGGTCACGTAGACCGGCATGACTTCCATCAGATAATCCAGACCGGACAACACTACCATTTCGCTGTAATGCTTGGCGCCGTCTTTCTCCAGCCAGCGATGGAAATTGAACCCCAGCACACTGTGGACGGTTTCTCCCAGTACGGCTTCTCGGGTTTTGCCTAACAACTGCTCTGCCGGCTGATTAGCCAGATCGATTTTGCCCTGCAAATTGACAGAGAAAAAAGGATCCGGCAGCGCTTCCAGCAAGGCTTTCAATTCTTTGTGTTCACGCTCGCTCGGCATGAACTGTATTTTACGGACATCCGTAACGCCGTCTAACTGACGGATTTGAAACATTAACTGACGAAACTCTTCAAATTCGATTTCCGGACAATTGAGATAAATAATACCGCTGCGGTCGATTTCGATTCCCCGCAGATCCAGTTCCCGGCTTGCCAGAATATCCAGCAATTCACGGGTCATCCCAAGCCGATCGACACAAAAGACTTGTAGTCTCATAGTGGCTGCCTTTTCGCTCCAGACAAAACTGTCAACAATTCGTGACACGAAAAGAAGTGTGCGCGGAAGTCGGTGTGCCGTCAAGACGGCAATGCACGAAGGTGAGAGCTATATCGTGATGAAATGGCAGCAGAAAATACTTTTTGTTTCTGAGTGCCGTTTATCGGATAAAAAACGACCAGCATTTTGCGGCTGGTCGTTATCTTTTCGGGCATCAGTCTGCGGATTTCTCCGCTTTATCCCCGCCCAGCCGACTGAGCAAATCACGACGAATATCACTCAGCGCCGGGGCTTGATCCGGCTGCCAAGGCAAAGGGCGCATCAGATTGATCGCTTTCAGGCCCAGACGGCCCGTCAACAGACCCACACCCAGGCCTTGCGCAGCCCTGGCAGAGAGTCGACCCGCAAGATGAACAGACAAGATATCCATGCTGCTGTCGGTAATCAGCTCGCTGGCACCGGCTATGGCCATATTCTTCAATACCAGCTTGAACAACTGAATACGCGACCAGTAACCCAGCTCGATACCATAGACTGCCGCTATCTGATCAATCAGACGAAAATTCCGCCAGGCGACCAGTAATACATCAGCAATCGCGAGCGGGCTGACCGCGACCATCAGGGCGGCTTCCCGCGCATATTTCACCACCAGCTTTTTGGCCTGCTTGTCCTGCTGACTGAGCACCAGCTGGTCATACATTGCCAGCACTTCCGCATCATTGTGCGTTGCCGCCAAAGAAGCCTGCCAGCGGCTGTAACCCGGGTTCTCGGCCGAGATCTCACCTTGTTTAGCCAGCCGGATACAAAACGCTTTCCCTTGCCCGATACCCTCGGCGGCCAGTAGCATTTCGGCTTGTTCGCGTTCTGTCTGACGATCTTTGAGGCGGCGCAGCCTGAACCATTCACGGCCAATCACACCAATACCGGTTGCAGCCACCGAGGCCACCAGCACACTCCAGCCCAGCGACAGCCAGTCGCCGCTCTGATAGGCAGTAACAATATAGTCGACGCTCTGCCACACCGTCAGTCCGATGCCACCCAGCAGCAAAGTCTTCAGCCAGCGCCCCCGGGAAGACGATTTCCCCAGCGTTATCTCCAGCTGCGCTTCGGCTTGCGAGTCAGATGCCTCTTCGGTCGCTGCGGGTAAAAAGCTTTCCTGTCCGGCAAATTCCAGCCGGCTTTTCAGATCCGGGCCGGACGGCTCGGTTTCCTTCTCATCAAACACTATTTTGCTTTGATACGGCTTAGTCATCGCAGTTTATCTCCCAGCAAAAACGACAATGTTTTATCCATACGAATGTGCGGCAATGGTTCATCGCTTTGTTGTGGCAGCGGACGGAAGCTGACAAAGTCGAAGCCCTGCGCCTGCCAGAAAGCATCATCCGGCAACCTGCGAGGGACTTCGCCGGGAAACATTGTCTGTGCCTGTCCGGACAAGGTGTGCCCCCGGAGTGCCGGCACCTGTTTGCCCTGATGATCCACAAAGCCCGGCTCGGTGGCCTGAATGGCGGCCAGGCTGGTACAGCTCATGTTAATGCCCTCAAAGGAAGCCGTTTGCCAGGCTTCATTAACCATTTGCTGTAACAGACTGACCAGATTCGGATGTTGCTCCGGCGTAATGTGATCAGCCTTGGTCGCAGCAAACAGCACTTTATCGATACGGGGTGAAAACAAGCGGCGCAGCAAGGAGCTTCTGCCGTAATGAAAGCTCTGCATCAGTTGATTAAGTGCATGGCGCATATCATTAAATGATTCACGACCGGCATTGAGTGGCTGCAGGCAATCGACCAGAATGATCTGTCGGTCGAAACGGGAAAAGTGCTCCCGATAAAAGCCTTTCACTACGTGCTGCTGATAATACTTGTAACGGCGTTTCAGCATGCCGATATTGGTGTCGTCACCTGCTTCGTTTAACTGTGCTTCGGTGTATTTGTCCAGCCACATAAACGGGAAAAACTGCAACACAGGTGCCCCGGCCAGTTCACCGGGTAAGACAAAGCGTCCCGGCTGAACCCAGTGCAACCCGGCTTCCGCTTTACACTTGAACAAATAATCGGTGAACATCGCCGCCAGGCGCGCCAGTGCTTGTTCATCAGCCGGCGCGAAGGGGTCCAGCGCCTCACCCGCGGCCAGCCAGTCACTGGCCAATTGTTGACGGCGGCCGGTCATCAAGCGGACCTGCTGTTTTGACCAGGCCAGATAATCCATTTCCAGCAAAGGCAAATCCAACAACCACTCACCGGGATAATCAATGATATCCAGATACAGGGTGGCAGTATCCTGCAGCAGTTTTAACGGGCCTTTCTGGGGTTTGAAACGCAGTGCCATGCGTATCTGACTGACATCCCGTGTCGGTTCCGGCCAGTGCGGGGGGGATTGCAGCAAAGCCTGCATGCCTTCTTCGTAACCAAACGCCGGTACGTGCATATCAACCTGTGGGACACGGCGGGCCCCAAGCAGATAACCGTCACTGACGGCCGGGAACAGCGGCAGCCTGGGGTTAGTACTGACATGCTGCAACTGATTCACCAGCGAGGTAATAAATGCCGTTTTACCGGCTCGGGACAATCCTGTCACCGCCAGACGCACATGCCTGTCCAGGCCACGGTTTACCAGTTTGTTGAGCTCTTGCCCCAAATGAATCATATCCTGCCCTTTTCGTTGTTATTGGCTGATACGTAACAGAAAAGCAGGCCACTGCCTGCTTTTCGTAACACTTGACGGATAAATTAAAGCTGTTTGAACGCTTTTTCTACATTGAATGCCGATGAGGTGACATAGGCTTCCATGTCGCGGAGCTTGCCTTCCATCTCATCAAATTCATGTTCGATATTATCCAATAGCTGCGAAGGCGACTGTCCCGACTGCCAGGGTTTTTGTTTCACTGTGTGCTCTTTGTAAGCATGCTGCTGAATCTGACGTTCTTCCGGCATCTTGTCGAGAAACAGACAGGCTGCGATATAAGCCAGCGTCACAAAAAACCCAATACCCAGCAGAAAGGCAGACACAGTCAGAATACGCACGACCCAGGCCTCAACACCGAAGTATTCGGCAATCCCGGCGCAAACCCCGCCCAGCTTACCGTTCTTCGGATCACGGTATAAGGTTTTCGTCATGGCTTCTGCCTCCAGTGCGGTGCTTCAGCATCAAGTATTTTTTCCAGTGTCACAATACGCTGCTGCATTTGCTCAGCGCGAACCACCAGCCCTTGTAATTTGTCAGTGTCTTCACCTGACAGCCCCTGCGCCGTCTGACGCTTACTGCGGTAGTGCAAAATCAGCCACAGTGGCGCAACAAACACCAGAAAGACAATCAACGGCCCTACAATGAATCCCATGGACATGCACACTCTCCTTCTGAGACGTTATTCTTTGTCTTTCATACCAGCTTTCAGGCGTGCCAGCTCTTTTTCAATGTCATCCTGCGCCTGCAGATCAGCAAATTCCTGCTCCAGGCTTTTGCCCCGGCCTATATTATAGCTGTCGGCTTCCGCTTCCATTTCATCGATACGGCGTTCGTACTGCTCGAATTTGGACAAAGCTTCTTCCACTTTACCGGTATCGAGCTGACGGCGGACTTCACGACGGTTATCGGCCGCCTGATGACGCACCACCAGACTTTGCTGGCGGGCGCGGGTTTCCTGCAGCTTACGCTCCAGTTCAGCCACTTCGGTTGCCAGTTTTTCGATGGTCTCATCCACCAGCTTATATTCTTCCTGCAGCGTCAGCACCACATCGCTGATTTTTTGTTTTTCAATCAGCGCTGCACGTGCCAGATCTTCACGGTTCTTTTGCAGTGCCAGTGTGGCTTTGTTCTGCCAGTCTTCAGACTGTGACTGCAGACTGTTTATCCGACGATACAGCTCTTTTTTATCTGCCATTGCTTTGGCTGAAGAAGTACGAACTTCCACCAGCGTATCTTCCATTTCCTGAATGATCAGGCGGATCATTTTTTGCGGATCTTCGGCTTTGTCCAACAGCGAATTCACGTTGGCGTTTACAATGTCCGCAAAGCGAGAAAAAATACCCATTATGTCTCTCCTTTCATTGCTGCAACCACACATGTCGGGTTGCAAGCATTGTGATATGTCATTTCACCAGATAGCAATCTGCCTGTTACTCTTATTACAAGAGCCGTGCCAACTTTTAAAAAGCCGTAATTTCAGTTATTTACCTTTGCAGATACAGATTACCGCTGCTATCTTATGATTGTTCACACCAAGAGTTGGTGAAATTCACCACACCAGTATTGTGCCTCCCGGCAGCTTCGCTACCCGTTGGGCGTATATTCATTTTCTACACAGTACGGATAACCTGATGCAAAAAACAGATAATCTGATCGGCGAATCTGAACCCTTTCTTGCTGCCTTGGATCATGCTTCCCGTCTGGCTCCGCTTGAACGTCCTTTACTGATTCTTGGTGAACGCGGGACAGGTAAAGAGCTGATAGCCCAGCGTATACACTATCTGTCAAAACGCTGGGATCAGCCGCTGGTGTCATTAAACTGTGCCGCACTGAGTGACGGCATCATAGACTCTGAGTTATTCGGCCATGAAGCCGGCTCTTTTACCGGCTCTAAAGGCCGCCATCAGGGCAGGTTCGAGCGAGCGGAAGGCGGCACACTGTTTCTCGATGAGCTGGCTACCTCGCCAATGGGCATTCAGGAAAAGCTGCTACGTGTGATTGAATACGGAGAATACGAGCGGGTGGGAGGAAGCAAAACCTGCCAGGCCAATGTCCGTTTGATTTGTGCCACCAATGCCGATCTGCCGGCAATGGCCGCAGCAGGTAAGTTCAGAGCAGATCTGTTGGACAGACTCGCCTTCGATATCATACATCTGCCACCGCTTCGTGAACGCCAGGAAGACATCCTGCCACTGGCTGAATACTATGCCGTACGCATGTGCCGGGAAATGGGATTCGGCTATTTTGCCGGATTCAGTCAGCAGGCCCAGCGCACTTTACTGAGTTACCAATGGCCCGGCAACGTCAGAGAGTTGAAAAATACCGTGGAGCGCTCCGTGTTCCGCCAGTCAAATGAAGATCTTCCAATACAAAATATTGTGCTGGATCCGTTTGAGCCCCCCTGGTCAGACAATGAGTCTAATTCTGATAAAGAAAACAGCGACTCAGGAAACAGCACTCCGCCCGTTAATGCCCAGCCTGTATTACCGCTGGATTTGCGCCAGTATCAGACCGAACAGGAAATTGCGTTAATCAACCATGCTCTGACGCAAGCTAAGTACAACCAGCGAAAAGCCGCACAACTGTTGGGATTAAGCTACCATCAACTCAGGGGCTTACTGCGCAAACACAATATGGTGGGCAGTAACCAGGAAGAATAGAAAAAAGGCCATTGGGATAAAAACATACTGGATATTGAAGGAGATACCTTGGTGCTTGGCGCGGAAAGTGATAAATTTATCCACTTGTTTTTTCTCGACACCATTTAGATAAGAGCGTTGTTATGAACGCCTGTTTCCGATTGCTGCTCACCTGTGCCGGATTGCTGGGTTTGACGGCCTGTTCACAGCCACAACACGATAGCACCATACGTCAGTGGGGGTTTATTTATTGTGGCCAGGATACTCCCTGGACTTTTAATCCGCAGCTAACTGATGGCGGACATACTGCAGACAGTCTGGCTGCTCAGGTTTTTGACCGTTTGCTCCAGCTTGATCCTATCAGTCATCTGCCGCAACCTGCGCTTGCCAGCAGTTGGCGCGTCAGCGAGGACGGGCTTGAATACATCTTCACGCTCAGAAAAGATGTACGCTTTCAGCAGACCGCGAATTTCACACCCACCAGGCGCTTTAATGCCGAAGACGTAGTATTCAGCTTTAAGCGGGTCATCGATCCCAAGCACCCTTATCATTCTGTGTCTGGCGGTCATTATCCCTGGTTCGAAAGTCAGTCATTCGGCCAGCTGATTGACAGCATTGATATCCTGGATGCCAGCACAGTGAGATTCACTCTCACCCGGCCTGACAATGCCTTTTTGTCTACCCTGTCGAGCTCGTACGCGGCCATTCATTCAGCAGAATATGCTGATCAACTGCTGCGTGAAGGCCATCCTGACTACATTGATACCAAACCGGTAGGCACTGGCCCCTTCTATCTTGATGAATACCACCCGCATGATTTGATCCGGCTGAAACGCCATGCTTTTTACTGGCGCGGCGCACCTTTTATGAATCAGGTGGTGTTTGATATTTCTTCTCGCGGTACCGGATCACTGGCCAAGCTGCTCAATCATGAATGCGATGTTCTCTCCTCACCGGTTGCCAGCCAGTTACCTGTGATAAAAAGTAACCCGGACTTCGAACTGATCGCCCAGACCGCCATGAACGTTGCTTTTCTGGCCATCAATAATAATATCCCCGCTTTGCAGGATGTTCGGGTACGTCAGGCACTTAATCTGGCCATTAACCGTGAAAATCTGCTCGATTCGGTCTATTACGGTACAGGCACCAAGGCCAAAACATTGCTGCCGCCCATGTCCTGGGCACATGATGACCATCTGACAGATGTCAATTACGACCCTGACACCGCCATTGCACTGCTGAAAGAAGCAGGCTACAGCAATAACCTGCATCTTATCCTCGCTGTCCCCATGGAACCCAGACCTTATAATCCGAGCCCACGCAAAACGGCCGAGTTAATCCAGGCTGACTTACGGGCAGTTGGCATTGATATCACCTTACTGCTGCAGGACAGACCACTTCGGCCAGGTTCGGTTGCCCAGAAAGGCATAGATCTGACACTGACAGGCTGGGTTGCGGATAATGGCGATCCGGATAATTTCCTGCGGCCGTTGCTGTCTTGCAGCGCCAAACAGGCTGGCCTGAATGTCGCAAACTGGTGCAACCTTCAGTTTGATAACCTGCTTGAACTGGCGTCACGCACCACAAAGCTGGATCAACGCATGGACTACTATCAGTATGCTCAGGGAATATTGCGCGATGAAGTGCCGATTATTCCGCTGGCACACGGTATCCATTACCAGATCCACCATAAGTCTCTGCACGGGCTGCATCTGAGTCCGTTCGGTACTCGCTCATTCTCTAATGTGTACCGGAGCGAATAACTGATGTTTATCTATACCATTCGCCGATTGAATCTGTTTTTGATCACCCTGTTTATCCTCACCTTGATCGGCTACAGCATTTTACGTATTGAGCCTTCGAGCTACTGGAATCTTCACGAGTTCTGGCCAGGCTGGCTGCTGTATCTCGATAATCTGATGGTGGGTAACCTCGGACTGAATCAGGAAGGACAACCCATTCTGTCAGAGATTCTCCAGGTGTTCCCGGCCACACTGGAGCTGTGTTTCTTCGCTTTTATTTTGTCGCTGATTGTTGGGATCCCGCTTGGCACACTGGCAGGCGTTAAACGTGGCCGCTGGGTTGATACCTGCATTTCATCCCTGACGCTGGTGGGGTATTCTCTGCCGCTATTCTGGCTGGCCATGCTGTTTATTATGCTGTTCTCGCTCAAGCTGGGCTGGCTGCCTGTTGCCGGGCGCTACAACTTGCTCTACCAGATTGATTCCGTGACAGGTTTTGCCCTGATCGATGTATTTCTGTCAGACGTGAGCTATCGTTCAGCCGCGCTGATCGATGTCATCCGTCATCTGGTATTGCCGACATTAGTGCTGGCCATAGCACCAACAACCGAAGTGATACGTCTGACACGTGCCTCTGTTGCCGATGTCATGCAGCAAAACTTCATTAAGGTTGCGCAAACCAAAGGGCTATCAATGTGGGAGATCATCATCCGCCATGCCCTGAAAAATGCCATTCCGCCAATCATCCCCAAACTGGGGATGCAGTTTTCAACCATGATGACTTTCGCCATGTTAACAGAGTCTATTTTCAACTGGCCCGGCATAGGCCGCTGGTTACTGGACGCCATTGCCACACAAAATTACGTCGCGATTCAGGCTGGTGTGATTACTGTCGGCGGATTCATTCTGTTCGCGAACATTCTTTCTGACCTGGCGGGTGCCATGGTGAACCCACTGACCCGTAAGGAATGGTATGCCATCAAATAATATTTATCAGGAACATAAGATTCCGACGCAATGGGAACGGGCCTGGCAAAATTATCAGGCTAATTCACTGGCGGTGTTTGGGTTATGGTGCCTTGGATTCCTGCTGCTGATAACGATCTTCGCCCCGTTAATGGTTGCCTACGGACCGGGAGAACAAGTGGGCGAGTTTCTGATGCCCCCCTCCTGGGACGCCAGCGGCCATGTGGAATTTTTCTTCGGCACCGATGATCTGGGCCGCGATCTCTTCACCCGGATTCTGTTGGGAAGTCAGTTGACCTTTGGCTACGCGCTGCTTGTGGCGCTGGCTTCGGCGATACTGGGCATAGTCATCGGCGTACTGGCAGGTATGACCCGCGGACTCAAATCCAGTATCCTTAACCACGTACTTGATACCGTGTTATCAATACCATCACTGCTGCTCGCCATTATCATCATTGCCTACATGGGTACCGGTATGACCAGTATTCTGCTGGCAATCTGGCTGGCGCTGATCCCACGTTTTATCCGCGCGATTTACTCCGCTGTCCACGATGAGATGGAAAAAGAGTACATCATTGCTGCACGGTTAGATGGTGCTAACAGTTTCTATCTGCTGTACTACTCTATTTTGCCGAATATTCAGCCCGTGATCATCAGTGAGCTGACCCGGGCGATTTCTATCGCCATGATAGATATTGCAGCGCTGGGCTTTCTGGGGCTGGGCGCGCAGTCTCCGTCACCGGAATGGGGTGCTATGCTGGGTGATTCCATCGAGTTAATCTATCTGGCGCCCTGGACAGTGACCCTGCCCGGCCTGGCCATCACCTTCAGCATCTTAGTGGTAAACTTAGTAGGAGAAGGTCTCCGTCAGGCAATTAATGCAGGAGTCGACTGATGCCGCTGCTCGATATACGAAACCTCACCATTGAAATTGAAACGCCTCAGGGCATGGTCAAAGCCGTTGAGCGCATGAGCCTGACACTGAACGAAGGTGAGATACGCGGACTGGTTGGCGAATCGGGCTCAGGTAAGAGTCTGGTCGCTAAGGCTATCGCCGGCGTCACTAAAGACAACTGGCGGGTCAGTGCCGACCGTTTACGTCTGGGCGATATTGATCTCCAGGCCCTGTCACCGCGCGAGCGCCGTAAAGTGGTGGGCCGCGAAATTGCGATGATCTTTCAGGAGCCCTCTTCCTGTCTTGACCCCTCTGAGCATGTGGGCCAGCAATTGGAAGAAGCCATTCCACGCAGCTCTTTCAATGGTACCTTCTGGCAACGCTTCCACTGGCGCCAGAAACAGGCGATTGCCCTGCTGCACAAGGTCGGTATAAAAGACCATAAACGTGTGATGAACAGTTATCCCTATCAACTGACAGACGGCGAGTGCCAGAAGATCATGATAGCGATGGCCATTGCCAACCGCCCACGGTTATTGATTGCCGATGAACCCACCAACGATCTGGATCCCATCACACAGGCGCAGATTTTCCGTCTGCTGAGCCGGATGAACCAGCTCAATAACACCACCATACTGCTGGTCAGTCACGACCTGACGACTGTTACCCAGTGGGCCGACCGCATCACAGTGATGTATTGTGGACAGGCGGTTGAATCAGGCAGCCGTAAACAACTACTGACCACGCCACACCACCCTTATACGATCGCCTTGCTTCAAGCCATGCCGGATTTCAGCCAGGATATTCCGCATAAAAGCAAACTCACTACGCTGCCTGGTTCGATTCCGCCGTTACAGCATTTGCCCATCGGGTGCCGGTTGGGACCACGCTGCCCCTATGCACAACGTAAGTGTGTGGAAATCCCTAAGCGTAAAAAAGTCAAAAACCATAAATACAGCTGCCATTTCCCGCTGAATATGCCGGAGCCAAAATCATGACTGCCCTGTTGGAAGTGACCAACCTGAGAAAAGAATACCACCACCGTTCCGGCTTTTTCCGCCGCCGCAGCACTGAAGCCGTCAAACCCGTGTCTTTTAACCTGGATGTGGGTGAGACGCTGGCTCTGATCGGTGAAAACGGTTCAGGTAAGTCAACTCTGGCTAAGATGCTGGCTGGTGTTGTCGCACCATCGGGCGGTGAAATCAGGGTCAATGATGAGCCATTGGCTTTCGAGGATTACAAGACCCGCTGCAAGCTGATTCGCATGATATTTCAGGATCCGAATACCTCGCTAAATCCCAGGATTCAAATTGGTCAGATCCTGGAAGGGCCACTAAAACGTAATACCAGCATGACGCCGCAGGAGCGTGAGAATCGTATCAAAGCCACTTTACTGCGCGTCGGTTTGCTGCCGGAACATGCTTACTTCTACCCGCAAATGCTGGCAACCGGTCAGAAACAAAGGGTTTCTCTGGCTCGTGCGCTGATTCTGCAGCCTTGTATCATAGTGGCAGATGAGGCACTCAATGGTCTGGACATGTCAGTACGTTCTCAGATCATTAACCTGCTGCTCGATCTCCAGCAGGAGATGGGACTGTCGTACATCTATGTGTCTCAGCATATGGGCGTGATTAAACATTTCAGCGATAAGCTGATGGTGATGCAAAAAGGAGAAGTGGTGGAACAAGGCGCAACACAAGATGTGTTCAACGCACCACAGCACCCTTTGACTCAGAAACTGCTGGACAGTCACTTTACGGCGCCGTCGCACGATCGCAGCACCCGTACCAGCAGTCGCTCGGCGAAAATTCACGTTTAACTCAACGCCAGCCAGGCCCATAGCGCTGCCGCACACAGCGATATCAGTACAGGCAGTACAACGTAGCTGGCCAATGCACGGCTGCCGGCGAAACAGGCCATCAGCATCTTTACCAGACTGTTGACACAAGCGGCAAGGACGATAGCGAAACCCGCAGTCTGGATACTGAGCTGGCTTTGACGCCCAAGGGCCAGCGTGATGGCGTCAACATCCGTAATCCCTGACACTGCCGACAACACATACGTGCCCGTATCGCCAAACCACTCCTGCAGCGCCTGTGCCAGAACAACAATCACCAGCAGCACGGCACCAAAAGCTAAGGCCGAAGGCAATGCGAGAGGACTGCGTTTGACCTGAGGTGCCTGATACCCTTCCATGGGATTTCTCAACCAGAGCCAAATCGCCGGAAGATAAAAACACGCCATCATGATCAGCATAGGGACGGCAACAATCGCCACCAGCCTGGCGTTAATCACGGAGCAGAGAAAAATGATGCGCGGAAACATGGTGCCGCAACTGATCAGGATCCCGCTTGCCAGCAGGGGTGACAGCACAGTGTCCTGCTTAGATTGATTCGAGAATTGCAGCGTAAGGGCCGTTGAGGAGCTCAGGCCTGCAAATAAACTGGTAAATAAAATTCCTTTCCGCGGCCCGCCGATTCTGATGGCAAAATAGCCGACGAATGAAATCGCCGCAATCAGCACCACCAACCACCATATTTCATACGGATTAATCGCTTTCCAGGGGCCAAAGCCTTCATTAGGCAGCAACGGCAACAAGACAACTGATATCAGCAACAACCTGAGGGCTGCATCCAATTCATATTCCTGCACCTTGGCAATGGCGGCGTGGAGCTCTTCTTTCATATCCAGAATAATCGCTGTAACAACAGCGGCCGATACTGCGACAACAGGCT
The DNA here is from genome assembly GCF_003614885.1 of Photobacterium salinisoli. GTDB lineage: Bacteria > Pseudomonadota > Gammaproteobacteria > Enterobacterales > Vibrionaceae > Photobacterium > Photobacterium salinisoli. The sequence continues at coordinate 1,368,911 of NZ_QZMS01000007.1, forward strand.
GACCACTTACCGCCAGACACCCCAGCAAAAACGTCAGTAAAATACCGATTAAGCCAGTAATGCTCAGATTGACAGCTAAACGCTGACTGGACAGATAAGCAATGGTGATCACCGCGCTTAACGCCACTAGGGCAAACCCCAGAATAACACCCGAATAAATGCCCGCCAGAAGGCCAATCAGCCCTCCCAGCAAACCGACCAATGAGTAGGTCCGAATGCCAGCGACACGCTGGCCTTCTTGTTGATTACGGGTTACCCAGCCACGCTGCAAGCCAACGATCGCCCCTAACAATACGGCAATCCCTAACCGCCAGAGTGGAGATTGCCAATCCAGCACATGCTCCATACGGTTTTATCATCTTGTTGTTCTTACAAGTAAAAGTGTAAGAAACATCTTGGCAAAGTGCTGTAAAAAATATCCCCGTTCCAGGCTGTTTCTGAACTCGCTGCAAGATCAATAAACTGCTCTTTTGGGGTGAGACAATCAACTAAGCCGATATGCCAGCCCCACAAAGCGGCATGAGTCACCGGTGAGAGGCTAAGCGTATAAAATGGGTTCTGCGTTATGTTTGCAAGGCCTGCTGACGCGGGATGGCACAAAGAAGCAGAAGCTACCTCCGCCTGGTGAAGACAAAGGCAGCCTATCAGAAGGGGAAATTATGCCTGAAGAGAGCGGTTGATCCCGGCCAGCACTGCTGCTGGATCGTCAGCCTGAGTAATTGGTCGGCCAATGACCAGGTAATCTGACCCTGCTTTCACTGCTTCTGCTGGCGTCATAACGCGGCGCTGATCACCCGCGGCACTGCCGGCAGGGCGGATCCCAGGCGTCACCAGTTTGAACTCTGCACCCAGGTTTGCCTTCAGCATGCTGGCTTCCTGCGCTGAACAGACCACACCATCGAGCCCACTGTTCTTGGTCAGCGTGGCAAGATTCAGGACATGTTCTTCTGGTGAGCAAGAGATACCCACTCCGGCCAGATCCTGCGCTTCCATACTGGTCAGCACAGTAACAGCAATCAACAAAGGCCTGTCTTTACCATAAGGTTCCAGGATCTCGCGAGAAGCGGTCATCATGCGCTCTCCCCCACTGGCGTGTACATTCACCATCCACACCCCGAGCTCGGCTGCCGCCTTCACTGCGCGGGAACAGGTATTCGGGATATCGTGAAATTTAAGATCCAAAAAGACGGAATGGCCCTTGTCGTGTAACTTACGCACAAAGTCCGGCCCAAACAAAGTAAACATTTCTTTGCCTACTTTCAGTCGGCAACTGCCTGGCTCAATGCGATCAACAAAGGCCAGTGCCGCATCCTGAGTGGGGTAATCCAGTGCCACTATCACTTTTGGGTCTAACATTCTCTCTCCTAGACTTCAGTTCTGCATTGCTATATTCAAAAGAAAGGGCCAGCACACACGGTGATCAGCCCTTTCAAATTTACATTCTCTTTGTCGTCATTACTCCCCATCCAGTCCTCGAATGGGTTTCACTGCCCCCCACCCTTTGCAGGACGGGCATTGCCAGTATAGTGAATGACTTTCAAAACCACATTTACCACAACGATAATGTGGTTTCATTTTCAACTGTTCACCAACCAGACTTCGCAAAGTGGTCAAACTATCCTTGGCGCGGCCTTCTTCTGCTTCATCCAAATGATAATCCATCAGCTGATAAAAGCCTTTCATCGTCGGGTTCTGCAACAGTTGTCGAGTCATGAAGGCCTGCGCCATGATAGCGCCCTCATGACGAGCGATTTCATCGGCAAGCATCAGCTCAGCAGTCGCTCCGGCATGATTGTCTACACAGTGGTGAAGATATTTTATCCAGCCTTCCTGATTGTGAGTCGCTTCATAGCACTCCAATAGCATAGGCAGGGTTTCACTGATGTAGTCCACATCCTGCTCGGCGACTTTTTCCAGATGCTGCGCTGCGGATTTGTAGTTTTTTTCAGCAATAAGAATTCGGGCAGTACTGATTGAAGCACGTACACAATGTTTATCGGCAGACAGTGCTTTCTTCAGCAATTGCTTGGCTTTTTCTGAATTATGCGCGCTCAGCTCCAGCATGGCCAGTTCACACCAATAATGCGCGATATCATGCCTGAGCTTATTTTTACCCATCTTGACCAGCTGGCTGGCCATTTCGATCGCGTTATCCCATTCTCGGGTTTGCTGATAAATCGTCAGTAACTGCTGCAACGCCCCTTCTCTGTGATCAGGCTCATCGAGCAACTGTTCAAAGATTTTTTCTGCGCGATCGAAGAACCCTGCAGCCATATAGTCTTTAGCCAATTGTTGCAATGCCAGGTTACGTTGGTCGATAGTCAGGTTTGGGCGGGCAATCAGGTTTTGGTGAATACGAATGGCGCGATCAACTTCACCCCGGCTACGGAACAGGTTCCCCAGGGCAAGGTGAGTATCTATCGTTTCACTGTCAACCTGTAATAGTTCAATAAACAGGTCAACAGCTTTATCAGACTGATCAGAGAGCAGCAGGTTCAGGCCTGTCACATATTGGCGTGACAGGTGATGAGACTTTTCCTGCCGCTTATTACTCGCGCTTCTGTTACCCATGTACCAGCCATATGCTGCGGCAATAGGAAGTAACAGAAACAACAGCTCTAGCATGAAGTGATTATTCCTTGGCGGTCTCTACAGAACGCAACTGCTCTAGTTCTTTTTCTTGTTTGGCGACTTTCTTCGTTAAACGATTTTTCGTAAAGCGGGCTTTCAGGTACATAGAGCCACAAATCAACCAACCAATTGCGAATCCGATACCGAAGGTTGCACCTAAAAGCGTAGATAGCTGAAATTGTCCTTTGGCTATCAGAAAATCGAAGTCAACCATCACCTGATTTTGCGCACCCAGCGCCAGCGTCAATAAAAAACACGCTATCAAGATAATAATGCCTACTATTTTCATCGTGAATCCTCTCACTAGATCAAAAACTTGATGATTAGATTATGCAGTAAAACGACTCATCAGACCATGATCATCAGACATAAAAAAACGGCATACTTACAGCATGCCGTTTTTTCGTGCTAAATACGATTATCCTGCATTTGGTGCATTCACGCGGTCACGTAACTCTTTACCAGGTTTAAAGTGAGGAACGTACTTGCCGTCCAATTCCACTTTATCACCGGTTTTCGGGTTACGCCCTATGCGCGGTGCACGGTAATGCAAAGAGAAACTACCAAAGCCACGGATTTCAATGCGGTCCCCTTCAGCAAGGGTTGTAGCCATATGCTCAAGGATTTCCTTGATCGCATCTTCTACCTGTTTGGCAGAAAGATGAGTTTGTTGGCTGCACAGCCTTTCGATCAATTCAGACTTTGTCATAATCACCCCGTTTTTAGTATGTTTCTCAATAGTATAACCGTTAAGGGGGAAAATGCTTCCCCCCTTGGGGCAAATTATTCGCCTTTAGCCGCTTTAAACGCGTCAGCCATAGCATTACCGAATGCAGATTCGTCCTGCTGGTTCAGGCTAGCCATTGCTTCTTGCTCTTCGTCTTCGTCTTTCGCACGTACAGACAGGTTGATAACGCGGTTCTTACGGTCAACACCGGTGAACTTCGCTTCAACTGAATCGCCTTCAGACAGAACCAGAGTTGCGTCTTCTACGCGGTCACGAGAAGCTTCAGATGCACGCAGGTAACCTTCTACGCCTTCAGCCAGCTCAATGGTTGCGCCTTTAGCATCAACGGCAATTACTTTACCGTTAACCAGAGTACCTTTCTTGTTCAGAGCTACGAAGCTGTTGAACGGGTCTTCTTCGATTTGCTTAACGCCCAGAGAGATGCGCTCACGCTCAGCATCAACAGCCAGAACAACTGCTGAAATCTCGTCGCCTTTCTTGAAGTCACGAACGGCGTCTTCGCCTGCAACATTCCAAGAAATGTCAGACAGGTGAACCAGACCGTCGATGCCACCGTCCAGACCGATGAAGATACCGAAGTCAGTGATAGACTTGATCTTACCAGTTACACGGTCGCCTTTAGCTTGTGCTTCAGCGAACTGCTGCCAAGGGTTAGCTTTACATTGCTTCAGACCCAGGCTGATACGACGACGTTCTTCGTCGATGTCCAGAACCATAACTTCAACTTCGTCACCCACGTTAACCACTTTAGATGGGTGGATGTTCTTGTTGGTCCAGTCCATTTCAGACACGTGTACCAGGCCTTCAACGCCTTCTTCGATTTCAACGAAGCAGCCGTAGTCAGTCAGGTTAGTTACGCGACCAGACAGCTTAGTGCCTTCTGGGTAACGCTTAGCGATAGCAACCCATGGATCTTCACCCAGTTGCTTCAGACCCAGAGATACGCGAGTACGCTCACGGTCGAACTTCAGAACTTTAACGTTGATTTCGTCACCAACATTAACGATTTCTGATGGATGCTTAACGCGTTTCCAAGCCATGTCAGTGATGTGCAGCAGGCCGTCAACACCGCCCAGATCTACGAATGCACCGTAGTCAGTCAGGTTCTTAACGATACCTTTAACTTCCATGCCTTCTTGCAGAGAAGCCAGCAGCTCATCACGCTCAACGCTGTTTTCAGATTCGATAACAGCACGACGAGAAACAACAACGTTGTTGCGCTTCTGGTCCAGCTTGATAACTTTGAACTCTAGCTCTTTGCCTTCCAGGTGAGCAGTGTCACGTACTGGACGAACGTCAACCAGAGAACCAGGCAGGAACGCACGAATGCCGTTCAGCTCAACAGTGAAGCCACCTTTAACTTTACCGTTGATGATACCAATAACGGTTTCAGCATCTTCGTAAGCTTTCTCAAGCTGGATCCAAGCTTCGTGACGCTTCGCTTTCTCACGAGAAAGTTGAGTTTCACCGAAACCGTCTTCAATCGCGTCCAGAGCTACGTCAACTTCAACGCCAACTTCGATTTCCAGCTCACCAGCAGCATTTTTGAACTGCTCAGCAGGAATAGCTGACTCAGATTTCAGGCCAGCGTCAACCAGAACGAAACCGTTCTCAATGGCAACTACAGTACCTTTAACGATCGCGCCAGGGCGTGTTTCGATTTCTTTTAGAGACTCTTCAAAGAGTTGAGCAAAAGATTCAGTCATTTAAATAATCTTCAGTATATGAACAACCATGGGTATCCTACCGCATGGGGTTGAAAACAAAGTCAGTTATCATTCCTTGACACCGACATACCATCAGGCTGATTTCTCAGCCGACAATTTTTCTTCAATGTGAGCCAGCGCCTGTTCGGTCACTTGCTCAATCGACAGATGCGTAGAGTCTAGCACTAAAGCATCTGCTGCGGGACGCAATGGCGCAACAGCTCGGTTGCGGTCGCGATCATCACGTTCCTGAATTTCGCTTAAAAGACTGTCAAAGTTAACACTTAAGCCTTTTTGTTGCAACTGGTTCATGCGGCGCTTGGCGCGCTCTTCGGCGCTGGCATCCAGGAAAATTTTCACTTCAGCGTTAGGAAAAACCACTGTGCCCATGTCACGGCCATCCGCAACCAGGCCAGGCTCTCCACTAAATGCACGCTGACGACGTAACAATGCTTCACGCACCCGGGGTAACGCCGCGACTTTTGATGCCGCATTGCCGACGTCTTCAGTACGTAATGTGGAAGAAACATCTTCCCCTTCCAGAATCACTTTCACCAGTTCGCCTTCGGCAATGAACTGCACATCCAGATGCGCCGCCAGCGGAACCAATGCAGCTTCAGAATCCAGTTCTACACCATGATGAATTGCTGCCAGTGCCAGTACACGGTAAATAGCACCGGAATCCAGTAAATTCCAGCCCAGCTTATCTGCCAACAGCATGCAAAGTGTTCCTTTACCGGCTCCACTTGGCCCATCAACAGTAATCACTGGTGCGTTTGTAGACATAGAATTCTCCGAATTTGTTAAACCTTCAGCAAACTTGCTGTTTCAACGCGGGCCGTATTATACGGTAAATTTGTCCTGGAGGCACTTCCAGTCGGGAAAAAAGTCACCCAGCCTTAAGCTGGGTGACAGGGACAAATCTGAAGTAATGAATCAATGGCTTAATGCGGCCAGCTTCTCGAAGTAATCCGGGAATGTTTTCGAGGTACACTTGGGATCATTAATTGTCACCGGCGTGTCTTCGCTCAGTGCAACTAAGGAAAAACACATTGCCATGCGGTGATCATCGTAAGTGTCGATAGCTGCATGTTGCAGCTGCGCCGGAGGCGTGATGATAATGTAATCTTCGCCTTCCTCGACTGTCGCGCCCACTTTACGCAGCTCTGTTGCCATGGCAGACAAACGATCCGTTTCTTTCACCCGCCAGTTATAAACATTACGGATAGCGGTGGTCCCTTCGGCAAACAATGCCGTTGTGGCAATCGTCATGGCAGCATCCGGGATATGGTTAAAATCCATATCTACACCGTGAAGTGTGCCACGACGGGCGATGACATAATTATCACCCCACTCTATCTCAGCGCCCATAGCCGCCAGCGCTTCAGCAAACTGGGTATCGCCCTGAATGCTGGACTTACCAATCCCCGTGACTTTCACAGCACCGCCTTTAATGGCGGCGGCAGCGAGGAAATAAGACGCTGAAGAAGCGTCACCTTCTACCATAAAATCACCCGGCGACTGATATTGCTGACCGCCTTTGACAATAAAACGCTGGTAATTGTCGTTCTCTACCTGTACCCCAAATTGCGCCATGATGTGCAGGGTAATATCAATGTAGGGTTTGGAAACCAGCTCGCCTTTGATGCGGATTACTGTCTCTTCTGACGCCAGAGGTGCTGTCATCAGAAAAGCGGTCAGAAACTGGCTGGAAATGGAACCATCAATCTCTACTTCACCGCCTTTGAGGTCGGTTCCCTTAATTTTCAGCGGCGGAAAGCCCTCATTTTCGAGGTAAGTAATATCTGCACCGGCACTGCGCAGCGCATCGACCAAATGGCCAATCGGGCGCTCTTTCATTCTCGGCTCTCCGGTCAGCACATACTCACCCGAGCCCAAGCTTAAGGCCGCAGCTAACGGACGCATCGCCGTACCCGCGTTGCCCAGAAACAGCTCAAGCGGCTGTTTGGCATGAAATGCCTGCCCCAGCCCCTGTACTTCACAGACGGTTTTGTCCTCTGAAAGCTGATACGAAACGCCCAGTTTGGTGAGAGCATTGAGCATGTGACGGATATCGTCACTGTCGAGCAGATTCGTCAGACGCGTCGTGCCGTTCGCCAGTGCCGCCAGCAAGAGGGCCCGGTTAGACACACTTTTGGAACCCGGCAGGTTCACTTCCCCGTCAATACGCTGAATTGGCTGTAAAGTTAAACTCTCCATTGGGTGATTTTTCTATCCTGTTGTATTTGCGTTTCCGCAGAGTAACCAATATTTCGAAGTGATGCTAGTCATCCCCGGGTTCAAAACGCGCTATCCCCCGCCAGACTGAGCCTGACAGGGGATAACCCTGCTTACGAAACTTTGTGACAGGGTCTTTTTCACTGGCAGAATGCCCCTAGTCATCCAGACGGCACTGGCTGACGGCCGAGCCATCAAAATAACATTCCAGGTCGACCCACTGCCCCTCAAAGCCACTCAGTGAAGTATCCGAGGCAGCATAGCCCCAGATCGTATTCCCGGACACCGGGCCTTGCAGACTGATTTCAGCTTCTTGCAATTCAGGTTCGATTTCACGCACCAGATACTGGCCATCAACTAAGCTGCCTTCAAGCTCGACCCACTGCCCGTCCAGTGTGGCTTTCGTCAGGCCGTCCTCAAGACGAACCGTTGCGCTCATCAGCAATTCAACGCCATTCACAGACAGGGTGTCATTCCTATACTGCGCTGTTCCTTCAAAGCTGAACCGATCCGTTGTGACCTGAGAAGAAGACAGTTCGAAGTCCACTTCAAGAGCGGTCAGCTGACCTGCCTGATTGACCAGTTCAACCTCGACCGTGCGACCGGTGATCAGATCAGACTGAACGCCATCTTGGTAGCGGGTATCTGCTGTCAGCGTCACGACAGTACGGCTATTGAGTTCAATGGCTGTTTTTTCGCGGTTAACAAAAGTGATCACACCTTCAAGCTCTTTACCATCCATTTCCGCGGCATCTTCGGCGTCAACCTCGGCAGCCCGGAAGATACCGTCAGCGAACACGCCTGTCACTTCTACCCACTGCCCATTCTGTAACGGCTCATCATCCAGAGCCGCACCGGCAAAATTCACCACAGTGCCATTGATCACGAAGGTCTGCGCTGAAGTATCCAGCTGACTGACACGGCCTTCCACTTCACTGATCGCCGTCGCATCGATCGCCTCTACTGCAGTCAGGGTCAGGCTGCCATCGGCCTGTGGCTGCGCGAAAAGCAGCGCAAAATCACCCACCTGCACGCTCGTCGTCACCTGTCCCAGCAGCACTGCCTGACCATTGACCGTGATGGACTGCCCATCGACTGTGGTCACTTCGCCGCTCATGATAGGTTCGAGCTCTATCTCACTCACCCGGCCATCATCGCTGTCGATTTCAACCTGCATCCCTGAAGCCACATCCGCCAGTAAAAGAGGCTGGTCCTGATAAGACACACCGGCCGATGCGACATCCAGACTGCGACCATTCACCGACATTGTCGCTTGTTCAGCCTGGACACTGTCTACGGTACCAAGCAAAGTCCCTGAATAGGCCTGTTGCGTATCAGAATCGCTGCCACCACACGCACTCAGCAAGCCGCCCAACACGGTAACTGAAAGAATTTTTTTCATGATTTCTGACCCTTATGTTCGCTTTCATTCTTGATACGGCATATGGTATGCAATGAGACGTGAAGTATTCGTGAAGACGCATAAAGGAGGCTGCATGCGGGTTCTGATTGTGGAAGATAACCATAAAGTATCGGAAACCATTGCCGATTATCTGGAGCTGGAAGGCATGGAAACTGACTTTGCCTTTCACGGCGAAGCGGCGGTGGCTCTGGTCGCAGAGAATCATTATGACGTCATTATTATGGACATCATGATGCCAAGAGCGGATGGTATTACCACGGTACAGACACTGCGTCAGGAGCTGTTCTGCAACACCCCTATTTTGTTTCTCACAGCCAAGGACGGCCTGGACAGCAAGGTCGCGGCATTTAATGCCGGTGGTGATGATTACCTGCTCAAACCCTTCGCAATGGAAGAGCTGACTCTGCGTTTGAAAGCCCTTGCCAGCCGGGGGCCCAGACAGGACATTGGCATCCTGACCTATGCCGATATCGCGCTCAACCCTCAGACTGAAGAAGTGAGTCGGGCGGGTCAACCCATCAAGCTCAGCCGCATTCAGTTCAAGATTCTCCGGTTGTTGTTACGTCAGGCACCGGCTGTTGTCAGCCGGCAGGAAGTGATCGATGCCGTATGGGGGGAAGATGCGCCGCCCAGCGATGCGTTGCGCAGCCATGTTTACAGCTTGCGAAATGCCCTCGATAAAGGATTTGAGACCAGCAGACTAGAGACAATTCATGGCAAAGGTTACCGACTCAAAAGCTGATCGCATCTATCCCAGCATTTTTCATCGTCTGAGAATCAGTTTTTTACTGCTCACCCTAGCGATGTTCGGGTTATTTGGTTCGGTTATTTTCATCGCAGAAGAACAACTCGAAATCATCAGCCTGCATCATTGGCTGGATACTGAGGCCAATCAGTATGCCCAGGAATACCTGACCACAGGCAATAACACTCCGCTGCCAAACCCAGAGGAATTTGCCAGTTACTGGAGCGAAGAAACCCTGCCTTACTGGCTGGTTCCCTATAACAAGCCCGGATTTTACGAACACTTGCTCGGCACCGAAGATAAACATTTTACCGTGATTGAGCATCCCTCGGGCAAAGGGCTTTTCTATCTGGTCTTTCAGGACGATGCCGATGACTATCTTGATGAGTATGAGAATAACCTCCATAACATCACACTGATCCTGGGAATGGCCGTGACTCTGGCCATCGCGGCCTATGGTGTCTACCTGGCCCGAACTTTGTCTCAGCCGCTGATCGCTATCCAGAAGAAAATTGCCCAGATGCCACCTGGCGAGCCTGTCTTTGACCTGGATACCGCCTTTAGCGAAACCCGAGCCATTGAACAAAGCCTGCGCGACAGTAAGCTCAACATCGCAAAATTTTTTCAGCGAGAGCAGGAATTCAGCCGGTTTGCTTCCCATGAGCTCAGAACACCTATCATGGTGATTAAGGGGTCTGCAGATATCCTCAAAAGGATCCCGGATCAACCACGCATTGCACAAAAGGCCGTAAGCCGCTTACAGCAAGCAAGTCAGGAGATGACTTTATTAACAGAAACTTTCTTGCTCCTTGGCCGCGAGCAGATAGATGAAAGCTTCTTCTCGCCATGTCATATCGCCACGATTTTGCAGCAGCAACTGGATGAGCTTTCCCCCTTATTTGCCCGTCAGAATACCAGCTACGAGCTTACACTCAATCACACGGCTACCGTGCAGGCACCGGAAAGTTTTGTCTCAATCATTATCAACAACCTGATCAAAAATGCCTTCAGCTACAGCATTGGAAATATTGATATCGCCCTGAACGGCATTCAGCTAAGCATAGCCAACAGACATGGCGGGCACGATACAGAAAACGCCGGTTATGGCTGCGGGCTGGTGATCGTCAGCCGGATATGCGAAAGAATGGGATGGGATTACCAGGCAGAAGATAATGGTGAAGTGTTTACGACCCACCTGACGTTCAAAGACAGTCGCCTAACATAAACAAACAAGCCGCCTTAACAGGCGGCTTGACTGCAGATCTCTTTTACTCAGGCATTATCGCGTTCGAATGCCGCCATGAAATCGACCAGCGCCTGAACACCTTCAATTGGCATCGCATTATAAATAGAGGCCCGCATACCGCCAACTACACGGTGACCAGCCAAGGCTTTCAAACCCGCGGCATCCGCCTGTTGCAAAAAGGCTTTATCCAGTTCCGCATTTTTCAGCTGGAAAGGGACATTCATTAATGAACGGTTAGCCTGATGCACTTCATTACGATAAAAGTCTGACTGATCAATAAAGTCATAAAGCAATTTCGCTTTTGCTTCATTGCGCGCTTGCATCACCTCTACGCCACCGATGGCTTTCAGCCACTTGAACACTTCACCGGCCAGATACCAGGCAAAGGTTGGTGGTGTATTAAACATAGATTCTTTTTCTGCCAGCACTTTGTAATCAAGTATGCTTGGCAGGATATCTTTGGCCAGACCCAGTAAATCATCACGTACAATCACGATTGTCAGACCGGCAGGGCCGATATTTTTCTGCGCCCCGGCGTAGATCACCCCGTACTGCGAGACATCGATTTTGCGCGACAAAATGGTAGAAGACATATCGGCGACAATCGGCTTGTCAGTCTGTGGCAGGTCACGGATCTCAATACCATCGATTGTCTCGTTCGGACAGAAATGCACATAGGCCGCGTGTTCAGTCAGCGCCCAGTCACTTGCCGGCAGGACGGCTTTTTTGCCTTCTCGCTCGCACGTAATATCAATCACATTCGGCTGACAGTATTTCTTGGCTTCGTCGATGGCGCTGTGTGCCCAGTAGCCGCCGTCAATGTAGTCAGCTGTTGTGGCATCGCCCAGCAGGTTCATCGGCACGGCAGCAAACTGTGCCCGTGCACCACCGTGGCAGAAAAGAACATGGTAGTTGTCAGGTATAGCCAGCAGGTCACGTAAATCACGCTCGGACTGTTCTGCTACAGCGATAAAGTCTTTACTTCGATGGCTGATCTCCATGACCGAGGTTCCCAGACCATTCCAGTTCACCAATTCCTGTTGGGCTTTTACCAACACTTCTGCTGGCATCATTGCTGGACCTGCACAAAAGTTATAAACCTTATCCATGATGAGAAACATGCTCCTGCTTTGCGAAAATGTGGTGACCCTGTTATCAACATCATGAATAACTGGATCTGTGTTTTATTTTTTTACACTTTTCATTCGTTGCTGAAAACCTTTTTTGTTGAGTAAACAATAAAAAATACCGATAAGCGTCAGCGAAACAAACAAAAGAGGGATTTTGCTAAAAAAATGTTATAAAAAAACGCAGCTGTTAAGCTGCGTTTTTATGGTTAAGCTAACAATCAGTCTTCGCTGCTGTCTTTGGCTTCATCACCTTCTTCAGGCAATACCGCATCGGTATCCGTTGTCACTTCCGCCACAACTTCTTCGCCGTCAACTTGCGTCAACTCGTCATCCTCAGGTTCCTCAATACGCTGAAGGCCAACAACTTGTTCATCTTCTGCAGTACGGATAAGGGTAACACCCTGAGTATTTCGACCTACGCGGCTGACTTCTGCAACACGGGTACGCACCAGAGTACCGGCATTGGTGATCATCATGAATTCATCACCCTCCTGTACCTGAACCGCACCAACCACAGAGCCATTACGCTCGGAGACCTTGATAGAAACAACACCCTGAGTCGCACGGCTCTTCGCCGGGTACTCTTCCAGGCTGGTACGTTTACCGTAACCGTTTTCAGTCACTGTCAGCACGTCGCCTTCGTTACCAGGTACGATGAGCGATACCACTTTGTCGTCATTGGCCAGCTTGATACCGCGGACACCCGCCGCTGTACGGCCCATGCCACGCACTTGTTCTTCAGAGAAGCGCACCACTTTACCGGCGGCAGAGAACAACATGATGTCATTGCTGCTGTCAGTGATATTGACACCAATCAGTGAATCACCTTCACGCAGGTTCACGGCAATAATACCGGCGCTACGAGGACGGCTGAAATCAGTCAGCGGTGTTTTCTTAACTGTACCGTCAGCCGTTGCCATGAAGATGAATTTATCTTCTTCATATTCTTTCACTGGCAGAATCGCGGTAATACGCTCATTCTCTTCCAGAGGCAGAATGTTCACAATTGGCTTGCCACGTGCAGTCCGGCTAGCCTGCGGTAACTGGTAAACCTTCAGCCAGTACATACGGCCGCGGCTTGAGAAGCACAGGATGGTATCGTGGGTATTGGCAACCAGCAGGCGTTCAATGAAGTCTTCATCCTTCATACGCGTTGCTGCACGGCCTTTACCACCGCGACGCTGTGCTTCGTAATCTGCCAGCAGCTGATATTTCACATAGCCATGGTGAGACAAAGTCACCACCACATCTTCTTGTGTAATCAGGTCTTCCAGGTCGATATCATGGCTGGCCGCTGTGATTTCGGTACGGCGAACATCATTGAACTGCTCTCGGGCAAGTTCAAGTTCACCACGAATCACTTCCATCAGGCGCTCAGCACTGCTCAGGATCAGCATCAGCTCTTCGATCTGAGTCAACAGACCTTTGTACTCGTCGAGAATTTTCTCGTGTTCCAGACCAGTTAGCTTGTGCAAACGCAGGTCCAGAATGGCCTGTGCCTGTTGTTCCGTCAGGTAGTACATACCCTCGCGAACACCCAGCTCAGCAGCCAGCCACTCAGGGCGAGCCGCATCAACACCGGCACGTTCCAGCATTGTCGCCACGTCACCCAACTGCCAAGGACGGGCCAGCAGGCCTTCACGGGCAATTTGAGGCGTCGCCGCCTGACGGATCAGATCGATGATTTCATCGATATTGACCAGTGCAATCGCCAGACCTTCCAGAATATGCGCACGCTCACGCGCCTTACGCAGTTCAAAGATGGTACGACGTGTTACCACTTCACGACGGTGGTTAACAAAGCTTTCCAGCATCTCTTTCAGATTGAAAAGCTTAGGTTGGCCGTTTTTATCCAGCGCCACCATGTTAATACCAAACGTGGTTTGCAGCTGAGTCTGTGCATACAGGTTGTTCAGTACCACCTCAGCCACAGCGTCACGGCGACACTCGATAACAATGCGCATGCCGTCTTTATCAGACTCATCACGCAGTGCACTGATACCCTCGACTTTCTTCTCTTTGACCAGTTCAGCGATTTTTTCAATCAGACGGGCTTTGTTGACCTGATAGGGAATCTCGGTGACAACGATGGTTTCTTTACCATTTTTGTCTGATTCGATATCGGCTTTAGAGCGCATGTAAACTTTACCGCGCCCCGTTTTATAAGCGTCAACAATACCTTTACGCCCACTGATCATCGCCGCTGTCGGGAAATCGGGGCCAGGTATATATTCCATCAGCTGGTCGATGGTAATTTGATCGTTGTCCATAAAGGCCAGACAGCCGTCAATCACCTCACCCAGATTATGCGGTGGAATATTCGTCGCCATACCTACGGCAATACCGGATGCACCGTTAACCAGCAGGTTAGGAATTTTGGTTGGCAACACAGCAGGAATGCGCTCTGTGCCATCGTAGTTGTCGACAAAGTCGACAGTTTCTTTATCCAGGTCGGCCAGCAGTTCGTGAGCAATTTTGCTCATCCGCACTTCGGTATAACGCATTGCCGCGGCAGAGTCGCCATCAATGGAACCGAAGTTACCCTGGCCGTCAACCAGCATATAACGAAGGGAGAAAGGTTGTGCCATACGAACAATAGTGTCGTATACCGCACTATCACCATGAGGGTGATATTTACCGATCACGTCGCCCACAACACGGGCAGATTTTTTGTATGGTTTATTCCAGTCATTACCGAGTACGTTCATCGCGAATAGTACGCGGCGATGTACCGGCTTCAGGCCATCACGCACATCAGGAAGAGCACGACCCACGATGACTGACATCGCGTAGTCGAGGTATGAGCCTTTCAGCTCCTCTTCAATGTTTACCGGCGTGATCTCTTTTGCAAGATCGCTCATGGAGCCACTATCCCTCAGGTAGATTCTGTCGTATTTTTATACGTGCAAGGTGCGGGAATATAGCATATTTCCCACTTAATAGGCACACCTTTCAGTGCCTTTCTTGTGAGTAATTTTACGAATTGAAAATAAACTCTTGTCCTTCTGTGCACTCCAAGGGGGTTCTCCCCGCCATCAAGTGAAGGTTTTTAATACAGAAAAACAGCAACTGGTGAAAGATACACCAGCTTAACTGTATTTTCTTGCGACAGACCAGGGTTAGGCAAACAAGCATTTCATGTCAGCCGTCTTTCGCTATAATGCCCGCTCTGACATCAATGGAAATGGCGAGCAATAATGACCAAGCAGTTAAATGTCGATCCGGCAGAAATCAGTAAATTTGAAGAAATGGCATCACGCTGGTGGGATCTGGAAGGCGAGTTCAAACCTTTGCATCAGATTAACCCACTGCGCTTGAACTATGTGATTGACCATGCCGGCGGACTGTTTGGCAAAAAAATCCTCGATGTGGGCTGCGGCGGTGGCATCCTGGCTGAAAGTATGGCCAGAGAAGGGGCGGAAGTGACGGGCTTGGACATGGGTAAAGAGCCATTAACAGTTGCTCGCCTGCATGCTTTGGAAACCGGTACTAAGCTGGACTATATTCAGCAAACAGTTGAAGAACATGCCGAACAGCATCCCGAACAGTACGACATCGTCACTTGTATGGAAATGCTGGAGCACGTGCCGGACCCGGCCTCTGTGATTGCATCCTGTGCCAGATTGGTAAAACCTGGTGGTCATGTGTTCTTTTCAACCCTTAACCGGAACATGAAATCCTATTTATTTGCGATTGTCGGTGCCGAGCAGGTCATGAAACTGGTGCCCAAAGGTACGCACGATCACAAAAAGTTTATTCGTCCGTCAGAGCTGATGGCCATGGTTGATCTGACCGCGCTTGAAGACCGTCACATTACTGGTTTGCACTACAACCCACTCACCGACACCTACAAGCTGGGTCATAACGTGGACGTCAATTATATCCTGCATACAGTAAAACCCGAATAAATCACCTGTTACACCACCGCCAGGCTGGTCATTCCGGCCTGGCTGACCTCCCCTTCTTCCGTGTTTAATCCAATGTCCGAATAAGACTCATAATCATACGGTTTTGCCGTTTTACTGATATGCTTTAATCACATTCATTGTACTTACTTTATCAGCGCTTGAGATAAGGATACGGCCTATGTGGGGTTACCGGATTGACGCTGTACTTTTTGACCTGGATGGCACCTTGCTCGATACCGCTCCGGATATGGCAAGAGCGGCTAACAGAGTGCTTGCAGATTATGATATTCAGCCACTGACGGCCGCTCAGATCCAGGCCAATACCAGCTACGGTGCAAATGGTCTGCTAAAAGCAGGGTTTGGCACAATCCCTGCACATTTAAATCCCCTACACCTCAGGCAGAAGTTTCTTGATTACTACCAAGATCAAATCTGTTTAAAAACATCAATGTATGAAGGAATTGATGTACTTTTAGACTATTTAAACGAAAATAAAGTACCGTGGGGAATAATGACAAACAAACCCGGGTTTCTCACGCAGCGCCTGCTTCCCTACTTCCCTGTTTTGTCCGAAGCAGAAGTCGTTGTTTGTGGCGACACATTAGACAAAGCAAAACCACACCCTGATCCGCTCTGGCATGCCTGCCAGCTGCTACGCATTCCACCTGAAAGCTGCCTGTATATCGGCGACATTGAAAAGGACATGATTGCCGCACGAGCTGCACGCATGCCAGGTGCAGTCGCGGGCTGGGGATACATAGGCGATGAGCATCGCCCCGACCAGTGGCAAGCCCAGGCCATCCTGCCTGAACCCGCCGCACTCATCCCCATTCTGGAACAACATAATCGTAACGAAAGCCCCTTTTTTGACCGATCATGCTGCACGCAAAAATAGAGCGGAAAATCAGGAAAAATCAAGGAAAAAAAATTTTTTCCGCCGGAAAAAACAGGCGCTTTTTGTTTGCATTTTCCTATGACACTGGCAAGTCTGATGAAATAGGTGAGTACGCACTAACTATCCATTTTACATCCCCACGTTATCCACAAGCGGTCAAAAAATACCAGCTTGCAAATTCGTATCCTCACCACTATCTTGTTTGCCACATGGCTTAACACCCCAACATATAGTGTTTTGGTCTATCATTTTAAGTGTAACGAAGATCACAATCTTCTTTCACTTTTATAATAAAATTGCAAAAAAGCACTATAGATCAGGGAAAACTGGGAAAACGATTAAAAATGAATCAACAGCTAACTGTAACCAAGCGTGATGGACGCAAAGAACGCATCGATCTGGACAAGATCCACCGTGTCATTACCTGGGCTGCTGAAGGCCTGGAAAATGTGTCAGTGTCGCAGGTTGAGCTGAAATCTCACATCCAGTTCTACGATGGTATCAAGACAGAAGATATTCATGAGACCATCATTAAAGCAGCTGCTGACTTGATTTCGGAAGAGTCGCCAGATTACCAGTATCTGGCTGCCCGCCTTGCTATCTTCCATTTGCGCAAAAAAGCGTATGGCCAGTTCGAGCCACCTACACTGCTTGACCATGTCAGAAAAATGGTCGACAAGGGTAAGTATGACAAGCACCTGCTTGAAGATTACTCTGCCGAAGAAATGGCCGCGATGGATGACTATATCGATCATTGGCGCGACATGAACTTCTCGTATGCTGCAGTGAAGCAGTTAGAAGGTAAGTACCTTGTCCAGAACCGTGTCAGCGGTGAAATCTACGAAAGTGCCCAGTTCCTATACATCATGATTGCAGCGTGCCTGTTCAGCAAGTATCCGAAAGATACCCGTCTGGACTACATCAAGCGCTTTTATGATGCTGTGTCCCTGTTTAAGGTTTCCCTGCCTACGCCTATTATGTCTGGTGTGCGCACGCCAACCCGTCAGTTCAGCTCATGTGTACTGATTGAATGTGATGACAGCCTGGATTCTATCAACGCAACCGCCAGCGCGATTGTTCGCTATGTTTCCCAGCGTGCGGGCATCGGTATCAACGCAGGCCGTATTCGTGCCCTGGGTTCTGAAATCCGTGGCGGCGAAGCTTTCCATACCGGCTGTATTCCGTTCTACAAGTATTTCCAGACCGCAGTAAAATGCTGTTCTCAGGGCGGCGTTCGTGGTGGCGCTGCCACACTGTTCTATCCAATCTGGCACCGCGAAGTTGAATCTCTGCTGGTACTTAAAAACAACCGCGGTGTTGAAGAAAACCGTGTTCGCCACATGGATTACGGTGTCCAAATCAACAAACTGATGTATACCCGTCTGATCAAAGGCGAGACCATTTCTCTGTTCTCACCGTCTGATGTACCTGGGCTATATGATGCATTCTTTGCCAATCAGGAAGAGTTTGAACGCCTGTATGTGAAGTACGAGCAGGACCAAAGCATCAAAAAACAGACAGTGAAAGCGATCGATCTGTTCTCTCTGCTGATGCAAGAACGTGCGTCTACTGGCCGTATTTATATCCAGAATGTTGACCACTGTAATACCCACAGCCCGTTTGACCCGGCGGTGGCACCAATTCGCCAGTCGAACCTGTGTCTGGAAATCGCGCTGCCGACCAAACCGTTGACCAACGTTGAAGATGAAAACGGTGAAATTGCGCTGTGTACACTGTCTGCGTTCAACCTGGGTGCGATTGAGAACCTGGATGAACTGGAAGAAATGGCTGAACTGACCGTTCGTGCTCTGGACGCTCTGCTGGACTACCAGGATTATCCACTGCCAGCTGCCCGCCGTGCGACCATGAATCGTCGTACTCTGGGCGTGGGTGTGATCAATTTTGCTTACTATCTGGCAAAACACGGCGTGCGTTATTCCGACGGCAGTGCTAACAACCTGACCCACCAGGCCTTTGAAGCCATTCAGTACTACCTGCTGAAAGCCTCCGTTGGTCTGGCGAAAGAGCGTGGTGCTTGCCCGGCATTTAATGAAACGACCTATTCAAAAGGTATCCTGCCAATTGATACCTATAAGAAAGATCTGGACAAGATCTGTGGTCAGGAACTGCGTTATGACTGGGAAGCCCTGCGCCAGGAGATCGTCACGCACGGTCTGCGTAACTCTACCCTGTCGGCACTGATGCCATCTGAGACCTCTTCTCAGATTTCGAACGCCACCAATGGTATTGAGCCACCTCGTGGTTTCGTCTCCATCAAAGCGTCTAAAGATGGCATCCTGAAGCAGGTTGTTCCTGAATACAATAAATACAAAGACAACTATGAGTTGCTTTGGAACATTGGCAGCAATGATGGCTACCTGCAACTGGTCGGTATCATGCAGAAGTTCGTCGATCAGGCGATTTCTGCCAATACCAACTACGACCCGAGCATTCAGCCAGGCGGCAAAGTGCCAATGAAACTCTTGCTCAAGGACCTGCTGACAGCGTATAAACTCGGCGTTAAAACTCTGTACTATCACAACACCCGCGATGGTGCTTCTGATGCTCAGGGCGATGTCGCTGCAGACGACTGCACCAGCTGCAAGATTTAATAACTAACAAAAACAAATGGGAGCTTCGGCTCCCCTTTGATGCTGAGGACACAATGGCATACAGTACTTTCTGTAAAACTAACAACAACCCGCTGCATGAACCTATGTTCTTTGGGCAGCCGGTTAACGTTGCGCGTTACGATCAGCAAAAATTCGAAATTTTCGAAAAACTGATTGAAAAGCAATTATCTTTCTTCTGGCGCCCGGAAGAAGTTGATGTATCCAGCGATCGTATTAACTTCAACAACCTGCCCGAACACGAACGCCATATTTTCATCAGTAACCTGAAGTACCAGACGCTGCTGGATTCCATTCAGGGCCGCAGCCCGAACGTTGCCCTGCTGCCACTGGTTTCTATTCCTGAACTGGAAACCTGGATTGAAACCTGGTCATTCTCGGAAACCATTCATTCGCGTTCCTACACGCACATTATCCGCAATATCGTGAACGACCCGGGTGTGGTATTTGACGATATTGTTACTAATGAGCACATTATTAAACGCGCCGGTGATATTTCCCGTTATTACGACGAACTGATCCAAGGCACCAGCGATTATCACCGTCTGGGTGAAGGCGAGCATATTGTCAACGGTGAAACTGTTGTGGTCAGCCTGCACGAGTTAAAGAAAAAACTCTACCTGTGCATGATGTCGGTTAATGCACTGGAAGCGATCCGTTTCTACGTCAGCTTTGCCTGCTCTTTTGCCTTCGCTGAGCGTGAGCTGATGGAAGGTAATGCCAAAATCATCAAGCTGATCGCACGTGATGAAGCGCTGCACCTGACAGGCACTCAGCATATCCTTAACCTGATGCGCACCGGTCAGGATGATCCTGAGATGGCGGACATTGCCCGTGAGTGTGAACAGCTGAGCTTTGACATTTTTAAAGATGCCGCAGAACAGGAAAAAGAATGGGCGGAGTATCTGTTCAAAGATGGTTCTATGATAGGTCTGAACAAAGATATCCTGTGCCAGTACGTTGAATACATTACCAATCTGCGTATGACAGCAGTTGGCCTGAAACCGGCTTACCCGGGCGCCACGCAAAACCCTATTCCATGGATTAACGCCTGGCTGTCTTCTGACAATGTACAGGTTGCGCCACAGGAAGCGGAAATCAGTTCTTATCTGGTTGGTCAGATTGATAACGACGTCAGTGCTGACGATCTGGGTGACTTCGAGCTATGAGCCGAGTGACCATTACGGTTAACGGGCAACAGGTTTCTGGCAATAACGATGAACCTTTATTAGTCCAACTGGAGCGCGCAGGTTTACAACCTGAGTACCAGTGCCGCAATGGAATGTGTGGGGCCTGTCGGTGCAAACTGACAGCTGGTAGTGTGGCTCAGCGTGAGGCGATGGCCTTTGTCGCGCCGGGAGAAATACTTGCGTGCCGCTCCGTACCAACCTCAGATCTGAGTCTGGAGTTTGATTACCAGGTCCAACTCTCTCAATCTGCGGTTAACGGGTAACCCTCCTCAACGCTGAATACAGTTCCTGACTCTTTCAAAAAAGCCAGCCTGGATTACCAGACTGGCTTTTTATATCTTGCTCTGATTTAGATCAGTTCGGCTCTGCCGGTAAGAACAACTCGCTCAGTCTCTCGAACGATTCATACTGGCCAATCACAGTCTGACCTGTTTGCCATCGACGCAGCATATCCAGCATCAAAGTCGCGACCATTTTTCGGTGAGGTTTATTGGCATACTGTCGTCTGGTACGCACATGCTGTGCCCAGTCACCATTTGGCGTAGACAGTGCAATCGCAATACTGTTGTCATACAGCGGGCCACAAACCAGCGCCAGATCGGAGCCAGTCTGCTGCCGGGCGGCGGCGGCCATCGCTAACGAGGCCCCCATAGGCTCAGCGTCGCTCAAAGAGGGATCAACCTGGGTTGTCAACAGCCATCCCTGACTTAATGCGGTCTGGGTCGCCGGATTATCCTGTAGCCAGTTGAGAACATCACCGCCGGTAAACTGCTCGGCAACGGTTAATGTAAGAGGGGCTTTGGAGAAATGTGTGCCTATGGTATCGAGCAAGGTTTCACCGGCACCGACAATGTTTTCACCCAGCCGCGCTTGAATTTGCGCTAACACGTCAACGGCCTGAGTATCATTTTTAGGTGCAAACAGCTTAACTTCGATAAAAGGCAAGTAAGAGCGGTAACCCAGCTGGAATGACGGCGGTAATGACAAAGAAGCCAGGGTATCGTTGATGCCTGACTCTGATAATCCGAAACTGTACAGCCGATGGCAATCAAGGCTTGCGACATCCGGGTGCAGCGATTTCAGCCTGGGCAGGATCTCGTCTTCTACCATGACTTTAAATTCGCTGGGAACTCCCGGAGTGAAGAACAAGTGCGCACGGTTCAGCTTCATCATGAAGCCGCATGCCGTGCCAACAGGGTTATCCAGTACGTCAGCCCCCTCTGGCAACATGGCCTGCTTCAGGTTTGCCTGCGGCATTTCCCGCCCCAGATCCCGGTACTTCTCGATCATTTGCTCAACCCAGAATTCCGATTGCTCTAAACCGGCTCCTGCTGCAATGGCTGCAGCCTGAGCAGTCAAATCATCCGTGGTCGGCCCCAGCCCCCCATTTACAATCACGATATCAGCCGTCAGGCTGCACTGCTCTATTTCTGATGCCAGACTTTCAAGCTGATCACCAACTGTAGTGCGTCGCGATAGCGCGAAGCCGTTCTGAAAAAACAAACGGGACAGCCATGCCGCATTGGTATCAACGATATCTCCATGCAGGACTTCTTCACCGGTACTTATCATGACAACTTGCAACATGTTGTTCCTCTTATTTATTCAGTTGGCACTTCACTGTAACACTTAGTCAACCACGAGAGAATCTTAAGCACTGTTAATTGAAAACCCTCTTCGGTGCAATGCATTACACACACTAGATAACCACTATAAATGTAAATATATATTTACACAAAAATTAACAAAAGTTGACAGGTCATTTTTCTGCATTTAAAGTGTCGACAGTAAATTACGCCTGCCAATAAGCTAGATTTACAGACAAAAACACCAATTGTTGTACAAATGTTATGAGTAAGTTCGCTATGAAATTCTATTATCGTCGGCCACAGTGGTCGAGCGCGTTGTAAAGAAATCTGAACACATCAATTCCTTCCAACCCCTTGCACCATTGTGGCTATATTTTTTCTTCGGAGAGAATCAGCCTTACCGCCCCCTCTCCCACTAACTAAACCAATAAAAATACAGGGAGTTTTTACTCGATGAGCATGAACAAAACCTTCGGCAGTACATTAATTATTGCCGGAACAACCATTGGCGCAGGGATGCTGGCATTGCCGCTGGCATCGGCCGGTTTGGGCTTTACCACCGCCACACTGACAATGGTCGGTATCTGGGCGCTGATGGTGTACACAGCGCTGCTGATGCTGGAAGTCCATCAACATGCAGATCCTTCAGCCACGCTCCACTCGCTGGCGAAAGAGCTATTGGGCACAAAAGGACAAATTGTCGCCAACATTGCGATGATGTTTCTGTTTTACGCATTGTGCGCAGCCTATATTGCCGGTGGTGGTGCCCAGTTAAATGACAAGTTGTCCGGCTGGTTTGGCCTTGATGTCATGCCTCAGGCTGGCACAGTGCTGTTCACTTTACTTATTGCAACTGTGGTATCAGTCGGGACACACTCGGTTGATTTGGTAAACCGTATCCTTTTTGCGCTGAAAATTATTGCACTGGCTGTCATGCTAAGCCTGTTACTGCCGCATATCCAGGGGCAACATCTGGTTGATATGCCTGTCGAAAAAGGCCTGCTTATCTCGGCACTGCCTGTCGTGTTTACCTCATTTGGCTTCCACGGCAGCATTCCCTCTATCGTCCGCTATGTGGGCATAGATATGAAAGCGCTTCGAAAAGTGATGATAGTGGGTGCATCTGTACCGTTAGTGATTTATCTGCTGTGGCAAATTGCCAGCCAGGGCATTCTCAGCCAGTCTGATTTGATTGCCAATTCCAGCCTGGGCAACTTTATTGCTGCACTGAGCACGATGCTCAACAGCCCTATGGTCAGTAATTCCGTTTCTATCTTTGCAGACCTTGCGCTGGCGACCTCTTTCCTTGGTGTAAGCCTGGGCTTGTTTGACTTCCTGTCAGATACCTTAAATCAGAAAAACTCGACGTCAGGCAGAGTACAAACGGCTCTCTTTACCTTCATCCCACCGCTGTGCTTTGCCCTGTTTTATCCTCAAGGCTTTATTATGGCGCTGGGTTATGCGGCAATTGCACTCGTCATTCTGGCTATCTTCCTGCCAGTAGCCATGGTGCATGTTCAGCGAGGACAACGTCAGACGATAGGTGAATACCAGGTCAGCGGTGGCAAACCAGCTCTCATCATGGCAACCAGCGCAGGTGTGCTGATCATCACAGCACAGTTTCTCCAGATGGCTGGCGTTATTCCTGCCATCGGGTAAAACGCCCGAATAATGCACACTGAGTTTCATAATAAAAAGTGAGTGTGTATTTACCTGTAAGGATAGAGCAACACTGGGCTTAGTGATTTAGCTAAGCCCTTTCTCAGAGACTAAGTCATCACCTGCGCAGCGCACTCCCGGGCCCAACCCCCCCCTGCCAGCTCACTTTTTGTTCTTATTTATCATTAATTTACATTTATGCAACACACACTTCCTGAATCAAGATCACGCTTTACACCCTCTCGCATGTATGCCTCAGGCAATTTAGGCTATCGTTGAGGCATTGCCCCTTTAAAGTCATTCCTTTATCTGGTATGAGCCAATTCTTTACGACCTTTGAATATCTGCAATCCCCGGTATGGGTTTTCGACATCGAAAACAAAGCCATTATCTGGGCGAATTCTGCTGCGCTTCCCCTTTGGGAAGCCGAAAGCCTGAGTGAGCTTACATCACGGGATCTGGGACAGGATATGTCCGACGCCGTAGAAGCGACCCTGAATGACTATTTGCAAATGTTCAAACGCGGAGAGTCGCTAAAACTTTGGTGGAGCTACAGCCCCAAGAGCAAAGTGAAAAATGCATTGTGTCATTTCTCTGGTATTCCGAGCGAAGATGGCAGAATAGCCATGCTGGTTCACGTTATCTCTGAGGAAGCCAGCCTGAGACGTGAACTGGCCTTTTCTGATGGCTCTAATCTTGCCCTGCTTTTTTCTTCTGAAGGCCAGTTGCTGAGTGCCAATCGCGCCTTCATTCATGCTTTTGGTGAACAACTCGACAGCCTCGCCACTTTTGTCGGCGACATCAAATTGGCAGAAAAATGGTTGCATGATGCCAGTGAAGGACAAGTGGTAAACCACAGGAAGCTCTGCTGGACAGGCCGAAACTACGACTGGTTCAGCATTGATGGCAAGTGGCTGGCAGACAAACAGCAACTCTTGCTCAGCCTGGTTAATATCAGCCAGGAAAAAGAGCAGTTGAAACAAGCGAAATACCAGTCAGAACACGACTATCTGACCGGGTTGCTGAACCGCAGGGGTATGATCAATGCTATCCATGCTTCTCAGCATTCGTCTCAACCCTATACTTTGCTGTTTCTGGACGTAGACGGCTTTAAGCTCATCAATGACACTTATGGTCATGCCATTGGCGATAAAATGTTGCGGGCTATCGCTATTCGCCTTAGTGAAATTGTCAAGTTCAACGGCTTACTGGCCCGTTTTGGCGGAGATGAATTCATTATCCAGATCGATCACCGCCAGGTTGACGATCCGGCCCAATTTGCGCGAAAGCTCATTACCAATCTCAATAAGCCTTTTCACCTCAAAGAGGTCGGTGAATTGTCCATCGGCTGCAGTATTGGGATGGCCAGTTTCCCCAATGACGCAAAGAAAATTGAAACCCTCATCACTCAGGCCGACATGGCAATGCATCGCGCCAAACTGAGAGGCCGTAATCGATGCCATCATTTCTCTCCTGAGATGGCTGAAGATTTATACCGTAAAATGACACTGCGCCATCACCTGACGCTGGCCATGGACGCTGAAGCCTTTGAGCTGTATTACCAGCCCATCGTCGATCTGAAAAACAATCAGTTAGGTGGGTTCGAAGCTTTAATTCGCTGGTACGATGAAGACCTCGGCCAGGTCGCACCGTCTGAATTCATTCCGCTTGCTGAAGAAACCGGCCAGATTGTACCGCTCGGGAAATGGATACTGAAACAAGCTTGTATGCAGCTTTCACACTGGAATAAAGCCTATGGGAAACGTTTTACCGTCAGTGTGAATTTATCCCGGGCGCAGCTGCATGCCAGTCTCGCCAGTTATATCGGGACATTACTCGAAAACTACGACATTGATGCGAAACAACTGGCATTAGAGTTAACTGAGTCTGCCATGTTGCAGGAATACGATGACGCCAAACAGTGCCTTGTTGATCTCGCTGAACTGGGCATAGAACTTCATCTTGACGATTTTGGTACCGGCTATTCGTCCCTTTCTCAGTTACAGAATCTGCCCATCACTATGGTGAAACTTGATCAAAGCTTCGTGCAGGCCAATAACCCGAGCAGCCGGGCCATTGTGGAAGCAACCTGCGCCATCTGTGACAAGCTTAACCTGAAGCTGGTCGCCGAAGGGGTCGAGACGCTTGAACAGCTGGAATATATCCAGCAGTGTGAGTTTGACTATTGCCAGGGCTATTATATGGGTAAACCCATGCCAGCACATGAGCTGGAACAGCGACAATTTAATCTGTTTAACATCATCCCCAAAGCCAGCTAACCCATTTAACGTCAGAGGCCGCTACAACAGCGGCCTCTGTAATCTTACGCCCACATTGGGCTCAGTCCCTGCCACATGGCGGCCATGCCCGCAAAGGTACACAGCACCAGCAAGGCATATCTCACCCATTCGGTTTTGATTAAATGCTGCACCTTGTAAGCAAACAAGGTGGTCAATATTGGTGCGGGCAGAACCATCAGTGCGTATTTAAGGTGCCACACACTGAAGTGGCCCGTTGCCGAAAGGGCAATCAGCGATAAAATACAGCTGAAAACAAAATACACAGCCAGATTTGCTCGTAATTTTCCGGCTTCTGCGTGCTGCAAAACCAAGGCCATTGGCGGACCACCAATACTGGTTGTCGTCCCCATCAGGCCCGACGTAAAACCGGCCACAAATAAGGCTTTGGGTGTGGGCTTGAAGCGAACCTTCGACAAACTGATCAGAACCGCCAGTAACACACCCGCGCCCAGCACCAGCGCCAGATGCTCTGCACTGATGTACACCAAAATCCAACCGGCAACTATAGTGCCGGGCACGCGCCCCACAAACGCCGCGCTCATTCCGGTAAATGAAATCATTCGCCGGTACTGCCACATATTGATCAGCGCCAGTACCAGACCAACAAATGTCACCACGCCCGGAACAAAACGCGGTTCATAGAAATACACAATCGGCGCCGCCACAATGGCCATGCCAAAGCCAACGGTACTTTGAACAAAACAACCAGCCGATAAGGCCAGCGCACAAACAATCAGCGTGCTTGTCTCCATTATTTCTCCAATTGTGCGTGAATAAGAATATTTCTTGGTGTGATGGGTTTATCGCAGAATGTGCCAACAGACACGTGATATCCGGCATCTTCCATAAACAGCGCCCTGTCAAATACCAGCCACATTTCAAGCGGACGGCGAAAAGCCTGACGAACCAGCTCCATACGCTCAACCTTCCTAAAACAGGCTTCTCCCTGTTGCTGCCAGTGCACATAATCAACGTCTTCCGGCAGTTGCAATCCTTTTTGCTCAGCCGCCCACCGACAAAAATCAGCAAAGCCATTCTTCAAAATGGCTTTTTGTACATTGGGGACAGGCAAATAGGCGTCGTTCCTGGTCAGATGTTTCTGCAGTGCATCAAAGCCCAGACGGTAGCTGACTTCGACAAACCGCTGCTGTTTCACCCGTTGTCCGGCTGTGACAGTTTCCTGAAGCGGCATTCTGAGATCATGCTTTGATAATCTAAGCTCACTCGCTTTTGCCGGTGCCGACAATGGCTGATAGACATCATGACGGATCAGGTGATAGCAGCAAGGTGACACACTCACCGCCGCAGTGCGCTTTGCAGCCACCCGCTCCAGCAGACTGACATGCAGATCGCCACAGGCGTGCAAAGCCACTGCATGCTGATCCGGTCGGATCACACTGGCGCTCTCCGGTGCGAATGCGTCTGCCTGAACGAAAGTCATAGGCAACCCTAACTGATTCGCGGCTGACTGACCGTCCTGCGTCAAACTCTGTTGCCATTCAAGGCTGGTAACCCGGGTGTTGTGGTATGCGGCAAGCACTCGCCCTAAATACCCTTTTCCGGCACACCATTCCAGCCAGGGAAGCTTATGCGCAGGCAGTACCGCATTGAATGCCAGCACCTGCTGCCATTTCCGGCCCGGAATACCGACATCCAATCCACGGGGCAGACGCGGCGAACCTTCTGAGACTAAAGGGAGCGCAGGAATGTCAGCAAGCTGATGCACTTCAGGCAGCGCAGGGAGAAAAACCGCCAACGCTTCAATAAGCGCAGCATTGTTTTGCAATAAGTTGGCCACATCCTGATCGGACAGAGAGTCCAGCCAGCCCGACAGCGCCGGGGTACTGTGTTGCCAGGGATATTCGTGGCAGGCAAAAGGCATAAACTGCCAGTATGCTCTTTCCCGGGTGAGCAAGGCATCCAACTGACAAAATTTGTCTGAATAAGCAGACATTAGCAACCCTGATACGCTGATAAACGGAAAGGCCGTATTTTATCTCATATCAGGTCGCAAAAGCAGTGAATAGTGAAAGGAGCACAAAAAAGCCGCAGAATGCGGCTTATTGTTTGCGGTAGAACTTTAACAACTCAGCGTACCGGTAATTTAATACTGGCAAACATAGCTTCTATTTCGTCATTGCTTTTGAGTGCCAACGCCTGATCAACCACGTTCCGGGTCAGATGCGGGGCAAAGCGTTCCATGAAATCGTACATATAGGTACGCAGGAAGGTGCCTTTTTTAAAGCCAATGGTAGTGGTACTGGCTTCGAAAATGTGGCTGGCATCAATGGCAACCAGGTCATGATCTGTCTCAGGGTCAATCGCCATGCTCGCCATCACACCGACGCCAATTCCCAGTCGTACATAGGTTTTGATGACATCGGCATCTGTGGCCGTAAACACAATACGGGGCGTTAACCCTGAGCGGTTAAACGCATTATCGAGTTCAGAGCGCCCGGTAAAACCAAACACGTAGGTCACTAACGGGTAAGCGGCCAGATCATGAATCGTAATGTCTTTTTTCTGGGCCAATGGATGATCGGAGCGCACTACAATGGAGCGATTCCAGTGATAGCACGGCAACATAATCATATCCTGATACAAATGCAGTGCTTCTGTGGCGATGGCAAAGACAGTCGTACCTTTAGACACCGCATCCGCAATCTGGGAAGGTGTTCCCTGATGCATGTGTAAAGAGACTTTCGGGTAACGTTCAATAAAGCCCTGAATGACTTTCGGTAAAGCGTAACGCGCCTGGGTGTGTGTGGTCGCGATATGCAGCGTGCCCATTTCCGGATGCGTATATTCGCCGGCTACCGATTTAATGCTTTCCACTCGCGAAAGAATGTCACGAGCAATACGGACAATGTTCTCACCCGCCGGTGTCACTTTGGTCAGGTGCTTACCGCTACGCTCGAAAATTTGAATGCCGAGCTCATCCTCTAGTAAACGTACCTGTTTGCTGATACCCGGTTGAGAGGTATACAGATTTTCAGCCGTCGAGGACACATTGAGATTATGGTTCACCACCTCAACGATATAGCGTAATTGTTGTAGTTTCATTTTACCGTCCCAAATATAGTCCGTTACATTCTAGCAATGCGACTATCTATTCCACTATGTTATATACAGTATCATAGTGTCTAAAATGCACATGTACAGCAACACATAGGTTCTGAATGCGTTCTGACCATCATAATTTGACAACAGGTGGAAATCTATACGAGCCCGGCCTTAGTGACAGATAGCCTGTGACCTCCCCCCTATGTAAAAATGTGCGCACTGCGAATGTGAGGCTATGAGCAAAATTCTACCCTATGCTATGACCTCATGATCAGATGGTGTATCTTATGGCTTCGTTTGTCTGTGGATTATCTGATCGAGTTTTATGAGTATACCTTTAGTGGTCGGTCTTATCGGCCTGTTGTTAGTCCTGGTTGTGGGTTATAACGTTATCATTCAGTACCGGCAGCAGCTGGAGAGCCAGAAGCAGCAGGAATTGGCCAAGCACATTGCCATCATCGACTCCAGTGAAGATCTGATAAGTCATGCTCATCATTTGCCTTACAGCAAAGAATTACTGGTCTGTCTGAATCAACGTATTCTGTCAGCGCTGGAAAGCATGTTCGAGGTTGATCAAAAAGATCGATCGATGCCGCAGCGTATTAACAACGTCCGCGAGCAGATTCATCAGCTGCAGCAAAATTACACCCCTAATGAAATGTCTGGCTTTAAGGTACCTACCACAGACCGTCAGGCTATTGCCATGCTGCAGCTGGTTAAACGCCTGAAACAGGTAGTTAAAAGCGAACACAGCAAAGGCCGTCTCGGCACCCAGGCATTCGTCGCAGAGAATGCACGTCTGGAGGGGTTACAGCTGCGCATTAACATTGAAAACGTTGTTAAACGTGCCAACGATGCCCGCATGAAACGCCAGATTGGTACCGCCAAACAGCTATTAAGAAAAGGGTTGGATGCGCTGGCGACCAAAAATCACAACTATGCCAACCAGGCCCGTGAAAAATTGCAGGCCATGCTGGATGAAATTGACAGCTCGCAGAATCAGAGCAACGCGAAACAGCGTCAGGAAATGCTCGAAAAAGAGCAGGACGAACTGGATATCCTGTTCCAGCCGAAAAAGAAATGGTAATGACAGGATATTGATAACCCAATCAGGCCGCT
Organism: Photobacterium salinisoli; assembly: GCF_003614885.1. GTDB lineage: Bacteria > Pseudomonadota > Gammaproteobacteria > Enterobacterales > Vibrionaceae > Photobacterium > Photobacterium salinisoli. Next base: position 1,399,131 of record NZ_QZMS01000007.1, read on the forward strand.
ACCAGCGGCCTGATTCATTTAGGCTGCACCGATACATCACTGATCCGGCATTGGGTTTGCGACATTGTGTTCACTGAGCACTTTGGCCAGTGTGGAACGTGAAAGACGCCCGCACACTTCCCCTTTCTCTCCCAGCACTGGCAAGGCGACATCAGACTCCAGTGTGACAGGCAGCACTTGCTCAAGCAGCTGATAACGTGAAATCGCAGGTACCTGTAGCAAGGTCGATGCCTCTAACCGCCGATCCGGGGCGTCAGCCATGGCCTTTTCAAGATAGTGACGGGTCAGAACTCCCAGATAACGCCCCAACTCATCCAGCACACAGACCTCGTTCAGGCTATGTTGCTCCATGTGGCGGCTCGCCTCAGAGACCGAACATAATCCAACGCAGTGCACGTCTGGTGACATGACGGCCTCGACTTTCAGAACCCTGGACCGGTTCACATCTTTAACAAAGGCTTCGACATAATCATCAACGGGGTGCAGCAGAATATCCACAGGCCGGCCCTGCTGGATCAGCTCACCGTCGCGCAATATCGCGATCCTGTCGCCCAGTCGCAAAGCTTCGTCCAGATCGTGTGTGATAAAGATGATGGTCTTGCCGAGTCTGGACTGCAGGGCCATCAACTGTTCCTGCATTTCGCTGCGAATCAGCGGATCCAACGCCGAAAAAGCCTCATCCATCAGCAAAATATCGGCATCGGTGCACAGCGCCCTTGCCAGTCCAACCCGCTGCTGCTGCCCGCCGGACAAACTCGATGGATAGTGATCGCCATAGCCTGCCAGCCCCACAGTCTCGAGCCAGTAGCTGGCTTTTTTCCGCCACTCGCTGTTATCAACACCTTGTATCTGAAGACCATAGCCAATGTTCTGCAGCACAGTCCGGTGAGGCAGTAGCGCAAAACGTTGAAAAACCATTGCCATCCGCTGTCGCCGGAATGTCTGCAACGCTGAAGCACTCAGCGCGGTGACATCCACCCCGTCAATTTCCACCTGACCGGCAGACGGCTCGATAAGACGATTGAAATGCCGGATCAAGGTCGATTTACCGGAGCCTGATAAGCCCATCACGACAAATATCTCACCCTGACATATCGACAGGTTAATCTTATTCAGGCCAAGCGTATGCCCGGTTTCAGCCAGAATGGCCGATTTCGATTTTCCGGCATGAACCTGTTTCAGTACCTGATCAGATTGAGGGCCAAACACTTTATACAAATCGCGCACGCGGATGAGCGGTGTGCTTGTGTCATGCATGTGAATGGAATCAGTCATGTTTACGCCCCGAAAGATGTTGCTGGGTGCGCCGGGCATAGCTCTGGGAGATACGATCAAAAATGATAGCCAGTGCCACTATGGCCAGCCCGTTAAGCAGGCCCAGCGTAAAATACTGGTTAGTAATCGATTTAAGGACAGGCTGCCCCAAACCTTTTACACCAATCATGGACGCAATCACTACCATGGCCAGCGCCATCATAATGGTCTGATTGATGCCTGCCATGATAGTCGGCATCGCCAACGGCAACTGCACACCAGTCAGACGTTGCCAGCTGCTCGCGCCATACGCTTCTGCCGCTTCGAGCACTTCTTTATCCACCAGCCGAATACCCAGATTGGTCAGACGGATCACAGGGGGGATCGCATAAATCACCACAGCGATCAGGCCCGGAATTTTACCTATCCCCAACAGCATCACCACCGGGATCAGATACACAAACGCCGGCATGGTTTGCATCACATCCAGCAACGGGGTAATCACGCTTTGTGCTCTGTCTGAACGGGCCATCAGAATGCCTATGGGTAAACCCAGCACAATCGCCAGCAATGTGGACACAATAATGATGCTCATAGTGCGCATCGTGTCTTCCCACATCCCGAAAAGACCAATGAACACAAAAGCAACCACCACACCGCCCACCAGTTTCCAGGAGCGACTGGCATAAAAAGCCAGTCCGGCCAGTATGGCAATCATCAGCCACCAGGGAGTGTTCAGCAGCAGTTTTTCAAAACCAATCAACATAGAGAGCAGCGGATCGAAGAAGGATTCAATGCTGTCGCCATATTCACGCGAAAAAGAGCGATATGCCCCATCAAGCGTTTTACGAATCGCAAGCAGTTGATGGCGGTCGAGTTGAGGAAAATCGCTAAGCCAGGATAGTTCAGACATATCGGGGTGCCGTAAATCGGTAAAATGCACAGACCCGGCAACCACCGGGTCTGACTGAATTAGCGAGCCGCCAGGGCTTGCCTGATACGCTGTAACGCTTCCGGCGTTACCCATTGGCTCCACAGCGACTCGTTCTCAGCAAGGAAGTACTCTGCTGCTATTTCACCATCCGCCTGGTTTTCCTCCATCCAGGCCAGCATGCGATTCATCTGCGGATTGGTGAATGAACGTGTCGATAAATAGGCCAGCGCGTCTGGCGCTCGTGCCGCAAAACGCTCTGTCACGACAGTATCAACCGGTGACGGCGGATACATGGTCGGCTTGGGGTCCAGACAGTCAGCCTGGGTAATACACGCTTTATAGTGTTCGGCATCCACGCCTGTGCCAAAATCCACTTTCACCATCTCGTATTTACCCAGTACCGCAGTAGGTGCCCAATAGTAACCAAACCAGGGCTCTTGCCGCTCATAGGCTTTGGCAATGGATGCCGCCAAACCGGCCCCTGAACCGGGATCCACCAGTTCAAAGCCTGAATCACCCAATTTGAGCGCGTCAAACAAATGCTCAGAGGTGATCTGGCAGGTCCAGCCAGCAGGGCACCCCATCATGGCGGATTTATCAGGATCTTCAGGATGCTTAAACAAACTGGCATTGGCTTTCACTCCGGCCAGGGTTTTCAGGCTGGGTGCTTTGTCCACCATGTAGGCCGGCACCCAGAACCCTTCTTCTCCACCGTCAGTTAGCGTCACGCCGGCATAGCGCAGCCGACCTTCCTTCACGCCTTTATCCAGCGCTTCGCGCATGGTATTGCTCCACATTTCAGGGGCAATATCCGGCTCACTTTTTTCAATCATGGACGTTGTGGTTGGAATGCTGTCACCGGGAACAAGTTCGGCGTCACAACCGTATCCTTGCTGCAAAATGAACTGATCCAGATGAGCGATAAAGGTAGCGGAATTCCAGTTCATGTCGGCAATGGTGACATGCCCGCACGCTTGTGCAGCCTGTGCATTCACACTCAAAGGGAAAGTGACAACAGCCAGTAACCAGGGGGCAATCCGGGGTAAGTGCATATAAAGTCCTTTTCTGATGTGTCTGGATGCCAATAACCGGCAGACCTCCTTCACCAGCCATCGACACATACGTTTTCAGTATAAGCACACCAAAATGGAATAACGATGATATAGCCCTCTTTTTTCAAGCTAAGTCGTTCATTTGTTCTTAGTTTCTTGTGATAAGCCAATATCCGTCATTCTCTGGTCGCTCAGAAAGAGCTTTGTTATAATCCGCCGGTTTTCTTTCTCCTGTTCAATTCAGCAAAAGACCCATCCATGACAGACACTCAGAACATGATCAACGAGCTACTTCTTCCCGTCCGCCAATTTCTGCATTGCGAAACCCCAGAAAGCTGGCTTGAAGAAGCACGCAAACCGGAAAACCTCAATGCCTTGCTGGTTGATCACTGTAACTGCGAACTGAAAGCCAGCCAGACCGCCATTTTCCTGATCCGCAAATATGCCGTTGATGAGAAAAGTGGCCAGGCACTGTTAGACTGGGCAAAGCCGTACGAAGATTTTGTCTACGGCAGATCACGCCAGAAAGACGCCTTCCACGGCAGAAAAAATGGCTTGAGTGCCGAACTGACAGCAAAGGCGGATTGTCCTTATGGCCAGGATCTGATTGATAAGATGGTTCGCCTGATCAAAGAAGAATTCCACCACTTTGAACAGGTGCTGGAAATCATGGACAAGCGCGGTATCGCTTACTCCAATCTGAGTGCCGGTAACTATGCCCGCGGGCTGATGAAAGCCGTGCGTACTCATGAACCCGCCACTTTAATTGATAAACTGATAGTCGGCGCTTACATTGAAGCTCGCTCCTGTGAGCGTTTCGCCAGACTGGCGCCGTTTCTTGATGATGAGCTCAGGAAGTTTTATATCTCGTTGCTGCGCTCTGAAGCTCGTCATTATCAGGATTACCTGAAACTGGCTGAGCGCATTGCCGGTCAGGATATCAGTGACCGAATCCTGCACATAGGCCAGCGGGAAGCCGGGCTGATTAACTCCCCGGATCAAGATTTCCGTTTTCACAGCGGCATTCCGGCCTCAGCTATGGTGAACTGAACACCACACGGCTGAAATCGATCCAGCCATTCGCCAGCAGCGATACCCCATTGAGATGACTTCGGACACTGAGCTGCTGGCGGTTTTGCCACAAAGGCCGATAGACTCCTGTATCCACCAGCCATTGTTCGATCGCCTGAAAATGTTCCAGCCGTTCAGCCAGGCTTTCAAACACAAAGACGTTTTCCAGTTCGCGCAGCAATCGTGTCAGCTGCTGAGGCTGCAGACATACCGCTAACGCCGTACTCGCCTTCAGCCATTCCATCCAGCTCAGTTCCGCATCCTCGCCGAACACTTCACCGGAAATAATGATATCCGCCTGGGCCAGTCGCTCTGTCCGGTTGAAGTCCGGAAATGTCTCCACACAAGATGTCGCGGGTAGTCCGGCGGCATTCAGGGCCGCGGCCAGTTGCTCGGCCAGGGCAATATGATCCCGCAGCTGATAGGTCAGCACAGACAGCGGGCGATCAGGTGCAGGCAGGTCAGAGAAATCCAGCGTGTTAACTGTATCCTGGCATAGCGCTTCGGATCGCAGCATCCCTTTTGCGACACGGTAATCTGCCGCTACCATGGTGGCAGGCAGCGGCTGCTGACGAATGAAAGCAGATAATCGCTGCCTGTGCGCCGGCACCGTCATCCAGCCCTTACGGTTTGCATTCAGCAGCGCATATTCACACCCTTTTTCCCAGCCTTCCAGTTGCGAAAACGGTGCTGTCTGTCCCGGCACCAGCCAAGGGTGAACCACATCACTGCTGACCTCAAAATCCATCGCCTGATCGCCAATGTTCCAGATCTCCACGGCATCGAGCCAGGGCCGGTAGCCATGGTATTGCTCAAATGCGCTTAGTCGGGTCAGCCACTCAGTGTGCGTATCAAGACGAAAGGCACCGGCGCCCAGGATCTGCCCTTCATGGGAGACTTTCGATATACCAGCCGCCTTTTGTGTTAACAGGGTGGGTATGAAACCAGCCGTCGCATTCGTGGCCAGTTTCAGGCGAAGCGGCGCAAGCACCTCTACAGCTTCAAGACAATCGAACAGCCGGTGGTTACTGCTGTCAGAGGCTTGCAAACGTTCAAAATGAGCTTTCACCGCTAAAGCATCCAGGGGCGAGCCATCATGAAACGTCAGTCCTTTTCGGAGTGTGACATACCAGTCATTACCATGACGTTCCCAGTGTGCGGCTAGATCGCCGTGAATCCGCCCAGAATCCCGATCCCGCTGCAGCAAACCGGCATAAAGATAGCTGCCGAGATGCATTTCAGTCCGCCGGGAAAGCTGCACGGCATCCAGATCATGGATCCCCCGGTAAAACGGAATTCGCAACACATCGCTTGGCTCTTTCTTCGACATTGAACACAGGCCAGAACGACGATAACCATCCAGATACTCGGCCAGTAACCCCTGCCTTTGCGACTCGGGTACTAAGGCAGTGGCACGCTCCACCTGACGTTGTGACAGCAGCGACAACGCCTGCTGTTTGAGAATCAAATCAACCGGTTTTTTCAGACAAATTGTCGGCAAATTACCGCGACCAATACCTGGCTGCCAGCTTATCCACCCCTCTTCAACCAGCTTTTTAATCACAAGCTGAGCATTGCGCCGGGTGCAGGCGAGCTTCTCTGCCAGAGTATCAAGTGATATCGACTGGGCTTGTCCAACCGTCAATGCATCCCTGAAGTAAATTAATGCTCGCCAATAGCGCATAAAAGACGAAATTCCTTATTGCCACTTACACTTTTTCTTCCACTTTTATCACGGATAATCACAAATCTCTATGATGTAAAAAGGAATTTATGATGACAACCGTCACCCAACACCAGACAGGCATTTGGCAAGAGCCCAAATTTCTCATTCTGCTATCCAGTGCATTTTTTGCCGCCTTCGGTGCCAAAATCTACAGTCTTGCGCTGCCACTGCTCGTTTATGAATTGACAGCATCCTCGGAATGGATGGGCTGGATGCGTGCTGTAGAATATTTGCCGAACCTGTTACTGGCATTTTTCATCGGGGTCTGGGTCGACCGGGTGAACCGCAAGCGCTGGTCACAGGCCATGCTGCTTGGCCAGTGTGCTTGCCTGCTCGTTGCTTATACCGCCGTTGAATGGCTGGCAGAACCGCTCTGGGTGCTCTTTCCGGCTGCTTTCATGATGATGGCGTTCGACTACGGCTACCACAATGCCCGTCTCGGCATGATGAAAACAGCGCTGCCGCAAACATTGCAAAATACGGCCACTGCACGTTTCAGTACCATGTACAGCTTACTTGAGACAGTCGGGCCCGTACTGTCCGGCATGCTGCTACTGATGGCGGCGATCCATCAGGTGTTTCTGCTGCTTATCATTTTCTACCTGATTGCCTTTGTCCAATTGCACCGCATATCATTTACACCAGCGGATCCTGTTGCGCATCCGCCTGTCCTCACCGCGCTCAGAGAAGGCTGGCAGGCACTGAGTACAGACAAGACCATGTGCCTGATCACCGCCGCCGTTGTGGTCATTAACACCACAGGTGCTGTCTTTCATGTCCAGGCGATATACTTTGCAAAAGCCACACTTATGATGACCAACCTGGAAGTCAGTTATCTGATTGCTGCATCAGGGATCGGCGGTATTCTGGGCGGATTAGTCGCCGATAAAATCAGAAAACGTCTCGGTCTGGGCGTGCTGCTGATTTTATCCATCACTTTTGAATCCGTTGGGTTTGCTCTGCCGGCCCTGCTGCCCAGTGCGCCCATGTTAGCCCTGTCTTTCTTTTTGATCAGCAGTATAGGTTTGATGAGTTCTATCTGTATCTGGAGTTATCGTCAGGAAGCCTTCAGTGACAAACTGATCGGACGCGTTGCAGGTATCACCGGCTCACTGTTCAAACTCGGCATGCCATTCGGTCTGGCGGCATCCGGTTATCTGATGATGATACTGGGGACAGAAAGGTTGTTTTTGCTGTGTTGTATCATTCAGTTCGCCACTGCAATACTGCTTGGCCTGACCCGTGTCCGCCACACACCTTAAAGACTCCATTAATTAATACTCAAATACTGGCTGACTCCGAGGCAAGCCCGGAGCAGCCGTATTGCTGATTCAACACGACTTCACCACAGATTCTCAGCCGTTAACATCAACAGCTGGCATATTCATCTGATCTTTTCCACTCCCTTGTGTGGCTGTGTAAATTTAGGTAGCTTAAAAACTCACCGATACCAAGGTACTCATCATGAAGGTCACTTTACTGCAGCCCTGGCTTCTCACCCGGATCCCCCTCAGTCGGTAGCATCTCCCCTGCCCGGCTGTGAGTCATGCAGCCGGTCTCCATCTCTCACAGCCTGTTCTCAAACACAAAAGGAAGTGAGTAATGGAAAAAGAACTGGCACCAGGCTCGACGCTGTCGGTTAACAAACAAGGTATTCTCTACGCCCTCATCGGAACCGTCTTTTTCTCATTAAAGCCTGTGCTGATCAAAATTGCCTATCAGCTCGGCGGTGATGCTGTCACCATCATGAGCCTGAGAGCAGCCAGTTCTCTGCCTTTTTATCTGTTGATACTTTGCTGGCTGCTCCGCAATGCCGCACAGCGACACAAGGCACGGCGCTATGGCTGGCAGGCTATGCTGATTGGGATCTTAGGCTATTATTTTGCTTCGCTGTTCGACATTCTGGCGCTGGAGAGCATTTCTGCGCAGCTTGAGCGGTTACTGTTATTTATGTATCCGTCCTTTGTGGTTCTGATCAGTATGCTGGTTTTAAAAGAAACGCCTAAAACTGGGACTTTCCTTTCCATCCTGCTGGGTTACCTGGGTATTGCGCTTATTGTCGCGCATGACATTCAGCATCTGGGCGATGACATCTGGCTCGGCAGCCTGTATGCCCTGCTGTCAGCCATGATTTTTGCCACTTACCTGGTGCTGAGCAAACGGGTGATCAGTCAGCTTGGCAGTCAGTTATTTACCAGTCTTGGCATGACCAGCGCCGGTATTGTCATTCTGCTGCATTTTCAGTGGTCAAGGGTGCAACTGAGCACTATCTCACTGGATTTGGCTTTGCTGGGCGTGATACTGGGATTTTTCTGCACTGTCTTGCCGTCCTATTTAATTGCAGCCGCGATGGCGCGCCTGACTCCTTCGGCAGTCAGTTTGACCAGCAATATCGGCCCGGCTATGACAGCCATCTTCGCAATCACCCTGCTTGATGAGTCATTTACCATCTATCACCTCATCGGGATAGCACTTGTCGTGTTTGCTGTCATTCAGGTCAACCGCAAGCCCAGAGCTGGCAAAACACAGCTGATATCATCAGCCAGTGAGACCCAGACCGGACAGGAAAAAATCCACTCACCAGCCAGCCCCAGAACGGATGCATAAAAAAACCGCCTTGCGGCGGTTTTTCATTATTTCTCTTTTTTGGCGTTCTTGCGCTTATCCGTGATGAGCCATTTTCCGCCATCATACAGTGCGGTATAACCGGTTGGCTTCCCGTCTTCCTCTGAACGGACATAGTTCTCTTTAGTCTTGCGGCTAAAGCGAACCACTGTCTTCAGGCCATCCGGATCTTCCGTTGGCGCCTCAGTCAGGTACTGAAACTTAGGTGACAACCTGTCTTTAAAACGAACCAACTCTTCCACCAGAGGCGCACGAGTCTCACGGGATTTGGGGAAGGTGCTGGCGGCCAGGAACAGTCCAGATGCACCATCACGCAACACAAAATACGCATCCGGATCCTGAGTACAAGGCAGCTCAGGCAAATGCACCGGATCTTCTTTTGGTGGCGCGACCTCACCGTTTTTCAGAATTTTCCGTGTGTTCTTACAGGCATCATTGGTACAGCCCATGTACTTACCAAAACGGCCATTTTTCAGTTCCATGTCTGAGCCGCATTTGTCACACTCAACCACAGGACCTTCATAGCCTTTCAGTTTGAATTCACCTTTTTCAACCTCAAAGCCATCACATTCGGGGTTATTACCACAGACATGCAGCTTACGGCTCTGGTCGATGAGATAAGCATCCATAGCTGTCCCACACTTAGGACAACGTTTCTTCGCCCGTAAAGCGGCAGTTTCCACATCCTCTTCAAGGACGTTAACCACACCTTCTTCATCACCCAGGTTAATGGTGGTCTTACAGCGCTCCTTCGGCGGCAAGGCATAACCCGAACAGCCCAGGAAAACCCCGGTAGAAGCAGTGCGGATACCCATAGGACGAGAGCAGGTCGGACACTCAATATCGGTCAGGACGATTTTGTTAGGCTTCATTCCGCCTTCATCTTCATCCTGTTCAGCTTTTACTAACTCTTCAGTGAAATCACTGAAAAACTTATCTAAAACGGATTTCCAGTTTGCCTGTCCTTCTGCAATCTTATCCAGATTGCCTTCCATGCGGGCGGTGAAATCATAATCCATCAGGTCGGAAAAGCTGTCTTCTAAACGGTCAGAGACAATTTCACCCATTTTTTCGGCATAGAATCGACGCTGATCCACTTTGACATAACCACGATCCTGAATCGTCGAAATGATCGAAGCATAAGTCGATGGACGGCCAATACCGCGCTTTTCCAACTCTTTCACCAGTGCCGCTTCTGTGAAGCGCGCAGGCGGCTTAGTGAAGTGCTGCTTGGGATCTAAACTGTCTAGCGTCAGTACATCACCCACCTGAACTGTTGGCAGAGTGGTATCTTCATTCTTGCCTGACGGACGCTGTACTTTGGTCCAACCGGCAAAACGTAACGTTCGGCCTTTTGCTTTCAGCGTAAAGTCACCGGCCTGTACGGTAATGGTACTGGAGTCATACTGGGCCGCAGTCATCTGACAAGCCACAAACTGGCGCCAGATAAGGTCATACAGCTTGACGGCATCCTGATCCATGCCTTCCAGATCAGCTGGCTGGGTGTCAACACTTGATGGACGAATCGCTTCGTGCGCTTCTTGTGCATTGCCCTTACTGCCGTACACCACAGGATTAGCAGGCAGGTAATTGTCACCATATTCAGAGGCAATATAGCCACGCACAGCCTCGACCGCTTCTTTGGACAAGTTGGTCGAATCAGTACGCATATAGGTAATGTAACCCGCTTCGTACAGACGCTGGGCCAGGCCCATAGTACGTTTTACGCCATAACCCAGACGGGTACTGGCCGCTTGTTGCAGTGTTGATGTGATGTAAGGCGCAGAAGGTTTACTGCTGGTCGGTTTATCTTCACGCTCAGCTACTTTATAAGCCGCTTTTTCCAGCAAAGAAACGGCCGCATCTGTGTCTGCTTTGTTGACCGGACGAAATGCCTTGCCTGCCTGCTGGGCTACCATTAGACGCAATGCATCTTTGCCACCGGTTACCGTATTGGCGTGCACATCCCAGAACTCTTCCGGAACAAATGCTTTGATTTCACGCTCACGCTCAACGATCAGTTTTACCGCTACCGACTGAACACGACCGGCAGACAAGCCCCGGGCGACTTTTTTCCACAACAGAGGGGAAACCATGAAGCCAACAACACGATCAAGAAAACGGCGCGCCTGCTGCGCATTCACGCCATCAATATTCAGTTCACCCGGATGTTCGAAAGCCTGCTGAATCGCATTTTTGGTAATTTCATTAAAAACAACACGTTTATAGCGTTCTTCATCACCACCTATGAGCTCACGAAGGTGCCAGGCAATAGCTTCTCCCTCGCGATCCAAATCGGTTGCCAGATAAACATAATCTGCATTTTCAGCCAGCTTTTGCAATTCCTGGACGACTTTCTCTTTACCGGGCAGCACAGCATAATGCGCTTCCCAATCTTTATATGGGTTAACACCCATTTTATTGATCAGCGCATTAAGCTCTTTTTCTTTTTTGATCTGTGCTTTCTCTTCAGCGCTCAGACCTTTCGTGGACAATGCAGTCGCTTTTTTACCCGTACTGCTACCACCAGTAGACAGGTCTCGAACATGACCAACGCTGGACTTTACGATGAAATCCTTACCAAGGTACTTATTAATCGTTTTTGCCTTGGCCGGGGACTCCACAATAACAAGAGATTTACCCATATGACTCTATTACGTCCTCGTGCTCGCGAAATTTTCAAATAAAAACATATAGTTGCACGCTAAAAGTGACAGTGTATGCACGGCAACGCTATTACAATATTGGGCTACTATACAAGAAGGTCAACCTGTTTTTAAGAAATTCAGGCTAATTGCTCGTCCCTTCTGCATATGTAAACACTGTGTTAAGTGCCGCTGTATTATCCAATCAGCTCCCACTTTTCATCTCTCTGAGTCAGTATTCTGACAGGGCGCAGATCATTACCACCTCGACGGAACTTTGACTATTTTCAGCCCTGTTTATTTGTGTCAGCTCACAGAAATATCCATTTTCTTATCACAAAACGGCCAGTTGTGATTATTTTACAACCAATGAATCGATTTAAAGGCGTAATATTCACTCACATTATTTAATACAGCGGACGCCTGGCCAAAAATATAAAAATATTAATCTGTCTTTATTACGTCAGCCAGAAAGATATAACCCGCCTACCGGCGGGTTATATCTTTAATATTTACATAATCGGCCGCTGTCCCCGACTGATCCATTTCAGCAGCAAACTGTCGGCGGCTTCACTGCCCGCGCCCGCCAGTCGCTCTGCCAGTTTCTTACGCTGGACATAATGAACCTGCAAAACTTCGCGGTCTTTACAGGCTTGCATAATAAAGTCGTCACTGGTTCCAATACTGTCTACCAGGCCAAGCGTAATCGCTTGCTTACCAAACCAATGTTCTCCGGTTGCAACGGTTTCCAGATCCAGAGACGGACGATGTTCTGCAATAAAATCCTTAAACAAACCATGAGTCGCTTCAATTTCACTCTGAAACTTTTCACGCGCCTTATCCGTGTTTTCGCCAAACATTGTCAGGGTGCGCTTAAACTCGCCAGCAGTGATTTGTTCAAACTCAATATCATTCTTTTTCAATACCTTGCTGAAATTAGGCAGCTGGGCAATCACACCAATTGAACCCACTACAGCAAACGGCGCAGAAATGATCTGATCAGCAACACAGGCCATCATATAGCCGCCACTGGCAGCCACTTTATCTACCGCAATAGTCAGCTTGATACCCGCCTGTTTCAGGCGATCAAGCTGCGAAGATGCCAGGCCATAGCCATGAACCATACCGCCGCCGGTTTCCAGACGCAGGAGAACTTCATCACCATCCGCCGCTACGGCCAGAATAGCTGAAATTTCTTCGCGTAATCCGGCAACTTCTTTGGCGTCAATACTGCCGTGAAAGTCCAGGACAAACAAACGTGGTTCACGGGTCGCTAATAACTCGCCCGATTTTGCCGCTGCTTTAATTTCACTTTGGCGGGCTTTGCCTTTTTCTTTTTCGGCTTTCTTTTCCGCCTTTTCCCTTGCTTTAAGCAACGGCTTATCGAACAGGTGAGACTCTAAATGATGAACGGTTTCTTTATAGCGTTCAGACAAATCGGTAATTTCCAACGACCCTTTCCGGGTCCCCTGGCGACCACCTACGCTTTTCACAATCACCAACATACTGACGATAGCCACCACGATTGTGATTATCTTGGCCAGAAAAAGTCCGTAATCAAACAAAAAATCCAAGAGTATTTCCTCATGTTCTGGTTTTACCTGATTGTAATACCAATCCAATCAAGCCTCTAGGCTTGATGGCGATTCAGGTTTACATTTTGCGCTTTCCAGTGTGATTTATCGCCTGACTGGCACCTGGCACTCGACAAGCACACCATACTGGCAGTTAACCGTCTTAGCAACCTGCTGTTTTTCATCACCGATTGATCTTGCTGGCTTGTCACTCTGAGCGTGAAGCGCCTACAATAGCGGCACAAAGAGATGCCTTACCAAGAAGGAAAGCAAGTGAATTATCAAACTGCCGCTGACTCACTCAAAGACCGTGTCATTCTCGTGACAGGTGCCGGTGACGGTATCGGCCGCCAGGCCGCTATCAGCTACGCAGCTCACGGTGCAACAGTCATTTTGTTGGGCCGCACTGTTGCCAAGCTGGAAGCTGTTTATGATGAAATAGAGGCCTTGGGTTATCCGCAGCCTGCAATCATCCCGCTGGACATGAAAGGCGCGTCAAAACAGAACTACCTGGATATGACAGATACTATTAATGACCAGTTCGGTCGCCTTGATGGTGTACTGCATAACGCAAGCCTGCTAGGTGTGCTGAGTCCCTTTGATCAACTGGGTGAAGACACATTTGACGAGGTGATGCAGGTCAATGTCAAAGCGCAGTTCCTGCTCACTCAGGCGATTATGCCTTTGATTAAAAAATCCCAAGACGGCCGTATCATTTTCACCTCCTCCACCGTAGGTCATGATGGCCGGGCTTTTTGGGGAGCGTATGCGATTTCGAAATTTGCGACTGAAGGCATGATGCAAGTGGTTGCGGACGAGCTGAGCGGCACCCATGTTCGGGTCAATGCGATTAACCCAGGCGGTACACGCACAGGCATGCGTGCAAAGGCTTATCCTGGCGAAGATCCTAAAACCCTGAAAACACCGGCTGACATTATGCCGCTGTATCTTTACCTGATGGGGCCTGAGAGCAAGGACGTCAACGGACAATGCATTGATGCTCAGCCTAAATAAGCGCTGGAGCATCTCTGCCCTGAAATGACAGGTACAAAAAAGCCGACCATTTACGGGTCGGCTTTTTTAGTGTGCGTCACAGCTTACTTACGGGTACGCGGCTTAGCAGGCTTGTTCTTCAGCGGGTTCCTGCGGTTGGCAGCGTTACCGCCAGGCTTGCGCTTGTTGCCGGCTGAACGCGCTGTCTCTTCGGCTGGCTGATGTTGAGTTGCCGGGCGACGATTGTCGCGACGACGACCGCGTGAGTCATCGCTGACACGTTCTTCATGACGACGAACGGCACGGCGAATCTTACGCACACCTTTCTTACGCTTCAGACCTTCAACGGTCAGATGCGAGCGCGTTTCTTCAGGCAGCTCAACGATTTCACGCAGATAGTTCACTTCCTGCAGCTCAAGCTCCAGCCAGCCACCTCGCGGTAAATCTTTGGTCAGGAAGATGTCGCCATAGCGTACACGCTTAAGTCGGCTCACCGTCACACCCTGCGAATCCCACAGGCGACGAACTTCACGGTTACGGCCTTCGGTGATTACCACATAGAAAGTATGGTTCATCCCTTCGCCACCGGCGTAAACGACATCTTCAAAACGGGCCATGCCGTCTTCAAGCTGTACGCCGTGAACCAGATTTTTCACCATCTGCTCTGTGACTTCACCGAATACGCGCACCATGTACTCACGCTCTACGCTACGGCTCGGGTGCATCAGGCGATTAGCCAGTTCACCATCGGTAGTGAACAGCAGCAGACCGGATGTATTGGCATCCAAACGACCCACAGAGACCCAACGGCCTTCGCTCAGTCGTGGCAGGCGGTCAAATACCGTTCTACGTCCTTCAGGATCGTGTCGGGTACACAGCTCACCTTCAGGTTTGTTATAAGCAAGCACACGGCACACTTCTTCAGAAGGCTTGACCAGGTCTACTTTGTGACCATCAATACGCACAAGTACGTCCAGATTATCCAGACGATCACCCAAGTGGGCAACTTTGCCATCAATACTGACACGCCCTTCCTGTATCATCAGTTCCACTTCACGTCGTGAACCCTGACCGGAACGCGCAAGTACCTTCTGTAATTTTTCACTCATCAGACAAACCTTTGTCGCCTTCACAGGCGTCGAAACATTCTAAAAATCATCGTTCTGTTACTGACGTTTTGCGCATCAGCAACACAAGATACCCACCGTTTGCAGTGTTAAGCTGAAACGGCGTCCACCCTATTCAAAGCAGCCGTGAATTATGCCAAATACTGCTGCCTGATACCATATAAAAAGAAGGGAAAAGACGATTCTTTCATCGCCTGAATCCCTTCTCTTCTGACTGAGCCGTGTTTATTCAAACGGGTTGGTATCACCGGCACCGTAACGCACAATCTCGATGCTGTCGTTACTGAAATCCACCACAGTCGTTGGCTCTTCCCCTATGACCCCGCCATGGATGATCAAATCAACGGCGTGGTCCAGCGCATTATGAATGTCCTCAGGATCCGATTCCGCGGTGTCTTTGCCGGGCAGTATTAAGCTGGTAGACATCATAGGTTCACCCAGCGCATCCAGCAATGCCAGCGCAATCTCGTTGTTCGGTACCCGGATCCCAATCGTTTTACGCTTCGGATTCATCAGGCGCCGTGGCACCTCTTTTGTCCCTTTGAAAATGAAGGTGTAGGCACCCGGCGTATTGTTACGCAACAATCTGAATGCATCATTTTCGACGCGGGCATATAACGACAATTCAGACAAATCGCGGCACAAAAGGGTGAAATTATGCTTTTCGTCAAGCTTACGAATCCGACAGATACGTTCCAGCGCCTGCTTATTGGCCAGCTGACAGCCCAGCGCATAGCCTGAGTCGGTTGGATAAACGATAACGCCACCGTTGCGAACAATAGCCACGGCCTGACTGATCAGTCTTGCCTGCGGGTTATCCGGGTGAACATAAAAAATTTGACTCATCACTCCTCCAGACCTGCGCTTATTCAGAGCACAGGTTTACAACATTTTATTCCATGCCCCAGTCCTGCCAGACAGGCACTGACGCTTTGGGTAACCAAAGATTACGTCCCAACTCCGTCCAGGGTGACGGGTAGTGAAAATCCGACCCCAGAGATGACAACAGGCCAAATTGTTCAGCATACTCCGCCAGAGTGCGGCGCTCATTCTGTGCCTGCTGCGGCTGAGCCACTTCAATGGCATCGCCGGTTGCAGCCACAAAATCGGTAAGCAAACGCTTCAGCCATTTTGCGGTCATGTCATACCTGCCCGGGTGGGCCAGCACAGCCTGTCCGCCAGCGGCATGAATCGCCTGAACAGCCTCGGCGATACTGCACCAGTTAGGCGGAACATAACCGGTATTTCCCCGGGTCAGAAATTTCTTGAACACTGCCTGCATTGTTTTGGCGTGCCCTTGATCTACCAGCCAGCGGGCAAAATGGGCCCGGGTTAAGGTGGCATCGCCGGCAAGGGCTCTCGCACCTTCATAAGCACCAACTATCTGGCTTTTAGCCAGACGCTCTCCCATCAACACCGCACGGGCGGTTCTGCGTTCAGCCTGCTGTGCTATCAGAGACACTATGTCAGCATGCGACGGATCGATGTTCAGGCCAACAATGTGAATATCAAAATTATTCCAAACTGTCGATATTTCAATGCCTTTGACCAGCTTTAAAGCCAGATTTTGTGCATCTATCGCCTGCTGGGCAGATTCAAGGCCCGCGACAGTATCGTGATCAGTGATCGCGAGAACATCCACGCGGAAGTCGGCCGCCCGCTTCACCAGCTCGGCAGGCGTGAGTCGACCGTCCGAGGCCGTGGTATGACTGTGAAGATCAAACAACATAAAAATAAAGTCTTGACATAATATTCATGAACTAGTTTACTAGTACGAAGTTACTCGATAAACATTTAATTACTCAGGTTCTGTTTATGTTACAGCAAAAACATCATTCGCTTCGCGCTTTCTTCACTTGGTGGCTGCATAACCTCTAGCGGGTCGTGAGATTTGCTGTGCCAACTGCACAGAATCCAGAACCCGCCCTTCGCGGGTTTTTTTATAGCTGAACAATCAAAAATCAATTCCACATCTGGCTAGCAAGGACAACAACATGATTATCGTACTCAAACCAACAGCCACCGAGAGCCAAGCAAAAGACATCCTGAAACGTATTGAAGATGCCGGCCTCAAACCCCTTTATATGCCAGGTGTGGAACGCATTGTACTGGGCGCATTGGGCGATGAACGGGTGCTGCAGAAACTGAACCTAGATGCCAATCCTTGTGTAGAAAACATCAAGCCAATCCTGACCAAATACAAAATGGTCAGCCGGGAAGTGCAGGCACACGATACTGTCGTTCGTTTCGGTAATGCATCGGTGGGTGGCAATAAATTTGCCGTCATTGCCGGCCCCTGCTCTGTTGAGTCTGAGCAACAACTGCTGTCTGTGGCTGAAGTGGTCAAACTGCATGGCGCAGTTGCACTGCGGGGTGGCGCTTACAAACCGCGCACCAGCCCTTATGATTTTCAGGGCATGGGTGTTGAAGGGCTGAAACTGCTCAAGCAAGCCAGCGAGATGCTGAACATGCCAACGGTCTCCGAAGTCATGGAAGTGAGCCAGATGGAGACCATGTGTGAATACATCGACTGCCTGCAAATCGGCGCCCGAAACATGCAAAACTATGCTTTGCTTAAAGCAGTGGGTGAGAGCAAAAAGCCTGTTCTGCTCAAGCGCGGCCTGTCTGCCACTATCGAAGAGTTGCTGCTGGCAGCGGAGTATATCTATGATGCCGGCAACCCGAATATCATCCTGTGCGAGCGCGGTATTCGTACATTCGAAACGGCGACCCGCAATACACTGGATCTCAATGCCGTTGCCTTCCTGAAGCAGAAAACCCACTTGCCAGTCGTTGTTGACCCAAGCCATGGTACGGGTGTCCGTGAGCTGGTGATTCCCTTATCCCGCGCGGCTGCCGCAGTGGGGGCTGACGGTATCATTGTTGAATCTCATCTCAACCCGGGCGAAGCCCTGTCTGACGGCCATCAGGCACTGACCGGCCCCATGTTTCAGCAACTGATGCAGGAACTGAAACCTTTTGTAGAAGCTGCAGGTAAAACACTATGAAAACAACGCCTTTAGCTGTCGGAGAACTGGACGTTCTGAATCTGGACGTGCCTTATGTCTCCGAACCCACAGAACTCTATTATTCGATCTGCGGTGACCGTCCCCACAACCTGTTACTGGAATCGGCAGAAATCGACTCCAAAGAAGATCTGAAAAGTCTGATGCTGATTGATGCCGCCGTTCGCATTGTCTGCCGCGGCCGCGAAGTGCGCCTGGAAGCCTTGACCAGTAATGGCCAGAATGTCCTGCAGGCAGTGACAAACCAGATCCCGGCCGATGTTGATCTGGCCGTGGACAACGATACCCTGATACTGACATTTAAGGAAAGTGGCCGTGCACTGGATGAAGACAGCCGGCTGCGTCAGTCATCACCCTTTGATGCACTACGCCTGATTCAACACATTTTCCACCAGCCAGCGCAGTCACGTGAGGCGCTGTTTCTGGGCGGTCTGTTTGCCTACGATCTGGTCGCCAGCTTCGAGCCGCTACCTGACACAGAGCAGGGTAACCGCTGTCCGGACTACCTGTTTTACGTGGCTGAAACCCTGCTGGTTATCGACCACCAGCGCCGTAAAGGCAAGCTTCAGGCAACCTTGTTCGGCGGCGACAACTACACGGCAAGCTATTTCGAGCTGAGCCGCCGGCTGCAACAAATCAAAGAAATATGCCTGAAACCGGTTGCCCTGCCACCGGCCGAATTCTTGGACAAGTGCGAACCCAGCGTCGGCATCAGTGATGCCGACTTCTGCGCAACCGTCGAACAGTTAAAGCAATTTGTGGTTCGGGGCGATGTTTTTCAGGTGGTGCCTTCCCGACAGTTCACTCTGCCCTGTCCGTCACCGCTGAACGCATATAAAGCCCTGAAGATTGGCAACCCAAGCCCTTACATGTTCTACCTGAAAGATGCCGATTTCACTTTGTTCGGTGCCTCTCCTGAGAGCGCACTGAAATATTGTACCGACAGCAATCAGGTCGAAATCTACCCTATTGCCGGGACCCGCCCTCGCGGCAAAAAGCCGGATGGCAGTATCGATCTGGATCTGGATGGCCGGATCGAGCTTGAACTGCGCTGCGATAAAAAAGAAAACGCCGAGCACATGATGCTGGTCGATCTGGCCCGAAACGATGTGGCCCGAATCAGCCAGCCAGGTACCCGTTACGTGGCCGATCTGCTGCAAGTTGACCGTTACAGCCATGTGATGCATCTGGTATCCCGAGTGGTTGGCCAGTTGCGCGATGATCTTGATGCCCTACACGCCTACCAGGCCTGCATGAACATGGGCACTCTGACAGGGGCACCGAAAATCCGCGCCATGCAGCTCATCCGCGATGTCGAACAACAACGCCGTGGTAGCTATGGCGGCGCCGTCGGCTACCTGACCGGACAGGGAGATATGGATACCTGCATAGTGATCCGTTCAGCTTATGTTGAAGACGGGGTCGCAACCGTACAGGCCGGTGCCGGAGTGGTGTATGACTCAGTGCCCCAGGCCGAAGCAGATGAAACCCGCAGCAAAGCGCAGGCTGTCATCACCGCTATTCGTCACGCACACAGTGTGCAGTAAGGAGCCGACCATGAACAAACACATCGACATCGTTCTGCTGGATAACTTCGACTCCTTTACCTACAACCTGGTCGACCAGTTTCGCTCCATGGGTTATCCGGTCACCATTTTTCGCAACAGCCTGAGCGCGGAACAGGTAGAACAGGCGCTGGCAGAAAAACAAAATCCGGTGCTGGTTTTATCGCCGGGTCCGGGCGCCCCTGCTGAGGCTGGCTGTATGCCGGCACTGATTAAGCGGGTGGCCGGCAAAGTACCCATGATAGGTATCTGTCTTGGTCATCAGGCCATTGTTGAAGCCTATGGCGGCAAAGTCGCAGGGGCAGGAGACATAGTCCACGGTAAGGCCGCGCAGATGACCCATAACCAGCATGCCGTCTTTGGCCAGTTATCCAGCCCGCTGACCATAGCCCGTTACCACTCTCTGGTGGCCACTCAGGTGCCGGACGCGCTCAGCGTCGTGGCAGAGGTCGAGGGCTTGGTAATGGCGGTCACCCACGAGAAAGACAAAGTCTGCGGATTTCAGTTCCATCCTGAATCCATTCTGACTGCGCAAGGCGCGCAACTGCTGGCAAACACCCTCGACTGGGTCTCGGGCCAATCCGCCACTGTGACTGAATTTTAAAGCTAAGGGAGACGCCCAGATGAACAGCGCTATATATCCGATTACCGACAAGTTATACGAGCAGCAAACGCTGACTAAAGACGAAAGCCGCACATTATTCGATGCCATTATCAAAGGTGACGTGGAGCCTGCTCTGCTGGCTGCTATTCTTACTGCACTGAAAATCAAAGGCGAAACACCCGACGAGATTGCCGGCGCCGCGACTGCCTTACTGGAAAATGCAGCGCCCTTCCCTCGTCCGGACTACGACTTTGCCGATATTGTCGGCACAGGCGGTGACGGTGCGGATACCATCAATATTTCCACCACTTCGGCTTTTGTTGCCGCCGCCTGCGGGGTAAAAATCGCTAAACACGGTAACCGAGGCGTCTCCAGCAAATCGGGTTCTTCAGACCTGCTGGACAAATTTGGGATTAATCTGGCGATGTCGGCCCAAGACGCCCGTGACGCGCTTGATGAGCAAGGTGTCTGTTTCCTGTTTGCACCTCAGTACCATAGCGGCGTGCGCCATGCCATGCCTGCCCGTCAGGCCATGAAAACCCGCACTATCTTTAACCTGCTCGGTCCGCTGATTAATCCTGCCCGTCCCAGTATTGAGCTGATGGGCGTGTACGATGCCGCCCTGGTTCGCCCGATTGCCGAAACCATGATTGCGCTGGGGATGAAACGTGCCGCTGTAGTACACGGCAGCGGTTTGGATGAAGTGGCGATTCACGGCCCGACGCTGGTTGCAGAGATCATCAATGGCGATATTCGCGAATATACAGTGACACCGGAAGATTTTGGCTTGCAAACCCACCCGTTAGATGCGATTAAAGGAGGCGAACCAGAAGAAAACCGTGCCATTATCACCAACATACTGACAGGCAAAGGTACGGAAGCACAGCAAGGCGCTGTGGCCGTTAATGTCGCTCTGCTGCTTCGTCTGTTTGGTCAGGAAGATTTGAAAGCCAATGCTCAGCAAGCGATGGAAGTCATGCAATCCGGCAAAGCCTACCAGCTGGTAGAGCAACTGGCCGCACGAGGTTAATCATGGAAACTGTACTCGCCAAAATCGTCGCTGATAAGAAAATCTGGGTTGAAGCCCGTAAGGCAATCCAGCCGCTGGACAGCTTCATTTCCGATGTCACCCCCAGTGACAGGGACTTTTATCAGGCCCTGCAAAGCGAAAATGCGGTATTCATTCTTGAATGCAAAAAGGCATCACCGTCTAAAGGGCTGATCAGGGAAGATTTCGATCTGGATCATATTGCTCAGATCTACGGCCGTTACGCTAATGCGATTTCCGTTCTGACTGATGAAAAGTATTTCCAGGGCAACTTTGACTTTTTGCCGCAAGTCCGCCAGCACGTGACCCAGCCCGTATTGTGCAAAGATTTTATGATAGACCCGTATCAGGTCTATCTGGCCCGCTATTATCAGGCCGATGCCATTTTACTGATGTTGTCTGTCCTGAACGATGAGCAATACCGTGAACTGGCAGCTCTTGCCGAAACACTGAATCTTGGCGTGCTGACTGAAGTCAGTAACGAAGAAGAACTGGAACGTGCCATTGCACTGCAAGCCAGAGTGGTAGGCATTAACAACCGTAACCTGCGCGATCTCAGCATTGACCTGAACCGGACCAAAGTACTGGCTCCGCGTCTTCCGGCAGGTACGCTGGTGATTTCAGAGTCCGGCATTTATACCAACCAGCAAATACGTGATTTATCAGACTACGCCAATGGCTTTCTGATCGGCAGTTCACTGATGAGTGAAGAAAATCTGGAAATGGCTGTGCGCACTGTGCTGCTGGGCGAACATAAAGTCTGCGGACTGACTCACCCTGATGATGCCTGTGCGGCTTACCAGAGCGGTGCAGTCTATGGCGGGCTAATTTTCGTCGAAGGATCACCGCGAGCCGTCGACGGTGAGCTTGCCCGCCTGGTGATGAGCGGTGCCCCGCTGAAATACGTCGGCGTATTTCGCAATGCGGATGTGAATGCGGTAGCCAAACACGCTAAAGCTCTGAAACTGGCAGCCGTTCAGTTGCACGGCAACGAATCCTCTGATTATATTTCAGCGCTGAAAGCCTTATTACCCGCAGACTGTGAAGTCTGGAAAGCCCATGGTGTCAGTGATGCTCTGCCCAACCTGACGGACTGGCCGGCAGACAGGCACCTGCTGGATACCCAGGTTGGTAACCAGAGCGGCGGTACAGGTCAGCAATTTGACTGGTCACTGCTGGATAATTGCGAAGAGAAAAGCCGCATTATGCTGGCTGGCGGTTTAAATCCGGACAATGCCAAAGATGCCGCCAGCAAAGGCTGTCTTGGCCTTGATTTTAACTCTGGCGTAGAAAGCGAGCCCGGCAAAAAAGACAGACAGAAATTACTCTCGGTATTCAAGGCAGTGAAGCCTTAATCACGTTAGCGAACAGCTTGCGGGCTTCCGCACTGACACAGATTACAAGAATAGGACAGCAGACACATGAGTAAACTTGACCCGTATTTTGGTGAATTTGGCGGACAGTTTGTGCCCCAGATTCTGGTTCCGGCTCTGGACCAGCTGGAAGATGCCTTTATCGATGCGCAAAAAGACCCGGCTTTTGAAAAAGAATTTATCGACTTATTGAAAGACTATGCCGGTCGCCCAACGGCACTGACTTTGTGTCAGAATTTAACCAAAGGCACCAAAACCAAACTGTACCTTAAACGCGAAGACCTGCTTCATGGCGGCGCGCACAAAACCAATCAGGTTCTGGGTCAGGCCCTGCTGGCCAAGCGCATGGGTAAAAATGAAATTATCGCCGAAACCGGTGCTGGCCAGCATGGCGTTGCTACCGCCTTGGCCTGTGCCCTGCTTGGCCTGAAATGTCGTATTTATATGGGTGCGAAAGATGTTGAGCGCCAGAGCCCTAACGTTTTTCGTATGAAGCTGATGGGCGCAGAAGTTATCCCGGTTCATTCTGGCTCAGCGACTCTGAAAGATGCCTGTAACGAAGCCATGCGTGACTGGTCTGCCACCTATGACAAGGCACACTATCTGCTGGGAACAGCCGCAGGTCCGCACCCTTTCCCGACCATAGTCCGTGAATTCCAGCGCATTATCGGGGAGGAAACCAAGGCGCAGATTCTTGACAAAGAAGGCCGACTGCCGGATGCGGTGATCGCCTGTGTCGGCGGTGGTTCAAATGCCATCGGTATGTTTGCTGATTTTATCGAAGACACTGGTGTGAAACTGATTGGCGTAGAGCCTGCCGGTCTGGGCCTGGATACCCACATGCACGGCGCACCACTGAAACATGGCAAGCTGGGGATTTTCTTCGGAATGAAAGCCCCGTTAATGCAGGATGAACATGGTCAGGTGGAGGAATCTTATTCCATCTCTGCCGGTTTGGATTTCCCGTCTGTCGGCCCTCAGCATGCTCATCTGAATGCCACCGGCCGCGCAGAGTACGGTTCAGTGACTGACGATGAGGCTCTGGATGCGTTCCAGGCCTTGGCCCGCCATGAAGGCATTATTCCTGCGCTGGAATCAGCACACGCCCTGGCTTATGCACTCAAGCTGATCAAAGAGGAGCCGGAAAAGGAACAGCTGCTGGTAGTTAACCTGTCTGGCCGTGGTGACAAAGATATCTTTACCGTACATAAGATTCTGGATGAAAAGGGAGCCCTGTAATGGACCGTTATCAAGCATTATTCAGCCGTTTAGCGGCCAAACAGGAAGGCGCTTTTGTTCCTTTTGTCACCCTGGGCGATCCGAGTCCGGCCCTCTCTTTACAGATCATTGATACTCTGGTGGAATCCGGCGCCGACGCCCTTGAGCTGGGTATACCATTTTCAGACCCGCTGGCCGACGGCCCGACCATTCAGGGAGCGACTATCCGTGCGCTGGATGCCGGCACCACGCCAGACACCTGTTTTGACATGTTAAAACAGGTGCGTGCTAAATATCCTGAACTGCCTATTGGCCTGCTGATGTATGCCAACCTGGTGTTTGCTGGCGGCATTGAGCATTTTTACCGTCGTTGCCAGGAAGCAGGTGTTGACTCAGTGCTGGTCGCAGATGTGCCTGTGAATGAATCTGCCGAATTCCGTCAGGCCGCTGAGAAATATGGCATTCACCCGATTTTCATCGCTCCGCCAAATGCCACCACAAGTACACTGAAAACCGTGGCTGAGTGTGGCGGTGGTTATACCTACCTGCTGTCACGCGCTGGTGTGACTGGGGCCGAAACCAAAGCAGGCATGCCCATTGACCACCTGCTGGCCTCTCTGGCCGAGTATGACGCTCCGCCGGCGCTGCTGGGTTTTGGTATCTCAGAGCCGGCGCAGGTCTCTGAAGCGATTAAGGCTGGTGCAGCCGGTGCCATATCTGGTTCTGCTGTGGTAAAAATTATCGAGCAGCACAAAGAGAACCCAGACGCTTTGCTTCATGCATTAGGACAATTCATCCACAGCATGAAGCAAGCAACTAGACGCTGATTCGCCCCTTCCTTGAATAAAGCCCTGGCTTGATGACGAGCCGGGGTAATTTCATTAACAATACCTTTACATCCCCTCTTCTCGGGCATAAAAAACGTAATGCATAAGCCAGCCTGCTGATTAAACTAAATCACCCCGAAATCGTAACGTGAGTAGAAAGTAGCGAACTTCAACATTGATTATCGCATTATTCTGCTGTAAAACCTTAACCCGCAAAATATTGACTCAAATTAAGCAACATTTGCGAAACATAAAACTTTCATCAATTAACAACTTCCACAATAAAGGTGTTCAAGGTGCTAAAACAACAAGGACTACTTGGCAACATTGGAGTACAGGTTGTCATTGCCATGTGCTTGGGTGCACTGGTCGGTGCAATGATGGGACACTCGGCGAGTATGTTTGCTCCGCTGGGCAGTATTTTCATCCACCTGATTAAAATGCTGGTGATCCCTCTGGTTGCCGTGGCCATCATCTCTGGCGCAGCCGGGCTGGGTAGCAGCCAGTCAGCCGGTAAGATCGGCCTGATTACTCTGGGCTTCTTTGGCCTAACGTCAGCGGTTGCCGTTGCACTGGCACTGTTTATGGGTGAAGTGTTCCAGCCTGGCATGGGTGTCGACCTGAGCGGCGTTCAGGGCATGTTCGCAAACACTTATGCTGACAAAGGTGACCTGCCTTCATTCTGGGCAACTATTCTGGGTATGATCCCAACCAACATTTTCCAATCCCTGAATGAAGCAAACATTCTGCAAATTCTGGTGTTCTGCCTGTTCTTCGGTATCGCCGTCTCTAAACTGGAAAAAGAACGCCGCGATCCGCTGATCAACGGTGTCAATTCCATCGTTGACGCTATGGTCTGGATGATCAATGTGGTCATGAAGATCGCACCTATCGGCGTGTTCGGTCTGATGGCTGATGCCGTGGGTACGTTTGGCTTTGACGCTCTGATGGTGGTGTTCAAGCTGTTCGTGGTCTACATCGCTGCTATCCTGGTTTACGGCTTCGTGTTCTACCCGCTGATGATCAAATGCTTCAGTAAAACATCGCCAATCAAGTTCCTGGCTGCCATGAAAAAGCCTCAGGCGGTTGCACTGTCTACCGCTTCTTCTATGGCAACGTTGCCTGTCACTATGGAAACTTGCGAAGAAGAGCTGAAAGTGAAAAACAGCACAGCGGCTTTCGTATTGCCGCTTGGTGCAACCATCAATATGAGCGGTAACGCTATTTATTATGGTCTGGTCGCTATTTTCTTTGCCCAGCTGTTCAATGTTGACCTGTCTATGAGCGCGTATATCGCCATCATCGTCACGTCCACACTGGGCGCCGTAGGTCAGGCAGGCGTACCTGGCCCTTCATTCCTGGTCGTGGCTGTTTTGCTGTCGGCAGGTATTCCTATCGAAGGTCTGCCTCTGCTGTTTGCGCTGGATCGTATCTTCGACATGATCCGTACTGCACTGAATATCACAGGTGATGCTGCCTGTGCTGTGATTGTGGACAGTCTGATCTCTGACGAGCAGAAAGAAGACGTGCGCATGGCAACACAGAACGAAGCATAAACTGCAGCTTCTGCAATCCCAAAAGGCTGTCAGTTGACAGCCTTTTTTATTTTCTGCCGCTTTGGATCCGATTTTCGTTCAAAGTTCCATCAGACCTGGGTCAGACCAGGTGCTTTCTGCTTGCAAGCTACCGCAATATTGATGACCATATGAATACATCTTCCCAACACATGATTTATGATGAATTCAGAAAATAATGTCCCACGAGGCCAGTTATTACTTCGCACTTTAGCCATGCCTGCTGACACCAATGCAAATGGCGATATTTTTGGTGGCTGGATAATGTCACAGCTCGATCTGGCCGGCGCCATTCTGGCTAAGGAAATATCTCGCGGTAAAGTGGTTACCGTCTCTGTCGACAACATAGTGTTTAAAGCACCGGTCGGTGTGGGTGATGTGGTGTGCTGTTATGGCGAATGTAACCGCATTGGCAATACGTCGCTCTCGGTCGCCATGGAAGTATGGGTAAAACCGGTTGGCAATGACGGTATTGGCGAACGTTACAAAGTCAGTGAAGCGACTTTCAATTATGTCGCCATTGATGCCAATGGCCGACCTCGTCCGATTAATAAAGCCTGATTTATCTGCCCTGACCGCTGGTTGGGGCTTTTTCATTCCGCTATGATAACGGCTGCATTCCACCACAAGTACAGGGAGACAGAACGCATGTGGTACGTCATTTTTTCTCAAGATGTTGAAAACAGTCTGGAGCGCCGTCTGAGCGTTCGCGAAAATCACCTGGCTCGCCTCAAAGCCCTGCAGGATGAAGGTCGTCTGCTGGTTGCCGGACCTATGCCCGCCATTGACAGTGACAATCCGGGTGAAGCGGGTTTTACCGGCTCTACCGTCATCGCTGAGTTTGGCTCACTGGAAGAAGCAAAAGCCTGGGCTGATGCAGATCCTTACATTGACGCCGGTGTCTATGACAAGGTCATAGTGAAACCCTTCAAAAAAGTACTTCCGGCCTGATGGTTATGAATCGAGCATCCATAAAGGCCTTGTTTGCCGCCATGATGGCTGCGGTTATTCTCACAGGCTGTGCTAAATCGCAGGAAGATCTGACCAATGAGCTAGCAGAACGCCGGGCTGCGGTCATTAACTCCAAAGCGCCTTACCCTAAGATTGATCAGTACCAGATCATGAAAGCCAAAGCGCAGCAGAATATCGTTGAAATCACGATCCTTTACGGCGGTGGCGGTAAAGTCGCCCCTACACAAGCCGCACAGGCAGCAGCAGCAAACTTCTGCAGTAACCCTGAGCTGACACCTATGGTCAGCGAAGGTCTGGGCTATCTGATTCAGATCCTCGATATGCGGGGAAGACCCGTAGTGCAGCAGCCAATCAATGCACAATTCTGTGCCCAGATAGTGGCTCCCGGCTCCTGATCGGATGCCAGAGAGAAAGCCAGCTATAAAAATGCCGGAGATATCATCCGGCATTTTTATTTATCGGGCAAAAACCATGGCCTTCAGGGCGCTGTCATGATCCAGATCTTCAAACTCAGGCGGATTATCAAGACGCTCTATAAACCTCAGCCCTGGTGCTTCCTCTGCCATACCATCAATCAGAAACTGTGGTGACACGGCTGGCGAGTTGACACAGGCCAGCACCTTACCTTCGGCTGTCAGCATATCCGGCAAACGGCGCAGAATTTTGGCGTAATCTTTCGTGAGTGCAAAACTGCCTTTCTGAAATGACGGCGGGTCAATGATAATCAGATCATAAGGCCCGTTCTTTTTCAGTTTGCCCCAGGATTTAAAGATATCGTGCCCTAAAAAACTCACCTTGTTCAGATCGTGTCCGTTAAGCCGGTGATTATCCCGGCCGCGCCCCAGAGCCGCTTTGGCCATATCCAGGTTAACCACATGCTCCGCACCGCCCGCAATGGCGGCAACAGAAAATCCGCACGTATAGGCAAACAAATTGAGTACTTTGCTGTCTTTCGCCGCGTCCCTGACCCACTGGCGGCCATAACGCATGTCCAAAAACAGACCGTTATTTTGCTTCTGACCCAAATCGAGTTGAAACTTAAGGCCGTTTTCCGTCACTTGCTGCCAGGTTTGCAGCTCCCCCCAGATCACTTCCATCGGCGAGCCCGCCCGGTCACGATGCTGTACCAAAAGCGACACTGCGCCCGATTGCTGCCAGGTGTCCGTTTGTACCAGTTCATGAAGCAAAGCTGTCAAAGCTGCCAGGAAATCAGCATCCTGCTCTTTAAACAGTGATATCTGTACCTGACCGTCAAGCCAGTCGGCCGTCAGTTGTTCCAGTCCGGCCCAGCGCCGGCCCCGGCCATGAAATAACCGGCGTACTTCATGAGGAGGAGAAGCCAGTTGTGACAGCAAATGTTGACAGAACAGAGGTAAAGCAGAAGCGTCCATGGATCACCAGTATGAAATGAATGATAAATCTAAACGGATAGCGGTAACGGCGTTAGTCAACGCGCGGTTTAACCAGCCCTGAAGGTAACTGAGGCCAGGGAATATCCCAGGGTGCTGACCACCCGGACAGGGCTGCCTGCACTTCCGCGACTTGCCATAACGAGCCGTGTTCAGGCAAACAGACAAAGCGGCAGACTTGTCCCTGAAAGGTAAACTGCAGGGCAAATGCGTGTAAATATCCCCGGTCAGCCTCTTCCTGGCCATAAATGTCGTCACCGGTGATTCCGGCCCCCACACTTTTTAACGCCACCCGGATCTGATGGGTTTTCCCTGTGCAGGGTTTGCACAGGAACAGCCTGCGGCCATCACCGGCGGCCGTTGAAATAAACTGGGTAATCGCCGGATTCTCTCGTGTCGAATCCAGTTTCCAGCTGCGACGACGTGAACGGCTCATATCACCAATCACAGTGCCCTGCTTCTTTTTGGGTTTCTTGCTGCTGATTGCGAGATAAAACTTCTGCACTTCACGACGGGCAAAGTTACCCGACAATTCAGACGCTGCTTTCGCGTTACGACCCAGCAGCAAAATGCCGGATGTCATCTTATCCAGGCGGTGGATCAGATACAGCTGTTTATCACCGGTTGCCGCAGCAACTTCCGCGAGCAATGGCTGATCATTGTCATCTTTATGCACGCTCACGCCAGCATGTTTGCAAATAACGAGGAAATCCGGGCTTTGATGCAGAAGTGTAAACATGGTTCGCAGTTCAGTTGACTCAGGAAAGCGGCAGTATACCCGCTCTGCCGCATGACGCCAGTCTTGTGATGTCATCCATTACTGAAGGAAAAAGACCAGCAGCATGAGAACCGGACAGACAATACGCACATACCATGGCCAGATCCGCCAGAACAGGCTCGACTCAACGGTCGGATAGCCTTTACGGATTTCTTGCAACACTTTGTCTCTGTACCAGACCCACCCCACCAGCAGCGCGAAAATCATACCGATAATCGGCTGCGCATAGGCTGTGGTCATAG
The DNA here is from genome assembly GCF_003614885.1 of Photobacterium salinisoli. Classification (GTDB taxonomy): domain Bacteria; phylum Pseudomonadota; class Gammaproteobacteria; order Enterobacterales; family Vibrionaceae; genus Photobacterium; species Photobacterium salinisoli. The sequence continues at coordinate 1,428,768 of NZ_QZMS01000007.1, forward strand.
TTACTACCCGGCCGAACAAAGCGTCAAAATTAAAGACAATGACAGCCGAGATGGCACAGATTAAGCCACCTATCCACCAGACAGCAGTACTGCGACTCTGGTTAAGCTCTTCAATAGCGCAAGAAACAGGCACCTCCAGCATAGAAATGGAAGAGGTCAGCGCTGCAATGATCATCAGCACGAAAAACAGGATACCGACAATCATACCCACAGGCCCCATGGTGTCGAACATGGTCGGCAGCACACTGAATACCAGTGTATCTGATGCCAGTAATGCCCCGCTCTCGTCGTAAATCACCACGCCGTTATGCTGCGCCACAAACATAGCAGGCAGGATCAACAGCCCAGCGATAAAGGCAACGGCGGTATCGAGCAATGCGACCTGCGCTGCTGTTTTCGGTAAATTCGCAGACTTACTCAGATACGAGCCGTACACCATCATAGTGCACACCCCCAGAGAAAGAGAAAAGAACGCCTGTCCCATCGCACTGACAATCAGCTTGGGAGACAAATGACTGAAATCCGGCACCAGATACAACCTCAGCCCGGCCCAAGCCCCCTCCTGCGTCAGTATATATATCACCATGACAACGAACAGCAGCAGCAGGACAGGCATCAGGCGGGTTGACCATTTTTCGATCCCATCGGCGACCCCGCTCTTTACTACCATTACAGTCAGCCACATAAAAACCAGCATGAGTATCAGATTGCGGCCATTGCCAAAAGCTTCTAACCAGTGCGCCAGTGAAACCAGTCCCACCACCTCACAAATCGGTGCCAGCAAATACCCCAGCAGCCAACCGGCAACAATCGCGTAGAAACTCAGTATCAGCGATACAGCTATCATACCCGCCAGCCCGACAAGCCCCATTAGGGCTTTCTGCTGCGGCCAGACTTTACGCAGGGAAGTAATGGGATCGGCACTGCCGTAGCGTCCAATAGTCAGTTCAGCCACCAACAAGGGATAAGCCAGTGCAAAGACCATCAGCAAATAAACCATCAGAAATACCGCGCCGCCATTACTGGCCGCTTGCGTCGGAAAGCCCCAGATATTACCCAACCCGACCGCGGAGCCGGCTGCAGCCAGAATAAATCCAATTCGGGAGCTGAATTGCGCTCTGTTCGCCATACTCGATACTCAAATGACAAGGGGCTCTTACAAGATAAGCCATTTCTTGCCGTAATACGCCTTCACTATTGATACATGCTGCAATATAAAGTGTGTCAAGTTTTCGCTTAACCCTATGTTTTACTGAGATTCGGGTGCAAAATAGAGCGCAGGTATGCATATAGAAAGAGACAAACCACTTTTATGGATCACGTTTATCAAGTCTTAGCCTGGCTCAGCCTGTTTATCTATTGGGTTGCCATTGCGGCTGTCACTATGCGGGTGGTATTCAAACGTCGCGTGGTGGGTGTGTCACTGGCTTGGCTGATGATTATCTACATCATTCCTATTGGTGGCATCATTGCCTATCTCATGTTCGGTGAGCTCAATCTTGGCAAAAAACGGGCATTACGTGCCGAAGAAATGTTTGAGCCTTTCGCCAACTGGTTTAAGCAACTGTACAACTGCCCCGGGCATCAGCCGCAACTGATGAACCTGCATACCAAACCTATTCACGACTTGTGTCAGAATCGCCTCGGCATTCCGGCGTTGGTGGGTAACAGCATGACATTGCAGGACACCCCGCAATCCATTCTGCGCTCGCTGATTTCAGACATACAACAGGCCCATCGCGCTATTCATTTGGAATTTTACATCTGGCATCCGGGCGGTCTGGCCGACGAAGTGGCGACGGCATTAATTCTTGCAGCCAAACGCGGTGTTAAGGTCAGATTACTGCTGGATTCCGCCGGCAGCATGCGTTTCTTCCGCTCCCACTGGCCGCGTTTGATGAGGCATGCCGGTATCGAATTAACAGAAGCGCTGGCTGTCAGCCCGTTACGTATGTTCCTGCGAAGACTGGATATCCGGCAGCACCGTAAAATTGTTGTCATCGATGCTGAGATTGCCTACACAGGTTCCATGAATCTGGTCGATCCCGCTTTTTTCAAAACAGACGCCGGTGTGGGCCAATGGATTGATGTGATGGTGCGAGTCACAGGGCCAGCCGTTTCAGTGCTCAATTGCATTCAGGCCTGGGACTGGGAAGTCGAAACCGGGCAACGCTATTTGCCCCCTGTTCCAGAATGCGACGCAAACCCGTCTGATGGCAACATTGATATGATTCAGGTGATTCCATCCGGACCCGGCATGCCAGATGAAATCATCCATCAGGTTCTGTTAATCAGTATTTACCAGGCCAGAGAACGCGTCGTTATCACTACCCCCTATTTTGTGCCCAGCGAGCACTTGTTACATGCGCTGATCAGTGCCGCAGAAAGAGGGACAGAGGTTCACATTGTCATTCCCGCCAAAAACGACTCTGTCATGGTTGAATGGGCCAGCCGATCGTTTTTTGCCGAACTGTTGAATGCCGGTGTGTTTATTCACAGATTTAAGGGCGGTCTGCTCCATACTAAATCAGTTGTCGTTGATGATACCCATTGCCTGATTGGCACAGTCAATCTGGACATGCGCAGTCTGTGGCTGAATTTTGAAGTCACGCTTGCGGTAGATAATCCCGTCTTCACAGAGCAATTGGCACGTTTGCAGCAACAATATATCAAACAGTCCACTCGGATTGATCCGGCAAAATGGCGTGAGCGTTCTTTAGGCCATAAATTTCTTGAACAATGCTTTTATATGTTCAGTCCGTTACTTTAATCTGCCTGTCCTGCCGGCAAGATCAACAACGCCAGTGACATCAGCTGAAGCGCTTTACTTGGGTTCGCCGGTAATAACATCAGATGTCTAAAAAACACACTTTGACATCTGATTTCTTTGCGTGGTAATAAACTTAAGTGGTAACTTCCCATATGCAATCGCCTCCCAAATACCATCTTTGGAACAAAGGTCACACAATACAGTCAGACGTTTATACTGATAAAGACAAACAATCCGAAAGATAACACCAAGTTAGTCATAATTTCAGACATATCAGCCCAATTCATTTCAAAAGTGAAACAACCCCCTGACATTCATTCATGCGATAAAAGTATTGCTTTGCGATTTTATATAGCTATCTTTGTATTTACACCCTAATGACACATAAATATGAGGGATATGTGATTCCAAGGAAGTATATTTCACCCCTATTCAATTCCCTAAGAGCAGGCCTGCTATTTGCTGGTTTTGTTGTTGTTTTTCCTGTTTTTGCTCTTACACCGCCACCATTAACGCTCAAAGGACTGTCGGCGGAAAGTGCACCCATAGAAGTCCTCCTGACACAAGACGATATCGCCAGCCTTCCTCAGGAATCCATCACCACCTCCATGCCTTGGGTTAATGGCAAGGCAACATTTTCCGGTGTTAACCTGCAAGCACTGCTAAACCATTATCAATTGAAACCCGGCACCATACATTTAACAGCCCTGAATAAATTTACCGCCGAATTGAACTGGCAAGATATGGAAACATATCAACCTGTACTGGCGGTACGTCACAATGATGAATGGATGAGAGTACGTGATTACGACCCCTTCTGGCTTATTTTTTCACTGGATACGTACCCGAACCTGATTGATAAGGGCTTTTTAGAAAAAATGGTCTGGCAGATAAACGAAATTAATGTGGTGCCATGACGTGATATCCTTGAAATCATTAAAAGTTTTTCACTTAGCCGGGATGCCCTTGATGAAAAAGCTGCTTTTTTTTGCGGCCCCCCTGCTTATTGTGTTTACTTTCGTGTCGGTCAGCTCTTTAGAGTCCAATGCTGAGTCTGTCAGTAAAGACCAGAATCTGGCCAGCTGGTTCATGATGCAACTGAGCGATGAATACAGTGAGCTAATATACCAGCTGCAGAGTTATGAAGCCGGGCGGGCTGATAATCAGGATGTGCTGCTTCAGTATGAGATACTGTTAAGCCGGTTTAATTCCATTCAGGTGAACAGCCAGGTGAACCGCCTTCACAGCACCTTTGGTTCATTGCAGTCTTTCAACCATCATTATCAAATCGTTAAAGGCTACGAAGCTTCGCTGCAACAGCTCTCCAAACAGAATGTGGCTGAACTGACCGTGACGTTCAAAGATAATTACGATCAATTGATGAGCTATGCGTTGAAAACATTTCTGTTCACCAACAATGTATTACGCTCAAAACTGGACAGGTTTATTTCTCTGCGCTGGTTAATTCACGCCTCCCTGTTCTCCACCCTGCTGATCGGCATCATGATGATCTATTTGCTGATGAAAGAGTCGAAAACACACCATCAACTGGCGATGTATGACTCCTTAACCGGCATACATAACCGACTTTGGCTCAACAGAAAATTAAAAGATCTGGAGAAATCCGGCAAAGAGTTTGCGTTTTTCCTGATTGACCTGAACGGGTTCAAAGAAGTGAATGATACGCTGGGGCATGGTGCCGGGGATCAGTTGCTAAAAACGATAGCGCGACGACTTGATAACCTGACACATGATGGCATGTATGTGGCCCGGATGGGGGGGGATGAATTTGCTGTGATCCAGGTTTTTCCCCAGTCGGTCAATCAAGCGTATGTGTCTAACTTTTTGTTGAATACACTGGATCATGTACTCAAAATCCCTATTCAGCTCCTCCATCGTGAGTTATCACTTTCAGCCAGTATCGGCCTGAGCGTGTACACTCCAGGCAGCAAGAGCCTGTCAGAGCTTTTGCAGGAGGCTGATTTTGCAATGTATGAAATGAAACAGCAATTTAAAGCAGAGCACCCATACCCAATCACCAGCCTGGAACACCCCGCTTCTGATGCCGCGTCTGGCTTTACCAAACGCCAGTAACCGCAAACTAATTGGCTGACCAAATATCACTGGCCATCACATGGCCAGTTTCCAGCAGGGTTTTTAAATTACTGATCACCGCAGGCCAACCTTCACTGACATCCTGATAACTCAGCGAACCCGACTGTAAATCACTGTGAATAACCGTTATCCGGGTGTCTTCACCCAGATTTTCCAGTGCAATACTCACCTGAGATGAATGCATCACACCATGGTGTCCTCCGGTTTCCTGCCAGCTCAGCACTAAATGGTGAGGAGGATGAATAAGCAGCACTTTTCCCGTCACATCCTCAATTTCAGATCCGTCAGCCCGAATATGCGCCCAGCGGCTGCCCACCTTCCAGTCAGACTCATTCACATGCCCCCAGTATTGCTGGGTCATTTTCGGGTCCAGCAAAGCATTCCAGACGTCAGTATCTTTTGCCGCGATATAGCTGACATATTTGAATTGTTCCAAGCTCATGGGCATACCTCATCGTTGGGCAGCGAAGCGGGCTGCTGAGCCAATATCCCGATCTGGGCACTTTGGCTCCGCAACCAAAAGAGTATTCGTCATTCTTTATTGAGAGTAGCACTGAGTGTCTCTGCAAGCCGAACCGGATAGTTACAATAACTTCTTCATTTGCAGCAAAGTCCAGGGCTCACCATTGAAAACGCGGGTCGCCCGGTCAGCCTGATACGTTTCAAAGCCCATACCACGATAACAGTTTACTGCACGAAAATTGTGCTCAAACACTGCCAGTGATATCACCTCGGCACCAAACTCAAACTCAGCTTTCTCCACCGCCATATCCAGCAGCATCCGACCATAGCCCTTGCCACGGTCCGACTCATTCGCCACTAATACGCGACAAAGCCGGCAATGTTTGGGTGCCGACTGGTATAACTCGATATAGCCTTTTGTCTGACCTTCGACCTGAAATAAATAGGGATGGACTTCGGGACGGGCAATATGTTTCTCAATCTGTTCTATGGTCAGAGGAAACTGATACACAGGCCCTCCCCACAGTAAATTAAACTCCTCATCCGTTACCCAATCCATGAGTAATGAATAGTCCTGTGCGGTAAATGGACTAAGCTGATACCGGGAGCCTGGCCGTTTGATAAGCATGATCTTCCTTGGACAAATTTATACTGTGTTTATACAGGTGCAACAGTTCGCAGGATCAATTACACACCAATGCACTGAGCCAAGTTGCACACAGCTTTGTAGCATTACTGTTGTAGAGAACCAGATCAAGGATCTAAGCCTGATTGATTGCACTAACTCTCACTTTTCACAGAAGAAATACAGATGAGGGACTGATTCGTACCCTTTTGGGGATATTTCATGCCCATCACAACCCGCAAACTAAATGCGGTTATCATCGGCATCAATATGTTTTTGCTTGCTGGAGTAAAACGTATCCGGCTTTTTCCGGATCATTACATGGCAATAAAAGGTCACAGCCCCAATTGGCAGGTGCTGTGACCATAATTCGACATCAGAACGACTAACCGTCCAGTGAATTCAGGTCGAGCTCCATGAAAATACTGAGCGGATGCGCCTGATACTGACCGTAAGGCTCGCAAACCCGATAACCTATGGTTTGATACAAACCAATGGATTCAGGCTGATTCACACCGGTTTCCAGACGGGCAATGCTGATACCATTATGCTTAAGGTACTGATGCAATGCCTCCATAATTTGCCGGGATATCCCCAGACCGCGGTAATTATCCAGCACAAACATACGCTTGATTTCGCCGTACTGCCCGTCATCATCCATCATTTTCACCGCGCCAATACCGGCTAATGCGCCGCGTACGAAGGCGCCGACCAGATGAACATTGTCCTTCATGAGGGATTCCTCACTTTCCAGGTTGTTCGTCTCAGGTGGGTACAGACTATACATATAAGCATCGGACGCGCTGAGGATCCCTCGGACGTCATCACGATTAGGCATAACTTTCTGAATATACATAGTATTAACCAAGCATTAATGTTGTTACTGCTACACAGTCAAATAATAGTGATCATAATTTTCATCGCGCCGAAAACCCAGCGACGCATAAAGCGTCAGAGCGTTTATGTTCCCGTGATCTTTCTGACGCGATCCCTCTGCCGCCTGTATGACAACAAACAGATTACGGCCAATTCCCCTGCTCTTTAGCCAATAAAGGCGCTCTTCGCAGGGCAAGAATCGGAATCAGCCTCACATAATAGCAATTTTAAAATCGGAATGAGAGCTTAATGCGTAAAGCGATAACATTCTGTGCACTCTCGCACATAGCCATGCGCAACGATAAACGAATTCAACCTGCACCATGCCGAAGACATTATGCCAAACAACTCCGGCATGTATCAGCGCACACTTCAGGGAAGCGCACCTTACTATAAGGAAAACTAAGATGCTATTGGATGATGAAACACCTCAGGAATGAGGTGTCTGTTGTATGACTTGGCAGTCGTCGGCCACTGTCAGGACAGAGGTGTTGCCCGCAGCATCGACCGTGATAGTGACGGGAAATTGTGTCTTGCTCAACATCATTGCAGAGCGGCTCGAGCCACTGACCGTGCTTCTCATGCGATTGCCGCCAGCAGATTCCAGCAATATCGCAACAGACTGGTTAGCGTGCGTTGTAATCTGTAAAGCAATGTTCTGAGCCTGAACGTTACAAGACAAATCAACCGGTAAATCATTCTGCGCCAGGGCTGTTATCGGGAGATAAGTAAAAGCGGCGAAAGCCGCCGCTTTTATCATTTTTTCTGAGTGCATAAGCTAATTAAAACTGGTTCAGGATAAAGGTATTGCCATCAGAGTTACCACTGATTTCTTTGATAGCAACATCATTAGTCGATTGGTTAATATAAACAGTGTTGTAATCGGAATAACCTGAGATGTTCACTTTAGCAAATGAATCATCGCCCAGTTGATCGATATCGACCAAGTTATGTTCCGCACTGCCCCACATGTTCACGTATGCAGTGTTATCATCACCATACTGGTTCATGCGTACAGTGTTAGAATCAACACCACCACCAATCAAATCAACATCACCTGTATTACCTGAGCCATGTTGACTGATTTTCACTTTGTTGTAGTCACCGGATTCAATATTGATCTCAGCATCATTATAAGAGCCATGCTGACTGATTTTTGCTTTATTGTAATCAGCATAACTCCAAATGTTGATGTCAGCGTCATTATGATGTCCGCCTTGCTTAACTTCGGCTTCATTATGGTCAGAGCCCCAAGTAATATTCACATCAGAATAGTTACGGCCACCATATTGAGCGACATCTACGTCATTGTTATTTGAATCGTAGGTAATAACGACATCTGAATCATTTCTGTAACCATGTTGTGAGACATCTACCTCATTGTAATCAGAACCACCAATATAAACAGTTGATTCTAATTTTTTACCTTTTTGATAGATATTTACACTGTTATGATCTGAGTCATACTGGAATTTTGTAACTGAGGAGTTTTCACCATAGTACCCATCTGAAACTTGGGTAACATTTTCCATGTTATTGTCACTGCCGCCAGACGCTTCAGTATACGAGTAGTTATCAGCCGCCATTGCACCAGAAGACATTAAAATTGTTGAGATTAATACTGCTAACTTTTTCATGACTGTTTCCTTTAATTGTGTTAATGGACAGAAATATTTTTATTCATTCCGTTTACTATTAATATTTGTTCGTTACCCGACTGATTTATATTATATCCCGAGTAACTCACTCCAGGTCTTTCTACCACTACAGCTTTATTGCCATCACCCTGCTGGTTGATGTATTCGCGAGAGTTGTTACCTTTTTGTACCAACGCTGCAAAATTATCGTTACCGTTTTGGATAATCATTCCTTTGTTATTCCAACCATTCTGATAAATAGCTGCAATATTATCATCTCCATTTTGTTCTAAATAAGCCAGGTTATTCACACCATTTTGATGAGCAACTGCAACGTTATTATTACCCGACTGTCGCACTATCGCCTTATTTCCTTTCCAACCCTGAGGACTATTCTGACGAATAACAACCGTGCTGTTCGTTGCATTTGATAACTCGACTAATGATGAGTTACCATCAATGCCATCCAATTCCGTGTTATAATAACCAAATTCATTTCTTGCTAAATCTAGGGCATTTACACTGGAACAAAATAATGCGCCACAGATTAACAAAACACTTTTATTGATTTCTTGTGACTTCATTACTGCAACCTGAATCAATGTCATCTTGTAAATTTATTATGGTATTTATTTATTCAATTTCTATAAACTTACTAATGAATCTATTACTTTTTTTGCTAGCACTTTTATATTAGTAAATATTTCACCCACAAAACATAACCACATGAAATATAATAGAAAAACAGTCTTCACATATAATAAAAAAACATCTTAAAGCAAATTTATCACATAAAAACAATATCTTTACCAACTAAAAATACGTTTCACTTTACTCTGTGAGTAGCGTTTTCCTATGCTGCAGGTTTCAATACTCTCTTTTCGATCATTTTCTACTAGCGAAAAAAAACGCCCAGGTGGGCGTTTATTCATTTCATTTCAATGTTAAATGATTGGCTGAGTAACATTCAGATATTTCTGAATAATTGGATTATTGATATCAGATGAGGTGTTTAACTGCCACATATTGGTCTTGATACCATCGACAATGAGCTGTATTACTGCTGAATCTATCGCTGACATTACAGCAATATTCACAGGTTCATTTGTTGTAATACCCAGTTCCGCTTCCAATAAATCCTTGTAGTCTATGAACTTAAACACACCCGTTTGCAGTTCCTGCGATAAAATCGTTTTACTGGTTGTCACACTTAACAATACGCGACCACTACGTACATCAATAGCCCTGACATTCACAGATACCTGATCAGAGCGATACTGTGAAGACATGCCTATACCTAGATACCGAGCGCCCGCCCCACCTGTCTGAATATTCGTATCATAAGCAATGATTCCACCCTCAATCATGATATTTGCAGCCATAAGCGAAGGAAGATGATCACCATGGTTCTTAGGGATCTCTTGCTTATTCTGTGCAGCACGAATTATTTTTCTTTCGGTCAATAAATTCTGCAGGCCCTCACGCTCAAGAGGTATAAACCATTTAGAGTTTAATAAAGAGGTAGTCAACATTGCAGCACCACCCTGAGGAACGGCCGTAGAAAAGTTACTGTTTGGCTGCGGTTTATACTGACCCGTCTGATCCCTGAAATCGTAGACCGACACAAATACTTGGCCTCTGGGCATAGGCAGAGAGGTCAAATCCAGATACGTTGCACCTCTGGGCATCAATGTCGGCTCTCTGTCTATCTCAGGAATTCTCATGGATTGACTGCAGCCACTCAGTACCAGTGCACAAACCAGCATTATAACGACTTTCATGCCTATCTCCTTACATATCAGGCACTAAGCCATTAACCTGAATAGTTGATGATTCCCCTGTTTCTTTATCTGTAATTTGAATCATCAGGGTACCGTTGTTATCAACAATATTCAGCAGAAAATCATCCGTGACTAATTGCCCGGTGTTCCCGTTACCTACATCGGAAAGCAACTGGCTAATCAACCGGGATTCTAAACTGGACGCCAGCCGCTCCAGATCGGATTGCTCATCTAGCAATGAATCTTCTTTGGGCGCTTTATAATCATTGATCGCGTTTGCCACACCCAGCAGAAAACTACCATTTAGCGGATTACCACCAAAATTCGGATTTACTGGGGTATAAACCAGCTCTGTCGCCTGGCTGTTTATTCCGAAAAATCCGAGCAGTAATAAACAACATACTTTCCCTTTCATGTGCTTACCTCTTAAATTTCGTCGTAGTCAACATCAAAGGTATCTTTTAAATACCGTTCAATTCGCCATCTCAACACATAATTTTTCACCGCTGAGACAGCCTGATCTGTTTTTTCTTCCACGTTTTGTCTGCCTGGTGACAAAGCCGTTCGGAAAATTATATTTTGCCGATGAAAGATAGTAATAATGCTTCCTGAAAGCGCAGTGGGTCTTTCTTTCACTGTCAGGTTTTCTTTCAACTCCTCAATTTCATCCTCTAATTTTTGTGAAAATAAAGAATAGAAATCTTCACCGAGCCTTGTCATAGTTTGGTCTACAACGACCCCATTTATTTCACGTAATTTATCAAGACTCTCTAATCTGCCTTGTAACTCCAGTGCACCGTTATTCTCAAGAGGAGGCCCATTTTCTAGTGGTTTAACTTTATCAGAAGCCATTCCTAACCCTAAAAAAGCATTAGATAAAACAATGGCTATTAGTAGAATAGGGTTTAACCTTTTCATGATAACAAACTATTAAATGTATGATTCTTAGCCCACATAAATGCCTGCAGACGGTTCTTGACTTTAATTTTTTTAAACACATTATGAAGATGTGTTTTGACTGTATTTTCACTCACGAATAAGGACTCGGCAATTTGATGATTTGATGCACCTGACACCAAAAGTTGCATAATTTCTTTTTCCCGTGTCGTTAACTCCACGCTCATTTTAGGTATATTGGCTTGCGTACTGCGATATTCAGATATCAGTTCCTGGCATAGTTTACGGCTGAACCACAACTCACCATTTTGTATCTTCAACAAACCTTCAGATAACAGCTCAAGCGAATCACTGGTATAGAAGACCCCTACCAGATTAGGCCATCTCTTAAGCTCATCAACCTTAATATCAGTGCATACATTAATCAGAATTTCAGAAGGGATAACTTCTTTATCCGCCATGATACTCAAATACTTTTCACTCGATTTTGGCGTAACGCTGGCAGAATCCAGAATGAACAATGTCTCTTCTATCTGTTTAGCTGATAACTTGCTGATTTCATCCAGCTTTATACAGCTTATAGAAAATGTAAGCTTCTTTACCAAGTACTCTTTAAGAATAGAAGACTGGATACTCTCGTCCGACACTAATGCCAATCTAGTGTATGATTTTCTAGACATCCCTACTCGTCCTTTCTTTATTATATTAGCATTTTAATAAAGTTAACTTTAGTTCAGGTTAAAAAAATAACAAACAATAAAGTCAACATACAAACAAGGCAAAGTTAACCTTTTAAAAACATATGGTTACAATTGGTCTTACATTTTATTTTTGAGACAAATTTGCTTTTTATAACTCAATAAAGTTATATAAAAAATCACCTTCTTATTTTTAGCACTGGAAGTTTAGTTTGGTAGTAAACTTAAGTATTAATTTTCAATTATTCAGTTAAATTAGATAGTTGATAAGGGCATTTTACATATAAACATTTGTATCAGAAAAGTAAGTGTCAATATTCTTTACGTTTGTCTTTTTAGGCAGGTTGAATCTGAGATAAATCGACTCAATATTCATCGTGTAGTATATAGAAGAAGTTAACAGTATTAATGTACACATTGAAAAGCAGGATGATGGATGTGAAAGGCATTGCGTGGGACAGTGTATTTCAGCCGGCGTAACTGTTTGGTATTACATCTGACTGAATCGCTCGCAAGCTCGCGCCCCTTCGGGCGTTGCCAGAAGGCAACGTGGTCTCGCTTCGCTCGGCTGAACCCCCTCTAGGCTTCTTCACCCTATCTCATTTTGCCAAAGTTCAGGCGAAAAAAAACCGCCGATAATTCAGCGGATTCTTCAAATATGGCGGAGCCAGATAAAGGTATAGAGGGATTTATCGCTCGCAAGCTCGCGCCCCTTCGGGCGTTACCTGAAGGCAACGTGGTCTCGCTTCGCTCGGCTGAACCCCCTCTAGGCTTCTTCACCCTATCTCATTTTACCAAGGTTCAGGCGAAAAAAAACCGCTGATAATTCAGCGGTTTCTTCAAATGTGGCGGAGAGATAGGGATTTGAACCCTAGATACGCTATTAACGTATGCCGGTTTTCAAGACCGGTGCTTTCAACCACTCAGCCATCTCTCCGGAATGTGGCGGTGAGGGAGGGATTCGAACCCTCGATACGTTGCCGTATACACACTTTCCAGGCGTGCTCCTTCAGCCACTCGGACACCTCACCAAATTGTTGCCAACGCCTGTCGCGTCAACGGCGGCTAATTTACTGACTTGTGCTAATCGGGTCAAGGTTTTTTCCCAATTAGTTGTACTTTCTTATCTTAAGCGATGATCAAAAGATCAAATCGGTTTTTTCTTAGGCCTAACACACGCTTATTTCTACACTTGTAAGATAATTCTTATTTGAGTCTTACCACTTCACTATGCGCAATCTCACCGTACTTGTACTCTCGTTAGTCTTATTTATCGCCGTCTTTCCCTGCTATGCCAGTGAAGAGTCAGATTCCGCCCCCCCCCAGCAAACGTCCGATTACCGTAAAGCGCTGGACAAACAGATTGCATTGGCCAAAGAGCTGGAGACAACGCCAGAGAATGAGAAATTTCTGGAGAAACTGCTTCAGGCACAGGATCAATTACAAAAAACGGAAACCTACCAGGCACAAATCGAAAAGAACCGGAAACTGCTGGATAATTTCAATGAGCAAACTGAAGCCATAAAAACTCAAATCAGTGAATTCAATGCCTCAAACTTTCCTGACTTCAGCCAGTGGGGCCAGGACCAGCTTACCCTTGAGATTGCTGAGCAGGACAATAAGTTAGAACAGCTTGAATTACAGCGACATAACTATCGCAACGAGATTGAAGACATAGAGCGCAGTATGGATGCGTTTCCCAAGCGGGCCGAGCAGCTACGCCAGCAGATAGATAATGCCGACAAAGCCCGTAAACAAGCGGAAAGAGATCGTGATAACCCACTCTTGCTGGTTCATAACATTGAGTATGAGTTTTATGATAATCAGTTATCAGCCCTCGAAGCCGAACAGTTAACGGGTGATAATCGCCGCACGCTCAGTAAACAAAAGCTTCAGCTGGTCAATGTAGAAATAGAAGCCAGGCAGGCTTACCGCAACAATCTGCAACTGATGCTGAACCGGCAACTCCGAACCGATGCCGAACAATCCGCGCTTGATACCGATGAACTGGTACAGGAGCTGGTCGATCTTCCCCCTGAACTCAAGCAGCTCAGTGAAGAAAACCGCCGCTATGCCAGTGTGCTGTCCTCACTGTCCGATCAACTTGATCAGGTTCAGCTGCAACAGGAAAAAGCCGATCAGCAATTAGAACAAGTGGCAAAAACGGCTGAGGATCTGAATAACATGGCCGAGTGGCTGTCCCTCAGCCCGGCTTTCAGTGAAAACATGCGTACCCGGCTCAAGAGACTGCCAGATCCGCCAGATATGTCAGGGCTGGACAATAACATCGCTCAAAATCAGATCCGTAAATATGAATACCAGCAACGGTTTGAAGATCTGACCGAAAGCGCAAAATCTGCGCCGGAAAAAAATCTGTCGGAAGATCAGCAGGCACTGCAATCCGAACTCATTCAGAACAACCTGTCTTTGTTAGAAAAGCTAATCGACAGCAGTGACATCCTGATTTATCAGCAAGCCACCTTAAAAGTCGCCTATGACAAGCTGGATTCATCACTGAACAAACTGAAAAACAGAGCGGCACGATTACTGTTTCTGGCTCCGGACAGCAACGCTTTCAGTATCAAATTAGCTTCCGACACACTGGAAAAGCTGCAGTGGTTTTTTTCACCTACGCACTGGCTGGGATTACTCAAAATCCCTATGGTCGCCGATCCTGTGCTACTGACTTTCTGCCTGATTATTGTTGCACTGCTGATTATTGCCCTCAGCTGGAGCCGCGCACGCTGGAAGAAATATTTAAAAGAAACCAGCCAATACATAGGTAAAGTCACTAAAGACAGGTTCAGCTTCAGTACGATCAATGTCATCTTCTCCGGCCTGTTTGCCTGGCCGGCACCGCTGGTTGTCGCCGTCGTTGGCGCCCTGTTAAGTGCACTGTGGCAACTGCCTTTCATCCACCACTTAGGTCAGGCCTTGGCGCTGCCATTGCCTCTGGTTATGTACTGTTTCATGAGGGAGCTGGTGCGGCCGGAAGGTCTGCTCATCAAGCATTTTGACTGGCAGCCCAACCTGGTCATGCGCTGCTTCGGCCATTACCGCCGGTTGATCTGGATATATCTCCCTATGATGGTGATCCAGAACTTTGCCTTTTATTACAACGACATTGATGTGAATGCCACACTGGGACGACTTGCATTTATCATCAGTAACATAGCCGTCAGTTACTTTATGTGGAAAATGGCCAATGAGCGCATTCCAATGACTTACCGGGATTTACCCCAAGGCCATTTACATCTCAGCCATCATTTATTTTGGTGGCTGCTGATTTTATTGCCGCAGGCGCTCAACTACTTTGCACTGCTGGGCTATCTGGGCTCGGCGCAACAACTGATGTCAAAGCTTGAATATGCGGCGGTGCTGGGTGTATTTACCCTCCTGGTGTATTACCTGATCAAGCGGCTTATGCTGATTCAGCGACGCAGGCTGGCTTTCGAGCGGGCAAAAGCAAAACGCCAGGAAATATTGGCGCAACGAAGAGCAGAATTGCTTGAGGGGAAAGAAGAGCCAATAAGCAGCGAGCTGCACATTGAAATTGAAGAGCCAGAAGTTGATCTCGATGTCATCAGTGCGCAGTCGCTGCGACTTTTGCGCTCGCTGCTGCTGCTGATTTACCTGTTTATTCTTGCGCTCTTATCGTCAGATTTATACCAGGCCACCAGCTTCCTTGAAGACATTACACTCTGGGATGTCAATGCCAACATTGACGGGATAGAACAGCTCAGCCATATCACGCTAAAAAGTGTGCTGCTTGCAATTATGGCGCTCTGGCTGACGGCCATTCTAACCCGTGATTTGCCTGGCGCAATGGAGCTGTTAGTGCTGCAGCACATCAGCCTGAGTCCGGGGACCGGCTATGCAATTACCTCGCTTACCCGCTATCTGACCATCTTCTTTGGCATCATTATCGGCTCGGCCTTGATTGGTTTTGACTGGTCAAAAATGCAGTGGCTGATTGCGGCACTGGGTGTCGGGCTGGGTTTCGGGCTGCAGGAAATTTTCGCCAATTTCATATCCGGCTTGATCATCTTGTTTGAGAAGCCGATCCGCATTGGTGATACGCTCACCATTCGCGATCTGACCGGAATTGTGGCAAAAATTAATACACGGGCAACGACTATAGTCGACTGGGACAGAAAAGAAGTCATCGTACCGAACAAAGCTTTTGTGACAGAGCAGTTTGTCAACTGGTCGTTATCGGATTCTATTACCCGGGTAACCATAGCTATCAGTGTGAAATATATGGCTGATACTGAATTAGTGACCCGGCTGTTATTTGAAGCAGCAGATGAATGCGAACTGGTTCTGGACAACCCTGAACCTGAGGTGTTTTTCCTGAGTATTACCGCCGATGCGCAAAATTTTGAAGTGCGGGCCTATGCTGCTGAAACCGGTCACCGGCTCAGCCTGACCCATGACCTTCACAGCCGGATTAAACGTAAGTTCCTGGCACACGATATCAGTATTGCGCACCCTCAACTTGAAATTGCCATCAAGAAGCAGCAGCGCCACCCTCTGAGCCGCTAGCAATTACAACAAAAAAGGCAGTCCATTGGACTGCCCCTCATCAAAACTCTTCAGCTCGCGGTTTCAGGCCTGCTGGTAGTAACCAGGTACTCTGAACATACGGCGACAAACTTCAAGAAACTGGCCGTAGACGCCACCCAGCACACCACTCACCAGCGCATTCGTGGCTACCGCGGTCATAATTTGCTCAGGCTCTGCCCCCACAAACCAAAGGATAGCGGCATAAACCGGCGACTGGAACAGCACGTAAGCCAGCATATCGGATACAAACTTCATCCGGCCTGACGGGCTCAGTTTTGCTCCCCGACGGATCATCCAGTCACGGAATACGCCGTAAGGCCAGGCAATGGCAATGTTAACCGGAATTGACAACGTTCGCGAAGCCAGCGACTGCTGGAAGGTCATCCCAGAGATAAACACTTCGATCATCATGCCTGTGATAAAGCAGAACACCACCATTGCAAAAGTGTCTGCTGCCGCATTACGCACATTAAATTGTTCTTTCACTGCCGCCCCGAATCATCAACCAGAGATAAAAGCCAACATAGGCCATTCCAAAAGACCATACGACCACAAATGACACGACAAACCAGTCATTTGTTATATTAAATCAACTTTTAGATAAAATATCTCACTGTATTAATATTAATGTTGTCTATTTACAACCAATAATCGTGATCAAAGCCGCATCTTTAGCTACTTGCGCACTACTGACGTGCTACTCAAGTATTTCTTACCTTTTGTTATCTGGTTTTTCTGCATGTTTACTGGCACAAAAACGGCCATTGAACTCAGTTTATCAGTTGATAAGCATGCTTTATCACCAAGATTCGGTTTATTTATACAAAAATTCACCTTCATCTTCACACCCGTGCTTCTTCACTATTTTTATATTTTTTTCATTAAGTTAGGAGAGGACAAACTCGAAGGTCATATCTGAATGGCAATTAATACGATTAATCTTGCCAAAATGTGTACACATAAGATGCACTTTACTGAGTCAGGCATGAATATTCTTCCAAGTTGAGATAAAACGACAGGTTTTTATCGCGGGAACACAGGCATACAAAAGAGGTATAACTACAGAAGTGAAATTTAATTACATATCGTGACCAAGATCGCAGCAAAGAAAAAGGGAGCACAAGGCTCCCTTCCGGTTAATAGCGTTGAAAACGGCTTAATAGTTCAGGCTCAGTGTCACGCCTGAGAAGTTGCTGTAACCACGCAGCATCACGTAGTAGGTCTGACCAGAAGAAACAGCGACGTTGCAGGTTTCATTGTTCCCACCCACATATGGACGACAATCCCATGAGGTCGTGGTGGGCTTACTGCCTGCCTTCACATACAGATCGGCATCGCCAGATCCGCCAGTAATGCTTACAGAAGCACTTGATACTGAAGCTGGAACAGTGAATGTGTAGTGAAGTTCACTACTTCTGTTACCGGAAAGACCACTGATAGGCTTGCCTTTTTCTAGCGTATCACCTGTTGGTGGTGTTACCCCGCACGCGGCATTGACGCCTACTGTATTGAAAGCATCGACGACATCGGCAGTATTATAGCCAAGGTCCTGGGTTGCTTTAACAACACCACAGCCGCCCTGATCAAAGGTAGAGTTGGCCGTCCAATACAGCTGGTTAGCCACGGCAAAAACTTCGAAACCTTTACGGGCATCCCAACCTGATTTATTGGCCAGCAAATAGTAAGCACGGTTGAAGACACCGCTTGAGTAATGCACATTCAGGCCCGATGTGTATTGCGAAGCATGATCGATTGAACGACCATCTTTGGATGGCTGATCAAAATAGCGTAAACCGCCGGACTGTTTGAAAATATCGCTTCCTACTACCCAGTCCACGCTGCCGCGCATATAAAATTCAGCCGCTTCACCGGCAATATCAGAAAACGCTTCATTAATACCACCAGACATATTGCGGTATTCCAGACCTGAGTTTTGTTCGGTAAAACCATGGCTGACTTCATGAGCACTGACATTGATGTCCACCAATGGATAGAAGGTAGAATAACCGTCCCCAAAGGTCATCGCACTGCCGTCCCAGAAGGCATTTTCATATTGGGAGCCATAGTGCACACGCATTGTCAGTTGGAAGGTCAGCGGGGCCGTATTCAGCCAGTCTTTATACATATCAAAGACCACCTGACCGAAGTAATGTGCGTCATTCAGCGGTGAATAGGCGCCATTGATCTGTTTGTGATTATTGGCATTACTGTCTGTAGGACAGTTATAGCTGAAAGCGTTATAGCCTGACGTCGCACCATTCAGATCGACGGTTTTTACCGCACTGTTATTCATGGTACAGGTGGTACCGTTTTTCTCCACCATGAAATTCGGGAAATCCACACCAAACTGGTATTGCCCTGTCTTAGTGTTACCACCAGGGCCAGAGCCAGGTGCCTGGATATGAGCGATGCTGTCCCAGGTATCCAGTACATCACCTGTGTTGGCATTAATGAAGAAATAAGGACGGGATGGCTCATCCGAAGGAACAAAGAAACTCACCTGGTAAACCAACTCGGCCAGATTGTTTTCATCCAGACGAACCATCAGCGTCACTTGTTCATTTTCAAGTGGCAGCTCACCGATTAATTGCGGAGAATGTAAAGATGCATGGTGTGATTTAGCAATATTCAGTGCTTGTTTTTCATCAATGCTTGCCTGAATTAATGGCAGATCCTGCTCTACATTTTGCGCCATTCGGCCATGAACCTGAGTCAGGCCTTTATTACTTGTCGTTGCCACTACTGAAGTATTATAAACGGGTAATCCTTTATAAAGCTGCTGATAGCGGACCTTTTGTTTGCCATTTGGCAAAGTGACCGATTTAACAGGTTTAAAGCTGTTATTTAATGGTGTCAGTGAACGTGCCATTAACCCTTGCTCCAGAACAGCAGAATCGGTTACGTCAACCATTTCTGCGGCCATAGCCGGCAAGGTGAAAAGTGAACCTAGTGTCAATACAGCCAATGCTTGTTGTTTGTTTGTTTTCATTACTCATTCCTAGAGATTTTAGTGAGCTGTCCTGCGCATCCCAACCAACAAACCATTCATACAGCAAATGTTTCATCGCCTAACTTCTGAGAACTTCTTGTTTCAGCTCTGTTGCAAATATGTATGCTTTTCAAGAAAGCGATTCAACTTTGGCTCAGTATTTCAATACTTTGCAAACTAAATAAACAAAAAATCAATAGCGAAACGTACAAAAAAGTTAACATTTAAATAACAAATAAAACAATAAATAAGAGCTATTACTCTAATGTCATATAAAATCAACTAGTTGTACACCACATGTTGTATATAAATATTTACAAATTAGGTGTTCCTAATGTACAGATGTAGTGAAAATGTAATATTGAATGTAACGGATAAATATAAAATGAATAGTGACTCGCAAATATTCATGGCTTATCAAAATCGCTTACCTGCCAAATTCGCAATGAGTATTTCGTGAATAAACACCGGTTCGCTGCCATTTAGAAATAACGACTCTGTTTTAAATCATCAATACAATTAAACAACAATTCATGAATAATATTTGAGTCAGAAATGAAATAATGAAGACGTTTTTATTTTTGCTAGCTTATAAGCAATGCAGATATATCTCAGATCAGAGACATAAAAAAAGACCCGCTGATTACTCAACGGGTCTTTTCTGAATATGGCGGTGAGGGAGGGATTCGAACCCTCGATACGTTGCCGTATACACACTTTCCAGGCGTGCTCCTTCAGCCACTCGGACACCTCACCTAATTTTGGTTACTGCGCTTGCTCAGCAACGGGGCGTAACTATAGTGTTGCCCATGACCGAGGTCAACCCAAATCATCACATTATCAGTCAAGTGGATACTTTTGCAGCATAGTCAGGCTCACTCCCCTCTTTTTTCAGGTTTCCCTGTTACAGGGCTATGTCTTCTGGCTCTGCCTGCTACAATACCGCTATTCTGCTCACAGGCGCTTAAACAGTGCGCCTGACTATTTGAAAGAGAACCTGAAAATGTCTGCGCAACTTTCGGCAATTTTGCAAGACCCTGAACTCAGTCAGCATTTGCTGTCTGAGTATCAAACCCGTGGCTTTGTAACGGCAATGGCGGCTGCCCCTCATCTACTGGATCCGGCTGAATGGCTGGCCTATCTGTGGGGTGGCGATGAAACCTCGCCATTTACCAGTCATGAAGAGTTAGAGAACTATGCCAACGCCATCGTTCAGATATGGAACGAAGCGCGTCAGGCCTTGTTATCCAATAGCTGGGAATGGCCGGAAGGCTGCGATTTGGATGACAAAGAATTAGTCACACCAGCCACCCGTGAATTTGCCGAAGGCGTATTACAAGGCTGGCAATTGGCGCGGGATGACTGGGAAACCATCATGCCGGAAAACAGCCAGGACAATGCCCTGCTGGGCGGCGTGCTGCTTTCTGTCAGCCTGCTGTATGATCCGGAAAGTGCGATGGCCGCCTTGTCTGAGCAAGGCGCCGAAGGTCTGGCACAATTTGAAGAAGTATTCAAAGCCATCCCTCCCATGCTGTGCGGCCTTACTCAGCGCGCACAACAGCTTACCGAAAACCAGTGATACTAATAACAGCCGGGCAGACTCTTCTGCCCGGCTGATTAGACTGACAGGAAACAAGTGTCAGTGAGTCATTTCCGCTTTCTGTCGGCTTACTCTAGTGTTTACCACTACTATTCCGATAACAGCAACTAACGCCGCTAGCCTGGCCGAATCATCCATGAACAGGATGAGCAGCGCCAATGCCAGCAGTACTACTCTGAAAAGCTTATTGAGCGGGTTAATCAGACGCCCCTCAATCCCCCCCGCAAAAGCGATAATCAATCCTGCCGTCGTCGCTATGCCAATCACAAAATGCAGTGTTTCCCCCTCACCCAGAATGAGTCCGGAGAAGGCCATCATGGCAGGGATCAGGAAAAAGCCCTGAGCCAGCTTAAAAGCCTGCACCGCGGAACGCATCGGCGATGCATTGGCAATACCGGCACCGGCAAAGGCTGCCAGAGCGATGGGAGGGGTAACATTAGAAGTCTGTGACAACCAGAAAACGATCATGTGGGCCGTCAGAATAGGCAAGCCGAAATCATTCAGTGCCGGCACCGCCATCACGGACAAGACTATGTACGCGGCTGTGACAGGTAAGCCCATGCCCAGCACCACCGCCGCCAGAGCAATCAGAAGGAGTGCCGACCATAAGTGGCCGCCGGACAGCGCCAGCAGGAACTGGGTGAACTGTAGCCCTATACCGGTTTGCCCGACAACGCCAACGACAATACCGGCCGTTGCACAGGCCACTGAAATCGGCAGGGCCATCAATGCCCCCTCTTTCATGCCTTCCAGCACCTGGCTCAGGCTGACACGGCTCGAACGGCGGCACAAGGCAGAAACAAGAATAGCGACACATCCTGCAATCCCGACCAGCACCGGTGAGTAACTCATCATCAGCAGCGCAGTGACCAGAATCAATGGTGCGAGAAAGTGCCAGCCTTTGTTCAGCACCTCACGCACACCAGCTTTGACGTCCATCCCTTCCAGCCCCAGCTTGCAGGCCATCAGATGAACATAAAGCAGCGTGCAGGCAAAATACAAAATGGCAGGTGCGATCGACACCAGCAATATTTCGCTATAGGGAATTCCTGTAAACTGGGCCATGACAAACGCGCCCGCCCCCATAACAGGCGGCATAATCTGCCCGCCGGTGGATGCCGCGGCTTCAATACCGGCAGCTTGCTCGGGTTTGTAGCCCAGCTTTTTCATCATCGGAATCGTTAACGACCCGGTTGTTACTGTGTTAGCAATGGCAGAGCCAGAGATAGAGCCTAACGCCGCCGAGGCGATCACACTGGCTTTTGCCGGCCCCCCGCGGTATTTTCCGGCAACCGCAAAGGCAATATCGATGAAAAATTGCCCGGCGCCGGTCACCTGCAAAAAAGCCCCAAACAGCACGAAAATAAACACCACTCCTGCCGCAATCGCTAAAGGTGCGCCGTATACTCCGTTGGTAGAAAAAATATGGAAGCGGATGAGCTCTTCCAGCTCAAAACCTTTGCTGGCTATACCTGAAGGTAAAGCATCGCCAAACAGCGCATAGGTGATAAAAACAGCCGCTATCACCACCATCACCATGCCGACAGAACGCCGGGTCGCTTCCAGCAAGGCAACAATAGTGATCAGCCCTGCCAGTTGGTCTGACCCTTTCAACCCATCCAGTAAAAAACTGATATCGTCGTAATCAAACTGAACAATGTGCCAGGTCGCCCAGATGGTGGCTGCCGACAACCCAAAATCGACACTGCGTGCCGCTAGATATAATGGAAAAGAATGACTCTGTTTGATTAATGGTTGAGTGAGAAACACTAATACCAGAATCCAGCTCAGGTGTACCGGACGAAATACAGGCGCCGCTAATTCTGCCGTCACCCCTTGCCAAATCTGAAAGGCTGACAAAACGATAGCCGCTACAGCGGCTATTTTCATCAACATATCGGCAAGCTTTTGCCCGTGCCGGGCAGTAGCTGTCGTTGACATAAAGACTCCAATTCACACAAGGGCTGACAGACAGACCCAAGCCTGCGCTTCCCAGCCCTGAATACAACCCATAATTACTGAGACTGCTCATCCAGATATTGCTGGGCACCAGGATGCAATGGCACACCCTCGAGTTTTTTCATATTTTCAAGCGTTGTATACTGCGTCACACTGATCGTTTTACGAATCTTATCCATATTCTCGAAGGCGGTTTTGGTCATTTCATACGCCAGTTTGTTATCCAGATCTTTATTCACCACTAACACATTCCAGATTGCCGGTGCCTTAAAGCTTGCAACGTTCTTATAGGTGTCAGCGGGTGCTTCGATCAATTGGTAAGAGGGATTAGCCGCAGTGATTTTCGCCATCTCCGCTTCGGTAAACGACAAAATACGAATATTACGGGTCAATGCCAGCTCTGTGATTGCACCTACACCTAAGCTGCCCACAATGGCTCCGGCATCAATCTGACCATTGGCAATCGCACTGGTGGTAGCGGTGTAGTTCAACGATTGAGCCTCAATATCTTTTTCTTCAACACCCAAGGCATTCAGAATATTAACGGCGCTGACTCGCGTACCTGAACCAGGCGCGCCAAGCGAGACTTTTTTACCTTTAAGATCTGTAATACTGCGGATATCTGAATCAGCAGGCACCATAAACTGCACAACATTAGGATATAAAGCAAACAAGACTACCGCGTCCATTTTTCTCGGAAAGGGTTTAGTGCCTTCGTAGGCCTGCTCAACCACATTACCCATAGCGATCCCTGCAAGCTGCTTGTGGGTCGACACTTTGATCACGTTTTCAACCGATGCGGCAGTGACTTCAGCCCGCATGTCAAAGTTATCAATATTCTCACTCCAGATCTTGGCCAGCATCCCGCCTAACGGGTAATAAGTACCGCTCTGACTGCCTGTTCCTATGGTGTAATTTTCCGCACTCACCTGAACCGAAAATGTCAGTAATGCTGTAGTCGTGAAGGCCAGCCAGCCTTTTCTGAATTGTGTAAGCATAGTTATGGTCCTAGTTTCAGATAGTTATTAGGGTTCTTGCATTTTACTTATTCCACAAATGTTATTGCCTTGTTGGTATATATGATCAACTAAAAAATACTGACAATGAGATCTCAGGTACCACTAAATGTTACAAGTTTGATTTATTTTGTTATACACCGGTCAGTAAAAGCCGCTGCTCCGGTATCGGTAAAGACTGACACCCCCCCACAATTTCTGACCATCACAATCTGGTTTCACGGCCCTTGTTAAATCTCATCACACCTTGGGATGTAAAGTCTTCGGATACAAAAAAAGCGACCATCGGGTCGCTTTTCATATCAGTGGATCCTTTTCTTGCCGGTCAGGCGTTGCCTTTTACTTGCAATTGCAGTGACGCAGCAAAATCCAGCATACGGTTCAACGGGATAAGAGATTTCACACGGATGGCTTCATCGACAAAGATCTCGTGCTTCTCGCCGCCTTCGCGCAAAGCCGCTTCAATGGCTTTCAGGCCATTCATTGCCATCCAGGGACAATGTGCACAGCTTCGGCATGTCGCGCCAGCTCCGGCCGTCGGTGCCTCAATCAGTTCTTTTTCTGGCACCATCTGCTGCATTTTGAAGAAAATGCCTTTGTCGGTCGCAACAATCAGTTTTTGTTGCGGCAGGCTCTTCGCCGCTTTGATCAACTGGCTGGTAGAACCTACAGCATCTGCCAGGGCAACAACACTGGCCGGCGATTCAGGATGGACCAGGATAGCCGCATCCGGATGCAGGTGCTTCATGTCTTTGAGCGCTTTAGCGGAAAACTCATCATGAACAACACACTCGCCTTGCCACAACAGCATCTCAGCGCCTGTTTTCTTCTGGATATAGCTGCCTAAATGGCGGTCTGGCCCCCAGATGATCGGCTTACCTTCAGCATCCAGATGCTCGACAATCTCCAGCGCTATACTGGACGTCACCACCCAGTCAGCGCGTGCTTTGACCGCCGCAGACGTATTCGCGTACACCACGACAGTGTGATCAGGGTGCGCATCGCAGAATTCGCTGAATTCTTTTTCCGGGCAGCCCAGATCCAGTGAGCATTCAGCTTCCAGCGTCGGCATCAACACCTGTTTTTCTGGCGTAAGAATCTTGGCCGATTCCCCCATGAAACGCACACCGCAAATAATCAGGGTTTTTGCAGGATGTTGATTACCAAACCGTGCCATTTCCAGCGAATCACCGACAAAACCACCGGTTTCTTCGGCCAGGGCCTGGATTTCAGGATCGGTGTAGTAATGGGCGATCAACACCGCTTCTTTTTCTTCAAGCAGTGCTTTGATTTTCGCTTTGTAATCCACTTGCTCACTTTGAGTCAGTGGAATCGGTTTGGGCGGAAATGGATACACCATTTCTGAAGGGTCAAATGTCAGGCTCATTACGTCTTGCTCTATCAGCTCGTCCTTACAATCCGCGCATTATACACTGCAATTACGCTGTAATACTAATCTGGATAAGGCATGGAAGGGACAAACAGACACCGCTAACCCAATTTTGAGAGGTTAGCGGCGAGGAAGAGAAGAAGTCTGATACCTTGTTATTTAAGACTCTTGAGGCTTTTTTCGGCTTGCTGGGATGTTGCCGTATTCGGATATTCAGCCACTACCTGCTCATAGAGCTTTTTCGCCACATCCGGTTTGTTGCCACGCTCGGCTAACACACCCATCTTCAACAGTGCATCGGCGCGCTTATTGGAGTCTTTGAAACTGGCTACAGCTTCAAAGTGTGTTTGAGCATCTGCCATCTTGTTCTGGGTAAAATAAAGCTGTCCAAGCCAGTAATGGGCATTGGCCGCATACACAGAATCAGGATAACTGGACAAAAATCCGTTAAACGCCTTCACCGCACCGTCATAATCCTTTTCTTTCAGGATCAAATTCACGGCACTTTCATAAGCGGTATTTTCATCAGCACTGGCAGCATAAGTTTCACCGCCGGATACATCCTTTTTCTCTGTTTTGGCTGCAGCAGGTTGCTCGCGGCTTAATTTGTCAATTTCACGATAGAGCTCGCGCTGGCGTTCCAGCATCTGCTTCATATCATAACTGTTACGTTCAACCATACCGCGGAGTTCGCCAACTTCGCGAGACAATTCATCAAGTTGGCGCTGCATATCCAGTTGCATCTGGCTACGCGCCTCGAACATACGTTCTAAACGTTGCAGACTGCTTTCGCTGCTTGATGAGCTGCCTTTGAGCTCAGAAACAGGAGCAGGTGCGGCGACCACAGGGGTCACCGCACCAATCAGCAACGTTAATGCGATATTCCGCATCATGTTACTGTTCATATTCATAACCTTAATTAGTAAACCAGAACCGAACGACGGTTCTTAGCGTAATCGGCATCAGTGTGGCCCAGTACCAGCGGCTTCTCTTCACCGTAGCTTACGATAGAGATCTGGCTTGAAGACACACCCAGAGCCTGCAGGTACTTAGCAACAGCATTGGCACGACGCTCGCCCAGTGCAATGTTGTACTCTGGCGTACCGCGCTCATCAGCATGACCTTCTACAACAATTTTCACATCACTGTTGTTACGCAGGTATTCAGCATGTGCTTCAAGCATCGCCTGGTAGCTGGCTTGAATTTCAGCATTGTCAAACTGGAAGTAAACAGTTTGCTCCTGACGCAGTTGCTGGTTGCGGATTTCTTGCTCTGACATCGCCGCTGAACCAGAATCTACAGGTGTTACAACTGTGGTTTCTGAGCCAGTTGTACCAGCGCCAGTGTTAGTTTGAGCGGCAGAACTGTCTGTGCTGTCTGTAGAGCTACAAGCAGCCAGAGTAAACATTGGCAGCGCAATTGCCAAACCCTTTAAAACTTTATTCAGTTGCATTTTTTTTCCTTATTTATCGCTATATTGCAGTGAACCCTATAAGAACGGTCCCCAAGATGGCGCTCTTACTCGCCCACTGGTAGCTGGTAAACGAGCCTTAAAACGACCATCTATTGATACCAGAGACAACTCGTTGGATTTGTTATTAACCGAGCTGTAGATCACCATGCCACCGTTAGGGGCAATGCTTGGAGATTCATCCAAAAATGTTTTCGTCAAAATCTGTACAGCACCCGTTTTCAAATCCTGTTTGGCAATGTTGTAACCCGAGTCCGATCGGTTCACCATTACCAAATAGCGGCCATCTGGAGTCAGCTGACCACCGAGATTTTGCGATCCTTGCCATGTCAGACGCTCAGTCGAACCGTCAGCTAAATTTACTCGATATATCTGAGGTTTACCACCTCTGTCTGACGTGAAAATCATAGATTGACCGCTTGGATCCCAAAACGCTTCAGTGTTGTTTGCACGCCCGTCCGTCACCTGTTTCATCGCTTTAGTTTGTAAGTCCATTACGTAAACTTGCAAACTCCCACTTTTCGACAAGACCATGGCCAGTTTCTTCCCGTCAGGGGAAAAACGCGGTGAACCATTGTGTCTAGGGAATGAGGCGACCATTTCACGAGTCCCATTCGTAATGTTCATGATAAAAATCTGGGACTGCTGATTCTCAAAGCTGACATAAGCCAGTTTGTTGCCGTCAGGAGACCAGGATGGCGACATCAGCGGCTGTTTGGATTTCAGGACCAGTTGCTCGTTATAGCCATCGTAATCAGCAATGCGAAGCTGATACGGATAATCCGAATTATCGTCGATGACCACATAAGAAATACGCGTCAGGAACGCCCCTTTTTCACCGGTCAGTTTTTCATAAACCACATCCGAGATACGATGTGCATACTGACGCATACGGTTAGTTCTGACTGTCGCTCGGTTGTTCAGCAAAACGTGATCACTGGTCTGAACCAGTTTACCGTCTTCCAGACCACGACTCTCACCGTTGGTTAACTGACCACGCACCACATCAATCAGTTGGTAATTGATAACATAATTACCATCAGCGTTTTTGCTGACAGAGCCTGTTACCAGCGCGTCTACCCCCAGTGCTGTCCAGGCGGCATAGTTGATATCTGCCTCGCTGGTCGGCGTTTGCGGCATGGCATTAGGTGCGACAGGACTAAATTTGCCACTGCGACGTAAATCCGAGGCAATTACTGACGCCATATCAACAGGCGCTGCGCCACCACCTTCCCACCGAAAGGGAATAATGCCGATTGGGCGTGCCGAGTCGACACCTTCTGTAATGACCAGTTCCAGTTCAGCGTGTGCCAGTTGGCTCATGGTGAGCAGGGCGACACACAAGCCCAAAATCCAACGTTTCATTTAGCTTTCCCTCTTAACTTACTGGCTTCACGGTTAAGCGAATTGAACGCAGTTTTTCCACCACTGCCGGATCTTCTGGCATGGGAAACTGGCTGACTTTTGCAACGGCCGCTTTTGCTGCGCGGCACAAACCTGTATCGCCCCCCACATCCGACACATCCAGCAGCAGTCCGCTCACTGACAGTCGCATTTGCAGGTTGCACTCTTTACCCGAGAAATTTTGATCAAACAGCAAATTTTGCTGAATCATCTGTTTATAAATCTCGCCGTAACGGGCAGTTTCATCAGCGATGAACTGCCCCTTCGCACTGCCGCGTTGCTCAGTTTCCGCTTCCAGACCTGCAAACATGTCATTAAGGGCCGCTTCCTGCTGTCGCTGCAGTGCTTTTGCTTCTTTCGCTTTACGTTCGGCTTCTTTACGGGCGGCTTCAGCTTTACGCGCTTCTTCTTCCGCTTTTTTCTTCGCCGCTACCTTCGCTTTACGTTCAGCTTCTGCCTGGCGAGCCGCTTCTTCCGCGCGCTTTTGCTCTTCAATTTTCTGCTGACGCGCAATTTCAGCTTTACGTGTAGCTTCTTCAGCTTCCTGCTTAGCTTTTAACTTAGCCTGGCGCTCAGCTTCTGCTTTTTTCGCTTCTTCACGAGCCAGTTTCGCTTGTTCGTCCGCCTGACGCTTTTCTTCTGCTGCTTTTTCTTTTTCACGAGAAATCCGGGCTCTTTCAGCATCTGCTTCGCGCGCCGCTTTCTCAGCCTGAAGCTTATCTGCTCTCAGCTTGCGAATGCGCTCTTCTTCAGCCTGACGCTGCTGTTCCAGTGCGACAGCCTGGCGCTCAAGGCGCTCAAGACGTTCCTGCTCGGCTTTCTTCGCCGCATCACGCTGCTCGCGAAACTGACGGGCCTGCTGATTAACCAAAGCAGGATCCACGACAACGGCCTGAATAGTCGAACCCTGAGGCTTAGGCTTCGACATAGTAAAATCCGTTCCCCAAATCAGAGCAGCAAACAATACAGCATGGAAAAATAACGAAATGATGATGGCAACTGTATAGTTGTTTTTTTTCATTTACTTCCCTATTGCTCAAATGGCTCAGTCATCAGACCCACAGAGCCAACACCTGCCTGATTCAAAGCATCCAGTGTTTCGATAATCGCTGAATAAGGGACTCTGGCATCACCACCCACCATAACGGGCGTTTTCGGATTAAGCTGCAATTCGGCTTTAACGCGCGTCAGCAGTTCCGTCAACGGCAAGCCACGTATCATGTCATCGTTGTTGACGCTCAGACCAAGCTGACCATCTTTGTCCACCTCGACAATGATAGGTGCGCCAGTATCGTTTTCACCGGCCAGCTCTGCCGCGGTTTTTGCCGTATGTGTTGCCGGTAACTCGACATCCACGCCCTGAGTCACAAATGGTGCTGTCACCATAAAGATGATCAGGAGTACCAACATCACATCAATGTACGGAACAACATTGATTTCCGCCGTCATCTTGCGCTTTTTCGGTTGATAAACCGCCATGATGTTACTCCTGGTTAGCAGCAAATGCCTGACGGTGCAGGATACTGGAAAACTCTTCCATAAAGGTGGCGTAGTTATGCTCCAGTTTGGCAACCTTGTTGGTCAGGCGGTTATAAAACATCACGGCAGGAATAGCAGCAAACAGGCCCATCGCCGTTGCAACCAATGCTTCGGCAATACCCGGAGCGACCATAGCCAGTGTTGCCTGCTTCACGGCGCCCAGCGCAATAAAGGCGTGCATAATGCCCCATACTGTACCGAACAGACCGATATAAGGGCTGATTGAACCCACAGTGGCCAGAAACGGCAGATTGGTTTCCATTTCTTCCACTTCCCGTGACAGCGACACACGCATCGCACGGCCAGCTCCTTCCATAACAGATTCAGGGGCTTTGCCATTATTACGGTGTAAACGGGCAAACTCTTTAAAGCCCGCATAAAAGATCTGTTCCGTTCCGCTCAGATCGTCTTTACGGCTCTGCACTTCCTGAAATAAATGGGATAAATCAATGCCAGACCAGAAACGGTCTTCAAAGCGCTCGGCTTTAGATGCTGCCTGAGACAATATCTGCGAACGTTTCACAATCATCGCCCAGGAGATGACCGACATTCCCAGCAGGATCAGCATGACAATTTTGACCAGCAGGCTTGCCTGCAAAAACAAATCCAGAATAGAAAGTTCAGCACTCACTTAGGCTATCTCCGACAGTATATGTTCTGGTATCACAATAGGTTTCATTGAACTAGGGTCGACACAGGCTACCTGAACAGTAGCTTTACACAAGCATTGCCCCTCATTGTTTACTAAAATCTGACAAAATTCGATGGAGGCTCTGCGTACTTTCAACGGCCAGGTACGAACCTTAAGCTGATCGTCTAATCTGGCACCTTTGAGGAAATCAATTTCAAGATGGCGCACCACAAAACTGAAACCCTGCTCTAACATGTCCTGTAAGCTGACCCCAAAGCTTCTGAATAGTTCCGTTCTGCCACGCTCAAAAAACTTAAGATAATTGGCATGATAAACAATGCCGCCTGTGTCAGTGTCTTCAATATAAATAGTGATTGGCCATTCAAAGGCGTTTTCTTCCGTCATCCCAATACCACTAATGATGATGCATAACCAACGCCAAAAAAATGACGTCAGAAGGTAATCCAGCAATAACTATACCGGAGTTAAATTAGAGAATGAAACCCCTGACTTTCACCATGAATTATTTCCTTTCAATTTTTGACCTTGTCGGTATTTCCGGGAAATACTGCCACATAAAGCACAGCCCGCTATTTTCAGCGGGCTGTGTTGTATAACCTACATGCCTTCAACTCAGACGGAGCCACAACAGACCCGCCAATATGGGCAAAGCGGCATAAGGCGTGAAAAACAGCTGCCAATACCAGCGGCGAGGCACGAAACCTACGCCAAAGATAATCGCGCTACAGCATGACCAGATGAGTGCCGGAGAAATAACAGGTCCAAAACCACCTATCTCTCTGGCGAACAAAACGGGATCCCAGATCACGAGACCGCCTGTTACCAGTCCCATCATCAGGGCCAGCACACGTAACACACCGTGCGCCAGCCAGGCATGGCTGGTTCTGACCCAGACGTCGATGCGATTACTCACTGTCAGATTGGTTTTCAGCATCCATATTCTCTGTCGTTTCTAGCCACAGTGCATTAATGATACCGAATGAGCAGGCTAACAAGACCCCCAGGATCCAGGCGAAATACCACATAGTCAGTCTCCTTAGTACAGTGAATTTTTATTGTCTTCGATGTATTGCTTATCGAGACGTCCAAACATTTTGTAATAACACCAGCAGGTGTAGGCCAGAATAATAGGTACCATGACAAAAGCGACCACTGTCATAATGTTCAACGTCAGCTCACTGGACGTTGCATCCCAGAGTGTCAGACTGTGGTTCGGGATCTCGCTGGACGGCATGATGAACGGGAACATTGCAAAGCCGAAAGTCAGAATAATGCCCGCCATGGTCAGACTGGAGAACAGGAAAGCAAACCCTGCCCGTTCAATACGACATGCCAGAATCGTCAGCACAGGCATCACAATACCCAGTGCCGGAGCAATCCACAGCAGCGGCTGAGCATTGAAATTCATCATCAATGCGCCAGTCTGGCGAATCACTTCCTTATTGAGCGGGTTTGACGCCGCATCTTTTACCATCTCAGAAGCGATCACATACCCTTCCAGGTTTTTCGCCCAAAATCCGGCCAGAACAAAAGCGACTAAGGTAATTAACGCTGTGATTGGCGCGATGTTACGTGCGCGCGCATGCAACTCCTCAGTGGTTTTCATCTGCAGATATACCGCGCCCTGAGTCACTATCATCGCCAGGCTGACAATACCGCAGAGCAAAGCAAAGGGATTCAGAAGGCCAAAAAACGAGCCTTTATACGTCGGAATCAGCAGTTCGCTCAGCACAAAAGGCACGCCTTGCAGCAAGTTACCGAAAGCGACACCAAAGATCACAGGTGGCACCAAGCTACCGATGAAAATCGCACGATCCCACAGGTTACGCCATTTTGGATCTTCAATTTTCGAGCGGTAATCAAACCCCAAAGGACGGAGCCAGAGAGCCGCGACTGTCAGAACCATGGCCAGATAAAACCCGGAAAAAGCCGTCGCATAGACTAGCGGCCAGGCCGCAAATAATGCACCGCCGGCTGTGATTAACCAAACCTGGTTACCGTCCCAGTGCGGTGCAATGGAGTTAATCATGATCCGGCGTTCGGTATCTGTTTTACCAATAATGTTGGTGAGCACACCGACGCCCATATCGAATCCATCTGTCACAGCAAAACCGATGCACAATACACCAATCAGCAACCACCAGATAAGACGTAACACTTCGTAATCAAACATTTTTAATTCTCCTGTCCGTCTCAGATCACTTCATGACCGGGTTGTCAGTTAAGTCATGCGGCGCGACATTCTGTTCGAAATGATAACGCCCGGTTTTCAGACTGCTTGGACCCAAACGGGCAAATTTCAGCATCAGATAGACTTCTGCGATCAGGAAACAGGTATACAGAGCAATAATGACGGCCATTGACGTCAGCACATCCGACACGGCCACATTGGACGCCGCCATCGCTGTAGGCAAAATCTCACCCACTGCCCAGGGCTGACGACCGTACTCAGCGACAAACCAGCCTGCTTCAATGGCGATCCAAGGTAGCGGAATGGCATACAGCGCCGCACGGAGCACCCATTTTTTCTCAGTGATTTTATGACGACACGTTTGGATAAATGCTGCAGCAAACACACCCAGCATGATAAAGCCACAGCCCACCATGATGCGGAAGCTCCAGAACAATGGCCAGACGGTAGGCAACGAATCAGCCGCTGCTTGTGCGATATCCTCTTCGGTGGCATCCACTACCCTGTCGGTATAAGGCTTCAGCAACAGACCATAACCAAGATCTTGTTTCACGGCATCGAACGCAGCGACATTTTCAGGTGATTTGTCACCCGCACGCAACTTCTCAAGCAAGCCATAGGCTTCCATACCGTTACGGATACGCACTTCATGCTCATCTTTCAGATCACGTAAACCTGTGACTTCAGTATCAAATGAGCGCGTAGCAATAATACCCATCACATAGGGGATCTTAATGGCGTAATCCGTATGCATGGTTTCCTGGTTGGGAATACCGAACAAGGTGAAAGCTGCCGGCGCTTCTTCGGTGTGCCACTCCGCTTCAATAGCGGCCAGTTTTGCCTTTTGCACATCACCCAACTCGTAACCGGATTCATCACCCAGCACGATCACAGACAGGATAGAGGCCATACCAAAAGAAGCCGCAATCGCGAATGAACGGCGGGCAAACGGCAAATCACGGCCTTTGAGGATGTAGTAAGAACTGACACCCAGAATGAACATGGCGCCTGTCACATAGCCTGATGCCACAGTGTGAACAAATTTCACCTGAGCAACCGGGTTGAGTATCACCTCGGCAAAGCTCACCATCTCCATGCGCATGGTTTCGAAATTGAACTCAGCGCCAACCGGGTTTTGCATCCAGGCATTGGCAATCAGAATCCACAATGCAGAGAAGTTTGAGCCCAACGCCACCAGCCAGGTCACCGTTAAGTGCTGGCGCTTGCTGAGTCGATCCCAACCAAAAAAGAATAAGCCGACAAAAGTGGATTCAAGGAAAAAGGCTATCAGCGCTTCAATGGCGAGCGGGGCGCCGAAGATGTCGCCGACGTAGTGAGAATAGTAAGCCCAGTTCGTGCCGAACTGGAATTCCATGGTAAGTCCAGTGGCTACACCCAGTGCAAAGTTAATGGCGAAAAGCTTACCCCAGAACTTGGTCATGTCCTTGTAGATTTGCTTTCCGGTCATCACATACACAGACTCCATGATGGCAAGCAGAAACGCCATGCCCAAAGTCAGCGGGACGAACAAAAAGTGATACATCGCAGTCATAGCGAACTGTAACCGCGATAGTTCGACGATATCAAACATGATAACTCCTTAAGTCGCCAGTCTCCCGGCAACGTACAACATAGTTGATCGAGCACGCCCAGCAAGCAATCTTCAAGATTACCGTTAATCGGTTAAAATTTCAGCAATCATTGGTTGATAACCCGACAACGCGTTTTCCATCGTTAGGCTACGCAAAACGTCAGCGAACAGGCCTGCCTGTTTTTCAAGATCATTTCCTGACTGGCGGTTAGCTCGCCAAATCGGATGTTGCAGACTTGTTTCGAATTATAGATTTTAATGTAAAACCACAAACAGAAAAGCTGAAACTAATACTACTGACTTCGCCACACAGGTTCAAAGGTATTTATAAAAAACGCGCGGATTCGCTAAGTAGATTTCGATTTAAATCGTATAGATAAGTTATTTCCATGCTCGAGATCAAACTTTTACTAACTGCATAGTTTTGTAGCTAACACTTTAAATAAATGTGATTTTTCAATTATAAAGTTACAAAAAATGCAAACTTAATCACTTCTGCAGAGTCTAAAAACACAGCAAAATACGGGTACTTTTTCTCAGTAAAGCTGAAGAACAAAAACGGCTTGAGCGCAGAAGATAACGTCAATAAACAAGCGTAAGAACAGTACAATTAAATTAAAACCGATACGCCTTATCGATTACTTTTTCTAATGTATATAAATAAAGAGAGACGACAAGTTCACACTGCAGGTATCACCACACTGGCAGACATAACAGCTGTGACGCTTGATCGGAGATAAAGATATTCCTATTAACATTTCCCAGCCAGGTTGCGGCACCCATGTCCAAGTTTTAAACAATCACTACCCATCCCGGGCCTGACAGAAAAATTCGCAGCTCATGCTCAGCATTCACCATTTGAGCCTTTACCAGCATCCAGGCGATGGAAACTGTCTGGATTTGACCCGTCTGACTCACAAACTTTTTCAGAAAATGTTAATGACATTAGATTACTCAGACGGCTTTAGCCGAAAAAACCATGCGTGAAAAACAAACAAAAACGGAGCCCAAGGCTCCGTTTTTAACATTTGATTATCTGTCTCTCAGCTGTTCGGGATATCCAGGCCAAAATGCAGATAGGCGCGATGGGTCGCGATCCGTCCCCTGGGTGTGCGCTGCAAATAACCCTGTTGGATCAGATAAGGTTCGAGCACATCTTCTATTGTATCCTTCTCCTCTCCGATAGCGGCCGCCAGATTGTCCAGCCCCACCGGGCCACCCATAAATTTATCAATAATCGCCATCAGCAATTTTCGATCCATATAATCAAAGCCGCTGCTGTCCACATCCAGCATATCCAGCGCCTGGCTCGCCACTTCTTCACTGATATGGCCATCACTTTTCACTTCAGCATAATCCCGTACGCGCCGTAACAAGCGGTTCGCGATACGCGGCGTGCCGCGGGCACGGCGTGCAATCTCCAGCGCCCCTTCAGGCACCATAGACAACCCGAGGCAGCGGGCACTGCGTTGAACAATATCTTGCAGATCGGCAACTTTGTAGTATTCCAGCCGCTGAGTAATACCAAAACGATCACGCAGCGGAGAGGTCAGCGAACCGGCACGGGTTGTCGCGCCCACCAGAGTAAAAGGGGGCAGATCTATCTTGATAGAGCGTGCTGCCGGCCCTTCACCAATCATGATATCAAGCTGGTAATCTTCCATCGCCGGGTAGAGCACTTCTTCCACCTGAGGACTGAGACGATGAATCTCATCGATAAAGAGCACGTCATTTTCTTCAAGGTTGGTCAGGAGTGCGGCCAGATCACCGGCCTTTTCCAGCACCGGCCCTGAGGTGGTCCGTATACTGACGCCCATTTCGTTCGCGACAATGTTAGCCAGTGTGGTTTTACCCAATCCGGGAGGCCCAAAAATCAGCAGATGATCGAGCGCTTCAGCACGCAGTTTCGCAGCCTGAATAAAAATTTCCATCTGGCCACGAACATGATCCTGGCCCTGATAATCCTCCAATAATTTCGGGCGGATGGCACGGTCTATGACCTCTTCTTCGCGGTTGACCGGGTAACTCCCCGATACCAGGCGATCAGCTTCTATCATACAATCTCACTTACACCATGGAGCGCAGGGCTTCACGGATAATGGCTTCACTTGGCATATCATCCTGCGCGACCTGAGCCACCACTTTAGAAGCCTGCTGCGGTTTATAACCCAGCGCTATCAGGGCACTCACCGCTTCATCTTCCGCCCGATTCTTATCGGATGCGGCAGACTGTGCTCGGCTGGCTGCGGTATCCAGCGCTGGTGTAAAGAGATCGCCCTCCCCCCAGCCTTTCAGGCGGTCTTTCATTTCAACCAGCAGGCGCTCTGCGGTTTTTTTACCAACGCCGGGGATCTTCACTAAGGTAGAAATATCTTCAGTTTCCACACAAAGCACAAACTGGCTGGCCGTCAACGCAGACAAAATAGCCAAACCCAGTTTAGGCCCGACACCATTGGCTTTGATGACTTCACGAAATAAATCCCGCTCACTTTTCTTATTGAAACCGTACAGCAGCTGGGCGTCTTCTCTCACCACAAAATGGGTAGCGATAGTGACTTCCTGCCCTGCTTCCGGCAATTCGTAAAAACAGCTCATCGGCATCTGAACTTCATACCCGATTCCGGCGGCCTCAATCACCACTTCCGGAGGCTGTTTTTCTACTATGATTCCTCGTAATCGGCCAATCACTGCCTTGCCTCTATCTCGCAAATTAAATTGGCTCTAGCATAATAAAGCGCTGGATGGATATCCAGCGCTTTATCAGGATGTAGCAAGAAATGACAGACGAGATCAAGCCTGATGGCGCGACACCAACCTATTGAGACTATCGGCAAGTCCTTTTAACGTTTCGACTCTGTTGGCCAGCTTTGCGCCTTGCTGAGCCACCTGATCCGAAACCTGATTCGTCTGCACCACGCTGTGCGCCACTTCGGTACTGGCCAGATTCAGCTCTTTGAGTGACTGGACCTGAATCCCCAGAGTATCAGCCAGACGATTAACATCCTCAGACAACCCTGTGATCTCGGCAATAATGCCGCCCAGTTCAGTTGCCGTTGCGTGAATGACTTTTTGCCCCTGCTGCACTTCGTTTTTACTTTTCTCTAGCAAGCTGCGGATCTCTGTCGCTGATGCATTACTTTTTGCAGACAGTTTACGGACTTCATCGGCAACTACGGCAAATCCTCGCCCTGACTCCCCGGCTCGCGCCGCTTCAATCGCCGCATTCAATGCCAGCAGATTGGTTTGTTCAGCAACGGCAGTGATCAGCTC
Source organism: Photobacterium salinisoli (assembly GCF_003614885.1). GTDB lineage: Bacteria > Pseudomonadota > Gammaproteobacteria > Enterobacterales > Vibrionaceae > Photobacterium > Photobacterium salinisoli. The sequence continues at coordinate 1,466,267 of NZ_QZMS01000007.1, forward strand.
GGCAGCCGACATAACGTCATTATTACTGTGCAGGATACGGGCGATAGCTTCGGTCGAGGCATTCAGCGATGCCGAGCTGTGCTGTGCCTGAGTTTCTATCGTCCGGCTTCGCTGGCGCAGCTCAGTCACGGAGCGATCCGATTCATCCAGCCCTTCTGTCATCTGTCCGAGTTGTTGACTCATCTGCTCTGCCGCACTGGCCTGTGACAGACAGTTTTGATTGAGATCTTTCACCTGATGATGCAGCGCATCAGACTGTTGTTCCAGGTCATCAGCTAACTGCGCCAGCTGGCTGGCATTGTCACTGGCACGGTCCATAATGCTACCCAACGCCTGCTCACCTTTTCTGGCTTGTTCAGCCAATGTATAGCTGGCCCGTTCAGCCTCGGAAGACTTCACCAGCGCGGCTTCCCGCTGACGCACGGTAAAGGCCTGGGCGATGCCAATCACAATCAGAGGCAACAATAAGCCAGACCAGGTTTCCAGACGCTCTGCCGCTGGCGTCAATACCAGGTGGGGAAAATCATGGCCAGCCAGTGATTCTTTAACCATCCAGCCTGAGACCAGTACCACTAATGCACTCCAGATCATGGCAGTGACAGGTTTGGCCGCCAGGAAGAAAGCCACTATCAGCAAGGGCATCCAGAATGCCTGTGTGGAGACAACAATACCGCCACTTTGATAGACAATATTCACGGCATGGATCACCATGCCAAGAAAACCCACGTTCACTGCGAGCTCAATCTGTTTCAACCAGCGAACGAGCAAACCGGCCAGTATTTCACAGCCAATAAGAGCCACAGAGGTAATAACCAGACTGGTGTGAGCGTGGCTTGACCATTTTATCCAGCTGTACAAGCCGACAAAAAACGAGATGAGGGTAAAAAATAGCAGGGTATCAACAAGGCGGGATTGCTCGCCTTGCCACTGATGTGCAGTAGGCAAAAACAGGCCTCGCCAAAAAGCGACTGGGGACATTTGGTCATCCTTGTCATTGTTATTTATGAACTATCCAACAGCTCCGACCACTATATTCAGTTAACAATGAATTAACAAAGAAAAAAGCAGCACAAGGCTGCTTTTTTTGATCCGTCCAACAGAACGCATTCCTGACAGGGATATGGATAATCTGACTCAGCAGCACGTGACTGCTATCTGTATCGTCCCCGTTTTGAACCCGATGCCTGTCCTGCCATAGCAACCAGGGTTTTATGGGTATGGGCGTGACAGATAGCCACCGCTAAAGCATCTGCCGCATCCGCCTGTGGCTTACCCGGTAATTTCAGCATATGGCAGACCATGTGCTGAACCTGTACTTTATCGGCACTGCCCTTGCCAACCACCGCCTGCTTAATCAATCTGGCCGCATATTCGCTGACAGGGATATGGGCATTCACAGCGGCGACAATGGCACTGCCCCGTGCCTGACCGAGTTTCAGGGCCGAATTGGCATTTTTACCCATAAAGACTTCTTCGATGGCAAAATCATCGGGTCGAAACTGAGTGATCACTTCGGTGACCCCGGCATAAATCTGATGCAGCCGCCCCGGAATATCGTCACAGCTGGTGCGGATACAACCGCTGCCCAGATATTCAAGTTGCCTGCCCACCTGACGGATAACACCGTATCCCGTGATTCTGGAGCCTGGGTCTATCCCTAAAATAATGGCCATTAATATTACAACTGTTCCGCCACTTCGTCGGAAATATCACCGTTATGGTATACCTCCTGCACATCATCAAGATCATCCAGTGCATCAATCAGACGCAGCAGTTTTGGCGCGGTGTCCGCATCCAGCTCGGCCTTGGTTGACGGAATCAGGGTTACTTCTGCGTTCTGGGCCTCAAATCCGGCACTGTCCAGCGCGTCTCTCACCGGGCCAAAATCCGCCGGTGTGGTGTAGACATCGATAGAACCATCATCATTGGTTTCAACATCATCGGCACCCCCTTCCAGTGCTGCTTCCATGACGGCGTCTTCATCCAGGCCCGGTGCGTAGGAAATCACACCCTTTTTCTCGAACAGGTAATTAACGCTACCGTCTGTGCCCAGATTACCGCCCGCTTTGCTGAACGCATGGCGCACACCGGATACCGTGCGATTGCGGTTGTCTGTCATGCATTCAACCATCACAGCGGTGCCGCCCGGGCCGTATCCTTCGTAAATCACGGTTTCCATGTTGTCGTCACCTTCACCGCCGGCACCACGGCTGATGGCACGGTTGATGGTGTCGCGCGTCATGTTATTGGACAGCGCTTTATCGACAGCAGCACGCAGACGCGGATTGCTTTCCGTTTCAGGGCCGCCTTCTTTGGTCGACACCACGATTTCTCGGATTAACTTGGTGAAAATTTTACCGCGCTTGGCGTCTTGCGCCGCTTTACGGTGTTTGATGTTGGCCCACTTACTATGACCTGCCATAACAATGCTCCGGATTGATAGAGGGTGTTGTCCCAGCTCTGCGTCACTGGGAGGCGCTGATCACTGTTCAGAACACGGCGAGAGATCGTACATCAGATGGTATGAAGCAGACTGCAATGTCTTGAAGAGTGATCGGGCTGGCAGAGTTGCCAGCCCGGAATAGTTCATATACTTATACGTTTTCCATTGGCTTAACAGCAGCTTTGATCGAAATCGCCAGCTCCTCAAGGGCGGCAGGGTTGGCCAGACTTGGTGCGTCTGTCATCAGACACGCGGCTGCCGTGGTTTTCGGGAAAGCAATCACGTCACGAATATTCTCGGTGCCGCACAGCAGCATCACCAGACGATCCAGACCAAACGCCAGACCAGCATGTGGCGGTGTACCGAATTTCAGCGCATCCAGCAGGAAACCGAATTTCAGCTGCTGCTCTTGCGCGTCAATACCCAGAATGTTGAACACGGCCGCCTGCATGTCGGCGTTATGAATACGTACAGAACCACCGCCCACTTCGTAACCGTTGATGACCATATCGTAGGCATTGGAACTGGCTGCCCCAGGATTGGCCGCCAGCTCTTGCGCAGTCATATTCAGCGGAGCGGTGAACGGGTGGTGCATCGCGTGCAGGTTACCTTCTTCGTCTTCTTCGAACATTGGGAAATCAACCACCCACAAAGGTGCCCATGCCGATTCGTCGGTCAGTTTCAGGTCTTTACCCAGCTTCAGACGCAGTGCGCCCATCGCTTCATCAACCACATTTTTGCGATCGGCGCCAAAGAGCAGAATATCGCCAGATTCAGCCTGAGTGCGCTCCAGCAGCTGTGTCACTATCTCTTCATTCAGGAATTTAGCCACAGGTGACTGCACGCCGTCAAAACCGGCCGCACGATCATTCACCTTCATCCATGCCAGGCCTTTTGCACCATAGATACCCACAAAGCTGGTGTACTCGTCAATCTGCTTGCGAGACAGTTCCGCACCGCCCGGTACACGCAGAACGGCCACACGGCCTTTAGGATCATTGGCAGGGCCGGCGAAGACTTTGAAGTCGACATCTTTCAGGATATCGGCCACGTCTACCAGCTCCAGCGGGTTACGCAGATCCGGCTTGTCCGAACCGTAACGGCGCATTGCTTCTTCGTACTTCATGACAGGGAAAGTACCCAGATCAACGTTCAGCAGTTCTTGCCACATTTCGGTGACCATCTGCTCAGTCACGGCACGCACCTGGTCGGCGGTCATGAACGAGGTTTCGATATCGATCTGGGTGAATTCCGGCTGACGATCTGCACGCAGGTCTTCGTCACGGAAACATTTTACGATTTGATAGTAACGGTCAAAACCAGACATCATCAGCAGCTGCTTAAAGAGCTGTGGTGATTGAGGCAGTGCATAGAAGCTGCCTTTGTGCACACGGCTTGGTACCAGATAGTCACGGGCACCTTCCGGTGTCGCTTTGGTCAGCACAGGGGTTTCAATATCCAGAAAACCGTTTTCATCCAGGAAACGACGCACGAAGCTGGATGCTTTCGCACGCAGTTTGATACGGTCACTCATTTCCGGACGACGCAGGTCCAGGTAGCGGAATTTCAGGCGCTGCTCTTCAGTGTTCTTCTGATTGAAGTCCAGCGGCAGCACATCGGAACGGTTGATGATTTCCAGGCCTTTGGCAATCACTTCCACTTCGCCGGTCGCCATGTCTTTGTTGACCTGGCTGTCCGGACGCTGACGGACTTCACCGGTCAGGCGGATACAAAATTCATTGCGCAGTTGGTTTGCCACCTCAAAGATATCTTTCATATCCGGGTCAACCACTACCTGAACGATACCTTCACGATCTCGCATATCAATGAAAATAAGACCGCCTAAATCACGACGGCGGTTTACCCAGCCGCAAAGCTCAACGGTTTGTCCCGCATGGGACTTGTTCAGGTGACCACAATATTGGGTGCGCATAAGAATTTCCCGATCTGTTTACTTACAATCCTGTGTGTCCGCCCAAAATGGTATGACAGACACCAACTGTGCCAGTTTCGGCCATCTTCAGTGCCCGGTTGCGGCCTGACTGACGTCCGAAATAAAAATAACGCGGTATTATAAATGAAAAACACCACTGTAGGAAAAACCTCTGGCGTAAATCAAGCAAAATAGCCTGATTCCAGTCGCGAATGTTGACCGAATGGCGGGATATTCTCCACAATGTCAGCCAAGCCCCTATCCGGATGGATAAAAAATATTCACTAAGGTTTTTCAATGCCCTTTTCTTCACCCCTTAAGATCGGAATGGCAATGTGGTCACATGCGCCCTGGCAACGTAGACTCTATGGCCGTGGTTGTCCGTCCACGGAGAGGTTAAACCGATACGCAGAAACCTTTTCCACTGTCGAAGGCAATACTACTTTCTATGCCACACCCAAGCCGGCCACTGTACAGAATTGGGCTGATGCCACACCGGACGATTTTCGATTCACTTTCAAGCTGCCGAAAACCATCACCCACCAATACAAACTGATGCACTGCCAGGGTCAGCTCGGTGAATTTTTTCATGTCATGGCGCCTGTGGCAGAAAAAACCGGTATCTGGAAAATTCAATTACCCGCCAGTTTCGGCCCTGCTGAGCTGCCAGCGCTGTCCGCTTTTCTCAAACGGCTGCCGTCAGAGCTGACGGTTGGGGTTGAGGTCCGTCATCCGGCTTTTTTCAGTAAAGGCGCAGAAGAAAAAGCACTAAACCGTTTGCTTATAGAACACCAGGTCAATCGGATTATCATGGACACACGCCCGGTTTTTTCAGCCCCCGCTACCAGCGAGGCCGTCATTGATGCCCATCAGAAAAAACCCAGAGTGCCGGTTCACGCCATTGCTACTGCCATGCACCCTGTCGTGCGCTTCATCGGACATCCGGATCTTGAGGCCAACGATCCCTTTTTTGCCAATTGGTTACAACGTCTTCCTCTGTGGCTGAGTGAGGGCCGCCAGCCTTATCTGTTCATTCATACGCCCGACAACGACTTTGCGCCGGAATTGGCCGTCCGCCTTCACCGTCAGTTAACACAGCAGCTGGCTGGCACAGCAACGTGCCTGCCCGAGCTGAAATTACCGCAAGGTGGTGACCAGGTATCACTGCTCTGAACCCGACCTGACCGGCCCTGTAAATCCACAAGACAACTGGCGCTATTTTATCTACAATACGCGCCTTTTCAGCGGGAGAAGGACTCCCCTTAGCCATAAATCGCCGTGCGGCGAGGTATGCCGGAAGGAACCGTCCGAGATTAAGATATCAGGTGTGAGGAAGAGATAATGGCTGGCCACGACAATTTGTTCGCCGCCCCGATCGATAAGTTGGGTGATTTTACCTTTGACGAACGCGTCGCCGAAGTATTTCCGGATATGATCCAACGCTCAGTACCGGGATACAGCAATATCATCTCCGCCATTGGCATGCTGGCCGAGCGCTTTGCGATGCCGGATTCCACTATTTATGATCTGGGCTGCTCGCTTGGCGCTGCCACGCTTTCCATGCGGCGCCATATCCGGCAGCCAGGTTGTAAGATCATTGGCGTCGACAACTCCCGCGCCATGGTTGAGCGCTGCCGTCTGCATATTGACGCTTACCGCTCCGACACCCCGGCAGACATTATTGAAGCGGATATCCGTGATGTGGATATTCACAATGCCTCTGTGGTGGTGCTGAATTTCACCCTGCAGTTTCTGGCACCGGAAGATCGCCGCCAGTTGCTGGAAAAAATCTATGCTGGCCTGCGCCCGGGCGGCATTCTGATTCTGTCAGAGAAATATGTCTTCGAGAACGAGCAGGCGCACGAATTGCTGATCGATCTTCATCATGATTTCAAACGCGCCAACGGCTACAGCGAGCTGGAAATCAGCCAGAAACGCAGCGCCATCGAGCATGTCATGCGCCCGGACAGCATTCCGGCCCATCGTGAGCGTTTGTCTGATATAGGCTTTCGCAGCGTAGAAGTCTGGTTCCAGTGCTTCAACTTCGGCTCTATGTTTGCCATCAAGTAATTAACGAATTTAAGGTAACTTTGACGCTCCATGTTTAGCTTTTCAGAATTCTATCGCTTATTGGCCAATGACGAGCAACTGCGTCCCTGGCTTAACATTTTGCCGCAGCAATTATCCGACTGGGAAACCGCCCAACATGGCGACATGGCTCGCTGGGTTCGGGCGCTGAAAAAGTTTCCTGCCGATAAGCCGGACTTTATCGACCTGAAAACCCAAGTCAGTGTAATGAATGAAGTGCCGCTTGCCGACGGTGAGCAAAAACGCCTGGAAAGTTTGCTGCGTTTGCTCCATCCCTGGCGCAAAGGCCCGTACCATATCCACGGTATTCACATCGACACCGAATGGCGTTCCGACTGGAAATGGGATCGCGTCCTGCCGCATATCTCGCCGCTCAAACACCGTAAGGTGCTGGATGTCGGCTGCGGCAACGGTTACCACATGTGGCGCATGCTGGGTGAAGGTGCCGCACTGACGGTCGGTATCGATCCGTCGAATCTGTTTCTGATCCAGTTCGAGGCAATCCGTCGCCTGATGGGTCAGGATGAGCGTGCGTATCTGTTGCCACTGGGCATAGAACAACTGCCGGAGCTGAAAGCGTTTGATACCGTCTTCAGTATGGGCGTGCTCTATCACCGCCGCTCGCCACTTGACCACTTGCTGCAACTGAAAAACCAGCTGCGCAAAGGCGGTGAACTGGTGCTGGAGACCTTAGTCATCGAAGGCGATGAAAATGCCGTACTGGTGCCGGGTCACCGTTATGCTCAGATGCACAACGTCTACTTTTTCCCCTCTGCCAAAGCCCTGAAAGTCTGGCTGGAGAAAAGCGGCTTTGTCGATGTGCGGATTGTGGATGAAAGTGTCACTACCACCGATGAGCAACGCTCAACCGACTGGATGACAAATAATTCATTGCCTGAATATCTCGATCCGCAAGATCCGTCAAAAACGATAGAAGGTTACCCTGCCCCCCGACGCGCTGTACTGGTCGCCGTAAATCCTGACTAAGTGTTAACAAAAGGGTGCTACCCGCATCCTTTTTTGTACGCTAAACTACGGCCCCCTAAAGAAAAACTAAGAATTACACTATATCCACTTTTGGGAGTGAGCATGCTTGGCCGCAGCGTAACCTTTATTGCATTGACTTTTATTTCCGGCTGCTCAATGCTGAAAACCGAACCCAGCCCGCAGCGGGAAACAAATACACTGACTGCGATTGAAATGATGGAAACCAATGTTCATTTTCGTCTTAATCGTATGTCTCAACAAATAAATGAACAAAATGAAAACATTGCTAAGTTAGAAAAAGAGCTATCATCAATGTCAGAAGAGCTGAATAAAGTTGCTTCTGTTTCATCGTCTAAACCTGAAGTCATTGTTGAGAAAAAAATAGTGCCGGTACCACAAAAAACTATTGATATCGATCCTAAAACTGCCCATGGCAAAGTTATCCTGGGCGAAGAAGAATGGATCTGGCTGGACTCAGTGCAATCCTTTTTTAAAGCACGGGTTGACACGGGTGCGACAACCTCTTCGATCAATGCACTGGATATCCAGATCTTTGAACGGGATGGCAAACAGTGGGCCAAGTTTAATCTCAGCCACAGCGGCGAAGAGAATCAACCTGCCGACCAAATCGTGGAAGCCCCGATTGTCCGCTGGGTCAAAATTCGCCAGTCATCGGCCGACGATACTGAACGGCGCCCCGTGGTAGAAATGTGGCTTAAACTCGGCAAATTGCATGAGAAAGCCCAATTTACCCTGGCAGACCGAACACAGATGACATATCCGGTGTTGCTTGGGCGGGAATTCTTTAAAGACGTCGCACTGGTTGATGTCGGTAAACAGTTCATTCAAGGGCGATAACCGTTTTCAGTTTGGGGCATGACAACTTGTCATTGCCCCATTTTCGTTTTCATCGTTTCGTTTGCTTCAACCAATAAAGGAAAAATTAGAGGTTGTCATGACGTCAAGAATTCCATTTTATTTTCTCATCACCTTGCTCGTCATTGCCGGGACAGCGCTCAGTCTCTACCGCCATGATATTTACGGTGTGCCTTGGACACCGGGCGAAGAGCGCGCCTTGTGGGAGCTGGAAGCCAGAGTCGAGTTTGATGCCATCGGCAAGCCGGTCAAGGTTTCAATGGCCGCACCGGAATCACAGCAGGGCTTCACGCAAATCGACGAAAGCACCTCATCACCAGGTTATGGCGTCGCACTGATCGATACCGATCAGGGACGCCGGGCGGAATGGTCAATTCGTCAGGCATCCGGCAAACAGGTGCTGTATTACAAAACACAGATGCTTGTCGACCCACTGGCCAGTTTTTCGACGGATAAACCAAGAGGCAAGCCTGAAGCCCCCAGCCTGGATAACCCTCAGGAAACGGCAGCCAAAGCCATGTTGGCTCAGGCCAGAACACTATCGGCAGACAATCTGACGATGACACGGGAAATCCTGAAACAGCTCAATGACAGGAATAACCAAAACGCCTCCCTGCTGCTCAATGCTTTTCCGCGGGAAAATGTGGTGGTTTTCCTACTCTCGATGGAAGGGATAAATTCCCGCATCGTGGGTGGCTTGCAGCTCGAAGATGGCCGACGTCGTCAAAGCATCAGCCCTATGGTGGAAGTCTGGGGCGGCGAAAAATGGCACTTGTTTGACCCGCAGACGGGTCAGGAAGGCAAACCTAACGACGTGCTGGTCTGGAACCAGCAAGGTCACTCCTTGCTGGATGTGATAGGTGGCCGTAACTCCAATATCAGCTTCTCGATTATTTCGCAGGACATTACCCCGCAGCAGGCCACCCGTGAAAAAATCCAGGCTGAAGATCTGCTGAACTTCTCAATACACAGTCTGCCTATTGAGGAGCAGGCTATGTTCAAAACCATCATGCTGGTGCCGATTGGCGCGTTAATTGTGGTCTTTCTCAGGGTTATCGTGGGCCTGAAAACCTCAGGGACTTTCATGCCGGTACTGATTGCGGTGGCCTTTGTGCAGACTCAGCTGATTACCGGTGTACTTGGTTTTCTGCTGATCGTGGGTACGGGTTTAATCATACGCAGCTACTTATCACGACTGAACTTGCTGCTTGTGGCCCGAATATCCGCCGTCATAGTGACAGTGATACTCATTATTTCAATCTTCACCGTAGTGGCCTTCAAGATCGGTCTGGTGGAAGGTCTGACTATTACTTTCTTCCCGATGATCATCCTGTCGTGGACTATCGAACGCATGTCGATTCTGTGGGAAGAGGAAGGAGCTAAAGAGGTCTTTATTCAGGGTGGTGGTTCGCTGTTAACGGCTATCATAGTGTATCTGGTCATGACTAATGATCTGGTTCGCCACTTAACCTTTAACTTTATCGGCCTGCAACTCATTATAATGGCACTGATCCTGATGCTGGGTAACTACACAGGCTACCGCCTGAGTGAGCTACGACGCTTTAAGCCGTTAGCGGAGGATTAAGCCATGTTTTTATCGCGTTATACTACGCCGTGGCGTCTGCGCGAACGCGGCATCATGGGCATGAACAAGCGCAATCACAGCTATATCGGCCGTTATAACGACCGCAGTCTGTACCCGCTTGTTGATGATAAACTGAAAACCAAGATCATCGCCCAGCGTGCGGGAGCAACCGTACCTGAACTGATTGGGGTGATCAGAAGTCAGGTGCATGTTAAAGAGATCCACGACATGGTGCGTGACTGGCCGGGCTTTGTTATCAAACCGGCTCAGGGTTCTGGCGGGAAAGGCATTCTTGTCATTATCAAGCATGAAAACGGTTTATACACCAAACCGTCCGGGGCTGTTATTAATAAGCAGGATGTAGAAAGGCACATCACCAACACCCTGGCCGGGCTCTTTTCGCTCGGCGGCAAGAATGATGTTGCCATGGTTGAAAACCTGATCCAGTTTGATAATGTCTTCGACGGGTTCAGCTTTGAAGGCGTGCCGGACATACGCGTGATCGTATTTAAAGGTTACCCTGTCATGGCCATGATGCGATGTTCTACCGCAGCCTCTGACGGCAAAGCCAACCTCCACCAGGGCGCCGTCGGGGTCGGTATTGATATCGCCTCCGGCAAAGCTGTTCGTGCGGTGCAGTTTAACCTGCCGGTAGAGCGTCACCCGGACACTGAAAGGTTGCTCAGCGAGCTCACCGTACCCAACTGGCTGAAGTTACTGGAACTGGCAGCCAGTGCCTGGGAAATGACAGGGCTGGGCTATCTGGGTACTGACATGGTACTGGATAAAGTCAAAGGCCCTATGGTACTGGAGCTTAATGCCCGACCGGGCCTTGCGATCCAGACAGCCAATGGCTGCGGATTGCTTCCACGCCTTCATCACATCGAAAGTCTGGGCACACCGTCCAAGATGCCCACGCCGGCTGAACGCGTCGCCTATGCCGCCGAGCAGTTTGGTGCTAAGCCGCTGTTCTGAATCTTACAATCGCCCCGGCTTCCTGCCGGGGCTTTCTTCTTCAGGCCAATTAGGCGCATAATAGCTAAGTCATCATAGTCATTGATTTCAATTGGTTATTGGAGAACCTATGTCAGAGATCCTGCGTTTATTTGACCAGCCAGTGGATCGCACCAACAGTAACAGTACAAAGTGGCTGAAGTATCAGGGAAAGGATGTCCTGCCTATGTGGGTGGCAGACAGTGACTTCAGAGTACCGGATGCGATTACACGCGCCCTCCACCAGCATGTCGAGCACGGTGTCTTTGGCTACGGCTCAGTGCCTGAATCACTCAGCGAGGTACTCGTTGAGCGCATGGCAACGCTTTATAACTGGCAGATCAAACCGGAATGGATTGTCTATTTACCCGGTCTGGTATGTGGTCTCAATCTGGCTGTTCGCGCCTGTACCGAGCAACATCAGGCTGTCGTCAGTCCCAAGCCGGTTTACCCGAAATTCTTTACCGCAGCAAAATACGCATCACGCCCGCTGGCTTATTCCCCCGTGACATTACAGCAAGGGCGCTGGCTGATGGATTTAGAGGCGACTGACCTCCCGCCAGAAAGCAAGCTGCTGCTGTTCTGTAATCCCTTAAATCCCGGCGGTACCGTCTACACACGACAGGAACTCAATGCCCTGCACCATTTTGCCAAAAAGCATGACTTGTATGTTTGTTCCGATGAAATCCACTGTGATTTGATCCTGGATGAAAACGCCCGCCATATTCCCTTTGCCAGTCTGGATGAAGATGCTGCCCAGCGCTCCATCACCCTGATAGCACCGAGCAAGACCTTTAACATTGCCGGACTTGGCGCATCAATGGCAATCATTCCCAATTTCGAACTGCGACGCCGTTTCAACCGTACACGGGCCGGCATAGTCCCTGAGGTCAATGTGCTGGCTTATACCGCCGCCGAAGCCGCGTACCGTGATTGCCAACCTTGGCTCGACAGCCAGCTGCACTATCTGCGTCAGCACAGAGACAGGCTGATGACAGCTATCAACAGCATGCCGGGGCTCAAACTGCAGCCAATTGAAGCGACCTACCTGGCCTGGATTGATGCCTCCGGCCTGCCTGTGGCAAACCCGCATGCCTTTTTTGAAGCCGCCGGTGTTGGCTTCTCGCCTGGTGCTGATTTTGGCCATTCCGGATTTGTCAGAATGAATTTTGGCTGTACCAGTCAGACTTTGGAACTGGCGATATCGCGCATGAAACACGCCATTGATTCAATCGGTTAATAATTAGCCATCTGATAGCCATTACCCCTAAAGATTTTCACTGCCTGTCCGATAGAGATAACACTGGTTTTAATTTCTGTCGGACTCCATGCAAATCCATACCATAGACAAAGCACAGCTTATCAGTGAAGTGCAGCTTGGTAACCAGCTCAACCGCGCGGTTGAGCAAGGGCGCCGATCTGACTTCGCACTGATGCTGGCTATGTTGTCGCCGGATTATCTGGAAACCACGCCGACCGAAAAACCACTCCCCCCTGCAACATCAGAAGAACAACTGCGTTCCTATTTCGAGTTGCAAGACCCTGCACCACTGTCGACATCCGAGTTCTGCTACCCCCGCGGTGCAGAGCAGTCAAGAGCGTTCCATTATGGTGGTCTTTCCGCAACCCGCTTACTCAGCTCGTTGCAACCCATCGCGATGACGTTTCCCCCTCAAGACACTAAAGGCTTGCCGGAAGAGCTGTACCATAATCTGTCCGGGCATGAGCGCCGCCGTCTGCCGCCCACCCAGCCGGAACCCCTCAAAGGATCCCCGCAGGATCTCTACCTTAACCTTATCCGGGCCAAACGTTCCGCTGAAATGTATGGCGCCGTTGCTAAGGTCTGCTGATCAATATCACCTTTTCTTTTCGTTATTTTTCAGTCAATTAAGTAAATTTTCCGCGACATCTCACAAAGTACTAAATTTCGTGACAAGCGTCATAGGCCAAACAATTCAATGCCGCTTTACCTGCGCACTTAACTAAGATTTAACATTATCAGGGTGTTATTAGTTTATTGAATAGTGAGGGTGAAGATGGTTTAAACCGTCATTGCTGTTACGACTTCTCGGTATCCACATATAGGAAGATTGCGCTATGAATATTGCAGACTCAGTTATTCTTATTACTGCTGCAGGCTGCCCATTAGGAAAAGCTGCATCGTTCCATTTCTCCTCATTAGGCGCACGGATAGCCCTGGTAGATACAGACAGTGAACGATTGCACATCAACCATCAGGAATGCTTAGCCAAAGGCAGTGAATGTTACGCCTTGTGTCTGTCCGACAATAAAGAAGCCACTATTGCCAGTGCCATTGAAGCGGTACACGAACAGTACGGAAAAATCGATGTACTGATCAATTGCTGGCTGGGGGTCGATATTCCCATGCTGCTGACCCAGACCTCAGTTGAAGAATTCTGCCAGCTGATGACAGAAGGCACATCGGCGTTTCTTTCCTTTGGTAAACAAACCGCAAACTATATGCGCGAACATCATCAGTCTGGTGTGATCATCAATTTAGCCGCTTGCAGGCCGGATAATCCCATACCTTTGAGCAGCAGCTCCAAAGCTATGCTGGCAGGCTTTACTCAAAGCTGGTCCAAAGAACTGGCGCAGTACAAAATTCGTGTCGGTGGTGTTTTCCCGCTGATCTTTGATGAGCGGCAAGATCTGCCTCCCAGCACACTGCTCAGCCTGCCCATGCAGTATGAAATTGCCCGTAGTGCTGAGTACATAGTCTCGAACGACTATTTCAATGGCAGAATGATTGAAGCAGAAGTGGTTTGAAGCCGTCACTTCAGCAATCACTAACGCCATAGGCAGATTTTGTCAGACGGCATTAAAAAACCCGCCATTCGGCGGGTTTTTGTTTCACTCAACCAATAGGTTATCAAGCCTTGGCTGCAACCTTTTTGCTTCTGGCTGCGGGTGCCACCTGAATGACCTCTGCAGGTTTCTGATCTGCATTCTTCTTAATCACAGTCGTGCCTTCAAAAGTTTCGCCTTCTACATACGCCTTTCCGTAGTAAGAAGCCAATAGCACCTTTTTCAGCTCAGCAATCAGCGGATAACGCGGGTTCGCTCCGGTGCACTGATCATCAAAGGCTTCAACAGCCAGCTCATCCAGTTTTGCCAGGAAGTCAGACTCTGAGACTCCTGCTGCCTGAATTGACTTAGGAATATCCAAATCGTCTTTCAGTTCATCCAGCCAGCTCAGCAGACGTTCAATTTTCTGTGCGGTACGGTCGCCGGGCTGTGAAAGGCCCAGGTGATCGGCCACTTCAGCATAACGTCGACGAGCTTGCGGGCGGTCGTACTGAGAGAAAGCCGTCTGCTTGGTTGGATTGTCGTTGGCGTTATAACGCACCACATTCGCTATCAGCAAGGCGTTTGCCAGACCATGCGGAATATGGAACTCAGCACCGATTTTGTGCGCCATAGAGTGACACACTCCCAGGAAGGCATTGGCAAATGCAATACCAGCGATAGTGGCCGCGTTATGGACTTTCTCGCGGGCAATCGGGTCTTTCGCACCGTTCGCGTAGCTGGAAGGCAGGTATTGCTTGAGCAGTTGCAGTGCCTGCAATGCCTGGCCATCTGAATACTCGTTTGCCAGCACAGAGACATAGGCTTCCAACGCATGGGTCACTGCGTCATAACCACCAAACGCAGTCAGGGATTTTGGCATGTTCATCACCAGATTGGCATCAACGATTGCCATCTGAGGTGTCAGCTCATAGTCCGCCAGCGGGTATTTCGCGCCTGTCTCATCATCGGTGACGACCGCAAACGGTGTCACTTCAGACCCCGTCCCTGAAGTGGTTGTAATACACACCAACTCCGCTTTTTTACCCATTTTAGGGAACTTATAAATACGTTTACGGATGTCCATAAAGCGCATTGCCAGCTCTTCAAAGTGGGTTTCCGGATGCTCATACATTACCCACATGATTTTCGCGGCATCCATCGGCGAACCACCACCCAGTGCGATGATCACATCAGGCTGGAAGCTCTTCATTGCTTCTGCACCTTTTTTGACGATAGTCAGCGTTGGGTCGGCTTCCACATCGTAGAAAGCATGGACATCTATACCCTGTGCTTTGAGTAACGTCATCACTTCATCGGCATAGCCGTTGTTAAACAGAAAACGGTCAGTCACCAGAAAGGCACGTTTCTTATCTTCCAGATCCGTCAGTGCCACAGGCAGGCTGCCGCGGCGGAAATAGATGGACTTAGGCAGTTTGTGCCACAGCATATTTTCAGCTCGCTTCGCCACTGTTTTCTTATTAATTAAGTGCTTAGGCCCTACGTTTTCAGAGATAGAGTTCCCACCCCATGAACCGCAGCCTAAGGTTAATGATGGCGCTATGTTGAAGTTGTACAGATCACCAATACCGCCATGGGTAGTCGGGATATTGACCAGAATTCGCGCGGTTTTCAGCTTGTCGCCAAAATACTTAATGCGATCTTCATTGATATCCTGGTTGGTGTACAAGCCCGAGGTGTGACCAATACCGCCAAGATCAACCATCTTGCAGGCCATATCTACTGCATCTTCGAAGGTTTTGGCACGGAACATCCCCAGGGTTGGTGACAGTTTCTCGTGGGCAAACTCTTCATCAATAGTAATGGCATCACCTTCACCAATAAGCACCTTAGTATCGGAAGGCACTGACACCCCTGCCATTTCAGCAATTTTTGTAGCTGGCTGGCCCACGATATCGGCATTCAGGCTGCCTTCAATCAAGATGACTTTGCGTACTTTATCGGCTTCTTCCTTGTTCAGTACATAACCTTTATGACTGGCAAAACGCGCCTTCACTTCGTCATAGATTTCATCCATCACGATCACGGCCTGTTCTGAGGCACACACCACGCCGTTATCAAATGTCTTAGACATCAGCACAGATGCCACCGCACGTTTTACATCGGCCGTTTCGTCAATCACCACAGGCACATTACCCGCACCGACGCCAATGGCCGGCTTACCTGACGAGTATGCGGCTTTCACCATGCCCGGACCACCAGTGGCCAGAATCAGGTTAAGATCCGGGTGTTTCATCAGGGCATTGGACAACTCAACCGAAGGCTGATCAATCCAGCCAATGATATCTTTGGGTGCGCCAGCCGCAACAGCGGCATCCAGCACCAGTTTCGCCGCTGCGTTGGTGGATGCTTTCGCCCGTGGGTGCGGAGAAAAAATAATACCGTTACGGGTTTTGAGTGAAATCAGGGATTTGAAAATAGCCGTTGAGGTGGGATTGGTCGTCGGCACAATGCCGCAGATAATACCGACAGGCTCTGCGATGGTGATAGTGCCGAACTCGTCATTCTCTTCCAGAATGCCGCAGGTCTTTTCATCTTTGTATTTGTTGTAAATAAATTCAGAGGCAAAGTGGTTTTTGATCACCTTGTCTTCAACGATTCCCATACCGGACTCTTGTACGGCTTGCTGGGCCAGAGGAATACGGGCATTGTTTGCCGCCAGTGAGGCGGCACGGAAAATCTTGTCTACTTGCTCCTGCGAGTAAGTGGCAAAAATCTTCTGTGCGGCTTTAACACGGGCAACCATTGCATCGAGTTCTGCCAAATTCGTTACAGGCATAGTCAAACTCCTAACTTTAAGATTGAAAACTTTTTAGTAAGGATACCTCTCAGATTCCTTGCCATGAGATCGCTTATCGCCGATTGAGCACACTTAGTAAATTGCTTTCAAAACTGATTTTATGACTTCATTGCCAGGTGAGGCTTGATCTGGATCATACTAAATGCACACATCAACACGATGTCACTACCCAGAAAAAAGCAATTAAGTCAATTATTTAAAAAGCAACCCAATTGAAATCATTCACAAAACAAATGTTTACACACTCGCCACCATGAAAATAAATTTCATTTTGGTAATTTTTATTCACAAAGAGACAGCGGATTGGCTCAACTTAACGGCTACCGGTCCATACCCCTTTCTGGGTAGTATTCACACCACATAAAGCCTAATCCAGTAACGCTCAGAACGACAATGTCACTGTATGACTTTTTTACTGCCAATAAGCAACACCGAGCATAAACCTAGTAGAGAAAGCAGGAATAACAAAGAAAAACAGTGAAATAGAAGCAGCCAACCTTGTCTTCTCCCTGCTGCTGTCAACTGAGTCAGCTCTTACCGGCAGCAGGTGCACACAGCGCGGAAATGGCTCTGGCAAAGGCCGCGACTCTTAAGTATGCTTTATTTTTCAATCGCTCAGATGTTATTTATGTCCCACTCAACACTAAAAGAAAGACTCTACATCACCATATTTGGCACCCACACCCCGGCGGGCAAAGCATTTGATATCACATTAATTCTGACCATACTGGCATCAATCATTGTTCTGATGCTCGTGTCTATCAGTCCGATAAGCCAGGAGTGGGGACAGGTGTTCTACCTGATGGAATGGGGGTTTACGCTGATCTTTACGCTTGAGTATCTGCTCAGGCTGTACTGCTCTCCCAAGCCGGCCGCCTATGCCCGCAGTTTTTACGGCATTGTCGATTTACTCGCTATCTTACCGACCTATCTGGTGTTTTTTTTCCCGGCCGCCCATTACCTGATGGTCATCCGGTTACTGAGAGTAATGCGCATATTTCGGGTACTAAAGCTGGTCCGCTATCTGCAGGATTCTAATTTGCTGCTGAGGTCATTGTTACAATCCAGCCGTAAGATTTTTATCTTTTTCACTACGGTCGCAATACTGGTCACTGTGTTTGGTTCACTCATGTTTGTCATTGAAGGGCCGGAGCATGGTTTTACCAGCATTCCTTACAGTATTTACTGGGCTATAGTGACCTTAACTACTGTAGGTTATGGTGATCTGGTGCCTCAGACAGATCTCGGCAAAACACTCGCCTCTTTCACTATGCTGCTGGGTTACTCCATTATTGCCATCCCCACCGGTATTATCACGGCAGAAATTGGCCATCAGAGTCAGTTACACCGAACCCTGGTGAAATGCATGAACTGCTCACGCTCAGGGCATGAACCCGATGCTGTCTTCTGTAAGCACTGCGGCAGCGAGCTCGCCCATCCCGACGACAGGGTCGTCTCTGCACCTGTCTCAAAATGATTTCAGAATAACGAAGCCGGATCAGCACGCACAAAAAAGCCCTCGCAAGAGGGCTTTCTCATTCAGTTTTGCCATGATCCGATAAACGGTTATTTACGACGCCAGGTCGTGCCTTGCGGGCCATCTTCAAGAATAATGCCCATTGCAGTCAAGGTATCACGGGCGGCATCTGCAGCTGCCCAGTCTTTGGCAGCACGGGCATCCAGGCGTTGCTGGATAAGAGATTCAATCTCAGCCACATCATCTGCCTTAGCACTGCTTTGTAAGAAGGTTTCTGGATCCTGCGCCAGCAGTCCCAGTACTTCGCCCAGTTCACGCAACTGAGCACCGAGCGCTGAGGCCGCCTGCAGATCTTCACCTTTCAGGCGGTTAATCTCACGCGCCATATCAAACATCACAGAGTAGGCTTCCGGTGTATTAAAATCGTCATCCATGGCCGTGGTAAAGCGTGCGACAAAGGCTTCACCACCCTGTGCGGCAACGTCCGTATCCAAGCCACGCAGTGCCGTATACAGACGCTCCAGCGCGGAACGCGCTTGCTTCAGGTTCTCTTCGCTGTAATTAAGCTGGCTGCGATAATGACCTGACATCAGGAAATAACGAACAGTTTCAGCGTCGTAATGCCCAAGTACGTCACGAATAGTAAAGAAGTTACCTAGTGATTTGGACATTTTCTCACGATCAACCATGACCATACCGCTGTGCATCCAGGTATTCACATACTGGGTATCATGGGCACAACAGGATTGTGCAATTTCATTTTCGTGATGCGGAAACTGAAGATCAGAGCCGCCGCCGTGAATATCAAAATGATCGCCCAGAATGGCAGAGTTCATCGCAGAACATTCTATGTGCCAGCCCGGACGGCCAGGACCCCATGGCGATTCCCAGGTCGGCTCACCCGGCTTGGACATTTTCCACAGTACAAAATCCAGCGGGCTGCGTTTTGCTGTTTCAATGTCGACACGTGCACCGGCTTGCAGCTGCTCCAGATCCTGACCAGACAGCTTACCGTATTCGTCAAATTTACTGACTTCAAACATGACATCGCCGTTATCTGCGACGTACGCGAAACCACGCTCGATCAGACGTTGACACAGCGCAATAATTTCAGGAATGAATTTGGTTGCACGAGGCTCAATATCCGGACGCGCCATGCCCAAGGCATCAAAATCGGCGTACATTTCGCCAATCAGGCGCTCTGTCAGAGAATCACAGCTTTCACCGTTTTCTGCCGCGCGTTTAATGATTTTATCGTCAATATCTGTGATATTACGGACAAATGTCAGATCATAGCCGCTGTAACGCAAGTAGCGTGACACCACGTCGAATGCAACAAAGGTACGGCCGTGGCCGATGTGACATAAATCGTAAATAGTAACCCCGCAGACGTACATGCCGATTTTACCTGGCACTATGGGTTTAAATTCCTCTTTTTGTCTAGTCAGTGAGTTATAGATCTTTAACATGTCTGATAATTACTCATTTCAGGGGTTACGATTCAAAGGGCTGATTATACCCAAGTCGCCTCAAGATGCTAGGTTCAGCGCGATTGGCATGGTTAACGGCCACACTACCGATTTTACCAATCCCAACCCTCTTCTATAGTTATAGAATTAACTTGGTTCACCTATATAAACTGTATTGACGCTTTGCCTTAGTTCGTTAGAATTCAGGGTTTAAAGCAATACACTCCAGTTAAGGATAAGCTCATGGTAACGCTTCACACCACTTTTGGTGATATTAAAATCCAGCTCAACACAGAAAAAGCTCCGGAAACCAGTGCGAACTTCCTGCAGTACTGCCGTGACGGTTTCTACAATGGTACGCTGTTTCACCGTGTGATTGACGGCTTCATGGTTCAGGGCGGCGGCATGGCGTCTGGCATGGTTGAAAAAGAAACCCGCGCACCCATCAAGAATGAAGCTAACAATGGTTTGAGCAACAAAACTGGCAGCATCGCGATGGCCCGCACCATGGAGCCACATTCCGCAAGCTCTCAATTCTTCATCAACGTCAATGACAACAACTTCCTGGATTTCAAATCTGAAACACCAGATGGTTGGGGATACTGCGTATTTGGTGAAGTGGTCGAAGGTATGGATATCGTCAACAAGATCAAATCGGTTGCGACAGGTAACTGGGGTTATGTCCATCAGGACGTGCCGGTTGAAGAAGTTGTCATCAATTCTGTTACCATCGAAGAATAATTTCCTGCCAAGGTGGCCGCTCACACCGGCCACCTGTCTCAATACTTATGACCATATGTTTTATAGCTGATTTGCACCTGAGTGCGGATCGCCCTGATATTACCGATTGTTTTCTGCACTTTATGTCAACTGAAGCAACCCAATGCGACACACTCTATGTGTTGGGTGATCTGTTTGAAATGTGGATTGGTGATGATGATGACAATACCTTTCACCGCCAGATCAAAAGTGCCTTCAAAGCATTGACGGATTCTGGTGTGCCCTGCTTTTTCATCCACGGCAACCGTGATTTCCTGATCGGCAAGCAATTCAGCCGTGAAACGGGCGTCAAGTTATTACCAGAACACACAGTGATTGACCTGTTCGGTACGCCAACGTTGATTTTGCATGGTGACACTTTGTGTACCCTGGATGAAAGCTATCAGCGTTACCGAAAAAAAGTCCATAACCCATTTATTCAGTGGCTATTTTTACGCTTACCTCTGGCATGGCGCCAGGCTGTCGGCCGCAAGATGCGCTCTGGCAGCAGTAGCAACAATCAAATGAAATCCTATGACATCATGGATGTGACGCCGCAAGCTGTGATTGACTTGATGTCAGAACGCAAGGTGAGCCATATGATACACGGCCATACCCATCGTCCGGCCGTTCATGATTTAACCATTGATGGTCAACATGCCACGCGAACCGTACTGGGAGACTGGTATGATCAGGGCTCCGTTTTGCTCTGCACACCTGCAGGCTGTCAGCTTCAAACGCGCAGCTTCAGAATGGCAGAACAAAATCAGTGACACATACTCAAACCCACGCATAACCCGGTGATTCATAACCAGAGACTGAATTCGGGTCAGCACCGGGCATTACTTTTACTTATCAACCCTATCTTTTGGGCTTAAGATCACAAGCCGCGCAATTTCTCAGCGAAAGGTCACAGCCAGTGGAAAATTCTACTGCTAATGTTACGCAACAGTGATAATTATTAGTAATATACTGGCTCACTCCTGTCATGCGGACTATTCACCAAAGAGAATCACTGGCAATGCAAGCCCTCGCCAACACAACGATAACCATAAACAGTGCTGATATCATGTATTCTTATCTTGCCCGGCAGCCCGTTTTAGATCGCGACAAAACGACCATTGGCTACGAATTGCTCTTTCGCGACGGGCCCAAAAATTGTTTTCCGGATGTGCCGCCCGAAGAGGCAACAAATCGCTTGTTACTGGACAATTTCTTCTCTAACGGTTCAAACGATGTATGCAGTGGCAAGCTCGCCTTTGTCAATTTCCCTGAAAAAAGCCTGCTTAAAGGCACGCCTCTTCTTTTCCCATCCCATACTTTTGTTATTGAAGTGCTGGAAGACTGCATCCCCTCAGACACACTTCTGGAAACGGTAAAGGACCTTTATCAGCGTGGCTACCAGATAGCACTGGACGATTTTAATCCGAGCGTAGAATGGAACCGGTTTTTACCTTTCGTCCACATCATTAAATTTGATTTACAGCTGACACCTATTGATAAAGCGCGATTCTTTATTCGCCGCCACAAAGACAAGCCAATTCAGTTTCTGGCCGAAAAAGTGGAAACCTATGCCGAATTTAAAGAAGCCAAAGCAGCGGGATTTCATCTGTTTCAGGGATACTTTTTCAGCAAGCCCGAAATGATGCAGCAAAAGACCCTCAGCCCTTCCGCGCTGACCACCCTGCGGCTCTATCAGCAAATCTGCCAGGATGTCGTGAACTTTGATGAGGCGGAAGAGATCATTGCGACCGATTTGTCCCTATCGTACAAATTGTTACGCCATGTGAATGCCATCACATCAAACCGTGCCGTCCCTATCTCTTCATTTAAGCAGGCGCTCATTTATCTGGGTGAAGAAAGGCTCCGCCGCTTTATCAGTTTTGTCGCGACCTCGCACGTTACCCGTGATAAACCGCCATCACTGTACTGCCTGTCTTTACAACGGGCTCACTTGTGTGAACTGCTGGCTGCTGATATTTCACCGAAATTAAATGGTAACCGTGCTTTCCTGACGGGGCTTTTCTCGATGCTGGATTCGCTGCTTGATCAGCCGCTTGATGTGTTGATCCCTATGCTGCCGCTCGATATCAGCATTCAGGACGCCCTGATTCGCCGCAGCGGCAAACTGGGATATCTGCTGTCACTGGTCTGTGCCTATGATCATGCGGACTGGGACCAGGTAGATACCATGTGCGCTAAATTGGGTCTGGCGAGTGAACATGTTGCTAACCGCTATCTGGAATCTTTAGAATGGGTGACCAGCATAGAAGAACTGCAATAAATGATAACGAACACACAATTATGCCCTTGTGGCAGCCAACAACCTTTGTCCCTTTGCTGCCAGCCTGTCCATCAGCATCCGTCAGAGGCTCACCATCCTGAGCAGCTTATGCGTGCCCGATACAGCGCGCATGTTCTGGGATTAGTCGATTTTGTCGTCGCGACTTACCATCCCAGTTGCCAGGCAGAACAATACCGGGATGCCATCGCAGACTCCGTCAATAGTGAATGGCTTGGGCTTGAGGTTATCAGCAGCCGGATCGCCAGTGATACAGAAGGCTATGTTGAATTCAAAGCCTTTTACCGTGACGATAACCAAGACTATTGCCTGCACGAAAAGTCACGCTTTTTACGTGAAATGGTCGGAAACAGTCCGCAATGGTTCTATGTAGACGGTGAGTATCCGGAAGCAGCCGAACCGATGAAAATTGGCCGAAATGATCCCTGTTCGTGCGGTAGCGGCAAGAAGTTTAAAAAGTGCTGTCTGTAAGCCAATCTCAATGGCGGCATGCAGCACGAAGAAATTTTCAAAATGTACTAATTAACTATTGCAAAACCGCCTTAGCTTGGTTAGTGTGAATAGCAAGTCCACAGTCAATAATGATTTAGACAGAGTACATAATTATGCGTATCCAAATGGTAAACCTACACCACCATCATCATCCTGATTAGTCTTTCAGGAGGATACGCCTCACTCTGGAAGACGACAATTCGCCTCTTCCAGCGGTCGCTACATATAAGCAGCATTCAGACCCCCGGAAGATAACTCTTCCGGGGGTTTTTCGTTTTAGCATTGAAATTAAAAAATAAATTAAGCATATAGGGAATGTCATCATGCAAACACAACGACTACGCATTGCTATCCAGAAGAAAGGACGACTGAGCACTGAATGCAAAGATCTCCTGAAACGCTGTGGTGTAAAATTTAACCTAATCGGTGAGCGCCTTGTGGTTCACTGTGAAAACATGCCTATCGACTTACTACTGGTTCGTGATGATGACATTCCCGGTCTGATCATGGATGGTGTCGTCGACTTGGGTTTCATTGGCGAGAATGAACTGGAAGAAGTCGGGCTTGAGCGTGCAGCGCGAGGTGAACCCAGCCACTATGAAATGCTGCGCCGTCTGGATTTCGGTGGCTGCCGCTTGTCTATTGCGATTGATAAAGACGAGGAATACCAAGGCCCGCAAGATCTGCAAGGTAAGCGCATTGCCACTACCTATCCGCAACTGGTGAAACGCTACATGACAGAACAGGGTGTGACGTTCAGCACCTGTATGCTAAATGGTTCTGTCGAAGTCGCCCCTCGTGCCAGTCTGGCCGATGCCATCTGTGATCTGGTTTCTACCGGTGCGACACTCGAAGCCAACGGCCTGAAAGAAGTCGAAGTGATCCTGCAGTCTAAAGCGGTACTGATTCAGCGTTCTGGTGATTTCAGCGCTGATAAACAAGCATTGATCGAGCGTCTGTTAACCCGTATGCAAGGTGTGATTCAGGCCAAAGAGTCAAAATACATCATGCTGCACGCACCGACTGAATGCCTGGAACAAGTGACAGCTTTACTGCCTGGCGCAGAAGACCCTACCGTTCTGCCACTGTCTCACGACAAGAGCCGGGTTGCCGTTCACCTTGTCAGCTCAGAAAATCTGTTCTGGGAAACCATGGAACAATTAAAAGCACTGGGCGCCAGCTCAATTCTCGTTCTGCCCATTGAGAAAATGATGGAGTAAAGACCATGAAAACGGTTGTATGGCAATCTCTGAGTGAACAGCAGCGTGAATCGTTACTGCAACGTCCGGCCATCACAGCAGGCGAGAATGTAACGGCCATTGTCAAAGACATCATTACCGATGTTCGTCAACGTGGCGATGAGGCCTTGCTGGAACTGGCAGAAAAATTCGATAAAGTCCGTCCGGAATCCATCACAGTCAGACAGGAAGAAATTCAGGCCGCCTCTGACAGACTGTCAGAGCAGATGAAGCAAGCGCTGCAGCAGGCTTATACCAACATCGCCAAGTTCCACAAAGCGCAAAAAGCCAAGCCGCTTCAGGTTGAAACACAACCCGGTGTAATCTGTGAGCAGGTCACCCGGCCAATTAATGCCGTTGGTCTTTACATTCCGGGCGGCAGTGCACCCTTGCCATCGACTGTATTGATGCTGGGCGTACCGGCACAAATTGCCGGATGCCGGCGTGTGGTGCTTTGTTCGCCCCCGCCTATCGCCGATGAGATCCTGTATGTCGCCCAACTGTGCGGCATTACCGATGTCTACAATATCGGTGGGGCGCAGGCTGTCGCTGCAATGGCATACGGCACAGAATCTGTATCCAGAGTCGACAAAATTTTCGGCCCAGGAAATGCGTTTGTTACCGAAGCCAAACGTCAAGTCAGCAACGATTTCAACGGCGCCGCCATTGACATGCCAGCCGGCCCGTCTGAAGTCATGGTGATTGCCGACAGTGGCGCTGACCCGGATTTTATCGCGGCTGATTTACTCAGTCAGGCAGAGCACGGACCAGACTCACAGGTTGTACTGGTCACGCCTGAGCCAAGTATTGCTGACCGTGTCGCGGATGCCATTGCACAACAACTCAGCACACTGTCCCGCGCCGATATTGCCCGTCAGGCACTCGGCTCGAGCCTGATGATCATTGCCGACAGCATCACTCAGTGCGTGTCTATCTCTAATCACTACGGGCCTGAACACCTGATTGTCCAGACCCGCAATCCACGTGATTTAGTGCCCCTGCTGGATAACGCAGGCTCTATTTTCCTGGGCCACTGGTCGCCGGAATCCGTTGGCGATTACGCCTCAGGCACTAACCACGTACTACCCACATACGGTTATACCAAAACATACTCCAGCCTGGGCCTGGCCGATTTTACCAAGCGTATGACGGTGCAGGAACTCAGTGCCGATGGCCTGCTTGAACTGGCTCCGACTGTAGAAACCATGGCTACCGCAGAAGGTCTGGACGCACACCGTCGTGCCGTCAGCATCCGGGTAGAAAAAATCAAACAATCACGCTCATCGACGTTGAAAGAGGCTTAAGATGAACCCTGAATTACTGGCTCGTAAAACCATTCGCGATCTTACGCCGTATCAGTCAGCACGCCGCCTTGGTGGCAGTGGTGACATCTGGCTGAATGCCAACGAGTCGCCGTTCGTCAATGAATTCAAGATTCAGTGTGATCGCCTGAACCGCTACAGCTCCTGCCAGCCAGAAGCGCTGATTCAGGCCTATGCCGATTATGCGCGTGTGGAGACATCCCAGGTGTTGACGTCTCGCGGTGCTGACGAAGGCATTGAGTTGCTGGTCCGCACTTTTTGTGAGCCTAAGCAAGACAGCATTCTTTACTGCCCGCCGACTTACGGCATGTACAGTATCAGCGCGGAAACTTTTGATGTAGGCGTTAAGCAGGTACCGCTGACTGCGGACTGGCAGCTGGATTTACCTTCTATTGCCGATAATCTGGACGGCGTCAAACTGGTATTTGTCTGCAGCCCCAACAATCCGACTGGTAATCTCATTCGTCGTGATGACATTATTGAGCTGCTGAACATGACACAAGACAAAGCGCTGGTGGTAATGGATGAAGCTTATATCGATTTCTGTCCGGAAGCTTCGACCGTTGATTTACTGGCCCAGTTCCCGAATCTGGTGATCCTGCGTACCCTGTCTAAAGCTTTTGCACTGGCTGGCCTGCGCTGTGGTTTCACGCTGGCGAACTCTGTAGTGATTGATTTGCTGCTGAAAGTCATTGCGCCTTACCCGGTACCTGTCCCTGTGGCGGATATTGCGGTCCAGGCCCTGTCGCCCGCCGGTCTGGCCAGAACCAAGTTTCAGGTGCTCGACCTGAGCGCCAACCGGGCTTACCTGCAGGCAGGGCTGAGTATGTTACCCGGCGTGACGGTATACGACGGCTATGGTAACTATCTGCTGGTGCGTTTTCCTGACGGTGATGCCTTGTTCAAAGCCCTGTGGGATAACGGCATTATTTTGCGCCGCTCTCCGATTGATAACTGTATCCGTATCAGTATTGGCAGCCGGGATGAGTGCGAGAAGACGCTGGCCTTCATCCGCACTCAGCTGGAAAAGATTTCGTAATTTGGAAGGATTCTATTGTGAGCAAGGAAAAAATTCTCTTTATTGATCGCGACGGCACGCTGATTGCCGAACCGCCGGTAGACTTTCAGGTCGATCGGCTGGACAAACTTGAGCTTGAGCCATTCGTCATCCCTGCCCTGCTAAAACTGCAAGAGGCAGGCTACAAACTGGTCATGGTGACCAATCAGGACGGGCTGGGCACAGACAGCTACCCGCAGGCTGACTTTGATGCCCCGCACAATATGATGATGGCCATTTTCGAGTCTCAGGGAGTTCGCTTCGATGACGTGCTGATCTGCCCGCACTTTGAACACGACAACTGCAGTTGCCGCAAGCCAAAGCTTGGCCTGGTTAAAGACTACCTGCAACAGGGCCGGGTCGATTTTGCCACCTCTGCCGTTATCGGCGATCGTCAGACCGATCTGCAGCTGGCCAGTAACATGGCTATCCAGGGTATCCAGTACCAGCGTGAAAACCTGGGCTGGGCGCAAATTGTGGCCGACCTTACCACTCGCCCACGCATTGCTGAAGTAGTCCGCAAAACCAAAGAAACCGATATCAGAGTGAAGGTTAATCTGGATCAGTCCGGCGGCAACCTGATTCAGACCGGTCTGGGCTTTTTCGATCACATGCTGGATCAGATTGCCACTCACGGCGGGTTCCAGCTCATCCTGACAGTGGATGGCGACCTGCACATTGATGATCACCACAGCGTGGAAGATACCGCGCTGGCACTGGGCCAGGCGCTGAAAGAAGCGCTGGGCGACAAACGCGGCATAGGTCGCTTTGGCTTCAGCCTGCCAATGGACGAATGCCTGGCTCAGTGTGCGCTGGATTTGTCCGGCCGCCCCTATCTGAAATTCGATGCCAAGTTCAGCCGTGAAAATGTTGGTGATCTGTCAACAGAAATGGTCCCGCACTTCTTTCGCTCCCTGACCGATACACTGGCCTGCACGCTGCACCTTTCTTCCGATGGCAACAACGATCACCACATCGTTGAAAGCCTGTTTAAAGCCTTTGGCCGTACCTTGCGCCAGGCCATAAAAGTGGAAGGCAACGAGCTGCCGAGCAGCAAAGGGGTATTGTAATGACTGATTCAACACAGAAAGTTGTGATCATTGATACAGGATGCGCCAACGTTTCATCCGTGCGATTTGCCATTGAACGTTTGGGCTATCCGGTTACCGTCAGCCGGGATCCTGACATTGTGCTGGCGGCAGATAAACTCTTCCTGCCCGGCGTAGGTACAGCCAGTGAAGCCATGAGAAACCTGGCTGAACGCGACCTTATCACACTGATCAGCCAGGTCGACAAGCCTTTGTTGGGTATCTGTTTAGGCATGCAACTGCTGGGCGACTACTCAGAAGAGCAAGGCCAGAATGGTACGGAACAAGTGCCGTGCCTGAAACTCTGTCCGGCTCCGGTGCAGAAAATGCGCACCGGTGAACTGCCCTTACCGCACATGGGATGGAATACCATTACCCCGGAAGAGGGTCACCCCCTGTTCAAAGGCATTCCTGCTGGCAGCTATTTTTATTTCGTCCACAGTTACGCCATGCCAGCGTTTAATACCGAGCAAGGCAGAACGATAGCCAGCTGTGAATACGGCCAGCCCTTTACTGCAGCAGTGCAAAGCGGCAATTACTACGGGGTTCAGTTCCACCCTGAACGCTCCGGTAAAGCCGGTGCGCAACTGATTCAAAACTTTCTCGATATGTAGGACGACAAGGACTGGTTATGATTATTCCCGCACTCGATTTAATAGATGGTCAGGTCGTCCGCCTGTTTCAGGGCGATTACGGTCAGGTGACCGAGTATAAAGTGAATCCTGCAGAACAATTTGCGCTGTATCATCAGGCAGGGGCTGACTGGCTGCACCTGGTTGATCTGACTGGCGCGAAAGACACTTCAGCTCGTCAGCTCGATTTAATTCGCACCCTGCTTGCCAGCACACCAGCCAATATCCAGATTGGAGGCGGCGTTCGCAGTGAGCAAGATGTTGCTGATTTACTGGATGCCGGCGCGCAGCGTGTTGTGATTGGTTCAACTGCAGTAAAACAACCGGAAGTCGTTAAGGCCTGGATGGAAAAGTACGGCCCGGAGCGTATCGTACTGGCGCTGGACGTCAACATTGATGACAACGGCCAGCGCAAAGTGGCCGTCTCCGGCTGGCAGGAAGATTCAGGCGTCACCATTGAAGCCCTGATTGAAGACTTCCGCACCGTGGGCCTTAAGCATGTTCTGTGCACGGATATCTCCCGCGATGGCACTCTGGCTGGCTCTAATGTCGATCTATACCGCGACCTCTGTGCCCAGTACCCGGACGTTCAGTTCCAGTCATCCGGCGGTATCGGGTCACTGGACGACATTGCTGCGCTGAAAGGCACAGGCGTTACCGGTGTGATTGTCGGCCGTGCCCTGCTGGATGGTAAATTTACCGCAGAACAGGCATTTGCCTGCTGGAACGAATGATTAGGAGCCAGACATGTTAGCAAAACGTATTATTCCCTGCCTGGATGTTCGTGACGGCCAGGTCGTAAAGGGCGTTCAGTTCCGCAATCATGAAATCATTGGCGACATAGTTCCGCTGGCAAAACGCTACGCCGAAGAAGGGGCTGATGAGTTAGTTTTCTACGATATTACGGCGTCCAGCGATGGCCGGGTGGTCGACAAAAGCTGGGTCGAACGTGTCGCCGAAGTCATCGACATTCCGTTCTGTGTCGCAGGTGGCATTAAATCTGCCGACGATGCCCGGCAAATTCTGCAATATGGCGCGGATAAGATTTCTATCAACTCGCCGGCGCTGGCAAACCCTGCACTGATCACTGAGCTGGCCGATAAATTCGGCGTACAGTGTATCGTGGTGGGTATCGACTCTTACTTTGATGCCAAAACCGGGCAGTACCAGGTTTACCAGTTTACCGGTGATGAGAGCCGCACTCAGGTCACCCAATGGCAAACCGCTGACTGGATTGAGGAAGTGCAACGCCGCGGGGCAGGTGAAATCGTGCTGAACATGATGAACCAGGATGGTGTTCGCCAGGGTTATGATCTGACTCAGCTAAATCGGGTTCGTGACCTTTGCAAAGTACCGCTTATTGCCTCCGGCGGCGCTGGTGAAATGGCGCATTTTGCCGATGCCTTTACTATCGCCAGAGTTGACGGCGCACTGGCCGCTTCGGTTTTCCACAAGCAAATCATTAATATTGGCGAACTCAAACAATACCTTAAACAACAACAGGTGGAGATCCGACTATGAGCCTGAGCAGTGAAATTAATTGGGACAAGGTCGATGGTCTGGTTCCTGCCGTGGTACAGGACAGCCGCAGTGGCCAGGTGCTGATGCTGGGCTACATGAATGATGAAGCCCTCAGCAAAACGCTGGATACCCGCCAGGTGACCTTCTGGTCTCGCAGCAAACAGCGGCTTTGGACCAAAGGCGAAACATCCGGCAATGTGCTGCAACTTAAGCAGATTCAGCTCGACTGTGATCAGGACACCCTCCTGGTCAGCGCCGAGCCTATTGGTCCCACCTGTCACCTTGGCACAACCACCTGCTTCGATAAGGGCAGCACAGACAACGGTGAAAGTGCCGCCGCCCCTGATCTGGTGTTTCTTCACCGACTGGAGCAAGTGCTGGCAGCCCGTAAAGGCGCCGATCCTGAATCTTCTTACACCGCCAGCCTTTACGCGCGTGGCACCAAGCGGATTTCGCAGAAGGTGGGCGAAGAAGGCGTTGAAGTCGCGCTTGCGGCAACGGCGGGTGATAAGGAGGAAGTGATTTCCGAATCTGCCGACCTGATGTATCACCTGATAGTGTTGCTTCAGGATCAGGGGCTGAGTCTGTCTGATGTGATTGCCAAGCTTCAGGAAAGACACAAAGGTTAACCCTGCGACAACCCATTAAAAAAGGAAGCGTCAACAGCTTCCTTTTTATTGTGCTTGCATTTTGCGTGTACTTTATTAGCAGGCGCTTTTCGCAGCCTGGCGAGCTTGATCCATCGCTTCTTTATAATGCTTACGGCAAACCGATACGTATCTGTCATTACCACCAATTTCGACCTGATCGCCATCCGCAATCGCATTACCTGACGCGTCATGACGAATCACCATGTTCGCTTTTCGGCCGCAATGGCAAACAGTTTTCAGTTCTACCAGTTTGTCGGCCCAGGCCAGCAGGTACTGACTGCCTTCAAACAGCTCACCACGAAAATCGGTACGCAGGCCATAGCAAAGTACCGGGATATCCAGTTTATCCACCACTTCAGTTAACTGGTGCACCTGAGCTTTTGTCAGAAACTGGCATTCATCCATTAACACACAATCAACGCGTGATAGCCCGTTCATCTGAGACAACTTATCCCACAGGTTATCTTCCGGGCTATACAGCTCAGCCTCTTCAGACAGGCCAATTCTCGAACTGACCTTACCCTGACCAAACCGGTTATCAATCGCCGCGGTAAAAATAACCGGTGACATACCGCGTTCACGGTAATTGAACGACGACTGCAACAGCGTCGTCGACTTCCCGGCATTCATCGCCGAGTAATAAAAATACATTTGCGCCATCAGGCTTTCCGCATCACTCTGAATGTCGCAAGATGCTACCGAAGAAAAATGTGAAATGGAAGCCTGGCTCCCAGCTTCATGCGGTGAAGCCACTTTTCGGTGACTTACCGTACACAGAAATAAAAAAAACCGGCTCAGTGCGTACCAAGCCGGTTTAGTGCCATGTTAGGCGGGGATATTATTCAGACTTCTCTTACGCGCTTTTCAGCGGGCGTTTGGCAATCCAGCCAAGGCAGATACAGACCAGTAAGAAAGCGGCCATCGCTGCCACGAAAGACACCGACAGAGAATCTGTCATCCCTAAGACGGTAAAACCTACCGCAGAGACGAGCGCCACGGATAATGCATAAGGTAACTGAGTTGACACATGATCTATGTGGTTACAGCGTGCGCCCGTTGAAGACAGTATGGTGGTGTCTGAGATAGGTGAACAATGATCACCAAATACGGACCCCGCCAGTACCGCACTGAGCATAGGCAGAATCAGGCTGATGTCCGTTGCCGCGGCCAGATCGCCAGCTATCGGCAGCATGATACCAAACGTGCCCCAGGACGTACCGGTCGAGAAAGCCATAATGCCGGCCAGCAGAAACAGAATCACAGGTAACCAGACAGGGTTAATGTTGCCCTGTACCAAAGTCGACAGGAATTTACCTGTTGCCATGTCACTGATTATGCTACCGATAGTCCAAGCGAAAAACAGAATAAGAATAGCACCGAACATGGATTTAGCACCAATCCACAAAGCATGCAAAATGTGCTTTACCGGAATGGCCTGACGTCCAACGGCAACCAGTGCCGATAATAACCCCAACAGGCCGCCGTAACACAAAGAGGCACCGACATCGGTAGACTCAAATGCGCCGAGAATAGAAAACGTCTTACCGTCAGCCTGCAAACTCTGATAGCCGGTGAAGATCATGAAGAATAATGTGGCTGCCACCAGCACCAGAATAGGAATAATGAGATCGCCCACTTTTCCATTTTCACTTTCTTCTATTTCAAGTTCATCGTTCAAATCTTTGGCTTCAGCGTGCATTTCATCATTGTCAAACCCGCGAGCATGACTTGCCTGAACCTCATGCTTTTTCATCAAACCAACATCTAATTGGAACCAGGCAACAACAAATACCATCAGCAGCGCAAACACAGCGTAAAAATTCATCGGTGCCAATTGCATGAAAGCACTTAACGCAGAATACTCAGTCACACCATGTGAAACCAGAATGCCACCCACCACTGTAATGATATATGCCCCCCAACTGGATGCAGGCATCAGTACACACATAGGTGCGGCAGTGGAGTCCAGAATATAAGCCAGTTTTGAACGGGAAACATAAAAGCGGTCGGTAACAGGCCGGGAAATCGAACCCACTGCCAGACTGTTGAAATAATCATCGACAAAAATAAACACGCCAAGAAAAGCCGCTAAAAGTTTTGCACCGCGTTTACTTTTAATCTTAGTTTGCGCCCATTGTGCAAAGGCACGCGTACCGCCAGAGAGCGTCAGTAACGCTGTGGTCATTCCTAATAAAAGCAAGAAAGCAACAATACTCATATTCCAGGTATTGATGCTATCGCCATCTATAAACAGCCCTTCAATTTTGTTTCTCAAATAAGAGACAGTATTGAACATACTGAAATCAGTCAGTAATAACGCACCGATCAAAATGCCAATACCCAGCGAGAGAAGAACTCGTCGAGTGAGAATAGCAAGGCTCAACGCCACAAGGGGCGGCAAGATGGAAATGGAGGATTGGGAAAAATCTACTAGGTTCATGATCTCTACTACAACCGATCGTGGTTGGAGATCTACTGTTAAACACGGTACCAATGTCAACCGTGATGGGAAGCGATATAGGAAAGAAACTGTTGTCCCTCCAGACCCCACAGTAGCGCTCCATAGTTAATTGTAAGTTACTATGGCAGTGTTGTCCCTTTCGGTGACAACCCCAGCAAGGTGATTTGACAGACCAGCCTTACTTCGGCATTAGCTCCTTTCACTGACGTTCCTCGGGGTCACCTCCCGCCAGTTACTGATAGATAATGCACCTCTACCCTTAGTCAAGGAATCGCGTATTCTACTTTTTGTTATCTGATTTGCAACTACAGAAAGCCAATATCTGCTACTTTGAGTTAATACAACTGCACTAATCTTCTGTATTTACTTACATTTACACCAAAAACATACTGTAATTTAATATGAAATTATTAGCACTACAGCAAGTTAAAATATTCGCACTTACCCATTTTATTAACAAGCAAAAAAACGAATGGGGACACCATTCATTGATTAAAGATAAAGAACAAGTATAAAAAACCGCCTGATTAATAATGTAAATTGACATTTTTATTTGGCAGTTGGGTTTAAAAAGTATTACTATTGCAGATATAAAGTGACTCACTAATAATTAGTATAACGCCAACAGGAAATTTGAAATGTCTGA
Organism: Photobacterium salinisoli; assembly: GCF_003614885.1. Taxonomy (GTDB): domain Bacteria; phylum Pseudomonadota; class Gammaproteobacteria; order Enterobacterales; family Vibrionaceae; genus Photobacterium; species Photobacterium salinisoli. The sequence goes on from NZ_QZMS01000007.1 coordinate 1,499,912, forward strand.
TGCAATGAAAGCGCTATTAAACCTTCGTAGTCTTCGTGCACTTGCTCGCGAATATTCACTGGAGCAGCTGAAAGAAGCCCTGGAAAAACTTCAGACCGTGGTTGATGAACGTGAAGAATCAGAAGCGGAAGAAATCGCGAAAGAAAAAGAGCGCGAAGAAAAACTGAAGCAATACCGAGATATGCTACTGGCTGATGGTATTGATCCTGAAGAACTGATGGCAAACATCGGTAAAGCAAAAACTAAGCGTGCAGCTCGCCCGCCTAAATACAAGTTCATCGATGAAAACGGTGAAGAGAAAACCTGGACAGGCCAAGGCCGTACTCCAAGCGCTCTTAAAAAAGCACTGGATGAAGGTAAATCTCTGGACGACTTCAAACTGTAATCAATCTGTTTGATCAAGCTCCCATCAAAAAACCCGGCATTAATGCCGGGTTTTTTATTATTCGCAATTAATTCTGAATGTCGTTTTTTTGTTCAGCTAAATCGGCAGCTATCGAATACTGTCTGCCAGCGTGCTGACGGCTAACGCAAAATAATGCGACCGGTTCCATTTTAATAATGTTTGATAATTACCGTACACTAAGTAAGCTCTGCCGTGATTATCGTCTGGCTGCACCAGCCAGGCACTGACATCCACCTTAGGTAGCGCAGTACCATTTAACCGGCGAACACCCAGTTGCTCCCACTCTGACAGCGATTTCACCTTTTGGGATTCCACACCTTTGAGGCTGTCGCTCAATCCCTCAGGAATACGTACCTGCCGTCCCCATGTGTATTTGTCATCCCAGCCTGATTTGCTCAGGTAATTGGCTGCAGAAGCAAAAACATCATCTTCCGTTTTCCAGATATCGGCTTTACCGTCACCATTTCCGTCAACGGCAAAGGTCAGGTATGAAGTCGGCATAAACTGAGGCTGTCCCATTGCACCGGCCCAGGAGCCTTTCATATCTGCTGCAGCAATATGGCCTTGCTGTAAAATAGTTAAAGCCGCCATTACCTGCTCACGGAAGAAGGCTTCACGGCGACCTTCATAGGCGAGCGTCGTCAACGCTTCTATGACATTATAGGAGCCGGTTAAGCGGCCAAAATTACTTTCCACTCCCCACAATGCCACGATAAACCTAGGCTGAACACCATACTGACGCCCGATACGATCCAGTGCCTGTTTATGCTGCTGATAATACTTGTTCGCCTGTTCAATTTTCCACTGGGGAACGGCTCTGGGTAAATATTCATCCAGCGTTAATTTCTTTTCTGGCTGATTTTTATCAGCTTTAACTGCACGTTCAATGAATGTGACATCAGCGAAGGCGGATTCAAGAATCGAATCATCAATCCCCTTCTCACGCGCTTCTTGCTTTAGCCCGGAGACATAATTATCAAAACTTTCATCAGCCGACAGTATCGGCGATGCAAGGCCCAGTCCTAAGGACACAAAGACAGCTACCCATTGCTTACGCATATCCACCCTTTCATCGTCATGTATTATTTTCTGACTTTTTTGCTTTGTATTCGTCTAGAAGGTTAGTCACAGGTGGCGGAATTTGCAGATAATAACCCTGGGTCGAGAGCATTTCCCGTACCTTATTGATATCCGCCAATGCTAACTTCCTCTCATTACTCAGTTTTAGCACCATTACAAACTGAGGTGTACCAAAAGTGTTCAATAAGGCTTCAGGTACATCTGAAAAATCATCTTTGGTATTGATATATAAATAGGTGTTTTCTTTTTTAGAACTTTTATAAATTGCACAAAACATGAGCTGACCTGCAGGTTACCAATCACCGTTATCTGACCACAAAAAGCAGAAAACATTCCAACCCGAATCATGATCAGGACGCATCTGCGTTCTGCATTCACTATTGTGGCTATCATTTAAACTTTATACCGAACTCTGACAAGGAGAACTTGCTGAGACCTTCCCGGGAATATAACATGCTATAACCTATGTGATAACGTACCTGAACGCGAAATTGTCCGCGTAAGATGAATAAGCCATGACAAAAACGGCAGAACTAAAAGGGGGCAGTTACACGCTCTCATCTTTACACTTGGCTGACGGCGGCTTAGAACAGGCAATCAGTTTCCTGAAGGACAAAGTGGAGCAAGCACCGGCATTCTTTGCCCATGCGCCGCTGGTGATTGATGTCAGTCAGGCTGGCAGAGCACTTGATTTCGAACAACTTCGGAAAGGCATTCAGGATGCGGGTATGATCCCTGTAGGGATCAGTGGCTGCAAGCCATCTCACCAGCAGGCACAGGCAAAATCAGCCGGCTTTGCCATCATGAATGCGGCCAAGCAGGCCAGAGCCACCAGTCCGGTCATGGAGCCTGCAAAAGTGATTCGTACCCCGGTTAGATCGGGGCAGCAGATTTATGCAAAAAATTGCGATCTAGTCGTATTGAATCATGTCAGTGCAGGTGCTGAAATTATTGCTGATGGATGTATCCATATTTATGGGTGTTTGCGTGGTAGGGCGATTGCCGGCGCCAGCGGCGAAACTCATGCTCAGATTTTCTGCCATAATTTACAGTCGGAGTTGATATCTATTGCTGGTAATTATTGGCTAAGCGACAAAATTGAAGACGCTTTTTGGGGAAAAAGTGTCGCTATCTCTCTGACTGACAACAATTTAAATATAGAGCATCTGGCTGTATAACTTTGAAAAGGAATAATACAGATGGCACGAATTATCGTGGTGACCTCAGGTAAAGGTGGGGTTGGTAAAACGACCTCCAGTGCGGCCATTGCGTCCGGCCTGGCCTTAAAAGGTAAAAAAACGGCCGTCATTGATTTTGATATCGGCCTGCGGAATCTGGACCTGATTATGGGCTGTGAACGCCGCGTTGTTTATGATTTCGTTAATGTTATCAATGGCGAGGCCAAACTTAATCAGGCGTTGATTAAAGACAAGCGTGTCGACAACCTGTTCGTGTTGCCGGCTTCACAAACCAGAGACAAAGATGCCCTGAGTAAAGAAGGGGTCGAAAAAGTCTTGTCTGAATTAGATGCACTGGGTTTCGACTTTATCATCTGTGACTCACCGGCGGGCATAGAGACAGGCGCTCTGATGGCTTTATACTTTGCCGATGAAGCCATAGTCACCACCAATCCTGAAGTGGCCTCTGTACGTGATTCAGACCGTATTCTTGGCATTCTCGATTCTAAATCCCGTCGAGCCGAAAACAGTGAATCGCCGGTTAAACAACATTTATTGCTGACTCGCTATAACCCTTCACGTGTAGTTCATGGAGATATGCTCAGTGTTGCAGATGTTGAAGAAATTCTGCACATTCCACTGCTGGGCGTCATACCTGAAAGCCAGTCTGTTCTGAATGCATCAAACAAAGGTGAACCCGTTATCCTTGACGACGATTCAGATGCAGGTCAGGCATACCAGGACACTGTTGCACGCTTACTGGGTGAAGACCGCCCATTCCGATTCTTAGAGGAAGAGAAAAAAGGCTTCCTGAAACGCATATTTGGAGGCTAACCACACTATGGCTTTGCTAGAGTTCTTCCGCCCCAAAAAACAGTCGACCGCGAGTGTGGCGAAAGAAAGGCTGCAGATCATTGTTGCTGAACGTCGCTCCGCGAGTATGGGTAATCCGAGTTATCTGCCCCAGCTCAAACAGGATATTCTGGAGGTTATACGCCGTTACGTCGATGTCTCTCCTGAGCATGTGACGGTACACCTCGATCAGAAAGAAGAAGACCTGTCGGTACTGGAACTCAATGTCACCCTGCCCGATGAAAAATAAAAAAATCCCCGGTTCGCCGGGGATTTTTTCAAATGCTGATTTAATTTTTACCGTATCAGCTTTAAGCCTGAACCAGAGGCAAGACCCGATGAGCAAACAGTGCTCTTCGCCAGCCAGACAAGATTTCAGGCAGCTGATCTTCTGGACAGCCCTTCTTCCATGCCCAACTCAGCAACTGATTAATTTGCTTCTTCGAGGCAAGAAACTCAGTCGCCAGCCCTGTTTCTTTCGCCACGGCATTCACTTCATCTTTAATGCGTTTGACCATTTGTTTGTAACCGGGCATTTCCATCAGACGGAATAGTGGCTGCGGATAATCCAGCTGGCTCATTTTTTCAACGTCTTTCACAATGGAAATTAAACGGTTGCCATGTCTTTGAATCTCGCGCTCATCAAATCCTTCCTGAGCCATCACCGCTTTTGAAGTGATCTCATAACGGGCAATTTTCCAAAGATGCAGCTCTTTCAGCACAAAGTTAAGCGCCAAATCTCGCTTTCTCGCTTCCTGAAGACGCCAGGAAGCCAGCTTCTGTAAGATAGCCAATTGTTTAGGAGATAGCTGCCAGGCATTCTTTATGTCTGTGTAAACTTGCTCCGGATCAGGAACACGGCTGCGTTTCACCAGCATGGTTGCGCATTCCTGACGCAGGGCATCCATCCACCCTTTCGCTTCCACTTTTGCCAGAAGCTGCTGATAGAGAGGCAGCAGGTAAAAAACATCTGCGGCGGCATAATCGAGTTGCTTATCACTCAGGGGACGAGCAAGCCAGTTCGTTCTGGCTTCGCCTTTTTCCAGTTCAATACCCAGATATTCCTGCACTAAGGCACCAAAGCCCGTGGACAAGCCATGACCTATAAAGGCCGCCATGATTTGAGTATCCAGCATAGGTGATGGCATGCAACCGGCAACAGACTGGAACACCTCCAGATCTTCACCGCAGGCATGCAGCACTTTCACGACATCAGGGTCCTTCAGTAACGCCCATAACGGCGACATGTCTGTCAGCTTGAGGGGATCAATCAAAGATAAAAGTTCGCCGTCATAAAGCTGGATCAGCCCCAACTGAGCAAACAGGGTCCGGGTACGAACAAATTCGGTATCCAACATTACCGCCTGTTGTTGACTTGCCTGCTGGCAAACCTCAGCCAGTCTGTCATTCGTGGTTATAATCTCAAATTTCAAAACTCACCTTTTTCAACATAACAAGCAGATACCAGCCTGTTTTTCTTTGTGTCTTAACGCCATTTTCTGATGAATACTGACAGCTGGCACAAAACAAAGTGCCGGCTATTTAAGCCGGCACTGAACTTGAAACAAGTTTATCCTAAATTTCAGGATTATGCTTGTGCTGTCTCTTTTTGCGCTACCTTATCTGACTCTTCACGCAGTGCCCGGCGCAGAATTTTACCGACATTGGTTTTGGGCAGTTCATCTCTGAACTCCACCACTTTAGGCACTTTATAACCGGTCAGGTATTGACGGCAATGCGACAACAATTCTTCACGGGTCAGGCTGGGATCACGTTTCACTACACAAACCTTGACCACTTCACCCGAGGCTTCATCCGGCTGGCCGATTGCCGCCACTTCCAGCACTTTGCTGTGCAGGGCGACGACATCTTCAACTTCATTAGGATAAACGTTAAAGCCGGAGACCAGGATCATATCTTTCTTGCGGTCAACGATATGCAAGAAACCGTCTTCGTCAAAGCGCACAATATCGCCTGTCGATAACCAACCGTCTTCTGTCAGCACCTCACGCGTGGCTTCAGGACGCTGCCAGTAACCTTTCATGACCTGAGGGCCCTTGACCTGCAGTTCGCCGGTTTGATCAATCGCCAGAACGTTACCTTCTTCATCCACAATACGAATATCTGTCGAAGACACAGGCAAACCGATTGAACCATTGTATTGAGTCAGATTATGCGGATAAGCGGCCACCAGCGGTGAACACTCAGTCAGACCATAACCTTCCAGCAAATAGTTCTTGGTCGTTGCTAACCATTTCTCCGCAACGGCACGCTGTACAGCCATACCGCCACCTACAGACAGGTGCAGACGACTGAAGTCCAGTTCCAGAAAATCTTCATTATTGAGCAGCGCATTGAACAGTGTGTTAACGCCAGTCAGCGCAGTGAACGGATAACGCTTCAATTCTTTGACGAAAGCTGGAATATCTCTGGGGTTGGTAATCAGCAGATTCTGGCCACCCATTTCAATGAACAGCAAACAGTTCACCGTCAGAGCAAAAACGTGATACAGCGGAAGCGCTGTTACTACCAATTCACGGCCATCATGCAAAATGGGTCCGTAGGCCGCTTTCGCCTGCAGCACATTGGCAATCATATTTCTGTGCGTCAGCACTGCACCTTTCGCTACGCCAGTTGTCCCTCCGGTGTATTGCAGAAATGCGATATCCTCTCCTGAAATGAAAGGTTTCACGTATTGCATTCTGCGCCCGCGCTTCAGGGAATGATTCAGTGAGGTGGCATGCGGCAAGTGGTATTTAGGAACCATCTTTTTAATGTGCTTCACCACAAAATTAACCAGCGTGCCTTTTGGCCGGGAAAGCTGATCCCCCAGACTGGTTAAAATGACATGCCCGACGCTGGTTTTGTCGACGATTTTCTCCAGCGTATGGGCGAAGTTCGACACAATCACAATGGCTTTTGCACCAGAGTCATTCAGTTGATGCTCCAGTTCGCGTGGTGTATAGAGTGGGTTGACATTAACCACCACACAACCGGCACGAAGAATACCGAACAGCACGATAGGATACTGAAGCAGGTTTGGCATCATGACAGCCACCCGATCACCCTTTTCGAGTTTCAGGTCATTTTGCAGATAGGCCGCAAATGCACGGCTGCGTTCTTCCAGTTTTCTGAAAGTCATCACCTGGCCCATATTGATATAGGCCGTTTGATCGGAATATTTATGGATGGACTGTTCAAACAGTTCAACCAATGACGTGTAAGTATCAGGGTTGATTTCAGCCGGTACATCATCCGGATAGCGGTTAAGCCAAACCTTATCCACCATGCACTCTCCTTATATTTATTAGGGCTTCAAGCGCCAAAAATGGCTGTAGCGGGACATTCAAACACTTGTTCTATACAAGCATTACAGCACAATTAACATTGAATTAACACAACTGATTAGACCAGCTTATTGATTTTTGAGCTGAGCAGCAAAATCTGCTCACAGACAAGCTGCGGGCTATCAAGATGACAGTGATGACCACCGGGTATCACTACCTGTACGGCCCGTTTCAGCCATGACAAGCCAGCATCCGGTTCTTTCAGATAAGAAAAGCCTTTATCACCGATCACTGACAATACCGGACACTCAATGTGCCGCATCAGCGCCTTAACCTGCTCCTTTGTCATCCTGAACAACGAGTCGCAGCGCAATTTATCGTCGTGACGCCAGTACCAGTATTGGCCATCGGTATAGGTCGCTCGCTGGACCAGTGGTCTGAGCTGCTCGGGTGTTAATCCGTTAACCCGACAACGAACAGATAATGCGGCCTCAAACGAATCCAGTTTAAGTTCTGCAGGCTGGCGTTGCCTGCGCCTGATCCGGCTTTCAATCCCCTGACGCAACCTTTCAGGCACCAGCTCAGCTCTTTCATGGAGCGGCGCCAGCCCTTCGATCAGCACCAGTCCAGTGACCGATTCGGGAAAGGCACCAGCATAGGCTGCCGCAACCAGTGCGCCCAAAGAATGGCCAACCAGCATCAGGTTTTGAGATGACAGAGACTGTATGATCTGAGCCAGATCATCGACATAGTCCATGAAATAATAATAATTATCTGTTTGACGATGTGCAGACAGACCATGCCCGGGCCAGTCCAGAGCAACCAGATTAAACCTCGCAGCCAGTGGCTCAAACAGCACAGAAAAGCTGGCTGCGTTATCGTGCCATCCGTGCAGAAACAAAAGCGTCGGACGACCTCTGTCAGAGTCGCTTATTGGTATAAGCACACCCTGATTTATGCTTTCCCGGCAAGGAGAAAAAGACGTGATTACCGCCAGCTCAGTGTCAGCCAGCGGTAAACGGCTTTCATACATCATAGTCAGATTCGCTGTTCAATCAGGTAGGTAGTCTTTAACTAGGGGGTAACGCGATACTGGACATCCAGATTATCCGGCCTCAAACCATAGTGGATGTACTGGCAACGGATACCAAGACAACGGTAGTAGGCACTCACATCATCAACACGTATCTGCTCTTTGACTTGCCAGATCTGCTGGCCTTTTGCAAACACCACAGGATAGGTGTAATCGAAATCACCTATCTTACCCACTTCACTTCCTCGCAACTGGCCGGCAACGGTCACCAGTTTACCCTGAGCGTACTCGATGGGATCGGCAAAGCCATCGATATAAGCGATAAATCGTCCCTGGGGTGCCGCGTTCAGCTCAGGCTTACCTGATTTGTCTATGGGCAGGCTGGCAATTTCCAGCCGCGTGCGTGACGCTTCGTTAGCGACAGAGGCTATCACACCTCCCAGGCGAACCTCTTTACCCTGTACGCCCTGAGGGTCTTCAATCACTACGGTTAAATCAGTGACTGGTGTCTCGGTCGAAGTTTGCAAATTGTCTGGCAGCTGGCTGCAACCACTCAGTACCATCAAGGCAAGTGCCAATATAGATTTTTTCACCACAGGATCCTTTTCAAAAAGAGAAATTCGCGACTGATACTCTGCCGGCATCGAAGCTCAAACGTAAAAATCCACGCCTAACAAATGAGAGTATTCTTCCCGTTTAGCCTGGTGCAGCACGTCGAGATAAGCCGACAATGCCTGCTTATTTTTACCCTGCGGGCTGTCGTACTGCACTTTGGCCTGAACCTCTTCGATAAAAGCCTGATCCTTGATCGTTTCCGCTACCGCTTTAGCAATCACAGTCGGCTGAGAAACAGGTGTAGCGGTCTGCTCAGCCTTTCGCTGCTTATCGGTTCGCTTCGATCGTTGCGGCGCCTGCGTTGCTGTCGGTAAACGGGGTATGTTGACCATATTGACCTGTGTGTCTTGTTAGCTGTGATTAACCATTATTCACGGCCGGGCAATTTTTTCCATGTCACTTCATCGCGCAGATAGACAGGGCTGGCATGTTCAGCGTCTACGGCTTCACCACGCTGCAGAGCAAATTGTGCCAGCCATGCCATATCCTGAGCTTCAGGGTAAAGCACTGTGCTGGCTTGTTTTTCGACAGCCAACGCCTGTAATTGTTCCTGATAGGTTTGCCAGCCGGTTCCAGCTGTAAACCAGCAGGTATCCGGTACAGCAATCAAACGCTCTGATACCTGCTCAGGATGCAGTACGGCTTCCTCACCCAGTACCAACCAGTCACCATCTTGCTGACGCTGATATTGTCCCCAGTAAATTTCGCCCATACGCGCATCAATCGCCGCCAGGGTATGACAGGCCTGATGCAAACGGTAACTTCCCTGGGACATGGCAGCCAGTGTAGACACACCGACCATGGGCAAACCGGCACCAAATGCCAGTCCCTGAGCAATACCAATGCCAATCCGCACACCGGTAAAGCTTCCAGGGCCACGACCAAACGCCAGCGCATCTAACTGGGTTAAACGCAAATCCGCTTCGGCGAGGACTTCATCAACCATAGGCAAAATTTTGGTGGTGTGTTCACGCGGCGCAAATTCGCAACGCGCAATCACTTCACTGCCCACTAAAAGCGCAACAGAACAATTTTCAGTCGCGGTATCAACCGCTAAAATCTTACTGCTCATTCAAGCCTCTGAATGCTGGCTGTCTGCTGCATCCTGCTCGGCGTGCAATCCAGACAGAAATTGTCCGACACCGTCAACATCCCGCGTGCGGGGGATCGGCGGCAGACTTCTCAAAAATACAGCGCCATAAGGGCGCGTGACCAAACGATTGTCGCAGATAACCAGCACACCTTTATCCTGCTGGTCTCGAATTAACCGTCCTACCCCCTGCTTGAGGGTAATGACCGCATCCGGTATCTGAACTTGCGCGAAGGGGTCCCCGCCACGCAGACGACAATCTTCTATCCGCGCCTTCAATAACGGGTCATCCGGCGCGGTAAAGGGAAGTTTGTCGATAATAACACAGCTCAGCGCCTGCCCTCTAACATCAATACCTTCCCAGAACGCACCTGTTGCAATAAGCAGCGCATTTCCCAATTCCAGATATTCTGAAAGCAGTTTTTGCTTACTGGTTTCTCCTTGAACCAGTACAGGCAAATCGAGGCAGGCGCGAAACCCTTCTGCAAGATCCCGTACCATCTGGTGTGAGGTACAAAGGAAAAAGCACCGCCCCTGATTGGCCTCAATCACAGGCGCCATCAGAGTTACCAATTTGGCCGCCAGCCCGTGACTGTTGGGCTCAGGTAAAAAGCGAGGAACACAGAGCAACGCCTGCTGCTGATAATCAAACGGGCTGGTCAGCGACATCTGCTCCGCAGGCTGCAGCCCTAAGCGATGGCTGAAATGACTGAAATCTTCATCAACGGCCAGTGTCGCTGAGGTAAATATCCAGGCGCCTTTTTGCTTTTCTATCTGCTCATGAAACTTTTCTGCGACCGACAACGGCGTAATATGCAAAGTAAAATGGCGGGGGGTACACTCATACCAATAGGAATAGCCGGTGATAGAGGTATCGCACAGACGTGTCAGCCTGGCTTTAAGCAAGGTGGCTCGCTCAAAGGCAGCGTCCAGCAGCTCACTGCGCCCAAGTGCCAGTTTGAGCACGTCATGCGCCAGATCCAGCGCATCATTCAGCCGCGTCAGCTCACGTTGAATGGCCGGGCTGTTCACCGCTTCACGCCAGTTGCCGCGATAGCCGGGTTCTCCCATCACCAAACGCATATCAGCCGCGGCCTGACTCAGCCTGTCAGCGGTTTTTTCCAGCTGACGCATATCCCGCGCTTCAGTGCGATAGCCAATGGTAATGTCTTTGGCCAGATCCTGCACTTGCCGGCTCGACAGACTTTGACCGAAATACTGACTGGCGATATCAGGGATCTGATGGGCTTCATCAAAAATAAACACATCGGCTTCCGGGATCAGCTCGCCAAAGCCTGTCTCTTTGATCGCCAGATCCGCCATAAACAAATGGTGGTTAACGACCACCACATCCGCATCCATGGCTTTTCGCCGCGCTTTCACCACAAAGCAGTCTTCAAAAGACGGGCACTCACGCCCCAGGCAGTTATCGTTGGTGGAAGTAATAGTCGGGATCACCGGGCTGTCTTCCGCAATGGAATCACATTCGCTGATATCACCGGTTTTAGTGGCTGAAGACCAGCTGCGAATCGTCACCAGCTGGCTCAGCATGCCCTGATCAACAAACCCACCGTGGCTTTCAGTAATCTGACGGCTGAGCCTGTCCAGACAGAGATAATTTGAGCGCCCTTTCAGTAATGCCACTTTGCCTGTATAGCCCAGCGCCTGTGTCATCAAAGGTAAATCCCGGTAGAAAAGCTGTTCCTGCAGGTTTTTCGAGCCGGTGCTGATAATGGTTTTATGGCCCTTAATCAAGGCTGGCACCAGATACGCAAAGGTTTTGCCTGTGCCTGTACCCGCTTCTACCACAAGTTGCTGCTGGTGTTTAATTGCCCGCCCGACCGCTTCTGCCATATCAATCTGAGGCTGACGTGCCTGAAAACCAGGTATCGCCTTTTCCAATGCACCGCCGGGTTGAAAGAATTTTGCAATCATGAGCGCCAATCTATTGGTTATTTATCCAGTATCTTTCGAGATTATGCCAAGATTGCCCCGTAACAGCCAGCAGCAGTTGCCCGCAAAAATTATTGAGTCAGATCACAAAACCTTTTGACGTCGAAATCAAAGCCATGTAAATAATTAATGACACAACTAATACATATATGCACGCAACATAAGGACACCATGGAAAAGAAAACCCTGCTCACCGATTGCCCGGATGCCATGGGATTGATTTCTAAGATCACCAACATCTGTTACAAACATCAACTCAACATTATCCATAACAAAGAATTCGTCGATCACCGCCATCGGCAGTTCTTTATGCGCACTGAGCTGGAAGGCGTGTTTAATGATGAGACTTTTCTGTTTGATCTGGATCGCGCCCTGCCAGAAGGCAGCCATCGTCGCCTGGTGAGTTCTGCCCGCAAGAAAGTCGTGATTATGGTGACCAAAGAAGCTCACTGCCTGGGAGATATCCTGGTCAAAGCCTATGACGGTACACTGGATATTGAGATTGCCGCTGTCGTTGGCAACTACGACAAACTGGCTGGCCTGGTTGAAAAGTTTGACATCCCTTTTCACCATGTCTGCCATGAAGGTTTAAGCCGTGAAGAGCATGAAGCCAAATTACTGGACTGTGTAAACCAGTATTCTCCCGATTATGTGGTGCTGGCAAAATACATGCGTATTCTTACGCCTGGTTTTGTGGCTCAGTTTCCGCACCGAATTATCAATATTCATCACAGTTTCCTTCCTGCTTTCATTGGTGCTAAACCTTACTTGCAAGCCTATGAGCGCGGGGTGAAAATCATTGGTGCCACAGCCCATTTTGTCACCAATGATTTGGATGAAGGGCCAATCATTACCCAGAACGTCATTCCGGTTGATCATAACTACAGTGCAGAAGATATGGCCCGCTCAGGCCGTGATGTCGAAAAATCTGTTCTGAGCAAGGCACTCAGCCTGGTAGTAGAAGATAAAGTATTTGTTTACGGTAATCGTACCGTGGTGTTGTAAACCTGTGGCGGAAAAGTGTTCCTCACTTCTCCGCCCTGGCTTTATGGCTCAGATCAGCCTTCACTCTCGATAACAGCTTTCAGTGAACACGGATGCAGCTTAATGCATACGCCGTCTTTCTTAAAAGCAAAGGTCGGGTTAGCCAACCGCTCTTTCTCTCCTGCCGGTGAGCTGGCTTTCACTTCAATACCGGCTTGCTTCAGGTTGTCCCAGTCCAATCCGGGAAAACGCGCATCCAGAGCCATTTTTAATTCCTCTGTGGTTGACGCCTGACAAGGCACGACAAACTCAACATGCTCCCACCCCTGAACCGGGTATGTTTTATCGCCCGGATAAGGCAGTTCAAGTGCTTCAATCTGCCATTGACCCGCTTGCACAGGCTGATGAAAACCAATCACAACAATAGGCCGGCCATTGATCACATTGGTTGACCACTCTTCACCGTGTGCCAGCCATGCCTGATGCAATGCCGTCGCTAACGCCGTACTATTAACGCGCAGGGCAATGTGATCGGCCTGACAAGCTGAAAGATCCAACCCAAGCTGTTCAGCAAGCCTCTCAATTTTACCCATAAATTCAGGTAATTGTGCCAGCATCTGTTCCGGTTTAAGATTTGCCTGCTGTAAATCTTGCATGTGATTTCTCCTCACTGATCTCAGGCCGCCCATTATCCACAGAATCTTTGTCAGCAAAAGCCTGAGCAACAAGCCTTCAGCCTGCCATAGCCATGAGAAAAAATTCAGCTTCTATCGACTTTACACCTTGCCAACTGCCCCGTATTTATGGGTATTATTACAGCTAACTATTTTTAGTATCCATGCAGCCGCCTGTGCAGCCAGCAAGCTCCCGTCAGCACTACCCGGATGACCTTTTTCATAAAACATCAGACAGGGTTGTTTTCACCTTTTCTGGTGTATTGCTGACCACGCTTCCGACCGGTTCAGGTGTAAGACCAAACTGCATAGTTTATTGAATACCCAAGACTTTTGCCTGGCACCCAGGCTACAGACCGATTTAAAGGATAGACGTGTGAACATTCAAGCACTCATTAACGATAAAGTTTCCCAGGCGCTCGAAGCGGCCGGTGCCCCGGCAGGCAGCCCGGCAGCGGTTCGTCAGTCAGCCAAAGCACAGTTCGGTGATTATCAGGCCAACGGTGTAATGGGTGTAGCGAAAAAACTGGGAACTAACCCGCGCGAGTTTGCACAGAAAGTCATCGATCAACTCGATCTGGGCGATATCGCCGAGAAAGTCGAAATCGCCGGCCCAGGTTTCATTAACATCTTTCTGAATAAAACCTGGCTTGCCGAACAAGCAGAAGAAGCACTGACTGACGTGCGCCTGGGTGTAGCTACACAGGAAAAACAAAATATTGTTGTCGACTACTCTGCACCTAATGTCGCGAAAGAAATGCACGTTGGTCACCTGCGTTCCACCATCATTGGTGATGCTGTGGTACGTACGCTGGAATTTCTCGGTCACAATGTTATTCGTGCTAATCACATCGGTGACTGGGGCACCCAGTTTGGCATGCTGATTGCCAACCTGGAACGAGTGCAGCAAGAGTCTGGCGAGATCTCTATGGAGCTGGCCGATCTTGAAGCATTTTATCGTGAGTCGAAAAAGCTGTATGACGAAGATGAAGCCTTTGCAGAACGCGCCCGTAACTATGTAGTGAAACTGCAAAGTGGCGATCAATACTGTGCCGATATGTGGAAGAAACTGGTCGATGTGACCATGGAGCAGAACCAGTATAACTACGATCGTTTGAATGTGTCTCTGTCCCGCGACAACGTGATGGGCGAGTCCATGTACAATCACATGCTGGCAGACATAGTCGCCGATCTGAAAGCGAAAGGGCTGGCCGTTGAAGACGATGGCGCTCAGGTCGTTTTTCTGGATGAGTTCAAAAACAAAGATGGTGAGCCTATGGGGGTTATCATCCAGAAACGTGACGGTGGCTTCCTGTACACAACCACGGATATTGCCTGTGCGAAATACCGCTATGAGCATTTTAATGCAAACCGTGTACTTTATTTTATCGATTCACGTCAGCACCAACACCTGATGCAGGCATGGACTATTGTCCGCAAAGCTGGTTACATCCCTGACGATGTGTCGCTGGAGCACCACGCTTTCGGCATGATGCTGGGCAAAGACGGCCGTCCGTTCAAAACACGCTCTGGCGGTACCGTTCGCCTGGCTGATCTGCTGGATGAAGCGGAATCACGCGCTAAGGTCCTGATCGAAGAGAAAAACCCTGAGCTCGATACTGAAGAGAAAACCAAGATTGCATCGACCGTCGCTATGGCCGCTGTTAAGTATGCCGACCTGTCAAAACACCGTACTACAGATTACGTGTTCGACTGGGATAACATGCTGGCCTTCGAAGGTAATACCGCGCCTTACATGCAATACGCCTATACCCGTGTCATTTCTGTGTTTAAACGCGCAGGTCTGAACGAAAGTGAGCTGACGCACCCTGTCGTGATTAATGACGAGAAAGAGCAAGTGCTACTGTCAAAACTGCTGCAATTCGAAGAAGCTGTAGAAACAGTGGCCCGTGAAGGTCATCCACACGTTATGTGCAGCTACCTGTTTGAGCTGGCAGGTAATTTCTCAAGCTTCTACGAGGCCTGTCCAATTCTGAATGCCGATGAGCCCGTTAAGCAAAGCCGCCTGAAACTGGCGCTGCTGACAGCAAAAACCATCAAACAAGGACTGGATCTGTTGGGTATTGAAACACTGGAACGTATGTAATCTGGCAGAACATCACATTTATCTAATTAAGCAAAGCTAAACATAGACAGCCTTCTGGGGTATTCTTAGAAGGCTTTTTTGATACAAATTTTTGGGTACCGGCCTTTTTCTGTTACATGGAATGTTGCAATGAGCCTCAATGACTCACACGAAACCGACGACGGTATGACTGACGAATTTCTCACGTCAACTCAGACCTTACGTAAAGCCATTCCACTGATGATCAAACATAAAGTCCCCACGACACCGGTGAATTACGCACTGTGGTACAGCTATACCACGAATCAGAACCCTATTCTCACTCAGGCCATAGACCAGAGTTTAGCGCAATACGGCCATTGCCCTCCCAGCCTGAGTGATTCACTTTACCGAACCCATCTGGCCCATCACCCTGCCAGTGAACAAGGACAGATAAGCCATAGCCTGCAAGCCATCATGGATGAGCTTTGCCACACCATGAGCGGATCTCGAAAAGAAACGCAGGCATTCCATCAAGCGTTATCCCGGACCTGCCAGCGGCTGAGCCAGAAAGCCGATCAGGGGGTTAACGTGCATGAAGCCAATGATTTGGTACAAGAATTACTGGGTGAATCCAGACACATGCATCAATCCAGTACGCTTTTGAACCAGCAACTGGAAAACGCGAATAAAGAAATTGAGAATCTGAGAAAAGCCCTGAAAGACAGCCTCAAATGTGCCAACGAAGATCCCTTGACCGGACTGCTCAACCGCCGCGCCTTTCAGCAAGATCTCAGCAGTTGTATCCAGCACGGCACAGCTTTCAGTCTGATCTTGCTGGATATTGATAACTTTAAAACCTTCAATGATGAATTTGGCCATTTAATGGGCGATCGAGTACTCTGCTCTGTTGCCCGACACCTCCAGGTCTGGTGCGAGCAAGGTATGCAGGCCTATCGCTACGGCGGCGAAGAGTTCGTCATTATTTTACCAGGCGCCAACCTGCAACAAAGCAGAGACAAAGCTGAAAAATTACGTAAGACCCTCTCCGGCATTGCTGTGCAGGACAAACAATCGGGAAACACCGTTAGCTCTATCACAGCGTCATTTGGTATTGCCGAACAAACAGGAAAAGAAAACGGCCTGGCAGTGCTGGCCAGAGCCGATAAATATCTATTGCAGGCAAAAAACCTTGGCCGAAACCGGGTGCTGCCTGTTTTATAACCCGTTTACTGTCCATATCTCGGGGCTTGGTGCAGATAACTGATCTCATCCTGAGTCGATAATCTGCCACAAACAGCATTGCGGTGAGGAAACCGGCCAAAATTTTTAATGACCTGGAAATGGCTGACGGCGTACTGATAAAACTCGTCAAATTTAGCCTTGTGTCCTTCCATGACCTCCTGACGTAATTGATCAAAACGGAACACACTCTCTTCCTGATCTTCCAGTGCTTCTGAGTGCTCTAACGGCAAATAAAAGAACACTCTCTCAATAGGGGTCAACGCGCGATCAAAATTCTTCGCCAGCCCACGTTTGCATATTGCCTGCGCCAAAGAGTCATAGCGAAAAGCGGCCGCTAAACCCCGGTAGATATTACGACTGAACTGATCAAGCAAAATAATCAGCGCCAACGTGCCCTTAGGCGTTTCTGTCCATGCATTAAGCTCACCCTGACCAGCACGGCTGACCAGATCCCGAAAACGTTCCGTGATCTCACGATCTACCGCATCCCCGCCTTTAAACCACAGTGACTGCTTATCCTGTTCGGTGACTTCCCCTTTCAGGTTTCCGAACCAATAGGTAAGCACTTCCTCACACTCTGCCATGGTTTCCCCCTGCCTGTGTCATAACAATGACTCTGAGTTAGTTAAGCCGCTTCCGTGCTTATATGTTCTAGTTTATCCTAGGGCGAGCTTGCACGGTGCGATGGTTTTTTGTTGTGACCTGATAGCTGACTTGTGAAGCACTTAATAGAAAGAAGGAATATTTCCATGAGTTTCACCCTTCATCCGAGACTAAGCGCGGATACTCAGTTGATTGGCGATTTACCGCTTTGCCGTGTGCTACTGTCAAAAGAAGCCATTGGTCCTTGGTTGATTCTGGTCCCCAGATATGACGCACTGCGTGAAATTCATCATATGTCTGCCACGGATCAACAACAGTTGATGATAGAGTCCAGCTCAACAGCCCAACTGCTTGAGACCTATTTCAGCCCAGATAAAATCAATATTGGTGCCTTAGGCAATTTAGTACCTCAGCTTCATATCCATCATATCGCCCGTTTTACGACAGACATTGCCTGGCCAGGGCCAGTCTGGGGAAATACCGACGGCAGCCTGCGCAGCGAACAAGAGCGACAACAACTGGTTGAAAGGCTGAAATTACTATTTGGTCAGATAGACGGCTTTACGCCGGCATAGATAGCCCAGCCGAGCAGTCGATAGGTTAATGCATCCAGCACTGAACGCACGATAAGCCCGTCGCTGTAACACAGCCTTTAAAGCAAAAAAACGCATCGAATGATGCGTTTTTTTTGTCACCCCGGCATAACCGCCAGCAGGTTCTGTCTTTCCCGGTTCGCCAGTTTGCGATAATCGGTCCGGGTTTTATTGGGCACAGGTTCAGCCTGAGGCAGCGGTACCTTCATAGCGTTCACTGCACGTCCGTATTTCAGCAACTCATAATGAAGATGCGGACCGGTGGAACGTCCGGTATTACCGCTCAATGCGATTTTGTCGCCCATACGGACTTTCTGCCCGACTTTTACCAATATCTTACTCAGATGAAGGTAGCGGGTTGAGTATTCCCGGCCGTGTTTGATCATGATGAAATTACCCGCCAAAGCATGTTTTTGCGCTTTGACTACCACACCATCGCCTGTAGCCAGTACGGGCGTACCGACAGGCGTTGCGAAATCAGTTCCGTTATGTGGCGAGACTCTGCGTGTGATGGGATGCTTGCGATGAGGATCAAAGGATGAACTGATCCGAAAACGCTTCCGGGTCGGATACCGGCTCAGTGCCCGATTCAGGCTTCGACCATCCTCGTCATAGAACTCACCATCGTCATAGCGCATGGCAAACAGTTCCTGACCACGGTTCATATAGTACAGGGCCTTCACTTCACCCTGACCCACCGCTTTACCATCAATAAATTCGCGTTCAAGCGTAATGGCAAAGCGGTCGCCCTTACGTGCTTCTTTACCTAGATCAAACCGCCACTGCAGCGCTTTGACCAGCGTCTGAATTTGGGTTGGTGACAGACCGGCTGAACGGGCCGACTGATAGAAACTGCCGGAAACACGCCCTGTTAAACGTACAGGTTTAAATTCGCCGGTACGCTCCACTTCTTTATGCTCATAACCCTTTGAGGTCAGCGTATAAGTATCCGTCAGTTTCGCACTGCGTTCGATAGACAGCTCGCCGATCCGCCCTTCTTCATCCAGCGACCAGCCAATATTTTGTCCGACACGTAAAAACTGGATAGATTTATCTGCCTCGATCAGTTTGTACATGTCGGAAATAGGCAACGCATACTGAGTAAAGATTTCACCCAAGGTTTCGCCGGAAGACACTTTGTGGGAATGCGCAACATCAGTGGCCTGATCCAGCTGTTGTTCCAGCTCATCTTTGGGCACCTGGAAATCTGGGTCTTCTGGGTCAAGCACGACACCAAGCGGTTCACTGTTTTGTTCGGACAGTGACAGGATCTCTTCTTGCAGCAGCGGGACTTCACGCCGCTGCTCAGCATCGCTGCGCGAACCGTAAGAGGGGGAATGGACGACAGAAGGCTGCCACATAAGGGCAGCCGCAACGATAAGTGATGTAGAAGCAAGCGCAATTCGGTGTTGACGGGGGAGCTGATAAAACCGTCGGGCTGCAACCGTAAATATTTTCATTGTTATTTATTTAAGACATTCGGTAAAACTTCGTCCGAGTTCTTGCAGGAATCGAACATAACCTCCCTGGCCAGGGGCAATATCCGTTGCCATGGGATCCAGGGTTCCAATTTTGATGTCACTGCCATTTATGACACTGTTAATGACCGCAGGTGAGAACTGCGGTTCCCTGAAAATACAATTAACCTGTGATTTTTTTAGCGTATTGCGGATAGCGATCAAGGTTTTTGCGCCTGGACGGCGATCCGGTGAAACCGTAAAGTGTCCCAGATTATGTAAACCAAACGTTTCTTCAAAATAGCCATAGGCATCGTGAAAAACGTAGTACCCTTTATGACGCACAGGCTGAAGCTGCTCTTTCAGGTTCTGTACAGTATCATTAACACTGACAATGAACCGGGACAGGTTAGCCTCATATTGCGCACGATTCAACGGATCCTGTTCAATCAATGCAGCACTGATCACTTTTGCGACCTGAATTGCCTGTTCCGGCCCCAGCCAAAGGTGCGGGTCGATGCCATCATGATGGTGTTCGTGCCCTTCATGACCTTCATGACTATCGTGACCGCCATGACTTTCGTGACTGTCATGGTCTTCATGACCTTCATAATCCCGGAAAGAAATGGTCTCTTGTGAAGTCAGTGAAAGCGCATTTTCCTGCCCACTGAGTATCTTAGTCAGAAAGGATTCCAGTTCCGGGCCGACCCAAACCACCAGATCTGCGGCTTTCAGCTTTTCCACATCAGATGGACGTAAAGCATAGTCATGAGGGGAGCTGCCAGCAGGTAACAGGGTTTCGCTTTGGCCTGCACCCTCGACCAGTTCCTGCACGATCAGATTCACCGGATGTACAGTGGTCACAACATGCACATTGTTTGCCGAAACCGCAAAGGGTACCAACACCATTGCCGCAAAGTACCAGGCTCGAAAACGCAACATCTACCTACCCTAAAAATATTCAATGAAAAGAAGTTTGATAATGTTATAATATAACACCAACCGATAGCAACGAGATTCACACCCATTTATGGCCAGTATAATGTCCACCAAACCTTTGGTAGAACTTCAGAATGTGACTGTTACTGCTTCAGGCCGCCACATCCTTGATCAGGTTTCACTCCAGCTTGAACGAGGCCAGATCACGACGCTTATAGGTCCGAACGGGGCAGGCAAGTCCACGCTGGTGAAAGTCATAACCGGCTTGCGCAAGCCCACATCTGGCAAAGTCATTCGCTCACCTGGACTACGCATTGGCTACGTACCGCAAAAACTGCAGCTCAACGACACGCTGCCCCTTACCGTTGACCGTTTTATGGCCCTTGGCGGGCGATACAGCGCTCAGCAACGTCTGGATGCGCTGGCGCTGGCAAGCAGCGCACACCTGATACACAGTAACATGCACAGCTTGTCGGGCGGTGAAACGCAAAGAGTGCTTCTGTCTCGCGCACTTTTGCAAAACCCAGACTTGCTGGTACTTGATGAGCCGGTACAAGGCGTCGATGTCAATGGTCAGCTTGAACTCTACAGTTTAATTCAATCACTCAGAGATAAACTGAACTGCGCGATAATGATGGTTTCTCATGATCTTCATCTGGTTATGGCTAAAACCGATCATGTCATCTGCCTGCAGCACCATGTCTGCTGTTCAGGTGAACCGGAGTCGATTACCTGCCACCCTTCTTATGTGGCGCTCTTTGGCACACAGCAAAGTGAGCAGCTTGCTCTCTATCACCATCATCACAATCACGAACACGATCTGGGCGGTAGCCTGGTAGGTCCATGCCAGCACGGAAAACACAATGCTTGAATTTATGCTACCCGCCTTTGCCGCAGGCATTGGCATCGCTATGTTAGCCGGGCCTCTGGGCTCCTTTGTTGTCTGGCGTAAAATGGCCTACTTTGGCGATACACTGTCTCATGCCTCATTACTGGGCATAGCACTCGGCTTCTTGTTTAATATCAACCTCAACCTTGCTTTAGTCATCTGCTGTCTGACCCTGGCAGTCATTCTGGTCAGTTTACAAAAGCAACGTTATATCGCCACTGACACGTTACTGGGCATTCTCGCCCACAGTGCGCTGTCGTTAGGCTTAGTTGCCATCAGTTTCATGGATCATGTCCGCATCGATTTGATGGCTTATCTTTTTGGCGATTTGCTGGCGGTGACAACCAATGATCTGATATGGATTTATGCTGGCGGTGCCCTGGTCATGGGGGCTTTGATTGCATTATGGCGCCCGCTGCTGTCGATGACAGTCAATGAAGATCTTGCACAGGTTGAAGGGGTTAACGTCGATCTGATGCGCTTATTACTGATGTTGATGGTCGGCATGGTGATAGCAGTCGCAATGAAATTTGTCGGCGCACTGATTATCACATCGTTACTTATCATACCGGCAGCCACAGCGCGCCGCTTTGCGCAAAGTCCTGAAAGTATGGCAGTCATTGCCGCAGTGCTGGGCTGCATTGCTGTGGTGCTCGGTTTGTTACTGTCATGGCATTACGACACCCCGGCAGGCCCATCCGTGGTCGTCTCTGCTGCCTTGCTGTTCTTGCTGAGCCAGACAAAACGCTCAGAGGCCTGATCAGCGTAAGAAAGAGCGGTGTCTGTCCTGACAGGCCTGCTTGATACTTAATGTGGCTTCAAGCCTGCTCGATTTCGGCATGAATTCGAGCAGGCACTGGTAGTATTGTTTGTCTTTCTCTGTCAGCAGAATATTATCCAGATAAAGTTCACGACAGGCATTGGTCAGCCAGGTAATTGCCGCCGCCTCCTCAGCGGCAGAAACATACTCAAGTATGCAGTCATTATATTGTTCGCGCTGTTCAGCAAAACCCGCAGCCCATACAGGACTGCAACTGAGCCAGCAGGCCATATACCCAACCCTGATCAGGTCATTCATCTCTCACATCTTCACCGCAACTCAGGTTAACCCCATCTTCACTATTTAAAGATAGATGACACTGACAAAATAAAGACCCCGTCCTGCATCATTGCTGCGCTGAACATAATAAATCCGGGTGGTTTGCACACACCCGGATTTATTTTCTGCGAAAGACTTTACCACTAGCCTCAGGACTTAAGGCAATAACAAGTCCTTTTCATTAATTATCAATCAGATAAGATCACAAGGATGTTGCTCAATACCACGCGGAGGTTTGAAATGTTGCTTTTTCTGTTCGAGTTGCTGCAATAACACATTTTTATGCGACTCATTCAGCAATGTCCAATGGCAACCTTGGATGGCTCCTGCAAACATCCACAGCAGTTTCTGATCAACATTTTTCCCCTGCGTCTGTTTTACCTGCAGATACGCATCCACCGCTCCCATCTGATGAAAAACCTCTACATCATCAATACCGGATTTCTTCATCATCCTTTCGAGGGTCAAACGCAAGTTCGGAAGATCACGCAACCGCTTGTTACGGGATGCTCCTTTGACTGTTTTTTCCTGCAATGCTATCGCGATTGAGCTTTGAATAAGCTCATTACAAAGCGATAACCGGGACGAGTAAAGAGGTGAAATATCGTAATAATTCACGACTGCCACCGTACTGCGCTTCACATGTTTGAACTTGTGGCAGCCCAATTCGAGCAGTTGCTGATCCAGCTTCTCTCCTCCACGAATATAAAGCTTTTCATTCGACAGCAGAGCATACATGGCCCCCTGAACGAAGATACCTGTCCCGCCAAACATAGAACGCTGTTCATTCGGTACAAAGGTATCCAGGTAATTTATGAATGTTTCTTTTGTAATCGACATAACATAATTCCTAAATTTATTCTTCTTTGTCGATCTAAAACCAACGCCAACTATCATATGCAACGATGTCACACTGAAATTGCAAATTCCACATATGAAACAAAGTACAGATAAAAGTGAGATTCAGAGCAAATTATTAAGAAAAAATGAATGCAATTTCAGGCAATTAAAGTGTTATATCAATAAGGATTAATGGCGAATACTATGTCATTTTCCGCTACGGCAGATCGTTTTACACTGTGATAACGACTAAGGTTAAAAGAGTAAAGGGAGAAAGGACGAGAGAAATATGCCTGATATTGCCCTGTTTCCTTCTGCCAACCATGTGTTACCTGAAGGCAAACTGGAAATCACCATTGCAGAACAGCGTTACCAGCGAATGCTGAAAGAGTCGATTGAAGGACAACGTGACTTTGCATTATGCATGCGCAGTGAAGAAGAGGATGACGACGAAACCATTACCCGTATTCCCGCTATCGCAACCAAAGTCCGGGTGGTCGATTTTAACGCGTTAACTAATGGCTTGCTCAGCATTGTCGTTGAAGGTAAAACCAAAATACGGATTTTATCGGTAAGACATGAAAGTGATCGCCTGCTGATTGCTGACTACCTCCCATTCAGAGCATGGCCGCCAACACCTTTAACAGACAAACATCAGTGTTTAGTGGACAAACTGAAACTCTTTTTCGCCACTATGCCCGAAATCGGCGCCTTATATCCAATCAGTGAGTTCGATGACTTAAGTTGGGTATGTCAGCGCTGGATTGAATCACTTCCGCTCGAAGTTCACTATAAACAGCTATTAATTGCTCAGGATTCCCCCGCCCTCACTGCTCGTTTTTTACTCAAGCTACTCGATAATAACCAGTTATTTGATGACGATATCAACTAACCCTTACATTGTTCTCAAAAATCACCTGGTCTGGTGTACTCAACTCATCTGACCAAGATAAAATAAGCAAAATCTCATAGGTTAACGTTCCCTCATGCCGCATGTATCTTTTTTCTGGTTAAAACCTGAAAACGACAAAATTTTGACAGGCCTGCAATCAGAGTTTCACGCGTTAGTGAAGGACGCGATTAAAGAAAATCGTCTGAAGCTGCCGCCTATTCCTGACGTACTGACAGAACTGCAGACCTTGTGTAACAGAGACGACTCTACCGTTCGTGATGCAGCCACCATACTGCTTAACGACCCCGGTATGGCCGCAACAGTGATAAAAACCTCTAATACCATGATGTTTAATCGCCGTAATATTGTCTGCCATGATATTCAAACCGCTGTCAGCCGGCTTGGTATTTTCCGTGTCAGAGATATCATCACAGCAAAAACCGTCTTGGACATAAAGCTGCAAAGTAGCTTTGATATTGAATGCAAATCTCTGTTAATAAACAGCGCCAGCCGCTCGAAGCAACTGGCCGGTTCCATGGCATTAATTACCCAGAACCTGCTGCAATACCGTCCGGAGCTGAAAATTGAGCCTGAGAAAGCCCTGCTGGCCGGATTATTTGCCGACATTGGTTTATTCAGTCTGATATATGAATACCAAAGCTACCTTGATAGCGGGAATTTTCTGGATATCAATTTTGCCAAATACGTCTTCGAGCACTGCTGTAACAAATCCAGTCTGGATATCCTGAAACACTGGGGCTTCGATGAGGATTACCTTGAAGTTGCCTGTAATAAGCGTTTTTTTCCTGCTCACAAAAAAGAAGATGACATCACTTATCTGGATGTCGCCCGCATGGCTAATCATTTATTACTCTTTAAAAACAATGATGATGCCATCGACGAGCACGAGGTTGAACTGGACCTGGCTGGCGCAGAAGTCATGTTTACCCTGACCAATTTGCCCGATGACGAATTTAACAGCCAAATCAACCATGTGTTGCTCAGCAGTGGTTTTTAATCTGTCAGTAACCCCATGCCAGCCTGATCTCCTCCACTCCAGCGCTGTAGACACACAGCGCTCTATTGACCCTGCATTCAGCAGCCTGATAAGCTTCTGATTTCATTAACAGCCCATTGACAAAAATGGTTCATTGTCAGGACTGCAACAACCAAGCAGTATCTGGGTGTTTTTCTTCGCCAGAACAGGCAACGTATTGTAAGGATACTCATGTTTTCAGGAATGCTATTTATTTTCCTGCCACTTATCGTTGGCTACCTCATACCGGTCAGAAAAGACTCAGTGCTTCAGTTTATTAATGCGCAGACATCACGCCTGGTACTGGTGATTCTGTCGCTGATGGGGTTAAGCTTGGCCGGGCTGGACAACCTGGGCGAGAATCTCAGTCAGATCCTGTTATTCACAATCACTGTCTTCCTCTGTATCAGCGCTTCAAACCTGCTTGTACTGCCGCTGCTTGATAAACGCTATCCACTGAAAACAGAACATGGCCACCAGCAGCTTCCAAAAGCAAAAATGTTGCTGGAGTCAGCCAAGCTGATATTGGTCGTCGCCGCCGGGCTCGTCGTTGGACTGTTGCTGAATATGGATTTGAGCTGGGTTGACCAGGCAAGTGAAATCATTCTTTTACTCCTGCTGTTTTTAATCGGTATCCAGCTGCGTAACAGCGGCATGACGCTGCGGCAGATTCTGCTCAACAAGCAAGGTATGCTGATCGCTTTAGTGATTATTGCGACCTCTTTACCTGGCGGGCTACTCGCCGCCTGGCTGTTGGGTATTCCCCTGAATCACGGACTGGCAATGGCCTCAGGATTCGGCTGGTATTCGCTGGCAGGTATTTTGATGGGGGATGGTCTTGGACCTGTATACGGAGGAGCATCATTCTTAAATGAGCTGCTGAGGGAGCTGGTTGCGTTAACCATGATACCCGCCGTTATTTCACGCTTTCCCAACACTGCCATCGGTTATGCCGGCGCAACAGCAATGGACTTCACTTTACCCATTATCCAGAACTGCGGCGGCATTCGCTGTGTGCCGATTGCGATAGTCAGCGGATTTATTCTCAGCCTGTTGGTACCGGTACTAATGCTGTTTTTTCTGTCGCTTTAAACCTGAATGCAAAAAGCCTGGCGCAGGCCAGGCTTTGATTATGGTTTAAAAGGAAACCGTCACCGCAGATTAAGCGTGATTGCGAATCCACTCATCCATTTCTGTGCGCAAGTTGTCAGACTTAGTCCCGAAGATAGCCTGCACACCACCAGAGACCACAACCACACCGGCCGCACCCAGGCGTTTCAGTTTGTCCTGATCAACGATCTCGGTATCAGCCACGCTGACACGCAGACGTGTAATACAGGCATCCAGGTTAGTGATGTTAGCTTTGCCACCGAAGGCTTCAACCAGTTCACCGGCCAGCTCAGAACCCGTTGCTGTTTCAACATCTGCCGTTTCGTCTTCACGACCCGGTGTTTTCAGATTCAGGGCGCGGATAACAAAAGTGAATACCACGTAATACAGTACGGCATAACACAGTCCCAGAATGACCAGTGTCCACACGTTCTCAGCACGAGGCATCTGAACGATGAAGTCGATGAAACCGTTTGAGAAAGTATGGCCGTGTACAACCCCCAGCGCATTGGTCAGCACATATGCCAGACCCGCCAGCAAAGCGTGAATACCATACAGGATTGGCGCGATGAACAGGAATGAGAACTCAATAGGTTCTGTAATACCCGTCAGGAAAGATGTCAGGGCAGCAGATGCCATGATACCCATCACTTTGGCGCGGTTTTCAGGTTTAGCACAATGAGCGATAGCAAACGCTGCCGCTGGCAAACCAAACATTTTGAACAGGTAACCACCCGCAAGCTGGCCAAAACCGTTACCTGCGGCACGGGAAGCATCGTCAGCTGTCAGGAAACAAGTCATGATACCACGAGCTGCTTCACCGGAATTGGTCACACAAGAACCCGCTTCATAGAAGAATGGAACGTTCCAGATGTGGTGCAGGCCAAATGGGATCAGAGAACGCTCAACGACGCCATAGATACCGAACGCCAGTACAGGGTTCTGATTGGCAGCCCAGTCGGAGAATGTTGCAATCGCCGAACCAATTGGCGGCCAGATGAATGACAGCACAACACCCAGCGCAATTGACAGGAAACCTGTAATGATAGGCACGGCACGTTTGCCCGCGAAGAAACCCAGGTACTCAGGCAACTGAATCTTGAAAAAGCGGTTGAACGCCCAGGCCGCCACACTACCAGCCAGGATACCACCCAGCACACCGGTCTCGATTTTATCGACACCCATGACATCGGCCATCACCTTCAGGGTGGCAACCATGATACCGTAACCGACAATAGCAGACAGACCGGCTACACCGTCATTTTTCGTAAAGCCCAGTGCCACACCAACGGCAAACAGCAATGCCATCTGGCCAAATACTGAGCCACCAGCTTGTTCCATCAGGTGAGATACCACTTCAGGCAACCAACTAAAGTTAGCGGCCCCCACACCTAACAGAATACCCGCTACCGGCAGAACCGATACAGGCAGCATCAGCGCCTTACCGACCTTCTGCAGGTTAGCAAAAAAGTTCTTAAACATATTGTGCTCCTGAGTGAGATGTTTGTTTTGTTTCAGCGGTTTCCAGCGACCTACCCCCGTAGTCATAATGCTAGCACCGCTCATTTTTATTGTTCGGCATAAGTATAAAATGCGGCGCTAAATATAACGTGACATTAATCAATATTGCCAACCGAAGATGAAAGTAAGTTTCAGTTTGACGCATAGATCACAATTAACAACTGACTCAAAAGCCTCAATAAAAACAAACTTAGTCATTTAAATACATACACTTAGCTTAAAAACAAGACCTTTAGTTTAGATGTAATTATATTTCACTTTTGTATCCCATGTTTCTTCATGTAACGAATGAAGATTTTATGAAATATTTGATAAATATTGAGAAAAGAGTGGATATGAGAGAGGAAATAAAATAAAAGAGCAAAAGTTATAAAATTAGTTCAAAAAAAAGGAGCCGGAGCTCCTCTTTTCCAGTTTTATCTTTTTGCCTGCGAAAAAAGTCGAAAAAAGTTTTCACTCGATACTCTGGCAACCTCATCGGCCGAAACCCCTTTCAGTAAGCCTATATACTCTGCAACTTCTTTTACATAAGCAGGCTGATTTTCTTTACCGCGATAAGGAACAGGCGCTAAGTAGGGCGAATCGGTCTCCACCAATAGCCGCTCCAGAGGCAAACGGCTCACCACATCTTTTAGCTCTGCCGCTTTGTTGAAAGTCACAATGCCCGAAATCGAAATATAGAAACCCAGCTCAATCGCCGCTACTGCCATTTCCAGGCTTTCCGTGAAACAATGGAGTACACCACCACAGCGCTCAGCACCTTCTTCACGCAAAATACGAATGGTATCTTCACGCGCCATGCGGGTGTGAATGATCAACGGCTTGTTCAGCTCAATCGCCAAACGGATATGCTGGCGGAAAATGTCCTGCTGCTGTTCGGCCAATTCTGGTTGGTAATGATAATCCAACCCGGTTTCACCAATAGCGACAACTTTGTCATCACTGGCATATTTTCTCAGTTGGTCATAATCAAAACCCGCTTCAATATCAAGCGGATGCACCCCACAAGATGCAAACACATTATCAAAAGGGGCGATCATTTCCATCATGGCAGGGAAACTGTTCAGGGTGACACCGACAGACAGAAAATACTCTACCCCCCGAGCCTGAGCTTTTGCCAGTACATCTGCGACATCAGTATGCAGCTCGTTGTAATTCAATTTATCAAGGTGGCAATGGGAATCTACTAGCACCTGAATATCCTCTCGCGTTTCGGTGTATTTATGTTGCACTGATAAAGCCTGACAACCAGTCAGAGATCAACAATTCATCATTGAGACCGGGATGGGTTTCCAGTTCTCGAATCAGGGCATTGAGCCCTTTTAACTGTGCCAGCAATGTGGCCGTGGTAAGTAGCCCGGCAACCTGCCTGACCAAAGGTGCTGATTCACAATGAATCAAGTGTTGCTCAGCACCTTGCCGTACTTTCAGGCAATCAACCAGAAAATAGCTCAGCCATTTCAGGCTCGAGTGGCCATCTTTCATACAGCTGTCAGCCACACTAAACAGGCCACTAAAGGGGGGAGACAAAAATTGATGAAACTCGGCCAGCAGATTCTGATGGCGGATATCCTGTCCCTGCTCAATAAATGCTAAGGCCGCCAGGGGCGCATTGCCGTTAAGCCGGACCGCCTCCAGTTTGATTGACTGCATCAGCTTATTTTCAACCCAGCGCTTAACATCCTGTTCAGATGGCAGAGGCAGACGCCACTTGTTGCATCTGCTGTTAATTGTTGGCAGTAAGCGATCCAGCTCAGTGGCGGTTAAGATGAACTGGCAGTTTGCCGGCGGCTCTTCCAGTGTTTTCAGCAAGGCATTCGCTGCCGCCTCCCCCATATGCTCAGACTGCTCAATCAAAACCACTCGCTTACCGCCCAGCTGAGAGGTTTCCCACGCCCAGTGATTACACTGACGGACCATATCAACGCCAATGGCCTTGCCATCCTGCGGGCTGATACTGTGACAATCTGGATGGGTACCGGCTTCAAACAGCTGGCAGCTGTGGCAGATCCCGCAGGGCTCTTCAACACCATTCTGACAGAGCACGGTTTTTGCCAGCTGACGTATCAGTACATCCCCGGCGCACCCTGCGGGTGATATCAACAGCATGGCATGATGTAAGCGATCCTGACTCAAAAGCTGCTGCCATTGCTGCCAGACTGTTGTCAGCCAGGGATAACTCATGCTGACTCCTGCTGAGCCAGCCAGGTATTCAACTGCTGGCGAATATCCGAGGTGACAGCTTCGAGCGATTGGGAGGCATCAATAATCACCACTTTGGGATTATTACGAGACAGTGCTAAAAACCGCTCCCGGGTTCGTTCAAAGAAAGACAGATCCATTTTTTCAATACGATCTAAAGCCCCGCGTCCCCGAGCCCGCGACAGACCCAGTTCAGGGTCAATGTCCATGTAAATGGTCAGATCCGGTTCGAAATCGCCAAGCACCATGGTTTTAATCCCCGACATCAGCTCAGGGTCAAATCCCCTGCCACCGCCCTGATAGGCCTGCGATGACATATCATGGCGGTCCCCCACTACCCAATGACCCGCGCGCAGCGCAGGCTTAATGACATTTTCAACCAACTGACTACGCGCCGCATACAGTAACAGCAGCTCAGCCATATCAGTCAGAGGCTCTTCCGGGTGCCCTTCTTTCACCAGTGCTCGCATTTGTTCGGCCAGTGGCGTCCCTCCTGGTTCACGGGTTGACTGAATGTCGTTAATTCCCCGTGCCGAGAGCGTGTCCAGCACAGTGGCAATCGCGGTACTTTTACCCGCCCCTTCCAGGCCTTCGATGACGATAAATTTTCCGTTCATTTATTGTTTTAATATCTTCAGATAATGGCGAACAGCACGATTATGCTCGCTCAATGTTGTTGAGAAAGTATGGCCACCTTTACCGTCTGCCACAAAATAGTAGTAGCCGGTCTGAGCGGGTTTCACCGCAGCATTGACCGAGGCCGCGCTTGGCATAGCAATGGGCGTAGGTGGTAAACCGTCTATGGTATAGGTGTTATAAGGTGTCGGTGTTCGCAAATCTTTTCTGCGAATATTGCCGTCAAATTTCTCTCCTAAGCCATAAATCACCGTCGGGTCCGTCTGAAGACGCATCCCTTTGTGCAAACGATTCATGAAGACAGAAGACACTTTAGCCCGCTCTTCATCAACCGCCGTTTCTTTCTCAATAATGGAAGCCATAATCAAGACTTCGTAAGGATTACTGAGCGGGATCGAATCGTCCCTGTCTTTCCAGGCATTATCAAGCAGCTCTGTCATATGCTTATAAGCGCGTTTAAGCAAAGCCAGATCAGAAGTACCCGCGGTATAGTGATAGGTTTCAGGTAACAAATACCCTTCGAGCTTATCGACATCGGCGCCGATAGCTTTGGCGATATCCTGTTCTGTCATCTGGGATGTGTCGTTCTTCAGCATTGGGGCCTTTTCCAGCTCTGCCAGCCAGTCGGAAAAACGGCCTCCCTCCAGCAAGGTGATCGCAAACTGGTGCTCTTTGCCCGAGGCCACTGTCTTCAGGACATCGCGCAGGGTGCGCGCCTGCTCAATGGAATACGTGCCCGCTTTAATTTGAGCCAGTTGCGGTTCGATCCGCCCGATCCAGCGCGTCCAGGGAGAATCGGCGATCAATCCCATCTGAATTAGCTGGTAAAGCAATCCGCGGAAGGTAGAGCCTTGTCTGACCGTCAGATATGGTTCAGTATTTTTTAGCAATGGCTGGTCAATACTTGCTCTTACCTGCACATACGTCCAACCTGCACCACCTGCCAGGATGGCCCCCAGCAGTACAAAAACCAATGCCAGCTTCTTTAGCACGTGTACAACCTCTTCGTTATCGCTTTTAACGCACTGTGTTCAGTGTACGTTTTCATTTGGATTTTCGTGACCGGCACCAGGGCCATCAACGCATTAGTAATAAAGACTTCATCAGCGCAAAGCAAGGTGTCGAGCGGGCTTTTGACAAACTCTAGACAATAGCCCAAAGCGCTTGCCTGTTGACAAACATGCGCCCGCATTAAGCCATGCACCCCAGCCAGATCCAAAGTCGGCGTATACAATGTATTGCCACAGCGCCAGAAAATATTGGAGGCGCTGGTTTCAGCAACATGACCATTCGCATCAAGCACGACAGCATCAAGCCAGCCATTCCCTTCGATTTCCTGCTTCAGCAACACCTGCTCCAAACGGTTCAGGTGCTTTAAACCGGCTAACATGGGAGAAAGCCCGAGTCGCTGCTGACAGACACCTAACTCAATACCTTCCTGTTGCCACCTCTTGTAAAAGGATGGCCAGGCAAAGTCGGAAATAATGACCAGGGTTTGATGGCAGCCAGCAGGGCTATAGCCTCTGCCTCTGCATCCGCTACCCCGGCTAATGAGTATTTTTATCACGCCTTTATCAGGATATCCCTTAGCAAGAGACATCACCTTATCTGTTAGGGGCGACCAGTCTGGTGCATCAATGTCCAGTCTTTTCAGGGTCGTTTGCAGACGTTCAAGGTGCAGAGGCCAAAGTCTGGGTTCACTGTGTTCAACCAGCACAGTTGTAAAACAACCGTCGCCGTACTGAAAAGCACGATCAGCCACATCAACCTTGTCTTGTTCCACAAAGCCCTTTGCAACATCGTTGATCCACACCATTGCGACCCCCATAAAAAAACGGCCCGGTTAGATGACCGGGCCGTCTAGCATAACAGAATCGACTTAGATTTTCTTGAACAGCAAAGAGCCATTCGTGCCGCCGAATCCGAAGGAGTTACACAAGGCGTACTCCATCGAAACCTGACGGGCTTCACCAGGAACATAGTCCAGGTCGCAACCTTCGTCTGGATTCTCCAGGTTGATGGTAGGTGGTACCGCCTGATCAACCAGAGACATAACAGTAATAATGGATTCCACAGAACCTGCTGCGCCCAGCAAGTGACCTGTCATTGACTTAGTAGAAGAGACAAGCACCTTGTCTGCCGCTGCACCCAAGGCACGTTTGATGCCCAGCGTTTCAGCAACGTCACCAGCCGGTGTAGAGGTACCGTGTGCATTTACATAGCCAATCTGATCTTGCGAAATCGCTGCATCACGAATAGCCGCTTCCATGGCCAGGGCACCGCCAGATCCATCAGCACTTGGCGAGGTCATGTGATAAGCATCACCACTCATACCAAAGCCAACCAGCTCAGCATAAATCTTGGCACCACGCGCTTTTGCGTGTTCGTACTCTTCCAACACCATCATGCCAGCGCCGTCACCCAAGACGAAACCGTCACGATCTTTGTCCCAAGGACGAGACGCGCCCTGAGGATCATCGTTACGGGTAGACAGAGCCTTCGCCGCAGCAAAGCCTCCCATACCCAGCGGTGTTGAGGCTTTTTCTGCACCACCAGCCAGCATCATGTCTGCATCACCGTATACAATCATTCGGGCGGCGTGACCAATGTTGTGCAGACCTGTGGTACAGGCAGTAGAAATTGCAATGTTTGGACCGCGCAGGCCGTACATGATAGACAAGTGACCTGCAATCATGTTGACAATAGTGGATGGTACAAAGAACGGGCTGATTTTACGCGGACCCTTTTCAAGCATTGCCTGATGATTGACTTCAATCAGGCCAATACCACCAATGCCTGAACCGATAGCAACACCAAAACGATTGGCGTTGTCTTCGCTGACTTCAATACCAGAGTCTTTCAGCGCCTGAATACCAGCAGCCACGCCATACTGGATGAACAAATCCATTTTGCGGGCATCTTTCTTTGACATGTAATCTTCGCAATTGAAGTCTTTGACCATGCCAGCAAAACGGGTTGCAAAATCACTCGTATCGAAGTGCTCAATATTGCTGATACCACTCTGGCCTGCCAACAAGGCTTTCCATGAAGATTCGACAGTATTGCCAACCGGCGACAGCATACCCATGCCAGTTACAACTACGCGACGCTTAGACACGATTTATTCTCCGGGAACTGAAGTATTAAATAAGGATTTACAAATGAAAATCAGGCGGTCATGGAGACCGCCTGGAAGTGTTCTTGAGATTACTCAGCAGAAGCGCTTACAACGTAGTCGATAGCTGCCTGAACTGTAGTAATTTTCTCAGCTTCTTCATCTGGAATTTCTGTGTCGAATTCTTCTTCCAGAGCCATTACCAGCTCAACAGTATCCAGAGAGTCAGCACCCAGATCGTCAACAAAAGAAGCTTCGTTCTTTACTTCAGACTCATCTACGCCCAGCTGCTCAACGATGATTTTTTTTACGCGTTCTTCGATGTTGCTCATACTAATCTATTTCCTTAACAAGAGTTCGCTATTGCGATTTGCTGTAGTTTATTCATTACTGTAAAAGTTGCAACACTCAGGGTGCTGGTCAAACCACGATTCTGCGTCAAATCTACGTGAGTTTGACCTGCATCCAAAAAGATTTCAACTTTTTTGCTTAAATCATGTACATGCCGCCGTTAACGTGCAGGGTTTCGCCTGTAACGTAACCAGCATCGTCAGAAGCCAAAAATGCAACAGCTGCTGCAATTTCACGCGGCTCGCCTAAACGTCCCGCAGGCACGGCAGACAAAGTAGAGGCACGTTGCTCATCATTCAGGGCTTTGGTCATATCTGTTTCAATAAAACCAGGTGCCACAGCGTTCACTGTGATACCGCGTGAAGCCACTTCGCGAGCCATGGATTTAGTGAAACCGATCACACCGGCTTTTGCCGCTGAATAGTTCGCCTGACCAGCATTACCCATAGTACCGACCACAGAGCCAATGCTGATAATACGTCCATAACGCTTTTTCATCATTGAACGTAGCACAGCTTTAGACAGACGGAAAATCGAGGTCAGATTAGTGTTGATGATATCCTGCCATTCGTCATCTTTCATTCGCATCAGCAGGTTATCGCGCGTTATACCGGCGTTGTTCACCAGAATATCAACGTCACCAAATTCTTCTTTGATCTGCTTCAGTACTGCATCGATCGACTCTTGCGAAGTGACATTCAGTGCCAGGCCTTTACCTTTATCACCCAGGTAGGCGCTAATCGCTTCCGCACCACTTTCAGACGTAGCAGTGCCGACTACGGTAGCACCACGTTCAACCAGGATTTCTGCGATCGCACGGCCAATACCACGGCTTGCGCCGGTGACCAGAGCAACTTTACCTTCCAGGCTCATGTTATTTCCTCTTTATATAGCCTGTCGTTGTTTACAGGCTGATTATTCAGTTTGCCGCGTACTGACAAGCAGCTATCGCGACAACGTCAGATTATTTAGCCGCTGCCAGACTGGCTGGATCATTCACAGCCGCACCATTCAGTGACTTATCAATGCGCTTAGTCAGACCCGTCAGCACTTTGCCCGGCCCTACTTCAAGTAACAGTTCGACGCCTTCAGCGGCCATGCGCTCCACTGATTCGGTCCAACGCACAGGGCCATATAGCTGTTTGACCAGCGCCAGCTTAATTGCGGCCGGATCGGTTTCAGTCGCAACGTCCGCATTATTAATCACAGGAATTGCCGGTGTATTGAAAGTCACAGACTCAAGTGCGACGGCCAGCTTATCGGCAGCAGGTTTCATCAACGCACAATGAGACGGGACAGACACTGGCAGCGGCAATGCGCGTTTCGCACCTGCGGCTTTACACAACTCGTTCGCACGCTCCACTGCGGCTTTATGCCCGGCAATAACAACCTGCCCCGGTGAATTGAAGTTAACCGGTGCAACCACTTCGCCCTGTGCCGCTTCTTCACACGCTTTAGCGATAGCGTCATTGTCCAGACCAATGATCGCCGACATGGCACCCACACCTGCAGGCACCGCTTCCTGCATCAATTGACCACGTAGCTCAACCAGCTTAATAGCATCGCTAAAGTCCAGTACACCAGCACAAACCAGAGCAGAATATTCACCCAGGCTGTGACCCGCCAGAACAGCAGGCTGTGCGCCTCCCTCTTGCTGCCAGACACGCCAGATAGCCACAGATGCCGCCAGAAGAGCAGGCTGGGTACGGTGGGTCTGATTCAGTTCTTCGGCCGGACCGTTCTGAACCAGTGCCCACAGGTCATAACCCAGAGCATCAGATGCTTGTGCAAAAGTTTGCTGTACGCTGTCATACTGCTCAGCCAGTTCAGCCAGCATGCCAACAGCCTGAGACCCCTGACCTGGGAAAACAATCGCGAACTTAGACATTCGAGAATCCTTATACAAAGAGAAATGGCATCCAAGATGCCATCATTGATGCGGTAATCAGGCGGCTATTGATTAATTCCGCCTGTGCCTCATAGTAAAAAACGTGCGGTGCTATCAGAATTTCACCAGTGCCGAACCCCAGGTGAATCCACCACCAAAGGCTTCCAGCAACAGTGTCTGTCCCCGCTTGATACGACCATCACGGACGGCTTCATCCAGAGCGGCCGGCACCGTTGCAGCTGACGTGTTCCCTTGCTTATCCAGAGTCACGACAACCTGATCCATCGACATTGACAGCTTTTTCGCCGTCGCTGTAATAATGCGCAAATTGGCCTGATGCGGCACCAGCCAATCCAAATCGGATTTTTCCATATTGTTGGCTGCCAGTGTATCCGTCACCAAGTTCGACAATTGCGTGACGGCCACTTTGAACACTTCGTTGCCAGCCATGTAGAGCCATTTATTACAATCAAATGTCTCACCGTGTTCAGGGACAGCCAAACTGAGCAAACCGCCAAAATGGCCATCTGCGTGTAAGTGGGTAGAAATGATACCGGCTTCTTCACTGGCGCCCAGCACGACAGCCCCTGCACCATCACCAAATAAAATGATGGTGGAACGGTCTTTCGGGTCGCACTTATGTGACAGTGCGTCCGCACCTATAACCAGAACCTTGTTCGCCATGCCGGTTTTGATATGTTGATCCGCCACGCTCAAGGCATAGACAAACCCGGAACAGGCCGCTGCCAGATCAAATGCCGGGCAACCTTTGACGCCAAGCATTCCCTGTACCTGACAGGCTGCAGACGGAAAAGCATGGCTGGCTGACGTTGTCGCAACGATAATTAAATCAATCTCTTCAGCCGCTACACCAGCCATTTCCATTGCACGGCTAGCAGCGTGATACCCCATTACTGCAACTGTTTCGTCTTCTGCCGCGATGCGACGCTCACGAATACCGGTGCGAGCGACAATCCACTCATCGCTGGTATCCACCATTTTCTCCAGATCCGCATTGGTACGAACCTGCTCTGGCAGATAGCTGCCAGTGCCTAATATTCTGCTATACATGAAGACTAAAAATGCCTCTCAAGTAGTACGTGTTCCAAACGGTCACTGATTTTTGCCGGTATCTTCCGTTTGATTTCATGTACCGCTTCACCAATTGCATTGGTAAAAGCAGCAATGTCAGCACTTCCATGGCTTTTAACGACAATACCGCGCAATCCTAACAGACTTGCACCATTGTACTGGTCGGGGTTCAGGCTTTGTATCTGACGGAACAGGTCACTAAACAGCCACTTAGCGATCAATCGCTTGATAGGATGCTGGCTGACCGCCTGTTTAAAGCTCTCAATAAACAGATTAGCAACCCCTTCACTGGTTTTCAGGCTGACATTACCGACGAAACCATCACAGACAACCACGTCGGCTTTTCCGTCATACAACTCATTGCCTTCGACATAGCCTATGTAATGCACATCCGGTGAACGGCTCAGCATAGAAGCACAGCGTTTTACGAGATCGTTACCTTTAATTTCTTCAGATCCGATGTTCAGCAGTGCCACTCTGGGTGGTCTGCCTGTCATTTCCTGCTCGGCCAAAACCGAGCCCATTACCGCAAACTGAAACAAGGTATCGGCATCGCAAGACACATTGGCACCCAGATCCAGCAACCAGGTTTTACCGCCGCGGCGGCTGGGGATCGCGGACACCAAAGCAGGCCGTTCCACACCTGGTAATTGCTTCAAAGTATAGCGAGCCAAAGCCATAAGAGCGCCGGTATTCCCTGCGCTGACACAGGCATCTGCGTCACCTTCTGCCACAGCATCCAATGCCCGGCGCATAGACGAACCCTGGCTTTGGCGTAATGCCTGAGACGGACGAGTGTGATCAGCGATGGCACGATCGCAGTGGACAACAGTCAAACGGGGATGATGAGTAGAATTGAGCGATGAAAGCTGAGCGGTGATTGCACTTTGATCACCGAAAAGAAGCAGAGTTAGCGACGGGTATTGTAACAGTGCCTGCACGGCGGCAGGCACTGTTACCTGAGGACCGAAATCCCCACCCATTGCATCAAGTGCAACGGTTAGACCAGTCAAGGTTCAACCTTATTTGTTGATAACCTTGCGGCCACGGTAAAAACCGTCAGCAGTCACGTGGTGACGCAGATGGGTTTCACCGCTGTTCTGATCGACAGATACAGCAGCGCTAGTCAGTGCATCGTGTGAACGACGCATACCACGTGCTGAACGTGATTTTTTGCTCTTTTGTACGGCCATTAACCCTACTCCTTATTACTTTTACTCAAGTTTTTTAATACTGCAAACGGATTCGGACGCTCATCAGCAACAGGGATCTCACCGAAGCTCATACCTGATGCAGAGACTGAACAGTCAGCTTCATCATGCATTGGCACTTGCGGCAACTCCAGAATCAGCTCATCTTCAATGAGTTGAAGCAGATTGATCTCACCATTTTCGTCGACTTCAGCCGGCTCATAAGCTTCCGGAAACTCATCTGCTTCCTCGGGTCTGAGGAGCGGACTATAACAGAAATCCACACTGTAATGGTGTTGGAATTCTTCCTGACATCGCTGGCAGGTTAACATCACATCGACATCAGCATGCCCACGCATGAATGCGATATGACGCTGGTCAAAGTCAAATGATAAGATGACGTTTGCATCACTTAAAACGCTGGAAGCCGATTCAGCCAGACGCTCTAAAAGCTCGGCTTTGATGATGCCATCATAGTCGAGCTTTTTTTGAGCAGCGCGGACCGGATCTACCGTCAGCGGCAATTTTACCTTTTGCATAGGGCGCGAATATTAGCCTTCTAATTGGTTTGAGTCAAAGGAAATGTGTCCGAAATCCCAGCTTTTGACCATTTCCCCCCAGGGGGTTTTCTTTGCCCGTCCAAGTCCATGGTACGGCAGGTATAATAAGGTTGGTTCTGAGTTAAAACTAGCGTAGATTTCAGCTTATTGCTCCGCCAATCTCTGGCGGGCAAATACACACTGAACACACCTACACACATTGGGTCAAACCATGAAACAACCGCTACTTCTGGCTTCTACTTCTCCCTTCCGTCGCAGTCTGCTGGAGAAGTTCGGTTTACCGTTCGACTGCGCATCACCCGATATTGATGAAACCCCGCTTCCGAATGAATCTGCTGAGGTACTGGTAAAGCGTCTGGCAGAAGCTAAGGCCAGGGCATGCCGGGAGGAACATACGTCCCACCTCATCATCGGCTCGGATCAGGTCTGCGTCATTAACGGCAAGATCGTGGGTAAACCTCATACCTCAGAGCAGGCCTGCGCCCAACTCGCCGCCGCCAGCGGTCAGACAGTCACTTTTTATACAGGTCTGTGCGTCTATAACGCAGCGACTGACAGTAGCGACGTCATTTGTGAACCCTTTCACGTGCATTTTCGCAGCCTGTCACTGGCTGAAATCCAACGATATGTTGAACGTGAACAACCTTTACAGTGCGCCGGCAGCTTCAAAAGCGAAGGCTTAGGTATCGCCTTGTTTGACCGCCTTGAAGGCCGGGATCCCAATACCCTGATCGGTTTGCCTCTCATCAGTTTACGGGAGATGCTGTCCCGACAGGGTATTGACGTCCTTTAAATGCAATTAACGCTGACGAAGCGCTTCCAGCGTTCTGTTGAGCATGGCATCCATGGGAGCACTGATTTCCACTTTCTCACCCGATAGCGGGTGTTCAAACTGGATATTTGCTGCATGCAAAAAGAGACGGTTCAGGCCGGTCGTCTTGGTATACGCATCAAACCGCGGATCACCGTATCTGTCATCCCAGGCGATGGGGTGACCTGTGTACTGACAGTGCACACGAATCTGGTGCGTGCGACCTGTAACCGGGCTGGCCTGCACCAGCGTCGCCTCTTTAAAACTTTCCAGTACTTTAAAGCGTGTATCAGACGCTTTACCGTTTGGATTAACCCGAACAATACTGTTGACTTCGTTTTTTAGCAATGGAGCGGTGACTTTACGGCATTCTTTTGGCCACTGCCCCATGACTAACGCAAAATAATATTTCTGAACCGTTTTCTGCCTGAACTGTTCCTGAAGTTTACGCAGG
Organism: Photobacterium salinisoli; assembly: GCF_003614885.1. Lineage (GTDB taxonomy): Bacteria > Pseudomonadota > Gammaproteobacteria > Enterobacterales > Vibrionaceae > Photobacterium > Photobacterium salinisoli. The sequence continues at coordinate 1,539,652 of NZ_QZMS01000007.1, forward strand.
GCTGAACGTTTCTTTGCTACCAGCAAAATACCTGAAGTATCTCTGTCTATCCTGTGCACTAACTCCAGAAAGCGCGCATCCGGACGCAAAGCCCGCAGCGCTTCGATTGCCCCAAATTTCAAGCCGCTGCCACCGTGTACAGCAGTACCTGACGGTTTATTGAGGATAAGCATGTGCTCATCTTCATAAATGATGCAATTTTCAAGCTCGGCAACTTTGTCCAGTTTGGTACTGACAGGTGCCGCTGCTTCTTTCTCTGGCAAGGTCACAGGCGGTACTCTCACCAGATCCCCTTCCTGAAGTTTGTACTCCGGTTTTATCCGTTTTTTGTTTACTCGCACCTCACCCTTACGCAAAATCCGGTAAATCATACTTTTGGGCACGTTTTTCAGTCGGGCACGGAGAAAATTATCAATCCTTTGCCCGGCAAAATCATCAGCAATAGCGATGAATTGCACTTTTGGTTTGTCATCTTTCATAGCCTAAGATTCTATCACGGCTATAAAGCAGATTGCCGCAAAAAAGTCACCCTGCTATGATTGCAGTCTGGAACAGGGGAATTTCCCACTTTCCGTGCCATGGCGGTCATATTTTCGTCATGATGAATGTTTTTTATCCTGCTCTGCTTGGCGTCGCTGCAATAGGCGTAAGACGATAAGTCATGCAGAGTCATTATTAGTGTTCCGATTGCAGATTTTTTATCGGTGTTAGAGATACAACCGCGATGACGCGGTGTTACCGGCTGAGTACCGTAGGGTCTTAAAGCCACTTTTAATGGTCTTATACCATCTTTAAGTACAGCTGGCAGATACGTGTAGCCACAGAGCACTCCTGAAACATCCAACCGTGAGGTTGCAACCGTAAATCAGACTTGGGGTCAGGCAACATCGGTAGAAAATCCAATATTGGCTCACTAAAACAACGACAATAAATGAGTACACAGAATGAAAAGAATGTTGATCAACGCAACTCAGAAGGAAGAGTTGCGCGTCGCATTAGTGGACGGTCAAAAGCTATTCGATCTTGATATCGAAAGCCCAGGACACGAATCTAAGAAAGCAAATATCTACAAAGGCCGCATTACCCGTATCGAACCTAGTCTTGAAGCCGCTTTCGTCGACTATGGTGCCGAGCGTCACGGTTTCCTCCCTCTGAAAGAAATTGCGCGCGACTACTTCCCAGCCAACTACTCCTATCAGGGCCGTCCTAATATCAAGGAAGTGCTGAAAGAAGGCCAGGAAGTTATCGTTCAAGTGGATAAAGAAGAACGCGGCAACAAAGGGGCTGCGCTGACAACCTTTATCTCTCTGGCGGGAAGTTATCTGGTACTGATGCCAAACAACCCTCGTGCCGGCGGTATATCACGCCGAATCGAAGGGGAAGAACGTACACAACTGAAAGCCGCACTGAGCACCCTTCAGCTACCAGATGGCATGGGCCTGATCGTACGTACGGCTGGCGTGGGCAAATCTGCTGAAGAACTTGAGTGGGATTTAAACGTACTGCTCAATCACTGGAGCGCAGTGAAAGAAGCCGCCGATGCCCACCCTGCTCCTTTCCTGATCCATCAGGAAAGTAACGTCATTGCCCGTGCTATTCGTGACTATCTGCGCCGTGATATTGGCGAGATTTTGATCGACAGCCCGAAAATCTTCGACCGCGCCCGTGATCACATTAAGCTGATACGCCCTGATTTTCTGCCCAAAGTAAAACGTTACGAAGGCGAAGTGCCGCTGTTCAGCCACTATCAGATTGAAAGCCAGATTGAATCGGCTTTCCAGCGTGAAGTGCGTCTGCCTTCCGGTGGTTCTGTGGTTATTGACCCGACTGAAGCCCTGACTTCTATCGATATTAACTCTGCCCGTGCCACGAAAGGCGGTGATATCGAAGAAACCGCACTGCAGACCAACCTGGAAGCGGCCGACGAAATCGCCCGTCAACTGCGTTTGCGCGACTTAGGCGGCCTGGTAGTTATCGACTTCATTGATATGACCCCGGTTCGTCACCAGCGTGAAGTGGAAAACCGCCTGCGTGAAGCCGTGCGAATGGACCGTGCCCGTGTGCAAATCGGCCGTATCTCCCGCTTCGGCCTGCTGGAAATGTCGCGTCAGCGCCTGAGTCCTTCTCTGGCAGAAGCCAGCCACCATGTCTGCCCTCGCTGTACGGGTACAGGTGTGGTACGTGATAACGAATCACTGTCTCTGTCTATTCTTCGCTTGATTGAGGAAGAGGCACTGAAAGACAACAGCTCCCAGGTACAGGCTATCGTACCGGTTGCTGTCGCATCCTACCTGCTGAACGAAAAACGTCGCTCTGTACAACACATCGAAAAATATCACGATGTGAAAGTAGTGATCGTTCCTAACGCAGATATTGAAACACCGCATTTTGAAGTGCTGCGTGTGCGCACCGGCGAAGAAAAAGACACTCTGTCTTACCACATTCCGCAGGTGCTGGAAGCCACTCGTGAGACAGAAGCGGCAGAAACCGCACCAGAGCGCGCAACCAAGAAGCGTGAAGAGCCCGTTCTGCAAGGATTCACTGCGCCAAAAGCACCGGCACCGGTTGTTAAGCCTGCCCCTGCCGTTGCTGAGCCGACGGTTAAAACAGAAAGCAAGCCAGGTCTGTTCCAGCGTCTGTTCAGCGCGCTCGCCAGCCTCTTTAGCAGCACGCCTGAAGAGAAGCCGGCGGAGAAACAAGAGGCAAAACCTGCTGCAAGACAGGATAACCGCCGTGACAACCGTCGTGATAACCGCCGCGGCAAAGACGGCAGCCGTCAGGGCCAGAGCCGTAACCGTCAGGATGACGATCGCGATTCACGCGATACTAAAGCTGGCGAAAAAGGTCAGCGTCAGCAACGCCGCCGCAATGAGCGTCCTAAGCAAGACCGTAACGCTCAGGCTGAAAAGCCAGTGAAAGCAGCTGCACCGCGCACCTTAGCTGACGATGAAATCAAAGAGCAAAAGCGCCAACGCCGCGATGAAGTGCAAAAGCAACGCCGAAAAGAAAAGCAGCAACAAGCTGAAACGGCAGAAGCAATTGACACCGTTGAAGCGGCCACCGACAACGTTGAGCAACCAAAGACCGAGAAGGTAAAACAACGCCGTCAACGTCGCCAGCTGCATAAGAAGATCCGCCTGGAATCTGCAGACCTGCAGCCAGCCGGTGACACAGAGCAGGCACCTGCTGCGGTCAGCGATAACACGCCGAACCGTGTTAAGAACGTCGGTATCGAAATGGCTAAAGAAGCCAACTCGGCCGCTGAGCTTGAATCTGCCGATGTGCAGTCGGAGACAGACGCTCAGGAAGGTCAGGAAGGACAACGCCGTAACCGCCGCTCACCACGACACCTGCGTGCCAGCGGTCAACGTCGTCGTCGCATCCGCGATACGCGTCCTCAACAGGAAGAAGACCAGGTCGATCAGGCCGTCTCTGATGCCATTACCCATGCGGTAGAAGAAGTGTCTGACAGCCTGGGCGAAATGGAAAACGTGGTCTCCATTGTTGAGCGTCCTAAGCGTCGCCCAACGACAGGTGTGGCGTCTCCTGAAATGGCAATGGGTAAAGTCTGGCCTCGTCACGACAAGCCTGCTGTCCATGTTGAGGACACTGCAGAAGAAACTGAAGCACCTGCAGCACCTGTAGCAGAAGCGTTACTGGCTGAACCTGCCGCGGCACAGACTGCATCGCTAAGCGGTGTGGCAATGCCTGAACTGGCAATGGGCAAAGTCATGCCACTTCGTCAGCCTGTAGCGCAAAGTGAGCAAGTGCAAGCCAGCGTTGAGCAAGCTCAAGCAGCGCCAGCTACGGCCACTGAAGCACCGGAAGCAACTCAGGTTTCTGAAAGCCCGGCTACCGACGCTGATGTTGCCGCACCTCTGGTCGCAGAGACTGTCACTGAAGCTGTCGCGGAAACTGTTGCAGAAACTGTTGCGAACAAGCAGGCAGAAGAAGCCAGTCCGCAAGAGAACATTGAACAGCCCGTTGCGGCCCAAGAGGCAGTTGCCATTAAGCAACAAGTGACGGCAAGCGCACCGCGTGGAATTCACAGCGTGTCGCCGATGACCAAAGCCCCTGCTCCGCAGCAAGTTCTGGATACAACACCGGTGGCGATTGCACCGTTACGTACCAGTCTGGCTCACACTCGTCAGGCAGGCAGTCAGACAGCAACTAATGTTGCTTCGGCGCCAATGACCAAAGCGGTCTCAGAGACGCAAGACTAATTCTGATAGCGCAACAAAGACAAAAAGCCATGCGTTTGCATGGCTTTTTTGTTTTACGTATCTGTATTAACGAAACGCCCACCACCTCCTGTAACTCGATAAGCCCTACCGTTAACACAAGATCACTTTTGTTTCAGACTGGCAACTATCTTATCCGCAGCCGTTTCGATCAAATCAAGCACATGCTCGAAACCCTCCTCGCCGCCATAATAGGGATCCGGTACTTCCTCTTCCTCTGCATCCGAGAAGTCCAGTAACAAAGACAGCTTAGACAAATGCTCTGCCGGACAGATGGCTGTCAGATCCGATAAATTTTGCCTGTCAGCGACCAGAATTAAATCAAACTTATCGAAATCACCGACAGATATCTGACGGGCACGAATCCCTGCAAAGCTGTATCCTCTGGCTTCCCCGGCAGCACGCGAACGACTGTCCGGCCGCTTTCCTTCGTGAAATCCAATCGTTCCTGCAGAATCGATATCAAGCTCAACACCCGCTTTCACTGCCTTAGCACGCAACACAGCCTCTGCGGTTGCCGAGCGGCAAATATTGCCCATGCACACTAACAGCACGGATGGTTTTCTCATCTCTGACATCAATATTCCTCATCACCATCAGGTTACATTTGTATTTGATACAGACTACGCATTCCTGCAAGATAAATGCAACCGCCAGACAACCCCATACATGTCTATGCCTTACCCGTCGTTGTTTGCTCTGAAGTTTCACACTCAGCACAACTGCTTGAGGTGCCACAGAGATCAAAAAAGGGAGCGAAATCGCTCCCTTTGCCTACGTATCTGATGTTTCTTTGCTGCGTTATCTGATTAACAGCATAGGGACAGTGGCATCAATCAGAAGCCGGGTGGTGTTACTGCCGACAAAGAACTGGCGCAGTTTAGAGTGGCCAAAAGCCCCCATCACGATCAGGCCAATCGATTTTTCCTGCTGATAATGCAAAATCGCACTGCCGACTGATCCTGTCAGGCACACTTTAATGACATTAATGCCTGCATTGTTCAGGGTCTCAGCAGCCGACTCAAAAGCATCGCGTTTGTTGTCAGCATCTTCGACCATCACCAAGTGGCATGTCATTCCTTTCAGTAACGGGGTATCAATGGCCTTCTGCACCAGCTTCTGGCTGGTTTCACTGCCATCAAACGCCAGCAGATACTCTGTCGGCTCATTGAAATCGCCGTTCGCAATCAGGGTATGGGTTGAAAATGCCCGCACCACACTTTCCAGCTGCGAGCCAATTGCCTTGGCATCTTTCTGGTGTAACTCGCCGGACTTGCCCAGCACCAGTACCCGAATCTCCGGCTCCAGTTCCAATAGCGTCTCAACAAGGTGGCCATGCAGTTGCTGCTTAACCAGCGAAGGGACGCCAGTGTCGGTGACAAGAGAGGCCAGATCATTGAGCAAAGCTTTACTGTGTTGTATTTCCAGCCTGGCACGTTTTTCATCCAGCTCGCTGAGCTCTTTCAGTAACGCTTCGCGGCTGCCCAGACCAATTGTCCCGGACAGCTGCGAGTCTGCCTGATACCGGTCTTTGTCCAATACATGCAGCAGTTTTAGCGGCGTATCCAAACGCCTGGCCGTCCAGGCAGCCAGTTCCACCACAGCATGGGAGTAATGCTGGCCGTCTATACATGCGGTTATATATTGCGTCATGAAATCTCCTTAATGGCCGCCCATCAGTTTTTCAACGTCTTCTGGCTTGTCATGAACACCAAATTTATCAACTATGGTCGCTGTTGCTTCATTCATGCCGATAATATTGACCTGGGTGCCTTCACGGCGGAACTTAAGCACGGCTTTGTCCAGCGATGAGACTGCTGTGATATCCCAGAAGTGAGCCGATGACAGGTCAATAGTGACACGCTCCAGCACTTCCTTGTAGTCAAAGGCGGCGAGAAATTGATCTGAAGAGGCAAAAAAGACTTGTCCCACAACACGATAGGTTCTTGCTTCGCCATTTTCTTCCAGCTCGCTCTTCACCACCATAAAGTGGCCGATCTTGTTGGCAAAGAACAGGGCCGCCAGCAGAACCCCGACAAACACACCGATAGCAAGGTTGTGTGTTGCCACAACCACAGCGACAGTCGTAACCATCACTATATTGGTAGAAAGCGGGTGTGACTTCAGGTCTTTAATAGATGACCAGGAAAAAGTACCAATAGACACCATGATCATGACCGCAACCAGCGCTGCCATTGGGATCTGCTTGATCCAGTCACTGAGAAAGACCACCATGATCAGCAGGAACAAACCCGCGATAAAGGTTGATAACCTGCCACGGCCGCCGGATTTAATATTGATAACCGACTGGCCAATCATGGCGCAACCGGCCATTCCGCCCAGGAAACCAGTCGCAATATTTGCTATCCCCTGACCTTTACACTCCCGGTTTTTATCGCTGCTGGTATCGGTGAGATCATCCACGATTGTGGCTGTCATCATGGATTCCAGCAAACCCACTATAGCCAACCCAACTGAATATGGCAGGATAATCCATAAGGTTTCCAGATTGAGCGGCACATCCGGCCACAGGAAAACAGGTAAGGTGTCAGGCAGCTGCCCCATGTCACCAACAGTGCGAATATCAATACCAAAGGTCAGTGTGACCGCAGTAATGACAAGAATACAGACCAGGGGCGATGGCAGAACTTTGCCGACATAAGGCAAATAAGGAAACAGATAGATAATACCCAGTCCGGCAGCCGTCAGGGCATAAACATGCCAGGTCACATTGGTCAGTTCAGGTAACTGGGCCATAAAGATCAAAATAGCTAATGCGTTAACAAATCCCGTAACGACCGAACGGGAAACAAAGCGCATCAGATCGCCCAACTTCAGATACCCGGCAACAATTTGCAAGATACCGGTTAATACTGTGGCTGCCAGCAAGTACTGCAAACCATGCTCTTTGACCAGAGTCACCATCAGCAGCGCCATGGCACCGGTGGCCGCTGAAATCATGCCAGGGCGGCCGCCGGTAAACGCAATAATGACGGCGATACTGAATGATGCATACAGGCCGATTTTAGGATCAACCCCGGCAATAATGGAAAAAGCAATCGCTTCTGGAATAAGAGCCAGTGCAACTACAAGCCCGGACAATACATCACCACGCACATTGGACAACCAATCGCGCTTTATCGTTTCTATCATAAAATTTCTCAAAAAAATTGTGTTAACAAGAGGTTAGAAAGATGAGGGGTGGGTTGTCGACTAAGGCGGCGTAATTGACATCAGTCTCTCCATGATAAGCAAAAAGTGTGATCCTATTCACTCCTTTCGACCTAGTCAATAAAAATGCCTTTTTATCCAATCTGTTCGGGATCAAACGCAATCTGAGTACACCGAATGAAAAGTATCCGCTGTTTCAGTAAATTCCCCCTAACAGAAGCTGTTATGGTTAAATGGCGGCTGATCACCCACAATGAAAATACGCCCCATGACAGAACTGAAAACCCTGCTGCTGTTTTTATTCACCGCACTGGCAGAAATTCTTGGCTGCTACCTTCCCTATTTGTGGCTCAGGGAGGGCAAATCCATCTGGCTGCTTTTTCCTGCCGCTATCTGCCTGGCGATATTCGCCTGGCTTTTGTCTTTGCACCCTACTGCGTCCGGCCGGGTATACGCTGCCTATGGCGGGGTTTATATCTTCGCTGCCATCTTCTGGCTATGGCTGGTTGACGGCGTCCGCCCTACCTTTTGGGATTTACTCGGTGCATCTGTAGCCATAACGGGCATGTGTATCATCATGTTTGCCCCCAGGCATACATAGATATTGTCATCCGGTAAGGCTGATGCGTCTCTGTCAGCCCTTACTGTCCGTCTTAGCTCAAATTCTATTGCCGCGGCATAAAAAAGTACTTAGCCCTTCGTCATTTACAGCGAATCACCACTACACTTGAACATTGACGTCATTAGCCTGTGTCAGTATTCAAGGAAAAAATATGAAAAAACTACTGATAATTTTCGGCAGTACCCGGCCTAACCGTGGTGGTTTACCGGTTGCTAACTGGGTAGTACAAGAAGCAGAAAGTGCAGGGCTGTTTGAGGTGGCATTTGCTGATCTGAAAACAGTGAACCTGCCCTTACTGGACGAGCCTGATCACCCTGCCCAGCAAAAATATACCCAGGCCCATACTAAGCAGTGGAGCCAAACCGTTGCCGCAGCGGATGGCATTATCTTTGTGACTCCGGAGTACGACTACTTTCCCCCTGCCGCCTTAGTCAACGCCATTCAATTTCTGGCCAAAGAATGGGCTGGAAAGCCCGCCGGTATTGTCAGTTATGGCGGAGTGTCTGGCGGACTGCGTTCAACCCAGGCATTACGGTTGCTGCTGTCTGGCGTCGGCACACTGACTCTGTCAGCATCTGTGCCAATTGCTTTTTACAATCAATACATTAATGACGAAGGCGTGCTGGAAGCCAATGAGGCGATGAATAAAGGTCTCGCTGGTTTGCTGACGGAATTGCAAAGAATGGCAGAGCTTGTCGCTAAGGCATAAACACCACACAGGCCCTGTCATCCAAACTATCAGCCAGGCCGCAATATCGCGGCCTGGCTGAACCTGACTGTTCAAGCCGAGCTAACGCCTTGTTTATTATAGAGGTCTCCGCGTTAAAGCATGGACTACTGAGGCACTACCCGTGCGGTTCTGCCGGTGACATTAATCCGCACTTTCTGCCCGACCCGAAAAAGCATATTAGGATCGACAGCCTGGACGATAGCAATGGTTTCGCCTGAATCGAGTTTAATCGTCAGGTTAACACCGTTACTTTCAGACAGATTCTGTGAGGCTTTACTCCCGGCATAACCACCCAGTAAACCACCCCCGATGGCAGCAATATCTGAGCCGCTGCCGCCACCAATTTTCGAGCCCAGTATGCCGCCAACGGCAGCACCTGCTATGGTGCCAATCACATTCTGCTCACCCTCCAAGGTCACAGGATCAATCTGAACAATAGTGCCGTATTTTACTTGCTGGATCTGCTGTGCCTGAGATCGGCCATAGGTATCACCGTAAGGGTTTCTTGCGCAGCCGCTCACTGCCAGCACCACAATAAACAAGACGAAAAGGACATATTTCACAACTTCACCTTCTTTACCTGCCATGGGTTCACGCTAGAAGTATAGCAATCCCTGTTTCCTGCCATTGACTAAGGAGTGAGAGAGTCAACACATCATTAAATCACCAATCCCACTTGCGTCTTCTGCTCTGCTCGAACACAATCACCTCTTTTCTTTTCCGCAGGCACGCCAACATAAAGAGGCAGTTATGGCAGACGAACACAATAAACAGGATCGTTACAAAACCCGGCAGCAAAAAGTCAAAGACGAAGTCGATGCCCGAGTGGCTGCCGCGCAGACTGAAAAAGGGATTTTGCTAGTCATTACCGGTAACGGTAAAGGTAAATCCACCTCTGGTTTTGGTACGATTGCCCGTGCGGTCGGCCACGGTCAGAAATGCGGTGTCGGTCAGTTTATTAAAGGCACCTGGGACAATGGTGAAAGGAACCTGCTGGAACAGCACGGCGTCACTTTCGCTGTCATGGGCACAGGATTTACCTGGGATACGCAAGACAAAGAAGCCGACACAATCGCGGCGCAGACCACCTGGGCGGAATGTAAAAAAATGCTGACAGACGCCAGTTATGATGTGGTTCTACTCGACGAACTGACATACATGCTGACTTACGGCTACCTGGATATTGATGAAGTGCTTGACACGATTGCGCAGCGCCCGCCGGAGCAATCCGTGGTGGTAACAGGCCGCGCGGCTCACCGTCGCCTGACTGACATGGCTGATACCGTTTCAGAAGTCCGCAACATCAAACACGCCTTTGAGAGCGGTATTAAAGCCCGCAAAGGCGTAGACTGGTAATCAGGACGACGGCGCCGAATGATGACAGACCTCAGACGCATGGCAGAGGTCTGCATCAATATCCTGATTGCCTAACAGACGCAGCCACAATGAAGGTAAATGTTTTATCCGCACCGCTGGGCTGTTCAATTGCACTGGCAGCGGGAATTGCCAGTCTGAATGATTCTCCCGGCTGGCAAACACGAACCGGAACGGTAGATAATCTACCATGCCCAGCCGCAGATCGGTGGCGATGATCTGGCTGCCGTTATCTTCATAGCGAATGAACTCACGAGTAAAACGTTCAAGCGCCTGCAATGTTGATGGCTTATCAGTCAATGGCCAGTGACCACGGGCTTTCTCGAGAAAGTCCACAGTGTCTGACTCATCAAGCAGTGACGACAAACCTTCCCAGTAGCTGTCCTCGCCTAACACCACAATTCGCCATAACACAGTATTAAAAGGTGTTGGCGAGACAAAAACCGGTTTGCCTTCCAGGGGGGTGCCTGCCACCTGATTTTCCACTCTCTGCTCAATCATGTGCATCGCCACTACCGACCAGATAAGGTACAGACTTGACAAGATAACACCGGCTTTACACAAACTGGCTATACGATCACGCCACATCAATGCCGCCAGAAGCGTCACTAACAGCGGCAGAGTATATAGCGGGTCAATGATGAAGATACTGGACACCGCCACGCTGACAGGCAAAGGCCATAAGAGCTGAGTGCCGTAAGCGGTGAAGGCATCCAGAATGGGATGGGTGATTAAACAGGCAGCGACCAGTCCCCACAACCGCAAGAAACTGAATGAGGGGGCTGGCCGCCATCTGTGCCAGCACCACGCCAGCAGCAATGAAAACGGAAACAGCACAAAAAGAGAGTGGCTGAACCCACGATGCTTCACCATATCCGAAACGGGATCGCCATAATCGATTACCACATCAAGATCCGGCAGCGTGCCCAGCATGGCACCGGCCACCAGCACTTTGGGTGAAGCGTTTCGGCCCGCTATCATGCCGGCAACTGCAGCGCCCAACGCCGCCTGTGTAACTGAATCCAAGGTCACTCTCCATGATTTTTTTCAAATTGTACCAAACCGCTCAGTCAGAGATAGCCCAACTACATTATCAGTAACAAAATAGCGACGGTTATAAAAAAGGCCAGCGGTTTACCCGGCTGGCCCTGATATTATTGGCTTGTTCGCAAACTGCGCGTTAGTTAAACAGTCCTTTCAGCAGCTTATCCGTGGCTTCTTTGACTTTATCATCGCTGGCTTTGTCACCCAGCAGTTTATCCAGCCCGCGCTGTACTTCCTTATTGGCCTTTTCTTCCAGCCTGTCAGCTTCTTTTCTGGCTTTCGCTTCCAGCTCTTTCGCCCGCTTATCCAGCTCGCTGTTTCGCTTTACCAGCTCTTTAAAGTTGATGGCATACTCTGGCGCCTGCCAGGTACCGGTAATATCGAGCGGCACTGTGATATCAGCGACTTCGTCTACCGATTTACCGCCCTGCCCTTTGCTGGTGGCCACCACAGAGGTATCAATCTGAAACGCCAGTGACTGCTCGGTCAGATCCGTATTTCCTTTGCCATCGACACGCAAAAGAGGCGAAGCCAGATGCATATTATTGGTCGTCGCTTTGCCGTCCTTCAGCATAAAGGTCGCCGTCAGCGCGGAGAAATCTGTCTTTTTCGGTTCGTCCTGCACAGTATCTGACTGACCTTTCAGCTTGGCCTTGGCTTCACGGATCATCTTGGCAATATTGATCCCGTTAACCGCACCGTCGGCAAAATTGATGGCAATTGTCCCATCCAGGTTCTTCTTGAGCCGCGACTCCGCCAGGCCTTTGCCTGCCACTTCAACATCAATGTTACCCGTGCCCGCCAGAATATCATTCTCGGCAACATCCACCAGCAAAGGCTGTACCTGTACACCTTTGATGGCATTGCTGATCTGGTACACAGGCACTGAACCGTTCGCATCCAGTCTGGCTGTGGCGGTTATTGTCCCATCGTACAGCTGGGCTGCAAACTTATTGAGCGAAAATACGCCATTTTTAATCGCTATCGCCAGATCAACATTGCTCAGCTTGGCGTTTGCCGCCACAAAGCGCTTCACCGTCACAGTACCGTCGACATCCAGCTGTTTCAGAACCGACAGATCCGGCTCCTGTTCGCTGACAGGTGCACTGTCAGCCGGTGCCGCATCCGACGTATCAGCTGATGCAGCCTCCTCATTGGCTGCAGCCTCTGCTTCGCCACCTGTCCAGTTATCGACATTAATCTCCTCACTGCTCAGCGCAAAACGGATCACCGGAATATCCGCCTGTTTGAAAGAGGCATCACCGTTCAATGCCAGTTCATCCGCCTTAACCGTCAATCCGCTCAGGGTCGCCAGTGCGGCTTTGAGATCGTATTCAGCATCACCGGACACAGCCACTTTCATCGTCGGTCGGGGTAAAGCGGCACCTTCCAGATCGGAAGTCAGATCCAGCGCCTGCAGCGAAATTTTTGTCTTATCCTGGCTGACCATTAACCGGGTTTTACCGTCAGCGTTGAAAGCAAGATCAGGGATTTGCCCCTTTGCAGACAGCGTCACCTCGCTCCACTCACCCAGATTAAAAGCATCCAGTTTTACCGTGACATTCTCCAGCTGTGTGCCGGCTTCTGTCATACTGGCGGAAAGCTCAGTGTTTTTCAGCGCCGCGTTGTCCAGGGTTTCCGCCAATTGCAGGCTGGTTTTACCCTGGGCAGAGAAGCGCATCGCACCATTTTGTCCCGCCAGATCAAAATTCAGATCCGCCCATTCACCCGGCGCAAACTGACTCAGATTCATGTTCAGCGAGTCCAGTGCAGTCACAGTGCCTGCTTGATCGTCACGCAGGCTGACACTGGCGTTTTCAAGCGCAATGCCTGCCAGGCTGATCACCCACTTCTCGCCGGTTGCTGTTTCGCCTTCGGCCACCACTTCACCTTCACCAGAAGCTGGCGGCTGAGCATCCGTCTTACGAGAGTCTGGCGCCGCCCTGTCTGTGGCCGGTTTATCACCGCCTATGCCATCCAGGTTACTGACACCATCTTTGCGCGTCTGAATAAACACACGGGCATCTTTGAGCGTGACCTGACCAATTTCCAGCCGGTTAGACAGCAGCGGCAGTACAGACACAGACACACCGGCTTCATTGAACTGAACCAGGTTCGCTTCATCAAAACCTGCCGGATTACGAAACTCGGTCCGGCCAATCGCGAAACCTACGCTCGGAAAAAAACGCCAGCCGATATCCCCTTCAATGACCAAATCACGGCCGGTGGCCTTTTTCACCTGTTCCGTAATCAAAGGCTTAAATTGGTTCGGGTCGACCAGCGTCACCAGAACGCCGATTGCCACCACCACAACCAGCACAATGGCCAGCAATACATAGAGAATTTTTTTCATTTTGTCCTCGGAGTGTGTGCCATGTTGAACAACATTTATTGACCTGTGACACACTAAAAATGCCAACAAAAAATGTCAAAATACCTGATTTATTAAAGCAAAAAATAAGGCCACCGTTAAGGTGACCTTATCATTCTGTCTACAATTTAATATGCTTCTGACAATAATCAGCGCTGTTTCTTCTCGTCTTCATTGATTCGGCTGGCAACCGCACCCTGCTGATTGTGATATTTCGCATTGGCGCGCTTGTTATAAGGCTTCTCAGCAGAACCTGAAAGGACCTCAAAACTTAGAGCCCCAATCGGCATATGCGGGCGCAGCGCCAGCGGCAGCCGGCCACTGTTATAGAATTCCAGTACGATTCTGCCAGACCAGCCCGGGTCGATACGGTGCGCAGTGACATGTACCATCAAACCCAGGCGGGCCAGTGAAGAACGGCCGTCCAGCCAGCCGACAATATTATCCGGCAAAGTAACAGATTCGTGAGTCACCGCCAGCGCCAGTTGTCCCGGATGCAGGAAAAAGGCATCGCCGTCAGCGACTTCAATCTCATCACTCATGACTTTTTCGAGCTGTGCCGCAACATCTTCTTTTTTGCCGGAGAGATCGATATACGGTGCACCGTGGTCAGTAAAAATACGGAAATTATTACCTAAGGTGACATCGATTGTCAGACCGCTAATCACATCATTTGAGGGGCGCGGCTCAATACTGATCTTACCTTCATCAAGATAGGCCTTGATGTCCTTGTCACAAAGTCTCATGTTGCGGGTTATCTCCAGGGCAAAAAAATCAAAAAGACTATCAGAAATGTTTGCCGCCACTATAACGACCTGCTCGCAGCAGGTCTATCTTTGCAGCCGCTTGCGTGACATGAGGTCACGCCTTTTTATTACAACACAGAATTCAGGTGACAAAAAAGGCTGACCTGAGCCAGCCTTTGCCATACCTTTACGCTTTAAGTAAGCGGGCAATATGCGCTTTTAGTACATCGATAGCAATGCGGTTCTTGCCGCCTCGCGGCACAATAATATCGGCATATTGTTTAGACGGTTCAATGAACTGCATAAACATAGGACGAACAGTTTTCTGGTATTGCTGCAGTACCGATGACATTGTCCGGCCGCGCTCTGCCACATCACGCTGCAATCGGCGAAGCAGGCAGATATCCAGAGGGGTGTCCATAAAAACGGTGGCATGCATCAGGTCACGTAAACGAGGGTCTGTCAGCAGCAGGATGCCTTCCAGAATGATCACCTTCTTTGGGGTAAGCGTGGTGGTTTCTGTCATGCGGGTGTGCTCGCTATAGCTGTACTGCGGCACTTCGACGGCCTCACCGCGAATCAGGGTTTCGAGATGATCACAAAGCAAGTCGTGGTCAAGGGCATTGGGATGGTCGTAGTTCGTCTTAACCCGTTCATCCATACTCAGGTGACTTTGATCGTTATAGTAACAATCTTCCGTAATAACACCGATCTGTTGATCGCCAACTTTTTCTCTAAGTTCGTTGTAAACCGTTCTGGCAATCAAACTTTTACCGGAAGCAGACGCGCCTGCAATCCCGATAATTACGCATTGGTGTGAATGTTCAGACATATCAGAAAGCACCTGTAAGAATATCTAGCGGGTTATTACCCAAATTCAGTAACCGGCCCCACTCAGCGGCACAGCACTATACTGCAGGTAAAAATTAAACCGCACGATTATAAGGAGTTGACGCCTTGGATACCAGAGCAAATGCGATCTTGCGCTCAAAACATTATGCAAATGCAACGGCAAACAAGGTTTCAACCGTTACATTCACTGCAATTATAGGGTTTTAATACTGATCTGTTCTGCGACAGGTTGCCCATGCCAATAGAGTCGACTGGCTACGCGGCCGGCCAGTTCTATATAAGCCAGAGCCTGCTCGCTACCCGGTGAGGAAGCGACTGTCGGGGCCCCCTCGTCAATATCCTGACGAATCTGCATATGCAGTGGCACCTGAGCCAGCAAAGGAATTGCGTAGTCCCGTGCCATTCTCTCCGCCCCTCCGGTCCCAAAAATCGCCTCATGATGGCCGCAGGCACTGCATATGTGGTAACTCATGTTTTCCACCACACCAAGGACGGGCACCTGCACTTTACTGAACATGTTGATCCCCTTAATGGCATCAGCCAGCGCCAGATCCTGCGGGGTTGTAATCACCACAGCCCCGGTGACCGGCATCTGCTGCGCCATGGTCAGCTGAATATCTCCGGTGCCCGGCGGCATATCGACCACCAGATAATCCAGCTCCGGCCACAGCGTTTCATTCATGATCTGCGACAGGGCTTTCGATGCCATCGGACCTCGCCACACAGTGGCATTATCGGCCGGCACCAGATAGCCAACAGAATTGGTATACAGGCCATGTGCCACGACAGGAGACATCATTTTTCCGTCCGGTGATGAGGGCTTTTCCTCAGCCGCGCCGAGCATCATAGGGACAGATGGCCCATAGATATCCGCATCCAGCAGCCCGACTCTGGCGCCCAGCGCCTGTAATCCCAGCGCCAGATTCACGGCTGTGGTTGACTTGCCTACACCACCTTTGGCCGAACTGACGACCAGCAGGTTTTTAACGCCTTTCAAGAGCGGCTTATCATTCACTGCCAGCGGCGCGACCCGCACTTTGACACTGATATTGAGGTTAGCGGCAACTTTCTGTGCCTGCTGATCAGCAATCCAGCTGGTCAATGCCTCTGCGACCGATAAAGCGGCAAAAGGCAGCGTGATCTTCACCGCCTGATCACCTTGCCAGTGGACGAGACCGGGAGTATACGCCCAC
The DNA here is from genome assembly GCF_003614885.1 of Photobacterium salinisoli. GTDB lineage: Bacteria > Pseudomonadota > Gammaproteobacteria > Enterobacterales > Vibrionaceae > Photobacterium > Photobacterium salinisoli. Next base: position 1,555,996 of record NZ_QZMS01000007.1, read on the forward strand.
TCATGTACCAGCCAGGGATGTGCAAACTGATTTAACCAGTCACACAATGCCGATTTATCGGCAAAAGGACTGTCGGGATTATTTACCATGAGAAAGACCTGTTTTGTTCATTGTAATACGCTGTTTTTATCCTACCACTTTGCGTCTGAAACCGCTCTAATTGTCAGTGATTACGGCTATGAATCAGGCCTGCCTTGGGGTACTATTCAAAGCTTATTATCTTTTTTACCCATCATGAGCGAATAGAGAAATATGGCTGCAAACCCAAGAAAAATTCTGGTGACCTGCGCCCTACCGTACGCTAACGGTTCTATCCACCTTGGCCACATGCTTGAGCATATCCAGGCGGATATCTGGGTGCGCTATCAGCGCCTTCGCGGCAACGAAGTTCATTTCATCTGTGCAGACGACGCGCACGGTACGCCAATTATGCTGAAGGCCCAACAGATGGGGATGGAGCCTGAGCAAATGATTGCCGAAGTGAGCAAAGAGCACCAGGCGGATTTTGCTGGCTTCGATATCAGCTTTGATAACTACCACAGCACGCACTCTGAAGAGAACCGCGAGCTGTCTGCTTTCATCTATAACGAACTCAAGAAAAACGGCTTTATTACCAGCCGCACCATTTCTCAGCTGTTCGACCCAGAAAAAGAAATGTTTCTGCCGGACCGTTTCGTTAAAGGCACCTGCCCGAAATGTAAAGCGGACGATCAGTACGGTGATAACTGTGACAACTGTGGTGAAACCTACAGCCCGACTGACCTGATCAACCCGAAATCGGCAGTCTCCGGCGCCACGCCTGTCATGAAAGACTCAGTGCATTTCTTCTTCGACCTGCCTCAGTTTGAAAGCATGTTAAAAGAGTGGACCAAATCCGGTGCGCTGCAGGAAGAAACATCCAATAAAATGCAGGAATGGTTCGATGGCGGACTGCAGCAGTGGGACATTTCCCGTGATGCACCTTACTTCGGCTTTGAAATTCCAGGCGAAACCGGCAAGTATTTTTATGTCTGGCTGGACGCGCCTATCGGTTACATGGGGTCATTTAAAAACCTGTGTGACAAGCGTGACGACCTGAACTTTGATGAGTTCTGGAACAAAAACAGTTCCACAGAGCTTTACCACTTCATCGGGAAAGACATAGTGTATTTCCACAGCCTGTTCTGGCCAGCCATGCTGGATGGTGCGGGTCTGCGTAAACCGAGCAATGTCTTTGTTCACGGCTATGTCACGGTCAACGGCGCCAAAATGTCCAAGTCTAAGGGGACATTTGTCAAAGCCAGCACTTATCTGGAGCATTTGGATCCTGAGTGCCTGCGCTACTACTATGCCGCCAAACTGAACAACCGTATTGATGATCTGGACCTGAACCTGGAAGACTTCTCACAACGCGTCAACAGCGATGTTGTGAACAAGATTGTCAACCTGGCTTCCCGTAACGCAGGTTTCATCACTAAACGTTTCGACGGCAAACTGGCCGATACCTTCGCAGAACCTGCGCTGTACCAGGAATTTGTCGCAGCAGCTGACCGTATTGCCGAGTTATATGAAAACCGTGAATTTGGTCGTGCCATCCGCGAGATTACCGCTCTGGCTGACAAAGCCAACCAGTACGTCGATGAGAAAGCACCCTGGGTGGTGGCAAAGGAAGAAGGCAAAGATGCCGAGCTGCAGTCAATCTGCTCTGTCGGTATTAACCTGTTCCGTGTGCTGATGACTTACCTCAAACCTGTGATGCCAAAACTGGCAGAGCGCGTTGAAGGCTTCCTCAATGAAACCCTTACCTGGGATGGCATCGCGCAGCCACTGACCGGCCATGAGATTGCCAAGTTCAAGGCCCTGTTCAACCGAATCGACAGCAAGCACATTGAAGCGATGGTTGAAGCATCTAAAGAAGATGCCGCTGCTGAAAAAGCGGTAGCAACCCAACCCGCTGCCGGTCCGTTGGTTGATGAGCCAATCGCGGATGAAATCGAGTTCGATGACTTTGCAAAAGTGGATCTGCGTATCGCGAAAATCATCAGCTGCGAGTCAGTGCCAAAAGCAGACAAGCTGCTCAAGTTCCAGCTTGATATCGGCGGCGAAACCCGTCAGGTTTTCTCTGGCATTAAATCTGCCTACAACCCGGAAGATCTGGTCGGCAAGCTGACGGTTGTCGTCGCAAACCTCAAACCGCGTAAAATGAAGTTTGGTATGTCGGAAGGCATGATCCTGGCTGCCGGCCCTGGCGGCAAAGATCTGTGGCTACTGGAGCCCCATGAAGGTGCCCAGCCTGGCATGCGTGTGATGTAAGGCAGATTCACAGAACAACACCTGAAAAAAGGAGCAGTCGCTCCTTTTTTTTACCCTTATTCCGCAAGTTCATTCATCGCAACGCTCTCGCAAGAATGCGCTTCTCAGCAGCACATACTCCCTACACACTCAGCTATTGATTTCATCAAAATCGCAAAGAGCAGACGATCTAACCAAAAAATGCTTGCTATATCAGTATATAAAGCAATCAAACGGTTTCTGATTTGTTAATGAATCTGAGCTTTCTCTAACAATTCACTCAATAAAGTGTGATCTCATACAAGCTTTAAATCATGACATTGATTTTACATCGCGGGTTTGTAACCGGAACTGGTAATCTGCTCCGCGCTCTGAGGATCAGTAACAGAGCCACATATAATAAGGAGTGTTCTTTCATGAAAACCCAAAACAAAAAACTGTCCCTGACCGCCCGAGTCATCCTCGGTATGGTGCTGGGTATTTTGACTGGATTTATCATCCGCTCGCTTTTCGCTGACACGGCATTTGTTCAAGACTACATAGTTAACGGCCTGTTCGAAGTAGGCGGCTCAATCTTCATTGCCAGCCTGAAGATGCTGGTTGTGCCACTCGTTTTTGTCTCACTGGTGTGTGGTACCAGCACCCTGAGCGATATCAGCACCCTTGGCCGTCTTGGCGGTAAAACGCTGGCTTTCTATCTCACCACGACAGCTGTGGCTATTACGCTTGCCCTCACCATGGGTACGCTGTTTAAACCTGGTGAAGGTGCAGATCTGGCGGCCGCGACCTCTTTTGCGGCCAAAGAAGCCCCTTCACTGGGTGAAGTGATCATTGGCATGTTCCCGACTAACCCTATCAATTCCATGGCGCAGGGCAATACGCTGCAAATCATCGTATTTGCCATTCTGTTCGGTATTGCCATCAGTGCGGCAGGTAAAGCGGGTGAACGCATTGCCGGCGTTTTTGCCGATCTGAACGAAGTCATCATGAAGCTGGTAGCATTGCTGATGCACATCGCACCATACGGCGTGTTCTTCCTGATGGCAAAACTGTTCACCGGTCTGGGCCTGGATGCTATCTATAACCTGATGGGTTACTTCCTGGTGCTGAGCTGCACCCTGATCCTGCACGCCGTGTTCACTTACGGCCTGATGCTGAAAATGTTCTCGGGCCTGAGCCCATTCGTTTTCTTTAAGAAGATGGAAGATGCGATCATGTTCGCCTTCTCCACCGCTTCTTCCAATGCCACAATCCCGGTAACAATGGAAACGGCGACCAAACGTCTAGGTGTCAGCAATAAAGTGGCTTCGTTCACTGTCCCATTGGGCGCGACCATCAACATGGATGGCACCGCCATCATGCAGGGTGTGGCAACGGCCTTTATTGCGCAGGCTTTCAATATCGACCTGACCATGGGCGATTACATGGCAGTGATCATGACAGCGACACTGGCCTCAATCGGTACCGCCGGTGTGCCTGGCGTCGGGCTGATCATGCTGGCGATGGTATTGAATCAGGTAGGTCTGCCGGTTGAAGGTATCGCTATCATCATGGGTGTTGACCGCCTGCTGGATATGATTCGCACTGCCGTTAACATTACAGGCGACAGCGTGGTCACCTGTATTGTGGGTAAGTCAGAAAACGAAATGGACATCAGCCGCTTTAACGATCCTAAAGCGGGTGAAGAAGACGAAGAAGTGCATTTGCACAAAGCTTAATCAGCAAAATTAATGCATGAAAAAACGCCAGTCTTCCGAGACTGGCGTTTTGTTATGAAGCCTTTTGATACCCGATATTTATTGAGGAAATACCCGGTTCCAGTCTTGCTTCATATCGACCACGATCCACTGCTCTTTTTCAGCCACGGGTAATGCTTTGTCCAGCCGGCCTACCGATGACTCTTTATCGTAAGCCCATTCCCGCTCGGCATCTGTGTGATGTACCAGCACAGACATTCGCGGACCTTCCCCGGCTTTTGTCCATTGCAGCATGGCCAGGTCACCATCTGAGTTACCGACAGCTATCACAGGCCGCCGGCCAATGATTTTCTGAATATTTACGGGTTTGCCTTCTTTGTCATCGACAAAATCTATTTCAGGCAGGCGTGAGATGACAGGTTTACCATCAATATACTTATATTCCGTCTTGATACTGGAGCCAATGATTTGCTCGGGAGGAATTCCATAGACCTGAGGTGCCCAGGCCCGCATAAACTCGACACCGCCACCAGACACAATATAAGTTTTATAGCCATTGCTTCTAAGATACCCGAGCAACTCAATCATGGGCTGATAAACCATTTGCGTGAACAGCTTTTCTGTCGCCGGATGTTTGGCCGTTTTCATCCATTGATCAACCGACTGCGAAAACTGATCGGTCGTCATATTGGCATGAGTTGCCATCACCAGTTTCATCACGCCTTCCATCCCTGATTTATTTACCCCTTCCATGTCTCCCTTCAGAAGGGAGGCAAAGGGCTCTTCCGTTTTCCACTCTGGGTGTTTGTCTGCCTCATCTTTCACTCTGTCAATTGCGTAAAACAGCTGAAAGTACGCCGGTTGTTCTGCCCACAAGGTGCCATCATTATCAAAAACAGCAATCCGCTCCTCGACGGGTACAAATTGGGGTGAGTTTTTATCAGTTGTCTGCTGTACAAACTGCATCATCTGCTGTTTGGTTGCCGTGTCATTCCATGACGGAAGCGGATCTGTCGCCGCCGATACAGCAGGTACAATGACGGCATTCAGCCATAGCAAAAGCAAAAACCTTGTTGCTCGAATCATACAAATCCCCTTAGCAGTCGGTAGGTTAGTGTTACCTGATGTAAAAAATCTCATGAATATGACGTTGTATGCTTAGTTCATGCGTCCGGATAGTCGCTCAGCTCCTTACGGAGGCGGATACCTGCGCGCCAGTTGGCGTAACGGCTGAAGAACCTGATACTGACTCTCCTCTTTCTCCCTGCGGGTGATTTGCCGCCACATCGATTGCACGAGCCGACTGTCAATCTGCGTCGACATCAGCCTTTTGCTGTCAGCTACCCACTTCTCATCCTGCGAAAAATCAGCCAGCGTGCTCAGTTGCGTCTTTTCATAGAGCCTCTGATAAATAAGCTGGCGGCATTGTGGCCAGTCCTGATGCCGGGCAGCACGCCATAACAGATAACGCGATGGCAACGGATGGCCGGAAAAATAGTGTTTAGCCGCTTTTAATGCGATCAAAACCAGTGCAATCAGCGCCAGTGCCGCAATCAGCCAGGGCGCATAATATTTCAGCCAGGACTGGAGCGTGTGTTTCACGGTGAAGGTTTTACCTTCAAGGGTCAGTGTATTGAGTTGCTGTTTCTGACTGTCCCACCACTGCACCTCGATCGCCGGAAAATGTATCTCGCCGCCGCCCTGAAGCACGTAAGTTTCCTGTTCGGTTCTGCTTGCAGAATACATACCGCGATTGTAGCTATCCTGCAGATCACTGGGGGAAACATAAGTCTGATAGGCATCATCAAACAGAGGCTGAGATGGGTTCGGCAGCAATGCGGACAGCGTGCTCTCCGCCTTGAGTGTGATCTGCCGCGTGATGCTGTCACCGGCGTGCAGAGTATCTGCACTCTGCTGCCAGGTTTGCTCAAGTGAAGCCTCCGATGCCGCAAACCAGGGCCGCTGACCGGTCAGCGCCGGTGAGGGCAATGATGCCGAAAAACGAAGTTCGGGCGTCATTAAGATCGCTTCTTTATTTCGCCCTGGTGATAACGAAACCTCGACCGTCACTGGAATCGGCTGTATGACATACTGGCCCGACTGGGTGACAAAAACCGGAATTTCCCAGCTTTGATGGGACCAGGTTGTCCCTTGACGCTGCTCGGTATAGTTCACCGCTTTCAGGCTGCGTTGCGAGGTCATGAGTCCGGGATCGGTGATCTTGCCAATCCGGGTGCCGGCGGTAAACCAGGTCAACGTTGCCAGATCGATATGCAGCGTTATCATTTCATTGACGGCTACCTGCCGAGCCTCTTTCTGACTGGCCGTTGTTAACCAGGTTTTAATCAGTACACGGTTACTGTCACTGCTTTCTTCTGCCGCCTGTATCTGCGGCACAGTCAGCGCCAGTACCAAAGGCAGCAGGACAAAGATTAAAGCGCGCGGCATAACTTACTGCTCCTGGGCTTGTTGATACTGAATGGAAAATTTAGAACGCAGAAAGGTTTTCGGATCTGCTTCTACCCGCTCCAGCCATTTGTTGGCGATATCTTCATCACCCAGCAATTGCTCAGCAGTCAGTTGGTCCTGAATAATTGCCTGTGTATTGGTCTGCTCATCAACGCCGTCTGCCGTCTGGGGTTCGTCACCCAGTTCTACAGAACCTTCGTTAGCATTTTCACCGCCTGACTGGCTTTCAGTGAACTGGTTAATTTCTTCGATAATTCGCTCAATAACCTGCAGGTTATGCCTCATGGCGGTATTATCCGGATAGTTTTTTACCAGTTCCCGCAACAGTTTTCGCGCCGCGACATACTCGCGCTGATGGGCCAGCGCATTAGCGGCATTGAACTGCATAACCTCTTCACTGCTTTGCATGAAAACAGTATGAGCGGCATTAAACTGAGAGGCATAATAATACGCGACCCCTTTCCAGAGCGGATCCGCAAAATATTCAGCCGCCTCAAGATAATCACCCCGCCGGAAATACCACTGCCCCTGCTGATCCGGGGTCAGCCAGAGATCCAGCCAAAACTGCTTGAGCCGCTCGCCAACATCCGGTTCAGGGGCTTCTGACTTCTCGCTGGCCGGATTCACCTGATGGACACTCTCAGCATAAGCCGGCTCAGGTACTGCCAACAAAGTAAAGATGGCCAGTGCAGCCACGCTCCACTGAACCAGCCAGCCTCGTCGAAACCAAAGCAGCAGCAACAATGCAACAGGGAACAACAAGTAATACCCCATGTCCTGCCAAGGCCGATGCGTACTGGCATTCAGTGCCGCATGATTTTCAACTTTGCGCTTAATCCATTCCACATCTGTGTTATCCACCGTCAGGGCATGTAAATCTGCATTGCTCATATCAACCAGCGCATTAAGGTGATTCATGTTGAGCGGCAAATCGCTGGTTCGGGTGTTATCTCCTGCTGCTAATACCAGCAACTGATGCTTATGCTGGGAAAAATAGTCATGGAACTGGCTGATACTCTGTGCCGATACATCGTTGGTAATCAGTAACACAGTACCCGGAATATCACGGCGCTGTAGTTGCTGCTGGATCTGTGAGATGGCCGATGCGGCATTCTTCCCTTCCTTGGGCATGATTTCCGGCGACAGGGCTTCGAGCATAGGTTTAAAAACCGCGATATCGCGCGTCAGCGGCATCGCAACATGCGCTGTCGCAGCATAGGCAATCAAGGCATTCTCCCCCCCGGCCCGAATCGCCAGCAAGTCTTCCACTTTCTGTTTAGCCCGGGTGAGCCGGTCCGGCGCGACATCCTTTTCCAGCATGGCCTGGCTGGTGTCCATCAAAACAATAAGCGGCGTTCTGTCTTCATGAAAAGGGGATGGCTGCCTTTTCCAGGTCGGCCCGGCACACACCAGAATCACCAGTGCTGAAGTCAGTAGCAGGATCAGTAACGGCAATTGTCTGCGCCAGCCGGAACCACCGACAGTTAAGGCTTTTCGCAAGTGTTCAGGCAGATTTTTATGCCACTGGTTGCCTGCTTCCTGACTCTTCCACTGAACGTAGAACAGATAGCTAAAGGGCAACAGCAGCAATAACCATTCCGGACGTATGAAACGGAACTGGGTCAGCAGCAGGGTTAAATCTGACATATCCATCATGCTGCCTCCCTATCTTTCCGGCTGCGCCGCCAGGTAGCAAGGCTGAAAGCCACCAGATACAAGAAGCTCACAACCATCAGCAAATAAGGATGCAGTGAATATTTGGGCTGGTAGTAAGTACTTTGATATAGCTGAGGTTCCAGTTCATTAATGGTGTCGTAAGCCTGATTCAGCTCCTGGCTGTTCAATGCCTGAAACGCCTTTCCGCCTGTCGTTTCCGCGACGCTATTAATGGTCTCCATATCAATGGCTGTCTCTCCGACCGTCTGCGGGTCACCCATGGCAATCATGTGAATTTTCACCCCGCGTGCTTTGGCCAGCTTGGCCGCATCCTCGGGGGCGACATAGCTGTCAGTATCATTTCCGTCGGTTAGCACGATCGCCAGCTTCTCTTTGGATGATTCTCCTGGCTGCGGGCTGTCTTCCAGCAAGACCTTGATCGCCAGACCAATAGCATCCCCCATATGAGTACTCAAACCGGCCATGGGTGTCTGCGCTTCATCGAGCAATGCCAGCCAGGCCTGATGGTCGGCGGTAAAGGGGGCCTGCACGAAAGCAGCATCGCCAAAAAGAATCAGCCCTAATCTGTCGCCCTGACGTTTTGCTGCAAAATTGGCGAGCACTTGCTTCGTTGCATTCAGGCGCGACAGCTTGTCGCCGGAGGCCGAGGTAAAATCTTCGGTATTCATCGAGTCAGACAAATCAACCGCCACCATCACATCCCGGCCAAATTCCTGACGTTGCTGCGGTTTGCCCAGCAGCACGGGCTTGGACAGTGCCAGAACCACCAGCCCCCAGGACACGGTCAGCAAGGCTCGCTGCCAGAAAGCCGGACGCAAAATACTGGCTCCCCGCTCTGGTTTCTCATCCAGCGCCTCAACCAAGGCATCAAAAAACGGTACCTTAATCGCCATGCGGCGCGTTTTGTAGCCCGGCGTCAGCCAGTACACCAACAGGGGCAACGGCAGCAATAACAACGCCCAAGGGTACGTCAGCTCAATGTCCATCTCGCCTCCAGACCAGTCCGGGCTGATTGGGGTTACTGTGGCGCTTCACCCAGCGGTTGGCCAGGGTCAATAATTGCTGTGTCTGGTTATCACTGAGCGTGATACCCGGTTGCACCAGGCCATCCAGCCAGCACTGCCCTGCCGGAGAATCGAACCCTTCCGCCAGTAAGGCACTGGTGTCCAGGTAGCGCAGAAACTGCCGGTCAAGGTGTGACGCCAGTGAAGGCTCAACATGTGCCGCGGCCACTTTCAGTACCAGAAATACATCACTCATGACGGACTGGGAAGCACTCTGTCCGCAACTTTGCTCTATTGTTGCAATCGCCTTCAGGGCTTCACGACGGTAACGGTTAAAACGATACAGGCGATACCGGTAAAAAGCCCACAACAGCAGAAATACCAAAACCAGAACACCCAATATCTGCCAGCCGAGCGTCTGAGGCCACCAACTCACGGCGTCCGGCAGGGCAATTTCAATCAAATCTTTCAAAATGTAAGAAGAAGGAGGGGCTGGCTGCGTCATTATGCATTCTCCAGTGCCTGCCGGAATTGGCGAATATGACCGCCTGAGGTATCCAGCTCAATAAATGGCAAATGCTTCATTGCCATGATCTTACTCAGCGTGTCCTTCCTTGCCTGATACAAGGCGGTAAGATGTCTGTCTACTGCCTGACTTTTTTCACCGGGTTCAATGTGCATCTGCAAATCCCCGTCTGACACTACCCAGGCTTGCTCAGAAGCAAAAGACTGCTCGAGCGGGTCGTTAATCGCAATACACAACACATGACCACGCCGCTGAAGATGCTGCAATTTTTGAATACAGGCCGCATTGCACTGATAGAAATCACTGAGGATAACCACCAGCGCATTACGCTCTTTTCGCTCCATCAACCGCGTAAGCATGGCATCAAGCTGGTTTTGTCCAGACGTAGACGAAGCCACACTCAGTGACTGGTTGACTTCGCAAAGCCGGTGAAGCTGAGCCAGAAATTCTGATTGCGTTCGGGTTGGCCGCGGGTCTGTCAGCCGCTCTTCACCGAAAATGGCCAGCCCGACCCGATCGTTCTTTTTCACCACAGACCAGCCAATTAAAGCCGCGATTTCTGCCGCTACAACCGATTTCATGGTATCGACAGAAGAAAAAAACATGCTGGCACGCTGATCAACACATAAAGTAACATGATGATCTTTCTCTTCGGTGTACACCCGCACATAGGGCTCACCGGTGCGCAACGTTACCCGCCAGTCCAGCTGACGAATGTCGTCGCCTTTTCGGTAGTGACGCAACTCTTCAAAGTTCAGACCCCGGCCGCGAAAGTTAGAGCTGTGCCGCCCGGCCAGAATACTGTGAATTTTCAACAATGAAGGGGACGATAACTGCGTGGCCTGCGCCTGCAACGCCGCCAGTCTGGCAGGTTGACAGTACAAGCGTGCATCCAGCGAGGGCTCAGCCATAACCACACTCCTACCCAATCAGCACATGATCAAGTAATAGCTGGATGACATCGTTCTTTGTCACTCCGTCCGCCGCGGCGCTGTAACCCAGATTCAGCCTGTGCCCCAACACCGGTTTTGCCATCATCCGCACATCATCCGGCTCAACATGATCCCGTCCGGCCAGCCAGGCACAGGCACGTGCACATTTGTCCAGCGCGATAGAGGCTCGCGGACTGGAACCGACTTCGATCCACTCGCTCAGTTTCGTGTCGGGGTAACGATCCGGGTGGCGGGTTGCCATCACCAGATTGACTATGTAGCGCTCCACCACTTCAGACACATGAATCTCGGCCAGCTGGTTCCGGGCATCGAGCACCAATTGCGGATCGATGCGTTCCTCAGCAGAGGTTTGCTCCGCAGCCATTTTGCCCTGTGACTTCTCTTCCGCGCGCACCAGACGGACAATATCTAACTCAGCATCATCTTCCGGATAGTCGACGGTGACTTTGAGCATGAAACGGTCCACCTGCGCTTCCGGCAGCGGATAAGTGCCTTCCTGCTCAATCGGGTTTTGAGTAGCTAACACAATGAAAGGTTCAGGAAGCTTGCGACTGCTGTCTCCGACCGTCACTGTGCCTTCTGCCATGGCTTCCAGCAAAGCAGCCTGCACCTTGGCAGGGGCCCGGTTAATTTCATCGGCCAGCAAAATGTTGTTAAAAATGGGACCGGGCTGAAAAGTCAGCTGCGGTTTACCGTCGGCGTCCTCCTGGTACATGTCTGTGCCCGTCACATCAGACGGCAAGAGATCCGGCGTGAACTGCACCCGGCCAAATCTGGCGTTCATCATTCCGGCAAGCGCTTTCACTGAACGGGTTTTTGCCGTGCCAGGTAAGCCTTCCAACAAGATATGGCCATTAGTAATCAAACCGATAACAATCGAACGGGCAACATGGTGTTGTCCAATCACGGATTGATCAATTTTTTCCAGCAGCAGATTCATTGCCTGTTGTGCAGCATTCACGTGAGTCACTCCTGTCACTTGTTATTGCTTATTGCATCCGGCTCTGGCGTCAACACACGGCGACCGGGCTAACCGCTGTCCGACCCGCTCAGGGCTGCGCGCGTTTCATCATGACGATCTGCTGCACCAATTGCTGAATCTGTGGGTTACCCGGCAGCAATTGTGACAACTTCTGCGCGTAATACAGCGCGTTATCATAATCTTTGTGCATCAGATAATTCTGCACCAGGGTATAGTGCACATCAGGATTAGCAGGTGCCTGTACCAGCGCCCGATGAAGATAGGTGGAAGCGACCTGATACTGCCCCTGATCCTGTAACAGTAAACCGTAAGTATAGAGGTAGTTTATTTCTTCTTGCGCATTATCAACGGCTTGTTTCAGCGAAAGCAGTGCCTTGTCTTTTCTGCCGCTCCTTACCCAACTCATCGCCAGCGCATAATGCACACTGCCCTCTTCCGGCTGCACTGTCAGGGCCTGTTCAAGCACGGTACGCACCTGCGGCTCATTTCCGGCACGACGGTAAACTTCCGCCAGATTGACATAGGCCGGTGTGTAAATGGGCTCTGCATCAATCGCGGTTTTAAAATGCTGCTTGGCAGCCTGGGTATCCTCCATTGCCAGTGCCAGATTCCCCAGATTGGTATGGGCAAAGCCACGATCCGCATTGTAGAGCTGCATTTGCCGGTAACTGTCCAGCGCCTGCTCAAGCTGCGACTTTTGCTCGGCACTTAGCTGTGCCACGTGAGGCAACGTCAGCATAGGTGCAAGCGCGCGCGCTGCATTGGCTCTTATCGGCATATGCTTATCAGCCAATAACGGTGACAGCATCCGATAGCGATCCGCCAGCGGGTACTGTGCGGTGGCTGCAATCGTTGCCTGCCGTTTCAGCGGCTCGTCATCGCGAATCGCACGAACAATGGCCACCAGTGAGTTCCTGTCCGGATAATTGGCCATTCTTTCAATCGCCGATGCCCGAACGATATCCGGTAATTGATTGTCCTGCGCAATGCGGGTGAGCTGTTCCGAGGCCGAAGGCACGCCCTGATCGGCGGCCAGGAAAGCCAGTGAGAAATGATCCGTATTTCGGTGCGAGGATGCGGGATACCAGCTCTCAACCTGCTTCTTCGCCCAGGCTGCACTCTGATCCTGATGACAAGCATTACAGGCATTCGGCGCAGCCGTCTTCACCGACAGATCAGGCCTTGGGATCCGAAAACTGTGATCGCGCCTCGGGTCAATCTGCATATATGTGGTGGCAGGCATGTGACAATCCACGCACTGACTGCCAGCGCTATTAGCAGCGTGTTTATGGTGTTCGGTTTTATCATAGGTTTCTGCGTTATGGCATTGGGTGCAGGTTTGATTCGCGGGCAAAACCAGTTCACCGGAATGCGGATTGTGGCAGTTGGTACAGGTCACCCCGGCCTGGTACATCTTACTCTGCAGAAACGATCCCCAGACATAGTTTTCATCCCACACTTGCCCATCCACATGATAAAGCTCCGGAGTCAGCAGCGCCCCCTGGAAGTGCTGTGAAAAATCCGTGGGCCCGGTTCTGTCTGCCAACTGGGAGCGTCTCGCATGGCAGGAAGCACAAACCTCAATTTGCTGGCTGATTTTCAAAGGCTCAGCGGGCTGCATTTTACCGTCCGCCTGTTGATAAAAGAGGGGTGTTTTTTTTCCTATGTTCTGCTCAAAACCTTTGTTGTTAATGTCGGTGTTTCCTGCCGCCCAGGCAAGATGCTGCTGAGGCTCGCCATGGCAGGCCTGGCAACTGACATTAACGGCACTATAGGTAGACTGATAGGTTTTTGTTTGTTCGTCAAAGCGCTTTTCGAAATTGGTCGTGTGGCAATCGGCACACATTTGGTTCCAGTTTTGCCCCATCTGCGTCCAGTGAAACGGATCATTAGCTTGCTGATCCGGATGGAGATCGAACCAGCGCTGCCCGCCATTCTCTTTCTCTCGGCTATCCCAGGCAAAAGGTAAAAACTGAACTTTCCCACCTCCAACCGATAACGCATATTGCTGAAGTGGATAATAGCCAAAAGTGTATGCCACTTTATATTCGGCGCGCTGTCCTGAAGGTTCAGAAATATCAACCAGATATTCTTTTTCCGTTTGCCGTAATTGAAAGACGGTTTCATCTTTTTTAAACGTTATGCCGTCAAATTCAGCCAAAACATCAGCGGTATTTGCGTGAGACATAGCATGAAAGTGATGTGAACTTTTCCATTGTTGCACTTCATTTTCGTGACATTTCACACACTGAGTGTCTACATTATTCTGAGACACAGCATCAAAAGAGAGAGCTAGTATGCTCAGAAAAAAAAGCGCGCTTGTGACAAAACATTGCTTCATAAAAAAATACTTACCTTCGACTGGTTAATATCTGTATAGCAATTAAACTTAATATTCACAATAAGTTACCGTTAGGAAAACCACCTTCAGCAAAAGAGCAACACATACTGCGATGTAAACATAAACCAAGTTTTTTAACCCGTGGCATTTGCCGTACAAAGGAGGTTATTTTGATTTCTCTTAAGTCAAAAATAACAAAGCTTATGGCTATTATCGGGGTTGCCTTTGGTGCAACCAGTGTCAGTGCAGCAGAAAAACCGAATATACTCGTGATATGGGGAGACGATATTGGCGTTCATAATATCAGTGCTTATAACCACGGTATTATGGGATACCAAACACCCAATATCGACTCGATTGCAAAAGAAGGTGCGTTGTTCACTGATTCCTATGCACAGCAATCCTGTACAGCTGGGCGGGCATCATTTATTTTGGGTCAGCACCCGTTTCGCACCGGATTATTAACCATAGGTATGCCGGGTTCTGATCACGGTATTCCTGACTGGTCGCCAACCATTGCTGATTTATTGCATGAGCAGGGATATGTCAGTGGCCAGTTTGGTAAGAACCACTTGGGTGATCAGGACAAACACCTGCCTACTAACCACGGTTTTGATGAATTCTTCGGTAACCTGTATCACCTGAATGCGGAAGAAGAACCCGAGGGTTATTACTACCCGAAAGATCCTGATTTTCGCAAAAAATACGGCCCGCGCGGCGTTTTAAAATCCACTGCTGACGGTAAAGTCGAAGATACCGGTCCGCTGACACGTAAGCGGATGGAAACTGCAGATGAAGAGTTTATGGCTGCAGGGCTGGATTTCATGGAACGCGCCGTGAAGAGTGATAAGCCCTTCTTCATGTGGTTCAATACCACGCGTATGCACGTCTGGACGCACTTAAAACCTGAGTCTGTCGGCACGACAGGAATTGGTCTGTACCCGGACGGCATGGTTGAACACGACAAGTCAGTCGGTACCTTGCTGGACAAACTCGATGAGCTGAAGATTGCCGACAACACGATTGTTGTGTACTCAACGGATAATGGTGCCGAGACGATTTCCTGGCCTGATGGCGGTACCACACCTTTCCATGGTGAAAAAGGAACCACCTGGGAAGGGGGGATGCGCGTCCCTCTGCTGGTGAAATGGCCCAATGTGATTAAACCAGGCACCATCTATAACGACATCATCTCGCATGAAGACTGGATGCCGACCTTCCTGGCTGCAGCCGGTGAACCCGACTTGGTCGAAAAGCTGAAAAAAGGCTATACCGCCAATGGTAAAGAATTCAAAGTTCATGCGGACGGCTATAACTTTATGCCTTATTTCAAAGGTGAGGTCGAAAAAGGTCCCCGCGACACTATTTACTACTTTGGCGCAACCGGTGAGTTGAATGCGGTTCGCTGGCAAGACTGGAAAATCCACTTTGCGACTCTTTCCGGTGGTATTAATACCGCCGTTCGCGAAACACCGGCCTGGCCTCTGGTAATCAACCTGCGGGCTGATCCCTATCAGAAAGGGGCGCTGGAGTCCGGTATGTATCTGAAATGGTATGCGGAAAACACTATGTGGCTGTTTGTACCGGTACAACAAAAAGTCATGGAATTCCTGAAAACCATTCCGGAATACCCATTCCAGCAAGGCTCCAGCCTCAGTGCGAGCAACATCAGTTATCAGACCCTGATGACGCAGGATGCACTGAAAAAGCTTGAAGCCTTGGATGCACGGGTACCAAGAAACTAACCGTATCAAACTCTGACTCTGCTTACCGCCTGTGGCGGTGGTGTGAGATAACAATAAAAGACCAGCCACTTAATGTGCTGGTCTTTTCTGTTATTGCTTGTAGGTAGTATCCCTCTCTCTGACGTTCTTGCTCCCTTCACTGATTTTTATTTCATTCATCGTTAGCGCACCAGTCTGCACCAAAACTATCATATCGCACCAAAGTGGTGCGCACCCGCAATACGCCACACCATAAATAATCGATATTTATCAGTAAGATAAAAATGATGCGGTATGTATCAAGCCAAATTAAAACTGGCTCGTTTTTTGCGATATGGCTGTGTCGTTAAGAAACTGCACCCAGGCTTCAACAAGCTGACTCAGAAACAGAATCAAAACGTCAAAGAGGATCAACAAAGTATTCATGCCATTCACCGGCATTTAGGGAGTCGATATGTGGATTATTCTCGGTTTAACACTAACTGTGCTGGCACTCACGGCTTGGTATTTCTATAACAAACAACAGCAGGCGCAAACTGAAGCCCACTTCGATCAGATCCTTGGGCTTCGGCAGCTCATTCAGCTGTTACGTCAGCACCGACGCCTGTCCCATGACCATCTGATGAAAAGTCATGGCGAAACCCTGCCGGTTTTTCCCGAGCAGAATGCCATCCTGAGCCTGAGCCACACCCTGCTGAGCCAGACCGGGCTTGAGCAAAAACCCATGTACCGGATTCTGACCCAGCATTTACAGCAACTAAGTACTGAGTGGCCGCAGTATTCTATGTCACGTAACCAGGCCAATCATGGTAAAAACATTCGTCATGTTATGTATCTGATTGATGACCACTTAACCACCAGCCTGCTCATTGCAGACAAAAGCACCCTGTTCGAGCAGTATCAGCAGTTCTGGCCGATCACACTGAATGCATTGGATACGCTGGCCCAGTTCCGCTCAACAGTTGCGGTTTTTCGTCCGGGTAACAGCAAGCAAGAAGTATTACTGCGCAGGCATCTGCATTTGCTGCAACGCCGGCTGGGACAAATGAACCTGATGCTGAAAATACCCGGACCATCATTAATGGCCGATCAGCTGGAGAATGACCTGACCACGTTGCTGCAATCGGCCAGTGCAAGCAAAGCATGCCGACTGGCACTGTATAAGTTCTCACTCAGCTTGTCGGATAACATTTTCTATTTGTTTGATGCCAAGCTGACCGAAATCGCCCATGCACTGGCGATAGAAGGTTTCCCGCTCGATATCAGTGCCAGTTTGCAACCCCTGCTGGAGCAGGCTGAATCTGAAGCTGCCGGTCAGACCGAACTCAAGCTTCAGGCTTGATAAGAATGCACCCGCCTCTGACACAGGTTATAACCTGCGGGCAAGGCAGGTAGTCATCAAGGCAGATAACAGGGCATAAAAAACCCAGCGCAGGCTGGGTTTTTTTTGACTGTCATCACCGGTATTAACCGATATGGGTCAGACCGCCCATATACTGACGCAGCACTTCAGGGATTTCAATACGGCCATCTGCCTGCTGGTAGTTTTCCAGCACAGCAACCATGGTGCGGCCAACCGCCAGACCAGAGCCGTTCAGAGTGTGCACTAATTCAGGTTTTTTCTCACCTTTGCGGCGGAAGCGTGCCTGCATCCGCCGAGCCTGGAAGTCACCCACATTAGAGCAAGATGATATCTCACGGTAAGTGTTCTGCGCCGGCAGCCAGACTTCCAGATCGTAGGTCTTCATGGCGCCAAAGCCCATATCACCGGTACACAGAATCACTTTACGGTAAGGCAGTTGCAGCAGTTGCAGCACTTTCTCAGCCTGACCGGTCAGCTCTTCCAGTGCCGCCATGGAATCTTCCGGACGGGTGATCTGAACCAGTTCTACTTTATCGAACTGGTGCATACGGATCAGGCCGCGGGTATCACGTCCATAAGAGCCAGCTTCAGAACGGAAGCATGGTGTATGTGCCGTCATTTTGATTGGCAGCTCAGCTTCGTCAACGATGGTATCGCGAACCATATTGGTCAGCGGAACTTCCGCCGTCGGGATCAGTGACATACCAACGCCTTCTTCGGTCGCAGGCTTGGTATTGAACAGATCTTCACCGAATTTCGGTAGCTGGCCCGTACCGTACAGGCTGTCTTGATTGACCAGGTAAGGGACATACATTTCAGTGTAGCCATGCTCTTGGGTGTGAAGATCGAGCATGAACTGCGCCAGTGCACGGTGCAGGCGGGCAAACTGGCCCTTCATTACGATGAAACGGGAGCCAGACAGTTTTACTGCGCTGGCAAAGTCCAGACCTTCAGCCATCTCGCCCAGATCAACGTGATCTTTCACTTCAAAATCGTAAGTCTTGGGTTCGCCCCAGCGAGAAATTTCGACGTTATCGTCTTCGTCTTTACCAATTGGCGCAGACTCGTCCGCAATGTTCGGAATAGACAGCTCAATATCGCTGAGCTGAGACTGTATCTCAGCCAGGGCTTTTTTCGCCTCGTCCAGCTCAGCGCCCAGACCGGCAACTTCTGCCATGACTTTATCGGCTTCTTCGTGCTCGCCCTTGCCTTTGAGCTGACCAATTAACTTCGAGCGGGAATTGCGCAGGGACTGCAGTTCTTCCGTTTTGACCTGAATGGACTTACGTTGTTCTTCCAGGGAACGAAGTGTTTCTACATCAAGGGTATACCCACGGTGCGCTAATTTTTCTGCTGTCGCGTCCAGCTCAGTTCGAAGAAGTTTTGAATCTAGCATGCTAATCCTGTGCTCGTCATAGAATGTTGCACAAAATTTAACCCGTTAGCGGGTTAAATAAGTTGAAATCTGAATACGTTAGAATTCCTAACGCAAGTTGATAAACGATACCCAAAAAGCCCGATTATTGATAGCGTTTCTGCGGGCTTTTTGCGTCCAGTGAGGCCAGATATTCCAGCTTTTCACCAATTTTACTTTCTAAACCACGCTCTGAAGGCTGATAGTACTTCCTGCCCTGCAGCTCTGGGGGTAAATAGCACTCTCCTGCCGCATAAGCCCCCGGTTCATCATGGGCATAGCGATATTCGGCACCATATCCCAGCTCTTTCATGAGTTTAGTCGGGGCATTTCTCAGATGCGGCGGCACTTCATAATCAGGTAAATTCGCCGCATCCGCCTTTGCCTGATTAAAGGCAGTGTAGACCGCATTACTTTTGGGTGCTGACGCAAGGTACACAATGGCTTGTGCTATCGCTCTTTCGCCTTCATAAGCGCCTACACGGGTGAAACAATCCCAGGCAGCAATCGCAACTTGCATGCCACGAGGATCGGCATTGCCGACATCCTCAGACGCTATGGCCAGTAAACGACGGGCAACATAAAGAGGATCACAACCTGCCTGTAACATTCGGGCATACCAGTATAAGGCGCCGTCCGGACTGGAGCCGCGAATTGACTTATGAACGGCGGAAATCATGTCGTACCAGAGATCGCCTTTGTTATCAAAACGGGTGATCTTCTCCCCGGCAACTTCAGCCAGAAGCGCTAAATTGATGATTTTACTGCCCTGATGCTCCTCTGCCATATCCGCCAGCAACTCAAGGTAGTTCAGCGCCATACGTGCATCACCATTAACCAGTGCCGCCAGGCTTTCTTTCACATCCGGGGCAAAGGCCAGACTGTCATCCCTGATGCCGCGCTCTGCGTCATCCATCGCCTGATTGATGACTGTCAGTATGTCATCTGTCGTCAGAGATTTGAGCTTATAGACACGGGCACGGGATAGCAGGGCGTTATTCAGCTCAAAAGACGGATTTTCAGTGGTCGCGCCGATAAATGTCACAGTGCCATCTTCAATATGCGGCAAAAATGCATCCTGCTGGCTTTTGTTGAAACGGTGCACCTCATCGACAAACAAAATAGTTCGCCGTCCGGCATGCTGATTCTGACGCGCTTTATCTATGGCGGCACGAATCTCTTTGACGCCAGAGGTCACCGCAGACACACGCTCCACTTCAGCGTTGGCATAGTGAGCCGCAACTTCCGCCAGCGTTGTTTTACCGGTTCCGGGTGGCCCCCAGAGAATCATGGAGTGAAGGTGTCCGGCCTCCAGCGCTCTTCGTAACGGTTTGCCCTGGCCGAGTATATGTTGCTGGCCAATGTACTCCTCTACCGTACGCGGACGCATGCGCGCAGCCAGAGGGCGAAAATCCGAGGAAAAATTTAGGCTGAGATTATCCACGCTGACCATCCATCACTGAAAAAGGCGGTATTTCTACCGCCTGAATAAGACTCTGTCGTTTTTAACGCAATCAGCGCTTATCGTCCAGCTCTACACCCGGAGGGGGAGTGAAACTGTATTGCTTACGATCTTGCTTGCCACGTGCAAACTGGGCAAAGCGAAACTGGCTGAGCTGGCCATCCTGCTCTTCAACGGAAAACCCGCGAACCTGACCGTCCCGACCGACTGTGACCACAAACTTCCCGGTTACTGCGGCACTGTCTTTCGGCGTCAGCGTAAAAGTATCAGCCGTCTGGGCCACATTGTATTTGGCCCAGTCCTGATTCTGGTTGCGAATCAATAAAACAAAGGGAGTCTGCGCGGTGGCATCGTCCAGTTTCATCGCCGTCACCTGCTCGACCATAGGTGTGTAGTACCAGAGGGTGCGGCCATCTGACACCAGCAGATTTTCATCCGGTGTATCGGCATGCCATCTGAACAGATTCGGACGCTGAACCGAAACATTCCCTTCACCCTCGACCAGCAAATCCCCTTCAGGGCTGGTGACCTTCTGAGTGAACGTTGCGCTGAAGGCATCGACTTTATTCAAACGCTGACTCAACTCCTGCTGAGCACTGGCAAAGGCCAGAGCAGGCAAGAACGCAGCGGCCAGAATAACGCCCTGAATGGTTTTTGTTATTTGCTGATTTTTCATCATACATCAATCTCCTGCCGGAGCCGGCGCCAGCACTTCTCGGTTACCATTATGGCCCGGAGGACTGACAATACCGTGTGCTTCCAGCTGTTCTACAATACGGGCGGCGCGGTTATAGCCAATTTTGAAACGGCGTTGAACGCCTGAAACGGATCCGCGACGGCTCTCGGCCACAAAAGCTGCAACCTGATCAAAGAGCTGATCAAGATCGTCCTCACCACCGGATGAAGTTTCCCCTGGCAACATAGCTTCCGAGCCCTGATCAGAATTCAGAATCCCATCGATATACTGTGGTTTACCCCGGGCTTTCCAGTCGTTCACCACATTATGGACATCATCATCGGATGCAAAGGCACCGTGAACACGTATGGTGTGACTTTGACCTGCCGGCAGGTACAACATATCACCCATGCCCAGCAGCGATTCTGCCCCACCCTGATCCAGAATAGTCCGTGAATCTGTCTTGGTTGAGACGGTAAACGCCATACGGCTTGGAATATTGGCCTTGATCAGACCGGTAATCACATCTACCGACGGACGCTGAGTCGCCAGCACCAGATGAATACCTGAGGCTCGCGCTTTCTGCGCCAGACGAGCGATCAGCTCCTCCACTTTCTTGCCGACCACCATCATGAGATCGGCAAACTCATCCACTATGACCACAATACTTGGCATTTTCTCCAACAGCGGTGGATGTTCGTCCATACTATCGCCAGGTTTCCACAACGGATCGTGAATAGGATGCCCGGCGGCAGCGGCTTCTTTGAGCTTGGCATTGTAACCGGCCAGGTTTCGCACCCCTACCGCAGCCATCAGTTTGTAGCGGCGTTCCATTTCACCCACACACCAGCGAAGCGCATTTCCGGCGTCTTTCATGTCTGTGACGACTTCGGTCAGCAGATGCGGAATGCCCTCGTAGATAGACAATTCCAGCATTTTCGGGTCAATCATGATGAAACGGCAATCCTCCGGCTTACATTTGTAAAGCAGGCTGAGGATCATCACGTTGACACCTACAGATTTACCAGAACCCGTCGTACCGGCCACCAGTAAGTGAGGCATTTTGCTCAGATCAGCGGCAACAGCCTCACCGGCAATGTCATAGCCCAGCACGATAGGAAGCGGGCCACGCATGTTCATAAAGCGCTCACTACCCAGCACTTCAGACATATACACGGTTTCACGGTTCTCGTTAGGCAGTTCCAGACCGATATAAGGTTTACCCGGGATCACTTCCACAACCCGCACCGCATAGGCAGACAAAGCACGGGCCAGATCTTTCGCTAGCCCTGAGATGCGGCTCACTTTGACACCGGGTGCCAAATCCAGCTCATAGCGGGTGATTACCGGGCCGGGATAAATCCCGACCACCTTGGCTTTAATTTTGTAATCCGCCAGCTTAGATTCCACCAAACGGGCGGTATTCTTTAATTCTTCTTCACTGGTAGGCTGCACATTTTGCGTCGGTGGCTGCAGGAGATCCAAAGTCGGCATCGGTGAGGTCGGTTTAGGCAAATCGACGTCTTTTTTCACCAGGAACGGATTATCCAGTCCCGCCGCGTAGGCCTGCTGCTGCTGTGCCTGCTGCGCTTCGCGAATCTTGCGCTGGAAAGCATCTTCATCAGACTCTTCGTCATCAGCATCATCGGCCTCAGTTTCTGACACTATGCCGGCACGTTCCAGCTCTGACATACCATCGTGGACACCGATCTCAATATCCGCATCCGGCATGGGTTCGTCTTCCCAGGGCATGTCATCTTCAGATTCAGCAACCGTATACTCCTGCTCTGGCGCAGATTCGTACTCAGACATTACAGGTTCTTCCCCGACCAGGGACAGATCGCCAATGGCGGGTTCATCCACCCCGCCATAAGTGGGCGGCTCCTGCATAGGCTGATCATAACTGTCAGCACGCGTGCCGTTCCGGGCGTCGTCCGATTCGGCGGCATACACGCTGTAATCATCATTCTCAGCCAGCTGGGACTGCAAGTCGGCAATAGTTACGCCTGCTATATCAGGATTGGATCCCAGCGGCTGGCTGGCTGAGGCAACGGCTGGCTTGTTGCGCTCTGGCATCACAATGGCAGGCTCTGGCTGCACAGCCGCATTTACCGGCGGCGGTTTAACCTCAGGGCGGGCCTGATTCATCTGAGCAGTTCTCTCAACAGCCGTATCCGAAACCTGAGTCTCGGCCAGCGGCGTTGGAGTATAGGCAATACGTTCTGAACGACGCAGTAATACGTCGTCCTCATCAATATCAGACTCATTCGGATTATGCGTCAGCCTGGCGGCATAAGCCGTCTGGCTTTCGTCTGGAATATCGGCAGCAAAAGGCGTCAGTGTCTGCGGCTTTTCGCCACGGATTCTGTTGAGCAGCCAGCCTAACATCCCTAAGGTTGTCTCACCGAGGCCATCCACCACACGCAGCCAGGAAATGCCGGTCAAGAGGGTAAAACCCACCGCCCATAAAAACATCAGAACCAGAGTCGTGCCAAGCAGGTTAAACAGCGGCAGAGTCAGGTTGGCAACCACATCGCCAATCACACCGCCGGAGGAAAAGTACCAGATATCATCAAAGTTCAGATCGGCAAGACCACAGCTGGTCAGAAACAGTAACAGTAGGCCTAACAGGCGCGTACCGTATATCATGTAGTCCACCGGCTCCCGTTCACCGCGACGACGGAACATCACCCAGGTCATCCCCAGAATGACAAGCGGTAAAGGGTACGCCAGCGAGCCAAAAGTGAAAAAGGCGGTGTCGGCGACCATAGCCCCAAATGCACCGGCTTTATTCTGTACCGTGCCCTGCCAGGCCGTTTGCGACCAGGAAGGATCGGCCGGATTAAAACTGACCAGGGCAACCATGATATAGACTGCGGCAAGAATACCGATGATCAAAAAACTTTCCAGCAGGCGCTGTCCGCCTGACAGGCGTACAGGCTGAGTTTTGCCTCTAACTTTCCTCAAAAACTCTCTCCGGTCTTGCTAATACTGGCTGTAAGCCGGGGGTAATCAACGTCCTGTGGGTGACCCAGCTGAATTTGCGTTTGATATATCTGTCCCAGACCACCTTAGGAGGCTTGGGTATTGTGGCCTATTTTATACCACTTAGCGGGTAATGTTACCTGCCTGAGAAAATGTGGGAGCAAAGTAGGAAAACTATGTGAATCACACAAAGAGCAGGGCCGTTAACACTTTCACGCACTCTGTGCGCGCTCCCGCAGCACTCTTGGCTCCATCCAACAAGCTGTAATTGTAGTTGGTTGATAACACAAATAATTCATCCCAATGTCAAATAGATGATGGGATGCTGACTTTTTCAGCAATTGAGACAAAAAACGATATGAATGCCACAAAAACGAAACAAGCGGCACAAGGCCGCTTGGTATTGACTGAAATCAGACTGGCTTCGCGCCAATTAACGCGTTTTGATAACCAGGTTATTGGTCTGTTTCACTTCTTCCATTACCACATAGGTACGGGTGTCGTTTACACCAGGTAAGCGCAGCAGGGTTTCACCCAGCAGCTTACGGTATGCAGACATATCCGATACACGTGTTTTTAACAGATAGTCGAAATCGCCCGACACCAGATGGCACTCTTGAATATCTTCCAGCTCCTGAACCGAACGGTTAAATTGCTCAAAGACATCGGGTGCACCACGATTAAGGGTAATTTCAACGAAAACGAGCAGAGATGCATCCAGATACTGCGGGTTCAGCAGCGCAGTATAGCCGCTGATATACCCCTGGCGCTCCAGGCGACGTACACGCTCCAGACAAGGGGTTGGAGACAATCCAACACGTTTAGACAACTCAACGTTTGAAATTCGTCCGTCCTTCTGAAGTTCGTTCAGAATGTTGCGGTCGATGCGATCCAACTCCTTGGAGGGTTTCTTTTTGGTATCTACCATTTTTTATTCCACCTATTTACTTCCTTGCAAAAAAATATACTACATCTACTAGTTATTTAGTATCAAATACTCTTTTAGTCAAACTATACTGCCATTAGCTCTGTCATTTCAACCTTGTCCATAGCTAACCCTGCTACATAGATCAAGGAGCACAGCATGATCATCGGTGTGCCTAAAGAAATCAAAGACCACGAATACCGAGTTGGCCTTGTTACCAGTAGTGTCAGAGAACTGGTTTCGCTGGGTCATCAGGTACTGATTGAAACCCAGGCCGGAGCAGGTATAGGGTTGTCCGATGCAGATTATCAATCTGCCGGAGCAACGATTCTTTCGACTGCTTCAGAAGTTTTTACCAGATCAGAGCTAATTATTAAAGTAAAAGAACCCCAGACCGTCGAAAGAGCCATGCTTCGCGAAGGGCAAATTCTGTTCACTTATCTGCATCTGGCCCCTGATTATGAGCAAACAAAGGAGCTGATTCAGAGCAAATCTATTTGTATTGCTTATGAAACGGTAAAAGACAACAAAGGCCGCCTTCCGTTACTGGCGCCCATGTCTGAAGTGGCCGGCAGGATGTCCGTTCAGGCCGCTGCGCAAACCCTGGAAAATTCCCGCGGCGGCAGAGGTTTACTGCTCAGTGGCGTACCCGGCGTAGAACCGGCTAAAGTCCTCATTTTAGGCGGTGGCGTTGTGGGCTCCAATGCCGCCCGTCTGGCGGTGGGGATGCGGGCCGATGTCACTGTGTTGGATCGCAATCTGGATACGTTAAGAGCACTGGATTGTGAATTTCAGGGCAAAGTGAAACTGCTTTATTCCACGGACGATCTGATTGACCGTCTGGTGCCGGATACTGATGTTATTATCGGCGCGGTGCTCATTCCCGGCGCGGCGGCCCCTAAACTCATCACAGCCGATCACGTCAAAGCTATGAAGCACGGTTCATGCCTTGTGGATGTGGCGATTGATCAGGGCGGCTGTTTTGAGACTTCTCATCCGACCACACATACAAATCCAACCTTCATTGTGGACAATGTCGTGCACTACTGTGTGGCCAACATGCCCGGTGCAGTGGCACGAACCTCAGCTTTTGCACTGAACAATGCCACCCTGCCTTATATTATTAACCTGGCTGGGAACGGCTATAAACAGGCATTACTGGGCGATCCCGGATTTCTCGCCGGGTTAAATGTGATCCACGGCAAAGTGACTTATCGCGAAGTGGCTGAGGCCTTTAACCTTCACTATACCGACCCGACTGTCGCCCTCAGCATGCACTGACATGTGCCCGTGCTGTTTCGCTGACCTGAGCGCTGAAAACATAGTTTCCGGCGCTTTTTCTTTGAGTTTACGGCACAGCTATGGTCTGCTCTTTCCTTACGCCTGCATTTTCCCTACAATCGATGCCTTATTGATAAGTGACGCTGACTAAGTCTGGAGAAACAATGAGTAACGCAAAACACAGTAAACTACTCATCCTAGGTTCTGGCCCCGCCGGTTATACGGCAGCTGTCTACGCGGCCCGTGCCAATCTCAATCCAGTCATGATTACTGGCATGCAGCAAGGCGGCCAGCTTACCACGACGACAGAAGTTGAAAACTGGCCTGGCGACGCGGAAGGACTGACAGGTCCGGCACTGATGGATCGCATGAAAGAGCATGCTGAAAAATTCAATACCGAGATCATTTTCGATCACATCAACGAAACCGATTTCAGCCAGCGCCCTTTCCTTCTGAAAGGCGATAACGGTGAATACACCTGCGATGCATTGATCATCGCCACCGGCGCGTCCGCTAAATATATTGGTCTGGAATCTGAACAGGCTTTCCAGGGCCGCGGTGTCTCGGCCTGTGCCACCTGTGACGGCTTTTTCTACCGTAATCAGAAAGTTGCTGTAGTCGGCGGCGGTAATACCGCAGTAGAAGAAGCATTATATCTGGCAAATATTGCCTCTGAAGTACATCTGATACACAGACGTGATACCTTTCGCGCCGAGAAAATTCTTATCGATCGTCTGATGGACAAAGTCAATAACGGCAATATCGTCCTGCACACAGATCGCACTCTGGAAGAAGTTCTGGGTGATGACATGGGCGTGACAGGTGTACGCCTGAAAGAAACCCAGTCTGATAACACGGAAGATCTGGACGTGATGGGTGTGTTCATTGCGATTGGCCACCAGCCGAACACCGGCATTTTTACCGGTCAGCTGGCAATGGAAAATGGCTACATCAAAGTCCAGTCCGGACTGGAAGGCAATGCGACGCAAACCAGCGTTCCTGGTGTCTTTGCTGCCGGTGATGTCATGGATCACATCTACCGTCAGGCTATTACCTCTGCCGGGACAGGCTGCATGGCCGCACTGGATGCGGAACGCTACCTTGACGCGTTAAACAGCAAGTAAAACTGAAACTACGGCCACGGCGATCGACCGTGGCTTTTTTGCCTTCCCCCTTTGGGAAACCAGAATTTGACCAACCATACAGCGCTACTTTAAAAAATGGATAAACAATTACAGCGCGAATTGACCAAATGGTTAAAATCGCAAAGCAAGCTTGCCAAACCCTGGCTCATGCTGAGTGTCGGCATGGGATTCCTGTCGGGTCTACTCCTGGTTGCCCAGGCCGGACTGCTCGCCTACATATTGCAGCAACTGATCATTGAACAGACTGACAAATACCAGCTGATCACACATTTTGCAGGTCTGATCGCTGTGGTTGCACTTCGTGCCGCCTGCAGCTGGGGCCGTGAAGTGGCTGGATACCGGTGCGGTGAGCATATCCGCCTGCATATCCGCCAGTTGATTATTCAGCGACTGCATCAGCTTGGCCCGGCGTTTATCAAAGGCCGGCCTGCCGGTTCCTGGGCCAGCCTGATTCTGGAACAGGTCGAAGAAATGCAGGATTTCTTTGCCCGCTATATCCCCCAGATGGCGCTGTCTGTCCTTATTCCGGTCGTCATCCTGGTGGCGGTATTCCCGTTTAACTGGGCTGCCGGTCTGATTTTCCTGATCACAGCGCCGTTAGTGCCCTTGTTCATGGCACTGGTCGGTATGGGAGCGGCCGATGCAAGCCGGCGCAACTTTACCGCCATGCAGCGTCTGTCCGGCCACTTTTATGACCGCCTGCAGGGCCTGGCAACACTGCGACTGTTCAATCGTGCAGACGCCGAAGCAGAAAATCTGCATGATGCCGCCGATACACTGCGCAAACGCACCATGGAAGTGCTGCGCATGGCCTTCCTGTCATCAGCCGTTCTGGAATTTTTCACGGCCATTTCCATTGCGCTGGTCGCAGTCTATTTTGGTTTTTCTTTCATTGGCGAGCTGGATTTCGGCCATTATGGCCTGCCGATCACTTTGTTCACTGGTTTCTTTATTCTGTTATTAGCCCCTGAGTTCTATCAGCCGCTGAGAGATCTGGGCACCTTTTACCACGCCAAAGCGCAAGCCATTGGCGCGGCAGAATCCATAGTCGCTTTCCTCAATACCCAAGCCGACGACATGAGTCAGGGTGAACAGCCGCTGCCCTCTCCCGAGACCATCCGCATCAGTCTGACCGACGTTAAAGTGCTGAGCCCGCAAGGACAGGTTCTGGCAGGGCCGCTGAGTTTTGATATTGATGCCAAACAACAAGTGGCTTTGGTTGGCCCCAGTGGGGCAGGTAAAACCAGCCTGCTGAATGCCCTGCTGGGTTTTCTGCCCTATGAAGGCAGCATCAAAGTAAATGGTGCTGAACTGCGCGATATCGACCCGGCTCAATGGCGCCAGGCTATCAGCTGGGTTGGTCAAAACCCGCTGCTTATCCACGGCAGCATTCGCGATAACATTATGCTGGGTAATCCAAACGCCACTGACGAGCATGTCCGGCAAGTAGCGGACAATGCCTTCGCCAATGAGTTTATTCAACATCTGGAACGGGGCTTGGATCATCCGGTCGGTGATCGTTCAGCTGGTTTGTCCGTGGGTCAGGCACAGCGACTGGCCGTCGCCCGCGCCCTGCTTCAGAACGGTAGTTTCTGGCTGCTGGATGAACCCACTGCCAGCCTGGATGCTAACAGCGAACAGCTGGTGCAACAGAGCCTTAATCAGGCAACACAAGGCCAGACGACTCTGATGATCAGCCACCGTCTCGACCAGCTGAGCAATATGGATAAGGTGCTGGTTCTGGAAAACGGCCACATTGTTCAACAGGGCCATTTCAGCCAGATCAGCCGCGAAGGCTTATTAGCAGACATGTTGTCACACACAGATAAGAGGGATCTCGATGCGTGATTTAATCCCTTACATTAAACTTTACCGTCGTCATTGGTTTGGCCTGACTCTGGGTATGTTGCTGGGCCTGGCGACCCTTTTGGCTGCCATGAGCCTGCTGACACTGTCTGGCTGGTTCCTGGCCGCTTCCGCTGTTGCGGGTATGACGATTGCCCGCGAAACCTTCAACTATATGTTACCTGCATCGGGTGTGCGCGGTTTTTCCATCGCCCGTACTGCTGGCCGGTGGGGTGAACGTGTTGTCAGCCACAATGCAACCTTTAAGCTGCTGGCTGATCTGCGCATTTTCTTTTTTCGTAAGCTCATTCCGCTGATTCCCGGTCGTCAGACCAATCTGCGTGATGCCGATTTGCTCAACCGCCTGGTTGCCGATGTGGATGCAATGGACCATGTCTACCTGCGGCTGATCAGCCCCTTACTGATTGGGGTGATCGGTATACTGGCGATAAGCGGCTTTCTGGCCTGGTTTGACCCGGCGCTTGGCCTGGTTCTCGGATGTCTGCTGTTTACCCTGCTACTTTCTCTGCCGGTTATTTTTTATAAACTGGGCAAGAAGCACGGTGAAACGCTGACGATGGCAAAAGCCGGATTCAGAATACGCCTGCTCGACTGGTTACAGGGCCAGGCTGAGCTCTTACTGTTTAACGCAGAGCCAGCGTACAGGGAGCGGACACTGAGTGAACAAAGTCAGCTGCTGCTGGCACAACGTCGCATGGCCAGCCTGACAGGGATGGCAAATGCAATGTTAATGCTGGCAACCGGATGGTCTTTGGTACTTATGCTATGGTTAGCGGCTGACGGTGTGGGAGGCAGCACGCCCGATCCTATGATTGCGCTGGCGGCTTTTGCCACTATGGCCAGCTTTGAGCTGATGATGCCGGTTGCCGGGGCTTTCCAGTATCTGGGACAAACGCTATCCTCGGCCAGACGCCTGAATGAAATTATTCATGCCACACCCGACACACAATTTGATCCTCAGGGCCATCAAGCCAGTGTCAGGGGCGAGATTAAGATTCAAGACGTCAGCTTTAGCTACTTCGGCAGCGAACAACCCGTGCTCAACCATGTCACTCTTGAGCTCAAAGCCGGTGAAAAACTGGCGCTGCTTGGACGCACAGGCTGCGGTAAATCAACCCTGCTGCAATTGCTGACCCGTAACTGGGACCCGCAGCAGGGCCAGATAACACTGGATGGCACACCGCTTTGTCAATGGCAGGAAGCAGCACTGCGTGATGCTGTCAGTGTGGTCAGCCAGCGTGTTGATATCTTTAACGGCACAGTTCGGGATAACCTGCAATTAGCAAAACCGGATGCAACCGACAACGAGCTGACAACCGTACTGACCAAAGTCGGACTGGCGAAACTGCTGGATGGTAATGGCCTGAATACCTGGCTGGGTGATGGCGGACGGCAAATTTCCGGGGGCGAACGCCGCCGTATGGGAATCGCCCGAGCGCTTTTGCATGATGCCCCTATTTTACTGCTTGATGAACCAACCGAAGGGCTGGACCGCCGGACTGAACAACAGATTCTGTCTTTGCTGTTCGAGCACATGCCGAATAAAACAGTCGTCTTCATCACCCACCGTCTGGTGGGGCTGGAGCAAATGGATCAGATATGCCTGATGGATCAGGGCGACATCATAGAACGTGGTGATCACGCATCCCTGATGGCTCTGAACGGGCGCTACACTGAACTCTGGCGCAGGGTTTAACACTAGTAGCAGAAAGGCGCTGGAGCGATTCCAGCGCCTTTTTCTCGTTCCAACTCACCGGTTCAGGCTATGGATAAGTGCGGTCAACTCTGACCCCTTCATCAAAATAGAGAATCCGGACATTATCGCCTGACTGAAACAGCATAGTCGGATCAATATCCTGAATCACATCCACCAACTTGCCTTCATCCGTTTTTATCAGCAATTCCACCAGCTTGTACTGCCGGATTGACTGGCCAATATGCTGATTTTTATAGGCAATCCCAGCCCCCGCCAAAGCGCCAACAGTGGTCGCCACCTCACGGCCATGCCCGCCTCCGAACTGGTTACCTATCAAGCCGCCCACCACTGCACCCAATAAAGTCTGCCAGCCGTTATGTTCGGAGTTGACCACTTGCTGCTGGGTAATATAACGTACCGTTTCCAGTTGGCCGAAAACAACCTGATTGACTGGACGCGCCTGATTTCGATTATAAGGCGCGGCTTGCGATACGCATGTAAACAACAAAACGAACCATAACCACTTTCTCATACTGATATTCTCCACCTACATTGTATTTATATGGCTATATATTTGCCTGAGCTCGACTCAGTCGACTTACAGTTTCCCCATCCGAGCACGGCGCTTGATGATCCCAATGGCCTGCTGGCATTTGGTGGTGATCTCAGTGCCCAGCGGCTTATTCATGCTTACCGGCAAGGCATCTTCCCCTGGTACGCTGAGGGTGAGCCCCTGTTATGGTGGAGCCCGTCTCCCAGAGCGATTATCCTGCCAGAGATGTTTCAGCCAAGTAAGAGTCTGAAAAAGTTTTACCGCAGATCAGGCTATCAGGTCACTCTCAACCATGCCTGTCATCAGGTCATTGAGAAATGCGCTTACAGTCGCGGTGTTGATGCCACCTGGATCACTTCCGCCATGATTAAAGCGTACCAGCACTTACATAACCAGGGCCATTGCCATTCCGTTGAAGTCTGGCATGACGGCCAGCTTGTTGGCGGCTTATATGGCATTAGTGTAGGTACTGTCTTTTGCGGCGAATCCATGTTTTCTCTCGCCGACAATGCCTCCAAGATCGCACTCTGGCATTTCTGCCGGCATTTCAGCGCTCATAACGGCAGCCTTATCGACTGCCAGATTATGAACTCACACCTCGCCTCTCTGGGCGCCCGGGATGTATCTCGTGACGCATTTTTGCAAACCTTGGATCAACAGAGATGCGCCATACTTAAATCAGGTTGTTATTCGCCCCAGGTCATTGCGTAGTAGGTTATCATGAGTCTTCCCACAATACGTTTAGGCTTTACTCCGGAAATCAGCTGCAGTTATTTGCCTGAGCAAAAAGAGCAACTTGGCGTAGTTGTTGACCATCGCTGGCTAACGGCTTCTGGCTATGGCGCTCTGCTCGGCTGCGGATATCGTCGCAGCGGTCAGGCCATTTATAAACCTATGTGCGACCAGTGCCATGCCTGTACTCCCCTTCGCGTTGACTGTACCAACTTCACTCCCAGCAAAAGCCAGAAAAGACAGTTAAAACAGCTTAATGGCTTTCGGGCAGAATTCAAAAGCCAGCTTGATGATGGCTGGTTCCCTCTCTACGAGCAATATATCCGGGAAAGACACGCGCACGGGGCCATGTACCCGGCAAGCAGAAAGCAGTTTTTTGAGTTTTGCCAGGCAAACTGGGTAGAAACCCGTTTTTTGCACCTCTATCAGGATGAGCAATTGCTGGCCGTCGCCGTCACCGATTTTTTTGACCAGGCACTGAGCGCTGTCTATACCTTCTTCGAGCCGAACTACCCGTTATCGCTCGGAACCCTCTGCGTGCTCACGCAAATCCAGTACTGCCGGGATACCGGACGCCGCTGGCTCTACCCTGGTTACCAGATTGATGACTGTCCTGCGATGAACTATAAAACCCGCTTCAAGCCTTACCAACAGCTGATTCAGGGCAAATGGCAATAAGATTATTATTTATTCCCCCTTCCTCAGCCTCATTAAAAGGAACGAAGTTTGCAACAAAAGCTGACAAAGAGCAGCAGCGAGGGTAAAATTGCGGGCCTGAACTTTACACTTAAACAGTTTCAAGGCATTATCCGGCCCAATAAGATGCAAGGCACGGTAGCCTAAGAGGATTCAATGGCAAAAGAAGACGTAATCGAAATGCAAGGTACTGTACTGGATACACTACCTAATACTATGTTCCGCGTTGAGCTGGAAAACGGTCACGTAGTGACTGCACACATCTCTGGCAAAATGCGCAAAAACTACATCCGTATCCTGACCGGCGACAAGGTGACAGTTGAGCTGACTCCTTACGATCTGTCTAAAGGCCGCATCGTCTTCCGTTCGCGCTAATTTGCGCCGGGCTGGTGATATCAGACTGGCCCTGCTGCGAAGTACACATTACTATCGCCTTAATCACTAAGGCATAAAAAACGGGACTCTCAGGTCCCGTTTTTATTGGCAGTGACCGCTGGATAATCAAGCTTTAGTGCGCAGGTTCCATTTCACTGCTAAAGCGGAAATCCAGTGTGCCATCATCCTTCAAAGTAACACGCACCGAGCCACCATTGACCAGCGAGCCAAACAATAACTCGTTCGCCATCGGTTTTTTCAGGTTTTCCTGAATCACCCTGGCCATTGGACGGGCTCCCATAGACTTGTCGTAGCCTTTATCTGCCAGCCACTCGCGGGCTTCGTTTGACACTTCCATGGAGACACCACGCGCATCCAGCTGGGCCTGCAACTCAACAATGAATTTATCAACAACTTGATTGATAACATCTTTTTCCAGGTGATTAAACCAAATAATGTTATCCAGACGGTTACGGAATTCAGGCGCAAAGACCCGCTTGATTTCCGACATCGCATCATGGCTGTGATCCTGTTGCACCAGACCAATGGATTTACGTACAGTCTCCTGAACACCGGCATTGGTCGTCATCACCAAAATTACGTTGCGAAAATCCGCTTTACGTCCGTTGTTATCCGTCAGGGTCCCGTTGTCCATCACTTGCAGCAGCAGGTTAAAGACATCCGGATGCGCCTTCTCTATTTCGTCCAGCAGCACAACCGAGTGCGGGTGCTTGATCACGGCATCAGTCAGCAATCCACCCTGATCAAAACCAACATAACCCGGAGGTGCACCAATCAAACGGCTGACAGTATGGCGTTCCATATACTCAGACATATCAAACCTCAGCAGT
The DNA here is from genome assembly GCF_003614885.1 of Photobacterium salinisoli. Taxonomy (GTDB): domain Bacteria; phylum Pseudomonadota; class Gammaproteobacteria; order Enterobacterales; family Vibrionaceae; genus Photobacterium; species Photobacterium salinisoli. Next base: position 1,589,660 of record NZ_QZMS01000007.1, read on the forward strand.
TCAATGCCCAGCATTTTCGCCAGTTGCACCGTCACCTCGGTTTTACCTACCCCTGTCGGGCCGGCAAACAGAAATGAACCTACGGGCTTATTGTCTGCCCCTAATCCGGCACGGCTAAGTTTGATGACTTCGGTCAGCGCTTCGATTGCCTTGTCCTGACCAAAGACCAGCATTTTGAGCTTATTGTCCAGGTTCAGCAGAACTTCTTTATCGCTGGAAGAAACCGATTTTTCAGGAATCCGGGCAATACGCGCAATCATGGCTTCAATGTCGCTGACATTGATGGTTTTCTTACGCTTACTGACAGGTGCCAGACGGCAACGCGCACCGGCTTCATCAATGACATCAATCGCTTTATCCGGTAAATGACGTTCATTGATATATTTAGCAGAAAGCTCAACCGCTGCCCGAATGGCTTTATTGGTGTACCTGACTTCATGGTGGGCTTCGTATTTCGTTTTCAGCCCCATGAGGATTTTCGTGGTATCGTCCAATGAAGGTTCAACAATATCAATTTTCTGGAATCGGCGAGCCAGCGCTCTCTCTTTCTCAAAGATATTGCTGTATTCCTGATAGGTGGTTGACCCCATACAACGGATTTTACCGCTGCTCAGCAAAGGCTTGATCAGATTAGCCGCATCAACCTGACCACCAGAAGCCGCACCCGCGCCTATAATGGTGTGAATTTCATCGATAAACAGTACGGCTTTTTCTTCTTTCTCAAGCTGCTTCAAAATCGCTTTGAAGCGTTTCTCAAAGTCGCCACGATACTTGGTGCCGGCTAACAAGGAGCCGATATCCAGCGAGTAGATAACACAATCTTTGATAATGTCGGGGACCTGACCTTCAACGATACGCCAGGCAAGGCCTTCCGCGATAGCCGTTTTACCCACCCCGGCTTCACCGACCAGCAATGGGTTATTTTTACGACGACGGCACAACACCTGAACGGTACGTTCAAGCTCATACTCACGGCCAATTAACGGGTCGATCGCACCGGCCCGGGCCAATTGATTAAGATTGGTAGCAAAATTTTCCAGGCGATCTTCACCACCTTCTGCACGAGGATCATCGGGACTGACCTCTGACTGGTTCAAATCATCACTGTCACTGTCTTTTACTGTGCCATGAGAAATGAAATTCACCACATCAAGACGGCTGATATCACTTTTCTTAAGCAGATAAGCCGCGTGCGATTCCTGCTCACTGAAGATAGCCACCAGCACATTCGCACCGGTCACTTCGCTGCGACCCGACGACTGTACATGGAAAACCGCGCGTTGTAATACGCGCTGAAAACTCAGCGTTGGCTGGGTTTCCCTGCTTTCGTCATCGGCAGGGATTAATGGCGTGGTTTGTTCAATGAAGGCATCCAGTTCTTTTCGAAGGGTGTCCAGATTAGCACGGCACGCTAACAGGGCTTCCTGGGCAGCAGGATTCTCCAGTAGCGCCAACAGCAGATGCTCAACCGTCATAAACTCATGGCGTTTTTCCCTTGCCCGCGCGAAGGCACCATTGAGACTGGTTTCAAGTTCTTTATTTAGCATAAGGCACCTCCCCTAAATACCACTTGATTTGGCGTGCCGGAAAAAGTCAGGCTTTTTCCATGGTACACAGTAGCGGATGTTCATGCTCTCTTGCATACATCATGACTTGAGCCACTTTGGTTTCAGCGACTTCGGCAGTAAAAATACCGCACACTGCCTTCCCCTCATAATGCACAGCCAGCATCAACTGTGTTGCTCTCTCCAAGTCCATGGAGAAGAACTTCTGTAACACTTCTATCACAAAATCCATCGGTGTGTAATCATCATTATTTAAAATCACTTTATACATCGATGGCGGCTTAACCTGAGTGTCCTCCTTATCAAGTATGTCTGACTCAGGGTTAATCCTTTCGCTTAACTTACTCATAATCTCATCTTAGTCATTTGTTCAATCGGTTGCTAGATTGCGACGGACAAAAAAGATTTCATCCAAATGTTACAAGTCTTGCTTGACTGTCTAAGTCTTTTTACTAAAGTGTACCTTGTAGTAGATACTAACTGCATCAAAATAGCATTTATATTCAAGTCATGTTAAAACAGTACTGATAAATAAATGCTAAATGGAAATTGAATGCAAAGAGGGATGTAAAAGCATGGCAACAGGTACAGTTAAATGGTTCAACAACGCAAAAGGCTTCGGTTTCATTTGTCCTGAAAACGGTGAAGGCGATATCTTTGCACACTATTCAACTATCCAGATGGAAGGATATCGAACGCTGAAAGCAGGTCAACAAGTTAACTACACCGTTCAAACTGGCCCGAAAGGCTATCACGCCAGTGAAATCGTCCCCATCGATGTTGAAAGCGCCAGTAAATAAATGTAACTGACACATTTACATCACTTTATTCAGGTGGGCGACTGCTCACCTTTAGTTTTGCCTCTGCCACCCTACTGACAACTTACTCTTCAATCATTTCATCTCTGGTTGTACCTATTCATCACCACTTCATTGACAATTAAATGAATAAACAGTGAATAAAACACAGGAAAACAAGTAATTAACAAATCAGTTAACAACTGGCCATTCAGGCCACGTTTTCTTATCGTTTTGAACAAGCGCTTGTGAACTAATTATGACCGATCTAGTAGAAACAACACAATGCCAGGGACATGCTTTTCACAGGCCATGAGATAAATAATCGAGTAAAAACAAAAAGGCCCAGCCGAAGCCGAGCCTTTCTCAAAGCAATTAAACTGACTTACATTTGTTCAATCATATCGTCGGCGAACTCTGAACACTTACGCAGTGTTGCACCGTCCATCAGACGTTCAAAGTCGTAAGTCACAGTCTTGTTGCGGATTGCCGCTTCCATAGACTTGATGATCAGGTCTGCAGCTTCAGTCCAGCCCAGGTGACGCAGCATCATTTCAGCAGACAGAATCAGAGAACCCGGGTTCACTTTATCCTGACCAGCATACTTAGGTGCAGTACCGTGAGTGGCTTCAAACAGCGCAACACCATCACCGATGTTTGCACCCGGTGCGATACCGATACCACCAACCTGTGCAGCCAGTGCATCCGAAATGTAGTCACCGTTCAGGTTCATCGTCGCAATCACATCATACTCAGCCGGACGCAGCAGGATCTGTTGCAGGAATGCGTCAGCAATGCTGTCTTTGATGATGATTTCTTTACCTGTGTTAGGGTTTTTCAGCGTCATCCATGGGCCGCCATCCAGCAGCTCAGCACCGAATTCTTTCGCTACTTCGTAACCCCAGTCTTTAAAGGCACCTTCAGTAAACTTCATGATGTTGCCTTTATGAACCAGCGTCAGTGAATCACGGTCATTGTCGATGGTGTACTGGACTGCTGCACGTACCAGGCGCTTAGTACCTTCTTCAGATACAGGCTTGATACCGATGCCGCAATCTTTAGAGAAGCGGATCTTAGTCGCGCCCATCTCATCTTGCAGGAACTTGATAACTTTATCTGCTTCAGCTGTACCCGCTTTGAACTCGATACCCGCATAGATATCTTCAGAGTTTTCACGGTAGATAACCATGTCAGTCAGTTCAGGTTGTTTCAGCGGGCTTGGTACGCCGTCAAAATAACGAACCGGGCGAGCACAGATATACAGATCCAGCTCTTGACGCAGTGCAACGTTCAGAGAACGAATGCCGCCGCCAACAGGTGTAGTCAGTGGACCTTTAATTGCAACTTTGTATTCACGAATAAAATCAAGCGTTTCTTGTGGAAGCCAAGCATCTTCACCGTAAATCTGAGTCGATTTTTCACCGGTGTAGATCTCCATCCAGGAAATTTTACGGTCGCCGCCGTAAGCTTTCTGAACTGCCGCATCAACCACTTTGATCATTGCAGGGCTTACATCAACGCCAATACCATCACCTTCGATAAAAGGAATGATCGGGTTGTTAGGAACGACCAGCTTACCATTGGCATCAAGGGCAATTTTCTGACCTTCTGCTGGTACAACTACTTTACTATCCATTAAATTCTCCTAGCGTCCGTTTGTTATCTTTTTGTAAGATGCGGGGGAATCATACTTGAAAATTCACCAGCACGCCATGGGTGGTTTTTTACGTTATAATGGTGCGCTCACAAAATACTTATCCCCCTTTACTTTGTATCGCCATGAAAACTCAACGTACCCGACGCACCACCCGGAACGACGATCGTAACCCGTCCCGTCAGCCTGGCACCAAGCCGCGAAAATCACGCACTGCCTCTCAGGCTGGCCGCCAACGTGGTCCGCAGAAAATTATTCTTTTTAACAAGCCATTCAATGTGTTGACGCAATTTAGCGGAGAGCCGGGAGACAAAACGCTGGCCGACTACATCCCGGTAAAAGATGTCTATGCGGCAGGGCGTTTGGATAAGGACAGCGAAGGCCTGCTGGTGCTGACCAATGACGGTATCCTGCAAGCACGTCTGACTCAGCCAAGCTCCAAACAACCTAAAACCTACTGGGTACAGGTAGAAGGCACGCCGGGTGAAGAGCAGCTCAAAGCATTGCGCACAGGCGTAACGTTAAAAGACGGTATGACGTTGCCGGCAGATGTCACTGTCATTGACACACCTGAGGTTTGGGACAGGCATCCGCCGATACGTGAACGTAAAAATATCCCTACCACCTGGCTTAGCATTACTTTAAGAGAAGGGCGTAACCGGCAGGTACGTCGCATGACAGCCCATGTAGGGCACCCTACTCTCAGATTGATCCGCTACCAGATGGCAGACTGGACAGTCGATGGTCTGGCTCCCGGTGAATGGCGGGAAGTCACTCGCTGACGATGACTGGCTGGCAGGGGAGATTCACCGGCGCGTTAATTTTGTTAAAACACTACACATTAGCGGAGAGTTACACTATCATTGCCGGCAAATAGCAAACGTTTGCGTTAGTGGTGATTAACGAGTAATCGTGCAAGCTGACAGCTAAAATTGCCGATGAAAGATGAATAAAGTGTGAAGCGGTTCTCGATCTGTTTCAGTTCGCAGCTTTCTGATAGAATTACGCCCTTATCACTTATTCAAGATTGAAGAGAAAAATGTCAGATAACAGCCAGAAAAAAGTTATTGTCGGCATGTCCGGCGGCGTCGATTCCTCGGTTTCTGCTTACCTGCTACTTCAACAGGGCTATCAGGTAGAAGGCCTGTTCATGAAGAACTGGGAAGAAGATGACAATGACGAGTACTGCTCAGCGGCAGAAGATCTCGCGGACGCACAGGCTGTGTGCGACAAACTGGGCATTCATCTTCATACGATCAACTTTGCTGCTGAGTACTGGGACAACGTGTTCGAATACTTTCTTGCAGAATATAAAGCTGGCCGTACTCCAAACCCTGACATTCTGTGTAACAAAGAAATCAAATTTAAGGCATTCCTGGAGTTTGCCGATGAAGTGCTGGATGCTGATTATATTGCCATGGGTCACTATACCCGTCGCACTTTCCCTACCCAGCCAGGTCAAAAAGCGCAGATGTTACGCGGACTGGATAACAACAAAGACCAGAGCTATTTCCTGTACACCCTGAGCCACGATCAGATTGCTCGCAGTCTGTTCCCTGTTGGTGAGCTTGAAAAGCCGGAAGTACGCCGCATCGCGGAAGAACAAGGGCTGGTCACCGCCAAGAAAAAAGACTCTACCGGTATCTGTTTTATCGGAGAGCGCAAGTTCACCGAATTTCTGGGTAAATATCTGCCTGCGCAGCCAGGCGATATTGTCACGGCTGAAGACGGTAAGGTTATCGGACAGCATCAGGGACTGATGTACCACACCCTGGGCCAGCGCAAAGGTCTGCTGATTGGTGGTTTGAAAGACAGCTCAGATGAGCCTTGGTATGTCGTTGATAAAGATATTGAAAATAATCTGCTGATTGTCGGACAAGGGAAAAATCATCCGCGCCTGCTCTCTAACGGTCTGGTCGCCGCTCAGCTGCACTGGGTGGATCGCGAACCGGTTCGTGAGCCTGTAAAATGCACAGTGAAGACCCGCTATCGTCAACAGGATACGCCTTGCACCATTATTCCTGTCGATGACAACAGCATCAAAGTCATTTTTGATGAGCCACAAATCGCAGTAACACCAGGCCAGTCAGCTGTGTTTTATCAGGGTGATGTGTGTCTTGGCGGCGGCATCATTGAAGAGCGGATTTAAAGGGACAGTCCATGGCTTATACAATTTATGACAGAACCATTGCGTTTGCAGGCATTTGCCAGGCAGTGAAATTAGTACAGACTGTTGCTCGCACAGGTACTTGTGATAACGACGCTTTCGTCACCTGTTTACGCACCCTGACCTCGACTAATCCAAACAACGTGATTGAAATTTTTGGTGAAGAAGCTGACCTCAGGTTAGGCCTCAGCACCATGATCAACGAAATCGACAATACACCGGCAGGCAGTGAAATTACCCGCTATCTGGTCAGCGTAATGGCGCTGGAACGTAAGCTGGCCAGCCGTCGCGACAGTATGGCGCAACTGGGTGATCGGATTGATATGGTGAAACGCCAGCTGGATCATTTCGACCTGCTTGATGAGCAGATGATCAGCAACCTGGCGAGTGTCTATCTCGATATCATCAGCCCGCTAGGACCGCGCATTCAGGTCACAGGAACACCGGCTCAGCTGCAGCAACAGCATGTGCAGCACAAGGTACGAGCTCTGCTGCTGGCCGCAGTTCGCAGTGCAGTATTGTGGCGTCAGGTCGGCGGTAAGCGCCGTCATCTGATCTTTGGCCGCAAACAGATGCTTGAACAGGCAAAAATCATTCAGGCCCGAAGCTAAACATTATTCTCAGTGAGCGCCTGTTGGGCGTTCTGTAACTCAGCTATAACCCTTTAATCAGGAGAGAGACATCATGGAACTGTCAGCATTGACTGCTGTTTCCCCGGTAGACGGCCGCTACGGTAGCAAAACCAGCGCACTGCGCAGTATCTTCAGTGAATTTGGTCTGCTGAAATACCGTACCATCGTTGAAATTCGCTGGCTGCAAAAACTGGCAGCGACTGACGCTATCGCGGAAGTTCCAGCCTTCAGCGCTGAAGCCAATGCCTTCCTGGATCGTATTGCCGCTGAATTCAGCGAAGAAGATGCCCTGCGTATCAAAACCATTGAACGCACGACTAACCACGATGTGAAAGCCGTGGAGTACTTCCTGAAAGAAAAAGTGGCTGATCAGCCTGAGCTGCACGCGGTGAATGAATTCATTCACTTTGCCTGTACTTCTGAGGACATCAACAACCTGTCACACGCTCTGATGCTAAAAGAAGCGCGTGAGCAAGTCATGCTGCCTGAAGTACGTAACGTGATTGACGCCATTAAAGCACTGGCAGTGGAATACCGTGAAGTTCCTCTGTTGTCCCGCACACACGGCCAGCCTGCTTCTCCAAGTACCATGGGTAAAGAAATGGCGAACGTGGCGTACCGTATGGAACGTCAGTACCGTCAGATTGAACAGGTTGAGCTGCTGGGTAAAATCAATGGCGCCGTTGGTAACTACAATGCGCACCTCTCTGCTTATCCGGACATCGACTGGCACCAGTACAGCGAAGAATTCGTCACCTCTTTGGGTCTGGACTGGAACCCGTACACCACACAAATTGAACCACACGATTATATCGCTGAACTGTTTGACGCCTTTGCCCGCTTCAATACTATCCTGATCGACTTTGATCGTGATGTCTGGGGTTATATCGCACTGGGCCACTTCAAGCAGAAGACCATTGCCGGTGAAATCGGTTCTTCCACCATGCCGCATAAAGTCAACCCGATTGACTTTGAAAACTCGGAAGGCAACCTGGGTCTGGCGAATGCTATTTTTGCCCACCTGGCTCAAAAGCTGCCGATTTCCCGCTGGCAGCGTGACCTGACCGACTCCACAGTATTGCGTAACCTGGGTGTGGGCTGCGGTTATGCCATCATTGCTTACACATCAACCCTGAAAGGGATCAGCAAGCTGGAAGTCAATCAGGCGGCACTGGAAGCCGAGCTGGACAAAAACTGGGAAGTGCTGGCCGAGCCGGTACAGACAGTGATGCGACGTTACGGTATCGAAAAACCGTATGAGAAGCTGAAAGAGCTGACCCGCGGCAAGCGTGTCGACGGCGAAGGTATGCGTCAGTTTATCGATGGTCTGGATTTGCCGGAACACGAGAAAACACGCCTGAAAGCCATGACACCAGCTAACTACATTGGTGATGCCGTTAAACTGACCGATCAACTCTGATAGGCTTGTTTTCCGTCTCTCAAGGCCAGCATAGACTGCTGGCCTTTTTAGTTTCTGCCGCTCTGCCACCATTCACTGATATAATCCCCCTCAAATTTCTAACCGATGAAGACTATGTATCAATTTACCTTCTCGTTCAGCGAGTTCTTATCGACTTACTGGCAAAAGCAACCCACAGTGATTAAAGGCGGTTTTGCCGATTTCGTTGACCCTATCTCGCCAGATGAACTGGCCGGACTGGCGATGGAAGAAGAAGTCGACTCTCGTTATATCTCACGTCAGGGTGAAAACTGGCAGGTAGAGCAAGGGCCACTGAGCTTTGAAAACCTGCCGGATGATCACTGGTCTTTCATGGTCCAGGCGGCCAACCACTGGCACAGCGGCGCGGCCAGACTGGTAAAACCGTTTCAGGCCATGCCCGGCTGGCTGTTTGATGATCTGATGATCAGCTACTCCACGCCAGGCGGCGGTGTCGGCCCGCATTTCGACCAGTATGATGTATTCATTATTCAGGGTTCAGGACAACGCCGCTGGCGTGTCGGCCCGCGCAAAGATAACTACGAAGAATGCTTCCGTCACCCGAACCTGCGCCAGATCACCGGGTTTGACCCCATCATTGATGAAGTGCTGGAGCCGGGCGATATACTTTATATTCCCGCTGGCTTCCCCCATGACGGTTACGCGCTGGAAACCGCAATGAGCTACTCAATGGGATTCCGTTCACCGAAACAACAGGAGCTGCTGAGCAGCTTTGCTGATTTCATCATCGAAAATGAACTGGGCGATCAACATTATCACAACCCGGATCTTCCGGCTCGTGACAAAGTCGGCGAGCTGCCAGCCAGCGAATGTCAGGATCTGATCGCCATGATGCGCAGCCTGATGGAACAACCGGAAACCATGAATCAGTGGCTGGGAGAATATTTAAGCCTGAGTCGCCATAACATGGATGTGATCGCAGCCGATCCAGCCTGGTCTGGTGATGAAATCGTGGGCGCTCTGATGCAGGGCGAAACGTTTTTTAAGATTGGCGGTCTGCGCGCTTTTTACCATCAGGGGCATCCACACACCGTCTATATTGATGGCGAGTGCTACGAGTTACCCGCGGGTTGCGAACATGCCGCCGACTGGCTATGCAATCAGGGCAGTTTCTCTATTGCAGAGGTGGGTGAGCTCATCAATAACTCAGCCTTAATTTCACTGCTGACCCAATGGGTCAACATGGGGTACTGGCATCAGGCCGACTAAATCAGCGTCCCCTTAAGGTAGAAAAGCCCGCGATGCGGGCTTTTTTGATCACACTGGCTGCGTCTGGCGCTATTACACTTTGAACTGACCCGCTAACTCTTGCTGTTTGTGAGACAAGGACGTTAAGCGCTGACCTATAGTGGCCGAGTTTTCAGCCTGTCCTAAAATAGTCTCACTCAGCTCACGGATATTCGATACGTTACGGTTCACTTCTCCGGCGACCGCACGTTGCTCTCCGGCAGCATGCATGATTTGCTCATTCATTGACTGGATGGCGCGGACCGCCTCGGTAATACGCTTCAGGCTCGCCACAGCTTCACTGACCTGATGCGCGGTATCGCCTGCCAGCTGATTGCCTTCTTCAATCGCATTCACCACATCACGGGTACCCTGCTGCAGCACCTCAATCACATTACGTATCTGGCCGACAGAATCCTGAGTACGGCTGGCTAGCTGGCGCACCTCGTCCGCGACCACTGCAAATCCCCGGCCTTGCTCTCCGGCACGCGCCGCTTCAATGGCCGCATTCAGGGCCAGCAGGTTTGTCTGCTCTGAAATGCCGGCAATCACCTGCAGAATCTGATTGATGTCTTCGCTGTTTCGTTCCAGATCACGAGCAACAGGAACCGCCGTTTCCATCCGGGAGACCAGGTGGTTCATTGACTCAGCAGAGGCATGAATCACTCCCTGACCCTCAACAGCAGCAGAGTCTGCATCGCGGGCAGCGCCAACAGCGGTTTCGGTATGACTGACAACCTGCTCGGCCGTCTGCGACATTTCTTCAGAAGCCGTCGCCACCATATCCACTTCTTTAAACTGCGCCTGACTGCCATCACGGGTATGGCTGGCCACCTGCGCAGCTTCATTGGCGGTTGTGCCGACTTCATCAACCGCAATGATCACTTGTGAGATGGTGTGCTGTAATTTATCCAGGAAGCGGTTAAACCAGGTTGCCAATTCACCCAGTTCGTCTTGCTGGCCGACATCAAGGCGCTGGGTTAAATCCCCCTCTCCCGAGGCAATATCCTTCAGTCGCTCAGCTATCTGGCGAATCGGGGCTACCAGCCGGGCTGCGGCAAACCACAGCATCAGCAGGCCTGACGCGGCAATCACCAGGCTCGCAAGCAGTTGAATGGCGGAAGATTCATCTCGCTGTTTCTGAATCGCATGATCCAAGCTCATTGCTTCAGCCAGCACTTTTTCAGCCGGTAACTGAATGACCACGCCCCAGGTTGTCTGGCCCAGTTCAACCGGATTGTAAGCCGTCAGCCAGGTTTGATCCTGACTCCAGCCCACCACTTGTTTGCCCTGTCTGAGCCAGTCGGTCAGCGTTGCAGGCAGGCCATCGCCTGATATTACCGTACTGCCCACCCTGCCACTGGCCTGGTCCCAGGCAACCACAGTACTGTTCTGACTGACCAGAGAAACCTTACCACTGGCGTTAAACAGGTTCTCGTCAACGGTATTAATGACACTCTGCAAGGAATCCAGTTTAACATCGATGCCCATCACACCTATGGCTTTACCATTGGCAATCAATGGGATAGTAATCGAGCTCAGCAGCACATTCTGACCATTATCGGTCGAAAATACCGGATCCTGAACGCAGGATTCCCTGCCATTGAGGCTGCAGGTATACCAGGCATTGGTGGCCTTATCGCTAATTTTCGCTTCACTGATAATACGTTGTTCGGCGTCGCCACTTTCGCCACGGAACCAATAGGGTGAGAATCGCCCCGTCGCATTGGCTCCCACATAGGCGGCATCAACGTAATTACCATCTTCACCATCTAGAGCATCTGGCTCAAACACCACAAATGCGCCATGAATATTGGCAAATTCATTGACAGAGCGGCGGAGTAACTCGGTGATCGAGCCGCGCAGTTCTGCGCTGTTGGTATAATTTTCTTCCGCGTTATATTTCAGAAACAGGACACTCTGGGCCAGCATCTCTGCCCGGTGTGACGCTTCATCAAAAAATTGCTGGACAGAAATCGCCTGTCTTTCAGCCTGTGCTTTTACCAGCTCTTGCGACTGATTGCGAAGCGAACTGAAAGATTGCTGGCTGACCAGTTGCTGGCTTTGTCCCGAAAAGTAAAACGAGAGGCTGGTGAGTACTGCAGCGGTTGCCAGTAAGGCAAAACCCGCCATCAGGGTAATTTTCCACTGAACCGAAAGTGACCGCATATAACCATCCTTGTAAGTCAAATCAGTCAAAATGTAACTTTTGGTGACAACAACATCAATTAGATGTTAACAGAACACTCAAAAGTTTGATTTTTATTCAATTTTTCTGAGATGTAACAAAAAAAGCGCGGGTTTTACGCCGCGCTTAAAGCCTGTCACAGGCTTAAATCAGTGCACATTCAGGCAAGCCACGGCATGTACATCTCCGCCTTCTAATTGAGGCTTTTTCTGCGCACAACTGTCGGTTGCCTGCGGGCAGCGTGTTCTGAACACACAGCCCGAAGGTGGATTCATCGGTGAAGGTAAATCACCTTCAAGCAACTGAATGGTCTTATTGCGCTCCTTCTCCGGATCCGGAATAGGGACAGCAGACATCAGTGCCTTGGTATAAGGGTGCTTAGGTCCGTCAAACAGCGCATCGCCCTCACCGATTTCAACGGCATTACCCAGATACATCACCATGACGCGATCCGAGATATGCTTCACCACCGACAGGTCGTGGGCAATAAAGATCAGGCTCAACCCCATCTCTTTCTGCAGTGACTTCAAAAGGTTGACCACCTGAGCCTGGATAGACACGTCCAGTGCCGATACCGGCTCATCACAAATAATCAGCTTAGGTTTCAGGATCAAGGCGCGCGCAATACCGATACGCTGACACTGACCACCGGAAAACTCATGCGGGTAGCGGTTGATCACGTTAGGTAACAAGCCCACCTTGTTCATCATTTCTTTCACCCGCGCTTTCACTTCATCTGTGGTCAGTTCCGGATAAAAGGTTTTCAGCGGCTCGGCAATGATATCTCCCACCGTCATACGCGGGTTCAGAGAGGCCAGCGGATCCTGGAAAATCATCTGAATCTCTTTGCGTTTTTCACGCATGGCATTGTGTTCCAGCTTAGTCAGATCCTGACCCAGCCAGACCACATTGCCTTCTGTGGCCTGAACCAGACCAATCACAGCTCGGGCAAAGGTCGACTTACCGCAGCCCGACTCACCCACAACGCCCAGCGTCTCACCTTCGTAAAGGCGAATTCCAACCCCGTCGACCGCTTTCAGCTTGAGCGGCTTGGTCCAGGGCCAGGCTGACTTTGGTGCAATGTTGAAGTGAACCTTGAGATCTTTAATATCGAGTAAAACTTTCTTTTCGGCTTGCATTACCACGTCCCCACATCAGAAAAACATGCACGTAAACGACCTTCAGCAAAAGGTTCCAGTGTCGGTGCTTCCTGTGAACAACGGCTGCTGACACGGTGGCAGCGTTCCTGATACGGGCAGCCCACAGGCAGGCGCAGTAAGTTTGGCGGATTGCCAGGGATCGTCGGCAGTTCTTCGCCTTCGGTATCCAGGCGCGGAATCGCTTTGAGCAGGCCTTCGGTGTAAGGATGGGCAGGTTTATAGAAAATCTCATCGATTTTGCCATATTCCATGGTACGGCCAGCATACATGACCAGTACTTTGTCACAGCTACCAGCCACTACGCCCAGATCATGAGTGATCATGATGATGGCTGTATTGAAGTCACTTTTCAGTTCATTGAGCAAATCCATGATTTGCGCCTGTACGGTAACATCCAGTGCTGTCGTCGGTTCATCGGCAATCAGCAGTTTCGGACGGCACAGCAAAGCCATGGCAATCATCACACGCTGACGCATACCGCCGGAAAACTCATGCGGGTACATGGTAATTCGCTTACGTGCTTCCGGAATTTTCACCGCATCCAGCATACGCACGCTTTCTTCAAACGCTTCAGCACGCCCCAGGCCTTTGTGCAGCATCAGCACTTCCATCAGCTGATCGCTGACTTTCATATAAGGGTTCAGCGATGTCATCGGGTCCTGAAAAATCATCGCAATCTGCTCGGCACGGATCTTATTGAGTTCACGCTCAGGCAGATTCAGGATTTCACGCCCTTCAAATTTCGCGCTGCCGCTGATCTTACCGTTCTTGGCAAGCAGGCCCATAATGGAGAACACGGTCTGGCTTTTGCCTGATCCCGATTCACCCACTATCCCCAGAGTCTCACCCTGGTTCAGAGAAAAATTCAAATCATTCACTGCGGTGACAATACCATCTTGCGTGGTGAATTCTACGCGCAGATCTTTGACATCTAATAAGCTCATATTTCACTTCCTTATCTTGCCGCCGTACAAGCAGTGTCCCAGCAAGGTAACCTGAACAGCGGCAATGAATATTCCTTGGTTTATCTGTCTTTAGGATCCAGCGCGTCACGCAGACCATCACCCACATAGTTAAAGCAGAATAAGGTCAGGACCATAAATATTGCAGGGAACAACAATTGCCAGATGGCAATCTCCATTGTTTGTGCCCCTTCTTGCAGCAAGGCACCCCAGCTGGTCATGGGTTCCTGTACACCCAGGCCAAGGAAACTCAGGAAAGATTCAGTCAAAATCATCTGCGGTACCAGCAGTGTTGAATACACAGCAACAATACCCAGTACATTAGGCACGATGTGGCGCGTAATGATATTCCAGCGGCTGACACCAGACACATGGGCCGCTTCGATAAACTCCTTGCTGCGCAGTGACAGCGTCTGACCACGTACGATACGAGCCATATCCAGCCAGGAAATCGCACCAATCGCCACAAAGATCAGCATGATATTACGACCAAAGAAGGTCACCAGAACGATCACGAAGAACATAAACGGAATCGAGTACAGAATTTCCAGAATACGCATCATGACACGGTCGGTGCGGCCGCCAAGGAAGCCAGAAGTTGCGCCGTACAGGGTGCCGATAACCACAGCAACCAGGGCGCCAAGGATACCGACCATCAATGAGATACGGCCACCGATTAGGGTACGCGTGAACAAATCCCGCCCCAGACTGTCTGTGCCGAACAAGTGTCCTTCCGGCCCAAAACTTGGTGCGGCATGCAATGCATACCAATCGGTGTCATCAAAGGCGTACTGACTGAACATAGGCCCGAAAATAACAGCCAGACAGATCAAAGACAGAATGGCCAGACTGATCATGGCGGCTTTGTTACGTGTAAATCGGGTACGGGCATCCTGCCACAGACTGCGGCCTTCAATTTCCAGCTGCTCTGAAAACTTCTCTACCGCGTTTACGTTTTCTTTTTTAGTTAACATCATCGGTCAGCTTCCTTAGTAGCGGATTTTCGGATCGATATACGCCAGGACAATATCAACAATTGCGTTGAACAGAATGGTCAGCGTACCGATCAGAATAGTAATACCAAGCACCAGTGAATAATCACGGTTGAAAGCTGCATTCACGAACAGCTTACCAATTCCCGGCAGACCGAAGATGGTTTCAATCACCACAGAGCCTGTGATAATACCGACGAAAGCCGGGCCCATGTATGAGACAACGGGCAACAAAGCCGGCTTGAGCGCATGCTTCACTATGATATACGGATAGCTCAGACCTTTAGCACGGGCGGTACGGATAAAGTTACTGTTCAGTGTTTCGATCATGCTGCCACGGGTTATACGGGCAAATGTCGCCACATACAGCAGCGCCATACCCAACATAGGCAGCAGCATGAATTTAACCGAGCCATCCTGCCAGCCGCCGGCAGGCAACCATTGCATGTTGATCGAAAAGATATAAATAAGGACAGGTGCCAGAATAAAGGATGGCATCACTACCCCGGCCATGGCCGTTGACATGATCAGGTAATCAAGCCAGGTATTCTGTTTGAGTGCAGCCAGAGTACCGACAGTCACACCCATCACCAGTGCAAACACAAAGGCAAAGAAACCAATTTTTGCAGAAACAGGCAGAGCATCCTGAACCAGCTCATTCACGCTGAAATCTTTATATTTAAAAGACGGGCCAAAGTCGCCCTGCAGAATATTACCCAGGTAGGTGGTGTACTGTTCGAAAACAGGTTTATCCAGACCATACTTAGCTTCGATATTTGCCATTACTTCCGGCGGAAGTGGGCGCTCACTTGAGAACGGATTACCCGGCGCGAAGCGCATCAGGAAAAATGAGATTGTGATCAGAACCAACAGCGTTGGGATCGCCTCAAAAATCCGTTTTGCAACAAATTTAATCATAATTGTTACCGACTAATAGCTGTGACAGAATTGCCGCACCTCCTCACCCTGCTTGAGGAGAAGATGCGGGCTAGTCTTATATTTTTGATTCTTGCTGTTTATTATTCAGCAATGATGTACATGTCTTTGGTGAACATCTTGTCTTCCGCATTATTACGTGGGTAACCACCCACTTTCGGGTTCACAAGACGTGCTTTCACGTACTGATAGATAGGCGCGATAGGCATATCCTTCGCCAGCAATTTCTCAGCTTCGACATACAGCGCTTCACGCTCAGCATCAGAGGTTGTCTCTAGTGCTTTAGCCATGATGTCGTCGTACGCTTTGCTGTGATAGCGAGGATCGTTAGATGTGTTGTTGCTTTGCATCAGAGACAGGAAGCTCGATGCTTCATTATAGTCGCCACACCAACCGGCACGGGTGACAGAGAAGTTACCCTGACGACGGTTGTCCAGGTAGGTTTTCCACTCCTGGTTTTCCAGCTCAGCGGTTACACCCAGGCTCTTCTTCCACATTGAGGCGATGGCAACTGCAATTTTCTTGTGGTTTTCTGAAGTGTTATAGAGCAGCGTAAAGTTCAGCGGATTGCTGCTGTCAAAGCCTGCTTCTTTCAGCAATTCTTTGGCTTTTGCCACACGCTCTTTTTGCGTCATACCAGCATATTCTGGCGCAACCGGATCAAAGCCTGCGGTAATTTCTGGTGTCAGGAAGTAAGCCGGTTTCTGGCCCTGACCCAGCAGTGCTTTGGTGATGATGTCACGGTCAATCGCAAAAGACAGGGCTTTACGTACACGTACATCATCAAATGGTGCCTTCGCGTTATTAAAGCCGTAGTAGTAAGAACACAGGTTACCAGAGATAGCCACATCTTCAGGATGTTCTTTTTCCAGACGACGGAAATGCTCATTCGGCAATTCGTTAGTGATATCAATTTCGCCGGCCAGGAAGCGGTTCATTTCAGCAACCTGGTTTTCGATAGGCAGGTAAGTCACTTTGTCGATGACTGTGTGCTCGTTATCCCAGTAGTAAGGGTTACGCTTCATTTCGATGCGTTCATTCACTACCCAGTTGTCCAGCACATAGGCGCCGTTACCCACAAAATTTTCTGGCTTGGTCCAGTCATCACCAAATTTTTCAACCACTTTCTGGTTGACGGGTTTCACTGTGGTGTGGCCCATCATCTTAACGAAGTAAGGAACGGCCTGCTCAAGCTCAATACGCAGTGTGTTGTCATCTTGTGCAAAAACACCCAGAGCGTCTTTATCTTTCTTTCCGGCAATGATGTCGGCGGCATTCTTCATGGTAGTCATTTCCAGATACCATGAATAAGGGGAAGCAGTCGCAGGATCTACGGCACGCTTGAAACTGTAAACGAAGTCACCGGCGGTGACAGGATCACCGTTTGACCATTTAGCATCTTTGCGCAGGTGGAAAATAAACGTGCGGTTATCTTTGGTTTCCCAGCTTTCAGCAACACCTGGAACTGTATTTCCGTCACCATCCTGGTTAACCAGACCTTCCAGCAGATCGCGAATAACGTGGGACTCCGGCACACCTTCCGTTTTGTGCGGGTCGATAGAAGCAACCTCAGTACCATTTCCGCGTACCAGTTCTTGCTTCTCAGCCAGTTTCACACCAGCTGGTACATTTGCGGCCATTGCAGAAAATGAAGCAGCTGCAACAGAAACACCCGCGCCAAGCAGAAGTGCCTGAGTAATTTTGTTCTTAAACATGCATTATCTCCAATACATTATTTCATTGCGTCCATGACTTTCTCCGACCTGGTTAACAATAACCGTTTTCATGCATTGTTATTCCAATTAACAACAATGAAACAGCCGAAGAATTGGTTGAAAACTTTAACAGTAACTAACAATATTTGCCATAAAATCATCACAAAACAGAGAACACACCTCATAAAAATGACAAATAAAGATGAAAAATTCGATTGAAAATACACAGACAGATATTTTATCCACTTTATTCAGTGTTAACAGTTAATATAGCTAAACATACTGATAACATGAATAACCGTGCAATTTAATGGCATAACAAATCAATTTATTGCCATTTTATATGGTGATCAATTCAATTTTCACAAATATGCAACCTGTAACTTTCAGAAGCATGACCGAAAGCAATAAAAAAAGCGCCAAAAATGACGCTTTTCGAATGCAAAATAATGGCTATTTTCGCTCTGATTCCGTTCTTAACTGTGAGTGGTTGTCATCCAAGGTCTCACTTTTCCGATCTTGCTGCATGTCACGATCATCGTGTATGTGATCAGAAAATGGGTCTCTAACGCCCGCTTCTTCCAGAATCTGTTTCACTCGTCTGTTCGATACGCGTCTGTGCTTCATACCCCCTCCTTTACTAAAACAGAAAATCAATGAGTCATTTACTGTATTAAGATTTCAGGTTGGTAAAAACAATTATGCCTTCATTATTGGCGCAATTATTGCCACGGCTTTTTGCCGCAGATATTAACTATGGCACAAAATTTCATGCTCTGCCGGAGGCAGGTTTTAAGAACAAAAGCGCATAAAAAAAACGCTGTTAGATTTTGTTTTCACATCCCCATTTCAACGCAATTTTCAAGTATCTCAGCCAGATTTTTAGCGCTAATATCACCGATATTGGCAGGGCTATTCTACTGGCCGCAGTGAAGGCAAATGCCAATCAACCTGTTCCTGAATATTTCCGTTAGTGATCGAGAGTGCAACTATGAGACCAGCCGGCGGCGCATCACGCCCCAGCCCTTCACGAGTCCGTCATGGCTACATGCCACCAGCGCGTAAAGTGAAAGAAGAAGAAGGTATTAAGTAAGCATTTAAGAGTTTTTGTCTGCTCTTAAGCTAATGAAATAGCCCCAGATTTGGGGCTATTTTTTGTTTTGTACTTTATTCGTTTGTAACCTGCTGATAAACATAAACCCGGCACCATGGCACCGGGTTCAAAGGCAGTAGTACTTGCAAGTTACGAACTGCTGTTACGTTTCTTAGAAGTAAACGTAGTAACCAAGAACGATTTTATTATCGCCATCGACAATTTTGGTGTCGTATCCGTTGCCAGTGTTAGCATCTTCATAGGCAATTGTAGCACCGTCATTGTAAGCGTATTCCAGGAACGCTTTAGACCAGCTGTTTACTTTATACGTTGTACCAACATAGATTTGAGTAAAATCTTCTTCCAAACCGTTGCTTACATCGTAATTTACAAATTCATAACCAGCGTAAGCATTTACTTGGCTATTGAAGCTATATACACCTGACAGCTGATAACCATCCATGTCGATTGAATCGCTGTTGCTCTTATCTTCGATAGAACCGTTCAGATAAGTGAAGGCAATACCAGCAGCCCCCATAGTGTATTCTGCAGTAACCTCAGCATGTGTGTTTTTCACATCGCGGCCGCCAGCATCAGCAAAAGCAGCAGCGGAAACTACACCACCACCAGCATGCAGGTTGAGATTACCAAAAGAAGTACCAACGAAGAACTCAGTTGCTTCTGGGTTTGCACGATCTTCAGACATGTTGTACGCAGAGTTAATCCAGAAAGACTCACCTTCGTAAACGTACTTGATCATTGAGTCTAGCTTACCGCCAGTTACAGCTTCAGAGATGAAACCAATTGGCGCACCACCATAGTAGTTAGAGTAATCAGCACCCCAAACGTCATCTGCTGGCGTAGTCTGGAAACCAAAGCTGACTTTACCGTAATTAGTTTCAACACCACCAAAGTGCAGACGGCTCTGAATATCGCCAGTCATGCCTACTTCGTATTGACCAAAAACGCTAACATCATTATTTACGGCAAATTTTGCTTTTACACCTGTTCGGGAGCTTCCTGCATCCAGTTTAGTGTCTTTGTCTTCTTCTTGTTTGAAAACGGTACGAATCTGGCCATACAGCTCTACGTATTTGCCTTCTTCGTTAACCAGCTCATAAGCATTCGCTGTGTTGGCAATCAATAAGGTAGGGATTGCTACTGCTAAAAGTGTCTTTTTCATTTTACATTCCTGTAACGATTTTATGTTATTTGGCCCCATCCAAGGACGACAAAAACTTAACAGGCACTGAACAGTGGTGCAACAGAACATTTCAACAGGAATGTAACAAGCCAGCATAAAAATCCACCAATCCAACAAGTGTGATCACGATCCACCATGAATAAATACTCACGCAATTAAAATAAATACCCAAATGATACGCGTTACATTGAATGAGGCTTATCATTCCATTCACAAACCTGAACCTAAGCTTAATATTTTTTGGTTATAAGTTTTAATAAATAGGAACAAAAAAGATATAAATATTTTTTTGAACTTTATGAATTAGCGGTTACCCGGCTACATAAAAAAAGTGTCATTTTTCACCCTTCACGTTGTTAATACTGTGTTTACAAACATGGATAGAGCAAAATTTCGCCTGCATGATGAGAGACTGGTTTTATACACTTGATATGCATTTTTCCGGGAAATATATGCATTTCAGATGAATATGAAATAACACCAGAAAGCAGAATACTGGGTGAAAAGTATAAAATGACGAAAAAATAAGAAAGGTTTCACTAAGGCGGGAAGATTAATAGGTGTTTATCTCTACACTGAGACAGACGATGGAAGACACACCTATTAATCAGAGTATTTAACAGTTATTTTTGCCAGCGCTGCCTGGCTTGCTGATCTGTTTCACGGGCATCGACCCAGTTTGTTTCACCTTCCCTGACCTCTTTCTTCCAGAAAGGCGCCTCGGTTTTCAGGTAATCCATAATGAATTCACAGGCTTGAAACGCTGCTCCCCGGTGCGCACTGGATACACCGACAAACACAATCTGATCCCCCGATTCCAACTGGCCAACGCGATGAATCACAGTGGCAGCCAAAACCGGCCAGCGTGATTTCGCTTGTTCAACAATGGATAACAACGACTTTTCCGTCATCCCGGGATAATGTTCCAGCGTCAGGCTCGACACGGATTCGCCCAGGTTCATATCTCTCACTTTTCCAACGAAAGTCACTACCGCGCCAGCCTGATTTCCTTCGGCTAAGGCTTCATACTCTTCGGCGACACTGAAATTCTCGGCCTGTACCAGAATTTTATCTGTCATCTTTTACCCTCCGGTAACCGGTGGAAAAAAGGCCACTTCGTCACCATTATTCAGTTGAGTATCCAACGGGCAGATGGTTTGATTGACGGCCACCAGCAATTTATCGTTATCCAGTGCCAGCGCCCATTTCTCACCGCGCGACGACAAAAATGCACGTAAATCTTCAGCTGTTGAATACTCAAATGGCAGTTGCAACTGATCTTCACCGATCAACTCACGCACTTGCGCAAAAAATAACACTGTGATCATAGTCCCTCTCCTTGGCTCTCCGCTGTTACCTGAAAATCGCCGGATTTTCCGCCGCGTTTTTCCAGTAACCTGACAGGGCCGATGACCATGTCTTTCTGTACCGCTTTACACATATCATAAATGGTCAATGCCGCCACCGATGCTGCCGTCAGTGCTTCCATTTCAACGCCGGTTTTCCCTGCCAACTTACAGGTAGACACAATACGTACCCGGTTCAGTTCAGGCTGAGCCTCTAACTGAACTTCGACTTTCGAGAGCAGCAGTGGATGGCAAAGGGGGATCAGATCCCAGGTTTTCTTTGCCGCCTGAATGCCGGCAATTCTGGCAGTCGCGAACACATCGCCTTTGTGATGCTGGCCGGAGACTATCAATTGCAGTGTTTTATCCGACATAGTGACGAAAGCTTCTGCTTTCGCTTCACGAACGGTTTCAGCTTTTTCCGATACGTCCACCATGTTCGCTTCGCCGGACGCATTAATGTGAGTCAGTTCTGTCATGAGTTTCTCTTTAATATTGAATCAGGGAAAACTGCGTTAGCCGCCAATAGAAGCCAGATGAGGCGTCATACCCGTAATGCCATCCTCTAGGTAATGACTGACGGATTTTTCTGTCAGTCCCCCCCGGATTCTGGCAATCAGCGCATCGTGCTGATTATCGCTGGCCAATAAATCCCGCAGTTCAACACCATGATCACCGAACAAACAAAGGTGCAGCTTACCCCGCGCCGAGACTCTCAACCGGTTGCAAGTTGTACAAAAGCCTTTTTCATAAGGCATGATCAGACCAATCTCACCCAGATAATCAGGATGATAAAATACCTGCGCAGGACCATCGTTCAATCCGCGGGGTTTAAGTAACCAGCCATTGGCTATCAGCGTATTACGAATACTGACACCGGATACATGACGTTGCCTGAACAGCTCATCCATCTCGCCTGTCTGCATGAGTTCAATAAAGCGAAGCTGAATGCGGCGATCTTTTATCCATGCCAGAAACTGTGGTAACTGTTCGGCATTCATGCCTTTGAGCAATACAGTATTTACTTTGATCTGCTCGTAGCCGGCTTCAAAGGCTGCATCGATACCACGCATCACCTGATGAAACAGATTTTCACCGGTAATAAGATGGAACTGGCGGGGATCCAGACTATCGACACTGACATTTATATTTGTCAGCCCGGCCTGACGCCATTGATGAACCTGCTTCTCCATCCGGTATCCATTCGTGGTGGTTGCCACTTTTTCGATACCAGGCTGTGAAGCGACAGTATGGATGATATCGGTAAAATCCCGTCGCAAGCTCGGTTCGCCGCCGGTAATCCTTACTTTGGTCGTACCGCAGTCAGCAAACGCCGACGTGACACGGCGAATCTCGTCCAAGGTAAGGAAAGAGGGCTTTTTGCCATGCTCAGGATGATAGCCATCAGGCAGACAGTAAGTACACCTGAAGTTACAGACATCAGTGATTGACAGACGCAAATAATAGAATTTGCGCTGGAAGTTATCTTCAAATTGTTTCGCCACGGAACACCTTTCCAAATACGGGAGGCCAGCTCATTTCTGAACTCACCCTGAGTGAAACCAGCACAGGCCGGTCACTGGCGACACCCTCTTATCATGGACGATTCCGTTATGTCTGCATGACTTAGAAGAGAGTCGCTCGGAGTTTTGATGGCAGTTATGCGTCAGAATATTTTACAAAGAATTTTCACACTCTTCACAGAAAACACACAACAGCGTTGTAATTTCACATTACCAGAGTTTAGCTCTGATTGACAAATAATTGAGAATTACCTTTTTAAGTCTACCCCTAGCCCACAGAAGCGACAATACTACTAAGGAGTAGTCTCTTTTATCTGAGCGGATGTAGCAGGGAGGGGTTATGTCGGACATTGTAGAATCTGCAACCGTTGAAGACATTGCTTTGTATCTACAACGGGAAGAAGGGATTGATGCCCATCTTGCCCGCAGTCAGGCCAAGCAGGTCATAGACAGCTTTACCGATATGAGAAGCAAAGGGTTAATCAAGGGCTGGTATTTTGACGAGCAAAATCATTTAGAACTGTTACCCAGCGATGCTGCGATGAAAATCATCGCCAATCATAAGTAGGATTGCCGCAAACAGTTATGCTGCCTGTTCATGCAATTTGCAGAGGGATATTTGCAATTTGCAAAGCGATTTGCATTTCAAAACGATGGCAAATTTATGACAAAGCTATACTGCATATGAAAATCCGGCATCCAATTTGCAGTGGGTATGTTAAGCAACGTCGATGAGACCAAGAACCAACTAAAATGAAAAAATTGGAGCCGACAATGAGTGACATGATCCCACTGATATTTCAACAGCGTCACATCCTGCCAGGCGGTCGGATCCCAGTACGTATCCCGCCAGGCAGCCAGATGGAGACATTCAAAGTTGCCCTGGCATCTGACAATGGCTTCGGTATCTGTATGTTCGATGAGGACGAACATGGTCAGCATTTTTGTTATATAGGTACCCGAGTTACTGTCGAAGATTTTGACATTTCCAGTCAGGATGGTGCCTTGATCGCGACTTTATACGGACACAGCAACTTCCGGATAAAATCGCTTAATCAAGCTGACAATGGCGTATTTTATGCTGAGCCTGAGGATATTCCCCAGTGGCCTGATATGACACTGCGTGACGATCAGCAACCATTGGCTGAAAAACTTCAGGTGATGTTTAACAATCACCCGGAGTTGGACAAACTGCATCAGACAAAATACCTGAATAATCTCAGTTGGTTATGCCAGCGCTGGCTTGAACTACTGCCACTGCCGGCATTTCAGAAGCAGGCCTTGCTGACAGCGCCAAATTGCCTGAATACTTACGATTATCTTCAGAGCATCATGCAGCAAAACCACTGATCATTGATCGCCAGCCAGCACTGAAATAGGTGCTGGCTGCACATTTTGTTCCACTGCAGCGGAATGCCGCTTTCCCACTCGCCTGCCCTTAGGTACACTTTCGATTCAGCACATTATTCAATCACGAGCATTCCTTAACCTATGAGCAGCCATGTATCTCCATCCTCTGCCAGAATTGTCGCTATCGGCGGTGGTCACGGCCTGGGGCGAATTCTGTCCTCCCTTTCCTGCTTTGGTTCAAATGTTACAGGCATAGTGGCAACGACTGACAATGGCGGCTCTACCGGGCGTATCCGAGCCTCCATGGGCGGCATTGCCTGGGGAGATACCAGAAACTGTATCAATCAGTTAATCACCGAGCCATCTATTGGCTCAATGCTATTTGAATACAGGTTCAGAGGTAATGGCGATCTTAACGGGCATAATCTTGGCAATCTCATTCTGACTGCATTAGACAACTTATGTATTCGTCCGCTTGAAGCCATTAACCTGATCCGGGAAATCCTGCACGTGGAGACTCAGATCCTCCCGATGTCAGAACACCCGACAGATCTTGCCGCCTGGCTACCCGACGGTAATATCATCAGCGGTGAAACCAGCATTGATGAGCTTCAACAGATCCCAAAGCGCCTGTTCATCGAACCCTCAGTGCCCGCAACTAAAGAAGCGTTAATCGCCATAAAAGAAGCGGATCTTGTCCTGCTTGGACCGGGCAGTTTTCTGACCAGTATCATGCCGCCACTGTTGTTAAATGACCTGGCCCATGAACTGAAAATCTGCAATGCGCCCGTCTATTTCATTGCCAATCTCGATAAAGAAAAAGGGCCGGCAGGCAGCATGTCGCTTGAGACCATGTTGTACTGGTGTGAAAGGGCGATGGGAGGAAGAAAAATTGACGGTATCTTATCGGACAAGCACAGGCCTGAGCTGAACGAAGGCTATGACCAGGTGGTTGGGGAGTTTGCCTCCCGCAACCATGAATGGCGCCATGACCGGCAGAAACTAAAAAATGCGGTTGAAGGCCTCCTGATTCGACGCTAAATACCGGTACTGTTGCGCCATGTCGCCCACCAGCTGTTGCAGCTCAGGTAGGTGATCGTTGACCCAGGACTCCTGGCCCTGTTTGACTCGTGATTCACACTCCTGAGCCATTTGGGCTAATTCATCAGCGCCAAAACTGGCGGCGCTGCTTTTTATCGCGTGGCTAATCTCCCGGATTTGCATCACGCTGGGCTGCTCAGTTAATTGCTGTAAATATTGCTCTAACTCGCCGCTGAAAACTTCAAGCAAGAGTGCAACAGTTTCCTGGCCAACTTCAACAGCCAAGCGTTTTAATGTTGCTTCATTAATATTGGCAGTCATTTATTCTTTCTCCCTTTGACTACTCTCGGCCTCTTGCCAAGCCTGTAATTTTCTATAGATGGTAGAGGGGCTCACTTCCAGTAAACCAGCCGCTCTGGGAATATTCCCGTCACAGGCTGCGATTGCTGACTGTATTGTCCGCTTTTCTACCTTCCACAATGGTTCAATCTGACTGGGACTCACAACGGACAAACTATCCACAGCGTGGATGGCCGTTTGTGGTTCCGGTAAAGACAATGTGGACACAGCATTAACTGATGCAATTTCAACGCCAGAAACTGACTTCAGGGAGGGAGGGAGCATCTGAACGAGTACTTCTTCGCCATCATTGAGCACAACAATGTTGCGGATAACGTTTTGCAGCTCACGCACATTCCCGGGCCAGGTATGCTGACGGAAGCGCTCAATCACGTCTGGTGAAAAGCGACTAAAGCGCTTGCCTTCTTCCACCGAGATATGCCCCAGTAAAGCATGAGCAATTTCAATGACATCGTCACTGCGATCCCGAAGCGGTGGCAAACTGATAGGAATAACATGCAGCCGGTAATACAGGTCTTCGCGAAAACGCCCTTGTTTAACCTCTTCCCAGGGATTGCGGTTGGTGGCACAAACGAAGCGGACATCAACCGAGCTGGTAACAGAAGAGCCGACCTTCTGGAAAGTGCCAGTCTGAATAAAACGTAGCAATTTGCTTTGCAATTCCAAATCCATTTCGCAAAGCTCGTCCAAAAACAAGGTGCCTTTGTTGGCCAGCTCAACGGCGCCTTGTCTTTCAGTCAGCGCACCGGTGAACGCGCCTTTCACATGACCGAACAATTCACTTTCTATCAGCTCTTTAGGAATAGCAGCACAGTTCAAAGCAACAAAAGCATTATTCGCTCGCGGGCTCGCAGCGTGAACGGCTTCGGCACACACTTCCTTGCCGGTTCCACTTTCACCGGTAATAAACACGGTTGCTTTACTGGACGCCGCGGATTCAATCACACGATACACCGCCTGCATGGGCAGACTGGTGCCGATAAAACCTTGATATTGCGCTCCCTGAGTGACTGATATTGCTTTATTGTCGTTCTTGTCATTTTTCAGGGCATTGTTCACCGTGATACGCAGCCGATCCGCTTCGCAGGGTTTGATCAGGAAATCTTTAGCGCCATAACGCATCGCTTCCACGGCCACATCGATGGAACCATGGGCCGTCATAATCACCACAGGCAGCTTAGGGTGCTTTTTACGTACCTTCTCAAGTACCGTCATGCCTGTCATGTCCGGCAAGCGTAAATCTAACAGCACCAGCTCAGGCACCGAGTCTTTCATGGCTGCCAGTGCTTCCGCGCCGGTACCCACTATTTTGACGTCTAACCCTAACGGATTAAGGTAGGATTTATACAAGGCCGCAACTGATGCAGTATCTTCTACCATCAGTACTTGTCGTACTTTCAGCTTGTTATCCATTTATCCTCCGACGCAGTTTCCCTGATCTCATTGTAATCACTAGAAAAAAATGCTGCCTGCTGACTTTTGTATTATTACCCATTTACCATTTCGCATTGCAAATCGGTTTGCAAAATGCGAAAAACTACCTCTAGTATAACTTTTTTGTGCAGACATGGTGACCAGAAATCCCAAATAATCACTTTTCGGGGCCCTTTAAAAAGTTGGCACGCTTGCTGCATTAATATAACCGACTCTGATAGAGTCAACCTAGCCAACTGACGTTGTTTGTGGAATATTTTCACTTAAACAATGATGCCAACCGAACGATTTACGGTTGGCTTTTTTTTTGGCTGCGTTTTAGCAGGAGGGCAGCAGGAAGCCGCCCTCAGACAGGAAAGTACTTTCAGCTGTTAGCGATGAACTGCTCGCGAAGCGAATGAATTTGATCACGTAACTGTGCCGCTTTCTCAAACTCCAGCTCCTGAGCCATATCATACATTTGCGCTTCCAGTTTCTGGATTTCAGTTTCCAGTTCCTGCGGCGACATCAGGCTATAGCTGCCCCGGCGCTCCGCCACTTTATGTAACTGCTCGGCTTTACTGGCTCGGCGCGAACGTCCTTTACCCAGTTCCATGATATCCGCAACCTGCTTGTTCAGAGCCTTAGGTTCAATACCTCTTTCCCGGTTATACGCATCCTGCTTTTCCCGGCGTCGTTCAGTTTCAGACATTGCGCGCTGCATCGAACCCGTGATGCGGTCGGCATACAGAATGGCTTTGCCTGACAGGTTACGCGCAGCACGGCCAATGGTCTGAATCAGTGAACGCTCAGAACGCAGAAAACCTTCTTTATCTGCATCCAGAATCGCGACTAAAGACACTTCCGGCATATCCAAACCTTCTCGCAGCAGGTTAATGCCGACCAGCACATCAAACTCACCCAAGCGTAAATCACGAATGATCTCAACCCTCTCGACTGTATCTATGTCTGAATGCAGGTATCTGACCCTGACACCATGCTCATCCAGGTATTCAGTAAGATCCTCGGCCATACGCTTGGTCAGGGTGGTCACCAGCACCCTTTCATTAATCGCGGCACGGAGTCGGATTTCCGACAACAAATCATCAACCTGAGTGGACACCGGCCTGACTTCAATAACCGGATCCAGCAACCCTGTCGGACGGACAACCTGCTCAGCAATATCGTTACCGGATTTGTTTTTTTCATAATCGCCGGGCGTGGCAGAAACATAAATCGTCTGAGGCGCCAAAGACTCGAATTCTTCAAACTTCAGAGGCCGGTTATCAAGGGCGGAAGGAAGGCGGAAACCGTATTCAACAAGATTTTCCTTACGGGAACGGTCCCCCCGGTACATAGCGCCTATCTGCGAGACAGTCACGTGCGACTCATCAATAATCAGCAGGCCATCGGGTGGTAAGTAATCAAAAAGCGTTGGCGGTGGCTCGCCTTCGGCACGGCCGCTGAGATAGCGTGAATAGTTTTCGATACCTGAGCAAAAGCCAAGCTCATGCATCATTTCCAGATCAAACTGCGTGCGCTGAGTAATACGCTGCTCTTCCACCAGCTTATTATTGTCAATGAGTTGCTGACGGCGAATGGCCAGATCAACTTTGATTTTTTCCACCGCTTCAAGGATACGTTCGCGAGGCGTGACATAGTGGGTCTTAGGATAGATAGTCGCCCGCGGCATATCTTTTTGAATGATAGCGCCGGTCAGCGGGTCAAACCGGCTGATACAATCCACTTCATCATCAAAAAGCTCAATACGAATCGCGTCATGATCCGATTCAGCCGGAAAGATGTCGATTACCTCGCCTCTCACCCGAAAGTTGCCGCGCTCAAAGGCAAGATCATTGCGTGTGTACTGCAATTCCGCCAACCGCCGCAGAATATCTCGCTGATCCATCATGTCGCCCCGCCGTACATGAAGCATCATTTTCAGATAAGAGTCTGGATCACCCAACCCATAGATAGCCGAGACAGAAGCAATAATCACCACATCCCGACGCTCCATTAAGGCTTTCGTGGCGGACAAACGCATCTGTTCGATATGTGCATTCACAGAAGAATCTTTTTCTATGAAGGTATCTGTAGAAGGCACGTAGGCCTCTGGCTGGTAATAATCGTAGTAAGAAACAAAGTACTCAACCGCATTATCCGGAAAGAACTCTTTCATTTCCCCGTAAAGTTGCGCCGCCAAGGTCTTATTCGGCGCAAGTATCAGAGTTGGCCTGTCTGCGCTGGCAATGACATTGGCCATAGTAAATGTTTTCCCTGAGCCAGTGACACCGAGCAGGGTTTGGTGTGCCAGACCGGAATCCAGACCTTCCAATAACTGTTTTATAGCTGTCGGCTGATCCCCAGCCGGGGCAAATGCTGAAGCCAGATTGAAGGATTTACTCATGACATCGTCCGAAAAGTTCAGGTAATTGGATCTGATTCCATTGTGAGGCCACCAATATACTTGTCAACCAAGAAAGGTGAAATCGGCTATTGACCCAGACAAAATGTCGACGTAATATCATGCGCCTCAGTGGCACCCCTGCTGAATGATCACTGTCAAAAAAGTGATACTCCATGTCAAATTTCCAGCTAAATTATACGCACTGCGAATAGATCACCATCCACAGCTTATCCTCAAACAGCATTTTTTCATTCACAGTCTCCTGATTATGAAAACTGATGTAGAGCTAAAATTCTAATTTGATTTTTTCAGCTTTATCGTTTTCTTTCTTGCTCCTCTGAAACAGCAGCTTATCTCATCACTATGATATCGATTACAAATAGATTACTCATAAAGAAAATACCTCGGTTTGCTGTTTACCCGCCCACAATCAACACAGTTATCCACAGTTTCCGTGGATAAGTAGTCCAACCCCTTGTCTCTTCTGGTTTAGCAAAGATCAAGTCATTTTTTCCTGTTCTGACACGAGACTATTTGGGCGCGATTTACGCCTCAATTCGGCTAAAAGAGCAACAAACTTGAAAAACCCTTTGGCTGAGGAGTTGTTATAGCCGTCACAAAGGCAGATAATGTACCGCTCACTGGCAAGCATAAAAAAGTTGGTATGACGGAATACCTGTTACTTCTGATCGGCACCGTACTGGTCAACAACTTCGTTTTGGTCAAATTTCTGGGACTCTGCCCCTTTATGGGGGTGTCTAAAAAGCTGGAAACCGCCATTGGTATGGGGCTAGCCACGACTTTTGTCCTCACACTCGCCTCTGTGAGTGCGTATTTGGTCGAAGCTTACATTTTGCAGCCTTTAGGCATTCAATACCTGCGCACGCTCAGTTTTATTCTTGTGATTGCGGTAGTCGTTCAGTTCACAGAAATGGTCGTACATAAAACCAGTCCGACACTGTATCGGTTGCTGGGCATTTTTCTGCCCTTAATCACAACCAACTGTGCCGTTCTGGGTGTCGCTCTGCTCAATATCAATGAACGTCATAATTTCATTGAATCCGTAGTGTACGGATTTGGCGCCGCTGTCGGTTTTTCTCTGGTGCTTGTGCTCTTTGCTGCAATGCGCGAACGTATCGCGGCTGCCGACGTACCTTCCCCTTTCAAAGGCGCATCCATTGCTATGATAACGGCGGGTCTGATGTCGCTCGCCTTTATGGGCTTTACCGGACTGGTTAAACTGTAATTATGAGCGGAATCTTAATTGCTATTATAGCTATCGCTGTCCTTGCTGCGATTTTTGGCCTGATCCTGGGCTTTGCTGCAGTTCGCTTCAAAGTCGAATCGGATCCAATTGTTGAACAAATCGATGCCATCCTGCCACAGACCCAATGTGGTCAGTGCGGCTATCCTGGCTGTCGTCCTTATGCCGAGGCAATAGCCAATGGCGATGAAATCAACAAGTGTCCGCCGGGTGGACAGGCGACCATCGAAAAGCTGGCCGATTTAATGGGTGTTGAAGTCAAAGACTCGGCCCATGATGCAGAAAAAAGCATAAAAAAAGTGGCTTTTATTCATGAAGATATGTGTATCGGCTGCACCAAATGCATCCAAGCTTGTCCGGTTGATGCTATTGCGGGTGCGACAAAAGCGCTGCATACCGTTATCAAAGATGAGTGTACCGGCTGTGATCTCTGCGTTGCCCCCTGCCCGACGGATTGCATTGAGATGATCCCGGTTGAATCGACGCCTGAAAGCTGGCGCTGGAACCTGGATCAAATACCCGTGGTCAATCTTCCTGCCACTGAGCACCACGGTAATAAGGTAGAATAACCGTCATGCTGTCTATTATTGAACAACTCAAATTAGGAAAGCTTTGGGATTTTCCGGGTGGTATCCATCCGCCAGAACAAAAAACACAATCAAACCAAAGCCCGATTTCAGACGCCTTTTTACCCGATGAGCTAGTCATTCCGCTCAAGCAACACCTAGGTGCAGTCGGTAGTCTGTCTGTTGCTGTGGGTGATAAGGTGCTAAAAGGCCAGGCACTGACCTATACCGATGTCGCTCTGAGCGTTCCGGTGCATGCGCCAACTTCCGGTGTCATTGCAGCTATTGAAGCGAGAACCATCGCTCACCCTTCCGGTTTGTCCGATCGCTGCATCATCCTCAAACCCGATGGAAAAGACAGCTGGGGCACGAAACACAGCATCGCCAACTATCTTGAGACCGAACCGGCTGACCTGATTGAGCATATCCGCAGCTGTGGTATTTCCGGTATGGGCGGCGCAGGCTTTCCTACCGCACGTAAACTGCAAAGCGCGTCAGGTAAAACCGACCTGTTAATCATTAACGCCGCAGAATGCGAGCCTTATATCACGGCCGATGATCGTCTCATGCAGGACTATGCCGATGACATAGTGGAAGGTATTCGCATCATCAGCCATATCCTCAAACCTAAAATGACTGTCATCGGGATTGAGGACAATAAGCCAGAAGCCATTGCAGCACTGACTCAGGCGGTTAAAGAAGCAGACAACATACTGATCCGGGTGATCCCGACTAAGTACCCCTCAGGCGGTGAAAAACAGCTGATCAAAATTCTGACCGGAAGAGAAGTCCCGACGCAGGGAATCCCGGCAGATATTGGCATTATGATGCAGAATATCGGCACAGCGCACGCCATAAAAAAAGCCGTCATTGACGGCGAGCCGCTTATTCAGCGTGTGGTGACCATAACGGGTCAGACCGTCAGTACCCCCTGTAATACCTGGGCCTTACTGGGCACACCTGTGCAGGCATTGCTCAATCGTCATGGCTATAACATCGACAAAAAACAGCCTCGCGTGATTATGGGCGGCCCTATGATGGGCTTTACCTTGCCACACACTCAAGTACCCATCACCAAAACGGCTAACTGCATACTTGCGCCAAGTCGCAAAGAGCTCAGTGCGCCGGGCGATGAAATGTCCTGTATCCGCTGTACTGCCTGTGCAGAAGCGTGCCCGGTTTCCCTGTTACCCCAGCAGTTACAGTGGTATGCCAAAGACGGCGACTATGACAAGTGCGAAGAATATAATCTGTTCGACTGCATAGAATGCGGGGCTTGTGCTTATGTTTGCCCCAGCGAAATTCCTCTTGTTCATTATTATCGCCAGGCCAAAGCGGAAATCCGTCACAGAAAACAGGATGCGTTAAGTGCCGAGCGTGCCAAACAGCGCTTCGAGGCCAAAAACGCCCGGATGGAACGGGAAAAAGAAGAACGTGAGCAACGCTTCCAGAAAGCGGCTGAACAACGCCGTAAAGACATGGCAGCCAAAGGTGGCGATGATGCCGTGGCCGCCGCGATTGCCCGGGTAAAAGCGAAAAAAGAAGCAGATGCCGGTGCTGAGGTTAAACCTGCCGTGGCTGCCGCAATTGCCAAGGCCAAAGCCAAGCAGGCTGAGGCCCAGGCAAAAGCACAATCCGCTGCACCGGGTGACACAGCCGTGCCTGACAACAGTGAAATGGCAAAACTGCGCGAAGAGCGTAAACGCCAGGCCCGTGAACGGAAAGCCGCCAAAGCCACGGCGGAAGCCAATACGCCGCTAACCGAGCCCGAAACCGCCAAGCCGTCCGAGACCGATCCGAAAAAAGCCGCCGTTGCGGCTGCCATTGCCCGCGCCAAAGCCCGTAAAGCCGCGCAAGCGGCTGAATCACAAACTGACGAACCGGCTGATGCTGTAGCAGACGAGCAGGCAACCACTGACGCTCAGGCCGATCCGAAAAAAGCCGCCGTTGCGGCTGCCATTGCCCGCGCCAAAGCCCGTAAAGCCGCGCAAGCGGCTGAACAACAAGCAGACGAACCGGCTGACGCTGTAGCAAACGAGCAGGCAACCACTGACGCTCAGGCCGATGCGAAAAAAGCCGCCGTTGCGGCTGCCATTGCCCGTGCCAAAGCCCGTAAAGCCGCGCAAGCGGCAGAGAAAGAAGCCGCTGATAAGAGGGCGGAAAACAACCACAAACCCAACGAGGAAAACAAGTAGTGGCTTTTAATATTACCAGTTCTCCCCATGCACACAGCCGTCGCAGTACCAATGACATCATGCGAAATGTCATTCTCTGCTGCGGCCTTGGATTTGCCGCACAGTGGTATTTTTTCGGATGGGGTGTTGTCTTTCAGGTTTTATTCGCAGGAGCGCTGGCCGTTCTGGCCGAATGCCTTGTCCTGACATTACGAAAACGCCCTCTTCGTCAGGTTCGGGACAACAGCGCCTTATTGACCGGGATTTTGCTGGGGCTGTCCATACCGCCTCTGGCACCGTGGTGGATAGCCGTCATTGGTATTGTCTTTGCCATCATCATTGCTAAACACCTGTACGGCGGACTGGGGCAGAACCTGTTTAATCCGGCCATGGTCGCTTATGTGGTGCTGTTGATCTCCTTTCCGGTGCCGATGACATCCTGGCTGCCGCCGGCTTCGATAAGCGATCATCCGGTGACTATGATAGAAAGCCTGCATGTGATCTTTACAGGATTTACGGCTGATGGCTTCAGTGTTCACCAGTTACGTAACGGCATTGATGGCGTAACCATGGCCACCCCGCTGGATACCCTAAAAACCGCCATGAAAGCCGGTTATACGGCATCTGAAGCAATGGAAAGCCCGGTGTTTGGCGCGCTGGCGGGTATCGGCTGGACCTGGGTTAATCTGGGTTTCTTGCTAGGCGGTATGGTGCTGCTGAAACTACGAATTATTCAATGGCAAATTCCGGTTGCCATGCTGTCGTCTCTTTTTGTGATCAGCTTCCTCGGGTACATCATCAGTCCTGATGGCGCTGCGTCCCCCTTGATTCACCTGTTTTCAGGGGCGACCATGTTAGGGGCCTTTTTCATTGCCACGGATCCTGTTTCGGCATCCACCACTCTGCGCGGACGTCTTATTTTCGGTGCCATGGTTGGTATTCTGACCTATCTGATCCGCACTTTTGGTGGTTTCCCGGATGGCGTGGCCTTTAGCGTACTCTTGGCCAACATGTGTGTTCCGCTGATTGATTACTACACTCGCCCGCGGACTTACGGTCATTCATAGGAGCACCCATGATACTGAAAAATATGCAAAAAAATGGTGGCATTCTGGCTGTTTCTGCTTTGCTTGCAACCGCCTTGGTCGCCCTGACGCATCAGGTAACCGCCTCACGTATCCAAGAGCAGGAGCAAAAGCAACTGCTGCAGGTACTCAATCAGGTTATCCCGAAAGAAAATCATGACAACGAGCTCTACAAAAGCTGTACGCTGATTAGCAATCAGGCCTTTCTTGGTACCAGCGAGCCGATGCCGGCCTATCTGGCAACCAAAGACGGCCAGCCGAATGGCGTAGCCATTGAAGCCATCGCACCGGATGGCTATAACGGCACAATTAAGCTGATTGTCGGGCTGGATATGACAGGCACAGTCACCGGGGTACGCGTACTGGCGCATCAGGAAACACCGGGACTGGGCGATAAAATCGACACCCGGATTACTGACTGGATTTACAGCTTCACCGGACGCAAACTTAACGGTGAGAAAGACCCTGCATGGGCAGTACGTAAAGACGGCGGTGAGTTCGACCAGTTTACTGGCGCCACAATCACGCCACGCGCCGTGGTGAATTCCGTCAAGCGAGTGTCGCTGTATTTTAACCAGTATCAGGATACGCTTTTTACTCAACCGGCTAACTGCGAAGGAGCCTGAGCAAAATGAGTTCAACGCCAAATAACGAACTGATGGCTAACGGGCTGTGGCACAACAACCCGGCTATCGTGCAGCTACTGGGGTTATGCCCGCTGCTGGCAGTCTCTGCCACAGTCACCAACGCCCTTGGACTGGGTATTGCTACTACCTTGGTGTTAGTAGGTTCTAACCTGATTGTGTCTCTCATTCGGGAATGGGTGCCCAATGAAATCCGAATTCCGATCTTTGTGATGATCATTGCAGCACTGGTTACCTGTGTTCAGCTGCTGATGAATGCTTACACTTACGGTCTGTTTTTGTCCCTGGGGATCTTTATTCCCCTGATAGTGACCAACTGCATCATCATTGGTCGCGCCGAATCCTTTGCCTCAAAAAATGCTCCCATGCCAGCCGTTATTGACGGGCTCTGGATGGGACTGGGCATGACTGCCGTTCTGGTAGTATTAGGTGCAGGACGTGAGATTCTGGGTAACGGCACCTTGTTTGACGGTGCTGACCGCTTGCTGGGTGACTGGGCCTCAGTGCTACGAATCGAAATCTTCAGCACTGAAAACAACTTTCTGCTGGCAATGTTGCCACCGGGCGCCTTTATTGGGGTCGGCTTCCTGATTGCCATCAAGAACATTATTGACAAAAAACAAGCTGAAAAAACACAGGCTGCAGAGAAAAAACCTGAAATCGAGCGGGTTCGTATTACCTCTGCGAACTGATTTTCACATGGCTTTCATTATGTTGGAAGCTCAGCAACATTGATCACGGTGACTGGCATTCCCTACGGTTTTATCTGTGCCGGTCACCTGCCCTGCCGAACTTAGGAAGCGAGCATGAACAATCAGAAACGCGTTCAAATCCTTGAGCGATTGCGGGCTAATAACCCGCACCCGGAAACGGAACTTCACTGGAGCAACCCGTTTGAATTGCTGATAGCCGTATTACTCTCAGCGCAGGCGACCGATGTCAGCGTCAATAAGGCCACCGCCAAACTGTATCCTGTCGCCAATACACCGGAAGGCATGCTGGAACTGGGTGTCGAAGGCGTTAAAGAATATATCAAGACCATTGGTCTGTTTAATTCGAAAGCAGAAAATGTCATCAAAACCTGCCGCATTCTGGTTGAGAAGCACGGCGGTGAAATACCTGAGAACCGTGAAGCACTGGAAGCCTTACCGGGCGTAGGCCGTAAAACGGCCAATGTCGTGCTCAATACCGCTTTTGGCTGGCCGACTATCGCTGTTGATACTCATATCTTCCGGGTGTCCAATCGAACAAAATTAGCCATGGGCAAGAATGTCGACGAAGTCGAACAAAAGCTGCTGAAAGTGGTGCCTAAAGAATTCAAAGTCGATGTCCACCACTGGCTAATCCTGCATGGACGTTACACTTGTGTGGCCCGTAAGCCCCGCTGCGGTAGCTGCATTATTGAAGATCTCTGTGAATTTAAAGACAAAGTCTATCCCGCTGAATAAGCACTAATCCGAGGAGAGAAAAATGGCAAACGGACGCATTCTGCACACCATGTTACGCGTGGGTGATCTGGACCGTTCAATCGCTTTCTACACAGACATCATGGGCATGAAGCTGTTAAGAAAGTCGGATAACGAGGCCTATCAGTACACTCTGGCGTTTGTCGGTTATGCAGATGAATCTGAAGGTGCTGTCATCGAACTCACTTATAACTGGGGCACCAGTGAATACGACATGGGCAACGCTTATGGTCATATCGCGATTGGCGTCGAGGATATCTATACCACCTGTGAGGCCATTAAAGCCTCAGGGGGGAACATCACCCGCGAACCGGGGCCGGTCAAAGGCGGTACAACGCATATTGCCTTTGTTCGCGATCCTGACGGCTACCAGATTGAGCTGATCCAGCGCAGCTGATTCACCGCATCACGCGCTGTATATACTCGTTTCGCATACTAAAAGAGGGCAGGATAATTCCTGCCCTCTTTGATGACAGCGACAGGCGGTGCTCACACCGACAAGTCGCTACTCTACTTTGCCAAAATATTCTGTCACTTCCGCCCGGTAGTTCTCTTCCTGACTGCCAGGATCCATGACATCCACTGAGTAATACGGCATTTTCGACTCTTTCAGCTTTTCTATCACGTTCTCAGTCAGGTTTTCCGGGCTAATAGAACTGAACACCTCATAAGTGGCCGCTCTGTTTAATCCCATCTCTTCAGCCTGCTCCTTTGTGATGAGCTGTGCCTGAGTTGCTGCCGCAACCTCCTCTTTCATTGTTTCTAAGCCACTGTTCACTACGCCTTTGTCATCTGCAAAGACGGGAGAAGCAGCGATCATTATCACCATAGCCAAGAGTTGCCGTTTCATTTTTTCACCACGCTTTTTCTATTGTTATGTCGGATCAACGATCCTTGCTTCTATCAATCTAGCGTGTTTTGGCTATCTCTCTTCTTCAATAATGAGAACTGGCAAGAGTACATGACCTGGCACTATTGATAATGAGAAACGATATCATTATTATTTACCAAACACAGGAGGAACTTTTATGTCATTTACTTTCCCAGCATTACCTTATTCTTATGATGCGCTCGAACCTTACATTGATGCCAAAACCATGGAAGTGCATCACAGCCGTCATCATAAAACCTACTTCGATAAATTCATCAACGCCATTGAAAACACCGATCTCGAACAACTCAGCTTGAAAGACATTTTTTCGCGGGTCTCCGAGCTCAGCCCTGCTGTCAGAAATCACGGCGGGGGCTATTACAACCACAACCTCTACTGGCAATGCATGTCACCCAATGGCGGTGGGCAGCCTGTCGGCCTGCTGGCAGAAGCAATTCGATGCCACTTCGGCAGTTTTGAGGATTTCAAAACCGCATTTTCAGACGCCGCAGCTGC
This sequence comes from Photobacterium salinisoli, assembly GCF_003614885.1. Taxonomy (GTDB): domain Bacteria; phylum Pseudomonadota; class Gammaproteobacteria; order Enterobacterales; family Vibrionaceae; genus Photobacterium; species Photobacterium salinisoli. The sequence continues at coordinate 1,627,437 of NZ_QZMS01000007.1, forward strand.
CCACTTCGGATCCGGCTTTATCTGGTTGTCTGTCACTGACGGGCGATTGGAGATTTCCTCAACCCCGAATCAGGATAATCCCCTGATGGATGTGGTGGAAAAACGCGGTACCCCAATCCTTGCCCTTGATGTGTGGGAACATGCTTACTACCTGACGTATCAGAATAAGCGTCCCGACTACATCAGTGCCTGGTGGCAGGTGGTTGACTGGGATCAGGTAGAACAACATTACCTGGATGCACTTCATCAATAAGAAGGAAATGTAATCATGAACGTGTCACGGTGGGAAATGCACACCTTGCTGGCAGCAGAAGCAGAGAAAGACCATAAGCCCATGACGTCAGTCATCCATTATCAGCTTGCGCTGTCTGAATCACAGCAATTAGAACCTGTCGATGGGAGTCTGGATGAGCTGGAAGAATTACTCGCCATTAAAGTGACGGCCTGTCACAACATGGCCAGTTTTTGGCGAAAGCAGGGGGACGGCGATTACGAGCTCAAATACCTGCAACTGGCATCCGAGCAGATCATGGCGCTGATTCCGCAATGCCCGAACCGTGACTGCGAAGCTTTCATCAGCTCTTTGGGTTGCTGTAAATCAGCGCTGATCGATTTTCTCAAACGCCACCCTAACCCCAAAGTGGCAAAACAGGTGGCGCATATCACCACCAGCAACCAGTGTGAGCTTATTGCCAGGTTCCGCTTACAATGAGCGCCCTATTCCCTCATTCGCAAGCACTGGCGGATGAGGGAATCTCAAATCACATCAGGCTGGAAGTCCGGCCCATAGAAATCACAACACGTCTGTTTTTGTTACGCCCCAGCGGAGTACTGTTGTCCGCAATTGGACGTCGCTCACCGAATCCCTGAACTTCGATGCGATCTTTTGGCAGACCCAAAGAGACAAAATACTGCTCCAGCTTTTCCGCACGGCGCTCTGATAAAGACTGGTTGGTATTTTTTCCGCCAGAAGAATCACTGTAAGTCGCAACCAAGATTAAATCGATGTCCTGACTGTATTTAATAAAATCGGCAATTTGCGCCAGACGCTTCTGTGATGCTTTGTTCAGCTCGTCGCTGTTTTTATCGTAATGCAGCACAGTAAAGGAGATATCCTCAAAGTTATACGGCAGCAAATTGGACAGACAAGTACTGAAAGTCTTGTAACCCGCACTGAATGCCACGGCAGACAGGCCGACTTCAATCCTTTCGTTTCTATGCTGCCAGTCCTGATAACTGAAGGTCGGTATTTTTCCTTCTTCAAGTTCCGACAACATGTTCCATGCCATCTGACCACCGACATAACCATCAAACTGCTTAAAGAATTTCAGTCGCGTCAATGGCTCTGCGGCATCACCGGGACGCCATCGCGGAGGCATAGACACCAGGCTGACATTACTGGTCTGTCCCAGCGGGCGACGCATTTTCAGTTCAAAGTCGAGGTTCATTTTTTTACTGGCACGGGATGTAAACTGCGCCTGACCAAAATTCGGGATGGCATGCTGCAACTGGCATTCCAGCGGCGTATCAACCACCATCTCCCAGGTGGATTCCCCGGGCGTCGCAACATAATATTTTCCCGCCCAAGCTGGCGAACAGGCACCCATCAGTGCTAAAGACCAAGCCCCCAGCTTCAATGGCAACGTCATTTTTATCATCCCGGTATAACCTACTTGCAAGTACTGGGTATTGTATCGGATTTTGTCGCAAAATCTTTAGCCACCGTTTTTCTTTCTGACAACCTCTCAGTATCAGTGCCCTGCCGTCACACCTTAACGGCAAGGGTTTAGCTTCTGAAGCAGATCTGACATAATGCTGGCCTCATTTTTATCAGCAACATTATCATGAGCCAAGAAAACACATTAAATACCCTGAAAAGTCGCTTTCGTGGTTTCTTTCCTGTCGTTGTCGATGTAGAGACGGCTGGTTTCAACGCCAACACTGATGCTCTGCTTGAGATCTGTGCTGTCACCCTGACCATGGACGAAGAAGGATGGCTCAAACCTGCCAGCACACTGCATTTTCACATTACGCCTTTTGAAGGTGCAGTTATCCATCAGGAAGCATTGGATTTTAACGGTATCAAAGATCCGTTCAGCCCGTTACGTGGTGCGGTGACTGAAGAAGAAGCTCTGAAAGAAATCTATAAAGTCATACGTAAAGAGCAAAAGGAAGAAGGCTGTTCCCGCGCCATCATGGTGGCACACAATGCGAACTTTGATCACAGCTTCGTTATGGCCGCTTCAGAAAGGGCCAAGTTAAAGCGCATTCCCTTTCATCCTTTTGCTACCTTTGATACCGCAGCACTGAGTGGCCTGGCATTCGGGCAAACGGTGCTGGCAAAAGCCTGTGAAGCGGCAAATATTCCATTTTGTAACAAAGAAGCTCATTCAGCCCTTTACGACACCGAACGAACCGCAGAATTATTTTGTGAGATCGTTAACAAATGGAAGAAATTAGGCGGATGGCCAGTCGCCGCACTTCAAACAGAAGAAGAAGCTTAAGATCAGACCTGAAACACAAACACTCATCAGACCTCCTACCAAAGCCCAGCCGTGCTGGGCTTTTTCACAAAAATGAAACAAACGTCCAATTTTAATCAAACGGAAGTTTAAAACGAAGATAAATAATACACCGTACAAATAACCTTTATCCACCCCAAACAGCCTGTTACATATGGTTAACATTGGCGTAGCGAATCCTTATACTCCGTGTCTACAAGCTGATTCACCATTCATTCATGGATTGAAGAACGCGAAGCATATCAAAAATAAACAACAAGAGAGGCAGCAGAATGTCCAAAAGATTTCATGTAACCGCACTCGCCGTGGCCGCCGCGCTGACATCCCTCCAGGCGCAAAGTGCTGGTTTCCAGGTAGCTGAACACTCCGCCAGTGGTTTAGGCCGGGCTTTCGCCGGTGAAGCCGCAATTGCCGATAACGCCGCAGTGCTGGCCCGCAACCCCGCCGCATCGACCATGTTCAAACAACGCACTTTTTCCGGCGCGCTGAGCATTGTTGATCCATCGATTGACGTGGACAGTGTCGACAGGGATCAGCTCGCCAAAGATGTCGCACCAATCGGCATTGTACCTGCAGGATTTTACATCCAACCTGTCAATGACAAACTCGCCTTTGGTTTGGGTGTCTTCTCAAACTATGGGGTCACCACTGAATATGATGAAAGCTTTCATGCAGGTTCACTCGCTGGTGAGACATCTCTGATTACAGTGAACTTCAACCCAAGTATTGCGTATCGTGTCAACGATCAGCTCAGCCTTGGAGCAGGTATCAGTGCCATCTTTGCCACCGCAGAACTCAACCGCCATTTTGGCGATCTGGCTCTTGCGGTTCCAGGGGCTGAACCCAGTGACAAAACCATCAAGCTGGAAGGCGACACCTGGGGCTTTGGCTGGAACGTGGGCGCCCTCTTTGAGCTGAATGACGACAACCGCTTCGGTTTGAGTTACCGCTCACAGACGGATCTCGACTTTGAAGGTGACTTTACCGATTACACAGGCCGTATCACTGGAGCTCAGAATAATACGGTCCCGGGAGATTTGACCGTCGTTTTACCCGCGATTGCAGAGTTCTCTGGCTTTCATCAGCTCAATAACCAGTGGGCTGTGCACTACAGCGTTCAGTGGACGCAATACAGCAAGTTTGAAGAACTGCGCGCAACCAGCAACCAGTGTAACCCAGGCTATAACGGCAATCCCGGACTCTGCTTGCTGAAAGAAGAAGACTATGACGACACGTTCCGCTATGCCATTGGCACCACTTATCACGTTAACCCGCAATGGACCATCCGGGGTGGCTACGCCTTTGATGAGCAGGCAGGCAAACCAACCCTGAGTATTCCGGATACTGACCGAAACTGGTTCACCGCAGGTGCAACCTATAACTACAACGCGGATTTATCCTTCGACGTCGGTCTGGCTTACCTCATCGCAGAAGAGATTTCATTCTCTGAAGAAGGGCAGAACTTTGAGTCCAGTGGCGGCGCGATTATCAGTGCAGCCCAGGCCAACTACCGCTTCTAAGCCAGTTATCACAGTCGAACAGAATTTTAGGGAAATATGATGAACAAAAAATTACTTGCCCTGCTGATTGCTTCCAGCTTTGCACTTTACGGTTGTGGGGATGAAAAAGGCCTGAGCGGTACGCCGACCATCGACCCGGATATCAAAAATAGCCTGAATGCCGAAACCAAAATCGCGTTTGATTTGCTCTCGGATGAAAAGAAAGTCATTACCCCAAGCTTTATTGCCATGGATCTTGACGATGGCACCATCGCGACTGAAAGCAGCGCTAAAGTGGCTGATATCAGTGACCCGGCCTATGCCTGGGGCAAAACCGATGGCTGGAGCACAACTCAACCCATCAACATTAATTTCATAGGTAACGATCTGGCCGCGGAAACCGCAGCAGACAGCTTCTATCTGATTAAGTCTGGTGATCCAACCAACTCAGCTGATGCAACAACGCCTGAAGTCTTGTCGGCAGATAATGGCGATTTCATGGTGACGGCTTCCGGAACCAGACTAACCGTGATCCTGACCAAGCCTTTAGATCCAGCCAGCAACTATATGTTTGCGGTCACCAGTGATCTGAAAGACAGCAAAGGCAATCCTGTGGGTCTGTCCAACTCTTATGCGGTTCTGAAGAGTGTCGGTAAAGTGCCGGATGCTGCACTGGAGAAACCACAGGCCATCACGCACGCGGTAGAAAGCACGCTGGCCGCTGTAGCAGGCGCACCGAAGAATAAGATTATTTTCTCCAGCTGGTTCACCACCGCCTCTGTCGGTGAAGTGCTCTATGCTGCAAAATCCGCTTCTGCGCTCGCATTAGATGGTAATGCAGCGAATATCTGGCAAGGCAGTGCCATTGCTGATGGCATTAGCCAAAGTGATCTGGAAAGCATGTTCGAGATGAGCGTGCCAACCAGCACCGGCACCACACCAGGTGGCAATCCAATCTACACCGGAACCATCAAACTGCCGTACTTCCTGGAAAAGGATCCAACCAAATTCAGCACTACGCCATGGCAAAGCGGTATGCCAAGCCTGGCGAAAATCAGTTATGTCCTGAACAATGGCTCTGATGCCGACAAAGCCGCAATTGTTCAGCAATTGGCGGCGCTGCAGATCTCGACAGAAGATTTAGCAGCCGTGAAAACCGATCCTGAAACTCAGGTCAGAGTGCTGCAGGCGCTTACGGGCTCCACGTTAACACTGGCCGATGGTTCGCAACTGGATGAAGAACGACTGATTACCCGCTATAGTCCTGTGCCGAAACTGAAAGCAGTGGATACCGTTAACTATACGTTAGTCCTACCAACGAAAGCTGAATGTCAGGATCCAAAGACAAACAAGGTATCAATCTATCAGCATGGTATTACCGCTGACAGAAATACCATCGTAAACTTGGCTGATGATGTCATTGGCGCTGATTGCCAAGCCATTTTTGCCATTGACCATCCACTGCATGGCGATCGTGGCATTGCTGGTATGAGTGCATCAACCAGTAACCCAGAAATATACCTGAACCTTGCAGCACTCACGGTCGCACGGGATAACCTGCGCCAGAGCACAATTGACGTATTGAACCTGCGTCTTGGGATTGCTGTCATATTTCAGCGCATTTTAGCTGGAGATCCAACACTCAGCGAAGAATTAGAAAGATTGAATCCAATGGCGGGCGTTGGCTTCGTCGGACACTCTTTGGGCGCTATTACTGGGGTGAATGTGGCTGATGCCGCGAACCGGACCCTGAACGACCCTGCCGGTGATGCCGCTTTCGCGATTAACAAAGTGGCGCTGGCTAATCCGGGGGCGGGTATCCCTTACCTGCTAATGCAATCCGGAGAATTCGGTAATTTTGTCAAAGGTAATCTGTTGGCATCCATAAACAGCAAATTCCAACAGGGTTGTGGGGCTACTGATTTGGCAACCTGCTTTGCTGGTTATCAGCAAGGCAAAATAACCGATGGTTCAACAGCTGCACTCACAGAGCTTGCAACTATTTACACCAAGTTCAGCGAATTTGCATATGTTGCCCAAGGCGTTCTAGATACCGTCGACCCGATTAATACTTCACTGCAAGTCTCGGCGGATTTACCGGTTTACCTGACTCAGGTCGAAGATGATGCCACCATTCCAAATAAACTGGCACGCCCAGGTACCGCAGGCTCTGTCGTGACTGGCACCAGTATCCTGCTGCCTTACTCGCCGTTTGGTGGCACCCTGCCATTGCTGCAAACCATGAGCCTGGCTCCGACCACAACGTCTGTTAACGGACAAACGGTTCGCAATGCCGTGTTGTTTGATTCAGGGACTCACGGTTCCTTGTTAGCTGATGGGGGTACTGATCCAGTCGCTACACAAATGCGTGCTCAAGTCAGCTCTTTCCTGAACGGCGATGGGACAGTGCTAGACTATTAATCGTATAGAAATATGGTAATTAAACATTCTAAGGCCAGCTCCGCTGGCCTTTTCCATCTTTGCTGAATAGCCTCTGCATAACAAAAAACCTATCCCGAATCACTTTGAACAACCTGATCGAGTCAGCATCAGACAGCCGTTCATCGCTACTCTGACTGCCCTCTCACTATATCCGGCTAAAAATCCCTCCCAGAGCACAGTTTTTTCTCGACATGCAAGAAATTTTCAGCAAACTAGACGGCCTGCACATTGCCGCCTGGATAGCATGATTATTCAGTTATGCAATCACACAACTATCAATGGAAAGTCGTTTTATGAATCCTGTCGTTATTTCCGTCTGCGTCATGCTGGTACTGGCGCTGATGCGAGTCAACGTCGTGGTCGCGCTGACCTTCAGTGCCATCCTCGGCGGCCTTCTCGGAGGACTGTCTCTCACCGATACCATCTCTGCCTTTGAAGGCGGGCTGGGCGGAGGCGCCACCACAGCGTTGAGCTATGCCATGCTGGGTACTTTTGCCGTGGCCATTTCCCGTTCGGGTATTACCGATGTACTGGCACAGAAAGTCATCAAACGCATCAGCGGTCATCATAATGCGGCAGCGGCGACCGGTGTGAAGTACTCGGTACTGACCATTTTACTGCTACTGTCGATTTCGTCGCAGAACGCGATTCCGGTCCACATTGCATTTATCCCGATTGTGATTCCCCCTTTGCTGCATGTGTTCGCCAAACTCAAGCTGGATCGCCGCCTGATTGCCTGCGTATTGACCTTTGGTCTGGTGACACCTTACATGGTGCTGCCTGTAGGCTTTGGCGGCATTTTCCTCAACAATATCCTGCTGAAAAATCTGCATGACAACGGTCTGGATGTGGCAGCCAGCCAGGTGCCTTATGCCATGATTCTGCCGGCAGCCGGTATGCTGTTCGGTCTGCTGCTGGCCACCTTTGTCAGCTATCGCAAACCTCGGGAATATTCTGAAGCACAGATTCTGGCCAGCGAGCCGGAGCACGCTGAAATCAACATGCAGCATGTTTATGTGGCCGTTATTGCTATCGCAGCGGCACTGGGCGTTCAGCTGTACAGTGGGTCGATGATCATCGGTGGTCTTGCCGGTTTCATGGTGTTTACCCTTGCCGGTGTGATCAAGTGGAAAGATACCCATGATGTGTTCACTAAAGGCGTGCACATGATGGCGATGATAGGTTTCATCATGATTGCGGCTGCCGGCTTTGCAGCCGTTATGAAAGCCACTGGCGGGGTGGAAACCCTGGTCAGTTCGCTGTCTGATGCCATCGGCGACAACAAAGCACTCGCTGCTCTGTTGATGCTGGTAGTTGGCCTGCTGGTGACCATGGGTATCGGGTCATCCTTCTCGACCATTCCGATTCTGGCGACTATCTATGTGCCATTATGCCTGAGCTTTGGCTTCTCGCCGCTGGCGACTGTGGCGCTGGTCGGTACTGCAGCAGCGCTGGGCGATGCCGGATCGCCAGCCTCGGATTCAACCCTGGGCCCGACTGCCGGTCTGAATGCTGACGGCCAGCACGAGCACGTGTGGGACACGGTAGTCCCTACCTTTATTCACTACAACCTGCCACTGATTGCCTTTGGCTGGCTGGCCTCTATGATGCTGTAACCGCTCATAGTTTGGCAGAAACAAAAAGACCCCGCACTGCAGGGTCTTTTTTTATCCGTACCAGCTGTCAGATATTATTCTGCGGCTTCTGCACTGTCGCGACGTGCTGCGGCTTCTTTGATTAATGGCTGCAGTTCACCTTTCTGGAACATTTCCAGAATAATGTCACAACCGCCAACCAACTCACCTTCGATCCACAGCTGTGGGAACGTTGGCCATTGCGCATAAATTGGCAACTCAGCGCGGATATCCGGGTTTTGCAGGATATCAACGTAAGCAAATTTTTCACCACAAGCCATCAGCGCCTGAGAAGCCTGTGAAGAGAAACCGCAGCTCGGCAGTTTTGGTGATCCTTTCATGTACAGCAGAATTGGGTTTTCTTCGATCTGCTGTTTGATTTTGTCGATGGTTTCCATAGCTTCCTCTAACAACGTTAGCTTTATAGTAAGTGTGATACCCACATTCTACTTTGTCACGGCAAGGAAAAAAACGCCTAATGAAAGTAAGGTTAAGACTTATACTTGTCTGAACGCTTGCTTACCATCTTATGCCTGCTGCGACCTTTTTCATTCAGACTACTTTTAATAAAGAAAAAACTTGCTAAAATGATTTGCAAACACGCAAGCCTATCGCTTGTATACAATAACAAACACAGTTTGAAGTGACGCAGGCTTTAGCCTGCTAACGGAAGCAATGTCGTGGGTCTGCCCACACCATCAATATGGAGAATCGAGTAATGGCATTCGAACTACCTGCTCTACCGTACGAGAAAAATGCACTTGAGCCGCACATCTCTCAAGAGACGCTGGAATACCACCACGGTAAGCACCACAACACCTATGTTGTGAAACTGAACGGCCTGATCGAAGGTACTGAGTACGCAGACAAATCTCTGGAAGAGATCATCAAGACCTCGACTGGCGGTGTTTTCAACAACGCAGCTCAGATCTGGAACCACACTTTCTACTGGCACTGCCTGAGCCCAAATGGTGGCGGTGAGCCAACTGGCGCAGTGGCGGATGCCATTGTTAAAGCGTTTGGTTCTTTTGACGCATTCAAAGCCAAATTCACTGATTCAGCAATCAACAACTTTGGTTCATCATGGACCTGGCTGGTGAAGAAAGCCGATGGCTCTCTGGACATCGTTAACACGTCTAACGCTGGTACTCCACTGACTGAAGAAGGTGTAACGCCTCTGCTGACAGTTGATCTGTGGGAGCACGCTTACTACATCGACTACCGTAACCTGCGTCCTGACTACATGAATGGTTTCTGGGCACTGGTTAACTGGGAATTCGTTGCTAAAAACCTGGCAGCTTAATCCTCAAACCTGACGGTTCAGATCGCAAAAGGCCCGCACTCATGTGCGGGCCTTTTCTTTATGTTTCTTTTTGTTGAAGATTCAGTTGCTGATTTTTCAGCACTCAGCCAATGACTTACTGAATAGGCTTATCTGCTCTGAACTATCAGGCTTTCTCTCAAGCTTTCTCTGCCAGAATGATACGCAGCGTACGGCGCAGCGGTTCAGCAGCACCCCACAACAGCTGATCACCCACAGTAAAGGCATTCAGGAAATCATCGCCCATTGCCAGCTTACGCAGACGACCCACAGGTACAGACAGAGTGCCTGTCACTTTCGTTGGCGTCAGCTCCTGCATGGTAATGTCACGCTCGTTCGGGATCACTTTAACCCAGTCATTGTGCGAGGCAATAATACCTTCGATTTCATCCAGCGGAACATTCTTCTTCAGTTTCAGCGTCAGCGCCTGGCTGTGACAACGCATTGCACCGATACGTACACAGGTGCCGTCAATCGCAATCGGGCTGTTACCGGTTGCCAGAATCTTGTTAGTCTCTACGCCGCCTTTCCACTCTTCTTTGCTCTGACCGTTTTCACGTTTCACATCGATCCATGGGATCAGAGAGCCCGCCAATGGCACACCAAACTCAGAGGTTGGGAAGTCAGCTGAGCGCATCGCTTGCGCCACTTTACGGTCAATATCCAGAATAGAGGTGGCCGGATTCGCCAACTCGCTGGTAACGTTGTCGTTAATGACACCCATCTGAGAAATCAGCTCGCGCATATTCTTAGCGCCGGCACCAGAGGCTGCCTGATACGTCTGGGAGGTCATCCACTCAACCAGACCGGCCTGGAACAAGCCACCGACTGCCATCAGCATCAGGCTGACAGTACAGTTACCACCGGCGAATGAACGCACGCCAGAGTGGATACCCTGCTGAATTTGATCGAAGTTAACCGGATCCAGAGTGATGATGGTTTGATCATCCATACGCAGCGTCGACGCCGCATCAATCCAGTAACCCTTCCAGCCTGCCTGACGCAGCGCCGGGTATACTTTCTCTGTATAGCTGCCACCCTGGCAGGTAATAATGGCATCAAGCTTCTTCAGTGCATCAATATCAAATGCATCATGAAGTACGCCTGCATCTTTACCGAAGTCAGGCGCAGGAATTCCAACCTGAGAGGTTGAAAAGAAAACAGGTTCAATATGGTCAAAGTCTTTTTCTTCCACCATACGTTGCATAAGCACAGAACCTACCATGCCGCGCCAACCGATCAAACCAACTTTCATCATAGCTTGCTACACTCCATGTTGACGTGATTGGGCACCTCCTGAACTGATTGGAGAAAAGCCACTTTAATATGCAACAGGTCAAATAAAGGCCATCAGTGACACACTGACAGCCGCATACCCATTTCAATCACGTTTTTGAAAACCACATTCATGACTGTTGCGCATCAGAAACACTCTGCAATAGTGCAACAACCATGAACCGAAGATAGCTAAATACCATAAAGCAAAGCCCCTACCAACGCAACAAAATGCCAAAATTAGCTGGTGTCAAAGCTGTAACACAGCGCAGCATGGTGAGCACATCAGCATTTTTAGAGCATTACGCTAATTTGATGTCATTGAACAGAGTGATGATGCTAGATTTTCAGGGAATCAGTCATGATTTTTCTGCAAAAGCTAAAATACTGTTTTTCACACTCTTTAATACACTAAAACGTATATTCAATTACCTTTAGCTCACTTTATCGCAATCAGAGGGTAAATTTACTACCAACTGATAAAAACCTTCAAAAACGTGTCGGTAACGAGCGATTATCAGGCAAGATAAAGGTTCAGAAATAAGCAGATAATCAGAAGTGAAGCGTTGTGATAGCGCAGACAAACTGGCTCTGAAGATTAGATAAGGGATAACACGGATAAAATGTCCGAAACACTAAGGTTAGATCAGACGTGCCGCACTGACTTACATCTGTGCAGCACATCTGGCCAACTGCCTATCAAGTGTCGCTGTTTTGACGGCGCTGGAGCTGATCTTTGAGGTTCGGCGGTGTACCTTTGATTGTCAGTGTATCAGTGTCCGGATCGTAGAAAATTCGCTCACCCAACAGCATGCTGTCAAAGTTGATCGTCAACCCGCCACCAGAGCCGACAAACTTGGTCAGCTTACGCATGGCAGCACGATCTGCCGGAAAGGTCTCTTCCAGCTCGTATCCCTGATTGGAGGTAAACTGATAAAAGTCGACACCCGCCTCTGTAGCGGGTAACTCACCCGACAATTCTTTCACCGCAACTTCTTCTCCAGCCTGCAACTGACCATTGCAGTAATCGTAAACCTGCTTGCGGTATTGCTGCTTTTCCTCTTTATCCATACGAGAATCGGCACAGAAATCCTCAACCGCTTGCATCAGTACCTGATTCTGTACTTTGACATCCAGCCCGACTTCCGCTTGCAGAAAATCCAGGAAAAAGTCGGCCACTTTGCGACCAACCCGTCCCTTGATAAAGGTCAGGTAGCGATTACATTCGGGATCAGTCTCCCAGGATGACAAGTCTATCCGGGCAACAATTTCCATTTTGCTGACATCCAGATAGTCTGTGGCGCTAATATCAAGTTGATCAGTCACCTTCATGCTGTGGCAGGTAGGCAGAAGACCAATGAAGAGATAATCGGTGGCCAGAGACTGGTATTGCGCCATGACCAGTGTCCCGGCGTCAGCAAACGGATACTTCACCAGTTCAGATTGCAGACGTTGTGAGGCCTGATTTGAAAAAGTCAGGAAATCCAGTTCCCCCTGGCGACACTGTTTCAGCCAGTAACCGAATTCACTCTCTTCGGCGAATCGGCCAAAGCCTTTGGCACCCTTGCTGCTGTAAACCCGGTGTAATTCAGCAACCAGTTCACTGGTGGTGTCTGTATGTTCTAGTTCCTGCTCTCTCAGTTGAACTGACAGCTCATCTTGTTCGTTTTTCGAGAATTGGTGCAGGATGACGTTGGAAAGCGTGAGACTCATAATGGAAAAGTTTTTCAGTAAATCTAAAGTGTAGGGTATTATAAGTCGCTTTCTTCACCATAAAACAAGACCTGATATGCCAATTACATCAAAATACAGTAATGAAAAAGTGGAACAGATCCTTAATGATGTGTTCGATGTCTTTGAAAAGCACGATACATCTGCTGAATTAGCGCTTATGATTGTAGGTAATGTTGCTACCAATATCATTAATGCCGATGTTCCAGCATCACAACGTCAAGCCATTGCTGATAAATTCGCCCAAGCTCTGCTGACCTCAATCAAGAAAGATTAATTCCAGCACCAGAGAGAAGAAGAACACAGGTATATGGTCTCCAGCGGAAACAACTACAAAGAAACCGTGTCTCAGCTAATTAGCTGGGGACACTGGTTCAGTTTTTTCAATATTATCGCAGCCATGCTGTTAGGCACCCGGTACATCATCCATTCGGACTGGCCGGAAACCCTGATGGGGCAGCTTTATATGGGCCTGAGCTGGGTGGGTCATTTCGGCTTTCTGGTTTTTGGCTTTTACATTCTCATTCTGTTTCCTGCCAGCTTTCTAATCCCTTCTCAGCGTTTGATGCGACTGTTTGCGGTGCTGGTTGGAACCATAGGTCAAACCATACTGATTCTGGATACCCACGCTTATGAAAGCCTGGATCTCCATCTCAGCCCTCTGGTCTGGGATCTGTTACTCAGTGGGGAACGGACCGAACTGAATGCCCGCTGGCAATACCTGTTCATCGTTGTGCCAGCCATTTTCCTGCTGCAGCTGTTTTTATCTGAATGGCTGTGGCGCAAGCTGCGTAAGCTTACACGCAAGCATGTCGGCGTGCCGATTGCGTCTGTGTTTGGCCTGTGTTTCCTCGCCAGCCACCTGCTCTACATCTGGGCGGATGCCAACCTTTATCGGCCAGTAACCGCGCAGCGATCCAATTTTCCGCTGTCTTATCCAATGACAGCCAAGTCCTTTATGGAACGTCATGGCCTGTTAGACCGGCAGGAATACGCCCGTCTGCAGGAAAAGCAGGGCGTTGAAAACAGCGAAAGCATCCGCTATCCGCTTAAACCGCTGTCATTCAGCGATAAAGGGACCGGCCAGAACCTGTTGGTCATTATGATAGATGGCTTACGCAGTGATATGATCACAGCTGAAACCATGCCGTATCTGGCTGCCTATGCACAGCAGAATCTGAACTTTACTGAGCATTACAGTACAGGAAACGACAGTACTCTGGGTACGTTTGGTTTATTTTATGGCCTGCCTGGCGCATACAATACCAGTATCCGGGCAGAGCACAGCCCGCCGGTTTTACTCGAAACTCTCACCAAACGCGGGTATCGGTTTGGTTTGTTCAGTGGTTCAGGCTTTGCCGATGTCATCTATCCGCAGGCTATCTTCACCAAAGATCAGCTTGCTTTAGCCGAGGCCCTGAATCCGGAGACTCACAGTGATCAGCAGGCCATTGCCAATATGCAAAGCTGGCTGAGCAAACAAACCGCAGGTAAGCCCTGGTTTGGTTATCTTGAGCTGGTTTCAGTCCAGGATTACGAAGATTCTGACAATGCCGTTGCCGCGACGTTTAGCCCCTCGCTGAAAGATACCCAGCCCGGTGAAGACTCAAGCACAGATCCGGCTGAACTGCTGAAAAACAGTTATCGCAATTCGGCTTACTATGTTGATGAACAACTGATTGGCATCTTTGATAGCCTGATTAAACGCGACATGCTGGACGATACTGTGGTCATTATCACGGCTAACCACGGCACTGAGTTTAATGAAACCGGCACCAACTCCTGGGGATCGGGATCAAATTACAGCCAGTATCAGTTGAAAGTGCCGTTGATCGTACATTGGCCAGACAGCCAGACAGCACAAATCAGCCGGGCGACCAGTCACCTGGATATTGTCCCGACTCTGATGGAAACCCTGCTCAGTACCACGACAGCACCTGAATTTTACAGCAGTGGCATCAGTCTGTTCGACAACAGTAACAAGCGACGCTGGGTGCTGGCTGGAGACAATCAGGACATTGTCGTTGTTCAGTCGGAAGGCACCACAATTGTGGATAAATACGGCAACTACACTGTGTATGACGCTGAATACAAAATGATGGATAACGGGAAACCGAAACTCTCCACTTTGATGCAAGTGATGCATGAGCTGAAGCGGTTTTATCAGCCAGGTTCTGGGCAATAACATCTGACAGGGCAGCTCGTATAGCTGCCCTGTTCTATGATCAACAATGACCAACCGCTCCACTAATGGTAGTCAACATTGCTGGCGTAGCATTGTTCATAGCCATCATTCCAGCCATTAGCGTATTTATTCTCTTTCTTCATTCTCTCAGGATCCTGACGAAACCCGTCATAGAAAGTCGTCGCCTGCACTTTCCGGCTGTCACACCCATCCTGATACCCTTCAAGGTAATTGCGGGTAAATCCCAATTCCGCAAGCTGAGAATGCCGTGTTTGGCCACATGCCGACAAAATCAGAGACAGTGATACCCACAATAAAAACACATGTCGTCTTTTCATGTTCTCACCTGACGGTGTTGATAAGTCAAAATTTCCCCGTAAGGTAAAAATAGTGAAACTTATCAGTTCGCCCTGTCTCAAGATTGACACAAGGGGCGTCTAACAACAAAGTGCTCACAGCATGTCCGGACCAATCGGCTCATGTTGGCTGCAAGTCATCAAAAACACTCACCGGCACCTCTGAGCAGCATTCTCAAAATAAATACCCCCAGAGTATCACTGCAACAACACTCATTAAGACATGATAAATTTGACTGTGGCCGGATTTTAACCAATTGTTTTACCTGTTTATTAAATTTTCCGCGTGCGCACTCTGTTCTCTTTTCATTATTCTTATATCGTAATGTGTTGAAAAATATTTCATAAACCCTCTAGGTCAGTAGCAGCGAGAACGGAATGGATTCCTTCTATCAGGCATACTTTTCACAGTGGCAGACAACAACAAAGCGGTCAGCGGTTATTGACGGGCTGCTTCCTCTGTTTTGCCGCCATTTAAATGCCTCATCGTGCCACCTGTTCGTAAAAAAGCATGCTGAATGGATACATTTCACCCATTGCTCCCCATGCATTCATGCGCCAGCCACACCGCGTGATGAAGAGCTTGATGACTGGCTTTGTCAGCCCCTGCCTTTTTACCGGCAGAGTGCTGAGAAGACGGTGTTATGGCTCCCGCTGCAACATCAGGGTATACCTCTTGGCTTATTGGCACTGAGTTATCCGGCAGGTTCAGCACTCACCGATCCTGACTATTTACAGCCTTGTATCCTCCACCTGAGTGCCGAGATCAGAACTTACATCGGTCAACATGCTGGTTCAGGCCCGGTTTTACTGGATATGCTGCAGGGCTTGCACGACATCTCTTTTGCTCTATGGCGCGCACAAAGTATTGACGATATGATCTTTCATGCGGTGGAACAGGGAAAGAAAGTGCTGAATATTGATCGTATCGCTGTCTTTCTTCTGACAGGGCATAACAGAATGAAAGGCACTTATGGCACAGATACCGAAGGAAATACGGTCAAAGAAGCCTATTTTGAATCCGCTATCCCGCCTCACTGGTTCATTGACCATCCCCAGGCACAGCATGGTTACCTGGCCATTGAAGAAAACACATCGCTTTATCATGATTTGCAAGAAATCGGGGTTGGCTGGAGTGCCTACACCTCATTGTGGGACGGAGATAAGCGCGTCGGCTGGATAGCCTACGATAACCTGATTAACGGACGTCCGCTGGCTGACTATCATCCCCAGCTTCTCAAGCAATTCAGCTTTATTGTCTCTCAGCATCTGGTTCGCAGACAGACAGAAGAAAACCTCAACCAGCTCAATGGCGAATTGGAAAAACGCGTTACTGAGCGGACTCGGGAACTGCAGCAGTTAAACCGGCAACTGGAATACACCTCCCGTCATGATCCCTTAACGCAGGTGCCGAACCGGCGTGTGTTTGATCAGACCCTGCCCTTAGAATGGCGCAGGGCCCAGCGGCATCAGTTACCCGTATCTTTGCTGATTATCGATGTGGATCACTTTAAGTCATTCAATGACAACTATGGTCACGCAACTGGCGACCGTTGTCTGACTCTGATCGCCCAGACACTGGTCTCGGTCGAGCGACGGGCAGGCGCGCTGTTTGCCCGTTATGGCGGAGAAGAATTCGTTATCTTGCTGCCGGGTCAAAACGCTCAGGCTGCGATTGTCGCCGCCGAAAACACCTTAGACGCTGTTCGTTCATTGCTCATTCCAGTCAACGATCAGGAATACTCTAGTGTCACTGTGAGTATTGGCATCAGTTGTATGGTACCGGACAAACAATCTACAGCGAATCAACTGTTTAACCAGGCCGACAGCGCCTTATACAAAGCCAAGTCGCTGGGCCGGGACACCTTTTTTATTTACGACGACTAGCCGTCTTCTTCTGGCCTGACGTTTTCTGACCTGAAGCACCTGAATGCTGCCTGCCCCGTGCACGTCGGCTATAACTCCCTTTTCCTTTACTGGCCGGAGGCGCAACCGCCTGAAGTGTCCGGAGGCTTGGCGGGACGCCCCCTGATTTTATCGCCCCCATCAGTTGCTCAATCTGCTGTTGCAGCGCTCCCATGAACGGCTGGTAGGCATATTTCCGCTCAGCCATGTCTTGCAGCTGGTGTTCCCAATGTGCCGTCATGTCCGGGTACGTCGCTTCGTCGGGTAAGGCGTACACCAAGGCGCGGCCAGCGTCTGAGGCATGAATATTCTTCCCCTGACGGTAAAGCAACTGGCGCTTGAACAAGACCTCCATAATACCGGCCCGGGTGGCTTCCGTACCTAAACCGTCCGTCTCACGCAGAATCTTCTTCAGCGATTTATCTGCCACAAATCTGGCGATCCCCGTCATCGCCTGAAGCAAGGTTGCTTCGGTAAAATGCTTAGGCGGCTCAGTCACCCTGTCTTTGATCTCTCCGTCCTGACAGGTCAGCACTGTGCCTTTATCCAAAGGCGGTACCTTATCGGCCAGATCCTGCTCTTTGTCTGTATCGTCTTTGCCCTGCAACACTTTCCAGCCTGGCTGCATCAGCTGGCGGCCTCTGGCAATAAACACCCCGCCTGCGATAGAAAAGGTCAACTTGGCTTCTGCGTAGACCGCTGCCGGGTAAAACTGCATCAGATACTGACGGGCAATCAACTGATAGACCTTGGCTTCCTGGTCACTCAGGCTGCCGGGCTGCACGGCTTTTGGGGTGGGAATAATGGCATGGTGCGCATCGACTTTACTGTCATTCCAGGCTTTTGAGCGTAACGACAAATCGGCGCCATTGACAGCCTCAAGCATCTGCGGTGCCGTTGACGACACGGCTTTCACCACTTCACTGGCCTGGCGGTAGTGATCGACCGGCAGATAACGGCAGTCGGAACGCGGATAAGTAATGACTTTGTGTTTCTCATACAGTGACTGGCAGCACGCCAGTACATCTGCCGCGCTCATGCCAAAGCGACGTGCCGTATCTATCTGCAGTGCCGACAGAGAATACGGTAATGGCGGTGATTGGCGGGTTTCTTTTCGCTCCGCATCCGAGACAGTGGCTGGCTGGCCTTTGATACGCGTGACGACATTTTCACACAGCTTGCGATTGAGCACCCGGCCTTCCTCGTCTTGCCAGGGCTCACAGGCCTGGCTCGGCTGCCAGCGGGCGCGGATAACATTGTCCTGATAGGGGAGCAGTGCATAAACATCATAGAAAGGAACCGGCACAAAGTTGGCGATTTCGTCATCCCGGCGAGTTACCAGTCCAAGCACAGGTGTTTGCACTCTACCCACCGACAGTACGCCTTTATAGCCGCCCCGCTGCCCGAGCAAGGTATAGGCACGGGACATATTCATGCCGTACAGCCAATCCGCCCGGGATCGGGCCAGGGCCGACACGGACAGCGGAATAAAATCGCTATTGTCCCTTAACTGCCCGAGCGCTCTTTTTACTGCTGCCGGGTTAAGATCTGAGATCAGTAACCGTTTCATGGTCGCTTTTTTCGCGGCGGCCAGTTTAACGTAATCAATCACTTCATCAACCAGCAACTGGCCTTCCCTGTCCGGGTCGCCGGCATGTATCACTTCATCCGCCTGCTTAGCTAACTTGCGGACCACACTCAGTTGCTGCTTGGCGGATTTTCTCGGTGCCAGCTGCCATTGCTCAGGGATGATAGGCAAATCATCCAGGTTCCATTTCTTATAGCGCGGATCATACGCATCCGGTTCAACCTGCTCGAGCAAATGGCCGATACACCAGGTGACAATGTCGCCGTTGGCTACTTCAATATAGCCTTGATGATTCTTATGCGGACGGGGTAATACGGCTGCAATAGCGCGTCCAAGGCTGGGTTTTTCAGCGATATAAAGACGGGTCATGAAGTCTGTAACTACTGGAAATAACTTTCCGCACTATAAAGAATTCAGCAATAGATGACAATCATTACTGGATATAAACCCAGTAACCGTTCACAAAGCCGTCGCAGAAATGAGGCAAGACAGGCAGCAAAACGCTGCCTGAGGAAGTCAGCAGGAAACTATAAATACTCAACAAATTGCGCTAAATTCCGCTCTGGCGCTTTCGCATCGCGGCAATCCGGGGTGCCCAGATACAGAAAACCGACAATCATATCATCACCCTGTACGCCCAGCGCTTCGCGCACCACAGCATGATATGCCCAGCTTCCTGTCCGCCAAAAACCCGCAAAACCCTGAGCAACTGCCGCCATCTGCATCGCCTGAGCCGCACAGCCTGCCGAGATATGTTGTTCAATCACAGGGATTTTATCGCTGGGCTGTACTTTAGCGACAACGGTAATGACCATAGGAGCACGGAAAGGTGCTTTAGAGGCTTTCTCGATCACTGCCTCTTCTGCATCGTCAGCCTGAGCGGCAGACACCAGAATATCGGCCAGCTTTTGCAACCCTTCACCTTCGGAGACGATGAAACGCCAGGGCGTCAGCGCACCGTGATCCGGTGCCCGAAGGCCGGCACGAAGAATATTGTCCAGCGCCTCACCCTGAGGGGCCGGGGCCGTCATTTTAGGCAAAGAGCGACGATTAAGCAGCAGCGACAACGCATCCATAAATTATGTATCCTCGATGATAACGATTCTTGTTAAATACCATACCACATCTGCTCTTCTGAGTAACGGCAACGAAAAGAGGCTCCCTCAGGAGCCTCTTGGTCACAGTAGCCGATATCACAGACGGGCGGCCAGCTCTGTTCCCTGGCGGATAACACGTTTTGCGTCCACTTCTCCTGCAAACTCAGCACCGCCAATGACGTGCACATTGATGCCAAGCTCTTTAAGCGGCGCCGACAATTCTTCCACTGAAGTCTGACCGGCACAAAGCACAATATGATCCACCTCCAGCACACGCTGCTGCCCTTCCACACTGATATGCAGGCCTTGCTCATCTATCTTCTCGTAGCTGACACCGGACAGCATTTCCACACCGCGTTTCAGCAACACCTGCTGATGGATCCAGCCTGTCGTCTTACCCGGCCCTTTACCCATCTTGCCCGGACGACGCTGCAACAGCCACACCTGACGCTCACTGTGCTCGCTTTGAGGCGTACATAAA
Organism: Photobacterium salinisoli; assembly: GCF_003614885.1. Taxonomy (GTDB): domain Bacteria; phylum Pseudomonadota; class Gammaproteobacteria; order Enterobacterales; family Vibrionaceae; genus Photobacterium; species Photobacterium salinisoli. Next base: position 1,647,473 of record NZ_QZMS01000007.1, read on the forward strand.
CCACCAGCATGCGTAATGGTTTTATCAATGCCCCAGTCCTGTAACCAGCTGTCCAGCGAACTGTCCTGAGGCTCTGTGAGCATACTTGAGACATCCACCCCGATACCGCCAGCGCCAATCACAGCAACCCGCTGACCCAACTGCACTTTGTCGCGGATCAATGTCTGATAATCGATGACCTTATCACTGGCTTCCAATCCGGGAATGGCAGGAATACGAGGTTTCACCCCGGTAGAGACCACGACATCGTCATACCCTTTCAGCTCGTTGATATCCACCGCCTTGCCCAGTTTCAGGTTCACGCCTGTCTGACTCAAACGGCGGGAGAAATAACGAATTGTTTCCCGGAATTCTTCTTTACCCGGAATTTGCATCGCCAGATTAAACTGCCCGCCGATGTAGTCGTTCTTCTCGTATAAATCGACCTCGAAGCCGCGTTCTGCCGCCGCCGTTGCGAAAGCCAGGCCAGCAGGGCCTGCACCAATCACCGCCACTTTGCGATGCTGTGCTGCCGGTGTCAGCACCAGCTCGGTTTCGTAACACGCCTGAGGGTTCACCAGACAGCTTGCCCGTTTGCCGGCAAACACATGATCCAGACAAGCCTGATTACAGCCAATACAGGTATTAATATCGTCTGCACGGTTCTGTTCAGCCTTCAGCACAAAATCAGCGTCAGCCAGAAACGGACGGGCCATAGACACCATATCCGCCTGATCGGCAGCAAGGATAGACTCTGCCACTTCTGGCGTATTAATCCGGTTACAGGTCACCAGCGGAATCGACACTTTACCTTTGAGCTTTTCCGTTACCCAGCTGAACGCAGCGCGGGGAACCTGGGTTGCTATGGTAGGTACACGCGCCTCATGCCAGCCAATGCCGGTATTGAGGATAGTCACACCGGCGGCTTCCAGCGCCTGGGCCAGCTGCACCACTTCATCATAAGTACTGCCCTGTTCCACCAGATCCAGCATCGAAAGCCGGAAAATAATGATGAAATCGTTACCTACCCGGGCACGAACAGCTTTTACCAGCTCAAGAGGAAAACGGACCCGGTTCTCATAACTGCCGCCCCATTCATCGGTTCTGTGGTTAGAACGCTGACAGATAAACTGGTTGATCAGATAACCTTCAGAGCCCATCAGCTCAACGCCGTCATAACCCGCTTCCCTCGCCAGCTCAGAGCTGCGTGCAAAAGCGTCAATGGTCTTGAGGATCTGGCGGCGGCTCATTTCTTTTGGTGTGAATTTAGAGATAGGTGCTTTAATGCCAGAAGCACTGACAGCAAAAGGATGCATCGCATAGCGCCCGGCATGCAGAAGCTGAAGGGCAATCTTGCCACCTTCTTTGTGGACAGCATCTGTGATAACCCGGTGCGCCCTTGCTGCCCGTCCGCTGCTGAACTCTGCACTGAGTGGTGTTAAGCGGCCGCGAAAATTGGGTGCAAAACCACCGGTCACAATCAGGCCAACCCCACCTCTGGCGCGGGCAGCATAAAAGGCAGACAGCTTTTTAAATCCATCGTGTGCTTCTTCCAGGCCGGTATGCATAGACCCCATCAACACCCGGTTTTTAAGCTGAGTGAAGCCAAGATCCAAAGGTGCCAGCAAGTGTGGGTAGGTAAGAGTGTCCATAGCTTCCCTATATCTCTTTAATTATTGTAGGTCAGACCACTTATAGCATAGGGTTAACGTCTATTCAAACACCCGTTTACATAACCTCAACATCCATCACTGCTGTGACACTTTTCAAATACGCTATTTTAGTCGCAATATAGCTATCATTAGGATTTTACGCTGAGTCTCGGTTAGGATAAGCACTGGGATTTATTATCAGGAAAGGCCATGAAAGTACTACTAAAAGGCATTGCCAAAGTGCTGCGCGGATGTTGGAAGTTACTGAGCTTCACCCGTCAGCTATTTTTCAACCTGTTTTTTATTGCTCTGATTGGGGTAATCATTTTCGCCTTCCAGCAAGGAGCTGAATCACCGGCCCTGCCAGAAAAGGCTGCTTTGGTACTGGATATTGACGGCCCGATTGTAGAGCAGCGATCCTACGTCAATCCCTTCGATCAGTTTGTCGACAGTGCCATGGGCCAGGTGCCGGTTCAGGAAAATATCCTGTTTGACATTGTCGATACCATCCGGGCAGCCGCCAAGGACGACAGGATCACCGGCCTTATCCTGAATCTGAAGAGCATGCCAGAGACCAACCTGACGAAGCTGCGCTACATTGCCAAGGCCATTGAAGAATTCAAGCAGGCCGGCAAACCTGTCTATGCCACTGGCGATCACTACCGCCAGAGCCAGTACTACCTGGCCAGCTTCGCCGACAAAGTATTCATGTCTGCCGACGGCGGTGTCATGCTGACAGGTTACGGCAGCTATTCGCTGTACTATAAAACGTTACTGGATAACCTGGATGTCACCACCCATGTCTTCCGTGTCGGGACCTACAAATCATTCGTTGAACCTTACACCCGCGACAACATGTCGGACGCTGCCCGCGAAGCAAACACAGTCTGGCTCAACCAGATGTGGGACGCTTACACCCAGGATGTCGCCCTTAACCGCCGCATCCATGCCAGTGTCCTGAACCCTGAAGTGAAAGATCTGGTTGCTGAGCTGAAAAGTGTCGATGGTGATTTCGCCCGCCTGAGCCAGAAAATGGGGCTGGTGGACGAGCTGGTCAGCCGTACCCAACTGCGCCAGACCTTTATCAAGGAATTTGGCAGCGATGGTGACCATGGTTTCAATCAGATCAGTTATTACGATTATCAGCCTTCGGTTGGCTCACCATTCGAGCCGAGCAACAATGGCATCGCGATAGTCGTTGCCAGCGGCGCTATTGTTGATGGTCAGCAAGGGCAAGGCAGAGTCGGTGGCGACACAACGGCCGCTTTGTTGCGAGAAGCCCGTCTTGATGATGACATTAAGGCGGTGATTCTGCGCGTTGACAGCCCTGGCGGCAGTGCCTTCGCTTCCGAAATTATCCGCAATGAGGTTGATGCATTAAAACTGGCCGGCAAACCAGTGGTAGTGTCAATGTCCAGCCTGGCGGCCTCTGGCGGTTACTGGATCTCGTCCAGCGCCAGTGAAATTATTGCTCAGCCAACCACGATTACAGGTTCTATCGGTATCTTCGGTATGCTGGCTACCTTTGAAAAAGGCCTGGAAAACATCGGGGTGCACAGCGATGGCGTCGGTACTACCCCCTTTGCCGGTATCGGGATAACCCGAGGCTTGCCTGACGATGTCGCTGAAATTTTCCAGCTAGGTATCGAAAACGGCTATCAGCGCTTCATCAGCCTGGTGAGTGAGAATCGCCATATGTCACTGGAAGAGACAGATAAAATAGCCCAAGGTCGAGTCTGGACAGGCCAGGATGCACTGAAACTGGGTTTGGTTGATCGGCTGGGTGATTTCGATGATGCCATTGTCTCTGCGGCCAAACTGGCAAAACTGGATAGCTACGATATACGCTGGATAGACTTGCCGCTCAGCCCGATGGAGCAGTTTCTGCAGGATATGGCTTCGGAAACCAGTGCCCGTATTGGCATGGCAATATCCGCCCAGCTACCCAATGTGTTCACGCCGGCCTTGCGTCATATCACAACTGATATCACCAATATGAATAATTTTAATGATCCCAAAGGACAATATGCTTTCTGTCTGAATTGTTCCAGCACAGGAAATTAACTCTTTTCGGATTCACAGTGATGAAACTTGACTTAGCCCGGTATATCCGGGCTTTTTTTCGCCGGTTTTCGCCGTATAATGCCTTCACCATCAATCACTATGCTGTACCCGTACTCTAATGACAAAAAAACATATCTATATCGCCTATACGGGCGGAACAATAGGAATGCAGAAATCAGCACATGGATATATTCCTGTTGCTGGCTTTATGGAACAGCAACTGCAGAACATGCCTGAATTCCACCGCTCGGAAATGCCTGCATTCACTATCCATGAATATGCACCACTGATTGACTCTTCAGATATGACACCTGAAGACTGGCAACGCATTGCCGATGATATTAAGGCCAATTACGACAAGTTTGATGGATTTGTCATTCTTCATGGTACGGACACCATGGCCTATACTGCTTCTGCTCTGTCATTCATGCTGGAAAATCTGGGCAAACCTGTAATTGTCACCGGCTCGCAAATCCCGCTGGCAGAAATGCGCTCGGACGGACAGAGTAACCTGCTCAATGCGCTGCATCTCGCGGCAAATTACCCGGTCAATGAAGTCACGGTTTTCTTCAACAATCAGCTTCTGCGCGGCAACCGCAGCACAAAAGCGCATGCCGACGGTTTCAATGCGTTTATTTCACCCAACATGCCGGCGCTGATCGAAGCAGGTATCAATATTCAGGTCAAACCCACCACAGAGCTGAACAAACAGCCTGCAGGCGAGTTTCGGGTCCACCAGATTACCCCGCAGCCTATCGGTGTGATTACTATGTACCCCGGCATTTCACCTGAAGTTATACGCAACACCCTGCGCCAGCCGGTCAACGCCATGATCTTGCTAACGTTCGGGGTGGGGAATGCGCCGCAAAACGCTGAGCTGCTGGCCCAGCTCAAAGAAGCGGCCGACCGCGGCGTCATAGTGGTTAACCTGACTCAGTGTCTGTCCGGAAAAGTGAATATGGATGGCTACGCAACTGGCTGTGCCCTGGCAGATGCCGGCGTACTCAGTGGCTATGACATGACCCGTGAAGCCGCACTGGCTAAACTGCACTATCTGCTTAGTCAGGCGCTGCCAACAGAAAAAGTGCGTGAGCTGATGCAACAGGACATCCGCGGCGAATTGTCCCGCTAATCCAGTTAATCGGGCGACGTCAAAAAGAGCCGCACTCGTGCGGCTCTTTTTATATCTCAGCTACACTTATAGCAAATTTCGTCTGTTGGCTATGAGCAAGGTTGATTATGATTCTGCACGGTGCCTCCATTTCTCCTTTTGTCAGAAAAATCATGCTGGCCTTATCTTACAAAGGGCTGAACTACGACTTACAACCGCTCAACCCGTACCTGGAAAAAGAGCTGGCGCACAGACGCCATCCGATGGGAAAAGTGCCGGTACTGGAACATGACAACCTGACAGTTATCGACTCAACAGTTATTGCCCATTACCTGGACGACATCTACCCGGTTCCTCCGCTATACCCGGGCGATGCCGGTGAAAGAGCAAAAATCCGTTGGCTGGAAGAATATGCCGATACCCGGCTCAGTGCACTGCTCGCCGGCGTGCTCTTCTATCAGAAAATACTCAGAGGGCAGATTCTGGAAAAAGAGGTTGATCAGGATGCCATTGACGACTGCATTCAGCATCACCTGCCACCGGTTCTGAGCTACCTGGAAGAACAAGTGCCACCTGAAGGGTATATGACGACCCGTTTTTCGATGGCTGAAATTTCGCTATGGAGTATTTTCCGCAGTGGCTGGATGGCGGGTTTAAGATTGCAGCCTCACTATCCTAAACTGGCTATGTATCTGGAAAGTATTGAGCAAGAGCCCTGGGTGTCGAATCTGGTGACACAGGAAGATCATGAGCTGGGTGGGTTTTACTGTGACCCTGTGCCTTTAACTGTGCCCAAGCAGTGATATCTGCCAATGAGCACACCGCCTTTACAGGGTCATAGGTATCAGTTTTGCTGCAAAGAGAAACGGGCAATATCTGCCACAGGGGTTTCACTGTCTTCTATGGCAAAATCACGCTTCAGCTCAGATTTAGACTTAAAGCGTATCTCACCGCCGGCTGCCACTGTCATATGCTCGGCCTCAGTATTGTGACGAGACTGATACAGCATAACAGCCTGCATAGTGGATTCTTTCTGAGCGTCAGTTAACGGGGTGCCATCGGCCCATTTGCCCGTTTCAGCCGCTGCCAGTAACTTTTGATACACCTCTGGGGTCATTGCAGCCAGAATCTGTTGTACATCCATCCCATCTACTCCTCTTGATGCCCGATTATTTCAGGCCACTTGCAATGGTAGGCTACGATAATGACCTGAGTTTGCCAGTCAAGTAGCGTCTTGGTTTTAGTTTTCTTTTGTTTTCGTGATCACACTGCAGCAATGTCACATTATTCTTTCTCTCTGCTCCGTTTCTGCCGATAGGTATTAAGGTATTCTTGATTGTAGTGAACCAACCTATGAGTAACGCACCGCACATGACTTCTTCTGGCAAAAAAACGCGCAACATTTTGTTTTTTTTATCTGCTGTCGCTTTTCTGCCAGCCTGCCAGGGTGAGTTCAAAACAACGGACAGCCTTTGCTCGGCACATCCCGAGCTGTGTGAAGGACTGAATAATAATGACGGCCAGTGCCGTATCCAGCGTACCGACCTCATTTGGCAACGCTATAAACAGCTGAAAACGCCGACCGACATTGAAAAACTGCATACCCTTGAATTCACTCGCAGTTATCAGTATTGCCTGGAGTATGCGGCCGAAATTGAGCCAACCCGCTACAAAGAACGTAAGTCGGTACGAGCTGCTGCGCTCATTCACAGTTATGAGGTCATTGAACAGCTGACCGCAGAGCTGGCTGACTCCAAAGAGCCAGAAGTGATTTATGATCGCTGGAGCCAGGGCGAACACCAGGCTAAAGAAGAATTTCTGAAACTAGAGGGGACAGGACAGCTGCAGACGCCTGAATTACAACTGGCACTGGCCTCTTTTTATACTGGTATTGATAAAGCCAAAACTCGCCAGCTTCTGTTAAGAGCTCTGGAGCTTTATCATGGCAAGGTCAAAGTGAAACCAGACATTATTCTGACACTGGCGACGCAGGCCCACCAGGACAACAACAAAGCCGAGGCCTATTTATGGTCAAGAGTAGGTAGCCTGATGGGACTGCCCGTTGCAAATTCAGAAACCTTATCGCGTCTGTATCCAATGCCGCAACAAGATAAAAGTCATCTGGATGCTTTAGCAGAAAACATCATCCAGAGCATCAGTGCCGGCCATTTTAACCGTGTTTATGTAGAAAAAAATCTGACCGCACTGCCAAGTCAGCAACCCAACCAGCCATCGTCCTGATAACACCATCACGGGCAGCACTGCCGTTACTCCACCTCACTAAATTGCAGTGAGACAGAATTGACGCAGTATCGCTGCCCGGTAGAAACTGGCCCATCATCAAATACATGCCCTAAATGACTGTCACATTCTGCACAGCGAATTTCCGTTCGCTTCATCCCGTGACGGGTATCGCTTAAATACCGAATTGAATCAGAATTAACCGGTGCATCAAAACTCGGCCAGCCACATCCCGAATCGTATTTTTGCTCAGAATGAAATAAGGCAATTTGACAACAAGTGCAGTGATATATTCCTGTTTTCTTATTATGCAATAACGTGCCTGAAAAAGGGGCTTCTGTACCACCTTCCCGACAGACGTAATATTGTTCATCTGACAACAGTTCTTTCCAATAAGAATTTGTTTTAAAAGCCATTTACCTGCCTGTAAACACTGTTTTCCAAACCCGTACTACTTAAAATTTGCCAATTTTTGCATATATGGCACATACTTTTGCTCGAAAGGTTTTTACATCGAAATAGTGCATTTAAGCATATTCCCCTGTATTTCGGGTACTGAATTAAAACTGAGCTACATTGTTGATTACTTTGCCAGCATTTATAGGTGAACTATTCATCTTTCGGCCAGGATTGTAATAAAAATCCGAAAGTTTTTTGATTAAAGACAATTTGAGGTCTGTTTTTGCTTGCAGACCAGCGTTAGATTATGTAATTTTACTACCAGTTATCTTTCATTAGAAATTAAGTTGTGGAGCAACATAATGACTATCAAAGTAGGTATTAACGGTTTTGGCCGCATCGGTCGTTTCGTTTTCCGTGCTTCTGTAGAACGTGATGATATTGAAGTTGTCGGTATCAACGACCTGATCGACGTCGAGTACATGGCTTACATGCTGAAGTACGATTCAACTCACGGCCGTTTCAAAGGCACAGTTGAAGTTAAAGACGGTAACCTGATCGTTAACGGCAAGACTGTACGTGTTACCGCTGAACGCGATCCAGCGAGCCTGAACTGGGATGCAATCGGTGTTGATGTTGTTGCAGAAGCAACGGGTATCTTCCTGACTGACGAGACTGCACGTAAGCACATCGAAGCGGGTGCGAAAAAGGTTGTTCTGACTGGTCCGTCTAAAGACGACACGCCTATGTTTGTAATGGGTGTGAACCACGAATCTTACGCAGGTCAGGACATCGTTTCTAACGCGTCTTGTACTACTAACTGTCTGGCACCTATCGCTAAGGTTCTGAACGACAAGTGGGGCATCAAAGACGGTCTGATGACGACTGTTCACGCAACAACTGCTACTCAGAAAACTGTTGACGGTCCTTCTGCAAAAGACTGGCGCGGTGGCCGTGGTGCTTCTCAGAACATCATCCCATCTTCAACAGGTGCAGCTAAAGCTGTAGGTAAAGTTATTCCTGAGCTGAACGGCAAACTGACCGGTATGGCATTCCGCGTTCCAACTGCAGACGTTTCTGTTGTTGACCTGACTGTTAACCTGGAAAAACCTGCAACTTACGAAGAAATCAAAGCTGAAATGAAGCGTGCTTCTGAAGCTGAGATGTCTGGTGTACTGGGTTACACTGAAGACGCAGTTGTGTCTCAGGATTTCATCGGTGAAGTACGTACTTCTGTATTCGACGCTGACGCAGGTATCGCTCTGACCGATACTTTCGTGAAAGTTGTATCCTGGTACGACAACGAGATCGGTTACTCTAATAAAGTACTGGATCTGGTTGCTCACATCTCTAAGTAAGACTTAGACGATGACTCAAAAGGCGGCTGATGGCCGCCTTTTTGCTATCTGTCATCCGGATAGAGTCTCGACGGGCAGCAGTGTCGCCCGCTTTTCATTGGCTTGTAAAGGAATCACTATGGACTTACGTCAACTTCCGACTTCAACAGTGCTTTCAGAACATATCAGCCTGTGCCGTCTTGATGGTGTGGATATCATTCGAATTCTTCACCCTGAATGCCAGGCCGCTGTCTCATTATTTGGTGGTCATCTCTTAAGTTTCCAGCCGCAGGGACACAAGGACCTGATTTGGATGAGTGAGGCCGCCGACTTCTCAGGTAAATCACCGATTCGTGGTGGCATTCCAGTCTGCTGGCCTTGGTTCGGTAAAGTTGCCAGTCCTTCGCACGGTTTTGCACGTTCCAGTGTTTGGGAGCTGGAAAGTTTCAACGATCAGAAAAGCCATGTCACTGTCACGCTCACGCTGCATGATTCCCCCAAGTCCCGTGCTATATGGCCCTACCGCTTCCATAACCGGCTTCACTTTGAGTTCGATAAAACCCTCAAAGTCCAGCTGACCAGCACCAATACCGACCAGCGGCCTTGGCATATGTCCGGCGCGCTTCATACCTATCTGGCCGTGGGAGACATTATGCAAGCGAAATTGTCCGGGCTGGGTAATGAATACCTCGACGGTCTGGCCGATCAGCAACGTCTTCCAACCAATGGTGTCTTACAATTCGATGACGCCGTAGACAGGGTTTACAGCCGGGCAGAAGACACGATTTATCTGGAAGATCCTGCTCTGTTTCGCCGCCTGCGCATGCATAACCATGGCCATGACAGTGCCGTGGTCTGGAACCCATGGCAGTCAGGTGCGGCAGGCATGGCTGATATGACGCCGGATGGTTACACCACTATGCTGTGTGTGGAATCAGCCGTAGCGGGTCAGAGTATTGTGCTGGAACCCGGGCAATCACATCATCTCAGTACCGAAATTGGCGTCGAGTAACTACCAGGCTCAGGAAAACCTGAGCCTGATTTAACTGCTGACTTTAGCCTCTGAGCTCAGGCCTGCATGGTTATATCTGCTTCAATCAGCACCCAGCCGTTACCATCCGGATCATTGAAAGTCGCGAAACGCCCTCCCATTAAGGTCACAATCTCAGAGAGACTGACCCCCCGGTTGGTGAGCTCATCGTATGTCGAGGTAATATCGTCGGTATGCACCACTAACCCCTGGACTGAGCCTGCCTGCATTCCCCCAAATGGCATTACCAGACTAATGGTCGTCTCTGCGCCCTTAGGTGCCAGCTGTATCCAACGTTTATGGCTATCCGCCTTGTGATCCCGGATCAGCTCAAACCCCAGTGCATCTCTGTAAAACAAAAGTGCCTGGCTTTGGTCCGATACAGGAATCGACACAGTATCAACCCGCGAAATCGGCATGTATCTCCTCCCCCTCAAGCTACACTTTTCTAGCTTAAATCAGAGCTGTTGATTTAGCTCAAAAAATAAGCAATCTGTTTGATGACATGCTCCTCCTCTGAGCCTGTTTCCCAGTATTGAGACAGGACGGGTAGCTGGTTTTCTTCAGTGCATCCCTTTCAAAAAACCATCTTCAGCTGAGTTTCCCATTACCGGCATCATTTAACGCCAACCCACACAGCCGATACCAGATTTCGCACCAGTTCCTACCGTTTGCCCGCTTCAACTCACTTCCCTGAATAATGCGGCTTCAAGCTGAATCCCGACCCAGTTAAAGTGGCGTTTTTTTGAACAAGATGGCTTGCAGATCCCTGTTGATAGGAGGATAGTACCTCTATGGATAGGTTGTTTTTTGCCCATCACTGTCTGATGTGTCAGCTAAATTTTTCAGCAAAACCAACCACTCACTAAAGCAAATTAATTAGTTAGGTCTAGTCTTAGTTATGAGGGATGTGAAAGATTATTGATTTCGTCCTTTCTAAATGATTGAAGAACGATTCAGGGGGCATACCATGAGTATTTTTGACCACTATCGTCATCGCTATGAAGAAGCCAAGGATGAAGAGCTTTCATTGCAAGAATTCCTTGAGATTTGCCGTAACGATCGCAGTGCTTACGTAAACGCCGCAGAACGTCTTCTGATGGCGATTGGTGAACCGGAAATGGTAGATACCGCAAAAGACCCGCGTCTGAGCCGGATCTTTTCCAACCGTGTCATCTCGCGCTATCCGACGTTTGAAGACTTCTATGGCATGGAAGAGGCCATTGAACAAATTGTTTCTTACCTGAAGCATGCCGCTCAGGGCCTGGAAGAACGTAAACAAATTCTCTATCTGCTGGGTCCAGTAGGTGGCGGTAAATCCTCACTGGCTGAAAAATTAAAAAGTCTGATGCAAAAAGTGCCCATTTACGTGCTGACTGCCAACGGTGAGCGCAGTCCGGTAAATGACCACCCATTCTGCCTGTTCGACCCACTTGAAGACGGCGAAATTCTGAACAAAGAATTTGGCATCCCTCATCGCTATCTGAACAATATTATGTCACCATGGGCAGCGAAACGCTTGAAAGAATTCGGTGGTGATATCACCAAATTCAAAGTGGTAAAAGTGCGTCCATCCATTCTGCATCAGGTGGGTATCGCGAAAACAGAGCCTGGTGATGAGAACAACCAGGATATTTCATCCCTGGTAGGTAAAGTGGATATCCGTCAGCTTGAGCATTTTGCCCAGGACGACCCGGATGCTTACAGCTACTCAGGTGCGCTGTGTAAAGCCAATCAGGGTATGATGGAATTCGTGGAGATGTTCAAAGCACCGCTGAAAGTGCTGCACCCACTGCTGACCGCCACTCAGGAAGGCAACTATAACGGTACAGAAGGTCTGTCCGCTCTGCCTTTCGATGGCATTATTCTGGCTCACTCCAACGAATCAGAATGGCAGACTTTCCGAAACAACAAAAATAATGAGGCGTTTCTCGATCGTGTTTACATAGTGAAAGTGCCTTATTGTCTGCGTGTATCGGAAGAGATCAAGATTTACGAAAAACTGCTGATGAACAGCGAACTGGCTAATTCGCCATGTTCTCCGAGTACGCTGGATATTCTGGCCCGCTTCTCAGTGCTGTCGCGCCTGAAAGAGCCTGAAAACTCAAGCATGTACTCAAAAATGCGGGTGTATGACGGTGAAACCCTCAAAGACACGGATCCAAAAGCCAAGTCTTATCAGGAATACCGCGATTACGCCGGTGTAGATGAAGGTATGTCCGGTCTATCAACCCGCTTCGCGTTCAAAATCCTGTCCCGGGTGTTCAACTTTGACCACTCAGAAGTCGCCGCGAACCCGGTTCACCTGTTCTATGTTCTGGAACAACAGATCGAACGTGAACAGTTCCCGCAGGAAAATGCCGAGAAATACCTGGAGCACCTGAAAGGCTACCTGATTCCCAAATATGTCGAATTTATCGGCAAGGAAATTCAGACTGCTTATCTGGAGTCCTACTCTGAGTACGGTCAGAACATTTTCGACCGCTATGTCAGCTATGCGGACTTCTGGATTCAGGATCAGGAATATCGCGATCCGGAGACAGGTCAACTGTTCGACCGCGCTGCATTGAACAACGAGCTTGAGAAAATCGAGAAGCCTGCCGGTATCAGTAATCCGAAAGACTTCCGTAACGAGATCGTCAACTTTGTATTGCGTGCACGTGCCAGCAATGCCGGTAAAAATCCAAATTGGACCAGCTACGAGAAACTGCGCACGGTTATTGAGAAGAAAATGTTCTCAAATACCGAAGAGCTGCTTCCTGTCATCTCGTTCAACGCCAAAACCTCTACGGAGGAACAGAAGAAGCACGACGATTTTGTCGCCCGTATGATGGAAAAAGGCTATACCCGCAAGCAAGTACGTCTGTTGTCTGAATGGTATCTGCGCGTACGTAAATCATCGTAATTGATGGATGATGATCAAGGGGGGAGAGCTTATGGCGCACTTTATCGACCGCAGGCTCAACGGCAAAAATAAGAGCACAGTGAACCGGCAGCGTTTTTTACGCCGGCACAAGCAACAGATCAAAGATTCTATTGCTGATGCCGTTAATAAACGCTCCATCACTGACGTGGAAAGCGGAGAAAGCATCACTATCCCTTCCCGCGACATACGTGAACCCTCGTTCCATCAGGGACGAGGTGGACAGCGAGAAATCGTCCATCCTGGTAACGATCAGTTCAGCCCTGGTGACCGCATTGAGCGGCCCCAGGGGGGAGCCGGTTCCGGCGGTGCGGGCGAAGGCCAGGCAAGCCCTGATGGCGAGGGGCAAGATGACTTTGTCTTTCAAATCTCTAAAGACGAGTATCTGGATCTGCTTTTTGAAGATCTCGAACTCCCGAACCTGAAAAAAAATCAATTCAACAAACTTGTTGAGTGGAAAACTTTCCGCTCCGGATTTAAATCTACCGGGGTACCGGCCAATATCGCCATTGTCAGGTCCCTGCGTAATTCTCTCGCCCGTCGTACTGCGATGACGGCAGCAAAACGTCGCCAGTTGCGAGAGCTGGAGCTTGAACTCGACAGATTACAAAGCACAGAACCGGCACAACCGTTTGATGAGCAGCGTGTGAAAGAAGAAATACAGACACTGCGCGATCGCATCAGCAAAGTGCCATTCATCGATACCTTTGACCTGAGATACAAAAACTACGAACGTCGTCCTATGCCCAGTAGTCAGGCAGTGATGTTTTGTCTGATGGACGTATCAGGTTCAATGGATCAGGCAACCAAGGATATGGCGAAACGCTTCTATATCCTGCTTTACCTTTTCCTGACACGAACCTACAAAAATGTGGATGTGGTCTTTATCCGCCACCATACACAAGCCAAAGAAGTGGACGAACACGAGTTTTTCTATTCTCAGGAAACCGGGGGCACCATAGTATCCAGTGCATTGCGTCTGATGGATGAAATCATTAAGAAGCGGTATTCCCCTTCAGAATGGAACATCTATGCAGCGCAGGCTTCAGATGGCGACAACTGGGCGGATGATTCTCCCGGCTGCCGTGAGTTGCTCGACAAGCATATTCTGCCGGTTTCGCGTTATTACTCGTACATTGAAATTACCCGTCGGGCTCATCAGACGCTGTGGCGCGAATATGAGTCCCTGCTGGGCAACCATGAAAATTTTGCCATGCAGAACATTCGCAGCGTAGAAGACATCTTCCCGGTATTCCGAGAACTGTTCAAAAAACAAGTCCATTAATCCTAAGGCGCAGGGCGACGTAAAAACTCGCCCATCTGCAATCTACACTTAAGGGACAGCGCTGATTATTGGCCGACGCGCATCAGGGGAGTGGGTTATGGAAACAGAGATCAAACAAAAGGCACTCAGTGATGGTCCGGACTGGACATTTGAACTGCTTGATCAATACCACAAGGAAATCAAGCGGGTGGCCAACCATTACCGGTTAGATGCCTACCCTAACCAAATTGAGATCATTACTGCCGAGCAAATGATGGATGCCTATTCCAGCATCGGCATGCCGATTAATTACAATCACTGGTCATTCGGAAAACGCTTCATCGAAACAGAGCGTGGTTACAAACATGGCCAGATGGGACTGGCGTATGAAATAGTGATCAACTCAGATCCCTGTATCGCCTACCTGATGGAAGAAAACACTATCACCATGCAGGCCCTGGTCATGGCCCATGCCAGCTATGGCCATAATTCTTTCTTTAAAGGCAACTACCTGTTCAAAACCTGGACAGACGCCAGCTCAATTATTGATTACCTGCTATTTGCTAAAAAATACATCTCTGAATGTGAGGAAAAATACGGTGATGTAGAGGTCGAAAAATTACTCGACTCCTGTCACGCGCTGATGAACTACGGCGTTGATCGCTACAAACGGCCGCAAAAAATCTCGCTGGTTGAAGAAACCGCCCGTCAGAAAGCACGGGAAGAGTATCTGCAAACGCAAGTGAATGCGCTATGGCGCACTATTCCGGCGCAAGCGGAAAAGGATCTGCATGACGAAGAAATCCGTTTTCCTGCCGATCCCCAGGAGAACATTCTGTACTTTATTGAAAAACATGCTCCGCTTCTCGAGCCCTGGCAGAGAGAAATCGTGCGGATTGTGCGCAAGATAAGCCAATATTTTTATCCTCAGAAACAGACTCAGGTTATGAATGAGGGATGGGCGACGTTCTGGCACTACACCATTTTGAATCATCTCTATGATGAAGGGCTGGTCACTGATCGATTTATGCTTGAGTTCCTGCACAGCCACACCAATGTCGTTGCGCAGCCAACCTATAACAGCCCTTACTACAGCGGTATCAACCCTTACGCCCTCGGGTTTGCCATGTTTCAGGATATTCGCCGCATCTGCGAAAATCCCACCGAGGAAGACAAATACTGGTTTCCCGATTTTGCCGGCAAAGACTGGCTGGATACTGTGCATTTTGCAATGGAGAACTTTAAAGACGAAAGTTTCATCAGCCAGTTTTTGTCACCAAAACTGATCCGTGATTTTAAATTCTTTGCGGTTGATGACGATGACAGAAACAACTATGTGGAAGTCAATGCGATTCACAATGAAGAAGGCTACAGGGCAATTAGGGAAAAACTGTCGTCACAGTACAATCTGAGTAACAACGAGCCAAACTTGCAGGTATGGAACGTGGCATTGCGCGGCGACAGGTCGCTAACGCTAAGGTACGTGCCGCATAACCGGATACCTTTGTCAGACAGCTATAACGAGGTCCTTAAACACCTTCATCGTCTGTGGGGGTTTGATGTCATTCTGGAAGAAGAGCTGAGTGACGGCAGAAGCCATATTCTGTCGACCTGCCCTACCAGAAGCAGCAGTTACTCTTCAGAGCTCTGAATTAAAATCTTGCGCAAAAAAAGAGAGGCATTACGCCTCTCTTTTTCATTCACATAGTGGTTAGCAGCTGATTACTGCTCTTCCTCGTGCAGATAACGGGCAATTTCGATACGATGACTGTACCAGATAGCTCCACTGTCGCGACCGTATTTTCGAATACGATCTGCTACCAGCTCTGACTGATGATTATCGCAGTACGACTTCAGATCGCGATAATATGCCAACGCCAGCTCACAGGCTTCACGGTTCATGAAGTAATATCCACCCACTCGGGTGTAAATTTTACGCAGACCGTTAATTGTCAGTACATACAGGATGTTACCTGAGTGGGTAGCCATTCCCTGAAACATGCGGTAATCAAAATAATTGAAGGCACGGGCACGGCAAATCTGCTCACACAGCTCCGGCTGTTCCTTACCGTATTTATCGACAATTTTTCTGACTTCCAGCAGCAGCTCAGGCTTTGCCTCACAGCTTTCCACGAAAGACTCGAAGCTGCTCGCAGCCAGGAGAGATTCACAGGAATGGATAACATAATCCAGCAACTGGCTGACTTTTTCGCTGTTAGATTTCACCGCATAACGCATGTAAACGGTACTGATATCGGTACGGGCAGCCAGCAGATCTTCCAGAACGCGCTGAACATCCTGGCCATCCAGAGTAATAAGGGTATCCAGGATGCTCAGTCCTGAAGTGTCCATATAGTTATTTACCCGGGTTGGCTTACCGTGTTGAATGGTCAGCCATCCATCACGTGCCAAACGCTGCAGCACTTCCCGTAAAGTTGTACGTGTCACACCAATCAGCTCTGATAATTCACGCTCTGCAGGTAAAATTGACCCCTGCGGAAAGTGATTATTCCAGATACTCTCAATGATGTATTTCTCAGCAAATGTTGCTGGGCTATCAGCCTTTATAACCATCAGTTAGTATTCCAAACTTGCTTCTTGCATATCTTTTATAAACTCATCATACCACTAGTTATGGCTGAGTAGAAACGTTGCCTCCGGGAGTTTTGAAGTAAGTTAACAAAGGTGCAATATCCTGCAATCAAACCCTCATCCCAACTTATTGTTCTGGCAGATATATTTATAACTATTTCTGATACAATCTCTAAGACGTAGTCCACAGTTTGGATTTACGCTCTATTTTTGTGTTACGAAATATTAACACCTTAACAAACAATTCATACAATCGGTTAAAATTGCGACCCGTAAATAAGGGGAGTCAGCAATGACAATTCCCCGGAAAGGAAGCGATTTGCCATCAAACTCTCAGGGCTTTCAATGACTCGGAAACATTCTGAGCCAGGGCTGAGGTACACCTGTTGTTTTGGTGGCGCCCATAAATAACACAGAGATCAAAAAAAATGGCTATCACGCTAGGGAACGCGTTTATTAAGAACTTTCTGGGTAAAGCGCCCGACTGGTATAAACTCACGATCATTGCCTTCTTGGTGATCAACCCCATCGTTTTTTTCTTCATCGACCCTTTTGTCGCCGGCTGGCTACTGGTTGTTGAGTTTATCTTCACTCTGGCAATGGCACTTAAATGCTACCCGCTTCAGCCTGGTGGTCTGCTGGCCATTGAGGCTGTTGCTATCGGCATGACAACGCCTGAACTGGTCAAACATGAGCTGGTCGCCAATATTGAAGTCTTGCTGCTGCTTATCTTCATGGTGGCGGGCATTTACTTTATGAAGCAACTGCTGCTGTTCATTTTCACCAAGATATTGATAGGCATCCGCTCAAAAATTCTGCTGTCACTGTCTTTCTGTGTCATGGCAGCCTTCCTGTCGGCATTTTTGGATGCCCTGACGGTGATTGCCGTTGTGATCAGTGTGACTACTGGTTTCTACAGCATCTACCATAAAGTCGCCTCCGGTCAGGAACCTCACGCGTCTCACGATCACACGTCCGATCATGCCATTCACGAACTGAGCCGCGATGATCTGGAAAACTACCGGGCCTTCCTGCGCAGCCTGCTGATGCATGCGGGTGTGGGTACCGCACTGGGTGGTGTCATGACCATGGTCGGCGAACCGCAAAACCTGATCATTGCCAATCAGGCGGGCTGGCAGTTTGGCGAATTCTTCCTGCGCATGGCGCCAGTAACCGTGCCCGTTTTCTTTTGTGGCCTTATCACCTGTGCTCTGGTCGAAAAGTTTGGCCTGTGCGGCTACGGCGCCAAGCTTCCTGAAAACGTCCGCAACATCCTGATCGACTACGATAACGAAGAGCGTAAGCGTCGTACCAATCTGGATATCGCTAAGCTGTGGGTTCAAGTCATCATAGCCGTCTGGCTGATTGCCGGTCTGGCGCTGCATCTGGCTGCTGTCGGTTTGATTGGTCTGACCGTGATCATCCTGGCTACCGCGTTTACCGGCATCATTGAAGAGCACTCTCTGGGTAAAGCCTTTGAAGAAGCTCTGCCGTTCACGGCTCTGCTGGCCGTTTTCTTCTCTGTGGTCGCTGTGATTATCGAGCAAAAACTGTTCAGCCCTATTATTACTGCCGTACTGGAAATGGATGGCAGTGCGCAGATGGGGATGTTCTACATTGCCAACGGGCTGTTATCTATGGTGTCGGATAACGTTTTTGTCGGTACTGTCTATATCAATGAAGTGAAATCAGCGCTGATCGACGGCATGATTGACCGCGAACGGTTCGACATGCTGGCAGTGGCCATCAACACTGGTACTAACCTGCCATCGGTCGCGACGCCAAACGGCCAGGCTGCTTTCTTGTTTGCACTGACATCGGCACTGGCACCGCTGATCAGATTGTCATACGGACGCATGGTCTATATGGCACTGCCATATACACTGGTCTTGTCGCTGATTGGTCTCGCAGGCATCGAGCTGACATTGATCCCTATGACTGAGTGGTTCTATCAAAACGGTTGGTTGTCCGCCGCCAGCGAAGCCATTCCACAATTAGCACCGGTAACTGGACACTAACGGGAATTTCTGGTTCTCTAGGTTGTCATAGCTAAAGCAAAGCACTGAGTAACAAGGGGTTGTCGACTTTTGCGTTTACAACCCCTTCGCTGTATCTGACCGAGAGAATTTCATGCAGATGTTAAAAACCTTCAGCCAACGCCGCCTGTCTTGGCTACTGTTGTTACTTTTCGCCGTCTTCTTTGAAGGCTGTGCCCTGTTTTTCCAGCACGCGATGAATCTGGCACCCTGTGTCATGTGTATCTATGAGCGCATTGCGATGTTTGGGATTGGTATTGCAGCTATAGTTGGTCTTATCGCGCCAGACGTGAATGTTGTTCGCTGGTCCGGTCTGGCATTATGGGGATACAGCGCCTGGCGTGGTCTGTCTCTGGCACAAGAACATGTCGGCTATCAGTTTAACCCCTCCCCATTTGCCACCTGCGATCTGTTTGTCAAACTGCCTGACTGGGCACCACTGAATCAATGGGCGCCCTGGCTATTCGAAGCGTACGGCGATTGCAGCAAAGTGGTATGGCAATTTCTGGGACAATCCATGCCGCAATGGCTGGTCATTATTTTCGCGGCTAACCTGATTGTCTGGGCTGTCATCGTACTGGCTCAGTTTGTTAAATCAACATCAAGCCAATACTGACAACACAGGAGGCGTCATGCCTCCTGTTTTCTGTCACTTAGTTTCGGCCACAACACTGCTTAAACTTTTTCCCGCTGCCGCACGGACAAGGATCATTACGGCCAACCCCCTTATAAGGGTTGATCGACTGCGCTGAGCTGCCACCTTGCTGCAGCTCATCAGCGGCCATCACCACCTCTGAAATCATAAAAGGCAGATTGGCATACAATGCACCGGGTTCGGGCATACCACCAACGCCGTCATCGGCCATTTGAGTCAGCGTACCGGCCTCATCAAGCATCAGCATACAGGTCGTCAGCAAGGCCGACAGCATTCTGCCGGTGCCATCGGAGATGGTTTTATTTTCCCAGTGCACTGCCACATGCGGCCATACGGCCAGAAAACCTTCGGCAAAATGCCCCATGGCCTCTGATACCCCCTGAGCTTCCTGCCACTGCAGTTCCGAAGGAAGGCTGTATTCGCCCGATTTAATGGCCCGGTATTGGTACTCAAAATGCGCCAGTATGCTGGCTCTGTCTTGCTGGCTGATGGTCACTGGCTCATCTTCTGTCAGACCGCCGTTTACCAGTGCGGGCAGCCAGCTATCCGGCTCCATTGCAGCAGGGTTGGCATTTGCAGCGAGTAAGGCGCCTTCAATAAAGGCCGGCGGCATGCCTGCCCAGTCATCAGAGAGCGAGATCAATGTGGTCATGGTGTTTTCCTGTTTGTTGTTATCGGCGAGTATAACGCAAACGAAAAAGGCCGCAAATGTGACGATTTGTTGTTGAAATTTCACTCAAAACAACGCAAAAATGGCCTTAACGCTAACAGCTGTGAGTAACAAAGATGCAAAGAGAGGTCAGCGCGATTATTGCAGGAGCTACCGGCCTGGTGGGCAACGAGTTGCTGCACCTGCTGCTCGGTAACGGCACCATGGAAAAGGTATACGCCCTGACCCGTGTCGCATTGCCGTATCGCAGTAAAAACCTGGTGCAGATAGTACATCCCGAATTACGTATCACGGAATGGGAAGATAGCGATCCCGTCCCTGAGCTTGGATTTATTTGTCTGGGTACCACCAAAAAGTCTGCCGGCAGCAAAGCCGGGCTTGAGGCGGTGGATGTCGAGTTGGTCAAATCGGTGGCGCGCAGTATGTTACAGCTGGGCGTAAAACATCTTGTTGTCATTTCCAGTCTGGGCGCCACACCTTACTCCCCGTCCTTCTATCTGCGTTGCAAAGCGAAAATGGAACAGGCACTGAGTGACATGGGCTTCAGCCACTGCATTTTCGTACGTCCTGGACCGCTGAGCGGTGAGCGCTCAGAGTCACGGCAAGATGAAGTGCTGTTGCAAAAAGGTCTGGAACTCGCTCAGCCTTTACTTATCGGCCCGCTTTCACACCTGGTCCCCATTCCGGCCGAGGACGTTGCCCTGACCATGCTGAAGCTGGCAATCAAGGCTTTAGATCTGCCGCCCACCGCTGCGGAAATTCACAGCGGCAATGCACTAAGACGACCCGCCTCAGATGCCCAGCAGCCTCATGCCTGACAGACTCTGAGCAAAAGGTGACAAGCTTGCCTAACCACACTACAATCTCGCCTCTTTAATTGAACAGCAGTAATCTGAGGCTATGAGACTGATACTTGGCCCGATGGAAGGTGTGCTTGACCACCTGATGCGGGAAATGCTCACTGAAATCAATGACTACGATCTGTGCGTGACTGAATTTGTCCGCGTGATCGACCAGCGCCTGCCCAAAAGTGTCTTCTATCGTCTGTGCCCGGAATTACTGCAAGGCGGAAAAACCCTGTCAGGTACACCTGTTCGTGTTCAGTTACTCGGCCAGGATCCGGACTGGATGGCCGAAAATGCCCACCTCGCGGCTTCGCTGGGCTCTCCCGGTGTAGATATCAACTTTGGCTGCCCGGCAAAATCAGTGAATAAAAGCCGGGGAGGCGCGGTATTGCTGCAAGAACCCGAGCTGATGTATCAGATCGTCAAAGCCGTCCGCGAAGCGGTTGATCCGCGAGTACCTGTTTCGGCCAAAGTCCGTTTAGGCTGGGATGACCCGGGGCACTGCTTTGAGATCACCGATGCGGTTTCGCAGGCCAAAGCAGATGAAATCACCATTCATGCCCGCACCAAAACCGATGGCTATAAAGCTGAGGCGATAAAGTGGGATTACATCCGGCAGGTAAAACAGACAGCACAGCTTTCTATCGTCGCGAACGGTGAAGTATGGAACCATGCCGACGGGCAAGAGTGTATGGAAACCACGCACGCCGATGCGCTGATGGTGTGTCGCGGCGCGCTTAACCTGCCTAACCTGGGCAATGTGGTCAAATATAATCACCCCCACATGGGATGGGAGACGGTGTTGGATCTGCTGCTGAAATATTCCGGTTACGAAATCAAAGGGGATAAAGGCCTGTATTACCCGAACCGTGCCAAACAGTGGTTTGCTTACCTTCGCCACGAATACCCGCAAGCCAAAGCCCTGTTTGCTGATGTCCGCCGCCATAACAAGGCTGCCCCCATTGTCGAAGTACTGCAATCTGCAAAAGCGCAATTGTTGCGGCAAGCCAGCTAGCAGCGGTACAGGACAGTATAAACAACACTTGGATTTATCATGGCGAACCTTGTCCGAACTGGCTGGCAGACGGCATACGGGGTAGCAGGAAAAGAGCAGCGAGCACCCCGCCCTGCTGCTGAAACATCAAGCTAATAGACCATCACGCTAATACATTAAGCTTGCTTAATAGACAGCCTTAGTGCGGAAGAGGTAAAAACAAAGCTCAGCCAAACCGCCTTGTCGTGCGCCCGAATCTCATTTCAGCCGGCTTCAAGCAGCAGACAGCAGACACTAACGATTCGGGTGATTTAGAATATGATCTTCCCAGTCGATAACATCAATTTCATACACGACTTTATCGCGCACCGACTGATTAGCCGCATGCATCGCCTCTTTAGAGCCGGTAATTAACGGGTGCCATTCCGGCAATGGCTGGCCTTCAGCCAGCAGGCGATAGGCACAGGTGTCCGGCAGCCAGCTGAATTCATCAATGCGCTCACGGGTGAGTTTCAGGCACTCTTCACCCGATTCAAACCGATTGGCATAGTCTTTACATGAGCAAGTCTGATCATCCAGCAAACTACAGGCAACGTTGGTGTAATACACCTCATCGGTATCATCATCGATGAGTTTATGCAGGCAGCACTTGCCACAGCCGTCACACAGTGATTCCCACTCTGTATCTGTCATTGCTGTCAGGTCTTTCTCTTGCCAAAATGCTGCCATTACTGTGCCCCAATCTCTGCGTGATTCGCCCTCTTATTGTAGGGATAAGAGGAAACAAGGCGGTGTTATAGCTGTCTGCACGGCAAAGTGCAAGCCTCAGTCCGGATTTCCCCCTCTCCGGCAAATATACAACAGCCGCAAAGGTTGATTCCCGATACCATGGGTGATAGTTTGCGCCACCAGCGTAAGCGGCCAGTGATACTGGCCGGAATCACGAAGTGTCACTGTAGAATAAGACTGTCAGATAAGTATAGAAGGTTGGAATGGATTGTCGTTTAGGCTGCGGAGCCTGTTGTATTGCCCCGAGTATTTCTTCCCCCATTCCGGGTATGCCAGATGGCAAACCTGCCGGGGTGCGCTGTATTCAGCTAAACTACAATAATTTGTGCAAGCTTTTTGGCAAACCGGAAAGGCCTGCAGTATGCCATCACTTCAAACCCTGTCCGGATGTCTGCGGCACCACCAATCAGCAAGCGCTGTTCAATCTGACAGAGCTGGAACAGATCTCAGACGTTCACTTTGCCGGATAATATTCGCAACGCTGATTTGGCATGCTCGAGTGCCTGGTGGCCTGAGCTGGTCAGATAGCCACCATCGGGCTGAGTGACGAGCCCTTTATCATATAAACGCTGTGCAGCAGAGATCATCTCAGAACTCGCTTCATGGTTAACCTTAATCCCCTCCATATCACTGTGCATCGGGAACTTAACCAGTAGATTCAATTCTTGTACTAACTCTGGTGTCAGGGGCATACCGATTTCTCCTCTTAAGAACTTATCTCCAAGCATAGTGAGAGAAACCGAAAGTCGCTGCGGTTTAGATCAAAACAACAGTAATTATCTGAAAAAAAAGAAAACCGCTTATCCCGAAAGGGGTAAGCGGTTTATGAAACGCTTGAGTTTCTAGCGTGCTTTATACTCTGTCTGTCAGGCTTGAATACCGACAATCAGCCAAGGTGCATTCGGCGCGCTCAGATCACGCTCCAAATGCCAGATATCAGAAATATCTTCTTCTACCCCTTCATGGCTGTCTTTATAGCGCCCTGCAAACTTCACGCTCAGGTGAGCGGTATTGGCATTATAATCAGCACGAACCAGCTCGGCATCAACGTACATCACTTCAGTGTGTTGCTCGCCGTCAAGTTTCTCACGCTCTGCTTTTAAGTCTTCAAACAGTGCTGGGCTGACATACTCACGGATGGTTTCCAGTTCATTGTGATTCCAGGCACCTTGCAGTGTGCGGTAATGCTCACGCGCACCTTGCAGAAAAGCATTCATATCAAACCCAGGAGGCAAGTTGAACGGCACATCACTATCGGTTGAGCGATACTCAGGCTGTGCAGTCGCAGCGCCAGTAAAGGCATCCGCTTGTTGACGGTACGCGCCCTGCGCCTGAGGTGAGTCGCCAGCGTACGCCTGCTGATGCCCCATCGCAGTTGGCTTGGCTTTACGCATTCCTTTGAGGAACTTGAAAATCAGAAAAGCGATCAGGCCAAAAATCAGGATATCCATAAACTGAATACCTTCAAAAGCCCCACCGAAGAATGCCGCCAGTAAACCACCGGCGAGCAATCCGCCCAGCAATCCACCCATCAGCCCTTTTTTGCCGGCCGATGCCGTTGGGTTCTGTTTACTGATCGTATCTGTTTGCTGCGGCTGCTGTTTTTGCGCCGGAGCTGTCTGATAGCTCTTGCCCAATGACTTACTGCCGCCAAACTTTTTCGCTTCTGCGTGGGGAGCCGTGAAAGACACAGCCACCAGTAACGCGAACATGGTTAAATAGCGTTTCATCAATCCTTTACCTTTGCCTATAAAATGCAATCCTTATGCATCCTAGCTGGGGGGATGGTAAAGTCAATCAGGTCCGTCGCCCAAATTGTTACCAAATTTAGCAAGCTGGGCGATTATGCTTCCTGCAACCGTTACAGCCATCAGCAACAAGCTGACGTCACTTGATTGTCAACAATGCGATCTTCTACGGCTAAGCTAATGAAATGGCTTGTTACTTCGTGTACATCCCACCTAGTATTAGGCAAGACCTGTTTATCTCAATTCGCATACAGTGAGGCAATCACCATGCATGAAGCGACGCATCAGAACACACACAGTAAACTGATAGGTTATTTGCTTTGGATTTTTGGTTTTACCGGTGCCCACCGCTTTTATTACGGTAAACCGGTGACCGGTACGCTGTGGTTCTTCACTCTGGGCCTGCTGGGCATTGGCTGGCTGATAGACCTGTTTCTGATCCCTGGCATGGACAAAGAAGCAGATCTTCGTTTTCAAAGCGGTGAACTGGACTATAACATTGCCTGGCTGCTGCTCACCTTTCTGGGTGTCTTCGGCGTGCACCGTATGTATATGGGAAAATGGATAAGCGGGCTTTTGTATTTGCTGACGTTTGGCTTTTTCCTGATTGGTGTTTTGATTGATTTCTGGACCCTGAATGAACAGGTTTCGGTCAAAAATGCCGAGCGGCGTTAATAACCGGTATCAGAGACATTCTTGACCCGGAAGTTTTGTTGCCCATAGAATATTGAACATTGTTCTATATTCTATACTTTTTATAGCACACGCAGCCTGTGCTAAGGCAGTCAGCAAACTGTCCGGCCTTTTATTTGTGCTTAGCGCACCATGTAGGGAAGATCATGGCAAGACGAAACGATCACACGCGGGAAGAGCTCATCAGCATGACACTTGAGCAAGTCAAAAAGTTTCTCAGCGAGCACCCCCATCACGAACTCAGCCTAAGAAAAGTCGCCGCAATGATTGGCTATGTACCCAGCACCTTAGTGAATGTGTTTGGTAACTATAACCTGCTGTTACTCCATGCTGTTGCCCAAACCATGGATGAGCTGTTTGCGGAAGCTGAAAAGCAGTTGCAGCAGTCAGAGTCAACCACTGACGCACTGCGCAAGCTAGCCTACTGTTATCTGAATTTTGCGGTGGATAATCCTTACCGCTGGCAGTTAATTTTCCAGCACACCATGAATGGTGAGGAACTACCCGAGTGGCAGAATGAACGCATCAACAATATGATTAACATGTTAGAAAGCCTGATCCGTCAACTCATCCCCGACCAGTCCGAAACTGCGGTGATGGAAGCCAGTCGCGTCCTGTGGGCGGGTGTGCATGGCATCACCCTGCTGACCGTTGACGATAAGCTGTTCACCTCAACGCCTGTTGACGGAAAAGCGCTGATCGACAACCTGCTGGATACTTACCTGAAAAATTGGCAGGTATGAAGGAGCCCAGCCAGATGAGTCATTCGCAATCCGCTTTACTTACCCAACGCCGTTTTCTTCCTTATTTTATTACCCAGGCGCTGGGCGCGTTTAACGACAACATTTATAAAAATGTTCTGCTAATTCTGATCGCTTTTTCGGCGCCAGGCACTTTGCCATTTGAGTCCGATTTTATTATCAACCTGGCCGCCGGTATCTTTATTCTGCCTTTCTTTTTGTTCTCGGCGTCTGCTGGTGTTCTGGCTGACTCCTATGATAAAGCCAGCATCATGCGAAAGGTGAAAATGGCTGAAATCATCATCATGTCCATGGCGGCTGTGGCGTTTGTGGCAGAAAATTATACCGCCTTACTGCTGCTGTTGTTCCTGATGGGCTCACAATCTGCCTTCTTTGGCCCAGCCAAGTATGCTTTACTGCCTCAGCACCTGAAAAAAGAAGAGCTGGTTTCCGGCAATGCGTTGGTTGAAACAGGGACCTTCCTGGCCATACTGATCGGTACCCTGCTTGCAGGGATCATTGCCGATCAGCCAGAGGCGAGAACCATAGCGGCAGTGGCTGTGGTGTCATTCGCCGTCTTAGGCTATGCCAGTTCGCGTTATATTCCTGAAGCCAAACCCTGCGGCGCTGGTCAGCGGTTTCGCTGGCAGCCGATCAGACAAACCCGCAAAACGCTGTCTATTGCAGCGAAAGATAAAGTGGTGTTGCAGTGTGTGCTGGGTATCAGTTGGTTCTGGTTTCTGGGAGCAAGTTATCTGACCCAGTTTCCCAACTTTGCCAAGTTATACCTTGGCGGTAACGCCGCTTCGGTTTCAGTCCTGCTGACCTTATTTTCCATCGGTATTGCTATTGGCTCGCTGCTGTGCGACCGCCTGTCTGGCCATCGCATAGAACCTGGCATCGTTCCGCTGGGCTCACTCGGCATCACGCTGTTTGGTGCAGATCTGATGTTCGCGACTCCTGATATTGCCCCGATCTCGGACTCACTGTGGGCCTTTCTGGCCCAACCGGATCTGATACGGGTGTTCTTCTCGCTGACCATGCTGGGTGTCTCTGGCGGCATCTATATCGTGCCTTTGTACGCGATGATGCAAAACCGCGCCGAGCCGTCAGAGCGGGCGCAAGTGATTGCAGCAAACAATATCTGGAATGCCATTTTCATGGTAATCAGCGCAGTGACAGCGATTGTTTTCCTGTCAGTGCTGTCTTTGTCAATACCGCAGTTCTTCCTTTTTCTGGCAGGTCTGAATCTGTTGGTGCTGGGCTATATCTATCTGCAGGCACCTGACTTTTTCTGGCGATTTATCATCTGGATTGTCAGCCACACCTTGTACCGGGTAAGCCACCAGCAACTGGAGAACATTCCCAAACAGGGCGGTGCATTAATTGTCTGCAACCATGTCAGTTATATGGATGCCTTGTTGCTGGCCGGTGCCTGTCCTCGCCCAATACGCTTCATCATGGACGAGGACATCTTCAAACTGCCACTGATTAAAACCTTCTGCAGCGCGTGCAAAGTGATTCCCATTGCCGCCAAAGACAGACGTTCCATCCAAAAAGCATTTGAAGAAGTAGAATACTATCTGTCTCAAGGCGAACTGGTGTGTATCTTCCCTGAAGGAAAACTTACCCATGATGGAGAAGTGGGGCCTTTCATGCGTGGGGTCGACCTTATTCTGAAACGCTCCCCCTCGCCTGTCATTCCAATGGCGCTGCAAGGTTTGTGGGGCAGTTACTTCAGCCGTGAAGGCGGTAAAGCCTTGCTGAAATGGCCGAAACGTTTCTGGTCACGCGTCACTATTGTTGCCGGAGCCCCGGTTAATGCGCAATCGGCCAATAGCGCGGCTTTACGTGAAACCGTTATTGCCCTGCGCGGCGAATCTCGCTAAAACACTAACAAAACGGAAAGTGCATGATTTTGCGCTTTCCGTTTTTATCCTGTTCCGGAAATTTTCACAGAATAATCGACCAACACAAAAGAAAATTTCAATCATTAAAACCAGCCATTATCCGTTCAAACCGAGAGATCATCGGCCTTAACCCCTTCACACCACTTTTCACCCTTTTAGTTTATTATTCTGATTAATATTAAAATTACGCCCCTTCACATAATTTTTTCCTGCAAACCCTTTATCAAAAGGTGGCATTTAGTGTAATTTGTGGGAAATGTTCACTTTTTCGCAGGATGACCACATGCACAACATCGGGATGTCTACCAAGCTCAACAATGTTTGTTATGACATAAGGGGACCCGTTCTTAAACATGCCAAGCGCATGGAAGAAGAAGGCCACAAAATTCTTAAACTCAACATTGGCAACCCCGCCCCATTCGGTTTTGATGCGCCTGATGAGATCCTGGTGGACGTTATCCGCAATCTGCCAACGTCACAGGGGTACTGCGATTCAAAAGGCATTTATTCGGCGCGCAAAGCTGTGGTACAGCATTATCAGAAACGCGGCCTGCTGGATTTGGATGTTGAAGATGTGTATATCGGCAATGGCGTATCCGAACTGATCGTCATGGCGATGCAGGCACTGCTGGATAACACGGATGAAATTCTGGTTCCTGCACCCGATTATCCGCTGTGGACTGCGGCGATATCCTTGTCTGGCGGCAATCCGGTGCACTATATCTGTGACGAAGAATCAGACTGGTATCCGGACCTAGATGACATTCGCAGTAAAATCACCCCGAAAACGCGCGGGATTGTATTGATCAACCCGAACAATCCGACCGGTGCAGTCTACAGCCGAGATTTTTTGCTGGAAGTGATTGAAATCGCCCGTCAGCACAAACTGATTATCTTTGCCGACGAAATTTACGACAAAATTCTGTATGACGGCGCTCAGCACACTTCAATCGCGCCACTGGCTGAAGATGTGTTCTGTGTTACCTTCAATGGCTTGTCTAAGTCTTACCGTGTCTGCGGCTTCCGTGCCGGCTGGATGTTGCTCTCAGGACCACGCCACGTTGCCAAACGCTACATCGAAGGCCTGGACATGCTGGCCTCAATGCGCCTGTGTGCCAACGTACCGATGCAGCATGCCGTACAGACAGCCTTAGGTGGCTACCAGAGCATTAACGAGCTTATCCTGCCTGGCGGTCGCTTGTTAGAGCAAAGAAACAAGGCCTACGACATGATTACACAAATTCCCGGCGTATCATGTGTGAAACCCAAAGGTGCCTTGTACTTATTCCCTAAGCTGGATCAGAAGAAGTTCAACATTGTCGATGATCAGAAAATGGCTCTGGACTTCCTGCAGCAAGAGAAAGTACTGATAGTCCACGGTACAGGCTTTAACTGGAAAAAGCCGGATCACTTCCGCATTGTGACGTTACCCAGGGTCGATGACCTGGAGATGGCTATCGGCCGTCTGGAACGATTTCTTCATGGCTATCGTCAATAAGTCGTAACCGGCAATAAACCGTTCAGCATATATCGCAAAGCCCCAGTTCTTGGGGCTTTTGTTGTTTCCTAGGCTGCAAAAAATCTGTTAGGTTTAAATAGCAGTCTGATCAATGTGGAAACATCATGAAAACCAGCCATTTTTTTGCTCATCTTGCTCGTATGAAACTCATTCAGCGCTGGCCGCTAATGCGCTGCGTCGCCACTGAGAATGTCTCAGAGCACAGCCTTCAGGTGGCCTTTGTGGCCCACGCTCTGGCATTGATCAAAAACCGTCACTTCGGCGGGCAGCTCAATCCTGAGCGTATTGCCTTGCTGGCCATGTTTCATGATGCCAGTGAAGTGCTGACAGGCGACATGCCAACACCGATCAAATACTTCAACCCCACCATTGCAGAAGAGTACAAAAAAATTGAACTGGCCGCCGAACAAAGGCTGCTTTCTATGCTCCCCGACGAATTTCAGGCCGACTATGCCCCTTTGCTGGTCAGTGATGCCATCGACCAGCAGGACTACCACATAGTCAAGCAGGCCGATACCTTGTGTGCTTACCTGAAATGCCTGGAAGAGCTCAGTGCCGGTAATCACGAATTCACACAGGCCAAGAAACGTCTGGAAGAAACGCTGGAAGAGCGAAAGACACAAGAAATGAGCTATTTCCTGAAAACCTTCGCCACCAGTTTCAACCTAACTTTGGATGAGATCAGTTAATGCCCTTACCCAGTGACCCAAGCACCGCTCTGTGGCAAGCAAGAAAGAGTCAGGAGCAAAAAGAAAGACGCGATGATCACCGAACCGCCTATCAGCGTGATCGCGCCAGAATTCTTCACTCTGCGGCCTTTCGCCGCTTACAGGCCAAAACCCAGGTCCATGGCGCCGGTCACCACGATTTTTACCGCACCCGACTGACCCACTCGCTGGAAGCATCCCAAATCGGCACCGGCATAGTAGCTCAGCTTAAAATCAAGCAGCCCGAGTTTCGCTCGCTCCTGCCCTCAAACAGCCTGATGGAAAGCCTGTGCCTGGCGCATGACATCGGGCATCCGCCTTTTGGTCACGGTGGCGAAGTGGCACTCAATTATATGATGCGGGATCATGGTGGCTTTGAAGGCAATGCGCAGACGTTCAGAATTGTCACATTACTTGAGCCTTATACCGAAAAGTTTGGCATGAATTTGTCACGCCGCACTTTGCTGGGACTGCTGAAATACCCGGCTTTCATCCATGATACGAGAGCCACAGAGCAACCGCCTGACGTCAGCGACTTCCGGCATTTGCGCGCCAAAGACTGGCAGCCTGCCAAGGGCATTTACCGCGACGATAAAGATACCTTTGAGTGGGTGCTGTCTGGCCTGCCAGAACACGACAGAGAACTGTTCGGTATGATGCGCAACCCGCGGCAATCCCCCACTCAACACCTCAAAACACGCTTTAAATCTTTGGACTGCTCCATTATGGAACTTGCCGACGACATTGCGTATGGCGTGCACGATTTGGAAGATGCCATCGTCATGGGCAT
The DNA here is from genome assembly GCF_003614885.1 of Photobacterium salinisoli. Lineage (GTDB taxonomy): Bacteria > Pseudomonadota > Gammaproteobacteria > Enterobacterales > Vibrionaceae > Photobacterium > Photobacterium salinisoli. The sequence goes on from NZ_QZMS01000007.1 coordinate 1,678,161, forward strand.
AGTGACACAAAAACAATGGGAAGAAGCTGCAGCCAGTCAGTTACTGCACTGTGGGGAGCCCTGGCTGGCCTCCAGAACCGAGTGGCTGAGCCAGCAGCTGTTTGCCGATCACCATCAGCGAAAGGATGCGATTGGCGCGTTGGTGAATGCCCTTATCACCGCCATTGAGATCGGCGCGACAAGCGCTGAAAATACCCCAGCGTTTAGTGAACCACTGCTAAAATGGAACGCCTACCTGTCAGCACCTATGGAAAACGCCCTGACAGTGCTGAAGCAATTTGTCAGCGAATATGTGGTCCGTAAGCCGGAAATTCAGCTGCTTGAGTACAAAGGGCAGCAGATCATCATGGAAATGTTTGAGGCTTTTACCTCTGATCCCGAGCGGTTACTGCCGGCCAGTACCCGCGACCGCTGGCGCACGGCCGTCCAACATAGTGAAAATGAACAGCGGATCATTGCCGACTATATTGCAGGGATGACAGACGGGTTTGCCCAACGTCTTTACAGTAACCTGTTTCAACCTGCCAGCGAATGGAAAATAGGACCTATTGTTTAAGGCTGCTTGCCATAATGCCGTTCGAACAGTCCGGGCGGCATCTGGCTGATCTGAAAATCAATCATCTTTTCAAACGCAGTCACTAATGGCAGAAAAGGCCGGCTTTCGCCTTCAAGCTGGCTCAGAGCATGAAACGCAGCTTCAACGGTTGATAATCCTGTTTGTTTGGGCGATTTTCGGATCCGGTAATTCCCCGCCGGTACATCATCAAGGCACACGCAAGGTAAGGCTTGCAGGTTAGCCGACAAGCGCCACATTTTATACGCCTTCTTCCATGTGCCATCCAGCAGTATTAATGTCGTCAGAGGGGGCTGCGTGTTCTGTACAGCCAGACGGGAAATCGGTACTGCCTGCCCGTCCGGATAGAGTACCGCTGCATGGCGCTTCGGGTCTGCCAGCAGGTGATTGATTTCCTCATGCCCGCTAAAATCTTCACCAACCCATAAGCGGGTGTTTGTCAGTGACAAGGTCAGAATACGGGCCGTACCGAGAGGCCGACTGACCTCAGACGGGTGTTGCAATATCCAGAGTTCAGTTCTAGCATCAATTTTTTCAATCCATTGGCAAATGCAGGCATTGCCTGCTTTACCGCAATCTACACAATATCGGCTCATTGAGGTGCCCTTGTTATCACGATCTCTGTTTCTGTCCCTGCTGACAATCTGTCTGTTTTGTATCACAGCACAGCTTGCACCACTGCATGCGCTGCTGGAATGGCAGCGACCACTCATTGAAACCGGGCAGTGGTGGCGGATCCTAACAGGAAATTTCACTCACACCAATTGGACACACCTCGGTATGAATATTTCAGGTCTGCTGGTCATCAGTTATCTGTTCCGGTTTTACCTGACAGCAGGCCGGTTCTGGCTGTTACTCACCTCATTAAGCCTGATTGTAGGTCTGTCCCTGTTTATTACCAATCTGAACGGTTACGCAGGGTTGTCCGGCCTGCTTCATGGGGTTTTCATTTGGGGAGCCTGTCAGGATATCCGCACACAACGTGCTGGGGGACGGTTATTACTGATAGCTGGCATCCTGAAAATCAGTTGGGATTTGTATTACGGAGGGTCCGCTGAAACCGCGTCCATGATTAATGCGCCGGTAGCAGTGGAAGCGCATTTTGCAGGGGCTGTCGGCGGCTTCTTGTTAGCCATGCTGCCACCAGCTTTCAGGTTATCGGCATTCCCTGTTAAATAATGCCGGTTGCAAGGGGCGCATTGCACCCCTTACAAGATAGTGGCGTTTCAGTCTTCAGCTCATCAGAGCTGAATGCGATCGCGGTTTTTTTCTACAGTAGAGGCGCCAATACCTTTGACCTTACTCAGGTCCTCGATAGTGGCAAATTTCCCGTTCTGCTCCCGGTATTCAATAATGTTCTGAGCTTTATCCGGACCCACGCCTAATAGCAGTTTATCCAGTTCCTCAGCATTGGCACTATTGATATTAATTGTTATTTCAATCCCTTCATGCTTATCGGACGCGTCCACCACTCCAGGTAAGACAACGCTCGACGCCAGCAAAATTAATGCAAATGTGTTTTTCATTTTTTCTCCTTAGTGTTAATTCAGCACAAGGATAATCATTTTTAATCACACAATAATGCTCGCCAGAATATGGCAAGATAAAAAAACGACGGGCCGCACAAAGCGGCCCGTCTATTATAAATATCAATTACATTTAGTTTGCAGATGCATCCAATACCGGATAGGTCACTTCTGCATCCGCACGCAGCACATCAAGCAAAGCGGCTACATCCTGCTGAGCATTCATCTGCGCAACCTGCTCGGCAAGTTGCCTATTCACGCTGGCCGAATCCACCTCTGGCTCAATCACTTTATCCAGCGCAATCACAACAACATTGCCTTGCTGGTCATGAGTCACACCGTAGACCGACTTACCCTCTTCAGGTTTTGCCATCGCAAACGCTTCCTGTGCAATCACAGGATCGCTGCCGCGGCGACTGATAGTCTGAGGCTCAGAGAAGCTCAGTTCATACTGTTCCAAAATGGCGCTGTCACCATTACGCAACGCAGCAAGAATCTCATCAGCCTGCTTCTCTGCGGCTTCTTCACCACGCTGGGCAGCCATTATCTCATGTACCTGATCTGCAACCTCTTCAAAAGGCAACAGTTGCTCTGGGCGAGACTCGTCGACACGCACAACAATGATATGCTCTGCACCCAGTTCAATGACTTCAGAGTTTAAACCATCATCACGTACTTCCGCGCTGCTTAACGCCTGGACAACAGCTGGAGAAGCCAACACGCCCTGAGCATTGTTGAGTGCGAAGAAGTCAGTCTTCTGAACTTTAGCATTGACCGCTTTCGCCGCATCATCCAATGAATCCGGCATTTCGAAAGCGGATTCCGCCAGTTTGGTCTGAAGCTGATAAAACGCTTCAGCCGCTTTCTGTTCACGCAGATCCGCTAACAGATCGCTGCGAACTTCGTCAAGAGACTTGGCCGTAGGTGCTTTTACCGCTTCAAGCTGAATGATGTGATAGCCAAATGAGGATTTCACTACACCCGACAGATCGCCCTGATTTTCCAGGGCAAAAGCCGCTTCCTCAAACGCAGGGTCCATCACACCACGCTCAAACCAGTCCAGCTCACCGCCCTGTTTCGCACTAAAAGTATCATCCGATTTGGATTTAGCCAGTTCGGAAAAATCCGCTCCCTGGTTCAGCTCGGCCAGAATGGCATCCGCCTTTGACTGCGCCTCAGCATCATCGCCCTGAATCAGAATGTGACGAACATGGCGCTGTTCAGGCGTCGAGAACTTAGCCAGGTTATCCTGGTAATACGCATTCAACTCATCATCACTGACATCAATGGTATTTTTCAGCGTATTGCCAGACAGCTCAATATAAGCCACTTTCACTTGTTCCGGACGTGTAAAGGCTTCCGGATGCTGCTCATAGTAATCTTTGCTGTCGCTTTCTGAGATCTCGATAGTTTCCTTAAAGGTATCCAGGTTCAGAGTCAGACTGCGGACTTCACGCTGTTGTTGCTCCAGTTGCTGTAACTGAGTCAATTCGTTATTCAGTGCAAAATCACTGCCCTGAATAGCGCTCAGCAGTTGCTGACGCAGCATGTCGGTACGCATGTACTCGGCAAATTGCTCAGGCGTGAAACGCGAACGGCGAAGCAATGAAGCGTACACTTCATTGTCAAACTTTCCGTCACGCTGAAACTCAGGCATTGAACGGATAGCTTGCTTCACCTGATCATCACTGATCCGTAAGCCCAGCTCGTTAGCACGTTGCTCAATCAGTGCATCGTTTACCAAGCGGTCTAACACACTACGGCGAAATTGCTGGACATAGCCAGGATCACCCATCAGCGTAGAGAAATAGTCTCCCAGCTGCGACTGCATACGGTTACGTTCGTTCTGGTATGCCTGCTCGAACTGATTCTGGCTGATTTCCTCGCCGTCAATCTTTGCCGCTACAGGCTGATTTGAATTTGCCAGATAGCTGCCTACACCGGCAAAGACAAAAGAAAATATGATTAGGGAGAGAATAATCTTCACCCAAATGCTGCTAACGCCTTCGCGTATCCGCTCCATCATAACGTGCCGTATCTCCTAGTTGTTCGAGCTGGCAATAATTGTTGATTACGATCCTGAAGAATCACAATCTGTTCACCCTGATACAATGTAAAAAAAGCGCATCAGATATGATGCGCTCTCGTGTTACGCAATAATGCCACTATATGACAAGAAGCGTAAGGTTTTGTTCATTTCAACTTACTGGCAAAGCCAGAATCAGTTGACAGAATCTTTCAGCGCTTTACCTGGTTTGAAACCTGGTACACGTGCTGCTGCGATTTGGATTTCTTCACCAGTTTGTGGGTTACGGCCGGTACGGGCAGCGCGCTCACGAACAGAGAATGTACCAAAACCAACCAGCGCAACCTGGTCACCTTCCTTCAGAGACTCAGATACTGCCTCAATGAAAGCGTCCAGCGCACGGCCAGCAGATGCTTTAGAAATATCAGCACCTTCTGCGATTTTATCAACCAATTGAGTTTTGTTCACGATTTCTTCCCCTCTATGAACATTGTCTTCCTGACAACAGCATAATCTATGTTTACGCTGTGACGACAAAGGACAATCAAAAACTTGTATCAGGTCTAATTTATCAGTTCATTGTGACACTGAACAGGCTGTAAGCCTTGTTATTATTGAGCTTACAGCAAATTAGACCCCACTTATAGCCAGACAGAAAAAGGCTGACAAGCGATTTCCGTCGCAGTCAGCCTCTTACATCTGTTAATTTTGCTGCATATCACTGTTTTGAGCGTTTACCAGCTCGATCCCTGTCGGATTATTTTCCAGGGCGATACGTAACACATCATCAATCCAGCGGACCGGGCGAACTTCCAAATCAGCAATAACATTGTCTGGGATCTCTTCCAGATCACGTTCATTCTCTTTTGGAATCAGCACAGTTTTAATGCCACCACGGTGTGCTGCCAGCAGTTTTTCTTTCAAACCACCGATAGGCAGCACTTCACCACGCAGGGTAATTTCACCTGTCATCGCGACATCACTGCGCACAGGGTTACCTGTCAGGCTGGACACCAGTGCCGTACACATGGCAATACCCGCGCTTGGGCCATCCTTAGGGGTTGCGCCTTCAGGAACATGGACATGGATATCACGCTTCTCATAGAAATCGTTGTTAATACCCAGTTTTTCTGCCCGAGTGCGCACCACAGTCATCGCTGCCTGGATAGACTCCTGCATCACGTCGCCCAGAGAGCCGGTGTAAGACAGCTTGCCTTTACCCGGCATAGACTCAGTTTCAATGGTCAGCAAATCGCCACCCACTTCGGTCCACGCCAGCCCGGTGACTTGTCCAATGCGATTACTTTCTTCTGCTTTTCCGTAGTCAAAGCGCTGTACACCCAAATAGTGCTTCAGGTTCGCCTGATTAATGGTGACCTTCTTCACTTCCGGGTTTAACAGGATCTCTTTCACCGCTTTACGACACAGCTTGGAAATTTCACGCTCGAGATTACGCACACCAGCTTCACGGGTGTAGTAGCGGATAATGCCTATGATGGCAGAATCTTCTATCTCCACTTCACCTTTTTTCAGGCCGTTACGTTGAATCTGTTTTTCCAGCAAGTGACGTTTGGCGATGTTGAGTTTTTCGTCCTCGGTATAGCCAGACAGACGAATCACTTCCATACGATCCAACAACGGTCCAGGAATATTCATTGAGTTCGATGTCGCCACGAACATCACGTCGGACAAATCGTAATCCACTTCCAGATAATGGTCGTTAAACGCATTGTTCTGTTCCGGATCCAGTACTTCCAGCAAGGCTGATGCGGGATCGCCACGCATATCGGAAGACATCTTGTCGATTTCATCGAGCAGGAATAGCGGGTTTTTCACGCCCACTTTGGCCATTTTCTGGATCAGCTTACCTGGCATTGAACCAATGTAAGTCCGGCGGTGACCACGGATTTCCGCTTCATCACGTACCCCACCCAAGGCCATACGCACATATTTGCGACCAGTGGCAGCAGCAATGGACTGTCCCAGAGAGGTTTTACCGACACCGGGAGGGCCAACCAGGCACAGGATCGGGCCTTTCAGCTTATTGATACGGCTCTGAACGGCTAAGTACTCAAGAATGCGGTCTTTGACGCGCTCCAGACCATAGTGATCGGCATTGAGGATCTCTTCCGCTTTAGCCAGATCTTTCTTGACCTTGGTACGCTTGTGCCATGGCACACTCAGCATCCAGTCAATATAACCACGAACCACAGTCGCTTCGGCTGACATCGGCGACATCATTTTCAGCTTTTGCAATTCCTGCTCAGTTTTTTCACGCGCTTCGGCTGGCATCTTCGACTCGTCGATTTTTTTCTTCAACGATTCGAATTCATCCGGCGCATCATCCAGCTCACCCAATTCTTTCTGGATAGCTTTCATCTGCTCATTCAGATAGTACTCGCGCTGGCTCTTTTCCATCTGTTTCTTGACGCGGCCGCGGATACGTTTCTCTACCTGCAGCAGATCAATTTCAGACTCCATCATGGCCATCAGGAACTCCAGACGTTCCGTGATATCCACGATTTCAAGCACTTTCTGTTTATCTGCCAATTTCAACGGCATGTGCGCAGCAATGGTATCAGCAAGACGAGCAGCCTCATCAATACCATTCAGTGAGGTTAACACTTCAGGCGGGATCTTTTTGTTCAGCTTGATAAAGCCTTCAAACTGATTGATCGCAGTGCGAACCAGCACTTCCTGCTCGCGTTCGTCCATTTCCGGCGTGACCAGAAATTCCGCTTCCGCACTGAAAAATTCGTCGTCAGTCAACTTCTTAACGTTTGCACGCTGCTGACCTTCTACCAACACCTTCACTGTGCCATCAGGCAATTTCAGGAGCTGCAGTATGGTCGCCACTGTGCCGACATCATAGAGATCGTCAACGGTTGGTTCGTCAGTTGCCGCTTCTTTCTGGGCAACCAACAAAATTTGTTTATCGTTATCCATTGCGGTTTCAAGGCAACGAATGGATTTATCCCGGCCTACAAACAATGGAATAACCATATGAGGGTAGACCACCACGTCACGCAGTGGCAGAACGGGAATGGCAAGGCGTTCCGAACGCTCCAGGTTCATATTGTTCTCTCTTTCCGTTCAGTCTCTTTTAGTGAGTATATGGGGGCAGACTGACAAGATTCAACGGTCGATTTGCCAGAAAATCAAAAAGGAGGCCAAAGCCTCCTTTATTTACTCAAACTGTACGTTTTGCAACCACTTACTCGCCGCCTGCAGCTTGATTTTCAGTGTTTTCATAAATCAGCAGAGGTTCAGATTCCCCTTTAATTACTGATTCATCAATCACTACTTTGCTCACGCCTTCGGCAGAAGGTAGTTCATACATGGTATCCAGCAGCACCGCCTCTACGATAGAGCGAAGGCCACGTGCACCGGTTTTACGTTCCATGGCTTTGCGGGCAATTGCCTGCAGTGCATCGTCACGAAATTCCAGTTCAACGTTTTCCAGCTCCAGTAATGCAGCATACTGTTTTGTCAGCGCATTTTTCGGTTCACGCAGAATCTGCACCAAAGCAGACTCATCCAGCTCACTCAAAATCGCAGTGACTGGCAGACGACCGATAAACTCAGGGATTAAGCCGTATTTCACCAGATCTTCCGGTTCAACTTTCTCGAACAAATCACTGAGTGTGTTGCGCTGGTCTTTAGAGCGGACTTCCGCACCAAAACCAATACCTGAACTGGTTGCCACGCGCTGCTCTACCACTTTATCCAGGCCTGCAAATGCACCACCACAAATAAAGAGTATTTTCGATGTATCAACCTGCAGAAACTCCTGCTGAGGATGTTTACGGCCGCCCTGTGGAGGCACAGAGGCTACCGTACCCTCGATCAATTTCAGCAGCGCCTGCTGTACACCTTCGCCAGACACGTCACGGGTAATTGATGGGTTGTCAGATTTACGGGAAATCTTGTCAATTTCATCAATATAAACTATTCCGCGCTCAGCTTTGGCGACATCGTAATCACACTTCTGCAGCAACTTCTGAATGATGTTTTCTACATCTTCACCGACATAACCGGCTTCGGTCAGGGTCGTTGCATCCGCCATAGTGAAAGGTACATCCAGCATACGCGCCAGCGTTTCTGCAAGCAGTGTTTTACCACTACCCGTAGGACCAATCAGCAGGATGTTACTTTTACCCAACTCGACACCATCACTGGTGGTGTCGCCATTTCGCAAACGCTTGTAATGGTTGTAAACAGCTACAGCCAGTACTTTTTTCGCGTGATCCTGGCCGATGACATAATCATCTAAGTGCGTGCGGATCTCCCTTGGCGTCGGCAGTTCATTACCGTCGCGCTTTGGCATAACTTCTTTGATTTCTTCGCGAATGATGTCGTTACACAGATCGACGCACTCATCGCAAATATACACAGAAGGGCCAGCAATCAGCTTGCGAACTTCATGCTGACTTTTACCGCAGAAAGAGCAGTACAGCAGTTTTCCACTACCACTCTCTTTTCGCTTATCTGTCATTCGCTAACCTCATATTGGGTTTCACCCATCCTTGCCTTGTTTTGAGTGTATAACATCTCTCGTCACTTTGCTGTCACCTTGCGCCTTCAGAGCACTGTGCACCATAATGACAGGTTAGTCACGCTTATTCAAAACGGCATCGACCAGTCCATACTCCGCAGCCTGCTCAGCAGACATGAAGTTGTCACGGTCTGTATCTTTTTCAACGATTTCCAATGGTTGGCCAGTATGCTCAGCCAGCAGATTGTTCAATCGCTTCTTAATTGTCAGAATTTCCTGAGCATGAATCTGAATATCAGAAGCCTGTCCCTGGAAACCGCCTAATGGTTGATGAATCATTACACGGGAATTAGGCAGACAAAAACGTTTACCTTTCGCTCCACCTGCCAGCAAGAATGCACCCATTGAACATGCTTGTCCCATACAGAATGTACTCACATCCGGCTTGATGTGTTGCATGGTGTCATAGATGGACATACCTGCCGTGACTGAGCCACCAGGAGAGTTAATATACAGGAAAATATCTTTGTCAGGGTTCTCTGACTCCAGGAACAACAGCTGTGCCACAACCAGGTTAGCCATCTGATCTTCAACCTGACCGGTCAGAAAGATCACACGCTCCTTCAGTAGTCGGGAATAGATGTCGTAGGAACGCTCGCCACGAGAGGTCTGCTCGACCACCATAGGAACCAGCGCATTCATAATTGGCGACATGGCGTTATTATCTTGGTAGCTCATAACCTTATTTCCCCAAAAAAATTAATGGCCCGAATGATTGACTCATACGGACCATTGTTAGCAGAAGATTTGAAATGAAGTCAAATCTTTACAGTCATTTCAGTCAATTAAGCTGCTGGTTGCTGATTCATCAGCTCATTGAAGCTTACTTCTTTTTCTGAAACCTGTGCTTTAGCCAGTAGAGCATCAATCGCTTGTTCTTCCAGAGCAACATTACGCATGTTGTTCATCAGTTGCTCATTCTTTTCATAGTATGCAACAACTTCAGTTGGATCTTCATAAGCAGATGCCATTTCAGTGATCAGCGCCTTAACTCGCTCGTCATCCGCTTTCAGTTCTTCAGCCTTGATCACTTCACCCAGCAGCAGACCAACCACTACACGGCGCTTAGCTTGCTCTTCGAACAGCTCACGTGGCAGCTCTGGTGCATTATCCGCATTACCGCCAAAACGCTGAACAGCCTGCTGACGCAGAGCGTTAACTTCCTGATCAATCAAAGCAGAAGGTACAGCAATGTCGTTTTGTTCAATCAGACCATTCAGAACCTGATCCTTGATACGGCCTTTAACTGCTTGCTTCAGCTCGCGCTCCATGTTCTTGCGCACTTCAGCTTTCAGACCTTCAACAGAACCGTCTTCAACGCCAAATTTCTTCACAAATTCTTCGTTCAGCTCTGGCAGTTCCTGAGCTTCTACTTTGTGCAGTTTGATAGCGAACACAGCCGCTTTACCTTTCAGGTTCTCGGCGTGATAGTCTTCAGGGAAAGTGACTTCAATGTTGAACTCCTCACCCGCTTTCTTACCAACGATACCTTCTTCGAAGCCTGGAATCATGCGGCCCTGACCCATTGCCAGAGGGAAAGCTTCTGCTTTACCGCCTTCGAATTCTTCACCGTCAATAGAGCCAGTGAAATCGATAGTGACACGGCTGTTTGCATCGGCAGCAGTCTCGACTTCAGCCCAGTTAGCTTGCTGCTTGCGCAGAGTTTCCAGCATCTGAGCGACATCTTCTTCTTTCACTTCAGCAGCTGGCTTCTCGATAGTAATCTTGTCCAGACCCGTCAGTTCAATCTCAGGGAACACTTCGAAAGTTGCTTTGAAAACCAGGTCTTTACCTTCAGCCATGTCGACTGGCGTGAACGTTGGCGCGCCGGCTGGGTTAATTTTCTCTTTAACGATCGCTTCAATGTAGTGACGCTGCATCACTTCACCCAGAACGTCCTGGCGTACAGATGCGCCGAACATACGTGCAACCATCTTGATTGGTGCTTTACCTGGACGGAAACCGTCAAAACGACGGGTTTTCGCGATTTTCTGCAGTTGAGTAGTTACTGCATCTTCGATATTTGCAGCAGGTACAGTAATCGTAATTTGGCGTTCTAGGCCTTCAGTGGTTTCAACGGTAACTTGCATTTTCTTAAACCTCAAAACTGACTCAGGTTGACTGAGTTATCTTGCCCGTCAGATCTCTGCTGACGCTGGCATCCTTTCGTGTTACGGCTTGAACACCATAACGCCTGAATTCGGTCAATTTCTGTATCACTAGCCAATGCCACTGAAACAAAAATTAAAGCGCGGTATTATAACGACCCAGCCCTCTTTCGTCGAGGCATCTGGTGTCATACCAAGTGTAAACCTTCGGACAAGATAGGGGCTGAATTCGCATTTTCAAGAGAAAACACGAAAAAATTGCAGTTTTGCCTCGCTTTTTTGTTCAAATGTCGATTCAGTGCAGGAATTTTAATCAAAGCTACAGGCTGCTTTACGTGCATCAACCTAAGATTGAAAATGAATAAGCGAGTAAAAAGTGGGAGTGTAACGGAGGAAAATGGCGCGCCCTGCAGGATTCGAACCTGCGACCACATGCTTAGAAGGCACGTGCTCTATCCAACTGAGCTAAGGGCGCATTGTCTGAGAGTTAACAACCAGGTCGGTTAACTAACGGGAGGGAATTATACGTCGCCTGAGATCAAGGTCAACGATAAAACGTTAAAATCCCTCGTCAAATGCACCAAACGGTTAAACTTACGGCAAACATCCACCTTTCTCTCTCAGCTAAACACCTCGTTTCTCTGGGCTGCCTGGCGTTTATTGTTTGAAAACCGTTAGATTGCAGCATTTTAGGCAGCGATTACCTCTGTATTAATACAGGGTTTTTATCTGCAGCCAACAAAAAGCAAACGTTTGCGCTATAGATTTCCCCCCTTATCTCTGCGACAATAAGCCTGCTCAGCTCATTTCTGTACGAAGGAAAATCATGGCCGCTCAAATCATTGATGGAAAACTTATCTCACAAACTGTCAGACAAGAAGTTGCTGCACGTGTTAAGGCTCGCACTGACGCGGGATTACGTGCACCTGGGTTAGCCGTCATTCTGGTAGGTCAGGATCCTGCCTCACAGATTTATGTCGGCAGCAAGCGCAAAGCCTGTGAAGAAGTGGGTTTTATCTCTCGCTCATTCGACCTTCCTGCTGATACCACAGAAGTCGAACTGCTGGCGCTGATTGATGAACTGAATGCGGACCAGTCCATAGACGGAATACTGGTACAACTGCCCCTGCCCGCAGGCATCGATTCTACCAAAGTGCTTGAACATATTAATCCCGAGAAAGATGTCGACGGCTTCCACCCCTATAACGTCGGCCGTCTGTGCCAGCGCATCCCTAAGTTGCGTTCATGCACGCCAAAGGGGATCATCACTCTGCTGGAGCGGTATAACATCCAGGCTCGAGGCAAACATGCGGTTATTGTGGGTGCGTCTAATATCGTTGGCCGCCCTATGACCCTTGAACTGCTGCTTGCCGGCGCCACAACGACGACTTGCCATCGATTCACTCAGGATCTGGAAAGCCATGTTCGTCAGGCCGATATTCTGGTTGTCGCCGTTGGAAAGCCTAACTTCATTCCGGGTAGCTGGATTAAAGAAGGCGCGACTATCATAGATGTCGGTATCAATCGCCTGGACAACGGCACCCTGGTGGGCGATGTGGAATACGATGTGGCACGCCAAAAAGCCAAGCACATTACCCCTGTCCCAGGTGGAGTTGGACCAATGACGGTTGCCACACTGATCGAAAATACCCTGCTGGCCTGTGAACAATTCCACGAAAGCTGACAGGTTTTACGTCACTCCAGACACAAAAAAAGCGAGGTAATTTACCTCGCTTTTTGTTATTCAGCAGTACTGAATGCTTTCAGAGCCCGCGTTATTTTTGCAGCGTTTTCAGATAAGCCGCGAAATCTTTCCCGAGCACAGGGTGGCGCAATCCGTATTCCACGAATGCCTGCATGTAACCCAGCTTGCTTCCGCAATCATGACTCTTACCTGTCATGTGGAACGCATTAACCTGCTGCTTTTCCATCAGCATATCAATGGCATCTGTCAGCTGAATTTCATCACCTGCTCCAATGGGGGTTTTGGCAAGAATTTCCCAAATCTCAGCAGGAAGGATATAACGCCCCACAATAGCCAGGTTAGACGGCGCCTGATCAACCGCTGGCTTCTCAACAACCTTGGCCATAGCGGCAGAGTCGCCTGGTGCAATTTGCTCACCATTCACATCAGCCACACCATAGTTAGCCACTTCCGACATCGGCACTGGCTCTACCATGACCTGGCTGACGCCTGATTCATTGAACAACCTGACCATAGCGGCCATGTTCTCACTGCGCAGATCGCTGGCGGCATCATCCAGAATCACATCCGGCAGGACGACGGCAAACGGCTCGTTGCCTACCAGAGGACGGGCACAAAGCACCGCATGCCCCAAGCCTTTCGCCTGGCCCTGACGCACATGCATGATAGTCACATCACTTGGACAGATATTCTGTACTTCATCCAGCAACTGCCGCTTAACCCGCTTCTCAAGCGTCGCTTCCAGCTCAAAAGAAGTATCAAAATGGTTTTCAATTGAATTTTTGGACGAATGGGTCACCAGCACGATTTCTTTGATACCGGCCGCAACACATTCATTCACTACATATTGAATCAGAGGTTTATCCACAATTGGCAGCATCTCTTTAGGGATGGCCTTGGTGGCTGGTAACATCCTGGTCCCTAAACCGGCTACCGGAATGACCGCTTTACGAACTGGGGAAGACTTTTGCATTGCTTTTTCCATGTACGTTGTCATTGTCAGTCGCAATATAACAAACTTGCCTTTATGCAGCGAGAGATCTGAGCAATAAGCGTGAACCCGTTTCCTCTGCGGCCAAAAGACTGATTGCACAAGAAGACATAACTGATTGTTTAAGCCGAGGCCAGGTTAGCCACGGCGGACGATATCGGCGTTATCTATACTGATTTTCACCGGTTTACCGAGCAGGTTTATCAGCATGAATGAGCGTTTTTCACCGTCAGGTTCCTGATAGATGGCTTCAAGGCCCTTGAACTGGCCTTGTTTCAGTTCCAGGCATTCGCCGGGTTTGGGCAAATTAGACAGCAGGCTTCTGTGCTCTTCGCAGTTTTCATTGGTCATTAACTGAAACAGCAACTCAGGCTGAACTTTTTGCGGGTAAGCTCCCTGACGGATGAAGTCAGCCACACCGCGCGTCGAACGCACAGTGGTATAGCTGACATATTCAGGATCAAAACAGACAAACATATAATTAGGGAACAGAGGTTCATTCACTGTGACACGCTTTCCGCGCACCACTTTATCAACCAGTACCTGAGGGTAGTAGCACTCCACGCCCTGACGATCCAGATTGACCACGGCCCGCTCCTGCTCGCTTCGCTTGCAATAAAGTAGGTACCAATCTTTCATATCGTCTCTGCCTGGAAAATGTCTGTTTGAAAATGATTATATGGTGGGAGGTATAAACCTCAATAGTTTCCCTGCACATTGACGCTAAGCGTTTACTTTTCCAACGTTTTCCCGTTTATCCCTGCGACTGAACGCTTAATGATTATCGACTAAACTTTCGTTTTTGCTTTCATTGTCGGGTGGATGTCGTGCTCTTTCATGGCGTCAAGTCGCTGAATTGTAATGCTGAAATTGGCGGCGCCAATTTTACTCAGAGACAAACGGGCGCCTGAATGCGGCAGTACATAAGAAGTGGCTAGGTTTTTACGTGCTCCGTCTCCCAGACTGGTGCCAGCCGGGACTATCATTTCTCCCTCACTGGTTCTCAGCATCGCTTCCGACCCGGTTGATACCACCACCAGACTTCTGTCGCACGCATCAAAAATACCAAACAGCCCCTTGATAGGCACAGCATATCCCGACTGCTTCATCCCGTTTTCAATGGTTAGCAGCATACTGGAGATGTCATTCTCGCTTGCCATGCGTTTGCGCAGATAGTCATTGAACAATGCCCGTATCAGCAGCACAGTTGCCGCCCCCTGCCGGCCTCCTGACTCGGCATCAAGCAGATAGAAAGCCAGACGACCGTCCATCAACCAAGTGTAATCGAGCAGTACGGGCTGCACATCGGCAGACTGCAAAACACAATAGCTCATCTGCCAGTCTCCCTGCCGGGACAAGGTGTCCGGCATCAACCCCACCAGCAGTTCGCGTGCAATTTCCGGGTTAGATTCCAGCTCATTGATATGCCACTGCAGTTCTTCATCTACTGTCGAATCATGCTGTAATAGCTGGCTGGAAAAATCTGTGTATTCGGTAGTGTTTTCCTGTGCTTTGAGTACCGACATCAATGCAGCTTTCAGCACCATGATGTTATCCAGCGGCTTGACCAGAAAATCTTTGACGCCATGCCTGAGAGCGGCTGCGACATCGGCCATTTCACCGGTGCCGGATATGACAATCACAGGAATCATGGGGTAATGCAGTGAAACCTCTTCAACAAACTCCATACCAGTTAATACAGGCATAGCCAGATCGCACAAGAGCACATCAGGAATACCGTCGCGCAGGGCCCGCAGTCCCTGTAAACCATCTTCAGCTTCCCTGACTTCGCATCCTTGCGACTGCAAAAAGCCTGTTATCATCCGGCGAAACACCGGATCGTCCTCAACAATGAGGATATCTTTACCTTCTAGCAACGATTGTGCCCTCCATGAAACAAGGGGCCAAGAGCACAGAATTATATTCTGCTGAACAGGCACATCCTTCTAATCGAATCGGTGCGAAGCTGGGTAGTCGCGATGAATGTTCTCATTTAGGATAGGCCTAAAACCGCGCTACGTCAGGGCTTATGCCTGTTCATGAACTTTAGTTTTAGTATTCTGTAAGCCAGTTCAAAATCTTGCCCATCGCGAACCTTACTTTCATCCCTGAAGTTCCTATTGTAATAACACTCAATGTTAACCTCTTCACATTGCGTGTTTTGTTATACAATTCCCACTTTCTCATATCCGATCACGACATGCCTATGAAGCTTGATGATTTAAATTTATTCCGCATTGTGGTTGAGGAAGGCAGCTATACCGCCGCCTCTCGCAAGCATCAGGTGCCTGTTGCCACACTCACCCGCCGTATACAGGCACTGGAAGACAGCCTGAATCTGCGTCTGTTAAACCGCCATGCACGCAAGCTGTCGCTGACTGAAGCTGGCCAGCAGTATTACCAACTGTGCACGCCCTTGCTTCAACAGTTACTGGATACCGCAGAAAATATTCAGGAAGAGTCCAGAGGAGCGAGCGGACGCCTCAAAATAGCGGCCCCGACCAACCTGAGCAAAGTCATGTTACAACCTATGCTCAACGCCTTCATGCTTGAACACCCGGCCATCAGTATTGAGCTGTTTCTGAGCAATGAACCTGAACAGCTCGATCCAACCGACTGGGATGTGATTTTCCGTGTCGGTCCGCAGCGTGATTCGGCATTAATTGCCCGTAAAATTAACGCAGTGGAAGATATACTGGTTGCCAGCCCAGACTATCTGCAACGCCACCCAACACTCAATCATGCGCAAGATCTGTCCAAGCACTCCCTGCTCAAAGGCTCTCCGCTGCTTCGATGGCGGCTCAGCAACAAAGATGGCGAAACCATCACGGTTAATGATAAGGGACGCTTCGAGTCCAATCAGCTGAATGTAGTCAGGAAAGCCTGCGTGGCCGGGCTGGGTATCACATTGATGCCAGATGCCATGCTTAAAAAATACATTCACAGTGGCGAACTGGTGCGAGTGCTGGATAACTGGTCAGCCAACCCGCGAAATGTCTATCTTCTTTATAATCACAAAGATCACCAGCCAGAGAAGCTGAGACTGTTTATTGAGTTCGCAAGTCACTTCTTCAGCACATCCTGAGCCTACTCTCCTTGCCAACCGGCAGAAGCCCGTCTAAATGTTATATAACAAAGAACACGAAAGTGCCCGGATATGCACGGACAGTGTTCTGAACAACAACCTGTAATACGTTGTGCGATCTGCACCCTAGATAACGAGGATAGGTTATGATTCTGGGACATTTATTCGGGCTTTACACTCATCCCAAAAAAGAGTGGCACAACATTGATGAGCAACATGAGGGGGTGCAAAGCAGCCTTAGTCACATTCTGCTGATAGCCTTGCTTCCACCCGTGTTTGCCTACATTTCCAGTGTGTTTATCGGCTGGCGTGTCGGGGCCGTTGATCCAATTTACCTGACACCGTCCAGTGCTCTGTTCATGTCTGTAGCCATGTACTTTGCCCTGATTGGCGGGGTATTTGCGCTCGCCTACCTGACCTACTGGATGAGCCACACCTTTGGTTCAACGCCGACCTATACACAGGCACTTGAACTGGCTGCTTACACAGCAACGCCTCTGTTTATGGTCAGCATCGCCGCCTTGTACCCTCAGTTATGGTTTCTGATGATGGCCGGACTGGTAGGTATCACCTACTCGGTATACCTGCTATACACAGGTGTCCCTATTCTGATGCACATTCCGGAAGAGCGCGGCTTTATCTATGCCAGCTCGATTGTGACCTGTGGCCTGGTGCTGTTGGTTTCCATCATTGCCGGCTCTGTCATCCTCTGGAACATGGGATTAGGCCCACAGTTCAGCCACTAACCTATTCCGACTTTAACGCATCAAAAAAGGCAAGCTCCCGGAGCTTGCCTTTTTGTGTCCAGACGCTGGTACTGACAATGAATGACGTTACACGCCTTCGTTATACAGCTCCAGGTTTGCCAATTCCTGCTGAATCTCACGTTGCGTTTTGGCATCCTCGCTACGCAGTGTTTCCAGATACTCTAAGTACTGCTGATTCACATCGCCCGTGACATAGTTGCCATTAAAGACGGAAGTTTCAAACAGTTTAATGTCAGGGTTGCCTTCTGCAACCGCATCCACCAGATCCTGCAAGTCCTGGAAAATCAGACCGTCTGCACCGATCATCTTGCAGATTTCGTCCACTTCACGCCCATGCGCAATCAGTTCATTTGCGCTTGGCATATCAATGCCGTATACGTTAGGGAAACGAATTTCCGGCGCCGCAGAAGCCAGATAGACTTTTTTAGCACCTGCTTCACGCGCCATTTCAATGATTTGCTCAGAGGTGGTGCCACGTACAATCGAATCATCAATCAGGAGTACACTTTTACCTTTGAATTCAGAACTGATCGCGTTCAGTTTACGGCGCACCGACTTACGGCGCAGCTGCTGACCCGGCATGATAAACGTACGGCCGACATAGCGGTTCTTCACAAAGCCCTGACGGTAAGGTTTATCAAGGGTACGGGCAATCTCCAGCGCACTGTCACAGGAGGTTTCCGGAATCGGGATAACCACATCAATATCCAGATCATCCCACTCGCGCTTAATCTTCTCACCCAGCTTCTTACCCATATTCAGGCGAGCGCTGTACACAGAAATCTTATCAATGAAAGAGTCAGGACGGGCAAAATACACGAACTCGAACACACATGGGTTCAGAGCCGGATTCTCGGCACACTGCTCAGTGAACAGCTGGCCATCAAAAGTGATATAGACAGCCTCACCCGGTGCAACATCACGCATGAAATCAAAGCCAACCGCGTCCAGTGCCACCGATTCAGAGGCAACCATATACTCGACTTTACCTTCAACTTCACGCTTACCCAGACACAAAGGGCGAATGCCGTGCGGATCACGGAATGCCATCAGGCCATGTCCGATGACCATAGCCACAACGGCATAGGCACCGCGTACGGTTTTATGTACAGCGCGAATCGCTGCAAAGATGTCATCGGATGTCAGAGGGTAATTGGTTGCACCTTCCAGCTGATGGGCCAGAACGTTCAACAGAATTTCCGAGTCGGAAGAGGTGTTAACATGACGGCGAGCCTGCTCAAAGAGCGAATCTCTGATATCAGCTGCGTTGGTCAGGTTACCATTGTGCGCCAGTGAAATACCGTAAGGGGAGTTCACATAAAAAGGCTGAGCTTCTGAAGCACTTGAGCTGCCCGCGGTAGGGTAACGAACGTGCCCAAGCCCTACAGTCCCCTGCAGGCGCTGCATGTGTTTTGCTTCGAATACGTCACGCACCAGGCCATTGGCCTTGCGCAGACGGAAACGATTGCTTTCCAGGGTAACAATACCGGCAGCATCCTGGCCACGGTGCTGCAGCACGGTCAGTGCATCATAAATAGACTGGTTAACCGGGGTGTTTCCCACGATTCCGACAATACCACACATGTCCTAAATCCTCGTCATGGATCATCAATAATTGCATTGAGTAACAATACGTTAGTTTTTTGCCCTCATACGGTTACTCAATGCAATTAATATAAATCCGGCGCTATAACGCGCCGGGAAGAAAACTGGAACTCTCTTTCAGGTAAGAGAAAAACCACTCAATTACCACGCCAAACTGCGGGATTAACTGCGACGCCTGCCACCATTCTGCGTCAGCAAAACCGGTAAAGGCATCCAGAAAAAACAGCACAGCAGCAATGATAAGCACACCGCGAAGGGCACCAAATACGATCCCCAGCACCCTATCGGTACCGGACAAACCGGTTTTCTGCACCAGCTGCCCGATCACGTAATTCACTACCGCTCCCACAATCAGTGTGGCAATAAACAATACCGCGATAGCACTGCCATTTCGTATGAGCTCATCCTGAATATTGGTGAAATACACCGCCAGTTCTTTGTAAAAATTGCTGGCCACAAAAAATGCTGCAAACCAAATCACCAGCGACAGCGCTTCCTTCACAAAACCACGGATCAAACTGACCAGTGAAGAAAAGGCAATCACCCCTAAAATGACATAATCAATCCAGATCATCTTCTACTTAATTCTTGTTGTTGGCGCGTATTCTAACAGAAAAAATCAGAACGCAAACGTTTACCTAAGGGTTGAGTGGGTTAAATCTGAGCAATTGCCCGTTAAGCCCGGTAAGTTTACGCAAATCGTCTGCTTTCCCTGACAGTTTATCTTTGTCGATCTCGGGCCCGACCACAACACGGGCCAAATCACCTGGTTTCAGCTGTTTTGGCAGAACGTGCGCCTGATAGCCTTTGCTTCTCAGTTTTTCAACCAGCTGATGCGCATTCTCGAAATTACGGAATACCCCCAGCTGTATTACCCAGCCACTGTCCGTATTGCCCGGTTGCGGTTCGCCGACAGGCTGCGGCTTGACGTTAACAGGCTCGGATACCGACTCGGGCAGTGCTGGTTCTCCGGCAATTTGCTCCGTCACGGCCATAGGGGGTAATTCGGCCTCTGCATCGACGGGTTCCGGAATCGCCGTCACCTTGTCCCCATTATCGATCTGAGGCTGCAGAGGAATACTGGCAAACTGCTCCTGGAAGTGCTGCTTTTTGCCATCAAAAAAATCAGGCAGAAAAATCACACCGATTGCGACCAGTACGATAGTACCGACCAGGCGACTTTGAAATTTACTCGCCACACTTACTCCTGTGTCTTAATGTAGCTGGACACTTCGCCAACTGTGTAAAACGAACCAAAGACAATCACGACATCTTCAGGTTGCGCCATCATTAATGCCGCCTGATAAGCCAGTTCAGGGGCAGTATACAACTCGCCCTCAAACGTCAGATGCTCAGCAATTTCCTGAGCAGACGCTGCGCGAGGACCTGTGAGCGAAGCCGGATACCAGGCATCCACTACCGTCTTCATTTCAATCAGAGTGGATGGAATATCTTTATCACGCAGCATTCCCACCACACCATGAATCTTGCCCACCGGGCGGACATTTTTTAGCGCCTTAAGCTGACGGGCCAGATAATTTGCCGAATGCGGATTATGGGCCACATCAAGCAAAATCAGCGGATTATCCGCTACCGTTTCCATACGGCCGGCAAGGCGCACTTTGGCTAAACCGGACACAATATGCTGATCACTGATCTCCAGATCCGCAACACCAAGTGCCATCAGTGCAGTGGCCGCGTTCGGCAAAGGCAAAGCTGGCAGAGGCAGTTGCTCCATGTCGAATGCACCGCACTTCCAGTTCCAGGTCTCACCTGTCTGCTCGTAGGTATACTGATAGCCAACCTGATACAACTCAGCACCAATGCTGTCCGCATGCGCAGCCACGGAAGCTGGCGGATTTGGCTGACCACAAACGGCGGGCTTCTCGGCGCGGAAAATACCGGCTTTCTCATAGCCAATCACTTCAATATCGCTTCCCAGCCAGTCGACATGATCAATGGCCAGGCTGGTAATAACCGAAACATCGTGATCCACAATATTGGTCGCATCCAACCGGCCACCCAGCCCCACTTCTAACACCACAACATCCACCTGATGGGTCTTAAAAAGGTGTAGCGCAGCCAGTGTACCGAATTCGAACAGGCTCAGGCTGGTGTCTTGCCGGTATGATTCTACCGCCGCAAACGCCTGGCTGTGTTCGCTGTCATCCAGCTCCTGACCATTTATGCGCACCCGCTCGTTGTAGCGCACCAAATGCGGTGAGCTGTACACACCCACACTGTATCCCGCCTGCAGCAGGATGGCTTCAAGAATGGCACAGGTCGATCCTTTACCATTGGTGCCCGCAACAGTAATCACAGTCGGTGCCGGTTTACGTAATCCGGCCCGCTCACCCACGGCCTGTACACGATCCAGCCCCAGATCGATGGCACTGGTGTGAAGGTTTTCCAGATAAAGCAGCCAGTCATTTAGCGGTGAAGTAGCCGAAGGAACAGATTGCGGCGTTGCAGAGGAATCAGACATGTAACAGCACTAACTAATGTAATTAAGATGATGTCGCTTAATGTAGCATGAAGTACGCAGAATTTAACGGTTGAGAGCCAAACGAAGAAAGGAAATGTGGAACAATAACGGTATTTGCCTGACTGGCAGACCGCTTTTCACTTCAGCCTGACATTTGTCTGCGCGAAAAAAACGCCCGGTATACAACCGGGCGCTTTTTTTCGTCTTAAGCTTTGTCTTCCGCAGACTCGGCATTGCTGTCAGCTTCTACGTCTGCTGACACCTGCGTTTCCCTTTCAACAGGTACCACAAGCGGGGATTCAGCATTCATCATCTTGGCCAGCAGGCCGCCAATACGCTGACGCATTTCACGGCGGTCAACAATCATATCAATCGCGCCATGCTCCAGC
Organism: Photobacterium salinisoli; assembly: GCF_003614885.1. Classification (GTDB taxonomy): domain Bacteria; phylum Pseudomonadota; class Gammaproteobacteria; order Enterobacterales; family Vibrionaceae; genus Photobacterium; species Photobacterium salinisoli. The sequence continues at coordinate 1,699,977 of NZ_QZMS01000007.1, forward strand.
AGGAATTCACTGCGCTGGAAGCCTTCCGGTAATTTCTCGCGTACTGTCTGCTCGATTACACGCTGTCCGGCAAAGCCAATCAATGCCTTCGGTTCACCGATGTTGATGTCACCCAGCATCGCCAGACTGGCAGATACCCCACCCATAGTCGGGTCTGTCAGTACAGAGAAGAAAGGCAGGCCTTTCGCCGACAAACGCTCCAGTGCCGCACTGGTTTTCGCCATTTGCATCAGAGACATCAGCGCTTCCTGCATACGGGCACCGCCGCTGGCAGAGAAGCAAACCAGACCGCAGTTATTGGCGATGGCTTCATCAACCGCGCGAACAAACTTGGCACCGACAACTGAACCCATAGAGCCGCCCATGAAGGAGAACTCAAACGCACAGGCAACCACAGGCTGCTGCAACAATGTCCCTTTCATTGCCACCAGCGCATCTTTCTCACCACTGGCTTTCTGGGCTGCAGCAAGACGGTCTTTGTATTTCTTTGAATCACGGAATTTCAGGTGATCTTTAGGTTCCAGCTCCGCAGCAATTTCCACCTGGCCTTCTTCATCAAGGAAGGTTTCCAGACGGCGACGGGCTTTCATTCGCATGTGGTGATCACACTTCGGGCAAACTTCCAGATTGCGCTCAAGATCAGCGTAATACAGTACCTGTTCACAAGAGGTACATTTCGTCCATACCCCTTCAGGGATAGATGCTTTACGAGACGTTACAATGTTGCTTTTTGTGAGGATCTTTTCAAGCCAGCTCATGAATGACCTTTCATTTACATCTCCCCCGCCCTGTGGCAAGGGATAATCAATTCGATAATTTCAAGTCCGGAATTAAAACACAAACTCGTCTAAGTGTAGATAAAAAACTGGTTGTACCTTGAGGAAATAGAGTGTTAACGGGATCTTAGCTCAAGAAACTTGACCGACCAGTTAGAGCCCTTTTGAACCCCTCTCGCTCAGATTTCACTCAATTGTTGCAGACCTTGCCTGCGTGACAACCGCTCAGCGCGCCACAGCCAGTCAAAAGGACCATCCGCTCACAAAAAGAGCGGGCCTGCAGGGACACAGGGCAAATCATAGACCTCAGGATAATCCACTTCAACCAGATACAACCCTTCCGCTTTGGCGGTCGCACCCGCTAACGTACGATCTTTCTTCGCCAGTAGCCACTGAATCCATTCAGGTTTTTCTTCGCCACGTCCCACTTTAATCAGGCTGCCTGTGATATTACGCACCATATGATGAACAAAGGCATTGGCTTTGATATCAATGATGACGTAATGACCCTGACGGGTGACATTCAGGTGCATCACATTACGCCACGGGCTGCGGGACTGGCAAAACACCGCCCGGAACGAGGTAAAGTCATTCTCGCCCAGCAGGTACTGTCCGGCCTGATGCATTTTATCTGCATCCAGTTCACCGTGATAATGGCTGATACCCGAACCAAGGATAGCAGGCCGCAGCGCATGATTGTAAATGACATAGCGATAACGTCTGGCTGTGGCGCTGAAACGGGCATGGAACTCATCCGGCACTTCCTTTGCCCAGCGCACAGCGATGTCTTTGGGCAAATGGGCGTTGGTTCCCATCGTCCAAGCCACCAGCTTGCGCGGTGTCTCACAATCAAAGTGCACCACTTGCCCGGTACCGTGCACACCGGCATCGGTACGACCGGCACATTGTACCTCTATCGTTTGATTGGCAATCTTGCTCAGCGCTTTTTCCAGTCTGCCCTGCACACTGTCAACGTCGCGCTGACGCTGCCAACCAAAATAGCGGCTCCCGTCGTACTCAATTCCTAAGGCAATTCGCATGTCTGCACTCTTACTTGTCTGAAATACCTGCCAGCGAGTCCGCCAGCAAAGCGAAAGCAGAGATTATAAAAAAAGCGCTAAAAGAAAAGAAGTCCGCATAAGCGGACTTCCTGTTCAGTCTGATGAAATGATCAGCGATCCATCTTTAATAACAGATTCGCAGCTTCCCGGCTGACATCGCCATCACCGTTTTCAGCCACATCCTCCAGTAAAAAGTATGCCCCGTCGGTGTCATTCATTTCCAGATAGGCTTTGGCCAAATCGAGTTTGCTGGCGTACTCACCCGCACCGTCAACATCAATGTCACCTATGCCGGCTAACACATCCGGGAACTCATCCAGCCCCACATCCAGCTTCAGCGGTGCTGAATCCAGTTCAGGGTCTGATTCCCCTTCCAGCTCTTTCATCAGTTCATCAATGCTGATGTAGGGCTCTTTGCCACTTGCCGAGCCTGTCAGCTGGCTCTCTGCCTGAGTATCTGCACCATCCACAGGTTCGTCAGCCTGCTCAGATAGCGGCGGTTGTTCACCCCAGTCCTCACTTTCCAGTTCAGGCTCAGGGATATCCGCTCTCCAAATGGCGCTTTCTTCCGGCGACAGCTCCTGATCATCCAGGTCGGACAGCGGCACACTTTCATGTAACAGCCACTGTTCATGCTCGAACTCGTCAGGATTGTCTTGTTCAGCTCTGGACTCTTGCTCTGGCTCTGGCTCTGGCTCTGGCTCTGGCAAGGATTCAGGCTCAGTCGGGTCATCAGCATCAGACAAGGCAAGATCAGATAACTCAAGCTCACTGGCTGGCTGGCTGCGGTCTGCCGGGATATTGTTGTTAAAGCCTGCCCAATCATTTTCTGCGTGGGCATTATCTGTCTGGCGGTTGTCGCCCTTAAGCTCAGGCCATTCCGAATGCGGCACCGACTCAGCATCCGCACTGTCTTCGGTGTGCATTGAAGGCAGTGTTTCATCGGATTGAAACTCATCAACTGCCTGCATGGCTGGCAGTTCAAGCTCAGGTTCTGCCAGCAGTGCCGCCATATCCAAACCTGCCGAGTCGATCAGTTCATCGCTCCAGGATTCATTCAGCTGTGACTGCGATGGAGGCTGTGGTTGTGGCTGAGCAGCCTGCGCTTCATCGCCGTGCTTCAGTTCCTGTTCGTACTGCTCCAGCTCCATCTGCTCTTCAAACGAGGCATTCAATGCATCGTCTTCATCAAACTCAGGCAAGGTTGCCGGATCGATCACCGCATATTCGTACTGAGGTTTGCCATGCATAGGCACAGCTTGCCCTGCAGTCTCTTGCATTGAGGGAGTATCGTGCGCCGGTTCTGCTGGTGTTTCACTCACTTCGCTCGGCGACACAGTCTCCGTCAGATCATCGTTACGCTCAACAGCCTGGGCTGCCAGTTGTAGCTGCTCCGAGACTTTACTGAGTGCGGCCTGGGCATCGTCGTCAGACCAATCTTTGTCATTCTCATCGTCTTCCCACGAGACAGCTTCAGGATCGAGCAGCGCTGCTTCTTCGTCGAACTCCGGAAACTCCTCCAGGTTAAGTACGGGTTCCTGACGTCCGGCAACAGCCTCATCCCAGGCAGGATCGAGTGTTGCTTCGGGCTGTTCAGCCGCAGCATCAAACGTCGGGGTTGGAAGTTGTTCATGTGCCAGTTCGTTAACCACAGACTCAGGCTCTGCAGCCTGCTCTTGTGCCTGCTCTTGTTCCTGAGCCAGCTCCTGTGTCTTAACCGGTGCTTCATCGACTGTCTTTTCATCCTGTTCCGGTTTCTGATAGCGGTTCTGCTCTATCAACTGGCAGGTTTCATCCTTGTCGTGATACAACTGCACAGTTTCGGTTTCGTGTTCCTCTGTCGACCCGGAGTCTGGAGAAGCCTGTGCAGACTCAGCCGCTAAAACCTGCGCATCAGGCGCAGCCTGTTCCGCAACGTCCTGCTCACTCGCTTCTGCTTCTGCATCTTGCTCAGCAGACAGGCTTATCTCTGGTTCAGCTTCTGGTTCTGGTTCAGCTTCAGTTTCGTCAAACCCAGCTGCAGATGCATCGCTGTGTGGTACAGCTTCATCCACATCGGCTGCACCCTCGGCTTCAATATCTTCATCTTCGTTCGGGACAGAATCCGCGCTGTCAGCTGCCATAGCGACTGAGTCATCTGTCTGAAGATCACTCAGCAGGCTATCAATATCATCCTGCTGCGTGTCCGTTTCAGCGGACAGCACATCCTGGCTGGCTGCTGTTTCTGGCTCAGGTTCAAGCTCTGTCGCTGTTACGGCTTCTGGTTCATCAACACCTGTATGGGCAGCGGCTTGCGACGCTGCAGCTACCGCTTTCTCAGCGTCAGCTTTATCAGCATCAGGTTTATGAGCGTCAGGGGCAGGATCTTGAGTCTCAGTGTCATCTGAAACCGAGTCACCGATATCAGCCATAGCCTGAGAGCCTTCTTCTGACAGCCCGGCCTGTGCCTCGGTGTCTTCCAGCTCACTTAAGTGCTCATCGACGGTTTTTTTTTCAGATAACATCAGATCATCGATATCATCCGCGCTAACAGTATCCGTTTCCTGCGGTGAAGCCAGCCAAGGCGCATCGGCTTCCTGCGGTTCTTCCTCATCCAGCGTCAGCAGTTCATCGAAAACATCTTTGTCTTCATCTTCGTTTTCTTCATTATCCAGCTCAGGATCGAGCTGCGCATTCTGGTTATCTTCATCCAGCAACTCGTCCAGCAGTACCGTACTGTTTTCATCCAGTTCAAAGTCGCTGTCAGCCTCACTTTCCTGATCATCAATCAGCTCGTCCAGCAACTCGGTGCTGCTGGCATCCAGGTTGAAATCGGCATTGAGATCGTCCAGCCCCCAATCTGCTTCCGCACTGTCAGCCTGGACATGGTTAACCGCAGGGCTGGCAGGCTCATGCTGCTCGTCACCTTCACGATCAAAATCCTGCATCAGTTCATTGAGGATGTCCTGATCCAGCATGCCAAGCTCAATACTGTCGGCTTTATTAGCTGTCAGTTCACTGTCGGCAAAGGCATCGAACAGATCGTCCTTGCGATTATCCTCAGCGGGCTTTTCCGGCAAGACGTCCTCGTCATCCAGTAAACCTACGGCAAGATCAAAGTCTGTTTCTTCGTTATCCTGTGCACTGAAAGGCTTGTCCCAAATGCCACTCAGACTGTCTTCTTTCTCCTGCGGCGGCGTCTGATCAATCTGGTCCAGTGCGCGCTCCATATCCTGGAGACCAATAGCCTGCTCTTTGTTCTTTACCGAGATATCACTCTTTGGCAATTCATTGCCAAAGGCATCATCCAGGCCGTCCGTCAGATCCAGCTCATCAAGCTCTGCATCGTTATCATCAAACAGATTATCCGAGAAGATTGGATTGTCCTGCGGGGTCTTATCATCAAACAGGTCGTCAAGACTGCTGTCTTCACTGTCCAGCCCCAGATGCGGTTCATCATCGTCCATATCAGTGACCATAGGCTTAGGTGCTTCTTTGCTTACCTCAGCGGCTGAGGAAGCTGTGTCTTCCTCTTTACGACGCCGGCCAAAGAAAAATGCCAGTAAGCCAGCAATCAGACTACCGGGGATCAGAGCAGCACCAGCCAGTGCCCACGGGTTTGCAGCCAGTTTATCCAGCCAGTGGACTGGCGGTTGTTCGGCCAGCGGCGCGTCAAGCTGGCCTTGCTGCGCCTTTTGCTGGGCGATGAAGGATTGAATTTCTCCACGCAGCTCCTCGTCGCCCGCCAACTGCTCTTTCAGTGCACCAATTTCATGCTGCATTTCAGACAGCCGCACACGCAGCAGCTGATTGCTTTCGCGTAATTTAGTCAGCTCTTCATCTGAGGTATCAAGCTGCTCCTGAAGCTCAGGCGAAAGGGCATCATTGGCCGTACTTGCGGCAGCGGCGGCAATACCCGCAGCAGGTGCGGTGGATGACACTGCAGGTGAAACTGGGCGTTCCGGTGCGCTAGCAGCCGCTGACGTTGGCTGAGCCTGAACCTTGGGTGCAGGCACGGCCGGTTTCGGTGCTGGCGCCGATCCGGACGCGGAAGCTGAGCCTGTCCCAGACGTACCTGCCCGGGCAGATGCCGGACGGCTACTATTATTTGCGGACGTATTGCCAGCGCGCGCGCGCGACTGCTCACGGCGCAGCAGATCAGCTTCTACGCGATTTCGTATCTGATCGGTATTTTCCGCCTGAATCTGAGCCATGGTCGGCATTCTCAGGCGGCTGCCCGGGATCAGGCCATGAATATTGCTGTCAGTGAAGGCATTGGGATTGGCACGGAAAATTGCCCCGAGGACCTGATAAATAGAAACGCTGTCATTTGGCTTATACCGTGACGCAATGGACCATAAGGTTTCGTTTTCACCTGTCGGGCCGTAAATGCCCACTGTACGGTTGCCGGGAGACGTTGCCGGACGCGGCGTGGCCACGCGAGGCTGAGTTACCGCGGGTCGCGGCGATGGCGCAGGTGACACCACAGGTGCCGGCGGTTGTGCGGGCTCTGCAACCTGGTCAGTCGGCCCCATAATTCGAACAGTGTTCGCTTGAACGGCAACAGGAAACTGCAAAGCCGCCGAAGCGATGACGACCGGTAAGATGGCACGTTTCATTTTATTTGATGAGTCAGACACTGCCTGCTGTCCTCTCTGGCAGAGATAGTAAACTAGGAATTCTTCGGCCTGTAGCCAGAATACTTGAGCGTAAATGCAAAACGACAGGCGTTTGTGAACATTAAAAGTGATTGTTGCCTGCCATGGCTTGATGTCAATCACCATGCCCGGCTTTTACTGTGAAGATCAAGAAATTGGCTAAAGGAATGCAAAGGCGTGCCCATTGGCACACCTTTGATTCGTCAGGAAGTTCCGGCCGTTTGGCCGCCGGAACTTCCCGCTATGCATCTTACAGGTATTCCTGGATCAGTTTCTCTGCAATCTGCACGCTGTTGGTAGCAGCGCCTTTACGGACATTATCCGCCACCACCCACATATTCAGCCCACAGGGGTGGCTGATGTCTTCGCGGATACGGCCAACCATGACATGGTTTTTACCGATGGCGTCCACCACCTGAGTCGGATACTCGTTGCCATGGAACACTTCGATACCATCAGCATTTTCCAGCAGGCTGATCACTTCTTCAATGATCACAGGCTGGCAGGTTTCCACATGCACCGCTTCCGCATGGCCGTAAAATACCGGCACGCGGACACAAGTCGGGTTCACACGGATATTGGCATCGCCCAGAATTTTCTGGGTTTCCCACACCATTTTCATTTCTTCTTTGGTGTAGCCGTTATCCATGAACTCATCGATTTGCGGCAGGCAGTTAAAGGCAATCTGCTTAGAGTACACTTTGTTTTCAACCGGCAAACCGTTCAGCAGCTTGGAGGTCTGGCCCGCCAGTTCGTTTACGCCATTCTTGCCAGAGCCGGAAACAGACTGGTAAGTCGCCACGTTGATCCGGTCAATGCCATAAGCATCATGAATCGGCTTCAGGGCCACCAGCATCTGAATCGTCGAACAGTTCGGGTTCGCCACTATGTTGCGATTACGAAAATCGGCCAGTGCTTCCGGGTTCACTTCCGGCACAACCAGCGGAATTTCAGGGTCGTAACGGAAGCATGAGGTATTATCAATCACCACCACACCCGCGTCGGCGGCAATGGGCGCCCAATGTTCAGAGGCTTCAGAACCGGCAGAAAACAATGCCAGCTGCACCTGCGTCCAGTCGAAGTCTTCGACATTAGTCACGCGGGCACTTTTGCCCTTAAACCGCAGCGTCTTGCCCGCACCGCGCTCTGAGGCGAGCAGATACAGGTTACGGACAGGAAAATTACGCTCCTCCAGCACTTCGACCATGGCTTCCCCAACAGCACCGGTGGCTCCGAGAATGGCAATATCAAATTCCTGACTCATGGTGTTTCCTCAACAGTAAAACCTAATTTAGCCAGCGACTCTAACCCAAAATGCCCCTGACCTGCTACTGTGACCGCACTGTATTCGCGTCGATCCCAGTAATTTTTTCGCATCTTATCGAATTCCGATGCCATACCGGCATCATCAACCGCCTGCATCTTGCGGCGAAAGAGGGCGTCATCCTTTCTGACATCATAGATCAGCTGAATTAAGCTAAAGAGGCTGTCTTCATCCCACTCCCTGCTCAGCCTAACAAACGGTACAGGAGCAACCGGTAACAGTTCTGCCGCTTCTACTCGGTCATCGCGGCCAAGAAATTCGCAGAAGCTGTTGAAAATCATCGTTGTGCCGCGGGCTTTGCCTTCCAGGCCGTAGCCTGCCACATGGGGAGTGGCAAATGCCAGCAGAGGCAAGAGATCGCGATCCACCAGAGGCTCTTGCTCAAACACATCCAGCACAGCCGTCAGTGCTTTACCCTGACCGGATTGCGACTGTTGCAGGGCCTGTTTCAGAGCCTGATTGTCAACAATGGGCCCCCGGGCAGCATTGATCAGAATTGCCCCGTCTTTTAAGCGGGACAGAAACGCCTGATCGACCAGATGATGAGTCGGATAATCCCCCTGCTTTGCCAACGGTGTGTGCAGGGTAATGACATCGCACTCCTTAACCAGAGTGTCCAGTGAGGCAAACTGCCGTGGATCACCTTCCGTTTCTTTAATGGGATCATTGAGCAAATACCGGATACCTAAGGCATCCAGGCAACCTGCCAGATAAGAGCCGACATTGCCTGCTCCCACAATCCCTACCGTTTTGTCGAAAACCGAAAAACCCTGCTGCTGGCCCAGCACCATCAGGCTGCTTAGCACGTATTCTGCCACCCCAACCTTGTTACAACCCGGCGCGGCTGTGTAGGCAATCCCCTTCGCTTCCACCGCGGCCTGATCAATATGGTCCTGACCGGCTGTCGCTGTGCCAATGAAACGCAGCTTATCGGCTTTTGCCAGTAAAGCGGCATCCACTTTGGTGACTGAACGTATCATGAGGCCATCAATATCAACCAGATCATCGGCTGTCAGTGTGCGGCCTGGCTTGGCGATAACCTCACCTAAGCGACCGAACAGTTCAACCGCATAGGGCATGTTTTCATCTACGAGGATTTTCATTGGGGCTCCGAAAAGTAGCGCGAATCAATTGCGGACTAGCATGGGAAAAAATTGGCTGATGTCAAGAAAAGCTCAGACTGACTTCTCATTCTGTAACGACAAAAAAACCCGGTATAAATACCGGGTTAAACATCCAGGATGGGGAAGAACACTTGATAAGTGCCGCGTCTGAATACTGGCGCGATGCAGGAAACTCTGCCTATCGCGCCGCCCTGGAAATCAGGGGATACAGACTCTGCATAGAGCATCATCTGTATACCGGCTTATCAGGCTTCGTATTTCTTAATCACCAGCGTCGCATTGGTACCGCCGAAACCAAACGAGTTCGACATCACGGTTTTCAGCTTCGCTTCACGGGTTTCACGCACAATGTCCAGACCTTCTGCCGCCGGGTCCAGATTATCAATGTTAATGCTCGGGGCAATAAAGTCATTGTCCAGCATCAGCGTGGAATAAATGGCTTCGTGAACACCGGCAGCACCCAGGGCGTGACCTGTCATGGCTTTGGTAGCAGAAATTGCCGGGCTGTTCTGACCGAACAGCTCCTGAATGGCACCCAGTTCTTTCACATCACCCACAGGCGTAGACGTGCCGTGTGTGTTGATGTAATCGATAGGTGCATCAAGATCCTGCATTGCCATCTTCATACAACGCACTGCGCCTTCACCAGAAGGGGCAACCATGTCGTAGCCATCGGATGTCGCGCCATAACCGACGATTTCACCGTAAATTTTCGCGCCGCGCGCCAGTGCATGCTCCAGCTCTTCCACGACAACCATGCCGCCGCCGCCGGAAATCACAAAACCGTCACGGTCGGCATCATAGGTACGTGATGCTTTCGATGGATCATCATTGTACTTGGTCGACAGTGCGCCCATGGCATCGAACATCATGGTCAGTGACCAGTCCAGCTCTTCACCGCCACCGGCAAAGACAACGTCTTGTTTGCCCAGTTGAATCAGCTCCAGTGCGTGGCCGATACAGTGCGCGGATGTCGCACAGGCAGAACTCATGGTGTAGTTCACACCACGAATCTTGAATGGGGTTGCCAGACAGGCAGATACGGTGGACGACATAGTACGCGGTACCATGTAAGGACCGACACGTTTCACACCTTTCTCGCGCAGAATATCAACGGCGGCAACCTGGTTATATGAGGATGCGCCACCCGAACCGGCCACCAGACCAGTACGTTCATTAGAGACCTGCTCTTCAGTCAGACCAGCATCTTCAATTGCCTGTTCCATAGACAAATACGCGAAGGCTGCGGCATCGCCCATGAAACGCATTTTTTTACGATCGATATGATCAGCCGGGTTCATTTTCAGATCACCCCAGACATTGCTGCGCAGTTTTGCGTCTGCAAACTGCTGAGAAAAGTTAATGCCTGACTTACCTGTTTTCAGAGAATCCAGTACCTCTTTCACATTGTTACCGATACTGGATACGATACCCATGCCTGTAATTACGGCTCGTTTCATGATGAATTCCTACTGTCATTTAACGCGGTGATGATAACGGGTTTAGTAAGCTTAAGTGGTCAGCTTTCCCCGTGATCGGTTACAATCCGCTACTTATCGTGGTCAGTTGATGATCTTTTACCAAAGTTTGCCTGTAAGACATAGCGGCATTTCACACATCTTGCTTAAAAAATCATCACGTTATCTTTACTAAGAGGTTTCCCTTTTGTCCAATTCGTCGCCTAAACAGATTGAAAATGCCGTTCTGGACTGGAACGAAGCCGGTACGCCAGTTTCTCACGATTTCGACGACGTGTATTTCTCTAATGCCAACGGACTCGAAGAAACACGTTATGTATTTTTGCAGCAGAATGGGCTGCCGACACGCTGGGACACCTTTGACCGCCGCCGGTTTGTCGTGGCAGAAACCGGCTTTGGCACAGGTCTGAATTTTCTTGCGGTCTGGCAGTGGTTCAAAGCCTTTCGTCAGGCTAACCCAAACGCCAGTGTTAAAGAGCTGCATTTTATCAGTTTCGAAAAATTCCCGGTCACACGCGAGGATTTGATCAAAGCCCACGAATCCTGGCCTGAGCTGGCCGATCTTGCCCGTCAGCTCCATGCCCATTACCCGCCAGCCGTTGCCGACTGCCACCGCCTGGTGCTGGAAGACGGCATGATCACCCTGGACCTGTGGTTTGGTGACATTAAAACCTCTCTTCCTCAAGTATGGACCCCAGCAGGCGGGTTAGTCGACGCCTGGTTTCTCGATGGCTTTGCCCCCAGTAAAAATCCTGAGATGTGGAACCAGGATCTCTTCAACGGCATGGCTGCACTGGCCCGCGAAGCTTGTACGGCCGCGACCTTCACCGCCGCCGGTTTTGTCCGTCGCGGCTTGATCGATGCCGGTTTTGACATGAAAAAAGTCAAAGGGTTCGGCTACAAACGAGACATGCTGGCCGGCGCCTTGTCTGAACGCCGCCAGGGGGCGAATTTTGCTCCCTGGTATGCCCGCCAGAGCGCCTCGGATTTATCCGACGTAGCCATTATTGGCGGTGGAATTGGATCGGCCGCAACCGCACTGGCGCTGGTGCGGCGCGGCGTGCAGGTCAGCCTTTACTGTGCCGACGCCCTACCGGCCGAAGGGGCATCAGGCAATCGCCAGGGCGCTGTCTATCCGTTGCTGAATGGTTCCAACGATGCGCTAAGCCGGTTCTTTGCGCCGGCGTATCTCTACGCCAGGCAGTTTGTCGAACAGGCTGCAGCAGTTAGTGATTTCAGTTATGACTGGTGCGGCGTCACTCAACTGGCCTGGAATGAGAAAACGGCAGAAAAACTGGATAAGATGCTGAGCGGTGGCTTTCCGCGGGATGTCGTTCATGCCCTGGATATCGGGCAGACCCAGGCCATCACAGGCGTAACGACAGGTCACCGCAGTGTGCACTATCCGCTTGGCGGCTGGCTGTGCCCGCAAGCGCTGACTCGTGCCCTTATCCGACAGGCACAGGCAACAGGACGCTTATCGCTGCACACTGAGACTGACATCACCACCCTGAGCCAGAATGACAGCGCTCAGTGGTCGCTGCTCAGCCGTGATAACCGGCAATTTACCCACTCCACTGTGGTGGTTGCCAACGGGCACCGCTTTACAGAGTTCGCACAGACTCAGGATATCCCAGCCTACTCAGTACGAGGTCAGGTCAGCCATGTGCCCAGCCAGGGTGAGCTGGCGCAACTGAAATCCGTGCTGTGTTACGACGGCTATCTGACGCCGGTCAACCCACAAACACAGACGCACTGTATCGGTGCCAGTTATCGTCGTAACAGTACCGCTCTGAGTTTCTCGGCAGAAGAGCACCAGGACAACCAGGCGCGGCTGGCAGCATGTCTGCCCGCTGCCGACTGGCCAGCAAACATCGATTTTTCCGCACAGGATGCCCGAACCGGGGTTCGCTGCGCCAGCCGGGATCATTTGCCTTTCGTCGGGGATGTCTGCTGTTTCGAAGCGCTGCTGAGTCAGTATGCCAATCTGCGGGAGCAGCAAGACGAAGCGGGAGATGTACCTGTCTATCCCGGACTGTATGCCATGATAGGGCTGGGCTCACGCGGTCTCAGTTCAGCGCCGTTGCTGGGCGAACTGCTGGCGTCGCAGTTGTGCGGTGATCCACTGCCACTGCCTCTGAGCGTCCTTGATGCCCTGCACCCGGGAAGGATGTGGGTACGAAAATTACTCAAAGGAAAAGCGGTAGAAAGCTGATTTCACTGCCTGCCAGCTCACAAAGCGCAATCACTTTTCTTTCCCCGTTTTTCCGGATGAAGAGCAGAAAGAAAGCATGCCAGACACTGAAGAGCGTTCAGTGTCTGGTAATACTGTGATTATTGCTGATTGGTGACAGGTGGCGCAGGATTATCATCACCGCCGCCGGTATCCGACAACGCAACGCCTATCACTACAGCAGCTACCCCGACAGCAACCACTGTGGCCGTTAAGCCACCGGCAGATGCCGCAGACGCGGTAGTGATACCCGCCGCAGACCCTTTAGAGGCGCTTGTCGCCGAGGCAGAAGATGTTGTCGCAGAAGCAGGCGTAGTCACTGGTGTTGATGTGGCCCTGGGTACTGCGGGCACTTCTGTTGCCGTTTCTGCCGCACTCGCCCCCATACTCACCATCATTCCAGCAACTATTACTCCAGCCGCCATTAGCGCAATGACGGGCTTTTGGGAATCGAGCCCCGTAAGGATTCTCGCAAGAGTTCTCATAGCAGTCCCTGACCATCTCAAATAACCAAAGAGGTAATTTAAGTATAGACAGGGATGCTAATTTTCTGTGATCTATGTCGAAATCAAACCGCAAGAAAAGTAAGACACTCCCCCATTTTGGTCGGAATTCTCTGATTAATCAGCACCAAACAAATCGCGGGTATACACTTTCTCAAGCACATCTTCCAGCTCTGGCGCCATTCGGTTTGAAACAATCACATCAGACATTGCCTTGAACTCTGCTAAATCGCGAATCACTGTGGAATGAAAGAATGTATCCTCTTTCAGAACAGGTTCGTAGACGATGACATCCACACCTTTGGCTTTGATGCGCTTCATAATGCCCTGAATGGAGGATGCCCGGAAATTGTCTGAGCCGCTTTTCATGATCAGCCGATACACACCTACCACTCTGGGTTTCTGGCGCAAAATGGATTCAGCAATAAAGTCTTTGCGGGTGGAATTGGCATCAACAATGGCGCGGATCAGGTTGTTCGGCACTTCCTGATAGTTTGCCAGCAATTGCTTGGTATCTTTGGGTAAACAATAACCGCCATAGCCAAAAGAAGGATTGTTATAGTGCGTGCCAATGCGCGGATCCAGCCCCACTCCCTGAATAATCTCACGGCTGTCCAGGCCATGTGCTGCGGCATAGCTGTCCAGCTCATTGAAATAAGCCACCCGCATCGCCAGATAGGTATTTGAAAACAGTTTCACTGCTTCGGCTTCGGTCGAATGAGTAAACAGCACTGGAATATCGTCTTTCACCGCGCCTTCAACCAGCAGATTCGCGAAGGTTTCAGCCCGCTGAGACTGTTCACCGACTATGATACGTGATGGATACAGGTTATCGTACAGTGCCCGGCCTTCACGAAGAAATTCAGGTGAAAACAAAATGTTATCAGTATCAAACTCTTCTTTTATCCGCTTGGTATAACCAACAGGCACAGTGGATTTAATCACCATCACAGCATGAGGGTTGATAGTGATAACATCACGTATCACAGACTCCACTGACGAAGTATTAAAATAATTGGTCACCGGATCATAGTCGGTTGGCGTTGCTATGATAACGAAATCGGCGTTTTCATAAGCGAGGTGTTTATCTGTTGTGGCTGTCAGATTCAACTCACGGTGTTTGAGGTATTCGCTGATTTCTGTATCAACGATGGGCGAGAGCCTCTGATTAAGCTGATTTACTTTCTCTTCTACAATATCCAGTGCAATAACCTGATGGTTTTGCGCCAGCAATACAGCATTCGACAGGCCAACATAACCTGTTCCCGCTACTGTTATTTTCATTATCTGTCCTCAAACTCAGCCTACTTAACAACAATGATAGCTCCAGCTTAATGGGTTGATATGGAATGCAGATGACAATAACCATTAAACGGGTTGAATATACTGCTCAGCTATCACTGTGTTATCGCGCAGAATAGAGTAGCGAAAGACAGTTCTGATGCAAGTTAAGACTTAATCCTGGTTCAGGTTTGCGCAAACTATCACCTTTGCATCCGGTTTGACCTTTTGCAAACGTCGCGCCAGCGCTTCCTGAGCAGGCCTGTCTCCATGAACCAGGCGAATCTCTGCAGGTCCTTTTTCAATCCCCTTAACAAAGCGGATCAGATCCAACTGATCGGCATGGGCTGAATACCCCGTCATGGTGTGCACTCTGGCATTTACTTCTATACGGTTATTGTTAATCATCACTTCTTTGGCGCCGTTTTGCAGTTCCCGGCCCAGGGTACCTCTGGCCTGATAGCCAATAAGCAGCAGATCGGTTCTGGCATCGGGCAGCAAAGCTTCCAGATAATTCATGATCCGTCCGCCACTGCACATCCCGCTGGCTGCCACAATAACGGCCGGCTCACCACTGGCCTTCAGACGGTTAACCAACCCGATATGATCGCTGTGCTCATCAATCTGAGTGCACTGATCAAAGTCCAGCGGGTGACGCCCGTTATCCAGTCTTGCCTTAGCTTCTTTTGTCCACAGCCGCTTAAAGCCCTGATAGGCTTGCGTGATTTTCATGGCTAAGGGGGAATCAAGCACAATCGGCAAATGGAGCCACGGACTCTCAGCTGAGGGCTGCCGGATCTCGTTATTGACAATGTTTTCCAAATCAAAAAGCAGCTCCTGAGTTCGCCCCAGACTGAATGCCGGTATCAAAATGGCCCCGCCGTCTTTTAACGACTGCTCAACCACGCTTTTCAAAACCTGCTCTCTTGTTTCCACGCCAGGGTGACGCTTATTACCATAAGTACTTTCCAGCACCAGTACGTCAGCGTGCAGCGGCGGCTCAGGATCAACCAGCAACGGGGTATTGCTGGGACCCAGATCGCCGGAGAACACCACTTTCTGGCGATCAGGTAACAGCAACTCGACGTAGGCCGAGCCTAAAATGTGGCCCGCCTGACGAAACGACAGGCTGATATCCTGGCCATCAGGCAGGATGATCTGTGCCCTGCAATCAAATGGCACAGGTTTTAGCTGAGATCGCACCAAGCGGATAAAAGCTTCGCACTTTTCATCGCTCAGTCCCAGTTGCAGTTTCAATCCATCTTCGAGCATCAAAGGCAACAAGGCTGCTGTCGCTTCAGTTGCATAAATCGGCCCGCGAAAGCCAGCCGCTAATAACCAGGGAATACGGCCAACATGGTCGATATGGCAATGGGTCAGGATAAGTGCCCGGATAGGCTCGACAGGAAAGGTAATATCATTGCTGGCTTTGGCTTCCTCGCCCTGAAACGCACCGCAATCTATTAACAGACTGTATTTTCCTAGCTGTAGTTCATGACAGGAACCGGTCACCCCGTCCCTGGCTCCATGGTGTAAAATATTCACCTGATTCCCCTGGTATTAAGAGATTAAATAATTCACCCAGCATGACAAAGTTAATGACAGGTGAAACATTAACAGCAAAATTGCGCGACTGAATTCACGAAAAACTTTCACGCCCAACACAGGTTAATGTTAAATATTCGACGGCATGTAAGTTTAGTCAAATATCATCAGGTTCAGTCACCCTTTTACCCCTACTTTTTATCGGAGTTTTATCTCGCTGATATCACTCTTTCACCATGCTTTTATCACGTTTTAATCACGTAAAGCGTGTCCTTGCGTCATTCGCCCCGCTCAAAAAACATCCTGACAACAAAGTCAGTGCCAAAGACAGACATCAAATAACAGCATAAACTAATGAAGCAATTCACAGTTTTCATCATTAAATAATGAAATTCGCCTTGTATCTGGGAGTAAGGCTTTATTTATTCAGCCATTCATTTATAAAGCTTATCGAAATAATTGACTGCGCAAACTGGCCGACAGACCAGAGCGCAGATAGCAAGCTCGATAACAGCCAATAATAAAAAGCACATTGAAAACAGCCTTAGGCTCTCATATTTATTCAAAGGAAATATCATGAAAAAGTCAGTTTTGGCGACCCTTATCATTTCCTCGCTGGGGCTAACCGCCTGTGGCGGTGGCAGCGGGAGTAATAACGATAGTACAGACTCCAATCCTTCACCAACATCGATCACCACGGTAGGTGTCGTCAATAAGGGGATCGTAAAATCTGGCCAGGTCGCTGTGTGTGAAGCCACAGTCGCCAATACCAGCCAGAAATACTGTTTCTCTCCTTTACTCACCACAACCACCAATGACAAAGGTCAGTTTTCTCTGACTGGTCTGCCCGCCAATAAAGCCCTGTTGGTTGTTGTGACCAAAGGTTCTGGCACCCAAATGAAATGTGACTATGCCGGTTGTCAGGATGCAAACGGTAATCCCATTGAATTCGGCGAGTGGATGACGGTTCCCGATGATTTCAAACTGCTGGCCGTGATTGCTTCTTCAGGTGAAATCAAAACGGCCAATGTTAATAGCCTGACCAATCTGGCGGCGAAAAAAGCCATTGAGCTGACCGGCTCTCTGGATCTGACAACAGACATAGTCAACAACAGTAATGCCATTATCGGGAAAGCACTCGGCCTGACCAAGCCGATTACAGAAATGGGCTCAGTAGACATTACCGATGCCAATGCCATTGCCGGGTCAGACAACGAAGATCTGCGGGCAGCCATTCTGTCGGCATCGATTGAACAAAGCCGCAAAAATGGCAGTGTCAATATTGAAGAGTTAATTGACTATGATGCCAATGGCAAACTGGCGGTGAATAAACATGTCGTCAGCCAGATCCAGGCGGATACCACTCAGGTGGTCAGTCAGGCAAAAGCCCATTCAAATAATCAGGGTAACACGGGGTCTAAACTGGATAATGCCGAGCAGGATGTTTCAGCCATTAATCCGGATAATATTGAGATTGGTATTGATATTGACAAACCCGTCGCTAACGCCGTCGTGCAGGCCAAAGACTTCATCAAACAAATCCGAACCGTCTATACTGCCGCGTCTGAGGGTGGGGATCTGAATACCGGGCTGACAAACTTTGCTGACGAGCTGTATGACATAAGCAGTATCGCGCAGGAAGATACAGAAATGCTGCTGGAAAATGTCAATGGCGCCATTATTGCCATTAGTGAAGTCATGAAGTCAAATTCCAACTCTCAGGATAATTTGTGGTTCACTAGGAATGGCTACGACGTATATAAAAACGGCGACCAGTATACCGTTGATCAAAATGGCGTATCGCTGGTGGCCACAGGCTCTTACGACCATAGCACCAGAACGGTTACTGGAACCGACCAGAATTGTAATTACTCAGATTACTGCACGAAGACTTCAACAGAAGAAGTGCATACTAACATCACGCTAAACGAATTAAGTGCAAACTATAATGATGCTTGGTTACAAGCTTCCCAAAGCCATGTTGTGTTAAGTGCCAATATTACCAAAGAAGAGAAAAGAAACTATAGCAATACGTCACCTGAAGATTATGGTTCCGAGAGCAGTACCTCAGAAGTTTCTCAGGTAAACACCTTAAAGCTTCAGCTCTCTGAAGCAATACTTACCTATTTTAGCTACCAGGAAAATTTTTCATACCCAAATACATTTTCTGGAAACATCACCCTTATCGCCGATGATATATCTTCTGCCGATTTCAATGGCTTTAAATACAGTGAATACTGGGATGGTTCAGTCTCTGATTGGTCCAACGAGAGCAAAGACAGCTCCATCATCGAAGCGAAAAGCCTGACGTTTAAAATTGATGGCTTGATAGCCTCAGGCGATCAGACAGTTTCAGCCTTAATGGATATCAGACTGAATAACATGGGTGGTTATGTGCATTTAAAAGACATCACCCGCACTATCAGTGGCCGTTACTGCTCATCGTGGTCTGATTGGGACAGCAGTTGTAATGTAAGACATGAAGAAACCACCACTGAAGAAAGTGCAGAAACCAAAGACAGCTTCATCAGAGCCAACGTTAAAATGGCATTAGGCGCAAACATTCTTAATGCTAACAATACGCTGGTTGCGACAAACCTGTCGCTGGACATCTCCCGCAACGAATACAACCTGATCGAAGTGGATGCCGGAGTGACTTATAACGGTAAAGACACTTACCTGAGCACCAGCTACAAGCCTTACAGTGATACCAACACGCCTTATGTCTCGCTGCGCGATGGCAAAGGTCTGGTGGCGACCCTGACCGAAAAAGGGGAAGACGATATTGGCGGCACCATCTATGTGAACGGTAAACCGACCGGAACGATTGGCACGACAAACAATAATCTGTTGCTGATCCGTTATACCGACGGCTCCTTCGAATCGATGTAAGCGATTTGCTCATTCTTTTAGTCACGAGCCCTGATCTGTCAGGGCTCTCTTGTTGTAATTATGATGCTGACAACCTTAACAACCCTTACCGGCCTGAGCCTGCTCCCTCTTGCGCCGGGAACAGCGACTGACTCAATTGCACCATTTGTTCAGATAAACTCGCAAAGCTACGCCGAGAACAACAGTATTTATGCACTGGTAAAAGGCAAAGAAAGTGATTATCAGGGCTCCAATCACGCCTTCACCTTTAACGAAGCCGCTTTTGGCCTGCGCTATCACAATGTGACGCTCAGTTACCTTTACCGCTATGAATGGTTTCTCAAACATTCCCCGGATGCGCTTTTGCTCTATGGGGATTCCCTGAACCGCACAGACATGGTGCCCGGTAAAACCTATCAGGTGGATTTGAATGTGAACCATACCATTCAGCAAGGCATCCGCCTCGGCTGGCGTATGGAACCGGCAGACAATCTGGCTTTCTATGTCGCGGGCAGCTATCTGAAAGCCACCGATTTAATGGAAGGTCAGCTACATGGTCAGGTTCAGCGCAGTGCCAGCGATGATATCA
This sequence comes from Photobacterium salinisoli, assembly GCF_003614885.1. Classification (GTDB taxonomy): domain Bacteria; phylum Pseudomonadota; class Gammaproteobacteria; order Enterobacterales; family Vibrionaceae; genus Photobacterium; species Photobacterium salinisoli. The sequence goes on from NZ_QZMS01000007.1 coordinate 1,719,399, forward strand.
GCGGTCAGCTGAACCTGGATTATGTCTATGGCGAAGATGTCTTGCTGGACCGAATTGCAGACAAACCCACCAGCCGCTACGGCTTCAGTACCGATCTGGGATTTGACTGGCACATAAACAGGTACTGGTTTCTGTCGGCTTTTGTGCAGGATGTCTATGGCGAAATCATGTGGGACCGCGCCCCTTACACCACGGCCGTTGCCAACACCGCCACGGCAGAAACCGATGAAAATGGCTACATCAACATCAACCCTATTGCGAGTGGCTTTGAAGGTTATAAAGAATACAAACAGCGGTTGACACCCAAGTACACGGGCCGCTTGGCTTACCTGCTTGGTGATACCGCGCTGTCGGCCAGCCATTTTTATGGCTATGGTGCACAATTAACGGATCTCGCTGTCAGCCATGGCTGGAGTTGGATCAGTGCCCGACTCTCGTACACCTTACAGAGTCAGGCCATCGGGCTGGCCCTCACCCACCGCTACTGGTCGATGCAGGTAGTCAGTGACAATCTGGACTACCAGCAAGCCAGCCAGCTGACCGTGATGCTGTCGGGTCAGGTGCCTTTCTGACGGCGCCTTACCTTATCATGACGTCGAAACAAAAAACGGCTGAAGCAACCCCAGCACTTCAGCCGTTTTCCTTTTCATCAACGCGGGATCACCACGAGACTCCACATTCAAACGCAAAACAGGTTCGGTATTGGATGCTCTCAGATTAAAGCGCCAGTCAGCAAAGCACAGACTGATCCCGTCAGTTTGATCAAGCGCTACTGCATCGGGCTCGAACACAGCGCGGACTGTCGCGATGGCATCGTCCGTGTCAGTGACCGTCAGGTTGATTTCGCCGGAGGCCGGATAAGCCTGCATTCTTTCCGCTACCAGTTCCGACAGACGCCTCCCTTTTACAGACAGCAACTGTGCCACCAGCAACCAGGGGATCATACCGCTGTCGCAATAGGCAAAATCACGAAAATAATGGTGGGCACTCATTTCGCCGCCGTAAACGGCGTCTTCGTGCCGCATCCTTTCTTTGATAAAAGCATGACCGGTTTTCGACTGAATCGCCTGTCCGCCGTTAGCCGTGACAATATCGACTGTATTCCAGACCAGGCGGGGATCATGAATGATTTTCCTCGGCCGGGATTCATGCGGCAGTTCAGGCTGCTGTAAAAAAGCTTCTGCAAGCAAACCGACAATATAATAGCCTTCGATAAACCGGCCCTGCTCATCGAACAGAAAACAGCGGTCAAAATCGCCGTCCCAGGCAATGCCCATATCGGCCTGATGCGCCCTTACCGCTTGTGACGTCGCCGCCCGGCACTCCGGCAATAACGGATTGGGAATACCATAAGGAAATAGGCCATCAGGTTCGTGGCAGATTTTCACAAACTCAATGGGAATACTGTGCTGATTGAGCTGCACTTCCAGCGCATCAATCACATGCCCCGCCGCACCATTGCCGGCATTCACCACCAGCCGCAGCGGTTTAACCTCTGAGGGCGTGATATAAGACATCAGGTGGTTAATATAGTCATTCAGCACAGAATGATGGCTCAACTGTCCGATCCGATCTGGCACCGCAAAATCACCCGCTTCCGCCAGCCTGCGAATATCATGCAAGCCAGTGTCGCCACTCACAGGGATCGCCCCGGCCCTGACCAGCTTCATACCATTGTAATTGATAGGGTTATGGCTGGCTGTCACTTCAATCCCGTCAACGTGCAGACTTTGCGCCGCGAAATACACCTCCTCTGTGCCTGTCATACCCAAATCGATCACATCCACTCCGGCATCCATCAAACCTTGCGCCAGTGCCATTTTCAGCGACGGCGTCGACAGCCGCACATCGCCGCCAACTGCCACTGCCTGTGGCCGGAAGTGCTTACCGTATGCCCGGCCAATCCGGTAAGCTATATCTTGGTTCAGCTCCCGCCCCAGCTCCCCTCGGATGTCGTACGCTTTAAAACAGGTCAGTCTTTCCATGCCCTTCTCCTTCTGGCGCTGCCATCCCGTTTACTTTCGGCCATACCTGTCTTCAAAACGGACGATATCGTCTTCGCCAAGATAACTGCCTGACTGCACTTCGATAATTTCCAGTGGAATTTTGCCTGGATTCTCCAGCGCATGCACCACGCCGACCGGAATGTAAGTGGACTGATTTTCCGTCAGCAACCAGGTCTTATCCCCTTGCGTCACTTTCGCCGTACCCGATACCACCACCCAGTGCTCAGCACGATGATGATGCATTTGCAGCGATAATTTTTCACCCGGATTCACCGTGATGTGTTTCACCTGATGACGCCCGCCGCTATCGACCTGATCATACTTACCCCAGGGGCGATACACTTCCCGATGCAGCTCGCATTCCGGGCGCTGCGCCGCTTTGAGCTGCGCCACTATCTCTTTCACATCCTGGACGTTATCTTTCGCCGCCACCAGTACCGCATCTTTAGTTTCAATCACCACCACGTTTTCCAGGCCAACCGTCGCCACCAGCCGGCTGTCGGCCCTGACATAACAATGGTGCGTCTGCGCGGTCAGCACATCGCCGATGACGACATTGCCGGCGGTATCTTTAGCACTGAGATCCCACAGCGATGACCAGGCACCGACATCGTTCCAGCCGGCTTCCATTGGTACCATCACCGCTTCGCGGGTGTGCTCCATCACGGCATAATCAATCGACTCGGCTGGACAACCCGCAAAGGCCACGTTGTCGATGCGAATGAAATCCCGGTCCCGTTCAGGCGATGCGACAGACTGGCGACAGGCGGCCAGAATATCCGGCCGGTACTGAGACAACTGCTGCAAATAAGAAGAAGCACGAAACAGGAACATACCGCTGTTCCAGTAATAGTGACCACTGACCAGATACTCACGCGCGGTATTGAGATCCGGCTTTTCAACAAATTGCGCGACGTCGAAACCTGCGCCAAGCGCTGCGCCGCATTTAATATAGCCGTACCCGGTTTCGGGCGACTGAGGGGGAATCCCGAAAGTGACCAACTTGCCGCTATCCGCCAGCAGCAGTGCTGCCCTGACAGCCTGAGTAAAGGCTGCGACATCAGCAATCAGATGATCAGCCGCCAGCACCAGAAGTAAGGGGTCACTATCATCCAAAGACAGGGACTCTGGCGACTCATGTGCCAGTAATGCGGCCAGCGCGATGGCAGGCGCCGTATTACGTCCAAAAGGTTCAAGCAGCAGGTGACCGGGCTGGTTGACGCAGCACCTGAGTTGCTCTGCGGCAAGAAAGCGATGATCTTCACGACAAATCACTAACGGAGCGCGCGCATCCAGTTCAGCCAGACGATGAAGGGTTTGTTGAAGCATACTGAGCGAAGATGGTGTGGAAGCAAACGACGGGGTTTCAGGAGGCTGAAGGGAAAGAAACTGTTTCGGATACTGCTCGCGGGATAAAGGCCACAAACGACTGCCTGTCCCTCCCGCCAAAATAACCGGTAAAATCTGCATACGCCCCTCTCCTCGAATGACATTTTGCAACAATCGCGGCAGTAAAACACAGAACTCGTTTCAGAACGGGCCAGAGAAGACATAATGTTATTGAATTTATTTGCTGGCTTTTCTCTGACACAGGATAAGTATAGTCATGCCAGAGTAAAAAATGACAAGGGTTGAGATTACTCAGCATCTGCGCCAGCACAGAGGCAGCAGTTGGGACGGAGGGAACAAAAGTAATAATTTACTTACTGAATGTTTTTTCTTCTCTTCCTAGCGAGGCAAAATGTTGATAGTCTTTTTGCGTTTTGTATGCCTTCGGACCACAGCATGATAGCCGATTTTTTCTTTGTCTTTTTTTCTTCTTTTGCCGCACTTTTTTTACTTCGGAAGGTCGCCAAGCGTATCGGTCTGGTGGATAAACCCAATGCCAGAAAGCTGCATCAGGGGGCTATTCCGCTTGTCGGTGGTTTGGCTATCTGCATTACGCTGGCGCAGTTTCTCTACTACTCACCAACCATACTGGACGACGCCGGGCTATACGTTTTCTGTATCAGCATTCTGACCATCATCGGCGCACTGGATGATAAGTTTGATGTGAGCTTCAAGCTCCGTCTGGCCATCCAGGCTTTGCTGTCTGTCTGTATGATGTATTTTGCCGGTCTGGAACTGCATACGCTGGGGAATATGATTGGTTTTGGCACCATAGATCTGGGAATGTTTGGCTATCTGGTGACTGTACTGGCGGTGATTGGTGCGATTAACGCCTTCAACATGGTCGACGGTATTGATGGTCTGCTGGGCGGGCTATCTATGGTGACTTTTGGCGGGCTGGGTATCATGCTGTTCCACGATGGACAGCAATCGCTGGCGTATCTGTGCGGTATCATCATAGTAGCGATGGTCCCTTATATCCTGCTCAACCTGGGGGCATTCGGCCGACAGCGTAAAGTCTTCATGGGTGATGCCGGCAGTATGCTGATCGGTTTCACTGTGATCTGGTTTTTACTGCTGGCCAGCCAGAACGGCAGCCGCCCGCCACTGCGTCCGGTGACGGCACTCTGGCTAATCGCCGTCCCTTTAATGGACATGACAGCAATCATGATTCGCAGAATTAAACGCGGAGATTCCCCTTTTAAGCCGGATCGCGAGCACCTGCACCACATTTTCCAGCGGCTGGGCCTCAATTCACTGCAAACGCTGATCGCTATCTGCAGCATAGCGACCTTACTGAGCGCCGTGGGTATTTATGGCGAGATTGCCAATGTGCCTGAGTATGTGATGTTCTGGTTCTTTATTTTGTGTTTCCTCCTCTACTTTTTCACCCTGTCGAAAGTAGAAAAGTACTCGCCTCCGCAAGAAACATCATAACGGGTATATAGCCAGTTCATAGCGTGGTAATCCCGTCTAATCGCACAGCCGTATTTCGGTACGGCTGTTAATCGTTCAGTTTTGGATTCAGTTGTTACAGGCGCATTACAAATATATTGGACAGCCGTTCCAGCTACATTGCCTTTTCTCTGACTAATTAAGTTTGTTCTTAATATCTGACGCATCCTTATATATCCCCTCAGCACTTAGACATGCAGAGATACCCGTAATGATCCAGACAAGAACTGGACAATAAGAGATACATTACGCGCGATGAGAACACGTACATTAGACGCCGTCTTGAATGGTTTAGAAGATTTGTTCCAGGCAACTACTCACTTGGTATTTGTCTTGTTATGGGATACTGCAGGCTGGCTCAATCAGTTAGATCACTACGACAAAACCGCCAAGCAGATAAGAAGAGAAGACAGGCAAGAACGTTAGATGAGCGATAAAACAAACAGGCTCTGATAATGCGTAAAAAATCGCATAAAAAAACCCAGGACAAGCCTGGGTTCATGTTCAATATCTTTGACTTCTGGTTCAGACACTTACATCGTTCGACAGAACAATGAAAGCGTTTAGCGCTCTGAGGTTACCTGCTCAGGTGTTTTTGGCTGACTACGACCGGTGAGCTTGTGTATCCAGGTAGTAATACGCCAGATATGGCTGATAACCGCAAAATACACACCAAACATGATCATAAAGCTCAGCAGCATCAGGGTTTCATTGACCTGCGACAAATCAGACCAAATCCCGATTCCCGCCATACTGGCAGCCAGACCACAGATCACCACCAGGGTCATGAATGGCGACAACCCAATACGCTGACAAATATGGTGCAGATGTTCACGATCCGGCTTAAAGGGCGACTGGCCTTTACGAATTCGGCGAATCATGATGGTGGCCATATCCATGAGCGGTAAAGCAATTAACCACAAGGCAGTGACCGGGCGCATAGCACTCTGCTCACCCGCCTGTGTGGCTTCCAGCAATAGCCAGATAACCGTAAAGCCAATGAAGATACTGCCCGCATCGCCCATAAAGACTTTAAACCGACGCCCCAGCGGAAAACCTAAGTTCAGCAAGATATAAGGGATCATGGCGGTCACTATCATGGTGCAGATAACAAACAATTCAGTGTTACCCGACGCATAAAAGACATAGCCAAGGGCCGCAAAACTAACTGATGCCAAACCGCCTAACAGACCATCGATACCGTCAACCATATTGAAGGCGTTAATGGCACCAATGACCGCAAAAATGGTAAGCAAAGTGCTGGCGACGACGGGTAAATCAAGCGGGAAATCCCCCAACATGTACCCCAAGTAATGCAGGCTTTTATCACCGATGAAAATCATCACCAGCGATACACACGCCTGTACCAGCAAACGTAACTTAAAACTGATGTCGTATCTGTCATCAATCACGCCGATAACCACCAACACGGTTGCACAACTTAAATACAACCAGGGGTTTTGCGGAAACAGTTCAAAAAAACTAAAGGCTATTGCCAAAGTAACAAATATGGATACGCCACCTACAAGCGGAATGACACCTTTATGGTGTTTTCTCTCGTTTGGTGCATCGACCAGCCCAACCCGCTTAGCCACTTTGCGGCAGATAAACAGGCTGCAGAATGACATCAGGAAAACAAATATGAATGCAGAAGTCATGTTGGGGACTCTTACGTTAAAGGGGTTAACCCAAAATCATGTCGGGTTTCGGAATTCAGGACACTGCACGCATAGGTGGAATGACATCATCTAAGTACGCCTTGAAGCCATCACCCAACTCTGAGTGGCGCAGCCCGTACTCAATAAATGCTTTCATATAGCCCAGTTTATCGCCACAATCGTGTGACTTACCTGTCATGTGAAATGCCTCTACCGTTTCCTCTGCCATCAGCATATCAATAGCATCAGTCAACTGAATTTCATCACCTGCACCAGGAGGTGTTATAGCTAGTTTGTCCCAAATTTTTGCAGATAGGACATAGCGACCCACTACCGCCAGATTGGATGGCGCCTGCTCAACAGAAGGCTTTTCTACCATCGCAATCATTGGATGCGATTGACCACTGCTAAGTACTGCGCCGCCACAGTCAACAACGCCATATTTTGACACATCTTGCATTGGTACAGGCTCAACCATAATCTGGCTTGCTGATGAGTTATTAAACCGTGTCAACATAGCTGCCAGGTTCTCTTTACTCAGATCGGCTGTATATTCGTCCAGGACAACATCTGGCAATACCACAGCAAAAGGCTCATCACCAATCAGTGGTTTAGCACACAATACAGCATGTCCGAGGCCTAAAGCATTGCCCTGCCGTACATGCATTATGGTGACATCTTTAGGACAAATCGACTGAACTTCATCAAGTAGTTGACGCTTCACTCGCTTTTCCAACGTTGCTTCAAGCTCAAAAGAAGTATCAAAGTGGTTTTCAATTGCATTTTTTGAAGAATGAGTTACCAGCACAATTTCTTTAATACCAGCAGCAACACATTCATTGACAACATACTGAATAAGAGGTTTATCTACTAATGGGAGCATTTCTTTCGGAATCGCTTTTGTTGCAGGTAGCATTCTTGTACCTAACCCTGCTACAGGGATCACTGCTTTATATACTTTCATATTTTACTTTCAGTTATAGGTAGATTCATACTGTTTGGTAATTTCACTCCAAACATATCTTTTCTCAGCAATCTTTTTCATTGACACGGCATTATCCATTAATTTCTTTTTATCTTCATCTCCAAGCATTAATTTCAAAGAATGGCTTGAATCGAAATACTGAGCTTTATTTTCAGTAGAATAACGATTGAATATACAATCAAATGCAACAATCGGCTTCTCAAAATGCATCATCTCAACAAGTGATGGATTCGTACCACCAGCTGAATGTCCATGTATATAAAGCTGGCACGAACTTCTAAGAGTGAAAAGCTCATCAAGATTATAAATGGGATCAATTAATTCAATGTTATTCTCACAAGAAAAAGTACTTTTGAGTCTTTTTCCGAATTCATTAGCGCTCCAATTGCCAACAAACTTAATTTTTCTTTTGCTACCTTGAAAAGCCTTTAATATCATCTCTACATTATTTTCTGGCTCAATCCTACATAAAGCTAAACAATAGTCACTTTCTTTATGTTTGTTAGTATTGCTGATAGCATGATCCCCTCCATATGGAATAACAACATTATCCTTTCCATACTCTAAGTCTACATAATCTCCAATGGCTTTATTGTCAGTAATTACCACATTAGAAAACTTTACAGCAAGAGACTCTGAAAACTTTAAAAACTTTTTGGCCAACCACCCCCATTTATCTCTTTTCCATTCTAAACCATCAATATTTGTTACAATCTTTGCATTTGAAAAAAGCTTGAACACAGGCAAGAATATACATCCAGAAACACCAAGTATCAAAATAACATCAGGTCTGTAACGCCAACATAATAACAAAGACGCTATATCATAAATTACACTTTGAATACCATTGGCCTTAAAAGGAAGATAAATTAAATTCGCTCCGTTATACTGCTCAATTTTTGTATCATATGCTTTTGAAGAGCAAAAAACAGTATATTTATATAAGTCACTTCGGTAGTCAACCAAATTTTCCACTAAAGATTCAAATCCACCATAACATCCAGGTAAACCAACAGTACCAACAACAAAAACATTTTTCATAAATCTACTTGTTATCCGAATTAAAATAGATCGCAATTATAAACAACCAAAAAAAACCAAACCCAATATTTTGGAACAACATTAAATAAAATAAAACACATGAAGAAGAGACTGCAAAATGATAACCTATCATTTTTTTAAAGAGGAGATTATAACAATAAAAATATAATATAAAACTAACCCCTCCCCCCATATATAAAAAAGCAATAAGCTGAGAATCTGGCCAATATGTCATCCCTGGTCCCACAATACCGATACCGGTGCCGATAGGGTTATGAAGTACAAATTTTGCTACTTCACTCCATTGATAAATTCGCCCTAATGCGGAAAGATCACTAGAGAAGTATTTAATAGCAATTATAGTGACGAAGAAGCTAACAGGAACTGATAAATAAAGAACAATTTTTTTCAATGGGAAATCTTTCGATAAAAGAAAATTCAAAGATACAAATAACACCCCTGCAAGAAAAATTGTTCTGACACCTGTTAGATACATAGCAACCAAACTTAAAATTAAGATTAGAGAACGAAATTTATACTTATATTTGATGCTATACATAAATACAGCAAGGCTTAGAAAACCAATTCCTAATGTGCTTGTGAAAAAACCAAACGGCCTAATTAGGTCATCTCTGAAAAAATCCCAATAGAAAAGTTCCAAGCCCAAATTATCGTATGCTGAATAAAACCAAAAATCCTCGACTTTGGAATAATTTACATATTGATAAAAGGAAAAAATAACATTAGGCATGAATATAAAAATTATTAAAAATGCCATGTATTTATTTAGGCTTACTTTCTTTCCACAAACTAGTAAAGAAAAAGAAAGCAATAATATTGATATATAAGCTCTATATCCAACTAAAAAACTTGATAAATCGTAGTGCAGCAACCCGTTAACAGCTAGCAACGCAATGAAGAATATAATAAATAAACAAGGAACATTAATAATTTTATTTTTAACTATCTGCAACATTGCAATTAAAAACAGCAAAAAAACAAAAACATCATATAATGCACTTGTTATGAAAGGCTCATAATATGCTAGATTATCCTTTAGCATTAAAAAAGTGAAATCATAGTAGGCAAGAAATATTGTAAATGCACACAATATTATTGTGAAGTTGACTCTTAGAGACATGAACAATATAAACAAGCCTGAAATCACAAAAAAATACAAAAAATCAAATATTTTTAAAAAATCCATGCTCTATAGTCTTTCCCGTATTGAAATAAATCAAGACCAAAATTTCGCTTGCATAAAAGCCATCATTATATTTATCTTAACCAATACTTGAATATTAATCTTTAATACAGTTGATTATTTGACTCTCATAATTTTTAAAACTAAAATCATGTGCTCTTGATTTTGCATTTCGAGCCAACTTAAACCAGGTATTAAAGTCATTTGAGATTTCAAGTATTAAGGCTTGCAATTTATCCGTATCTTTAGAATCGATTAAATATCCAGCAGAAGAGAGACCAATAACTTCTACGGGTCCACCGACTGTTGGGGCAATAACAGGATTAAACTGTGACATTCCCTCAATTAGAGTTAAACCGAACGTTTCTATCCAGCTTTTCTTATTTGACAAGTTTAGAACTAAAAATGATTTTCTATAATACGTCAATATATCTGAAGGTCGATAATTTACATTAAAATTATGAGGCAAAGTAAACCTTGAAAAATAAATATCTCCCTCATGAGGTTCACAGTTTGCAATAAGTGTAAATGTGACATCTTCTTTTTTCATGGCATCGGCCAAATAAATAAGCTCAGGAATACCTTTATAATCTTTTAAAGATGACAACATTAATACATTCTTACCTCCCCACTTAGATTCTAAATCAGCATCACTCATATTAGAATCTAAGTACAGAACATCTATTGCATTATGTACCACACAAAAATCACATCGTAATTTACTTTTTAACTCATTAGCCAAAAAATTTGAAACATAGATAGCTTTATCTATAAATATAGAATGGAATCTTAAAAGGAAAGAATTCAACACTGGTGGTGTGATAGAAATCTCATGCGCATACAAGATTGTCTTTTGAGCAAAAAGCTTACCCGCCAAAGATGCAGCAAAAGGTAACAAAGTATTTACAACAACTACTTTCTTCTTTATTTTCCTGTCTTTTATTAATAAATATGAAAGTTTAAAAAATAGTATAACCTGACTTAACATATAAAAGATTAGTGTAAAGAATTTATTGTCTGATCTTTTATAAAAAAATTTCTCAGTATATAAAGACACCTCAGAAACAAAGCCAGAACTAGATGAACCTAAAATAGAAACATTATCTAATCTTTTGTTATTCAAAACTTTTATGAATTGTGATAGAACTTTTGGACTTCCACTAAAATCATCGTATAAATGACAAAGGTAATATTTCTCCACTTTAGTTATCCTTTAATAGTCTCATATAAAAAATAATAAATTTTGCACATTATAAAATGAAAAAATGTTCTTTTCCTATTGATGTAAATCATTGCTTTCTTATTATTTTTATATCTAAAGCTATTAACTTTTTCTTTACTAGTTAAGTTTTCACTCTCCATTGATAGATCATGTACTATACTTGAATTAAGAACAAATACCGGAATTTTTTCCCTCTTAAGATTAAGAAAAAAATCTGTATCAATTCCATAGAAATCTAGATGTTCATCAAACTTAAATTTGAATGTTTTAAAAAGTTTATTACTAATAATGACTCCACTTGTTATACCAATCAAACCATCATTAAGACCTGAAGAAACACTTTTTAGATGCCTTCCAACAACCAGGCCTAATGTTGCAGGACTATACAGTTTGCCGTTAGAGAAAACTTGTGGTATTGCTACTAAATGATTGTCATTGATAACCTGTTCTAATTCGGTTAAATAGTTCCCACAATAAGTTGTGTCATCATCTGAAAGAACAATATAATCAAAGTTATGATTATTTATAACCAAATTATATACATAGCTTAAAGAACAATTACGATTCTGTGACAAATATATGTAACCATTATTTAAAGCGTATGTTTCATTATCTTTCCTAAAAACATCTTCAGTGCTATTGTCCCATATTATAACTTCTCTTTCTAATGAACTTGCGATACCGTCACTATTTTGAAGAAATGTATTTGGTGCATTAATTTTTTCTATTAATTTATTATATACGACAGTTAGTAAAAGTACTTTACATTTCTTTTCTGACATTTACTACCACCGCTAAAAATTTTTCCATTACAATATTAGGTAAGTGTTTACTTTCAAGTTCACCTACGATTTTTTCAATCTCATCCGTTGATATAGATTGAGATTCTTGTATGCAAATAGCAATTCTATCTTTTGATGTGATCTCTTTAGCATGCCGGCCAGAGTAATTGTAATAAGCCGCTTCAGAGATATTTTCAGATGTTAACAAACCTCCAAAATTACCACCATTTTTCCCAATAATATGGCCAGCCATTATAACTCTCTTTCTTAAAAGTAATGCTTCTAAGGCTGAGCGGCCTACAGCAATTACACAATCCGCTCGATTCAATTCACTCAAGAGTTCATCTCTGGTTAATGAACCGGTAAAGTTCACAACATGTTTAAATTTATCAGAGATATCTCTTCCATACTCACTGGAAGTATCACCGATAACAGTAAAACCATATTTATCAGTATCAACATCTTCCACAAAGCCTAAGAAACTTTCTATTGTACTTCTTTTTTCTTCATGTACATGACTAAGAAGCACAATATTATTCCTCTTATCATTCCTCCATTTACATTCATCTAAATATGGAATATCTATAGGGTTTTGAATAACTTCAGAATCATGTATTCCTTTACTAACTAGAAAATCTCTTACTTCCTCGCTTACAGCAACAAATTTACTAGGTTTAACATTCACAGCTTCATATATATCTGTATATTCATTTGGTAGGATATGGTGCACAATATTTATATGAGGAATCGTTTTTGATAAACAAGAAGCAACTATAGTTGGATAACCTTGCTGTGATAAGAAAAAGTCTGCTCCTTTTATATATTTACCTAAATAGGTCTTATAAAAAAACTTTAACCAAAACCAATTTTTATAAAAAATCCTGTGCTTTCTTGGTAAATCAGATATCTTGTTAGTGTTAATCCCAACAAATGGGATCAAAATAACCTTATATCCACATTCCCTTAAATATTCTACCATTACACCATTGCTTGAAATAAAAATTACTTCGGCATTTTTCTCTTTTTTTAATTGCTTTGCCAGACTATAAACATATTGTTCTGAACCACCGCGGTTTAATGTATTAATAAAGAAAACACACTTCATATTATATATATAACCTATTCAGACTAGTTCGATTTCGATACCAATACTCTTCATTTTTTGTTCTAATAAAGAATACCCTCGGAGTACTTGCACAGCATTATCAACTGTAATCATGCCTGGATAGAAGATCGCGAGTAATAACATAGCAAAACCAGCTCGAAGGTCGTGAGAGTATAAACCAACATGATCATTAATTTCTTTGAGGTCTAAACTAAAAATAGTTGATTCGCCTGTACCTACTTCAGCGTTTAGACCTACTTTCATCGCTTCTTCTAAGTATCTGAAACGTTTTGGATAAATCGGATCAATTATTGTTACTGGTTTTTCAGCCGTATATGCTAATAGCATTGCAATTACAGGTTGATAATCAGTACCTATCATTGGATAAACACCAACTTCCAAATCTTTAGCATCAAGATTTTGTGCTTTTTTAACCACAACCATTCGCTCTTTTTCTTTTACATCAAAGTCTAACCCTAAAGACTTCAAATAAGCTAAAGGTTGTTTAATATACTCTAATTCAACATTACTTACAGTCAGTTCATGCTTAGCATGCATTGCACCCAGAACAATATAGCTAATTGCTTCAATACGATCAGATATAACTCGATGCTCGACGCTTACTCTATCATTATTCCGATTAGAGGTGATTCTTACATCACGCTCAGAAATGAACTCAACAAGTACGCCTACTTTTTCTAGATATTTAATTAAATCAATAATCTCAGGCTCAATTGCGATATTTCGAACAATACATGGCTTCTTCATTATTGCGGAAGAAATTAATATATTGTTTGTAGCCCCAACACTAGGAAAGCGTAAGGTATAATCAAATGACTCGACAATTTCTTTATTATCGAACTCAATATGATCAGTATGCTCTGTTATTTTGCAACCAATGTTTCTAAAGAAATCTAAATGTATGTCAATTGGGCGCTCGCCAAATGAAGAGCAACCGCCGGACAATCCTAATTTAAATGTATTAACTCCAGCACCAACAAGAGCGCCCATTAAGATTGTTGAGTATCTTATCTTTGCTGCCAACTCAGTTGTAATGTCAATATTTGTCGGAAGATTTGAAACTTCTAAACACATTTCATTATCTGAATGGGTATATTCAACTCCAAATGTTTGTAAAATATTCCCTAATATTTCTGTGTCTCTTAATAACGGTGTATTTGTAAACAATGATTTTTCTGACAAAAGAGCTGCGCACATTAAAGGAAGTATACTATTTTTAGCCCCAGAAATATGTACTTCACCTTGAACTTCTTTTACATTTCTAACAACTAGACCTGACATTTTTTTCCCTTAATGATTTTATAACATCGATAACATCTAACAAAAGTAACGCTCTAATATTTTGAATAAATATTAGAGTAGTTCTTTTATTTAAACCATTCATAAATAAAGTAGATACTGAAAATGATACAACAGTTGCAAGCGCAGCTCCCTGTGGTCCATATTCAGGAATAAACAAGTAATTTAGCCCTACCGCACAACATACTGCTACGATATTTTTAACCGTCGAATACCACACAAGATTATTTCTATAGAAAAAGACAGCCTGCGAAGTACCAAGCGCCACAAAAACACCCGCTACAGCATGAATTTTTAACACATCGGCTGCTGCAATATAACTCGTACCATATAACAACTTGATTAAGGGTTCAGCGCAAAAATATACGAGAATTAAGAATAAATATGATAAGGCAACTGTAATTTGCATTCCGTATACTTCTGTTTCAAAATATTTCTTTGCTTGGCCTTCTATCTTTGGTATCAAATAACTCATTAAAATTGCAGGAATCATAAACCACATTTCTGAAATTCGTGTTGCTGCACTATAGATACCGGCAGATGTTGCCCCATCTATATTTTCCAACATGATAATATCTATTTTAGAGAATGCGATAACAGACAGGGCTGAAGCTACTAGAAATAACCCTTGCTTAAATAAGCTTATTGCAACTTTAAAAACTTCTACATTTATACTTACAACATGTTCTTTGCTTTTATAAACAAAAAACACAATTAAACCTAAGACGAATTCTAGTGCATATGTATATGCAAAAAAATCTAGGCTTAGTTCATACCAATAACCATAAATTCTCACAGCCAAAACTAGCGTGTATATTATTAACGAAGCAATACAAAGCTCTTTCACTTTTTGTTTAGCTTTAAACTGTATTTCTCTAACATCAAAGAAGTTAAGAATTACTGACGTTAATATAACAATAGTGGCTAAATCTACCTCTCCAAAGCTAAATACAACTAATGCCACAAATAGGTATATTATATTTAATATTAGCCTTACTAAAAAATGAGAACTAAACAATTGTGTGCTTGTTTTTAAAGATGACTCTCGGAGTACATAACTTTCTAAGCCAAAGCCAAGTATCACTATTATGATACTTCTAATTGCAAGGTCTGAGGAAATTAGTCCAAACTGTTCGACACCAAGTGTTCTTGCGATTAATATTGATGATACTAAACCCACTCCAAGGCGAAAAAATTTCTCAGTAAATAAAAGAATTAATTGATACAATTTATAAACTCTACTTTATCTCTTCAATAAATTCTTCGTTGTCTTTTCTCAAAGAATACGGCACTACTTGATCTTTATTCGGACGTCCAAATGCAATCATAGCAGAAATTTGATAATGTTTAGGTATATTAATTAACTCCTTAAGGTTCTCATCTGCTTTTCTTGATACGCACCAGTTCAATGCACAAGCACCAAAACCTAATGAATGCATTGCATTAATCAAGGACATAATCCAGATACCCCCTTCTATATAACCTAAATTTCTTTCTTCCTTACCTTCCTGATACCTTATATCAGAGCAAACAATCATAATACCAGGTACATTATCTCTAAAAGTACGACTGCCATTCTGTAAAGACAAAATCTCCATATTCTGACTTATGGATTTTGAATAATATATTTTTATTGCTTGTCTATTACATGCAGATGGACAATGTTTTGCAATCGAAATTATTTTTTTGATGTCATCATCTAAAATAACATCCGTGTTAAACTCACGAATACTACTTCTATTTTTAAAAAACGTTGAATAATTATCCCAATCACTAGCAACATTTAAACTCTTAGTGCCACCATTTACTTTACCAGTATAAAACTTTGAAACAGTTTTATTAAATCTTTCTTCTTCGTATAAAAACTTTTGGCTATTATTTTCATTGCGATTAAGCTCAAAGTATTTATTTAATGTCGCTACAGCACTTTGAACGTGAATATTATTTCTTTCTGATTCACTAAGATTATTGATAATAATATTTTGTAACCAGTGAATACTATCTAGCCCAAACTCTGGCTTTTTGTTAGTTATTGATAAGCCTTTTTCAATTGTATGATATATGCGAATTATTAACCCAAACGCATGTCCTTCTTCTTGGTAGTTACCTACATGTAATGAATGCTTTGCATAGTTTTTATAATCATAATAAAAGTCAGGAATCATTTTCAAACAGTTAATGACTCTTTTAACCTTGTTCTTCATGATTTTAATCACAACTTTACAGCCTCTATTAACAACATACCATTTTCATCTTTATCCGATAAAATTACAGAATCACTTACAGGCCATTCAATAGCAATAGATGGATCATTCCAAATAATACTCTGTTCAAATTTTGGGTTGTAGTAGTCAGTGCATTTATATACAAATTCAGCTTCATCACTGGTAACATAAAAGCCGTGAGCAAAGCCTTCAGGAACCCAAAGTTGGCGTTTGTTATCTGCGGAAAGATAAACACCAACCCACTGGCCGAATGTTGGTGAGTCTTTCCTGATGTCTACTGCAACATCAAACACTTCACCAGAGATTACGCGAACCAACTTACCTTGTGTGTTTTCTGTTTGATAGTGCAGCCCACGTAAAATTCCTTTTTTCGACTTGGAGTGGTTGTCCTGCACAAATGTACAAGGCTTACCAGTCACTAATTCTTCAAATTTTTTCTGCTGCCAGGTTTCCATAAAAAAACCACGATCGTCTCCGAATACGGCAGGTTCGATAATTTTCACATCTGGAATATTTGTTTCAATTACTTTCATTTTAATAGTCTTCAATTCGTTCTAGTGCAAGTTGCCAATTACTTGGTGTAATTCCAAATTCACGCTGAATTTTTTCACAATTAAGCTTAGAATTTACCGGACGTTTCGCAGGAGTGGGAAAATCCGCAGTTGTAATCGGATTTAATTGGGGTTTCTTGCTGAGCAACTGATATTTTACTGCGGAATCAAAAATAGCAGTTGCAAACTCGAACCAACTGACATGCGGTAGACCTGAAAAATGGTAAATACCATAATTTGTTGGCTGCCCACTGGTAATACACTGTGCAATCTGTATTAGCGCATCAGCAATATCGCTAGCATAGGTAGGGCCACCGAACTGGTCTGCTACAACTCCCAGGCTATCTCGCTCTTTACCCAAGCGAAGCATGGTTTTCACAAAATTAGCGCCGTTTTCATGGAACACCCAGGCGGTACGCAAGATAATATGTTTTGAGCAACACTCAGCAACCGCTCTTTCGCCAGCTAACTTGGTTGCACCATAAACGCCTTGAGGGTTAGTCAAGTCTTGCTCGCTGTAACTTCCTTGCATGTCCCCGGCAAAAACATAATCTGTAGATATGTGCAGCAAAGCTGCATTGATACTTTCCGCAGCTTTAGCTAAAAATTCAGGACCGACAGCATTAATGTGATGCGCCAACTCTTGTTCTTGCTCTGCTTTATCGACGGCTGTATATGCTGCGGCGTTGATAATAACATCCGGCAGAAAGGCCTGCACTTGGGCTTTAACCTTAGCTTCATTGGTTATATCCAATTGCTCGCGGGTAACCGCGAGCAATTCAGCCTTCCCCTGAAGCTTATTGACAAGTGCCTGACCAACCTGACCATTAGCCCCCGTGATCAATATTTTCATGTTGGCTGGTAATCCTTTTATTGATATTTGTACTTTTCGTCAATCAGTCTTTTCAAATATTGGCCATATTCATTTTTATGCATTGGTTTGGCAATTTTCAGCAGCGCCTCATCGTTCAGCCAATTATTGCGCCAGGCAATTTCTTCTAAACAGGCTACTTTGAGCCCCTGGACATGTTCGATGGTCTGCACGAAAGAGGAGGCTTCATGTAAACTTTCATGGGTACCTGTATCCAACCATGCAAATCCACGACCTAACAGTTCGACACTCAGGCTATCATCTTCCAGATACATCTGATTGATTGAGGTAATTTCCAGCTCGCCGCGCTCTGAGGGTTTAACCTGCTTAGCGAAATCAACCACGCGGTTATCATAAAAATACAAGCCAGTCACTGCGTAATCTGATTTAGGCTCCTGAGGCTTCTCTTCAATAGACACAGCTTTCATTTGCTCATCAAACTCGACCACACCAAAACGTTCCGGATCTTTAACCTGATAACCAAATACCGTAGCACCCTGCTCACGTTGCGCAGCGTGTTTCAATGTTTTAGAAAATGACTGCCCATAGAAGATATTATCGCCAAGTACAAGACAGCAACTATCACCATTAATGAATTCCTCACCAATAATGAATGCTTGTGCCAGGCCATCCGGACTTGGCTGCACTGCGTATTGCAGATTAATGCCAAAATCCGAACCATCACCCAGCAGACGTTTAAAGGATTCATTATCTTCAGGTGTAGTAATAATCAGGATATCGCGGACCCCTGCCAACATTAGCGTTGAGAGTGGGTAGTAAATCATGGGCTTATCATAAACAGGTAACAATTGCTTTGACACGCCTCGCGTGATTGGATACAGACGGGTACCCGAACCGCCAGCTAAAATAATTCCTTTCATTATGCGGTTACTCCCAAACGTTCCATGCTGTATGACCCATCAAGTACTCGTTGCCACCAGGTTTTATTATTCAGATACCACTCAACGGTTTTACGTAAACCTGTTTCAAAGGTTTCTTCTGGTGTCCAGCCCAGTTCGCGCTCTATTTTGCTGGCGTCAATCGCATAACGAACATCGTGCCCAGGGCGATCAGCCACATAGGTGATCAGAGATTCGTAAGATGCCACACCAGCAGGTTTCTCAGGAACCAATTCTTCAAGAAGTGCACAAAGGGTCTTCACTACTTCGATATTAGCTTTCTCGTTATGGCCACCAATATTGTAGGTTTCACCGATTTCACCTTCAGTGACTACTTTATAAAGAGCCCGCGCATGGTCTTCGACAAACAACCAGTCACGAATCTGCATACCGTCACCGTAAACAGGCAAAGGCTTACCGTCTAATGCATTCAGAATCATCAGCGGAATCAGTTTTTCAGGGAAATGGTAAGGGCCATAATTATTGGAACAATTGGTGACTATGGTTGGAAAGCCATAGGTCCGCAGCCAGGCACGCACCAGATGATCGCTTGAGGCCTTAGAGGCAGAATACGGGCTGCTTGGTTTGTAAGACGTGGTTTCGGTGAACAGATCGGTTGTGCCTTCTAGATCGCCATAGACTTCATCAGTCGAAATATGGTGGAACCGAAATGCCGATTTACGTACTTCATCCAGTTGGTTCCAATAAGCACGAGACACTTCCAACAGGTTATAGGTGCCCATAATATTGGTTTCAATAAATGCTGCTGGCCCATCTATGGAACGATCGACATGGCTTTCTGCAGCTAAGTGCATGACTAAATCTGGTTGGTGTTTTTCAAACACACCTTCCAGAGCCGCTTTATCGCATATGTCGACATGCTCGAAACGATAGCGTTCGCTATCAGACACATCACTTAACGATTCCAGATTACCAGCATACGTCAGCTTATCCAGATTAATCACATAGTCTGTCGTATTTTGAATAATATGACGAACAACGGCTGACCCAATAAAACCAGCACCACCTGTTACAAGTATTTTCACACTGTTACCTTAATTACTTCGTAATGGAGGAAATTGATAATTCAAATTTATTTAGATTCATAACTGTAGTTATAGTAACCACCGCTATAATGCGAACTCGCCGTTCGCAGTACCGCATTGAGAATAAAGCCTTTCACTTCAATGCCATTTTGCTCAAAGCGTTGCTTGGTTACTTCAATCTCTTTCACTGCGTTCTGGCCAAAACGGCCCACCAGCAAGGTCGTACCCGCATGAGCGCCAACGATCGCCGGATCCGTAACGGCCAGAATTGGCGGGGTATCCACTACCACGATATCGTAATTCTCTGAAGCCCAATCCAGCAATTTTTTAAACCTTGGGTGCATCAAAAGCTCCGACGGGTTAGGCGGTACTTCACCGCGACCGATAAAATCCAGATTGTCCACGCCAGGTTGCCTGATAATTTCTTCTATACCGGCTTTATCAACCAGATAACTCGACAGACCTGGCGTGTGAGTCACTGCCAGGTTCTTTTCCAGTCGGCCTTTGCGCATATCGGCATCAATCAGCAAGACACGCTGGCCGGTTTTAGCTATCACTGCCGCCATGTTGGATGACACAAATGACTTACCAATGCCAGGACTAGGGCCGGAGATCATCAGGATATTATTTTTGGCTTCCATCATGGCAAAGTGCAGGCTGGTGCGCAGGCTGCGCAGCGCTTCAATCGACAGATCTGCCGGGTTCGCCACCGCCAGTAAGCTCTCTTCCACCGTGAGCTTCCGCTTGCTTTTCTGTTTCTTTTCCATATCACTTTGCCAGTCCGACATCGGGATACTGGCATAAACAGGCAAACCAATGGCTTCAATTTCATCCGGGTTTTCAACCCCACGGTGAAACGCCGCACGTATCAGGACTAAGGCTACAGCCAGCATACCGCCCAGCAGGGTTACTAACACCACAATTAAGGCTTTTTTAGGCTTTATGGCATGAGTGTAAGACTGAGCAACATCCAGAATACGGACATTCCCGACTGTGCTGGCTTTGAGGATATTCAGTTCCTGCACTTTGTTCAGCAACTGAACGTAAATTTGCTGGTTGACTTCTACGTCACGGGTTAAGCGCAGCACTTCGCGTTGGGTTTTGGGCAGCTTTTGCACCTGACGGTTTAATTTTTCCCGCTCGCCCAATAAGGTTTTACGCTTATCCAGCAACGCGATATAAGCCGGGTGCTCTTTGGTGAAACGCTGTGAAATTTCACTTTCTTTGAACGTCAGCTCATTGAGCTGGGATTCCAGCGTCACCATCACATCCAGGGTCGATTTAGCTTCCAGCCCCAGGTCAATGGAATCGTTGGCCTGACGGAACTGATTCAGCTCGTCTTCCGCTTTGGTCAGGTGTTCTTTTACATCCGGCAGGTGGCCGCGTAAAAACTCCAGGCTCTTTTCCGCTTCGGCTGAATTACGGGCCACGTTCTGCAGAAAATAGTTCTGGCTGATGTCATTCAAAATCGCGGTATTCTGCGCTTTGTCCGGCCCGGTAAACGACAGCTGTAAAATACCAGTTTGCTTGCCGCGCTCAGCTACTGTCAGGTTCTGCTGAATCCACTGAATGGTATCTAACCGGGAACGTTTGCTGATGCTGAACTCTGACCCTGCCTGTTCGCTAATCAGCTCCGAGACAAACAACTGATACTCACCGGATGTGACAAGCTCGCCGGCTTTACCCGATAAAACTTTCTGTTCTTGGCTGTCGAACAGGATATAAGTTCCGCTGTCCGGATCATCTAACACCAGTGTATAAACAGGTTCTTCTATGTCTTGCGGGATGTCAAATCGACTGATTTCGATGCTGTCTTTATTGCCGGACAGGCGATTGATGCCCTTTCCAATCACAGGCAACGCGGCAGGTTCTGCCAGTGTGGTCAGATTGAGTTTGTCCACGGTTTTGCCGAGGATCATGCGCGAGCGAATAATCTCAATTTCGGTACTGGAGGAGGACTCACTCGAAAATAAATCCCCCATCTCGCCCAGGGCAGACAAACCATTGTTTTTTTCTTCAACCTGCAGCAGGGCATCGGCTTTATAAATAGGTGTTGCTAACAGTGCATAAGCAATGCCGACAACCGCGAAGGCGAACGTAATGGCGATTATGGTCCAGCGCCTGTCCAGCAAAATGCCAAACAGTTTGCCCAGATCAATCTCGTCGGAGTCGGTTTGTTTCACCGACACTTGTTGCGAAACAGTCATAGTGTCTATCTACTCAGGCTACTCATGATGGTGGATGTCATGGCGGATGTGATGGTGATCTGTCTGAAACACTGCCGCTCACAGTTCGCAGCGGCAGTCTTCACCACACAGTCAGTACTTTGCCAGGTGTTATAACTTTTGCGCCCAGGCACGGGCGGCTTTATCAATCAGCTGGTAGGCATGTTCGTAGGCTTCCCGGCTCAGGCGGTAAGGGTCGGGAATGTCCTGCTGACCAATCCATTGCCCAAACAACATGGTTTTACCTCTTGCTTCTGGCACGATTGACGCCACGGCATCCAGATGGCTTTTTTCCATCACCAGAATCAAATCAACGTCACGGCACATTGCTGAGGTCAGTTGCTGAGCCTGATGTCCCTCAAGAGAGACCCCATTCTCGGCGGCAATGTCGCTGGCTGTGCGATCCGCAGGTTTTCCCTGCAGCTTGCTTTTCTCTGTGCCTAATCCTGCCGACTGAATATTTTTCGCAGGCAACAATTGTTTCAGCAGCGCTTCTCCCGACGGAGAGCGGCAAATATTACCGACGCATACCACAAGAATATTATTAAACATGGCTTACCAATCCCTCACTCGTACAGCGCCTTCGGTCAGCTGATTAAACCCGGTAATGGTTGGCAGCAACTGGCGAACCACACGGTTCCAGCGCGCAATCGGTGCCGAGGTCACATACACCACATCGTAAGGTTCCAGTTCAAATTCGGTACCCAGTACTAACGCCGCTGCATCTTTGATATTGAGCTGATAAATATCTGCCAGTGGCGCGTTGTCAGTGGAGCTAATATTTGCTTTGCTACCTTCACGAACCTTGTTATTTTTGCGCACATTACGGATCACAAACACACCGGTCGCGTCCGCTTCCAGTTCGTTAATACCGCCAACACTGCTCAGTGCTTCGGTCAATGTCATACCGGCACGGTCAATTTTCAGCAACTGCGGGGCGTTCACTTCACCCATAACAAACACTTTCTGCGCATCGTTGCGCGGTACATGCACTATGTCACCCGGGCGAAGCAGGCGGTTTTGCGTCAGATCACCACGCTGCATTAAGGCATACAGCGAAATGTCCTGTTCGATACCATTACGGGTCAGGGTCACGTTTCGCCAGTCTGCCTCTTTTGCCAGACCACCTGCTTTGTTAATAGCATCTAAGAGTGTCATCGGCACATTAGTAATGGCTTGCTGGCCCGGCGTGTTCACTTCACCGGTCACATACGCTTTTTGAGAGCGGAAGGCCGCGACATTGACATCCACTTGCGGGCTTTCAATAAAAGCCGCCAGCCGACTGGCGATTTCATCTCGAATCTGAGTGACGGTTTTGCCGCCGACCTGAACAATGCCGATATAAGGATAGAAGATGCTGCCATCAGCATGAACCCAGTTGCCAGACTCACTGGAACTGCGGTAAGAACCGGCCGGAATGGTCAGCTCAGGATGATCCCAGATAGTAATATTCAGGATATCGCCGGGACCAATGTAATATTCATAGCCTGTGAGTTCTGCATCCAACGCTGGATTGGTTCTGGCTGTCACTTCTGGCCGTTTT
Source organism: Photobacterium salinisoli (assembly GCF_003614885.1). Taxonomy (GTDB): domain Bacteria; phylum Pseudomonadota; class Gammaproteobacteria; order Enterobacterales; family Vibrionaceae; genus Photobacterium; species Photobacterium salinisoli. The sequence continues at coordinate 1,742,926 of NZ_QZMS01000007.1, forward strand.
GACTGGTAAATAACAGAAGGTGTCAACGGATAGACGTTAACCTGTTCAGACACATTGAACGCTTCGTTGTCTGCTTGTTGTTTATTGCCGGGTAACGACAGATGGGAACCGGGAACAACCGTACAACCTGCTAATAACAATGACGCCACAGCAGTAAAAAGGAGCTTCTTAGAGAAATCCATATCCAATCAACGTTGATAAATAAAAATTGAATTTTGATCGAAAAACTAATCACAGTATGCAAATTACAGTTGCCAATGGATAAGTCAGTCGCACATTATGCAAACAGCCGAATCACACTAGGGTGACAACAACCGCTTAATTAGATAAACCTGATGGAGTAAAGACCACGCTCCGGTACATAACACTCGGAACAGAACGTCAAACAGGAATTGAAAGCCTGTTAAAAAGAGAAACTGCAATAAAATTTGTATTTCAGAGGCTGCCAGCAAACAGTCTTCTGACCTTTCAGACACGCTACCGCCCTTAGGTTACAGCTCCCAAACGCCTTCAATAACATCCATGTTTTCTGCAAGGTGCAGGTTAGCGTTTTCACATGACACTCATGTCAGCCGCATGACATTTTATTAGAAAAATGTGATTTAGGTTACGTTTGACTTTGTTTTAACCAAAAGCTGTGAAAACGCCTGTCTTCCCCCATCACAATCGTTGCAGGGCATGTAAAAACGCCCTGATTGACTGTCACTTTGGCTGCCGCATTCTACACAATCGCACTCCACTGAGAAACCATTAAATGCAACAGGTCTCAAATTAGAGTAATTAGTCATCATCAGGTTATTGTCCACATGAAAAATTCAATTTTCAATGCATTCAACACAATGTTTACCAAACCTTTGCTACTGACAAGTGACTACAAGGCTATACTATTCTTAGTATAAAAATACTAACTGAATGTTTTGTTTTAAAATCGCAGTAAACAGCAATCTTCACATTCTATACATTGCTATCCTTTATATATGCCAATATCATTGAAAAGCGTTTTGCGTTATCAACAAGCCGCAATCTTTAGAATTTATCACTCAACACAACTTAATAAGGGAATAGGATGAACAAGGTAATCGTTTCTCTGGCTGCATTGCTTATGGCCGGCTCAGCGTTTGCAGCAACCGGCACAGGTTCTGTAACTGCCACTACATCGACGACAAGTGCAACTACCGCTTCTACCGCGGCGGCAGGTACGGCAGCAGGTACTGCAGGTGCCACTGCTGCGGCTGTTGGCGGCATCACTGCCACTACAGTAGCAGTGGGCGCAGCCGTTGCCGTTACCGCTGTCGCTATTGTTGATGCCAACGACAACGATACAGCAACTACAACGTCTGTAAATCAGGGCTAAGCAAACCCATTTGCTGTCTCAGATTTCATAACCGCACGCCTGTGCGGTTATTTTTATTTTTGTCATTGACCTGTTACTGCCATTGACCTGTGAATAACGGATACCCAATGTTCGACGCCCGTCTTTCTGTAAACAGACGCTTTTTTTTACTCATCACCCTGTTACCGCTGCTTTTATCCGGGTGCAGCCAAAAATTTCAGAATGTGTCAGATACCTTTCGGCTCGCTGTGCGCGGTGATGATGACACAGTGAAATCCTCAGCCTGGATTGAACAGTTACCTTACGCCAGTATGTACGCCCGTATCGGAGACGGCCCTCAGGCCTTTATGGTGCTGGCACTGGCAGAGCCTGCTGCGGTTCTGACACCGGCTGACTCAGAAGCAACAGCGCCGGCTATGCAGCTAAAATGGCTGGCCGCCGACAAAGGCATGCTGGTAACAGAACAAGGACGACTGGTAAAAACCCTGAACCTGCCCCTTGGCAATCTTGTTCAGGTTACCGCTGAGACGCCAGATCCTGTCGCACTCGGGCTGCAGTTACCCTCAACCCCCACCACCTGGACGCGTCGCATCGACTGGCAGCCTGGCTACCACTATGGTTATCAGCTTACCTCCCACTTTGAAGACAAAGGGTTGGTCACCATTACCATCAACAATATCGCTCAGCATGCACGCTATTTTGTTGAAAAGGTCAATGTGCCCAGTCTGGATCTGCAGTTTGACAACGCTTTCTGGATTGAGCCGGCCAGCGGTGAAGTCCTGAAAAGTCGCCAGCTTATCGCCCCCGGCTTACCTGAAGTCGAAACACAACTGCTTAAAGCTTACGGACAATAACGGTTTATGAATGCAAATAATCGCTTACAGCCGATCTTTTACCCTGACCAGACATGGCTTTCCGCCCCAGGATCTATGATGAAAGCTTTGATGCCGACAGTTTCAATACAGGCTGTATTGAAACGGACTGCTTTGATACTGCTAGCGTTGATACTAAACGCTTCGCTATCCCTGTCCCCCGCCATGGCAATGCCAGCAGAGATAGCCCCCACATCGGTCAGGGTACAACTGAACAGCGCCGAAAAAGAATTACAACTGCGCTACCCGGCCACCGTCCGGCTGGATCAGGTTCAACAGGACGCGCTGGCCAATGTATCCCTAATGACAACATCAGACATGGCCGGTCAGCCGTTGTACTGGATCGGTTCCTCTTTATGGAAAGCCGATCACCGTGCTAAGCAGGCCATCGCACTGCAGCAGCAAACCTTAGACAAACAGATAAGAGCACTGGCTGATCACTGGCGACACAGCCGCCCGGCTGCCGGTGAGACACTCAATGAGCTAGCGCAACATTTAGCCTCTCCTTTGCCTGGTGAGCGCATTTTTCTTTCGCTGGACAAGGATCGCGTGCGCATCGTACCCGAGAACAATCCCGCACTGAACGGAGCTTTTGTGTTACGGCTGACTACCCGGCCCAATACCGTTAAAGTGACGGGTGCCCTCAAACTTCCAACAGGCAATACGGCTGATATTTCGCTTCCCTGGCAGGAAAGGCAGGATGCCGCTGGTTATCTGAAACAGGTACAAATGTTATCGGTTGCCAACCGGGATTATGTCTGGGTTATTCAGCCCGACGGCAAAGCCGAACAACACAGCATCGCGTACTGGAACCGGCAACACAAAGATATCGCGCCAGGTGCCACCCTTTATCTTGCGTTTACCGATCTGCCAGAGAGTGCTAAGTCGTTAAATGCTCAAATTATTCATTTGCTTTCACAAAGGCCTTTCTGATGGATCAGCCTGTTAAGTCTTCTTATTCCAAGCTATTGGGTCTCCGCTTTCTGTCAGGATTATCTCTGGGGGTAATTACCCTTCCGGCACATGCCGATGCATTCAGTTATCCTGATTTTTCCGTTTCCCAGACTGATTTTGGTGGCGTAGGCCTGATCCAGATGCCTTCCGGCCGTGTCGCGCCGGAAGGCGAATTCACCTTTGGTGCTACCTATAACGACGATTACCTGCATTACAATGTGTCATTGCAATTGTTCCCCTGGCTGGAAACGACCATACGTTACACCCTGGTTCAGGATGTTCTCTACAGTGAGGACGAGAACTTCAGTGGCGACACCAAATACACAGACAAAGGCATCGACTTTAAGCTTCGCCTGCTGGAAGAGAGCTTCTGGATTCCGGAAACCGCCATCGGTATCCGTGATTTTGGCGGTACCGGATTGTTTGACGGCGAATACATTGCCGCCAGCAAACACTGGGGAGCGCTGGATTTTACCCTGGGACTGGGCTGGGGCTACATTGGCAACGGCGCCAATCTGTCCGGTGATAAAAGCCTGAGCAACGATTGCGGCCGCAATACCGAATATAAAGGCAAAGGTGGCAGTGTCGATTTCGAGCGCTGGTTCTCAGGCTGTATGGCGCTGTTTGGCGGAGTGGAATACCAGACGCCCTGGCAACCTTTGCGACTGAAGCTGGAATATGACGGCAACGACTATACCAGTGATTTTCCTGTGACCCGCGCGGACTCTGATATGACTCAGGACAGTCCGATAAACCTGGGGGTGCTATACCGCCTGGGCGACTGGGGCGATCTGCGTATCAGCTATGAGCGCGGCAATACCTGGACCGCCGGTTTTAACCTTAATACCAATTTTAATCAGCTGACTACTTCCTGGCGGGATACCCCCGTTGCCACCTATGCGCCCGACAGGCAAAAGCGTACTGCCACCAGCCAAGACTGGCAGAATATTGCTAATCAATTGCACACCAACGCCGGTTATGAAAACCCGACCCTGTATGCCGATGATCATACCGTGACGGTAGTGGCACCGCAGAACAAGTATCGGGATAGCGATCAGGGCTACCAGCGCGCTGCAACCCTGCTCAGTAACCATTTACCGACAGATCCGAAAACCGGTCTGCCGCTGTATGACGAGTATCGCCTGATTGAAACCGGCAATAAGCTGCCTGTTAAAGAAACCCGGGTGAACGTGAAGGCATTTGATCAAATCGCCAGTCACCGCTATGTCAATGCCTCTATCGACGATGCCGTCGCTCATCAGGTACCGGCGCAGCCGCAAGGCCGGCTGATTGCCACAGACACTGACAAATGGGATCTGAATGTTTCACCAACCCTTCAGCAGTCTTTTGGCGGCTCGGAAGGGTTTTACCTGTACAACCTGGGGGTAACGGCTGGTGCCAATTACCACATGACGGATCATTGGGAGCTGGGCGGCAGCGTCTATCTCAACCTGTTCGATAACTACGATAAGTTCCTCTACGATGTGCCACCCGACGGTACAGATTTAAAACGTGTACGTACCCTGGTTCGCCAGTACATTGATGGCAATCCGATCCGGGTGCACAATCTTCAGCTGACCTGGATGGATCAACTGGCGGATAACTGGTACGGGCAAGCGTACACAGGTTATCTTGAAATGATGTTTGCCGGTGCGGGCAGCGAAGTGCTTTATCGTCCTATGGGAGAAAACTGGGCGCTGGGCGCTGATATTAACTATGTGGTTCAGCGAGACCCGGATACCCAGTTCGGCCTTTTCCATGACGAGGTGCAATTCGACCCCATCACAGGACGTGACTACAAGGTACAAACTGGTGCGCTGACCGGCCATGCCACTTTCTATTACCAGCCACAATGGTCCTTACTGCCCAATACGCTGATGAAAATCAGCGCCGGGCGCTACCTGACGGAAGATGTCGGTGTGACCTTCGACTTCTCCAAGCAGTTTGACAGTGGCGTCATTGCCGGCGCCTTTGTGGCCAAAACCAATCTGTCCGCCGAAGAGTTTGGCGAGGGCAGTTACAATAAAGGTTTCTACATCTCGATCCCTTACGATCTGATGACAGTAAAACCAAGCCGCAACCGCGCCAATATTTCCTGGCTTCCACTGACGCGTGACGGCGGGCAGATGCTCAATCGTAAATACCAGCTCTATAGCATCACTGATGCGCGCTATCCCTGGTACGGCCGAAAGATGATGCAAGCTGAATAAATGTAAAACTCAAGGCTTTATAGTCAGATGGTACTGAGTGGCCCGCCCCGGCGGGTCACTTTATTTCTGAGATAACCGCTGCTCCTGCTTTTTCTGTCCTTTTTGCTTTCTCTTCTGCTTTTTAGCTTTCTTTATATTCTTTCAACTCTTTTTAGTTGCTCTGAGTGTCTGGTTTCGCCAACAATCAGCCCTGCAAACTGAATGGATTTATTGCACTCGTGCGCTGCTGTGAGACTAAGTCGTCCTGTTAAACGGTTGGACCCGGATCCCGTACCGGCAACATAAAAAGTGGCTAAAGATTAATCTTCATCGAATACTGTCGCCTTCCTGATCTGGATGAAGTGATCTCGTAATCGACGTTTGTGAGGTAGAAATATGTTCAGAAAATATGCTGTTTTTTCGGTAACATTTCCCGTACTGCATAAAATCAACCTGTTGCTGGCGATCGCGTTTTTTGCCACCTGCTGCTACCAGTTGGTGGTCCGGGAAGATATCGTCTTCAGCCTGGGGTTACTGGCCGTCTTGTTCCTGCTGACTCTTTTTGCCGGTTCGTCAAACTACCGGCGTAAATATATCAGCTTCCCCTATTCCGTCGATTAGCCCTGGACTCATTACGATTGAGAGAGGGAGAGAGGCTCAGCATCACGCATCTTGAGGTCACACTTAAGTGACAGTTGCTTTTTTGTATAAAAAGTAACTTTTAATGAGCCTCGGTTATCCGAATTTTTTGTCAGGGATCACGGATAGTAGAAACTTGTTCAATAATTTCCTGCAAGTGCCCTATGGCTGCTTGCTTCCGCTAAGAGCCCCCACCTATAATTTGCCTTGTGAGTACATATTCACTTAATTCTAATGCTCTACTGAACGCATTAAGATAAAATTACAAAGATTTTTTTTTATTTTTCTTATTTATCGCATCACAAATTGCAGTTATCAATGGAAGTGTCATAGTGACAGATACACACACAAAAGCCGTCCCGTCAGGCCCTCAACTTGTTCATCACTCTAATCAAACTATGCCAACACCAGACAGCACTGATGAAATTGATCTCGTCCAGCTGGTAAGGACCCTATGGCAGGAAAAGCTGTTGATAGCGCTGATTACCTTTGTCTTCGCCATCGCAGGTGTTGCCTACGCCCTGACTGCACAAGAATGGTGGACAGCCAAAGCCAAGGTGATACAGCCCCAGATTACCGACTTTGCCCAGCTGCAGCGTGAAATCAGTGCTTTCCAGCCAGCGTTTGATATCTATCAGGCAGACGGTACCGTACTGGTCAGCACCCAACTGCTGGATGTGGCAGATGCCGAAGTGCTGTTTAAGCATTTCATCAATGGCTTTAATTCGCTGGAAAACAAAAAAGCATTTTTGACGGACAGTAGCGATTTTCAGCAGTATCTGACTGACAATAACGTTGTCTCTGAAGAAGATACCGACAGAGCGCTGGAAAACTGGTTTGATAAAATCACGGCTCAGCCAGCAAGCAAACAGGAAGCCGATACCTTTGTGATTAACCTGCAGGCGACCACCAGCAACAGCAGTTTTGCTATGCTAAAACAATATATCGATTTCGTTTCAACCAAAGTCTATAACGATACATTATCGAACGTGCAGGCGCTGGTATCAGCCAAAGAGTATGAGCTGAAACAGCAGCTTAAGGTACTGCGCAGTCAGGCCAGCAGTTTTCTGCAAGTAGAAAAAGAGCGTACCCAGTATGCCCTGAATATTGCCAGTGCGGCAGATGTCAACCAGCCGGTGCAAAACCTGGGGGATAACGAGATCTTTGCTATCAACCTGGGCGCTAAAGCGCTGGCGGCCAAGGTGAGTGCCTTGGAATCAGTCAAGAACCTGAGTGTGGTTGAACCCCGCATTCAGCAGGTAGAAGCGCGTCTTTCCCTGCTGCAGGGCACTGAATTGAATAAAAATATCCAGTTTAAAACCTACCGTTTCCTTGAAAACGTAGAAAAACCGGTGACTAAAGACAAACCTAAGCGCTCACTGATTGTGGTGATCGCCACACTGCTGGGCGGCATGCTGGGTGTGGCTTTTGTCCTGATCCGCTCTGCGTTCAGAAATCACGATTAATTGCCAAAACAAGCAATTATCAGAGATGGGATAAACTAAAAGGCCAGTTCGGATAACGGACTGGCCTTTGGGTATCTGTTTGTACTTCTGTTTCAATTACTAGCAATGTGCCGGGATTATGGCAATCGAACCAGAGCTATTATTCAACCGCCGATTGTTGTAGCTGAAGCCACAGCGATTTCACCAGCTGTTGATCGGCAGGGTTCAGTTCAGACTGCGCATTCTTCAGGCTATCATTGACCGCCTGGTTCATCGCCTCCAAAGACGCAATGCCGTCGCGTTCACACTCTGCTGCCGACAACGAAATATGACCACGCAGGTAACCGCCTGCAAATAATTCGTCATCCGATGCCGTTTCCACCATCAGGTCAATCAGGGTGAGCAGCTTTTCTTCGTATTGCTGGATCATCTCGTCACTCTTTCGTTTTATCTGAATCTGGCCCTGTACGGCACAGAATAGGTTTACTCACGCCACTCATACACTGACGTGATGCGTGTCCGTATCATCAAAGCGGCTCAGGAAAATCGTCTGCGCTGAGCGGTTGTACACCATAATGCTGTCGCAACACTTCTGACAGTATGCCCGCACGCTCCGGTGTATTGCCATCCAGGTAATGCAGCACCTGCTGGCGAACTTTGCGGGTAAATCCTACCCGATCCGGCTCATGATCACCACTCAGGTTGTCGCAGCTGACCTGAAAACGAAAGCCGCAACTGGCGGCCAACAGCCACTCTACCGCCTGAGGTTTCACTTCAACCTGCTCAAACACGGCCTGTTGATCAGTGTCCCGCCCGTCGGGTAAATACCAGTAGCCGTAATCTTCTTTCAAGCGCCGCTCGGGGCCGGCAATACACCAATGCGCGATCTCGTGCAGTGCAGAGGCAAAGTAACCGCGGGCAAACACAATTCTGTGGTGCGGATGCTCAGTATCAGCAGGAAGATAAATCGGTTCATCACCGCCCAGCACCAATTCGGTGTTGAAGCGGGTCAAGAAAGTGCGATTAAAGAGTGTTATCAGGTCGTTATAATCGTGAGGCATGGACTGTGCGTGGCTTTATTTAACATCAGGGAGGTCAGCGCTGATGCCCTTAGCCCCCTCTCGCAAGAATGGCGCCGATTATAGCGGGTTTGGGAGCATAGTGCTAACCGCAACACATTAAGCCTTACACCATAAGGGGACTCACGCTCGCACTAAAGCCCATGGTATGATGCTGCCTTCTTGAAACCGATAGTAGCAAGATAATGCAAGTCATTATCAAAGCATACTGCTGCCAGTAATATCGACATCGCGATTTTTCATACTCACAGAATCACACATGCCAAACACCACCTTAAACATCGAAACATTGTTAGACCGTGAGCAAGTGCTGCCACTCACATCGCTCATGTCGAAAAACATTACCGGCAAAAACGTAATGATTACCGGGGCTGGTGGTTCAATTGGCTCAGAGTTATGCAGACAGATAATCCGGCTGAAACCCAGAAAATTAGTCTTATTTGAGTTAAATGAATTTAACTTATATAGCATCCATCATGACATCAGCCTGCAACTCAAAAATCTGGGACTTGATATTCCATTGATTTCTGCTTTAGGTTCTGTTCAACATCAGCAGAGAGCTCAATCGCTGATGGTAAAACATCAGGTCGACAACCTTTATCATGCTGCGGCTTACAAACATGTCCCTATGCTTGAAGAAGAGCAAAACATCATTGAGGGGCTGTATAACAATGTCTTTGGTACTTTGGCACTAGCAAAGGCAGCAATAGAGGCTAAAGTTAGCCACTTCACCTTAATTTCTACCGATAAAGCCGTACAACCTATTAATATTATGGGTGCCAGCAAACGGCTAGCAGAGCTTATAGTGCAATCTCTGGCCCAGTATCAGAACACAACACTTTTTACAGCAGTGCGATTCGGTAACGTGCTCAATTCTTCCGGTTCAGCCTTACCACTATTCAAGCAGCAGATCCTGCAAGGCGGACCAGTCACGGTTACTCATCCTGATGCAACCCGTTACTTCATGTCTATTCCAGAGGCAGCTCAATTGGTGATTCAAGCAAATGGAATGAGCGAAAACGGACAACTGTTTGTTCTTGATATGGGGAAACCCGTCAAAGTTTTAACATTGGTTGAACGACTGATTCAGCAGTTGCATCCGGTAAATGCTCACCATGCCAGCCCTGAAATTGAGATCATTTTTACCGGGCTTCGAGCGGGAGAAAAGCTCGAGGAAGAGCCACTTATCACAGAAAACACAAAAAGAACTGTGCATCCCAAAATCATGGTCTTAGAAGAAAAACCGAGCCCATGGTCTGAATTAGAAACCTATTTAAATCAGCTCAATCACTATTGTGCTGAAACGAATGTAGAAAGTATTCGTTCACTTTTACGCCAGTTTATGTGCTCACAGCCTTTGACTGATGCTTGAAAAAATAACGTACAAAAAGAGGACGCCCCAACGTCCTCTTTTTGTTTAAGCAGCCAGCTTTAATGATCGGCCGGTTTGCGCTTTAGTCAATTTCTTTCAGCTTAGGTGTCGAGGTAATCACATCGGCGTTTTGCGCGCGGTGGCGCAGCAGGTGATCCATCAGCACGATAGCCACCATGGCTTCTGCAATCGGCACTGCGCGAATGCCGACACACGGGTCATGGCGACCACGGGTAACGACTTCAGCGCTTTCGCCCTGCTTGTTGATTGTCTCACCCGGTACGGTAATGCTGGATGTGGGCTTGAGTGCCAGATGGGCGACAATATCCTGCCCGGATGAAATCCCGCCTAGGATGCCACCAGCGTGATTTGACTTGAAACCTTGCGGTGACATGGCATCGCGGTGTTCGCTGCCGCGCTGTGTCACGACATCAAAGCCATCGCCAATCTCCACGCCTTTTACTGCGTTGATGCCCATCAGTGCATGGGCAATGTCAGCATCCAGGCGATCAAATACCGGCTCACCCAGTCCAACCGGGACATTCTCAGCCACCACTGTCAGTTTGGCACCGATGGAATCGCCTTCCTTCTTAAGCTTACGGATCAGCTCATCCAGCGCATCGACTTTCGAGGCATCCGGACAGAAAAACGCATTCTGCTCGACCTGATCCCAATCGACCGTATCAATACTGACGTCGCCCATTTGCGACAAGTAAGCACGTACTTCGATACCGTGAACCTGTTTCAGGTATTTTTTGGCAATTGCGCCAGCCGCTACCCGCATCGCGGTTTCACGGGCGGAAGAACGGCCGCCACCGCGGTAATCGCGGACACCGTATTTTTGCTCGTAAGTGTAATCAGCATGGCCGGGACGGAACAGATCTTTGATCTGGGAGTAGTCTTTCGAGCGTTGATCGGTATTTTCGATCATCAGACCGATTGAGGTACCGGTTGTCTGGCCTTCAAACACGCCGGCGAGGATTTTCACTTCATCCGGCTCGCGACGCTGTGTGGTGTACTTAGAGGTTCCCGGACGGCGACGGTCGAGATCGTGCTGCATGTCGGCTTCTGTCAGTGCCAACCCGGGTGGGCAACCATCAACGATGCAGCCCAGCGCCAGACCATGGCTTTCGCCGAAGGTGGTGACGCGAAAAACTTGTCCAATTGTGTTGCCTGCCATGACTTCCCCTGTAACTTTGCTTCTGGCTTTTTGTAATCATTGAATAGTGCAAAGTTGCGCAGGGGAATGCAAGCAGAATCGGCGTTCAGCCGTTACTGGTCTTTCTTAGACTTCCATTTTTTGATGCCGGGCGATGTCGACTCATGGCCTGAACGGTCCGGACGGCTGCCTTTTGGCCCTTTGTTCTGTCCGCCGGATTTCTTATCGTGCGGCCGCTGCGTTGATTTACCAGGCTTGCCACCCGGACGACGACGCTCAACCTCACCTTTACCTTTATAGGTTTTATATCTGACAGGTACTTCTTTCTCACTCTGCTGGCGGGCATCGTACAGTTTCGCGTCTGTGGCTTTGCTGATGGCCTGTCCCTGACTATCGACCCGTGAGGCTTCTTCTGTTTTGCTCGACAACACAAGTAAACGATTGATCTCTGCCATTTCATCATCGGTCAGATAACGCCATTTACCGTTTGGCAGCCCGTCGATGGTGATATTCATGATACGGACGCGGCGAAGTTTATAGACTTCAAAGCCCAGCGCTTCGCACATACGACGGATCTGGCGGTTCAGACCCTGCGTCAGCACAATACGAAAAGAATAGGTGGTTTCTTTGGTGACTTTACAAGGCAAAGTCACTGTATCCAGGATCTCAACACCCGATGCCATTTTTGCCAGAAACGCTTCGGTGACCGGTTTATCTACCCGCACTACGTATTCTTTCTCGTGTGAGTTGCCGGCGCGGAGGATCTTGTTGACGATATCACCGTCATTGGTCATGAAGATCAGACCATCTGATGCCTTGTCCAGTCGGCCGATCGGAAAAATACGTTTGCGGTGACCAATGAAATCAACAATATTGCCTTCAACATGCCTTTCTGTGGTACAGGTGATCCCGGCGGGTTTGTTGAGCGCAATATAGACAGGCGGCTCTTTGCGGCGCAGCGGTTTGTCATCCACCAGCACTTCATCATCCGGGCCGACTTTCACTCCCATTTCTGGCTGCTGGCCGTTAATCAGCACCCGTCCTTGCTCAATCAGTTTGTCGGCTTCCCGGCGCGAGCAGTAACCTGTGTCACTGATAAATTTATTCAGGCGAACCAGACTGGTGTCTGAGGATGGTGCGTCATTATGAGACTGAGGTTTATTTTCTGGCATGATGATCTTCTTCATTGTGCGTTTCACAACGCGTTCGGAAGCAGGGATTTTACTGAAAAATAGTCGAATTTCCATGCTTTCACAGACAATGCGCTGCGAAATACACAGCCCCATCATCCGCATACACTGTATCAGGCTGATTATAATGCGTTTTCATACTTATTTAGGGCAGAGCTCGCTCATATTACGGTAGGATATCGATTCTGATTATCTCTGGATGATGTCACGATATTCAGCAAGACAAAGGGGCTTAACGCCCCTTTGATTTATTTACCGGTTCTCATCCAATGGCAGTTCGCCGTGAGATCGACGCCCGACATAATCATGTTCCAGAGCTTTTTGCAGTTGTGCCGCGACATGGCCCGGCGACTGGGTTTTCGCGCACACCAGACGATACATGGCCGGGATCACGAACAAAGTCACCAGAGTGGCAAACGCCATGCCAAAGAACACCACAGTCCCGACCGAAATCCGGCTTTCATAACCCGCACCGCTCGACAGCAGCAACGGTAATGCACCAAACAAGGTCGTGAATGCCGTCATCAGGATCGGGCGAAGACGCCGCGCTGAGGCATCGACAATCGCCTGCTCAAAGGCAATGCCTTTATCCCTGAGCTGGTTAGCGAATTCGACAATCAGAATACCGTTTTTGGTCACCATACCAATCAGCATAATCATACCGATCTGACTGTAGATATTCAGGCTCTGCCCCATCAGGATTAGCCCCAGCAAACCGCCAAAGATCCCCAGTGGCACGGTCAGCATCACTACCATAGGGTTAATGAAGCTCTCAAACTGCGCGGCCAGCACCAGATAAGCCACCAGCAACGCCAGACCGAAGATCATCGCCATACTGCTCTGATTCTCGCGGAAATCCTTGGATTCGCCGCCATAGTCGATCACGATATCACTCGGCAGCATAGACAAAGCCTGCTCATCCATAAAATCCAGCGCTTCGCCCAAGGTATGGCCGGGCAGCAGGTTGGCGGTAATGGTGATCGACTTCTGCTTCTCGTTATGGCTCAGCTTACGGGCAGCCGCGACTTCTTCGACCTTCGCCACACTGTTGAGTGAAACCAGCTCACCGTTATTGGCACGGACATAAATCCGGCTCAGATCCATCGCATTGTTAAAACTGTTTTCATCACCGCGCAGATACACATCGTATTCCTCACCGCGCTCGACAAACGTGGTTTCACTGCGCCCGCCAAGCATAACTTCCAGCGTTTCGGCGATATCCGATTGCGGAATGCCCAGCTCGGCAGCACGGGGGCGATCAACCGTCACGACCAGTTCAGGTGTGGTTTCGGCGTAATCTATGTCCACACCGTCCATCATGCCGCTGCCCTGCGCAACATCTTTGAGTTTTGTGGCCCAGGCGAACAGCTCGTCGTAATCGGCCCCGTTGAGGATAAACTGCATCGGCTCGGACGAGCCGCCCCTGAATCCCGGCATGAAGGGCCAGACACGAATATCCGGAATGCCCTGCAGCGCTTTGCGGATCACGCCGAGGGCTTGCGTGGCACTGATATCGCGATCTTCCCAGTCTTCCAGCTGCATTATGACAAAACCGGTCTGATCCCCGGCCCGCCCGCCAAAGGCCGGCGTCTGGATGCTGACAGAGCGGATCAGCCCTTTGCCCACCATAGGCAGCAAGCGCTGCTCAACCTGTTCGATATTGCCGACCATACGGTTATAACTGGTGGCTTCCGCCCCACGGACAAAGGCAAAGATCACTCCTCTGTCTTCAGACGGCGCAAGCTGACTCGGCACCATTTTAAACAGCCAGGCACTGGCGCCTACTACGGCAACAATCAGCAATGGCGCTGCCCAGCGCCAGCGGACAGCCTGAGTCACGGCTTTACGGTACACCGCCTCCAGCGTTGCAAACTGACGGTCGACAAAACGGTTAAAGGGGCCCGGTTTAACATTGGCTTTAAGCAGTTTGCTGCCCAGTACCGGGCTTAAGGTAAGTGCCACCAGAGAGGAAAACAGCACAGACATTGCCAGCAGAACGGAAAATTCCGTGAACAGCGGTCCCACCATTCCATCCATAAAGCCGATAGGCAGGAATACCATCACCAGCACCAGTGTGGTGGCAATCACCGCAAAACCGACCTCTCTGGTGCCTTTAAACGCGGCCAGCAAAGGCGGCTCGCCCCTTTCGATATGGTGGTAAATGTTTTCGACCACCACAATGGCATCATCCACCACCAGCCCGATAGCCAGAATCAGGGCCATCAGGGTCAGCAGGTTGATGGAAAAACCCAGATAGTAAGCCGCCATGAAAGCGGAAATCAGCGATACCGGCACTGTGACCGCCGGGATCAGGGTCGCCCTTGCCTGTCCGATAAAGACATACAGCACCAGCACCACCAGCGCGCCTGTGATTAATAAAGTGTTGTAAACCTCGTTGATCGAACGCTCAATAAAGATGGTCGAGTCGTAGTCCACCGCCAGCTGAGTGCCGTCCGGCAGAAAACGCTGCAGCCTGTCCACTTCTTTTTGTACCGCCGCGGCGGCTTGCAGCGGGTTGGCATCTGACATTGGCACTATGCCTAAGCTCAGGCTCGATACCCCATTGCTCTTGAAGGTGGCATCTTCGTTTTGCGCGCCTATGGCTACATCAGCAACATCTTTGAGGTAAATGGGCGTGCCGTCTTCGGTCTGCCGCACCATCAGGTACGAGAAATCTTCTGCGGTGCGGTACAAACGTGCGGTGCGCACCGACATGGTAGTCGCATCGTTACGCACTTCGCCGCCCGGCAGCTCAACGTTCTCATCACGCAGGGCGTCGATAATATCCGTGGTGGTTACGCCGCGCCCAGCCATCTGCTCAGGCAACAGACGGACATACATGACTTTATACAGCGCGCCGGTCAGTTGCACCGAGCTGACACCATTGATCAGGCTGAACCTGTCGGTTAACACCCGATCGGCGTAGTCAGTGAGCTGCGAGCGGTCCATTTCGCTTGAAGTCAGATTGATATAAATAGCCGCTTCACCCGACCCGTCATCTTTGGAGACAATCGGTTCATCCGCGCCATCGGGCAGACTGCGCCGGGCCCGGGAAACGGCGTCACGTACGTCGCTGACTCCTTCTGTCAGGTTCCAGCCCATTTCGAACTCAACGCTGATCCGCGAGCTGCCGTTACGTGTGGTAGAAGTAATACTTTCAATGCCGCTGATGCCCGACAGTTCATCTTCCAGCACTGTGGTGACACGGCTTTCCATGATGGTTGCCGATGCCCCTTCGTACGAGGTGCCGATACTGATCACCGGATTTTCAACATCAGGCATTTCCCGGACCGGCAACTTACTGAATGACACCAGACCGAACACCACCAGCAGCACGCTCAGTACTATCGCGACTACCGGGCGTTTTACTGCAACGTCAGATAACCACATCAGGCATTATCTCCCGCTTGAGCCACGCTGGCAGCCTGAGTATCTGACGGGCTGACATCCTGCACAGCCAGACCATCACGCATATTGACCAGTCCCTGAACCACAATGCGATCACCGATCTGAATACCCGATTCGATCACCACTTCGTTTTTCACTCTGGCGCCCAGTGTTACTTCAGTTCGGTGCGCAATGCCTTTGGCATCAACCCGGTACACGAAGCGCTTAGTACCGGAGTACTCCAGCGCCTGAACCGGAATAATAGCGGCCTGCTGCGGAGTAAAATCCAGTGCCGCCGCCATCAGCATGCCGGGCTTAAGCTTGCCACTGGTATTGTCAAACGAGACGCGCACCCGGATATTGAGTGATTCAGCCTGAACCCGTGAGTCGATCGCCTGAATCGTGCCGTGAAATGTGTCATCCGGCCATGCCTGACTTTTTGCCTGCACCGCCATGCCTGGTGCCAGTTTAGACAGGTATTGCTCAGGCACTTGTACGTCGAGACGCATGGTTGACAGATCATCGAGCGTAAACAGCTCACTGCCGACCGTCACTGTATGACCTGCACTGAAGTCAATCAGCCCCACCGTACCGACAAACGGCGCACGGATCTGGTGATCATCCAGCTCCGCTTTAGCGGCATCAAGACGGGCTTTGGCGATGCTCACGCTCGCCTGCTGCGCAATGAGTTCGGTCTGGGTCAGCGCGCCGCGCTTCACCAGGCGCTGATATTCGGTGTATTTACGCTTTTCGTCGTCATAATAGGCTTTCGCTTCGTCGTAAGCAGCCTTGGGTTTGGCGTTATCGAGCTGAACCAGCAACTGCCCCTGTGTCACTTTCCGCTCGGTATCCACCACGATGCGATCCACCTTGGCAGCCACTTCAGTGGCAATAGTCACTGAACGCTGAGCGGCCAGTTTGCCCACCAGAGAAACCGAACTGACCACTTGGTGTGATGTCACTTCGCCTGTCGCAACCGGGACGCTGCGCCCAGGTTTGGGCTGGCTGGCGGCTTGGGCAGCATGAGACTGCTGCTGAAAATAGAAATAGCCCCCGCCGGCCAGGGATGCCGCTACCACAACGGCCAAAACAACTTTCTTCATGCTTTCGCATCCTGTTCTTTGTTATGGGCTAATCATATCTGACCCACAGAATAATCGGGGTAAAGAAATGTAAAGCTAAGCAAGTTTTCCTCACAAAAAAGCACAAACCGTAGACGTAACTTGCAAAACGACGAAAAATCCAGCAAGCAACGATGAATATTCAGAAAAAGGGTTTACAGTCTTCACCTGTTTGCTATTATCCGCACCGCACTTGTGGAGGGGTTCCCGAGTGGCCAAAGGGATCAGACTGTAAATCTGACGGCTCCGCCTTCGAAGGTTCGAATCCTTCCCCCTCCACCATTTTTGATGAAAGTGGTATGCTGTACGGCTTTCATGGCTGATAAAGCCAGACAATACGTAAAAATCCCGTGGAGGGATTCCCGAGTGGCCAAAGGGATCAGACTGTAAATCTGACGGCTCCGCCTTCGAAGGTTCGAATCCTTCTCCCTCCACCATCTTTTCTGAGAGTGGCGCTTTGCTGCTTTCACGGCTGATATAGCCAGACAATACGCAAAAATCCCGTGGAGGGATTCCCGAGTGGCCAAAGGGATCAGACTGTAAATCTGACGGCTCCGCCTTCGAAGGTTCGAATCCTTCTCCCTCCACCATCTTTCAAGCCAGCGCATTGCGCTGGCTTTTTTTATTCCTCTCTTTTCTCTCTGCGTCGCGTTGCCCTGCACCGTTCTCACTTTTGCGACTTTATGATTTCTTGCCCTCTGATCGCTTCATAGCACAATTTTTCACCACAAAAACCGACTACACTCAGTCTATCTAAAGTGTGACTGCCGCCACATTTGCATGCAGTTGCATCCTGGTTGTTCTGAGGACATAGGATGGCTACCCGTTTGCACACCATGAGCCTTGCTCCCCCGCCCTGGCATAAGCTGAAAGTCTTGCTGGTCGACGATCAGCCCAGCGCCCAAAGCCTGATGAAAGGGGTATTAGTACAGATTGGCTTGCGTCACATAGACACCGCCGCCAATTACCGCGAAGCCATTCGCCATTGTCAGCGCTCGGCCTATGATCTGCTGATGGTCGATTATCACTTAGATAACACCCTGACAGGCAGTGAACTACTTACCCTGCTGCGGAAAAAACAGCTGCTCAGTGCCGATTGCGGGATTGTGATTTTTTCGGCTGATACCAGTGCCCGAGTGGTGCTCAATGCACTGGCGGTCGAACCGGATGCCTTTGTCACTTTGCCACTGCCGCTCAATACATTGCAGCAAAAGCTGAGCCATGCATGGCGTAACAGCCAGACCCGGCTGCCTGTCTATCAGAAACTGAGTGAGCACGGCCTGGATCAGGGGATCCGGCACTGTAAACAGCAACTGCTGCAGCATGGCCCGGATCACCAACTGGAGAGTTTGCTGCTCGATATGCTGATGGAGAAAAAAGACTGGGTACAGGCACGACGCTATATCCGGCTATTTCAGAGCTATCATCCTTCAATCAAAATCACGCTGGCGGAAGCCAGAGTTGAGTACCAGTGCGGTCATCCGGCCAAAGCCCTGCAATTGCTGACGCACCTGATCGGGAAACATCCCCTGTGTCTTGAGGCAATGGACTTACTGGCAAACTATCAGGCAGAGCAAGGGCAACTGCTACAGGCAATGTCCACAGCCAAGCGGGCATTGAAGCTTTCACCGTCTGCCAGCCACCGGGCCCTGAAGGTCGCCCAGCTGGCTGCTGAATGCCGGCAACCTGATGCACTCGCTCAGGCCGGACTCTCATTGGCTACACATCTGCCGATTATTGATGTCGGCTGGATTATTTGTCTGGCCGAATTCAGCGCCAGCTTCGAGCAGTTGTATTTCAGTCTGGATGATCAGCGCACCCGCCGACAACTCCGCCTGACGCTGACTCAGATAGCCCTGCGTGCAGACCGCAGATTACTGCCCGCGCAAAGACCTTTTCTCTATTGCTTCAAGCAACTACTGAGTGCACGGCTGCTGATGGCGCAAGGCAAAATGCTGAAAGCCAAGCGCCGTTTACTACTTGGCTTGTCCGGCTATTTTGACCGCCTCAATAAACTGCCGTCAGTGATTCTGGCCGATGCCCTGCCGCTGCTGTTACAGCTGGGCGAAACCAGCCTGATTGCCGATATTTGTCAGGTGCTGAAACACAGGGACAGCTTTGACGGCCACAGCCAGTTAAGGCTGCAGGCGTTGCGGGAAAATACCCATGCTTTTGACGCATTGCGCTGGCTGGAGTCCACCTTCAAACGCGCTCAGGCCATTCGCCACGCACAGCCGTCCCAGGCGCTGTTTCATTTTGATGCCATCATTCACGATTACCCGCTCTGTAGCGAAGCACACCTGGGACGCCTGGATTGCCTGCTCAGACAAAAGGTGCCAGCCCGTGCAGACAATGTCCGTCACAGCCTGCTTGCCGTCAGTATGATGCCTCTGCCTGAAGCTCAGGCGCAGTGGCGCAGCGAGATACTGAGCCAGATGCGCGCCGGCGGACAATCTGATCAGGCTTCAGGCAGTTTGTCTGTGCCGCTGCCTTACTCGGTCAATCGCGACTTGCCACCGGTCCGCATTGAGATCTGGGCGCCATTGCTGCATTAGGTGTGAATCAGGAGATCAGGCTGATTCTGTCCCTGTTGTGCGATGAGTCCAGCTCCAGCTCAGGCCCCAGCGGCACCACGCCGGTTGGATTGATCATCTGATGGCTGAAATAGTAATGACGTTTGATGTGGTAAAAATCGACCGTCTCAGCCACACCCGGCATCTGGTACAGCTCCTTCAGGTAGCCCTGTAAATGCGGATAATCGGCAATGCGCTGCTTATTACATTTAAAATGGCCCACATACACGGCATCAAAGCGAATCAGCGTCGTAAACAGTCGCCAGTCGGCTTCAGTCAGTCGGTTACCGGCTAAATACCTGTGATTGGCGAGATGGGCATCGACTTTATCTAAAGCCGCAAATAACTCAGAAAACGCCGTGCTGTATGCCTCCTGAGTGGTGGCGAAACCACACCGGTACACACCGTTATTGATCGACGGATAAATAAACGCGTTCCACAAATCGATTTCTGCCTGAACCGACTGAGGATAATAATCATCCTGGTTGCCGGTGATCTCGTTAAAGGCACTGTTCAGCATGCGGATAATGTCTGATGACTCATTGCTGACTATGGTTTGGGTCTCTTTGTCCCACAACACGGGGACTGTCACCCTGCCGGTATAATCCGGTTTGGCTTTGGCATACAGCTGATGCATAAACTCAAAGCCGTACAGAGGCTCCGGCTGCTCAAACTCCCAGCCGTGCTCCAGCATGTCCGGGCTGACCACAGTGACCCCGATATGCGGCTCCAATCCTTTCAGGCTACGGAATATCAAGGTCCGGTGCGCCCAGGGGCAGGCCAGTGAGACATAAAGGTGATAACGACCGGATTCCGCTTTGAAGCCTTGCTGGCCCTGAGGCCCGGGACGGCCGTCCGCCGTTAACCAGTTACGGAAGCCAGCATCTTCACGCACGAATTCACCGTCGCTTTTCTCTGTGTCGTACCACACATCGTGCCACACACCTTTGATCAGTTTGCCCATACTCGCCTCACCGTTGATTTTCACTTGCCTTCATTATAGGAAAGGCAGGGACACCAGTCGGCGCAGAAAATCCGGTAAAGATCATCAAGATATTCGAACAGCTCAGCGCTGGCCTTACGCTATGACAAGCAACTGTGCTAGGATTGCTGCATTCTAAACCCTGACAATACAGAATCATCAAATGAAAGTTATTTCTTTTAATATCAACGGATTAAGAGCAAGACTCCATCAACTGCAAGCGGTAATCGATAAACACCAGCCGGATGTGATCGGACTGCAGGAAATCAAAGTACATGACGAAGCCTTTCCGTTGGCAGACGTAGAAGCCATGGGTTACAAGGTCTATCACCACGGCCAGAAAGCCCATTACGGTGTGGCGCTATTGTGCAAGCAGGAGCCGCTTCATGTTCGCAAAGGGTTTCCGACCGATGATGATGAAGCCCAGCGCCGGATGATTATGGCCACCTTTGAACAGGCTGACGGCAAAACAATAACCGTGCTGAACGGTTACTTCCCTCAGGGTGAAAACATTCATCACGAAACCAAGTTTCCGGCCAAAGAAAAGTTTTATGCTGATCTGATGACCTACCTTAATACTCATCACAGCAATGATGAAGAGCTGGTGGTCATGGGCGATATCAATATCAGCCCGATTGATCTGGATATCGGCATTGGCCCGCAAAATGCCAAGCGCTGGCTGCAAACCGGCAAATGCTCCTTCCAGCCGATTGAGCGCGAATGGCTGAAAACCCTGATGGACTGGGGATTTGTCGATACCTTCCGTCAGCTTCATCCCACCGCGGATGACAAATTCTCATGGTTTGACTACCGCTCTAAAGGCTTTGATGACAACCGCGGCCTGCGCATTGATGTGGTTCTGGCGACTCCATCGCTGGCGGCACGCTGCCAGGAAGCCGGTATTGACTATGAGCTGCGCGGCATTGAGAAACCGTCTGATCACGCACCTATCTGGTCTGTTTTCAAATAATCACCACCATAAATCCACACCAGCCCCATCAGTCCGGGGCTGTGTTTGAAGAGGTTTGAATAAATGAAACTCTTTGTTTTCGACCACTGCCCGTATTGCATTAAAGCCATGATGGTTGCCGGGCTGAACAAGGCCGATGTTGAGCTGGTTTACTTACAAAACCATGATGTGCAGGCGCGTATTGATAAAGTGGGTGCCAATATGGTGCCTATCCTGCAAAAACCTGACGGCAGCTTTATGGCAGAAAGCCTGGATATTGCCCGCTACCTGGATGAGCAGGACGGCCAACCTCTGCTGGCGAAGGCCCAGCATGAGACACGTATTGCCAAGTGGTACGACGCCGCACGGCCTTATAGCAGCCGTTTAGTGTATCCGCGCTGGCTGATGATTGCTCTGCCTGAATTTCAGTGCCAGGAAGCCAAAGACTGGTTCGAGAACAATAAATCAGCCATGATCGAGCAAAGCTTCGATGACGCCTTTGCAAAGACAGCTCAGTACCTCAGTGGCATGGAAGAGGTGCTGGCTCAGCTAGACTGGCTGACACTGCCTTCCGAGCGTGAGAATGTGCTTAGCTATGACGACGTCAATCTGTTCCCGACCTTAAGAAACCTGACCGTGGTTAAAGGGCTGACTTTCCCTTCCCGCGTGCGCCAGTACCTTGATCAAGTCGCCGCCCTGACGGGCATCAGCCTGTACGATGCGGTGGCGGTGTAATCGCTGAATTCCCCCTGCGATAACTTGCCATAAACAAATAAGCCAAGGCATCAGCCTTGGCTTAGTGTTTGAAACGTGGAGAACTCTTGTCAGCTCAACGCTTTCATGTGGCGCAGGAATCGCCCTTCAAGCTTGCGGAAAGCCCAGATCACAGTGAACGTCAGCACCATGTAACACAATCCAGCAAACAGGTAGGATTCAAAAGGTGCGTAATAACGGGAGTTCACTATCCGTGCCGCACCGGTCAAATCCACTATGGTGACAATACCGGCGACCGCCGAGCCGTGAATCATGAAGATCACTTCATTACTGTAGGCAGGTAAGGCGCGGCGCAGCGAGCTTGGCAAAATTATCCGGCTGAATGCCTGCCAGTGGCTCATGCCATACGCTTTTGCTGCTTCCACTTCCCCTTTCGGCATACTGTTAATGGAACCCCGCACGATTTCTGCCGTATAAGCCGCCGTGTTGAGCACAAAGGATACCAGGGCACAAAACCAGGCTTCTTCCCAGAGCGTACCCTGCACATTGAGCAGTTGGCTCATGCCGTAATAAATCAGATACAGCTGCACCAGCAGTGGTGTACCACGGAAGAAGTAAATGTACGCCCAGGCTGGTCCTGAAATCAGCGGATTTTTGCTGTTTCGTGCCACACCGATAGGAATGGAAATCACCAGACCAATGGCAAGTGCCAGCGCCACCATCCACAGTGTGGTGTAAAACCCTTGCAGATACAGCGGCCAGCTATCAGTCAGAATACTAAAGTCCATCTCTTACCTCGTATGGATACTGAACCGACGCTCTGCCCACTTCAGTACCGAAGTGGAAAGCGAGGTAAACACAAGGAACAACACGGCAATCGCCATGTAGAAGGTAAAAGGCATCTGAGTCGTACCGGCGGCCAGCGCCCCTTTACGCACCATGTCATCCAGGCCAATGATAGAGACCAGTGCTGTTGTTTTCAGCAATACCAGCCAGTTATTGCCAAATCCCGGTAAGGCATGGCGGATCATTTGCGGTAACAGGACACGGCGGAACGACATCGCACTGCTCATGCCGTAGGCTTTCGCCGCTTCCAGCTCGCCTTTATCCACCGCCATGATGGCACCGCGGAAGGTTTCAGCCATGTAGGCACCGAAGATAAAGCCAATGGTCAGTATACCTGCAACAAATGGGCTGACTTCGATATAGTCGGGCAGATAGGCCGTCCATTCATGGCTGGGATCGGATGATGCAAAATAATTGTTCAGCCACTCATTGACGCCATACAAACTGTTGTTCAACAGTACCTGACCGCCAAAGAAGATCAGCATCATGAGCACTAAATCAGGAATACCGCGGATGACAGTGGTGTAAGTGGTAGCCGTTAAACGGGCCAGGCGATACCGTGACAATTTTGCCAGCGCGCCCATCATGCCCAATACCATCGCCAGCACCAAAGACAGCAAAGCAACCTGCAGGGTTACCCATGCGCCTTCGATCAACGACCATTCGTATCCTTTTAAATCTAACAAGGGGTCACTCCTTTAAACTGCAAAGAGTCAGCGACAGATAGTAAAAGTGCCGAGCCACCCTCGACCCGGCACTCTCATTCGTCTCATCACATCGCTCGTACACCGGGAGACATATTGATGTCTCTGAGTCCATTGTCAGCGATTACTCACCGTAGACGTCGTATGAGAAGTACTTAGACGCCAGTTGCTGATAAACGCCTTTTTCGCGCAGCGACAAGATGGCTTTATCCAGTTTTTCGGTCAGATCTTTATCCTGCTTACGGGTTGCAATCCCGAAGCCTTCACCGAACCACTTAGGATCGGTCAGAGAAGGACCGATGAACTCATACCCTTCGCCGCCGTCTTTGTTCAGCAAACCTTCTTCCAGCGCGGACGCATCACCCAGTACGGTGGCGATACGGCCAGCTTTCAGATCCAGATAAGCGTCATCAAAAGAGCCGTAACGTACGATCTCAACAGAATCGCCATAGTTATCAGTCAGGTATTTATCATGCGTCGTTGCACGCTGAACACCAATTTTCACGCCTTTCAGACCGTCTTTGCTGAAATCAATCTGTGTGCCTTTCTTAGCCACAAATTTATTCGGGATCAGCGCGTATTTACCGGTGAAATCAACTTTCTTTTTACGCTCTTCAGTAATTGACATAGCAGCAATGATGGCATCGTATTTACGCGCCAGCAGAGACGGGATAATACCGTCCCAGTCCTGGGCGACGATCTTACATTTTGCTTGCAGTTCTTCACACAGGGCATTCGCCATGTCGACGTCAAAACCTTTCAGTTCACCGCTTGGCTCGGTCCAGCTGAATGGAGGATAGGCGCCTTCGATACCGAAACGAACTTCTTTCCACTCTTTCGCTTGAACTGAGGTGGTCCCCAGAGCAGAAACGACGGCGGCAGCCAAAATCCATTTTTTCATTGTCTTACTCCTGTTGTATTTGCATCCACCCCGTTTGTGAGTAAGGGATGGTTGTAAACCGCTGAAACAGCGAAGTTGTTAATTATCGGGTTTGAGTAAAACTCACATCCCTATTTTAGTAAATGGAGGAAATAAATTGTTTTAATCTTTCTGAATCCGGGTTCTGGAATAGCTTTTCAGGATGTCCCTGCTCTTCAACCAGCCCCTGGTGCAAGAACATCACCTGATTCGACACATCGCGGGCAAACGCCATTTCGTGTGTCACCACCAGCATGGTGCGTCCTTCCTGAGCCAGATCCTGCATCACGCCCAGTACCTCGCCGACCAGTTCAGGGTCAAGGGCAGAGGTAGGTTCATCAAACAGCATTACTTCGGGGTCAACCGCCAGTGCGCGGGCAATGGCAGCCCGTTGCTGCTGACCACCAGAGAGGTGACCCGGGTAATAATGGCGTCTTTCGTACAGACCCACTTTCTTGAGTAAGGCTTCGGCTTTTTCGATGGCTTCGGCTTTAGGCACACCGAGGACATGAACAGGTGCTTCGATCACATTGCCCAGCACAGTCATATGCGACCAGAGGTTAAAGCCCTGAAAAACCATTGCCAGGCGGGAACGAATACGCTGTACCTGACGATCATCAACAGGCAGGAATTCACCCCGGCGATTATTCTTCATTTTGATCAGTTCGCCATTGACCCAAATTTCACCCTGAGTTGGCGTTTCCAACAGGTTAATACAGCGAAGAAATGTACTTTTACCTGAACCAGAAGAACCAATGATAGAGATGACATCCCCGCAATGCGCAGTGAGCGAAATCCCTTTCAATACTTCATTCTGGCCAAAAGATTTATGTAAATCCTTTACTTCAAGCGCTACTGCTTCTGTCATGCGCTTTGTCTCCTGTTGCTTGTCAAACCCAAATACTGCACCTGAAACGAATGATGCAAATGTGGCTGAATGCGCTGAATACTGTCGGCTAAAGTCTTTATGCATGATAGTGAAAGTTCGCAGAACATCACTATTAACACAACTCCAACATTAGCAGAACGATATTAGTTACCTATTGTTATTCCTGGTAACTCATCACTAATACACGCCACGGATAACTTTATCTTTTTATCAAGCCAGTTAGTGACGCTACCATTCATCCTGCTCCTCTCGGTAATCCGACAGTGAGATAGTCTGTTTTCGCAGCCCTTTGACGAAGGTATCACCACGAACTTTGCTTGACAACATTTTGTTAACTTTCGGATTTTAGCATTATAAGATGGAAAAATCGCATATTTAATCAATAAAACACTGCAAACGATTATTTAATAATCGCAATAGATTCTCACTATTTTAGTATAAAAAATCAGTTTCATACATCCGGGCGAATTATCAGCTGCGAGCGATAAAAAGAATAAACATCAGAGTCAGCTAAATAAAAGCACGGCAGGGAGTCTTATGAATTTGCGGGTGATAAAGGTAACGATTTTGATTGCGTCAGGATGTAATCGATATCTCGCCATGAAGAGAATAATAATCCTGCCGTACCCCATCACTCCTTCTGTTTGCTTTAGCAAAATGAAAGTGGGCAAACATGCAGAATGAGTAACTGATAATGTGATTAACGCTAAAGATAAAATTCGTCATAACATGACGAGGTTTGCAGAATTTGAATTTGTTCATCACCCAAAGATGACCAAAGAGGAAACGAATATTGCGTTTTGCTGCGCTGTACCCTATCCACTCCCTCCTTCCATTGCATCATCAAGATTTAAATTTACGTAATAAAATTACAAAAACATCCCAGAACACCGCTTAAACCTCACTCGACACTGGTTTTTCCGTAGTATTTTTCCATACAAGAGACTTGGATGATCAGGATCAACTTTTCATGGGATCCCGGGGAGTAAACTGTCCTCATTATCAGTAATTGATACCAGAATATAAATTCGCACTGGATTCAGGCCACTCCTTCCCGGTGCGGAACACAAGAATTATAGACTTGTAGAACGAGGCCCTTATGTCATCAAACCTTCAATTCGGTGACGTCCAAACCGATGCAGACTCCGAGCGTTATTCGGACAGGCACATACCAGCCAGCCGCTTTTCCAGCCGCTCACGCTACCTTGATCACGAACTGCAGATCCTGAATCCGCGCCGGTGGGCACTGAACCTGCCCGGCCGCGATTTTCGTTTCGAGTGGGAAGATCTGGTGCCCGCAATAGCTGGCACTATCGGCATTATTGCAATGTATTCAGCCGTGATGTCTTCTTATGCCGCCGCTTACGGCCTTGGCCCGGAATTCGTGGTTGAGAACGTCAGGGTTGAGATGCTGGTATCCGCATCGCTGTTTTGTATTCTGGTCTCCGGGTTTCTGAACCCGCGCGCCAATCTGGCGGGCAATCATGGCCCGATGATCCCCATGATAGGCATGATTGCAGCCGCCGGCGGTCACCCGTTAGCACTGGCTATTTTGCTGGGCGGTTTCGGCCTGGCGCTCAGCCTGTGTAAAGGCGGGTCCCGACTGGTCAAACTCACCAGTGACGGCGTGGCAGGCGGACTGCTGATCTTCCTGGGCTTTGTCGGCTCCAGCGGTCAGATAAAAAGCCTGCTGAGCTGGGGCAGCGACATCAATATGGGTTATGTCGCCACTTTCATCCTTTTTATCTCTATCGTGCTGTATGCCTTTCTGGCCCGTATAGGCAAGCGCTGGCTGGCGATCCCAGTCTGCGCCGTGACGGGCGGTATCATCGCTGCCTTCATGGGCGCCCCTTTTGAGTTCCATACCACACCCGGTCTGCCTAATCTGAACCCGGCCTATTGGTGGGGCTCTACAGAAACAGGCTGGAAACTGGGCATGCCAACGGTGGAGCACTTCATTGCGTCGCTGCCGTTTGCCCTGCTGGCCGTTGCCATGTGGTCACCCGACTTTCTTGGCCACCGCATTTTTCAGGAAATGAACTACCCTGAAAAAGCCGAGAAAGCCCTGATGGATGTCGATGACACCATGACAGGCTGCTCGGTTCGCCAGATAGTCGGCGCCGCATTTGGCGGCGGTAATGTCACCTCGTCCTGGGGGACGTACATGATCCCGGCAGCCATCGCCAAACGCCCGATTCCGGCTGGCGCCATTTTGCTGGGCAGCATATGCATCATTGTGGCTATTATCGGCTACCCTATGGATATTGCGATCTGGCCGCCGGTGATGACGATTGCCCTGCTGGCCGGTGTGTTCCTGCCGTTGCTGGAAGCCGGTATGCAAATGGTAAAAGATGCCAAGTCCAGCCAGTCGGCGGGGATCTGCATCTTCGCGTCCATGGCAGTGAACCCTGTATTCGGCTGGGCTGTCACTATGCTGCTGGATAACAACGGTCTTATTGGTGACAAAGATAGACCGAATCACCTGACACTGGCTGATCGCATCATCATTCCGGGCCTGACACTGCTAGTGTGCCTGGGCGCCATGCTGGCGGTCGGCATGATTCCGGGTATCCCTGCGCTTTTGGGATAACACAGGAAAAAGAATAGGTTCTGACTTATCAGTGCGGTAAATCAAAAAGCCGCACTGACAAAAATGATACAAATTGCACAGGCTGCAGGCTAAATGCAGCATTTGCAGACATTTTCTACTGACGATAACAGGTAGGTATAATATGGCAGATCAATTTGCTACGGCTTGGGAAGGCTTCAAGGCCGGTGAATGGCAAAGTGAAGTCAACGTCCGTGACTTCATCCAGAAAAACTACACCCCTTACGAGGGCAATGAAGATTTTCTGGTCAGTGAGGGCACAGCTGCAACCCAGAAGCTCTGGGCAAAAGTGATGGAAGGCATCAAACAGGAAAACGCCACTCACTCTCCTGTTGATTTCGATACGTCAATCATTTCTACCATCACTGCACACGATGCAGGCTATATCGACAAATCACTGGAAACCATCGTCGGTCTGCAAACGGATGCCCCGCTCAAACGGGCTATCATCCCCAATGGCGGTATCCGTATGGTCGAGAGCTCCTGTAAAGCATACGACCGTGAACTCGATCCTCAGGTTAAGAAAATCTTCACTGAATACCGCAAAACCCACAATCAGGGTGTTTTCGATATTTATACTCCTGACATCATGAAGTGCCGTAAGTCAGGGGTGCTGACAGGGCTGCCCGATGCCTACGGCCGTGGCCGTATCATAGGCGACTATCGCCGTGTGGCCCTGTACGGTATTGACTATCTGATGCAGGACAAACTGGCTCAGTTTACCTCGCTGCAAGCGCGTTTCGAGAAAGGCGAAGATCTGCAGATGACCATGCAGCTGCGCGAGGAAATCGCTGATCAGTACCATGCGCTGGCACAGATGAAAGAAATGGCCGCCAAATACGGTTATGACATTTCGCGCCCTGCCGACACCGCGCAAGAAGCGATTCAGTGGACTTACTTCGGCTATCTGGCGGCGGTGAAATCGCAAAACGGTGCAGCGATGTCACTGGGTCGTACCTCGACCTTCCTCGATATCTACCTAGAGCGGGATCTGGCAGCCGGTAAGATCAACGAAGAGCAAGCGCAGGAAATGATTGATCACTTCGTGATGAAACTGCGCATGGTACGCTTCCTGCGGACTCCTGAGTACGATGAACTGTTCTCCGGCGATCCCATCTGGGCAACCGAATCCATTGGTGGCATGGGCGTTGACGGCCGGACACTGGTATCGAAAACCAGCTTCCGCTTCCTCAATACTCTGTACACCATGGGGCCAAGCCCAGAGCCAAACATCACTGTGCTCTGGTCTGAGCGCCTGCCGGAAGGCTTTAAGAAATTCTGCGCCAAAGTGTCTATCGATACCTCATCTATCCAGTATGAGAACGATGATCTGATGCGCCCTGATTTCAATTCAGACGATTACGCCATTGCCTGCTGCGTCTCACCTATGGTGGTCGGTAAGCATATGCAGTTCTTCGGCGCCCGGGCCAACCTGGCAAAAACCCTGTTGTACTCCATCAACGGCGGTGTGGATGAAAAACTGAAACTGCAGATTGGTCCGAAAGCCGCCCCGATGACGGATGAGGTGCTGGACTACGACAAAGTGATGGCCAGCCTGGATTCTTTGATGGACTGGCTGGCAACCCAGTACGTCACAGCACTGAACGCCATTCACTTCATGCATGACAAATACAGCTACGAAGCTGCATTAATGGCACTGCACGACAGAGACGTGCGTCGCACCATGGCCTGTGGTATTGCCGGCCTGTCGGTGGCGGCTGACTCCCTGTCTGCTATCAAGTACGCCACAGTGAAACCGGTGCGTGACGAAGACGGTATTGCCACTGACTTTGAAATCGAAGGCGACTATCCGAAATTCGGTAATAACGACGCCCGCGTCGATGACATCGCCTGTGATCTGGTCGAACGCTTCATGAACAAGATTCGTAAGCTGAAAACCTACCGAGATGCCATTCCGACTCAGTCTATCCTGACCATCACCTCCAACGTGGTGTACGGTAAGAAAACCGGCAACACCCCGGACGGACGACGTGCCGGTCAGCCTTTCGCACCGGGTGCCAACCCTATGCATGGTCGCGATGAGAAAGGCGCAGTGGCCTCGCTGACCTCAGTAGGTAAATTGCCGTTCGCACACGCCAAAGACGGTATCTCTTATACCTTCTCTATCGTACCGAACGCACTGGGTAAATCTGATGATACCCGCCGTGCAAATCTGGCCGGTCTGATGGACGGTTATTTCCACCACGATGCCGGTATTGAAGGCGGCCAGCACCTGAACGTCAATGTGCTTAACCGCGAGACACTGGAAGATGCCGTGAAGCATCCGGAGAAATACCCGCAGCTCACCATACGTGTATCCGGGTATGCAGTACGCTTCAACTCACTGACGACAGAACAGCAACAGGACGTTATTGCACGTACCTTTACTGAGTCGCTGTAACCCTTGCCGGGCAACAATGGCCCGGCACTGCACTTTCCCCGCGGCTTGCAAGAGTCGCGGGGATTATACTTAAACAGCCATGCAATTTTTATCTGGGAGCGCCACCTTATGACAGTAAAAGGCCGTATTCACTCCTTTGAGTCCTGCGGAACTGTGGATGGCCCGGGCATACGCTTCATCGTGTTTATGCAAGGTTGCCTGCTGCGATGCCAATACTGCCACAACCGTGATACCTGGGATCTGGAAGGCGGACGTGAAATCACAGTGGATGAGCTGATGAAAGAAGCACTCTCTTATCGCCATTTCATGACAGCCTCAGGCGGCGGTGTCACCGCATCCGGTGGGGAGGCCATCTTGCAGCCAGAATTCATTCGCGACTTTTTCCGGGCAGCCAAAGCCGAGAACATCCATACCTGTCTGGATACCAACGGTTATGTCCGTAAACATACCCCTGTGATTGATGAGCTGCTGGAGGCGACGGATCTTGTGATGCTGGATCTCAAGCAAATCGACGATGAGATTCACCACGACTTGGTGGGCGTGCCCAACAAACGTATTCTCGACTTCGCCCGTTATCTGCACAAAATCGGACAGAAAACCTGGATTCGTCATGTTGTGGTACCCGGTTTTACCGACAACGACACTTCTGCCCATCTGTTGGGAGAATT
Organism: Photobacterium salinisoli; assembly: GCF_003614885.1. Lineage (GTDB taxonomy): Bacteria > Pseudomonadota > Gammaproteobacteria > Enterobacterales > Vibrionaceae > Photobacterium > Photobacterium salinisoli. The sequence continues at coordinate 1,773,919 of NZ_QZMS01000007.1, forward strand.
CATAAAGGATATGGACAATATAGAGAAAATCGAACTGCTCCCCTACCACCAGTTAGGCGCACACAAATGGGAAGCCATGGGGTATGACTATCCGCTGGAAGGGGTCAAACCGCCGTCAAAAGCTGTGATGGACAAGGTAAAAGCTATCCTTTCGCAATATCATCCCAATGTGATGTATTGATTGCTCAGGGAGATGTTGTCCCGTGCAGGTTTACTTATCCCGCTGGTAAATATAATCCCGTTCATAAAAGGTTCTCACCCAATCTGGTTTGTACACCACCAGCAAGGTGGTCGACATACCGTTGAGCAATGCTTCAGGAAACAACAGCAAAGGAATGAGCAATAAATAGTTATCCACTATGTATTGCCAGCTGTATTCTCCTTCGAGCCAGATCCAGCTTCCTGTCAGCAGCATATGGACCACCTGTGACAGGGCGCCGTTAAAAAATGCCGCAACAAAAATATAAACAAAGAGATGCCGGGTCAGGTAGCGGTAACTCAGCAAGAAAACCCAATAGCTGAGCAATACAGGCACCACCACGCTGGTCAGATTCACCAGCCCCAGATCTTGCCAGTCCTGAATGCCGAATGCCGCCAACAGCAAACCTGGAACCGCCGCTATCCATATGGCAATTCGCCAGCCATGGGTTAAGGTCAGCACGGTCAAGGCCAGAAAATGGACTTTCAGCCCATCAACCAGTCCGGCCCTCAGGCTCCACAATAAAAAGAGTACCATGACAGTCCCGGAGACCAGATGCTGATAGTCTTTCTGGTGTTTGAACTTAGGATAAAATTCACGCGGATAAGAGAAGAACAGCACGGCCAGCCATACGGCCCACCCAGCCCAGGGAAGCATTGTCATTGCCAGCATCCTTGCATTGTATTCACCCAATTGAATCACATTTCATTGCGGCCAGTGTAACGCAAATGCAGTCGGTTTTTCTGTAAAGTCTGCCGCAAACCCGGCTCAGATCAAAGGCACCGGCTAACTTGCTGCTAAGCTGTAACCAGTAAAATTATTGCAGGATACCACTATGGAAATGACACATGCACAACGTCTCATTTTGTCTAACCAATATCGACTGATGGCCCAGCTCGATCCCGAGCATGCCGGTAAGTTTCAGCGTCTGCAAACCATAGTCGAGCGTGGATACGGGCTGCAGCTAAGGGAGCTGGATAAAAACTTTGGGGCTATCTCAGAAGATGAATGCAAAGAGATCCTGCAAGTGATGGAAATGCACCATGCCATGCAAGAATCCTGCAATCAGTTAAGCGACGCCGAGCAGACCCGGATTGATACTCGCCGTCTGACATTTCTGGGGTTTGATGCCGCCAGTGAACCCCAGCAAATGCATTATGTGCGCTTCCTGACAGAGGTAGAAAATCTTTATCCGCATTTTCTGCCTTCAGAGCACTGTTTTAACAGCCATGTGCCGATGCAGAGTAAATATCGCCGCATGCTGGGCGTATGGCAGCAGTGCCCTCGCCAGTATCATCTCTCCGCTACCGAGATACAGCAGATACTCAGTGCCTGACAGATAAATCTGGATGACGAGAAGTGTCTCACCCATCGCGGCCTCGGTATCATTCGGGCCGCCTTTCGCGCTTGTTCCCCCAGCCCTCCTGCATGACAGCAAGCCCGCTATTTAGCTGGCATACTTTTTTTACAATTTCCCCATTGGCGAAATCTGGTGTTCTGATAGATTTGCGCAGGTTAGCGCAAAGTGGCTGACGATTGGGTCACGATTGGCACATTTTATGGCATGGAAAAGACTAAAGAGCTAGCCGACCATAACTTCAGCCATGATAATCGACTTTTTACTGTTCCCCATTGCCCCTTACTTGTATATAAGCGCGTAACGCGATACCTCTTCTGTCTGCCACCCGCAAACGGCGAGTAAAGGTGGGAAGCAAGCAATAAATCAGGCTACGTAAGGAAGGATTCTTTGTCATGTTATACCGGCTTCTGATCTTAGTATTACTGGCGACTTTCCCCCTGCACGCCAGTGAAAAAAAGCAGCTGGTGATTCTGACCACCTTCAACCCTGCCCTGCTGAGCAGCAGTATCGAGGTTTTTGAACAGCAGCATGCCGGTTTGGATGTCATTATTCTGCAACGCCGGGAAAGCGAGGGGCTAGCACTGCTGGCAAAGCCGGATCATGGCGTGAATGTTGTGCTTTCCTCTTCCCGGCGTCTGTTTCAGCCACTGGCCGACAGCCATTCTCTGGTGCCGGTTTCCGAACTGACAGATGAACAAAACCAGTTCGATTCAGACTACATTGCTGTTCTGGGGTTCTCGGGCTGCGGCATAATATGGAACCAGCGTTATGTCGACAGGAACGCGCTGCCTGTCCCGTCACGCTGGGAGTCACTGATTGCCCCTGTCTACCACAGCCACCTGGTCATGAGCAGCCCCTCCCGTTCAGCGACCACACACCTGATGGTGGAAAACCTGCTGCAGCGTTATGACTGGGATCACGGCTGGCGGTTGCTTTTACAGCTGGGGGGCAACCTGAATGCCATCTCAGCCAACAGTCAGCGCGCCACCGATCTTGTCGCCAGCGGGCAGTCTGGCATCGGTTTGGTTATCGACAGTTATGCCAAAGAGCAGCAAGCTCATTTCCCGTTTATCCATTTTAAGTATCAGCCCGACAGCATGGTTCTGCCGAGCTATATCGCTGCACTGGACAGAAAACAGTCCGATCAGACAGGTATTGAATTTGTGCGATTTATGCTCTCTGACTCTTCACAGGCGCGCATCGAGCAGTCGCCCATTTATAAGCATCGCCGAGCGAAAATCCCAGCCTTAGACACAGCCACATTCACTGTTGATACCGGGTTATTGGAAGAGCGGGCGATACCGGTACAGCAACTTTTTGATATCAGCATCAGCCAGCAGCAGCCCCTGCTGAACTATGCCTGGCAGCTAATCCATAAAATCCGGTTACTGCCGGACCTGAATCCTCAGCAAACCGAGCAGCTGAAACGCTCCATTACGCTGGCTTCGACCACAGTGATCAGCGCCGAGCAAGCCACTACTGAGGCTTTTTTGTCGCTGCAAGACCCAGTGCGTCACCCGGCCTCTGCCCGTACTGTCGGGCTCTGGCAGGAACAGATGAGCCAGCAATTACAGCAATCCATTCGTTTATCTCAAGACATACTCATGTCGTATAAACAGGAGTTGTGATGCTGAAGCGCAAAACGATCGGTAATCGCCTGATTAGCGCCATCAGTCTGATGGCATTTCTGAGTATAGGCGTCAGCCTCATCGCACTGATTACCTGGGAAAATCTCGACGATCAGATAGATGCCATTGTCAGCAAAAACCTGCCGACACTCAGGGCCAGCTATCACCTTGAACGCAGCACGGCGGCGCTGAAAGACAGCCTGCATAATATCGGGGACAACCAGGATCCAACCCGTCACGCAGAGCTGAAACAACAAATTCAGACCGAAGCCGAAAGGATCACCCACTCCATTGCGAACACAGCCAGCCTGTCTTCCTATCCGACGCTGAAAATTGAGCACGCCAGCTTGCTCAAAGACATAGAGACTTACAGCAATTTGCTGAATAAGCGATCGATCCTGCTGCTGGCGTTGGCGCAATCGGAAAGCCGCATAAGCTGGCTGCACCAAAAAGTGGTGGATGAGCTTGCTCCCATCCGCCAGGAAGTAGAATGGCAGTTAACGCGAACCACGCCCCATCACCTGGATAGTGACACCATCCGGGAAACGGTGAACGAGTTTTCTCTCATTCAGTCCATCACAGTAAAAGAGAGTGAGCTGTATCAGCTGGTGCAGAAAATGTTTCACCGGGATGATAACCGGGATATCGCCAACGCTTTTCACTACATTGGCTTTAAAACCCAGCAACTGAAAACCATGAGCGATTCCCTCAGCCACTACCCATCGACACTGGCGTTCCGGCAGCAGCTTAACGACATGATCAGCCAGGTTGAGCCTAACGGTCCGGTGGCAATGCAACTGAACGAGCTGTCCGCACTGGAGAAAACAATCCAGCGTTATGACAAGCGCATCAACAACCGGCTGATTTATCAGGAAGATCTGATCCAGACTATGGTTGGTCAGGCGGATTCCTCTCTGCTTGCTCTCAACGATCACACCCGTCAGTCTGTCATCACCAGCAGCTACATTCTGCTTGCCGTGGTACTGCTGGCCATTACCCTGTCCGTCTTTCTGTCTGTCTATCTGGTCAGCCGCGGAATTGTCGCGCGTTTGAATCAACTCAGCCAGGATCTGTATGCCGTGGCCCACGGCGATCTCAATGCCAACATACAGGTTGATGGTAATGATGAAATTGGCCTGCTGGGTGACAGCCTGCGTCAATTCCGCCAGCAAATGCTGGAAATGCAGCGCTCCAACGCGCTGAACCTGATCAATAACACCCAGGCCAGTATCATCACCTGCGATTTATCCGGCATAGTAGAATCGGTCAACCCCAGCGCATTATCGCTTTTTGATGCCGAAGCTATCCCGGACAATCAGACCATCTGGGCGCTGTTCAACCGCGCCATGGAACCCCGCCTGAAACGGCTGTTTCTGCCCAGCAGCCCTTTGCAGTCCAATGGGGCGTGTAACCTCACGATCAAACAGACACATTCAAGCGAACCGCGTTATCTGCGTCTGGACTTTCGCCTGTTCAGGCAGGGCCAGGAGGCCAAAGTCATTATTACAGTGACAGACATAACCGAGCAGGAAAGCGCAGCCCGCTGGCTGGAAAATATGGTGCAGGAAAAAACCGAGTCGCTGACCAAGCGAAACCAGCAACTGAAAGCGGAAATCGAAGACAGAAAACGTATCGAGGAAGATTTACGCGCCACCCAGGATGAACTGATCCAGGCGGCTAAAATGGCTGTGGTCGGACAAACCATGACCTCGCTGGCGCACGAGCTGAACCAGCCGCTGTCAGCCATGACAACCCATATCTTTGCCACGCGAATGGCCGTGGATAAAAACAACCTCACTCAGCTTACAGCCAGCCTGGATAAAATGGACAGTCTGACTGAACGCATGGCCCGTATCATTACCAGCCTGCGCAATTTCGCGAAAAAACAATCGGCCAACAGAATGCTTCAGGCCGTTGATATTCAAGAATCCATCAATCACGCCCAGCAACTGATAGACAGCAGATTGAAAGTTCAGCAAACCAATCTGAGCAGCAACATAAACAGCCCGTTTCAGGTCCTCGCCGATCCCATACAGCTGGAACAGGTGCTGGTTAACCTTTTCATCAATAGCTGTGATGCAGTGGCAGGCAGTGATACCAGAGATATTTACGTAGAACTGCTTAATTACTCTGCTGAACGCCAAACATTCAGCTTGGCCATTTGTGATACGGGCCCGGGTTTTGCGCGAGATATTATTGAAAAACTGTTCACCCCTTTTACCACCACTAAAGATGTTGGCCTGGGCCTGGGACTGAACATTTGCCGTTCCATCATGAACCGCCTGAACGGGGATATTTACCTTGCTTCCACCTTGCAGGGAGGCGCAATGGTTGTTTTGGAGTTAAAGAAATATGACGATTAGCGATAACATTGAAGTACTGATCATTGATGACGATCAGGATGTTGCCGATGCTTACCAGCACCTGCTGGAAGTCGCAGGTTATCAGACCCTGACGGCCACCGATCCCTTGCAGGCCCTGACCTTGCTTCACAAAGACTGGCCGGGTGTGGTGATTACCGATATGTATATGCCAGGAATGAACGGAAAAGAGGTGCTGCACCGGATTAAATCCCTCGACAGTGCCCTGCCTGTGATACTCATTACCGGCCACGGCGACATTCCTATGGCAGTGGATGCCTTGCAAAACGGGGCAGCCGATTTCCTGCAAAAGCCATTACAGCCCGCAGCGCTGATCACACTACTGGATAAACATCTGCCGAAACGAAAGCAGCTGATTGAACACCGTAAAAGACTCAGTCAAACAGCCAGCAACGTGCTGCTGGGTGACAGCCCGTTAATCGTCAAGCTCCGACATCAGATTGCCGCAGCGGAAAACAATGACAAAGATGCCCTGATTGAAGGCGAAGCCGGAACGGGGCGTCAGACTCTGGCTCGCTTGCTGCATGCACACACAAATATGGGCAAAGGCCCTTTTATCAAATTGTGCGGCAGCAAAGTGGAGCGCACCGCTGATTTACAACGGGCAATGCTTAACGCCCGCGGAGGCAGTATCTGCATCAATAACCTGCCTGCCATGCCGACAGAGACACAGCACTGGCTATGCCGTTTTCTCCTTGAGCAGGAGCGCCTGGCGAAAAGAGAAGTACGCGTATTGGCGATCGTTGAAGGAACGGCTGAACAAGCGGTCGAAAAAGAAACCTTAGTGCCTGAGCTGTTTTATTTTCTCAGTCAGGCGCGGTTTGTCATTCCGCCACTAAGACAAAGGGCAAGCGATATTACATTGCTGTTCCGATACTTTCTGGAGGCCAGCTGCCAGAAACTCAACAAACCCGTCCCTGTGGTGGATAAAGCCTATATCAATACACTCAACCGGCACAGCTGGGAAGGAAACGTTCTGGAATTACGTAATGTGGCAGAGCTCTACGCGATTGGTATCGTCAAACTCACCGGACAAGAGCGAACCAAATCGCTGGATCAAATGAGCAGCCCGTTGGATGATCTGATAGATGACTATGAAAAGCAGGTAATTGAAGATGCCCTGTACCTGTTCGGCGGCAGAATTAATGAAGTCTCCACTTACCTGCAGATCCCGCGTAAAAAGCTGTATCTGAGAATGAAAAAGCACAACCTGGATAAAGCCGACTACAAAGCCGGATAACCTCCGATATGCTGAAACAACAAAGGCTGGAGCATGCTCCAGCCTTTGTATGGTCAGTGATTGCGAGAGACTTAGAACTCGTAACGCAGACCAACGTTATAGAAATCTTCGTCAGCATCACCACTGAAGCCAACGGATTGGCCATTCATAGTGCCGTTTTTACCGTCGCGGATAACATAATCAGCATAAATCGATGAACGGCTGGTCAGACGGTACTGGCCTTCCAGTGTGTACTCGTCCAGTTCCAGTTCGTCACCACCTGTGTTATCCAGGTTGCGGTAACCACCGCGAACAGTCCAGAAATCGTTAATGTTATAAGCAACAATCGCTTCAAACACTTCATCTTTACTCTTGTCAGAAACGCCCGTGTAATCCAGTTCGTTTTCTGAATATTCCATACCAATTGTCAGTGCACCCGCAACGAAGTTCGCACCAGCACCCCAGAAAGTGGACTCATCGCCACCTTTGTTTTCGTTGTACTGATATGCCACAACAGGGGTCAGTGTCATCTCGTTACCCAGCTGAATCGCGTAACGCAGAGCTGTATTGTAACCGTAGTCGAGCTCATCATCGTTCAGACCAGACTCAGAGTCACCGTCGCCAAAGATGTAAGCGACCGACAGATCCAGCCCACTGAAATTGTTTTGGTATTGCAGTGTGCCGTCCTGACGGAAAGTTTGCGCCGCTGAGTTATCAATTTGGCTGATCTGACGCCCTAAGGCCACATCGGAAGCATGGAATACATCGACAATGTCAGAGAACCAGATAATCCCGGAAGCCACACGACCACCGGTGATTTGACCGGCGTCACCAGCATCAATCCCCGCCCAGACATAACGTGGCGTCAAGCTCTGGTTACTCTGGGTATCATTATGAGAGAATCCATTTTCAAACTCTGCCGCACCGACCTGGTACTCAGCCCAACCAATCACAGAGACTTGATCATTAATACGCTGAGAGCCACCCAGACCTAAACGTGCGTCAAATTGGCCTTCAGTGTCACCGTCATCGGTGGCTTTGTCTGTAATGTTGTAGCCCAGACGGCCGTAAAGGTTCACTTCACTACCATCTTCGCCTTGATAAATATTCGCCGCGTAGCTTGCGCCACTGGCAAACAAGCTGGAGATAATTGCCGCTGCTAGTGTTTTTTTCATCTTTGTTTCCTTGAGTGTATGTTCTGAGTGGCCACAACGCTGATGGCACTCATAAGCGCAAAAAAACGGGCTCAGATAATTCGTCAGAAACAGGAGAAGGCAGTCAAAGCCTGTTGCCGACATCATAAAAAAGTCCAAAACCCAATCCAAACATAGAGCAAAGATTTTCTTTATGCACAGCCAGAGTATCTTTTTTCCCTGAATAAACCCTTAATAAAACTATGTATATTCGCTATTGATTAAGAAGGATATTTTTCTGTGAAAAAGATCACCTTTTGTTATTCATTTATGATTCGGTGAATCACTCGTCCGGTTTACTGGCTGCGCTTCTATGCCATACCTAAACAGGTTACAATCCTTTGTTTTCAGTGTTGGTGCTTTCTTATGTCCTATCAATGTCCTCTCTGCCATGAGCCACTTCAACATCAGCAACATCAATGGCGTTGTGAAAATAACCATCAGTTTGATCAGGCAAAGGAAGGATATGTGAACTTAATGCCTGTTCATCATAAAAGCTCAAAAAACCCTGGCGATAACAAAGAGATGATGCAGGCAAGAAGACAATTTCTTGAAGCCAATCACTACCGCTTGATGAGAGATCATGTCAGTAAACTGCTGGCTGAGCACCTGCCGGAGAACAGCGAAAAAGTGCTGGATATCGGCTGTGGAGAAGGCTATTACACCTCATCTTTTACGGCTCTGAGCGCCAGCCATCCCAGTCTGGAAGTGCACGGACTGGACATCTCCAAAGTGGCCGTTCGTTATGCCGCCAAACGCTACCCGGATTGCCATTTCTGTGTCGCCTCCAGCCACAGGCTGCCGTTCGCCGACCATAGTCTGGATGCCATGGTACGCATTTATGCGCCATGTAAAGCAGAAGAAATTGTCCGGACACTGAAACCCGGCGCAATATTAATCACTGTGACGCCCGCTCCGCGGCACTTGTATCAGCTGAAAGCACTCATTTATGCCGACGTCAGGCTACATGATACGCAGCCTGAGATTTTGCCGGGTATGTCGTTGGTGCAGGAAGAACAGTTGCATTACACCATGCACTTAAATGGCACTGAAGCAACGGCACTGATGCAGATGACACCGTTTGCCTGGAAGACCAGCGACGAGGTCTGGCAGCACCTGGCGCAGCAACACGCCTTCAGCTGCGAGGCAGATTTCACCCTGCGTGTTTACCGAAAAAACACCGCCGGGGATGACGCCGAACAGGGTAATTGCAACTAATTCTCATTTCTATTGAGTCTGTCGTCAGTCTTCAATATCATACGGCCCATGACATAACCCGCTGAAGCTATCATACTGATTCTTAATATAAGCCCGGTATGCATGCTTCAGACAAAGGATGGTATACATGAAGACTGGCTACGCTATGCTATTAGCCGCCCTGCTGAGTGGCTGCGCCACACAGCCAACATCAAGCACGACAACGGCTGCAACTCCTCCAACTCTGTACGATTACACCATTCGTTCTCCATCCGGCACCGAAATGACGGAACAAGCCCTGGCAAATGCGCTGTCCGATGCAGATATCGTACTGGTAGGCGAGTGGCACAGCCATCCGGGCACTCACCTGCTGCAAGCCCGGCTGCTGGCGGCACTGTATGCCAATAACCCCAGACTGGCTTTGTCGATGGAGCAGTTTACCCGCGACAAACAACAGATCGTCGACCAGTTCCTTCACGGCGAAATCGGTGAACAGGTACTGATCAGGCAGGGCAATGCCTGGCCGAATTATGAATCCGATTACCGTCCCCTGGTCGATTTTGCACGCCAGCATCAGCTGGATGTCATTGCCGCCAATGCCCCGAAATCTATCGTCCGCTGTGTCGGTCGTTACGGGGCCGATTACCTGAATCGACTGCCTGCCGCTGAACGAAAATGGGTAGCACAGTCACTTACGCTGAAAAATGACAAGTACAAAGAGAAATTCACTAAATCTATGCACCATGGTGATCCTAGCCAGTCTGAACGACAATTTGCCGCCCAGACCAGTTGGGACGACACCATGGCTGAAAGCATGGTTAACTACCTGCAAGCTCACCCAGGCCACCAGATCATGCACGTGGCCGGGCGCTTTCACACCGCAGAAGGATTAGGGACAGCTTCCCGTATTTTTTCGCGCAATCCGGCATTAAAAGTGGTGATGGTCACCCCGGTAACCGCCGACACCCCTGTCGCCGCCGATGCACCGGATTATCAGGTTGAAGTTATGCCTCTGCCGCCCCGTTATATTCAGCAGGCCAATATGAAAGCGGCTTTCGCCCATATCGGCAAGCGCAACGATACACTTCAATGTATTGGTGAATAACGCCTTTTTTCTGTAAAGGCAGTCTGACTGACTGCCTCTCTTCTGCTGAACCCTGTTCTGTCCGGATTCCCCTCCCCACCAGCGAATTGTTCATAATTCATCCAATAGTGCAGCCGAATTCGCTCCTACTGAGCCATAGCTCATCATGCTCACAAAAATACCAATAAAAAACATGACTCTGATTTATGACCCATCAGTATAATTTTTAGCCTATCTTTTAATGAAAACGCAAGATAAAACACCATACAAATATCCACAGACAGGTACTTAACCCCACCCAATGTTACATTGTTGTTAATTTTTGGATGTTCTTTCTTTTCTCATTGCGCTAAAACATTATGCCAATGATGGGTGTTACTGAGGGCACAGTTCGCCGACCCATCTCTGTCATCACACCAGAACAAGGATTGCATAGTATGAAGGGAAACAAATTGCTTTCGGCAGCCTGCATCGCTGCGGCGTTAGCCCTGACAGCGACACCGACCTTGGCCGAAATGGCTAAAGTGGCTGTGTCTCAGATCGTTGAACACCCGGCGCTGGACGCCACTCGCCAGGGCCTGCTGGATGGCCTGAAAGCGAAAGGCTACGAAGAAGGCAAGAACCTGGAATTCTCCTATCAGACTGCACAGGGTAACCCTGCGATTGCGGTGCAAATCGCCAAGCAGTTTGTCGGCGAACAACCGGATGTTCTGGTGGGTATTGCAACGCCAACCGCACAGGCACTGGCTGCAGCCACCCGTTCTATTCCCGTCGTTTTTACTGCAGTCACCGATCCTGTAGGCGCCAAACTGGTGCGTAATGTTGATCAACCCGAGCGCAACGTCACCGGTCTGTCTGATTTATCCCCTGTTGCACAGCACGTTGCTCTGGTGAAAGAAATTCTGCCAGATGCCAAACGCATTGGCGTCGTGTACAACCCAGGCGAGGCCAACGCCGTAGCACTGGTTGATTTGCTGCGTAAAGCCGCAAAAGAACAAGGTATGGAAGTGGTAGAAGGCACGGCCCTGAAAAGTGCCGATGTTCAGTCAGCAGCGCAAATCGTCGCCTCAAAAGCCGATGCGCTCTACGCCCCGACAGATAACACAGTGGCCAGTGCCGTTGAAGGCTTAGTGAATGCCGGTAACCAGGCAGGCATTCCTGTTATCGGCGCCTCTACGACCTACATTGAGAGCGGTGCGCTGGCCGCACTTGGCTTTGACTACTATCAGGTTGGCGTTCAGACAGCTGACTATGTGGATGCGTTGCTCAAAGGCACGAAAGTGTCTGAACTTCCGGTAAAAGTCGCTGTAGGTTCAGATCTGGCTCTGAACCAGAAAGCCGCCACCAAACTGAACATCACCTTCCCTCAGGCTCTGGTTGATCGCGCGACCTCTATCGCCAAATAACCTTACCTCTCTATCGGGCACCGGCGTTCCAGCCGGTGCCAGCAAGGAATAAGGAGTTGTAGATGTCTTTCTTTGCTTTGATCGGTACCTTAGAAATCGGCCTGGTTTACGGCTTGGTTGCTCTGGGGGTTTACCTGACGTTTCGGGTACTGGATTTTCCGGATCTGTCTGTCGATGGCAGTTTTCCAATGGGGGCCGCCGTGGCTGCAACAGCCATAGTGGCTGGTGTGAATCCGTGGATGGCCACAATGCTGGCGATTCTGGCCGGCGGTATGTGTGGCCTGGTGACAGCCTTTCTGGCAGTACGTTGCGGTATCTTGCACTTACTGGCCAGTATTCTGACCATGATTGCTGCTTTCTCTATCAATATCCGCATTATGGGCCGGCCAAACCTGGCCTTGCTGGGTGACGATACTATCCTGACCCCATTCGAAAATTTTGCCTTCGAGACTGGGCTGGATGCCGGCCTGGTGCGCCTGGCTGTCATTCTGGCACTGGTAATATTCAGCGGCTGGTTCGTTACCCGACTGCTGGCCAGTGACTTCGGCCTCGGCCTGCGCGCCACGGGTGTCAACAGCCGTATGGTAAGCGCACAAGGGGGCAGTACGGCTCTGTATACCTATTTTGGCCTTGCGCTGTCGAATGCGTTTGTCGGCTTCTCCGGCGCTCTGTTCGCACAAACCAATAACTTTGCCGATGTTACCTCGGGTGTGGGCACGATAGTCGTGGGTCTGGCCGCGGTTATTCTGGGTCAGACTCTGATCCCGGGCCGCAAGATCTGGGTGGCCGTGGTGGCGGTGATTTTAGGCTCAGTGCTCTACCGCCTGGCGGTTGCGTTTGCCCTGAGCAGTGGCATGTTCGGTCTGCAGGCGTCGGATCTGAACCTGATCACTGCTGTGCTGGTCGCGCTAGCTCTGATTGCACCTAAAATGAAGCGCAATTTTCAGCGCAAAAAGAAGCAAACCGTCGCCGCAAAGAAGCTAGCGTAAGCCGGAAAAGAAGGTAGTAACTCTATGATTGAACTTAATAATATCCGCGTTACCTTCAATGAAGGCACCATTTTGGAAAATCAGGCCCTGCGCGGGGTTAACCTGACAGTGCCCGAGCGCCAGTTTGTCACTGTTATCGGCTCGAACGGTGCCGGTAAATCAACCCTGCTCGGTGCAATCAGCGGTGAAACGCCGATGTCAGACGGCAAGGTGGTCATTAATGGTGTCGACGTCACCAGCAAGGCCGTGCACGAAAGGGCACAATATGCTGCCCGCGTATTTCAGGATCCGCTGGCTGGCACCTGTGCTTCGCTCACGATTGAAGAAAACATGGCGCTGGCCGTTCAGCGTGGCAGTCGCCGCACCTGGAAGCTGGCGTTATCTTCCCAGCGTCGTAAGCTGTTTCAGGAACGTATCAGTATTCTGGGACTGGGATTGGAAGACAGACTGAGCGACAGTATCGGCTTGCTTTCCGGCGGCCAGCGTCAGGCGGTAAGCCTGGTCATGGCAACACTGGCTGACAGTAAACTCTTACTGCTGGACGAGCATACCGCCGCGCTCGATCCACGTATGGCCGCTTTCGTGCTGGAGCTGACCAAACGGGTGGTCGAAGAATTCGATCTGACCGTTCTGATGGTTACCCACTCGATGAAAGACGCGCTGGCATACGGGGATCGTACCGTGATGCTGCACCAGGGCAATATAGTGCTGGATGTGGACGGACAGGAACGCGCTGATATGGACGTGAAACACTTGCTCGATATGTTCAGTAAAGTGCGTGGCGAAGAGCTGGCCGATGACAGCCTGTTGCTGAGCTGACTGATACAAGTTTGCCCTAACACACTAAAAAGGCGGGATCTCCCGCCTTTTTTATTCGTCTGACTCTGCTTTTTGTAAAACTGCCCCTTCATAACCCCCGAGCTCAATGTAATTCATCGGCTCGCTGGTGGTGCCGTCGTAAAAAATCCGGATATAGGTGCCCGGCAGGGAAATACGCATCGGTTTCGCCGCCAGAAACCGGCTCTGACCCGCTTGCTGAACGGCCCGGTAAAGCACCAGCCCCTGCTCATAGCGGCGGGCAATCACCCCCTCTGCGGGCTGTTTGCCAAACCAGCCCGTGCGGTACAGCCAGAACCAGTGAGCAGGGGCTACCTTGTAGCTGCCCAGCACAGAACCGCGGCTGTTCCCACTCAGCGGCTCAGCCTGCCACCAGACAGGCTTATACCCTTTGGGTGCGGATACCGGGTCGCCTAAGTCCACCTTGAGCATGGCAACAGGCTGATACACCCAGTTTTTGGGCAGACCTGGCCGGTACCAGTCCCGCATACTGGTATTGGTACTATCAACGCTCAGGCTGTCGCCCCAGTTGTGATAGAAAGTCTGGCCCGGCAAATTGAACAGGTAATAGAGTGCCAGCCCGGTTTCAACATCCTGCTGCCAGGCCCTTTCATCTCCCGGGTGCAAATAGCTGTGACCATCACGCATCGACACCATCAACACACTATTGGCCCCTTCGGCACTCAGAGCAAAATGTTGCCAGCTTTGCTGAATGCGGCCCAGCCCCATAGCCGGTGTGATAAAACGAGGACGCACCCAGAGATCAACCTTTGAGCGCAATGGCGCGGAAACCGCTTCATCGGGCCATAGCGCCAGCCCGGATGCGGATACGGCCAGAAGAGCAGGATCGAGCTGTTGCTTTAACTGACCGAGAAAATCAACCAGTTGTGCCAGATACCGCTCTTCTGCTTCCGGAGTTCCGGCCTGTAATGACAATTCAAGGATCTGCCCGCCACTCACTACCGGCAGAACATCAGGCCCGAGCAAAGGTCTCAGACGCGGGGTGTAACCGCCATCGGCTGCCAACTGCCGCCAGTGATAGCGATACCAGTTGATCAGCAGTGCCCGAACGGCTGGGTCTGAGAGGTTTGTCCGAAAAGTGCAGACGCCGCCCTGCAGCCTTCCTGTCAGCAATACCCGGGCCTGATACGCAAACCGGGCGCTGGCCAGAGGGTTCAGCCGCTGCTGGTATTCCGCGTCACTGAGTTGCCCGTTATTGTCTGTATCGTTCACAGGATCCCAGCCCGGTACGGTCAGGGTATCCGCTGTCCGGCTCAGCCAGGGCTTGGCTTCCAGCAGGCTGTCTGATTGCAGGTTGCTACTTTTGAGCGACAGCCGGGTATCCTGCGCAAAATGCAGAAAGACGCTTTCCGGATCCAGACCATTCTCGCTGGCTTGCTGAGCCAGCCAGCGCTGTTGCTCATCAGGTTCACAGGACAGACTCTGAGCGCGAAACGGTAACAGTGCTGTGCTCGCTTCATTCAGCGTTGTGGATTGCCAGTTCCCCAAAATCAGATCTGCATGGCGAAACTCCCAGCGCCGGACCGCTTCAGCAGAGTCAAACCGTGAGGTCGACAGCGGCTCTTCCCACCCTCCTGGGGTCAGCCAGGCACTGCCAGTCGACGGGTACACCTGCGCCCGGGCAGCGCTGGCCAGCATCAGCAAAACAACAAAGATCACAGTCACTTTCAGCATCTTATTCTCCCAGGATACTCTCCCTGGTTCAGCTTAAGAATAGTGCCAATCGCGCAGTGAAGTTGGGTTAAAAATTGGACAAAAAAAACCGTGCAATTTGCACGGCTTGAGGGTTTTACTTGCGGTGAACCGCGGTTACCAGCCCATCCAGTGACCCACGCCCCACAGGGTGATCATGGCCATAAAGCCAGCAAGGATGTCATCGATCATGATGCCCAGTCCGCCGTGGACATTCTTATCCAGCCAGCTGATCGGCCAGGGTTTTACCATGTCGAAAAAGCGAAACAGTATGAAACCGCTGACCACCCAGGGCAAGCTCATAGGCGGAGCAATGGCCATGGTGATCCAAAAACCGACAAATTCGTCCCAGACGATGCTGCCGTGGTCATGCACGCCCATGTCCTGGGCGGTATGGCGACAAATCAGCACCCCAATCACAGCCGCCGCCAGTGTTATCCCGATATAGGCCGCATAAGGAAGCTGAACCAGCAGGTAATAGAACGGGACAGATGCCAGTGTGCCGACAGTTCCCGGAACCACAGGAGACAGGCCGCTGCCAAATCCCGTGGCCAGCAAATGCCAGGGATTGCTTAATTTGATATACAGTTTGGGATCTCGCACTACTTACCCCGAAAAATGATCATATCCATGTAACTGCCAGTCTATTTGCAGTCCGTTTCGCTCAAGGACGGCGCTGCTGCCAGGCCGGATCTGACCGATACAGGTCGCTTTTACTCCGGCATGAGACAAAGCAACATCCAACGTACCGCGATTATGGGCAGGTACAGTGAAGCACAGCTCGTACTCTTCGCCGCTGGTCAGTGCCATCTTGATGGCCGCCTCTTTGTCTCCGCCACAAAATGCCACCAGCTCGGGTGACAATGGCAGACTGTCTACATCTATCACAGCCCCCACCCGGGAGCGGGTCAGGATATGCCCCAAATCGGCAATCAGCCCATCGGAGATATCCAGAGCTGCAGAGGCTATGCCCCGCAATGCCTGGCCGGCCAGCACCCGCGGCTGAGGTTGATAATGGCGATTAAGCAGATGCTCAGCCAATGCTGAATCACTATGCTTTGCCTGCTCAAGCAATACCGCCAGCCCTGCTGCACTGTCGCCAAGACAGCCGGTGACATAAATCCAGTCTCCGGAACCAGCCCCGTGCCGGGTCAGCGCTTGTCCGTGAGGCACAAATCCCTGCACAGTCAGTGTCAGGCTCAGCGGGCCTTTGGTGGTATCCCCGCCAATCAGCTGCACCTGATAGTAATCGGCCATCTCAAAAAAGCCCTCACAGAACCGGGCTAACCAGGCTTCGTCGGCTTCCGGCAAGGTCAGTGCCAGAGAGACCCAGGCAGGTGTTGCGCCCATGGCCGCCAAATCACTTAAGTTCGCCGCCAAGGCCTTTTTAGCCAGCAGCGAAGGATCCATACCGGGCAGGAAATGGTTACCACAGACCAGTGAGTCGGTACTGACCGCAAGGTGGCTACCCGCAGGTACCTCAAGCAAGGCACAGTCGTCACCGATTGCCAGCGTAACATCTCGCCGTTGTACCGGCTGGCGGGCAAAATAACGGGCTATCAAATCAAATTCATTACTAGCCATAGGAGGTCAAGTCGTTTGCTGAAACTCAGAAAAAAGGCCAGCAGAGCTGGCCTCAGTTCGCATCAGAGCGATTATGCTTTTTTACGTAAAACCGGGGCCAGCTTATCCAGCACACCGTTTACGAACTTATGGCTGTCTTCAGCACCGAAGATTTTCGCCAGCTCAATCGCTTCATTAATCACAACTTTGTACGGTACGTCTTCACGTTTCATGATTTCGTACAAGGCCAGACGCAGTAGCGCCAGTTCCATCTGATCCAGATCCTGCAAAGGACGTGACAGATAGGGACGCATCTTGCTGTCCAGTTCCGGGTAGTTCAGCACCACGCCTGTGAACAAGTCACGGAAGTACTCAACATCAGTGTGCGGTGCTGCCAGTACAGGCGCATCAGCCCGGTGAGCTTCTTCTTCAAACTGTTCACCAGACAGAAAATGCAGTTCAATATCGGCGGCATTTTCTTTGGTGATTTGCCAGGAATAAATGGCCTGGACGGCAAAGTGTCGTGCGTTACGACGTGCGGCTGGTTTCACTCTAACCCCCATTAGGATTCAATTTGGGACAGGACATTTACCATCTCAAGCGCGCTGAGTGCAGCCTCTGCCCCTTTATTACCAGCCTTGGTACCGGCACGCTCGATGGCTTGTTCAATTGTGTCTACAGTCAGAACACCAAATGAAACCGGAGTGTTGTACTCCAGAGCCACCTGAGCCAGACCTTTATTACATTCACCGGCAACATACTCGAAATGCGGAGTACCGCCGCGGATCACAGAACCCAGTGCCACGATAGCGTCATAGCGATCGCTTTTAGCAACTTGCTGGGCGACCAGAGGCAGCTCATAAGCACCAGGACAACGAACAACGGTAATGTTGTCGTCGCTTACCTGTCCCTGACGTTTCAGTGCGTCCAGCGCACCCGCCAGCAGGCTGTCATTGATGAAACTGTTGAAGCGACTGATAACAATAGCAATTTTTGCGTTGGGTGCCGCAATGGCGCCTTCGATTACCTTCATGGGCCTTCCTGTGACTATGTCTTTTCTTTCCGGATTGAGAAACCGCGGGAGTCTATCACAATTTATACCTGATACCAATTGACTTCACTGTCAAGGCACTCCCGGCAGCGTTATGCGATCTCTATTCCGGATTAGGGATTAATAAAAACAGTGCGTTAAGGTCAATAAACCTTAATCGCAAATATATTCCACCACTTCCAGGCCGAAACCGGACAGTGAGTGATAGCGCTGATTACTCGATGACAGCAGACGCATTTTACCCACACCTAAATCTGCCAGGATCTGCGAGCCGACACCCACCTGACGTGACGGGTTCTTCGGATTCAGTTTCACGCCAGGCTGACCATCGGCCTGAGCGGCAAGATTCTTCACTTTGGTAATAATGCCTTCCTGAGTTTCATGGCGATTGAGAATCACCATCACACCACCTTCCTCAGCGATACGCTGCATGGCCATAGGCAAAGTCCATTGCGACGCACCTGAGTGCAGAATATCTTTAAAGGTATCTTGCAGGTGGACCCGGACCAGCGTCGAGTTCGACGGACTCACGTCCCCTTTACGCAGGGCATGGTGAATCTGGTTGTCTATGGTATCGCGATAGGTGATCAGATCAAAATCACCAAATTCCGTCGGCAGGCAGCATTCGGCCACACGCTCAATCGTAGTTTCATTATTGTTACGGTATTCGATTAAATCAGCGATCGTACCCAGCTTGAGACCGTGCTCGGCCGCGAACACTTCCAGATCCGGGCGTCGCGCCATGGTGCCATCCGGATTAAGAATCTCAACAATTACACTGGATGGCTCAAGACCTGCCAGACGGGCAATGTCACAACCGGCTTCAGTGTGGCCGGCGCGGGCAAGCACCCCACCTTCCTGTGCCATCAGAGGGAAAATATGACCAGGCATGACGATATCGGCAGGCGAAGCATTTTTCGCCACCGCAGCCTGCACGGTACGGGCGCGATCGGCGGCGGAGATCCCTGTGGTCACGCCACTGGAAGCTTCAATTGAAACGGTAAAATTGGTGCTGAACTGTTCCGCATTGTCCTGCACCATCAATGGCAGTTTCAGCTGCTGACAACGGGCCTGCGTCAGTGTCAGACAGATCAGGCCGCGACCGTGGGTCGCCATAAAGTTGATCGCTTCAGGGGTGACTTTCTCCGCGGCAATGATCAGATCGCCTTCATTTTCCCTGTCTTCGTCATCCATCAGGATAACCAGTTTACCCTGACGTATGTCTTCAATGATGTCCTTCGCGCTACTCAACGCCATGTTGTATTCCCTCTACCCAAATGATTGTCGTAGTACTTAATCTTGCTCAGGCTGCATCATCAGCCCAGAAACCCGCTCCGGGCCAGCAGCGCCATACTCAGTTCAGACGATGGCTCAGTCTGTGCCGCTTTATCTCCCAGCATCAGACGTTCCAGATAACGGGCAATTACGTCCACTTCGAGATTCACTTTACGGCCTGGTTTAAAGTGTTCCATTGTGGTTTCCGATGCCGTGTGAGGCACAATCGTCAGTTTGAATTCCGCCCCACGGACGGCATTCACCGTCAGGCTGATCCCGTCAATGGCCACCGATCCCTTCTCAGCAATGTAGCGGGCCAGGGTGTCCGGTGCTTTGATCCAAAACTCAATCGCCCGCCCGGTCTGACTGCGGGAAATGATCTCGCCGACATTATCAACGTGACCGGAAACCATATGACCACCAAAGCGGGTGGTCGGCAACATGGCTTTTTCCAGATTAACCCGCTGTCCCGGACTGTAATCGGTAAAGGCCGTGCGGTTCAGGGTTTCCAGCGACAGGTCGGCGACATAGCCTTTGCCGGTCAGTTTCACCACGGTCAGACACACACCATTGGTCGCTATGCTGTCGCCCAGTTTGACATCCGATAAATCCAGCTTGCCGCTGTCGACCGTCACGGACACATCTTGTCCGGTTGGCGTGATGGCCGTAATCGTACCTACGGCTTCAATAATACCTGTAAACATTCTAATTTTTCCTTACCCGGCATCTGTCCGATGCCATACACAGACGCATTCTGTTACGCAGGGTGAGCAATCGTGCCACGGATCCGAATATCAGCACCCACCATACGCACATCGTTCAGCGTCACATCCGGTACCTGAGACATATCGGTGAATTGTGTCAGATCTATCAGGCTGCGGCCATGGCTGCCCATAAGTTTGGGTGCCTGATAAAGAATGAATTCATCCACCAGCCCCGCATTGAGCAAGGCACCGGCCAGACCGGCCCCCGCCTCCACCCAGAGATGATTAATATCTTCCGCCGCCAGGGCTGTCATCAGTGCCGTTAAGTCTAGCTGACCATCTGGCTGAGCAGGCACCCTTAACTGCCGCACCTGTTCCGGCCACAGCGCCTCATCAGCCTGTGTTCTGGCCAGCAACACTTTACCCGGCAGTGAGAATAATTTCTGCGACGGTAACAAGCGGTTCTGACTGTCAATGATCACCCGTACCGGCTGACGTAACTCAGCTTCCGGATACTCAGACTGAATACTTGCCCCTAATTCCTGCCAGCGCACGTTCAAGGACGGGTTATCGGCGAGCACAGTTGCACTGGTTGACAGAATCGCCCCCGCCTGGGCCCGAAAACGCTGCACATCGGCACGGGCCTGAGGGCCGGTTATCCACTGGCTGGCACCGTTTGCCAGCGCGGTTTTACCATCCAGACTGGCCGCCAGTTTAAGCTGGACATAAGGTAGGCCGGTTTTCATTCGCTTGATAAAACCGGGATTCAATGACATTGCATCGGCTTCAAGCAGGCCCGTTTCAACGGCAATACCAGCCTGTTTTAGCATCTCGACACCGCGCCCCGCCACCTTCGGATTGGGGTCAACCATAGCGCAGACAACCCGGGAAACCCCCGCCGCTATCAGTGCTTCGGCACAGGGCGGCGTGCGCCCGTAATGGGAACAGGGCTCCAGCGTCACATAGGCCGTTGCCCCTTGGGCTCGTTCTCCGGCAGCACGCAAGGCAAAGACTTCAGCGTGCGGCTGGCCCGCGCGGTAATGATAACCTTCGCCGATAATGTGGCTGTCTTTGGCGATGACACAGCCCACATTCGGATTCGGGGCGGTGGTGAAACGGCCACGCCGGGCTAGGCTAATGGCTCGGCGCATCATGGCGTGATCAGTAGGCGTAAACATCTTGGTTTATTTTTCCAGTTTAGCAATGGCTTCGCCAAACTCGCGGAGATCGTCAAATGAACGGTAGACAGACGCAAAGCGGATGTAAGCCACTTTATCCAGCTCAATCAGGGCATCCATGACCAGATTACCAATCATGTCTGATTTCACTTCCCGCTCACCCGTGGCACGCAGACGAGATTTGATAGTATTGATGGCACGTTCGATATCATCCGCGCTGACCGGTCGCTTTTCCAGCGCGCGTTCTATACCGCCACGCAGTTTCTCTTCGTTGAACGGCTCACGGCTGCCATTTGTTTTGATGACATGCGGCATCACTAGCTCAGCGGTTTCGAACGTTGTATAACGCTCACTGCACGCCAGACACTGACGACGTCGGCGAACCTGATGTCCATCAGCGACCAGACGGGAATCGATTACTTTGGTGTCATTGGCACCACAAAACGGACAATGCATCTTGCCTCCTCAATTTCGTCGCCTCAGTGTACCCCAAATCAACCGCTATGCGAGGACTTAGCCCATTATTTTTATCAACAAAAAACGGCATCCTGGGATGCCGTTTGACAAGCTTGACCAAAGACCGGAACCGCCTTTAATCGTGTTTCGTTATACCAAATGTGCCTGGCTTACGCGTAAACCGGCAGACGCTGGCAGATTTCCAGTACTTTGGCTTTGGTCGCTTCGATAACGGCTGGGTTATCGATATTGTCCAGCACATCGCAAATCCAGTTAGCCAGTTCTTTGGCATCTTCAGTGCTGAAACCACGGCGGGTAATCGCTGGTGTACCGATACGGATACCTGAAGTCACAAACGGGCTGCGCGGATCGTTCGGAACACTGTTCTTGTTGACCGTGATGTTGGCCGCACCCAGTGCTGCATCGGCGTCTTTACCTGTGATGTTCTTGTCAATCAGATCAACCAGGAACAGGTGGTTTTCGGTGCCGCCGGAAACGATTTTGTAACCGCGCTCCAGGAACTGACTGACCATAGCTTTCGCGTTATCCACTACACGTTGCTGATACGCCTGGAACTCTGGCTCCATCGCTTCTTTGAAAGCCACCGCTTTGGCCGCAATCACGTGCATCAGAGGACCACCCTGACCACCAGGGAATACCGCGGAGTTCAGTTTCTTGTACAGATCTTCACCCGCATTAGACAGGATCAAACCGCCGCGAGGACCGGCCAGCGTTTTGTGCGTTGTGGTGGTCACCACGTGCGCATGCGGTACAGGGTTAGGGTAAACACCTGCGGCCACCAGGCCAGCTACGTGCGCCATATCAACGAAGAAGTAAGCACCGGCTTTGTCTGCGATTTCACGCATGCGCTTCCAGTCAACGATTTGCGAATAGGCAGAGAAACCGCCGATGATCATTTTCGGCTTGTGTTCCAGAGCCAGCGCTTCGACTTCTGCATAGTCAATCTGGCCGGCTTCATCAATACCGTAAGGAATAATGTTGTACAGCTTACCAGAGAAGTTAACCGGTGAACCGTGAGTCAGGTGGCCGCCGTGTGCCAGGCTCATACCCAGAACGGTATCGCCAGCATTAAGCAGTGCCATATAAACAGCGCTGTTGGCCTGGGAGCCTGAATGCGGCTGAACGTTGGCATACTCGGCACCAAACAGCTGGCAAGCACGGTCAATAGCCAGTTGCTCGGCCTTATCGACGAACTCACAGCCACCGTAATAGCGCTTGCCCGGGTAGCCTTCTGCATACTTGTTGGTCAGCTGTGAACCCTGTGCTTCCATTACACGCGGACTGGTGTAGTTTTCAGAAGCAATCAGCTCAATGTGCTCTTCCTGACGGGCAGTCTCTTCCTGGATGGCCGCAAATAGTTCTGCGTCATAATCAGCAATATTCATGTCACGCTTTAGCATCAGTCTCTCCTGACTCAGATAGTTCTCAAATTCGTTGACCTAAGTATCAGACAAGGCCAGACACTTAGGTCAACGCGGGATAATCGGCATTTTTCCTCATTCAGACAAAAAACACAACCCCAGTAACCACGGCAACGCAAACGTTTTCGTCACAACGAAAGATTAGGCCGCATTTTAGCGAATTTGCTCCCTTACAGGTAGCCCTTTTCGGGTTTTTTAACCGGTTTTTTTGTTCGTTTTTTTCATTTGGCAGATGAATATTTTTCACGTTGTTGCCAGCTTCCATTAAAAACCTGATAGAGAAACCGTGAATGCAACCATGAAGCGAAAATAATGATTTACAAAACAGTAAAGAGATTATTACAGGTGGTTTTTATTTAAGTTAGATCACACTATTCATTTTTGAATTTCACTCTATATCATATCGCGCGCATTACCTTTCAGCATCAAGGCCACCCCGACTGGCAGGCTGTAAAGGAACCATTTTGGAGGTACAGATTGAAACACCGCGGTCACTCTCGCAAAGAAAACCTAATCGCTATTCTTACTGGTACATTCATCGTCGCGCAAGGCGTTTTTTTCTTACAGCAAGCCCACTTACTGACAGGTGGTACAACTGGCCTAGCACTTTTGCTTACCCATTTTATTGATTTCAGTTTTGGCCAGCTGTATTTCGTCATGAACATTCCGTTTTACATCATGGCTTGGTTCCGGATGAACCGCCGTTTCGCCCTCTCGAGTATTTGCTGCGGTGCATTAGTGTCTGTGATTACAGATAACCTGCATCACTTTGTCGAGATCAGTCAGTTCGATCCTGTGTACTGTGCGGTGATGGGAGGGATGCTGATGGGACTGGGAATGCTGATCCTGTTCAGGCATAACACCAGTCTGGGCGGATTTAACGTGCTGGTGCTGTATCTGCAGGAGAAATTCGGGGTGTCAGCCGGTAAGCTTCAGATGGGTATCGATATCAGTATTTTGCTCTGTTCCTATGTCCTGATGACACCCACTATACTGATGCTGTCATTGCTCGGTGCTGTGATGCTCAATCTGGTACTGGCCATGAACCACAAGCCTGGCCGCTACAATGACGGCAAGGCCGTGGCTAAGACAGCGGACTGATTACACGGCGACTGGTTCATGCAAAAGTCCGGCATGGGCCAGTTTATCGAGCAATATTCCCCTTGCCTGGCGGCGTAAATCCCGATCCAGCACATTGATGTTCACCGGCACAGTGATTGTCTTTCCTGCTTCAATATCAATCTGAATTCTCAGCTGGTTTTTAACTACTGCGACGGCAGACACCTGGGTATAAGGCACCCGATAACAACCCAGCCAGGGGTTAGGTGTAATGAATAAAGCCTGAGGAGTTACCATCAGCGCGGTTTTCTTTTTACCCGCCAGGTTGCGGATAAAAATCACCACACCCGCCACAACAGCCAATGCCCCGAAGGGAATGCCGACTATCATGGTCAGGGTACCAATACCGCACAGCCCAAAGGCCAGCGGGTCTTCATCGCAAAAACCAAACTGCGGGTACTCAGGTTTCAGCTCGGGTTTGACTTCCTGCAACATGCGTAGCTCCCAGCGCTTACAATCAGCCAGGTAACAAATATGGAAGTACAGACCAAAAGGAAACAGAACAAAGGTTGTCAGCAGACTGAGGCCTTTTCCGATGACAGGACTTCTTGTCAGTAACCAGAGGCTGACACCCTGAACCAGTACAGCGGCCGCTGCCACCCAGGGCCAGAGTGACAGGATCTCCCGATGATCCTTGATGGCAGTAGCGATAACCCCGGTAGGATAAGCACTCAGGATGTTGCTCAGTAATGGCGATGCGACCAGTACCGCGACTGCCGTCGTCAGCACTGAGATGGCAAGTCCGCCACAAGTGGACAAAGACACGTGCTTCATGATGACTCTCCTTGAAGACACTGAAACAGAATGACGACCAGACTGTTGTTCAACGTCAGACACGGGCAACGTCAGCAAACAGCAAAGTCAGATTGGCTAAGGCATCAATGCGACAGGGAAAACTGGATATTAAATAATCAGATTGAGAATCAGAGATGGCTTCATAAAGCACAGCCCCGGCACATGGCCGAGGCTGCAAGGAGTAGCATAATATTTGCGAAAACAGTTTGTTACAGAGCAATCAGATCGCGTCTTCGTCTTCTTCACCAGTGCGGATACGGACAACACGCTCAATATCAAACATGAAGATTTTACCGTCACCGATTTTACCGGTTTGGGCCGTTTCGATAATGGTGTCGACACATTGCTCGGCCACATCATCCGTGACCACAATTTCCAGTTTCACTTTAGGCAGAAAGTCCACCATATATTCCGCACCGCGGTACAGCTCAGTATGGCCTTTCTGACGACCAAAACCTTTCACTTCGGACACTGTCATACCCGTGATCCCCACCTCTGCCAGGGCCTCACGCACATCATCCAACTTGAATGGCTTTATAATGGCTTCGATTTTTTTCATCTCACAATATCCTTTGCTCTGCGGGGGTCGATAAAACAGGACGGTTTTCGACGCCGGAAAGGCCCCATTATCACCGATTTTTCATAGGAAACTCAACGGCTCCTATAAACTTACACCATTTTCTGATTCGCCGGCGCCTGATGTCAGCACAGAAAAAAACCGCTGCAAACAGCAGCGGTTTTTCTATCATCAGCTAGTCAGCCATCTGGCTGCAAAAGATTAGCCCAGATTGACACGCGCATTACGGAACATACGCATCCAAGGGCTGTTTTCATTCCAGTCATCCGGATGCCAGGAGTTCGCCACTGTACGGAACACACGCTCCGGGTGAGGCATCATGATAGTCACTCGGCCGTCCTGGGTAGTCAGACCGGTGATGCCGTTAGGAGAACCATTCGGGTTAGCCGGGTAGTTCTGCGTGACATTGCCGTAGTTATCAAGGAAACGCAGCGCAACGGTTCCTGACTGCTCAATCGCAGACAGATGCTCAGCATTACGCACTTCCACACGACCTTCACCGTGCGACACCGCGATTGGCATACGCGAACCGGCCATGCCGTTTAGGAACAGTGAATCACTCTGCTGTACTTCTACCAGGCTGAAACGGGCTTCAAAGCGCTCCGATTCGTTACGCACGAAACGTGGCCACAGTTCAGCACCCGGGATCAGATCGCGCAGATTAGACATCATCTGGCAACCGTTACACACGCCCAGTGCGAAGGTGCTGTCACGGTGGAAGAAACGCTCGAACTGATCACGCGCCATGTTATTGAACAGCACAGACTTTGCCCAGCCTTCACCGGCACCCAGTACGTCACCGTACGAGAAACCGCCACAGGCCACCAGACCATTAAAGCCATCCAGCTCCACACGCCCCGACAGGATGTCGCTCATGTGAACATCACGGGCATCGAAACCAGCACGGTCAAAAGCGGCTGCCATCTCAACATGGGAGTTCACCCCCTGCTCACGCAGAATGGCCATCTTAGGACGGGCGCCGGTGGCGATAAATGGTGCAGCCACATCTTCATTGATATCAAAGCTGAGCGAAGCGCTCAGACCCGGATCCTGGCTGTCTTTTTTGGCTTCAAATTCCTGCAGCGCACCTGCCGGATTATCACGCATTGCTTGCATCTGATAGGTCGTTTCGGCCCAGATAGCACGCAATTCAGTGCGGTTTTGATCCAGCACCAGATCGTTACCGTTCCAGATACGCACCACGTCTTCGTCAACCACAGTGCCGATCACATGGCTGCACGATGCCAGACCGTACTTCGCCAGCTCGTTTTCAACCAGTTCCAGATCGTCAGTCCGCACTTGCAGCACAGCACCCAGCTCTTCGTTGAACAGCATAGCCAGTACATCGTCACAGCTGTCGCCGTCAGTGGTGTTGATATCCACTTCGACACCGGTATGACCGGCAAAGGCCATTTCAGCCAGTGTGACATACAGACCACCGTCACCACGGTCATGGTAGGCCAGCAGTTTCTCGTCACGCACCAGTTTTTGTACAGCCTGGAAGAAACCTTTCAGCAGCTCAGGGCTGTCAACGTCAGCAGGTTTATCACCCAGTTGTTTGTAAACCTGAGCCAGTGCTGTCGCACCCAGACGGTTCTTACCGCAGCCGAGATCGATCAGAATCAGGCTGGAGTCACCTTTGTCGGTACGCAGTTGTGGTGTCACGGTTTTACGCACATCTTCCACACGACCAAACGCAGTGATCACCAGAGACAGCGGAGAAGTCACTTCTTTCTCTTCACCGTTCTCTTCCCACTTGGTCTTCATCGACATGGAATCTTTACCAACTGGAATCGTCAGGCCCAGCGCCGGACACAATTCCTCACCCACGGCTTTAACGGCTTCGTACAGACCGGCATCTTCGCCCGGGTGACCGGCTGGTGACATCCAGTTAGCTGACAGTTTGATCCGCTTCAGATCACCGATATCGGCGCTGGCAATGTTAGTGATCGCTTCACCCACAGCCAGACGGGAAGAAGCGGCAAAGTCCAGCAGCGCCACCGGAGTGCGCTCACCCATAGACATGGCTTCACCATGGTACGTGTCATAACTTGCTGCTGTGACCGCACAGTTGGCAACAGGAACCTGCCACGGGCCAACCATCTGATCCCGGGCAACCAGACCGGTGACAGTCCGATCACCTATGGTGATCAGGAAGGTTTTCTCGGCAACGGCTGGCAGACGCAGCACGCGGTGGGTCGCTTCTGTCAGTTCGATACCGTCGCGGTTAATCGCCGTGCCCTGCACTTTTTGTGACGTCACGTCACGGTGCATTTTAGGTGGCTTGCCCAGCAGGATATCCAGTGGCATATCAATCGGCGTATTATCGAAATGGCTGTCGTCCAGCGTCAGGTGACGCTCTTCTGTTGCTTCACCCACTACCGCATACGGTGCACGCTCACGCTGACAGATAGCATCAAAGACAGCCATATGCTCAGGTGCGACCGCCAGAACGTAACGTTCCTGGGATTCATTACACCAGATTTCCAGCGGGCTCATGCCTGGCTCATCGTTAGGGACATCACGCAGCTGGAATTTACCACCGCGTTCGCCATCGTTAACCAGCTCAGGCAGCGCATTGGAAATACCGCCCGCGCCGACATCGTGGATAAAGGCAATCGGGTTGTCATCACCCAGCTGCCAGCAGCGATCGATCACTTCCTGGCAACGGCGTTCCATTTCCGGGTTTTCACGCTGCACAGAAGCAAAATCCAGGTTTTCAGCCGACTGGCCGGAAGCCATAGAAGATGCTGCACCGCCGCCCAGGCCAATGTTCATTGCCGGACCACCCAGCACGATCAGCTTAGCGCCAACCGGAATCTCTTTCTTCTGAACATGCTCTTCACGAATGTTACCCATACCACCGGCAATCATAATCGGCTTATGGTAACCACGAATTTCTTCGCCATTGTGAGAGACCACTTTTTCTTCATAGGTACGGAAGTAACCCAGCAGGTTAGGACGGCCGAACTCATTGTTGAATGCCGCGCCACCAAGCGGGCCTTCCAGCATGATGTCCAGCGCGGTCACGATGCGGCCAGGCTTACCAAAATCCGTTTCCCACGGCTGTTCAAAACCCGGCACACGCAGGTTAGAAACAGTAAAGCCAACCAGACCGGCTTTGGGTTTGCCGCCGATCCCTGTCGCGCCTTCATCACGAATTTCACCGCCTGAACCGGTCGATGCGCCCGGCCATGGCGAAATCGCCGTCGGGTGGTTGTGGGTTTCCACTTTCATCAGAATGTGGGCCGCTTCCTGATGATAGTTGTACTGGCGGTTGTCCGCATCCGGGAAGAAACGGCCCACTTCAGAGCCGGTCATCACAGCGGCGTTATCTTTATAGGCAGACAGCACGTACTCGCTGTTCTGCTCATAAGTGTTCTTGATCATCTTAAACAGTGACTTGTCCTGATCGACACCGTCGATAGTCCAGTCAGCATTGAAGATTTTATGACGACAGTGCTCAGAGTTTGCCTGGGCAAACATCATCAGCTCAATGTCGTTCGGATTGCGACCCAGCTTGGTGAAGTTCTCAACCAGATAATCGATTTCATCTTCGGCCAGTGCCAAGCCCAGTGCGATATTGGCTTCTTCCAGCGCGCGGCGACCGCCTGCCAGAATATCCACGCTCTGCAGCGGTGCAGGTTCAGCATGACGGAACAGGGCTTCAGCCTGGGCAACATCGTCAAAAACCACTTCCATCATGCGATCATGCAGCAGCCCTTTAAGCGCAGACAGCTGCTCTTCGCTCAGCACTGAACCGGTTTCGACATAATATGCCGTACCGCGCTCAAGGCGCTTGATTTGCTCCAGACCGCAGTTATGGGCGATATCTGTTGCTTTGGAAGACCAGGGAGAAATGGTACCGGGACGCGGAGTGACCAGGAACAAGCTACCCGTAGGTTCATGTTCGGCAATCGTAGGGCCATAGGTGAGCAGGCTGGTCAGCGTACCCAGCGCTTCGCTGTTAAGCGGCGTTGCCAGCTCAGCAAAGTGCATGTATTCGGCGTAGATGCCGGTGACAGGCAGACCGGACTCTTGGCAACGCGCTAGCAGCTTGTTGACACGAAACTCAGACAGTGCGGGTGAACCACGCAAAATTTCCATGTGCGTACGACTCTCGATTAGCAGTTGAATGAAGGTGATATTGGCCTGCTCCCCAGCCGGGAATCACGTCAATGTCACCTTGTTCAGCGCCATTTTTTCTCACTTGTCCGGGAGGAAAAATTACGATGGGCGATAGTATAAGGGAAAACACAGTGTGACGTAACACCTGACGCAACCGTTTGCGCTATTTTTTTTCAATCCGGCTGATATCCCCAGCGATCTTTGACTACCAGCCCAAAATCGGACATTTTTTCACCTAAATCCAGACCGCCGGATAAGATCAAAGAGGGTCGGCTTTGTCCTGAATGCGACCTTTGGTATAAAGAACGACTGAATAAATAAATGAGCATGCATTATTGAGACGAGTAGTTTTTTCCACTAATCTCCGCGCCTTTGTCGCCATCCTACTGACAGCATTCACATTATCTGGCTGTCAGTGGGAAACCGACACCCGCACTGAGTTGGAACGGATACGCGACAGTGGCGTTTTGCGCATTGGCACACTGAATAACCAGATTTCCTACTATATAGGTCCGGACGGTCCTACCGGGCTGGATTATGACCTTGCGCAGCGTTTCGCTGACAAACTGGGCGTAAAGCTGGAAATGCAGCCTTTGTTCTCCTTATCCGGCCTGTTTCCGGCGTTGAAACGGGGCGATGTTGATCTGCTCGCTGCCGGTCTGACCATGACACCGGAGCGGGTGCGCGAGTTCAGAGCAGCCCCTGCCTATTACTATGCCAGCCAGATCCTGGTGTATAAGAAAGGTCAGTGGCGGCCGCGTGACCTCGCCGATCTCGCTCAGAACAAAGGGTCCCTGACCATAGTCCGCGACTCCAGCCATGAAAAAACGCTGGATATTGTCAAAAAAGACCACCCGACCCTGGTCTGGCAGACCATTGATGAGATTGACAGCGAGGAATTGCTGCGCCAGGTCGCCGCCGGTGTGCTGGACTATACCGTCGCAGATTCAGTCGATGTCGCCCTCAGCCAGCGCATCCATCCCGATATTGCGGTTGCCCTTGAGCTGACAGATGACGAACCCATCGGCTGGTTTATGGAGCAGAGCAATGACGACAGCCTGTATGCACTGCTGATTGAGTTTTTCGGCGAACTGAAACAAAGCGGTGAACTCGCCAAACTGGAAGAAAAGTATTTCGGCCATGTCGATCAATTCGATTATGTCGATACGCGAGCCTTTTTAAGGGCGCTGGAAACCAAGCTCCCTCGCTGGGAAGGCACATTTAAGAAATACGCCAGCGAATTTGACTGGCGGTTACTGGCTGCGCTGTCTTATCAGGAATCACACTGGAACCCCAGAGCCGTTTCCCCTACCGGGGTGCGCGGCATGATGATGCTGACACTGCCAACGGCAAAATCGGTCGGCGTCCAGAACCGGTTGGACCCGGAGCAGAGTATCCGGGGCGGTACGGATTACCTGAGAAAAATGGTCGCCCGGGTGCCCGACAGCATTGAGGATCATGAAAAGGTGTGGTTTGCACTCGCCTCTTACAATGTCGGCTTTGGCCATATGATGGATGCCCGGCGTCTGACGAAAAAGCAGGGCGGCAACCCGGATGCCTGGAGCGATGTGAAACAGCGCCTGCCGCTGTTACGGCAGCGTAAATACTACCGGCAAACCCGCTATGGTTATGCCCGTGGCGACGAGGCACTGCTGTATGTGGAAAACATCCGGCGCTACTATCAGAGCATCATAGGTTACGAGCAGGCACACAGTCAGCCGGTGAACAGCGAGGGAATACGACTGGTTGATGACTGGCAGACAATTACCCCGGACGAGCTGGACGCCAACGCGAATAATAGTGTCACAGAGGCCGCCGAACAGACCCTGGATGAGGTACTGGATAAAACCAAAGCCAACAAAAGCGTGAGCCGCTGATCCTGGCCGCTCTCGCGCAGGCGTTAACAGGAAGGAATAAAAGGGTGGCAGATATTGCCACCCTTTTTTATTGGTCTGTTTACCCGGTTTACGTTGTTACTTTGTCTTTTTCTCGCTGTCCTGTGTTACCTGTGCCTGAGCGGCCTGTTGTTTCAAAACTTTTTTCTCGGCACGGCGGCGCTTAAAAAAGGCCTGTAGTTGCTGACGGCAATCGGCATCCAGCACCCCGCCCTGAAACGCGACATGGTGATTAACCCCGGCATAACTGAGCAGGTTCATCACGCTGCCCGCGGCCCCGGTTTTGGGATCCGGCGCGCCAAAAACAACCCGGCCGATGCGGCTGTGCACCATGGCCGCCGCGCACATAGGACAAGGTTCCAGAGTGACATACAGCACAACATCCAGCAGACGGTAGTTGCTGCACACTTTTCCGGCCTGACGCAACGCCATGATCTCTGCGTGTGCCGTGGCATCATGCTGGCCGATCGAACGGTTCCAGCCTTCACCTATCACGCGGCCATTAAGTACAGCAACGGCGCCAACAGGGACTTCACCTTCGGCTTCAGCCAGGCTTGCCAGTTCGATGGCGCGCCGCATAAAAAATTCATCCTGACGGTTGATGTCACTCACCACTGGGTCTCTGATCTCACAAGGTTTGGGCGGAGGATTATAAGCCAAGCGCCGCCGCCTCTCCAGTACCCCGGCATCACGATGACAGCGGCCTGCCCCGCAGTAGGCACTATGGGTAAATCTCTCCTACTTTATATGAATAGTTACCGTTGCTGAGAGATAACCATCATGGACACTATTAAATCCCGGGCGGCCGTTGCCTGGGGACCGAATCAGCCACTGACCATAGAAGAAGTCGATGTCCAGCTCCCTAAAGCCGGTGAGGTGCTGGTGCGCATTGTCGCCTCAGGCGTCTGCCATACCGATGCGTTTACCCTGTCCGGTGACGATCCGGAAGGGATCTTCCCTGCCATTCTCGGTCACGAAGGGGGCGGCATTGTTGAGAAAGTCGGTGCCGGAGTCACCACGGTACAAGTGGGTGACCATGTGATTCCGCTGTACACCCCGGAATGCGGTGAGTGTAAGTTCTGCCTGTCAGGCAAAACCAATCTGTGCCAGAAAATTCGCGACACCCAGGGCAGAGGGTTGATGCCGGACGGCACCACGCGTTTCTCCCTTAATGGCGAACCGATTTATCACTATATGGGCTGCTCAACCTTCTCTGAATACACGGTATTGCCTGAAATTTCAGTCGCGAAAGTGAACCCGGCCGCGCCGCTGGAGGAAATCTGCCTGCTCGGCTGCGGGGTTACCACCGGGATAGGGGCTGTGCTTAATACGGCTAAAGTGCACAAAGGCAATACTGTCGCCATTTTCGGCTTAGGCGGCATTGGCCTGTCAGCCATCATAGGGGCCACCATGGCCGGGGCATCCCGCATTATTGGTATTGATATCAATGAGCATAAGTTCGCTCTGGCCAGAAAACTCGGGGCCACCGACTGCGTGAATCCCAAGGATCATGACAAGCCGATCCAGGAGGTCATCATTGAGATGACAGATGGCGGTGTCGATTTTTCCTTTGAGTGTATCGGCAATGTCAACGTCATGCGCTCGGCACTGGAGTGCTGCCATAAAGGATGGGGAGAGTCGGTCATTATAGGGGTTGCCGGTGCCGGACAGGAAATCTCCACCCGCCCTTTCCAGCTTGTCACAGGGCGAGTCTGGCGCGGCACCGCCTTTGGCGGCGTTAAAGGCCGTACTCAATTGCCCGATATCGTGGAGCGTTACCTTCAGGGGGAATTTCAACTGCACGATTTCATCACACATACCATGCCGCTGGATGACATCAATCAGGCTTTTGAGCTGATGCATCAGGGTAAGAGCATACGCTCTGTGATCCACTACTGAACCGGAACGATGGCATAAAGCGGGACAAGGTCAGTAAGAACAAATATTCCAGAGCACAGCGCCCGGCAGATACCGGGCGCTGTAGTGTCTGACCAGCACTTATGCCGGATCAGAAGCCCAGGGGCAGACCAAAGGCAAAGAAAATCACCAGCACCAGTGTCCACATCACCAGGAAAGCCGCCGAGTAAGGCACCATCATGCTAATCACATCCCCGAATTTCAGTTCAGGTTTATATTTACGCATAAAGGCCAGCACAACACCGGCATAGGTCATCATAGGGGTAATGATATTGGTTGAAGAATCGGCAACACGATAAGCGGCGGTCACCAGATCAGGGGTCATATTCGGGTTCACCTGATACAGCATAGGCACAAAGATGGGCCCTAACAGCATCCATTTCGACGTCATGCCCCCCACAAACAGGTTGATGAAAGCCGTCGTCAGGATAAAACCGATAATCAGCGCGATCGGGAATGACTGCAGTCCCAGTGAGCCTAAAAAGGTCGCGCCCAGATAGGTCACGTAAGTGCCAAGGCCAGAGTAGCTGAGCAAAGCCAAAAAGTTATAGCAGAAAAAAGTCAGCACCAGAATATAGCCCATGGTATTCATCTGCTTCACCATGGCTTTGACCACATCCTGCAGCGATTTGAACTTGCGGGTAGTCACCCCATAACACATCCCCACCACAACAAAGACAAACGAAATCAGCAGAATGACATTATCCAGATAAGGCGTAACTTGCCGGCCAGCCGCGTTGCTATAGGGGGCCAGCGGGCCTGTCGCCAGCAGATAAATGCCCAGCAGAGCCGCAAGCAGCCCCAATCCCGCCATCCGCAGCCCTTTTTGCTCTTGCGCCGTCAGCTTAAAATCATCCAGTTTGAGATCATCCGGCAGCTCGTAGGTCATAGCAGACAAGCGCGGGGCCACAAAACGTTTGGTCACCCAGGCGCCAATCAGGGTCAGCATAATGGTTGAAACAACAATAAAGTAATAATGCATGGTGGCAGGGTTCAGTGGCTCGCCGCTGGCCGTGGTAAAAGGCACACCCTGCGATTCAGCAAAAATACGCGCATTGACCCCGAGAATGACATCAGAAGGAGTAGCGGGGATCAGGTTCGCACTAAAACCGGCAGACACACCGGCAAATGCCGCAGCCATACCAATTAACGGGTTCTTGCCCAAACCGGCATACAAAAGGCCTGCCAGCGGGATCAGTACCAGATAGCCGGCATCGCTGGCAACGGAAGACATGATACCCAGGAAAACGATCATATAAGGCAGCCAGCGGTCACTGATGTGCAGACCGACTTTCTTGATCAGCGCGGCCAGTAACCCGGAATGTTCTGCAATACCCACAGCCAGCATCACAATCAGAATGACGCCCAGCACACCGCGTCCGAATGCCAGCCAGTTCTGCAGTAATGCATTATCGAACAGCCAACGGACATGCTCGGTATCCAGCATATTCTTAATACTGTGAGTGACTGCCCCGCCGTCAGCCCCCATTACGTCAAACTGCATGCCGCCAATCAGACTGGTCAGCACCAGCACAAAGGCGAACAAGAACATGAAAATCACCACAGGATCGGGGATTTTCTGCCCGGCGCGTTCAATGAACGCAATAATCCCCCGCGATTTTTGTGCAGGGCTCAAGGCTTCACTCATGGTCGTACTTCCTTATTAAATCGAATGAGTATAAAAAATCGCTAAAGACTACCCCATCCCACAAGTCAGTAAAACCATTAAAATCCAATACCAAAGCAATAAAATAGAACATAAATCAAATGGTCAGAATAAATAACCAACCCATGATTTATTTAAAGTTTGTTAAACTCCGCTCCATCTAAGGCCATGCTTGATGCTGTCAATAAAAAAAAAAGCGCCCTGCAGGCACCTTGATTCAATAAATATGACTGTATTTGAATAATAAAACTTGATCACCCACGGCAACCCACGCGTACATGCCAGACAGTAGCGCGGGCAGATTTGATCGTTCCGTCTTCAGTCAGCAGGCATTTCAGGTTGTTCAGCACCCGTTGCCGCGACAGTTTCCACCTGCCTTTGACGTTGTGCTGCCTCGCGAATTCGCTCCATGGTGATTTCCTTCACCGCTTGCTGGCTGATGCGGATATGCCGGTCCAGTTCATCGGCGGCGGTCTGTGCGTCGCCCCGGCGGATGGCGTCGAGGATCCGGGCGTGTTCCTCATAGGTGGCCTCCACCCGGTCGTTGCGGGTGAAATCCAGCCGGCGGATGATGCGCAGGCGGTCGCTGATTTCCCGGTGGATACGGGTCATTTCCCGGTTGCCGGCAGCGGCCACCAGATCGCAGTGGAAGCTTTCATCCAGGGCGCGTACGGTGCTGCCGACGGCCCGCTCGGAAGGATGATCGGGGGTCCAGATGGCGGTTAGGGTGCGAATCACCGGGGGTTCTTCCGGCAAGGCACAGATCTTGTGGATAGCAGCCTTTTCCAGAGTGATGCGCAAATCGTACAGCTCCTCAATCTGCTTGAAATCCAGCGGCTTTACCCGCCAGCCACTGCGAAAGAGCACTTCCACGTAACCCTCCCGCCGCAACCGGTACAGAGCCTCCCGGACCGGTGTCCGGGAAGCGTCCAGACGCATGCCTACGTCACCTTCGCTGAACTTGTCACCCGGCAGCAGGCGAAATTCGAAGATGTCGTCTTTCAGGGCTTCGTACACCCTGTCGGCCATTGAGGTCTTGCGTCTGGGGGGAGTCGTCATATTTCAATGCTCAATAAGGGCTCCCCGGGGGTGACTGCCTTGCCAGCTTCCACATGCAGGGCGCTAACAGTGCCGGATTGCGTAGCATTCACCTCGAATTCCATTTTCATGGCTTCCACTATCACCAGCGGGTCACCCACGGCCACGGTGTCGCCCGGCTTAACCAGGCACTTCCAGATATTACCGGCAATTTCGGCACTGATCAGCTCGCCGAACTGTGCCAGGTCCGAGGCGTCCGGTACCGGCGGCGCCTTGGCCAGGCGGTCCAGTTCTTCAGCTTCGCTTTCCTTCCAGAGCGCCACTTCTTCAGCATACGCCGCTTGCTGCATCTTGCGGAACTTGCTGATGGAGTCTGCGTTGGCGTCCAGGAAAGCCTGGTGGGATTTGAGGTCGAACGTGTCCTCCTCAATCCTGATGGTCAGCTTACCGGCCCGGAACTGATCACGCATCTCCGTCAATTCTTTTTCGCTGACCGGGTAGTAACACACCTGGTCAAAGAAACGCAGAAGCCAGGGTGCGCCGTCGGCAAATTGCGGGTTCTTCAGGTACTTGTTCCAGATAGGCAGGGTGCGGCCCACCAGCTGATAGCCACCGGGGGAATCCATACCATAGATACACATATACACCCCGCCAATGCCCACTGTGCCCTCAGCGGTATAGGTGCGCGCCGGGTTGTACTTAGAGGTCAGCAGGCGATGGCGCGGGTCCAGGGGCACGGCGCAAGGCGCCCCCAGGTAGACATCGCCCAGACCCAGCACCAGGTAGCGGGCATTGTAGACCACGTCCTTTACGTGCTCCCGTTCTTTCAGACCGTTGATGCGCTGGATGAAATCCACGTTGTTGGGGAGCCAGGGTGCGGTGTCACGCACCGATTGGCGGTACTTGTCCACCGCCTCCAGCGTGGCGCTGTCCTCGAACGCCATAGGCAGGTGAACCACCCGGCTGCGCACTTTCAGCTCATCGGTAGGCGGCAGAGTGTCTTCCAGATCCAGCAGGTATTCCATCAGTGACCGCTGAGGCAGGATGCGCGAGTCGTAGCGCAGCTGCAGCGACCGCACGCCCGGCGACAACTCCAGCAGACCGTTGGGCTGTACATCGGCAATGGCTTCCATCAGCGCGTGAATACGCAGGCGCAAGCCCAGTTCCATCACGTTCGGGCCGTATTCCAGCAGGATATACTGGTCACCGGCTTGACGGTAGGTCACTTCCGGGCGCCCGTCGGTTTCCGGCAGGTGCGCCAGGATGGTGGCGGACAAGTCGTTCACCGGCGCCAGGTCCGGCGCTTCCAGTGCCACTTCGGGCGGTGCCATCAGGCTTTTCACCGCCAGCTCCTGGCGTTCGGACAATTTCACTGCCGTGTCGTAGTCCAGCGGCACGAACCGGATGGTGTCGCCTGGCTTCACCTGGCCGACTTTCCACAATTCGGCTTTGGCAATGGTCACCGGGCACACGAACCCGCCCAGGCTGGGGCCGTCTTTGGTGAGGATCACCGGCATGTCGCCGGTAAAGTTGATCGAACCAATGGCATATTCGCAGTCATGGATATTGGAAGGGTGCAAGCCGGCCTCGCCGCCGTCTTCCCGGGTAAATTCCGGTTTCGGGCCGTTCAGGCGAATACCCAGGCGGTTGGAGTTGTAGTGCACTTCCCAATCCTGCCGGAAGAATTTTTCGATGGCGTTTTCACTGAAGAAATCCGGGGCGCCGTGAGGGCCATAGAGTACGCCGATTTCCCAGTGGTCCGGGTAGTCCGGGATCAGATCAGGGTCTGCCGGCACCGGGTCGTGGGTCGGGCCTGGAGTGGTGCAGGCCGGCAGTTCCAGCTGGCTGATGCCCAGCATGTCGCCGGGGCGCAGAGGCCGGCCGCCATGACCGCCGAACTGGCCCAGAGCGAAAGTAGAGCGGCTGCCCAGGTACACCGGCACATCGAAGCCACCGCGTACTGCCAGATAGGTACGACAGCCCTTCACCGCCTTACCCACGGCCAGCACCTGGCCAGCTTTCACTGTGATAGGTTTCCAGAATTCCACCGGCTGATCGTCCAGAGTGGCTTCGGTCAGCGCGCCGGTGAGAGCTACCACGGCATCCTTGTGGAACTTCAGAGTCGGGCCGATCAGTGTGGCTTCCAGCCCGGCGGCGTCGTTATGGTTACCGACAATGCGGTTGGCCAGCCGGAAGGCGTAGTCGTCCATGGGGCCACTGGGGGGCACACCGATATTCCAGTAGCCTACGCGGCCTGGGTAGTCCTGCACCGTGGTGTAGGTACCGGGCTTGACGACCTCTGCCACCGACGGCCTGAATTCGAAGCTTTCCAGCGCGCGGGTGGAAACAATACCGTCGGCAAAGCTGGCCT
This sequence comes from Photobacterium salinisoli, assembly GCF_003614885.1. Classification (GTDB taxonomy): domain Bacteria; phylum Pseudomonadota; class Gammaproteobacteria; order Enterobacterales; family Vibrionaceae; genus Photobacterium; species Photobacterium salinisoli. The sequence continues at coordinate 1,812,300 of NZ_QZMS01000007.1, forward strand.
GGGCTACCACCTGGCGCAGATAATCCAGATTGGTGGCAATGCCCATCAGCCGGGTTTCGGCCAGAGCAGCTTTCAGTTTGGCCAGAGCATCGTCTCTGTCTTTGCCGTGCACGATCATCTTGGCGATCATCGGATCGTAGTGGGCCGAGACTTCACTGCCGTTTTCCACCCAGGTGTCGATGCGTACCCCCTCTTCCGGCCAGTGCACATCGGTCAGTTCGCCCGGCGAGGGTTGGAAGTCTTTCAGCGGGTCTTCGGCGTAGATGCGCACTTCCATGGCGGCGCCATTCAGCATCGGCCTGAACATCGCCAGGTCCGGACTTTCGCCGGCGGCGATCTTCAGCATCCATTCGATCAAATCCAGGCCAGTGACAGACTCGGTAACCGGATGCTCCACCTGTAAGCGGGTGTTCACTTCCAGGAAATAGAACTCGTCCCGGTCGGCGTCGTAGATGTACTCAACGGTGCCAGCAGAGCGGTAGTTCACCGACTGGCCGAGGGACACCGCAGCGTCCAGCATCTTCTGGCGGGTGCTCGCCGGCAGGTTCGGTGCCGGGGTTTCCTCCACCACCTTCTGGTTGCGGCGCTGCAGGGAGCAGTCCCGCTCGCCCAGAGCCACTACATTGCCTTCACCATCGCCGAAGATCTGCACTTCCACGTGGCGGGCGCGGCCGATGAAGCGTTCCAGAAATACGCCGCTGTCGTTGAAGAAGCTCTGGCCCAAACGGCGCACCGTTTCAAAGGCATCTTTCAGTTCACTGTTACTGTTGCAGCGGGTGAGACCAATGCCGCCACCACCAGCGGTGCTTTTCAGCATCACCGGGTAGCCCAGCTGCTCGGCAGTTTGCAGGGCTTCCTCCAGGGTGTCCAGCAGACCGCTGCCCGGCGCCAGGGGCACGCCTGCAGCTTCGGCCAGTTCCCGGGCCCGGTGCTTCAGGCCGAATTCGCGCATCTGGTCCGGGGTGGGACCGATGAAGGCAATACCTTTGGCTTCGCAGGCTTCGGCGAAATCGGCGTTTTCCGACAGAAAACCATAACCGGGAATGATGGCCTCGGCGCCAGTCTGCTTGGCGGCGGCAAGGATCTGGTTGGTGTCCAGGTAGGTTTCACTGGCGCCGTTGCCGGTCAGGGCCACAGCTTCGTCGGCGTTGGTCACGTGCAGGCTGTGGCGGTCTTCATGGGAGTGTACAGCGACGCTGCCCACGCCCATGGCTTTGAGGGTGCGAATGGTGCGAACGGCGATTTCGCCCCGGTTGGCAATCAGAACTTTGGTAAACATGGTTAGAAATCTCCTTAAGCCTTGCAGGATTTGAGGGCGTTAATGTAGGCGCGCCAGCCGCCGAACTCGGTCACATCCCGGGCACCGTCCAAGCCATAGCCTTCACAGATAAAACCGTTAACCCACCGCCCATCGGCCAGCTCGACCTTGCCGATGCCCAGGGGCGCGGGAATCAGATCGACGAAGGAACCGAATTCCGAGGCTGCCATTTCCCAGACTTCCAGAATAATGGCTTTGCCATCGGACTCGTCCCGCTTCAGGCCGGGTTTGGGCGGTGTGGTGTTGGGCAAGGCATAGAGCCGGTAACAGGCCGAGGTGGTGGTTTTCTCTAACAACCGGGCCCGGCGCTCGGTCAGCTGGGTGTTGAGGGGCATGTCCGAAAGATGGGCGCCTACAACCGCTACCTGCACCCTGGGTACGGCGAACTTATGACTGGTTACTTCCTCTGGCCTTGGTTTATCCAATGCGCCCAAGGGTGTCCGGTGGGCGTTCAGCCACTGGCTGGCCAGCACCTGGAGTTCGCCGTCTTTCCAGGCACCGCTGATCAGCGTCACGCCAAAAGGCAGGCCGTCGGCGCGAAAACCGGCAGGGACCGCCAGGGCGCAGAAATCCGCCAGGTTCACGAAATTGGTGTAGGTGCCCAGCTGGCTGTTGAGGGTTATCGGGTCGGCATTCACCGCATCGATAGTAGGGGCAATGGGGGCTGTGGGCACCAGCAGGCCGTCCACCTCGGCCAGCAGATCATCAATCGCCCGCAGCAACTCTTCCTTACGGTACAAAGCCTTGAAAGTGTCAGTGGCGGTGAACTTACCCGCGCTGCTGATTATGCCCCGAACCGTGGCGTTCATCTCTCCGGCGTGTCCGGCCATGAAACTTTCCACCGCCGCGTGGCGCTCGGCTACCCAGGGACCTTCATACAGCAGCGCCGCCAGTTCCAACAGCGGTGCGAAATTCAGCGACACCAGTTCCACACCAGGGATGTCCAATTGCCGCCACTGGCTGAGGGTGATCTTCCAGGCGGCTTCCGCTTGCTGGTCACCATGGAACAAAGGGGCATCGGGAATGCCCAGACGCCTTACCGGGCCGGGCCGTCGAATGGCCGGGGCGTCCAGAGGCAGTGCCGTGGGAGCTTTACGGGAAAACGCATCGCCCGGCTCGAAATCGGCCACTGTTTCTGCCACCAGGGCGGCGTCATGAATGGTGAGGCCAAACACCGACACGCAATCCAGGGATTTGCAGGCAGGTACCACGCCGTCAATGCTGAACCAACCCTTAGTAGGTTTCAGCCCCACCAGATTGTTGAGACCCGCCGGCACGCGGCCGGAACCTGCGGTGTCTGTACCCAGGGCGAAAGGCACCAGACCACGGGCTACCACTGAGGCGGACCCGGAGCTGGAGCCACCGCTGACCACTTCCGGCTTAAAACTGTTCGGCACCGCGCCATAAGGTGAGCGGGTGCCCACCAGTCCGGTAGCGAACTGGTCCAGGTTGGTCTTGCCCACCAGTACCGCACCGGCGGCTTTTAACCTGCGGATAACGGCGGCGTCCCGCTCTGGGCGATAAGCATAGGCTGGACAGGCGGCGGTGGTGTCGAAGCCCTCGGCATCAATGTTGTCCTTGGCCGCGAACGGAACGCCATAAAGTGGCAATTGTTCCAGATCGCCACCCGCCGCAGCCAATTGGTCAGCCAGTGCTGACAGTGTAGCGCTGAGTTCGCTGGAGGGCAGTCGGGCAATCCAGGCGGAGTCGTCTTGGTCTAATTCATCAATGAGCGGGCTGAGCAGATCTTCCGGCCGTGCGCCTTCTCTGTAGGCCTGCTGCCAGTCGGCGATGGTCCATCCAAGGGTGGTTGGCATAGTGTGTCCTCACGCTGATTCATCTTGTATACATGATGAACAGCAAGGCCCATGCCAGATCGGAGTCAATACCAATTAGCTCAATAAAAACAGCAACATAAAAGGATTTTAAGCCGCTTTGTGATAAAGCAATGCGCACCAAATACGCGCAGTTCGATGAATATAGCACCATAATTGAACAAGAAATCCGGGTTTGTTCGCCGGAAAACTGTACAAAAGCAACTTGTATACTAGTTAACATGCTGTTTTATAGAGTTTTGGGAGACTGGAACAGCTAATGCAGTTTCGGCTGAGAGTTACATATCACCTACCCGACCCAAAACACTCAGCATGGTACAGGGCGTAATCCATGGCATTGCCAGACAGCGCTAAAAAATAACGAAGCCAAAAACAAAAAAAGCCCGCAATCATGCGGGCTTAGATATGTAGTACCAGAGGTTTCCGGTTGGAAAATTATTCCCACTCGAATATCAATAAGAAGAAAATACATCGCCATAACAGCTAGTCAGAAGAGTGGTCATTATCAATACCATCATCTGTACCATGCGCAGAGTTTTTTGATTTTTTGCAGCTCGTCTACGTTTTAGTTCGGCTTTGGCCCAAGCTGAGGATTCTTGCATATCACGACGAAGCTCTTGTATCTCTTCAACACTAAGCCGTCGCGGAGCCGAGGTAATTCTATCCATCTTGTGCCTCCAACTTGTCGCAGTAGATTTTAAAACGCATCAAAACATGAGTTACCAGCAAGAAACCTTGGGGATATTTTTAGATTGTTTTTCATACACATCTTGAAAGCCATCAATACTGCCCAAAGATTATACAACGAGGAATAACCTCGTTAAATAAAAGGATCAAATCATGGGTTTGAAACCAGGGCCAAAACCAATAGCCAAGTCGACTGGTAAACCAGATCAACGTCGACGTGACAACAAAAAAACGCCAGGAAACACTCCGGGCTTAAAGCCGAGTAAATCCTCGACCAAGTAACGTTATTCCAATATCGAGTCAGAGTAAGCGGTACTGACTCTTGTTGCTAAAACCCAAAACACACTTTTTCCCCATTCCGTTTTGTAAGGTCTTAGAGTGGGGCTTAACAATATGTAATGGCTGTATTAAAATAGTCATACAGCCGCGAGGCAAGATCCAAAATAAACCTTAAGGCAAGTTATAGAAGGCAGAGTTGTGATAGCTCTGCCTTTTTCGTATATGTTGCATAGCATCCAAGCCCAAGCGCATTTTTTGCCCTAATTTCCGTTAGATCTTTTATTTTCGAGTTCAACTTCGAAGTTGAATTCGGGAGCGTTTAAAAAAGCTTGGTTGATGTCGATTCAGGCAGAGCAATAGGAGTAGTACATGGCAAATAAAGGAAAATTTAAACTATCCGAGTCGGTAGTGAAAAATACAATCGAATGGTTTGTTGAAAATCCCAATGAAAAATTAAGTAAGAACGAATTTTGTAAGAAGGCTGGCTGCTCTCTTTCTGCGTTAGACAATGCATTAATGGCTTATGGCTATACCGACTATACAACAATGTGTAGTAAGTATCTGCGCAACCAAAAGACTCGTGTTCCAGAATCTAGAAATAAAGAGAAAGTCTGCGATCAGTTGTGTGAGGGATTAGTCAAGTGGCTCAATGAGCACCATGATGAGAAGTGCTTCAAGCTCACAGACAAAAACCTCAATTCAAAATTAGAGCGATATGGATGCGGCAGTATTGGCCGCCTATTTCGCAAGTATGAATCAGATGCGACGCGACGACGAAGCATGATAGTGAATTGGTTTAAAAAGAATAGAGCGGATTTGATCGATAGATTTGATGATTACACCCTGTCAAGAGCAAGGACACAGTTATCTCACTCACTCAATGATTTAGATAATCTGACTATCTATAAAACAGAAAGTAAAACCGTTGATTCTTCGAGCTATGGAGACGAGAATGATCTACTGTTTTTTCTTGGCATGACAATCGGGATTCTACATTCCCAGAAAAAGAGATTACCTGAACCACTTAGATTGACATGTGCAAGGCAAAACGGTGTTGACTGTATCAATAGAGCGGGTAAGGGGGTAGAGTTGAAAGCTACACTAGATTCTCATTACGCTATTAACTCAAACTATGAGGATGCAGAGTATGTTCTGTGCTGGAACCACAACTTGAGTGATGAGAATATAACTCAATTCAAACTGAAAAACGGGATTAAAGAGATATTTACATTATTTGATCTCTGGGACGATTTTAACCTGGCTGGTTATTTCAAAACTTCTTTCAACCGTTTTCGAGATAATGTGAATAGCTAGATTTTCTCCAGAAACAGCAATAGCCTTAATTATTCACTGAGGGTTTTATCGTCTACGCCATTTCTATCGAGATGAATGGCTATTCTCAACTTTTGAGTAGATCAGTGTGTAACCCTCCCTATTTTAATGGCAGCCTCATGCAGCAAAGTACTCGCTGTTCTACGTAGGTCATGCGGTCCAAACTTACTTAGTGACTGACCGTCCTTCTGCGCAGCCTTGTATGTTAAATCCATGACTCGGTTCATCGTCGCACTACTCATGGGAGCATCAGAGTCATAACGAGAAGGAAGAATGTAATTAGACCCACCGGCAAATGTCTTCAAGGCGATCAGAATGTCCATCGCCTGACGTGACAAAAATACCAGGTGAGGGTTACGCCGTTTCATCCTCTCTTTAGGAATCGTCCACAACGCTTCGCTAAAGTTAATTTCGCTCCAGGTTGCATTGGTTAATTCGCTTTTGCGTACCATAGTCAGCAATAGCAACTTTACCGCAGCACGAATCGAAGGGGTGGTTCCTACCTTTTCCATATAGCGGTACATCAAACCAATCTCAGCCGGTGTTAACGTTCGGTCTCTTGGCTCAAACCGCGCGATACTTGCGGGCCTCACCAAATCTGCCGGGTTCTCAACTTTCTGCCCTCTCTCAATCGCCCATCGATACACCTGGAGTACAATATCACGTGTGTGTACAGCCGTTGCGGGCGCTCCACGCCCTACTATCGCGTCAGTTAGTGCTCGCAGATCTTCATGGGTGATTTCGGTCAGCTTCTGATTGCCAAATTTGCCCTCTAACTCTCGGGCATAGACTGAGCGACGTATATCCCGGGTAGAATCGGCCATCTAATAACCACGCAACCATTTCTGAGCCCAGGCACCAAAGGTTTCAGCATCTTTCGTTCTCGCCTTCGCACGTGCTTTCTCTTTGGCCGGTGACTTTCCATCAGTAACCATTCTCTTCGCTTCATTGAGACGCTCACGAGCTTCTGCTAACGTGATGCCTCCTACTCCATAGCGACCAAAGGTAATGGTTTCTTGTCTGCCATTGATCGAGTAGTTGTAGCGAAAAGAAATAGAGCCCGCAGTGGTCACAGCAACATAGAGGCCATCAAGGTCATTGACTTTGTAAAGTTTATCTTTGGGTTTGAGATTGCGTAGCTTGGTATCAGTCAGCACGTTTCGACCTATTATTATTGTTTGATACCATGCTGAAAAACCTCTAAAAAACTAGAGATTAATCTTTACAAAACAGATGGATATATAAATTTAATACCATGCCCCATCAAAAACACTCAGCATGGTATCGGGCGTAATCCATGGCATTACCGATGAATCATACCCATCAAAATACCACGGTCAAACCGTGCTTGGCATTGCCAGACATTGCCAAAAATAACGAAGCCAAAAACAAAAAAAGCCCGCAATCATGCGGGCTTAGATATGTAGTACCAGAGGTTTCCGGTTGGGTAATTATTCCCACTCAATGGTGGCTGGTGGTTTACCTGAGATGTCGTAAACCACGCGGGAGATACCGTCCACTTCGTTGATGATGCGGTTGGATACCTTACCCAGGAAATCGTAAGGCAGGTGTGCCCAGTGAGCTGTCATGAAGTCGATGGTTTCTACCGCGCGCAGCGATACCACCCAGTCGTACTTACGGCCATCGCCCATCACACCAACAGAACGTACCGGCAGGAAGACGGTAAAGGCCTGAGAGACTTTGTTGTACAGATCCGCTTTGTGCAGTTCTTCAATGAAGATGGCATCGGCACGACGCAGCAAATCACAGTACTCTTTCTTCACTTCACCCAGCACACGTACACCCAGACCCGGTCCAGGGAACGGGTGGCGATACAGCATGTTGTACGGCAGACCCAGCTCCAGGCCGATCTTGCGCACTTCGTCTTTGAACAGCTCTTTAAGCGGCTCAACCAGACCCATGGCCATATCTTCCGGCAGACCACCTACGTTGTGGTGCGATTTGATGACATGAGCTTTACCGGTTTTCGACGCCGCAGATTCGATCACATCAGGATAAATCGTGCCCTGCGCCAGCCACTTGGCGTTTTGCAGTTTCTTCGATTCTTCATCAAAGACATCCACGAACACGTGACCGATAATCTTACGCTTGGCTTCCGGATCCGCTTCGCCGGCCAGTGCCGACAGGAAACGCTCTTCGGCATTAACATGCACAATGTTCAGACCAAAGTGATCGCCGAACATTTCCATCACCTGCTCGCCTTCGTTCAGACGCAGCAGACCGTTATCGACAAATACACAGGTCAGCTTGTCACCGATGGCACGGTGGATCAACATAGCCACAACCGATGAATCGACACCGCCTGACAGGCCCAGGATCACTTCATCGTCACCTACCTGCTCCTTGATACGCGCAATCGCGTCATCAATGATGGTGGATGGCGTCCACAACTTCTCACAGCCACAGATGTTAAGCACAAAGTTTTCCAGCAGGCGCAGCCCCTGACGGGTATGCGTCACTTCAGGGTGGAATTGCACGCCGTAGAAGTGCTTCTCTTCGTTCGCCATCGCAGCGTACGGACAGGTTTCAGTGGCGGCAACTTTCACGAAATCAGCAGGGATTTCGACAACTTTGTCACCGTGGCTCATCCAGACGTCCAGCAGGGCGTTACCGTCTTCTGCCACAGCGTCTTCAATATTTTTCAGCAGCGAGGTTGGCTCAATCACTTCAACCTGAGCATAACCAAATTCACGTACGTGAGAGCCGGCCACTTTTCCGCCCAGTTGCTCTGCCATGGTCTGCATGCCGTAACATACACCCAGAACAGGCACACCGGCTTCAAACACATACTGAGGGGCACGAGGTGAATTCTCTGCCGCGACACTCTCCGGACCACCAGACAGGATAATACCGTTAGGATTGAAATCGCGGATATCCGCCTCTTCCACATCCCAGCTCCACAGTTCGCAGTACACACCGATTTCACGGATACGACGCGCGATCAGCTGTGTGTATTGGGAACCGAAGTCCAGGATAAGAATACGTTGATCATGAATATTTGTGGTCATTCGGGCAGTCTCAAATATCAATTGCAATCAAAAGGGGCGGCTTACCACCCCAGGAAAAATCGTCGGATTAACGCAGACCGGCTGCCTCAGCAACCGGTCCAGTCCGTGTGTTATGAGCCCATGCGGTAGTTGGGGGCTTCTTTAGTGATAGTCACATCGTGAACGTGCGACTCTTGCATACCCGCACCTGAGATGCGGACAAATTCCGCTTTGGTACGCAGATCTTCAATTGTTGGTGAGCCGGTCAGACCCATGCTTGAGCGCAGGCCGCCCATTTGCTGATGTACGATTTCTTTCAGGTGGCCTTTATAAGCGACGCGTCCTTCAATACCTTCAGGTACCAGTTTGTCAGCCGCGTTATCCGTCTGGAAGTAACGGTCAGAAGACCCTTTAGACATCGCACCCAGAGAACCCATACCACGGTATGATTTGTAGGCACGGCCCTGGTAAAGCTCAACTTCACCCGGCGCTTCATCGGTACCGGCAAACATAGAGCCAACCATGACACAAGATGCGCCCGCCGCAATGGCTTTACACATATCACCGGAGAAACGGATACCACCGTCGGCAATCACAGGAATATCGTATTCATTGGCGACAGCCGCTGCATCAGCAATCGCCGTAATTTGAGGTACACCCACGCCTGTCACGATACGGGTAGTACAGATTGAACCCGGGCCGATACCCACTTTTACCGCACTGACACCGGCTTCAATCAGGGCACGTGCACCTTCTGCCGTAGCAACATTACCGCCGACAATCGGCAGCTCAGGGAAAGCCGCTCGGGTTTCACGGATACGCTGCAGTACACCTTCAGAGTGACCGTGAGAAGAGTCAATCAGCAGCACATCCACACCGGCTTCTACCAGCGCTTTGACACGCTCTTCATTGCCGGCGCCAGCGCCAACAGCCGCACCTACGCGCAGACGACCCTGCTCATCTTTACAGGCATTTGGCTTACGCTCGGCTTTCTGGAAGTCTTTGGCAGTGATCATGCCTTTGAGCTGGAACTGGTCATTCACAACCAGTACTTTCTCGACGCGATGCGCTTGCATCACGGCTTCAACTTCTTCACGGGAAGCCCCTTCCTTCACAGAAGCCAGACGCTCTTTCGAGGTCATTACGCTTTCAACTTTCTGTGTCAGGTCGGTGACGAAACGGACATCACGACCGGTAATGATACCCACCAGCGCGTGATTATCATCCACAACAGGGAAACCGGCAAAGCCGTTTTCTTCCGTCAGGCGTTTCACATCAGAGATGGTTTGGTAAGGTTTCACCGTCACCGGCTCTTGTACGACACCGGCTTCGAATTTCTTTACCATGCGTACTTCGCGAGCCTGTTGCTCAATTGACATATTCTTGTGAATAAAGCCAATTCCCCCTTCCTGGGCCAACGCAATTGCCAGTCGGCCTTCCGTTACTGTATCCATGGAGGCAGATACCATAGGGATATTCAGAGTAATGGTCTTGGTCAGACGGGTGCGCAGATCGGCAGTGTTAGGAAGAACAGTCGAATGTGCCGGAACTAGCAGGACATCATCAAAGGTCAAAGCTTCTTGTTTGATACGTAACATCGCAATATCTCACACCATGTAAGGTTTTAAAGAAGGGATAAAATATTGCGAACAAATTATACGTACGAAGCAAACGTTTGGCTAGAAAAAAATAAATCTTTTTTATTGACACTTTTCCGTTGATACGTAATATATTCCGGTTTAAGTGACCAAGCTGCGGGCCGTAGTTCAGGGCCTCTCTGCGCCTGTACGCTTTTCAGCCACGTCTGCTGCGACATTCATTTGATACTGCTATCAAAATCGTGCACCATCCCCTTCTGTCTTAATGTCCTGCAACCACAGGTTTTCTTGTCGTGAGTCTTTACAGTACTGCCTCAACCCAGAATCCGCGTATCTACACTGTGTCCAGTCTGAATGCTCAGGTTCGCCTTTTGCTCGAGAATGAAATGGGGGTTGTCTGGCTGGTCGGTGAATTGTCAAACTTTTCAGCGCCGGTTTCCGGTCACTGGTATTTCACCCTCAAAGACGTGCGGGCACAGGTGAAATGTGCCATGTTCCGGGGCAACAACCAGCGTGTCACCTTTCGCCCGGCGAACGGCAATCAGGTCTTGGTGAAAGCGCGGCTTTCTCTCTACGAGCCGCGGGGCGATTATCAGCTGATTATTGACAGCATGCAGCCCGAAGGGGATGGCCGTCTGCAGCAGCAGTTTGAAAAACTGAAAATGCAGCTGGCAGCAGAAGGATTGTTTGCCCAGACGCTGAAAAAGCCCCTGCCCGAGCAACCTAAACGGGTGGGCATTATTACCTCAAAAACCGGGGCTGCCCTGCACGATATTCTCCATGTGCTCAAGCGCCGGGATCCGAGTCTGCCCGTTGTGATTTACCCCACTATGGTTCAGGGAGAAGGGGCCGCTATCTCCATCGCGCAGGCTATAGGCCGTGCCAACACACGGCAGGAATGCGATGTGCTGATTGTAGGACGTGGCGGTGGCTCACTGGAGGATCTCTGGGCGTTTAACGAGGAGATTGTAGCCCGCACCATTGCAGCCAGTCAGATCCCCATTATCAGCGCTGTCGGCCATGAAGTGGATGTGACTATCGCTGACTTTGTCGCCGACATGCGGGCGCCAACACCTTCTGCCGCTGCCGAACTGGTCAGCCGCGATCTCAGCGCCCGAGTGCAGAAAATCCATCAGCACCAGCAACAACTTCGGCATGCAATGCGGCATTACCTGTCCGTCAGGCAAAGCCAGCTTGTTCGCTGGCAGCACAGGCTGGATCGTCAGCATCCGCAAGTACAGCTTAATCAGCAAAGCCAACGCCTGGATGAATTGCGCAGCCGCCTGGAGCGGGCGATGCGCAGACTGCTTTCTGAGCATCAGCAGCACCTGCACCGCAGTGATTATAAGCTGGCACTGCATTCACCGGCTCATCAGCTGGACCGGTTAGGCAGTCAGCTGGCCTCCCACCAACGTCGTTTACTCGACGCCATGGATCGCCGGCTCGTTAAAGCCAGTCACCAGCTGGCTCTGGCGACCGAAAAACTCGATGCTGTCAGCCCGCTGGCCACACTGGCTCGCGGCTATTCGATTACCCGTGACGAAAACGGCCAGGTGATCCGCAGTTCAAGCCAGGTTAACGCCGGCGATACACTGCAAACCACGCTGGCCGATGGCAATGTACGCTCCATAGTCACGGAGTAAGTTTTTCGCCCAGCCTGTCAGGCAGCGTCCTCCACCATCATACAGGCGCTGATCAGACGTTGGGTATACGCCTGCTGCGGATGGTCAAATATCTGCTCAGGCGTCCCCTGCTCGACCACCTCACCACGCTGCATCACCATCACATGGTCAGAAATGGCACGCACGACGGCCAGATCATGGCTGATAAACACATAGCCGATGTTATGGCGACGCTGAATGTCTTTGAGCAGATCCAGTACGGTTAGCTGTACTGAACGGTCTAATGCCGATGTCGGCTCATCCAGCAAAATAAACTTAGGTTCAGAGACCAAGGCGCGGGCTATGGCAATTCGCTGACGCTGACCACCGGAAAACTCATGGGGATAACGGTTGATGCTGGCAGGATCCATGCGCACTTCGTCCAGAGCTTGTCGTGCTTTACGGATTCGCTCACTTTTCGTCATTTGAGTAAAAACGGTCAGAGGTTCAGTGATGATCTCACCTATGGTCATCCGGGGTGACAGTGAGCCATAGGGGTCCTGGAAGACCATTTGCATGTGACGCTTCAATTCAAAGCGCTCTCTGGCAGTCATTTCGCCCAGTTTCCTGCCATCAAAACTGACAGTGCCGCTAAATGGCAGCAATTGCATCAGAGCGCGGCCGAGCGTGGATTTACCTGAACCGGATTCACCCACGATTCCCAGTGTTTCTCCCTGCCGCAATGTCAGGCTGATGCCTTTCACCGCATCCAGATATTCACTCGGATGACCCAGCCAGTTTGACTTCAGCACATAGCGCACTTTGATCTCCTGGGCGTCTAAGATAACGGGGGCGCGAGATTTATCACTCGCTTTGCCCGGCTTTGGCTCTGCGTCAAGCAGCATTTTGGTATAGGGGTGCTCTGGCGTATGAAAGACCCTGTCGACATGACCGGCTTCTACCACTTCCCCTTTACACATCACCACCACATCATCGGCAAAATGGCGCACTACACCAAGGTCATGGGTGATGAACAGGATAGCCATCCCCATCTCAGCCTGGATTTCTTTCAGTAACGACAGCACCTCTGCCTGTACGGTGACATCCAGCGCTGTGGTTGGCTCATCCGCAATCAGCAAATCGGGCTTATTCGCCAGCGCCATGGCAATCATGATCCGCTGCAGCTGGCCGCCGGAGAATTCATGAGGATAGTGGCGAAGTCGCTTGCGCGGCTCTGGAAGCTGTACCCGCTCAAAAAGCGCCAGCGTTTCTTCCATCGCCTCTTTTCTCGTTACATCGCGGTGACAGCGGATCGCTTCAGCCACTTGCTCCCCAATCGGCATATAGGGATTAAGCGAAGTCATAGGCTCCTGAAAGATCATGGCTATCTTGCCACCTCGGTAGCCCCGCAACACGTTTTCCGGCAGCGACAATAAATCCGTTCCCTGAAAATGAATCTGGCTGGTGGGATCAACCCAGGCATTTTTCGGCAGCAGCCCCATGACAGCACCAGAGGTAACGGATTTACCTGAACCGGACTCCCCCACCAGTGCCAGTGTCTGCCCTTTATGCATACTGAAGCTGATTTGTTTTACCGCATCAACGATGCCTGTCTCCATGGTGAATGATACTGACAGCTTGTCTACCGTCAGCAGCGGACGCTGCATATCCATACCGGAATCCTTTTCCTGATTTAGAAAATGATAATTATTAGCAAATGAGAATAAATCAAAGAAGTGGAATTGGCTATAGATGAGTATGGCTCATACCGTAAAAAGTGAGAAAAACCGTCACGGATCGGCTTTCACACCGGGTATTCACCGATCACTTCGAGATTTTATCTGCCAGGGTGAAAGTGACAGAGGCCTGAGACTTTGACTTAAGCTCATTGCAGTGCGCGCAGAAATAGCTGGTGGCGCCGCAAGCATTCAGGCTTTCCAGCGGATGCCCGCAATCATGGCAGGCGGCATGTTTTATCGCCCGGCGTTCACAATGAGGGCAAAAGTACCCTTGATACTGCCAGACAAGATTTAATCGGCATTGCGGGCAAAGCGGCTGAGACATATCGCGCGCTCCTGAGTATGCAGAACAGTGTAATCGGCTTAAGTGTATCAATAGCAGAGATCGGCAACAGTGGCTTGATCAACGACAAAGTTCAGGCTGATCAGCGATCACCTCCCAAAAGAACATTTATCAATACAGTTCCCGAAAGCATAAGTTACATGTTCTGTATATGGATTTTACGTAGCATAAAAATCTATTTAGTTATTCTTTTCTGATAAGATCCAGCATATGTGGAAATCGAAAATCAGATCACCTGGTGGCCTGTCAGTGCTGTACTTACAGGGGTTTAGCAGCAAAGTGATACGATCGAAAGCAAGTCAGTCAACAGGATAATATTCGCTCATCGATCCCTTTCCTCCGGCAATATGATCCTCAGCCGCTTTACGATGATCAAAAAAAACCCGGCTTTATCAGCCGGGTCTGGGGATTTACTGGTTGCGGTCCCTGTTCTTCAGGGCATTGGTCAGGCGCTTACGCTGCCGCTCCTGAGACACAGTCAGCTTCTGACGTTTCTCATTACCGTAAGGGTTATCACTGTTATGGAAATGAATCCGGATTGGTGTTCCCATCATGTCCAGTGTTTTACGGAAATAGTTCATCAGATAACGCTTATAGGAACCCGGCAGATCGTTCACCTGGTTACCATGCACCACAACGATTGGCGGATTATAGCCACCGGCGTGAGCATATTTCAGTTTAACCCGGCGGCCGCGGATCATAGGCGGCTGGTGGTCATCCTGTGCCATTTGCATAATACGGGTCAGCAGGGAGGTACTGATTCGCTTAGTCGCAGACTGGTACGCTTCCTTCACTGATTCGTACAAATGGCCCACCCCTGTGCCGTGCAGGGCAGAAATAAAGTGGATTCGAGCAAAATCGACAAAGCCAAGCCGGCGGTCAAGCTCTGATTTCACCCGCTCTTTGACTTCGTTATCCAGACCATCCCATTTGTTCACCGCAATAACCAGCGAACGGCCGGAATTGAGCGCAAAACCAAGCAGGCTCAAATCCTGATCCGAAATATTTTCACGGGCATCAATGATCAACAGCACTACGTTGGCATCTTCAACGGCTTTCAGTGTCTGAATAACCGAGAATTTCTCTACCGCTTCGCTCATGTTCTTACGGCGACGGACACCTGCGGTGTCAATCAGCACATATTCCTGACCGTCCCGCTCCATAGGTATGTAAATGGAGTCACGAGTGGTGCCGGGCATATCGTAAACGACAACACGCTCTTCGCCGAGAATCCGGTTCGTCAGGGTTGATTTACCCACATTCGGGCGACCGATAATCGCCAGCTTGATAGGTTGCTCCTGCAGTCGCTTATAGGCGGCTTCTGCATCTTCTTCTGTCAGGTTAGCCTTTTCGATGGCATCGGCGGAATCCAGGCTTTCGATATCGACAAAGCCGTCATCTTCTTCTGCCTGGCGGGCTTTCCATTCTTCCACGAAAGGCGCCAGTGCACGCTCCATCAGTGCCGTCACACCACGGTTCTGCGCGGCGGCGATCTGGTACATATCATCCACGCCCAGCTTCCAGAAATCTGCACAGGCGCTGTCGGCATCGATACCGTCAATTTTGTTCACAACTAAAAATGTCGGTTTCTGACGGCTGCGAAGGTGCTTGGCAATGGCTTCATCCGAAGCGGTAAGGCCAGCACGACCATCAACCAGAAACAGCACAACGTCTGCTTCCTCGATAGCGGTCAGCGATTGCTCCGCCATTTTGGTCTCTACACCTTCCTCGGAACCATCAATACCGCCGGTGTCGATGACAATGAATTCGTTCTCTTCGAGCTCTGCTCGACCGTACTTACGATCCCTGGTTAGGCCAGGAAAGTCAGCGACCAGCGCATCCCGGGTGCGGGTAAGACGGTTAAACAACGTCGATTTACCCACATTCGGGCGCCCGACAAGGGCAACTACAGGAATCATAATGAGTTTACCTCTATCTTTTTCATCATCTTAATGACAGTAATGTCTGTCTCAAACGACAATCACTACGTCAAGGGTAGAATAACAACGGCCCCTGATGTGAATACAAACAGGAGCCGAAGCGTTAATCTTATCACAGAATATGCCTGTGACTAAGGCAAATGCATTTTGCTCAATTTGCCTTCTCGGGTCACCACCAGGTAGCCATCTGACAGCGCTAACGGCGGGATAGCAATGCCGCTACCATCAGTTTGCTGCTGGGCGAGAAATTCACCGGTGCGGGTATCCAGCCAGTGCAGATAGCCCAGACTGTCACCCAGCACTAACTTCCCATTGATCACAGACGGTGCACTGAGGATACGGTAAGCAAGCTCTGTATTTTGCCACAGCTCTGTGCCACTGCGAATATCTACAGCCACCAGGTGATCCTCTGCCGTTACCAGAAACAGCAAACCACTGTCGATCACAAAGTCAGTGGCTGAAGAGTAGTTGCGTTTCCACACTTGCTGGCCACTACGCAGATCGATCGATACCAGATTGCCGTTGTAACCGGCCGCATACAGGCGATCACCCTCAATCACAGGGGCAGCATCAACATCGACCAGACGGTCAATTTCTGTCGCGCCCTGTGGCTGACCGATAGGCTGTTGCCACAATAGCTGGCCATTGCGGATGAAAGCCCCCGCCAGCCGGCCGTTGGCCTGTCCCCAGAATACCCCGCCAGAAATAGACACAGGAGAGCTGTCACCACGTAGCGTCAAGGATGGCACTTCACTGCTGATTTGCCACTTAGACGCTCCGGTTTCGGCATCTAAAGCCTGCAGGATACCGCGGCTGGTGTTCACCAGCAGCAGGCCTTCATCCGCCAGAGGTTTAGCCAGCACTTCGCCATCAATGTCAACACGCCAGGCTTCTTCACCGGTTTCTGCATCCAGCGCAATGACTTCAGCATTCTCACTGCCGATAAAGACTTTGTTGTAAGCCACAGTCAGGCCACCAGACAACTTAGCATTGCCGCCACCGGCGATCTCGTGCTCCCACACGCTCTTACCTGTTGCCGGATCCAAGGCTTCAACCTTTCCTTCACGGCTGGCAACAAACAATTTTCCGTACCCGGTTACCGGAGACAGACGCGAGTAAAAATGCTGGACGCCTTCATCAATATTACGTGTCCAGTCCTGAACAGGAGTGAACTGGTTTTCAACCGCAGGAAGAGGCGCCATTTGCACCGCTTCTTCTTCACTGGCACAGCCGCTCAATACACCAATAGCGACAGCGAGCGCTACAGCTTGCTTCAATAGCTTTCGCATACTCTGTCGCCTTTACTGGGCCAGATCGTCAAGTTTAATTTGCAGTGCCGGAGACGCACCCAGCTGCTGTGCGCTGATATAAGCATCACGAGCCGCTGATTTATCCCCTTTCTGCAGCAAAATATCACCGCGCAGTTCAGCCACTTTACCCTGCCAGCTTTCCGCTTTCACTTTATCCAGTTCTGCCAATGCATTGTCGTAAGACTGCTGAGCCGCCAGAATACGCGCCAGACGGGTATGAGCCACAGGCAACAGAGCGACATCCTCTGTATGACTGATAGCCCAGTTTAATTGCTCTGCAGCAGCGTCCAGCTCACCTTTCTCGACCTGCACTTTGGCCAGTTGCAAAGCAGCCAGAACTGCATACTGACTGCTTGGGTTGTCGTTGATAAAAGTCTGAGCCTGACTGATAGCATCGTCGCTGCCACTGTCCAGAGCCTGTACAGTCTGAGTATAAGCTTCGGAAGCCTGTTCCTTAGCAGACTGCACCTCTCCCTGATAATAACGCCAGCCATACAGGCCGCCCAGGCCAAGTACGGCACCAAGCACAATGGCTTTACCATTCTCTTTCATCCATGCCTTGATGGATTCAATCTGTTGCTCTTCTGTGGTATTGACGTCCACGTCCTGTCCTCTCTTAAATCAATTCTGCCAGCTTAGCGGCAACCTCTGCCTGAGCCAATGTTTGCTGCTCACCACCACGGAGATCCTTAACGACTACAGTCCCTTCTGCAATTTCGTTCTCCCCCAGAACCAGGGCAACAATCGCACCAACATTATCAGCGCGCTTAAACTGTTTCTTGAAGTTGCCGCCACCAAAGTGATTCATCACTCTCAGTCCCGGCACGGCTTCACGCAAAGTTTCAGCCAGCTTCATGCCTGCCATCAGTGTACCTTCACCGGCAGTCACTACGTAGACATCCACACTGCGGCGAACATCGGTCAGCTCCAGTGTTTCCAGCATCAGCACCAGGCGCTCAAGGCCCATAGCAAAGCCCACACCCTGCGTTGCTTTACCGCCCAGCTGTTCAACCATACCGTCATAGCGGCCACCACCACAGACAGTGCCCTGGGCACCCAAACTGTCGGTGATCCACTCAAAAACAGTGCGGTTATAATAATCCAAACCACGCACAAGGCGTTCATTTACCTGGTATTCGATACCAGCAGCGTCTAATAGTTCACACAAACCAGAAAAATGCGCCTCGGAATCATCATCCAGGTAGTCAGACAACTTCGGCGCATCGGTCAATATCGCTTGAATGTCTTTATTTTTGGTATCCAGCACACGCAGAGGATTGGTATACATACGGCGCTTGCTGTCTTCATCGAGTACATCAAGATGCTGCTCGAGGAAAGCTATCAAGGCGTCGCGATACGCAGCGCGGGCTTCAGAAGAACCGATAGAGTTCAGCTCCAGGCGAACATGCTTATCAATACCCAGTTCACGCCACAAGCGTGCCGTCATCATGATCAGCTCCGCATCAACATCCGGCCCTTCAATGCCAAACACTTCCACGCCAAACTGGTGAAACTGACGATAGCGGCCTTTCTGCGGACGCTCATGGCGAAACATAGGGCCCATATACCACAAACGCTGTTCCTGATTGTACAGCAGGCCATTTTCGATACCGGCACGCACACAACCTGCAGTCCCTTCAGGGCGCAGTGTCAGGCTGTCACCGTTGCGATCTTCAAAGGTATACATTTCCTTTTCGACCACATCGGTCACTTCACCGATGGCACGCTTAAACAAATGCGTCATTTCGACAATCGGCATACGGACTTCACTGTAGCCGTAAGCACTGACCACTTGTTTCGCGGTATTTTCCACTTTCTGCCAAAGTGGAGACTGAGTTGGGAGGCAGTCGTTCATGCCTCGAATTGCTTGAATTTGTTTCGCCACGTTGATTCTCAATTAACCGATGGGGATTAAGTTCGAATGAATAGAACTGAATATATAAGTTATGCAGGACGTTGTGAACCTTACCCCGAAGGATTCCGAGGTAAGTCAGACAGAAAAGGCTTACTTTTCGATGATGTCAATCCGATTGCGCTGATCCATCATGGACGCTTTGGCCCGAATCTTGGTTTCCAGCTGATCAATCACATTGTCATTATCAAAACGCTCTTTCTGGCGCACACCGTCTTCATAGAAGGCGCTCTTACGGTTACCGCCGGCAATGCCCATATGGGACACTTCTGCTTCGCCCGGCCCGTTAACCACACAACCAATGACAGAAACGTCCATTGGGATAGTGATATCTTCCAGCCGTTGTTCCAGCTCATTAACTGTGCCAATCACATCAAATTCCTGACGTGAACAGGTTGGGCAGGCAATAAAATTAATGCCGCGGGAACGAATGCGCAGAGATTTCAGGATATCAAAGCCGACTTTAATTTCTTCGATAGGGTCAGCCGCTAAAGAGATGCGCAGCGTATCGCCAATGCCTTCAGCCAGCAGCATGCCCAGGCCAACAGCAGATTTGACTGCACCAGCACGAGCGCCACCGGCTTCAGTGATACCCAAATGCAAAGGTTGTTTGATTTGCTTAGCCAGCCTGCGGTAGGACTCCACAGCCAGAAAGACGTCGGAGGCTTTAACGCTGACTTTGAATTGATCAAAGTTAAGCCTGTCCAGGATCTCAACATGACGCATCGCCGATTCAACCAACGCATCAGGCGTCGGTTCACCGTATTTCTGCTGGATATCTTTTTCCAGCGAGCCGCCGTTTACACCGATACGGATCGGGATATTGTTGTCGCGGGCACAATCCACCACAGCGCGGATACGGTCTTCACGGCCGATATTACCCGGGTTGATGCGCAGACAGTCCACACCATACTCCGCCACTTTCAACGCAATTCGGTAATCAAAATGAATATCAGCCACCAAAGGCAGATTCACCTGTTGCTTAATCGCTTTAAAAGCTTCAGCCGCATCCATGGTAGGTACGGAAACGCGGACTATATCGGCACCGACTTTTTCCAGTGCGCGGATTTGTGCGACTGTCGCTGCCACATCTGTGGTACGGGTGTTGGTCATTGACTGCACCGCGATCGGTGCACCATCACCAATTGGCACCTTACCCACATAAATTCGGGTGGAAGGACGACGTTTAATCGGAGACTCGTTATGCATCTTTCATTCTCTGTTTACAACGGCAGCTTCAACCTGGCGACTCTGCCAGCCGGGTAGCCGCTCAGATCCACTGGTTCACCTTTGAAGCTCATTGTAACAACACTCGGCGCACCGAGCACTATCTTAAACGGAGCCTGTCCATCAATAGAGACAACATCGCCGCTGGACTTGATACCTGTATCAAGTTGTTTGCCATTGGCATCACGGATATCAATCCAGCAATCGCCGTTGAAAGTAAGCTTCAGATCAGGTGCCGGCGCTTCTTCCGCAGCCGGGGCTGCGCCACTAAACAGTGAGTCATTGGCTTCATCAAACAGCACATTGCCATCATCATCAATCACACTGCCCGCAGGGCTATCCTCGCTGACGGTATTGTTCGCAGCTTCGTCAAAGGTGTTAAGCGGCAAATCATCACCGGCTGCAGCATCGCTGTACTGATCATCAGCAGGCATCTCCTGCGCGGCCCCTTCCGCAATCGCGCTGACGTCGTCTTTGTTCAGCGAATCCGCCATTTCATCGACTGTGCCAGCCAGTGATTCGTCCAATGGCGGATTCGCTGGCGATACTTGCTCTGAAATAACCGGGGTTTCCGTTTTTTGCTCTGTCTGCCACCACCAGGCCGCCGTCATTCCGACAATCACAGCTCCGAGAAGCCAGGTCATCCCCATGACACGGTTGTCGTGTTTCTCACGCTTGGTTTTACGTGAAAAACTTTGCATGGTCTGGGCTTGCGGCTGCCCCTGACCAATACTTTCAAGTTTGCTCAGTACTTCGTTGACATCAAGACCGACAAATTTGGCATACGAGCGGACATACCCACGGGTAAAGGTGGCCATATGAGCTTCATCAAAGCGGTTGTTTTCAATGTCATCGATTACAGACATCCGCAAGCGCAGCCGGCTCGCTACATCCTTCTGAGAATAGCCAAGCTGCTCACGCGCCTGGCGTAGCATATCTCCGGGACGAATGACGTCTTCCGTTACTCGTTCTTCATTCTGTTCAGTATTCATTGGCTAGATAATTCTGATATTGCTGAGAATCAGGAAATTGTTGTCGCAACAATTCGGCATATTTTTCCACACGATCAAGGCGACCGCTCTGGCGTGACGACTGAATTTTAAGAACAAGACTATCAGCAGTCTCTCCATATCGTTGACTGAATGCCTCCAGTCTGGCATCAGCCAGCTGGTAATCACTACCCGTCAACTCCAGTCTTGCCAGCTGCAACATAGACAGCGGACGGTAAGGCTCATGATCCAATGCTTTTCTGAAATAATCTGCAGCTTGTGTCGCATCACCATGTTTTATGCTGCACAAAGCCGCATTTTCATACGTCGCTGAAGCCTGAAAATAATCCGGCTGTAAAACAGCACGCATAAAGGCGTTATCTGCTTCATCGAACCGTGCTTCATTACACAAGAATACACCATAGTTATTAAGCACATCGCCATTTTTGGGGGAATATTGCAATGCTCGGACATAGAGCGCTTCAGCTGAACGATTTTCACCCACTTGCTGGTAATAGTGTGCCATGGCAAGTTGTGCTCTGGGGTGATCCGGCGCAACGTCTAAGGCTTTCTGTAAATTTTGCTGTGCTTTCTGCCTCTGACCTTGCTCCAGGTAACTGAGTCCAAGCGTCACTCTGGCATCTGCCACGGCAATGGGGTCCACACCGCGTTCCTTCGCCGTCGGGTCAATGGTTACACAGCCCACTAGCAAACAAGCGGCAATAAAGCCGCTTGTGATCGGATACAGGGTCCAGCGTACCATAACAACTCCTTGCTCACATCCATTTCGAGCTTTATGTGATTGTTATCAGACTGCTTTTACTGGGATTGGTTCCCCTTTAGCTTGTTTGGCCAAAGTACGTTTTGTGCGGTCTATCACATCGCCAACCAATTGTCCGCAAGCGGCGTCGATATCATCGCCACGCGTTTTACGCACTGTCACAGTGAAGTCGTACTCCATCAGTGTTTTCATGAAGCGATCAATCCGTGAATTACTTGGCTTGCGGTAAGGCGACCCCGGATAGGGATTGAAGGGGATCAGGTTAATTTTCGCCGGGGTATCTTTCAGCGTGTGCGCCAGCTCCCGCGCGTGCTCCATCCCGTCGTTCACATGATCCAGCAGTATGTATTCCACGGTGACTTTGCCACGGTTGGCATTGGACGAGGCAATATAGCGACGAACCACATCCAGGAAAGTCTCAATATTGTACCTGTCGTTAATCGGCATGATTTCAGAACGCAACTGGTCATTACCAGCGTGCAGAGAAATCGCCAGAGCCACATCGATCTTACCTATCATCTGCTCAAGGCCGGATACCACACCGGAAGTCGACACAGTGACACGGCGCTTCGACAGACCAAAGCCCAGATCGTCGAGCATGATTTTCAGTGACGGGATCAGGTTTTTCATGTTCAGCAATGGCTCACCCATGCCCATCATCACCACGTTAGTGATAGGACGGCGGCCCGTTTCTTTCTCAACACCGATCTCTTTGGCCGCGCGCCATACCTGACCGATAATTTCGGATACCTTCAGGTTACGGTTAAACCCTTGCTGCGCAGTAGAGCAGAATTTACAGTCCAGCGCACAGCCTACCTGGGAAGACACGCACAGGGTGGCACGGTCATCATCGGGGATGTAAACCGTTTCGACATCCTGATCACCGACACGCATGGCCCACTTGATAGTGCCGTCTGCTGAGTACTGCGCTTCAGATACGTAAGGGGCACGAATCTCTGCCACAGCGTTCAGCTTCTCGCGCAGCTTCTTATTGATGTTGGTCATTTGATCAAAGTCATCGCAACCGAAATGATACATCCACTTCATGATCTGATCCGCGCGGAAGGCTTTTTCGCCCAGCTCTTCGGCAAAATACTGCCGCAGTCCTTCGCGATCGAAATCCAGCAGATTGATTTTGGCATTCGTCATCGGTTGTCGCCTCACTAAAAAATGACAGATCCTGCACCCGGCACGCCAGAGAACGCTGACCCAGGGTGGCCCCAAATAGCGGGAAGATTCAAGGCGCGAAATTGTACAGACTTTAGCGGCGTGTTTCCACTTTTGCAGGCGGTTGTCAGCTAAGCAACTGATTACAGCTTAGCTGATGCCAGCCCGCACCTCCATTAAACCTTGAGATATAAAAACGGGAAGCATACGCTTCCCGTTGTACCCAGCTTCCAGAAAATAAATTAGTCGCGAGGACAAATTTCATCCTCGGAAAAGAAATACGCAATTTCGCGGGCTGCAGATTCAGGACTGTCGGAGCCGTGTACCGCGTTCAGGCGCGTGCTTTCTGCGTAATCGGCACGCAGTGTGCCGCACGCGGCTTCTTCCGGATTGGTTTTACCCATCAGCTCACGGTAGCGTGTAATCGCATTGTCGCCTTCCAGTACCTGTACCATCACAGGGCCTGAAGTCATAAATTCAATCAGTGGTGCGTAAAATGGTTTGCCTTCGTGCTCAGCGTAAAACCCCTGCGCCTGCTGCTCGGTTAAACGCAGCATTTTCGCGGCAACAATCGTCAGACCAGCGCTTTCCAAACGATGATAAATAGCACCGATCTGATTACGGCCTACTGCATCAGGTTTTACAATTGAGAAGGTACGTTCAATTGTCATTATTATATTCCTTATACTCAGTTCACTTCTGCCAGGCAGGTTTTCCCTGTCCCATAGCGCTTACTGTAACAGCAACGCGGCAATATTTGCCACCCCAAGCCCCGTCGCACCCGCCGCCCAGCGCGCATCTGCACCGTCACGGAAGCAGGAAGCCAGATCAAAGTGAACCCAGCGGCTGTCATCGCTGACAAAGCGGGACAAGAAGGCGGCAGCATTCGATGCACCGCCCATGCCACCACCTTTCACAGCGCGACTGTTGGCGGTGTCAGCGTAATCAGACGGACAATTATTCTGATGCCATTTTTGCAGTGGCAACGGCCATGCAGGCTCATTAACCAGTTCAGACAATTGCTGCGCTTTGCGCAGCAGCTCAGGCTGCATGGAGAAGATAGCGTTATAATCCTGGCCCACTGCCATCATGGCGGCACCGGTCAGCGTCGCGGCATCAATGATCAGCGGCGCCTTCATTTCACCAGCCTTGATCAAGCCGTCAGCCAGCACCAAACGCCCTTCCGCATCGGTATTGACCACTTCCACCGTCAAACCATTCTTGTAGGTCAGAATATCGCCCAGCTTGTAAGCATTACCGGCGACCATATTTTCCGCACAGCACAAGATCAGTTTCACGCGCTTTTTCAGGCCTTGTTCAATGGCATAAGCCAGCGCAGCCGTCACTGTGGCCGCCCCGCCCATGTCGCACTTCATCGCCACCATGCCGGCACTGGACTTGATGCTGTAACCGCCGGAGTCGAACGTAATCCCTTTACCAACCAGGCAGGCATGCACAGGTGCGTCTGCATCTCCGGTAGGGTTAAAGTCCAGCGTCAACATCACAGGCGGACGGCTGCTTGCACGACCAACACTGTGGGTGCCAATCCAGCCTTCGGCCAGTAGCTCATCACCAACCAGCACCTCATGGCTGATTTTATCGCCGGCTACACTCTTCAGGAAACTGACCGCATCCTGCGCCAGTTTTTCCGGATACATATCTTCCGGCGTCGCGTTCACAACCTGACGTACCCAGTCGGCACTGCGACGACGCGCGTTCAGCAGTTCCAGCTCGTCTTCGTCCATGGAGGCCCATTGCACCTCCACCAATTTGCGTGTTGCGGCAAAACCACAATAAAACGCCCACTGGCGCTCGTAACTCCAGCCCTCGCCGCTCAGGCAGGCCTGAGTGGCTCCCTGAGAAGAAAGCTGACGAGCTGCCTGCTGAATACGGCGCAGGACAAAATCATCCTGATAGTGAATAACGACGCTGTCCTGCTGGTAGGAGACCAGCGCTTTATCGCCCCAGGCACCCTGACTCGATTCGGCGGAAAGTAATACGGTAAGCATATCTGTGTTCCCTAAGTTGAAAACGCACAACAGCGCGAACTGTTGTGCGTAAAAATAGACCGGAAAAAGGAATTAATCCTGAGCCAGAATGTTCGCCAGTGTGCGTACACCCATGCCCGTGGCGCCCACGCCCCACTTATCGCTGGCCGATTTACGGTAGGTACCGCTGCAATCTAAGTGCAGCCAGCCGTGCTTATAGTCTTCGACAAAGTAAGACAGGAAAGCCGCCGCAGTGCTGGCACCCGGCATGAAATCGCCGGTGGAAATGTTAGCCAGATCGGCAAAGCTGGATGGCATCATACGACGGTGATGCTCGCCCAGAGGCAGAGGCCACAAACCTTCGTGTTCTTCACTGGCGGCAATCAGCGCTTTCTGTGCCATGCTGTGGTCAAAACTGAACAAGGCATGGTAGTCATTACCCAGGGCATTCTTCGCTGCACCTGTCAGGGTCGCACAGTCAATGATCAGACCCGGCTTTTGAGCACTGGCATAAATCAAACCATCCGCCAGCACCAGGCGGCCTTCTGCGTCTGTGTTGAGGATTTCAACCGTCTTGCCATTTTTATACGTGATGATATCACCCAGTTTAAAGGCACGGCCCGATACCATGTTTTCCGCACAGCACAAGATCAGCTTAATGCGCTTTTGTACACCGCGGGCAATGGCCAACGCCAGACCGCCGGTGGCCATTGCCGAGCCGCCCATGTCGGCTTTCATCGCTGCCATCCCCTCAGAAGGCTTCATGCTGTAGCCGCCGGAATCGAAGGTAATGCCTTTACCGACCAGGCACGCCGCAACAGGTGCTTCAGCGTCACCGCTTGGGTTGTAATCTAAAATGAGCATAGCAGGAGAGCGTTCAGAACCACGACCAACGGTATGAATGCCGATCCAGCCTTCATCCAGAAGATCGTTGCCTTTGATCACTTTGTAACTGACATGATCAGGGGCCAGGGATTTAATGAACTCACCGGCACGGTTTGCCAGATGCGAAGGATTTACCACTTCGGCACTCTGGTTGATAATATCGCGAACCCAGTTGGTGGCAGTCAGACGCGCCTGTAATTCTGCTTCATCTTCGTCATCCAGCTCAGGCCAGCTGACACTGTTGCCTGGCTTGGCATTGCGGTGCCCCTGAATGAAAGACCAGATAGTTTCCAGATCCCACTCTTCACCGCTCAGAGTGACTTGCTTAATACCCTGACCGTCCAGAGTCCGGCCAGCGCGCTGAATCAGATTCAGCACATCGTCATTAGTCACATGAATCTGCACACCGTTGGCGGTATAAGAAACCAGTGCATTTTCACCCCACTGCTCAGCAGCAGCGTCCTGAGTCAGAAATACTGACATAGTAGAAGACATGTAAAACTCCTTGAGTATATGCCCAACAAGCACTCACAGCTCGTACAGGCGGCATGCTTATGACTTCCAGAAAGCCGGATTCTGTCCTTCGGCTCTCTGTGCCTGATCGGCCGTAGTTCGCATCCAGTCACACTGAATTTACTGTGTTTATGGTGCATGAATGCGTAATTTCAAGTTAAGCAATGCGAAAATACAACAAAGCGGACCTTTTGGTCCGCCATTTAGTCTTGTCAGTGCAGGCAATTTGTTGGCTGTCACTCACATATCAAAGCGATTGGTTTACCTTGCCGTCAAATAAGCAAATAAACAAGGCATTTGCTGCAAGATTAAGAGAATGATCGACTATTAACGAAGCTCGACTCAGTCCTTCTCTTCCATCCAGCACAATTGCACCGCTTCCAATACTTTTTCCCCGCAGTGGTTTGGGTCATCATCAAACTCGTCCAGCGCCAGAATCCAATCCCGTAACTCGACAAAATGAATGCCTTGCGGGTCAACGTCCGGATGCTCTTCCAGCAAGGCGATGGCAATGTCTCTGGAATCAATCCACTTCAGTCCCATGATTCACCTGCCCCCGTTGCAAACAGAAAGTATTAAGAGTGTAGCAAGCCCGCCACCAAAGGGTAACGGGCTTGCTGATTAATGGTTTTCGCTGGCCAGATTGATAGTGTAGCGGGGAATCTCTACCACCAGGTCTTCATCTGCCACTCTGGCCTGACAGCCAAGACGAGACTCAGGTTCCAGACCCCATGCCTTATCCAGCATGTCATCTTCCAGTTCTTCACTTTCGTTCAGCGAATCAAACCCTTCACGGATAATGACGTGACAGGTTGTGCAGGCACAGGACTTTTCACAGGCATGCTCAATACCAATGCCGTTTCGCAGTGCCACATCCAGCACAGTTTCGCCACTAGATGCTTCCAGCACTGCGCCCTCTGGGCAAAGTTCTTCGTGGGGTAATACAACAATTTTAGGCATGCCTAAACCTCATCAATCGATTGACCGGCCAGTGCCTCCCGAATGGATTTATCCATCCGGCGTGCGGCAAATTCCTGGCTTGCTTTATCAGTTTTCTTAATACCGGCTTCAATCGCACGCGGGTCCTCACCCTGACGCAATTGAACCAGCTCCATCATGGCGGTTTCCAGCTCTTCACGCTCTTGTTTTGACAGCAAAGTCTCGCCATCTGCCGCCAGCGCCGCAATCAGGCCTTCAAGCACCCGATCCGCTTCTACACGCTGCTCAGCCAGTGCACGGGCATCTTTGTCTTCACGAGCGTGTGTCATCGAATCGCGAATCATGTTGGCGATCTCATCGTCGGTCAACCCGTAAGACGGCTTCACCTGAATAGACGATTGCACACCAGAACTTTTTTCCATTGCGGTGACCGACAGCAACCCGTCTGCATCGACCTGGTAGGTAACGCGCACATGTGCCGCGCCCGCGGCCATGGCGGGGATCCCCCTCAGGGTAAAGCGGGCCAGTGAACGGCAGTCTGCAACCATTTCACGCTCACCCTGCACTACGTGCACAGACATGGCCGTCTGACCATCCTTAAAGGTGGTGAACTCCTGCGCCCGGGCAACCGGAATAGTGGTGTTACGGGGAATGATCTTTTCGATCATGCCGCCCATGGTTTCAATGCCCAGAGACAAGGGAATCACATCCAGCAGCAGCATTTCAGAATCAGGTTTATTACCGGCCAGAATATCGGCCTGAATGGCGGCACCGATAGCAACCACTTTATCAGGGTCAATCGATGTCAGCGGGGTTTTACCAAAGAATCCCCCAACCATCTCACGCACCAGAGGTACACGCGTTGAACCGCCGACCATCACAGTTTCAATCACTTCATCGAGTTCGATACCCGCATCTTTCACCGCACGGCGACAAGACATCAGTGTCTTTTTCACCAGCGGCTGAATCAGGGCTTCAAACTGAGCCCGGGTGATGTGTCCCTGCCAGCCCAGCACGTCAATCTCCGCGCTGTCGCTGTCAGTCAGCGCCACTTTGGCGTCTGTGGCAACATCCTGCAGTGTACGTCGCTCAGACGCCGTCAGAATGTCGCTGTGGCCACTTTGTGCCAGAATCCAGTCTGCCAGCAGATGATCGAAGTCATCACCACCCAGTGCCGTATCACCACCGGTTGCCAGTACTTCGAATACACCTTTAGACAAACGTAAAATCGAGATATCGAACGTGCCGCCGCCAAGGTCATAAACAGCAATCACACCTTCCTGACCAGAATCCAGACCGTAGGCAATGGCAGCTGCGGTGGGTTCGTTCAGTAAACGCAATACTTTGAGATTGGCCAATGACGCTGCGTCTTTGGTACCGGCACGCTGGGCGTCGTCAAAGTAGGCAGGAACCGTGATCACCACACCTTCCAGCTCACCGCCCAAGGTCGCTTTCGCACGCTCAGTCAGGGTTTTCAGAATATCCGCAGACACCTGAACCGGATTGACCTTACCGCGACGAGTCAGCAATTGCGGTAAGCCTGACTCGGATGCTTCAAACTGATAAGGCAAATTCGGGTAACGCTGCTCAATATCGGTCAGCGAGCGTCCCATCATGCGTTTAACGGAAATAATAGTATTCGCAGGATCCTGCTGAGCCAGTTTTTTGGCTTCGTCGCCAACGAGAATGCTTTGCTCATTGTAATGAACAACTGAAGGTAGAATTGACTTGCCTTGCTCGTCGGGCAGGGTCTCGGCCACGCCACTACGCACAGCAGCAACGAGAGAGTTGGTGGTTCCCAAGTCAATGCCCACCGCCAGTTTGTGTTCGTGCGGTGCAGCGCTTTGACCTGGTTCAGCAATCTGTAACAGTGCCATTGTCCTTCCTGTGGGCTTTAAGCTGGTAAGTAAATAAAATCAGTCGAACAACGTCTCTTCCAGACGTTCGACCTCGACTCGCAGCTTTTCGATGAATTTGAGTTTACGTACTGCGTCTGCTGCTGGTTCCCACTCGCCGGCTTCCAGCAACTGTTTTAACTCGCTGAGTTGTGCTTTGTGCAAACTAACCGCCTGCTGATCAAAATCAAACAGTGCTGACTCAGGGTCCTCAGCGGAAGGGATCTCTTCCAGGGCTTCACGCAGTTCCATTTGTTGCATCAGAAATTCAGGATCCTGCAACGTCTGCTGCTCGGCGCGAATATCAACGCCGTTTTCCGCCAGCATATACTCAGCACGAGTCAACGGATTTTTCAGAGTCTGGAATGCGTCATTGATGTGAGCAGCTTTTTGAACAGCCATCAGTCGATCGCGCTCAGAAGCTGTAGCAAAGTTATCGGGATGAAAACGTCGCTGCAGGTCGCGGAAACGTGTGGCAAGAAGGCTACCGTCCAGTTCAAACTGGAAAGGCAGGCCAAATAGTTCGAAATGATTCATATGGCGTCTGATATCGGTTTACAAGCAAGAGGCGCGAAGCAGAATGCTCGCGCCCAGGCAATGTCTCGCCGTCAGCGAGTATTAAACGTTGAAGCTTTCACCACAACCACATTCGCTAGACACGTTAGGGTTGTTAAATTGGAAACCTTCATTCAGTCCTTCTTTGACGAAATCCAGCTCTGTCCCTTCCAGGTAAACCAGGCTTTTGGCATCGACGATCACTTTGACGCCGAATTGCTCAAAGACCTCATCGCCCTCATTGAGATCATCAACGAACTCAAGGACATAGGCCATACCAGAGCATCCTGATGTTCGGACACCCAAGCGCAGGCCTAGACCTTTGCCCCGATTTTCCAGGAAAGCCGCAACACGGCTCGCTGCAGTTTCAGTGATGGTAATGGCCATGAACAACAACCCTTATTTCATTAATTGCTTTGATGTTTCTTTTTGTAATCGCTAACAGCGGCTTTAATGGCGTCTTCAGCCAGAATTGAGCAGTGCACCTTCACCGGTGGCAACTCAAGTTCTTCTGCAATCGCTGAGTTTTTGATCGATGCTGCTTCGTCTAAGGTTTTACCTTTCACCCACTCAGTGATGAGTGAGCTGGATGCGATAGCAGAACCGCAGCCGTAGGTTTTAAAACGTGCATCTTCAATAATGCCTTCATCAGACACTTTGATTTGCAGTTTCATTACGTCGCCACATGCCGGCGCACCAACCATACCGCTACCGATATTTTTATCATCTTTATCAAATGAGCCCACGTTCCGCGGGTTCTCGTAATGATCAATTACTTTGTCACTATATGCCATGGTAATTTCCTCGAATTCGTGAAGACCGCAACTTAGTGGTGTGCCCACTCAACTGTGTTCAGGTCGATTCCCTCTTTGTACATATCCCAAAGCGGTGACATCTCACGCAGTTTATCTACTGCGGTACGGATTTGCGAAATTGCGTAGTCTACTTCTTCTTCTGTTGTGAATCGACCAAAAGAGAAGCGGATTGAACTGTGAGCCAATTCATCATTCAGGCCCAGAGCACGCAGTACGTACGAAGGCTCCAGACTGGCCGATGTACAGGCAGAGCCGGAAGAGACCGCCAGGTCTTTCAGTGCCATCAGCAGTGACTCACCTTCAACAAACGCAAAGCTGATGTTCAGGTTGTTAGGAACACGCTGCTCCAGATCACCGTTAACTGTCATCGCTTCAATGTCTTTTACGCCGTCCAGCAAGCGGTTACGCAGAGCCAGAGCATGCTGACGGTCCAGATCCATTTCTTCTTTCGCGATACGGAAGGCTTCACCCATACCGACGATTTGATGAGTGGCCAGTGTACCGGAACGCATACCACGCTCATGACCGCCACCGTGCATTTGTGCTTCGAGACGGATACGTGGTTTACGACGCACATACAGTGCACCGATACCTTTAGGGCCGTAAACTTTGTGCGCAGACAGGGAAATCAGATCAACTTTCATTTCCTGTACGTCAATCGGCAGTTTACCGGCAGACTGAGCGGCATCAACATGGAAAAACACGCCACGTTCGCGGCAGATTTCACCAATTGCGGTAATGTCCTGAATCACACCGATTTCATTGTTCACATGCATAATGGAAACAAGAATGGTGTCTTCGCGGATGGCGTCACGCAGCTTAGCCAAATCGATCAAACCGTTTGACTCAGGCTCCAGGTAAGTAACCTCGTAGCCTTCACGCTCCAGCTGACGGCAAGGATCCAGAACCGCTTTATGTTCTGTTTTACAGGTAATGATGTGCTTACCTTTTTTGCCGTAGAAGTGCGCAATACCTTTGATCGCCAAGTTATCAGATTCTGTTGCACCTGAGGTAAACACGATCTCACGTGGGTCGGCATTCAGCAGGTCTGCCACTTGCTCACGGGCATTATCAACGGCTTCTTCAGCCTGCCAGCCAAAACGGTGGGAACGGGAGGCCGGGTTACCGAAGTTACCGTCCATTGTCATGCATTGCACCATTTTCTCGGCAACGCGTGGATCTACAGGGCAAGTAGCGGAATAATCTAAGTATATTGGCAATTTCATCTTCATCTCCAAAAACACGGGCCGCTGGGCGCTAGGAGCGAACATCGACACCTATAGTGGCGCTGTCGTGTGTATTCTTATGTCCAAAAGACGACTTCTGAAGGCGCTGGTCCTGGCGGTCTGACACCGTCAGTACATCATTGTCCTGCATCAGTTCACCGAGCGTAATATTGTTCAGAAAGTCACTGATGCGCGCGCTGAGGTCGTGCCACAGGGTGTGAGTCAGACAGCGAACGCCGCCCTGACAATCCCCTTTACCGTGGCACTTCATGGCATCGACCGACTCATCGACGGCCGCAATCACAGTGCCGACAGCAATTTGATGCGCCTCTTCGCCCAGTCGGTAACCACCGCCCGGACCACGCACGCTGGCCACCAGGCCGGCTTTACGCAAGCGAGCAAACAATTGCTCCAAATAAGACAGTGAAATCCCCTGACGCTCTGAAATATCTGCCAGAGGTACTGGACCTTCCTGAGAATGCAGCGCAACGTCCAACATGGCCGTGACTGCATACCGTCCTTTTGATGTCAATCTCATAACACACCGCTACCTACTCGAATCTATGGCAGCAGTGTCGCATACCCGACTAAAATGGTCAAGTATATACCCGACTAATTTAGTCAGG
Source organism: Photobacterium salinisoli (assembly GCF_003614885.1). GTDB lineage: Bacteria > Pseudomonadota > Gammaproteobacteria > Enterobacterales > Vibrionaceae > Photobacterium > Photobacterium salinisoli. The sequence goes on from NZ_QZMS01000007.1 coordinate 1,844,808, forward strand.
CATTATCTGTACGTTAAACAACTACTTTTTCTGTCCGGCGAGGGATTTTTGTACTGATGACAGCACACCGCGCAGGATATTTAGCTCCTGCTCTTCGGGTCTGGCGCGCACAAACAGGCGCCGTAATTTTGCCATCACCATACCGGAGCGACTGCTGATGAACTGTGTCTGTTCCATGACGTCGTACAAATGGTCAAAGAACTTTTCCAGCTCCATGGTACGCGGGTATTCAGGCACACTGTCCTGAACAGGGAAGGCTTGAGCTTCCTTATCCAGGTAAGCCATACGCACTTCATAACTGATCGTCTGAACCGCCATAGCCAGATTCAGCGAACTGTATTCCGGGTTAGCGGGAATATACACGTGGCAGTGGCACTTTTGCAGCTCTTCGTTGGTCAAACCAGTACGTTCACGACCAAACAGCAAGGCAACCGGATGAGCCGGTGCTTCCTGAATGGCTTTAATGCCACACTCGCGGGGATTGAGCTGCGGCCATTCCAGACTTCGGGAACGCGCACTCGAACCGACCACCAGGCCACAATCGGCAATGGCCTCATCGAGGGTGCTGACAATACGGGCGTTTTCGACAATATCTGCCGCACCGGCAGCCAGCGCAAGCGCCTGGCCATCAATTTCACAAGCGGGTTCGACCAGAACCAGCTGGCTCAGCCCCATCACTTTCATTGCTCGTGCCGCTGAGCCTATGTTGCCTGAATGTGATGTGCCCACCAGCACCACGCGGATTTGATCTAACATGACGGCCTGTTTTCCAACTCTGATTCCAAAACCGGGGGATTTTAGCACAGCCTTCTGTAAAGTGGGGAAAACATTGTAAGCGAAACCTGGCAGCAAGTTCCGGCCTCGAGCTGGATAAAAAATCACCACTTCCTTTTTACTCAGGCTCTGATATACTCGCCGCCGCTTTTTAGTTCTTTAACATCCGTTGGGAAGATCCTATGCATCCGATGCTAAATATCGCGATCCGTGCTGTCCGTAAAGCCGGTGACCATGTCGCTAAGTCTTTAGAAAAACCGCAAGGCATTGAAGTAAGTAAAAAAGGCAACGACGTTGTCACCAATATCGATCACGAAGCAGAAGCTATCATCATCGATACTATTCTGAAGTCTTATCCTGATCACTGCATCGTCGGTGCAGAGTCCGGCACCAAAGAAGGCCGTGACAAAGAATGCCAATGGATCATCGACCCAGTGGATGGCACCAATAACTTCGCCCGCGGTATCCCGCACTATGCCATTTCAGTTGCCCTGCGTATGCGTGGCCGTACTGAAGTCGCTGCTGTTTACGATCCTGCCCGTAACGAACTGTTCACCGCAACCCGCGGTTCTGGCGCACAGCTGAACAGCCAGCGTATCCGTGCTTCTCAGCCACGTAATCTGGCCGGTACGGTTCTGGCAAGCAGCCTGCCTTTCACTGCCAAACAACACTCTGAAAGCTACGCCAAAATTCAGCAGGCAATGTTTGTTGAATGCGATGACATGCGCTTGTCCGGCTCTACTGCTTTGGATCTGTGCTACCTGGCCGCCGGCCGCGTAGACGGTGTATTCAAACTGAGCCAGAAGCCTTGGGAAATGGCAGCTGGCGAACTGATTGCCCGTGAAGCTGGCGCCATCTGTACCGACTTCACCGGTAACACCAACTACCTGACCTCCGGCAACATAGTTGCAGGGAATGTGCGCGTAGTGAAGCCTATGCTGGCGAAAATCCGTGAACACGGCAGCGAAGCACTGAAAAAATAAACCGGTACTGAAATGAGTGCCACTGTCTGTGCGGTGGTTTTCAGTCGCCATACAAAAAGCCCCGGCAATCCGATTGCCGGGGCTTTCTTATATCTTCAGACCAGGGTCAAGGGAAAATTTAACCCGCTCCAAGCGCCATTACGGCATGGCGTCGAATTCTTCGCCTTCTTTTTCCACTTTAGGTGGCATCAGGTGCTCACGGGTAATACCCAGTTTCAGCGCCAGTGCCGAAGCGACATAGATAGAAGAATAGGTACCGACGGTAATACCGATTAACAGTGCTGTGGCAAACCCGTGAATCATGGTGCCGCCTTTCATAAACAGGGCGATCACCACGAACAAAGTTGTACCTGACGTGATCAGGGTACGGCTCAGGGTTTGCGTAACAGAGTTATTCATCACCTCTGCCGGGCCGCCTTTGCGCATTTTGCGGAAATTCTCACGAATACGGTCAAACACCACTATGGTGTCATTGAGTGAATAACCGACAACGGTCAGCAGCGCAGCGACAATCGTCAGGTCGACCTCAATTTGCAGCAGTGAAAAAATACCAATAGTAATGATGACATCGTGAGTCAGGGACAACACAGCACCTGCGGCCAGACGCCACTCAAAACGCATAGATACGTACAGCAAAATACAGATCAGTGAGACCAGAATAGCCAGACCGCCCGCTTCCGCCAGTTCGTCACCGACGTTCGGGCCGACAAACTCAATCCGGCGCATTTCGACACTTTGGTGCGTACCTTCACGGAGTGCATCCAGGATCTGATTGCCCAGGGTTTCACCTGCCACGCCTTCACGCGGCTGGAGACGCACCATCACATCACGGGCAGTACCGAAGTTCTGAACGATGGCATCGCCAAAACCCGCCGCTTCCAGTGAATCACGAATCTGGCCCAAATCCGCAGGTTGCTCAAAGCCCACTTCAATCAGGGTGCCACCAGTGAAATCCAGCCCCCAGTTCATGCCTTTAGTGACAACAATACCAATAGAAGCAATGATCATCACAGCAGAAAAAACAAAGGCCAGCTTCGACCAACGCATAAAGTCGATCACTTTATCCGCTTTCATTAATTGAAACATGTCAGCGTCTCCTTAGATCGACAATTTATCGATGCGTTTACCGCCATACAGCAGGTTCACCAGCATACGGGTGCCCACAATAGCCGTAAACATAGAGGTCAGAATACCGATAGACAGCGTCACCGCGAAGCCTTTAATCGCCCCTGTACCTACCGCAAACAAAATGATAGCGGTGATCAGCGTGGTGATATTGGCATCAGCGATAGTGCTGAACGCATTGGCATAACCTTGCTGAATCGCCTGCTGCGGGCTGCGACCATCGCGCAGTTCTTCACGAATCCGCTCGAAGATCAGCACGTTGGCATCCACCGCCATACCCACCGTCAGTACGATACCGGCAATACCAGGCAGCGTCATAGTGGCGCCCGGAATCATCGACATCACACCAATGATCAATACCAGGTTCATCGTCAGTGCCAGGTTGGCAATCAGACCGAACTTGCGGTAATACAACAAAGTGAAAAGCATCACAGCGACCATGCCCCAGATACAGGCCTGGATCCCCATGTCGATGTTCTGTTGCCCCATGGAAGGACCGATAGTGCGCTCTTCTACAATCGAAATTGGCGCGATCAGTGCACCGGCACGCAACAGCAGTGCCAGATTGTGCGCTTCTGCCTGGCTATCAATACCGGTAATACGGAAATCACGACCCAGCGCAGTCTGAATCGTTGCCTGGTTAATCACTTCTTCGTGTTTTTCCAGAATCACTTTGCCCGTAGGGGAACGCTTGCCGCTGTCTTTGTATTCAATGAACAGCGTTGCCATCAGCTTACCCACGTTATTGCGGGAGAAAGCAGTCATCTTATTACCGCCTTCACTGTCCAGCTTGATGTTCACCTGCGGGCGACCATACTCGTCATTGCTGGATGTGGAATCGGTAATGTGTGAACCTTCGAGGATCACCCGCTTCTTCAGCACCACAGGATTACCGTCACGGGAGGTTTTCACCTCACTGCCCGGCGGTACACGTCCTGCAGCGGCGGCAGCCAGATCCACATTGGTGTCCACTTCACGGAATTCCAGGGTGGCGGTCGCACCCAGAATTTCTTTGGCCCGCGCCGTATCCTGTACGCCCGGCAGTTCAACAACAATACGGTTAGCGCCCTGACGCTGAACCAGTGGCTCTGCTACACCCAGTTCGTTAACCCGGTTACGCAGAATAGTGATGTTCTGAGCAACGGCATAGTTACGAATTTCCTGCATCCGCGCTTCAGTAAAACTGGCGGTGAGTGCAAAACCACTGCCTTCAACGAACAGCATGTCCGGGTGAGAAGCCGACAATGTACGTCTGGCTTCTTGTACTTGCTCATCGTTACGAAGCCGGATTTCCACACCGTTGTCTTTCACAGAAATGGCACGGTAACGGATACGGGCTTCACGCAGCTCAGTACGGAAAGTGTCTTCTTGCTGCCCCAGCAGTTTGTCCATCGCCGCATCCATATCCACTTCCATCAGGAAGTGCACACCGCCACGCAGGTCAAGGCCGAGTTTCATTGGGGTGGCGCCCAGGCTTTCCAGCCAGGCAGGAGTAGAAGGTGCCAGGTTCAAAGCAACAACATAGTTATCGCCAAGAGATTGATTCATTAAATCGCGGGCACTGATTTGTGTCTCAGTGTCTTTGAAGCGGACCAGAATAGCCCCGTTTTCGAAAGCGACAGATTTGTAGGAGAGTTTATCTTGATTAAGCTGCTCGGTAACTTTATCCAGCGTGGCCATTTCTACCGAGGCGCCACGCGCCCCGGAGATTTGGATTGCTGGATCTTCACCGAACACATTGGGAAGTGCATAGAGCAGACCGATGAGCAGTGCAAACACCACCATCAGGTTCTTCCACAAGGGATACCGGTTTAACACTGAGAAGATCCTTCAAAGCCATAAATTACAGTGATTTCATTGTGCCCTTTGGCAGAACGGCAGAAACAAAATCCTTTTTGATGGTAACTTCAGTTGTGTCGTTCAGAGCGATCACAATGTAGTCATTTTCCGCTGAGACTTTGGTGATCTTACCCACCAGGCCGCCATTGGTCAGCACTTCATCACCTTTGCCCATCGAAGACATCAGATTTTTGTGCTCTTTCACCCGCTTGGCCTGCGGACGGTAGATCATGAAGTAGAAAATTACAGCAAACAGAGCCAGCATGATAAACAGCTGCATGCCGCCACCCTGTGGAGCGCCTTCTGCTGCTGCATGTGCCTGAGAAATAAAAAGACTCATTTATTCACGTCCTCGTTATAGTTAAACGTTTTTTAATGGTGGAACTTCGCGGTCCCGGCGCGCGTAGAACTCTTCTACGAATGCGTCGAAACGATCTTCTTCAATCGCCTGACGAATGCTTTCCATCAAACGCTGATAGTAGCGTAAGTTGTGGATTGTATTAAGGCGTGCACCCAAAATTTCATTACATTTATCCAGATGGTACAGATACGCCTTCGAGTAATTGCGACAAGTGTAACAGTCACAGTGCGGATCCAGTGGACTTGTATCTGTTTTATGTTTCGCATTACGGATCTTGATCACACCGCCGGTCACAAACAGGTGGCCATTACGGGCATTACGGGTTGGCATCACACAGTCGAACATGTCGATACCGCGGCGCACACCTTCAACCAGATCTTCAGGTTTACCGACACCCATCAGGTAACGCGGCTTATCTTCCGGTAGTTGCGGACACGTATGCTCCAGCACACGGTGCATATCTTCTTTCGGTTCGCCAACAGCCAGACCGCCCACAGCGTAGCCATCAAAGCCGATCTCCGTCAGGCCTTTGACAGACACATCACGCAGATCTTCATAGACACCACCCTGGACAATGCCGAACAGCGCATTCTTGTTACCCATTTTATCGAAATGGTTACGGCTGCGTTTTGCCCAGCGCAGTGACATTTCCATCGATTTCTTGGCTTCATCATGGGTGGCCGGATAAGGCGTACATTCGTCGAAAATCATCACCACGTCTGAGCCCAGATCGTACTGAATTTCCATTGACTTCTCAGCGTCCATGAAGATCTTGTCACCGTTGACCGGGTTACGGAAATGCACCCCTTCTTCGGTAATTTTGCGGATATCACCCAGGCTGAACACCTGGAAACCGCCTGAATCGGTCAGAATAGGGCCTTGCCACTGCATGAAATCATGCAGATCGCCGTGCAGTTTCATTACTTCCTGACCCGGGCGCAGCCACAGGTGGAAAGTATTACCCAGCAGGATCTGTGCACCTGTATCTTTCACTTCTTCCGGCGTCATGCCCTTTACGGTGCCGTAAGTACCTACAGGCATGAATGCCGGCGTTTCTACCGTACCGCGTTCAAACACCAGACGGCCGCGACGTGCACGTCCCTGGGTTTTATCTAATTCAAATTTCACAAAGCCTCCAAAAGCCAGAGAAACAATCTGACGTTAAGTAAATGCAAAAGGCCCTTCGCCTGATGCACTGCAACCCCGGTCAAACAGGATCGCGAACTGTCCGGCCCAAGACCAGACAGCGATATTGAGTAAAAGTTCAGTTATTCAGGCTGCCGCACCAGTAGTTACACACCACAGCCGGACATTGCCCAGCGCAGTCAATCAGCCCTGACGACGGGTGATAAACATAGAATCCCCGTAGCTGAAGAAGCGGTAGCTTTGTTCGACAGCCTGCTGATAAGCACCCATGGTATTTTCATAGCCAGCAAATGCGCTCACCAGCATGATCAGTGTGGATTCCGGCAGGTGGAAATTGGTGATCAGCACATCCACCAGCTGGAACTCGTAACCGGGGTAAATGAAAATATCAGTATCGCCGAAGAAAGGGACCAGATCGGTGCCGTTCTTCAGGGCATCCTGAGCCGCACTTTCCAGCGAGCGGACAGAAGTGGTGCCCACGGCAATCACCCGGCCGCCACGGGCTCGGGTGGCCTGAATGGCATCAACTACCTCTTGCGGGACTTCCACGTATTCCGCGTGCATATGATGATCATGAATATTATCGACCCGGACTGGCTGGAAGGTGCCGGCACCTACGTGCAAAGTCACAAAGGCAAACTCAGCCCCTTTTGACTTGATATCCGCCAACAGTTGCTCATCAAAGTGCAGTCCGGCAGTCGGAGCAGCCACGGCGCCCGGCTTGGCATTATAAACCGTTTGATAACGCTCTTTGTCTGCTTCTTCGTCCGGACGGTCGATATAAGGCGGCAAAGGCATGTGGCCCACCTGCTCCAGAATCTCCAATACCGTCAGCGCACTGTTGAAGCGAATTTCAAACAGGGCATCATGACGGGCCACCATTTCGGCTTCAAACTCATCGTTTTCGCCTAACAAAAGCTGCGTACCCGGTTTGGGGGCTTTAGAAGCCCGAACATGAGCCAGAATACTTTTATCATCAAGCAGCCGCTCGACCAGCACTTCCAGCTTACCGCCACTGGCTTTACGGCCGAACATGCGCGCCGGGATCACCCGGGTATTGTTAAATACCAGCAGGTCACCGGGACGCACCAGATCCAACACATCTCTAAACGATTTATGGCACACATCACCGCTGTTACCGTCCAGTTGCAGCAGGCGGCTGGATGAACGCTCCGGTTGCGGATAACGTGCAATCAGTTCATCGGGAAGGTCAAAGTGAAAATCTGAAACTTGCATTTTTTAGGCCCTAACTTACAGCAGGCAGCTAGTATAGGCCGCCACACTGCAATATCAAGCCCGGAGAAATGTTATGAAATGATTTGTTCTCAGCCTTTCTTGCGCGAACGCCAGAGAACCAGAGCGACGAGTCCCAGCAGCCAAGCCAGTGAATAGCTTCCCCCGCTGTCATCGCTACCGCTGTTCTCCACGCGGAACTGTTCCAGCCCTGCATTGCTGTAATCTTTCAGAAAAGGATTCACGCTAAACACAGCTGCCGGATTGAAGCTGAAATCCCCGCCAGAGACAGCGGCTATCCAGTCAAGATAAGTAGACACCTGCGTGTAGACGCCGGGCAGATTGCCGGCACACCCTTCGCCAAAGCTCACCAGCCCCAGCAGGCGCAGGCCAAAATCCGGATCGCTGCTGGCCTGGGGATCCTGCCAGACTAGCGGACCGCCTGAGTCACCAAAACAGCTGTCCCGGGATAGGTTGGGCGACGGGGGTGATGCGCAGACAAAAATACTGTACACCCCGGGATGCACTGAGCTACCCCATAAGTTGTCACACACCCGGTCGGGTACACCGGACAATACTGTCTGTTGCAATTGTGTTGCCCCCGCGGCATCGGGATTGGGTGTCACACTCCCCCACCCCGAGATCAGCAAATTGGCTGGACGGTTGCTGTTTGCCACCCAAGTATTGGCAAATTCCGCATCCGCCCGGTTCTGGGCCGAGACAGACGCTATCTGTATCGGGATTGCGGTTTCCGGCAGATCCTGACTCAGGCGGATAATGGCGATGTCATTGTTAAAATTACTGCTGTTGTAACTGGGATGCACATTGATGGCGCTGACAGGCATGGCATTACTGTTTGTCGCGCTGAATACCGATGTAATACCGGCCCAGACTTTCAAATGCAAGGGTGTTGCAATCCGGCCACCATTCACAAGGCAGTGAGCCGCTGTCAGTATGATGCGAGGTGCAATCACCACACCACCACACAGGTAGACTTCTGTGCCGGTATCAGAAAAATCAATATTAATAAACGCCTGCCAGGGGATATCACCCGGCACAGCAGATATGCCACCAATAATTCTGGCTGTTGGCTCGTATTGCTCCGCCTGGACAGGCGGCTCATCAGTCTGTGCCTTAGCCAGCCCTGACATAAAAAGCAGGAAAGCCAGCAATAACAGGCTGTTAGTTATGGGGGCTTTCATAACTGCTACCCTCATGATTTACAGTCGCTTAAGTATAATTCTGACTGTAATTGCGCCATTGTTACTTATTGAGAATTTTGACGGATAGTTAACCACAGGGGACAAAGCAGGCAGAGTGACATCAGACTCAGGAAAGATAATCAATCAATACTGTTGATAATAAACAAAATATTTTGAGGCAGTGGTTAATGCGCCTCTCTGATAATAAGCTCGCGAGAGCCCCCCGTTCAGCTTTCCCTGCCCTGGCTTCTTCGCCACCAGAGCCCCCCCAGCAGTGCAATCATGCCTCCAAACGTCATGCTCCCTCCCGAGCGGCTCGCCATTGCACTGCTTAATGTGCTGGCGCTGCCTTGGTTGCTCTCATTTTCTGTACCTGGCGCTGCAGACAGCTTGTCGGCATTAAAGGTAAACGGGTTGAATGAAAAAACAGAGTCCGGATAAAAGTTAAATCCCTCTCCAGCTGTTGAAGCAAGCCAGTCACGATAATGGGAAACTTGGGTATATACAGCAGGGAAATCCTCTCCGCATTCGGTCCCAAAGCTGACTAACCCTATCAGCCGAAAACCCAGGTCACTATCGGCGCTGGCCTGGGGATCCTGCCACACCAAAGGCCCACCCGAATCGCCCTGACAAGTGTCACGCTTAACTGCAGGATCGGGCGACATCGCGCACACGAACATAGCACTCTGAGTCGGTTCAACCACTGAGCCCCATACCTGTTCGCAATAATCATCCGGCACACCCGCAAGCAACACATGCTGTAACTGACGGGATACCGTCGCCCCGGCCTCGGTGGAGGTGAGCCCCCACCCGGACACCAGCAAATTCTGACCGCGTTGGCCGTCGGGCACAAAGGTATTGTCAAATATCACATCGGCCTGCTGCTGTTCACTCACACTCGCCAGCCGGATGGGCTGAGCACCGGCAGCCGTCTCCTTGCCAAGGCGCAGCAAAGCAATATCGTTAATAAAAGTCTCTTCATTAAAATCCGGATGAACATTCACCGCTGTCACCGGCAGGGCATTGAAAGTAGTCGCAGAGTCTGTCGAGGTGATCCCCGCCCAGACAAATACCTCACCAGGCTGCGCTGTGACTGAGCCTTTGGTAAGGCAATGTGCGGCTGTCAGTACGGTATGCTTATCTATGACGACGCCACCGCACTGAAAAATATCCTGGCCGTCGTTGCCAACGTCAATATAAATCAGTGCCTGCCACGGAATGTTGTTCTGGTATGCCGGGCTGCCGCCTATGATTCGGGCAACAGGTTCAGTACGGGCTGGTTCTGTGGCTGGCAACCCTTGCTGTTCGGCCAAAACAACGCCTGAGGTTAACGACAAGGCCAGTACAGTGGCTGACGGTATAGCAGACAAGACGTTCATAACACTTCATCACTCCCTGAACAAAACATTGCAGCAAAAGGGTTAATCCGCTCTCCTGACCCTGTTTATGTGACTACGATAAAGCGACCAGACCGCGGGCTTTAGATAAGGATAGTGACGTTTTTTCGCAATAAAGCCCGCAACACTCCAAAGTGATGCCAAAAGTTATACCAATGACTCAAAATGACAGCATCACTGTGTTTCACTCTACACTGTATCTGATACTGCACGCTATCCCTGCGCTGGAGCCTGGCATTTCTGCTACAGTATCAGCCTCGCTCTTACCTAATGGCAACAGATGCTGAATTCTATACTATGAACTTTCTGGCACATCTTCATCTGGCCGATCATTGCCAGAGTCACCTGGCAGGGAACTTACTGGCCGATTTTGTTCGCGGTGATCCCTACCGCTATTATTCCGCGGATGTAGCAGCAGGTATCAAGCTTCACCGTTTTGTCGATAGCTATATCGACAGCCAGCCAGAAGTACGGGCCTGGCGCCGGGCTTTCCCGCCGCACATCCGTCGGGTAAGCGGCATTGCGCTGGATATGATCTGGGATCATTATCTCGCCCGCCACTGGCAGCGATACCATGACCTGCCTTTACCCGTCTTTGTTAAGCAGGCACGTAAAGAAGTTGAAGGCTTTAACGGTAATGAACCGGAACATTACCGGCAAATGACACAACGTATGTGGCAGCAAGAGTGGCTGATTGAGTATCAGCAAGTGGCCAGTATTCATCAGGCATTAGAACGAATGGCGATTCGCCGCCCGAAATTGAGTTCACTGGCAGCATGTCCGCCTTTTCTGGCCGGGCATTATCTGGAGTTGGAGCACAGCTTTTATATTCTGTACCCAAGGCTGATGGAAGCATCTCAAGCGTTCTGGCTGGAGCACAAAGAGATATTGTTACGGTCGGAGTAAGCAAGACAAAGGGAAGTAAACAATACCGATTAGCAACCCCGGAAAAGAAAAAGGGGAGCCAGAGGCTCCCAAGGCGATAACAATTCGTTAAGTTAAAGCGTTATCAGACTATGGCTTGACGTGAACAAGCCGGTATCAGCCGATAACGTTAATCGCAATCCCCTCTCGGGTAACAGCTGCGAAACGGTCTTACTAGGATAGATAGCTTATTGCCGGTCAATTCATCAGAATTGATCTTCTTCAGTGGAACCTGTCAGCGCAGTCACAGAAGAGTTTCCGCCCTGAATCACGTTGGTCATCTTATCGAAGTAGCCAGTTCCCACTTCCTGCTGGTGAGCAACAAAGGTATAACCCTTCTCTGCCGCCGCAAACTCTGGGCGCTGTACTTTCTCAACATAGTGACGCATACCTTCACCCTGCGCATAAGCGTGGGCCAGCTCGAACATGTTAAACCACATGTTATGAATACCGGCCAGTGTGATGAACTGGTACTTATAGCCCATATCAGACAGCTCTTGCTGGAACTTGGCAATCGTCTCGGCATCCAGGTTCTTCTCCCAGTTGAAAGAAGGAGAACAGTTATACGCCAGCAGCTGATCCGGGTATTTAGCATGGATAGCTTCAGCAAACTTACGCGCTTCTTCCAGACAAGGGGTTGCTGTTTCACACCAGATCAGGTCTGCATACGGGGCATAAGCCAGACCACGGGCGATAGCCTGATCAATACCTGCACGAACGCGGTAGAAACCTTCCTGCGTACGCTCACCGGTAATGAAATCGGCATCGTACGGGTCGCAGTCGGAGGTCAGCAGATCGGCAGCATTCGCATCAGTACGGGCAATCACCAGCGTTGTTGTGCCTGCAACGTCAGCCGCCAGACGGGCAGCAATCAGTTTTTGAACTGCTTCCTGGGTCGGTACCAGTACTTTACCGCCCATGTGGCCGCATTTTTTCACCGAAGCCAACTGATCTTCAAAGTGCACGCCTGCGGCTCCTGCATCAATCATGCTGCGCATCAGTTCGTAAGCATTCAGTACACCACCAAAGCCGGCTTCTGCATCAGCAACGATAGGCAGGAAGTAATCAATGCCGCCTTCTTCCGGGCTTTTGCCGTTTGCCCACTGAATCTGATCAGCGCGGCGGAAAGAGTTGTTAATACGTTTTACAACCGCTGGCACTGAATCGACCGGATACAGGGACTGGTCAGGGTACATAGATGATGCCGTGTTGTTATCAGCGGCCACCTGCCAGCCAGAGAGGTAGATAGCCTCAATCCCTGCTTTCGCCTGCTGAACGGCCTGGCCGCCAGTCAACGCGCCAAGGCAGTTCACATAGCCTTTCTTGGCAGAGCCGTTCACTAAATCCCACAACTTATCAGCACCGCGCTGAGCCAGTGTGTTCGCCGGTACGACCGAACCACGCAGATTAACCACCTCTTCCGCAGTATAAGTACGCTTAACATGTTTCCAACGTGGGTTCTCCGCCCAATCCTTTTCAATGGCTTCGATCTGTTGCTGGCGAGTCAGTGTCATAATAAATCCCTCGTATTATGTGACGATATTTCGCAAAATCAGGACGTTCTGCGCTTCAGTTGTACTCAGTTTTCTTGGGCTTCCCCTGCCCGGGCTAAGCCGGGCAGTGTTTGTTGCACTATGTGCTTATTGTTGTGTGTTGCCGTTCCGGTTTGAATGCTTGTGCTTCACCGTTATTCCAGGTATTCGTAGCCGGGCAGTGTCAGGAAGGTGACCAGCTCATCACTGGTGGTCAGGCGCGCCATCATGGCAGCCGCTTCCCGGAATTGTCCTTGGCTGAAACGCTCAGCGCCTACTTCCTGCTCCAGGACTTGCATTTCTTCGTCCAGCAGTTGTTCAAACAAAGCTTTGGTGACGACCTGGCCGTTGCTCAGCGTTTTGCCGTGCTTGATCCATTGCCAGATGGAAGCACGCGAGATTTCAGCGGTGGCAGCGTCTTCCATCATGCCGTAAATCGGCACACATCCGTTGCCTGAGATCCAGGCTTCGATGTACTGCACAGCAACGCGGATGTTATGCCGCATGCCATCATCTGTCCGTTCGCCGTCGCAGGGTGCCAGCAGTTCGGCCGCTGTGATCGGTGCATCAGTGTCACGCGTCACATCCAGCTGATTTGAGCGTGCGCCCAGACACTTATCAAAGACTTCGCGGGCGGTATCGGCCAGCCCCGGGTGGGCTACCCAGGTGCCGTCATGACCATTATTGGCTTCCAACGCTTTGTCTGTCTGGATCTTGTCCAGAACCCAGGCATTACGCTCTGCCTCTTTAGAAGGAATAAAGGCAGCCATGCCTCCCATCGCAAACGCGCCGCGACGGTGACAGGTTCTCACCAGCAAACGTGAGTAAGCGTTGAGGAAAGGTTTTTCCATGGTAACCACCTGACGATCCGGCAAGATACGATCCGGGTGGTTACGCAGTGTCTTGATATAGCTGAAAATGTAATCCCAGCGGCCACAGTTCAGGCCCACAATGTGCTCTTTCAGGCTGAACAGAATTTCATTCATTTCAAATACCGCCGGCAGCGTTTCAATCAGCACAGTGGCTTTGATTGTTCCGCGAGGCAGTCCTGCTTCATCCTCGGCAAAGCTGAACACATCGCTCCACCAGGCCGCTTCCTGATAAGCCTGCAGTTTAGGGACATAGAAGTACGGCCCGCTGCCGTTTTTCAGCAATTGCTTATGGTTGTGGAAGAAATACAGGCCAAAGTCCAGCAGCGCGCCCGGAATCGGCTGACCGTTCCAGAAGAGGTGTTTTTCCGGCAGATGCAAACCACGGACACGACAGATCAATACCGCCGGATCCTCTTTTAATTCATACACTTTTCCTGTGTCAGGATGGGTGTAAGAAATAGTGCGGTTCACCGCATCACGAAGGTTGCGCTGGCCGTCAATCACTGCACTCCATGCAGGAGCAAAGGAGTCCTCGAAATCCGCCATGAATACTTTTACATTCGCATTCAGCGCATTAATCACCATTTTGCGATCAACGGGACCTGTGATTTCTACACGGCGATCCTGCAAATCGGATGGAATGTTCTGGATAGTCCAGTCACCTTCACGGATATCTCGGGTGTCTGGCAGGAAGTCAGGTAACTGCCCGGCATCAATAGACTGCTGACGAACTTCACGTGCTGCCAGCAGTTCCGGCACACGGGAAGCAAACCGACTGACCAGTTTCTCAACAAAAGCCATTGCGTCATCACTCAGGATGTCTCGCTGTGATTCTGAAAGCGGTGCAGCCAACGTCAGCTGACCAAACTGGTGATGATTTTCCATACCCATTTATGACTCCCCTTTTACCCAAATCAGCCAAGTGTAACTAAATCACTACTTAAACAATGCATCGACTGATTTCCATCATAGACCACTTTCGGCCTCAACATGGCTATTACGTTGCCTTAACAAATCAGAAAAGGCAAACCCACCCCAAAATCAACAGGATCACAAAAACAAAACAAAACATTTAAAATCATAATCTTGCAGAAAATAGAGCTATTACTCAAAACACTAAATTAAAACACTTTAAGGCGATATATTCGGTTTTTAACTTCCAGTCTATTTCCTGGCTAAAAGTGTAAAGTATTACGTAATTAAATTACCGATTAACACTAAATTAACAATTAAAAATATACCGTTTTAAACAAGCAATAATGGCGGAATGGGCTGTAACGCACTCAATCTACATACATTTATAGACAAGATTTGGCAGAGTCATACATTGGAGGAATAATTTTGCGTGCATGGCGGGGAATTGTTTTACAGGACGAAACAGAAAAAACCTACAAAATGAAGTACTTGGCAAAAAGCCCAAACAGAACAAAGTATCAAACAAATCATAACTCAGCAGAATATTTCACCAAAAAATAAAAACATGTCTGCTGAGCGTCCTGAATGTCGTTAAAGCAGCTCTGTGACTATCTCTGCCAGGCATTGAAAAGTGGGTATACGGCTTGACGTCGGTCGCCAGACCAGGCCGATTTCCCGATAAGCGGCCTGCCCTGGCGGATCTAAGATCACTAAATCCGGGCTATCGACCAAACCATGCTTGATCGCCATATGCGGAATAAAGGTGGAGCCAAGGCCATTCGATACCATCTGAACCAGGGTATGTAAGCTGGTCGCCGCAAACGAGTTGATCTTTTCTTTGCTGGTCAGCTGGCACGCCGACACCGCATGGCCGGTGAGGCAATGTTCTTTCTCCAGCAGAAAGACAGATTCATCCGGTAAATCGGCATAGCGCAGCGGAACGTTCACTTTCGAGGCCTGATTTTTACTGATCACCATCTTGAAGGGGTCGCGCCCCACTATCTGGCTGTGCATACCACTGATTTCAACCGGGAGTGCCAGTATCAGCACATCCATGTCGCCATTGCGTAACGCGCTCAGCAGATTGTCCGTTGTATCTTCACGCAGTAAGAGGTGGAGCTGCGGATGCCTGCGATTCACCGCCTGCACTAAATCGCCCAGCAAGAAAGGGGCGATGGTCGGAATACACCCCAGCCTGACCTGACCGGCCATCTGATCCTCGCCGCTTTTCGACAGCTCCATCATATCCTGCGTTCTTGCCAGCAGTTCACGGCTGCGTACCACGACTTCTTCACCTGTAGTGGTAAAGACCAGGGCTTTGTTATCCCGTTCAATCAGCTGGCAGCCAACCAGATCCTCAAGATTCTGAATTCCTGAGCTTAATGTGGACTGGCTGACGAAACACTGTTTGGCCGCTTCACCAAAATGGCGGGTTTCATAAAGTGTCACCAGATAATGGAGTTGTTTCAGAGAAGGAAATTTGCTCATCGTATTTTTCGATTGTAATAATCTATTTATTCCACTTTTTTCAATGTAGCACTTTCGCTATAGTGTGTCCTGATTTATGAAGGAACTGCCCTTACGGGGTGGTACACATTCCAATATTAGGAGCACCAATATGGTACTAGTAGGTCGTCAAGCACCTGATTTCACAGCTGCTGCAGTTCTGGGTAACGGTGAAATCGTTGATAACTTCAACTTCAAGCAATTCACTGAAGGCAAAAAAGCGGTTGTTTTCTTCTACCCTCTGGACTTCACTTTTGTTTGCCCATCTGAGCTGATCGCTTTCGACAAGCGTTTTGCTGATTTCCAAGCGAAAGGCGTTGAAGTTATCGGTGTATCGATCGATTCTCAGTTCTCTCACAACGCATGGCGTAACACTGCTGTTGAGAACGGCGGTATCGGCCAGGTTAAATACCCTCTGATTGCTGACGTTAAGCACGAAATCTGTAAAGCATACGACGTTGAGCACCCAGAAGCTGGCGTTGCTTTCCGTGGTTCTTTCCTGATCGACGAAGAAGGTGTTGTTCGTCACCAGGTTGTTAACGACCTGCCTCTGGGCCGTAACATCGACGAGATGCTGCGTATGGTTGACGCGCTGAACTTCCACCAGAAAAACGGTGAAGTTTGCCCGGCACAGTGGGAAGAAGGCAAAGCAGGCATGACTGGTTCTCCAGAAGGTGTTGCTGCTTACCTGTCTGAGCACACTGCTGACCTGTAATACAGCCTTGCGCTGAATTGCACAGCCCTGAGCTGAAGTACACAGCCCTGAGCTGAATGCATAGCCCGGCCACAGTGCCGGGCTTATTTTTATCCCAATTTCTTCACTGAGATTGCTCTGACACTTCGACAGCTTTCCTCTCTGCGTTTACACTCTGCCAAGGTTTACTGAACAAGGCACCCACATGTCCGCATTTCCCCTGACTCATCTTGAAGTCTGTATAGACAGCATTGAATCACTGCACAACGCTCAACAGGGCGGTGCTACCCGTATAGAGCTTTGCTCATCGCTGGCCCTGGGTGGCCTGACTCCCAGTGTCGGTTTAATGCATCAGGCTGCACGTATCGCTAAGGTGCCCGTGTATGCCATGATTCGCCCCCGTCAGGGTGACTTTCTATTCTCCAGCGAAGATATGGAAGTCATGCTGGCAGATATCCATGCAGCCAAGCAAATAGGCCTTCAGGGCGTCGTGTTGGGGGTGCTGACGGCGCAGGGCAAAGTGGACGCTGCACAACTGAGCGATCTGATGAAAGCGGCCCAAGGGCTGGGCGTGACTTTCCACCGGGCGATTGATCAATGCGACAATTACACAGAAGCACTTGATGCCATTATGAGTGCAGGCTGCGAGCGTGTTCTGTCTTCCGGGCTGCAATCCACCGCGCTGGAAGGGGCGGAGACACTGGCGGACATGGTTCGCTATTGCGGTGATCGCCTGAGCATTATGGCCGGTGCAGGGATTACCGCCAGCAACGCCGCGAAAATTGTCGCGCAGACCGGCGTGAAGGAGTTGCACCTGTCGGGCAAAACGACCAGGCCAAGTCTGATGGAACATATCGCCTCGGGCGCTCACATGGGCAGTCAAGAGATCAATGACTACGCGATTCCTGTTACCAGCAGCGATAAAATCGCCGCGGTCATCACAGCACTTAAACACTGAGCACAAACTCGCTCCTGCTCGGGAGCGGGTCCTCAAACTCTCCTCTATAGTCAACCGATCACATAATACTTAACTCAAACAGGCTATTATTATCGCAGAACCCAATAAATAGGAATGTGATTTATTTATGTCTGACAAACAGTTACAGAGCAAACTCAAAAAGAAAGACTATGAAAAAGAGCTCGAACGTCTGCAAATCGAATTAGTCAAATGCCAGGAATGGGTCAAACAGGAAGGCCTGAAAGTACTGGCTATTTTTGAAGGCAGGGATGCGGCAGGCAAAGGCGGTACCATTAAGCGGATCACCGAAAAGCTCAACCCCCGTGTCTGCCGGGTAGTTGCCTTGCCCAAACCGACAGAGAAAGAAAGATCCCAGTGGTATTTCCAGCGTTATGTGGAACAACTTCCCTCTGCCGGTGAAATCGTATTGTTTGACAGAAGCTGGTACAACCGTGCCGGGGTCGAGAAGGTGATGGGCTTTTGCAGTGAGGAAGAATACGATGAGTTTCTGCTGGCCTGCCCGGAATTTGAGCGCATGCTGCAACGATCCGGCATCATACTGATCAAATACTGGTTCTCGGTCTCAGACGAAGAGCAGGAGAAGCGCTTTCTGGAGCGCATCAATACCCCGATCAAGCGATGGAAATTCAGTCCGATGGATCTGGAATCTCGCTCGCGCTGGGCGGAATATTCGGCGGCAAAAGACAAGATGTTTGCCCACACAGACACAAAACAGAGCCCGTGGTGGGTGGTTGAGAGTGACGACAAGAAACAAGCCAGAATCAACTGCATTTCGCATTTTTTGAGCCAGATCCCCTACCAGGAGATCGACTACCCGGAAGTGATACTGCCCGAGATCAACAAGAGTGGCTACACTCGACCGCCCATGGACGAGCAAACTTTTGTGCCGGATCGCTTTGATAAAAGCGACGATTAAGAGCAAACCGGGGAGCCGTTCGACTCCCCGTATTCATTCAGCGGTTATTATCCATGAAAATTTCCATTTCCTGCGGGCTGGTATGGCGAATGTCTTTGCCCTTGACGAAATAGATGATGTACTCGCAGATATTCTGGCAGCGATCCCCCACCCGCTCAATGGAACGCGCCGACCACATCACTTGCAGCACATTAGGGATAGATCGCGGATCTTCCATCATGTAAGTCATCAACTGCCGGATGATCGCCTCGTATTCTCTGTCAATTCTGTCATCTTCCTGGTACACGCGAATCGCCGCTTTCACATCCATTCTGGCAAAGGCGTCCAGCACTTCATGCAACATACGGGCAGCATGCTGCCCCAGGGCTTCCAGCGACACCAGCAGGTTATATTGCTTATTGGTGAAGTTTTCCAGCGCCACTTTGGCGATACTCTCAGCCACATCGCCAATGCGTTCCAGATCGGTAATCGTCTTGATGATTGCAATCACCAGACGCAAGTCGCTGGCGGTCGGCTGGCGTTTGGCAATAATTCGGGTACAGGCTTCATCAATCGCCACCTCCATCGCATTGACTTTATGATCATCTTTAATGACCCTGCGAGCCAGATCGACATCTTGCTTGTGCATCGCCTTGAGCGCATCTGTTAGCTGTTGCTCAACCAGTCCGCCCATAGCCAGGACATGGGTGCGGATACTTTCCAGTTCGGCATTGAACTGGCCGGAGATATGACGACTAAGGCTCATATTGTCTAACATTATCTTCTATTCCTTATCCGTATCTGCCGGTGATGTAATCTTCAGTACGTTTTTCTTTGGGGGTGGTGAAAATATCATTGGTCGAAGCGTACTCCACCAGCTCGCCCATGTGCATAAAGGCCGTGTTATCTGACACCCGGGCGGCCTGCTGCATATTATGGGTGACGATAATCACCGTATATTTTTTCTTCAGATCGTTGATCAGCTCTTCAATGGTCAGGGTCGAGATCGGATCCAGCGCAGACGTCGGTTCATCCAGCAAAATCACCTCAGGCTCAATGGCAATGGCGCGGGCAATCACCAAACGCTGCTGCTGGCCGCCGGATAAGCCAAACGCATTCTCGTGCAAACGATCTTTTACTTCATCCCACAGCGCCGCGCCGCGCAGTGAATTTTCTACCGCATCATCCAGCACCCGGGTATTTTTCACCCCTTGCAGACGTAACCCGTAAACCACGTTTTCATAAATCGATTTAGGAAACGGATTAGGGCGCTGAAAAACCATGCCGACGCGGCGACGCAGGGCCGCCACATCCACATTCTGATCATAGATGTTTCTGCCATGTAGCATGATCTGCCCTTCAACCCGACAGCCTTCCACCAGCTCGTTCATCCGGTTAATACAGCGCAGCAGGGTGGATTTCCCGCAACCGGACGGGCCGATAAAGGCCGTGACCTGGCCTTTGGCTATCTTCATTTTGATGTTAAACAGCGCCTGCTTCTGACCGTAAAACAGATCCAGCCCGTCTATCGTCAGGGCGGTTTTTTCTTCTGGCAGTGCGGTCAGATCGACTGGCTTTAGCCAGTCCATACTGGCGTTGAATGAAAACATCTACATCCTTCTCGTTATTGTTCCAGATCGCGGAATTTCTCCCGCAAATGATTACGAATGCCAATGGCGGTCAGGTTCAGGCCAATAATGACAGTGACCAGCAGCAAAGAGGTCGCATAGACCAAGGGCCGCGCCGCTTCTACATTCGGGCTCTGAAAACCGACATCATAAATATGGTAGCCAAGATGCATGAACTTTCGGTCTAAATGCAAATACGGAAACTGTGCATCTATCGGCAGGGATGGCGCCATTTTCACCACACCGACTAGCATCAGTGGTGCCACTTCCCCCGCCGCTCTGGCGACCGCAAGGATTAATCCTGTCATGATAGCCGGACTGGCCATGGGGATCACAATCCGCCATAAGGTTTCTGCTTGTGTGGCGCCCAGTGCCAGCGAGCCGTGACGAATAGAGGGCGGTATTCGGGCCAGGCCCTCTTCGGTTGACACTATCACCACAGGCAACGTCAGGATAGCCAGTGTCAGCGCAGACCAGAGAATGCCGGGAGTGCCAAAGGTCGGTGCCGGCAACTGATCCGAAAAAAACAGCTCGTCGATAGTGCCGCCAACCATGTACACAAAAAAGCCCAGGCCAAAAACCCCATACACGATGGACGGCACCCCTGCCAGATTGATCACCGCCACACGAATCAAACGGGTGAGCCGATTCTGCTGCGCATACTCATGGAGATAAATGGCGGCCAGCACCCCCAGGGGAGTTACGATCACGCTCATCAGCAGCACCATGAGCACAGTACCGAAAATAGCCGGAAACACGCCCCCTTCGGTGTTCGCTTCACGCGGTGCATCGGTGACAAAGTGCCCGACCTGACGTCCCCAGTGTGCCACTTTTTGCGAAAATGACATATCGTTGGGATACCAGACATCCAGGATATCCGCCAACGGTATGTGCACCTCTCGCCCTTCAGCATCCTTCATCAGCAGCGACTGACCATCCAGTACCTGACGGATTTGCCTGAGCTCATGCTCAACCTCACGCAGGCGAGCCCGCAATTCCCCCCGCGTCGATTCAGGCGTTTTATCACTGCTAGCTGCCAGCGACGCCAGTTGACGGTTCAGTGGAATATACTGATTTTGCTGTAATTCAAGTATCGCGCCTTTGGCGGCTTCAGCCTTGCCCAGCCAGTCTGGTAATAAAGCGGCACTGTGGCTGATGCCGTTAACTATCACCGCCTGCGGATAACCGTAAAACTTGCCGTTGCGAAGCCTGTCTATCACCGCCACCCCATGCGCCACTTCCTTTGACCGGATTTGTGTCTCAAGCAGGGTCACAAAGTCTAAATCGGCTAATTCACGGTTACCTGTTTTGATCAGATAACGGGCAATGGTCGGATTGTCATTGTCCGCCAGCACATGCCCGGCTTCCAGTAACTGCTGACGGGGAATCTGTCTGGTTTCATAAATTTCACCCACGATCACCTGCTGATGATCAGTCAGACTGACGTCAAACCGATACACCTGTGCCGGCCAGAAGTAACTCAACCCCTTCCAGCCTATCATGAGTAACAAGCCCAGTACCGCCAGCAGGCTCAGGCTGACAGTGCCAGCCGTCAGCCAGATCCAGGGGGAGCCGGAACGCATCCATTTCAACATCTAATCAGTCACACAGCCTCTGCCCCGGTGATCATAGCGACTTGTATTTTTCACGCAGTCGCTGACGAACAATTTCAGCCAGGGTATTAAAGAAAAAAGTAAAAACAAACAGAACAAATGCCGCCAGAAACAGGACACGATAATGTGCACTGCCGACTTCTGATTCCGGCATTTCAATGGCAATGGTTGCCGACAGCGTACGCAGACCTTCCAGTATGTTCCAGTCCATAATGGGCGTGTTGCCGGTGGCCATCAGCACTATCATGGTTTCTCCCACCGCCCGTCCCAGCCCCATCATTACCGCGGAGAAAATCCCCGGGCTGGCGGTGAGCAGAACTACGCGGGTCAGGGTCTGCCAGGGCGTCGCACCCAGTGCCAGCGAGCCGCTGCTCAGATGGGCCGGTACCGAATAAATGGCATCTTCGGCAATGGTAAAAATGGTCGGGATCACCGCAAAAGCCATGGCAATCCCCACAACCAGTGCATTTCTCTGATCATAACCAATCCCCCAGGTATTGGTCAGATAACTGCGGATATCCCCGCCAAAGTAAGCCTGTTCGATCATCGGGCTCAGCGAGAAACAGAGATATCCGGCCAGCACCAGCGTTGGCATCAGCAACAAAATATGCAGCCCGGTTGGCATTTTCCGCTGCCAGCCGCCAGGCAGCATCGCCCAGCCCAAGCCAACAGCCACCATCACCAGGGGCAGCACCAGCACGCTGAGCACTATGCCTATCAAATGATTTTCAACGATCGGCGCCAGCCAGATGCCGGCCAGAAAGCCCAGAATGACAGTCGGCAGAGCTTCCATGATCTCTATCGTCGGTTTCACCACTTTACGCATCGAAGAAGACATAAAATAGGCGGTATAAATCGCGCCAGCCAGTGCCAGAGGAATCGCAAAACACAAGGCGTAAATGGCCGCCTTCAGGGTACCGAAAACAATTGGGACCAGGCTCAGTTTAGGCTCATTTTCATCCGTACCCGAGGTGGACTGCCAGACATAATCCGGTTCCGGATACCCTTCGTACCAGACTTTCTGCCACAGGCTGCTGAAACTCACTTCCGGGTAAGGGTTGGACACCTTAAATAACTGCCACTGCTCCCCCGAGATCGCCAGTAACCTGTCGGCACGGGGTGAGACAGCCAGCAGATCGGGCATTTGACTGAACAGGCGCGATTCCAGCACAGGTGCCGATGAATCGGCCATGTAATATCCCGTCAGCCTGCCGCCATCCTGAACAGCGAGGAAGCCTTTGCGGTAATATTCAGGCACCACCAGATGCAGGGCACCTGTCTCGGCTGAAAATGTGCGGGCAGATATCAGCTGGCGTTGCCCCGCATTCACCACTTCAAACCATTGCATGACCTTGCCGTCGCTGCCGGTAATTAACAGCGAGTTGGCACCGGAAAGTGCCGTCATGGCGACCGGAGCACCCGCTTCCTGACTGACATCGGTTTGCTGACGAATCCGCCCTTCAGTGTGCTGCAAATCAATCACAGTCACTTGCCGGCCATTGAGCACATACACTGTGCGGCCATCCGGCGTCACCACCATATCCGTTACCGGATGCCCGATAGCAGGCATAGCAAGTTGGGTTTCCTGCCACGCCTGTTCACCGGTATCGAGACCGCTGCCACGATGGAAAGCCTTGGCCACAAGCCGCTGGTCCTGTGTTACGCCAACCAGAACGGCCACCTGACGACGCACTGAAACTGCCAGCTTAACCAGGGACTTACCCTGACTATCAAGCTCAATATAAGGGGCAGACAGGGGGTAGCTCATCACCAGTTGTCCCTGCCGGATCAGCGGCTTCACCACAGTGACACCACCAGACTGGTCACCATAGGCAAACACATGCTCGTTAGGCAAAGTGGCGGCGAAGCTGGTCGGGTTAGCCATCACAGCCTGCTGTTGCGTAACCGGCGGTTGTCCCTCACTGGCATTGAGTGCGACCAGGCTGATCTGCCCCTCAGAAGAGAAGTGAAATGCATGGGTATTCTGTTCGTTGAAACGCACTTCTGTTGTGTCGGTCAGCGGAATGGAAAACGACTGAACCGGCGTGATGCGGGCCGGTGCAAACACAGGCACTATCACAAAGAGCAAATAGAAAAAGATCAGAACAAGCGTCAGAAGGACAGATATTCCACCGGCAATCACTCCATAACGCGCAAACCTGTCTTTTCGTTGACGGTTACGGTTACGGTTATTGTCAGTCAAAAATGCACCGGCATCTGCCATTCTCACCCCATGAAAGTTACAAACTGACAAAGTATATGTCTGTTAGATGACAGTAATATTACAGCGACTTGCAGTTTATTGCTGGCCTTTTTATTGTGAGATACCGAGGGAATAGCTGACATCAATCTGCAACAAAATTACCGTATTCTTAATGATTTATGACGGTAGCCGAATTCCGATGACTCAGTAAGTCTCCTGTCTGGACATAATCTGATCGTGGTCAGATAATGAATTTAACCGCTACCAGAAGGAGACGCGACATGAAACACCTTGTCATTACAGTCATTGGTCAGGATCGCCCGGGTTTAGTGGGGGCATTATCAGATACCGTTTATCAGCACAAAGGCAACTGGCTGGGCAGCAGTATGAGCAAATTGGCAGGTCAGTTTGCCGGTATTCTTCAGGTCGACATCCCGGAAGAGTTCGTCAAGCCCTTACGCCAAGCCATGTCCAAGCTCGATGGCCTGAACATTCATATTGCCGAGGATACCAAGCTCACGGCGCCTTCCGCTCTCCTGCAGCTGCTCACAGTCACAGGTAACGACCGCTCGGGCATCGTTAAAGAAGTCACCACTCGTCTTGGTGAGCTGGGTATCAATATTCACAAACTCAAAACCGACACCCACAGCGCACCCAACTGGGGCTACCCCATCTTCACTGCCTGGTTTGAACTTGAAATCCCGACAGAGCTGGCCGTCTCGACCGTACAGCAGCAGCTGGAAAGTCTGGCCGATGATCTGACAATAGATTTTGAAGAACCTGAAAATACTGAAGCGCACTAAAGGGCTGTTGTCCTTTCAACACCGAAAGACAGGCCGCTCTCTGCTGTTGATTCTGATGCTAGGAAAACCATGAGTACTGAACCGCTGTATATTGACAAAGAACTAAGCTGGCTGTCTTTTAATGAACGAGTCCTCCAGGAAGCGGCAGACAAATCAGTGCCGCTGATTGAACGTGTCCGTTTCCTGGGTATTTTTTCCAGCAACACCGATGAGTTTTATAAAGTCCGTTTTGCCGATGTCAAACGACGCATTCTGATCACCCAGGAGCAGAGCGGCGACACCAATGCCAAGCACCTGCTGAGCAAGATCCAAAGCCGGGTTCTCAAAATGAACCAGGACTTCGATACCCTGTATAACGAAATCCTGCTCGAAATGGCCCGCCGCCATATTTTCCTCATCAACGAACAGCAGGTCGATGATACCCAGGTCGAGTGGCTGAAACGGTATTTCCGCCACACCATACTGCCTCACGTGACACCGATTCTACTGACTGAAGATATCGATCTGCTGCAGTTTCTCAAGGATGAATATACCTATCTGGCAATCGACATGAAGCAGGGGGACAGCAGCCAGTATGCCTTGCTGGAAATTCCGACCGACCAGCTGCCTCGCTTCATTAAAGTGCCTGAGTCTAAAGGTAAAAACAGAAAAACACTGATTCTGTTAGATAATATTATCCGGCTGTGTCTGGATGATATTTTCAAGGCTTTTTTCGATTATGACAGTCTGGCGGCCTATTCGATGAAAATGACCCGGGATGCCGAATACGATCTCAGCCAAGAGGTTGACCACGGTATCTTAGAGCTGATGTCGGAAGGCCTGAATCAGCGCCTGACGGCTATGCCGGTACGTTTTGTCTACCAGCGCGATATGCCGGGGGAGCTGATCGAAAAATTGTGCGGCTTGCTGAAAGTATCCAGCTACGACAGCATTATTCCCGGTGGCCGCTATCACAACTTTAAAGATTTCATCAGTTTTCCGAATATTGGCCGAAGCTATCTGGAAAACAAACCTTTGCCGCCACTGGACAGCTACCACTTTGTCAGCGCCAGAAATGCATTCGAGGCCATCAAGGCGCAAGATATCCTGCTGTACTACCCGTACCACACATTCAACCACATGACGGAATTTGTCCGTCAGGCCGCGTTCGATCCTAAAGTCCGCAGTATCCACATCAATATTTACCGGGTCGCCAAGAACTCGCGCATTATTGATTCTATGATAGATGCCGCCAATAACGGCAAACAGGTCACTGTGGTGGTTGAATTGCAAGCGCGTTTTGACGAAGAGGCCAATATCGAATGGGCCAGACGCCTGACCGAATCCGGTGTGCGTGTCGTGTTCAGCGTTCCCGGACTGAAAATTCACTCTAAACTGTGCCTGATCACACGCCAGGAAGACGAGGCTATCGTCCGCTACGCGCACATAGGCACAGGCAATTTCCACGAGAAAACCGCCCGGATATACACCGATTTCTCGCTGTTCACCGCCGATCCTGAACTGACCAATGAAGTGCGTCAGGTGTTTAGCTTTATTCAGAACCCCTACCGGCCGGTAAAATTCAATCAGTTGATTGTCTCACCGCGAAACTCGCGCAGCCGTTTGTATGAACTGATCGACAGAGAAATTGCCAACGCCAAGCAAAAACTGCCGGCAGCCATTACACTCAAGGTAAACAATCTGGTGGATAAGGGACTGATTAACCGTCTCTACCAGGCCAGCAGCGCCGGTGTTCGCATAGATATGATCATCCGTGGCATGTGTTCTCTGGTGCCGGGTATTACAGGTATCAGTGACAACATACGGGTCATCAGTATCGTTGACAGATTCCTTGAGCATCCCAGAGTCATGGTGTTTGAGAATAATGGCGAGCCTGATGTGTTCATCTCATCCGCCGACTGGATGACACGTAATATCGACAACCGTATTGAAGTCGGCTGCCCGATAAGGCAACCTGAACTGAAGCAGAAAATCATCGACATACTGAACATTCAGTTTTCAGATACAGTCAAAGCGAGAATTCTGGATAAGTCGATGAGCAACAATTATGTGCCACGCGGAAACAAGCGAAAAATCAGATCGCAAATTGCCATCTACGACTATCTGAAGCAGTCTGAAAAAAAGATGCAAAAACAAGCCAGCCAGAAGGCTGAAGCAATGGCCTCCGAAGAGAATAATGAAAACGCAGCATGATAGAAATTGAGCGTCCCCGCGAAATAGCAGCAATAGATATTGGCTCAAACAGCTTCCATATGGTCGTTGCCCGGGTCGTGGGCCATAGCCTGCAGATTGTCAGCCGGCATAAGCAGCGCGTTCATCTGGCTGAAGGACTCAACGACAATATGGATCTGGATCAGGCCGCCATTCAGCGCGGCCTGAGTTGTCTGGCCATGTTTGCCGAACGCTTGCAGGGCTTTGCGCCGGAAAACGTCCGTATCGCAGCGACCTACACCCTCAGACAGGCAAGGAATGCCCATGTTTTCCTCAAACGGGCTGAACGTGTACTTCCCTATCCCATTGAAATCATTCCCGGTACAGAGGAAGCACGTCTGATTTATCTGGGGGTTGCCCATACACAGCACGAGCCGGGCCGCAAACTGGTGGTCGATATTGGCGGCGGCAGTACCGAACTGATCATCGGCGAAGGCTTTGATCCCAAGCTTCAGTACAGTAAGCACATGGGCTGCGTAAGTTACAACCAGCACTTCTTTCCCAACGGCAAAATTTCCGCCAAAGCCATCAACAAAGCCCAGATGGCGGCGCTGCAGAAGCTGGAAAGCATTGCCAGCAAGTATCGCAAAGCGGGCTGGGACACGGCCATAGGCTCCTCGGGTACTATCAAAGCTATCCGGGAAGTGATCATCGCCCAGGGCCATGCCGACGGTGTGATCACCCAAGAGCGGCTGGATGAAGTGGTCAAACAGGTTTCCGCCTGCAAACAGAGCGCTGAGCTCAACCTGCCAGGACTGAGCGAGGATCGCAAACCGGTTTTTGCGGCAGGGGTGGCCATCTTAAGTGCGGTATTCAGCGCACTGAAAATCGACACTATGATCTTCTCGGATGGTGCGCTGCGTGAAGGACTGCTGTATGAAATGGAAGACAGATTCCGTCACAGTGATATCAGAAGCCGGACCGCGACTGCGATGGCACAGCAGTACAACGTGGATATCGATCAGGCTACCCGGGTAAGAAGCACGGCAGAGCATTTGTACGGACAGATTGCCGACCCATCCGCCAGCCACACGCCTGAACTGGCGTCCTTACTCAGCTGGGGAGCTTTGTTGCATGAAGTCGGACTGAGTATCAGCTATCCCGGCTTTCACCGACACTCCGCTTATCTGTTGCGCCACAGCACAATGCCGGGGTTCAATCTTGAACAGCAGACAGTGCTGGCCACCTTAGTGCGCTACCAGCGCAAGTCGCTCAAGCTCGATGAAATGCCAGAGCTGACCATTTATAACCGTAAACACATCTATCCGATGATCCGCGCCCTGCGCCTGGCCGTCGCCCTGCATGGACAGCGCTCAGATGAGCCGTTGCCAGCACTTAGCCTGAGTGCCGATAAAGAAAAATGGCAGCTCACCCTGCCTGATGGCTGGCAGGGTAACAACCGATTACTGGCGGCCGATCTGGCCAAAGAGCGGGATTACTGGCAGAAAACCGGCTGGGAGCTGTCGATCTCACCGGATGAAGAAAGCGAATAGCAAGGCCAAGCGAAAACCATAGCAAACAGTGCCACAAACAGCTCAACCCGTTTTTTCGGTGATTGAGCTGTTGTCTTTTATTCCAACCCCTGGCTTTTGTTGCCACGCAATCAGTAACCCCGCAGCCTTACTGCCCGCAGATACAGCGTTTTACTTTGCATCCGCCAGCCCCAGCGCCGCCAGCTCTCTGGCGATCACCGCCGCGGGTAAAGGCACGTAACCGTCCTTATCCACCATTTGCTGACCGTCACTGGATAAAATGAAGCGCAGGAATTCCGCATCCAGTTTAGGTAAGGGTTTGCCGGGCGCTTTATTCACGTAAATCAGCAAATAGCGCGCCAACGGGTAGCTGCCGTTGGCAGCATTGGCTTTGGTGGCCGCAATGAAAGGGCCATCCCCCTGAGCGATAGGCAATGCCCGGATCCCTGAGGTCCGGTAACCGATACCCGAATAACCTATGGCATTGAGCGAGGTCGATACCGACTGCACCACTGACGCCGAACCGGGCTGCTCGTTGACATCATTGCGGAAATCACCATTGCACAAGGCTTTCTGTTTGAAATAACCATAAGTGCCAGAGACTGAGTTACGGCCAAAACGCTGAATATCACGCTGCGCCCAGCGACCGGTTAATCCCAGTTGCCCCCAGTGAGTGATTGGCGAATTGGCACCGCAACGCAGAGTGCGGGAGAAAATCGCATCCAGTTCCCGATAACGCAGCCCCTGCAAGGGATTATCTTCATGGACAAAAACGGCAAGCGCATCAATCGCCACCCTGACCGCCGTGGGCTTGTAGCCGTAATTCTGTTCAAAAGCGGTCATTTCCCGGCTCTTCATCGGGCGGCTCATCGGGCCAAGCTGGGCTGTGGCTTCAATAAGAGCCGTCGGTGCTGTGGATGAGCCCGCTGCCTGCACCTGAATATTCACATTGGGATAGCGTTGCATAAACGCTTCAGACCAGTAAGTCATCAGGTTGGCAAAAGTGTCAGATCCGACAGAGTTCAGCACGCCGGCTACACCTTCAACGTTCTGATACGGTGCAGGAGCCGGTGCATCCTGCGCCAGCGCATGACCGCCACTCAGCATGCTCATCGCCCCAAGCCACCCCCACTTCAATGTTGCCACCCAGCCTTTGTGTTTCATTTACCGCTCATCTCCTCTGCCGGCCAACAGGCCAGCCGCAACTCATTCCAGTCTGACTCAGGCTGCCTTCGCAATCAGGCGTTGTGGCAGCGTAAACGAGAAAGTGCTTCCCTCGTCAACCACACTTTCAATTTCAAGAAAGCTATCATGATGGCTCAGTGCATGTTTCACTATTGCCAGCCCCAGGCCACTGCCGCCCGTTTCACGCGAGCGCGCTTTATCAACCCGGTAGAATCGTTCGGTCAGCCTGTGTATGTGCTGCGGCTCAATGCCACTACCGGTATCTGTGACTTCCAGCCGCGGCCCTTTGGGCGACAGGAACCAGCGTACCGTCACTTTACACTCAGGCGGCGTATGTTTGACGGCGTTATAGACCAGATTCGAAATGGCGCTGCGCAGTTGATCTGCATCGCCAAATACCTGAAGTGATTCATCGACATTAAACTCAAAGATCTGATTTTTATCACCACTGAGCGAGATAGCCTCTTTTTCGAGCACATCCAGCATGGCGGGGACATCAACTCTATCTTCCAGATCCAGGTGAGGGGCCGCTTCAATTTTGGACAGGGTGAGCAATTGCTCAACCAGCGAATTCATCCGCGTCAGCTGCTCTGTCATCACGTCGTGGGCTTTTTCCCACATCGGGCCGATCAGCATATCCGGGTCACGGGACATTTCCAGATAGCCCTGCAAGACGGTCATAGGCGTGCGCAGTTCGTGCGAGACATTGGCAAAAAAGTTGCGGCGCATCCCTTCCAGCTGCTTGAGCTGAGAAATATCTCGCACCACCATCAGGTATTCACCCTCGGTGTAGCGCATGATACGCAGCTCCAGCGTTCGGTCGTAATTAAGCGGCGAGGTGATTTCCAGCGGATCTTCAAAATCCTGTCTGGCCAGATAGCGGACAAAATCCGGACTGCGCAGCAGGTTACTGACCGGCTGGCCGGCATCATCCGGCCAGCGGAGACCCAACAGGTTCTGCGCCAGTTTGTTACACCAGACGATATTGCCCTCGCTGCGAAACACCACAACAGCATCCGGCAGCGACTCGGCACCATTGCGGAAACGGCGGATCAGGGTCGCCAGTTCACGGCGACGGCGGCGATTTCTTTGCTGCAGGCGGTAAATACCGTTAAACAGCGGCTCCCAGCTTCCCGACCCTGAAGGCGGTGTCAGACTGCGATCCGTCCACAGCCAGCGGGACATTTTAAGTTGATGGTGACAGTGCCAGCCCAGCAGAATCCAGCTTGCAGCCAGCAAAAACCAGGGCATGTAACCAAAGATCAGCCCGAGGATAACCCAGGGGAAATAAAAAAAAGCCAGTTCCCGGACCAGCTTTTTCCATGACAAGCGTTCTACCATTCATGTCTCCCGCCAGTAACTGCGGCTTAACCCGGCCGTACAACCAGTTACTGACTCATCGTCCTTTTACGTGGTCATTAAACCCTTGTTGAAAAACGGTATCCGGCACCACGCACCGTCTGTACCATTTTATCGTGTCCGCCGCACTCCAATGCCTTACGCAAGCGACGAATATGCACATCGACCGTCCTGTCTTCGACATAGACATTGGTGCCCCAGACATTGTTCAGCAGTTGTTCGCGGCTGTATACCCGCTCCTGATGCGTCATAAAGAAATGCAGCATCTTGAACTCTGTCGGCCCCATATCCAGCGGATCATCATTAGAGGTCACGCGGTGTGAAACAGGATCCAGCTTCAGCCCCTGCACGTCTATCACATCATCCAGTGACGTTGGCGACACACGGCGCATCACGGCTTTCAGACGGGCCATCAGCTCTTTGGGAGAGAAAGGTTTGGTGATGTAATCATCCGCGCCCACTTCCAGCCCACGCACTTTATCTTCTTCCTCACCACGCGCTGTTAACATCACAACAGGAATGCTGCGGGTAACCTCATCACGCTTGAGGTGTTTAATCAGATTGATCCCTGACCCGCCCGGCAACATCCAGTCGAGCAGGATCAGCTCAGGAAAAGGTTCGCAGATCTTCTCCAGCGCGGAGTCATAATCTTCTGCTTCAATGGCCTGATAGCCTTTTTGTTCCAGCACAAAGCACAGCATTTCGCGGATCGGTGCTTCATCCTCAACCACTAGAATCCGTCTAACCATAGTCTCGATACCTAAGTCATAGCTCTCTGTCTGGCGCCATTATCCGAATAAAGTATGACACTTTTGTGACCAAGAGGCGAAAAGCTTCACCCGATTGCTATCAAACTGTCATGATATCCGCGATTTACCAGACTTAACCTAAGATCCGAACCCGGCTGCGACCGCCGCCCATGGCTTCGACCGCGACCTGGACACCAATTCGCTCTACCAACGTGCCGACATGGGAAATCACCCCGATCTGGCGGCCATCGGCCTGCAGCGCATCCAGACAGGCCAGCGCCATTTCCAGGCTGTCGGGATCCAGAGTACCGAACCCTTCATCAATAAACAGGGAACCCAACTGGCGGGTGTCTGCCGCCAGGGAAGCCAGCGCCAGTGCCAGCGCCAGCGACACCAGAAAGCTCTCCCCGCCGGATAATGACTCAACGCTGCGCACTTCATCACCCATATCGTGGTCGACCACCTGCAACGCCAGCGGGCTGCCCGGCACAGGCTGAAGAGCATAGCGCGGCGCCAGATCCTGCAAATGCTCATTGGCCAGCAGCACCAGTTGCTGCAATGTCAGTCCCTGCGCCAGCGTTCTGAATTTATTACCGTTTGCTGAACCGATCAGCTCACTCATCTCAAGCCAGAGCTCAGTGTTCACTTGTTGCTGCTGCAACTGCCGGGTCAGGGTACCGGCCAGTTGCTCTGCCTGATCCGCCTGCACCAGACGCTGTCGCAGAGTAAAATGCTGCTCTTCCAATGCCTGCTTGTCCGCTTGCCACTGACCCTGGTGCTCACTCTGGCTTTCACTCTCCAGCGCAATACCCTGCGCAGACAGCCAGGCTTTGGCGGCATCCACGCTGGGCTGATGATCTTTCAGCGACTGTTTCCGCTCTGCCAACCGGGTCTGCGCGGCAGCCTGTGCCTGCTCAATCACTCGCAGCGCCGCTTTTTCCTGCGCCACCCAGCCTTCATCCTTGCTCAGCAAAGTCATCAGTTCCTGCTCCGACATCCCCAGTTTTTGAAGCCAGCTCTGCCACTGCTGCTGCACTGAAGTGTGCGCGGTTTTGACCTCTTGTAATTGTTGCCGGGTGCTGTTTAAGGCCGACTGCGTGGCGGCATGGCGCTCACCGGCCTGCTGCCGCTGCTGCTCGCAGTTGCTGAGCGACTGACGGGCCGCTTCCAGTAAGGCTTTATGCTGCGACTCCAGCGGAGTAAGCGCCTGCTCACCCACCAGCACTTTTCTTTCCAGCCATAGCTGCTCAAGCTGCCCTTTAAGTGCCGCTTGTTTATGCGCAGCTTCTGTCAGTTGTTTCTGCAGGTTCTGAATACGGGTCTGGCGCTGTGCCAGCTCTGGAGCCAACGCCTGCAGCTGTTTGTCTGCAGTGATCAGATCCTGCTGGCACTTGAGGTAATCCTCCACCTGCCGGGTTAACTGCTGGGTATATTGTTCTTCCCCCAGCTGACGCAACCCCTCCAGCCAGGCCTCGCTGCCGAACTGCTTGTTCAGGGTCTCAGCTCGCTGACTGAGCAGAGTTTGCTGTTCAATGCACTGCTCTTCCAGCGAGGTCAGTCTGGCTTGCCGGCCCGCTTCTCCCTGAGCTAACCGGTGGATGTCATGCGCGAGTTTGTTTTCCGCCTGTACCACTTGCTGATACTGCTGCTCCAGCTCTCTGGCCTGCCGCAATTGCAGCTGGCCGCTTTCATACTGCTGCTGAAGCTGACGCAGTTGCGGGGATAATTGCCCTGCTTCATGCTGCCAGGCAGTCAGTTGTTCGCGCAGTGAGGCCAGGGGCATGTGCTCAGTGAATTCGATATGTAATGCCTTGGCACAATCGGCTGCCTGAGCCGCCGCCTTCGCTGAGACCGCGGCGATACTGGCCAGCTCATCGTTAACAACTGCCAGGCGTTGGGTGTATTGCGGTACCAGCTGCGCCAGATGGTGGCGTTCGCCTTCCAGCGCCTGTAACTGCTTCGCCAGTGCCTGCCGTCGTTGGTTGTGCTGCTCCAGTACGCTATCGACTGCCGGATGACTGGCCGCATAAGGATGGTCCAACCCGCCACACAAAGGGCATGGCTCATCCTGTTTCAGCTGGCTGCGATAATCGCTCAGCTGCAGCACAGCCTGGCTTTGCTGAAACTGATAGTCGGATTCTTCCGCCCGTGCGCTGAGCAGGTTCAGCTCAGGCACTAGAGCCTGCAATTTCTGCTCTGTCTGCTGACTGGCTGATTCCAGCTCCTGTTTTTCCTGCATCAGCCGGCTTTGGTGATCCAGCAAGCCACACCATTCCTGTGTGGCAGCCATCGCCTGACGAAGATCATCAAGACGTTGCTGATGACGGCGGTAAGCCTGCTGGCTCTGCTCCTGCTCAGCGCTCACCTCGTCGACATTCAGCTCAGCACGCTGTTTTTCCAGCTGCTGCCTCTGTGTCAGCAGGTGCTCACTGTCTTGTTTCAGCTTGCTGTCATCGAGCCGGTATGCCTGCTGCTCCTGCTGCCCTTGCTGAATGTCTTTTCTGAGACGGGACATGGAACGGTGGGCGGTCAGATATTGTTTCAGGTTATCCAGCACAGGCTGAAACTGTTCAGCTACGGCGGCCAGGCTAATATTGTCATCCAGTTGCTTTGACAGCTGTCGGCTTTGCGCCTGAAGCTGCTGCTGGACACTCTGCTGGTGCTGATATTCCCTGTCTTCCTGATCCAATTGCTGTTGCAGCGCCTGAGCATCCTGTATCAGCAGCTGATGTTGCTGCTCCAGCCCCTGCCGCTGTTGATCCAGCATTTGCGCCTGTTTTAACTTGGGTTCCAGCATCAGCCATTCCTGCTGTGCCTGTTCCAGTGACTGCCTGGCTTGCACGACGGCCTGATCGGCACTGAGTCGCTGCTGCTGATCCTGCGCCAGCGCCTGCTGAGCGTCGCTCAGTGAGGTCTCCAAACGGGCGATTTGCTGTACCGACTGGGTCAGCAAAGTGAAATCGGCCCGTGCAGGTTGCGCTGCCTCGAGCTGAGTCAGGTAGGCAATGCGAGGGGCAGCCTGGGTACTTTCTGCGATCGCCCCGGTCAGTGCCTGCTGGCTCTGCGCCACCCGCTCCTGCAGTGTTTTGTCGGTGCTGAACGTCTGCTGATGCTGGCTCAGCGCCGCCAGCCGTGCATCAAGCTCGGCCAGCTGAGTTTTCAGGGCGGTAATCTGCGCATGCAATGCCTGCTTCTCGTCGTCGCTGAGCAACGCAATATCACCCAGTTTTTCCTGCAACTGCTGCAGCTTCAGCTTCTCTTCGCGGGCTCTTTCGTAAGCGGCCACTGACAGACGGCCGTAAATTTCACCGCCAGTCATGCGCTCGAGCAAAGCCGCACGTTCATCGGCGGCGGCCTTAAGAAAGGCCGCAAACTCGCCCTGCGGCAACATCACGGCCCGGCGGAACTGCTCGAAAGTCAGTCCAATAAGACGCTCGATTTCCACCTGTACTTCTTGTTTTTTACCTGCAAACCTCTGCCCGGATTCCAGGTTTTCCAGCCACTGTTCAGAAGGCTGCACCCGCCCTTCTGCATTGCCTCTGGCCCGGCGAACCTGCCATCGGGCTCGCCACCGTGAGCCATCATTGGCCTGAAAATCAACCTCGGAGAACGCGTCCGCTTTCCCGCGGGAAAGGATACTGCGTACGTCGTTAGCTCTGATCCGGTTCTCGTCGTCGCCCCGTCCGATTTCCGCATCATTTTTTTTATTCGACTGTAAACGCGGTATGCGGTCGTACAACGCCAGACAAATGGCATCCAGCAAACTTGATTTGCCGGCCCCGGTTTTGCCGGTAATGGCAAACAAGCCGGCCTCGCCCAAACGCCCGTTGGCAAAATCAATCTCAAACTGTGTTTGTAAGCTGGCGAGATTTTCGCCCCTCAAAGCCAGTATTTTCATTGTCTCTGTCTGCCGTTATTTGTCTTCTTCATCATCAATGCGCGTCAGCAATTGTTCGAATGCCTCACACATCGCATTGGGTGGCTGTCCGTCATATTTCTGTTGCCAGCTCAGGGCAAAGACCTGCTGCGGACTCACTTCCGACAAGCGCTGGTGCGCAAGCGAAGGCGTATCCTGTTGCTGACGATAATGCGTTGTTATTTTGGCCAGCCGGACGGCTTTCCCCTCCAGCGCCTGCAGCACTTTCTCTCGCAGCATCGCCTGAGGTTTATCAAGCAGCACCGGCACTTCCAGATAAGGCTGGGTTTCTCTCGGGCTATCCTCGGTGGCTAACGCTTTCAGGGCCTTCAAGGCTTGCTCCAGCGGCTGAGGGTCAGCCGGGACTTTGAGCATATCAACCACTCTGGGTACCGGGATCGGGGTAATATCCGACAGGCTTTCACCGTCAAGCTCCAGCACTACCACCTGGTGCTTGTAGTGGCGTTCAGACATCGACAGGGGCAGCGGCGAGCCGCAATAACGTATGTGCTCTTTTTTCGCGACCCGCTGGGCAAGGTGCAGGTGGCCCAGCGCGGCATAGCAGAGATCATCGGGGAAGACGGACGCAGGCAGCGCATGCTGATTGCCTCCCAGCACCCGGCGCTCCGACATTTCAGACAACTGACCGGAAGCCATATAAACATGTCCCATGCCAATCAGTGCCTGACCGGGCTGCCGAATCGCCCGGGCCGCATCGGTCACTTGCCGGTAGAGTATTTCGACCCCTTTGATCAGGCGATCATCGTCTTCGCCGAGATCCTCTGTGCGCAAATCACTGCTGCGCAGAAACGGCACCGCCAGCACCCAGGCCGTTGTTGCGCCACTGCGGTTGGTCAGCGGTACCAGCAATCTGTCCATGTCCAGCTGCCCCTGCTCATCACGGCTGATGCCCCCGACCAGATGCAGGTCAAAGGCTTTTAACAGTTCATGAGGTGCATCCAGCTTGCTGGGCGAATCATGGTTGCCCCCCGTCATCACTACGTTCAGATCTGGCAGGCTTTTCGCTAACCTTGCCAGAAAACGGTACAGCATGCGCCAGGCACTGGCCGGGGGATTGGCGCTATCGAAAATGTCACCGGCCACCAGCAACGCATCGACCTGCTCACGTTCCAGCGTATCAGCCAGCCAGTCGAGAAACTGCTGATGTTCATAATCGCGCTGATAGCCATGCAATTGATGCCCGAGGTGCCAGTCTGAGGTGTGAAGTATTTTCATGCCGTTAGTGTAAATACTGAGAGATCCAGAGAAAAGAGAAGTGCCGATTGTACCTCAGCCAGGTGCTGTCGCGGTCAGATCAACCGAAAAAAGTGCGACAGCCAGACACGATTTTCTGCCGCCAGCCCTCTGGCAGAGCGGAACAGCGATTTTCGCGTCCCTGTCAACGCGCACCGAACCTAGCATAGTGAGGCAACTTGGGTATAAGATTGTCGGCCCAATGCACACACCTAGGATCAGTCACAACTATGCTGTGGTTTAAAAACCTGCTTACCTATCGCTTCAGTCGCGAGATTGCCTTCAAACCGGATGAGCTTGAGAAGCAACTGGAAGAATTCCGCTTTACCCCTTGCGGTAGCCAGGATATTCAGAAATTCGGCTGGGTTTCAGCACTGGGCAAACACGGTGATATGTATACTCACCTTGCCGGGGACAACATTCTGATCTGTGCCCGCAAAGAAGAAAAAATGCTCCCAGCCTCTGTCATCAAAGAATCTCTGAATGCCAAAGTAGAGATCCAGGAGAAAGAACAGGGCCGTAAGCTGAAGAAAAATGAAAAAGACACCCTGAAAGATGAGATCGTGATGGATCTGCTGCCACGTGCTTTCAGCCGTCAGAGCCATACTTTTGCACTGATCATGCCGGCGCAGGGGTTATTACTGGTGGATGCCGGCAGTTTCAAAAAAGCAGAAGATCTGCTTGGCTTATTGCGTAAATCGATCGGCAGCCTGCCGGTTGTGCCTGTGACTGTGGCTAAACCTGCGGCGCAGACACTGACCGAATGGGTACGATCCGGCCAGTCGCCGAACGGTTTTACCATAGGTGAAGAAGCCGAGCTGAAAGCCATTCTGGAAGACGGCGGCGTGATCCGCTGTAAGCAGCAGGATTTGAGCTGTGATGAAATTCTGGCCCACATCGAAGCAGACAAAGTGGTGACCAAACTGGCCATCAACTGGCAGGAGCGCATTGATTTTGTGCTGGGCGATGATCTGTCACTCAAGCGTCTGAAATTTTCCGATGAGCTGAGAGAGCAAAATGACGATATCGACCGCGAAGACATGGCTCAGCGTCTGGATGCCGATCTCTCATTAATGTGCGGCGAACTGTCCGCCATACTGCCAAACCTGTTTGAAGAATTGGGCGGCATGGAAGATCGCGTCTGACAAGAGAGGGATGACAGGGCGATCACGCACAATCCGTGCTCGCTTCACCAACCCCACCCTCCCCTTACCAAGGGGAGGGAATCATTGTGATTTCAGCGATTTCAGTTCGATCCCTCCCCCTTTTCAAGGGGAAGAAATCGTTGCAAGCACTCGTTTAATCATGATTGACAGGTTTGACCGTAAAGCGACCGACATCCACCGCGACAACTTCCACTTGCTGCCCTTTTTCCACCGGTCCGCCGTTGTAATCGCTGCTGAGTACCAGTTTCCAGCTGATACCAGAATACTTCACTGTTCCCGGCTGTTCGTGGCTGAGGGCGGCATCAAGCCGGAATGTCAGGCCGATAAAATCACTGCTGATATTTTGTTTAGGTTTTTCCGCTTTCTGTGACCGTTTCAGCGGTTTCCACAACAGTAGCGTCAGTACGCCCGCGCCGATACCGCTGACAGCCACCAGGGCTGTCATAGTTTCAGGCACCACACCAACCAGTGCCAGAGTACCGGTCAAGATGGCCGATACACCCAGGGCCAGCAATACGATAGTCGACAGCCCCAGCATCCAGACTTCGACGGCCAGCAGGATAAGGCCGATCACTATGGTCAGCTGAGCCGGACTCAGCCCAAAGAAATCCGCCATCATTAGTGTTCCTCTTGCGGGTCGGTCGCTTTAGCCGGGTTGCCCTGCTGACGGTTGAGCTGGTGAATTATGGTCATGGCTTCTGCCACTATGTTTGATGCAGAAGAAGAGGCATCAGGCAGCAGGACCACAGAAGATTCTTTCGCAATCGCTTCTCTGGCCTGAATGGCCTTGCCCGCCAGATCCAGCTGTATCGCCTTCTGACCTTCTTCGGTGGACGCCACCCGGCCGATAATCGCCAGTGCATCGGCTTCGGCTTTCGAGACCGCCAGAATAGCCTGTGCTTCACCTTCGGCTTTGAGAACCTGCTCAGATCGTTCTGCTTCTGCTGCCAGTACACGGGCCTGCTTCATACCCTCAGCAATGTTGATTTCGCTCTGGCGCTTACCTTCAGATTCAAGGATAACCGCCCGCTTTTCACGCTCGGCTTTCATCTGACGCTCCATGGCGTCCAGTACTGAACGTGGCGGCTCAATATCTTTGATTTCGTACCGCAGCACCTGAACACCCCATGGCAAGGCGGCATCGTTAATGGCAGACACAATGGCGGTATTGAGATTCTCACGCTCTTCGAATGTCTTGTCTAAGTCCATTTTACCCACTTCACTACGCATAGTGGTCTGCGCCAGCTGGGTGACAGAAAAAATATAGTTGTCGACGCCATAGCTGGCCTTGTAAGGGTCGATCAGCTTGATATAGAGCACCCCGTCAACAATCAGCGAGATGTTATCTTTGGTAATGGCCGACTGGCTCGGAACATCGTACGCCTGCTCCTTCAGAGTCTGGGTGTAGGCAACCCGGTCAATCATAGGCACGATAAAATTCAGGCCCGCTTCCATGGTCTTATGGTATTTACCGAACCGTTCAACCACCACAGCCGTATTTTGCGGAACAAACTTAATAGCAGAACGCAGTATGACAATAACCAGTATTGCCATTACTACCCAAATACTAAGCACAGACGAAATGACAGACGCTATATCCATTTTTGATATCCAATTCAATGCATTAAAAAGAAACCGTTAATAAGTAAACTTAAACGGCTGGGTCCCCTAACATTCATACCGCTAATGCAATGATTATGGAACAAGGTTCACACCAATAATCAGTATCTGTCATATTTTGTGCTCATTAATACCCTTAACAAGATTCAGGATATTTGCCAGATCCCCGCCTTCACAGTAAAATTCGCCCTCTGTTTTCCGCCTCCCATGAATTCACCCTGAGGGTGAGCAGGAGTGCGGCCTGATCTGACATCAGACTTTGACCCAAAAGGGAAACCCGAGTTATGTTTAAACCTGAATTGCTATCGCCTGCCGGCAGCCTGAAGAATATGCGCTATGCCTTCGCCTACGGTGCCGATGCCGTGTATGCAGGCCAGCCTCGTTACAGCCTGCGTGTGCGCAACAATGAATTCAACCACGACAACCTGAAGATAGGTATCGACGAAGCCCATGCCCAGGGCAAAAAGTTCTACGTGGTATGCAACATTCAGCCGCATAACTCCAAGCTTAAAACCTTTATCCGCGATCTGACCCCGATTGTCGACATGGGCCCTGACGCCTTAATCATGTCCGATCCCGGCCTGATCATGATGGTCCGGGAAAGCTTTCCAGACATGCCTATCCATCTGTCGGTACAAGCCAATGCGGTTAACTGGGCGACGGTAAAGTTCTGGTCAACACAGGGGATTGAGCGGGTGATCCTTTCCCGCGAGCTGTCGCTGGAAGAAATCGAAGAAATCCGTGAACAGTGCCCGGACACCGAGCTGGAGATCTTTGTTCACGGGGCACTTTGCATGGCCTACTCAGGTCGCTGCCTGCTGTCTGGCTACATGAACAAGCGGGATCCCAATCAGGGCACCTGTACCAATGCCTGCCGCTGGGAATACAATGCGGAGACTGCCAAAGAAGACG
The DNA here is from genome assembly GCF_003614885.1 of Photobacterium salinisoli. Classification (GTDB taxonomy): domain Bacteria; phylum Pseudomonadota; class Gammaproteobacteria; order Enterobacterales; family Vibrionaceae; genus Photobacterium; species Photobacterium salinisoli. The sequence goes on from NZ_QZMS01000007.1 coordinate 1,885,276, forward strand.
ATGCCGGCCAGATTGTCGAAGTACAGCCAGCCGCTTCTGCTGTACAGATGCAGGATGTCGCGCCCACACTGGGTGAAGGCAAACCGACCGATCAGGTTGTCTTGCTGAGCGAAAGCCACAAGCCGGATGAAAAGATGGCGGCGTTTGAAGATGAGCACGGCACCTATATCATGAACTCCAAAGATCTTCGTGCGGTTCAGCATGTTGAACGCCTGAGCAAAATGGGGGTACATTCGCTGAAAATTGAAGGCCGCACCAAGTCTTTCTACTACTGTGCCCGCACGGCGCAGGTGTACCGTAAAGCGATTGATGATGCAGCAGCCGGCAAGCCGTTTGATGAAAGCCTGATGTCGACGCTGGAAAGCCTGGCTCACCGCGGGTACACAGAAGGGTTTCTGCGTCGTCACACCCATGATGCTTACCAGAATTACGATTATGGTTACTCTATATCGGATAACCAGCAGTTCGTGGGTGAGTTCACCGGCAAGCGCCGCGGTGCGCTGGCAGAAGTCGAAGTCAGAAATAAATTTCTGGTCGGTGACAGTCTGGAGGTGATGACACCAAACGGTAATGTCACCTTTACGCTGGAACACATGGAAAACCGTAAATCCGAAACCATCGAAGATGCCAAAGGCAGCGGGCATTTCGTGTTTATTCCTGTTCCGGAAGATCTTGCGCTACCGTTCGCGTTACTGATGCGCAATCTGGAAGCCGGTGCTACCACCCGTAATCCTAACGCGGCCTGACCGGCTTCTGTTCGCCACCGTATTGCTGATCCTCTGCAATACGGTGGCAGACTAACTACTCACCGTCACATTGGGAATATCTGAGCATTTGATAGGAATAGTATACCGCACACCCTGCTGTACCATTTCCTGCTGGCACACAGGCTCTGTCGTTACTTCCGTCCATCCCCAACCCAGTAAGATAGAAACAACGATCAACGCTATGGGGTCTAATCGCACCTTCATTAACCACTCCCCCGCATAATCCAGAAGCCACTGAACACAGTGGCCATTGATATAATGCACTCAATTTCAACAATAATGTCGGATGCCGCTTTGTCAGCCATGGCACAATAACCGACATTGCCAGAACACTATTGATTTGCGGCTGGGGAATAAACAACGTTAAATCACTAAATTAGACCGTTCTTGGCGATAACATACCCGTTTCCCCAAGTTATTGGGCGTTCCTGACTTCTGTGCTACACTTTTCGCCGCTTTAACTCCTTTCATTTTCTTGGGGAGATATCACAAAGCGCAGTTAACCGGCAAAGGATCGCATACCCGCTTTACCCTGTGACAAGAACCTCCTCGGATGTAAAAATTATGGCTTTATTGATTACAGACAAATGCATCAACTGTGACATGTGCGATCCCGAATGTCCGAACGATGCCATCAGTATGGGGGCAGAGATCTATGAAATTGATCCTGACCGCTGCACCGAATGCAAAGGCCATTACGACAAACCGACCTGCCAGTCAGTGTGCCCGATCAATAACTGCATTATCCTCGATCCCGCACATGTCGAGACCGAGGATCAGTTGCTTGAGAAGTTTGTGATCTTGCAGGGAATGGCGTAACTGCGCTACTGAGACTGCGCCTTGAATTCGCGCTGCTCTTTGGCGTATTTATCCCTGTCTGCATTCTGAGCAGGGGCATTCAGCATAGCCATACACCCCGCAGGCGGCAGAGGTTTCAGCACAGGCCGTTTCTTAACCGGCTTGGCACTGGCCGTTTTCTTTTCAGAAGCCGGTTTGGGTTGCCACGAAAGCAGTTCCGCACCACAGCCCTCGCCCGGAGGCGGCGGTAACTGTTCCTTGCATTGCAGGCTTCCCTGCGGACAATGCAGACGAACATGAAAATGATAGTAATGCCCCCACCAGGGTCTTACCTTGCGCAGCCAGCTGCGATCTGTCCATTGCGCTTCACACAGCTGTTTTTTGATGACAGGGTGAACGAATATGCGCGCCACATTATCATCCGATGCTGCCAGCTGGATCAGGTTCGCCTGGCTGGACGACCAATTGTCTTTCATAATGCGATATGCCTTGAGATCAACCATAGGCAAAGGTTGCAGTTCAGGCAGCGCCTGTTGAGAGGCAGGTTGATCTAAAGTCGTCAGCCAGATATCGGCATCCAGCCCGGTCTGATGGCTGGCATGCCCTGAGCGAAACCGGCCGCCGCGCGGCATGGCGATATCACTGACCAGCAAATTACCCAGCTGCAATTTTTTTGCTTTCGCCGACAATTGCTCCAGAAAAGTAATCATGCTCTCATGACCATAATATCGCCCGCGCTCCGATCTGACCCTCTGATAACCTTCTCCCTGTTCGGGCAACACTTTCGCACCGGCCAGACAGCCATTGCTGTAACTGCCAATTGACTGCGGACTGCCTGCGGTCGGGGCACGAAACTGCTCCCAGGGCGTCGCGGCAGCCTCAGTGCTCAGGCCGCCGACCACACAAAGCAGAGTAACAAGCACAGCACATCGCTTGCCACCTTCCGAAAAACAGTGCCTTACAACACCCAAAGATTGCAAAAGGGCAAATTGACTATTTACGCTGAACACCAGGCGCCACCTTGTAATAATTTGCGATCATAGTCACATAAGCATACACCATAGGGCTGACTTTATTTGCTGTTCAAGATTGAGACTGGTGTGTGCTGTGCTCCCTGCCGTGCCAGACGCGCTAAACCGCCATGTACAGCTTTTCTTTCATCTGCCAGCTCTGTCTTGTACAGCATTTCATGCAAAAGGATCATGGCAACCCAATCGAATATAAATCATTGATATGTAATGAATGTTCAGCTTGTACAGCTTTTTGACCATTGCAACCCAAAAGCTCATCACTGGGTATCATTTCTTTCCATTCATCGCTGAGACGTACCCGGCTAATTCTGCCCTGCCTCACTGACAGCATGCACCCGCAACAGAACATTACTGCTGAGGCTTAATGAAGGGGAAACCGCATTTGGGTCTGAAGGATAATTCGCTGAGGCTGGTGCCAACGATCCTGCCAGCTTGCCTGTACAGCCACTGTTGAGATGCCCCCCGGCTGTGTCGCTCCCTGTACCACAGCCTCCACACGGATAGTGGTGCCATGAACAACATGCTGCTCTGTGTGCGTTCCCTGTCCCAACGGCGGATCCGCGCGCAATGTTTCTAAGTGTGATTCCGCCAGATTGACCGCGGATAGCATGATCAGGGCATTATCTGCCTGTATGTTGAGATAAGCATGCAGCTTCATCAAACCTGCCAGACCGACACTGACCAGCATGAGCGACACCAGCACCTCCATCAGGCTGAACCCTGACTGTTTTTTCAGTACCGGCTTTATTGAATCAGACATCACGCCAGGATCCCCGCAACCAGCGAACCTGATATACCGGCCTCTCCAGCGCCTGTGGCAAACTGCCCAAAGCAACGCACGCTTGCGCTTCCCCGCCCGATAGCGCCACAGCCTCGGCGCTGCACAAGCTCACAACGGCAATTTGCCAAAGCCTGACCCTGGCCCTGCCGGCAACCAGGGCTTCAGCACTCACCTGATACCGGCCTTCCGGCAAAGGCTCAACCCGGACCGTCAAATGCCGATCACCTTGTGCAGGCAGGCAGACCGCTGACCCGCCATCAGAAAACACCCCTGGCTCAGTACTCACCGGCTGACGCTGATAATGCTCGGTTATCAGGCCAAACCCGCAGGCCAGCCCGCCTTCTGCCAGCCAGAATGCCTGCCGTGAAAATACGGTATTCTGGGCGCGCTTGACTTGATAAAAGCTGGTGCTGTAGCTGGTCAGCACAAAGACCATGGCCACAGACAGCATCAGACTGGTCACCAGCAAGGTGCTCATACCCTGCTGGGCCCTGACATCGCCACACTGAGAGTTCATCACGGATTCCTGACCGTCAGCGCCATCGTTTCATCAAGCTGCGCTGAGCCATCCGATGATGAGACAGAAAGACGAACAGACAACCGCTGACCCGGAACGCCATCGGTCAGGTAACTATCAGATCGAACCTGCCAGCCGGTCACTGTCATCCAGCGCGAATCCAGCAGTGCCTGTCCGCCCTGACATGCCTGCGCCGGGGCCGGAAAAGAATCGTGCGACGAACGCACTCTTAACTCACCGTCCTGCGGGTAGTACGCCTTCACCACGGCACGGCCAGCCAGCTCGTAAGTCAGTACCAGACAGTCTCCGGCCACCACCTGTACCGTGTCCGTCGCCCCCTGCAGCAAAAGCGGTATCCCCGGCTCTGTTGCCTGATAACCAGCCCGACGCACATCCCCCGACAACATTCGCCAGGCATCCTGCACATCCTGAGCCAGAATCAGATGCAGCGAACGGCTCAGTGCCGCCTGTTTACCTGCCATCAGCAAGTGCACCAGCAAAGACAGCACCATCAGGCTCAACCCGGTCGCTACCGTCAGCTCTGTCAGGCTGAACCCGCCCTGCTTGCTCAGACGTTCAGCACCGGGCATAGCCGGCTTCCCCGTTAAGACTACACACATAGATTCTGCCGGTGACATTACTGAAAGTGATCCTGACCTGCGGCAAGCCATCCCGGCCGACAAAAAAGCTGCCTGCCGCGTGGGGCCGCCCCGTCAGGCTATCCACTGTCAGATCATCACTGACAAAACTGCGCGACAGTGTCAGGTGCGGAAAATCAGTGGCAGACAGCGGCTTGAGCACAGTCTCTCCTTCCGCCAGTCTGGCCACGATTAACCAGTCGTCAGTCCCGGGCTTTGATGCCAGAGAATGGTGCGCAATGGTATCTAAACCAATCGATACGTCTTCGCCGCGCATCACAGCTTCCGATTTGGCCTGTACCAGAAACCACTCCAGCTCAGTGACCAGACGGTGCAGGCGCTGGGTGACAAAGACGTCCGAAAAAGAAGGGGCTGCCGCTGTGGCAATAAGCATGATGACAGACAAGACCACAAGGGCTTCAATCAGCGTCATCCCCCTGACGCTCGCAGCGCAATGTAACCGTGTTGGCCTTAATGGCACGTTTTTTCTCACTAACTCCCAACTTCGCACCTGTCCTGCTCCCGAACCTTTGCCACCGCGCAATAGGATGGCAAAACAACAGCGAAACGCAGCTGCAGAGCACCAACTTAGTGACATGAATCGAGAGGAAAAAAAGATGAGGAAATCAAAAAATCAGCAGGGAGTGACACTGATCGAACTGCTGATTGTCGTGGCCATAGCCGGCATACTGGCAATGTCAGCCCTGCCGGCCTATCAGGCGCACCAGCAAAGAGCCTATCTGCGTCAGGCCCAGGCCGATCTCATCATGTTGCAGCTCGCTATTGAACAAAAACACTCTCAGGGCCAGACGTACCCGACGCACCTCTCCGCCGCGCTCTGTCCCGCCTGCCGTTATGACAACCCCTTCTATGCCTATAAGATTGCCCTGGAGAGTGGCAAATACAGGCTGTGGGCCGAAAGCAAAGATGGCGTGCAGGAATGCGGATATATTGCACTGTTACACAATGGCACCGCTATCCCGTCTGAATGCTGGTAAAGCGGCGGAGACAAACAGGCTCCGGCAGAAACGACAAAGGCCAGCATCATGCTGGCCTTTGAGATAAGTCACTCAGAGATTAACCGGTCAGATCATCAAAGAACTTTTTCACGCCGTCGAAGAAACCTTCAGAGCGTGGCTTGTGCTTTTTGGCATCAGAGCCTGCCAGCGTGTTCTCAAATTCCTGCAACAGTTCTTTCTGGCGCGTGCTCAGGTTCACCGGTGTTTCAACCACCAGCTTGCAGATCAGATCGCCAACCGCACCGCCACGAACAGACTTCACGCCTTTACCGCGCATACGGAACATACGTCCTGTCTGCGTTTCTGTCGGTACTTTCAGGCTGACACGACCATCGAGTGTCGGGACTTCCACTTCACCACCCAGTGCCGCCATGGTAAAGCTGACCGGTACTTCACAGTACAGGTTGTTACCGTCACGCTCAAAAATCGCGTGTTTCTGTACATGCACCTGAACGTACAGATCCCCGGCTGGTGCACCGAACTCGCCGGCTTCACCTTCACCGGTCAGGCGAATACGATCGCCTGTATCGACACCGGCAGGAATCTTGACCGACAAGGTTTTGGTTTCCTGAACCCGGCCCTGACCATGACACTTACCGCAAGGATCCGTAATGATCTTGCCGCGACCGTGACAGTGTGGACAGGTTTGCTGTACCGCGAAGAAGCCCTGACGCATCTGCACCTGGCCTGCACCGTGACACGTGCCGCAGGTCGTTGGCGAAGAACCTTTCTTCGCACCTGAACCTTCACAGGTATCACAGTTTACCAGAGTAGGAACGCGAATTTCCTTGGTGCAGCCGCGTACCGCTTCTTCCAGAGTCAGCTCCATGTTGTAGCGTAAGTCGGCCCCGCGCTGAGCACGGTGCTGACCACCACCACGACGGCCACCGCCACCAAAGATATCGCCGAACACATCGCCAAAGATGTCGCTGAAATCTGCGCCGCCGCCGAAGCCGCCGCCACCGCCGCCCATACCGCCTTGTTCAAAGGCTGCATGGCCGTACTGGTCGTAGGCCGCTTTCTTCTGAGGATCGGTCAGAATTTCATAAGCGGTTTTCACTTCTTTGAATTTGTCCGCCGCCGTGTCGTCGCCCGGATTACGGTCCGGGTGGTACTTCATCGCCAGACGTTTGTAGGCCTTTTTGATGTCACGCTCACTGGCGTCACGGCCTACACCTAGCACTTCGTAAAAATCACGTTTTGACATAGTTAAACTGTCACCTGCTTATACAGCTACGGGCGTAAGAGTATCCCCAAACGCCCGTGCCCAAATAAGATTATGAAATCACACTCTTATTTTTTATCGTCTTTTACTTCTTCGAACTCGGCGTCTACAACATCATCGTCTTTCGACTGAGTCTGCTCACCGCTGTCCGCTTGCTGGGCCTGAGCTTGCTGCTGGGCAATTTCCATCAGCTTCTGAGAAGCTGCGATCAGTGCCTGTACTTTGGCATCAATCGCTTCTTTATCTTCGCCTTTACGTGCTGTTTCCAGTTCAGAAACCGCGGCTTCGATCTTCTCTTTCTCATCCGCAGGCAGTGCATCGCCCGCTTCTTCGATTTGCTTACGGGTACCGTGTACCAGCTGATCAGCCTGGTTACGGGCAGAAACTAACTCTTCGAACTTCTTGTCCGCTTCTTTGTTGGCTTCTGCTTCCTGAACCATTTTCTCGATTTCGTCGTCGCTCAGACCGCCAGATGCCTGGATAGTGATCTTCTGCTCTTTGCCTGTGCTCTTGTCTTTGGCAGACACGTGCAGGATACCGTCAGCATCCAGGTCAAAGATAACTTCAATCTGAGGCATACCGCGCGGCGCAGCCTGAATACCTTCCAGGTTGAACTGACCCAGGGACTTGTTAAAGTTCGCCTGCTTACGCTCACCCTGCAGAACATGGATAGTTACCGCATTCTGGTTGTCTTCTGCTGTCGAGAACACTTGCTCCGCTTTGGTCGGAATCGTGGTGTTCTTCTCGATCAGCTTGGTCATCACGCCACCCATGGTCTCGATACCCAGAGACAGCGGGGTCACGTCCAGCAGCAGAACGTCTTTCACGTCGCCAGCCAGTACACCACCCTGAACCGCAGCACCGACAGCAACCGCTTCGTCAGGGTTCACGTCTTTACGTGCTTCTTTGCCGAAGAACTCAGCCACTTTGGCCTGAACCATAGGCATACGCGTCTGACCACCCACCAGGATGACGTCCGTGATTTCGCCTACAGACAGGTCGGCGTCAGCCAGGGCCACTTTCATTGGCTCCAGAGAACGCTGTACCAGATCTTCAACCAGTGACTCCAGTTTGGCACGGGTCACTTTGATGTTCATGTGCTTAGGACCTGTCGCATCTGCTGTGATGTATGGCAGGTTCACGTCAGTCTGCTGAGCAGAAGACAGCTCAATTTTCGCTTTCTCTGCCGCTTCTTTCAGACGCTGCATAGCCAGTGGATCTTTACGCAGATCGATAGCCTGATCTTTCTTGAATTCGTCAACCAGATAGTTGATCAGACGGTTATCGAAGTCTTCACCACCCAGGTGTGTGTCACCGTTGGTTGCCAGTACTTCGAAGGTCTTTTCGCCTTCCACTTCATCAATTTCGATGATAGAGATATCGAACGTACCACCACCCAGGTCGTATACCGCGATAGTACGGTCACCACCTTGCTTGTCCAGGCCATAAGCCAGAGCAGCAGCAGTCGGTTCGTTGATGATACGCTTCACTTCCAGACCCGCGATGCGGCCGGCATCTTTAGTTGCCTGACGCTGTGCATCGTTGAAGTAGGCAGGAACAGTGATTACTGCGCCTGTCACTTTTTCGCCCAGATAGTCTTCAGCGGTTTTCTTCATTTTTTTCAGCACTTCAGCTGAAACCTGAGGCGCGGCCATTTTCTGACCTTTCGCTTCCACCCAAGCATCACCGTTGTCAGCTTTCACAATTTTGAAAGGCATGATTTCGATATCGCGCTGTACTTCTTCGTCTTCGAAGCGGCGACCGATCAGACGCTTGATTGCATACAGGGTATTTTCTGGGTTTGTCACCGCCTGACGTTTCGCAGGCTGACCGACCAGTGTTTCGCCATCTTGTGTATAAGCGATGATAGACGGCGTAGTGCGATCACCCTCTGCGTTCTCAATAACGCGTGGCTTATCACCATCCAGTACAGCTACACATGAGTTGGTTGTACCCAAGTCAATACCAATGATTTTACCCATCTGGCTTTCTCCGAAATTCGTTGGTTTACTGGCTTCGTTCTGCGTATTGCAGAATCGAGCATGGGGGCCAAGGCCCTCAATTAATTCAATGACGCTATCGTATGACTACTAAATAAGGCCATCAGAGACCTTTTCAAGGGGCAGGTCGAAAAAAAATGTAAAAAATAAAAACCCACCAGAGTGGGCTTTCATGACTCTGCCTGCCCGTCAGGCCGATCAGGCCTGAGTGTCGACATTGCTGCCAGGTGCAGCCTTCGCGACCATTACCATAGCCGGACGAACCACACGGCCGTTCAGCTCATAGCCTTTCTGCAGCACCATCATGACAGTGTTAGGTGCATGATCTGCGCTTTCCTGCATCGACATTGCCTGGTGGAATTCCGGGTTGAACGCTTCGCCCATAGGGTTGATGGCTTTCAGGCCGAATTTCTCTACCGTGTCGGTCATGGTTTTTAAGGTCAGCTCAACGCCTTCAAGCATCGGCTTGAGCGCTTCGTCGGTTTTATCCGCCAGTTCCAGCGCACGCTCCATGTTGTCGATCACTGGCAGCAATTCGCCGGCAAATTTTTCCAGTGCGAATTTACGGGCCTTGTCGATTTCCTGCTCGGTACGACGGCGCATATTTTCCATATCAGCGCGGGCACGCAGCACAGAATCCTGCTGCTCTTTCACTTTGGCTTCACTGACCGCCAGCGCGGCTTCCAGTTCTTCAATACGCGACAGTGCCAATTCGTCCAGCGTCAGTTCTTCTGCGCTGTCTGCGGCCGCTTCAGCCTCTGCTGCTTCTGTCTGCGCCTGCTGCAGTTCTTCTTCGTTCAACACTTCGTCTTTCTTGCTCATGCTTTCGCTACTCCGCTAAGCTCAAAAAGGGTGATATTCATGGCCGGTGGGTTACGCAAAGCGCAACTTGCCGGCCACTATTAAAACGTGATGGGCATATTATGGGGATGAAGTTCAACGATTCAACCCGATATCGACGACAAAGGGCGACATTTCCTTAGCGCTAAGGCTATACTGGCCCCATTCTTACCCGTTGGATCAAGGACATGACGCGCCCGTTTGAAATCATCGCCCTGGTTGGCAAACCGAGAAATCCTGACGCGCTGCACACGCACACCAGCCTTTACAACTGGCTGACCGCCAAAGGCTACCAGGTACTGGTTGATCACCGTCTTGCCCATGACCTGGATGTGCCCGCTGAATCGCTGTGCGATTTGCTCACCATTGGCGACCGCGCCGGCCTGGCGATTGTCGTCGGGGGGGACGGTAACATGTTAGGCGCCGCACGGGTACTCTCGCGCTTTGATATCTCAGTAATCGGCGTGAATCGGGGCAATCTGGGCTTCCTGACTGATTTGGATCCGGACAACTTCGAGCAGGAGCTGGAAAAGGTGCTGGACGGCGAGTTCGTCACCGAACAGCGTTTCCTGCTCGAAGCCGAGGTTCACCGTCATGGCCAGATAAAAAGCAGAAATACTGCACTCAATGAAGCCGTGCTGCACCCGGACAAAATCGCCCACATGATTGAGTTCGAGGTCTATATCGATGAAAGCTTTGCGTTTTCGCAACGCTCCGACGGCCTGATCATCGCCACGCCAACCGGTTCCACGGCCTATTCGCTGTCCGGTGGCGGCCCGATTTTATCGCCTAGCCTTAATGCCATCACTCTGGTGCCTATGTTTCCCCATACGCTGTCATGCCGCCCGCTGGTGGTCGACGGCAACCGCAGGATTAAGCTGATTGTGCCTGACGACGGACGGACACTGGAAGTGAGTTGCGACGGACAGGTGTCGCTGCCCGTAAGCCCGGGCGATGAAATTCACATCTATCAAAGTCCGGATCACCTGCAGCTGATCCACCCGAAAAGCTACAGCTACTACAATATACTGCGCGGTAAATTAGGCTGGTCGAGTAAGTTATTCTGAAGCCAACCCCGGGTCAGTACAAAGCCAGCCATGTGCTGGCTTTTTTAATGTCACCAGAAACTTAACCTTAATCACAATTTTCACGATAAATCCGTTCGCCGCTACTTTACTGTATGTAGATACAGTATATACTGTGCAAATAAACAGGTGTTGATTTAGACAGGTGAACACAGATGCTGGCACACATGACGATCTCTAATTTTGCAATTGTCAAAAATCTCGAGTTTGAAATGAAATCTGGGATGACAACCATCACAGGTGAAACCGGTGCAGGTAAATCTATAGCTATTGATGCCCTTGGCTTATGCCTTGGCGACCGTGCTGAAGCCAGCATGGTCCGTCCGGGAGAAGACAAAGCAGAAATTCATGCAACCTTCTCGCTGCGCAACAATCAGGCTGCCCGCCGCTGGCTGGAAGACAACGAGCTGATTGAAGGCGACGAATGTATTCTTCGCCGTGTGGTGACCAAAGAAGGCCGCTCCCGTGGCTTCATCAATGGCAGTCCGGTGCCCGCCTCTCAGCAAAAAGCACTGGGCCAGCTGTTGATTAATATTCACGGCCAACATGCACACCAGTTGCTGATGCGTCCGGAACACCAGCAGGAAATGCTGGACAACTATGCCGGCCATCATGCCCTGATGGAGAAAGTCAGCAGTGACTATCAGGCCTGGCGACATGCCAAAAACGAGCTGAACCGCCTGAGCCAGAGCCGCGCCGATAACGAAGCGCAAAAGCAGCTGATCCAGTATCAGGTCAAAGAGCTCAACGAGCTGGCGCTGGGCGAAGACGAATTTGCTGAGATCGAAGAAGAGCACAAGCGCCTGTCTAATTCCGGCGATCTAGCGCTCACCAGCCAGCATGCCCTTGCCTTACTGTACGAAGGTGACGAAGTGAATGCGCTGCAGCTATTGCAGCAGGCCAGCCAGCAATTGATCGACCTGGGCGAAATGGACAGCAAGCTCAGCACCCTCGCCCCTATGCTGGAAGAAGCCATTATTCAGGTGCAGGAAGCCAGCCAGGAGTTGCGCGGCTATATGGACGATCTGGATATGGATCCGCAGCGGCTGGTCTATCTTGAAGAACGCCTGGCGAAAATCATGTCGCTGGCCCGTAAACACTATGTGATGCCTGCCGAACTGTGGCAGAAGCATCAGGATTTACTGCTGGAGCTTGAAAACCTCGACGGCAGCGACGAAAAACTCGATGCCCTGGCCGATGCAGTGGAAGCCAAACGCCTGAGCTTTCTCGACAGCGCGGAAAAACTGAGCAAAAGCCGCCAGCGATACGCCAAAGAGCTGAACAAGAAAATCTCGCACAGCATGCACGAGCTGAGTATGGAGAAAGCGATTTTCCAGATTGATATTCACAGCGATCCGGAACGTATGCTGACTCCGCTGGGTTTTGACACCATTACCTTTATGGTTTCCACCAACCCGGGCCAGCCGCTGCAGCCACTGGGCAAAGTTGCCTCGGGCGGTGAGCTGTCGCGGATCTCTCTGGCCATCCAGGTGATCACCGCTCAGAAAGTGGAAACGCCAAGCCTGATTTTCGATGAAGTGGATGTCGGTATCAGTGGCCCGACGGCCGCGATTGTCGGCCGTATGCTGCGCACATTGGGCACATCGACCCAGGTGATTTGCGTCACCCACTTGCCACAGGTGGCAGGATGCGGCCATCAGCAGATGTTTGTCGCCAAAAAAACCGCCAAAGGCCAGACTGAAACCCAGATGAAAGCGCTGGATGAAAGCTCACGCATCAGCGAGCTGGCACGTCTGCTGGGCGGCAGTGAGATCACAGAACGTACACTGGCCAATGCCAAGGAATTGCTGGTAGCAGCATGACCCGGCGCAGAAAGTGGCTCAATTATCGCGCCACGGATGCAACTTTCTGAGTATTCCAGCGTCTGAACTCCCGCTTAATCTTTGCATTATGCGGGAGTTACCCACCTAGTGCTTTTACTTCTGCCACTAACTTGCTTATCATCACAAGCAGAACTGATTATTTTGCCGGGATGCTATGAACTGGAAAACTTTTGCCGCGTTGGCCTTGAGTGTCAGCCTGCTGGGCGGCTGCTCTTTGGTTGAACGCTTGGTCTACCGTATTGATATCAATCAGGGCAACTATCTGGATGAAACGGATATTAATAACCTCAGATACGGCATGAATCAGGAACAGGTGCGTTATGTACTTGGCTCGCCGATGCTGGTGGAACCTGAATACCCGAACACCTGGTACTATGTGTTCTATCACAAACCGGGCCATGATGAGCCGGAGCAAAAAGATCTGATTTTAACCTTTGATCAGAACCGCTTGCTGACCCGCATGACCGGGGATTATCAGCCAGGGCCGAACTTCAACGATCCGCTAAATTAAGCGGCTCACGACTTCAGCGCCAGAACACAAAAAAGCTCGCCGAGGCGAGCTTTTCTTTTTCTTTATTTTCTTAGCAGCCAGTCCATTCACCTGTCCACTTTTAGCGAGACAACATCAGCGCTAGCGCTCGGAATCACTGTCTTTCGCATCTGGCATGTCTGACGCTGTCGCAGTATCGCCTTTGGCCTTCTTGGCCGCCAGGGCTTCCTGCTTGGCCTGCTCAGCGCGTTTACGGCGGATCTCTTTCGGATCAGCCAGCAAAGGGCGATAAATCTCAATCCGATCCCCTTCATGCACTCTGGCATCCAGCTTCACAGTCCGGCTGAACACCCCGACCTTGTTCTTTTTCAGGTCAATCTCAGGATACATCTCCAGCACCCCGGAGCGTTCAATGATCTCCTGCACAGGCGTATCCGGGGTAATCGCCAGCTTGATCACCCGCTGGGTGTTGGGCAGTGCGTACACCACCTCCACATGAATCAGATTATTTTGATCAGAGCTCATAAACTTCCCTGGCCCGCTGGGTGAAAGCATTTACCATGTTGTTGGTCAGCTCATGGAAAACCTTGCCAAACACCGCTTCCACCAGCACATTGGTAAATTCGAAATCCAGCTTCAGTTCAACTTTGCAGGCATCGGCATCCAGCTCGGTAAAGTGCCAGCCACCGACCAGTTTACGGAACGGCCCTTCCACCAGCTGCATGCTGATCTTATGAATGCCCTCTAACTGATTACGAGTCACAAAGGTTTTTTTGATCCCAGCCTTGGAAACGTCTACTGCCGCCATCATATGTTCAGTAGAGCTTTCCAGAATTTTAGTGCCAGAGCATCCCGGCAAAAACGCCGGATAAGACTCAACATCGTTCACCAGGTCAAACATTTGCTTGGCACTGAACGGGACCAGTGCAGAGCGACTGATTTGAGGCATAGTTTCTCCTTAACCCAATATCGCTGGTAATGATACCATTAGTCGGCGATCTGCCAAAGATTCAGTGATAGTGTGTCTCCATGGCCTATTGCCTCTGGGAAAAACGTTCCCCTAACAACTTGAATCCGTATAATAAGAAGCTATGGCAAAGAAAAAACCAAACAAGCCGGGCAGCAACACCATTGCGCTGAATAAGTCTGCCCGCCATGAATTTTCGATTCATGATGAATATGAAGCCGGCATTTCGCTCCAGGGTTGGGAAGTGAAGTCCCTGCGTGCGGGTAAAGCCAACATTTCCGAAAGCTATGTCTTTATCCGGAACGGCGAGGCATTTCTCTCGGGAGCCACCTTCACACCGCTGAATGCGGCCTCGACCCACGTGGTGGCTGAGCCGACCCGTGTGCGTAAGCTGCTGTTAAACCGCCGTGAACTGGACCGCTTAACCGGGGCAGTCAACCGCGACGGCGAAACCATTGTGGCACTTTCCATGTACTGGAAGGGATCATGGGTTAAACTTAAGTTAGGTACCGCGAAAGGTAAAAAGCTTCACGATAAACGTTCAGACGCGAAAGATCGCGACTGGCAGCGTGATAAAGCGCGAATCATGAAGCACAGTTCGCGGTAGTCATTGACCTGGCAGAATTTTCTGCTAGTATTGAACACCTCACTGGGGCTGATTCAGGATTCGACAGGATCAAGAAGGCCCGTGGAGCATGCAGAGGTGCGGTTTGCCTCTTTAAAAAGCCGCAAAAAAATAGTCGCAAACGACGAAAACTACGCACTAGCAGCTTAATAACCTGCTCAGAGCCTGCCCTCCCTAGCCTTAGCTCGTAGGACGGGGATTCAGGGCAGTCAAACCCAAACGAGATCGCGTGGAAGCTTTGACCTGGGAGCGGAAGCGTTAAATTTAATTCAGGTGTGTCTCAGCATGGCGTGTTTGTCCGCAGTGCTTTGACGAGATTAAAGACAAACTAAGCATGTAGCGCCATTGGTTAGACTGATTTTGGACGCGGGTTCAACTCCCGCCAGCTCCACCAAATCGTATACGAAGACATCTTCGGATGTCACAAAGCCCGCTAAGGTCCTGACCTGGCGGGCTTTTTGTTATCTGTACTCATAAAGTGTCATCCCTAAATTAATGATCCTATCCCCTCAAAAACTTACAAAAAGTTATGGCATTTACACTTCTTATCACTTGGCTATCAGTTTTTTTCGCTGCTGTTATCTTAAAATGAAAGTATTCATCACTTAAGTTGGACAATCCAGCCATGAAGCTCAATCGAATCCCTTTTGGTTTAAGAGTCATTGATCATTCATTTGTCGATGTTGTTGATGTGCCAAGGGGAAATCAGTGTGGGTGCATCTGTCCTTCCTGTAATACGCCTCTGATTGCTAAGCAAGGTCAAGAGAATCAATGGCATTTCGCACATGCAAGCCGAAAAGTCTCAGGAACGAGCAAAGACTGCGATTTCTCTTTCTTTGTTTCCGTGCGCATGATGGCCAGACAGATTTTTGAAACAGGCATCACAATTGATCTGCCTGATTACAAATATTCTTTAAGTAAATGGCGTAGTGGTCTGAATTTCAAAGAAGATTTCCTCATCACAAAAGCGACAACTATCCAGCTTGAGAATTGCTACAAAGAAGCATCATTTGGAAATTGCATCGTTGATATCTTGGGGGAAGTTAAGGAATTCACGCTCATCATCTATTTCACTCACCCAAATCGAGCACTCCCCTCTCACCTCAAAAACCCACGCTTTCAACAGAGTGGAATTCTCGAAATTCAGCTAGATCATACACACGATTTATTTTCAGATAGGAAGGATTCAACTCTTCGGCACATTGACCTATTGAAGAATTTTCTTCAACATGATCTCCACTCAAAAAAATGGGTACACCATCCACGCAAAGCCAAACTTGAGCGACAGGCAAGTGAACGTTTAGATGCAAAAATTACTCAACTTCAATCAAAAGAACGGAGTCAATCATCATACAAGCCGCAACATAATCAGGCTTACAAGAATGATGCTGATCCATATTTGATATCAGCAATAAACTCACCTGTTACCCTAATCCCAAAGCGTACTGCAATGTTTCGGTGTATTCTCTGCGAATGTAAATGGGAGGTTGTTTTACCAGGAAAACCCACCTGCCCAAAATGCCATACCCACCTTTATGCAGCTGAAATAAATCAGCTAAACGAATAAAGAATAATATCCAAGTTTCTACTCCCTTTAGATAAAGCTTGGCTGCACATTGGGTTCCTTAGACGCGTTCAGAGCGAGTCTCTGCCGTAACATCCCGGATGGCGAACCCGTAGCACTCATCCCAAAGACGTTAGGATCACCAAACACAATCAATGAATCTTTTGCACGAGATACAGCCACGTTCAGCATATTTGACCCAGCATCATAAAACTTACCGCTATCTTTATCGTTTTCCCCATAAACACTAGAAAACAATACAATGAAACGCTCGTCGCCTTGCAAACTATGTACTGTGCCCACGGTAATATTTTCTATCGAATGCTTTGTCAGCTCAGAGCGTATAAGTGCCGCTTGCTTGCTAAACGGCGTAATGATTCCAACGGCTTTGGACAGTACTTCAGCATCAGTCTTATCCTTCAATTTCTCATCTTGCTGCCTGGCATACTCGACAATTTTTTTGCTCTGAGACGACAACCAATCGGCAATGGCTTGGGCTTCACCAGGGTTCCCACGGCTGCCACCATACGAGCGAGAAGCAGATACGACAGGTTCCATAGTCATCGTTCCCCAGGGAACGTCGTGCTTTGCATTTCCTCTTAATGGTTCAAGCACCCCTTGATAAACAAGATCATTACAGTAACCCACAATGTCATTAAAACAGCGACGGTGTTCCGTCAGATATAAACCGCGCTGGAGCTGCTCAATTTGATGATAGCGACACTGCCTTTGGGCCACTCGCATCACATTACCACTGCTTACCAGCAAACCACTGTCCAGCCAGCTTTCGTAATCAACGTCATCGCCGAGCAACCCATACAAAGCTAAGTTGGATCGGTCTACACCTGCAGGAATACTCCAGACAGGCTCAATCTGGTCGGTATCACCGACAATCAGTGCCTTTTTCGCTAAAGCAAAACTTGCTGCTGATACATCCGGCAATGCCTGACCGGCTTCATCAACAATCAGTAAATCAATTTCCTCCAATTGAGGAAGATCCTGCCAGACATTATCCTTGTACTCTCCGGCCATAAAGGTGCTCGGGACCATATAGAAAGTGGATACAAAGCAAGGCGTTAACTTTGCGTATCGACGAAGCTTACGTAATAGCTTAAAGGGTGACTTTTTATCAGCATCATTCGACTCGACAAAAGACTTCGTTTCTTTCAACCAACGTGCTTCAAAGTAGTGCGTCGCTAATTTGAACAATCGAAAACGGTAATAACGGTCATTCAACTCCTGCACCTGTTCCGGTTTCGTTTTACTGAACAGTTTCAAATGCTTCGCGGGTGCCATCCAGCTCTCTAGCTTGCCCTGTTGCGTTAAAAAGTGGTCGAGCGCTTTTTCCGCAGCCAGCAACTCTTTTTGCAAGCAGTTCGTTTGAGTCGCAATTTGAGTCATCAGCTGATTGATATACGATTCAACCTGATCATCCGAGCTGACCTCAAGATGTCTGTCCCACTGATTGAGCAACCTCGCCGTTTTACGTTCTTCTTGCTTTCGTATATGAGGGAGCCAGATGAAGCAACGGACCCACCAAGAACGTGATTCCCAAAGGCCATATAATTCATCTAACCGTTGTTTCTCTTGTTGATAGGCCTTTTCTTGCTCTTCTAATGCGACCTTGTTTTCCGTGATCGTTTCTCGTAAACCATCTAAAGAGCCGTATTTATTATCAATGAGACTTAATGCAGACTGCCAGTTTTCCAGAAAGTCGAAGCCCTGAGAAATTTGTTTTTTCACAGCCAACATTTCACGGTGGAGTGCCTTCAATGCATCATCCACCGACTGACATTTACTTTGCTGCCATTGGCTGACTTGATTCAGAAAGTGTGTCTGTGCTTCTGTGATAAAGGTTTGTGTTTGCCATGCCTCCATACAGCCTTCTCCTTTCGGGCCAGCATAACGGTAGGGATTTTTTGAGTTCGCTTTGGCGCTTGAACAGAAATACAAACCATAGCTGTCGACTTCAGGCAACCATCGCCCCTTTAATGATTCATCCAGGCCATCTTCATCAATGCGAGCAAAGCTTTCTAGTATGTTGGTCACAGCCTGATTGTTGTTTGAGGTCGCGACGATCAGCGGCGGTTCAGACTGATTTAACGCAGCCTGCGTCCATAGGTTGGCAACCACTGAGCGTAAGAGAGTTGTTTTCCCTGTTCCTGGAGGCCCATTAACAGCCAGCACCTCACCATCAACTTGTTCAATAAAATGATGCAATGCATTACGTTGTTTGGCAGAAAGCGGAAACTCACCTGACATTTGCCCAAGGTGCTGTTGCGCTAGACCAACTGAATCTTGCTTGCTCTCAAAGGTTGAAAGCCTGGCATTCTTTCGCTCACTATAAGCCTGATAGAGTGTTGGGTAATGTTTTCTATCGATCAGAAAATCCAGCACCTTCAGTAAATTAGCTTTTGCGCCAACAACTGGCGTATCAAGCTGAAATAAGCACTGATCGCTTTGCACAAATTCATCTGAAACCAGAATCTCTGCGACTTGAGTCGGAGGTTGCTCTGCTGAAGGCTCCCGAAAAGACGTTCCTGTTGCGTGACACAACAGCCTTGCACAATAAGCTGTTAACTGTGGCCAATCTTCAATCCCCTCAAACGGGTGTTGAGTAAAAAATTCATCGATTTTCGCCATTTCAGTAAACGGCTCCGTTGATTCCTCCGAAGGCCCAATCCAGATGCGAGGGATCCAAGGGGCTTTTTTTGTGGGTTGAAGTGTGCCGTCACGGTGCAAATTAGCAAACACGACCAAAGGCAGCAGCACCGTCCGTTTTCGCTGATCATAAGCACCCCCTTGGTATTTGAGATGATCAACACGAGGGAAAATCACAATTTCAGACTGCTGCAAGGGTTCCTTATTTTTCCCCTGCCTTGCATCCAGAATTTGTGCCGCCAAACTCGGATTGATTCGTCCCTGCTGCCAAATCGATTGCTCGAATGCCAGATACGCTTCTTTGGGATCTTGTTTCTTGTCCGGCCCCAGCACCGGAAGAATATCCTTGTCTTCTGGGCACAGCCTGTCGGCATCGATCAGTGACTGGCGAAAGTAACGGCTTATTTGCGTATGATATTGGCTCATCCCTGATCCTTCTCGTTTGAATCTCATTGTGTCAATCGATCCCTAAGGTCTGTTTTGGCAAGAATTTTTACGCGCCAGCTTCTTATAAATCCATCCAATAATCAACAGATCTCATAACCGTTCATGAGTGATACATCTCTGATTCCTGTTCCGGAACAATCAAACACACTAAAAAGCACCACACTTAATCTGTTATCCAAACCATGATGCATACTTTGCACTCCCTATCAGACACCGCCAGATTCCTTCTGTATAATCGCCGGCAGTTTAACTTTGGCTAGTTCCGAGATACTTCATGACCCACAATAATTTCTCCCAAACCGCGGCTTTTATCTGGTCTGTGGCTGACCTGCTTCGCGGTGACTTCAAACAATCTCAATATGGTCGCGTAATCTTGCCGTTTACACTGCTTCGTCGCCTTGAGTGTGTGCTTGAGCCAAGCAAAGATGCTGTGGTTGCTGAGCATGAACGCATCAAAGCGATGAACCTGCCAGAAGAGGCGCAGGAAAAATTCTTGCTTCGTGCAACGCAATCACCAGCACAACCTGATGGTTTGTCATTCTTCAACACCTCGCCAATGAACCTTGGCAAGATGGGGCAAAGCAACATCAAGGCGAACCTTGAGAAGTACGTACAATCATTCTCCAAAGATGCGCGTGAAATCTTCGAGCATTTCAAGTTCGACGAGTTTGTCGGGCTGCTGGAAGATGCCAACCTGCTTTACAAAGTGGTAAAGAAGTTTGCCACCACCGATCTTAGCCCAAACAGCATTTCTAACCACGATATGGGCTTGGTGTTTGAGGAGCTGATTCGCCGCTTTGCTGAAAGCTCGAATGAAACCGCTGGTGAGCACTTTACAATGTCATATTCACCGTGTTCTAACAAAGTCCATCTTCAAGAATCTAGAAAAATTGTTACTTTTTCATAGGTCTTAACTCCTCAAGTTCCTCCGGTACTTCCAAGATTACATTCTCATCGGCTGTTAATACGCCACCATCTTTATAGCCGTAGGTTGGCTCATTAAAACTTGAACTTAGTAAGCTCTGTCGCTGCTTCTGGATTTCTTGAAGGGCAAGTCCCATATCCTTTGGACAAGGTGACCGTCCCCACCAGTTCAAAAGCAGTTCTATTTTATGCTTTGGTGGTAAGTCTTGCAGAATGCTATTCATGAGAGTGCAGCATGCAACTTGGTTGGTGAATCCTTGGTAATCTCCCATTGAGCTTGGAATGATGTGATCAATAGATGCATCACACTCAAGAAGCGGCTTTCTACAGTAAAAGCAAAAGCCACCTTGCCGGTGAATCAAAGTGCTTAGCTTCATATTATTACCCTCGTGCGTTGAAGTAGTAATATCAGATTAATGCAAAATGAGCGATATATCCCGTGGTGATATAAACTGCATTTGGTGATAGTTCTGTCTTTTGAGCAGAGCAATCATGAAAGATCCACGTTTAGTCGCATTTGGGGCAAGAATCCGCCAGTTAAGAAAAGAGAAAGGATTGTCTCAGGAGGCCTTGGCCGATCTTGCAGGGATCGACCGAAGTTATATGGGGCATATTGAGCGTGGTGATCAGAACATTACACTCACAAAAATCTACCAAATTGCTGAAGCCCTAGATATATATCCACATGAGCTGCTTCGTTAGAATTAAATATCGCCGTTAAGACGTTAACTAAAATAGCAGCTCAGTCTGGTTTCAGTCATTTCGACTATTGTAGAATAAATAGATCCAAGAAAATCTTTCATTTCTTCAGTCAGCATAGAGCTATCTACTCCTGGTTGAGCTACCGAAAATTCAAAGCTAACTTCGGAGTATTTTAATGCTTTCTTAATATCGTCAATATCAGAAGAGTTTCCCTTATAAAATCTTAATCCAGTCAACACGCCATTTTTGTTTCTGCGCTCCATGTGTTTGAGTAGCTCCTCTGGACGCCATTTATACCTTAGTGAAACTAAAGCTTGGCCACAGACCTCATACAAATCCGACAACCTTGCCCCTGAAGCTTCTTTGGAATATTTGCAGTGGACTAGTTGAAATCGGATGTGGTCATCATCAATAAAGATCGCGATTATGTCTGCGCTTTCTCCAGAATTATCATCATTAAAAACCACTTTCGCCCCATCATTGGCAAGTTTTCTCATCATGTATTCCTGTATCGAATTTTTCCTCTTGGTACTACTCTTGTACATAGATTCAATTGTAAAATTGACATCTTGCCAATCGAGTTTATTAATTTGATTATTAGGAATTCGGTCAATTACATGATCGCCGTAGTCGGTATGTATGCAACCTGATATAGTACTTCCATTTAGTAGGAACATAGTTGGTGGATTTTCTTCAAAAAACTGCTTCAAGGATATGGAGTTGTTCTTTATACCGTCAACTCTTATTTTTGAGTCCTCAAGTCCAATAACCCGCTGGCCTTTTTCCCCTCCAAGCTGCATTTCAAATGTAACTGTTTCCCCTAAAATATTTAAAGAAAATTCAGCTCTGTCTTTATTACAGTAAGTATTTCTTATTTTGCATTCTGACAGTATTACTGACTTTGAGTTCGGCAGTTCCACAGTAATTTTGTGAATCCTCAAATATAGATCTTCAGACCAATCCGTCGCTAGTATAATCACATTTTCAGGGAAAGACTCAATCTGGGTTTTTGATGCGGAGTCTTCCAACAATTGATTTGAATCTATGGCTTCGTCCGTAATCATCTTTCCTATAGATAAACACCATGACTTCCATTCTTTTAAATCTGCTAATCGAGCTGGACTCCAGATTTTACCTTTAACTGAGGCACCAACACTGACGGGGAAACCGTCTCTAAATCCAATACCAACAAAATCGGATTTTTGACAACGCTTACCTTCCTTCCATTTCGTAAGTTCAGTAGTTACATCAGCACCACTTAGCCTAGAATATCTGTGAAGATGATTCGCTGGCTTAAATATACCCGCATGAACAATACTAAGTCTCTTGATTGCATTAAAGGACCTAAACACACAATCACCTTTGATCGGCATTGGCTTTTCTTGAGTAATAGCTTCTACTAGATAGTCAATATCAAGTCGCTTTTCCGAATGCCCGATATATAAAATATTCGTATCTCGATCAAAATGCATGACTATCAAATCCCACTTTTGATCTCGCATTTTATCGCTTCTGGCCCACTTCACTTTATCTCTTCTTTGAGTAGTGAAGTAAAAGACATTCTCCAGTTCGTTGAAGAATGGCTGTGAAAGGGAATAGTGATTGGTATTAAAGGCATCTTTGAAGTATTTCCATGAAACTTTTTTCGCCTTAAAGCAAATACAGCTGAGAGCTGGGTAGATCAGCTTAGGGTTTAGTTCAATATCGGGTGAGTCAAAACCAGATATTGGCTTGCACCCTTGAAGGAATGTAAGTAAAGACTCAGCTTCGGATTTCTTAGCGTCAGCGACTTCACTTATAACCTCTTCCCAGCCAGATCCCTCTTGGAAAAGATTTTCTAACTCTGTTGACATTTTTTCTTCGGCGTAATTTACGATGAAAGTGGCGTCACCAAGGCCGTGTTGCGTTCGAGTGAATCTGCCGATAAATTGAAGTAGCACCGAAATAGACTTATGTACACCGTGTACAGCAGCTATTTTGAAATTTGGATAATCAAAACCTTCTTTGAGCATATCTACGCATACAATAATGTCATACTTGTCTTTCTTTATTTCATCAATAATTAATTTTCTTGATTTTACACCCGAGTGAACCAAGACAACATTTTCACTTGGAAACCATTCTTTATAATTTACGTACAAAATCTCTGCATGTGTTCTACTCTCTGCACGAACCATTATTTTATGTTTAGTAAAGCCTGACTCTCGGTCCTTTATTAGCTGCGATACGGCCGCGTTTGCAATTGCTTTATCTTTCTTTCTCGGGTGGCGCTCGTCAATAGATATTAATGATATTTTTGAAAAGCATTCATCTTTCAGTGCCTGTGATAGTGGATAATTATATACAACCTTTCCCTCTATTGGTTGTCTATCATTTCTGTAAGGAGTTGCTGTGAATTGAACTATCTTTGAATTATTGAATACAGACTTTAATTTCTGCCATTCGGATGCTGCAATATGGTGCGCTTCATCAAAAAATACATGGGAAAACAGGCCTGAAAATTTTTGAATGATTTCATCTGGAGAACGAGCAAAGAATGCCGGTGTGGATATTACGACTTCAGACTCAAGAATTACATCAATATGTTCGTGCTTGCTTATTGTTTTGTTTAAAACTAAAACATTAGGATATGGTGCGTCTTCGGGGATGATATTAAGAGTTTTAAGTATTCCCCACGTTTGAAACTTTTCAGATATCTGTAATTTAAGATCAATGGTGGGAGCAATAACGAGTGTCCTTTTTGCTTTATCGGCTAGGGTCAAGCACAGCATTGTTTCCGTTTTCCCAGTCCCTGTAGGCAGAACAACTGTCGCAACATCATTTGACAAAGACCAATGAGATAACAGCGAGTATATTGCACCCAATTGAGCAGGGCGAAGTCCATTACCTGAGCTATTTCTGGAGGTTATCTTTACATCTTCAAGGTATGACTCTGATGAGCCAACTATTTGGGATATTGGGCTTTTAACTTTAAATTCTTTTCCAGAAATCCCGATATTACCTTCAATATCTGCAATAAATTGAACCCCAAAAGGACTGATAAGTTGGTATTTTCTCCCTTTAATATGGAAAGCTCTAAACTCCCACACACCTTCTGGTATAGCCAATTTGGATAGAACCCCTATGGGAGTCCTATTTTTCTGGAGGAAGAGCGGCTTTTCTATATTTAGTCGCTCTATGTGTTCCAAAGCTAAGCTAGCTTGGCCACTAATCACATTCGAATTATTAAAATCCATTTAATCCCTCCAATATTTACGCAGAGAATATGAGATGTACCATCCCATCCAATCGTTCTTTAGTCTTTTCCCAATTTGGCATTACCTGGCCCATTAGCCGGTAGAACCGCTCGCTGTGGTTATGTTCAGCGATGTGGCAAAGCTCATGAAGAATCACATAATCAATACACTCACGAGGTGCTTTAACCAGGTGAGGATTCAGTGTAATTCGCCCTTTAGGTGAACAGCTGCCCCATTGGGTTTGCATGGTCAATATGCGAAGCGGTGGCCGTTCTTCTACCCAAAGGGCTTGCTCCAGCATGGCATCGAGGCGCTTGGCGAAGGTTTCCTTAGCCCGCGCTTTGTACCAGTCTGTTAGTAGCTCTTTAACCTTGTCAGCGGATTTTGTTCTTACCGAAACTTCCAACTTGCCACGTAGTAGTTTCACACCTTGAGCCTGCTCCGGCGCTTCAATCACTTTCAGCAGGTACTGTTTCCCTAGGTAGTAATGGCTTTCACCACTGATGTACTGCCGAGGGATGGTGAATTCAAGCTGTTTGCGGAAATCTCTAAGCTGCTCGTATATCCAACGTCCGCGCTTTTTAACAGCCAATAGCACAGCTTCGCTGTCAGCTTCTTCGGGAGCGAATGCAATTACCCGACAATCGGGATGAACCTTGATTAATACCTTGTCTGTGGCTTGCAGGCGCTTAACTCGCTCAAACATAATCTGCTCGTCACCATAACGGAAGCTCATGGTCTGACTTTGAGGTTTAATCGGCACATTCATCTGGTTATACCCATTCAAGCACCGTTCAACCCGACCCGAGTGATCTGAACAATCATCTCAACGATCTTCTTGGCCTGAACCATGCCGCCCCCAATGGCTTTGCATTCCTGGAACATGCGCGGCAGTAGCTTTTTACGAATATCGGCTTCGATGTTCTGTGGGTTGATGGAGTTTTCCGCGACAGAGGTTTCTACCGCCTGATCAATTTCAAAGGCGACTTTGACCCACTTATCCTGAACCTGGCTGTCGAGCACAGCTAAGGCTTCAGGCAGCACTTTCTTGAACACACCAAAGTAAGCCTGAGCATGACGATTACCGGCAAACGCATCGGGTATGTCGTTCAAGCGTCTGTCTTGTACTTGCTCTTCAAATTCACGGAACAGCATGTACTGCTTCAATGGGTGGTCGAACAGTTTTTCAGCTTCCTCAATAGCTTGGCGCAGCAATTTTGAAAATGCTTCCTGAGCATAAGGGTCATCCCGTAGCTCTTGTTCAATCATGCGTGTCACACGGGTTTTGATGATGTCGGTTTCGTTGCGGGTTTTATCTTCGCTCCAGTCTTCCGGCTGTTGCTTTTGCCCCATCTTACCCACTTCATACACGCCACCGGGTTCTTTCACCTCAATACCCACCACATGCTTATCCAGCAGCTTTTTCACTTGTTCGGCGTATTCGTCGTAGTCAATCCTCTCACCGGCATCTTGCTGCACAAGTTGGCGCAGGCTGGAGAATTGCTTCACCGTTTCTTTGTAGTGACGACGATCCTGGTCGCTAAAGCTCTTATCTTCAAAGAAGGTGGCTGATTGCAGCGCTACCTTTAAACAGCTTGCGAAGGCCGTTAGGGCTTCGTAGAAGTCTTCACGCACCTTTAGATGCACGTCAACCAGCTCTCCATCTCGTTCTTCAATCTTTGGTACTAGCACCTGACGCAATTGTTCAATGTCGTTCTTGTTTTTGACGCCATCGAATATGGCCCATAGCTGCTTATAGAGCTGTGGTAGGCGCTTATACTCTGTACTCATTTGGTTGTATAGGCCTGCAATATCATTGATGTCGTAACCGCCCTGAGTGCGGGAGGCCAGATCCTGATATTTTTGGATGGTGGTATCCAGTTCCGCCAGAATGCCGCGATAGTCGATGAGCAGACCAAATTTCTTTTTCGGGTGCAGGCGGTTTACCCGTGCAATCGCCTGGATCAGGTTGTGCTCTTTCAGGGGTTTGTCGATATACAGAACAGCGTTTTTCGGTTCATCAAAGCCGGTGAGCAGCTTATCAACCACGATGAGTATCTTCAGTGAATCATCTTTATCGAAGCGCTCGATAAGGTGTTTGGTGTAAGCCTGTTCATCCTGGCTGCCCACGTTGTCTTTCCACCACTGGGTCACTTCCGGTGTGGTGGCCTCATCCACAGCAGTGTTACCTTCACGGCTATCGGGTGGGCTCATCACAACGGCCGATTCAAACAAGCCTGCTTCGTCGAGATACTTTTTGTACTTGATGGCAGATGCTTTGCTGTCGCAGGCTAATTGGCCTTTCAAACCTTCGTCGATGTTCTTTACGAAATGGTTAGCAATATCCAGGGCAATCAAACGAATGCGGTCATCCGCACCGTATACCTGGCCCTTCTTGGCAAACTTGCGCTTTAGGTCAGCCTTTTGCTCGTCTGAAAGTCCTTCGGTAATACGCTCAAACCAACTGTCGATGGCGCGTTCATTCATATCCAAGTCGGGAATGCGCTCTTCGTACAACAGCGGCGTCACCGTTTGGTCTTCCACAGCACGCTGCATGGTGTAAGCATGCACAATAGGGCCAAACTTATTGGTGGTCTTGTCGTCTTTTAACAGTGGTGTGCCGGTGAAGGCGACAAAGGCAGCGTTAGGCAGCGCCTGCTTCATACGAATGTGGTTTTCACCACCCTGGCTGCGATGGCCTTCATCAATCAGCACAATAATGTCAGAGCTGTTGTTTACACACTCTGGCATTTTGGTAGCGGTATTAAACTTCTGGATGAGCGAGAAGATAATTCGCTCCGTGCCTTTACCAATCTGTTCAGCTAGGCGTTTGCCAGAGGTTGCCATGGCTGCTTCTTTGTCTTTTTTACCGGCCAATTCACCGCCCGAGGCAAAAGTTTTGCTCAACTGGGTTTCCAGGTCTACCCGGTCAGTCACCACCACAATACGGCATTGCTTCAGGCTTTCGTGTAGTATCAGCGCCTTACTTAAAAACACCATAGTGAATGACTTACCCGATCCTGTGGTATGCCAGATCACACCACCTTCACGGCCACCGGTGACGCTGCGGGTATTGATACGTTCAATCAGCCGCTTGATACCAAATACCTGCTGATAACGGGCAACGATTTTGCCAGCCTTTTTATCGAACAAGGTGAAATAACGGGTCATCTCCAGCAACCGGGCAGGACTTAACAGACTGATCAGTAATTGATCCTGACCAGTCACAGCAAGCTCCCCCGCAGCGGTCAGGCTCTGGTACCAATCCAGGTCTTTTGCCGGACGGTGGGTGAATAGGCCTGCCAACTGTTCATCTTGGAGCACTTTGTTTTTGATGGCGTACATCTCGGCATCAGAGATGTCTTCTTCACGCCAGGCGGCCCAGAACTTAGCGGGTGTGCCACAGGTACCATAGCGGCCTTCGTTGCCGTTTATGGATAACAACATTTGGCTATAGGCGAACAGTAACGGGATTTCGTCATGGCGCTGGTTACGCAGGCTTTGCGAAATGCCTTCGTCAATGGTGGGGCCCTTTTTCGCATTGCCATCCGGGCGTTTCGCCTCAATTACAACCAGAGGAATACCGTTCACAAAGCAGACAATATCCGGTCTGCGGTTTTCCACGCCGCTCGAGCGGGTAACGGTAAACTCTTCGGTGAATACAAAGCTGTTATTGGCTGGATTTTGCCAATCAATCAGCGCAACGGTCGGGCTAGCCTTTTTGCCATCGATAAACTCAGTGACAGAAATGCCATACAGCAGGTGGTTGTACAAGCGCTCATTGGCAGTTAACAGGCCTTCGTTTAGTGCAGGGCTACACACCTCGGCAATCAAGTTGTCGATAGCCTTTTCAGATAACGGGTAGCTCTTACCCGCAAAGGTAAAAGTGCGCTTCTTGAGTTCACTGCGTAGCACCTGGCGTAAAACCACTTCATCGGCTTTACCACCACGGGCGGCTAATGCGAGTTCAGGAGAGAGGAATGACCACCCGAGGTTGGTCAATAACGCCAGGGCCGGTAACTTGGCACTGTATTCTTCCTGAAATTTGGGTGTGTATTGTGTCATTGTTATCTCTCTTCAACCCCTGATACCCGAGGTGCAGTAAGTTCATCGGCTGAGTACCGAATCGCTGTCATAACCTGGGGGGAGATGTTTAAAATAATCTTTTGAGCCTGGCTTTGATTTGTATTGAAAATCCCTAAGCCCCCTAATGTCGAGTTTCGTAGTCAGTACACAAGGGTTGTCACCACCTTTGACATAAAGCATTGTTTTACTCTCGGTTTTGGTTGGTCTCAATACGCAAGACCCTCCATATTGCGAGGTATTTGCTTGAACTGTGTAGCAATGCAGATCCCGGACAGCGGACTCCAGAATATGTTGATAGTAATTTGTGTCTTTATTCCAAACGCATGCAAATAGAAGATCTATTTGTGATTTGAATAAAACTCTGTGGGTGATGTCTGATAGTTCGAAGCAGTTGTATGTCGCAAATGACAAACCACGCCATGATACTTTGTGGTAATAGGCATTTTGTTTGAGTACAAGATTGCCAGGCTTAAGCCGTACTGTTTCTAAAAGCTCTAGTTCGGCAGGAGCATAATGATTTTTTACGCGAGCTGTCATTACACAGGACTTGTACTTGCCAGAAACTCTAAATGGCAGCGCTTCTATGATCAAATTATATGCGACGTCATTCGATACCCAGTGTTCAAGTCCGAAAACAAGACCAATTTGATGTCTACGCGAAAATGACACCATAAACGGAAGCCAACTTACAGGTATGGCCACTTCAGGCATCACCAATAGATCCGCTTTCTCATAAAGAGCCGAATTTAGGATGCTATAAAGGTCCTCCTGACGTCTAAAGCTAAGGTTTGGCTGTCGATCCCGACGGACAGCACTGCTGATATCCTCTTCATTTACCCTAAGATTTGCGATTGCCAAGTTAATCTGGTCTTTAGACTCCTTGTCAGAAACCGATAGGCTGGATTTAACAATTCCAGCGGTGTCTGCATCTTCAGATGTAAAATCAACAGGAAATTCGTGCCCAAAGAATCGATTCTCATAGGCATCTATGGTTTCTGTTAACCAGCCATTCAAATCATTCTCGGTGGCGAGATGTTTTCCCAAATGAAAGATCTGCCATTCGTCGAAGTGTATAAAACGGGGTGAATGGGTAAGTTTGTTCTCGTCTAAAGAGAGATTCTCATTGCTTGTGAAATCATTCTCTAAAGTTAGATCAGATTCTTGACTAGAGTAGTTAGCCAGTGGCCAAGCGACGAGATGGTGGCGAATTAAGTTTGAGCATCTTAACTGCCATGCGAAATTATGCACATCAGATGCATATGCAATCAATTCATTTAACTCTGATTTATTCTTATGAAATGCACTGGTATGAGGAATAGATGGCCAGAAGAAACCAGAAAGGTTCTTTATATCCAAAAGCCCGATGGTAATTGCCAACGCAATCTGGTTGTATAAATTCAGGTCTTCGTTTAGCTTTTTGGTAAACCGGTCGGAATGCTTCCTAGGGTTTGGCACAAGGTCAACAATCTTGTTTATTTCGGCTTCCACATACTGATAAAAGAAAGACGCAAACCCGTAATTTTTGGTAATTACAGAGTATTGGTACAGTTTTTCCCATAAACGGAAAAATTGAAGTGCGTTCTGCCCCTTAAAGAACTGCTTAAGTTGTGGAAGAACCACATCTCTATTGTTCAGCTTGCAAAGTCGGTGAGCCGTTATATGACTGGATAGATACTTTGCCAGTTCTGTCTCATTTTCAGCAAGTCCAACAATGCTGCGTAACTTATTGGCAGACCCATCGTAGAGTACATCGTATGCAAATCTGTCGAGTTCTTTGTCAATATGATCACTTGGCAAAAATTTGAAGGCGCTGCTTCTTTCATCAAGTTCTTGCTTAAAAACTTCCAATCCGGCGCGGCTATGCTCCTTATCAAAGAACTGCAATATGAGCTTATCCTGTTGCATTGGCAACGTATTGTCAGCAACTGATATTACATATTCAGCATTATCGCCGGTTGCTGTGAGCACAGAACTTAAATAATGATTTACAAATGATGGTATTGGGTTTTCCACATCAAACTTAGGACGTTTGAAGACCATTATAATGTCATCGACGTAGCGGCCATAATAGGCTGGCCTAACATCATCACCAATAGAATAATCAAATTCTGAAAGATACCAGTTGGCGATGATGGATGCTGACGCCATGCCGATAGGCAAACACTTTTTATCTTTGCTCTCAATATGAGTTTGCTTGATTCTAGGTGCGATAACTTGCTGGTAACGAGTGTATATTGCTTCCAATACAAGGTTAAGCTTTAACGCAAACTCTGTGAGTTGGGCATTGTCTGAATAGTGATTTTCAATTTCATCTTCAATGTTTTCAAAATCTAAATCCACATGATAGAAGTAAGACTTCAAATCAAGCGATAAAAGTGCAACATCATCACCATTCTTAGATACTTGAGTTGCAACCTCTAAGGCCTGATCGCGCCATTGGTTGTATTGGTCAATATATCGCTTGAAGACCTCTTGGCCGGAAAGGTCACTATCTTTTGAAAAGTTAAGAGCCGAGGAGTGCATCCGATTTCCATAGCTGTCCTTGCTCATGCCTTTCTCAAGAGCAGGGCCAACAAATAGACACCACAGCATTTCAATGATATGGATTTCTACTGGAGCATTGATGAAGTAGTTAACTTTTGAAACTTGATATTGCTCAGAATCACGGACATTACTGATGAATAAACCTGAATTCTGGCTTGGTTTGTCTTCGTTACGCTCTACAAGCTTTGGTAGCAAGTGGTAGTTAATACTTTTCAGCCAATCCTTGAAATACTTGTGGTTACAAGGGCCTTCTTGATCAACTACCTCCAGTATGGATTCAAACACCTCGTCCATTTCAGTGTGGCTGGCCTCGAACTCTGCCACACGTTGCTTGAGAAACAGATTAAGGTTCTCATGGTATGCGTAGCTCTTAACGAAGAGGTACGCTTTCCTAATATGATCAATATTCAAATCCATAAATGACTCTCCTTATACCAAAACTCTTCGCTTGCCCGTCAACAACTGCTGCATCAGGGCTTTTTTCTCTTGCTTTAAGGCATCGAGCTTTTGTTGCAGAGCGGTGATTTCCTCATCGGCGGTGGATAGGACTGCTGCAATTTTTTGTTGTTCTTCCAGTAATGGACAAGGAAACTCCATCTTTTCAAAGTCCTTTTTGGATAGCTCTAAAAATGTGGAACCAGACGCTTTTCGAAGTAACGCTATAGAGTTATAGGCGAGCAAGTAATATATGAAATTAACATCAAATGCCTTCGTCGGAATGATGTTTTTAAACCCTTGGTTTGTACATATCGGCCCAGAGGAAATGGACAAGGCACCAATGGTTGCTCGCGTACAAACCATCAAACTACCAGCGGGTAATATCGTGGCTGAGCTATTTTGGACCCCAGCTTCACTAATGGTCCTAGTCGTTGCGCGGACGAATCTAGACTTCAAAGCCGTTACGTCTGTTGGCGTTAACCAATGAATATCGCCATCCCAATATTCTTTGGTGTTTGTATCAGGTGTACCACCAGATACAACTTTCCCCATCTGAGAAAGTGTGGTGATTTTCCACTCCCCACTAAACCTAACCCCATTCTTATCCAGCAGGCGCTTCTTACCCGTGAGCAGTTGTTGCATCAGGGCTTTTTTCTGCTGCTGGCTATTGGCCAGCAGTTGTTCGGTCGTGGTGATGGCCTTATCCCAGGTGGAGAGAGTTTGGGCGATTTTCTTTTGTTCGGGGAGTGGGGGCGAAGGTACTCTCAGTTTTTTAATATCAGAAATATTAATCCGAGAAACCGTTGAGCCGATTGATAACCTTGAAATGTCAGACTTGCATTTCTCAGTGGCCAGAACAAGAGATAAAAAAACAGGGTCAACTTTTTCGGTTTTAGGACGGAGCATCACCATCCGTTGCCCCATGCATACCTTAAGCTCTCTAGGAACTAAACAGCTTTCACCAGCAGGTGCTTCGCGTGTAAACAGCACATCTCCGTGAATAGGAACTGCTCTTTGTGTCCATTCATCATAGCCCGCCTGAGTTGTATACTTCATGTCATCCATGATGAGCTGCCCATTTCTTACATTACTTGTTCTGACGACAAGGAATTCAGACTTATCAACGTATGGAGCAGTTTTGTGTTCGCAATCAACGATCGTGCACAAACTTTGAATAGATTTAGCTTCGATATCACTGTAAGGCATATTCCAACTCCTCCAGATACTTGGCCATCTCGATTTCCAGCTCGGTCAGTTGCGCCTTCAACTGCTCTCGTTCAGCACGCACCGCCATTAGGTCGATTTCTTCCTCTTCTTCAAAGGTATCGACATAGCGTGGGATATTTAGGTTGTAATCGTTTTCTTGGATCTCTTTCAGGCTAGCAAGGTAAGCGTATTTATCGACGTTTTCTCCTGCTTTGTAAGTAGCGACGATCTTAGCAATATTCTCCTCACTGAGTTGGTTCTGATTTTTACCAGATTTAAACTCGCGTGATGCATCAATAAACAGGACGTTGTTATCTACTTTTTCTTTTTTGAAAATCAGAATTGCTGCGGGAATGCCTGTACCATAAAACAACTTCTCAGGTAGGCCAATCACGGCATCCAATAGGTTTTCATCAATCAGTTTTTGGCGAATTTTACCTTCACTGGAGCCACGAAATAGTACTCCATGAGGCACAACTACCCCCATGCGACCTGTCTTAGGTTTTAGCGTTTCAATCATATGTAGGATAAAGGCGTAGTCACCCTTGGTTTTCGGCGGTATGCCACGGCGAAAGCGGCTGAACTTGTCGTGTTCAGCTTCGTCATGGCCCCACTTATCCAAAGAGAAGGGGGGGTTGGCAGTCACAATGTCAAACAGCATCAGATCGCCATTTTTATCCAGCAACTTGGGGTTGCGGATGGTGTCGCCCCATTCAATTTTGTGGTTGTCTTCGCCGTGCAGGAACATGTTCATTTTGGCCAGCGACCAGGTGGAGCCAATGGCTTCTTGTCCGTACAGGGCGTAGTTTTTACTGCCGTAGTTTTTGCGAACTTTGCTGCCACACTTCATTAATAATGAGGCTGAACCACAAGCAGGGTCACAGATACTGTCGCCCGGTTGCGGGTCTAATAACTCGGCGATGAGATCCGAGACTTCTGGCGGGGTATAAAACTCACCGGCTTTCTGGCCACCACTGGCGGCGAAGTTTTTGATCAAATATTCGTAGGCGTTACCGATCACATCCAACGTTCCAACACGGCTGGGTTTGAGGTTCAGCTCGGGTTTGGCAAAGTCTTCCAGCAGGTGACGAAGAATGGTGTTCTTTTGCTTCTCTTCACCCAGTTTGTCGGTGTTAAAGCTGATGTCCTGGAACACACTCTTGCCAGCGTCTTTCAGCTTGGTGCCGTTGGCTTCTTCAATGGCATGCAGCGCCTGGTCGATGCGTTCGCCGTTTCCGGGTTCATGACGGCGTTCGTACAGGGCGTAGAAGCTGGCCGCTTTGGGCAGTACAAACCGCTCATTTTTCATCATCTCTTCGATGAGTTCCGGCTCATCGCCGTACTCGGCCTTGTAGCCATCGTAGTGATCCTGCCATACATCGGAGATGTATTTGAGGAACAGCATGGTCAGGATGAAGTCTTTATAGGTATCGGCGCTGATGGTGCCACGGAAGGTATCACAGGCATTCCACAGCGCTTTGTTAATGCTGTCTTGGTTAATTTTATCGTTACGGCTCATGGCTGTATCGTTCATCCATTGTTTCCTTTTAGTGGGGCCAATTAGTGGCTGGCCCAGTTCAAGTCTTAAATTTGCTGTGCTGGCTGTTTAGTGGCTATGCGTCTGGTACAAGTCGTTGGCGATTGCGCCCATCATGCGCTCACCGTTGTTTACTAGCTTCTGTATCAGCCTTTGCTCTTCACCCAACGTGTTGGCCATCGCAATGATTGCTCGCTGCTTGGCAAGTGGCGGAACAACTACTGGGGCATCTTCCAGCACACTGCGGCGAATACTTTTTGTTAAGGTGCCTTCAGCATTCTGCTCAAAATATCGCTGAGCCGGTACCTGATTCAGTAGCCAAACCATAAATTCAGGCAGGATTTCTTTCTTCTTCAGGCTGATTACAAAAAAATGTGGTGCGGCAACGGCCTGTTTACCTGTGGTGGCCAATAACTGATCCACCTGTACGGCGTAGTTATGGCTGCCACGTGCGGCCACTAAAATATCACCTGTAGTGAGGTAGTCGGGTTCGCGCTTGCCGGGAAGCGTGGTTTCCAAACAGTCTGACCAGCGAATCCCTTCGGTTAGCGAGACATCCTTCATCTGAACCGCGACCACGGCAGAGCCTGGCACTTCAGGAATTTTGCCCCGAAATGGATAGCCTGCATTGATGGTTGCAATCTGTTTGAGCTTCAAACCTTCACCTGTTCATAGTCAATGATGCAGAAATATTCTGTTGATCCTGGTTAAATGTCAAGCTAAAGTTGTTTCATCGCCTTTGATGCAAATAAACCTATCGAGGGCTTTTTGTTGATTATATGAAATACGTCATAGGTAATGATGCAAAAAAAACTATCAAGGGTGTATAGGGTGCGATTCAATGTGGGTTCCTTACCAGTGTTCTCGGGTGAGACTGGCCATCAGGGGATAAGAGTCATTGAATACCGGAAAGATCATTGGGTAGATAATTTCCCTCTCATTTGGTCGCATGAACGCCAGTTTGATGCTCTGGAAATGAATTTATTCCTGGAGCACCGTTACAAGGGGCTGTATCGCGCTCCTAAACGAGCTGCTAGATCGAACCCATTGGGTGGTGTCTCTCTCAAGACGATGCAATCAATAGCAAACTCGCTGTGTATTTTTCTGAGTTGGCTCGCAGAGGAAAACGTTGATTGGCGCCAGGTTACTGCTCAGGCATCGACACAGCGTGCCAAGTATTGGCTCCCTGTTTATCGGTTTAGAAAATTTCTAATCGATTTGATCCAGGCAAAATCTTTAGGCCGCGATAGCGCCAATTTGTATATGACGCATGTTAGACAATTTTACGAGTGGGCTCGTCGTAGAGGGACTATAGAAAAGCTGCCTTTTGAATATCAGCAGTTACATATTAAACGCAGCAGCGATCACTCAGATATTAACTCGATATTTTCTATGGCTCATCGTTCATCTGAAATAACCGTTCACACATCCGATCTAACGATACCGAGAAAATACCGACAGAAATCACTACCTAGTGACCAATTGTCTCCATATACCACTGAAGAGCTTAGCGCTCTATATTGCACTCAATACATCAAGTTTCCTGCAAGACGCCTGTGGATAGATCTAGCCCTTTTCACTGGTATGAGGGCTTTTGAAATTGCTCAGTTTTTGGATGTTCACGCAGTCGATCCATCAATAAGTGACGTAGCTTCATATCATGCAAACATCACAGGTAAGGGGAATAAAGAACGCCAGATACTAATACCGCGTACACTAATGCAACGATTGTGGCATTACAAAAATTGTGATGAACGAATGCGTAGAGTTATGAAGTGGGAAGTGAAGAATGGAACGAATAGCGATAGGCCACTATTCATTAATCGTTCTGGATTAGGGATTTCTGAAAAGTCCGTTAGTAATACCGTCATCATTGCTCGCAAAGAGTTGTCGCTTGCTGGTATCGCTCTGGAGCGAAGCTTTCATGACTTACGGTCAACATATGCAACCAACCTTGCCAAGTACATGCTCGACAAAGGCTTAGAGCCTGGGTTCATCGAGTTTAAATTGATGGCGTTACTTGGTCATTCAAACTTCTCAACAACACGGAAGTATTTAAACTTCGCTCGTGCAGTGACCTTTGATAGTGAAATGAAAGGTTGGTCAGACACAATATTCGACGGCATCGATGTGCGGCTTGTTGGCGATTATCAGCACTTGCTAGGGAGGGATGATGACCAATCCTAGACAAAGGCTTTGCGATATATCTCCTGCGTTAGAACAGGAGTTTATGGAGCTTCACTACAAAATCGAAAATGGCTCGATTAAGGCCAGCAAGGTTACAGTGAAAGGTTATCGTAATGGCCTTTTACAAGGAATAAAGGCCTGGCCTGAAGTGAGTGCTGATCACCTTGCTCATCTTCAAAATCATGGAGTGAAGTCACTCAGAGATCAAAAATATTGGCTTCATTTAGAAATCGCTGCATTTAGCAATTTGGAAAAGCAGAAGGCCGTTGCATTCACTCGGTCATTGGACTTCCTATATAGGCTTACTCATCCAGAAAACTACACAGGAAAACCAACCTTTGTTGCGGTTCATGGATCCTTGGTTGGTTTATTAGATATCTATCTGAAATCTGAGCTGCTTGGAGATTCAGTAAGAAGCGCAATAACGAAATTTGTTGACTCAGAAGCTTTATCTAAGGCTACTAAAGTAGCGGTTGTACAACAAGTTGTGAGCATCATTAAAGCGTTAGCATCTGATGAGAACTCTGATGTTATGGTGCTTCTAGAATCTGTGCTCGATGAGGGTCATCTGATCGAAGCAGGTATTAAGAAGCACAGGGTAATGCCTGTTAGATCACAGCTAAGGGCTTTTATTGAGGTTGTATATCCTGATCTTTTCTATAGACAAAAGCTGTTGATTGGCGGAAGGAGCCTGGATGTCACTGAACTCCATGCTACATCAAGAATTGCATTGATGCAGATAAAAGCACTTGTTGGAAATACTTACTATTCAGGCGAGTATGGGCATAGTTCGGGTGGGATTAAGGGGCGGCTATCATGCGCCATAAGAACAATTCTGAGATTTGTTAAGAAAGACGAATATTTTAAAAAGCTATTTATGGAAGTTGGCCTAGATGCTTTGGCTGCGAACGACTATCGCCCACTAAAAGATATTTTTCAATACTACAAGCAGTATGAGGCGACTTCGGTTGCAAATCTATACGAGCACTACTCTGGGGTGGAAGTTAGTCAGCGAATATTATTTCAAGATATTTTATGCTTTGAAAATGAGGGGGCAGGGAAAGTTAAAACCCTTGATATATCTTACATATCTGAAATTTGTTCAAAGCTTAGAGAAGATATCGTTCGTATTCATGAAGAAGAAACCGAACTTATTGGTCAGAAAAACTATGGGGCTGAAACCCTTCATGCCCGCTTCTCAAAACTAGTCAAAGTG
Organism: Photobacterium salinisoli; assembly: GCF_003614885.1. Classification (GTDB taxonomy): domain Bacteria; phylum Pseudomonadota; class Gammaproteobacteria; order Enterobacterales; family Vibrionaceae; genus Photobacterium; species Photobacterium salinisoli. The sequence goes on from NZ_QZMS01000007.1 coordinate 1,922,651, forward strand.
TTTTCAAGCTATTGTAATAGGGGTGCGATAAAAGGTCTTGGTCTGAGCCTGCTATCTGCGAACGACGGTAATATTCAGCTTGATATTTTGTCCAGAATACAAGCGGATGTACTTACAAAATCCGTCTCAAGACGAACAGCTGAAGGTTATATTTCCGCTATCAGATGGCTTTGCGGAATAACTGGACAGAAATTTATTAATGCATATCGGGTAACTAGCAATAGGCATGCTGTGCATGCTTCGAGAATGAAAAGTTGTGATACATATACGTTGGATGAAGTACGGGAGCTAACGTTTCATATAGAAAAAGGAATTTTAAAGAATGACTGGCCATTGCAGGATAAGCTGGCCATGTATTTTGCAAGAATACAAATTAAGACGTGCTGGAATACATCTTCAATAGCTAAAATCGAGTGTTCGGATATTCAGCAAGTTGACATACCAACAAGCAATCGACCTATAACAATGCTTGTTCAAAAGCCCCGTAAAAGCTATCAGACAGACCATTTTAACTTTGACTATAAGTCATCACGATCCGCTATTCATGATTTTCTAACGGTACGGGATACCTTAACAAGAACTACCAGGAGCAAGTATGCTGGATATGATAATTCAAGATTCCTATTTATTTATGAAGAGCTAGACCAACTTAAGACGATAAATTACAACGGTATTGTAGCCAGGATAGCCACGATTCTTATGGGGCTTGGGTGCTCGATAAAATATAACTCCGTAAAGCTTAGAAAAACTGGTTCTAATGAGGTCTATCGCCAGCTTTCAAAAGATTTCAGGAGATATAAAGATGCCTTTAAACATACATACCCTACCTTTATAAAAAACTATCAACGAGTCAATGAAGCATCTTCAAAAGCGACCCTTAGTGATGCAGCCAAAATTATGGAGCAGTATTTCAGTGGTAAGGAGCTATCGACTGAGATCAAAATTGTTACTGAATACGAATATGGCACTCAACTAACCCCGGTAGGAGGATGTAACGCGGAGAAAGGCTCTAAAGAAGCGCACTATTATGCAAAGCAAAACAGGTTATTAGCGTCTAATAAAATCGACAGATGCGGTGATTTTATGGCGTGCATATGGTGTAAACACTACAGGGTTGTAGCTGATGCCGATCATGTCTGGCAATTGCTGTCTTTCAAAGATTATGTCCTAGGTGATATGCAGGGGGCTATCGCGCATTTTTCCGATGTTAGCCTGCAAAAGCAGGCTCATCGCGCTTTATCTGAAAGAGTTGATGTGATCATATCTAGGCTAAAAATTACAAATTCTGATCAGGTTAGTTTGGGGCGGACATTGTTTAAAAATAACGGTCTGCATCCAATCTGGAACTTTGCCATATCTGATATCGCAGGTGTTATATGAGCATTTCCTTCGTACTTTCAGAGTGCCTCAGTGGCATTGGGGAATACAATATAAAGCCATATTGCGAAAAACGCTGGCTATCTTTACGCGATGAAATTGTCTGGAGTGGTTCTGATCGTATCGGTTACTCACGGGAGGTTAGGCTTTCAGATGCCACATGGAAGCCGATTGGAGAAAAGATTGGGATATCGTTCAATGAACTCGGCATCGAGTTTGAGTATGAATTCAAGATATTGATATTGGCTCTATACACATCAGGGATTGGTGAAGGTATGCCGCCGCTGAAATGGAGTACCATTATAAATGGGGCAAGAAGTCTGATGACTATTGCCAGATTTCTTTGCGTAAAGCGAATTCATTCTTGGATCGAACTCGATAAACTCAATAATTTAAAAACATCACACTACTGCGCTGAAGCTATTAGTTACGTTGGAGCTAACGATAAGCCTAGTTTGTGCGTTTCGATTAACACTGCTACTAAATGGTTGAAATGCTACGGCTTACTAGGAAAGGAATCATTAAATTTGATTTCTGATAAGTTCACGCCAATCGTGGCCGCTTATCAAATAAACGGAAGAAAGAAACACCCGGTTATTCCTTGTGGTGTTCTAAAAAAACTAATTTCAAAAGTTATCTATGAGCTTGATTTGATCAATGAAATTCGTGACGAATGGATTCGACGTCAATCCGATGACATACGAAGAATAGAAATAGGTCAGTACAAAATTGTAAACGGGCGGTACAGAAGCATCTGCGGCGGAGGTGATGCAGCTGTAACAGCAAAGATTGGTAGAATAAGAGGCTTAGTAAATGTATTAGTACTGGCCTTTACAGGGATGCGTGATGGAGAGGCGCTAGCTCTTGCAAATGATTGTTTAGTCACTAGAGAGGGTGATACTGGCGAGCTTCACTACTCGCTGCTATCCGAGCTAACAAAAACAACTGATGGCTCGCAGAAAGTAGAATGGGTATGCGGAGAGATTGTTTCAAAATACTTAACTCTCATATCCACGTTGAATGAAGTGGTTTATGAAAAAGCTACTGCCATCATTGAGTATCTGTCATCTGAAATCTCGGATGAATATCTAAATGAATTGCAGCAAGGGCTAAGATATAAGTATATCTTTACAGTTAACTATTCGCTTACTAGCTGCGGATTCTATCGCATGAATAAGCGACCAAATTCTGCCGCTTTCAATATTAGTGACTTCTTTAAGATCCCTCTCAATACATCAGATATAGAGCAACTTGATCGCCTTGAATGTAATTACAAATCAGTTGCGCCAAACAATTCAGATCGACATCAACCATACAAGGTAGGTGATTACTTCAACTTCACTCCTCATCAGTTCAGGCACACATTTGCCTGGTTTATCATCGCAAACCGCTTAGGTGAGTTGGATGATATTAGATATCAGTACAAGCACTTATGGCAGAATATGACCCTGGTCTATGCCCAGCGCGGATTCGAGTCTATCGGGGAACTGCTAAATATAGCGGATGAGTTTTCAGAGCATATTACAAGTTTGACGGTGAATGAGATTGTCGAGGCCTCACTCGATGGAAATATTGCTGGGCACGGTGGTGCACGGTTCTCTAGTCGAATCAAAGAAATGTTGGGAAACCAAGTTGAAGAAAATGTTCAACCACATTTCAAAGATATAAATCAACTGGTGGAATTTATATCGAAAAACTCAAATGACTTGCGAGGAGTTGGGCACGGTTATTGTACGAAAGCTAAGGATTGTAAAGTCAAGAATGTAGCTGATCCGAGCCATTGTGTTTATTGCGACGGATACATTGCAACGCCTAGGCACTTAACTTACTGGAAATCAATTCAGCTGAACTGTGAAGATAAAATCAAGAAGATTGAATCAGCGCCAGATGGGGTTCGGGAAAAGTTGCATTCTTTTAGTATGGTTCTAAAAAGTAACCTAGAGGCTGCCAGGGTTATTATTGAACAGCTAGATCCGTTAAGAGGGGTTGATCAAGCATGAGTGAGAATACCAGGAGGTCCCTAATAGATGCCTTATATGAACTGATTAGCGAAGGTAAAAAAGTAAGCATTAAATCAGTTGCTAATAGAGCTGGATTAAGCCATTCCATCATTTATAACCGCTATCCAGATTTAAAGTGCATAATTAAAGACGAGCAAGTAAAGCAAACTGAACAACTGAAACGGGATAGCGATATAGCGGAGTTAGAGAAGCTTAAAATCAAACTATCATCAGCCACAAGAAAAAATAAAAAGCTTGAGCAAGAGAAATCAACGGACTTCCCCTCTTTGCTTGCCCATATTCAACAAGTCTATTCGATGTACGACCAACTGGCTGAAGAGCATGTTGAAGCTCTTAACCGCTTGCGTGAGATAAAGTAACAACCAAATAAAGCATTGCTCAAATAAAGCATTGCTGTCGAGATTAAGTTCAGCGGTCTCCATTATCGCATTTGGCGTAACACTCTAGGATCTTTTCGGACAGCGATTCTAAGATTTAGGCTCGAAACACTACCGAAAGTGTTACTACCCCAGAGTCCCCGCCAAATCACCATGTAACACTTTTTCAGAACACTGAAGATGGCATTGTTTTCACCCCGCGTGACATCGTGCGCCTGACCACCTCTTTGGTGTTTATGGAAGACGACGAAGCCTTAACCAAAGATGGCATCATCCGCACCATCTATGACCCAACAGCGGGTACAGGTGGCTTCCTGTCCTCAGGTATGGAATACGTGCACGAACTCAACCCGAAAGCGGTAATGCGTGCGTTTGGTCAGGAGCTAAACCCAGAGTCCTACGCTATTTGTAAGGCGGATATGCTGATCAAAGGGCAAGACGTTAGCCGCATCAAACTGGGTAACACTCTGTCAAATGACCAACTGCCCGCCGATCAGTTTGACTACATGTTGTCTAACCCGCCGTTTGGTGTGGATTGGAAAAAGATTGAAGGTGAAATTAAAGACGAGCACCAGCAAAAAGGCTTTGATGGACGCTTTGGCGCAGGCTTGCCGCGAGTCTCTGATGGTTCGTTACTGTTCCTAATGCACCTTATCAGCAAGATGCGTGATAAGAAGAATGTCGATAACCAAGTGATCGATGGCGGTCGTATCGGCATCATCCTTAATGGTTCACCACTATTTACTGGTGGTGCGGGTAGCGGTGAGAGTGAAATTCGCCGCTACATCCTTGAAGCTGATCTACTTGAAGCGATTGTCGCGCTGCCTACCGATATGTTCTATAACACAGGCATTGCGACCTATGTTTGGGTTCTGAGTAACAAAAAAGACCCAGCACGTAAGGACAAAGTGCAATTGATTAATGGCGCTAACTTAAGTACGAAAATGCGTAAGTCGTTAGGCTCTAAGCGTCACTATTTAACTGATGAAGAAATTCGCACCATCACGAAGAACTTTGGTGACTTTGAAGAAATCGACACCTTGACCAAAGATGGTGTGACGGACAATCAAAAAAACTTTGCCAGCAAGATCTTCGACACTTACCAGTTTGGCTATCGTCGCCTCACTATCGAGCGTCCACTGCGTCTATCTGCGCAAATCACTGATGAAGCGGTGGAGTCACTGCGTTTTGCGCCTAAGCCGTTTAATGCCGTGATGCAGGCTGTCTTTGAGCAGTTTGGCACTGAATGGACAGAAGACACTTATGGCACACTGATTGAAGTGGAAGCTGAAGTGCGTGCGCTGATCAAAGCAGACTTCCCAGAGCTGAAAGAAAAGCAAATCAAGGATGTACTGGATAGCAAACTGTGGCTAGGCCAAAAAACGTTGATGGATAATGCCAAAGTTCTGCAAGTTGCGGTTGGCGATAACCTTGGCGGTAAGGCGCAACAATCAGACGACTTTAATCAGTTTGAGCTGACCCTCAAAGGTGCATTCAAAACCACTGGCATCAAGTTCGACGCCAAGCAGAAGAAACAGTTTATTGATGCGATCACTTGGAAGAACAAAGACGCAGAACCTGTGATCAAAAAAGTGCTGAAAGAAGCTGCACAACCACTTTACGGTGCTTTTGACTATAAAGGCAAAGTTGTTGAGTTCCAACAAGATGGCGACCTGCGTGATAACGAAAACGTGCCACTTGACCCGAGTGTAAGCGCATCAATCCTGATTGAAAGTTACTTCAAACGCGAAGTGCAGCCACACGTAGCTGATGCGTGGATTAACGCAGACAAACGCGATGACAAAGACAATGAGATTGGTGTAGTGGGCTATGAAATCCCGTTCAACCGCCATTTTTATGTTTACCAACCACCGCGTGCACTGGAAGCGATTGATGCCGATTTGGATGCGGTGAGTGCAGATATTATGAAGCTACTGCAAGAGGTGCATTCGTAATGACAGCCTTGAGCGAAACAAAAAGATATCAGGCATATCCAGAGTATAAAGATTCTGGAATTGAATGGATGGGTGATATTCCCAATGAATGGGTAACCATACCTGTGGGACGTTTATATTCTCGAACCAAGAGAACTGGGCATAGTGAAAAAGAGTTGCTATCTGTGTATCGGGATTATGGCGTTATCCCAAAATCTAGTCGTGATGATAACAACAACAAAGAATCAGATGATTTAACACCATATCAACTTGTTCAACCAAATGACTTGGTCATGAATAAAATGAAAGCATGGCAGGGATCTATTGCAGTCTCTGAATACGAGGGAATTGTAAGCCCAGCGTATTTTGTTTATGAGCCACGTGAAAAGTTATTCGAATTAGCTCATCCGCGATATGTTCATTACCTATTGCGTAACCCTATTTATATCACTCAATACATGAGCCGTTCTAAAGGGATACGAGTCAACCAATGGGACTTGGATCCAGATGAGTTCAAAACAATTGAGTTGCTACTTCCTAGCAAAGATGAGCAAAACAAAATCTTTGAATTCCTCGATCACGAAACTGCCAAAATCGACACTTTGATCGAAAAGCAGCAGCAACTGATTAAGCTGCTGAAAGAGAAGCGCCAAGCGGTGATCAGCCACGCGGTGACCAAAGGTTTGAACCCGCAAGCACCAATGAAAGATTCTGGTGTGGAGTGGTTAGGGGAAGTGCCTAAGCATTGGGTATCTACGCCTCTAAAGCACTATGCAAAGGTAATTGATTGTAAGCATATTACCGCTGAATTTACTGATGATGGTTTTCCTTTGGCGAGTATTTCAGAAGTAAAAGGATGGTCGGTAGACTTGAGTAGAGCGAAATACACCTCGAAAAAGTATTACGATGCACTTATTGAGGGAGGTCGTAAGCCATTAGCAGGGGATATCATTTACAGTAGAAATGCGACCGTTGGTGAAGCAGCTTTAGTTCTACCAGATATGCCAGAGTTTGCAATGGGGCAAGACGTTTGTTTAATAAGACTACTAGAGAATGTTAACTCAGAATATCTTCTTTACGTTCTGAATTCAGGAGTGATTGAAAATCAACTTTCGTTAGCAATGGTAGGCTCAACATTTAAGCGTATAAATGTTGATAATATTAGGAATTTTTTATTGGCTCTTCCTCCTCTTTCAGAACAAGAGCAGATAAATGAGTCGTTATCGAACTTAACAAATAAATATGACCTCCTCATAGATAAGGCATCGGTGAAAATCAACCTAATGAAAGAACGTCGAACAGCTCTTATCTCCGCAGCAGTTACGGGCAAGATTGATGTACGCAACTGGCAAGCTCCAACACCTCAAAATCAGACTTTAGAACAAACAGCTTAAGTTTATTGCCATTCTCTAAAGGGAGTGGCTTTTCGCTTTAGTTGGCTATCAAGAATAAGAAGAATAAGGTTATGAAAGACACTACACAAGAACGGGTATTTCAGGACGACATTATCAGCCAGATGGTTGCCAATGGCTGGGTGCAGGGCACTGGCGAGGGCTACAATCGCGAATCAGCATTGTATGAAGCGGATGCGCTGACCTTTATTAAACAGACACAGCCGAAAGAGTGGGAGAAGTTCTGCAAAGTCTTCCCGACTGACTCAGAGCGCCATTTTCTCGATGCCTTGGTGACTCAGCTAAAAAAAGCCGATGAGAACGCCACTGATCGCGCATCACGTACCTTTGGCACTTTGGGTGTGTTGCGTCATGGTTTGAAAATCCGCAATGCCCGTTTTGAGTTGTGTCAGTTTAAGCCAGAGCATAACCTCAATCCTGAAACCTTAGCGCGTTACCAGCAAAACATCTGCCGTATTGTGCCAGAGCTGGTTTACAGCCCGTATGCTACGCAAGCTGAATTCGAAGCAACTGGTAAGCAGGCTAAGAAATGGCGCATTGACTTGGTGCTGTTCGTTAATGGCTTGCCAGTCTCTACCCTTGAGCTGAAGTCTGAATTCAAACAAGCGGTAGAAAACGCCATTGCGCAGTACAAACTGACCCGTTTACCGAAAGACCCTGCCACCAAAAAGCCAGAGCCGCTTTTGAGCTTTAAACGCGGTGCTTTAGTGCATTTTGCGGTAAGCCAGTATGAAGTTCACATGGCGACCAAACTCGCGGGTGAAGAAACATTCTTCCTGCCGTTTAACAAAGGCACGCATGATGGTGGTAAGGGCAATGACATTCCTAAAGATGAAAATCGCTACGCTACTGATTACCTGTGGAATGAGGTGTTAACCCCAGACAACTTGCTCAACATCATCGGGCGCTTTATCCACCTTCAAATAGAAGAGAAGGAAGATTGGGAAGGGCGTAAAACCAAGAAAGAAACCTTGATCTTCCCGCGTTACCACCAGTGGGATGTCGTAACGAAATTGGTTGATGCGGCCATTGTTAAGGGCACAGGCAATAAATACCTGATCCAACACAGTGCAGGCTCGGGTAAGTCCAATTCGATTGCATGGACGGCACACCAACTCTCGACCTTACATGATGAAAAGGGTAACAAGCAGTTTGATTCGGTGATTGTGGTCACTGACCGCACCGTTCTGGATGATCAGCTACAAGACACCATCTATCAGTTTGAACATGCTGATGGCGTAGTGGGGCGTATCAACCGTAAAGAGGGTGATGGCTCGAAATCAGAGAAGTTGGCATCGGCACTGGAAACCTCGCAGCCTATCATCATCGTGACCATTCAAACCTTCCCGCATGTGTTAAAGGCGATTGAGAATTCAACGTCACTCAAAGAGCGCCGTTACGCCATTATTGCCGATGAAGCGCACTCGTCACAAACAGGTGCAACGGCTCGCCAGCTCAAAGAAGTGTTGATGACGGATGAAGCCGAGGATGACACGGAGCTTTCCTCAGAAGATATTCTTGATGCTACCGTTGCAGCGCGTCGAGGCAGTGCCAACCTGAGTTATTACGCCTTTACCGCCACACCAAAGCCAAAGACTCTGGAGTTGTTTGGTCGCAGACCTGACCCAGAGCAGCCAGCATCTAAACGCAATTTGCCAGTGGCTTACCACATCTATTCAATGCGTCAGGCGATTGAGGAAGGCTTTATTCTTGACGTGTTAAAGAACTACACCAACTACAAGGTGATTTATCAGCTCAAGCAAAAGCTGGAAGCGGAAGATAAAGAAGTAGATGCAGGAAAAGCCAAGCTGAAACTCAATAACTGGGTGCGTCTGCATGACCACAACATTTCGCAGAAAGTGAAAGTGATTGTTGAGCACTTCAAAAAGAACGTGATGGGCTTATTGGGTGGTCAAGCTAAGGCTATGGTCGTCACAAGCTCGCGTAAAGAGGCTGTGCGTTACAAACTGGCTTTTGATAAGTATGTTTCTGAGCATGGTTATGCAGGCATTCGTGCGATGGTCGCGTTCTCTGGAGAAGTGGAATTTAACGCTGCTGATCCAGACAGCACAGCGTTTATGGATCAGAAGTTCACTGAGCACAACATGAACCCTGAACTCAACAAACGTGAGATGCGAGTTGCTTTTGATAGTGATGACTATCAGGTGATGCTAGTTGCTAATAAATACCAGACTGGATTTGACCAACCGAAACTCTGCGCTATGTATGTAGATAAAAAACTGGCTGGCGTAGAGTGTGTGCAGACGCTTTCACGGCTTAACCGAACTTATCCGGGCAAGGCCGAATGCGGTACTTTCGTACTCGACTTCTACAACGATCCGCAAGACATTCTTGATGCTTTCCAGCCTTATTATCAAGTGGCAGAGCTGGAGGATGTCACTGATCCTGACAAGATTTTCGACCTATCAGAGAAGCTGCGTGCTAGCGGTATTTTCTTATGGTCGGAGGTAGATCAATTCGTTGATGCCTTCTTTACCAAGAACAAATCTAATGCGGCTATCAGTAATATCTGCAAGCCAGCGGTAGACCGTTGGCGCAAGCGTTATACTTCTGCGGTAGAAGCATATATTCACGCTAAAAACGTGTTTGAACGCACCAAGAAAATAGGCGATGCCGTGTTAATCGCTAATGCGGAAAACACCTTCAAAGAGTGTAAGCAGGAGAAAGACCGCTTAGAGATATTCAAAAAGGATTTAGGTAGCTTTGTACGCTTCTATGAATTTATGTCACAGATTGTCGATTACGATGACAAAGAGTTAGAGAAACTGAGCCTGTATGCACGCCACCTGCGTCCAATGTTGCGCGAGAAGGTTATTGAAGAGGATGAACTTGACCTTGGTAATGTGGTGATGAGCCACTATCGTCTGTCGAAGATCCGTCAACAGGACATTCAGCTTAAAGAGAATGCACCCGAGTACAAGTTACACCCAAGCAACGATGTAGGTACAGCCAAACCAAAGGACAAGAAAGAAGAGTTCTTGTCTCACATCATTGAGCGATTGAACGAGGTGTTTGTCACCGACAACCTGACCGATAAAGACATGATCAATTATGCCTTTACGGTGCGTGACAAGCTCACCGAGAACGAAACAGTAATGAGCCAAATCGCCAATAATACTCGCGAGCAAGCCATGCTAGGGACTTCCCACGCGCGATTGATGATGCGATTTTGAATAGCAATGAAGCGCACCAAGAGCAGATGATGCAGTTGTTGTCAGACCCGAACAAAACCAAACAATTTGCGCGGGTGATTTTTGATATGTTGAGTGGATATAAAGATTAATTATGGCCATTTACGAATTAGCCAATGACACCTTAATCAAGGTAGAAACAACTTCATTCGAAGCTGAGAAACTCAGAGAACGTCAGGATATCCAACGACTGCTCAGAGCCAATATTCAAGCCATCAGCCCGGACACCCTGGTGATTGCCGAAGAATACGGGCATTTTGTTGAGTCCAATCGCCGTATTGATTTACTGGGTATTGATAAGTCCGCCAACCTGGTTGTGATTGAGTTAAAGCGTGATGACGATGGCGGCCATATGGAGCTTCAGGCCATTCGCTACGCTGCCATGGTGGCGAACTTAACCTGGGAGCATGCCATTCATGCCTATAAAGAGTTTTTAAGCCGCACAGAACAAGATCTTGACGCAGAAAGTGTGCTGCTTGATTTCCTTGGCTGGGATACACCACAGGAAGACGACTTCGGCAAGGAGTCGCGCATCGTTCTTGCGGCCAGGAATTTTTCAAAAGAAATCACCACCTCGGTACTCTGGCTCAACGATATGGGGTTAGATATCCGTTGTGTTCGCTTAAACCCACTGCGCCTTGACGAACGGCTGCTGTTAAATGTCGAACAAATCATTCCGCTGCCCGAGGCAATGGACTATCAGATTGAGGTCAGGCACAAAAAGCGTGAAGAACGTGCAGCGCGTAATGACGGAAAGGATCGCTCGCGACTGAACCTGTATGTAAACGGCACACTGTATCAGCAAGGCTTTCGCAAGTCAGATATTGGCTTGTATACCGTCCAGGCGCTTCAAACACATCAGTTAATTGATGACACTGTATTTAACTATTTAAGACATAATAAAACCTGCTCTTTTCAACTGTTAAAGCAGTTACATGAAATCACTGGCACAGCTGACAAATATAGAAAATACCGCTCTGAACGCGAACCTGAGTTCTTCTATCAAGACGTTGGTTACTACGTTGCCAGAAACTGGGATATCAATAATACAAACCGATTCATTATAGAAATTCAGCAGCGATTTCCCGAACTAAGATTCGAATGGGATTAATCCTGAATTCCTGTAACAGCCCGCAAGGTTCTAATCTAACGGGCTTTATCACTATCAATGACATCCACGCACTCTCCCAAGAAACCACCGACCACACCAACTATCGCTAAGATGCATGCATCAATGTCTCCACGGTAACCATTCATCCCCCACCATCCCCCATTTCCCCATACCCTTTCAGTTGCTTAGGTGAGCTTTTGCTTTTCTCGCTGATATGTTTATGTATAATCAAACGAGAATAGATATCATTATTGATTAAGGAAACAATATGACCGTGCCCGACAACAGGGAAAAACGTCTGCCGGTGCTGCTCACAGTGAAATCTGTCCGGGATTTGGGCCCGCGTTATCGCCGGATTACCTTTACGTCACCTGCACTGGCGCACTACCCGGCTTGCAGTCACGGCGCGCACATTAAGATCATGCTTGCCCAGGACGGACAGTCTGAGCCTGTACTGCCGACCCTGACGGCAACCGGGCCTAAGTGGGCATCCCCCGAGGACAAGCCGCTGCTGCGTACCTTCTCGGTCCGTGAGCTGCGCCGGGAAACCGGTGAGATGGATATCGACTTTGCCCTGCACGGCGATCTGGGCCCGGCGTCGCGGTTTGCGCTCAATGCCCGCCCCGGCGATAAACTGGGGATTTCCCCGCCGGGTGGCCCGTACCCTATGCTCAAACCGGCCTCGCAGTATTATCTGGCCGGGGATCTGACGGCCTTACCGGCGATAAGTGCCATGCTGGAAGACATGCCGGCAGACAGCCGCGGCTATGTGGCGATTCAGATCGGTGATAAAACCGATATTCAGGCTCTCCGCGGCCCGGCTGGGGTTCAGGTTCAGTGGTTTATCGGCCAGCCGGATCAGGTGCAGCCGCTGATCGACCAGTTCTGCCAGCAGCTTCTCAGCGCCAAAACGACTGCCGAATCAAATGCCGAACAGATTGCCGACAGTTATTTCTGGCTGGGCGGTGAAGAGCAGATTGTTGTGGGCTTGCGCCGCTTTATCCGCCGTGAACTGGATGTCGAGCGCACCCAGGTCTATGCCATTCCCTACTGGCGTTTTGGGATTGATGAAGACAGCTATCACACCAGTCGTCACCAGGTTGTTGATAATTAATAATAATTCAGACCGAACCGGTATTTGCCTCTATGGGCACTTTGAAGCACAAGAGTGATGTCATCTCCCGATGACAACAAAGGAAACAACAATGGCTATTGACCCTTCAGTGATCCGCGCCCATTCATGGCAGGCACTACCCACACCGGCTGCACTGGCAACCGCCATCCCCTGCCCGGCAGCACTGACCGAGCAGATTGCAGGCTCGCGCAGTACTATCAGAGATATTTTGCACGGCCAGGACGACAGGCTTCTGGTCGTCATTGGCCCGTGTTCGATTCATGACCCGGACGCGGCCATCGAGTATGCCGAAAAACTGGCCCGCTGTGCAGAGCGCTATCAGGATCAGCTGGTGGTGGTGATGCGCACCTATTTTGAAAAACCTCGCACCACAGTCGGCTGGAAAGGCATGCTGTTTGACCCGGATCTGGATGGCAGCGATCAAATCGGCAAAGGCCTGCAGCAGGCCAGAGAGCTGCTGATCCGCATCAATGCACTGGGCCTGCCGGCCGCGACAGAATTTCTTGATACCACCAGTTTTACCTATCTGTCCGATCTGATGAGCTGGGGCGCCATCGGCGCCAGAACCACAGAGTCTCAGCCGCACCGTCAGCAAACGTCCGGCCTGCCGTGTCCGGTCGGGTTTAAAAACGGCACCGACGGCAATGTCAGTGTGGCGATGGATGCCATCATTGCCAGCCGCCACCCGCACCTGTACACCACCACAGGTCAGGACGGACAGCTGTATGCCGTCAGCAGTGCCGGCAATCCGGACTGCCACCTGATCCTGCGCGGTGGAAAAGCCCCGAACTACAGCGAAGAAGACATTCACCATGCTCTGCAGCAGCTGGAGGCCAAAGGGATCACCACAGGGGTGATGGTCGACTGCAGCCATGGCAACAGCCTGAAGCAGTTCCAGCGCCAGTTGCTGGTGGCCGAAGAGCTGTGCCGTCAGATTGGCAACGGCAACCATGCCATTTCTGCCATCATGGCCGAGAGTTTTCTAGTTGAAGGGCGACAGGATATCTCAGATAACATGACCTATGGTCAGTCCATTACCGATGCCTGTCTGGGCTGGGAAGATACCGAGACCCTGCTGTCGATGCTGGCCAGTGCTGTCGAACAGCGTCGTGAGGGGAGTTCGATCCGATTAGCCGCCAACGAGGGATAAATGCCGGTGGTATGTCCCCAGCCAGGAGTCAAACGACACACTGCAGATAAACGAAAGCCAGCCGTTTCAGGCTGGCTTTTGATTGCAATTAAGCGGACCGACTAACCGGCGATCTGCTGCCAGTCCGCCTGACGGCGCGGCACAATCACAGGCGCATCATCAAACGGTGCGGTGAGAATATCGACATGGGTATTGTACAACTTGTCGATCATCGGCTTGGTAATCACCTCGGTCACCGGTCCTGCCGCCACCACGCCCTGCTCACCAATCGCCACCAGCTCATCACAGTAACGCGCAGCCGCGGCCAGATCATGGATCACCAGCACCACGGTTTTGCCCATCGCCACCATCTGGCTGATGCTTTCCATCACTTCAATCTGATGGCCGATATCCAGCGCGCTGGTCGGCTCATCAAGCAGGATCACATCGGTATCCTGCGCCAGAATCATCGCCAGCCAGGCACGCTGGCGCTGTCCGCCGGACAAACTGGCCACAGGTTGCTGCAGCAAATCGTCCAGCTTCATCCACTGAATGGCTTTGGCGACCTGAGCGGCATCGTCGTCGCTCCACTGGCTGAACCAACCCTGATGGGGATGACGGCCGTACTGCACCAGTTGTTCCACCGTGATCCCGGCCGGGCTGATGGGCTGCTGCGGCAGGAAAGCCAGTACTTTGGCCAGCGCTTTCATCGAGTAGTCCGCCAGCGATTTGCCGTTCAGGATGATCTCGCCCTGCTGCGGTGCCAGTTGTTTGGCCATCATCTTGAGCAGCGTCGATTTGCCGCCGCCGTTAGGACCGACAATGCCAATCAACTTACCTTGACCCAGACGCAATGAGACATCCTTGAGGACGGTCTTGCTCTCGTAGGAAAACCCTACGCCTGTCATCGTTAACGCTGTCATCAGTCTGCCTGTCCTTTATCTCGCAGTAGAAAAATAAATAGCATGATGCCGCCCAGAATGCGGGTCATGATCCCGGTAGCCACTTCGTGGGGGTCGGCCAGTACCCGGACCAGAGTATCACTCAGCAAGAGTAACAATGCCCCCAGCATGGCAGCGGTCCACAGTGGCACAATACGCCCCCTGAGCAGGAAGGTCGCGATAATCGGTGCCGCCATGGCAATAAACACCACAGGACCGCCGATGGCCGTGCCCAGCGCGGCGATCAGGATCGCCAGCATCAGAATCGCCACCTGTACCCGACTGACGTTTACGCCCAGGCTCTGGGCGGTCGGCAGGCCCAGCCGCAGCACATCCAGCTGGCGGGAGAAGTAAATCACCGCCGGACTGAGCAACAGCAGCAACCCGGCCACCGGCAGACTGACGCTGTAACCCTGACCGACAAAGTTACCCATGGTCCAGAAGTACACGCTGCTGACATGCACGATAGATTCGGTCGACATCAGAAACTCGCCCACGGCGCGCATCAGCTCCGAGACCCCGATACCGATCACCACAAACAGATAACCCTGCTCGCCGGGGTTACGGCACAGCATATAGAGCATCACAGCCGCCACCACCGCACCCAGCGGCGCAGCCCACCAGGGCCAGGAGCCCAGCGTGAGGTACAAGGTAAAAAAGGTGATCGCCAGTGTGGCCCCTTCATTGACCCCGACCATATCGGGGGTCGCCAGCCGGTTACGCACCAGCGTTTGGATCATACAGCCCGACAGCCCCATGGCCGCACCGGCCACCAGCACGGCCACCACGCGGGGCAGACGAATTTTAAACACCATGATTTCGACCATGCGGGTCGATTCCCCCAGCAAGGCTTTGAGCGCCAGCCAGGGCGTGAGTTTGGCCGAACCGATACTGACCGCCAGCAGGCTCATCGCCACCAGCGCCAGCATCAGCAAAGCACCAATGAAAACGGCCCGGCGCTCCACCAGCATGGTCTTGTTACCGAACTGCCACAACCACTTACCGTGCGGGACATGCCGCGCCGGCTGGGCTGAGGTTAACGGGGTCGCTGGGCGCTGACTGGCAGCCATGTGCTGCGCCATACTTTTTTCCATCAATCTGGCTCCTACTTCACCGCCAGTAACGAGCGGAAACCGCCACGCCGGACCACGCCAATCAGCACAGGCGCCCCTATCATGGCCAGTAATACGCCGTTTGGCATTTCATAAGGCTGAATCATCCAGCGGGCCAGAATATCGGCAATCAGGATAAAACAGACACCAAACAGCGCCGAGAAAATCACCTGCACCGACAACCGCACCGGCTCCACCATACGGGCGCAATAGGCCGCCAGAAAACCGACGAAACTGATCGGCCCGGCCACCGAAATGGCACAGGCGGTAAACAGGGTCGAGGCCAGCAGCACGCCGATGCGCACCCAGTGGGTATTAATGCCGAGGGAGCGGGCCTGCTGCTCACCGAGTTGCATCATGGTGAGCTGACGGGCCAGCAGAAAGGTCAGCACGATAGCGGCCAGCATAAAGGGCGATATCAGCGCCATCGCCGTCATATCGGCCGCGGCCAGCGAACCCAGGTTCCAGAACCGGAACTGATCCAGCACCACCTGGTTCGACAGCAAAATATAATTGGATAAACCGCCAAAGGTCGCGTTCATCGCCACCCCGACCAGGATCAGTTTGAGCGGGCTGGATTTGCCCATCACATGGCCCACCAGCAGCACCACGATGTTACCGGCCAGCGCCCCCAGTCCGGACCAGACCAGATACCCCTGAGCGGATTCGACACCAAAGTAGGTCAGGCCGGTGACCAGCCCCAGCACCGCGCCGGCATTGACGCCAAGCAACCCCGGCTCAGCCAGCGGGTTACGGGTGGCGCTTTGAAGTAAAGAGGCGGCCAGTGACAGGCTGACACCGACCATCAGGGCACACAGGGTGCGCGGCAAGCGCAGGGTATCCATCACCATGGTCATGTGTTCTGACGGCTCAATGGCAGAGAAATAGTAGGCCAGCGCTTCTGCTGCGCCGTATTCCCCGGCACCAACCGACATCGACATCACTGAAAAAAAACAGACACTGAACACGCCTGCTCCGAGCCAGACGAGTTGACGTTTCGACACGCTTGCAACTCCATGTATAACAACGAGGCTGAGCATGATATCAATCCGCCTTTTCTTAGAACAGCATTAAATAAAAATAGTTCTCAATATCTTTATTAAGTACAATTCGAAAAGATTCATTCACTTCATTGAGATGCATAATAAGGAGCGTTATTTTGCTACGAAGCCTGTTTACGGCCCTGGCCCTGTTCTGCATGGCGAGCCAGGCCAGTGCTGCCGATACCCGCATCATCGAAGATGCCCTGGGTGAGAAGGTCACCGTCCCGGCACACCCGAAACGCGTCATTACCCTCAGCGAGATCGATCTGGATACCGCCCTGGCACTGGGCATGACCCCGATCGGCACAGTCAATGGCCGCGGCCAGCAAACTCTGCCCCGTTATCTGACCCCGGCCATTAATGGCAATATTCAGATCGTCGGTGATCTGTCCCGCCCGAATCTGGAAACCATTCTTGAACTGGAACCGGATCTGATCCTGACCGCGCCCAACCGCCCGGAAGTGATCGAGCTGCTCGGTGAAATCGCCCCGACTGTGGTTACCTTTAACTACGGCGAAAACTGGAAAAGTGTATTCCAGCGCACCGCCAATATTCTGAACCGCCAGGCCGATGCCGATGCCTTTATGGCTCGTTATCAGGCACATGCGGAACAAACCAAACAGGCAATTGGTGACAAACTGGGCCAGACCATCAGTGTGGTGCGCTGGAACCCGAAAGGACCGGCTTATATGTTCCGCGACTCCTTTGCCAGCCAGGTGATTGCCGATGTCGGCATGAAACGCCCTGCCAATCAGCAGGACCCGGGCCATACCCACTCCATGTCTCTGAGCCTGGAAGCACTTGCCGTACTGGATGGCGACTGGATGGTGATCGGCACCCTGAGCACGTCAGGTGAGGCCGTCGAAGCCATGCAGCAGGCCGAGAACACCCCGGCATTCCGCCAGCTGAGTGCTATTGAATCCGGCCGGTTTGCACCGGTTGACGGTTCGCTGTGGACCTCGGTCGGCGGTCCGCTGGCCGCGCTGAAAGTGATGGAAGACATCGCCAGACTGGTCAATACGCCGGATGCCCAGCCGCTGACGCAGTAAGCGTTCATAGAGCAAGCTCATTCATAAAAAGCTCAGCGATAAAAAAACCGCCTTTCGGCGGTTTTTTTTTTCGTTGCGGCATCCGACCGGGTTAGCTGACCGCCAGCCGTTTGCGATCCACTTTTCCGCTGGCGGTTGTCGGCAGGCGGGTCAGCCAGACAAAACGTCCCGGGATCATATAACCGGGCAGATGGGCCGCAAGGGCCTTGCGCAGTTGCAGGCGGGTCATCGCCGGCGAACCGGTTTCGCTGCGCTCCCCCTGTTCCAGGTACGCCACCAGCATGGCCTGCTCGCCCTCGCCTTCCAGCGTGACTGCGGCATCCCTGACCAGCTCCAGACCGCGAAGGCGCGCTTCAATTTCCCCCAACTCGATCCGGTAGCCACGCAGTTTAACCTGACCGTCCAGGCGGCCAAGGTACTGATAGCAGTCATCCGCCAGCCGCCGGACATTATCACCGGTTCGGTAATAGCGCAGGCCATCACCGCGGGTGACAAACTGACGCGCGGTCAGATCTGCCCGTTGCCAGTAACCGTCACTGAGCGCATCACCGTAAATACACAGCTCACCTTCCTGACCCACAGCAACCGGCTGATCATTGTCATCCAGCACCAGGTGACCATAACCGGTCAGGCTGCGGCCTATGGTCACCGGCTGATCAGGCTGCACCTGTGACATCAGTGACCAGACCGTCGCTTCTGTCGGGCCATAGCAGTTCCACAGCACCGCGCAGCGCGATAATAGCTGCTGCGCCAGCCCGCTATCCAAGGCTTCGCCACCTGTCAGAGCCCTCAGCCCGGCTTGCCCTTGCCAGCCGGTATTGACCAGCATCCGCCAGAAAGTCGGCGTGGCCTGAAGCGTATTGAGCGAGGGATAACGTGTCAGAATAGCGGCAACCGCATGGGGATCTTTATGCTCTTCGCTGGTGGTCAGCCGCAAACGGCCGCCCACCAGCAAAGGGGCAAAAATCTCCAGCATTGAGATATCAAAGGCGATCGTGGTGATCAGCAGCCAGTGACACTCATCATCCAGTCCCAGTCGTTCCACGGCGGCACACAAGAATGTTGCCAGCGCCTGATGACTGATCACCACCCCTTTCGGCTTGCCGGTCGAACCCGAGGTAAACATCATGTAGGCCGTGGTTTCCGGAGGCAGTGAAGGGGGGCTGATTGGCACCGCCTTGCCCGCTTGCGGCTGCCGTGCTCCTTCAGCATCCACAGCCAGCACCGGACAGCAAAAGCCGATGGGCTCGGCCTCCTCTCTGCCCGTCTCCAGCACCGCATCCAGCTGCGCTTCCTCCGCAATGTCTTTTAACCGGCCTGCAGGAAACAAGGGATCGAGCGGCACAAAAGCAATGCCGGACAACAGGCAGGCCAGCAAGGTTGCAATCAAGGCCGGTGACCGTTCCAAGTGAATCCCCACCCGATTGCCCGGCTGCAAACCTGCCTGATTCAGTTGCCATTGCACCCGGCTGACTGCCACCCGCAATTCGCGATAGCTGACGGACTGCTCGCCAAAATCAATCGCCACCTGCCCGGATTCGGCCGCCCCGATCAGGGCGGCCTCCAGCATAGCCGTTAAGTGCACAGACGCTGAACGCATAGGATCCGGGGCGAGGCTTTGCTCACTCTGCTCGTTACTCGCCAGCATCTGCCGTCTCCCTTTCCGCTTGGTCAGCACCCGCCGGCTGTCCCCATTGCGCGCGCTCAGCACTCAGTGCCCGGCACATCGCATCCGGTGTGGCATGCTGATACAGAAAAGCTAAGGTCACAGGCTGCGTGACCCCCATCGCCAGCACATCGTGCATATTCAGCGCATGATTCAGGCGTTGCACCAGACCAATAGCAGCCAGCGAATCTATCCCCAGCGCGCACAAAGGCAGATACCAGTTGTCATTGTCCGGCGTCACCGGCTGCAGGGTACTTTGCTGCCATACCTCACTGATCAGACGCGCCACTTCAGGCGACATCACGCCCTGCTCAGTGTGTGTTTGCTCTGGCTGAGCCTTCGCCGCCTGAGACGGCACAGCCTGATTAGCGACTTCAAAGGGGGTCAGCGGCAATGCCTGTTGCGGCTCGGCAGCGATCACCTGCAGCAGTTCCGCCTGCCACAACATCAGCACTTCACTGGCCCGCGATGGCTCGATCTGCATGGCATCAAATTCAAAGCGCAGCGATAACTGGCCGCCCACTTCATTGACGACCAGACTGAGCGGGATCTCCACTTTTTCAAACGCCGGGCCAAACTCAGGACGCAGTCTTGCGTCGTCCGTCTCCTTCTGACGATTGGCATCTGCCTCAGCGCGCGGATAGTTCTCATAGACAAACACGCTGTCAAACAGGCGGCCGCGGCCGGCCTGCAAGGCCATCAGCGACTGGGTCGCATGCTGGTTCAGCGCCATGGCTTCTCCCTGCAGCTGAGTCAGCTGGCTGGCAAGCGAATCGCCATCCTGCCAGGTCATGATCAGCGGCAAGGTGTTGATATACAGCCCAACACTGGCGGCAATACCGGCCACCGGCGCATCACGCCCCGGGACCACATTGCCCACGATAGTGGTGGCTTTAAACGATGGCAGGCCGGTCAGACGGGCAATCAGGCGGTGCCAGGCAAACTGCGCCACGGTACTGTGAGTCACGCCGACCTGACGCGCAAAGTGCTGCAGCGCCGTCTGGGCTTGCGCGCTCAGCACGGTTTTCACCACGTCAGGCTGTTGCTGGAGCGGTGAAGTGGCGAAATCCGGCCCGAACAGCACAGTTAAATCATCAGCCTGAGCCGTTGCCAGTGCTTTGCCTGTCCAGAAGGCAGCCGTATCCGACTGGCTGCTGAGCGCATACTCAGCATGGGCCAGATAGGCCTGATCGACCGGCAGCAAAGCGGACAGATCATCACTATCATGATCCGCCAGCGCCTCATAGGCCTGATGCAGCGCCGCAAACAGACGCGGGCCACTCCAGCCGTCAATCACAGCATGGTGACAGCTGACGATCACCCGGATGTCGTCATCGGCCAGACGGAAACAGCGCACGCGCAGCAAGGTATCGCCATCCAGCGCAATACCGCGCTGACGATCGTGCTGGCAGTATTCGGCGATCAGCCCCTCTGCATTGTCCTCGCCGGTCAGATCCACCACCTCGAACGGCAGAACCGGCTGACGCTGCACCACCTGGATCAGCTGATTACCTGTGCTGTGAGGGCCGATCAGCACGGTCCGCAAAGCCGGGTAAGCTGCCGAGACGGCCTGCCATGCCTGCTGATATCGCGCCAGATCCACCGGCTGCCGGTAACAGATCGGCGTCTGCAGCAGATAGGCGTCATCGTCCGGACAGCGCTGCTGATGGGCAAACATGCTTTGCTGCAGCGACGAAGCCGGCAGCAGTGCGTCTATGTCAAACCGCTCGCTCAGCCTGTCCAGTTCCGGCTGAGTCAGACTGACCAGCGGATAATCCGATGGTGTCGACTGCCGCCCGTGAGATTCCGCATGCTGTTCGCAGTAACGGATCATGTCCAGCAGGTGGGTTTTGAAAGCGGCCATGAACTGTTCGCTCAGCGCCTGATCCAGCACCCCGACCTGACGCAGCGTCAGCTGGCCGTCGTAGATCCCGCCATGCAGACTGAGCAGCTCCGCGCCCGGGTTCAGTGGCGAGGCCGTTTGCCCCGGCACCACAGGCAAAGGCCGCCACAGCTCGGCCTGCTGTCCCTGTTTCTGGGTCTGACGGCCGAGATAGTTAAAGACAACCGGCGAGAAGGTCAGCTGATCACCCTGAGGGTGATAGCAGCGCAGGGCGTTGAAACCGACCCCGTTATCCGGGATCTGACGCAGGGCTTCTTTGGCCTGTTTGATGGTTTCAGCCAGTGACGGCTGCACCGCCACAGTGCATGGATAGGTACTGGTAAACCAGCCCACGGTGCGGCTGACATCCAGTTGTGTGCCAATCTCTTCCCGGCCATGACCTTCGAGCATGACGGTGGACTGTTCGCCCCAGCCCAGCGCCTTGAGTGTCACGCTGAGGGCTGACAGCAGCAGATCACGCACCTCAGTGCTGAAGGCGGTATTGGCCGGGCCAACCAGACGGTCGGTCTCCGCCTGATCCAGCTGCAGCATGGCCTGACTCGGAATCACCTTACCGTCACTGTCTTGATTGAGCACAGCCGGCAGTCCGCTGTGGCTGGCTTTATCAAGCTGGCTGCGCCAGTAGTCAAACTGCGCAGGATGGCGCTCGGCGTAATCCTTCAGCGCTTCGCCCCACTGACGGTAGCTGGAGGTTTTCTCCGCCAGCGGCAGTCCTTGTGACAAGCGCTGCAGATCATCAGCCAGGATCCGCCAGGAGACCGCATCGACCACCCAGTGGTGCAGCGCCAGGAACAGACCGGTCCGGGACGCCGTGGCATCCTCACCCGGCAGATGACGGATCCGCGCCCAGGCCATGACTGGCCCGTTGACGAGATCAAACTGCGACTGCAGCGCTGTCAGGGCATCATACAATTGCTCTTGCGTCATCCCGGCGGCATCCAGCTCTGTCAGTTCAGGGACAGTCACAGAGGCCTGATAACGCTGGCGCCGCACGCCATTTTCTTCAGTGACCCGCAGACGCAAGGCATCATGATGGGCCAGTAACCGGGTCATGATCTCAGTCAGGCGGGCCGAATCCAGATCCGGAATGGCCAGCACCACCGCCTGATTCCAGTGCGCCGGACGGGCGAAAGGCTGGGCATCGAACCAGCGCTGAATCGGATGCAAATCAAAGCTGCCGGACAGCTGGCCCTGCTCAGCGTCAACCGCCCGTTCAGTCTCAGCATGCGCGGCCAGGGTCCGGCACAATTTACGGACCGTCTTGGCTTCAAACACATCTTTCACGGTGCAGGCAAAACCGGCATCACGCAGCCGGGTGTTGAGCTGGATACTCAGGATTGAGTCGCCGCCGAGGCGGAAGAAATCATCTTCCACGCCCAGTTCGGTATTGAGCACTTCCTGCCAGATCGCCAGCACCTGCGCTTCCATGTCGTTTTCCGGCTGAACCCCGTCTCCTGTCGTGATCTGACGCTCAGGCAGGCGGCTGATATCCAGCTTGCCGTTCACTGTCAGCGGCAGCTCATCGAGCATAATCAGCTCTGCCGGCACCATGTATTCCGGTAAGATCCGCGCCGCGGCAGACAGGATCTGCCCCGGGTCCGGCTGTCGCTGATTCACGGCCGATGAGGTTTCAGCGGTGGCATAGGCCACCAGCTGGCGCTGCGCGCCTTCCCCGGCGACAATCACCCGCACCTGATGCAGCTGCGGCGCCACTTTGGCAATCTGACTTTCAATTTCGGCCAGTTCAATCCGGTAACCGCGCAGTTTCACCTGCTGATCCATGCGTCCCAGGTATTCCACCTCGCCGTTATTGAGCCAGCGTGCCTTATCGCCGGTGCGGTAACAGCGCACGCTCTGTCCGCCAATCTCCACAGTCACAAACACTTTGGCCGTCAATGCCGGCTGGTTCAGGTAACCCCGCGCCAGGCCCAGACCGGCCAGACACAACTCGCCCGCGACACCCACAGGGCACAGCTGGCCCTGTGCATCAAGGATCAGGGCCTGAGTATTATCGACCGGATGGCCTATGGTCACCGGCTCACCCGGTTGCAGTTCTTTGACCAGTGCAGTCACAGTAAACTCAGTCGGACCGTACATATTGAGCAGGCGCAATGTACCCTGCCAGCTGGCCGCCAGGGTGGCCGGACACGCTTCACCGCCAAAGCCGACCGTTCTGAGCGAGCTCAACGGACGCGGTGTCATGGCGGCAAACAGCGCCGTCGAGCTGATCATGTGCGTGGCGCCATGCGCCTCGGCCTGATCGAGCAAAGTGTCATCCGGTTCGCCGAGCACCAGCTGCGCCCCGGCAAACAAGGGCAGGATGGCCGTCATGTTACCGGCATCAAAAGCCAGCGACATAGGATTAAACATCACGCTGTCCGGGGTCAGCGCCAGTCGGCTGGTATGGTCGGTCAGCACATTGACAAACGCCCCGTGCTCGACTTCCACTCCTTTCGGCAGACCAGTCGAGCCCGAGGTATAAATGACATAAGCCAGATCTTCCGCGCTGACATTCACGGCGGGCGGTGTGTCCGGCGCCTGAGACAGCGACGCGATGATCGGCTCATCGGTCACATTGATGATCTGGCAGCCCGTCAATGCCGCATGAGATTCAGCAAACCGCGCATCCGGCGCAATAATCACAGCCAGTTGTGCATCATCGACCAGATGCTGCAAGCGGGCGGTCGGATAGGCAGGATCGAGCGGCACATAGCTCATCCCGGCTTTCCAGGCTGCCAGCGCCGCCACCGCATACTGAGTGGTCCGGCTGGCCACCACGCCAATTTTGTTCTCCGCAGGCTGAGGTTCGCTGTGCGGCTGCTGAGTCAGTAAATAATGCGCCAGCCGGTTTGCCGCCTGATCCAGTTCCTGATAGGTCAGCGTCCGGTCGAAACCGGTCACCGCCGGCTGGGCCGGACATTCTGCCGCATGACGGCTCACTCGGTCATGAATCAACATGGGGGCATCGACGCGGGCAGGCAAACTTGCCAGTGCCTGAGCGATGCTGTCCTGATGCGCGTGATCAACCATAGGCAACTGCATCACATTGGCGTGAGGCGCCGCCAGAATACCGTCCAGCAACATCAGGAACATGTCTGCAAAACGTGCCACGGTCTGATGTTCAAACACGCCTTTGCTGTAGAGCCATTCCAGCCGCACGCCGTCAACCAGTTCGGTGACCTTGAGTGACAGATCGGTTTTTGCCGGTAGTACCGGCGAAGGCTCTTCCACTGCGCCACAGCCAGGGATCAGATCGTTAAAATCCACCTTGGCCTGATAGACCAGCATGATCTGGAAGATAGGGTTCAGGGCTGTGGTCCGGTCGGCCCCGATCGCTTCGCTGAGAGATTCAAATCGGAACAACTGATGATCAAAGGCCGCCAGATCCTGCTCACGGCAGTAACGCAGATAGTCGGCAAAGGTCAGGCGCTCATCAAGCTGGGTCCGCAGCACTATGGTATTGACGAAAAAGCCCACCACATCTTCGATATCGGCGCGCTCCCGGTAGGCCAGCGGTGTCCCGATCACCACATCCTTATCACCGCCCAGACGGGCCATCAGCAGCGAGAACACGGCATGCAGGCCGATAAAATACGAGCTGCTGTTCTGCTGACACAGGCGCTGGAACTGCTGCCACTTCGGCAGAGAAATCTCAGAGAACACCAGCGCGCCGTCATTGTTGTGACTGGCCGGGCGCGGTTTATCCAGCGGCAGGGCATGCACTTCCGGGATGCCTTTCAGGCGCTCGACCCAGAACGGCCGAAACTCTTCATGGTAGTCACGAAACGCCGGTGAGTTGAGCCAGTGGGCGTAATCGATATAGTTGACCGCTGTCGGTGTCACCGGCTGCTGCTGGTTATTCTGATACGCCAGAAAGGCCTGCTTGAAATCGGCAAACATGTTTTTCACCGACCAGCCATCAGAAATGATGTGGTGCTGGGTCAGCATCAGCAGATGCTCCTCCTCCCCCAGCCTGACCAGCTCGACCCGGGTCAGACCGCCCTGTTCCAGATCAAACGGCCGGTAAATGTCTTCCTCGACCATTTTCAGCAGTGCCTGCTCACGCGCGGCTTTGTCCAGATGGGACAAGTCATGGTGCGTTACCGTCAGCTCAGTCTGCGGCGCAATGTGCTGCTCGCCTTTACCCTGGCTGTTGCGAATAAAGCGGGTTCGCAGGCTGGCATGTTTTTGCGCCAGTGCCGAGAAGGCGTATTCCAGCGCCCCGACATCCAGCTTGCCGGTGAGACGAAAATGCACCGGCATGTTGTACAGGTGCGAGTTGTCTTCGTATTGCTCGATAAACCACAAACCGCTTTGCGAGAAAGAAAGCGGCCCGGAGGCCGCCTGTTGTACCGGAATGGGTTGCTCATAGGCCTGGCGGGCGCTCAGGCAACGGATGATGGCGTCTTTATTGTCGCGGATCTGCTGTCCGATCTCCGGTGTCAGTGCCTGCTTGCTGCACTGAGAGATCAGCTGACCTTTCTCATTCAGTGCCAGCCGGACGCCTTTGCGCTCAAGATCCGCCAAAAATGAAATCATGTCTGTCATCGTGTTTTCCTGTTTCACTGTTGGGCGCCTGCTCAGGCGTTAAGAATGGCCCCGCCGTCCACCACTATGTCCTGCATGGTGACATGGCTGGCCAGATCGGACGCCAGGAAAACCACAACCTGAGCGATTTCCTGTGGCTGAGCGATTTTGCCAAGCGGGATCCCCAGCTTGAACTGCTCGGGGAAACCGGCAATAGTGCGCTGCTCGGCATCATCGCTGTGCCACAGTGAGCGCTGCATCTGGGTATTGGTTGAACCCGGTGACACCAGATTGCAACGCACGCCATAGGGTGCCAGCTCCAGAGCAGCACAATTAGCCAGGCTGCTCAGTGCCGCTTTGGACGCGCAGTAGGCTGTCATGTGCTGACGCGGCACATGTGCCGCATTGGAACTGACAGTCACCACAGCGCCGTGACGCTGCTGCTTGAAAACAGGGATCACCTGCTGCAGCAGGTAAAACACGCCGGACGCATTGACGTTGAGGCAGGTGTGCCAGTCCTCCACGGTCAGCTCCTCGGTCTGGCCCATCCGCAGAACCCCCGCGACATTGGCCAGCACATCAATCACAGGCGCATCAGCCAGAATTTGTTGCGCCACGGCTCTGACCGCCTCCGGGTTGCTGATATCCGCCTCATAGATGGCAAAGGGATGCTCAATACCCGCTTCACGCGCGGCGCTGAAATCAATATCCAGACCAATCACCTGAGCGCCCAACTGGTGGAAGCTCATGGCGACCGCGTGTCCGATTCCACGGGCTGCCCCGGTCACCCACACCACTTTGTTCTCGAACTGACCACTGAAGGTCATTGCTGTTTGCTGCTGCGCTGCCATCACCACACCATCTCCACTTCGTCTTCGCTCTGTTGCTGCATCTCATCGAGATAGCGACAGAAATCACTCAGGATCGGCCGGTCAAACACATCGGACACCTTAATGCTGACGTCAAACTCCGCGCCCAGGCGGTTCACAATCTGGATGGTCTGCAAGGACTGTCCGCCCAGCTCAAAGAAATTGTCCTGCGACTGAATCGCACTGACCCCGAGGATCTGCTGCCAGATCGTGCCGACCCGGCTTTCGGTTTCGCTGGCCAGCACCTGCTCGGCGCTGTCATTGTGATAGCCGGCCACCAGAGCTTTGCGATCCACCTTATTGCTGCCGGTTTTCGGCAGGCTGGCAAAAAAGCGGAAATCGGTCGGGATCATGGCCGCTGGCAGATGGGCCTGCAGCGCTTTTTTGATGCTCAGCGCATCAAAATCTTCGTGCTGTTCGCCGGCAACAAAAGCAACCAGACGACGGATGCCGTTGTCGAACACCATGCCCTGCACGCAGACTTCTTCTACCCCGTCCAAGGCCAGCAGATGAGATTCCACTTCACCCGGCTGGATGCGGTAACCGCTGATTTTGAATTCGTTATCGATGCGTCCCAGATAGGTCAGCTGGCCATCGGTCAGCGTTACCCGGTCGCCGGTGCGATAAGCCCGGCGCTGCACATCGCCCACCTGCAGACGGGTAAAGGCCGGATGGGGCTGGCCCAGATAACCGTCTGCCAGAGTGTTGCCCAGAATGATCAGCTCACCGGTGGTCGCCGGACGGAACTGCGCATCCAGCACCAGCACCTCAACACCGGGCAGCGGCAGACCAATAGGTAACTGACTGTGCTCAGCGTGAAAACCCTGCAGTTCGCTGCAGGTGGCCACCACTGTGGTTTCCGTCGGGCCATAGGTATTAAACAGGCGGACACCGTTCGCGATCCCGGCCTGCTCAACCACTTTCTGCCATTGAGCCAGCGGCTCGGGGTACACGGCTTCGCCGCCGATAATCACGGCTTTTAAGCTGTCCGGCAGTGTGGCTGTGCCGGCCTGCAGACTGACCACCCATTCGTTCCAGAACGCTGTCGGCAGATCCAGCAGGCTGATCCTGGCGGCTTGCACCGAGTCAGAAAAGCTTGCCATCGACTCCAGCATGGCATCGGTCCGCAGTACCAGCGTGGCGCCCTGACTCAGGGTGACAAAAATCTCTTCGATGCTGGCATCGAAGTTGAACGGGGCAAACTGCAACACACGATCACTCGCAGCTACGCCATACCTGATGGCGGCGGCGGCCACGAAATGATTCATCGCATGATGGCTGATAGCCACGCCTTTTGGCTGCCCGGTCGATCCGGACGTGAACATGATATAGGCCAGATCTGAGCTCGCCGTGTCCGGCAAGGCAACAGGTGCAGCATGCAGATGACCGGCCAGCTGAATCGTAACCGGCAGAGCTGACAGACGATGCTGGTGCTGGGCCTCAGTGATCACAGTGCGAATACCGGCCTGGCTGACAATGCTGCTCTGACGCTCCATCGGCTGCTCAGGATCCAGCGGCACGTAGACGGCGCCACTCAGCATCACCCCCAGCACTGTGGTGATACAAGGCAGAGAGCGGCTCAGTGCCACCCCGACTTTCTCTCCCGGCTGCACCCCCTGTGCCAGCAAAGCACTGGCAGCAGCATCGGCTTTTTCCATCAGGCTCTGGTAAGTCAGCGACACCCCATCCTGCTCAAGCGCTATCGCGTCCGGGTGCTGAGCGGCATGGCGACGGATCGCGGCCAGCACTGAGGTCACGTCAGTGTCCGCCAGAGTTGTTTCCTCATTTCGGATCACAGCGTCCAGCCGGTCCCGGGCATGCAGTCCGCCGAGCAATGTTTCCGTCGTCTGAGTCGGTGCCGTCAGCCAGTTTGTCAGCAGACTCAGCAATTCCTGTTGCAGGTTCGCCAGATCGCCCTGCGCATACACCGCCGGGTTGGCATCAAAGTCCACCACCGGCAGGCCTTCCGATTTCGCGTGCAGCTCGATGGTCAGATCTTCCACCGGGCCCGCGCTGAGATTCAGGGTCTCAGCCGCCAGATTGGCGTACTGCAGAGGATGATCGAACGGCATGATATTGACCAGCGCGCCATATAAACGCTGGCTGCCGCCGACCCGGTTGAGATCGCGGCGCAGATCTTCATAGCGATAATGCTGGAAACGGCGCATTTTCTTTTTGTGTGCCGCAACCTTGCGCGCCACACTCAGCAGATCGTCATCACCGCAGACATCGACCACCAGCGGCACTATGTTCATCTGCATGCTGGGCACTGTCAGGGATTTCGAACCCAGACGGTTCATCACCATCATCCCCAGTACAACCTGCTCAGTGTCGCTGTAGTGACGCAGATGCGTACACAGTGCGGCGAGGAAGATATCAACCCAGGTCAGCTGATACTGATCGGCCAGACTCTGGCACTGCTGCCAGAGGTTGTCGTTGAAAGTGCTGCTCTGGCGGTGAAAACGGGCCGCAATCGGTGCAACCTCACGGCTGTACGATGAGGGCGCCGTATTGCCGGCCAGGGTATCGAGCCAGAACTGACGGGCTTTGTCATAGGCGCCGGAGTCGCGACGCTGCTGATCTTCATCCAGCACCGCCTGGAAAGATCCGAAAGGTGAAGGCGTGACCGGCACGCCCTGCACCAGCAGGGAATAAATCTCGGCGATCCGCTGGAAGATCAGCGTGGTCCCGAAGCCGTCCAGCGCAATGTGGTGGACGCAGTTATAAAGATAATCCTGCTGTTCGCCGCGAAGCAGCGCAAAGCGGCCGGGCAACTGCTGCTCAAGATCAAACGTCAGCATCATATCCTGTTCGGCCCAGCGCCGGACGGCCGCGAGCTCGGCGTCTTGTCCGCCGCACGGTTCGAGATCCGTCACAGTAAATGCCACAGGCTCAGAAGCAGCAACCCGATAAGGCTGTTCATTCTCGCTGCGGTAGTAACAGGACAGACATTCGCTTTCCGCCACCGCCTGGCGCACAGCTACCTCCAGTTTGCCGGCATCGACTTTGCCGTCAAACACGATGCATTCGGCGGTGTTGAACAGCGCCTTGTCTTCGTTAAGCGTGTGTCCCAGCCACAGCCCGTGCTGAGCGGTATTGAGTGCTGTCATCCCTGCACCTCCTGGTCCACATTGTTCAGGGCTTCTTCCAGTAATCCCCACCAGTGGTTGAAGGTCGGCGTTTCGGCCAGCTGGACAAAATTCATCACCACCCCGTGCTTACGCCATTCGGTGATCAATGACATGATCTGCACCGAATCCAGGCCGTAGTCGATCAGGTTCTCCTCAGGATCAAACTCGTCTTCCTCTTCTTCCACCAGCCTGGCAATGCGAGCCAGCAAGCCGCCACGGGTCAGGACTTCCGGCAACTCGCTGTGCGGTGAGCCAGCCCGCTGAGCTGTGCCGATCAGCGAAGCGCTCGAGACCACCATACCGGCACGACCGGCCACATACTTGAGCGCCATTTCATGCTCTTCCAGTGAGAAATCGGCAATCGCATCGCCGATCATGAAAGGCTTGATGTCGCGCATAAAGGCGTCCACCGCCGTCATCAGGCAGCCAATGTGGCCGTAAATTCCGCCGATCAGCAGTTGATCCCGGCCCAGCTCTTTGAGCATGTGCTCGAGCGGCGAGCGCTGAAACGCCGAGTAACGCCATTTGTCGAGCACGGTATCGCCCGCTTCCGGCGCCAGCGCCGCAACCACCTGCTGCAGCTCAGGGGATTTGTTCAGGCCCGGCCCCCACATGTCGTTCAGCAATGCCCGGTCGGCCATGTTCTGCTCTTTGGGCTGGGCGGTGTAGATCACCGGAATGCCGTTGGCTTTACAAAAGCCCTTCAGGGCAACCAGATTGCTGAGCAGGGTTTGCATCAGGGCACTGTCACGCTCATAGAAACTGACGAAGTACTCCTGCATATCGTGGATCAGGAACGCCGCTTTTTGCGGTTCAAAGGCCCACGACACTTTGTTGGCGGGAAAAGCCTCGGCAGCAGGCATGGTATAAGTCGGTAATGCTGGAATAGTCATGATAAAACGTCCTTTTCTGGCTGAGGCTGTGACTGGGCTTGTACTTGGTTGGCAATTAGCTGTCGCAGGGCTTTTTTGTCGATTTTGCCGACGTGCGTCATCGGTAAGGCGTCGACTTTCTCAATACGGTCCGGCAGCTTGTAATCGGCGATACCGCACGTCCGCAGGTGCTTTCGGATGCTGAGGGTTTTCAGCTTGGGATTAGAGGTGACAATGAAGGCACAGCTTTTCTCGCCCATCACGGCATCCGGCATGGCAACCAGTGCGGCCTGGGTGATTTCCGGCAGGGCCAGCAGCTGGTTTTCGATCTCTTCGGCAGCCACTTTTTCGCCGCCGCGGTTGATCTGATCTTTGTCACGGCCGACCACTATCAGGTAACCGTCTTCGGTCATCACCACCACATCGCCGGAGCGGTAAAAACCGTCCTGATCAAACGCGACGCGATTGTGTTCCGGGCTGTTGTAATAGCCGCGGAAGGTGTAAGGACCGCGGGTCAGCAGGGCGCCGGGGGTGCCGCGCGGCACATCCTGACCGTCTTCATCCACGATGCGCACTTCGTCATCGTCGCTGATTGGGCGTCCCTGGGTATTCAGCACATGCCACTCGCTGTCGTCAAACCGGGTGTAATTGACCAGGCCTTCGGCCATGCCGAACACCTGCTGCAAACGGCAGCCCAGTTCGGGTTCAATACGACGGGCAAGGCTTTCCCCGAGGCGGGCGCCGCCGACCTGCAGCCATTGCAGGCTGTCCAGCGCCGAGCGATCATCCGCGGCGGCCTGCAACCACAGGGTGACAGCCGGTGGCACCAGAGACGTCATGGTGACCTGGTGGCGCTTGATCAGCGGAAAACAGGTCATCGGGCTTGGCTCCGCCGCCAGTACCACAGCACCACCAGCGTAGAATACGCCCAGCGCGCCCGGTGAGCTCAGGGTAAAATTATGCGGCGCCGGTAAGGCACACAGGAAGACGGTGTCGCTGTCCAGCTGGCAGATGTCTGCACTGGCTCGCACGCTGTAGTAATAGTCGTTATGGGTACGGGGGATCAGTTTCGGGGTGCCGGTACTGCCGCCTGAAAGCTGGAAGAAGGCCACCTCAGAGGCCGTCAGTTCCGGCCATGTCAGCGCCTCTGCGGCCTGAACATTGTGAGAGCCTTGCTCCACCTGCGTACCTGAGATGGCCGCGGCTAACGAGCAGCCAAACTCAGCCTCCCCCTCGACCAGCCAGTGCCTGAGTGAAGGCACCTGCTGGCTGAGCGCCTGAGCAAACTCACCCTCAGCAAATAAACTGTGGCGGGACGA
Organism: Photobacterium salinisoli; assembly: GCF_003614885.1. Taxonomy (GTDB): domain Bacteria; phylum Pseudomonadota; class Gammaproteobacteria; order Enterobacterales; family Vibrionaceae; genus Photobacterium; species Photobacterium salinisoli. Next base: position 1,954,791 of record NZ_QZMS01000007.1, read on the forward strand.
GACGATCGCCAGTATCGGTCGGATTTGCTCGGCGTAAGCCGTCAGCTCATGCCGGTTATGGCTGAACAAGGCATTTACAGGTACTACGCCTACTTTCATCAGGGCAAAGAAAACAATGTAGAACTCCGCCACATTCGGCAGATGCACCAGTGCGGTCTCACCGGGTTTCACCCCCAGCCGCAACAGTGATGCCGCCAGCCGCTCGGCATCGCGCTCAAGCTGGCGGTAAGTCCAGCGGCGTTCACCGCAAATCAGCGCCAGGTGATCAGCACGCTCATCCAGATGGCGCGTGAGGATGTCGGTCATGGGCACATCGGTCCAATAGCCTTTTCGGCGGTACAGATCGGCAAGGTCTGACGGCCAGGGCGTAAAGGCAATACTCATGCTACCCCCTGCTCGCCCAGCCCGAAGGCGTTGAGCATGGTGCCCAGCTTGGCTTCGGTTTCCGCCCATTCGGCCTGAGGGCAGGATGCGTCGACGATACCGGCACCGGCAAACAAGCGAACGGATTTTTCGCGCACTTTCCCGCAGCGGATAGTGACCGCCCATTCACCGTTGCCCTGCGAATCGCACCAGCCCACCATGCCGGTAAACATGCCGCGCTCATAGCCTTCCAGCTCTTTGATTGCATCGCGCGACAGATTAAACGGAAAACCGCATACCGCAGGGGTCGGGTGCAGCAGGCACGCCAGTTGCAGCACGTTATAAGGTGAGGCTTCTGGGTTGGCCGGCGGGTTGAGCTGGCCTTCGATCCGGGTCGACAGATGCCACATGGTTGGGGTATTGATCAGAGACGGACCGGCAGGTACATCCAGCTCGCGGCAGTAAGGCTTGAGTTGCTGGGCAATCTCATCGATCACCAGACGGTGTTCATACCTGTCTTTGACCGACTGCAGCAGCGCTTCACTGACTTGCTGATCGGCGTCTGCACTGGGCTGTCGCTTCGCCGAACCCGCCAGCGGGTTGGACAGAATATGCCGCCCTTCCTGGCGGATCAGCAGCTCAGGGCTGGCGCCCAGTAAGACAGACTGATCCTGCTGCGGAATGGCAAAATGGAACCCGGTCGGGTTTTGTTTGATCAGCCGGGCCAGAATGTCACTGGCTGATATGTCATCGCTCAGCTCAATGTTCAGTACCCGTGACAACACGGCTTTTTCCAGCTGAGTGCGCTGAAATTTTTCCACCGCCTGCGCGACAGCCTGCTTGAACACGGATTCTTCCGGCTCACTGCGCCTGGCCACAACCTGCAATGGTTTGCTGACTGACATCCCGCTGAGCGCGCCGAAGGCATCCGGCTGATGTTCGGTCACTTCAACACTTTCAGGAATGTACAGGCAGGATGGTTCGGAGACATCAAACGGAATCGAACCGATCAGGATAGGATTATCAACGCCTTTGGCTTTTTCGGCGGCGAACGCCTGATGTATGACCTGCTGGAATTCACTCAGGCTGTCTTCACCGTGAATGGCAGGGGTGGTGATAACTTGGCTGATCCCTTTCCCTCTGACAGTCCGGTACACAGACGAGAAGAAAAGATCACTATTCGGTGAGAATACCGGATTCAGTATTGGATTCTCACTTTGAGTCTGTTGCATGTCACAACTCCCTTTTTACGCAAGAATATGTGCAGCTTATGACGCATCGTAAACTGACTGATTGGGTGTTAATTCGTTAGGGTTTTAATTGTTAGAAAGTGACATCACATTGCTTGTGCTGGGGAAAAAAGAGCCAATTTTCATTGGCTCTTTCGGTGTCAGGTTATCCTGACTGATCTTGTTATCAGAAATCGTATGAAACACCGGCATAGACGCTGCGGGCTTTCAGGATGTAATCCAGTTTTGTCGCGGCTTCGTCCCGCTCTTCGTTGGTCAGGTTAGTGACACCCAGCTTCAGATTCAGATTGTTAATCGCTTCATAGCGGGCGCCCAGATCCATGGTGCCGTACGCCGACAGTTTCTCGCCTGAACGGACATACTGAGAGCCTGTGTACTGATACGAAGTGTACGCATACAGGTTATCCATCGCCTGCCAGTCAAGCTGAACATTGGCGGTGTGGCTTGGCGTCAGGATCAGATCTTTTTTGGTGTCCTTGTCTTCCGCACTGGTGTACATGTAGTTCGCAGACAGGCTCACCGTGTCTGTGATATCCACCCAGGCCATGGTTTCCACGCCTTTCACTTCTGCTTCCGCCACATTGAAGTAGCTCAGCTCGGTGCTGACGCGGTCCCAGTTTTCGGCCTGGATCATGTCGTCAATGTCGTTCTGGAACAGTGTCAGACCCGCACCCCAGCGAGCCGCTTCATAGCTGGTGCCCAGCTCATAGCTCAGCGAGGTTTCTGCTTTCAGATCCGGGTTACCGACCACGCTACATTTACCACGGCAGGCCAGGACTGAGTAAGAGTCACTGTACTGGTTCAGACTCGGTGCTTTGAAAGCTTTACCCACGCCACCTTTGACGACCCAGCTGTCGCTGATTTTATAAACCGCATAGGCACGCGGACTGAACTCACCGCCGTACACTTCATGATCGTCATAACGACCACTCAGGGTCAGGGCCAGATTGCCCAGTGAGAACTCATCTTGCAGGTAAACCGCCGCCTGGCTGTAGTTCACGGAATCCGTGTTCAGGGTCAGGTTATTCTTCAGCTTGGTATCACGGTATTCCGCGCCGCCGGTCAGCAGGTGATCACCCAGGTAACCCGACAGTTGGCCATCTACGGTATTATTGGTCTGGTCAATATTGCCAACCGCGCCGTTCAGTTCTGAATCGTCTCTCAGCTCAGACATATCCAGATTGTAACGCAGGCGGGAGTCAAAGTTAGCCCAGTAGCCGTAATGCGTCAGGGCGACGTTATAACGCTCCATCTCCTGCACGTTGTTGACCGCAGTTCCCCAATTGTTCCAGTCTGCATCACGATCATCTTTGCTGTAGATCAAATCCAGATCGATATCCTGCTGCTCATTCACCAGCCACTTCAGGTTGGAGTACAGATTCAGCTCGTCGCGCTCTTCCAGCACATCGGTATCCGGGTTAACCGATTTATCCGTGCGCCAGGCATCACGATCGCTTTTTTCAACAATCAGGTTACCCAGCAGGGTTTCTGGGATCAGTGCACCGCTGACGTAAGCATTGATCTTATTGGTGTCGCCGCCGGAGCCTTCGGTGATACCGTCATACTGGTAACCGACAGAGCCCTGCGTTTCTTCGGTGGGTTTGCGCAGGATAACGTTCACCACGCCACCCAGTGCATCCGCCCCGTAAAGGGATGACATCGGGCCACGGATCACTTCGATACGCTCAACCGCTGACATAGGAATGCTGGACAGGTCAAAGTCGTTGCCGTAGGCGCTGAGCAGACCATCACGTGAGTTGATACGGCGACCATTGATCAGCAGCAAGGTGTAGTCTGCACCCAGACCACGGATTTTGATTTCATTCCGGCCGTATGAGGTACCTGGATTGATATTGATACCCGGCAGCTTTTTGATCGCTTCGCCGACATCATTTACCACCAGATTATCCAGTTCTTCACGCGTGATATAAGACACAGAAGCAGGAGCCGTTAATTCAGGGTGTTCAGTCTGACTCGCTGTCACTACCATCACTTCTTTGTTGGCCACTTCAGCCATCGCCGTAAATGAAGAGACCATACCGACTACACATAAAGCCCGGTTCAAACGAGTTAACTTGATCACACTATCTCCTTGTTGCTGAAACATTTTCAACACTCCATCAATAACAATGGCGCAAATGATAATTATTGTTATTATCAGCGTCAACAAAAGTTCAATGAAATTGATAACTTTTTTCATTCGTGTTCAATTGCAACCAGAGTACTGCGACTTATCACTTATCAAAGTGAGGTTTTTATGTGCACCAGAGGGCGTATTGGGCGGGGAGTAAAATGGATAAAAAAACTCCGGGATTAACCCGGAGCCTGTTGTGAAACCTGAGCCTGTTTCAGCGAAGGGATAAACCAGCAGGCCAGCAGTGGCACAGCAAGAGCGCTTGCTATTGTGGCGGATGCCAGAACATCCAGTCCTAGCAATTGGTGCCCCGGTCCCGAAGTCAGGTATATCGAGCCCATGATGCTGGCGGCACCGGCTGCCAGGTTTGACACCGTTGACTGATACGTCATAAAAGCCGCACGGTACTGGGGCGGCGGCACCCTTGAGGTGAATGCTGCCAGCACAGCACTGCGCGCCGAACTCGATGCCATTAGAATCATAAAAATCAGATAGACCCATTTGTCCGTACTGTCACTGACAAACCCGTAGTACACCACTGCCGCCACCGTCGCGCTGAGACCGAACAAGGCCGCCTGACCTGAACCTTTATCCATCATCCTGCCGCTGTAACGCATGGCGAGTATGCTCATGAGTCCGCCCAGCAGATAGAGATAGCTGATTTCATCCCGCGGGAAACCGAGATTGAACTGGAAATATGCCGACAAGTTCGGCACCAGTAAGAAATGCCCGAACAGGCTGATCCCCATCATTGTCATCGCCAGGATAAAGGGCATTGAGCGGATCATCCCGGACAGCCCGGCCGATTGGGGGGCTGGTTGCTCAGAGGGGTGTTTCGGTGGCACCAGCGATGGCATACAGATGCGTACCGCGACAGCCAGTATCAGGCCCAGCCCACCAAAAAAGAAAAACGTCATCTGCCAGTTCAACCACTGCGCCAGCAGCAAGGAAGCCGGCACAATTATGATCGCCGCCAGTGAAAACCCGCTGGCCACAAAGGCCATGGCCCTGCCCCGCTCTGTTACTTTGGTCACATCAAGAACTGATGCCATGATCAATCCACTGAGCGGGCCGGAAAAACAGCCTGCGGCAATGAACATCAACAGCAGCTGTTCCGGCGTGGCAGCCAGCCCGCACAGCGCAATCAACACAGAGCGGAGCAACAGAAACAGCGTCAGCGCTGCCCGCCTGTCATAGCGGTCCAGCACTGGTGCAAGAAAAAAACCGATGATCGCGGAGCCGAACGTCGCACCGCCGCTGATGTACCCGATATGCTCGCCTTGCAAACCAATATCCCGGACTAAATCCGGCCCCAGCGGCATCACCATCATCAGGGTACCGACCGAGAGCATATTAATAAGCAGGGCAAGCCTTAACACTGGCTTATTATTCAGCGTGTTACTGTCCATGACGACACGATCCATCCGCAAAAAAGAAAGCGATTGTAACTGGCGATAGGAATAAACTCAATAATGATAATTATTATCAGTAAAATACTCAGAACGGGTAAACGTCAGCACAGACTGTCCTATGCTGGAGTAGTAAACCTTGCCTTGCCGGCCGCAGGGTAAAGCTCCGGCCAACTCAGTGTTCAGTGCAAAATGCAGCCATTGTTCGTCCCTGCCCACAAACGACACATCCAGAAAATCAAAATAGCGCTGAACTTGCGGATATAACGCCTTAAAAATGCTCTCTTTAGCGGAAAAAATCAGGGTCATCAACTCGATTTGATTTTGCTCATTGATGTCCAGCCTGACCAGCTCCTGGTCATTGACGACTACGCCCGGCATACCCGTCGCCGTATCGGCTGTCACAGGCAATTCGATATCTAATCCCACACCGGCCATTTCATGGTGCTGAGGACAAATCACGCAGGCAGCCAACTGCTCATGATGGCTGATACTGCCCGTCAGCCCCTGTGGCCAGACAGGCGCACGGTTGTCAGCAATTGTTATCTCAACCGGTGCGATGCCCTCCTTTTTCAGCAGTTGCTGCGCCAGATAACGGCCGGCCAGAAATTCCGCCTGTCGCTTGGGCACCGCCCGGCTGAGTGTCGCTGGCATGTTGACGCCAAGCTGGCTGAACAGGGACGGCGAATAATGGTGCAGATCAAACTCAGCCAGCAGCACCTCAGCGCCGCATTCGGGCAAAGGGAGTGAGCGTAACGACTGAATGAAAGCGGACGGAATCATAATAAGTAGCAAAGCCAAACCAGATAACAATGGCTGTCATTATTATGATTGCGCTATCGTCATACAATCCTTTGTTGTGATTAAGCATACAGATAAGTGCTGCAATCTAAGGATTATCCTTCAGTCATCCGATTCAGCTTTCCTTGCGTCCCATTCCTTGAGTATTTTTTCCAATCCTTTGATGCTCACATCACGTTGCGGAAAAGGAATGCTGACACCTTGTTCGGTGAGTGTTTGGTAGATGTCGAACAGAAGATCAGATTTAATGATCATGTAATCTTTGATGTCACGGACGAAGCAACGGAGCTCGAACAATAAGGCGCTGTCGGCCATGCTAGTGAACACAACCGACGGTTCGGGGTAACTGAGGATCATGGCGTGTTTTTTGGCCGCGTCCATCAGCACCTGCCTGACGATATTGAGGTCGCTGCCGTAGGCCACACCAACAGGCACTATCAACCGACCATGATTAGATTGCAGCGTCATGTTCTTCACAATACCGGCGATCAGATCCGAATTGGGCACCACCACATCCTGCAGATCAAAGGTCTCGATGCGTGTTGAGCGCACGGCTATTTTGCGGACGAAACCCGAATGTCCGGACACTTCAATCCAGTCGCCCTCTTTGATCGGGCGCTCGATCAGTAAAATAATGCCGGAAACAAAATTCGACACTATCGTCTGCAGGCCAAAACCAATACCGACCGACAACGCCCCTGCTACTACTGCCAGGTTGGATAAATTCAGGCCAGCCGCCGACACGGCGATGATGATGGCCAGGGTATAACCGACATAACCCAGGCCGGTCACTATGGCCGTTCGGGCTCCGGGATCAGTTTTGGTTTTCGGCAGCACCGAATGGCGCATGACGTGCTGAATCCAGCGGGTGAGCAGCACCCCGACAAACACCACCACCAGAAAGGTGATCATCACATCCAGAGAAATGCGGACATCCCCCAGCTCGATGCCATCAGACAGCAAGCGCCAGATTTCTGCAATTTCGGTCAGCCGGGCGCCCCATGTCAGCGCCAGCATGGGGGCAAACACCATGAACATGATAACAATCAGCACTATAGGCAACAGCCCTTCGCTGACACTCGCTTCAGTGTCTTGCCCGTTACTCCCCCCCAGAATGCGGGTGATGACATTCAGCAGGCCGTAATAAATGACCATGGCAAAGGCAATCAGTGCGATGGACATTACCATAGGTATTATCGCCTGCCGTGCCAGGCTGTCGTAGCCGACACAGACAAACACCACACTGAGAACACTGGAGGCTTTCATCATCCAGACCAGCGCATTAAGCATCCCTTTGCTGACTTGATTGGCCTGCTCACTTTGTGCATCAGCTTCATCGGCTTTCTGGGCAGCCTGACTCAACACTTTCGCCAGCTGCCACATCAGCCAACTGCCGAACACAATGATCGGCAGAGTAAAAAATGCCGAGCTGGCTGCTGAAAACGGGTAGTCGGTTTTGAAAGCCGTTAATAAAACAATCAGACCGAGGAAGACGCCAAGCCACTGGCAAATCCGCATGCCACGCCGGGAGGTGTCATCATCAAGGTGGATAATTCGCTGCTCCGGCGCTTTAGGACGGAAAATCAGAAACCCCAGCCAATGGCTGACCACTATGTTCACAGCCGCCCCCGGCAGAGCGTTTATCGTTGCTTTCGCCGACGGTAGGGGAAGCTGCACCTGACTGATTGCCACAATTAAAAGAAACGCAGTGAGCAAAGGAAAGAACAGCCGCAGTAATGTTGAGAATACATTGCACAGAAGAATCAGGCTTTTTCTGGTCAGACTCTGGCTGAATCGATCCAGCCTGTTTATCACCCAGGGTTGGATCAGCAGCATAGTGACTATGGCCAGCGCCATAAACACCAAAAATGGTGTAATCGATGCGCTCATGGCACGGGCTTGCTGTTCATCTTGCCTGGCCGCCTGAAACTGCTGGCCGAATACACTGGCATATTGCTTTAACTCGCTCAGCGCCTCTCCCCAGCGCCCTGGCCATAGGGGCGTCGGGCTCTTGTTCAGCAATTTGTCGGACAGGTTTTGGCGAATCACTTTGTCAACTTCGCCCACCAGGAGGTTGGCCCGTTCATAGGCCGCATCGGCAAGAAAAATCGGCACACTGATTGTGGCTAATTCATTTTCCAGCTCAGCTCGGCGGCTGGCAATGATCTCTGGCTCGCTTTCGCCATCCTTGGGCTCCGGACCTAATGACTTGATCTGTGCTTCCAGCCAGCGTACATCCACTGACTTCTCCTGAGAAAGCTGATATGCCGCCGCCCGCTGTTCAGCCAGAACTGAGCGGATGCGCTCTAACTGGGCGATATCTGCTGTTTTTTCCTCCAGCAATAACCGCGCTTCATCAGCGGTCTGATCCCAACTGACATAAGGCTCTTTCTGATGCAGCACTGTTAGTTCAGGCGTCCCTGCTGCCGCTACCCGGCCACAAAGCAGCCCGAGCACAATGGCAGAAAGGCAACACCAGGCGATTAACGTAAGTCGCCACCATTGATCAGGCCAAATGAAGTGCGGCATGCTATTACCCAGACACAGAAACACAGATTGAGCTTATGCAATCGTGGTCCTTTTTGTCGTCATAAGGGTAAGAAATCCGCATTTTAACCGGCAATAACAGGTCAGCATTCACGGAGTCTCCGCTCACAAGCAAGCCATATTATGCGTACAAAAAATGCCGCACAAAGCGGCATTTTTTGTACACGGGCTCAGCCAGTTTTATTCCAGATTGGTCGCACTGATCTTGTGGATCGCCAGATCCGCGCCGTTGAACTCATCTTCTTCGCTCAGCCGCAGGCCGGAGAGCTTATCCACCAGACCGTAAACGATAAACGACCCCGCCAGGGCAATCGCAATGCCTATCACAGTGCCCAGCAACTGAACGATAAAACTGACGCCGCCTAGGCCACCCAGTGACTGCAAGCCAAAAATGCCTGCCGCAATGCCACCCCAGGCTCCGCACACACCGTGCAGCGGCCAGACACCGAGCACATCATCAATTTTGGTGTGGTTTTGCATGTAAGTGAACAGCCAGACAAAGATCGCCGCCGCCACCACACCGGTCATCAGCGCTCCCAATGGATGCATCAAATCCGAACCGGCACACACAGCCACCAGACCGGCCAGCGGACCGTTATGAATGAAACCGGGGTCATTTTTACCCAGCACGACGGCGGCCAAGATCCCGCCGACCATCGCCATCAGAGAGTTGACGGCAACCAGCCCGCTGACACCGTTAATCGATTGTGCCGACATCACGTTAAAACCAAACCAGCCGACACTTAAAATCCAGGCTCCCAGTGCCAGAAACGGGATATTAGATGGCGCAAAGTTGGTGTGTTTGCCTGCCCGGATACGCCCTTTTCGCATCCCCAGCAGCATCACAGCCACCAGTGCAATCCAGCCGCCGACGGCGTGCACGACAACAGAGCCGGCAAAATCATGGAAAACCGCACCGAACTGGCTTTCAAACCACGCCTGCAGGCCAAAGTTGCTGTTCCAGATCATACCCTCAAATAACGGATACACGAATCCAACAATAAAGAAGGTTGAAATCAGCACAGGGTTAAAACGGGCCCGCTCAGCAATACCGCCGGACACTATCGCCGGAATGGCCGCGGCAAAGGTCAGCAGGAAGAAGAATTTGACTAAGGCAAAGCCATTGCCGGCAGATAAGGTTTCTGCATCAGCAAAGAAGGTGGCGCCATAGGCCAGCCAGTAGCCAATAAAGAAGTACGCGATGGTCGATACGCCAAAATCAGCCAATATCTTCACCAGCGCATTCACCTGGTTTTTCTGCCGTACCGTGCCCACTTCGAGAAACGCAAAACCGGCGTGCATTAAAAATACCATGATGGCGCCCAGCAGCAGGAACAAAGTGTCCGCACTTTGCGTGAGGGCCTGCACGGATCCCGTCACCTGTGTCATAGATTCAGTCATTGAACTCTTCCCTAAGTCACGCACAAAATATGTGCAAAAATTAACCACAAGCCCCAAATTAGGGCGAATCAATCATAATTAAGGGGCAAGCAATAACTGTTCCAATTTGATTCACTAACTGCTAAATTCGTCAGTAAAACTAACTAATTGAAAATCAATAACAAAAAATTGTGTACGCTGCTGTACGTCTGTAACATCCGGGACACGCGCACCAATACTGTGCCTTTCGACCCATAACAGTGCAAGTTGTACACCTTTTTCTGCCCAACTACGGTGAAACGCCACACGAAGGTTAAAAGAAATGCGGCTCAGCCGTTAAGATTCCTCCCTTTCTGGCAGCCCTTACTCTTACTGATGCGTTGTGAAATCTTTGTCTGGGTGATAGATGGAATCCATTGAATATTCCAAATTGGCATAACATGCACTGAGTTTATTGATGATTAACTTATATTCACCATAAGGATGAAATCGATTTCATTTAAAGCATGAATCTCTACGCCTTTCAGTCATTCGGCAGATTTTTAAGAAATCCTGTGTAACCTTGGGTTGCATATCATAAAATATGCATAAAACCGCCTTTATCATGCAGTTTCCTTATTTCTTGGTCGGAACTGATATGTTACTTTTGTCAGCAGTTGGCGTTGTTTTTTCTTACTGGCTTATTTTACTGAAAAAAAATTGTCCCATTTTTTACCCAACCGTGTGCAAATGTATATTCCTTTAACGAAATCCATCGCACTTTTCAGCTTGAGTAAAATCTTTAGACAAGGATATCAGTAAAATAATTTATGACTTTTGCGAATGCCTTTCGCATTCTTTTTTTACTGCGAGCGGGAAGCCATTCATATGGAATATTTAGAGCGGATTAAGCGCCTGGCCAAGATTCAGGGGATTAGCCAGAAACAACTGGGTGAAACTCTGGGCTTACAACAAGGCACCATGAGCCGTAAGCTGTCTGGCAAATACGGTATTGAAGTACGTGAGCTGGAAAGAATTGCTGAAACCCTGAACACATCCATCAGCTACTTGCTGACCGGACAGATTGATTCAGGTACCCAGGCAACAACGGCCATCAGTCACGAAACGGGTCACAACACGACATCGACCTACATTCCTGTTATTCATCGTAAAGACTACCTGTCCTATCGCGATGGCGGCAAAGTCGACGTCCTGAGCAAGCGGGCGATCCCGCATCATTTAGATCGCGACGACTGCCTTGGCCTGTTGGTAGATAACGAAAACATCGCTCAGTGCGCGCCGCTGGGCAGCTATGCGCTGGCCACGCGCAAAGCACCTTATCGTCCTAAACAGCCTGTATTTGCGTCGGTGCGTGGCAGCGAACCCGATTTCTACCACATGACACAACTGGCAGATGGCGTCGTGTTTTCCACCTCTCAACCAGATTTTCCCAATCTGTTTGTCAACCACGACGAGTTCAAGATCCACGGTTACATTATCCAGTCCGACTGGTCATTCGACCGCATCTGATCGCACTGCTGGTTATCCTGCCGCCTCCCCCCTGATTTGCTCATGCTCTTGCAGATGCCTGTCAGGGGTGACAGCGCCCTTCCAATACGTACAATAACAACGTGAAATGAAGGAGCCCATCATGCACACCACCATTCCAGCACCAGATCGCCAGATTCGCATTATTGTCGCTTCGACAAACCCGGCCAAAATCCGGGCAGTAGAAAATGCCTTCCACCAAGCCTTCCCGGCGCAAATCCTGCAGATTAGCGGTGTCGCGGTGGAGAGCGGAGTAAGAGCACAGCCTATGTGTGCAGATGAGACCCTGACCGGCGCCCGCAACCGGGTAGTGCATGCCCGGGAATTACAGCCTGGCGCGGATTATTACGTCAGCCTGGAAGCCGGACTTGACGGCTGTGCAACGTTCGCCTGGATGGTGATAGATAACGGCATTCAGCGCGGTGAATCCCGCTCGGCCTCTCTGCCTCTGCCGCCTAAAGCGCTGGCCCGGCTGCATGACGGAGAATAACTGGGGGATGTGATGGATGATATGTTTCAGCAGCAGAATGTGAAGCAACAAGGTGGCGCTATCGCGATGCTCACTGAGCACAAACTCAGCCGCAGCAGTGTTTACCAGCAGGCTTTAATACTGGCCCTGATCCCTTTCATGAACCCGGGCCTGTACGATCTGACAGGCTCTGAGTTCACACAAAAGTAATCTTACTCTCGCGCTGCAGATTGAATAAGAAAAGGGAATATCCGTGGTTTCAGTAAGCTCTGTACTATCCCTCCCCCTATCAGGGGGAAGCTGGGAAGGGGTGACTAAATACTTCAGCCTTTGGGCTGCTGTTTCAGCAGGAACTCAGACAACCAGTCGCGGATCTCCGCATCATGGTGTTTCAGTTCATTAGAGCCACGAGTGATAGTTGCCACGCCAACACCCAGAAGCTCGCTGATTTTACGCTGGCTACGCTCACCATTCAGCAGTTCATGGAAAATATTCACTCGGGCAATCAGCGATTCACGCTCATCCGGGGTTAGCAGCAGACGAAGGAGTAACTCATCTTTGCCTTCAGCAGTGGCCTGACGAAACAGAGAGACTATTTGCTGCCAGTCAGAAAAGTCCGGCGTATCGGCTTTGGTTGACATGGTTTTCCTCAAAAATTGCCTGCATTGGCAGTTAGTAACCAACACAGGCGTATTAACTCTGTCCGGATTCTACCCTGAACCACAGCCTTCCACCAAACCTATAGCCGCAGTTTGTTTCAATACTTAGTGTTCAGTTCCTCTGTGGTCAGCAATTGAACCTGCTGATTGGTCAGCTTGTCGTAATAGACCTCAAACATCAGCACATTCTGGACATAACCGCGCGTCTCACCGAAGGGAATGGTTTCCATAAAGGCAAAGGCATCCAGTTTGCCGTCGCTGATTTTTCGCCAGCTGGTGACTCTGCCCGGGCCGGCGTTGTACGCCGAGAAAGCAAAGATACGGTTGTTGTCGTAACGCTCCAGCATCATTTTCAGGTAACCGCTGCCCAGCCGGATATTGACCTCTGGCTCAAAGAGACTGCTGCTACCCGCATATTTATAGTTCAGCTTACCCGCAGTTTCTCTGGCTGTGGCGGGCATCAGTTGCATCAGCCCGCGGGCGCCTACCGGCGACATCGCCTGCGGATTCAACGCACTTTCCTGACGCGCCAGTGCCATCATAGTGGTCACAGAGAGCTCACGCTGCTGACCGAATGACTTGAAGGTCTCAGCAAATGCCAGCGGGAAACGTAACGACAAGTGCTCCCACATCCGGCCATATATGGTGGCCTGCACCGTCAGATGGTGCCAGTTTTGCTTACCTGCGTAGCCCGCCAGCGGCCAGATTGCTTTCGGATCGAGATCTTTCATCAGATACCACCACTCCAGATTGGCATCAAACACCTTATCCTGGGCGAGCATTTCCTCAATCCGCTTCAACGCTGGCAGATAAGGCGACACATCCTGTTCTTTCTCACTGAGAGATTCCACCGGAAAATCGATCTCTTCACCGAGAACCGTGGCGGCTGCGGCACTGTAAAAGTTCCGTTCGCCCAGCAATTCCTGATATTTCGGCTTGGCAACCACAGGATCGGTTTTAGCCAGCAAATGCGCCTGCCAGAACTTCCAGCGCAGCGTGTTCTGCTCTTCATCTGATAACTGCGGGATCCATGCCTGCGCTTCAGTCCAGTCGCCCTCACGAAGAGCAAGGCGGATGCGTCGCCCAATCAAATCATCATCGCTGCTTTTGCGCAGTATGGCATCACGCCAGCGGATCAGCTCAGCTTCCTCGGCATCCATCAGCCGTGACGCCGTGTAATCCGCCAGTGACTGCTTCTGCACTGTATCCAGCTTTTGCCCGGCCGCGACCCGCTCTAACTGGAGCAAGGCTTCTTTGGTATCTGCGCGCGCCAGCCGCTTATAGGCCGCCACCGTCAGTTGCCGGTTATAGTCTGTGACTTTGCTTTTTTTGGCGAAGTCTGCCACACCCTGCGGTTTGGCAAACAGCGCAAGCAGCGTATCGCCGTCTTTTCTGGCGTTACCTGTCAGTTGTTTGTCGAGATATTTCAGCAGCCCCTGATTGCCGGCTTCAAACACCAGCAACATGCGATCCAGAATCAGCTGATTAGTGCGTTTTCCCGCTTTTACCCAGGCATCCAGCATGGGATCACAATCATCGTCGAGAGACTGGCCGGTCAGCCAGAGTGACTGTGCGCCCTGCCAGGCTTCATTCTTGCGGCCGACTTTGCTCAGCGCCAGATAATACTGGCACTGATAACTTTCCCTGAACGGCGGCTCAGTCTGAAAGGTCACCAGATCCTGCCAACGGTTAGCCTCCGCCAGCACATCCTGATAGGCATAACCCAGCTTGATAGTGAAAGGCAGATCCTGAAATTTTTTGATGAATGCACTGACTTCGGCAGGGGAGCGCTTATCCAGATTGTCCTGAAACTGGCGATAGTCGAGATAAGGGGTCAGCGGATAGTCATTGAGCCTGGCACGATAGCTCTGATAAGCCGACTCATCCTGACGCTCAAGCGCCTCCTTCGCGGCTTCATACCATTCTCTCTGCTCTTCCAGCGAGGCGGCCTGTGCCACGCTTCCTCCCAACAGCACCCATGCCCCCAGGCCCAGAATCCAACGGCTACAACGGTGCTTAACGGCTTCAGACTGCATATATACTCTTTCCAGCTCCAGGTTCACTCAGATTAAAAATCAGCACGTTTAATTAACACTGTTATCCTAGCGTCCCATCCCCTTATCAACGTCAGCCCAGAGTCAGGCTCAGGTCAATAACGAAAACCTGCTTACAAGGGCATGTATTCATCTTAAACGTCATTGTGAGACATTGCTGTTAAACTTAGGCCCAGAATGGTTAAAATACCCCTTTCTCCAATCATTAGAGATGACCTACGGAAATGGCTGAATACGTCTATACCATGTCGCGAGTGAGCAAAGTTGTGCCACCTAAGCGACAGATTCTGAAAGATATTTCATTAAGTTTCTTCCCTGGCGCCAAAATCGGTGTACTGGGCCTGAACGGCTCCGGTAAGTCTACCCTGCTGCGCATCATGGCAGGTATCGATACCGACATCGAAGGGGAAGCCCGCCCGCAACCCGGCCTGAATGTCGGCTATCTGCCGCAGGAGCCGGTACTGGACGAAAGCAAGACAGTACGTGAAGTGGTTGAAGAAGCCGTCTCCGACGTGAAAAATGCCCTGACCCGCCTGGATGCTGTGTATGCCGCTTACGCGGAACCGGATGCCGATTTCGATGCCCTTGCTAAAGAACAGGGTGAGCTGGAAGCCCTGATTCAGGCTAAAGACGGCCACAATCTGGACAATACGCTGGAGCGTGCTGCTGATGCGCTGCGCCTGCCGGAGTGGGATGCGCAAATCAAATTCTTGTCGGGGGGTGAACGCCGCCGTGTGGCTATCTGCCGCCTGCTGCTGGAACAACCAGACATGTTGCTGCTCGACGAACCGACCAACCACCTGGATGCCGAATCGGTTGGCTGGCTGGAGCGTTTCTTGGTTGATTACACAGGTACTGTGGTGGCAATCACGCACGACCGTTACTTCCTGGATAACGCCGCCGGCTGGATTCTGGAACTGGACCGTGGTGAAGGTATTCCATGGCAGGGCAACTATACGTCCTGGCTGGAGCAGAAAGACGCCCGCCTGAAACAGGAAGCCTCTCAAGAGAAAGCGCGTCAGAAAACCATAGAGAAAGAGCTGGAGTGGGTACGTCAGAACCCTAAAGGGCGTCAGGCCAAATCCAAAGCACGTATGGCCCGTTTTGAAGAGCTGAATACCTCGGATCATCAGAAGCGTAACGAAACCAACGAACTCTTCATCCCGCCGGGTGATCGTCTGGGCGACAAGGTGATCGAAGTCAACGGTCTGACCAAATCCTTTGGTGACCGTGTTCTGATCGACAACCTGTCTTTCAGCATGCCTAAAGGCGCCATCGTGGGCATCATAGGGGCGAACGGTGCCGGTAAGTCGACCCTGTTCAAGATGCTAAGCGGCTCTGAGCAGCCCGACGCAGGCACTATCGACCTGGGCGACACAGTTAAACTGGCCTCTGTTGAGCAGTTCCGCGACAGCATGGATGACAACAATACTGTGTATCAGGAAATCTCTGAGGGCAACGATGTCATTCGCATCAACAACTTCGAGATTCAGGCGCGTGCTTATGTGTCCCGCTTTAACTTCAGGGGCAGCGACCAGCAAAAACGCATCGGCGAGCTGTCTGGTGGTGAGCGTAACCGTGTCCACCTGGCGAAACTGCTGAAAGCCGGCGGCAACGTCCTGCTGCTCGATGAGCCAACCAACGACCTGGACGTAGAAACACTGCGTGCACTGGAAGAAGCCCTGCTGGAATTCCCTGGCTGCGCCATGGTGATCTCGCACGACCGTTGGTTCCTGGACCGTATCGCAACCCACATTCTGGATTACCGCGATGAAGGCCAGGTGAATTTCTTCGAAGGTAACTATAGCGAGTATACCGACTGGCTGAAGAAAACGCTGGGCGCGCAGGCTGCAGAGCCGCACCGTATTAAGTACAAGCGTATTGCCAAATAACCCCATACGGACAGATTTGCAATCGCTGAATTCAGGCTGCCATTTTGGCAGCCTTTTTTATTGCGTGATTGCTTAATAAGCAAATCATCAACGTCGCCTGTTTAATCAGGTTCAGGCCTGTTTCTGCACAGGATCAATCGCAGCCCGGTTACCCAACGCAGTTGCAGCGCTGCAGACAGATATCGCGTCAACATAGAAAAAACAGAACCCAAAAAAGCCAACAGACCCTAAACTCGACAATATAGGCTCATACAGGTAATCACAGACTATGAACGAAAGACGCCAGTTTATCCGTATTGTTTATCAGGCCCCGGCGCAGATACGTCAGGCCCAGTCATTCTGGTCTGCTGATGTTCGGGATATCTCACTGCATGGTATTTTGCTCAGCCGGCCTGAACACTGGCAGCCGGATGACAACGCCCTGTTTGACGTTGATGTCACCCTGCATGACACAGATATTCACATGACGATGGCCACTGAGCTGGTCGCCCATGACAGCGACTGTCTGCGGATGAAGATAGTGAATATTGATATCGACAGCATTTCTCACCTGCGCCGGCTGATTGAACTCAACGTGGGTGACGACGAACTGCTTTATCGCGAACTGGAACTCCTTGCCGATCTTGCTGGCTGAGACCCGAAGCATTTCACCTGCGCTGTCCGGCGAACCCACAGGCCAGATACCTCAATACCGGTACATCACTGTGCTGTTTGCAGGGTAAGGTTCAGCATATCTTACTGCCCTAAGTAGGTATAACCGCCCTCACGAGAACGCCCTGCTGTTTCAGTGATTTCTCCGCTGAGTTCATTTCCTATCACGTTATTCACATAATCATGAATGTTCATATTGACAAGATACCTGATGAGTATGGTAAGTATGCAGTTGCTTGTTAAATAAAGCTGAGAAATTCCGATATCAAAACAGAATATAATTAAAAACACTTTCTGTTACTTTAGAATCAAAAAGTCACCAGGCTAGTTAGTAACTATCATGAATTTAGATAAAGTGGACACGAAAATTATTGAGTTATTGAGAAATAACTCAAGAGAGAGCATCCAGAAAATTGCAGAGCAAGTCAACCTCTCACGCAGTGCCGTAGACAAAAGAATACAAACACTTATACAGGAGAACATCATAACAGGCTTCACAATCAGTACTTGCTTTGATCAGCGCTTATCCCCTTCTGATGATATCCATTCTTACCTGCTGGTCAAATCCGGAAAAGTCGACTGTAAACAAATTTTCAAACACCTCAAAAGTGCCGGTTACGACTTCCATTTCGAATCTATCTATGGGGAGTTCGACTGCCTGATAAGAATCAACAGTACCCGGCTTCCGTTACTGTATGAAATTAAAAAGTGCATCATAGATATGGGTGGCATTGAATCCATCCATATTCTTCCTGTGTTAGATATTAAACATGAATAAGGGGCTTAACAGCCCCCTATTTTAATTAGCATAAAAGTACATTTCATTGTTCAAGCTTTCGAAGACACTAACCAGAGAATCTGATTCAACAATAAATGTATAACTGGGATCGGCCGGAGTAAACATCACTTCTTTATGATCCAATAAAGAGACATCTAAAATAATAGGAATCGATGTATCTAAAACAAAAGGACATAACGCGCCGGGAATACAACCGGTAATGGTCGCCATCTCTTCATTGTTGCAGATTGAAACCCGCTCACCAATAACGTCGCGAATCTTCTTCTGATCAAAACGGTTTTCTTTGTGGGTAACAAACACACAGTAGCCGCCGCTTTTACGTTTCAGAAATAAGCTTTTACTGGGTGCTGCTGTCCAGCCTAACTCTTTAGAAACTTTCAGATCGGTTTCATAATCCAGTATAGGCTCATGTTTATATGAACGATAATCCAGATTTAACGTTTCAAACAACTTCACATTGTTATTATATAAAGTAGATATATTCATAATTACCTTAAGCTAACTCAACCTCTGAATCCCTGACTAAAGTACACTGACACAGTAACCTGTATTCAGTCGGACACAAAGCCAGAATCTCAAGTGTGCCTTTCTCATTCTCATGTACATCGCCGAGATGATCTATATTTGTGACCGGTTTTACGGCACAAGAACCACAAATGCCACGCATACAATTAAACGGAACACTTCTAAGCCCATCAAACTCAAACAATTCTGAAACAGGGGTTCCTGTTTCTGCTTCTATCGTTTCATCTGTGTCTTTAATGATTAGCTTAGGCACTGATCAACTCCTTGTTAAATACATCATTAAGAACATGCTCAACTTCCTGAATATCAGACTCTAAATCAAAGGCATTATCATTGGATAACCACACAAGACACGGGCAAGTGAATAAGTCTTCTGTGACAGACAATACTTGTCCCTCTTTCACTGTGACAAAATAATCAATCAATGATGGAATACGTCTTAGTTTTCCGTCACTGATGGCATCGACACCTGTGAATTTTGCAGCGTATTTATTGACATGAAAATACACTCTTCCCTGCTTAACTCGCTTCGAATCTTGTTCAGGTACTCTTTGCTCTGACACCAGTGTAGCAATCGTGTCCAGCAAACTAGGAGAATAACAACTTTCAAATAATGATGGGGCAACACCACCGTGTATCCGTGTTGCTGCTTCAATCATTACCGGGCCTTTCGATGGGTTCAGCATCAGTTCCATATGCACAAGACCATACGTGATATCGAGCGCCCTGGTAGCAGCAACTGCGTATTCACGAATTGTTGCCAACCCGGCGTCATAAGGATCCAATAGTTCCAGTCGATTATAAACAAATGGATTATTACCAGACTGACCTTTTACGTATTTACATATAGCAACTAAAGCGACTTGGTCTCCATTAACTATCAGATCTAAAACATACTCCTCGCCTTCAATAAACTCTTGAACAAGAAACTGGTCATTTCTTTTTCCTGTACTGTTTATTTTTCCCCAAGGCAGGGAAGATATTTTGTTAATTACATCATCTCTGCTATTGCAGAAGTAGACGTTTTCGGAACCCGCAGAGTTAACAGGCTTGATAATATACTTTTTACATTTTATTTCATTTAGCTCATTAAGCCCTTTCCCATCCATATCAACCAGAAATGTCTGAATATAGGGCAAGCCATGCTTTTTCAATGCATCTTGCATTTCATTTTTATTTCGGCGCAGGCCAGTAGTCAAAGGTGAGTTTCCCGGTAAACCTAATGCACTGGCGAGTTTATCTGCCAGTTCAACACCTAACTCTGACCCGGCAATAACCGCATCGTACTTTTCATTCTGCAATGCATCAATGTGAAGATGGGATACATTATTATCATAGTTTTCGATGTTAATCGTATCCAGCATGCCTTTGGGATCATGCTCTGAGTCAAAATACACATCGCATTGAATATTGTTTTCTTGCAGTTTCGGCCTGATCATTTTTCCGCTGGATGCTGGATTCACTATCAATACTTTACTTTTCATATGCACCTTCCAATGTGATTGTTTTTTTACTTCTGGTTAACAGCAAGATGACGACAGCGGAAAAAACACCCACCAATATCAGCGACACGCCATAGGCTTCGCTTGAGAATGAAAAATAGGTCAAGAGCAGAGTCACCAGCATAGGAATGGTGCCAGACACAATATAGAACAGATAGTTAGAATGACTGATAGCGTTATTGACATCACTCTGAACCGCATCAGATTTCAAAATTTCTGTTCTTGATGTAATCCTTACGGAGTTAACCGCATAGCCAATACAGAAACAGAACAGTACAGATAAGTAAGGCATATCCATAAAGAATAGTCCGATATCGCCCACCAGTAACAGTGCCGCACTGAGTAAATAAACACGTTTATTCTGAGGAAGAAGCGCCGCACATAATGCCCCTATTCCTGCCAGCCCAGAGGCAAAGCCCAGAATATCAGGCCCCCATTCTCTGAACAGCTGATAGTACACGGGGACAAAGGTATTGAACGCACCGATGTGTAAGCCGGTTAAAACCGATAAGGCAACCTGGATTATAAAGCGTTCTCTTTTCCCGGAAAGCGCTTGCTGATTGCTTTTCTCAGCTTCGGCATCTTCTTTATCCACATCAGAAACAAACAGGTAAGACACTGACAATAAGATAGACATTACCGCGATATAATGAATAAAGCTTTCAAAGCCCATGGCCTTGAGGTACCAACCCCCAAACAGCGCACCAAAGAAAGCACCAAACTGAATGGTTGTCTGCAATACTCTGGACGCCTTAGAGGCTTCAATCAGTTTGCTTTTCACAAAGCTGGAGTTTTTTACTTCAAAGGTATTGATACTGCAAACCATATTGCAAGAAGAAAAAACAGCAACCATAAATATGATGTAAATCATACCCGTTGCATTGAAATATAACACAGTAACCATGCAAGCAAAGAAAACAGCCCTGAGCGTTGTGATGGTAGATTTCTTATAAAAGATATCTTTCTTTTTAATTACTTTACTGAGAATAAAAGGGGTGACTGCACCAATACTGACAATCATGCCCATATAAACTGTAGAACTTGTTATTTCAAGTATTTTCCAGATCATCACAATTTGAATTGACATATCCAGAAAAACAGAAAATGCAAGCAATAGATACGTTTTCAATAATGTACTATTCATTTTCTATGCCTTTATAATTTACTTTCTGACCATATGCGGTAGTTATCATTCGGCAACACCACATGAATTAATTCTTTATTGGATATCGCTGGCAATGAGCTTCTTTTTATGCAATGCATGCTAATTCTGTTGTCATGCCAAGGGCAAACTATTGCGCCTGTTTTATCGCACTGCTTGCCCAGGTGCAGCGGACCACCGCGGTGTGGGCATTCAGAGGGTAGCACCCAGACTTTGCCATCATGCTCTACACGTTTAATGAAAAACTTTTGTTCATTAACAGCGAGCCTGTTATTTTTTCTTGAATCTAAGGATATTACCGTCATTTATGCCACCTCAATATGTTTAACAGAATAACGACATGTATCTGAAGTGATTTTTGATAAGTGCAGAATACCTGACGGAATGATGATTTTATCCCCTGCCTTCATCTTCACTACTTTATCAGGTGAGAAATAAAGGTCTAACTCTCCTTCATCTACCATGAATAATTCATCATTGTTGTGAATATGTGATACAGACACTTCACCAAGTACTTCTTCAAATTTAACTGCACCACTCACATCATGGTATTTACTCGCTTTTTCTACCAGTTCATCAAGCGAGTCATGTACCTCAATATGGCGATACAACTCTTCATCAGCAATATCTTGCAGAGAAGCAAACTCTTCAAAGCCGGACAAGATATCCGGAATGATTTGTTCGCCATGTAATTCAACCAGAGGAATAATAATTTTCTCGAGTGCCATTCTGCCATGATGTATATCAATATGGCTGTGTTCATCAAAGTACAGAGAACTCACCCGACCTTTAAATACATCGTTAACAATCTTGGATTGGCTCTTGGTGGTAAAGGCTAACGTCGCTTCTGTATAATAAAGCGCACCAAGGTATTTAAAGAATCTGCTGTGGTTTTTAGAAATGTAATGAAAATAATTAATGAGAGATAAACTACCTGGTGTATAAAAATTCCAGTAATAGTGAATCATTTCATTTAAACCAACATCTTTCATCATTCTTTCAAAAATGCTGGAGTGTTTTTTCTCGTGTACACCATAACCGTATTCATCGATCAGAACTTTAAAAAGTTCAGATGTAGAAGAGCCATAATTACCTAACACGTTCCGTGCCATGGCAGAGGCTTCAGACAGGAAGTCCCCCGCACATTGAATAAAGAAAAACCTAGCCGCTGACTCAGGATCTTTCGAACCTGTTATTTTTTTATAAAGTGTTGACTCACTATTGGCAACATCTTTTATTTTTGTTTTGGTATATTTAACAAAATCCTGCAGGGTCCAATGACCTGATACATTGATGCTTTTTTCCAGAGATGAGAATGCAAGGTGTTCAAAACAAGGCAATACTGCTGCTGCATTCTTATAGTTTTCATCGCAGTAAAATGTTTTTAATTCCTTCAGGTTCACAGGTTTACTGAAAGGCAAAAAAACCAGATCTAATTCATAAGCGTTTAAAATGGAACGCTGAATCAGCAAATTTTCATTTGAAGAGTAATTATCAAGGTTAACCGGTTGCGATAAATCCAGTGCCTTTAAATCCTGTGGCCGACAAGGACGCTGATAAGGAGATGCCATGAAAACATCTTTAGGTGCATCTTTAAAATGAGAACAGCTCAGAAATGATTCAATTGCCATGTATTACCTCCTATGTAATGAGGAGATTTTACTGGAGGGCTATTGAAAATATTTACTAAAGATAAAGAGCAATTCACTTTTTTAAGAGTGAAAATGACACCTGAAGTGTGAAATTAACGAAAGCGATTCGGGCGCGGCCAAGGTTTGTCTGGCTGGCGTATTTTGCTGTCCTAACAAAGAGTGAGCGCTGAACGCGCCTGCGTATCAGGGGCCAAGGCAATATGCCGGTTGTCTGCATTGCGCACGACAACCGGTCAGACAGAAGAATGAAAAGAGTGGCTTGTCAGACAGCAACCCGCTCAAAGGCGGCCAGTGCTTCCTGCAAATCTTCAACCGGTATAATGTCAATGCCGGGAAGTGAACGGCTCGCATTGGCTTTCGGGATAATCGCACGGGTAAAGCCTTGCTTTGCTGCTTCCCGAATGCGCTCCACGCCGTTGGCTGACGGACGGATGTCTCCGTTCAGGCCGATTTCACCAAACACCAGGACGTCCTGTGGGATCGGGGCGTTTTTAAAACTGGAGAAGATCGCCAACAACACAGATAAATCCGCCGAAGTCTCTTCGATCCGGATCCCACCAACACAGTTTACAAAGATGTCCATGTCCGACAGCATCACCCCGCCATGCCGTGCCAGCACCGCAATTGACATCGCCAGCCGGTTGGAATCATACCCCACACTCAGGCGGCGCGGTACTTCCGTCATCGACTGATTACACAGTGCCTGAATCTCCACCAGCAAAGGGCGGGTACCTTCCCATAGCGTGGTACATACCGAGCCTGCATGGTTTTTGTTAGAGCGACTGAGAAATATCGCAGACGGGTTTTTGACCTGCTTCATGCCGGTTTCTGTCATGGCAAAGAAACAGGATTCAGAGTCAGCACCAAAACGGTTCTTGGAGGTACGTAATACCCGGAACTTTTCATCTGACGTCGATGACAGTGCGAACAAGCCATCGACTATGTGGATCAGCTGCATCGGACCGGCCACATTCGAGTCTTTATTGATGTGGCCGACAATCATGAAAGTCACGCCTTCCGTCTTGGCAAAACGGGTCAGTGCCGCCGCCGATTCTTTGACCTGGCTCGGGCTTCCCGCCGCCGATTCATTGTGCGCGACTGTCATAGTCTGGATAGAATCAATGATCACGAAAGAGACTTTCTGCTCGACCACGTGATTGAGAATCTGCTCAACAGAGGTTTCGGCTACCACCTGAATTTTATCGATATTCGGCGTCGCCAGACGTTTTGCCCGCTGCGAAATCTGGTGAATGGACTCCTCACCGGACACATAGAGCGCCTGACGGGATTCCGCGACCGCCCCGATGCTTTGCAGCAACAGAGTCGATTTACCGGCGCCGGGATCCCCGCAGAGCAGGAGCACTGAGCCCGGTACAATACCGCCGCCCAGCACTCGGTCAAGTTCTGAGATACCCGAGCTGAAACGCGGCAAATCTTTACTTTCAACTTCCGATAAAGTCTGCACTTTGGTCGACGAACCGGCATAACTGCTGACCGCACCGCCGCCACCTGCACCACCCAGAGCAGATTTGGTTTTGGGGATAGTAAATTCAGTAATGGTATTCCAGGCTGCACACGCACTGCACTGGCCCTGCCAGCGTGGAAAATCGGCGCCGCAATCACTGCAGACGTAAGCTCTCTTGGTTTTCGCCATTGTAACCCTTTTTAGTCTTCAAGCCGTGACCGGAAAGGGCCACTCAGTGCAGGTGCCGGCTAATCTGTGGCTAAGAAACAGACAGGACATGCGTCATGCCTGACTTTCCGCCTACAAGCTTATGACAATTCTTCGTTTTACTGCACAATAGGGATCATACCCGATAGAGACCTATTGCTAAAACCACTATGTTGCTGGATGAATACAAAGGACTGATAGAACAACTGCTCCCGGCTTATGACAGCGGGGATTTTAATGACTTGTTTCAGCACCTGACCGCGGATCTCAGTGGTCCGGTACGCTTACAGGTTAAAATGGAACTGAACCGTCTGATGGCCCCCTGCCGCCAGCCCGTTGATTTACGCGGTAAGGTCAGTGGCGAGTGTCGCCCCTACGACATGCACGGGATGACGCACTGGCTGGATGACGTGGCGATGAATGTCTATCGCCGCCGGATCAAAACCTATGGCGAACAATACCGGGTAGGCCTGTATGAATCGCTGATGAATACCCGCAACAACTTCCGGGTCATGAAGCAGCAGGACACACAAGCACCGCCTCCAGAGGAGCCGGGCGAAGCGCTGCCTTTTGGTGCCGAGCTGCTGCGCTTTGGCTATCATCTCAGCCGCAGCGAACAGCGTATTCAGATCACCACTCCGGTTGTGCTGACTCTGCCCTATTCACAGGAAGTGAACGGCACCACATCGGATATCTCGCCTTCCGGCGCACGCTTTCGGGTGTCTTCCGCATTCCGCTACCATACCGGACAGGTTGTCACCGCGTATTTCCCTGAGCTGGCCAAACAACTCAAAGACGAACGACTCGTGCAGGGGATCAGCTACCGGATTCTGGGCGTATCGCCCCATGCAGATAACGACAGCTATACCTGGCTGCGCCTGATGCTGATTGAATCCGGTGATGCACTTAAAGATGCCATTGAAGCCCGCCAGAAAATGGCGGCCAGCCGCTCGCGCCAAAACCACGAAGACAAAATCATTCAGTCGCGCACCCGGGGCTACGAGCACTGCTTTTTAAAACATACCAGCAGCATACCGCTGTTTTTTGCCGGTAACGAGCTCAAGTATTGCCTGCAGACAGAGCATAACCGTCACCTGTGGGAACACTGGCATGACGAGCGCAACCAGTCGGTGATCAATCATCTGCTGTCTGAAGATCGTATCCGTACGCTGGGCCAGGAAGGCCTGAGCCAGGGCAGTACCCTGATCTACAGCTTTACCCATCAGCACGAAGGCAAAACCTATTTTTATTCCGCCACCTTGCCTGAGATGAGCGTGGAAGAGCGGCAGCTGTTCTGGCAAATCGGGGCAACAAGAGAGAGCTGGCGGGTTGTTCGCCTGACGCTTTACCCTATCAGCCAGGATGACAAAATCCAGCTGCAGGAAATTGCCCCTGAACTGCTGGAAACCCTCTCTAGTCTGACCCATATCGGGGTGTTGCAGAATCTGACCAACATGGCAGGTCGCAATGACTACCGTCTGACAGAGAAGCCGGCACTGCCAAGCAAACATTTACAGACCTTCCGTCATCCGCGAAATCCCGTTGCCGGCACACACGCCATTTTCTTTGATCCCAAACCGCAGCGCAGCGAATCGCGTTTTCTGTTTCGCACCCCTGTCAGCCTGTTACAGCCCGGCACACCGGACCAGGAAGCCCGTATTCTCAGTGGTGCCAGCATTGATGTGTCTACCCGCGGTCTGAATATCCGCCTTGCTGAACCGCTGGATGCCAAACGGGGTGATGTGCTGAAAGTGACTTTCGATGAACTGCTGAAAATGGCCAAAGACGCTCCGCTCAAGCGTATTCCTTATCAGGTTGTCCGTCTGAGTCCCGACAGGCGTAATGTACAACTGGAAACCGGCCGGGGCGATGATGCCACCCGCAGCGAGCATTTCCTGCGGCGTCTCATCAAGCACAATGAAGAGCGACTGCCTGTCAGTGAAGAAATCATGCCTGCCGGCCCGCTGTTACTGGCCATGCACCAGATGTTGCTGACACGGCTCAACAGTTTGCCCTTTTTCTGCGAGAAAATTGATAATCAGGTGAAAGTGCGAGCATTAGGCGCTAACCAGCCGTTACCGCCACTGGGTAAACTGATGATGGAACTGGGTGATGGTAAGCAGATCAATCTGGCGCCCATTTTCCAGAACCGGGTGAAAACCCTGCTCAGCGAAACCATGCGTCCGGTCGCTGTCAGTGATCCCTATGTCCACGAAATGTACCTGGCGGTGCTGCCTCAGCCGCTTGGTCAGCCCAAAGTGCTCAGCAAGCTGTTCAGTGATTTCCCAACCGGTGACACCCGCCGCCGCTTTGCTCAGCAAGCCAGAGAGCAGGGGCATTTCCTGGCGATACGTATCACCGCTGTGCCTATGCTGGATCCGACTACCGCACTGATCAGCCGGGAACTGGCGGAGTTGTCCCGTCTGGCCATGCACCGCGCCAGAGCGCTGGAAAATGAGTTTACCTCGCTGATCGGGTTTGGCGAATTCTACGATGTGACCGATGAAGTACTACTGAGACTGGGCTTGTAATGCCGGTCAGGCTGAACGTAAACACGAAACTCCGACATGGCTGAGCGGATTGATCCGGTGGCCTCTCCCTTGCAGCAAAAATGCGGCTACTGCTGGGTTTTGAGGGAGCAGGCCAGTCCGGGCTTACACCCGACTGAAAGACAGTTTAGGCCCGCATCTTGTCGGCCAGTTCGAAATGGGCCATCTGATCCGCGTACGCTTTCCTGAAGGCCGGACGCTGGGTTAAGCGAGCTACATAGGCTTCCGAAGCCGGGCGGTTGCCGGCTGCGCGCACCTGCGGTATGCGCAGCACGTCGACCATCAGCAGGTCCGCAACCGTAAACTGCTCCCCAGCGAGCCATTCTCGCTGGCTCAGCACAGCCTCGAGCTGATCCAACCGCTTGTCCAACCACGCCGTAAGTTCATTGTCCCTGTTACCGGACATCGTCAGAAACCACCAGGGCACACTGACCATTTCAATAGAATTAAGCGCTGCAAAGACCCATTGCAGCGTGTGCGCCTGGCCCACAGCATCTTTCGGCATCAGCTGGTCAGACTGATGCGCAAGGTGTATCAGGCATGCACCACTTTCAAAGAGCTGCATTTCCCCGTCGCTCAAAAACGGAACCTGACCAAAAGGCTGGCGGGCAAGATGGTTCGTCTCACGGTCATCAAACGGGATCGTTTGCACCTTGTAGGGAAGCCCTGCCTCCTCACACGCCCATCGTAACCGCAGATCGCGCACAAATCCGCGCGGGCCTTGAGGCACCCAGTCTAACGTCCAGATAGTCAGCTCGCTCATGGTTCAGATCTCCTGCTGAGTCATATTGTGTTTCAGGGGGATTTAGCCAAGCTTAGCTGAATATTCCTGGTGAGGTTCATCCGGGCAAGGTGCTGACAACAGAAGCATTTTAAAAGGGCAGCAATACTTTACAGCTGTCCGAAAATGCATCAGGGACTACTCTGTCTCAGGTAACTACGACGCTGTTTGGGCAGACGATACGCAAAGCTGAGGCGACATTCCAAGCACGGTCAGACCAAGGATAGCAATGGCAGCTCCCAGCCATATTGTGGCATGCAGACTGAAACCTGCATCCAGTGTCAGGCCTGCCGCAAAGCTGCCGAACATAATCCCGGCATTAATCACAGAGGCGTGCAAGGTGTTGATAAAGGCTCGCTCTCCCTGGGGTAACGACATCAGTCGGCTGACCAGGGCCGGGTTGAGGCTCACCCCGCAACACCCCAACAGGACCAGACAAAGCACTGCCACCCAGCTGGTGTCGGCAAACAGCGCAAACATCACAAAAACAGTGATCATAATAGCCAGACCGCCCATGATTGTTGCTTTCGCATGCTTCACAGCCAGACCAGCAACGACATAGTTTCCAACCAGCATGCACAGCCCGTAAGCCAAGAGTAACCAGGTAACAGCCCCTTCCGGCAGAGCCGCTAAATCAGTCAGAATCGGCACGATAAAGCTAAAAGGCGCATAAACCGCACCAATCACACAAAAGCTGGTCGCAAACACCCACCATAACTTCACATCTGCTACCCCTTTCAGCTCTTGCTTTAACGGATGCGAAGCTTCTGCTGGCAAGGACGGAACCACCTTCAGCGTCAAGACTGCGCTGAACACTGCCAGTGCCACGACCACATAAAAGCTTTCACGCCATCCCCAATATTCTGCAATCACTTTTGCCAGAGGCAAGCCGATAATGGTGCCCAACATGATACCTGCCAGCACCATTGCAACGGCTCGCAACGTGTCTTTGGGGGCGACCATCCTTGAACAAAGCCCAATCGATACCCCAAAGAATGCGCCAGACACCATACCTGTAACAGCACGTGCCAGCATCAGCTGGGTATAGCTTTGTGCCAGAGCACCAAAAAGCTCACCCAGAATAAAAAGGGTATACAGGCAAGCCAGAATCGTGCGCGGTGGGAAACGAGACAGCGCCAGCATGAGGATTGGGCCGCCAATGGCCATACTGGCAGCAAAGGCAGAGACCAGATAACCGACCTCAGCAATGGACACACCCAGATCGGCTGCCAGCGCAGGCATAAAACCCAGCACCTGCAACTCGCAGGAAATCATGATAAAGATACCGAGACTAAGAAGGTAAACCGCTGAAGGTAAAGGAGATCGCATAAATTCATTCCAAGTGATGTTTAAGGTTCACCCAGTATCATTTATGACATATGATCGATAAATACTTTGAACTCATTTCACTAATGACTTAAATCATGGATGCTGATCTCAATGCCATCAGGCAATTCATTAAAGTGGCCGACCACCAAAGCTTCACCGTTGCAGCCACGCAGCTAGGTATTACGCAATCGGGTATTTCCAGGGCTATCAGCAGACTGGAAGCACAGTTGGGTGTGAAATTGTTACATCGCAATACCCGCAGCCTGAGCCTGACCGCAGACGGTGAATTATTTCTGTCTCGCGTCCGCCCATTAATCTCCGGACTTTCTGATGCTCAGCATGAAATGCAGCATCATGGCAATGCGCCACAAGGCACGCTGAAAGTCAGTGCCCCTTCCGCATTTGGACGGGCTATCCTGATGCCAATCGTCAGTGAGCTACTGGAATCCCATCCCCAGTTAAACATCGAACTGGTTTTGACCGACCGAATCGTCGACATTATTGATGAGGGATTTGATGCGGTCATTCGCAGCGGCCCCGTTGCCGATGCCCGAGTGATAGCTAAGCGCTTATCGCCAGCCCATTGGGTCACAGTGGCCTCTGCCAAATACCTTGCCAGACGTGGCGTCCCAAAGTGTATCAACGAGTTATCAGAACATAATTGCCTGAGAGTTCGTTTATCTTCAAACGGGCTGATTAACCCATGGCGGTTTACGGATAACGGTAAACCCATCAGCATTGATGTGAGTGGGAATCTGATTCTGGATCATGGCGACCCTTTGGTTGAAGCAGCCGTCACCGGCACCGGAATTGTGCAGCTACTGACTTTCTTCGTCCGGCCATATCTCGCCGACGGACGCTTACAGGAAGTGCTCAGCCACAATGCACCGCCTCCCCAGCCACTGACTTTGCTCTACCCGCCATCGCGTCAATATTCAGCCAAACTGACTGTGTTTCGCGAGGCGCTCCTGTCCCACTGGGGTGATCGATCGGCAGACAGATGACGTGCAGGCGTGCTCTTGTTGATTACAGTGCCGATCGACATCTCTTATCCTTGATGGGCACTGAGCCAAGATGCTACTTCACAGACCCTTTTAAAAAGGCATCAATTCTTGCGGTACGTATGTCGCGCTTGAGTTCGTTGTTCTAATCAGCATTGTTTGATGCGCGCCAGACACTCTTTGTCTGCTCAAATAGTGCCCAGAAAAGCCTTGGGTTCTCTGCTGTTGTCCGGGTCGGTTGTAGGCGCTCCCGGCGCCGACAACCTAAAAATACATCCATGTATTTTTACCCTGGGGTGGTGGCTGGCTATCCTTCTGAGGATGCTCACCTGTGTAACACGCGATCTATCGGTTGTACTTCGCCTTATTCAAGACTTCTTTGAGTTCATGGGTTTTCTCTAGATTAACGCCATGAATATTGGCTAAAGCACAGACGTAATACAACACATCATATAATTCTTCAGCCACTGACCCTTTGAGGTCATCCAATGTGGGTTGTCCGCCTGTGCCTTGACGAATAGACTCCGACAATTCACCGACTTCTTCGATTAATTTGAGAAAATAGTGCTCAGATTGCTCGGGGGCATGATCGAACGTTTTTATATGACTTTGTAACTCAGATAACTTCATCACATCCTTCTTGTCTCGTTTTCTCTGCTCAGCGTAAAACGACTCGTTCCAGGCCTAAAAATACGGGGCTGTCATCGCGAAAAAATCACGGACTCTGCTCATTGAAACACAGAGTTAAAAGAAGACTTGCTGCAGCCCAATCTCATGCGCATAACCGCCGACCCTTACCTTGATGATATCGTGCTCTTTCAACTCAACGGCCGCGGTAATGATGGAAACGCAATTCATTGCCCTGCCTTGTTCGAAAAGAAAACGATTCGAATGTTCGCTACCAAGGTGCTTGGATAAATAACAGGCTAAGGCGCCGCTGGCACTGCCGGTTGCGGATTCTTCCGAGATACCGAACAACGGGGCAAAGTTTCGACAACTCGCGGTCAGACCACTGTCTTTGCCACACAATTCAAACGCATGAAGACCAACAAGATGATGTTTTCTGCAAAAATCACTGAGTCGATCTTCATTCACCCGGATTTTATCTAAGTACCCATATGGCACGGGCACAATGATGTCACTCAGACCAGTGGAAATAATTTCGATGGGTAACCCGGTTGACGCCAGCACGGCTGCATCGATACCAATGAGTTCTGATATCGCCTCGTAAGCCAGTTCCCCAAGGTATTCAGGTAGCTTCTGTTCCATAATTATCTGGCCGTCAGGCGCTATGGTGACGGCAAGCAAGCCAGCTTTCGTGCGTTGAACATATTGCCCTTCGGATATCATCCCTTTTTGATACAGGGTTGAAAATGCCGCCAAAGTTGCATGACCGCAGAAATCCACTTCACTCGTGGTGGTAAAGAAAGACACGGCAAAGTCGGCTTCGTCATCTTGCGACACAAACGCGGTTTCTGAAAAACCAACAGCTTTGGCGATGTTTAATTTTTCTTCATCAGAAAGATTATCTGCCTGCAACACCACGCCGGCAGGGTTTCCGCCAGTGCCATTGAAAGTGAAGGCGTTCACCAGATAAGCGTCAATTTTCATGAATCTGTATTTCCCCGTATAACAAATGGTATGCAATCCCTTTCAACAGACTTTGCCACAGTGTGCATCATTAAGCCAACATGTTGTTCTGCAAACCATTTTAAATGACATCCATTGTTACGAAACGCATGGCGCGCTTGGTCTGCTCGATGAGTGCCCAGAAAAGCCTTTTTGGATCTCTGGTGTTGTCATTTCTCTAACGAATAAAGGATGAGGTTTGCAACATCCATTGTTGCGGTACATATGTCGCGCTTGAGTTCGGTGTTCTTCTCAGCATTGTTTGATGCACGCCAGACACTCTTTGTCTGCTCAAAGAGTGTCCAGAAAAGCCTTTTCGGTTCTCTGAAGTTGTCCGGGTCGGTTGTCGGCACTGGGGCTGCGGACAACTGTAATGCCCCTGTTAATGTTAAAGCGCACAGACATTATAAGTAGATAGTCATGCTTGGTGGATCATATCTCTGTACGTCGCACCTTGCCGGAACGGAATAATGTCCAAAATAGCGAGTAGCCAAAATCATGGGCCTTATAGAATGAAAAATCAGCGTGATTTTGGGCTACCGACGCCATAATTACTTGTTACTTGCATAACCCATTTACGTACAGCTTAGCCATTTTGGGGCTTGTGACGCGCACTAATTTAATATGGCTGTACTTCGGATCATTGAACATTTCCGTGTAGCGAACGCGATTATTTTTGTATGTTTTCAGTGTCCACAATATAACGGAGTCCTTACTGAAAAATGACTTGCTAAATGTTTCGACATTCCCTGCTTTGTTCCACAATTCTTGTTTGGACACAGACCGGATAAATGCTCGTTTTACAGCTTGATAAAGCGTTCGGGCTAATGAGTAGTCAACCCATATCACGGTATCGACATATGCCCATTTTATCGGTGCGGTTCGATTATAGTTGCCATCTAGCACCCATGTTTCCTGAGAAAGTGCATGTTCAAGTTTAAGAAAGAACTCTTCATCGGTGGATTCCTGCCAATTCGGTTTCCAGAACATAGCGTCCATTTCAATGTATGGGAAACCCAGCTTGGTAGCCAACATACGACCAACAGTGGATTTTCCGCTTCCACTGGTGCCCACAATATTAATCCGTTTCATAGCTCCTACCTGAAATGTGACCTAATACATAATGCCTAATATTCAACTTAATGGCATCAAGTCGTCTCGTATAACTTCACAATCAGAACAACGACAAATGATCCCCCTAAAAGCGGCATAACTCGTTGCAGGCAGGGTGAACACTGTTGTCCTCTTCCGAGGGCCCCAAACATCCGAGCCAGGCTTCTTATTGGATACATCAAATCACACCTAGCTCCTCACCGAAAAAAAGCGAAACCAACCAGTTTCGCTTTTTATTTTGGAGATGACGCAAAAATACTTACCAGCTGATTTTCTGCGGCCACAGGGAAGCGGAAAGGATACACAGCACGCCGCCAAGATCGGCGTAGCGGACGGCGGCGGGTGCTGCGGCGACCACTTTGGGTTTAGCGTGATAAGCAATCCCCAGACCGGCCGCGGCCATCATCACCAGGTCATTGGCGCCGTCACCGACCGCCACTGTATTGTGCCTGGCGATGTCGTACTCTTCTGCCAGTTCGCGCAAGATATCGGCTTTTGTTTGTGCATCGACCACGCTACCGAGTACCTGACCTGTCAGTTTACCGTCGACAATTTCCAACCGGTTGGACTGCGCGTGAGCCAGGTTCAGCTCCTCTTTAAGATAGTCGGAGAAATAGGTAAAACCGCCGGAGGCAATCGCGGTTTTCCAGCCGTATTTATGTAACTCGGCCACCAGCTCGCGCATTTCCGGCATCAAAGGAAGCTGGCTGCGAACCTGCTGCAGAATCTCAGCACTGGCCCCTTTGAGGGTGCCGACGCGCTGGCGCAGGCTCTGTTCAAAATCCAGCTCGCCCTGCATGGCCCGTTCAGTCACTTCCGCCACCTGCTCACCGACACCGGCCAGTTTGGCAATTTCATCAATGCATTCAATTTGAATCGCCGTAGAGTCCATATCAAACACCACCAAGCCCGGTTCGGATAAATCCGGCAAGTCTTTATAATGGGCGTAGTCAATCTTATTGGCGTCCAGCGCACTGATCAGGGTATCGGATAGAGGATTGGTCAGCAGCAGTACATCGTAATCGCCTACCTTCCAGGCGGCCACCAGCGACAGGCTTTCCCCTGTCTGGGTTTCCAGGCGCTCGATACGATCTATGGTCAGAGATTGACTGTAAATCACTGAAGTAACATGTTTAACATCCAGATTACTGCTGGCAACACAGTCTGGAAAGCGGGTATGAAGCGATGTATGTTTTTTGATGGTTAGCACTGTATATCACATCCCTGTATAGGCGTATTCAACTCCCTTCAAAGTACCCTATTGCAATTTGTCAGGGCAAGTCCCAATATTGCTCAGTTAGCCTTATCGAAGAAGTCACGACTATGTTTAAGTTCAAAACTGTACGCATGCAGCGTATCTGGCAGTTTGTGGTATTGGCCGTTAGCTTTGCCGGCCTGATTACCATGCTGGAGTACGGCGCCCGGCTGAATCAGAATAACTTCAACATGCTGAGTGAGCAGACCCAGTCGCTGTCTCGCATTATCGCCCGTCAGGCGGCCAGTACGGCAGTTGGCGATATTCTCGACAAACAGCAGGACAAACTGCAGGATCTGGTCAACCGTATTTCTGATGAACCCCTGATACTCGATGCCAGTATTTATGATCTCGAAGGGGTTCCACTGGCACAAACCGAAGATGCGATGCCGCTTGAGCAGGTATCCGGCCTGACCACCCCACTCTCTACCGCCAGCATCGGCCGCCAGCAGCTGGTTCAGCCGGTGATGACCGATGAGGGTCAGGTGGTCGGCTTTATCCGCCTGACACTGGAACACGGCAAACTGGTCCAGCACGCGGCCGATCAGATTGACAGTATGACCAACACTGTACGCGGAATGTTACTGGTCGCGCTGTTTATAGGTTTTATTCTGGCTTATACCTTCGGACGCCGAAAAGACGTGTGGCATTTTCCGTTTCTGCTGACGGCCAATGCCAAGGATTAGAGATTCTCTTTTGTGAGGGAAAAGCGATTTCAGACGGTATGCTCAGAAAAGCTTGAAACAAAAAAAGACGACCATACGGTCGTCTTTTGCTTTGAGTCAGAGGCCAAAACCTCTTTTGCGCGTCCGCCTGTCTCCACAAGCGTAGACTCAAACTCAGGCGTCTTTATCACCCAGCAGGACAGATTCCAGGGCGATTTCCATCATCTCTAAAAACGTGGTCTGACGCTCATCAGACGTCGTCGCTTCGCCACGCAGAATGTGGTCAGACACAGTGCAGATGGTCAGGGCTTTAGCGCCGAATTCCGCCGCCACACCGTAAATCCCGGCCGCTTCCATTTCCACGCCCAGAATGCCGTACTTGTCCATGGTCTTGAAGAAGTCGAAATCCGGGTTATAGAACAGATCGGCAGAGAACAGGTTACCGACTTTCACCTCGATCCCTTTGGCTTTAGCGGCATCCACCGCGTTTTGCACCATGCCAAAATCAGCAATGGCCGCAAAATCGTGACCACCGAAACGGATGCGGTTCACTTTCGAGTCGGTGGAAGCGCCCATGCCGATCACCACATCGCGCAGGTTGACGTCATCACGCACCGCACCGCAGCTGCCGACCCGGATGATTTTCTTCACGCCGAAGTATTTGACCAGCTCAGTGGCATAGATAGAACAGGAAGGAATGCCCATACCGTGACCCATAACAGAGATCTTGCGACCTTTGTACGTGCCCGTAAAACCGTACATATTGCGCACATTACAGACTTCCTTCACCTCTTCCAGGAAAGTGTCTGCAATGAACTTGGCGCGCAATGGGTCGCCCGGCATCAGCACAACGTCGGCAAAATCACCCATTTCAGCGTTAATATGTGGAGTAGCCATCTGTTCGCTCCTTAAATTTATTGAATTGCCTCATCCATTATGGACGAGGCAGTGGCGCTTTCAGCGCCAAACCTCACCACACTGTTGTGCGGTTACAGAAAAGATTTGCCGTAATCCATTGGTGAAGTGCCGAAGTAGCTCGCCAGGCTCTGGCCGATATCGGCAAAGGTGTCACGACGACCCAGTGAGCCTGCCGGGATCTTAGGACCACTTACCAGCACAGGAATGTGCTCACGGGTATGGTCGGTGCCCGGCCAGGTAGGATCACAACCGTGATCAGCCGTAATGATCAGCACATCGTCTTCTTTCAGCTGCGACAACAGCTCAGGCAGGCGACGGTCAAAATATTCCAGCGCGGCGGCATAACCGGCCACATCGCGGCGGTGGCCGTAGGCGGAGTCGAAATCGACAAAGTTAGTGAACACTATGGTGTTGTCACCGGCTTTATCCATTTGCGCCAGTGTGGCATCAAACAGGGCTTCCAGACCGGTCGCTTTCACTTTCTGGGTGATACCGCAGTGGGCGTAAATATCGGCAATTTTACCGACAGACACGACCTCGCCCTGCTTCTCTTCCACCAGTTTTTGCAGCACAGTGGCCGACGGCGGCTCAAGTGACAAGTCACGGCGGTTACCTGTACGTTCGAACTGACCTTTGGCCGGACCGATAAACGGACGGGCAATCACACGGCCGATATTGTAGTCTTCCAGCTCTTCGCGAACGATCTCGCACAGCGTCATCAGGTTATCGAGACCATAGGTCTCTTCGTGACAGGCAATCTGGAACACGGAATCGGCTGAGGTGTAGAAAATCGGCTTGCCGGTTTTCATGTGTTCCTCGCCCAGATCGTCCAGCACCTGGGTGCCGGAAGCGTGGCAATTACCCAGGTAACCCGGCAGTTGTGCGCGCTCGACAATGCGATCCAGCAGTTCCTGCGGGAAACTGTTGCTGGTGTCGCTGAAGTATCCCCAGTCGAACAATACCGGCACACCGGCGATTTCCCAGTGGCCCGACGGGGTGTCTTTACCGGATGAAATCTCAGCAGCGTGACCGTAGGCGCCCGTGATCTCAGCCACAGGATCCAGCCCTTGCGGGAATTCACCGCAGGACTCTTCCGCTGCTTTACCCAACCCCAGCCGGGTCAGGTTTGGCAGGTTCAGCTGGCCGCTGCGATCGGCATTGTCAGCGCGGCCTTCGGCACAGGCTTTGGCAATATGGCCCATGGTGTTCGAACCCACATCGCCAAATTTGACTGCATCTTCAGTGGCACCCAAGCCAAAAGAATCGAGTACCAGGATAATTGCTCTTTTCATCATTGCTCCAATTTAGACATCTTCAGCACGGATGCGGCGATACACCTCAGGGGTCGCCGCAGGTGCCTGCTCTGTAACTGTGACAGCCTGACGAACAGCCTGCGCCGCTTCCTGCCATTGTGCTTCAGTGCGAGCATGGATAACGGCCAGCGGCGTCTGATTATCCAGCGTCTGCCCCAGACGGATCATGTCCGTCAGGCCTACCGCATAATCAATGCTGTCAGAGGCCACTTTCCGGCCACCGCCCATACTCACCACGGCCATGCCCAGTGCGCGGGTATCCATCGCCCCGGCAAAACCGCTGGTTTCCGCAAACACAGGTTTGATGATCTCTGCATTTGCCAGATAGTTATTATAATTTTCAACAAAATCCGCCGGGCCACCCAGGCCGTGAACCATTTTGCCGAACCGCTCTGCCGCTGTTCCGTTATCCAGCACCGCCTGCAACTTAGCACGGGCTTCGCTTTCCTCTTTGGCCAGACCGGCGTTGAGGAGCATGTCGGCGCACAGCGCCATGGTGACTTCAAACAAGCGCGGATTGCGGTATTCGCCGGTCAGGAACTGAACGGCTTCGCGCACTTCTACTGCGTTACCGGCACTGGAGGCCAGTACCTGGTTCATGTCAGTCAGCAAGGCGGTGGTTTTGGTGCCGGCCCCGTTGGCCACGGCCACAATGGATTTCGCCAGCGCTTCAGAAGCTTCATAGGTTGGCATGAAAGCACCTGACCCCACTTTGACGTCCATCACTAACGACTCCAGCCCGGCGGCCAGTTTCTTCGACAGAATCGACGCGGTGATCAGCGAGATGTTATCGACCGTCGCGGTAATATCGCGGGTGGCATATAAACGCTTGTCTGCAGGAGCAAGATCACCGGTTTGGCCGATAATGGCCACACCCGCATTCTTAGTGACCTGGCCGAACACCTCGTTCGACGGCATGATGTTATAACCCGGAATGGATTCCAGTTTATCCAGTGTGCCACCGGTATGGCCCAGACCACGACCGGAAATCATAGGTACAAACCCGCCGCAGGCGGCGACCATAGGGCCGAGCATCAGCGAGGTCACATCTCCCACACCACCGGTGGAGTGTTTGTCGACAATCGGGCCACCGAAATTCATATGATCCCAGCTCAGCACCATACCGGAATCGCGCATGGCACAGGTCAGCGCGACCCGCTCATTCATGGTCATGTCGTTGAAGTACACCGCCATCGCGAAAGCTGCGATCTGGCCTTCAGACACAGTGTCTTTGGCGATGCCCTGAATAAAGAAGTTAATTTCGTCTGGAGTGAGTGCGATGTTATCGCGCTTCTTGCGGATAATTTCCTGAGGTAAATACATAGGATGCCTCGACATGGCTGGGGAAAGACAATAACGTCCGGCAAAGCACACAGTGCCTGACATGCCGACAGCCGCTGTCTTTCCCTTTATTTGGCAGTTTCCTGTGGCAGTCCATCAAGCCGGCTGCCACAGATCAGGGTCAGAATCGGTCAACCGATACCAGCGGAATCAGTAACCGCCTTCAGCTGCTTTTTCGCCTTCACCCAAGGTGTTGAGCAGGTTCGCCAGCAGGCTGGATGCACCAAAACGGTAGTGCATGTTATCAGCCCAGTCAGCGCCCAGAATACGATCAGCCATGGCCAGATACTGCGCTGCATCTTCTGCAGTGCGCACACCACCCGCTGGTTTAAAGCCTACTTTGTCCTGCACACCCATGTCTTTGATCACGGTCAGCATAATCTCAGCTGATTCCGGGGTGGCATTCACAGGCACTTTACCCGTCGAGGTCTTGATAAAATCAGCACCCGCCTGAATGGAGATTTCAGACGCTTTGCGGATCAGAGCCGGATCTTTCAGCTCACCGGTTTCAATAATCACTTTCAGCAGAATATCGCCACAAGCGGCTTTACACTGTTTAACCAGCTCAAAGCCCACCTCTTCGTTACCGGCAATCAGAGCACGGTACGGGAACACCACATCCACTTCATCTGCGCCGTAAGCAACGGCCGCTTTGGTTTCAGCAACGGCAATTTCAATATCATCATTGCCGTGCGGGAAGTTGGTCACAGTAGCAATACGGA
This sequence comes from Photobacterium salinisoli, assembly GCF_003614885.1. Taxonomy (GTDB): domain Bacteria; phylum Pseudomonadota; class Gammaproteobacteria; order Enterobacterales; family Vibrionaceae; genus Photobacterium; species Photobacterium salinisoli. Next base: position 1,993,855 of record NZ_QZMS01000007.1, read on the forward strand.
CTTCCGGCGTGCCCTGCTCGCGCAGCTGCTTCTTGGCAACCGGAATAAAACGTGGATAAATACAAATCGCGGCAGTATTACCGACAGGGGTTTTCGCGTTCTTACACAGTTCGATCACTTTCGCATCGGTATCGTCATCGTTCAGTGTGGTCAGATCCATCAGTTTTAACGCACGCAGTGCAGCCGTTTTTAAATCGCTCATGACTTTCTCCAGTCGATTATGTTCTACCAAGTGTTCTGTTCTCTTTGTCCATTCAGAAAATGGCACTCCGAAGATTGTAGCCTCAGAGAAACAGAAGCGGACTTGATTCCATGAAGACTCAGGCGCTTTACAGCGTGCCCGAACGACGTCCTTTTCACCGCGCAAGGTGGCTATCACCTTGCCAGCCATTCATTTTTACATCCCGAATCACAAAATCATCAGGATATTTTCACGCAGATATCATCAACCTGCGATTGCACGCAGCCATTTTACCAAGGAGCTCAGAGGCAAACCATACAATAGACGTTTCCCTGAGTGGATAATGTGTTGACCCAGCACACGGCTATCGTCATCTCTCTGTCCGGATGCATTCTGCTCCCTTGATCAGGAGAAGAAACGTTCAATCAGCCATTGATACAGCTGCCCGCCGACATACACGCCGACAATGCCCATCACCCCCGATAATACAGGGGGAGCCGGAATCGGCAGTTTGAGTGCAGAAAACATCAGCCCGACTATCACACCTGCCAGTAAAGCCACTATCACTTCATGCATGCTATCACTCCAGTTGTTGTTACCAGACCGGGAAAGCGAAGCAATCCGGCCTGGAAATACTCACAGAGTGTAGACTGCAGAAAACCAAGTGTCTGCTGACCCCTTTAGCATGCGCGTACAGCCCGAGCGAAGGAAGTGACAATTGGCGCTTTTTAGCGGCTTTTACCGGAAATGATTCAGATAGTTACTGATTCTGTTGACTACCGCCAGTGTCAGCGGCAAAGAAAATGCGAGGCAAAAAAAACGCCACAGCTAAGCTGTGGCGTTTTCAATCTGACGGTTTCTGACTGAATTACAGTGACAGGAACAGACCTGCAATAGTTGCAGACATCAGGTTAGACAGCGTACCTGCGGCAACGGCTTTCATACCGAAGCGGGCAATGTCGTGACGACGGCTTGGTGCCAGACCGCCCAGACCACCCAGCAGGATAGCGATAGAAGACAGGTTGGCGAAACCACACAGGGCGAAAGAAATGATCGCTTTGGTCTTCTCAGACATCGCTACACCCGTTTCAGCAACCAGCAGACCACCATCAGCCACATCTTTCAGGTACGGCGTGAAGTTCAGGTAAGCCACGAACTCGTTCACGACTATTTTCTGACCGATGAAGGAACCGGCAATCTGTGCTTCATTCCAAGGCACACCAATCAGGAAGGCCAGCGGCTGGAATACATAACCCAGGATCAGTTCCAGCGTCAGTTCAGGCATACCGAACCAGCCACCGACACCACCCAGAATACCATTGATCAGGGCAATCAGACCGATGAATGCCAGCAGCATCGCACCGACGTTCAGCGCCAGTTGCATACCGGAAGAGGCACCCGCAGCCGCTGCGTCAATCACGTTAGCAGGCTTGTCATCGTGACTATCATCATCTTTATCACCGCCCAATTGATCCACTGGCGTTTCTGTTTCAGGTTTGATGATTTTCGCAAACAACAGGCCACCTGGTGCTGCCATGAAAGAAGCTGCGATCAGGTATTCCAGCGGTACACCCATAGAGGCATAACCGGCCAGTACACCACCGGCAACAGACGCCAGGCCACCACACATCACCGCAAACAGCTCAGACTGAGTCATCTTAGGTACAAACGGACGCACAACCAGCGGTGCTTCAGTTTGACCCACGAAAATGTTCGCTGTTGCAGACATGGATTCGGCACGGGACGTTCCCAACGCTTTTTGCAGTGCGCCACCCAGAATGTTAATCACAAACTGCATGATACCCAGGTAGTACAGTACGCTAATCAGTGCTGAGAAGAACACGATAACCGGCAGTACTTTCAGGGCGAAAACGAAGCCGCCGCCACCGAAGACTTCAAACATCTTGCCTGAGACCAGACCGCCGAACAGGAAGGAAATCCCCTGATCACCATATCCGATCACATTGGCTACGAACTGCGATGCACCATACAGCACATCGCGGCCTACCGGCACATAAAGAACAAATGCGCCGAAGAAGAATTGAATGGCAAACGCGCCACCCACAGTACGTAAGTTAATAGCTTTACGGTTATCAGACAGCAGCACAGCCACAAGCAGCAGCACAACCATCCCAACCAGGCTCATAAACACGCTCATAGTTTATGGCATCCCTATAGTTAAATTTTGGCGTCTCGACAATTCGGCTCTCTCAAGAGTCGGGCGCATTATACGCATGGCAACTTACAGCATGTAATGCACACATCACACTTTGATTGGAAACCGAGTGAAAGTTGAACATCAAGTGTGATTTAGCTCACACCAAGGCACCACCTGATGCATAAAGAAAAGACAGAGAAATGTCAGATTCATCAAATTTGAGAAGGCAGTTCAAACAAAACTTCTGCATTTTTGCTAGTAGCAGCAGCAAGTACCGCCAATGATTCTGATCTCAGCTCAGCCAGAGCCGCTAGTACTAACGCCACTCTGTCCGGCTGATTCGGCTCTCCCTGATAACCGGCCAACGGCATATCTGGCGCATCGGTTTCCAGTAACATCGCATCAAGAGGTAACTGACTCATTGTAGTTCGAGTTTTGTTCGCTCTGCGATAGGTGATCGTACCACCTACACCAATTTTGATACCTAGATCAAGAAGTTGAGACGCTTGCTGCAAACTGCCGCTGAATGCATGATAAACCCCTCCCCGAATTGGCGGGCAGGATTTCAGGCATTGCATCAGTTCAGGAAAGGCTTTCCGGCAGTGAAGTATCACCGGCAGGTTAAATTGATTGGCAAATTCCAGTTGCCTGATCAGCCAGCCCATCTGCTGCTGTCTGTCTGCGGCGGCAATCGCAAAGTCCAGCCCGCATTCCCCGACAGCCACACAGCGGTTGCCCGCCTCCTGACTGACTTTTTCCAGCATCGTCCCCAGCTGGGCCAGTGTGCCGGCATCATGCTCGGAGGCAAAATACGGGTGCATGCCCAGCGCATAGAAGAGCGCTGGCTGTGACGGGGAAGCCGACCGGGAACAGAGAGACTGAATGGGCTGCCAGTTACGCGCCCCGACCGATGGGATCACTATATGGCTGACACCAGCCTGCCCGGCCAGTGCCAGATAGGGCTCTGGATCACCGGCAAACGGCGGAAAATCAAAATGGCAGTGGCTATCGATCAACTGCACGCGAGTCATCCTCTGCGGCCGTTTTGCAGGCTTTCATTCTGGCAGCACGCTGCACCGGATGGCGGGCATCGTCTTCATCATAGCGGACCGGTGCGCAGCAACGGCGGTTTTCCGGGACAAAGCCCATACGTTCGCACCAGGCATCGTATTGCGCCAGCCAACGGCGGATCAGTCTTAACATGTCAATCCTCTCCCTTCCTATCTGGTGAATCTCGCCATCATTATGTCAGGCAATGTCTGTCAGCAACAGACAGGCATTCACAGCAGCATGTCCCGCTGGCGATACTTTAAGCCGCAACAACATTTTTTCAAAAACCCGTTTTCCAGCCCAAGTTTTTCCCACATTTCAGCATGCTGTGGCTATTTATGATACTAAGCGCGTAAGATTCAGCGACCGCAGACCCTCATGAACAAATACACGTTGCTCTGTTTACTCTCACTGACAGCCTGTGGTGGAGAGAACACGCCCTCACCGTCTTCCGGTAATCCGTCCGTTCCGCAGCCAGATTCAGGTTTTCCTCCGGCGATTACACAGCCCGATGATCCCATCGCCAACGCAGTGAAACACGGTGATCCGAGACTGTTACCTGCCAGTAGCACTGTGCTTGAACAACGGATTGCCGATCTTATCGACGCAGAACAGGCCGCACTCAGCACCACACACGATCGCATTTTTGCCAATCAGGCAATTGACTATGATCCTAGCCGAAACTCCCGCCTTTTCAGTTTTCAGTCATTGACCAGCGCAAAAGCGCTGATCAATGGCAATCAGGGAAACACTCTGGCCACCATGAGCGATCAGCATGCCCGTCGCAGCGTTGCCTTCGGCAGTAACATACTGCGGGATCTTGATGCGGGCGGGAACACGGCTTTCGCCTCCGCCATGAAAAGCATCACAGATTGGCTGCTTGCTCCCGCTTCGCAGACAGAAAATGAGACGCTCAACGTGGCTTTTATGCTCATCAGCGCCAGTCAGTATCAGCAGTCAAAAAACTGGCTGGCCGGCCGCTACCCGAAGGCCGATTTCAGACTCTGCACGGATGAAGCACAGCTGGCCGAATGTTTATCTGCAGCGCAGCTGGTCGTTACCGGATCCAGCGGCACGTTCAGCGATTCAGCCGTTCAGGCCGCCCTCAATAGTGTTGCCGCCCGAAAGCAGTCCCTGTTGTACGTCCACACGAACAGCTGGAATGCCACACCGCTGACGAACCTGGTTCTGAGCTACTTTGGGGTCCGAACCGAGGCTGTCGGCGGTGCTGGTAATTATTTTTCACAAGACCGCGCCCGCTGGACATCAGCTGCCGAGATGCGCGCAGAGACGGGGCATCTGACTGGTATAAAAGCGCTGACGACGCACCTTCAGCATGACAGCTTCAGCTTTTCCGTGGCAGATTGCGAAGATGACAATCAAAGTTGCAGCAACCTTCCAGCCTTTAGCCGCGAGTTTCTGGCCCCGGCCGAGTCACTGCGCCGTAGTGTCGCTGCCCTTGATGCAACAGCAACAGATATCTTTGCCCTCCCGGGGCAATTTACATTGGAAAAGCACCTGATCCTTCTGGCGGATAAATACCGTGAAGGGGTACAGTTTCCCATGTCAAAAAGCACCACTTCTACGCTGACCTTTCTCAAGAGTTATTTTGCCGATCATCTGGTATACAACTCACGGCGCTTCAATCCGGCCCAACCTGATTTAGGCAACTTCAGCCGGACTGACTTCAGCCATGTCACCCCGACCGAGAAAACCGTCACGCTGAGCAGCCGCCAACCATGGCGTGCCGCCGGTGTGTATGCGCTGCCTGGCCAGACATTTACCGTGACCCGCACCGATCACCAAGATGCCGTGGCCGCCAGTGTCTTTATCAATACTCAGCGTCCGGCTTCCACCAAACCGATGGCCGTCAACGATGGTTACCAGCGCCCGAAATACCTCCAGTCTCACCATCTGGCGATTAAGGCTGGTCAAACCCTGACGATCACCTCTCCCTATGGCGGCCCGATCCAGATTGGTTTTTCCGATCTGGGTACGGCAATGACCTTTACTTTTCGTCAGGTTGGCCTGCACCCATACTGGCAGCCGGGGAACAACGACGCCGCCTTTATCGCAGCCGTGAACACCAATGCATTTGACTGGGCGGAGGTGGCAGCAGAACATTTTGAGATCCATTCACGAAACAGCCGGATGCAGACCACACTGTCCGACAACAGCCGCTGGGATACCCCCGGTGAAATGGCGGACTTCATCACCACCTATCACCACAGTGCTCTCCGATCACTGGCAGGATATCAGGGGGAGCACATCGCCCCGATCAGTGAGGTGCAAGCCTTTGCAAACCAGCATAATCTGAATACTCCCGTATGGGATCAGGTTCAGCACATGAATGCCGACCAGCCAACCTGCGGCTATGGGTGTTCGGGTAATCCCTACGATGCAGGCTGGGCCTTTGGTGTGCTGAGTCACGGTGACTTACATGAAGTTGGCCACAATGTCGAAAGTGGTCGCTTTAAATTCAACGGCTTTGAAGGTCATGCCACCACTAATTTTTATTCGTACTACCCCAAATCTCTCGCCGCCGTCAATGAACCGGGTTATGACCCTCAGTGCCAGTCGCTGCCGTTTGACGTTATGCTGACGGATCTCAGACAAAGCCAGCTGACCTCAGATCCTGCGGCTTATATGGCTGCTCGGTTAGGAAGCAGCTGGAGTCAGGGCATCGCGTTAGTGATCCAGATGATGATGCATGCGCAGGACAAAGGAAAACTGGCCAACGGCTGGCATCTGATTGCCCGGCTGCACTTACTGGACAAAGCCTTCGCCGAGGCCGATAACGATGAGGCAAGCTGGGAAGCAAAAAAAGCGGCTCTGGGCTTCAGCACTTATACGCTCGAGGACACGAAGAATATGGATAACAATGATTGGCTATTGATTTCGGCCAGCTACGCGACCGGGCTGGATTATCGGCCGTATCTGGATCTGATGGGACTTAGGTACAGCAGCAAAGCAAATACCCAGCTGTCAGCATTCGGCTATGCCGCGGTTGATAAGGCATTCTTCAATCCGACATCAAACCGGGCCTACTGTGACTCTCTGAGTCAGAACAAGGTGTATTTCTGATCGCATCGCCATGCGTCATAATCACAAAAAAGCCCCTGCATGCAGGGGGCTTTTTCGTTCATCTGGTAATCTGCGATCAGTGCTCGCGGGTGGCGCGGAAATCCACTTCAGGGAAACGCTCTTTGGCCAGATTGAGGTTGACCATGGTCGGTGCAATGTAAGTGAGATTATCACCGCCATCCAGCGCCAGGTTGACTTCATTCTTGCGACGGAATTCCTCGAATTTCTTGCCGTCGCCACATTCTACCCAGCGCGCCGTTGCCACGTTGACGCTCTCGTAAATGGCTTCGACATTGTATTCCGCTTTCAACCGGGCCACGACCACGTCAAACTGCAGCACACCGACTGCGCCCACGATCAAATCATTGTTGAGCAGCGGACGGAATACCTGCACCGCCCCTTCTTCCGACAGCTGCACCAGACCTTTCAGCAATTGTTTTTGCTTTAGCGGATCTTTAAGACGGATACGGCGGAACAGCTCAGGCGCAAAGTTCGGAATACCGGCAAACTTTAAGCTTTCACCCTGTGTAAAGGTATCGCCAATCTGAATCGTACCGTGGTTATGCAGACCAATGATGTCGCCGGCATAGGCGGTTTCAGCACGGGAGCGGTCACCGGCCATGAAAGTCACGGCATCCGAAATGCTGATGTTCTTGCCGATACGGACATGGTTCATCTTCATGCCCTGGGTATAAGTGCCCGAGACGATGCGCATAAAGGCAATACGGTCGCGGTGTTTAGGATCCATATTGGCCTGAATCTTGAAGACGAAGCCGGAGAACTTCTCTTCCGTAGCTTCAACATCACGCTCATTGGCCTGACGCGGCAGTGGCGCAGGTGCCCACTCAGTCAGGCCGTCAAGCATGTGGTCAACACCAAAGTTACCCAGTGCCGTACCGAAGAATACCGGCGTCAGCTCACCTTTGAGGAACAGTTCACGATCAAATTCATGCGAGGCGCCCAGCACCAGTTCCAGCTCGTCACGCAGCTGACCGGCCAGATCCTCGCCAACAGCCGCGTCCAGTTCAGGGTTGTCCAGGCCTTTCACAATCCGGACTTCCTGAATGGTATGGCCCTGACCGGTGGCATACAGAATGGTTTCGTCACGGTGAATGTGATAGACACCCTTGAACTCTTTACCACAACCAATCGGCCAGCTGACCGGCGCACAGGCAATGTTCAGCTCGCTTTCCACTTCATCCAGCAATTCCATCGGATCGCGGATGTCACGGTCGAGTTTGTTCATAAAGGTCACGATAGGCGTATCGCGCAGACGGGTCACTTCCATCAGCTTACGGGTCCGGTCCTCAACACCTTTCGCCGCATCAATCACCATCAGGCAGGAGTCCACCGCTGTCAGGGTACGGTAGGTATCTTCCGAGAAATCTTCGTGCCCCGGGGTATCGAGCAGGTTGACCAGACACTCGTTGTACGGGAACTGCATCACAGAGGTAGTGACCGAGATGCCCCGCTCTTTCTCCATTTCCATCCAGTCCGACTTGGCGTGCTGGTTAGAGCCGCGGCCTTTGACTGTACCGGCGCGCTGCAGGGCGTTTCCGAACAGCAGTACTTTTTCAGTAATGGTGGTTTTACCCGCATCCGGGTGAGAAATGATGGCAAAGGTGCGGCGTTTGCCCACTTCAGTTAAAAAAGACATATTCAGTGAAGATCCAGTTATCGAATTAAGTCAGCCCAGGCGAGATCCGTAAAAACGCGGCGCCCGGTATGTCAGTTGAGTCTTGCCCGGAACTAGCCGGGTAATGGCTGATTAACCTGTGGTTACATCCTGGCCTCTGTTTGCTCTTCTGTGCCGTAACAGGCAATAGGGGATGACTTGGGTATATGATGGCGGAATTATACGCAAAGTCTGCGCAAAGAAACAGTCACTCGCCACTCAAGCTGCTGCCAACAGGCAAACGAAGAAGCATAACTGAACGGAAATCGGCAACAAGCCAGTCTGTACTGCCCTGTCGCCGAGGATTGTTCTGAGTTCGGAGCAAGCTTTTCTAGCCGGCAACCTTGACCCAAACCTGAGGAAAATATGTAACCTCAGTCTGAAAGTTAAAGCTGAACAGTGTGTCATTATCGACCACGGTTGCCCCATAAGCCTGAGATAAAGGCAAATGACAAGCGTTGTTGGCGTCGACTGTCATCACCCACAGATTAGCCAGCGAGTCAGACGCTGAAAAACGCGCCGCAGATTCACATTCTCCCCCTGAAAAGCGGGCATTGCCCAGAGCATCCAGCGTCAGGGTGTAAAGCTGGCCGTTCCATGCAGCCTGATACTCACCGGCGACAAAACCAGCATCTTGCGCAGAGGACGAATCGGCGGCCAGGCGGGTTGTCCCTTCAGGGGTGTCGCACACAAAGGCGTTTTGCTGTCCCTGGCATTGATAGTGTATGTCGGCAAAATAATAGGTCGCTTGCTCCTGTCCGGCAGCACGCTTTTTGGCCCGAAATGAGCGTTGGTGATCCCTGTCATCCCACACGGTCAGTAACGGCAGCCGTCCGCTTTCTGCGATGAGCTGCACCTCCAGCGGATTACCGGCGGCATCTTGAGCCACAGCGCGATACACCCCGGTCAGTGCAGCCTGACCGGGGTGTATCGCGCTGTCATTACCGCTGTCTGTGCTCTTGTCCTTGTCTGAACCATTACACCCCGCCAGAACAAGCCCCAGCATCAGGCACAGTAGACGTGAATAGTTTTTCATCGCCGCCTCCTAGTTCAGACCCAGCAAACGCTGCTCTGTCAGTGACACCTTGGCGCGCGACGCCTGCACATTGCCGTCTATGGTACTGATAGTGATATATCCCGCCTTCACCGCATTGCCTTCCGAGTTGGCGTTGGCATCTCCGGCATCTCCCATGGCGAACGACAGCCCTTGCTTACCCTGCATCGCCGCCTGTGCGGTGGCCTCGGCCGTTGCCTGATCCATGCCGCCCGCCATCAGCTTCTGCACCATATAACCCATCAGCACAGCATCACCGGAAAGGTCATCACTGAATTTAAGCGCAATACCGCCGCCGTTCCAGCCCACATCGGTAAACTTGTAACCCAGATTATTCGACATATCTTCCGGGGTATTAATATTCAGGCCAGTATAAGCAGGCAGTAACGGGGCACCTGCCGGACGGCTGCTTTCCAGTGTCGCGACCACATCGACCACAGCGTTTGCCACCAACTCAGACTGAGCCGCATCATGCGCAGTATTCTCATGGGCGCTGACGGCAATCGCCGGGATCCCGCGGCTCAGTGCAATCATAGTTGCCCCTAAAGTCCCTGAGTTGTTGTTCATGAAGCCCAGATTGTTTCCTTCATTCGGGCCGGAAATCACCAAATCAGGCGCCTTGCCCCAAACAGTTTGCGCAGCCACATCAATACCATAGAGCACAGCCATCACAGGTGTGCCTTCGGCATAGTCTTCAAACGCCACACTGGTGTCGGTATCGCCGACACAGAATTCATGCTCTGAGGCTTTCGTTTCATCCACACTGACCGGTTTCAGAAAGGTCATCGCACCGCCTTTACCGCTCTGGCCTGTACAGGGGGCAGACATAATCACATTATGCCCGGCCGCTATCAGGGCTGACTTCATTAGCTGAATATTCTGCGTGCTCCAGCTGTCATCATTGGTCAGCACAATATTCATTGCCATCAGTGGCGAGCTGATGACAGAAGCGGAGATCAGGCTGGCAGCCAGCAGTTTTTCCTTTGCGAATTTCATTATGGTTCCTACAGTAAGTTCAACATATTCCTCCCTGCATCAGGAGGGTGCGCTTACTTTTGCGAAAAACCATGACGACTCTGTGACACGGCGGACCACAACGAAATCAGAGATATCCAAAAAATAAAACACTTATTTTTCAGTCTATTAAGATATCACCTGGCAATGGTGATTTTTTCTGGAGATATCTTCAAACGGTATTCGGCCTGAGGAATGTCCTCCCGTTTCCGGCTCTCAAACAGATACGCTTCCGTCGCCTCCTCACCAGCCATAGCTGACAGTGCTTCTTTGATTTTGCTGCGATTCTGATCCAGCGATTTGGCTTTCAGTCCGGCCTGTTCCAGCTCACGAATGGCCCGGCCATGCCCGCCGTACTCATGCATCAGCGCCAGCAAGGAGTGTGCTGAATCCCTGTCGGGTTTATTGGACGGCGGGTTTTTCACCCAACCTTCAGCCTTCAGTTCTTTACGTTTCAGGGCATACCATAATAAGTACAGCGCCGGGGTGACCGATAAAGCAACAGGTATGCCGGCAAAGAACACCTGCACTTTGCCGCCGGTTACATCAAAATGCAGCTCAGGAGGCTGACTGGCTCGCGTCAGCAAAGACACCACATATTGCTGCTCGGAGCTAAACCTCGCTCGGTTCGTTTCAATCAGTATATGGAGCAGGCGGGTATTGATCGGTAGATCCGGATGCATGTCGCGAAAACACAGAACACCGGCCCTGATTTTCGACCGCCTTGGCACCCTGTCCTGATGAAGCCATACAGCCTCTTGCCGCAAAAACAGCGTGATCAGATGTTGATCTTCGTCTTTGATCGGTTTGCCGATCACCTGCCAGCCCAGCGCTGTGACTAACGTCAGCAACAGACTGAAACTCATCCAGGGCAGCGGCTGTATGCTGCAGTCTATCTGTAACCAGGTTTGCGGTGCGTCCGGTGAGCCATGCCACCAGCTCATAGACCATGGCAACCAGTGGCTGTGGCCGACCGACGCGGGCTCTCCCTGTTGGCCAAAATGATAAAGATGACTGTGGCACTGCTGGAGCAAAGATAAGAGCGGATTTCCCTGCACGCCGTCGAGCTCCCGCGCTAAACGCTGGCCCAGAAGCTGTTCCAGCGCAGGCACCAGCTGGTAGTCTGCACTGTCCTGCCAGGCGGTTGCCATGACAGGCTCGACACGCTCTGCAATCACGCTCAGGTACTCTAGATAGCGCCCGAATGAAGAGCCAGCCAGTAGGGTCAGAGCATAAAGCAGCGACAGCCACAATAAGGGGGAGTAACGCGTTAATGTCATGGTGAACAATCCGAGCTGCGCCTTATCGTAAAGACGATAAGGTCTTTTGAATGGCCAGTAACGTTTGAGATGAAGAGACCCGGGAGCTGACGTACCAAGCCCCGGAGGAAACCTGAGCGGCAATCAACACTGTTGACTGCACAGCCGGAGAGCGGGACAGAGCGCTGAAACTCGTATCCGCAACAACATCCACCTCGCCACTCAACAGTGCCTGCTCCAGAGCGTCCCGCGAGGGATAAAACCGGATCTGCCTGTCGTCAGCCGCGATTTGCATGCTATTGAGCTGATTCATAGGTAACTGATAGCCGGACAGACTAAAGGGATCATCCAGCAGGCCTACATTAAGATGCTCAAAGTCAGGGTTATTGCCCTGAAAACCGGCTGCCGTGGCATACCAGTAGACATCATATCCAGGCAACGTCAGCAGGGGCTGATAATAGTCCAGATAACTTGGGCTCATGCCGTTCAGTACGTAATCCCGCCCCCACATCACATCATAAAACTGACTGTAAATGTGTGCCGGAACGAACTCACTGCGCGATTGCCAGAACACACTGACATCACTGTAATGGCTCATAATCGCAGGCTGGGCGCACAATGCTTTCAGGATAGGCAGGGATAATTGGTGCACAGGCGTGAACACGCGCAGCGGGACGGCAGCACTCGTCTGCCCCTGAGCAGCACCGATATCGCGGCAAGACACCTGATTGTATGCTGAAATCGTCACTACCGGCGCCGCCGGACTGAGAGTCCAGACCAACAGCAAGCACACAGCCAGCACCACTGCTGAGCGTGCCCCCCAATAGCCCCCTTTTCCCCGCCATTGCGGATCAATGAGCGAGTGACATTTTCTCACCCATTGAGCCGTGAATAGCCGGGTTTGCCGTTTTACTGCATCCATGCCTGCTCATACCCGCATCCCTTTGCTGCAAGCAGCATAAACAGCCACTGTGAAATTTGTATGACAAGCTATGTAGTGCCGTACAGTACCGCCGCTTTGGTCAGCAACCAGTGTAACGACTTAGGCCAACGGTCCGGCTCAAGGCTGTCCAGCAGATTTTTTACCGCCAGACCGAGCTCAGTATCTCCCGTCATCATTAATCGGCGCTGGAAGAAAAGCGTATCGGGATCCACCTTACGGGCGGCTATACGTAACAAATCCTGGCTGCTGGCTTTCATCACCGCATTCGGTGCAGGCACCGAGGGTAAGACCACCAGCCTTTCGCTATTCAGTGTCAGGGTGAACGCCCAATCCAGATCCACTATCGTGATCGTCACCGTCCTGTCAGCCAGAAAATCCAGCTCACCGTCGGATAACGCCTCTTTGAACACCACAGCCAACGCCTGCTCTATCAGTCCTTTATGAACAAAAAACGGTGTCAGCCTGCAATGGTATTTCAACAACTGCGGTGCCAGTTCAGGTAAGCCCGGCAAGATCTGCAAGTGCACTGTGAATCCCTCTTCAATCATTGTGATGGCATCAGCTTACGGGAAATCAAGACGGCGCTTACTGCGATACATCAATAATCCGGACAAGCGCAGTTCCCCCAAAAGGGGTATAGCGTTTAAAAACAAGAAAAAACCTGCGTGATATCAAGATCGTCTCCCGCCAGCTTTTTAAGATGTCAGCCATTCTTTCGACACCTAAGGAGCCCGGGTATGGAACTGCTCTGCCCGGCGGGCAATTTGCCCGCACTCAAGACAGCCATCGATAATGGCGCCGATGCGGTCTACATCGGCTTTAAAGATGACACCAATGCCCGTCATTTTACCGGCCTGAATTTTGACGGCCGACGACTCGAACAAGCCGCAGACTATGTCCGCCAGCACAACCGAAAACTGCATGTTGCCCTCAATACCTTTGCCCATCCTGACGGATTCGGCCGCTGGCAGCAGGCTGTCGACAAAGCCGCCGCACTGGGCGTTGATGCCCTGATTGTGGCTGATATCGCGATCCTGGATTATGCCGCCCGCCACTATCCTGAGCTGGAGCTGCACCTGTCGGTTCAGGCATCGGCGACCAATACAGAAGCCATTGCGTTTTACCGTGCTCACTTCAACGTAAAGCGAGTCGTCCTGCCCCGTGTGCTGTCCATTCACCAGGTAAAGCAGCTTGCCCGCAATAGCCAGGTCGAGCTTGAAGTCTTTGCTTTTGGCAGTTTGTGCATCATGGCTGAAGGCCGGTGTTATTTATCTTCTTATCTGACCGGTGAGTCGCCCAACACAGCCGGGGCCTGCTCGCCGGCCAGATTCGTCCGATGGCAGGAAACCGGGGACGGACTGGAATCGCGCCTGAACGGTATTTTGATTGATCGTTACAGTCAGGGTGAAAAAGCCGGCTATCCCACCTTATGCAAAGGGCGATTTGATACACAAGTTAACGGACTGGCTCAACGGGGACATGTTCTGGAAGCACCGACCAGCCTCAATACCCTCAGTTTGCTTCCTGAGCTGTTCAGAACAGGCGTAGCCTCGGTCAAAATTGAAGGCAGACAACGCAGCCAGGCTTATGTAGAGCAAGTCACCCGAACCTGGCGGCAGGCTATCGACAGTTACCGGGCCAATCCCGGTGCCTATCAGGTTCAGCAGCAATGGGACGACACGCTCAGTCGCCTGTCGGAAGGGTCGCAAACCACACTGGGCGCTTACCAGCGACAGTGGCAATAACAGGAGAGAAACATGAAATATTCATTAGGGCCGCTGCTCTACTTCTGGTCTACAACGGATGTCGAATCTTTCTATCATGCCGCCCGGAGCAGTGACGCCGATATTGTGTATCTGGGCGAAACCGTATGTGCGAAACGACGGCTGATGAAGCCCGCCGACTGGATATCACTGGCGCGGGAACTGGCAGCCGCAGGCAAAGAGGTGGTACTTTCCACCCAAGCTTTACTGGAGGCACCCAGTGAAATCAATGTCATGAAGAAATACATTGCGAATGGTGAATTCAGTATCGAAGCGAATGATGTCTCCGCCATTTATCTCGCCCATCAGCAAAATGTCCCCTTTGTGGTTGGCCCGGCGGTCAATTGTTATAACGCGCAAACCTTACAGCTTTTTGTCAGACAAGGCATGACACGCTGGTGCATGCCGGTAGAGCTGTCACGGGACTGGCTGAATAACATTCTGAACGATTGTGCTGCAATGGGGATTCGTCACCGGTTTGAAACCGAAGTGTTCAGTTATGGCTATCTGCCGTTGGCCTATTCCGCCCGTTGCTTTACAGCCAGAGCAGAAGGCAAAGCCAAAGACGACTGCCAGACCTGCTGCATCCATTACCCGCAAGGCTTGGCTGCAAACAGTCAGGAAGGCCAGCGACTGTTCACCCTGAATGGTATTCAGACGCAATCCGGCTACTGTTATAACCTGATCAAAGATCTCGCCAGCATGGCCGGGTTGGTTGATGTCGTGCGCATCAGCCCGATGGCAGAGGATTCTCTGACAACGCTCAGTGCATTCAAACATGCCGAATTAACAGGAACCAGCGATTCTGTGACGGATCCCATCCACTGTAACGGTTACTGGCATCGCCTTGCAGGACTGAGCACCCACGCCATCTAAAGCGGTCAAATAGCATAGGACTGTCTGGCCCGCGCCCAACTGATTGGATGCGCTAACGTTTATCCAGCAAGGCCAGCAGTTCCTCGCTTGTTCCTGTCTCGCCCAGACGGGGGAAAATACGTTCCAGCGAGTTATGGTGGGCATACACATTCACATCTGTCATGGCATCGGTACACAAAGAGACATTCAGCCCGAGCTCATACGCCTGACGAGCGGTTGATTCCACACCGATACTGGTCGCGATACCGACCACCACAACCTGGGTTACCGACAAGGCGCTGAGTGTCTCTTCCAGGCCAGTCTGGCTGAACGCTCCCCAGTTGCGCTTGGTGATACAGATATCACTTGCTATCGGCGTCAATGCCGGTACCAGCTCTGCCCAGTCACTGGCAGGCGACCCTCCGGCACGGGGCTGCTCTGTGCGTCCGGGGGCGCCGCCTGTCACATTCACCAGAACTACCGGTAATTGATGATGCCGAAACGCCTCTGCCAATCTTGCAGCCTGTTTTACAACACCCCCCGCATCATGCGCCAGAGGCAGTCCCACTATGCCTTTTTGCAGATCAACCACAATCAATGCTGTACGACTATCCAGTTGTGTCAGCGGCATATCACCACTCCTTAAAATTTCATCTACCGATACACTATAGTGTCGAAACCGTCAGCGTTGCTGAATAAGTCATTCAAAACAAAAAACGGCCCTTTTAAAGGGCCGCGTTTGTGTTCTCAGTCTTGCATCCCAGTTGCCAAATCGGCGCTCTCAGAGCTCGGTAACTTAAGGTATTTAAGCACAATCAACACCACTGCCAGAACAGTCGCCGCAACACCCAGGCTGGTCAGCTGTACACTTTGCGTAAAAGCAATTGATGCAGATTCGAGCAGAGAATCCGCCCACTCACCACTCAGCGTCTGGCTCACTGCATACGCTCCGGGTAATGTTTCTTCTGCCTGCATAGCCACAGACACATCAATACCTGCAGGTGCGACAAAATGAGCACGATATAGCCAGGCAACCGCACCACCAATCAGTGTAGTACCTAACACCACACCAGCTTCATAGGCAGTTTCACTCACGGAAGAGGCACTGCCAGCGCTGTCTGCCGGAACCGAAGACAAAACCAGATCATTGGTGACAGTCGTAATCGCCGCCACACCAATATTCAGAAGTGCAAATGCAACTGCAATGATCAGCATCGAAATATCAAACAGAGCAAAAATCATAAACGCTACGCCAGCTAACACCAGACAAAACGCAATCACTCGGTTAGGTGCGATACGCTGTACAACAGGCACAACAGCCATCCCCGCGACAATCGCTAATACCTGTCCCGGAACCAAATTCAGGCTGGCCACTAACGGGGAACTGCCTAGTACAATTTGCATCAACTGGGTGGCGAGGTAAATAAAACCTATAAGCAGCCCAAGGCTGACCAGGTTCACTGCAATCGACACTGAAAATGCCGGGATGGTGAACAGCTTGAGATCCAGTAACGGATCTTTTAATACCAATTGCCGACGTACAAACAGAACACCAAACACCAGACCGCAGATAAAGGTCGAAATAGCCCATGCATCAATGCCTTCCGTTGCACCATGTTTGAGCGCAAACATCAGGCTCACCATTGCCACCAGGCTTAAAGTAATGCTCCAGTAGTCGATGCTAAATGCAGGCTGCTTCTCCGATTCAGGAAGACAGAAAGGTGCAAAAAGGATGACGGGGGCTAAAAATGGCAACGCGACTAAAAATACAGATTGCCAATCGTAATACTGCAGCAACACACCACCCACCAGAGGACCCAGTGCCGAGCCTATTGTCAGACACGTTGCCCAAACGGCCACCGCGATGCGCCTTTCTTCCCTGTCTTCAAACGCCGAACGAATCAAAGCCAAGGTAGCAGGTAAAATCATCGCCCCGAAGAAACCCAGTACCGCTCGGCCAGCAATAAGATGCCAGGCCTGCTGAGAAAACACGACAATCAGAGACACAGCGGCAAAACCACTACAACCGATAAACAGCATTTTCCTGTGGCCGAGTCGATCACCGGCTCCCCCCATAGTGACGAGCAGTCCGGCCAGGACAATAGAATAAGCATCAATAATCCACAATTGCTGAGCTGCGGAAGGGCTCAATGCAGACGCAATGCGCGGTAATGAAAAGTTCAGAATAGTGTTATCGATAGTCACCAAAAGTACTGGCAGCATAATGACGCACAGCGCCAGAGCTTTTGAGCGATCTTTCAAAATAGCAACCAGTGGATTAGCAGCTGTGCTCATCTTTTCCTCCCGTGTTAAGAGTCATTAAAGTCTGAAATATACACTCAGCATCTTTCTCAGATTGAGGCAGTATGTCCTTTAAATACTGTTTGGAATCAGCCAACTGAGAGGCAAAAGCCAAATAATCATTCGTGTCTACCTGAGCATTTAATACTGAGAGTGAAGCCATCAGCTTCTCGCGCTGCTGACCAGCCACCTGGTTACAGGCTTGAATATCCCAGTAGGTTTCAGGCTCATTGGCGAGGATCCGGGCAGCCAGGCTCAATAATGTTTTCATGGGCGGCGGGGCAATTTGGTAGATAACCTTGATATCACAGTCTTCGCTAACTAACGCCGTCAGGAAGGACAGAATCGCGGCATGTGGCAACGCCTGACAAAGCGCCATATTGTTATCATGAATGCTTGGGTTCATTTGCGAGACATGCATTCCCTGTCTGGCCAGCAGGGCCGACATCATGGCTCCGGCCTGGCTCTGAACCTGTTCGCAAACGACAACCGGACGTCCGTGGCAAGCCAGTTTAGGGGAAAACATAGGATTCACCCCGACAACACTGACAGACGGCAGGCAATCTGCCGCGATCTGATGGAATGGCACCTGTACCGAGCAGGTATTAACGACAAGATCCACTGAGGTCAACAAAGGGGCGTAAGTAACCAAAGAGGCCGCGGCTGCCGATTCAGGCAGAGCAAATACCACACCCGAAGCCACCTTTATTTTTTCTGTCAGGGCGTGATCAAGATAGCGCACATCACAGATCACATGATCCACCTTGTATGAAGGCGCAACTTGATCGGCAACGGTAACTGAGTAGCCTTCAGACTCAAGCAATCTTGCCATGAATTGTCCAACGACACCCGCACCACCAAATATTACATATTGACTCAATGTTTTGTCTCCATGCTTGCTGTTAAGGAATAAAACGGCACACTGGCTTTCACTAAGGTTTCATCCATTTCTTCAAGGGGACAGGAAGCGGACACTATTGCCCCGCCAATGCCAAATTCTGCGACACCCTCTTTGATCACTGCGGTCCGAATAACAATGCTCAAATTCGCGCATCCATCCATCCCAACCCAGCCCAGACTTCCGGCGTAGATTCCCCGCGCAGAAGATTCCAGATCATCGATGATATCCATCGTGCGCCGCTTCGGTGCCCCAGTCATTGATCCGCCGGGAAAACACGCTTTAATTGCACTAAACGTCCCAAGATTGGGTTGGAGTTGCCCTTCAATCGTCGAGACCAGTTGGTGGACCGAGCTGTAGGTTTCAATATCAAAAGCTTTTGGTACATGTACCGTCCCTGGTGTACAGATACTATTCAGATCATGCCTGACCAAATCAATGATCATCAGATTTTCTGCCCTATCCTTTTCAGAGCAAGCCAGTTCATGCTTCAAGGCCTCATCCTGGGCTGCGGTCTTTCCTCTGGGACGGGTACCTTTAATCGGTTTGGATCTCACTGTACGATTTGAATCAATGTGCAAAAACGTTTCTGGTGAAGCGCTTAAGATCGCAAAATCAGGCGTTTTCATATAAGCCCCATAAGGCACTGGGCTTGCCAAACGCATCTTCATATAGGCGGAAAGCGCGTCTTCATTAAATGGCAGGCGCGCCCGGTTAGTCAGGCAGATTTCATATGATTCACCGTCCCGGATCTCTTTGAGACAACGATGAATTTTATCGATATACATTTCTGCACTGTCTTCCAGTTCCAGCGACTGTTCAGGCACTGGCCCGGGCTGAAACAATGACGCACCTTCCGTACGGATCTGTTGTCCGGCTTGTGGAGAAAACGTCATTGGCTCCCCCCATAAATGACAGAGGTAAGCAGTTTGCGCTTGATGATCAAAAACCACTAAATTCTGAGGTAAAAAAAACAACGCATCGGGCGTGGAAGAACGGTGTTTATTGTTACTCCCCATCAAAGCTTTCAGTTCATAGCCCAAATAACCGACCAGTCCGCAGCCATAAGGTATCAGTGCCTCAGTTTCTGAATCCGGCTTCAAAAAAGCCACAATGCGATCCATCAACTCAAAGTAATCACCTTGAATATAACTTTCCCCGCATGGGCCACTCAGATGTAAAGTGCGTGAACTGACCTCATAGCGAAATACTATGGCTTCATTGGGTTGTCCGCTGCCCATTAGCGAATACCTGGCAGACCGCGCATCCGCCATTTCACTGTCGAGCCAAAAGGCGGATGTTTTGCCCGAAAAATAACGCGAAAAAATGTCAGCGGCATTCATCGTCATCTTCAGGGGCTCATAATTGACTTTCAATGAGAATGTGCCCGCCGCTTCTTTAATAACGCGCTGTATTTCATTGTCTGTGCCAGAGTCACTGCCATCCCGTTCACCGCGATTGATCATATTAATGAAATTACCAATCAGAGTATGTCCATACTCTGATTCGATCGATTCCGGATGGAACTGAACGCCCCATATCGGTTTTTCGCGATGCGCAAGTCCCATAATCAACCCGTCCGCGGTGCGGGCCGTAACGTCAAGACATTCAGGAACCTCAGTACATATCAAAGAGTGATAGCGCACAACATTGAACGACTGGGGGATGCCAGAAAATAAGCCGTCACCATTATGAGAAATCTGGCTTTTATAGCCATGAACCGGTGATGGCGCATGAGAGACCTTGCCGCCAAATCGGGCGTTAATCCCTTGATGTCCCAAACAAATACCCAAAATTGGAATACAGCATTTATCAATGATTTCACCGCATACGCCAAAATCTTCGTCACAGCAAGGATGTCCAGGACCCGGTGACAGAATCACACCAGAGAATGAATCAATATTTAATGAATCGTATGATACCGAGTTCGGCACTACCGTCGGCATGATCCCTGTCAGTTCGAAAACATACTGAGAAATGTTATTTGTAAAGGAATCGTAGTTATCAATGATCAGAATATTCATGGTTCACTTCTCTTTATCTTCTGACAAGGCTTTGATTATGACAAGTTCCTCTTCACACGTTTCATGAATAATACGTTCGAAAATATCCCCTATGTAAGACGGATTTAATCGATAATTCACTGAGAGTGCTTTCATTTTATTCAACGTAAATTCAACTCTGCCCTTTTGCATCATTGGAATGTTTTCTCGTGATTTAACATTCGCAATTGTCCGGCAAATTTCCATACGGCTTGCCAGCAACGCAACAATCTGTTCGTTGATTTCATCCAGTTTATCTCTGTAGGGTTTTAACTCGCGAACCACAACTGCATCATTTATCTGCTTATTAGCAACCATGCCATCACCTTCGAATTAAATTTCAAATAAAGAGCGCATAGCAGCCAACACACCAATATTTCATTGGTGCTTCATTTCAAGTTGGCTGTTATTCCAGGGCTTTAATATAAAATCACCCAGAAAGGGCATTTAGCTTCGTGGCCAGATAATCAATCTGCTCTTGACTATGATTTGCAGAAATGGCAAAGCGCAACATTGCTTTATTGGTTTCCACGATAGGATAAAAAACAGGAAACATAATTAACCCTGATTCCCGCAATGTTGCCGCGGCTGATAAACCTTGCTGTTCACTTGCAAAGTAAGCGCCTCTGATGGGGGCTCTCTGTCCAGCGTTCATCATTATGCTTTCCACTTTCTCATCGAATTTGTCGATGTTTTTCCATAAAGCCGTTTGTAATTCATCGATTTCAGAAGAAAGATGGATCTTCGCGGCTGCCACATTCGCCGCCTGAAGCGGGACAGGGACAGTATGACCAAACACAAGCGGGTTTGCTAATGCCTTAAGCTGTTCATTATTATAGTCTTTACGTAAGACAATGAAACCACCCGCACCACCAAACGCCTTACTCAATGACCCGGCAATTAATGTATTATCAGGTAATCGATGTTCAAGATTCTCATACGCATAACCTGCACCGTATTTCCCTGAAATAGAAATACCGTGTGCATCATCGACATATAAATATCCTTCGTATTGACTGAGCAATTCAGATAACGCTCTGACTGGCAGTAATCCTGACATTGAACCGACACCATCAATAAGCAATATAGGTGTTACCCGTTCAAGCTGACATTGCTTTAATGTTTTCGTTAACGATTCAGTATCGTTAGTATCAACACGTACGACCTGACCGAACTGACCAAGTAACCCACGCAATACCTGCATAGATGCATGTGCCGTTTTATCGACCAGCCAGCGAACGGCGGATTTAGTCGGATAAAGATGCATATTGCCACTACCCAATAAGGGCAAAACACCTAAATGTGCATTACTTGTCGATGTAAAAACAGTAACTGAGTTACCCTGATAGATTTCTTGCAACAGGCTCTCCAGTTGTGGCAAGTACACCGGACTCATAGCACTTCGGCTGGCCGACAAATGAATACCAACATGATGAAGTGCCTGGTAGGCTGCCTCAATTAATAATGGATGGGATTCTAAGCCTAAATATGAGCAAGAAATGAATTCGGTGTATAACTTGCCATCATCCAGAATAACTTGCTTACCACAACGCTCTGTCACAATAAAAGAGGTTAACCCCTCGCCGGAAGCCTGTTCAAAAGCATCCGTTGTGCGAGTACTGCGGATAGACATCCAATTACTGTCATGCAATGTTTCTTTATCAACACTCGTCATTTTCTTGTACCTACTGTCATGACTGCTGGCCCAGTCTGATCAGAAAAAAGAGGATCAGTATGAGCGAACACAGACTCAAACTGATATCGAGAGAACAAATCTTGCACCATCGAGATTTGTGATTCCCCGTGCTCGACAATCACAGTACCGCCAGGTTTAAGTACAATCTCAGCCAGACGTAATGAGGCGTCGATGATTTCGCTGCCATCCTGGCCTGAGTAGATAGCATTTTCCGGATGATATTTTTCCCACTCAGGCAATAAGCTTTCAGATTCAGGCACATAAGGAGGATTCGATATCACAACATCCACACTTTGGCGCTTATCCTTAAAAAATGTGAGGTCAGTAATGTCTTTTTTCAGTGCAACAACCTTGCCTTCATCCGCAAGACGATGAATATTACGGCACAGATACTGATACGCGGTTTCATCATTTTCCAAACAATAAATCGTAGATCTCCGGTATTGCCGCCAAGCTGATATACCGATAGCCCCCGTCCCCGAACACAAGTCGTAAATAACCGCCTCAGACTCAATAGGAAGTCGTGTTTTTAACCATTCAAGCAGCATCGCGCTCTGCTGACGCGGCACAAAGACCCCGGTTCCAACAACAAATCGGCTGTCAATAAAGTCACTATATCCAAGGATATGACCCAACGGGATGCGATTGGCTCTTTCCTTCAGGTCGGCGCGAAAGCCAACGGCATCAGATTCAGACAGCACCTCATCAGCTGAGATATATTTCTGTGCTATCGCTTGAAAATCCCCATAGGGATCCCAGACGCCCGATGCTATCAGGCTCTGGAGCTCAAGCTGAAATGCCTGTTCAAGGTGCGCCAGCTTCATGACCAAGCCTCATAATACTCAGCCAGACGATCATACATAGACCGATAAAGATAGGAGAAAGCAACCAGCTCTGGTGGGGGTGTATAGCTTGGGTGAAGGCTTTCAATAAGATCAGCGTAAAAACCCGTCATACCTTTGTCGAGTAACGGTAACCAGTAGGGTTTAATGTCCCAGCGGAATTCATAACCGGTGGCAAACATCTGTTTTACCGTTTCTTTCACGGTTTCTTCACGAGATAACCCAGGCAATGGCTTGCGAATGGGCGAGAATACGTCCAGATTAATTTCTGGGCTGAGGCCCTGAATTTTATCCGCCATATATGCAGCCAATAATGGCGACTGGTGCAACCCGTCTCGGTAGGTTCCTGTCGCTAACCACAATCCTTTGAAATGACATTGCCCAATTAACGGATAGCCGTCGGCAGGAATAGGTCGGTTCCCGACTTGGATAGCTTCTACTTCAGCGTCATTCAGATCTAGATGCAACTGGTCCAAAGCACAGCCCAGCAAAAACTGTACATCGGATATTAATGCGTTTTTTCTTGGTGACTCTGCCAAAATATTTGTCGCCCCGATATAAAGCAGATCTTTCTCTCTGGGGACACAATGCAAGCCACAGGCAAAGGCTCGGTTTGGCGTTCTGATTACACTGTCAGGTACTTGGTGCCCGGGTTTTAACCTCGCCAAAATAGAAACACCGTATCCAGCAAACATAGGAGGGATACGTTTTTTGACTTCCGGATAAGTATCAAGCAAATCCAGCGAATGTACGCCGGCAGCAATCACAACATTGTCTGCCGAAATCAAAGTACCATCCGTTAATTTAACGCCAGTTGCTACATCTGCTTCCGTTAATATTTCGACTGCATTGTCATTGATAATTTCTCCGCCTTTTCCCAGAAAGGCAGCATCCAGTTTTTCCAGCAGAAGATGTGAATTCACGGCATTTTCTTCAGGAATATATAACGCTTGCATCGGACGAACTAAGTCATTGGCTTTAATCCAGGGTAGGTTAGAGGCCGAAACTGTCTCATAAGGTTCGTTGTAATGCTGTAGCGTTGCTTCAATGGTGTCATAATTAACTGTATCCACCTCAGCCATACCGGCTGAGTTTAAAATAACATGTGTGCCTTTCGCTATTAGCAGATCATCATGAATTCCAGACGCCTCTGATAATCTTGCAGACCAGTTTTCCCATTCATTTTTTGCCTTAATATCCATATCGACTTTGAGTCGGCCATAATCACTATTGATTAACCCACTCGTAATTTCACCAAAACAACCGTTCATGGCGCCCGCAGCCTTAGATGCTGCATTGGCACGTTTTGTTTCACCGACCCTGACAACTTTTAAACCGCGAGAAGCTAATTCAAATGCGATGGAACCACCAATAGCACCAGCGCCAACAACAATGGCATCATAATTCATCATTTATTACCTTATTAATATAAAGTCTATTTAATAGAACGTATGTAATTATTCTTCTGAATCTTATATTCAGTCAGTCGCTAATAATTATGAAAGGAGAAAATGTTCTGATTCAGGTAGCGAGCGATAGAAAAACAAACTGCCCTCAGTTTTAATAATATTTAAAAGTTTATCATCATCAAATTGTTCGACTGGAAAAGATAAGGCAATAAGTTTGTCTTTTCCTTTTTTATTCACCTTACCCATTCGGCTAAGTGTTACCCCTCTTCTCAAAAAATAGCGTTCTATCGCGACTGTCGTCACCGCGACCAATTGCTTAACACCATGCATTCCTGCAAGTTGCATCGAAAATTTAAAAATATCAAAAGGAAGGGATTCCAGTTCATGCCCATATGCCGCATAGCGTGATATCTCCCAAGTAGCTATATCTCTTGGGAGTTCATTTTCACATAAATAAGGAAATACATCTGAGAGTAAATAAGGAGAATAAGTAGGAATAAGCCTGGCACACCCTACAATTTTATCGTTTTCATTATAAGCAATGACATAGCGTGCAGACTCTGTGTCAAATTCATCAGCTTCAATACCCTCTTCTAAAGAGGTAAGATTAAGGTCCCACTTGAGTTGCTTAATAAAAACATCATGTCGAAAACGCCCTAGATCATCTAATTCATTTTTATCGAAATTCAAAAATTGTGTACATACCAACCGATACATGCTTTGACCGCCCCTATCAAAAGCCAATCTCTTTAAGCTATTCATCCATACTATAGAGCCCTCAAATCAACAAGCAACTACCAAAAATGGTGATAACAGGTTAAATAATACCTAACGCCGCGGAGTAAGCAGCTGCCAATGTACGATTGGTCGAGCCAAATTTTTTCTGGATGTTTTTTATATGGTAATTGACTGTATTTTCTGAAATACCCAAAATATCAGAGATCGCACTTGAGCATTTTCCATCAGCAATCCAGCGCAAAATTTCTTCTTCACGATTGTTTAGGTTAATTTCATTTTGACATAAGGAATCAGATTTTTCTTCTACACTGTTCTCTTCAATCAACTCAATAAGACAGCGCATTTTGAGCTTTAACATCAGTTTGTCATCACTGTTGATAAGCACATCACTTCTTGAAACCCCCAGCATACACAGCGAGTGATCCATACTACGCAATGTCAATGTCGCACCAATATTGATCCCCCATTCACTGGCTTCTTTGAAGATAAAATGTGTCTTAATATTGTGGTCATCCTGCCAGATGACAAACTGCTGATCACTGGCTCTGCTTGCAATCGAGGGATCTTGCTGACAATAGTGTTTATCCTGATATCGCTTCAACCACGCCTCTGGGTATGTGCCATATATACACACTTTTGAGCGTGAAAAAGGCACAGCTTGTTTTTTACCGTATGCAAAGTTATCAAAGCCAAGTTTATTGACTTCAAGTGAGACTTTTTTAATAACTTCATTGTTAGTAGTACAAGACGAAAATGCAGCGTTTACAGATAACCACCAGTTGATGAATCCTGTATTTTTATCCATTTCCCTTTCCAAACAAGTTATATAAAGCACAAACTTCTACAACAGAGTAATACGATTATCAAATAGATATTTTTTTATTATGTTTCACTTTGTTTCCAGGCACTGTCACTTGATGAATTCAGCCTGACTATCAATGGAAGAATGCCACCCTGTATCTTGAGATTTTCATTTTTACATCTGAAAGACACTCAGATAATTACAATTAACTCAATAATTAGCTCTTAGAAAAACAATCTTCACCGCAATAGTGTTACCACCGCCTTTGATGGTGATAATTCATGACAAAAAAAAGCAGTCTTGTCATGACAAGACTGCTTTTAAACAGTATGTATATCTAACGGTTAATTAGCCCGCAAACGTTTCGCTGCCGCCACCATGTTTTGCAGTGCTGGCACCACTTCTGCCCACTGGCGGGTTTTCAGGCCACAGTCCGGGTTTACCCACAGGCGTTCGGCCGGGATACGCTTTGCGGCTTGCTGCATCAGCTTCACCATTTGTGCTTCAGTCGGAATATTCGGCGAGTGAATATCATAAACACCCGGGCCAATTTCGTTCGGATATTTGAAGTTATCAAAGGCATCCAGCAACTCCATATCAGAGCGCGAGGTTTCTATGGTGATCACGTCGGCATCCATGTCGGCAATTGAGGCAATAATGTCGTTAAATTCGGAATAACACATATGGGTATGGATCTGTGTCTCATCGGCCACCCCATTTGCCGTGATACGGAAGGATTCCACGGCCCAGTTCAGGTAGTCCTGCCACTCAGACCGACGCAATGGTAAACCTTCACGCAGTGCCGCTTCATCAATCTGAATCACTTTCACCCCGGCTTGTTCCAGATCTAGCACTTCAGCACGAATGGCCAGTGCCAGCTGATAGCAAGAGACAGAGCGAGGCTGATCATCGCGCACAAAAGACCAGTTCAGTATGGTCACAGGGCCGGTCAGCATGCCTTTCATGGGCTTTTCGGTCAGTGATTGTGCGTACTGGGTCCAGGCCACTGTCATGGCTGCCGGTCGGCTGATATCACCAAACAGGATGGGCGGCTTGACACAACGCGAACCGTAAGACTGTACCCAGCCGAACTGGCTGAAGGCATAGCCGTCCAGCTGTTCACCGAAATATTCCACCATGTCGTTGCGTTCCGCTTCGCCATGAACCAGCACATCCAGATCCAATGCTTCCTGCTCACGCACAGCGCGGGCAATCTCTTCCTTCATCTGGCTGACATAGGTTGCCTGATCAAGGTCACCTTTCTTGAATTTCAGGCGAGCCTGACGGATGTCAGCGGTCTGAGGAAACGAACCTATAGTGGTAGTCGGAAACGCCGGCAGGTTCAGGTGCGCCGTTTGCTTCGCGATACGATCAGCATACGGGCTCTGACGCTGTCCCAGCTGCGGGGTAATCGCCGCAACAGCGGCCTGCACGTCAGGATTATGCACCCGGCTGGACTGACGGCGGCTGTCGATAGCGGCCTGATTGGCTGCCAGCTCGGCAGAAACAGAATCGCGGCCATCATTGAGTGCACGGGACAGCACGGCCAGCTCGTCCAGTTTCTGCAGGGCAAATGCCAGCCATGACAGAATTTCGGTATCGAGTTTCTGTTCGCTGTTCAGATCAACCGGCACGTGTAACAGTGAACACGAAGGTGCCACCCACAGACGCTCACCGAAATCGCGGGCAATAGGCTCCAGCCAGTCCAGCACGGCATTAAGATCTGTCTTCCAGATATTACGGCCGTTAATGACCCCCAGAGACAGCACTTTGTCTGCCGGCAGAGCGGCAATAACGGTATCTACTTCATTACGGCCTCTCACCGCATCAAGGTGTAGGCCCTGAACCTGCAGATTCACCGCCAGCGACAGATTCTCTTTCAATTCACCAAAGTACGTTGCCAGTAAAAGCTTCACCAGCCCTTTGTTTAAACTCTGGTACGCTTTGCTCAGTGCCTGCTGCCATTCAGCGGAGAGTTCAGTGACCAGGATAGGCTCATCAATTTGTACCCACTCGACCCCCTTGTCGGCCAGCAGCGTCAGCAGCTGCTCGTACACTGGCAGCAACTGGTCAAGTAAATCCAGCTTGTTCGAATTGTCTTTTTCCTTACCGAGCCACAGGTAGGTCACAGGGCCGATCAGCACAGGTTTCGCGGCGACGCCCTGTGTTTTGGCTTCCGTCAGTTGCGCCAGCAGACGCTCAGGGTTGAGCTCAAAACGGGTATCGGCGGTAAATTCTGGCACGATATAGTGGTAGTTGGTATCAAACCATTTGGTCATCTCGCCGGCATGCACACACTGACAACCGCTGTCATTGGCCGAACGGCCACGGGCTACACGGAAGTAGTTGTCCAACTCGTCACCAGCCAGGCCTTCGACACGGGCCGGGATATGGCCGAGCGTGAAGCTGGTATCCAGTACCTGATCGTAAAAAGAGAAGTCGCCAATCGGGGTCAGATCAAGACCCGACTGCTGCTGCCAGTGTTTCTGGCGCAAACCCGCAGCCAGCTCTGTCAGCTCGCTTTGGCTGCTTTCGCCTTTCCAGTACTTTTCCAGTGCGAATTTCAGTTCACGGTTAGCGCCGATGCGCGGAAAACCTAAGTTATGTGTTTTAGCCATCTATACGTCCTCCAAAGTTATTGAAGACATCTTATGGCTATCTTGTGATGAATAAAAATGGCATTATTTCATCAACCAATGAATTCTAATCATAAGTCAGGGATTACCATGATAGAAAGGAGCCATCTGGCGATATTGCGCGAGGTACACCGGCTCGGTTCGCTGACAGCCGCCGCTGAGGCATTGTATTTAAGCCAGTCGGCGCTGAGCCACAGCATGAAAAAACTGGAGCAGCAGATTGGTACGCCAGTCTGGAGCAAATCCGGCCGAAGCCTGCACTTTACCCAGGCGGGCTTTTATCTGCTGCGACTGGCGGAACGGGTGTTACCGCAATTTGAACACGCTGAAGTGCAGATGCAGCAATTCGCGTCCGGCCAGCGGGGCACGCTGCGGATTGGCATGGAATGCCATCCCTGTTATCAGTGGCTGCTCAAAGTGGTCCATCCCTACCTGCAAGGCTGGCCAGATGTGGATGTTGACGTGAAACAGAAGTTCCAGTTCGGCG
Source organism: Photobacterium salinisoli (assembly GCF_003614885.1). Lineage (GTDB taxonomy): Bacteria > Pseudomonadota > Gammaproteobacteria > Enterobacterales > Vibrionaceae > Photobacterium > Photobacterium salinisoli. The sequence continues at coordinate 2,022,742 of NZ_QZMS01000007.1, forward strand.
GGTTAGGCGCCCTGTTCGGGTATGAAATCGATGTATTGGTTACGCCCGATCCCCTGCTCCGGCCCGGTATCCGTTACATTCCTGTGTTTGACTATGAGCAGGTGCTGGTGGTCAGCGCGCAGAGTCCGCTGGCTGCCGAGGAATACATAGCGCCGGATATGCTGCTGGATAAAACCCTGATTACCTATCCGGTAGAGCAAAGCCGGCTGGATGTGTACAGCCAGTTTTTAACACCGGCCAAATGCAGCCCCCGCAAACATAAGCTGATTGAAACGACGGATATTATGTTGCAGATGGTGGCGGCCGGACGCGGAGTGGCGGCGCTACCTAAATGGCTGGCCAAAGAGTATGAAGAGAAAATGCCTGTCGTGGCTGTTCGTCTGGGCGAAACGGGTATTCACAAGCACATTCATCTGGGAGTCAGGGAAACGGATTTAGACATCGATTATCTGAGTGCGTTTATCAACCTGGCAGACTCCCTGTCTGAACACAAAGAGCCGGCGGCCCGGTAAGGTCAGAGCCTGGCCTTCATGATCAGCGCGTCTTCTCGGCCGTTAGCACTGACACTGCTGTCGGCCCGATAATAGTCTGGCCGGCGACTGACCAGCTCGAAACCATTGGCCAGATACAATTGACTGGCCTTTGTGTTACTGGCCCGCACTTCGAGCCAGATCTCCTGCCCGCCTTCCGCTCGGGCGGCAGCGACAAACGCCGCCAGTAACTGACGCCCCAGTCCCTGTCCCTGCCACACAGGATCAACAGCAATATTAAACAGACTTACTTCACCGGCCACGGACTGGCCAAAACAGTAACCCGCAACCTTACCGTCAACCCGCATCACCAGGTTTAGGGCGATACGGGACGGCGTTTCCCTGATCTGGCTTTCTGTCCAGGGAAACGGGTGCGCACGTTGCTCAATAGCCCACACCTCATCAAGCTGCGCTTCTGTCATCGGCAGGAATTCAATCATTGAAGGCACAGATCTGCTGCCACAATGCTTTCTTACTGGCGGGATTTTCATGCATCTGCCGCAGTGATGCCGAGTGCAGAATCTGGCAATCGGATGGCTCAACGCCCTGACAACCGGCAAACCAGCACCAGGTCAGATGATGCTCACCCAGCTCAGACAAGGCGTGGGGCGGCAGAGCTAATGCCTGCTCCGGTGTCAGCTTCATGCTGCGCAGAATGTTGCCGAACAACCAGGCATCGTGTTCATCCATCTCATCTGCAGTCACAAACAGCAATTGGCAGGTTTCGGGTAAATCTATCACAGACTGAGCCCACTCAGGAAAACACTCAGGTTTTCTGATTTGCCAGTTGGTCAGTCCCATTTCCTGCAATAACTGCATGTCTCTTTGTTGCATGATGTGTTTACCACTTTTGATGTTCTGTCAGGCCGGGAGCGCGGAAAACGGGGCGCTGTATTCAACCAGACCATGATGACCACTCAGGGTGGATGGCAGCAGTTCCTGAACCATGAAAGCCTCTTCCGGCACAGGCCAGGTGCAGCGCAAGCCATGCTCCGCCGCCGTCACATAACCGGCTTTACGGTAATAGCTGTGATCCCCCAGCACCACCACTACAGGGTAACCCAGCTCTGCCAGTATTTCTGCACCTTCACGCATCAGCGTCTGGCCGATCCCCTGCCCGCGGTAGTCGGTTTTGACCACCAAGGGTGCCAGCCCTTGCCAGCCTAAGTCCTGCCCGCTGACAGTCACCGGACTGAAAAAGATATGGCCAACCACTTCACCTTCATCATTGCATGCCACCAGCGATAACGTCATATGGCCATTTTCACGCAGGGTCATGACCAAATCCGCTTCCGCTTCAGTATCAAATGTGTGCCGCAGCAAGGCATCAATAGTCAGAATGTCCGCCGGCACTTCAGTTCGAATCAGCATAGTTATCCTCGAAGAGACAATCGTCAGACTGTCATTGGATGTAGCGGGTATCTGCCACATTTATCCGGCCCTATTTTGCGGCCAGGCTAGCCTGATAACAACCTCTTTCTCGCCAGACACAACTCAGAGACAGAAAAAGGATATAAGCGCAGATTCATAGCAATGATCGCTTCCCCGATGTTCCCACCCCCGTCTGCCAGGAATCACACCAGTCCCTAATTTGCGGATTCACCTTTTTGTCACTGACATGCAGATAAATAAGCAATGCCATACAAAATCACCGGGCTTTCTTCTTCTCACCAAGACAATTACAAACATTAACCGCTGAAATAATCTGCTTTTAAAACATTATTTTAGATACGTATCCCCCCGTTTAACCCGGCCAGTTTTTTGTAACCGGTGTCAATAAATCCATTTTTTTACATTTCAAATCAAAATTTTCTCATGAAAATAGGAATTTTTGACAATCAGACATTTTCTGACGTTATATTACGGGTACGACTTACCCAGAAAGGGACATCCGAGCGATGTCAGCAGTAACAGACAATTTCGCCATGCCGACTGAATTCATCAACAATTGGTTTTTTCAACTGACAGGCAATAGCCCATTCCTGTTCGCCATTCTGGACAAGCAACACCACTATGTCGCGGTCAATCAACACTACTGCCAGCTCAGCGGCCTCAGCCGGGATGAACTGGTGGGACGCCGTGATAGCGAAATACTCGGTGAGACCTTTTACCGTACCCTGCAGCCATACTACGAACGCGCCCTGAACGGCGAATACGTGGAAGGTGACGTGATTCTTGATGAACACAGGCATCATACCAGCCTGTATTTCAGTGTGTCGCCCCTGCGCGATGAGAGCGGTGAAGTGACCGGCCTGGCTCTGCACGCGATTGATACCTCTGAACGCTTACACCTGGCCAATGCCGTGGCTGAACATGAAGACCACTTTAACCAACTCACTCAGCTGATGTCTGATGGCTGCCTGCTGATCGAAAGAAATCATGTGCTGTCCGCCAATCCGATGGCAGCTCAGCTGCTGGGGTTTGCATCACCAGATGACATGACAGGCGAAGATTTAGGGCAACTATTAATAGACAGCAGAAACAACCGTCCTTTTGGGGAACAACTGGCCGGGCTGAGCAACGGTAAAGCCTACCATTGCCTGACCAGTCAACGGTGTCAGGTTGAAAATGCCCTGACGCTGACCCTGAAAGACACCTTGGTAGTTGGCTCACCCGCCAGCCTGGTTGTTCTGAGGCTGCCACAGACACAACAAGTCCAGCCCGAACAAGTGGAACAACTGATCCATACCGACCCGCTGACAGGTTTGTATAACCGCCATGGCTTCAGCCGTCGTCTGGAACAGATGATCACCCGGCAGACCCCGTTAGTCATGCTGTATCTGGACATAGATAATTTCAAAAACATCAACGATTCTCTGGGGCATCATATTGGCGACCGGGTACTGCAGGAAATTTCCCAGCGTCTGCGTCAGCTGCTGCCTGAGAACGCTGTGATAGGCCATCTGGGAGGGGATGAATTCGGCATTCTGCTGCCCGATCCCATCCATGCTGAAATTGGCGAACAAGTCTCGAAAAAGATTATTGCCCTGGTGAACCAACCTTTCGATCTGATGCACTTCAGCAAGCATCTGGCCTGCTCCATTGGGATGGTAAACTACCCTGGCAATGGCAATGATGCACGCTTGTTACTGCAGCATGCCGATACCGCTATGTATGAAGCCAAGAATCGCGGGCGTAACCGTCTGGTCACCTTCGACGAGACCATGAACAAAGAAGCAAGGATGCGGTTATGGCTGGAAATTGAACTGCAGAAAGCCTTACAGAACAAAGGACTGGAAGTCTGGTATCAGCCCAAAGTCAGTGCGAGGGATTTTTCCATTTACGGCGCTGAAGCCCTGGTTCGCTGGAAACACCCTATCGAGGGTTACATCAGTCCGGCCCAGTTTATTCCGGTTGCTGAACGCTCAGGCCTGATCGAACAGCTTGGCCAGGTTGTGATGAGAGAGGTCTTCACCACAGTTAAATACTGGAAAAGACAGGGGATCCTTCAGGGCCGAGTGGCAATCAACCTGTCCCCACAGCAATTTGGCAATCCCAACCTGATTCAGTATGTCTCAGACTTGCAGCGAGCCACCGGTGTCAACCCGGATGATATCACTTTTGAACTGACTGAAAGTGCCATGCTGGGTGAAAACGAACACACCATTCAAATGCTGAACGCCATTAAGAAACTGGGATTTGCCTTATCGATTGACGATTTTGGTACCGGTTACTCCTCTTTGTCTTACCTGGCCCGATTCCCGCTGGACGAGCTTAAAATCGACCGGGCATTTATCAAAGATCTGGAAACTGTGCCCAAGCAACTGACCCTGATCGAAAACATAATCAATCTGGGTAAATCGCTGAACATGAGTGTTGTTGCTGAAGGTGTGGAAACGCGCCAGCAGGCCGCCCTGCTGTCTAATCTCAACTGCGATTACATTCAGGGTTTTCACTTTTTCCGCCCGCTGCCGAAGAATGATCTGGAAACCATACTGCTGAAAAACTTCCGCGGCAGATTTTAGATCTGATACACAGTCATCACCCCTGCTGAGCAACAATCTCTTCTGTCCTGCGCAGCAGATAATCCTTAAACGCCTGACAGCGAGCAGGCATTGGATGCCTGGGGCGAAAATACAGATTGATATCAAACTGGCTGGCAACATAATCAGTCAGCAGTACAGTTAATGCGCCTGATGCCAGAGCATTCTTAATCACAGAATGCGGCAGATAGGCAACACCAGCCCCCCTGATTGCCATATCGCGCAGTATCTCACTGTTATCACATTCCAGCGCATCGCTGATAGCCACAGCGCGGTTAATACCATTTAAACGGAAATACCAGCGATTGCCTCCAACCAGTGAACTGGCATACAGGCAGCGGTGATCTCTTAAATCTTCCGGTTCCATTGGTCTGCCGCACCTTGCCAGATAGCCTGGCGACGCGCAGGCGTATAACGGCTCACTGAGCAACAACCGGCGGATCAGCAAAGAGTCTTTCTCTTCCGTTTCCCGGTTGGTCGCTTTGGCCCGGATAATAAAATCCACATGTAACGGATCTGTTTCCCCTGCTTCAATAAACAACCGAAAGTTCACCTGGGGATGCATTTCCATGTATTCCGCAATGATTTCACGCAGATAATAGCTCGCGTACAGCGGTGTCGATGAGATACTGATAATTCCCCGCTGTTCATCAGCCATGCTGCCCACTTCTGCGCAGATGGTATCAATTTCCGGCAACAGAGAAGAAAAACGGCGATAGAGCATTTCTCCGGCATCCGTGGGTACGAGTTGGCGGGTACTGCGCTTGATCAGCTCGACGGCCATCAGCCCTTCCAGCTCCTTTACCCACCGGCTTGCCGCCGCCGCTGAGATCCCCCACACTTCCGCGGCCTCGCGAAACGAGCCATGCTGAATAACGGAACAAAAAAACACGATTTTATCTAATTGTTGCTGGCGAGGATTAATCCCGACCAGTGACTGAGTCATAGCACATTCCTTATGGTTTGAACGCCCTCCCGGCCCGCATTTCAGGCAAGGGCCAGGGGAGTGAGCTTCAATAATGCCTGCGCAATCCCGGCTGCACTAATACTGGCATCTCGTCTTACAGCTCGCTTCACAGTCTTAAAATTCACAGCCGTCGATTCACACGGTTTTCTGCCCAAACTGAGGAGAGAATATCTCTGCTGACATCAACCTCAGGCCGGGATCAATCACCGGAGAGAATGACATATGCGCCAGAATATCACGCTCAAGATCCACGCCTGGTGCAATTTCTTCCAGTACCAGACCTTGCGGCTCAAGCCGGAACACAGCACGTTCAGTAATATAGCGCACCGGTTGTCCGGTCTGGATGGCCCGTGTCGCGGAAAACGTAATTTGTTCCGCTGTCTCCACAAACTTACTCTGGCGGCCTTCCTGCAGAATATGCAACTCGCCGTCCCTGACGGCGATCTCTAACCCAGCGGCTGTAAAAGTACCACAGAAGAACAGAGACTTTGCATGCTGGCTGATGTTGATAAACCCCCCGCAGCCCGGCAGTTTATCGCCAAAGCGGGACACATTGATATCCCCGCGGGCAGAGCATTGTGCCAGACCGAGAAAGGCCTGATCGATCCCGCCGCCATCATAAAAATCGAACATCTGATCCTGAGTAATAATAGCCTGAGGATGTCGGCTGGCTCCAAAATCCAGCCCGCTGGCCGGCAGGCCGCCGATAGCACCGGGCTCGACCGTGAGGGTCATGGTATCAAGAATGCCCAGCTTGCCGGCAACAATGGCAATGTATTCCGGTACGCCAATTCCCAGATTCAGCACAGCGCCAGGCGTCAGCTCCTGCACCGCGCGGCGGGCAATAAGGGTTTTGGCATCCAATGTATCTGTCCCGCTCTCGCCGTCCGTCCAGCTTGATTGCGGCTCACCTGAACTGGCCCGCCCGACAAAATCAGGATTGAAACGGGTGGCAAAAGTCTGCATGTGTTCTGCTTCATCGTTGCAAAGCACAATAGCGTCAACAAAAATACCCGGAATTTTGATGCTGTGGGGATCGAGTGTACCGGCCGGCACCACCCGTTTGACCTGCACGACCACTTTGCCCCCCTGATTGCGGGCAGCCTGTGCGGCAGCCAGGTTTTCCACAACCAAACACTCATCTTCCATCGTGATATTGCCGTTTTCATCTGCCGTTGTACCGCGCAAAATAGCCATATCCACTGGCAGGCGCTGGTAGAACAGATATTCTTCGCCATTGAGCTCCAGCACAGACACCAGATCTTCGCGGGTTATCGCATTAATTTTGCCGCCTTCAAGCCGGGGATCGACAAATGTCCCCAGCCCGGTTGTTGTCAGTGTCCCGGGTTTACCTGCTGCCGTATCACGCAGGAGGTGTGAAATCACCCCCTGGGGCAGATTGTACGCCTCAATCTCATTGCTCAAGGCCAGCTTTTGCAGGTCGGGTACCAAGCCCCAGTGGCCGCCAATCACCCGCTTAACCATACCCGGTCTGGCCAGATGATTCGCCGCCCGCCCTTGTCCGTCTCCCTGGCCGGCCGCAAAGATCAATGTCAGGTCACGGGGAGAGATTTCACTGTCGTAGCGTTCACCCAACGCCCTGATGATCGACTCGGGTACCACGGAACCGATAAATCCCCCCAGCATGACGGACTGCCCGTCGGTGATCCATGCCGCGGCTGCTTCAGCTGTAAGTTGGGTAACTGCCATACGTAACTTCCTTTACCGTGCAATTGCCTGAAGTGTATGAATCCCTTCCCCTTGCTTTAATAGCTACGAATGAAATTGTGTTTTTCGAAACTAACCACAAACAAGCACGAGCACGTGTTAACATATTGAAATAAATAAAAAATACCATTATCAATTAACTCAGGGGCTGTGATTTACACCTGGTATTGCATGATGCCGCTCGCACTTTACAGGTGAATACAAAAATTGGACCGACCAGTGATGTTTTCAATCACGACAGAGAGGTCTAGGATGTTAACGACCTGTTACAACTATAACCATGAAACGGAGAGAGAATATGGATGTTGCCGTGATATTGCTCACGCTTGTGGGTTTGATGTACTTTGCTTACCGAGGCGTTTCAGTTCTGATCCTGGCCCCCATTTTAGCCATGGCGGCGGCACTGCTTACCAGCGATTTTCCATTCTTATATGCGCTGTCGAATGTCTTCATGCCTGCCGCAGCCAATTACATCAAACTGTACTTCCCCATTTTCATTGCCGGGGCGATCTTTGGCAAACTGATGGGCGCATCGGGTGCTGCCCGTGCTTTATCACGTTTTATCATTCAGCACCTGGGTACCAAACACGCGATATTGTCCGTCGTACTGGCCACCGCTTTGCTGACGTACGGCGGTGTGTCACTCTTTGTAGTGGTCTTTGCCATGTACCCGATTGGGGCTGCCACTTTCCGTGCTGCCGGCATTCCTAAACGCCTGCTGCCAGCGGCGATCACTCTGGGTGCTTTCACCTTTACCATGACGGCGTTGCCGGGCACACCACAGTACCTGAACACCATGCCAACCATACCATTTGGCACCACTATTTATGCGGCCCCGGCGTTGGGCTTACTGGCCGGTACTATGATGCTTGTGCTGGGCATCTTGTGGATCAAATACCGGGCCGGCAAAGCCATTGCTGCTGGTGAAAATTATGGTGACCATGAGGAAAGTGATAAAGATCTGGATGACAACGCAGCAACACCGAGCGTATTGATGGCACTGGTCCCGATTCTGATGGTATTTGTCATCAATTTTGTGCTGACCAATTTTTACTTCAAATCACCGGCTGTGATTGCCGAATATGAAACACTGGATACACGGATCAATGGCACCTGGCCTGTGATTATCGCCCTGGCTGTCGCCATTATCTTCATGCTGGTGAGCTATCGCCGCTATCTGTTTGATACTAACAAGCACGTCTTTGACGGTTCAGTGGGCTCTTTGCTGCCCATTTTCAATACAGCTTCTGAGGTAGGCTATGGCGCTGTGATTACGGCCCTGTCAGCCTTTGTAATTATCAAAGCCGGTATTGCCGCCATTGATATTCCTGATCTCTTCAAAGTGGCACTCACCTCAACCAGTCTTGCCGGTATTATTGGTTCGTCATCAGGCGGAACAGGTATGGTGCTGGCTTTGCTGGGCAATGATTTTCTCAATACCGGAATTAACCCTGAAGTACTGCACCGCGTGGTCCTGCTGGCCGCAGGCGGGCTGGATACACTGCCGCACTGTGGCGCTGTCATTACTTTACTGGCGGTTTGCCGCCTGACGCACAGACAGAGCTATGGTGATATTGCCGTGGTGACTATGGCGATTCCGCTGATGGCAGCCTTTACTGTGATAGTGGTCCATCTCAGTACCGGCCTGGTCTGACAGTCCCAGATCAACAACGCCCCGAATAATGCGGGGCGTTGTTATTCGTTGGTTTTCGGCAATATTTGACGCTGCTATTCGCTGTGACAAGGCTGAATATAGATGGCATCTGACGGAAAACGGCCATCCTGACTGGGATGCTGGCGGTGTAACCGGCACAAGTCCTGAAAAATACTGATCGCTGTGACTGTAAAAGGTTCTGCCTGCCAGCTATCATCCTGCTTAACCTCAATCATCACATTGTCTCCCTGGCTGACGTGCTCAGGCAAGCGAATATCGTAGGTATGGCTGAATGCCAGCAACCAGTAGCTATCGATGGTCACCAGGCGGCCTTCGCCCGGCGTAGATACCGAATAGACATAGTCCAGTTGTTGTGCTTTGGCTACGCTGACCGTCACCATTGTCATTAACGTGAAAGCGACATAAAACCTGAACATAACCGCCACCTGCAAGCACTCTTTCTAACACTATAGTGATTACAGCTGGTCAGTATTTTCTTAACTCAGCGACAGAGCGGCTTAAAGTTCATCACCCAGGTCGCCGCTGGTATCCGCTTCACCCTGCAAACTCGCCAGTAAACGATTCAGCTCCAGAGTCGCAAACCTGTGCTCAACAAACTCGTAGACATTGCCGGCTAAAGCCAGTTTATACAGCTGAACCGCTTCCGCATACTGGTTGTTATGCTGATAACGCTTGGCCATATAGAAATAGCTCTCGGTCAAACGCTCCGCCATCTGCTCATTGGTTTCACTGTCTTTCACTATGCCATCAAGAAGCTGTTGTTCCGTTTCGCCGCCAAGCAGCATACCGGCAATGTTCCAGCCCCAGTCTTCGCGTTCTGCCCGGTCAAATCGATTCTGAAGATTTTGTTTGGCTTTGTCTGGCTCTGATTCCAGTTCGACCATATACAGCCAGATAGCACGGTATGGATCATTAGGATCCTGCTGATAATGTGCCAGTAGATCTTGTTTGGCTAAGTCAAACCGACCGCCATAATACAGCGCGATACCGCGGTTTCGTTGTGCAAACGGATGGCTGATATCCAGTTCCAGCGCAGAGTCAAACGCCTCGTAGGCCGCATCAAAATGCGCACTCTGAGTAAAATACACCCCAAGAATATTAAAAATATCAGGCTGCGCGGGATACAGAGACAGCGACTGGTTAAAGTCCAGTCGGGCCAGATCACGCAAGCCAATACCATCATGAAGCAGCCCGCGCTCATAATAGATCTGCGAACGGGTTTCATCGTTCAGATCACTGCGTCCCAACAGCTGATCAATACGTGCTAACTGGATTTGTTGCTGTATGGTTGGCTGCAGCGGGACCGCAACCAACGGCTGCTCCCAGCTGGAATAGGTACTTGTCGAACACCCTGCCAACATAACGGCCATCGCAATGGCTACGTACTTACACCTCTTTGCAAACAATGCCATTCTCCCCTGCCCGTGTGAACCAGTTGCTGCTCATCAACACTTGATGAGCCAAAGGTAGCGATTCGGTTTTGATAGTTCATTGGTATAAAAAAGGGGCCATCACAGCCCCACTTTTATTACTTCATGAAGATAGGCTTATCCAGATGGATTAAGCATCTTCACCAGCGGCTGGTGCCTGCTCAGGTTGTGCTTCCTTCATGCTCAGACGGATGCGGCCCTGACGGTCGATTTCCAGTACTTTGACCTGTACTTCCTGACCCATTTGCAGGTAATCAGAAACCTTCTCAACACGCTCCTGAGCGATTTGAGAAATATGTACCAGACCTTCTTTTGTACCGATAACAGAAACAAAAGCACCAAAATCAACAATTCGCACTACTTTACCAGTATAGATGCGGCCAACTTCAACGTCTGCGGTGATTTCTTCGATACGGCGAATCGCTTCTTTCGCAGCAGTCCCTTCGGTTGCTGCAATTTTCACTGTACCGTCGTCTTCGATCTCAATCGTTGTACCGGTTTCTTCGGTCAGTTGACGAATCACAGCACCGCCTTTACCGATCACATCTTTGATCTTCTCTGGATTGATCTTCATTGTGTGGATACGAGGAGCAAACTGAGAAATGTCATCGCGAGCAGTGCTGATTGCCTGATCCATCACACCCAGGATGTGAATACGGGCGCCTTTAGCCTGGTTAAGAGCAATCTGCATGATCTCTTTGGTAATACCTTCGATCTTGATATCCATCTGCAGTGCAGTAATACCGTCGTTAGTACCGGCCACTTTAAAGTCCATGTCACCCAGGTGATCTTCATCGCCCAGAATGTCAGACAGAACCACGAAATCGTCGCCTTCTTTCACCAGACCCATAGCGATACCCGCTACAGATGCTTTGATTGGCACACCCGCGTCCATCAGAGCCAGTGACGTACCACAGACAGACGCCATAGAAGACGAACCGTTTGATTCAGTGATCTCAGATACCACACGTACAGTGTACGGGAACTCGTCAACTGATGGCATTACCGCCTTGATACCACGCTTAGCCAGTTTACCGTGGCCGATTTCACGACGCTTAGGAGAACCCACAAAGCCAGTTTCACCTACACAGTATGGAGGGAAGTTGTAGTGCAGCAGGAAGTGTTCTTTACGCTCACCGGTCAGCTCATCCAGGATCTGTGCATCACGCTGGGTACCCAGAGTGGCAGAAACCAGTGCCTGAGTTTCACCACGGGTAAACAGTGATGAACCGTGAGTACGTGGCAGTACACCAGTACGAACGTCCAGAGCACGAACCATGTCTTTTTCACGGCCATCAATACGCGGGTTACCGGCAATGATGCGGCTGCGAACCACGTTCTTCTCCAGAGAGCCCAGCATGTCGCGGATTTCGCGCTCATCCAGTGCGGCATCTTCAGCCAGCAGCTCAGCTACTACGTCAGCTTTGATGGCGCCGACTTTCTCGTAACGTGCCATCTTCTCAGTGATTTGGTAAGCATCAGTCAGGCGACCTTCCGCTTTTTCAGCTACGCGGGCTTTCAGTTCGGTGTTCACGGCCGGAGCCACCCAATCCCACGCAGGTGTCGCTACTTCAGCGGCGAATTCTTTAATAGCATTAATAACAGTTTGTTGCTGATCATGACCAAAAACAACCGCTTGCAGCATTTGCTCTTCAGTCAGGCGGTCCGCTTCTGATTCAACCATCAGAACGGCGTTATCTGTACCGGCAACAACCAGATCCAAACGGCTCTCAGCCAGTTCTTTGTTGCTTGGGTTCAGCACAAGCTGGTCATTGATGTAACCCACACGGGCCGCACCGATTGGGCCGTTGAAAGGAATACCTGAGATAGCCAGAGCTGCCGAGGTACCGATCATGGTCACAATGTCTGGATTCACGTCTGGGTTAACAGAAACCACAGTCGCAATTACCTGTACTTCGTTTTTGAATGCATCAGGGAACAACGGACGAATTGGGCGGTCAACCAGACGGGCCGTCAGGGTTTCATTTTCAGAAGGACGGCCTTCACGTTTGAAGAAACCACCCGGAATTTTACCGGCAGCGTAGGTACGCTCCTGGTAGTTAACAGTCAGAGGGAAAAAGTCCTGGCCTTCTACCGCTTCTTTTTTGCCCACAACAGAAACGAAGACGGAAGTGTCATCCATGCTTGCCATAACAGCAGCAGTAGCCTGACGCGCCATCACACCGGTTTCCAGTGTTACGGTATGGTTGCCGTACTGGAAGGTTTTAACGATAGGATTCACGTGAATTTCCTTAAAATATTGATCTGCTTTTCTATTTGCGTCTGTAAGTATATCCGACACAGCAAAAAGCGTCATGTGAAGTGGGGTACTTTAAAGCACATTTCACGCATCGCGACTAATGGCAAAAGCCGATTTGGGCAGCCTCTGTCAATAGCCGCGACCTCTAGGTCGACGAAAACGACTCGTGAACGCTATTCAGTACCGTTTTAAAACAACTTTCCCGTCAGAGATTGGCATCTCCGACCGGCAGATGCAAAAAAGAAAGGAGCCAATCGGCTCCTTTCTTCCAGCAATCTTAGCGACGCAGACCCAGACGCTCGATCAGAGACTGGTAACGACCCAGATCTTTGCCTTTCAGGTAGTCCAGCAGCTTACGACGGCGAGAAACCATGCGCAGCAGACCACGACGGCTGTGGTGATCGCCTTTGTGCTCGGCAAAGTGACCTTGCAGGTGGTTGATCTGTGCAGTCAGCAGTGCAACCTGAACTTCAGGTGAACCCGTGTCGTTTGCGCCTTGCGCGTATTCAGCAACGATAGTTGCTTTAGTTTCTGCATTCAGAGACATAACTCATTCCTAATACAAAATAGTAAAATTTGTGCCAGCCAATCTCTGATTCAGCCGACACCCGAGCCGCGAATTATACGCACCTGTCCGGAAGGCCGCAAGCGGAATATGATTCACCGGACAGGCCGCTGAGCGGCTTATTTCTCTTGCTCAGCCTGGTCCCGATTGGCCAGCACCCGCTTAGGCGCCACCATGTTTTCGGCATTGATTTCACCCACACCGATGAAATCACGTTGCTCACCGGCCGTCAGCCGAACCAATGTACCGGCATCAGGCACACGGCCGGCCTGAACTGGCTGGCCATTGAGCACATAACTGGCGACACCCGGCAATAAATTCACTTCCGGCAAATCCTGTACCGCGGAGTCTGTTGGCAACAGCAGCGGATCCAGCAGCTCTTTGGGCTGAATATCCTGCTCTCTGGCCTGCTCCAGCAGCGCTTCGAGCTGTTCCAGCGTGACCATTTTGTCTAACGGGTACTTAGACACACCGATACGGCGCAGATAAGTCACATGTGCGCCGCAGCCCAGCATCTCGCCCAGATCATCAACGATAGTGCGGATATAAGTACCTTTCGAGCAATGGACTTCCATCTCAACTTCGTTGTCGCTAAAGCGCAGCAGTGAGATTTCATACACTGTAATATCGCGGGCTTCACGGGGGACTTCTTTGCCTTCACGGGCATATTCGTACAACGGACGTCCCTGATATTTCAGCGCCGAGAACATAGATGGAATTTGCTTAGTTGTACCACGAAATTTAGCGATACAACGTTCCAGCAAACCACGATCTACCTTCACTTCACGCGTTTCGACCACTTCGCCATCCGAGTCCGAGGTATTAGTTCGCTCGCCCAGCTTGGCAATGACCCGATAACGTTTATCTGAATCCAACAGGAACTGGGAAAACTTGGTCGCTTCTCCCAGGCAGATTGGCAGCATACCCGTCGCAAGCGGATCCAAAGCACCGGTGTGGCCTGCTTTTTCCGCAAAAAAGATACGTTTTACTTTTTGCAGGGCATCATTGGATGTGATGCCGCCCGGCTTATCCAGCAGAAGAACACCGTCTACCGGACGCCCTTTACGACGACGCGCCATCAGTTATCCTCACCTTCATCCTTAGGTTCGTCAACGCGGCGTGCTTCGTCATCACGAACAACCTTGCTTACCAGGTTGGAGATGCGCATGCCTTCGGTCAGTGACTGGTCAAAAATAAAGTTTAACTCAGGTGTCACTCGCAGACGGATTTGCTTACCCAGCAGTGAACGAATGTAAGGCGCCATTTCGCGCAACGCTTCCAGGCTGTCTTCCGGTGTTTGTTCACCGATAGTCAGGAAGGTGACATACACTTTGGCGTAACCCATATCGCGGGAGACTTCCACGCTGGAAATTGTCGCCATGCCAATACGGGGATCTTTAATTTCGCGTTGCAGAATCACTGCCAGCTCTTTTTGCAGCTGCTGAGCAACACGTTGTGTACGGCTGAATTCTTTAGCCATTTGATTCTCTCTCTAAAAGTCGGCCGCCTACCTCGACACAAAGGGGAGCCGAAGCTCCCCAGTGTTCATTCCAGGTCAGCGAGCAACCTGATTAATCCAGCGTACGCTGAATTTCAACGATTTCGTAAACTTCAATCTGGTCACCAACGCGAACATCATTGTAGTTCTTCACGCCGATACCACACTCGTAACCGTTCTTCACTTCTTGTACGTCATCTTTAAAGCGACGCAGTGATTCCAGTTCACCTTCGTAAATAACAATGTTATCACGCAGTACACGAATTGGGTTGTTGCGCTTGATGGTACCTTCGGTAACCATACAACCGGCAATCGCACCCAGTTTCGGTGATTTGAACACATCACGTACTTCAGCCAGACCGATGATTTCCTGCTTGAACTCAGGCGACAGCATACCGCCCATTGCTGCTTTCACTTCATCAATCAGCTGATAGATGATGGAATAGTAGCGCAGATCCAGGTTCTCAGCTTCGATCGTCTTACGGGCAGACGCATCAGCACGGACGTTGAAGCCCAGCAGAATAGCGTTAGACGCGGCAGCCAGTACAGCGTCAGTTTCAGTGATACCACCTACGCCAGAACCGACGATGTTCACTTTCACTTCTTCTGTCGACAGCTTACGCAGTGAATCGGCAATCGCTTCCACAGAACCCTGTACATCAGCTTTCAGTACAACATTCAGCTCAGCAACTTCACCTGCAGTCATGTTGGAGAACATGTTCTCCAGCTTGGCTTTCTGCTGGCGGGCCAGTTTCACATCGCGGAATTTACCTTGACGGTATAGTGCCACTTCGCGCGCTTTACGTTCATCACGTACAACAGTCGCTTCGTCACCCGAAGACGGTACACCGGACAGACCCAGTATCTCAACCGGGATAGACGGACCCGCTTCTTCAATTTCACGACCCAGCTCATCACGCATAGCACGTACGCGACCATATTCCAGGCCACACAGTACGATGTCGCCTTTGCGCAGCGTACCTTCCTGAACCAGCACAGTCGCAACCGGACCACGGCCTTTATCCAGGCGGGATTCAACCACCACACCTTTCGCCATGCCTTCAGAAACGGCTTTCAGTTCCAGCACTTCCGCTTGCAGCAGAATAGCTTCCAGCAGACCATCGATGTTCGTACCCTGCTTGGCAGAGATGTGAACAAACATGTTCTCGCCGCCCCATTCTTCCGGCATAACGTCGTACTGGGCCAGCTCGTTCTTCACGTTGTCTGGGTTAGCATCTTCTTTATCGATCTTGTTCACAGCAACGATCAGCGGTACGCCTGCCGCTTTGGCATGCTGGATCGCTTCGATTGTCTGTGGCATGACGCCATCGTCTGCAGCAACCACCAGAACAACGATATCCGTTGCCTGCGCACCACGGGCACGCATGGCGGTAAACGCGGCGTGTCCAGGCGTATCCAGGAAGGTGATCATACCGTTATCGGTTTCAACGTGGTATGCACCAATATGCTGGGTAATACCACCGGCTTCGCCTGCCGCAACGTGCGCTTTACGGATGTAATCCAGAGTGGATGTCTTACCGTGGTCAACGTGACCCATGATAGTCACAACCGGAGCACGTGGAACAACAGCCAGATTCTCGTCACGGTCAGAGAGTACAGCTTCTTCCAGCTCGTTCTCTTTACGCAGGATAACCTTGTGACCCATTTCTTCAGCAACCAGCTGAGCAGTTTCCTGATCGATAACCTGGTTGATAGTGGCCATCGCGCCAAGCTTCATCATCACTTTAATGACTTCAGCTGCTTTCACCGCCATCTTGTTCGCCAGCTCTGCAACAACGATGGTTTCACCGATCACAACATCAGCTTTAGCAACAGTGGCTGTTTTATCGAAGCCATGGCGCATTGACGTAGGCTTGCTCATCTGCTGCTTGCCACGACCACGTTGATTGCGGCCGCCACGTTGAGGCATCGCACGCTCACGCGGTTCATCACCCTTAGGACCGCTAGCGGCTTTTTTCTTCTTAGCACGGCGGCGGGATTCTTCCTCGCGGCGGTCTTGTTCATCTTCCGCCGCACGGGCATAGGTAGAGGTAGTCGTGTGGTAGTCTGATTGTTCCATAGCACCTGTTTCCTGGTCCTTTTTCGACCAGTTCTTTTCATTGATTTCTGCCATTTTGCGTGCCTCTTCTAGCTGACGCTGACTTTCTTCCTCGGCTTTACGCTTGGCTTCCTCTTCCCGGCGGCGTTGCAGTTCTTCAGCTTCTTTTTTAGCTTGTTGCTCAGCAGCACGCTTCGCTTTCTCTTCTGCCTGGCGTGGATTGTCCTCCACAGCATCACGATTAGCTTGCTTTTCTGACTGCTGGGCTTTTTCTTCTGCTAGGCGTTTTGCTTCCGCTTCACGCTTGGCTTTTTCTTCGGCTTCACGCTTAGCCCGCTCTTCAGCTTCGCGTTTCGCTGCTTCTTCTGCAGCACGCTTGGCTTCCTCTTCAGCCTTGCGCGCTTCTTCAGCACGCTGCTCTTCTTCAAGGGCTGAACGCTTGACATAGGTGCGCTTTTTACGCACCTCTACTTGAATGTTTTTACTCTTTCCGCCTGTACCCGAGACGCTCAGCGTACTACGGGTCTTGCGTTGCAGAGTCAGGCGGGTCGGTGCCTCGTCAGTGTTGCCACCGTGCTCTTTCTTCAGGTGGCTCAACAGAGACTCTTTTTCCTGTTGGTTGACACTGTCTTCAGCTTTTTTGCTGATACCAGCATCGGCAAACTGTTGAAGCAAACGATCAATCGGGGTACCGATTTCTTCGGCAAGTGCCTTAATTGAAACCTCTGACATGCTGCTCCTCCCTTGCTAATTAATTATGCTTCGTCGCTGAACCAGCAGATATTACGGGCAGCCATGATCAATTCACCCGCGCTGGTTTCATTCAGGCCTTCGATGTCCAGTAGGTCATCAGTACCTTGGTCAGCCAGATCTTCCAGCGTACAGATACCTTTAGCGGCCAGTTTGAACGCCAGTTCGCGTTCCATACCATCCAGGCTCAGCAGGTCTTCGGCAGGCTCAACCCCATCCAAAGACTCTTCCTGCGCAAGGGCAATAGTGGTTAGTGCTTCTTTCGCACGGTTACGCAATTCGTTAACCGTATCTTCGTCCAGGCCGTCAATTGACATTAATTCCTGAACAGGTACATAGGCTACTTCTTCCAGGCTGGTAAAGCCTTCTTCAACCAGAACAATCGAGAATTCTTCATCGATTTCCAGGTATTTAACAAACAGATCAATCGACGCCTGCGCTTCGGCCTGGTGCTTTTTCTGCAGATCTTCCACAGTCATCACATTCAGTTCCCAGCCAGTCAGGACAGATGCCAGTCGAACGTTTTGACCGCTACGGCCAATGGCCTGGGCCAGATTGTCTTTCTCAACCGCGATATCCATGGTGTGGTTGTCTTCATCAACGATGATAGAACTCACCTCAGCAGGTGCCATTGCATTGATAACGTACTGAGCGGCGTTTTCGTCCCACAGTACGATATCAATACGCTCACCACCCAGTTCACCGGATACCGCCTGAACACGCGCACCACGCATACCAACACAGGCGCCGACAGGGTCGATACGTTTGTCATTGGTTTTCACTGCAATCTTGGCACGAGAGCCAGGATCACGGGCTGCGCCCATCAGTTCAATCATCTCTTCACCGATTTCCGGTACTTCGATGCGGAACAATTCAGACAGCATTTCAGGCTTGGAACGAGTCATGAACAACTGGAAACCACGCGCTTCCGGGCGCACAGCATACAGCAGACCACGTACGCGGTCACCTGGACGGAAGTTTTCACGTGGCAGCTGGTCTTCACGCAGAATCACAGCTTCAGCGTTATTACCCAAATCAACAATGATGGCATCACGGTTAACTTTCTTAACCACGCCAGTGATCAGCTCACCTTCATTATCGATAAACTGTTCAACGATCTGTGCACGCTCAGCTTCACGCACTTTCTGTACGATAACCTGCTTTGCTGTTTGCGTGGTGATGCGGTCAAAGGTCACAGAATCGATCTGCTCTTCAACATAATCACCCAGCTCTACAGTTTCATCGTCATACTGCGCGGCTTCCAGAGTAATTTCCAGAGTTGGCGCCGTTACTTCATCCACGGCTTTCCAGCGACGGTAAGTATCGAAGTCGCCCGTTTTACGGTCAATCGCTACACGGACGTCAATTTCTGCTTCGTACTTTTTCTTTGTTGCTGTTGCCAGTGCGATCTCCAATGCTTCAAAGATACGCTCACGCGGAACAGCTTTTTCGTTGGATACCGCTTCAACGACAGCCAAGATTTCTTTGTTCATTTCTAATGCCCCAATTTAGCGGTTAGAATTTTGGAACCAGGTTGGCTTTGGCAATATTGCTAAGCGCAAAGGTTTCTTCATCGCCTTTCACGTTCAACGTGACCAGCTCGCCGTCAACGGCAACAATGTCACCTTTCCACTTACGGCGATTGTTCATCGCCATTTTCAGGACCAGGCTGACCTCGTGGCCAATAAACTGCTCATAATGTGCCGCTCTGAACAGCGGACGATCCAGACCCGGGGAAGAAACCTCCAGGTTATAAGCAACAGTAATAGGATCTTCGACATCCATCACTGCACTGATCTGACGGCTCACGTCGGCACAATCATCGACTGTGATACCGTTTTCGTGGTCAATGAACACACGCAATGTGGAATGTTCACCCGCACGAATAAACTCCAGACCCACCAGTTCATAGCCCAAGGCAGTAACTGGCGCTTCCAGTAGTTCAGTTAGTTGCATCTCTAAAGCGGTCAAGACAACCCCCTGGAAACAAAAAAAGGGCATTAAAGCCCAGTAGATACCTGAATGGTCATGTTTCAGATAATAAAAAACCCCGAATTACGGGGTTTATTATCTCTGGACCCTGATAGCTAAAACCTCTTTAAGGTTATAGCAGAAAAACGAAATCGATTCTGTTCCGGGAATCGTCGTCTTTCAAAACTCGGTTATGGAGCCGGTTTAATCTGGGCGGCAATCCATCGATGGCCTGAGAAAATAACTCAAACCTTCGTCCAAGTTGGTTGCGGGGGCCGGATTTGAACCGACGACCTTCGGGTTATGAGCCCGACGAGCTACCAAGCTGCTCCACCCCGCGTCCGTAATTCTGAGAGCGATTATATCCCTCAGTGGTTACTCTTTCAAGTAACGGAAACAATGGTGCCGAGAAGGGGACTTGAACCCCTACACCTTACGGCACTAGCACCTCATGCTAGCGTGTCTACCAATTTCACCATCTCGGCAAATCTGTTAATTACTGAGGAATATCGCTATTTACAGGCGCTTGCTCAGTTGTATCAACAGGTTGTTCTTGCTGTGCTGGGGCACTTAAGTTTTCCCAGCCACTTGTTGAATCCGCTTGTTTTGCGCTTAAATTGCCCAGAACCAAGCTGATCACAAAAAATACAGTTGCAAAAATTGCAGTCATTCGGGTCAAAAAATTACCTGAGCCGCTGGCACCGAACAACGTTCCTGATGCACCAGCCCCGAATGAGGCTCCCATATCTGCGCCTTTACCCTGTTGAACCAGAACCAGGCCAATTACACCAAGCGCAGCCAACAGATAAATCACAAGTAGAATTTCGTACATGGGTTCCACCTATGTTCCATAGTGTTGTGCCGGCTTTGCAACAGCAGTGCCAGCGCACCCCTTTGTCAGGAGCGAGGGAATACTAGCGAATGCCGACAGGAGTGACAAGCGATTTTTCTCAGATTGTAGTGATTGATGAATCGCTTGTGTAATAAATAAACAGTTTACAGAGTAGGATTCCGGTTACACACTGACAAACCGGAATCCCTTTCAAGGCAAACGGTTAACAGCACTCTTTCACAGCAGCAGCGATCGACAAAGCCGAATCACTCACCAGTGCACCATCTTCCCCTTCCACCATGACACGAATGAGGGGCTCAGTACCAGATTTTCGTAATAATACACGGCCACGCTCACCGAGTTTAGCTTCAGCGGCGGCTTTGGCAGCCAGTACCGCCTCAGATTCCAATGGGTTGGAATCGCCAGAAAAGCGTACATTTTCCAGCACTTGCGGGAACATTGTCAGCCCCTCACACAAAGCTTTGAGTGACAGTTTACTGCTGACAATAGAGGCCATAACCTGCAGACCAGCCACTATGCCGTCACCTGTCGTCACTTTGTCCAGCACTATGACATGGCCAGAGTTTTCCGCGCCTATGGTCCACTGGTTTTTGACCAGCTCTTCCATCACATAGCGATCGCCGACCTGAGCGCGAACAAACGGGATACCCAGGTTTTTCAACGCCAGCTCCATCCCCAGGTTTGTCATTAATGTACCTACGACGCCCCCTTTCAGTTCACCACGACGTAACGCATCACGAGCAATGATATAGGCAATCTGGTCACCGTCGACTTTATTACCGTCTTCATCGACCATGATCACCCGGTCACCATCACCATCCAGTGCAATTCCGAAATCCGCTTTTTCCTGCAGGACTTTAGCCTGCAAGGCGCGGACATCCGTCGCCCCGACCTCGGCGTTGATATTGATACCATTTGGCTCACAGCCCAGGGTGATAACTTCCGCACCCAGCTCGCGGAACACGTTCGGCGCAATGTGATAAGTGGCGCCGTGGGCGCAGTCGACAACAACCTTATAGCCTTCCAGGCTCAAATGAGAAGGAAAAGTTCCCTTACAAAATTCGATATAACGGCCGGCCGCATCATTAATCCGATAGGCTTTACCAAGACTGGCCGATTCAACACAGACCAGTTCTTTATCCATTTCGGCTTCGATAGCAGCTTCTACAGCGTCAGGCAGCTTGGTTCCCTCAGACGAGAAGAACTTGATACCGTTGTCATAATAAGGGTTATGAGAGGCCGAAATCACGATGCCTGCTTCGGCACGAAATGTCCGCGTCAGATAGGCCACGGCAGGTGTCGGCATTGGCCCGGTAAAGGCGGCTTGCAAACCTGCGGCGGCCAATCCGGCTTCCAGAGCAGATTCCAGCATATAACCGGAAATACGGGTGTCTTTGCCAATAATGACTTTTTTGGTGCCCTGCTGTGACAACACGCGGCCCGCCGCCCAGCCCAGCTTCAATACAAATTCAGGGGTGATGGGTGACTGGCCAACACGGCCACGGACACCATCGGTGCCGAAATATTTACGTTCAGCCATTAATATTCGCTCCTAGCGCTTTATTTTCCTGTTCAAGCGTCATACGGCAGACAGCCAGTACATCCTGTGTTTCACGGGTATCATGAACACGGATAATCTGGGCGCCCTTCATGGCTGCAATTGCAGCGCAGGCCAGGCTCCCTGCCAGTGCTTCCGCAGGTGTTTTATTCAGTAATTTACATATCATGGATTTTCTGGACATTCCTACCAGCAATGGTAAGCCAAACTGATGGAACTGGTCCAAATGTGCCAGCAACTGATAATTGTGCTCCAGGGTTTTACCAAAACCGTACCCAGGATCCAGCAACAGTTGATCACGACGAATACCGGCTTTTTCACAGGCTTGAATGCGCTCCGCAAGAAACGCATTCACATCTGACAGCAGGTCATCATAATGCGGCTGATGCTGCATTGTACGCGGTTGCCCCTGCATATGCATTAAACAAATAGGGACGCCGGCAGCTGCAGCGGCTTCCATCGCGCCCGGCTCAAGCAGTGCGCGGATGTCATTGATCAAATCGGCCCCGGCGTTGACGGTTTCTGTCATCACTTGCGCTTTGCTGGTATCAACAGATATCCAGCAATCAAATCGTTGGGCAATCGCTTCCACGATTGGCACAACACGGTCGAGCTCTTCC
Organism: Photobacterium salinisoli; assembly: GCF_003614885.1. GTDB lineage: Bacteria > Pseudomonadota > Gammaproteobacteria > Enterobacterales > Vibrionaceae > Photobacterium > Photobacterium salinisoli. The sequence goes on from NZ_QZMS01000007.1 coordinate 2,045,189, forward strand.
GCGACTGACACATCAGCCGCACCGGGTCGTGTCGATTCACCACCAACATCAATGATACTGGTCCCGACAGCCAGCATGGCTTCAACATGCCTTAAGGCATCGTCCAACTGATTGAATTTACCGCCATCAGAAAATGAATCCGGAGTGAAATTAAGGATTCCCATGGCATGGGGGAAAGAAAGGTCTAACGTTTTATCTTTGCTTTTCAGTAACAAGGCCCATTACTCCTGACTGGGGGAGCGCTCATACTTTACCGAGGCTCGCTTGTTTCTTAACAACTGAGAATATCTGATACAGCAGAAACAAAAAACCCCGAGTCGCCCCGGGGTTTTATATTCACCGCCAGGCATCAGGCCTGCGGTTTATCGTTTTCTTCGCTGTGGTGTGGCTGAACCTGCTCAGGCTTTTCAGCCGGCTTGTTACTGGCCGCATCACCGGCTGTGTCTTGTGACTCAGGAGCTTCCGCTTTCAGGGTGTCGTCTTTGTCACCCCAGCCTTTAGGGGCGCGAATTTCAGGTTTACGCTCCATCAGGTCGTCAAGCTGACCAGCATCTATGGTTTCATACTTCATCAACGCATCTTTCATTGAATGAAGAATATCCATATTGCCTGTCAGAATTTCACGAGCACGCTCATAGTTACGGTCGATAATGGCACGAACTTCAGTATCAATGGTACGTGCAGTGTCATCAGACATGTGTTTTGTCTTCGTCACAGAACGTCCCAGGAATACTTCGCCTTCATCTTCGGCGTACAACAAAGGACCCAGTTTATCCGAGAAGCCCCACTGAGTGACCATTTTACGGGCAATCTCAGTCGCACGCTCAATATCGTTTGATGCCCCGGTAGAGACTTTTTCTACACCGTAGATTAACTCTTCTGCCAGCCGGCCACCGTACAAGCTGGAAATCATCGACTCCAGATACTCTTTAGAGTGGCTGACGCGATCCTGCTCCGGCAAGTACATGGTCACACCCAGTGCACGACCCCGAGGGATAATGGACACTTTATAAACCGGGTCATGATCCGGTACCAATCGGCCGATAATGGCATGGCCCGCTTCGTGATAAGCGGTCGATTCTTTCTGCTCTTCAGACATCACCATAGATTTACGCTCAGCGCCCATCATGATCTTGTCTTTCGCCAGCTCGAATTCCACCATAGACACAGTACGTTTGTTGCCACGGGCAGCAAACAGCGCCGCTTCATTAACCAGGTTGGCCAGGTCAGCACCAGAGAAGCCTGGTGTACCACGGGCAATCAGTGATGGTTCAACATCACCATCAAGCGGTACCTTGCGCATATGCACTTTCAGGATTTGTTCACGGCCACGCACATCAGGCAGACCAACAACAACCTGACGGTCAAAACGACCAGGACGCAACAGAGCCGGGTCCAGAACATCTGGTCGGTTGGTAGCTGCAATCACGATAATACCTTCGTGACCTTCGAAACCATCCATTTCCACCAGCATCTGGTTAAGTGTCTGCTCACGTTCATCGTGACCACCACCAACGCCCGCACCACGCTGACGACCTACTGCATCAATTTCATCGATGAAAATAATACAAGGTGCCGCTTTCTTCGCTTGTTCAAACATGTCACGGACACGGGATGCACCCACACCGACAAACATTTCGACGAAATCAGAACCAGAGATAGTAAAGAATGGGACTTTTGCTTCACCGGCAATGGCTTTGGCCAGTAAGGTTTTACCCGTACCAGGAGGACCTACCATCAGCACACCGGTTGGAATTTTACCACCCAGTTTCTGGAAGCGGCTAGGATCACGCAGGTAATCCACCAGCTCTTTCACGTCTTCTTTGGCTTCATCGCAGCCAGCAACGTCGTTGAAAGTTGTTTTAATCTGGTCTTCACTCATCATGCGCGCTTTAGACTTGCCGAACGACATGGCACCTTTGCCACCTCCGCCCTGCATCTGGCGCATAAAGAAAATCCAGACCCCGATCAGTAACAGCATTGGGAACCAGGATATGAAGATTGAAGCCAGTAAGCTCGGCTCTTCGGGTGGTGTCCCAACCACTTTTACATTGGCATTAATCAGATCGTCCAGCAGTTTCTGATCATTCAGGACAGGCAAGTAAGTCACATAACGGGTGTTATCACGCTTAAATACCGTAATTTCACGATCACTGAACCGTACTTCCCTAATCTGATCCTGACCGATTTCCCGGACAAAAGTCGTATAGTCGACTTGACGGCCAGCACTATCTCCCGGACCGAAGCTCTGAAAAACAGACATCAGCACCACGGCGATGACTAACCACAAAATCAAGTTTTTTGCCATGTCACTCAAGGTGTTAACCTCGCGATAACTTTAAAGATGAATGTAGGGTACTACAGTTTATAACCTGTAGCCACAATATAGACTTCACGGGAGCGATCCCTGGATGAGTCTGGTTTACGGATTTTAACTGCCTTGAACATGCTGCGCACCTCGGCCAGATACTGATCGAAGCCTTCGCCCTGGAAAACTTTTACCGCAAAACTTCCATTGGGCGCAAGCACCTGCCTGCACATATCTAATGCTAGTTCAACAAGATACATTGCTCTAGGCTGATCTGACGCCAAATTACCGCTCATGTTCGGCGCCATGTCAGACAAAACAACATCAACCATATCAGGCTGAATTCGCTCAAGTAATGCATCCAGCACAGCTTCTTCACGGAAGTCGCCCTGTAAAAAGCTCACACCAGGCAGGGAGTCCATCGGCAGAATATCACAGGCAATCACTTGCCCTGAATCACCAACAACACTGGCCGCATACTGAGACCAGCCCCCGGGTGCAGCACCCAGATCGACAACTGTCATCCCTGGTTTTAACAACTTATCTTTACTCTGGATTTCCTCCAGTTTGAAAATGGCTCGGGAACGGTAACCCTTTTTCTGGGCTTCCATGACATACTTATCATCAAAATGTTCCTTCAGCCAGCGTCCAGAACTGGCAGAATGTTTCTTTTTACTCATGCATTACCCAATGCGAATCAACCCAACAGCCGATGGTTCCCGTTCTGGTTCAGCAGTACTACTTTTACTGTGGCCCAGAGTTGGCAGGAACACCAGCGTAACGAAACAACGTTAGTCATATTGACTAGATGGCGTTAGAATACCCTGTTTTCAACCCTTGTTATAGATATTGAGTCACCATGAATCTAAGCACCAAACAGAAGCAATACCTGAAAGGCCTTGCTCACAGCCTCAAGCCTGTCGTCCTGATGGGCGCCAACGGCCTGACTGAAGCCGTGCTGTCAGAAATCGAACTGGCCCTGAACCACCATGAACTGATCAAGGTGAAGGTTGCCGCTGAAGAGCGCGAAACCAAGCTGTTGATTGTGGATGCCATCGTTCGTGAAACTCAGGCAGAAAAGGTACAGGTTATCGGTAATATCCTGGTGCTGTACCGTCAGTCGGAAGACAGGAAAATCGAACTACCACGCAAATAAAAAAGGCCGCCAACGCGGCCTTTTTTATTTTTCAAGGCCCGGTTGCTGTTACATTTATTAACAATAAAGCACCAGGCCCTGACCATTAAACGTACTCGACCTTTTCGATCTCAAACTCTTTTCGGCCGCCAGGTGTGGCAATACTGACTTCATCACCTTCCTGTTTGCCAATCAAACCACGTGCAATTGGCGAATTAACCGAAATCAGTCCTTTCTTAATGTCAGCCTCGTCATCCCCTACGATGCAGTAGGTCACTTCACCGTCAGTATTCACATCCAGCAAAGTCACTGTTGAGCCAAAAATCACTTTTCCATGGTTCGTCATCTTGGTGACATCAATAACCTGAGCAACCGACAACTTATACTCAATATCGCGAATCTGTGCTTCACAGATCCCTTGCTCCTCTCGGGCTGCGTGATACTCCGCATTTTCTTTCAGGTCACCCAGCTCACGAGCTTCAGCAATGGCCTCTGTAATCTGTGGACGACGTTTCATCAAGGCGTCCAGCTCTTGACGCAGCTGCTTTTCGCCGCGGACTGTCATTGGGATCTTTTCCATAAAGTAATCTACCTCGAAACGCCAGAAAAGCAGGATTGCTTTTCGGACAAAAAAAAAGCCAGCCCAGCACAAGTCTGGGCTAACGCATGAATAGAAGAAACGGCTTTTCTGGCTAACAAGATACCTAATACAAGGCCTAGGATGCAACCTCTGTCTACAGCTTGCTGTTTAGTCGCTGTCTATCCGTGACATTTCGTCGTTTTCTGCCCGGTAATACGGCCGCCAAAAGCCGCCTTTACCGTATATCCTGATGCACATACGTACAGTATGCGGGGTATGAAAATATATCTTACAGGATAATAACGAACTTTCATTGCCACCCCGCTCTCTTACCCCCTATGATTCCCAGTTAGGTTTACAACGGCTCGTCACCATTATGAAAAAGAAAGTTGGCTTATTTTTCGCTGCACTCGTGTTATCCCATTCGGCATTTGCCGAGTTTTCTCCTGATGCGGCGATGACATCACTTCCCTCAGGGCATGATCTGGCTCTCATTATCACTGACCCAGCAACAGGCAACACCATTTTCAGTCAGCGGGCTGAACAATTGCAGGCTCCCGCCAGCACTCAGAAGCTGCTGACGGCATTAGCAGCCAGGCTGTATCTGGAGCAGAATTTTCGCTTTACCACTCGGCTCGAGCAGAACAAAGCGAACTATATTATCCGCTTCAGTGGCGATCCAACGCTATCGCGTGGAGATCTTGCTGCTATGTTGCACACTCTGAAACAAAAAGGCGTGCATCGCATCAAAGGGAATATCTACCTCAACGGCAGCCAGTTTACCGGCTACGAGCAGGCATCCGGCTGGCCCTGGGATAGCCTTGGCGTCTGTTACAGTGCCCCGTCCAGCAGTATCACCCTGGAACACAACTGCGTTCAGGGCGCCTTATACAGTGACCGGCCACTGGGCCAACTGACCCGGCTTCATATCCCTGCCCATCAGCCCGTCAGTGCCACCAGCCTTGCCAAAGTCGTCAGCAAAGCGCAGCAAAAATCCACCTTCTGCTCTTTGGAGCTGCAAACCCAGCCCGGCAACCATTACCAGCTCAACGGGTGTCTGCCCCAGCGGGACAAGCCCTTACCGCTGAATTTCGCGGTCGTGGATACCGAGGCCTATGTCCGCGATGTGCTGCTGCAAGAGCTCGACAGAAAAGGCATAGCTTTTGAGGGGCAAATTCTGCGCGATGATACTCAGGCAGGCAAGGTGATCACCAGCCACAGTTCAGCCCCTTTACCGGTATTGCTCAAAGTCATGCTGGAAGATTCTGACAACCTGATTGCCGACAACCTTGCCAAAACCCTGGGGCAGCGCTTCTACGATCAACCGGGCAGTTTTCACAATGGCACCGAAGCAATAAAACAAATCATAGCTGAGCATACCGGTATCGATCTGAGCCGGGCGGTACTGGCCGACGGTTCTGGCCTATCCCGGGACAACCGCATCATGGCCAGCGATATGATGAAAGTAATGGCTTACATCTATCAGCATAATGACAGCCTGAACCTGCTTGCTGACTTACCTATTTCTGGCGAAACAGGCACCCTGCGTTACCGCCAGAGTATCCGGCATGAGCCGCTGAAAACTCGGCTGGCGGCGAAGTCAGGCTCTCTCTACGGCACTTTTAATTTAGCCGGCGTGATGACTGCCAAGTCCGGCAAACCATTATTATTTGTTCAGTTTGTCACTAACTATCTGCCACCTGACAAAGCAGAAGATGCCCCGGCGGTGACACCGGAGATTTTCAGGTTCGAACGTCAGTTATATACAGATCTGTATGAGTCGTTTTAACCAGGTTCGGGTCTGAACCGCGAACTGCCGTTACAGACGGCACAAAAAAAGCCCGTCGTTTCGCAACGACGGGCTTGTTATGGCTTTGCCAGCGGGCTGTTATGCCTCGTTCAGTCTTGCATGAAGCTCTTGTACTGACGTCACCTTATTACGGTCATCCGCAGTCAGTGCCATACAGGTTGCAAACGCAGCGTTCAGAGTAGTGGTGTAATTCACCTTCTCCAGCAACGCACCGCGGCGCAGCACTTTAGAATCTTCAATCGCCTGACGGCCTTCTGCTGTGTTGATGATATAGCTGTACTCGTTGTTCTTGATACGGTCAAGAATATGAGGACGGCCTTCATGCACCTTGTTCACCAGACGTGGGTTAATACCCGCTTCGCCCAGAATCACCGCAGTGCCGTGAGTCGCATCCAGCTCATAACCCAGCTTCACCAGCTTGGCAGCCAGGTCGACCACACGACGTTTGTCGTTATTACGGACAGACAAGAGTGCGCGGCCTGCATTTTCACGGCTGTGCTCTTTACCGCAGCCCAGTTCAGCTTTAGCAAACGCTTCAGCGAAAGTATCACCGACACCCATCACTTCACCGGTTGAGCGCATTTCCGGGCCAAGCAGCGGGTCTACACCCGGGAACTTGTTGAAAGGCAGCACTACTTCTTTCACTGAGTAGTAAGGCGGAATGATTTCCTTGGTGAAACCCTGCTGTTCCAGTGTCTGGCCGGCCATCACGCGCGCGGCGATTTTCGCCAGTGGAGCCCCCGTTGCTTTAGAGACAAAAGGTACAGTCCGCGCAGCACGAGGGTTAACCTCAATCAGGTACACTTCGTTGTCTTTCACTGCAAACTGGGTATTCATCAGGCCGCGAACACCCAGCTCAAACGCCAGCTTCTCAACCTGACGACGCATTTCATCCTGAATTTCCTGGCTCAGGGTATACGCAGGCAGCGAACAGGCTGAGTCACCTGAGTGAACACCCGCTTGCTCGATATGCTCCATGATACCGCCGATCACCACACGCTCGCCGTCACAGATGGCATCCACATCCACTTCCGTGGCATCGTCCAGGAAGCGATCCAGCAGCACAGGCGATTCGTTCGATACGCTGACCGCTTCGTTGAAATAACGGCGCAGGTCATTTTCATCGTACACGATTTCCATCGCACGACCGCCCAGTACATACGAAGGACGTACCACCAGAGGGAAACCGATTTCTTTCGATTTCTCAACAGCCTGCTCCATCGCTGTAACTGTCGCATTTTCCGGCTGCTTCAGGCCCAAACGCTCAACAGCAGCCTGGAAACGTTCACGGTCTTCGGCGCGGTCAATTGCATCAGGGCTGGTACCGATAATCGGCACACCTGCCGCTTCCAGTGCACGAGCCAGTTTAAGCGGCGTCTGACCACCGTACTGAACGATAACGCCTTTAGGCTTCTCGACGCGCACAATGGCCAGCACGTCTTCCAGTGTAACCGGTTCGAAATACAGACGATCCGAGGTGTCATAGTCTGTAGAGACTGTCTCAGGGTTACAGTTCACCATAATGGTTTCGTAACCGTCTTCGCGCAGCGCCAGAGAAGCATGTACACAGCAGTAATCGAATTCGATACCCTGCCCGATACGGTTCGGGCCGCCACCCAGTACCATGATCTTGTCGCGATCTGTCGGGTTGGCTTCACACTCTTCGTCATAAGATGAGTACATGTAAGCCGTGTCTGAAGAGAACTCTGCCGCACAGGTATCAACACGCTTGTAAACCGGGTGGATATCGTGACGGTCACGTTCTTTGCGAATTTCCAGCTCAGCAACACCCAGCAGTTTAGCCAGTCGGGCATCCGAGAAGCCTTTGCGCTTCAGCTTACGCAGGAAATCACCGGTCAGCCCCGCAAAACCGTCTTCTTTGACCTTGGCTTCCATTTGTACGATCTCTTCAATCTGTACCAGGAACCAGCGGTCAACATTCGTCAGGTTAAAGACGCCATCCACAGACAGTCCGGCACGGAAGGCATCGGCGATGTACCAGATACGCTCAGCACCGGCTTCTTTGAGCTCGTGACGAATCTTAGTCAGCGCTTCAGGATCGTCCAGATCCACCATTTCATCAAAGCCGTTGGCACCCACTTCCAGGCCACGCAGTGCTTTTTGCAGTGACTCCTGTTGGTTACGGCCGATGGCCATCACTTCACCTACAGACTTCATCTGAGTGGTCAGACGGTCGTTCGCACCCGCGAACTTTTCAAAGTTGAAGCGTGGGATCTTAGTTACGACATAATCAATGGTTGGCTCGAACGAAGCCGGTGTCGCGCCACCAGTGATGTCGTTCATCAGCTCATCCAGAGTGAAACCTATCGCCAGCTTGGCAGCCACTTTGGCAATCGGGAAGCCGGTCGCTTTCGATGCCAGGGCAGAAGAGCGTGAAACACGCGGGTTCATCTCAATGATAACCATGCGGCCATCTTTCGGGTTAATACCGAACTGGACATTTGACCCACCGGTCTCCACACCGATTTCGCGCAGTACGGCCAGCGAAGCGTTACGCATCAACTGGTATTCTTTGTCCGTCAGCGTCTGGGCTGGTGCGACTGTGATGGAGTCACCGGTGTGGATACCCATAGGGTCGAAGTTTTCAATGGCACAGACGATGATGCAGTTGTCGTTCTTATCACGAACCACTTCCATCTCGTACTCTTTCCAGCCAATCAGTGACTCGTCAATCAGCAGTTCGTTGGTCGGTGATAAGTCCAGACCACGGCGACAGATTTCTTCAAATTCTTCTTTGTTATAGGCGATACCCCCGCCTGTGCCACCCATAGTGAATGACGGACGGATGATACAAGGGAAGCCGACCATATCGAGGACTTTGTAGGCTTCTTCCATGCTTTTCGCGGTATCGGCGCGCGGACACTCCAAACCAATCGACTTCATGGCTTTATCAAAGCGCGAGCGGTCTTCGGCTTTGTCAATCGCATCAGCCGTTGCACCAATCATTTCTACGCCGAACTCGGCCAGTACGCCGTGACGCTCCAGATCCAGCGCACAGTTAAGTGCAGTCTGGCCGCCCATTGTCGGCAGGACTGCATCAGGACGCTCTTTTTCAATGATCTTGCGAACCACTTCCCAGTGGATAGGCTCAATATATGTCGCATCCGCCATTTCCGGATCGGTCATGATAGTGGCCGGGTTCGAGTTCACCAGGATAACGCGGTAACCTTCCTCACGCAGCGCTTTACACGCTTGAGCACCCGAATAGTCGAACTCACACGCCTGGCCAATCACGATAGGACCGGCACCCAGGATCAGAACACTTTGTATGTCAGTACGTTTTGGCATCGTTTACTACTCCGGCTTTAGGCGCTGTGCTGTTTAATCAGGTCGATAAAGTGGTCAAAAAGTGGTGCCGCATCGTGCGGACCCGGGCTGGCTTCAGGGTGACCCTGGAAGCTGAAAGCCGGTTTGTCGGTACGGTGGATACCCTGCAGAGAACCATCGAACAACGACTTGTGGGTGGCACGCAGGTTATCTGGCAGTGTGTCTTCATCAGCAGCAAAACCGTGGTTCTGGCTGGTGATCATCACAACATTGCGGTCCAGATCTTTTACCGGATGGTTAGCACCATGGTGACCAAATTTCATTTTTACTGTCTCGGCGCCGCTTGCCAGAGCCAGGATCTGGTGTCCCAGGCAGATGCCAAACACAGGCAGGCCTTTGTCCAGAAAGGTTTTCGTCGCTTCAATCGCGTAAGTACAAGGCTCCGGGTCACCCGGACCATTTGACAGGAAAACGCCATCCGGATTCATCGCCAGCACTTCTTCTGCTGAGGTTTCTGCCGGAACAACAGTCAGGCGGCAGCCACGGTCAACCAGCATGCGCAGGATATTACGCTTGGCACCGAAGTCATACGCCACCACATGGTAAGGTAACTCGCCTGTTTCTTTAGCTTCCGGCAGCCCGCCTTCCAGCGTCCAGGATCCCTGTGTCCAGCTGTAGCTTTCTTTGGTCGAGACGACTTTCGCCAAATCCATCCCTTTCAGGCCAGGAAATGCTTTGGCTTTTTCCAGTGCCAGCGCCGCATCAAGATTGTCACCAGCCATGATGCAACCATTCTGTGCGCCTTTCTCGCGCAGCAGACGGGTCAGCTTACGGGTGTCAATGTCAGCGATACCAACAACATTTTGAGATTTCAGATAATCAGACAGTGTCTGCTGGGAGCGGAAGTTTGAAGCAATAAGAGGGAGGTCGCGAATTACCAGGCCTTGCGCGTGGATTGCAGTAGATTCTTCGTCTTCGGAATTGGTTCCGGTATTGCCAATGTGGGGATAAGTAAGAGTGACAATCTGTTGAGAATAAGAGGGGTCAGTGAGAATTTCCTGGTACCCCGTCATCGAGGTATTGAAAACAACTTCACCAACGGCCGAACCATCTGCACCGATGGATACGCCGTGGAACACAGTCCCGTCTTCAAGGACTAACAGCGCCGATTTGTTCAAGACAACCTCCAATCTTCATAAAAACGCAAATAAAACAGATAAAATTGCATTTACCCATTCCATAGAAAGTCAAAACCCCAGTCAAGCCGAATTTTGACAAATTGCGCGCATTCTAGTGATCCATGCCCAAACTGTCAACAACAGGGGGAAATTAAATTTTAAATATCGACCACTCCGACCGCTTTAGCCTCCAAACCAGAGAAAGCATATCTTTTCCTGCCTTTTTCCATCGGCCATACCGGCTGCATGTTCAGGCAACCGTTTGCTAAGCCAGCCAAACACTCACCACAAATTATCCGTACGAAAAACGCAAAAAACAGGCCACATAACACCATCTTTTGCCGCACAGAAAGCAACTCGGCGCAGCAAGCGCACAAAATAGCAAGCAAACCATTGGATTCACACCGAAGAGTGCAACAAGAATGCTTTCTCGTTCAATCTGATGATTTATGCAAACCGGAGGAGGGTAAAACAGAGGGCTGAGCAGAACACTGCAGCCGGCACCGACTGCAGTGTGACAGAGATGATATTTACAGATCGTTCAGGCCAAGCACATCCTGCATGGTATAAAAACCCGCAGGTTGTTTATCCAACCAGGCCGCCGCGCGTACCGCTCCGTTGGCAAATGTCATACGGTCTGTTGCTTTGTGAGTGATTTCGACCCGCTCGCCGATATCAGCAAACATAGCCGTATGCTCACCGATAATGTCACCGGCACGAATCGTTGCGAATCCGATTTCATCGCGGCTGCGCTCACCGGTAATCCCTTCACGGGCATAAACGGCAACATCGCTCAGTTTTTTCCCCATTGCGCCGGCAATCGCCTCGCCCATACCCAGCGCCGTGCCGGAAGGCGCGTCCACTTTATGTCTGTGGTGGGCTTCTATGATTTCGATATCACAGTAATCCCCCATGATCTTGGCCGCTTTTTCCAGCAGTTTAAACGTCAGGTTGACGCCTACACTGTAATTGGGGGCCATGACAACCGCTATCTGGCTTGCAGCTGCATCGATCCGGGCTTTTTCTTCTTCGCTAAAACCGGTTGTTCCGATGACAATTTTCTTATTATGACGCTGGCACAGCGCCAGATTCGCCAGTGTTGCGACTGGTGCTGTGAAATCAATCAGCACATCAAAATCATTGATCGCTTTTTCAATATCATCGACCACAGCCACTTCCAGCTTGCCAATCCCCGCCAGTTCACCGGCATCAACGCCGATCAGGCTGCTCTGAGGACGCTCAGTCGCCGCACCCACCTGTGCCTGTTCAGATTGTGCCGTCGCTTTCAGTAACTGGCGTCCCATTCGCCCTGCCGCACCGGCAATCGCGATTCTGACCATAGCTGTTTCTCCTTAAAACATTCAGCAGATGAAGGTCTGTTTATCTTTCAGGGCCAGATTAACCGGCCAACACACCAAGACCATGAAAGATAAACAGCCCATTAATCTAGCCTGTATAACGGTGAAAAAAAACCCCGGTCTGACCGGGGTTCCATAAATAATCCTGCGACGGGCTGCTTAGCCTACATTTTTGACCTGCAATTCCCGCGGCACTTCAAAGAACATATTTTCTTCACGACCGCTCAGCTCTTCCACTTCGCCACCGGCCAGCGCCTGAATGCGTGCGATAATCTGGTTAACCAGAGCTTCCGGCGCAGAGGCTCCCGCCGTGACTCCCACACTCGTTTTGCCAGTCAGCCAGTTGGCATCGACATCTTCGGCACAGTCAGTCAGGTAGCTTGGGGTCCCCAGCTTTTCTGCTAATTCACGCAGGCGATTAGAGTTGGAGGAATTTTTTGACCCTACCACTATCATCACATCGACACCGGCGGCCATTTCCCGCACGGCATCCTGGCGATTCTGGGTTGCGTAACAGATATCATCTTTGCGCGGTCCCTGAATATCCGGAAAGACTTGTCGCAAACGATCTATGACCTCTGCCGTTTCGTCCACCGACAACGTTGTCTGGCTGACATAGTGCAGGTTAGTTGGATCTTTTACGATATCTTTCAGCTTATCGACGTCAGCCGGGGTTTCCACCAGATACATACCCCCCGTATCACTGGCGTACTGCCCCATAGTCCCTTCGACTTCAGGGTGACCGGCATGGCCGATCAGCACCACTTCCATATCACGACGGCTGGCGCGGGCAACTTCCATGTGGACTTTGGTGACCAGAGGACATGTCGCATCAAACACGGTTAACTTGCGCGCTTTCGCTTCATTGCGGACAGCCTGAGAGACCCCGTGAGCGGAGAAAATAACAATATTATCATCCGGCACTTCGCTCAGCTCTTCCACGAAGACAGCCCCACGCTGTTTCAGTCCTTCAACCACAAACCGGTTGTGAACCACCTCATGGCGCACGTAAATAGGCGGCTGATACAGCTCCAGCGCACGCTCAACGATACTGATTGCCCGATCAACACCGGCACAGAAACCACGAGGGTTAGCAAGTAAGATTTTCATATCTGAGGACTCTTTACCTTCATCCTTCCACTCCTTTCTTCATGATGGCCGGGAGCGGATATGGGTTTACCCTTCGATGCTGACTACTTCAACATCAAAGGTCACCCGCTGGCCGGCCAGCGGATGATTGAAATCAACAGTGACAGAATCACCGACCACAGCGGTAATCACACCAGGGATATCCTGCCCGTCCGGGCCGCTGAATGCAATGATAGCGCCGACTTCTGCCGGAGCATCCGAGTTAAAGCGGGTTAAATCAACATGATGGATATTATCAGGGTTCGGCATACCGAACGCATCTTCCGGCTCAAGCACAAACTGTTTTTTTTCGCCCTGTGTCAGGCCAAGCAGGCAATGTTCAAAGTTGTCAGTCAGGCTGCCATCGCCCATACGAAACTTAGCCGGTTTCCCCATAGACTGAGTAGACTCAGCGACAGAGCCGTCTTCCAGCTTGATGGAAAAGTGCATTAAAACTTCACTGTTGTGCGTGATGACCGACATACATACATCCTGAATACGAATTACTAACTGGAACGGCAGGCCTTCATTATCAAGCTTACCGGATAAATCCACCGCTTTTTACAATAAAGCGCCGCCCATCGCAACGAGCAGCGCTTGGTTCGTGAGCCTGAACGCCTTACTGGTTAGCTTTGGTCTTTGTCTTTCCGGCTAATACGCCTTCCAGAATGATAAGACCTGCGCCAACGCAGATTGCCGAGTCAGCAATATTAAACGCCGGCCAGTGGTGCTGCCCGATATAAAAATCGAGAAAATCCACCACGAAGCCATGGTACAGACGATCAAACAGGTTGCCCAAGGCGCCCCCTATGATCAGCGCATAGGCAGAATTGACCATAGTGTGGCTGGCTGGAGTGCGGCGCATCCAGACCATGAGCAGCACTGTCACCCCTAAGGCAATAGCGGTAAAGAGCCATCGCTGCCAGCCACTGGCATCACTCAGAAAACTGAAGGCTGCGCCGTAGTTATGCACATACAGCAGATTAAAGAAAGGCAAGACTTCAATGCGATTAGGCCAGCCGTATCCCATGGTGTCCATCACCAGCAGCTTAGTGCCAATATCGATGGCAAAGACCAGAACCGCCAGCCACAGCCAGCGGATTCCGGATTGCTTCAAAGCAGGTAAATTACTCATCAGGCAAACTTGCGCTCTTCACCCTGACCATCAATGTTGGTCACACAACGGCCACAAATTTCTTCATGGCCGGCAATGGTGCCAACATCGGCCACATGGTGCCAGCAGCGGTCACACTTAGCCGCTTCTGATGCCGTTACCAGCACAGACAAACCGGCAACATCGGTCGTTTTAGCCTCTGCAGGTTTTGCATCAGCCAAAGCCACCTGGGCTTTAGAGGTCAGCAGCACAAAGCGCAGTTCATCTTCCAGGCTGTTGAGCTTGGCTGCCAGCTCAGGCTCCGCAAACAGCGTCACCTCTGCCTGCAGCGCGCCACCGATACGTTTTTCGTTACGCGCATCTTCCAGCAGTTTGTTCACAGCACCACGAACTGCCTGGATCTCAGTCCAGAATTCGTTGCTGAAAGCGTCATTTTCAGACAGTTCAAACAGGCCTTCAAACCACTCGCCGGTGAAAACAAAGGTGTCACGCTCGCCCGGCATCTCATTCCAGATTTCATCGGCGGTGAATGACATGATTGGCGCCATCCAGCGAACCAGAGCTTCAACGATATAGTACAAAGCAGTCTGGCAGCTGCGCTGGGCATGGCCACCGCGTTTGGCCGTATACTGACGATCTTTGATCACATCGAGATAGAAAGAGCCCATTTCGATAGAACAGAAGTGCATCAGTCGTTGGGTCACTGTGTGCAGGTTGTATTCATCGTAAGCTTTGATGATTTCATCCTGTGCCGCTTTAGCTTGCGCTACCGCCCAGCGATCCAGCGCGACCATCTCTTCAGCCGGCACGCAGTCGGTGGCCGGATTGAAGCCGCTCAGGTTGGCCAGCAGGAAACGCGCCGTATTACGGATACGACGGTAAGCATCAGCACTACGCTTGAGGATTTCATCTGACACCGCCACTTCGCCGGTATAATCAGTCGACGCTACCCACAGACGCAGGATATCGGCGCCCAGCTTATTGGTGACATCTTTTGGCGCCACCACGTTACCGATTGATTTGGACATCTTACGGCCCTGGCCATCCACCACGAAACCGTGGGTCAGCACCTGGCGGTAAGGGGCCTTGTTTTTCATCGCCACCGATGAAATCAGAGAAGACTGGAACCAGCCACGATGCTGGTCAGAGCCTTCCAGATAAAGATCGGCCGCATTGCCATTGAACTCTTCGCGGTTATCAACCACGGCATAGTGGGTGACACCGGAGTCGAACCAGACATCCAGAGTGTCCAGCACTTTCTCGTATTGCTCAGCATCGGCTTCACTCATGATCTCAGCAGGATTGAGATCCCACCATGCCTGGATGCCTTTCTCTTCCACCAACTGAGCCACTTTTTCAATCAGCGCCAGGCTGTCCGGATGCAGTTCCTGCGTTTCTTTATGGACGAAAAGTGCAATCGGCACGCCCCAGGTACGCTGGCGTGAGATACACCACTCAGGGCGACCTTCCACCATGCTCTCAATACGGCTCTGGCCCCACTCAGGCATCCACTGAACGCCTTTGATTTCTTCCAGCGCTTTTGCACGCAGACCGTTCTGATCCATAGAAATAAACCACTGCGGAGTGGCCCGGAAGATAATTGGAGTCTTGTGACGCCAGCAATGCGGATAGCTGTGCTCATAAGAATGATGGTGCAATAAGGCACCGTGTTCTTTCAGCGTTTCAACAACAGCGTCGTTGGCCTTGAACACATGCTGACCGGCAAACAACTCGGTATCTGGCAGGTATACGCCGTTACTGCCGACCGGGTTCGCCACTTCAAGACCGTATTTCTGACCGACAACAAAGTCTTCCTGACCGTGGCCTGGTGCCGTGTGGACACAGCCCGTACCGGATTCGGTGGTCACGTGATCACCCAGAATCACAGGCACGTCAAAGTTGTAGAACGGGTGATTAAAGCGCAGCAGATCGAGGTCAGCGCCTTTACAGAAGCCCAGATTGTGGAAATGCTCGATACCGGCACGATCCATCACATCTTTTGCCAGCTCAGCGGCCACAATCAGACGTTGAGGCTGCTCGCCTTCCACCTGAATCAGCACATATTCCAGATCATCACGGACGGCTACCGCACGGTTGGCCGGTAGTGTCCAAGGCGTCGTGGTCCAGATCACAATGGACACATCGCCCTGTCCCTGATGACCACTGGCCAGATCAAACTTGCTTAAAACGTCTGCTTCATCAACGGCTTTGAATTTCACGTCGATGGATGGCGAGACCTTGTTTTTGTATTCCACTTCGGCTTCAGCCAGCGCTGAACCGCAGTCGGTACACCAGTGAACAGGTTTGAAACCTTTCAGCAGGTGGCCGTTATCGGCAATTTTGCCCAAAGCACGAATGATATTGGCTTCGGTAGCGAAATCCATAGTGCGGTAAGGCTTGTCCCACTCACCCAGCACCCCGAGGCGAATAAAACTTTCTTTCTGGCCTTCAACCTGACCTGCTGCATAAGCACGGCATTTTTCGCGGAACTCGGCGGCAGAAACTTTATGGCCGGGTTTACCGACTTTTTTCTCTACCATCAGCTCGATCGGCAGACCGTGACAATCCCAGCCCGGTACGTAAGGCGCGTCAAAGCCGGACATCGACTTCGACTTGATAATAATGTCTTTGAGAATCTTGTTCAGTGCGTGACCAATATGAATATCACCATTGGCATATGGAGGGCCGTCATGCAGTACGAAAGATTTTTTACCTTTCTTGGCTTTACGGATTTCACCGTAAAGATCCTCGTCATACCAACGCTTAAGCATTGCAGGCTCGCGTTGCGCCAGGTTGCCTCGCATCGGAAACCCTGTTTCAGGCAGGTTCAGGGTATCTTTATAGTCGCTCATTGATTCTCAATTCCGTTACTTGGGCGAAGTTGGACATGTTGACGATGCTCAGACAGCCACACCCGCGCAGTCTGGGCATCACGCTCGATTTGCGCTTTCAGCGCATCAAAGGAGGCGAATTTAATTTCATCTCGTAGTTTGTGATGTAGTACCACTTCAATCTGACAACCATAAATATCAGACTGATAATCAAATAAATGGACTTCCAGTTGCTGGCGTTCGCCATTCACTGTCGGTCGGCGGCCGATATTCGCCACCCCGGGCAATGGCTGTTGTGCCACCCCAAGAACTTCAACGGCATACACACCGGAGACCGGTGAAACCCGGCGCTTCAGCGGCACGTTGGCCGTTGGGAAACCTATGGTCCGGCCCAGCTTCTGGCCATGTGATACCCGGCCGGTAATACTGTAAGGGCGACCCAGCATAGCTTCCGCTGAGGCCAGATCATCACTGGCCAGTGCTTCGCGGATTGCCGTACTGCTCACTCGCTGAGTATCTACACAGTAACTCTGGGTACTGACAACCTCAAAGCCGAATTCACGTCCGGCGGCTTCCAGCATGGCAAAATCACCGCTGCGGCCTTTGCCGAAGCGAAAGTCGTCTCCAACAACCAGAAACTTAACACCCAATTGTTCCACCAACAAGCGACGGACGAAATCTTCCGGTGCCATAGCGGCAAAGCGGGCATTGAAATTAACACATAACAGGCGATCAATGCCTGCATGGCTGAGCTGCTGATACTTGTCGCGAAAGCGGGTCAGTCTTGCCGGCGCCTTGTCTTTGGCAAAAAGCTCCATGGGCTGAGGCTCAAAACTCATCACAGTCGAAGGAACCCCTAATCGCCGGGCTTGCTCCAGTACCTGACGCAGCACGGCCAGGTGCCCCTGATGGACCCCGTCAAAGTTGCCAATTGTCAGAACACAGCCGTGGTGACCGGGCCGGATATTATGAATTCCTCGGATCAATTCCATCTGCAGCTAATCATTACCAAAGTCAAAAACTGACGGATTATATACCAGAGCGCAACAGGGTTAAAACCATGCGCGCCGTAAGATGTACTTTTTTGCCTCAATTCTCTGCTGGTCATAATCCGTATCGTGCACCTTAGCCTTCGCTACGCAGGTGGTGTAAACGGACACCTGTCACCATCAGGGATAACAGGTAAGTCACGGCCCCAAGACCTATCAGGCCAGTCAGCCAGTACACACGCTGCATCAGGCTCAATGACAGCCAGTGTGCCATATCCGGCGACAGCCATAACAGCACACCCACCATAGCCACGCCGGCAATAACCAAACGGATGACGAATCCAAACGTAGTACGTGAAATACGGTACACCCCGGCACGGTGCAGGCCGCGGTACAAGAGTGCGGCGTTGACCAGTGCTGACAAGGCCGTTGCCAGCGCCAGACCAACATAGCCTAAGAAATAAGCAAAAATGGCATTGAATACCATATTGGTGACCATAGCAATAACGCCATAGCGCACCGGCGTTCGGGTGTCTTGTCTTGCATAATAACCAGGCGCCAGCACCTTGATTAACATAAAGTTCAGCAGGCCAGACGCGTAAGCCAGCAGTGACATGCCCGCCTGCTCGACATCATTGGGCGTAAATTCCCCCCGCATGAAAAGCACCATCAGCATAGGCTTCGCCAGCACCATTAGCCCCAGCATAGCAGGCAAACCGAGCAGAAGTACCATTCTGACTCCCCAATCCATGGTGTGGGCAAAATGCTCCCGGTTCTGATCAACATGCTTACGCGACAAGGCCGGCAGGATAACGGTCGCAATGGCAATCCCAAACAGACCTAAAGGAAATTCAAGCAGCCGGTCTGAGTAATACAGCCAGCTGATGGAGCCCGTCATCAAAAAGCTGGCGATGAAGGTATCAAACAGCAGGTTAATCTGGCTCACTGAGACACCGAACAAGGCCGGTATCATCAAAGTGCGGATTTTCACCACGCCGGGATCGCGCCATCCCCAGCGCGGACGTACCAGCACCCCTTCACGGTAAAGAAAGGGCAACTGAAACAGAAACTGTACTAAGCCCCCCAGAAAAACCCCCAGCGCCAGGCCAATTTCTGGCTGTTCCAGATTCGGCGATACCCACCAGGCACACAAAATAATGGAGATATTGAGAAATACCGGGGTAAACGAAGAAACGGCAAATTTCCCCAGGGTATTGAGCACAGCTCCTGACAAAGCAACCAGAGTGATAAACCACAGGTAAGGAAAAGTGATTTTCAGCAACAGGCTGGCCAGTTCAAACTTTGGCGCTGCCGGCCCGTCATTGAGCCAGTCTAGAAACCAACCGGCACCAAACAGGGCAGTAATCGCCCCGGAGCCTAAAACGCCCAACAGGGTAACCAGGGTCACTATCCCCCCGAGTGTACCGGACACCCGGGCGATCAGCTCGCGGGTCTTGTCTTTGTCACCCGCCGCATGGGTTTCTGTCAGCACGGGCACAAAGGCTTGAGAGAAAGCCCCTTCGGCAAACAGACGGCGAAGGAAGTTGGGAATTTTATTTGCGAAGAAAAAAACATCGGCAGCCGCACCGGCTCCCATCAGGTTTGCTACCACTACATCCCGCACTAAACCCATGACGCGAGATACTAAAGTCATACTGCTGACGATCAGCCCGGAGCGCAAAAGACGCTTACTCACAAAAAAACCTCATAAAAGATGGCCCAGAAAGGTGACTTGCAGAGCCAAATGCTGGTAGAATCTGCCGCCATATTAACCGTGTTAATGCACAAGTGCCAATTTCAATGGCGCGGCTGTTATTTGCACAAATCATTTGACATTGTTCGGTTTTAGAGGCATATTCCTCGGCCTTAAATTGTCACCATACCAAGAATTTGGGAGTTACACCCTTGGCAAATATCAAATCTGCTAAGAAACGTGCAATCACTTCTGAAAAACGTCGTCAGCACAACGCTAGCCGTCGTTCTATGATGCGCACTTTCTTCAAAAAAGTTGTTGCTGCTATTGAAGCAGGCGATAAAGAAGCCGCCGTTAAGGCCTTCGCTGACATGCAACCTGTTATGGACCGTATGGCTACTAAAGGCCTGGTTCATAAAAACAAGGCTGCCCGTCATAAAGCGCGCCTGTCTGCAAAAATCAACGCTCTGTAATTTCAGTGCATTGATGCTACAGCAATAAAAAAACCGGCTATGGCCGGTTTTTTTATATCCGCTAGTTACTTTAGCGTCTCGTCCCAGACTGACTAAAAGCGCTTAGCAGTACATTTGCTGTAACAACTGAATCATCGACTTCACTTCCTGGCTTCTTAGTCTGTAGAACACAGTCTGCGACTCTTTACGTGTCGCCACCAGGCCATCACGCCTTAGCCAGGCAAGATGCTGTGACAAGGCCGACTGGCTTAATTCCAGACGGTCACTCATCGTTCCAACCGACAACTCTCCTTCCAGCAAGTAGCATAAAATCAGCAGTCGCCGCTCATTAGCCATAGCCTTAAGCAAAGATACTGCCTGAGGAGCACTGTGATGTAACGTTATGGTTTCCATCTTTCCACCGCTTGAACTTCAGTGATTTATCTATTGACTTCTATCACTGAAAAAGGCGGTCATTTGAACAATTTTCTGAAGTCGGCTTCGCAAATTTTCTTCACCGCAGGGTGCATGATCATACGTTCTGCAAAAATAACGTAATATTCCTCCCGAATTGCTCTTACTCGCTTCACTTCGCGTACGGTATGCAACTGTTCAATCTCTTCAGCATAAATTGAAGGCGCCACAAACATAGATTTTCGAAACGCGCCGAACGCTTTCATCAGGGCCGCATCATCAAACTCACCCAGTATATTGGGCGTGATCCCCTGCTGATCAAACCAATGGTGCAGTTTACGTCCCATAGCCGTGCGGCGTCCCGGTACCAAGAGCTTATATTCTTCAAGACAAGCTGGAAAACTGAGGGACTTTTCTGCATCCGAACAGAAAAAGCTCATGCCTGACTCGCCCAGTTTTTTACTGAACAACCCGGGGCTCTGTGTGGAGTCCACCGGGCAATCAGACAAAATCATATCCAGCTTATGCTGAGACAATTGCTCCAGCAGCATTTCATGCGTCGACTCGTAGCAGCGTAAATGAATGCGCTCATCTTCAGGGATACCTGCCATCAAAATCTTACTGACCAGACGTTTTGACAGCGCATCCGCGACCCCGACTTCCAGCAACTGATTTTCGCGCTGGGTATAATTGACGATATCCAGTAATTCATAACTGAGATCAAACATCTTGTCGGCGTACTTAAAGACCAGCTGTCCCAGCTCTGTGGGCTCAATGTTGCGGCCAACCCTTTTTGTCAGCTTTCCGTTCAGCCTTTCCTCAAGTGCTCTTATCTGGCCCGTCACTGTCTGTGGGGCCAGAAATAATGCATCGGCCGCTTTGGTCACTGACCCTTGCTTGCAGACCATCCAGAAATAATACAGGTGATTGTAATTCAGGTGCGACACTGTCGTAGGCCTCGATACTCAACAAATAAAAAACCCCAGGCCTTGTCAGCCTGGGGTTATCCTATGTGTTTTTCATCCGAAAAGACACCGGGGACGGGAATGGATTATTGCGCCTGTATCTCTGTTACTGCTTCCGCTGAGACTACATGGCGGGAGCGCTCACCCGCACGTTGCTCCAGTGCCCGGGCCAGAAAACCGGTAGGAGCACTGTCCTGCCGTTCCTGGCTCTGATTCACCCCCTGCTCAAAGCCGGTAAGATAGGCTTTGCACAGCTCATTATCAAGCTGCTGCTGGCAGTGACTGTAGTCAGCCGCCGCGGCTGAGGCACCAGCCGAACTCAGGCCCAATACCAGTACAATTAATGCTTTCATAAACACCTCCCTGTCCCGGATTACGATGATGTCTGACTGTCCTTAACGGCCTTGGTAGCCGGCAGTGAACGGTGCAGCAATATATAGCCGACAACAGCTGCGGTGGTCGAACCTATCAAAATACCCAGCTTGGAATAAGTCATCAGCTCGACATCAGCACCGCTGAATGCCAGCATCGAAATAAATATCGACATAGTAAAGCCGATACCGCACAGCACAGACACCGCAAATATCTGACCAAAGCCTGTACCTTCAGGTAAACGCGCTATCCCCATTTTCACTGCCAGATAACTCGCGGTAAAAATGCCCAGTGGTTTACCCACAACCAGGCCCAGCGCAATCCCCAGTGGCAGCATAGCGGTCAGCCCTTCTGCCGATACACCTGCCAGCGAAATTCCCGCATTCGCAAAGGCGAAAAGCGGCAATATCAGATACGCGACATACGGATGTAATCCATGCTCCAGAGTCTTGAGCGGCGAGATCTCTTTGCCCTGCTTATTCTGCCCCTGAAGCGGGATGGCAAAGCCCAGTACGACACCCGCCAGCGTGGCATGCACGCCTGACTGAAGTACGCTGAACCAGAGCACCAGCCCGACCAGGGTATACCAGACCAGGTTTGTGACATTGCGTGCGTGCATAATAAAGAGTATGGCAGTCGCGGCGAATGCCACGGCCAGCGCAATGGCAGACAAATCACTGCTGTAGAACAAGGCTATGATGACAATAACACCCAGGTCATCAATAATGGCTAATGCCAGCAAAAAGACTTTCAGGCTAACCGGCACCCGGTTACCCAAGAGCGCCATGATCCCCAACGCAAATGCGATATCTGTCGCCGCTGGAATTGCCCAGCCACCAATTGCCACTGGGTCGTCATAGTTAAAAAGCACATACACTAAAGCCGGCGCGACCATACCACCCAATGCGGCGATAGCAGGGAAAATCGCTTTCTCTTTAGTATTCAGTGCACCTTCGATCAGTTCACGCTTCACTTCCAGGCCAATCACCAGAAAGAAAATCGCCATCAAACCGTCGTTAATCCAATGCTCTACCGACAGGCCAGCGATATAAGTATGTAATGCGCCCTCATACACTGACTGCAAAGGCGAGTTGGCAATGATCATGGCCAGGGCCGCCGCGACGATCAGCAAGATGCCGCCGGCAGACTCTAATTTAAAGAATTTCAGAATTACATCGGTCATTGACCGCAGCTCCTTACTACTCATTGTAAAATCACACTTTTTTAATTGATGTGCGGTTGAAACAGTGTAGACGCCTACAGACATCTCTGGGAAATCGTTTGTTTAGAGCCAATAACTCGGAAAAACCGAACCATGAGCAGCAATACACCGTAATACCCGCAGTATCTAGTTATCATCCCAGGGCAGTGACAGCACACTTTCCAGAGTAAGCCACCAACACTATGACACTGGAAACCCATCCGGCAAATTTTTTATCTGTTTTTTTTCGACATCCTTCTCTTCAATACTAATAAATGTTTTATTAAAAAAATCACACTCTTAAGCTAATAGATAAAAAGATAGATCCTGATCCCATTCTTTGCTCGCACCCATAAAATCCTCTGGTATGACAGAAAGGATTCGCTGTGTCATATTTCTGAAATATTCGTTCTCTACTATCGCGGCAACATTCAAAATACTGACACCAAAATGACATCACAATGTCACGGAGAACAGAATATGACTACCCAAGCCACCACAGCTGAGCCAATGCAAAGCTCCATGCGATGGGTTCGTTGGGCAAACCTGGTTTTCATGCTTTATCTGCTGCTGGTCGCGGTCTCACTCGTGAGTGGCGGCTTTAAGTTGTCGGTTGGTGAGCAGGCCAAAACCCTGTTTGAGTTTGCCTCACACCCTATTGCAGGCCTGATGATCGGTCTGGTAGCCACCTCTCTCATCCAATCTTCCAGTACGGTTACCTCTATCATAGTGGGTCTTGTTGCTGGTGGTCTGCCTGTTGAAACCGCGATCCCTATGGTGATGGGTGCCAATATTGGTACGACGATGACCAATACACTGGTCAGCCTGGGGCATGCCCGTTGTAAAGAAGAATTCCGCCGCGCATTTTCTGCCGCTACGGTTCATGATTTCTTTAACCTGCTGGCTGTCTTTATCTTCCTGCCGCTGGAAATGATGTTCGGTCTGCTGCAAAAAATTTCCGCCTGGCTGGTTTCACCACTGATGTCGACCGGTGACATGAGCATGAAGGGGCTTGATTTCATTAAGCCTTTGACTAAACCGGCAGTTAACGCAGTCAAAGCGCCGCTGGAGTCCATGGGCACCATGGGCGGTGTGATTATGATTGCACTGGGTATCGCGCTCATCTTCCTGGCGATTACTGTCATGGGTAAGCTGATGCGCAGCCTGATGGTTGGCCGTGCCCGTGAAATTCTGAAAAGTGCGATCGGCCGTGGCCCAATACACGGGATCGTGTCAGGTTCCATTGTAACTGTACTCGTGCAGTCGTCCTCAACGACAACCAGTTTGATGGTGCCTCTGGTTGGTACCGGAGTACTGAAAGTACGTGACGTGTATCCGTTTACGCTGGGCGCCAACATAGGCACCTGCATTACTGCACTGCTGGCTGCAACCGCTATTTCCGGCGACCATGCCGTGTTTGCCCTGCAAATTGCGCTGGTGCACCTGTGCTTTAATGTGCTGGCAACCCTGCTGATCTTTGGCTTGCCGTTCCTGCGCGAACTGCCGCTGAAAGGCGCTATCTATCTGGGCGAACTGGCAGTAAAAAGTAAGTCTACGGTAGCTGCCTATCTGGGACTGGTGTTTATCATTATCCCGGGCAGCATTCTGGCCTTCACTGCATAAGCAACCCTTGTGAATACTAAAAAATCCCTGCTCACAGTGAGCAGGGATTTTTTTCATTCGATGATAACCGGTTATTCTGCCGTACCAGCAATACCTGAGGATGCTCAGGCCGGCGTCAGCAGCTTTGGCGTCCGATCATTCAGGCACAAAAAAGCCCCACATTCGTGAGGCTCTGTTTTTTTAGTTATTATCAGACGGAAAACGGATACTGTATCGGCTCATGGTGCTGATAATCTTCGACTTTAAAATCATCCATAGTGACCCAGGTTTCCAGATCGTCCAGTGATTTAATCTCTGGATTAATCACCAGCCGAGGCGATGGATACGGCTCACGCTTGAGCTGAACATCGCGCATCAGTGCCAGCTGATCCTCATAGATATGTGCATTAACAATCTTGTGATAGGCCTTGCCGGCTTTATGTCCCGTGATTTGCGCCATCAGAGCCAGTAAGGTGAAGACCTGAATCTGATTAAAATTGAGCCCGAGCGGCACATCACATGAACGCTGATAGCTGGTCAGATACAGACGGTCACCCAACAGCGAAAACGTATGCGTGTGCATACACGGCCGCAGGCAGCCCATGTCAAATTCACCCGGATTATAAAACGTCAGTATCTCACCGCGATCGTCCAGGCCCCGGCTCAGATCATCGACAATCTTTCGCAGCTGATCCAGGGTGCTACCATCAGGCTTACGCCAGCTTCTGCCCTGCACGCCATACACGCGTCCCATGTCGTCAGTACCTTTACGGTGAGGATTACTCAGCCATGCCTGATTGTCATTGGCGTTGGCATTCCATGTGTTACAACCGATCGCACGAAACTGTGCTGCACTGTCGTAGCCACGCAGATAGCCAAGCAGCTCTGCAATCGCGGCTTTCCAGTAACTTTTACGCGTGGTGATCAGCGGAAACTGATTGTTGGCCACATCATAAGTCAGGTCAGCATTGATCAGCGTCAGGCAACGCTTGCCTGTCCGCTCGTTTTCAACCCATTCACCTTCATCAATAATCCGCTGGCATAAATCTAAATACTGTTTCATTGTCTCTCTTGACCGGAATGTAGCAGAAAAAATCTGCCCGCAAGAATAACACAAAACAGGCAGCCATATGGCTGCCTGTCGTTGTCACATTAAGCGGTGCGGTGTGCGTCCGAACGCTTGTAAGCCCAGAGCATCAGCAGTGCCCCGCCAATCACCATAGGCAGAGACAGGATCTGCCCCATGCTGATCCAGCCCGCGAACAGGCCAAGCTGCGCATCAGGTTCACGGCAGTATTCAACCAGGAACCTGAACGAACCGTAACCCAGCAGGAATAATCCGGATACGGCACCCGCCGGACGAGGTTTACGGATAAAGAGATTGAGGATGATCAGCAATACCAGGCCTTCCAGGAAAAATTCATACAACTGAGAAGGGTGACGAGGCAGCGGCCCCCCGGTCGGGAAAACCATGCCCCAGGGTACATCTGTGACCCGTCCCCACAGCTCACCATTGATGAAATTTCCAAGCCGGCCGGCACCGAGACCAAACGGCACTAACGGCGCCACAAAATCCGCCACGTCGAAGAAACGCCGATTATTGCGATGGGCATACCAGATCATGGCTGTCATGACGCCTAATAAACCACCATGGAATGACATACCGCCGGTCCAGACTTTAAACAAATAAAGCGGATCAGCCAGGAACACCTCGAAGTTGTAAAACAGGACATAGCCTACACGGCCGCCGATAACGACCCCGAGAAAGCCCACAAACAGCAGGTCGCTGACTTGATCTCGCGTCCAGCCACTGCCCGGCTTGTCTGCACGACGATTTGCCAGCCAGAGCGCAAATACGAAGCCCAGCAGGTACATCAATCCATACCAGCGGATCGCCAGCGGGCCAATTTGAAACAGGATTGGGTCAAAGTTTGGAAAAGTCAGATAACCTTGGCTCATTCAACATACTCGTGGTTAATCAATAAAGAAGTTCACGGCGGTACAGCATGTGCCCACAATGAAAAGTCTCATGTCAGTCCCCGTGACTGACCCGAGTTAAAACAACATTTTGCCACCCACAAATAACAAAAAGATGGCAAAGATCTTTTTCAGTGTCTGAGTCGGCAGATGGCTGACCATAAGCGCACCGTATCGAGTGGTCAGGACAGAAGTGCAAACTACACCTATCAGTGCCGGCAGATACACATATCCCAAGCTGTATGGCGGCAGGCTGTCATCACCACTGCCCGCGACAATAAATCCGGCCATGCCGGCTATCGCAATAATGGACCCGCAGAAAGCAGCAGTCCCGATAGATCGGCGCATTTCTACGCCATACCAGCTCAGGTAAGGTACGATCAGCGAGCCGCCACCTATCCCCGCCAAACTGGCCACCAGTCCTATCACAGTGCCACTGCCTGCAACGGCCACCCGGCCCGGCATAGGATGACGCCCTGTGACTTTCAATGAGAGCAGCATTTGCAGCGCCAGTAAAAGCACAATACCAGCAAATATCCTGGGCAGCCAATCCGCAGGCACCCACTCGGCCACCGCACTCCCGGCAATGCCCCCCAATACCATACCCGGTGCCAGTAACCGGACCAGGGAAACATCAACATTGCCCAGCCGCAAATGGCTGCGTGCCGAAGAGCCGGACGTCAGCACAATACAGGCGAGCGAGGTCGCCAGTGCAATGTGCATAACAAGTCCCGGCTCGATACCGGTTTGGGGTAACATCCAGACTAAAGCAGGGACAATTAATAATCCCCCGCCAATACCCAGCAAACCAGCCATCAGACCGACCACAGCCCCCAGCCCCAGGCACATCAGGAGCAGCCATACCATATCCGGCATCACTTACCTGCCCGGATGAAGCCACCCATGCCGCGTTGTTCAACAAACTCTGTTGCCATTTGCCTGACATCATGGCCGAAAGTCGCCTGTAATGCCTTATCAGCGAGTTGCGTCATGTCGGCCAGACTGGCATGACGAAGGACATATTTAATTTTGGCAACGTTGCGGGTATTCATACTTAAAGAGCGGTATCCCATTCCAACCAAGAGTAAGGCACCGAGAGGATCGCCCGCCAGTTCACCGCACACGCTCACCGGTATGGATAACGCATGGCTGGTATCCTGAATGTGCTTAAGTGCCTGAATGACTGCCGGATGGAACGTATCATAGACACTGGCCACACGAGAATTGTTCCTGTCGACTGCCAATAAATATTGCGTTAAGTCGTTGCTGCCTACTGAAATAAAGTCGACCCGCCCTTTCAGAGCCGGCAACTGATATAAAATCGACGGGACTTCGATCATGATGCCCAGTCTTGGCCGCTTGAGCACTTGTCCCTTGCTGGCGGCGTACACAGACACTTCGTTGAAAGCACGATCAATCAATGCCTTAGATTCATCCAGCTCAGGAATGCCGGAAATCATGGGCAAAAGTATATCCATGTTATCAAGACCAATACTGGCCTTTAGCATGGCCCTGACCTGAATAAGGAAAATTTCAGGATGATCCAGGGTAAAACGGATACCCCGCCAGCCAAGAAACGGATTATCTTCTTCAATAGTGAGGTAAGGCAACGGTTTATCACCGCCGATATCCAACGTCCGCATCACCACAGATTTACCCGGGTAAGAGGCCAGTATCGAGCGGTACTGAGCCGCCTGCTCCTCTTCAGACGGAAAGCTGCGCTGCAGTAAAAACGGTACTTCGGTTCGGTACAGACCAACACCATCAACCCCTTTATTCACTGCGATATTGGTGTCAGCACTTAATCCGGCATTCAGATACAGATAAATCCTTTCCTGATCTTCGGTTTCCGCCGCTTTATCCAGATCCTGTTCGACCAGAGCCGTCAGCTCATTTTCTTCTCTCAGTAAGCGCTTGTACTCGGCCAGAATCTGCCGGTTGGGTTCAATAAGCAGATCGCCGCGATAGCCGTCCACCACCACCAGGGCGTTGTGAACTTTTTCCGGTATAAAATCAACGCCCATGATGGCAGGAATGCCCAGAGCCCGGGAAAGGATCGCGGCATGAGAGTTGGCGGCGCCTTCCTGAGCCACCACAGCAGCCAGTTTATCACGCGGAATACTGGCCAGCATGGCCGCGGTCAGCTCCCGGGTTAACAGTACAATCGGGGCATCCCACTGGTGCTCGACACCTTCTTCGTTATGGAGGAAAAACAGCAGGCGCTGGCCAAGTTCGCGAATATCGTGCGACCGTTCGCGCAGATAATCGTCCTTCATATTGGCAAAGCGGACAGAATAGGCCTCTACCGTCTGCCTGACGGCCCATTCGGCCTGATCGCCACCAGCCACTTTGGCAAACAGATCCTTACGCAGCATGGGATCATTGAGCAGATGACTGAAAAGATCAAAAATCGCCAGGGTGTCTTTGTGCAGCTCGCTGTCAAAGCGTTTACGCAGCCGGCGAAACTCATTACTCGCCATCTCAATGGCAATGCTCAGACGTTCCTGCTCGGACTCTCGGTCCAGACAGGAGGCCGGTGACACCGCTTCCAGCCGGGGCTGGTTGTCATCCCACCAGGCTTTAGCAATGGCAACCCCTGTCGATGCGGCGGAACCTGTCAGATGCAGGCCGTCACGCTGGCCTGGCCACATCCCCTGCGCTTTGGCATGTGCCAGAATTACCGCCAGCTGTGCGGCCAGTGTCACCATGAACGATTCTTCACTTTCAGTGAATTCACGCATATCACGTTGCTGAATGACCAATACGCCGAGGACTTTGCGCTGATGGATAATGGGGGTGCCGAAAAAGGAGCGGAAGGTTTCTTCGTTGGTTCCTGGGATATGTTTGAAGTTCGGGTGCTGGCGGGCATCGGCCACATTGACAGGCTCAGCCTGACGGCCCACCAGACCAACCAGACCTTCATCAAACCCAAGCCCGACCTGATAAGAAGGTTTGGTCAGCCCCTGGGTAGCCATGAGCATATATTGCTTGCGGTGTTCATGAACAATGTAGACTGAGCAACACTCAGTCTTCATTGCCTGGCAAATACTGACGACCAGCAGATCCAGTGCCTCGAGTAATGTCGGAGCACTGGCCACTTTCTCTACAATTTCTCTCAGCTGGGTCAGCATAAGCGTTACTTTCCCTAGGTTAACTCCGTTTGTGTTTACGTTTTAACTTGCGTTCCTTGCGCTCCTTGAAAGGCATCGCCATCGCCGCGAACTCTTTCAGCGCCCGGCGATAAACATCCCGTTTAAAGGACACAACCTGACGAACCGGATACCAGTAGCTGACCCAACGCCAGCCATCAAACTCCGGTGTACTGCCACGCTGCATGTTCACCTTAGACTCATCGCATTCCAGACTCAGCAAAAACCACTTTTGCTTTTGTCCGATACAAACTGGTTTGGAATCCCACCTTACCAGACGTTTAGGCAATTTGTATCGCAGCCAATGGCGGCTGGATGCCAGAATCCTGACGTCTTTTCTGGTGAGACCCACTTCCTCATACAGTTCACGGTACATAGCCTGTTCCGGGGTTTCCCCTTCATCAATACCGCCTTGTGGAAACTGCCAAGAGTGTTGTCCATATCGTCGAGCCCAAAATACCTGGCCATGGCTGTTACAGATAACTATCCCCACATTAGGGCGATATCCATCGCCATCAATCACTGGACGACCTCAAGTAAAAATATCAATTAACAGTGATTTTTTCACAGAATTAGCCTCAGGGTAAACATTCATTGTCATCAATCACTGTTTTTTCCTACCTAGCACTCACTTTATGGATAACTTAAGAGGAATTCAGAGGTTATAAACAAAGAAATGAGACCTCTCCCACATTTATTCACGCTTTCTGTGGATAGTTGTGTGTAGAAGCTCTTCTATTGTCCATTTAATCAACAATAAAGCAGGCTCCAAACAATCGCCACCCGCGTATAACAAAAATAAAATATCGATTAAACTCAAATGTTTAAGTTTAAATTCAGTTTGAAATACCACTAAAAGCCAAATGACTTCCCAGAGGATCAATGCGACTGGTTAAAGATCAACCACCCTTGGCTTTATCCACACCCCTCGAACATTAACGGTTAAATAATCACCGTAATAGCGTTTAAATACTGCACAAAACCCTGTTGATACGTCCAGCTCACACAGTATTCACATTGTTCAAAAAAGTACCTGTGGATATCTTGCTCCCAGGATCCAACCCAAACAGTCTGATCGAGCAGGTAGTCATAGATCCGCACAACGTCCCGACTGTGTTAAAATGCATGGCCACGTTTTTTTGAAAAGTGACTCATCCTAATGACGATCTCCAGACGACCCGCTCCTACCTCAGAATCAGAACTGCTCAGCCGGGCAAGTGCGCTGGCCGGCTTTACCCTGGGCGAGCTGGCCGAGCAGGCAGGACAAATCGCACCTCCGGATTTACGCCGGGATAAAGGCTGGGTGGGCCAGTTGCTGGAATGGCATCTGGGGGCAACAGCTGGCAGCCAGCCCGTCCCTGATTTCGCCAATTTGGGTATTGAACTCAAAACTATCCCCATCAGCCATCTGGGCAAACCGCTGGAAACCACCTTTGTCTGTGTTGCCCCCCTGATTGGCTTACAGGGTGTGAACTGGGAAAACAGCCATATCCGGCACAAACTCGCCCGGGTCCTGTGGATACCCGTTGAAGGTGAGCGTGAAATCCCGCTTTCTGAACGTCATGTCGGCTCTCCTCTACTGTGGAGTCCATCTGCCGAGGAAGAAGCACGGTTACGCCAGGACTGGGAAGAGCTGATGGAACTGATAGTGCTGGGCAAAGTGGAGCAGATCACCGCACGCCACGGCGAAGTCCTGCAACTCAGGCCCAAAGCAGCCAACAGCAAAGCGCAGACCGATGCTTACGGCGCAGACGGTCGCCCGATAAAAACCTTGCCACGGGGCTTTTATCTCAAGACCCAGTTCACCGCCGAACTACTCAAACGCCACTTTATGCTCTGATAACAGAGCGGGCTACACATTAATCGTCATGTCACCCTGGCAACACTCAGGTTTACCATCCAGTGAGAATTCATCATGAGGATCAATTGTCCTTAGCGTGATCGACTTGATCCCAAGTGGTCGCAGAAAATCCCTCACCTGCTCCATGGTCTGAAAATGCAGCATATTGTCTTCGTCATCCTTGAGTGGCTCAAGATGATGTTTATATTCAACTTCCATAAGATAATCTGCACGACCCGCATAACTGGTCAGTACGCACT
The DNA here is from genome assembly GCF_003614885.1 of Photobacterium salinisoli. Taxonomy (GTDB): domain Bacteria; phylum Pseudomonadota; class Gammaproteobacteria; order Enterobacterales; family Vibrionaceae; genus Photobacterium; species Photobacterium salinisoli. The sequence continues at coordinate 2,076,833 of NZ_QZMS01000007.1, forward strand.
TAGGTACCTCTTCTCCGGGTGACTTTACCCAGTGCTTGAATTGGGACAGTTTCATAATCACACCTTTTCAAGGGAACTGTGTTAACTATGTGCGAACATTCGCTTATCAGCAAGGTTTTACTGTTCAGCCTATGAGATAACTGCTTCATTTTACTGCGGCTTCTCAGCGACCCATTCCTAGGTTATAGTCAGGGAGAATTTGCGGTCCAAGGAGGGCAAATGAAATACCATAAGATCCCCCATTCAAACCTTGAAGTGAGCCAGATTGGCCTGGGCACCATGACCTTTGGTGAGCAAAATACTGAAGCCGAGGCACACAGCCAACTCGATTTTGCTCTGGAGCGCGGTATCAACCTGATTGATACCGCTGAAATGTATCCTGTACCGCCGAAAGCTGACACTCAGGGGCTGACCGAAGCCTATATCGGCAGCTGGCTGAAGAAATCAGGCAAACGTGACCAAGTGATTCTGGCAACCAAAGTCGCCGGTCCCCGTAATGTCCCCCACATCCGTGACAACATGGCACTCGACTGGCGAAATATTCACGAAGCCGTTGAAAACAGCCTGGAAAGATTGCAAACAGACTATATCGATCTGTATCAGCTGCACTGGCCGCAGCGAGAAACCAATTGCTTTGGCAAGCTGAACTACCCTTATCCCGATACCAACACAGGTGTCACTCTGACTGATTCGCTTGAGGCACTGGCCGAACTGGTGCGGGCCGGCAAAATCCGCTACATCGGCTTGTCTAACGAGACCCCATGGGGTGTGATGTCTTTCCTGCGCCTGGCAGAGAAACATGACCTGCCGCGGGTGGTGACCATTCAGAACCCCTATAACCTGCTTAACCGCAGCTTTGAAGTCGGTCTGGCTGAAATCAGCCATTATGAAGGGGTCAAATTACTGGCCTACTCCCCGATGGCCTTCGGCACCCTGAGCGGCAAATACCTCAATGGCAAAAAACCCGATGGTGCCCGCTGCTCGCTGTTTGAGCGCTTTGTCCGTTATTTCACGCCGCAAGGTGTGGCTGCCACGGAAGCCTATGTCAAAGTAGCAAGAAAACACGGTCTGGATCCGGCGCAGATGGCCCTGGCCTTTGTTAATCAGCAGCCGTTTAATGCCTCAACCCTGATTGGTGCCACCAGCCTGTCCCAGCTCGAGGCCAACATCGACAGCCTGTCGCTGGAACTCAGTGCAGAAGTCCTGGCAGACTTAGAACAAGTCGGTATTACCTACTCTAATCCTTGCCCTTAAATTATGTAGCCAAAATGAAAAAGCCCCCACCTGAGTGGGGGCTGTCAGTATTTTTCTGGCCTTACCCCGCAGAGTAAGGCCAGAGGTTACGTCAGACTTCGCCACCTCAACGCTCGCCTCAGATGACGTGTTTTACGGCTGGCTCGCAGACCGACCAAAGCGGAATCCACACGCAAGTCTTTCTCGATGCCCATATCTTTTAGAATATGTGGCGATAAATGTGGCAGATGAACCTGCATACGTCGGTGTTCGCGACGCCATGCTTCTTCTTCACGATGTAAATCAAGACGAATAAGTAAAACAGCAAAACGTAAATAGACTGATTGGCGCATGATTGTGCTCTCCAGGTTAATAAAATGGAGGGACGCAAATACGACCGTTTTCAGGCTGACAACATACTAGCCGCGACAGACGTATCCGCGGCCCATTTACAGAGTGTATTACTGTAAAAAGTATCTAAGGTCGATGACCTTAGTGCTGATGGGAAGTGTGATCATTAACACCAGCAGGACGCAGACATTTAGTATTGAATGTGCTCATTGTGTGTTCCTCCTGGTTATAAGATAGAAAGATGTGATATGAGTGTTATTTTTGCCTGATAGTGCATCAAAAACAAGAAGTTATTTTGCCTTACACGATAAAAAGGGAAATACTCCACCGAACAGACAAGACAACAGGCCAAGCCAGATAGATTTCGTTATTTAGCTTAAAATACCAGCGTATTCCTCTTTCACAGTACAGATGCCATTCAGTCGCCCTGTTTCCGTCAGGACAGTTTCATGGTTTTCATCATAGCCAGCAGCGCTCTGCCCGCCGGGCCCAAGGCATGCTGACTGCTCCATGCCAGATCTATCGGCTGTTTCCATGCCTGTGCCTCAAATGCCGGCTCCAGCTTGACGACATGCCCGGCCTGCACTTTTTCCCTGACCATTTCAGCCGGCAAGACTGTCCAGCCGATACCCCGCTGAACCAGTTCCAATGCTGACAGAATATGCTCAGTTCGCCAGATAGCATCAGACACCCGCCATTCTTCACTATCCTGGCCATAGCGGCCTGTCAGTAGGATCTGGCGATGCTCCCGAAGATCGTTCCAGTTCACTGAACGCTGAGCCGCCAGCGGATGCTTGCTGGCGGCCACGCACCAGAGATCAACCTGACCTAATCCATGCACAATGATATCCGGATGCAGAAAAGACAGCTGTACCATGAGAGCAAGCTGAGCACGGCCTTCTTTTAGCAACTTCAGGACATCACCGGTACCGACGGTAAGAATCTCAACTTCGACCAACGGAAACCGGACTTCAAATGGCTCGAGCACATCGGACAGGGCCGGCAGCATCGCCATCGATTCAACAACCAGAGTGAGTTTAGGTTCGATCCCCTGCTGAAAGCTGTCCGCAGCCACTTGCAGTTCTCCGCACTGTGCCAATACCCTGCGCGCTTTTAGCAGCAAGGCTTCGCCCGCTGGTGTCAGCCGCGGCTTTTTACCGCTGCGGTCAAACAAGATCAGATTAAAGTCCAGTTCCAGATTTGCAACCGCGGTACTGACAACAGACTGCGCCTTTCCCAGCTTGCGCGCTGCTGAAGAAAACGAACCGGTTTCTGCAGCGCACACAAACGCTCTAAGTTGCTCCAGTGAAAACTGCATACCCAAGACCTATCTATAAAACAGATAACAACTAACTTTTATCTATCGATAATAGCATTAGGATAGCCCTCAGACCGATTCATTATTCAGAGGTTAGTAAAATGCGTACACAAAGAGACAGAATTCGTCATGCCATTGGTTTTGAAGCCATTGCGCTGATTCTGATCACCCTGGTGCTGAGCCAGCTGTTTGGATTTGATATGGCAAAAATTGGTGTTTTGGGCGTTATTTTTTCTGTCATTGCGACATTTTGGAACTACGCCTATAACCTGCTGTTTGATCACGCCATGCTGAAATATAGCGGTCATCTGCATAAGCAGGCCCGTCACCGGATCATCCATGCTCTGGGCTTCGAGCTAAGTCTGCTGATGATCACCCTGCCGATGCTAGCGTGGTGGATGGGCATTGGTCTCTGGCAAGCCCTGATCATGGACTTGGGTCTGGTCGTGTTTTATCTGGTCTATGCCTATGCCTATAACTTGGCGTACGACAAAGTGTTTCCCTTACCTGAAACAACGCACGCTTAAGTGCTACAGCTAAGTGTTCTGACCCAGATCCCGCGGCGGCGGGATCAGGTCATGTTTATTGAGCAGCCGGTACATAGTGGCGCGGGATACACCAAGCTCGCGTGCTGCTGCTGAAATTTGTCCCCGGTTATTCTCCAGCACACTTAACAAGGCGCTGCGTTCTGACTCTTCCCGGATTTTTTTCAGGCTCTGCTTGTCATCGGCCTGCCTTGGCAGCTCAAGATGATCAGCCTCAATATTCTTCTGCTCTGTCAGCAGCACTGCCCGTTTTATTCGCCCGACCAATTCCTGTACATTGCCTGGCCAGTTATAGGTGGCTATGGCCTGTCTGGCATTATCAGAAAATGCTTTCACTCCGCAGTTATACTGGCGGGCATACTTGAGTAACAATGCATCGGCCAGCATCAGTAAGTCATCTCCACGCTCGCGCAGTGGCGGGACCGTCAGACTAAGGACATTCAACCGGTAGTAAAGCGCTTTGCTCAGCCGCCCTTCACTGACCAGAGTATCGAGCGGATAATGTGTCGCTGCGATTAGCCGGGGTTCAGCACTGACCTCAGAACCATTTTCCTTGGTAAAGCGCCCGTCCTGCAGCCAATGGACCAGTTCTTGCTGGCGATCCTGAGGTAAGGAGGTCACTTCATTGAGAAACAGCACACCGTCTCTGGCCGCCTCAAAACAGCACTCAGACTCGCTCCCTTTCACCGCCCAGCTCCGGCCGATACTTGAACAATTCACGACAACAAAACGCCCTTTCGCGCGGGTTGATGCCTGAAAAATGGCTTCCGCGACCATTTCCTTGCCTGTACCTATCTCCCCCTGAATCAAAACCGGCATATCCGCCGCCGCCAGACGTTTCACATGCTGCAGCAGCTTTTTCATTACCGGTGTATTGCCCTGGAGTCCCTGCTGGCCGAAGTGACCGAGCTTTGGCCAGACTTTTCGTTCCAGTGTCAGCATGCCGCGCTGGTGGCCTAAGGTTTTCAGCAACTGAGACTCAGGGATCGGCGAGGTGAAATAATCGATACAGAAACTGACGATAAACTGGCAGACAGATTCAATGCCGAGCTGTTCGTCTCTGACCAGTGCCAGCCATCGCACCTGCTTGTGCCGGTTTACCAGACTGGCAATGGCCTGAAGACTAAAGTCATCATGGCTCAGATCAACCACCCCCAGGCAAGGGCCGGTTTCAAGTAATAAGGTTTCTGCTGCCCGCAGATCGTGACAATGATGACAAATCCATCCGGCCTGCTTCAACGCAGCCAGCCAGGGGATAGTGTGTCCCCCAAGCAACACCAGTTCACCGTGCCAGATGTCCTTGCGCGCATCCATTCCCATTCGCTCACCCATTTCACCGATAGCAGCACCATTCAGAGCCAGACTGCTACAGTGGTTCTGATCATAAAAATGCAAAACAGTATTCAACAAGTATAAGAGACAGGATCGCCAGATAACAAAAATATCACCTGTAATAACTAAAACAGGTGATATTTCCAGAAGTGCATCAAGAGGATAAGGTTTAAAAAATGGAGATTAGGATTTTTTTTCCATACAGGCTTCGTTCGTCACAGGTTCACTGACAAAGCCGCCGGCGCCTGTGTACCAGAAGCGCACACCCAGTCCCATGGCGATAGCATCACCAAAATTCTCACAGGCGACCTCCACCAGGGCAGGCTTCACTTTTGACGCATCCAACTGCCAGTTCCACCGTGTACTGCGTAACTGACGAATAATCGTTAACAGCGAGCGCTCACTGTCAAAATGGAACTGACGCACTTCGCCGCGATCGCCTTCCGGCGGTAAATCATTAAACTTAGTGAATTCTTGTTTCCACTCTTCAGGCAACGAACCGACAAAGTCGGTCGGTGGCTGAGTCAGTGCCATAGCTGCACAACCACTGAGCACCAAAGCGCTAAAAGCAAGAAAGATCGTTTTTTTCATTTATCAGCCTAACGTTGTTCACATCACCACAAAGCCTGAATTATGACACTTTACTCATAAACTCATCTATACCGGATAACAAAAAATGTTAAACATCGCTGAAATACATTTTACCTTTCAGCACGCTCGGCACATTGGCGATGTCTTTTGGCCCGGAGGGCATAAAAAAGCCACTTCGACTGAAGTGGCTTAAAGAGATTCATCGTCTCAGCGTATTAGTTCTGCGGACGCATTGCCGGGAACAGAATAACGTCACGAATGGTATGACTGTTGGTAAACAGCATCACCAGACGATCGATACCAATACCCTGGCCCGCGGTTGGTGGCAGACCGTGTTCCAGCGCGGTAATGTAGTCTGCGTCATAGAACATGGCTTCGTCATCACCGGCATCTTTGGCATCCACCTGGGCTTTGAAACGCTGGTCCTGATCTTCTGCATCGTTCAGCTCTGAGAAGCCGTTGGCCACTTCACGACCACCGATGAAGAACTCAAAACGGTCGGTGATGAACGGATTGTCATCATTACGACGCGCCAGCGGTGAAATGTCAGCCGGGTATTCGGTGATGAAGGTTGGCTGCAGCAGTTTAGGCTCGGCCGTTTCACCAAAGATTTCTTCCAGCAACTGACCGCAGGTCCAGAAAGGTTCAACCTGGATGTGCAGCGATTTCGCGATACCTACCATCAGATCACGATCCTGTACTTGCTCGTACGTCAGGGTCTGAATAGTGTCATGATCCGGGTTGTATTGCTTAATCGCTTCCAGCATGCTCAGACGCGGATAAGGACCTTTAAATTCAATCACTTCATCGCCATAAGGCAGACCGGTGGTCCCACACAGATCCTGTGCAATAGAGCTCAGCATGTCTTCGGTCAGGTCCATCAGATCACGGTAATCCGCATACGCCATATAGAATTCCATCATAGTGAATTCTGGGTTGTGGCGCGGCGACAGACCTTCGTTACGGAAGTTACGGTTGATTTCAAATACACGCTCAAAGCCACCAACCACCAGACGCTTGAGATACAGCTCAGGAGCAACACGCAGGTACATATCAATGTCGAGCGCGTTGTGATGCGTGATAAACGGACGCGCCGTCGCGCCGCCAGGAATCACATGCATCATAGGCGTTTCCACTTCCATGAAACCTTTGGTCGTCATGAACTGGCGAATCGCATTCACCACTTTGGAACGCATCAGCATAGTATTGCGTGAATCTTCGTTCACGATCAGATCCACATAACGCTGGCGGTAACGCTGTTCCTGGTCAGTCAGACCATGGAATTTTTCAGGCAACGGACGCAACGCTTTGGTCAGCAACTGGTACTCGTCAAAGTTTACATACAGATCACCCTTGCCGGACTTATGCAACGCCCCTTTCACACCAATGATGTCGCCGATGTCCAGACCTGAATATTTTTCTTTCAGCTCTTTCTGCACCTCTTTGGACGCATAAGCCTGAATACGGCCGGAAACATCCTGGATTGCCAGGAATGGACCGCGTTTGGCCATAATACGGCCGGCAATCGCCACAATGTTGTTGGCTTCTTCCAGCTCTTCTTTGGTTTTATCACCAAAGCTGGCCTGCAGATCAGCCGCCAGGCTATCGCGGCGGAAATCGTTCGGGTGACCGTTTGCTTTGCAATCCTGACGAATGTGTTCCAGTTTCGCGCGGCGCTCTGCAATCAGTTTGTTTTCGTCTTGTACTTGTTCAGTCATGGTTAACCTTAACTACAGTTCGGGCCGGTATTAAAGACCGGATTTCAGACTAGCTTCAATGAAGCGGTCCAGGTCTCCGTCCAGCACCGCCTGGGTATTGCGGTTCTCGACACCGGTACGCAGATCTTTGATTCGGGAATCATCCAGCACATAAGAGCGGATTTGACTGCCCCAGCCAATATCAGACTTCGCATCTTCATTCGCCTGTTTCTCGGCGTTCTGCTTTTGCATTTCCAGTTCAAACAGCTTAGCTTTCAGCTGTTTCATTGCCTGATCTTTGTTCTTGTGCTGAGAGCGGTCATTCTGACACTGCACCACAGTGTTGGTCGGTACGTGGGTAATACGTACCGCCGATTCGGTGGTGTTGACGTGCTGACCACCCGCGCCCGAGGCACGGTAAACATCAATCCGCAAATCTGACGGATTAATATCGATCGCAATATTGTCATCCACTTCCGGATACACGAAAGCCGAAGCAAAAGACGTATGACGACGGCCGCCTGAATCGAATGGCGATTTACGCACCAGACGGTGAACGCCGGTTTCAGTGCGCAGCCAGCCATAAGCGTATTCACCGCTGATTTTTACCGTGGCAGATTTCAGCCCGGCCACATCACCTTCAGAGACTTCTATCACTTCTGTTTTGAAGCCCTTGGCCTCTGCCCAGCGCAGGTACATACGCAGCATCATAGATGTCCAGTCCTGGGCTTCTGTACCACCAGAACCGGCCTGCAGATCGACATAGCAATCGGCACTATCGTGATCACCGGCAAACATACGACGGAATTCAAGCTGTTCCAGCTTGTTAACCAGCTCGTCCAGTTCAGGACCAATCTCGTCAAAGGTTTCCTGATCGTTTTCCTCGATCGCCAGTTCAAGCAGACCTTCGACGTCTTCGACGCCCTGGTCAAGCTGGTCGATGGTTTCCACTACAGCTTCCAGCGCTGCACGCTCTTTGCCTAATGCCTGAGCACGCTCTGGCTCATTCCAGACATCAGGTTGCTCTAATTCTGCGTTGACTTCTTCAAGACGCTCTTTTTTAGCATCGTAGTCAAAGGTACCCCCTAAGGATGTCGGTCCGTGCAGACACATCCTCAAGACGGTTTTTAATAGGATTAACTTCGAACATTGCCACTCTTCTTAGCCTTTTCGCCGAAACGGACATAACCGGAGGATTCTAGCGAATTGCGGCAGGAATAAACAGAGGATCACAAAACTTATCCAACATTTAGGCTGTGATATTGACAGTCAGAATTTTTGGATAAAGGAAAAACGGTGAAGCCGGCGGCGTCACCGATAAACAGATTATACCGCTTCGAGGTACTCAACCATCAGCTGAACGCTACGATTGCCTCGAAACTCATTGATATCCAGACGATAAACCAGGTTTACCTGTTGTACTGAGGCATCCGGCCAGCGCCGGACATCAATATTAAACGCAATGGCATCTATCATGCTGCCGCCATCGATCGGCTCCAGCATCATTTTCAGGTGCTTGCTACCGACCAGACGCTGCTGCAGCAAACGGAAACGGCCGTCAAAGCTCGGTTCCGGGAACTGCTGTCCCCAGGGACCGCCACCGCGTATCAGCTCAGCCGTCTCCATCGTCATCTCCTGCGCCGCAAGCTCACCGTCGGTCAGCAAGATACCGCGCAGGGCAGACTCATCCAGCTCATCCCGCACAGCCTGATCGAAAGCTTTGCTGAATGCCTCAAACTGATCGGCGGCGAGCGTCAGCCCGGCAGCCATGGCGTGTCCGCCAAATTTAAGGATCATGCCCGGGTTGCGGGTATCGATCAGATCCAGCACATCACGCATGTGCAGACCGGGAATGGAGCGACAGGATCCTTTGATTTCTCCCTCGCCCGCCGCCGCAAAAGCAATCACAGGGCGGTGATACAGCTCTTTGATCCGCGATGCAAGAATGCCGATAACCCCCTGATGCCAGTCGGCCTGATACAGCGCCAGTCCGTAGGGCATGTCTTTTTTGCTGAATTTCAAACGCTCGCAAATCGCCAGCGCCTCTTCTTTCATGCCCTGTTCGATTTCTTTTCGCGTCTGGTTAAGGCCGTCTAACTCTACCGCCATGCGCCGTGCCGACTGAATGTCCTCGCACAACAGCAGCTCAACCCCAAAAGACATATCATCAAGACGGCCCGCTGCATTGATACGCGGGCCCAGCGCGAAACCCAGATCGCTGGCTACCAGCCGGGACGGATCGCGATTTGCCACCTCAATCAGCGCCTGAATGCCCGGCCGGCACTGTCCGGCGCGAATGCGCTGCAGACCCTGATGCACCAGAATCCGGTTATTGCCATCCAGCGCGACCACGTCAGCCACTGTGCCCAGAGCCACCAAATCAAGTAAGCCGGCCAAGTTGGGTTCAGGGATCCCCTGCTCAACAAACCAGTTTTGCTGGCGCAGCGCCGCCCGCAATGCCAGCATCAGATAGAAGGCCACCCCAACCCCGCACAGCGCTTTGGAGGGAAAATCACAGCTGTGCAGATTCGGATTGACGATAGCATCGGCGGCAGGCAGGACATCTCCCGGCAAATGGTGATCGGTCACCAGCACCCGGATACCTTTCTCTTTTGCAGCGGCAACCCCGGCCACTGACGACACACCGTTATCCACCGTCATAATGATTTCCGCGCCACGGGCAGCGGCCTGCTCAGCCACATCCGGGCTCAGACCATAGCCATCATCAAACCGGTTCGGCACCAGATAATCGACATTGCGGCAACCTAACTGCCGCAGCGCCAGGACGGAAAGTGCTGAGCTGGTGGCACCATCGGCATCGAAATCGCCCACCACAATAATACGCTTGTGTTCACGCAGTGCATCAATCAGCAGAGTGACGGCCGTATCAATACCATTCAATTTGTCATAACTGTGCAGCCCCTTGGCGCCTCGTTCCAGATCTGTGTCGGTACGGAGCCCACGGCTGGCATAAATACGTTTCAGCAAAGGGGGGATTTCAGAGGAAAAGCCTGAGGTATCCGCTTCAGGGCGACGCTTGATTTCGATTTTCATTAGACAACTTAATGGCGATTGGCAGATGGGTAAAAATGAGAGGGTGTTATATCAAAAAACCCTGCTGGCGGGTACCCGTGCGGGCCTATCCAGCACCGGTCTCACAAGTCAAGGCACTGAAAAGGCTCATCCGGATGCTAAAAACACAACAGCCCGCAAGCATGGCGGGCTGTTTGTCAGCAGAGGCAATACTTAACTGCGGCTGTTCAGAAATTGCAGCAGTCGGCTGGCCGGTTGATAGCCTGGCAGCATAGTCCCGTCTTCCAGCACCAGCGCAGGCGTACCTGTCACGCCCATCGCCACACCCAGCTGGTAATGCTTCATCACCAGCGAGTCATTATGCGGGCTTTGCTCAATATTCAATTTGCCCTTTTTGGCGTCATCCATGGCCTGTGCACGGTCTTTCGATGCCCAGATAGCACTCATTTCACCGAAATTCTGTGAGCGTTCGCCACCGCGCGGGAAAGCCAGATAACGGATCGTGATACCGGCATCGTTATACGCCTGCATTTCACTGTGCAGTTTGCGGCAGTAACCACAACTGGTATCAGTGAAAACCGTCACCACGTATTTCTCCTCTTTGGCCGGGTAGACGATCATTTCGCCTTCCATGCCTTTGAGTTTGTCTTTGTTGATTGAGGCCATTTTCTGCTCGGTCAGATTGACAGGCTCACCGTCCACCGACTGATACAGATGACCGGCAACAAAATACTGACCGTCATCGGACATATAAATAATACCGCGCTCGGTCACTACCTCGTTCATTCCCTTGAGCGGTGATGGCGTCACTGATGCTGCAGTCAGGCCCAGCGGATTCAACGTGGCTTCAATGGCACGGACATCCGGCTCTGCACTGGCAGAAAAAGCCGTGAGCGCAGCCAGTGCAACAAGCAGGGGACGGCGGGAAAATGGCATGAAAACATCCTTAACAAATCGTTGGCAATTCAGGGGTAGTCCCTGTGAATACTATACAGACCCTTTGAGTATGGCCATCTTTCAAAGTTCAATCTCAAAAGGCAAGTGATTTCATAATCCGGTGACTCTGCAGGGTTATGATTGGGATCTCTGCCCCAATAAGCTCAGGCCGAAGTGTAACAAAAGAGCACGGCCGCTTTCAGGCTCGCGGATGGTGTTCCTGATGCAACTGCTTCAGACGTTCGGTTGCCACATGAGTATAGATCTGTGTGGTAGATAAATCACTGTGGCCTAACAGCATTTGCACGACCCTGAGGTCCGCGCCGTAGTTGAGCAAATGGGTGGCAAACGCATGACGCATGACATGCGGCGACAAAGTATCGGCATCAATCCCGGCCAGAACCGCATAATGCTTAATGCGATGCCAGAAGGTCTGACGCGTCATCTGGCGGGCACGCTTGCTCGGAAACAGGACATCGGAGCTGACTTCGCCCAACAAGTAAGGCCGTCCCTGTACCAGAAAGGTTTCAATCCATTCCATGGCCTCTTCACCCATAGGCACCAGGCGTTCTTTGTCCCCTTTACCTGTGACCCGAACCACGCCCTGGCGCAGACTGACGTTGTCCATCCGCAGGCTCACCAGTTCAGTGACCCGCAGACCCGTTGCATACAGCAGCTCCAGCATGGCTTTATCGCGCAGCTCAAGCGGATCATTGACATCCGGCGCACCCAGCAGGGCACTGACCTGCTCTTCGGTAATGTCCTTTGGCAGTCGCTGCGGCAATCTGGGACTGTGCAGTATGGCACTGGGATCATCTTCCCTGAGCTTTTCCCTGTGAAAATACTGAAACAACCGCCGCAGCGCCGATGTCATTCTGGCCCGGGAACTCTGCTTGAAGTCTTGCTCAAACAGCCACTGCTGGTAATCCTGCAGATCGCCGGAATCTAAGGACAACAGCGACTGGCTGCGTGAATCCAGCCACTGCTGCAGCTTCATTAAATCATTACGGTACGAAGACAGGGTGTTGGCAGACAGCCCACGCTCCATCCACATCGCATCTAAAAAGCGCTCGATCAGGGCGATATCATTATTGGTTTCCACGTCGCGCCTCTCCCAAAACATCTGGATATAAACACAGTATATTGCAGCATAGTACTGAATTTCTGCTGCAATGTAACTAGGTGCGCTCGCTTGAAGGATGCACCCGGGCGCCTGACAGGGTAAAATCAGCCTAAATTAGTTGCCACCCCAGGAAATATCAGTATGAAAATCGGCCTGTTTTACGGCTCGACCACCTGCTATACCGAAATGGCCGCGGAGAAAATCCGCGATTGCATCGGCGGCGAGCTGGTTGAGCTGCACAACATCAAAGAAGCGGCGCTCAGCGAGATGAACCAGTATGATCTGCTGATCCTGGGCATCTCGACCTGGGACTTTGGTGAACTGCAGGAAGACTGGGAAGCGGTCTGGAATCAACTCGATGGCCTGACACTGACCGGAAAAACCGTCGCTCTGTTCGGTTTAGGCGATCAGGAAGGCTACACAGAATGGTACCTGGATGCCATGGGCATGCTACATGACCAACTACTGCCGACCGGCGCCCAGTTTGTCGGCTACTGGCCCAATCAGGGCTACAACTTTGAAGCGTCAAAAGCCCTGACCGAAGACAAAAGCTTTTTTGTCGGACTGGCGCTCGATGAGGACAGCCAGTACGAACTCAGTGATGAGCGCATCCAGCAATGGTGCGAGCAGGTACTGACCGAGTACGGCGACTCGCTGTAAGCCATGATCCTGATGCGTTAAGTTCCCTGCCAACAAAAACGCCCCGGTTTGCACCGGGGCGTTCAGAGAAAACAAGCTGCAGCAGACTGTTTAAGCCGTCTGTGCTTTAGCCTCACAGATGTCTGCCCGGAAGAAGCGGGTGACCACCAGTGCCAGCAAGGTCGGCGTTGTCCAGGCCATGCCATAGTCAAACATCGGCAGGAAGCTCAGGAATGACATATCCAGACCGATCACTTTGCCCGCATCAATCAGGCTGAAGATCAACGAAACCAGCATTACCACACGGTAGGCCAGACGCGGGTTTGGCAACCAGCGGCGGACAAAGGTCAGGATAACCAGTGCCACAGCCACAGGGTACAGCGCAAACAGCACAGGCACCGACAGGCTGATCAGCTGGTTCAGGCCGACATTGGCCACCACACCACAAGTCACAGACAGGATCACGGCCCAGGTTTCATAAGACAGACGGGTCAGCGAACTGAAGTAATCCGAACAGGCACTGATCAGGCCAATCGCCGTGGTCAGACAGGCCAGCATCACAATCGCCGACAGAATATACTGTCCGACAGGACCAAACAGCGCCAGTACATAACCCGCCAGAATTGCGCCACCATTAGCCGCGCCATCAGCGACAGCCGCACTGGTGGCCCCCAGATAGAACAGGGAGATGTACACAAACGCCAGGCCCGCTGCCGCAATTACACCGGCCATCATCAGATACTTGCAGGTTGCTTTTTCATCCGTGATACCTTTGTTACGGATCACATCAACAATCAGCATGCCGAACATCAGTGCGGCAAAGGTATCCATGGTGTTATAGCCTTCAAGGAATCCTTTGGTAAACGCCATATTGACATAATCACCCTGTGCGGCCTGAATCTCGCTTTGCGGGTTCAGGAATACGGCCACAGCCAGAATAGCCAGCACGGCAAAGAGCGCCGGGGTAAGCAGCTTACCGATGGAATCGATCAACCTGCCGCGAGACCATGCAAAGAACAGTGCCAGCCCAAAGAAGGCAACAGAGAAAATGGTCAGGCTGGTTTGTCCACCATCGGCAATAAAAGGTTTGACCGCCATTTCGTAGGCCACAAGACCCGTACGAGGCGCCGCAAAAGCAGGACCGATGATGATAAAGATAAGAACGGCCATCAGCGTTGCCAGCTGAGGCGGCAGATCTCGGGTCAGCCCTTTCCAGCCGCCGCCGGCAACAGCCACGGCTATGATGCCGATCAGCGGCAAGCCGACTGCCGTCGACAGGAAACCAAACATCGCTGGCAGCAGGTTATCACCTGCACTTAAACCGGCCTGTGGCGGGAAAATAATATTTCCGGCCCCCAGGAAGAACGCAAAGGTCATAAAACCTATCGCAAAAATATCTGAAACCTTGAGTGTGTTATTCAAACTGCACCTTCCCACTCGTCTATTGTTATGTTGTGTTAGCATTAATGACTCATTACTGAGATATATCACTACATCCAGTAAAAGAGGCAGCATAATGAAGCAAAAGAATGTCAGTGACAACCTTGCAGCCAAAAACACCACTTTCTTCGGATCTATAGCCGAAAAAGCAAAATAAACACCCAATTAGTAGATAATTAAAAGAACCATACACTAAAACAAACATTGCTCACAAAACATCCAACACAGAACATTAAACCATCAGCTTGCCAAACTTTACAGTGTTTGGCCGCAATTCAACCATTGATAAGAATAACCGCTATAATGGCGGACTGATTTTACCAGGCTGTCTTTTCGGACATTCATTAGATGAATAAAGGTTTTACGTTTAAACAGTTTCATGTCGACGACCACGGATGTGGCATGCCCGTCAGTACGGATGGTGTGTTATTAGGAGCATGGGCCAGAGTGTCAAGCTGCCGTGACAGTCAGACTGGCAATAGTTGCCAGACCATACTCGACATTGGCTGCGGAAGCGGTTTGCTGTCCTTAATGGCCGCGCAGCGGACGCAATCCGGCACAGCGGATATTCTGGCGCTGGATATTGACCCGGCTGCCGTGGCGGCGGCCGGCAAAAATTTCTCGGCCTCGCCCTGGTCCGCGCAACTGCAGGCCGAGCGCCAGGATATCCGTAAATGGGCCAGCTCTCAGCCCAAAGGCCGCTTTCAGACCATTTTATGCAATCCGCCCTACTTCAATTCTGGCGAACAGGCAAACTGCCCGCGCCGGGCCACCGCTCGTCACACAGACAGCCTGCCCCACAGAGAGCTTCTCAGCTGCCTGCAATATCTATTGGCGCCGGTCGGACAGGCCAGCCTGATTCTGCCGCTCTATGAGGGTGAAGCACTACTGACGATGCTGGATGACTATGATTTGCATTGCCGCCGGTTGTGCCGGGTGAAAAGCACCGCCAGCAAACCGTTTCACCGCCTCCTGATTGCGCTATCCCCTCAGGCCGGTGAGTGTGACGAAGCACAGCTGACCATCCATCAGCAAGGCCGGTACTCGGCTGAGTTTATTGCCCTGACACAAGACTTTTACCTTAAGCTCTGATCCTGTCAGCAACCAGCACGGATAATCCAAGTTTTTGTGCTTTAATCGGTGATACTTGCATCAAATCACACTATAATGCCGCCCCTTAACTGAATCACAGCAGCAAACTGCCCATCGACACGCGACCTTCAGGGGCAGCCCGCTACTTAGGAGTAAGACTGGTGAGAGATTTTTCCGAATTAGAGTTAGATGGCGCACTGCTACAAGCGATTGAAGATATGGGATATTCCCGTCCAACCGTTGTGCAGTCTGAGGCTATCCCTCATGCCCTGGATGGCCGTGACGTACTGGCTTCCGCACCAACGGGTACCGGAAAAACAGCCGCGTTTGTATTGCCCATGATTCAGCATCTGCTTGATTTTCCGCGCCGTAAACCGGGCCCGGCACGCGTGCTGATTCTGACACCGACCCGTGAACTGGCGATTCAGGTCGCGGATCAGGCCAAAGCCCTGGCTGCCCATACTGACCTGAAAATCTTCACCATCACAGGCGGTATCTCTTACGACGAGCACGCTGAGTACCTGGGCAAAACCCAGGACATAGTGGTCGCAACACCGGGCCGTCTGATGGAATACATTGAAGGCGAGAAATTCGACTGCCGTGCCATCGAATGCCTGATCCTGGACGAAGCAGACCGCATGCTCGACATGGGTTTCGGAGCGGTGGTTAAACGCCTGCATGAAGAGTGCCGCTGGCGCCGTCAGAGCTTGCTGTTCTCTGCCACTCTAGAAGGCAAAAGGGTGCGTGAGTTCTCCCAGACGATCTTAAATGAACCGGTCGAAGTCAATGCTGAGCCGCCGCGCCGTGAGCGCAAAAAGATCCATCAGGTCTACCACCGCTGTGACGATATGGCACACAAAATGGCGTTGCTGCAGAATATCCTCAGCGATCAGGCCGAGCGCAGTATCATTTTTGTCAAAACCCGCGAGCGGCTGGCCGAACTGCGGGATCAGCTGGCATCGCTGAAAATCCCTTGCGTGTGGATTCAGGGTGAAATGGCGCAAGCCACCCGCAACAATGCCATTCGCAGCTTTCGCGAAGGTGAAACCAACATACTGATCGCCACCGATGTGGCAGCACGGGGTATTGACCTGCCGGATGTCAGCCACGTCATCAACTTTGACATGCCGCGCACGGCTGATGTTTACCTGCACCGTATTGGCCGTACAGCCCGTGCCGGTAAAAAAGGCACCGCCATCTCGCTGGTGGAAGCTCATGATCAGGGCATGATAGAGCGTGTCAGCCGGTATATGAAAGAAGAAATCCCGGAGCGCTTTATCGAGGGCCTGCGCCCTAAACATAAAAAGCCGGTCACAGTGAAGAAAAAGAAAAAAGTCAAAGACGGCAAGAAGAAAGACACGAAGAAGAAAAAAACCGTCAAGAAAAAGGCCGCGACCAAGTAATCTTTGCAGCGGCCTCTGATTCCCAAAGCAAAGGGCCGGATACAGTATCCGGCCCTTTTTCTGTTTCAGTCAGCGGAAAACGTTCAGTCTTTACTGCTCTTCGCGTTTGAATACCAGCTCGGCGGCCGTCGATTCTTCAGGTGCGAAGTAATACCCAGCCACGTCAAATTGCTTCAGCTGCTCCACTGACGTCAGACGGTTATCAATGATGTAACGCGCCATCATGCCACGGGCTTTCTTGGCGTAGAAACTGATCACCTTGTACTGACCATTTTTGCAATCTTTAAACACAGGGGTGATGACTTTGCCTTTCAGCGACTTCGGCTTAACCGCTTTAAAATATTCATTCGAGGCCAGGTTAATCAGGATGTCATCTCCCTGCCCGGCAAGCGCGTCATTGAGTTTGTCGGTGATGATACTGCCCCAGAACTGATACAGGTTGGTGCCACGTCCGTTAGCCAGCTTAGTGCCCATTTCCAGACGGTAGGGCTGCATCAGATCCAGCGGCCGCAACAAACCATACAAACCGGACAACATTCGCAGGTGCTGCTGGGCAAAAGCGAAATCATCCTCACTCAGGCTGTCAGCTTCCAGGCCGGTGTACACATCCCCTTTGAAGGCCAGAATCGCCTGACGGGCGTTTTCCGGGGTAAAGTCCGGCTGCCAGTCCGCAAAGCGGGCCGCATTGAGTCCGGCGATTTTATCGCTGACCTTCATCAGGCTTGCAATGTCCATAGGCGTCAGCTGACGACAAACCTCAATCAGCTCCATTGAGTGATCTGTCAGCTCAGGCAAAGTATAAGTCTTTGTGGCCAGAGGAGATTCATAATCCAGAGTTTTAGCAGGGGAAACCACTATCAGCATGTTTTGATGTCCTGTAAGCGTGTCTGTCGGCAAGATTACCATTTCGGCATCAAAAAACCACGCACAACGCACGTGGTTATTACTTTCTTTGCTATAGGGACAACCTATCGATCTGAACGGCTGGTCCAGATATCTTCGTCCAGCTGAGCATGTAATTCCGGGTACTGGGCGCTGTCAAATGTCGGCACCTTACCCTGCGCTAATTGCGCGTTATAGTCTTTCGCCAGTTTCACCACTGTGCCCGACAACAGCAAAATGGCGATCAGGTTGATAATGGCCATCATCCCCATCGAGACATCCGCCATCGCCCATACCGTCGGTAATTCGGCCAGAGCGCCGAACATCACCATGCCCAGAACGACGGCGCGAAAAATCAGCAACCCGGCTTTGTGGTTATGCTCCAGAAAAATCAGGTTGGTTTCCGCATACGAGTAATTGGCCACCAGCGAGGTAAAGGCAAACAGAAAGATTGCGATGGCAATGAAGATCCCTCCCCAGTCCCCTACCTGGGAAGCCAGCGCCCGCTGCGTCAGCTCTATACCGGTGACTTCACCATGCGGTACATACTCGCCAGAGACCAGAATGATGGCCACTGTGGCCGAGCAGATAACGATAGTATCGGTAAAGACCCCCAGCATCTGTACATAGCCCTGTGATGCAGGGTGTGGCGGGTAAGGCGTGGCTGATGCGGCAGCATTCGGCGCCGATCCCATGCCCGCTTCGTTAGAAAACAGCCCGCGCTTGAGGCCATTGATCATGCCCTGGGCGATGGTATAGCCCAGGGCGCCAGAGGCTGCCTCTTCCAGGCCAAAGGCGCTGCGGAAAATCAGGGCGACCACCGAAGGAACCTGTTCGATATTCATCGCCACCACCACCAGCGCCAGCAGCAGATAGCATATCGCCATCACAGGCACCAGAATTTCAGCAGTGCGGGCAATGGTTCGCATACCACCGAAGATGATAAAGCCGGTCAGCGCCACCAGCACCATGCCCACCACCACAGGTTGCCAGCCAAAGGCCACATTCATGGCTTTGGCAATGGAGTTGGCCTGAACTGCATTGAATACCAGCCCGAAGGCAATGATCAGAAAGATGGAGAACACCACCCCCATCCAGCGCATGCCTAACCCTTTTTCCATGTAGTACGCCGGGCCGCCGCGGTAGTTACCGTCGTCATCCCGGGTCTTGTACAACTGGGCCAGCGCACTTTCTGCAAATGCCGTCGCCATCCCTAACATGGCAATCAGCCACATCCAGAAAATCGCGCCCGGCCCGCCTAAGGTCAGCGCCACGGCGACTCCGGCCATATTGCCGGTCCCTACCCGGGCAGCCAGACTGGTGCACAATGCCTGAAAAGAAGATATACCGGCAGCATCTGACTTGCGGCTGTTTTTCATCACTTTAAACATATGACCAAAATGCCGGAACTGAATAAAACCCAGCAAGTAGGTAAAATAGATCCCTACCCCGACCAGCAGGTAAATCAATACAGATCCCCACAGCAGATCATTGAGGAAATTTATCTGACTTGTCACACCAACCCCTTAGCTTGCTCAAAGGTATCTTTGCCCGGCACGCCTTAGCTGTGCCGCTTCATTCAACTGTAATCCATCTGTCAGCACAGGCTGAGATAACACCGGGAAAACATTTACATTGCCGGATACAAACCGATTTGCTGATCGCACCCCGTTATGTTCCCTGCTGCCGAAAACCTGAGCGATGATGCGGAGTTAGTTGTAAAAAATCAACGCACACTGAGCAGAATTGAGCACTGCATTACTTTCTAACCCACTGGACAAACCATTGAATTCAATGATTCAGTTTGAACTGATTTCACAAATAAATAACAAATGCGAAATAGTTCAATTTTATTCTATGTCGTATTGTGATATTTAACTGAAGATCGAAGGGGCAAGATGCCCCTGCTCTGAGCAATACTCAGGATGGTAGAGAGGTGCAATATGGATAGCTTTGGATTTGACAACATGCTTGAAAGCGATTTTCCTCGTCGCAATGCACGCAGTAAACCTGTTAAGCGCAAGTGGCGGGAAATTGAAGCACTCAAAGATAAGCAAAAACTGAAAAAGGAACTTCAGGACATTGATATCTTACATGAGTTTACCGATGAGGTAGATTTGTAATCTGGGTTTTGCACTACCATTACTAGGTTAAGGCTAGTATCAAACGACCAACACCGGCGCTGAAGCCGGTGCTGTTTTTTGTGGCCCGGCAGATGTTAATGCTCGGGCTCAAGCCGGTTTGCCAACTCCCGATACTGAGCTGAAACCTCTTTGCCAAACAAAGGATCACACAGGCAATCCTGGTATTCGTCTTCAACCGCGGCCCAGTCCTGGTCGGTAAAATGCCGGCGGATCACGGGGAACACCTTCTTCTCTTCGGTTTCCAGATGCTGGCGCTGGCGCTCCACAAAGGCATTCAGTTTTTCCGCAAAGACATCCAGCGGAATCACGGCATCCATCAGAATCATATCAACGGTTTCAGCAAACTCTGCGGTCAGCTTGGCCAGTTCTATGTGTTCCGCCTCCAGATCCAAAATGTCCTGCTCCTCACCATAGTGTCTGAGGTAGTAATGGTATATGACATCTTCTTTAGGGTGGTGGCAGTGCTCGGCCTGATTCTGCAGATAGGTCACTATGTCGCGAATCAACTGGTAGTTGACTTCATGCCCCTCTCTGATCGCTTTTAATTTTGTACCTAATAACTTAAGCAACCGGTTGATATAACCATGTTCGGTGTGAATACTGTCCAATAGCATTTCGACCTCCCGGACATTAACATCCCAGCTATAAGTGTAAACCGCGATAGCGAATTCTGTTTGATCCAGGTTAAGTTACCTTACATTTGTTCGGGAAGTTGCCAGTCAATCTCACTTTTACGGCTTTGTCGCAACCACTTGTTTGCCTGAGAAAAATGGCGGCAGCCAAAAAAGCCGCGATAAGCAGACAGTGGTGACGGATGCGCCGCTTCCAGCACGCAGTGTTTCTCCCTGTCGATATGTACGCCTTTTTTCTGAGCGTGCGCTCCCCACAGCAGGAACACCAGGCCATCTCTGTGCTGATTCAGACTGGCAATGGCCCTGTCGGTAAACTTTTCCCAGCCATATTTACTGTGCGAGTGCGCCTTGCCCTGCTCAACCGTCAGTACAGTATTGAGCAGCAGTACGCCCTGCTCAGCCCAGGGTTGTAAGCAGCCATGAGCGGGAATACGAAATCCGTCGATATCAGTGGCCAGCTCTTTATACATATTGGCGAGAGACGGGGGAACTTTGACTCCGGGTTGCACCGAGAAGCTGAGCCCGTGGGCCTGATCAGGGCCGTGATAAGGATCCTGGCCCAGGATAACGACCTTGACCTGATCAAAAGGTGTGACATCAAAAGCACGAAATACATCGGCTTGAGCAGGAAAGATCACTTTGCCAGCCTGCCTTTCTGCGGCAACCTTCGCCTCAACCTGCTGAAAATAATCCTGTTGTCGCTCCTGTTTCAGTAACTGTTTCCAGTCAAAAAGCGTTGAAGATGGGGAATCTGAAACAGACATGTCGGCTCCTGCTGGTGAAAATGAAGGTAAGCCGACATTCTGCCTGTCTGATCACGTCATCGCAACGATAACAGGTATCACTTGGGTCGGGACATTGGACCAACAGGGGTACGCCAGTGACCGCGTCCCTGGATAGGACGATTGGCCTGAGGAAGACGTGAGCCGCTTACTGAACTCATTCTGGTGGCTGGCATCGCACTCGCTTTCATAGGGTATTTCCTCATAATCGAAGGGTCAGTCTATTCAATGAAAGATCAATGCCAACTTTGTCTGTTTGTTCACTGCTCTTTTCTCACAGTGATTTAGCGGCATCTGTAGTCCTCAGGCGACCAAAGCATCAATCTGCTTTATGGCTAATGCGCCAACTGAGAGCATTTTTGCGCACAATTTGTGCAGCGTCACGCTATGAAATAGTAAGGAAACTTACTTGATGCAGATCAAGAGGCCGGATGGCCAACACGGTAGGATGCGGAAGCAGTAACAACGCCTGGCCACCTTGTCAGGCTCGCCATTCTGAACACAACCAAGGAGCTGCCATGATCACCGGCATTCAAATTACCCAAGCGGCCAATCCTCAACTGCTCAATTCAATCTGGCTGCTGGATGCTGCCAATGACACTGCACGTTGCCTGTGCACCATTGAAGGCTTTGCGCAAGATCAGGACATCGCCCTGTCGGAACTGGGCCCGTTGGAATACCGCGAGCTGCCTGTTGAACAGGCGCCACGTATTGAAGGCGGCCAGCACCTCAACGTAAATGTGCTCAGACGTGAAACTCTGGAAGACGCTGTGGCTCACCCGGAAAAATACCCTCAGCTGACCATTCGTGTGTCTGGCTACGCGGTACGTTTTAACTCGCTGACGCCAGAGCAGCAGCGTGATGTGATTGCCCGGACCTTCACCGACACGCTGTAAGGGTTTGCCAGACAAAAACGCCGCAACCTATTGGGCTGCGGCGTTTTTCTGTCTGATTGTCACTGAAATCAGGCTTTTTTCACAAATTCAGATTTCAGCATCATGGCACCGATGCCCTCAATCTTACAGTCGATATTATGGTCGCCATCTACCAGACGATTGATTTTCACTTTCGTCCCCACTTTGGCGACAGACGACGATCCTTTGACCTTGAGATCTTTAATCAGGGTAACGAAATCGCCTTCCTGCAACACAGTGCCATTCGCGTCTTTCACAACCAGTGCATCCGCATCTTCTGTCACTTCACCCGGTATCCACTCATGACCGCACTCAGGGCAGATCAACAGGTTGCTGTCTTCATAGACATAAGACGAATTGCATTCCGGGCAAGGAGGTAAGGTATCGCTCATACGCTGCTATCTCTCATTAAAAAGTCGTTACTTAAAGATATTCGCCCAGCGCTGACTTGCCAGGTGAAAATCAAACCCAAACATTATAATGTAATTACAATCAAATTATCACAACTATTGTGAGCGATTTCAGTCGCTCAAAAGCAAGAACCCCTTTCACAGGGAAAGGGGTTCAGATAACACGGCAAAGCCTGTAGCACTATTCAGACGTCGGCTCATCGAGATAGCGAACATCATGCTTTTCCAGATATTCACGAATCAACTGACGGACCACCTGAGACGGTGTCAGATCCTGGGAAGCGCACAGCTTTTCAAAGGCCTGTTTTTTACGGGGATCCATCAATACAGTAAAACGGGCAGTCTTGCTTTCCACACTCAGCTACTCTTGGTCAGACATGATAATCAAATTATAATCTTATCCGGTGCATGAATAAACGGCCCAGACAAAAAGAGCCACCCCAAAGGTGGCTCAATCCGGTCTTTGCTTGCTAACGCACGTCAGTCCTGAACGGCTTGCAGCACAGCTTTTAACTGAGCAAAATCATTGTCACGCTCAACCGACAGCAACTCCATCGCGCCATGTTTGGCAAGCGGTGCAGGCAGATCTATCTCTTTTTGCAGGATATCTTCCACCACTTCCTTGAACTTGGCAGGGTGCGCCGTACACAGGAACAAGCCTGTTTCGCCAGCTTGCAGCTGCTCATTGAGTATACGGTAGGCAATGGCACCGTGTGGCTCACACAGGTAGCCGTCGGCATCCATCTGACGCAATGTCTCCGCTGTCTGCTCGTCGGTGACCGCGCCGTAACCCAGCTCGTTCAGACCCCAGCCTTGCTTCTGGCACAACTCTTCAATGCGTGGCCAGTTGTTTGGCTGACTGACATCCATGGCATTGGAAATGGTTGGCACTGTTGCTTTCGGATCCCATTTGCCGTCCTGCAGATAGCGGGGCACGGTATCATTCACATTGGTGGCGGCGATGAAACGCTTCACCGGCAAGCCCAGCGCTTTGGCCAGCAGACCGGCGGTTAGGTTGCCGAAGTTGCCGCTGGGGACAGACACCACCAGATTGCCGCGAGCGGCTTTCGGCAGTTGCGCCACCGCTTCAAAGTAGTAGCAGATCTGCGCCATCAGGCGGCTGATGTTGATGGAGTTGGCTGAGTTCAAACCCACTTCCTGGCGCAGCTCTGCATCATCAAACGCCTGCTTAACCAGCGACTGGCAATCATCAAAGGTGCCGTTCACGGCCACAGTGTGGATATTGCCGCCCAGGGTACAGAACAGCTTTTCCTGCAGCGGGCTGATCTTGCCCTTCGGATACAGGATTACGACTTTAATGTTGTCCATACCGTAGAAGGCGTGTGCCACAGCCGCACCGGTATCCCCTGAGGTCGCAGTAAGAATGGTGATATTGCCATTGGCATCCGACACAGCCGCCAGCGACTGCGCCATAAAGCGGCCTCCGAAGTCTTTAAATGCCAGCGTCGGGCCATGAAACAGCTCCAGCGCATACACGCCATCTTTCACCTGAGCAACCGGGGCCGGGAACTGGAAGGCATTACTCACCATTTGCTGAACGGTTTCCGCGCCCAGTTCATCGCCGATAAAAGCCGACAGAATACGGCTGCTGCGGGTAACAAAATCCTGCTCAAGCAAAGCATCGATGTCGCCTAAATCCGGCAAGCGGTCAGGAAAAAACAGGCCCTGATTACGGCCCAACCCCTGGCGGACAGCCTGAGCAAAAGACACTTCTTCCTGATGATCTTTCAAGTTATACAGCTTCATGGTTAATACTCACTTCCTATTTCTGTTGAACCCTGGCTGTCGAGACGACAGACATGGACGAATCCTTCATCATTTTGGACATAATGCTGCTGCAGCCAGCGGGCAATGCGCTCTGCGACCTCCAGATCATCACAGATACTGAACATGGTCGGGCCTGAACCTGAAATACCACTGGCTAACGCGCCGGCTTCCAAGGCGTACTGGCGCGCTTCCTTAAAGCCCGGCAGCAATCCTTCTCGGTAGGGTTCTGCCACCACGTCTTTAATCATTTTAGCGGCCAGCTGAGGCTGCTGACTGTGGCAGGCATGGATAAAGCCTCCCAGGTAACGACCATGGGCAATCATATCCTGCCGGCGGTACTGAGCCGGCAAAATAGCCCGGGCCTCAGCGGTCGAGACCTTGATGCCCGGATATGCCATGACCCAGAACCAATTATCGAAGCTCGGCACTGACTGGCTGATGATCCCCAGCTCTTCCACCATGAATTGCAATCCGCCCAGATAGCAGGGCGCCACGTTATCGTAATGCACACTGCCTGAAATCTGACCTTCCATTTCTCCCATCAGCGCCAGCAGTTCTGTCTCGGTCAGCGGGTTATCATGAAAACGGTTCAGGGCATCCAGAGCGGCCACAATTGAGCAGGCGCTGGAACCCAGGCCAGAGCCAATTGGCATATTCTTCGCCAGTGTCATCGACACAGGTTTCAGACTGACGCCTTTTTTATCCAGTTCACGGGCAAACACCTGCCAGCAGTGATAAACGATGTTCTCTTGCGGCTCAGCCGGCAGCTTAGCGACAAAGTCACCTTCGCATCGCAGCGAAAAAGGCTCTGTGCCAGCGGCCACTGTCACTTTATCCCCCAACAGGGTGCCATCAACGGGCGACACTGCCGCCCCGAGAACATCAAAACCGACACTGACATTACCAATGGATGCCGGTGCGTAAACAGTCACACTCATTATTAGACTCCCAGTTTCCAGCCCACGGTACGCATCAGATCAGCGAAGACCCCGGCAGCTGTGACCTCTGTACCGGCGCCATATCCGCGCAGGACCAGAGGAATGGGTTGATAGTAACGGCTGTAGAAGGCCAGGGCATTCTCACCGTCCTTGATTTTAAACATAGGGTCATCCTGATCAACGGCCGCCACTTTTACGCTGCACTGACCCTGGTCGATTTCCCCGATGTAGCGCAGGACTTTACCTTCTGCGGCTGCTTTGGCTGACCATTCACTGAAGTAAGCATCAGCCTGAGGCAAGCGCTGCATGAAGGCCTCGACATCGCCACTTTGATCAAAGCCCGGCGGCAATGCCGGCTCGACCACCACATCGCTCAGCTCCAGGGCATACCCGGCTTCACGGGCCAGAATCAAGAGTTTACGCGCCACATCCATGCCGGACAGATCATCACGGGGATCCGGTTCTGTGAAACCGTTATTGCGGGCCACAGTCGTTGCTTCACTCAGGCTCATGCCTTCGTCCAGCTTACCGAAGATGAAAGACAGCGAGCCAGACAAAATACCGGCAAAACGCTCCAGCTCATCACCGGCAGCCATCAGGTTCTGCAGGTTTTCAATCACAGGCAGACCGGCACCGACTGTGGTGTCATACATGAAGCGGCGACGGGTCACGCGCGCAGCCTGACGCAGCTGGTGATAATACGCCATGCTGGCGGTATTGGCTTTCTTGTTCGGGGTGATAACATGGAAACCGGCGGCCAGGAAGTCGACGTACTGCTCGGCAATGCCTTCATCAGATGTACAGTCAATAATCACAGGGTTGATAATGTGATGACGCTGCACCAGCTGAATCAGACTTGCCAGATTAAAGCTCTCTGCCGCCTGACCCATTGCATCGCGCCAGTTCTCCAGCGCCAGGCCATTATTGTTTAACAGCATGCCTTTACTGTTCGACAAACCGCAAACACGGATCACAATCCCTTTTTCCGCCAGTTTCTCTTGCTGGCGCTGGATCTGATCCACCAGCTCGCCACCGACACCACCGACACCGACCACAAACACATCCAGAAAGTGTTTACTGTTGAACAGGTTCTCATGACAGGCTTTCACCGCTTCCGAAACTTTATTTGCCGGGATCACAGCAGAAATCGCCCTTTCAGATGAGCCCTGCGCAATCGCGATAATATTGACGTTCACTTCAGCCAGCGAGGTAAAAAACTGGGATGCCACACCACGGGAGGTGCGCATGCCGTCACCGACCAGCGTCACGATGGCCGAGTCATCGATAAACTCTACCGGCTCTAACAGCCCTTCTTTCAGCTCAAGTTCAAAATTATTGCGCAGTGCCTGCTCTGCCGCCTGCTTATCCTCGCTTTCGATACAAAAACTGATGCTGTATTCAGATGACGACTGAGTGATCAGAACAATAGAGACGCCTGACGCCGACATCGCCCCGAAAACCCGGGCCGCCATGCCGACCATGCCTTTCATACCAGGACCGGACACATTCACCATGGTCAGGTTTTTGAGCGTGGTAATACCTTTGATTGCCAGCTTGTCTTCACCCGTATCCTGGCCGATCAGTGTTCCGGCACCTTGCGGGTTAAAACTGTTTTTGATCAGGCAGGGAATGTGAAATTGCGCAATCGGGGCAATCGTTTTGGGATGCAGCACCGAAGCACCGAAGTAGGACAGCTCCATCGCTTCCTGGTAGCTGAGCGATTTCAGCAAGCGGGCATCAGGCACCAGACGCGGATCGCAGTTATACACGCCATCGACATCGGTCCAGATTTCACAGCACTCGGCTCGCAGACACGCTGCCAGCACGGCGGCTGAGTAATCCGAGCCGTTACGACCCAGAATAACCAGCTCACCTTTCTCATTACCGGCCGTAAAACCCGGCATGATATGGATGTGGCCCTCGGCCAGCGGATGGCGGCGGAAGTTGTCGGTTGAAATCTCAATATCAACATGCCCTTCCAGATAATCGCCATGCGCCACTAAAGAAGCAACAGGATCAATCAAATCCGCTTTGTGTCCTTTGGCTTCCAGCACCGCTTTCATCGCCACAATAGAAAGGCGCTCACCTTTACTGATGACACGGGCGTAGACATTGTCCGGGCACTGTCCCAGCAACTTCATCCCGTGTACCAGTTGCTTCAGTTGTCCAAGCGAGCTGGCGAGCTTGGCATCCACGGCTGAACGATCAAACGCGGGTAAATGCTGCTCAATGCCATCAAACAGGCTGTTAAAGGTGTTTTCCAGATCAGTGAGCTGCAGTTCCGCATCGCCCGTCGCGACTGTGGTATCAATCACTGATACCAGTTTGTTGGTCACTTTGCCCGGTGCTGACAGCACCACTGAGACTTCACCCTGATGGGCATTACTGGCGATGATATCCGCCGCCCTGAGAAACCGGTCGGCATCCGCTAAAGATGAACCGCCAAACTTAAGCACTCGCATTCCCTACTCCACTTCCGTTAATTTTGACTTGTCGGCAACTACTTCCTGGCAGTTATTGTTTGTGGCCAGTGAATCTTGCCATTGAATCTGAAAAATCATGGTGAAAAAAAAGCCCGCACTGTGAGGTGCGGGCTTTTTTTTGAAATCTTGCGCGTATCAGCCCGCCCCAACACTGTTTGTGCCGGTAATAATAATGGTGGTGGTGCCGATAAGGTTAAGTGCCATGTTTTTATATTATTGCTAATGTTGTGTGCGTGTTGTTTACGTTTACCTGATCCCCAGGTATGAGTCAACACTGACTAGTGATTTATTTCTTACTTTCCCAGAATACAGTTTTTGTCTCTGCTATTTCATTTTTCCCGCCAAGAATAGATTAGTCGCATAAAATTAGAGGAAATCGCATTTCTGCAATTGCAGTTAACTCATTGACATAGCATAGTAACTCGTAAGGATTATTTGCCTTCTCAAGCGAGCCCTGAAGCAACTAATCCGTTAAAGCCCAACAATGTTCTGGTTCAAGCTAGTCGACGCAACCTCAGAACCAGAGAGATCACTCACAGGCCATGCAGGATGACAGCCTGGAGGATAACAATGATTACAATAATATTTCGGAGGGATCCGGCATGACAGCAGCGATGGAACAGCTTGTTGCACATACCATACTCCAAGGCTTTGATGCCATGTACGGCCGGTTTCTGGATGTCACAGCCGGTGCGCAGGACAGATTTGAAAATCAGGACTGGATGTCAGTTCATCAGGCCCTGAAACAGAGGATCAGCTTTTACGATCATCATGTGGAACTGGTCAGCCGCCAGATCCAGATCATGCTCGGCAGGCAATATGCGAACCGTGAATTCCTGACCGCCGTCAAATCCTCCTATGAAGATCTGCTGCTGGATTACCCTCGCTATGACATTGCAGAAAGCTTCTTCAATTCCGTCTATTGCCGAATTTTCGAGCACCGCGATATCAACCGCGACAAACTGTTTGTTCACAGCTCTCAGGCCGGGCGCATTGCGCCTTATCCAACAGCGCTAACCCGTTTGTACCAGTCTGAGAACGGGCCGCACTATCTGTTTGAGCGCATGATGGATGAGACCCCCTTCACGCTGAGCTGGGAAGATAAAAACCGGGATATTGCCCTGATAGTGGCCAGGCTCAACAGTGAGTTTGGCACCGCAGCGATGCAAAAGGCGCGGCTTGAACTGATCAAAGAACCGTTTTACCGCAATAAAGCCGCTTATCTGATTGGCCGGCTGTTGCTGGAAGACAATACCCAGATCCCCCTGGTGCTACCTGTGCTGACCACAGATAACCGCCAGCTGTACGTGGATGCCTGCCTGTGTCATGTCGATGATGTCAGTATCGTCTTTGGCTTTGCGCGTTCCTATTTCATGGTGTACGCCCCCGCTCCTGCCGCACTGGTCCGTTTCCTCAGCGAGCTGTTACCGAACAAAACCCATGCCGAACTTTACACCGCTATCGGTTGTCAGAAGCACGGCAAAACAGAGCTTTACCGGGAGTTTCTCCATCACCTCGAACATTCCGACGACAAGTTCGACCTGGCGCCGGGTATCAAAGGCATGGTGATGTGTGTCTTTACTCTGCCATCCTATGGCTTTGTTTTTAAAGTGATAAAAGACAAGTTCGCCCCTCAGAAAGAGATGAGCCGGGCCACGGTCAAAGAGAAATATCAGCTGGTTAAAGAACATGACAGGGTCGGACGGATGGCCGATACCCAGGAATACCGCAATTTCAGTTTTGACCGCAGCCGATTCAGTACCGAGTTACTGGAAGAATTACAGCGTGAAGCGCCGTCGAGCCTGATCGTGACTGACAAGGAAATCATCATAAAGCACCTCTATATTGAACGTCGGATGATCCCTTTCAACCTGTACATTGAACAAGCCAACGATGACGATCTGCGCCATGCCGTGGATGAATACGGCAAAGCCATCAAACAGCTGGCAGCCGCCAACATCTTCCCGGGTGACATGCTGTTCAAAAACTTCGGGGTGACACGCCACAAACGTGTGGTCTTCTATGATTATGATGAAATCAGCTACATGACCGAAATTAACTTCCGCCGTATTCCGCCGCCCCGGTTCCCGGAAGATGAACTGTCAGCCGAACCCTGGTACAGCGTGGGCACCAATGATGTGTTCCCTGAAGAATTTCGTACTTTCCTGCTGATCAATCCCAAAGTGCGAAAACTGTTCGATGAGCTGCACAGCGATTTGTTTGATCCCGGCTACTGGCAGCACTTACAGTCAAACATTGAGCAAGGGCGGTTTGAAGACGTCTTTCCGTACAAGGAAAAACACCGGTTGGTAAGAGCACAAAATCACTCGTAAGTTGATCTTTGCCGCATTCTGAGATGTAAATCAGTGAGGTGCGACGAAATACGCACGTTGTGAAATATTTCTGGCCTAGGATTAATTGGCGTACAAAAGGAAACGACACTCACAGGGATGACTGAGGATGAAACACTGCTGCTTATTGCTCTTAATCTGTCTGGCTTGGCCAACGCTGGCCACCGAGCCGGCAACAGAGCCTGCGTCAGCGATGGCAGGATGGTTTCTTAATTCTCAGTCCCGCAGTGCCGAGCAATTCGATCTCTGGCAGATAGACAGCGGTTATGCCTATGCCCTGACCCAGTCGACCCAAGTGTATGTCAGTACCCGCCTTAAAAGCGGCAACCAGCAGCAGGCAGCAACACGCGGCTTATTATCGGGCGTAAAGTACAACTTCAGCCCCAAAATCAGCCTGCGCAGTGCGGTGACCTCTGAGCGGGTGGAAGAAAACACCCGGCTGGGTGTCGAATTTAGCAGTCAATACGAGCTGAATGAGAAAGTAAACCTGCATGCCACCATGGATTATGAAGCGTTAGAGCAGGTATATCAGCTCGGTATTGGCTTTCGGTTTTAGGGCAACAAAGCACAGGCTCAGAGCACGGACAAATCCAGCGGCTCTTTACTCAGCAAGATACCATTGGGATCTGCGTACAGTATATCCCCGGGATAAACCAGCGTATGGGCGACGGTCAGGGTGACATTCCTGTCTCCTGTCTGGCGTTTCTCCGTTTTAAACGGACAGATAGCAATGGCTTTCACCCCCAGCGCCATCTCGCTCAGCGCGACGACATCACGTACCGCGCCGTTAACCACTATGCCTTCCCAATTATTCTTAATGGCCAGCAGAGCCAGCTGATCACCCAACAAGGCTTTGTTTAACGACCCATGGCCATCGATCACCAGCACTTTGCCGGTTCCGTCTTCGCTAAGAATGTCCCTCACCAGGCTGTTATCTTCAAAGCAGCGCAGTGTCACCACTTCGCCATAAAACACAGATTTCCCACCAAAGTCGCGATGAACCAGCGGTAACCAACGTACTTCATCCTCGTAGTGATCACACAAATCCGGCAGTAGATCTTTCATCGTAGAACTCCTTACTCTAATCCTTGAATATGAAGATAAGCAGGCCATTTCCCGAGCACGGTCTGAGAAAAACCCTGATTTTTTAACATAACAGGCACCAGATACAGCTGCTGCTGTGATACCCAGTAAATGGCATTTTGCCGCCACTTCGCCGCCAGCTCACAAGCTTCAGTCAACCCGGTACGCACCGCCAGACTCGGCTCATGCCAGCGCCCGTCAGGCGCACTGCAATCAAGCTTCAGGTAAGCATATCCCAAAGCGGACAGTTCAGCTTCCAGGCACAGCTGCCGCTGACGATTTTCCTTACAACTGAGCACAATACTTTCTGGATTAAAAGCGGTTAAAATAGCGAAGTTTGAGTAATCGGGTGTTTCAGACGCACGAAAAATGATCTGCTGATAGCTTAGCCATGTTGCTTGCTGGTTACGCCATTCTGCATAGGCGACCTGCAACTGCGCATCATCAGTGTGACGGTCATCTTGCGACATGTGTCTGATCCCTCTGCCTGATTAGCCGATAAGACTGTTATCTTTAACAGCCTTATTTCATTGATGAAACAACAAATTGTTTGAGCTATAACAATAAGATAGTGTTTCCAATACGCTAGTATGGCACGGTAAAATCGAAAAAACTGAGCGCAATACAATAAAATCATATTGTTAGTACGCTGTTAAATGCATACAATCGTCTGTATCCAAGGGAAATTGTAGCCAGTCCCGTAAGTTCGGGTTTTTCAGCAAGTTTGTCCGTTGGGCCGCTGAAAAATGAGGATGGCGTACCAGCAGGTAGTTGAAAAGACAGATGCAAGCTGCAACTGTTCTGTTACTTTGCCTGTAAGCGAATTATTTTTATAGAATTGAAATATTCTCTGTTAGACCAGATTCCGTTTTGAGTAATTAGGTACTGCCAATGCAAACCCCTCACATTCTAATTGTAGAAGACGAGCACGTAACCCGTAACACCCTGAAAAGCATCTTTGAAGCGGAAGGGTATACGGTTCTAGAAGCCAGCGACGGTGCAGAAATGCACAAGATGCTGTCGGAACATCATGTTCACCTTGTGATCATGGATATCAACCTGCCAGGTAAAAACGGTCTGCTGCTGGCCCGTGAACTGCGTGAGCAAGGCGATATGGCGCTGATGTTCCTGACAGGACGTGACAACGAAGTGGATAAGATCCTTGGTCTGGAAATTGGTGCTGATGATTACATCACTAAACCTTTCAATCCGAGAGAGCTGACCATTCGTGCCCGCAACCTGTTAACTCGCGCCATGAGTCAGGGCCTGGCCTCTGAGGATCGCCGCCTGGTTGAGCGCTATGAATTCAATGGCTGGTCTTTAGAGCTTAACAGCCGTTCTCTGGTGAGCCCCGACGGTGATCAGTTCAAGCTGCCACGCTCTGAATTCCGTGCCCTGCTGCATTTCTGCGAAAACCCAGGCAAAATCCAGACCCGTGCTGAACTGCTGAAAAAAATGACTGGCCGAGATCTGAAGCCACATGACCGCACAGTTGACGTTACTATCCGTCGTATTCGTAAGCATTTTGAATCTGTGTCTGATACTCCTGAGATCATCGCCACTATCCATGGCGAAGGGTATCGTTTCTGCGGTGATATCGAAGAAAGCTAAGACCTGGCACTAGCGTGTCCGGAACGAATAAAAGCGTCGCCACTGCGACGCTTTTTTAATGGTTTACTATCAGCCTGTTCAGCTCTCTTTACTGGCCAGCCAGGTTTTCAGCACCTGCAGATCGGCCTGATAACTCGTTTTTATTTCATCGACCCAGTCTTCGATATTTTCCCACCAGGCCGGCAATTCCGGCGACTGTGCTTTCTGAGCCACCTGCTGAATACGCTTCAGGCCGATAGAACCCGCGGCTCCCTTGATCTTGTGCGCTTCAAATTTAATACCTTCCTTGTCTTTCGCCGTCATATTCGAATCAAGAATCGCCAGATACTCAGGCATCATTTTTTCGAACATAGCCAGAGAATCATACACAGGTTGAGCACCGACAATATCGACATAAGAATCCAGCATCTCCAAATCCAGCAGTTTACTCAGCGTATCCTCACTCAGACTGTTTTCGTCAGGTAACACAGCCTCCTGATCCTCTGTCTGGCCGGCACCCTGGTGTATCAAGGCCTGAATCACAGTATTAATCGCCTTGACGCTGAGCGGCTTGCTGATGGCATCATCCATGCCCTGTTCGAGATATTCGTGCTTGTCTTTAATGACATTGGCCGTCAGCGCCACCAGTGGCGGCAGTTGGCGATAGCGTGCCCGCAGCACTTTGGCAATTTCAAAACCTGTCATATCCGGTAACTGGATATCCAGCAGCACCAAGTCGTACTGACCCGGTGTAAACATTTCCAGTGCTTCATCACCACGCATCGCCACCGTCACCTGATGTCCCAGCCCTTCCAGCAATGCCTTAGCGACCGTGATATTCAACTCGATATCTTCCACCATGAAAATGCGCAATGAGCGCTGGGCTGGTACCGGTAGTTCTTCATCTTCAACAATCTGCTCAAGCACAGGAACACAGATTGTCACAGTGAACGTACTGCCTTCGCCGACCTCGGAGCTGACCTCAATGTCCCCGCCCATCATATTCACCAGCTGGCGCGATACTGCCAGACCAATCCCGGTACCGACGGCATGCAAATTGTCCTGCCCCTGTTTGACCTGATAATACATGGCAAACACTTTATCCAGTTCAGACTCAGGAATGCCTATTCCGCTATCTTCAATCTCAAAGGTGATTTCCGCCTGCTGATTGTCCAGCAGTTCACTGCTCACTGACAGAATGACCCCGCCTTCTTTGGTGAACTTGGTCGCGTTACTCATCAGGTTCCACAGCACCTGACGCAGCCGCGTCCCGTCTACCTGAATATAGGACGGTAAATCAGTCAGTTGTTCCAGATCGAAGCGAAGGCCCTTCTGCTCGGCCATCAGACCGGAAATATTGCCCATCTCTTCAATAAAGGCATCAAAATCCAGCGGCGCTGGCAACAACTCCAGACGACGGCGATCCGACTTATCCATGTCGATGATGTCATTGAAGATATTGCCCAGGGTAATGGCGCTGACATAGATAGTACGCATGTAGCCGCGCTGCTGCTCATTAAGCGGACCTTCCAGCAGCATCCGGCTCAGTCCTACAATCCCGTTCAGCGGTGTCCGTAATTCATGGCTGATGGTAGAGATAAACGCGGTTTTATCCCGGCTGGCTTTCTCCTGGGCCTCCTGATATTGCTTGCGCTCGGTAATGTCGCGACCAAACCCCATCAGACCAAGCCGGCGGCCATCACGGCTGTAAAAAGGCACTTTACGCAATTCAAAAATAGCTTTGCGGCCGTCAGGGTATTCCAGCCACTGCTCATAGGTCAGCGAGATATTTTGCGTGAAAACCTGTTGATCGGTTTCCACTATCTTGACCGCCACTTCTTCACTGTACACATCCCAGGGAGTCAGCCCGACCAGCTCTTGTTCTGTTCTGCCGGTTAATTCAGCCATCGCCCGGTTACAGCCAGAAAATTCGTTCTTTTCGTTACGGTAATAAATCAGATCCGGCGACGCATCCAGAAAGGACTTCAACAAAGCACTTTGCTCAGCCAATTCAAGCTGAGCGCTCTCCCGCTGTGCCACCTCATTCTCTAAATCCTGCATCGCAATCCGGCGCTCTTCTTCTGCCTTGATCCGGACTTCTATCTGCTGGTTCAGCTCAGTAATGTTATCTTTCAACTGCTTATTCAGAGTCAGATCCCGTGAGCGCATTTCTTCCAGCTTGGTCACCAGTTTGGACAGCCGCTGACGTGAGTCTTCAAGCTGATCCACCACCACAGACAGAAAATAAACCGCCCAGGGGGTGATCAACAGACCAAAAAAAACAGAGCGGACGATATCTATGTCCAGTACTTCACCCTGCAGAGCCAGTGTGACCCCGACCTGTACCACTACAGCCAATGCCACCAGAGCTAATGCCAACAGCAGGCTGAAGCGCACTATGCCAAGCTTCACCAACAGGTCGACATAGAACTGCGCCAACATTTTTATTTGTTTCATTGTTATTCCCGCTACAACAAAATGCTGCCCTCAGGCAGCATTAAAACTCATCTGATTCGGCCATCAGGCGGGTCGTATTCCGCCCGTCTGCTTTTGCTTTGTAAAGCGCTTTGTCTGCCATTGCAATCAACTCGCCATAATCCTGATTCGGCATAGGTGTCATGGTCGCCACACCCAGGCTGACTGTCAGCATGTCGCTGATGTCTGAAAAGCCATGAGGAATGGCTTTTTCAGCCAGTTTATTGTGGATTTTGCCTGCCACGGTTTGCCCTCCAGCCAAGGGCGTATTGGGCAACAGAAAAGCAAATTCCTCGCCGCCATAACGGGCGACTTCATCTGTTTCCCGGCGGATCACGCTATCGAACACCTGGGCCACTTCCTGCAAGGCATTGTCCCCTTGCTGGTGACCGTAATTATCGTTGTAAGCTTTAAAACTGTCGATATCACAAAGAATTAATGTCAGAGGCTGTTGCTCACGCATGTGGCTGTGCCAGAGCTTGCGCAGTTGTTCATCAAAACTGCGGCGATTGGCCACTTTTGTCAGGCTGTCGACAAAGCTGAGTTCCTGCAATTCCATAATGGCATCGGCCAGTTGCTGCTCAGCCTGTTTACGCTCTGTCACATCCCGCGCTATCAGAAGGACGCCGGCTGAGCCGTCGGTCGGATCACGATACGGGGATTTTACAATTTCATACCAGACCGGCTCACCGGTTTCGAGAATGACATAAGCATCCGTCTTCACGGTCAGGCCGTCTCTCAGCACTTTGATGTCAGTCTGATAAAATTCCTGCAGCATCTCAGGGTCAATCACATTGCGGGCTGTCTTGCCGATCAACTCTTTGGCACTGAACCCCAGCACTTTGGCAAAGGGTTCATTACAGCCGACATAGACGCCGTGCTCATTATACAGACCGATAGGATCCTGACTGGCATTGAGGATAGAGTTGAGCAGGGTGTTACGCTGAGCCAGGATCTGCTCTGTGACTTCCCGCTTCTCTATTTCCTGCTTGAGGCTTTCTTGCATCTCATGCCAGTCGGTAACGTCATGACTGATACTCAGCGTACCGATAACCAGGCCGTCTTCGTCTGTCATCACGGTTTTGTTGGTTTCCAGTAAACGGCTGGCGCCATCCGGCGCCGTGGTCCAGGTATGGATCACCGGCGTTTCGCCGATGCCGGTCGGATCGCCCTGTATCAGTCCTTCTTCCCGGCGACCGCGCCAGAAACGATCAAAGGCGGTATTGGTGCCAATGATATTGCCGGCCTTATCCTGAAAATACACCAGCTCTGACAGTGAGTTCAGAACGCGCTGGAAAACTCGCTGTTCGATCTGAACATAAGGATTAGCCTGACTGGTTGGTACGACAAAAAACAATAACCAGGCTGATTGCCAGCGATAACTGAGCAACTGTCCGGAAATCAGCACCCTGATGGTCGAATTGCCAAGTTGCAGTGTTTCCTCTACGTTTTCAAACCCCGTACCCGGCTGTAAGGGACGCAGGACATCCGCCATCATCCGCGCGCCAATACCTTCAGGATAGTAAAAGCGGTTCTCCACTTTACTGACCCCCAGCAGTTCACGGCAACTGGCATTGGCATAAAACAGTTCACCGTCTTTGCTGCGAACTATGGCCGCCGCAATGGGTAGCCGGGAAATGGTGGCATGGAGACGGCGAAAGGCCAGACTGCCCAAGTGATGCACCAACCAGGCCGCCAGTGAAGTTAAAACAACCACCAACAGAAATGTCATCCCAATGACTGACATATTCAGCCCTTCTTCAGCTACCCCCCATACCGGCAAAGCGGTACAGGAAACGATAGCCAACGCCATCATGTTCACTTTCTGCATGCTGTTTCTTCTCCCCGCAGTCTTCCCTGGCGGTTCCGTGTAGGCCATCTCGGCTCTGCAATACTCAGCCGCCAATTTAACACAGTTGCAAGAAGCTGCTGCATGTCGCGAATTTTTAATATGCCAAAAAGTGATGTTTGACACTCCTGAGCGTCAAGGATTCGACACTGATTACATTCATCAGGACAGAGCAATCTGCTAGCACGGAATCCAAATCACATTCCATCATGCCAAAATCACAATCTGAAATAAAATAACCACAAATACAACTGAATATATTCCATCAAAAAATCTCCTCCGCTCATAGCAATGAGTAACAATTCACTAACATCAGCCAATCGTGAATTTTTAGTCAAAACTTTAACTAGGCAGGCCTGAGTTTTAGCCTGAACTACAACTAAAGTCGGATTTAGTGATAGTAATTCACCCAACAGATCTGTAATATATTTTCATTGTGTGCATTATATAACCAGATTGCCATCCGTTAGGATGGCTTTCATGTCTTTAGCGTGTTGGCTTAGCCCGTACGACTGAGACCGGCTGCCTCCCTTCAGATAAGGCAGCCCTCCTGCGGCCAGTAACGGGCAAGATGCCCGCCTGACCAAGACATGCAGGTATATATAAAAATAAATAGGGAACCGCAGACGGAGGAACCGTCTGCTCTACACTGGAAGGATGTAGTTATGACAGATCAAGTGTTGAATGGTCAGGGGCTTTATGTCCCTGAAATGGAGCACGATGCCTGTGGTATCGGCTTTGTTGCCCATCTCAAGAACCGTAAGTCCCACCAGGTCATCACTCAGGCACTGGACATGCTGGCTCGAATGGAGCACAGGGGCGGTCAGGGTTGCGACCCTTGCAGTGGTGACGGTGCCGGTATCCTGCTGCAAAAACCCCATGAATTCCTGTTGCAGGAATGCCAGAGAATTGGCCTAACTCTGCCAGCCTTTGAGCAGTATGGCGTCGGGGTCATCCTGTTTCCGAAAGACGAAGACAAACGTGAGCAGTGCCGCGACATTCTGGCCCGCAACGCCCAGCGTCTGGGCCTGAGCGTGCTTGGCTACCGTGTACTGCCCACAGATAACAGCATGATAGGTGCCGATCCGCTCAGCACTGAGCCGCAATTTGAACACGCCTTCGTCACCGGCGGCAGCGATATGCCGCAGGAAGAACTGGAGCGCAAGCTGTATGTCCTGCGTAACTACACGGTTCGTGTCTGTCTGGAAAGCGTGACCAACATAGGTGACGATTTCTACATTAACGCCTTCTCCAGCAAAACCCTGGTGTACAAAGGCCAGCTCACAACAGAGCAGGTTCCTCAATATTTCCTGGATCTGCAAAACCCGGCCATGGTCAGTGCTCTGGCACTGGTTCACTCGCGTTTTTCCACCAACACCTTCCCAAGATGGCGTCTGGCTCAGCCTTTCCGTTACATTGCCCATAACGGTGAAATCAACACAGTGCGCGGCAACCTGAACTGGATGAAAGCCCGCGAGGCGCTGTTGCAGTCAGATCTGTTCAGCCAGGAAGAGCTGAACATGCTGCTGCCTATCTGCCAGGAAGGTGCATCGGACTCAGCCAATTTTGATATGGCTCTGGAGTTGCTGGTGCTGTCCGGCCGTAGCCTGCCACATGCGCTGATGATGCTGATCCCGGAAGCCTGGCAGGAAAATCCGGCCATGGATCCCAAACGCCGTGCGTTCTACCAGTATCACGCCAACCTGATGGAGCCCTGGGATGGCCCGGCATCTGTCTGTTTCACTGACGGCGTGCAAGTGGGTGCGACTCTGGACCGTAATGGCCTACGCCCGTCTCGCTACACAGTGACCAAAGACGATTTCCTGGTCATGGCCTCAGAATCCGGTGTAGTCAATATCGCCCCTGAGAATGTCCATTTCCGTGGTCGTTTGCAGCCCGGACGCATTTTTGTTGCAGACCTGGAGCAAGGCCGCATCGTCTCTGACGACGAAGTCAAAGACAGCATTGCCTCAGCCAAACCTTATGAAGACTGGGTGAAAAACAAC
This sequence comes from Photobacterium salinisoli, assembly GCF_003614885.1. Classification (GTDB taxonomy): domain Bacteria; phylum Pseudomonadota; class Gammaproteobacteria; order Enterobacterales; family Vibrionaceae; genus Photobacterium; species Photobacterium salinisoli. Next base: position 2,115,893 of record NZ_QZMS01000007.1, read on the forward strand.
CTGCTTCACCTTAGCGATCTGCCTGACGCCGATTACAGCCACAGCCAGCCTGACGCCGAAAAATTGCTGCATCAACAGCAGGCTTTTGGCATCAGCAATGAAGAAGTCAACGAAATCATTCTGCCAATGGCGGGCGACGGCAAAGAGCCACTGGGATCGATGGGGGCGGACTGGCCGCTGGCTATTCTGTCGCATCAGTCGCAGCATCTGTCCCATTACTTCAAGCAGCTGTTTGCTCAGGTGACCAACCCGCCGATCGACCCGATCCGCGAACGTATGGTGATGTCACTGAATACCTATCTGGGTGAAGATCAGAACCTGCTGAGTGAAGGCCCGTCGCACTGCCAGAAACTGGAGCTGAACTCGCCGGTACTGAGCGATGCCGAGCTGGAAAAACTGCGGGCTATCGACAAGCCCCACCTGCAGGCCAAAACCCTGGATATCGTATTTAAGGCCAGCGACGAAGCAGGCAAGCTGGAGCAGGCCCTGATTCATCTGTGCCAGCACGCTGAAGATGCGGTCAATGACAGCTACTCTATCCTGATCCTCAGCGACCGCGCAGTAAACTCGCAGCATGCCCATATTCCGGCCATGCTGGCGGTCGGGGCGGTACACCATCATTTGATCCGCAAAGGGCTGCGTGCCAAGTGCGATCTGGTGGTTGAAACGGCCGATGCCCGCGAAACCCACCATTTCGCCACCCTGATCGGCTACGGTGCCAACGCGATCAACCCGTACATAGTGACAGAAACCATTGTATCGCTGCAGCAACGTAACAAGCTGGACAAAGACGTCAGCGCTGACAAGTACTTCAGCAATTTCCGCAAAGCCGTTAACGGCGGCCTGTTGAAGATCTTCTCCAAAATGGGCATCTCGACCCTGCAGTCCTACCACGGTGCCCAAATCTTCGAAGCACTGGGGATCAGTAAAGCTGTGGTCGACAAATATTTCACCGGTACTGTGTCACGGATTCAGGGTCTGACCCTGGATGACATTGCCAAAGAAGTGTTGATCCGTCACCGCATCGGTTACCCGCTGCGTGATATCCCATTGCAAATGCTGGATGTCGGTGGTGTTTATCAGTGGAAACAGCGTGGCGAAAAACACCTGTTTAATCCGACCACGATTTCTCTGCTACAGCAATCCACCCGTGGCAAAGACTACAATCAGTTCAAGCAATACTGTCACGCCGTCGACAGCCAGGGTGACCACGCCGCCACTCTGCGCAGTCAGCTTCAGTTTGCTGTTGATACCAGCCGCAGCATCCCGCTGGATCAAGTCGAACCGGCCGAAAACATTCTCAAACGTTTTGCCACAGGTGCGATGAGCTTCGGCTCTATCTCCCATGAAGCGCACTCTACCCTGGCGGTGGCGATGAACCGTATCGGCGCCAAGTCTAACTCAGGCGAAGGTGGTGAAGACCCGGCCCGTTTTGAGAAGAAAGAAAACGGCGACTGGGAACGCTCTGCCATCAAGCAGGTCGCGTCTGGCCGCTTTGGGGTGACGTCCTATTACCTGACCAACGCTGATGAGCTGCAAATTAAGATGGCACAGGGTGCCAAGCCAGGTGAAGGAGGTCAGCTACCGGGTGACAAAGTAGACGACTGGATCGGTGCGACACGACACTCCACCCCAGGGGTTGGCCTGATTTCGCCACCGCCACACCACGATATTTACTCTATCGAGGATCTGGCGCAGCTGATTTATGACCTGAAAAACGCCAACCGTAAAAGCCGGGTCAACGTCAAACTGGTGTCTGAAGCCGGTGTCGGCACCATAGCTTCGGGTGTCGCCAAAGCCAAAGCTGACGTTGTTTTGATCGCCGGTTTCGACGGCGGTACCGGTGCGTCTCCGATTTCTTCTATTCGTCATACGGGCCTGCCGTGGGAGCTGGGTCTGGCAGAAACACACCAGACACTGCTGAAAAACGGCCTGCGCAACCGTATCGTGGTACAAAGTGACGGCCAGATGAAAACCCCGCGTGACCTGGCTGTGGCCACCCTGCTGGGTGCGGAAGAATGGGGCGTCGCCACCGCGGCTCTGGTGGTGGAAGGTTGTATCATGATGCGTAAGTGTCATAAAAACACCTGCCCTGTTGGCATCGCCACACAAAACAAGACCTTGCGTGAACGTTTCGACGGCCGTGTCGAAGACGTGGTGACCTTCTTCCAGTACATGGCCGAAGGCCTGCGCGAAATCATGGCAGAGCTGGGCTTCCGTACCATCGATGAGATGGTCGGTCAGTCGCAGCACCTGAAAATCCGCGACAACATAGGTCATTGGAAATACAAAAATCTGGATCTCAGCCCAGTGCTGCACATTGAGCCGGCCCGTGAGGCCGACGGTGTCTACAACCAGTGCAGCCAGAACCACCATCTGGATGCCGTGCTTGACCGTCAGCTGATTGCTGCGGCTCAGCCTGCACTGGAGCGCGGTGAAGCGGTCAATGCTGAGTTCCCGATCACCAACATAGATCGCAGCGTCGGCACTATGCTGTCGAACGAGATCTCCAAAGTCTACAAAGATCAGGGCCTGCCGCAACCTATGCAGGTTAAGTTCAAAGGCTCTGCCGGCCAGAGTCTGGGGGCTTTCCTGGCAAAAGGCGTGCGCTTTGAAGTGGAAGGCGATGCCAATGACTACTGGGGCAAAGGCCTGTCCGGTGGTCAGTTGGTACTCTATCCGGATGCCAAGTCTGACTTGATTGCCGAAGATAATATTATTGTCGGTAACGTCTGCTTCTACGGTGCCACATCGGGTGAATCTTTCATCCGTGGTAAAGCCGGTGAACGTTTCTGTGTCCGTAACTCAGGTGCCCGCGTGGTGGTTGAAGGTGTGGGTGATCACGGCTGCGAATACATGACAGGCGGCGTAGCGATTATTCTCGGTCAGACAGGTCGCAACTTCGCAGCAGGTATGAGCGGCGGTGTGGCGTATGTCTGGGATCAGTTCAACGACTTTGAAAGCAAACTCAACCCTGAGCTGGTGGATCTGGATCCGCTGGACAGCGAAGACGTCGCGCTGCTCAAAGACATGCTGACCCGACATCAGCAACTGACCGGCAGTACGGTGGCTGAAACCTTCCTCAGCAACATTGAGGAAAACCTCAAGCACATCGTCAAAGTGATGCCACGCGACTACAAAGCCGTGCTGCAAAAACGCAAAGCAGCGGCAGAAGCACAGGACAAGGAAGCATTGGAGGTGAGCCATGGGTAAGGCAACCGGATTTCTCGAGCACGGCCGTGAGCTGCCGTCAAAAATTGCCCCTGAAGTACGTATTCAGGACAACAAAGAGTTCGTTCTGAATGACGAGTTCGGCAGCAAAATTGGCACACAGGCTTCACGTTGCATGGATTGTGGCGTGCCTTTCTGTCACAACGGCTGCCCAATCGGCAATATCATCCCTGAGTTTAACGATGCCGTGTACCGCGATAGCTGGGAAGAAGCCTGGCATATCCTGAGCTCGACCAATAATTTCCCGGAATTCACAGGGCGCGTGTGCCCTGCTCCGTGTGAGAGCTCATGTGTACTGGGGATCAACCAAGATCCCATCACCATCTGCAACATAGAGAAGACAATTGTTGAAACAGCATACCGTGAAGGCTACGCAAAGCCGAAGACCCCGCGCAGCCGCACAGGCAAAAGCGTGGCGATTATCGGCTCCGGTCCGTCAGGCCTGGCAGCCGCAGAGCAGCTTAACAGCGCCGGCCATACAGTCACAGTGTACGAGCGCGACGAGAAAATAGGCGGTCTGCTGCGCTTTGGTATTCCGGATTTCAAACTCAGCATGAGTGTGATTGACCGTAAACTGGATATGATGGAACAGGCGGGGATCAAATTTGTCGTCAATGCCCATATTGGTGTGGATATCGATGCCCGCGAATTGCGCAAGCAGCACGATGTGGTCCTGCTGACCGGCGGTTCCACTGTGCCTCGTAACCTGCCAATTACTGGGCGTGATCTGAAAGGCGTCCATTTTGCAATGGAGTTTCTGAGCCAGAATAACCGCCGCGCCAACAACATGGACCTGAAAACAGCAGAAATCCATGCTGCAGGTAAACATGTTGTGGTGATTGGCGGCGGTGATACCGGCTCTGACTGTGTGGGCACCTCTAACCGGCACGGTGCGGCCAGCATTACTCAGGTCGAAATCATGCCGATGCCGCCTGAGAAGCGTCCGGCTAACCAGCCTTGGCCGGCCTATCCAATGATCATGCGTACCTCTACTTCCCATGAAGAAGGTTGTGAGCGTCACTGGAATATCCTGACCAAAGAATTCATCGGCAATGAAGACGGTCAGGTAACGGCACTGCGTATTGCGGATATCCGCTGGAATGAAGCCAAACCCGGCGAGCGCCCTGGTTTCGAAGAAGTTCCGGGATCTGAGCGCATCATCCCGTGTGACCTGGCCTTTTTGGCAATGGGTTTTCTCCATCCGGAACCGCAGGGTGTGCTGGCTCAGCTCAATATCGGTCTGGATGATCGCGGTAATGTCGCTACTCAGGGATTTGCCACCAACCAGCCAGGCGTATTTGCTGCGGGTGATATGCGAACCGGGCAGTCACTTGTCGTGCGATGCATCAACGAAGGCCGTGAATGTGCCCGTGAAATTGATGCTTACCTGATGGGTGATTCTAAGTTAGAAGCGAAAGACCATTCACTTATGCTATCAGAATCCTGATCAACCTGGATTTTATACTAAATTTTAAAGCCAGCCCCCAGGAGCTGGCTTTTTTATTTAAAATTAATCAGTGTTTTATCCTTTTTAACACTGACTTTGCCTTCAAATAACAATCAGTTCGTTTTAGCGTAAAAAAGTCTCATTTCCGACACTTTCAATTGTAAACAAAATATTTCAAAAAAATAATAAATCACTATAAATCATACAGATAAATAGTTGACTTTGAATAATCCAGAATTTATGACCAGAATTAAAGAAAATTTGACCTTTTTGTAATTTGCCGTTAGTTTGAAAGTCCGCTGGACGCGAGAGTGACAATCAGGGAGATTGTCATAATTATGCAGTAACCCTGCTCAGTGGAGCAGGCGCAAGGGAGAGTTGCAATGACACTGTATGACCCAAAGCTGGAAAAAGATAACTGTGGTTTCGGTCTTATCGCCCATACAGAAGGCGAAGCCAGCCACAAGTTGGTCCGTACCGCAATATCGGCCTTGGATCGTATGACACACCGAGGCGGCATCGCTGCTGATGGCAAGACCGGTGATGGCTGCGGCCTGTTAATGAAAAAGCCGGACAGCTTTTACCAGCTGGTTGCCAAAGAGCTGGGCTGGGCACTGGCCCGCGAATACGCCGTTGGTATGCTGTTTCTGAGCCAGGATCCTGTTCTGGCTGAAAAAGCCCGCACGATCATCCAGGAAGAATTAAGCAAAGAGACACTGTCTATTGCTGGCTGGCGAGATGTGCCGGTCAATCCGCAAGTCCTTGGCCCAATAGCAAAAGATTCCCTGCCGGCTATCGCTCAGGTATTTATTAATGCCCCTGCTGGCTGGAAACCAAGGGATGTCGATCGTCGCCTTTATATTGCCCGTCGCCGTATTGAGCAACGCATCCAAGACGATCCTGATTTCTATATCTGTAGCTTGTCTACCCAGGTCATCGTCTACAAAGGCCTGTGTATGCCAGCCGATCTGCCTAAGTTTTATAAAGACTTAGGTGACTTGCGTCTGGAATCCTCTATCTGTCTGTTCCACCAGCGTTTTTCAACCAATACACAACCTCGCTGGCCACTGGCTCAGCCGTTCCGTTATCTGGCGCACAATGGTGAAATCAACACCATAGCCGGTAACCGCCAGTGGGCACGTGCACGGGCGTATAAGTTCGCCTCCCCGCTGCTGCCTGATCTGGCAACCGCCGCGCCCTTTGTTAACGAAACCGGTTCTGACTCCTCCAGCCTGGATAACATGCTGGAACTGTTCCTGGCGGGTGGCATGGACTTGTTCCGTGCCATGCGCATGCTGGTGCCGCCGGCATGGCAAAACCACCCGGACATGGATCCGAAACTGCGTGCATTCTACGACTTTAACTCCATGCACATGGAGCCGTGGGACGGCCCGGCCGGTATCGTAATGTCAGACGGCCGCTATGCCGCCTGTAACCTCGACCGTAACGGTCTGCGCCCTGCGCGTTTTGTCATTACTAAAGATAAACTGATCACCCTGGCATCCGAAGTGGGTATCTGGGATTACGCGCCGGATGAAGTGGCGCAAAAAGGCCGGGTCGGCCCTGGTGAACTGCTGGTCATCGATACCAAACTTGGCAAAATCTGGCATTCCGCCGACATTGATAACGACCTGATGGGGCGCCACCCTTATAAAGAGTGGCTCGATACCCATGTTCGCCGCCTGGTACCGTTTGAAGAAATGGGTGATGATCAGGTCGGCAGCCGGGAAATGTCGCCGGAAGAGCTCAATACTTACCAGAAACTCTTTGCGGTTAACCGTGAAGAGCTGGATCAGGTCATGCGCGTGATCGGTGAAAACGGTCAGGAAGCCACTGGCTCTATGGGTGATGATGCCCCTATGGCCGTGCTGTCTTCCAAAGAGCGTCTGGTGTCTGACTATTTCCGTCAGATGTTCGCACAGGTCACGAACCCGCCTATCGATCCGTTGCGTGAAAAACACGTGATGTCACTGGCAACCTGTATCGGCCGTGAAATGAACGTGTTTAACGAAACTGACGGCCATGCTCACCGTGTGGCGTTCAAGTCACCTATCCTGCTGTACTCAGATATGGTGCAGTTGTTGGGGCTGGACAACCAGCACTACCGTAACAGCATTATCGACATTAACTTCGATCCGAACGAGAAAGATCTCAAGCAGGCCCTTGTCGATCTTTGTGATCAGGTCGAACGCCTGGTGCGCGGTGGAACCGTGCTGGTTGTGCTGTCTGACCGGGGTATCAGTGCCGATAAGCTGCCGATCCCGGCTGCGATGGCCGTGGGTGCCGTGCAGGCACGTCTGGTGACCGCCAACCTGCGTTGTGATGCCAACATCATAGTGGAAACCGCCACTGCCCGTGACCCCCACCAGTTTGCAGTGTTGCTGGGCTTTGGGGCCACAGCGGTTTATCCGTATCTGGCTTACGAGTCACTGGCACAGCAGATTGACAGCGGTGCTATCAACAAGCCCTACCGCGAGGTCATGCTGAACTTCCGTAACGGTATCGACAAAGGTCTGTATAAGATCATGTCGAAAATGGGGATTTCCACAGTCGCCTCTTACCGTTGTTCGCAGCTGTTTGAAGCCGTTGGTCTGCATTCTGATGTGGTGGAATTGTGCTTTAAGGGCGTGTCGAGCCGTATTGAAGGCGCTAACTTTGATGACTTCCAGCAAGACTTGTTCAACCTGTCACGTAAAGCTTTTGTGAAGCGTAAGCAGATTGATCACGGTGGTTTGCTGAAATTTGTCCACGGCGGCGAATTCCACGCTTACAACCCGGATGTCGTCACCACACTGCAAAAAGCCGTTAAATCCGGCGAGTACGAAGATTATCTCGCCTTTGCTAAAGTGGTGAACGAACGTCCGGCGGCGACGCTGCGTGACTTACTGAAGCTGAAAGAATCAACCAACCCGATTGACATGGCCAACGTAGAAGCCGCTACCGAACTGTACAAACGCTTCGACTCAGCGGCCATGTCTATCGGCGCTCTGAGTCCGGAGGCCCATGAAGCTCTGGCCATTGCCATGAACCGTCTCGGTGGTTTCTCCAACTCAGGGGAAGGGGGCGAGGATCCACGTCGCTTCGGCAACGAACGTAACTCTCGGATCAAACAAGTCGCTTCCGGCCGCTTCGGTGTTACCCCTCACTATCTGGTCAATGCCGATGTACTGCAAATCAAAGTGGCACAAGGGGCGAAACCCGGTGAAGGCGGCCAGTTGCCCGGCCATAAAGTCACCACTGAAATCGCCAAACTGCGTTATGCCGTGCCGGGCGTCACCCTGATTTCACCGCCGCCGCACCATGACATTTACTCGATTGAGGACTTGGCGCAGCTGATTTTCGATCTCAAACAAGTCAACCCGAAAGCCCTGGTATCGGTCAAACTGGTGTCTGAACCCGGCGTCGGCACAATCGCGACCGGTGTCGCTAAGGCCTATGCCGATTTGATCACTATTTCAGGCTATGACGGCGGTACAGGCGCCAGCCCGCTGACGTCGGTGAAATACGCCGGTAGCCCGTGGGAGCTGGGTCTGGCGGAAACGCAGCAGGCACTGGTGGCCAATGGCTTGCGTCATAAAATCCGCCTGCAGGTGGATGGCGGCCTGAAAACCGGACTGGACGTAGTGAAAGCGGCCATTCTGGGTGCGGAAAGCTTCGGTTTCGGTACCGCGCCTATGGTGGCACTGGGTTGTAAATACCTGCGTATCTGCCATCTCAATAACTGTGCAACCGGTGTCGCGACACAGGACGACACCCTGCGCCGCGATTTCTTCAAAGGCTTGCCAGAACAGGTCATGAACTACTTTGTTGGCCTGGGTGAAGAAGTACGTACCTTGCTGGCGAAACTGGGTGTTGAAAAGCTGACCGACCTGATCGGACGCACCGATCTGCTGGAAATGGTCGATGGCTTTACCGCCAAGCAGAGCAAGCTGGATCTGAGCGGGCTGTTGCATGCGCCAACGCCGGTTGAAGGCAAAACACTGTACTGCAGCGAGCCGAACACACCGTTTGATACCGGTGTGCTGAACCAGAAACTGGTCGACCAAGCCCTGCCTGCGGTAGAGGCACAGAGTGGCGCCGATATCTATCTGGATATCCGCAACACAGACCGTTCATTCGGTGCCCGCTTGTCCGGTGAGATCGCGCAGCGCTACGGCAATCAGGGCATGGCAGCCAATCCTATCAATGTGCACCTGTCTGGTACCGCAGGTCAGTCATTCGGCGTATGGAATGCCGGTGGCCTGAACCTGTATCTGACCGGTGATGCCAACGACTATGTCGGTAAAGGCATGACAGGTGGTGTGATTACTATCCGGCCACCTGTCGGATCGGCGTTCAAATCGCATGAATCCACCATCATAGGCAACACCTGCCTGTACGGCGCAACCGGCGGTAAGCTGTTTGCCGCCGGTTGCGCCGGTGAGCGCTTTGCGGTACGTAACTCAGGCACTATTGCCGTTGTCGAAGGCGCTGGCGACAACGCCTGTGAATACATGACAGGCGGTATTGTGGCGATTCTTGGCCACACAGGCGTCAACTTTGGCGCAGGTATGACAGGCGGCTTTGCCTATATTCTGGATGAAGTCGGCGATTTCGCCGGCCGGGTCAACCCTGAACTGATCGAGGCCCTGCCACTGCAGGAGCTCACGATTCATCAGGAACACCTGCGTGGTCTTATCGACCGCCACCTGGAAGAAACCGGCTCAAGCCGTGCACAGGAAATTCTGGCCAACTTTGATCAGTGGATCCCGAAATTCTTCCTGGCTAAACCGAAGTCGGCAGACGTGAACACGCTGCTGGGTCACCAAAGCCGCTCAGCCGCTGAACTCCGCGTTCAGGCACAATAAGGGAGGGAATCCAATGAGCCAGAACATTTACCAATTTATCGATGTTGAACGTGTCGATCCGCCGAAGAAGCCGATTGAAGTCCGGAAGATTGAGTTCGTCGAAATCTACGAACCTTTTACTCAGCAGCAAGCCAGCGCTCAGTCTGATCGCTGCCTTGACTGTGGCAACCCCTACTGTGAGTGGAAGTGTCCGGTACACAACTATATCCCGCAGTGGCTGAGTCTGGCCAATGAAGGGCGGATTCTGGAAGCCGTTGAACTGTCTCACCAGACCAACACCCTGCCGGAAGTCTGTGGCCGGGTATGCCCTCAGGATCGTCTGTGTGAAGGTGCCTGTACGCTCAATGATGATTTCGGGGCTGTGACTATCGGTAACGTCGAAAAATACATTACCGACAAAGCATTCGAAATGGGCTGGAAACCGGACATGTCCGGCGTTGAATGGACAGACAAGAAAGTCGCCATTATCGGTGCCGGTCCTGCCGGCCTGTCCTGCGCCGACATTCTGGTCCGTAACGGGGTGAAACCTGTGGTGTTTGACCGTTACCCGGAAATTGGCGGTCTGCTGACCTTCGGGATCCCGTCGTTCAAGCTGGAAAAAGAGGTGATGATCAACCGTCGCCGGATCTTTACCGAGATGGGTGTGGAGTTCCGCCTCAATACAGAAGTCGGCACCGATGTGCAGCTTCAGGATCTGATCAACGAATATGATGCGGTTTTCCTGGGAGTCGGTACTTATAAGTACATGCGTGCCGGGCTGGAAAATGAAAACGCAACCGGCGTTTACGATGCCCTGCCTTTCCTGATTTCCAACACTTATAAGGTAATGAATCTGGAAGACAATGCCCCTGAGTATATCGACATGGCAGGTAAACGCGTGGTGGTCTTAGGTGGTGGTGACACCGCGATGGACTGCGTACGAACCTCCATACGTCAGGGTGCCAGTGATGTTGTCTGCGCCTACCGCCGCGATGAAGCCAACATGCCGGGTTCGCGCCGTGAAGTAAAAAATGCCCGCGAGGAAGGGGTGAACTTCATGTTCAACCTTCAGCCTTTGGGTGTGGTCGTTAACGGTAACGGTCAGGTTACAGGGGTAAAAGTGGTGCAAACCGCGCTGGGCGAGCCCGATGAAGCCGGTCGTCGCCGCCCTGAGCCAGTTGCTGGCAGCGAGCATGTGCTGGAGGCCGATGCAGTGATCATGGCCTTTGGTTTCCAGCCCCATGCCATGCCCTGGCTGGACACTTTTGATGTGGCACTGGATCAGTGGGGCCGCATTCAAACCAGCGGCGAGCATGCCTTCCAGACCACCAACAGCAAAATCTTTGCCGGTGGTGACGCGGTACGCGGCTCGGATCTGGTGGTCACCGCCATCGATGAAGGCCGTCGCGCCGCCGATGGTATTCTGGGCTACCTGGGTTTGTAATCCCAGCCAGTCAGGTCTGTTATACCAATACGGTCTGTGGATGAATCTATTCAGCAGGCCTGGTCAAGCGAGCGGCTCTCCCCCGCTCGCTTTTTTCTTTCAGTTTCCCTGGCGTTCTGCCGCCTTTTCTTTAGGCTTTCCCACACTGTCTGGCATTGTTACAATCGCATCCAATCACCGTAAGGTTCACTTTAAGAAAGAGATAACATAAATGAAAATCGGCATTATTGGTGCAATGGAACAGGAAGTCGTGATCCTGAAAAACCAGCTCGACAACTGTACTGCTTTGCAAAAAGGTGGCTGCACCTTTTATACCGGCACCCTCAATGGGGCGGAAGTTGTCTTGCTTCAGTCCGGTATCGGTAAAGTCGCGGCCGCCGTGGGTACTGCCATTTTGCTGGAAATTTTCGAGCCGGATCTGGTCGTCAATACAGGTTCAGCCGGTGGCTTTGACAGCAGCCTGAATGTCGGTGATGTGGTTATCTCTACCGAAGTGCGTTACCACGATGCCGATGTCACCGCCTTTGGTTATGAGATAGGCCAGATGGCGCAGCAACCTGCCGCTTTCCAGTCTGACGAAAAACTGATGCAGGTTGCAGAGCAAGCTTTGGCTCAGCTGGATGAAACCACCCACGCAGTGCGCGGCTTGATTTGCACTGGCGATGCATTCGTGTGCAGCGCAGAACAGCAGCAACGCATACGGACTCACTTCCCACAGGTAATCGCAGTTGAAATGGAAGCCGCAGCCATCGCGCAGGCCTGCCATCAGTTCAAGGTACCTTTTGTCGTCGTGCGGGCTATCTCAGACGTGGCAGATAAAGAATCGCCGATGAGTTTCGAAGAATTTCTGCCGCTGGCGGCAAAAAGTTCTTCCGCCATGGTGGTTAAAATGGCGGAGCTGCTTAACCGCTAATGAACGATTTGCTTGTGCTCCTCAGTCAACATCCAACCCTGCTGGCGATGTGGGGAGCGCTGGCATTACACTGGCTGCTGCCCATTCCAGCCAGCATCCATCCTTTGCTGAGCTGGCAACAGATTGCCATTCAGCTGGCGGCCAGAGTGAACAAAGCCACAGATACACCGCGCCAGCGGATATTATCCGGTGCGCTGGCCTGGTCACTGATGTGGATGACAATTCTGATCCTGTTAATTGCCTTCTATCAGCTGGTCTGGATAGACAGTCTGTTTCATCTGGTGTTGCTGTGGATAGCACTGGGCTGGCGTGACAGCCGTCGCTTCAGCCAGCATTTTATTCAAGCCTACAGCCGGGAAGATAAGGCCAGTTGCAAAGCACAGCTCTCTGTCGCGCTTAACCGAAACACTGACACGCTGTCACTGCTTGGCCTGGGTAAAGCCTGTGCCGAAACCCAGTTGCTGAGTTATGGCCGCCAGGTGGCTGCCGTTCTGTTCTGGTACGCGGTGGCAGGCGGCTTTGGCGCCATCCTCTACCGCCTGGCTGTCAGCCTGGCGCGTTGCTGGTCTCCCAGTCGCAAGCAATATCAGTACTTTGGACTGCCTGCGGTACGTATTCTGGCCTCACTGGATATTGTCCCACTGCGTCTGCTGGCCGTGGCTATCAGTGTGGGCAAGAACAGCCGTGACGCTTTTCGCGGCTTGCGTGAGCAAGGTGAAAACTGGCAATTACCCGGCCCGGGCTGGCTGCTCACCGCCACCGGCCATAAGCTGCAGCTGGCCTTAGGTGGTCCGGCTATCTATGATGCCAGCAAGCTGGAACGTCCGCGGCTCGGTGGGCGCATTGCACCTGCGGCCCTGCATTTATCGCAAATAGATCGTTTGCTGCAACAGCGGTTATGGATCTGGGTGGCACTGCAAAGTGTGTTCATGTTTCTGATGGGAAGCCTATTGTGAATCTGTGCCGACCGTTCGTTTTTGCCTTGCTGCTCCCTTTGACATTCATCGTCACTCGAGTATACGCCCAAGAAGCACAGGCCACTGACAGCAAGCCTCAGCGTATTATCAGTCTTGCGCCGCACACCACTGAGCTGGCCTATGCCGCCGGACTGGGCAGCAAACTTATCGCTGCCAGCGATTACAGCGACTACCCGCCGCCAGCCCTGGCACTGGAGCGGGTCGCGAATTACCGGGGCATCAAGCTGGAACGCATCCTGGCCCTGAAGCCTGATCTCGTGCTGGCCTGGCAAGGCGGCAACCCACCCAGAGAAATGGCAAAACTGGAACAGTTGGGCATCCGGATCTTTTATTCTCATCCCACCACGCTCAATGCCATTGCGGACAGCCTGGAAACGCTCGGCACTTTTGCCGACGATCCGAGCATAGCCATTCAGGCCGCTTCGGATTTCCGTCAGACCATGACGAAGCTGAATCAGCAATACGGGCATAAAAAACCGGTACGCTACTTTTACCAGCTGGGCATCTCGCCGCTCATGAGCATGTCCGGCGATAACTGGCCCAGCCAGATTTTCGCACTCTGCGGCGGCGAAAATATTTTTGCCGACAGTCCAGTGGCATACCCGCAGGTGTCGAAAGAGCAAGTGATAGTCCGCCGCCCCGAGGCGATATTCACCCCCCATGGCAGTGCGGGCCCGGATGCCAACGCCTTCAGTCTCTGGTTGCCCTGGCGCGAACAATTGCCCGCCGTCCGGGATCAGCATCTCTATCAGACTCAGGCCGATTGGCTGAACCGGCCCACCCCCAGAGCCTTGCTGGCCGCTCAAGAAATTTGTAAGCAACTGGATGAAGTGCGCAAAAATCACCAACGATAGGATGTGAATAAGCTCACAAAGACAAAGTTATCGGTTGTGTGCGTTACATTTCACCGTACAATCTCAGCGCTTTTTAGCTCGGCCCCTTCAGTCAGGGTGGCGCGGTTTTTAATCACTGGTTGTGTGCAGGGACACTATGCTGATTTACACGCTTGATATGTTTGGCACCGCTGTATTTGCCATTTCCGGCATTTTACTGGCGGGCCGGTTAAGGATGGACCCGTTTGGGGTCGTGGTGCTGGCCTGTGTCACTGCCATCGGTGGTGGAACTATCCGCGATATGGCGCTGGGTGCAACGCCGGTATTCTGGATCACAGACACCAATTACCTGTGGGTGATTTTTGCAACCTGTCTGCTGGCTATGCTGGCGATCCAGAACCCCCGTAAAATGCCCTGGTATTTCCTGCCGGTTGCCGATGCCATTGGTCTGGCCGTTTTCGTCGCCATTGGGGTGGAAAAAGCCCTGCGTTTTGGTGCTTCACCTATGGTGGCCGTGATTATGGGTGTGATCACAGGTTGCGGCGGCGGAGTGATCCGTGACGTACTGGCCCGTGAAGTCCCTATGGTCTTAAGAACCGAAGTGTATGCCACTGCCTGTATTCTGGGCGGTATTGTCCACACAGTGGGACTGCATTTTGGACTGGAAACCGCGGCCGCCAGTCTGTGCGGTATTGCAACGACCCTGTCAATTCGGCTGGCGGCCATCCGCTGGCACCTGTCACTGCCGACTTTCTCACTGAGAAACAGTTAGCGGACTTAACTGGTAGGGCGGCGCTTGCGGATCAATTTCAGCAGCAACGCCAGCCCTACAATCACAGCTAAGATCCATAAAGCATACTGATGACGCTGGAAAAACAGGCCCGCCTGTCCGATTTCTTCATAAAAATAAGCCGGCCCATAGCCGAAGACCAGCAACCAGATCCCCACCGCCAGGGTGTTGCCTGTCAGAAAAAGGGGCCAGGGCATCTGAGCGAGGCCACAGCCTAAGCAGATGACTTGTTTCATCCCTTCCAGAAAACGGCTCAGGATCAAACCAATCACACCATATTTATCAATAAAAGCATGCACTTTGATTAAGGAGGCAGGCTTAGTCCATCCTCGCCGCTCAACAAACCGGGCCAGCATAGATCCCAGCACATAGCCTGCTGTATTTCCTAACCAGCTGGCCGTTCCCGCCACCAGCAATACAGACGGCAAAGACAGCGCACCGCTCGCTGCAAGATAACTGGCCACGATCAGCAGAGACTGGCCGGGAGCCGGTACCCCGAGTCCTTCAATGGCAACCGCCAGTGCCAGCACTAAGTAACCGTATTGCTCGATCAGTGGTGATAATTCCTGCACCAGTTCCTGCATGAACTTCTCCTCGGTGGGATTACTTTGATGCTATACCCAAACACAGTTGTAAGAAAGTTTCTCCCACACATAAATAAACAAAAAACTTTACTTAACTAGATTTCATACTAATATGTAAACAAAATGATTTACTAATAAGAACACCGCTAAAGCCAGGAGGCACCATGAAACCCTACGTTGAACATGCCAACCTCACCGTCCGCCAGTTGGAAAGCACCATAGCATTTCTGCAAACCGCTATTCCGGACTTCTCAGTTCGCCATCAGGGGCAGCAACCCACACACCGCTGGTGTCATATCGGTACAGAAGACACTTATCTGGCGCTGCAGGAAGTGGTTGCTCGCGATCAGATCGATCGCACGCCTTACCGGGATCTGGGGATCAACCATATCGGTCTGGTGGTTGACGACGTAATGCAGGTACGTGAGCGGCTGCTCAGTGCCGGTTACCGGGAAAATGAGCTGGAAACCAGTCACCCCTGGCGCCAGCGGATCTACTTTTATGACAGGGACGGTATTGAATGGGAGTTCACCCAGTATCTGAGTAACGACCCGTTGCAGCGCAATGATTACGCCCTTTAACCCTCAGGACAGGAGATCATAAAATGTATGCGCCCATCCCCTCCGAATGTCTGGCTTTGATTGACAAGGGATTGCAATTTGACCCCATCTACGGGCCTGAGTTGTCGAATCATTTGCCCATGGCACTGGTCGCTCTGGCGCGTTGCGGGGCCAGTCCATTACAACTGCAGCATTTTTATCAGACATACACAGCGCAACTGCAGCCAATCCGTCGGGAAAACCCAATGCAGGAAACAGTGCCTGAACTGGGCATGCGCGACAGTTTCACGGTATTTTACCCGCAATTTCGCCAGCAAATCGCGGCACAGGGTGTCGTCTCTGTGCTACAGCAATGGCTTCCTGTGCTGCTGCCTGGCCTTGCCAGCAGCGCGTTTCACGGGTTGATCCGCCTGAGCTATGCCGTAGAAACGGGCGAACCCAATGAAATTGCCGTTTCACTTGCCTACTGGGCCAGTGAGTATCAGGCCTTAGGTGAACTGCATTTCACCGATCAGTATCAGGCTGAAACTCAGCTCGAACAAGCGTACGAGGCTTTCAGAGATTATGCGTTTCAGCCTGGCATCATAGTTGATCGCGTTAATGAAGTGGTTCATCAATCTGCTTATCGGTCCATCGCCGCTGTGCCTGACGATCTCACAGAAGCGGATATTGCCCGCCTCACCATTGGCGCTTATCTGGCAAGTAACGACTTTACCCTGCTGCACGGGGTCACCGGCTTTGATGCCTTACTGCAACTCATGCCTTTCCTGCCGGATCGTCGGCTGGCACTGGCCTACTACTGGCAGGCGTATGTTGCAGCTTTCTGCTCCACGCAGAATCGTCCGTTCCCGAACCAATCGCAGCCAAACGACATTGAGCCGGACTGGGTAGGCTGGTTTAGCAAAGTTGCCACCTTGTCGGACGATCACAGTATCAAGCTGACTTACAGCTGCAGCCGCCTGTATCAGACGTTTCAGTTCAACGACTATCTGTCGGCCATTCAAATGCGCTTGGCCACCCACGAAGAATAATGAAGGAACAATCGATGAAAACAATTGCTCTGGTTTACTATTCCGGCTCAGGCGCAACCCACCAGATGGCCGAGGCGATCGCACAGGGTGCCAAAACACAGCCCGGTATTCAGGTGATACGCTACCGCATTACCGGTGAAGATATTGAGCACGGCCGTTTCAGCGACCCGGATCTTTTTACCAGCCTGCAACAGGCCGATGCCATTGTCTTTGGCAGTCCGACCTATATGGGTGGCCCGGCCGCCCAGTTCAAGGCGTTTGCCGATGCCAGCAGCGACAGCTGGAGCGGACAAGGCTGGCGTAACAAGCTGGCCGCCGGATTTACCGTCGGCGGCAGTCTGGGTGGCGAGCAGGACAGCACCCTGAATTATCTGTTCGTGCTGGCCATGCAGCATGGCATGTTGTGGGTCGGGATGGATATGCCCAACGGCTATGACGACAAAAGCATCAATCCGATGGGCCGCCAGTTGGGCGCCAGTGGTCACACCCCGACCGGACAACTCAGTCACGCCGACCTGAAAACCGCAGACCATCTCGGCCAGCGGGTGGCGGCACTTCTGCAAACCCAGTCGGCAATCATCAGCGCGCCTGTGCCGTCTCTGGCCTGACAGGCACAAAAAAGGCGCCGTAATGGCGCCTTCTCTCAGGGATGGCAAAGGGTTATTTCAGGGTAATACGGGCAAACTTGCGCTTACCGACCTGATATACCGCAGTGCCTGCGGACAGCTCGAGCTTGGTATCGTCCACTTTATCGCCGTCAATTTTTACCGCGCCCTGGCGGATCATCCGCAATGCGTCAGAGGTCGAATTGACCAGCTCGGCATCTTTGAGCAGGTTAGCGATCGCCACCCCGGCTGCAAATTCAAACTCAGGCATTTCATCCGGCATCGCCCCTTTCTGGAAACGGTTGATGAAATCCTGCTCTGCCGCATCAGCATCCGCTTCAGAGTGGAAGCGGGCAATGATTTCCTTCGCCAGCAGAATTTTCACATCGCGCGGGTTACGGCCATTCGCCATTTCCTGCTTGAGCTGCTCAATCTCTTCCAGCGGACGGAAGGACAACAGTTCATAGTAATTCCACATCAGCTCATCAGAAATCGACATAATTTTGCCGAACATCTCAGTCGGCGCTTCAGCCACACCAATGTAGTTATGGGCAGATTTGGACATCTTCTTCACGCCGTCCAGCCCCACCAACAGCGGCATGGTCAGCACTACCTGAGGTTTCTGGCCTTCCGCCTTCTGCAACTCACGGCCCATCAGCAGGTTAAACTTCTGATCCGTTCCGCCCAGCTCTACATCAGTGTTCATTGCCACCGAGTCATAGCCTTGCAGCAACGGATACATGAATTCATGAATAGCAATTGGACGACCTTCGTTGTAACGCTTTTTGAAGTCATCACGCTCCAGCATGCGAGCAACCGTCTGACTGGCAGCCAGGCGGATCATGCCTTCGGCGCCCAACTCAGACAACCAGGTAGAATTGAATTCAATTTTGGTTTTGGCCGGGTCGAGAATCTTGAAAACCTGCTCTTTATAGGTTTCGGCATTGCGCAGTACATCTTCACGGGTCAGGGGAGGACGTGTGGTGTTCTTACCGGTAGGATCACCCACCATACCGGTGAAATCACCAATCAGGAAAGTGACTTCGTGGCCCAGTTCCTGGAAGGTACGCAGCTTATTAAGGATGACAGTGTGGCCCAGATGAATGTCCGGCGCTGTCGGATCCGCCCCCAGTTTGATTCGCAGAGGACGATTTTCCTTCAGTTTGGCAATCAACTCTTCTTCCGGGATCAGTTCGTCGACCCCGCGCTTAATTTCCGCTAACGCATGCTCAATGCTGGCCATTCCTGTTCACTCCCACAAAATTGGCATAAATATGATAAAGGGCAATATTACTTGAATAGCGATGTTTTTTGAAACCAGTTAGACTTAGCCTTGTCTTATTTTTCTCTTATGCGCAAAAATCATCAAAATAATTATCAAATGCTAATATCAAAATTTTCTCGTTTGCCAAGGATACATCAGATTCTCATCACCATTATCAGTGCGGTGACTGTACTGCTGATCCTGCTGCCGGGCGCAGAAGAGATGGAGAAGCCTGAGCAAAAGTTTGAAATCGGCAAACTCTATCCGCTCGACATCAAGGTTGACGGGCCTCAGCTGCAGGCAGCCGGCATCACTCCCCCTTTATTACCGCCCCCGCTGACCTGGACGGAGCATGTGATCAAGCCAGGTGAAAGTCTGGCGCTGGTATTTGATAAGGTCGGCCTCAGCCCGGCCACACTGTACCGCCTGATCAATGCGGATGAAGGCACCAAATCTCTGATCACATTACGCCCAGGCGACAAACTGCGGTTCGGACTGGACGACAAAAAAGATCTGATTCAGTTAATTCAGCCAATCAATGCCACAGAGACCCTCTACATCACACGCAAGGGTGATACCTTCCATTCCAGAACTGAAATCAAAAAGGTCGATACCCAGCTCAATTTTGCCCAGGCGGTGATCACCTCCAGCTTCTGGAACGCCGCCGCGGATGCCGGTCTGACGCCGAACCAAATCATGGAGATCGCCGGTATTTTTGGCTGGGATATCGACTTTGCCCTGGATATCCGTGAAGGCGATACCTTTTCTGTCTTGTTTGAAGAACGCTATGTCGAAGGCGAGCCGATTGGTCGCGGTAACATTCTGGCCGCCACCTTCTCCAACCTGGGCCAGACCTTCACTGCCGTCAGAAACAGTATTGATGGTAAGTATTACGATCCGGATGGCCGGGCGATGCAAAAAGCCTTCCTGCGCTCACCGGTGAACTTCCGTTATGTCAGCTCCAACTTCAACCCGCGCCGTCTGCACCCGGTGACCGGTCAGGTCAAAGCACACCGCGGCACCGATTATGTCGCCCCGGTAGGAACGCCTATCTGGTCGGCCGGTGACGGTGTGGTGATGAAATCCGGCTACAATCAGTTTAACGGTAATTACGTCTTTATCCGCCACAGCTCTACCTATGTCACCAAGTATCTGCACCTGAGCAAGCGCCTGGTCAAAACCGGCCAGCGAGTTAAACAGGGGCAGACAATCGGTAAACTGGGCAGCAGTGGCCGGGTAACCGGGGCTCATCTGCATTATGAGTTTCTGGTTAACGGGGTACATAAGAACCCCAGAACTGTTTCTCTGCCTCAGTCTGATTCGCTCAAAGGTAAAGACAAAGCTGCCTTCAAGCAGCAGGCCAGCGAGCGTTTGGCTCAGCTAACTCAACTGCGACAATTACTGGCCACCAATAACAATGCCAGTTTAATACCGTCAAGAAGCTGATTTTCAGATAAAAAAGAGCAAACAAAAAAGCCGTCACCTAAAGTGACGGCTTTTTTTGCATCAGGTGTAACGGCTCTTTACACGCTAAAGGATGCACCGCAGCCACAAGTGGTGGTGGCATTCGGGTTATTGACAAAGAAACGGGAGCCTTCCAGCCCTTCGGTATAATCCACTGTGCCGCCAATGAGATACTGCAGACTCATAGGGTCAACCACCAGGGTCACGCCGCTGTTCTCAATCGTCATATCACCTTCGTTGACTTTCTCGTCAAAGGTAAAACCATACTGGAAGCCACTGCAGCCACCACCTGTGATATACACACGCAATTTCAGCTCAGGGTTTTCCTCTTCCGCTATCAGCGCTTTCACCTTATTCGCTGCAACATCCGAAAAGTTCAGCGGGAAACTGGCATCGCTCATTAGCAACCTCTCAATTCATCTTCATGTTGGTCAACTGACCTTTGAAACGATTATCTAATACCTGACTGCTGCGTTCAAGTATTGACCACAAACGCTTCGTATAAGTGTGCAGATCAATAAAAATGCCCTCTCGCCATTGAATTCGCATTTACGTACAATAGCGCCCTTATCACCAAGGATTACAGGAAAGAACCATGAGCAAATCGGCTGAATTATTTGCCAAAGCACAACACACCATTCCTGGCGGGGTCAACTCTCCGGTCCGCGCATTTGCTGGCGTGGGCGGCGATCCGCTGTTTATTGAGCGTGCCGACGGTGCCTATATTTTTGATGCCGATGGCAGAGCTTACATCGACTATGTCGGCTCCTGGGGACCTATGATCCTTGGCCACAACCATGTCGCCATCCGCGACGCGGTGATCGATGCCGCCCGTCAGGGTCTGAGCTTCGGTGCACCTACCGAGATGGAAATCACCATGGCGGAACTGGTCTCCAAGCTGGTGCCATCCATGGAAATGGTGCGCATGGTCAGCTCTGGCACAGAAGCCACCATGAGCGCCATTCGTCTGGCCCGTGGTTTCACCGGCCGCGACAAAATCATCAAATTCGAAGGCTGCTACCACGGCCATGCTGACTGCCTGCTGGTAAAAGCCGGTTCCGGCGCTCTGACCTTAGGCCAGCCAAGCTCGCCGGGTGTTCCGGCCGATTTTGCCAAGCACACGCTCACTTGCACCTTCAACAGCCTGGAATCCGTGCGTGAAGCCTTTGCTGAACACCCAGAGCAAATTGCCTGCATTATAGTGGAACCTGTGGCTGGCAACATGAACTGCATTCCACCTGTACCGGGTTTCCTGCAGGGGCTGCGTGAGATCTGCGACGAGTTTGGTGCCCTGCTGATTCTGGATGAAGTGATGACAGGTTTCCGTGTCGCCCACGGCGGCGCTCAGGCTTACTACGACGTCAAACCGGATCTGACGACTCTGGGTAAAATCCTAGGCGGCGGTATGCCTGTCGGCGCGTTCGGCGGCCGCCGTGAGGTCATGCAGTATATTGCGCCAACCGGCCCTGTGTATCAGGCCGGTACGCTGTCGGGTAACCCGGTTGCCATGGCTGCCGGTTATGCTTGCCTGACAATCCTGACTCAGGAAGGCAATGAAAGACGTCTGGCGCAAACCACGCAGCGTCTGGCAGAAGGCTTTCAGGCGCTGGCTGACAAATACGGTATCCCGCTGGTCACTAACCAGGTCGGTGCTATGTTCGGTTTCTTCTTTACCGATCAGGAAAACGTGCACAGCTACCAGGATGTTGCTCGCTGTGATGTGGAACGATTCAAACGTTTCTTCAATCTGATGCTGCAAAAAGGCGTATATCTGGCGCCTTCGGCATTCGAAGCCTGCTTTACGTCTCTGGCGCACGGCGAGAAAGAAATCAACGCTACGCTGGAAGCGGCAGAATACGCGTTTGCCACCCTGGCGCAAGAAGCACAATAACGCTCAGCTTATTCTGATTCAGCAAGGGCAGGAAAAATCCTGCCCTTTTCTTTGCCTGCCCTTTACACTTTCAGCTGTCTGCCTCTTTTTCTGACTTAAACATCGGTGTGTTCAGAACAGATGTCACTGAAATATCAAAGAAACACTCGCAGAGAGCATTGCCAGCACCTCAACCTGATGCAATGATAAACAGATTGCAAATCTGCTGAAGGACAATCCCGTGCCAAAACCTTTTCAAGTCCAGTCAAGACACTGGATGCTCATGGCTGCGCTGGCAGTGGCCACCTATGCCAGTTACCGGTTGATTGAGCCATACCTCGGCCCAATCGTGATGGCCTTTATCATTTCTCTGCTGTTCTATCCGCTGCATGCCAGAATCGAAAACCGCTTAGGCAAGCCAAACCGCTCTGCCATTTTATCCTGCACCATACTGACTTTTATCATTGTCATTCCGGTGCTGATTGTCTTTGCCTCCATTGTTCAGCAAGGCTCCGCCTTTTCCAAAGACAGCTACGCCTGGCTGACAACAGGCGGTCCGAAAGAAGTGCTGTCACATCCTTATGCACAAACCGTGCTGCATACCATCAATAAATGGTCACCGTTTGAAAGTCTGGATGTGCAATCTATCGTACAAAAGCTGGCCTCGGCGGCCTCCAAGCTGGGAACGCAGTTATTGAATATCAGTGCCAAATTGCTGGGTGATGCGACTAACTTCGTGCTCAGCTTCCTGCTGATGTTATTTGTGCTCTTTTTTCTGTTGCGTGATCACGACAAAATCGTGGCCACCCTGCGTCATGTATTGCCTTTATCGCGCAGCCAGGAAGATGCCCTGCTGACAGAAGTCGAACAGGTGGCGAAATCCGCGGTCATGGGATCGTTTCTGACAGCGCTGGCACAGGGTGTCGCCGGGGGCTTTGCGATGTGGTTGGCCGGTTTCCCCGGGCTTTTCTGGGGCTCCATGATGGCCTTTGCCTCCTTCATTCCCGTGTTCGGTACGGCACTGATCTGGTTACCTGCTTCGTTGTATCTCTTGCTGATCGACCAATGGGAATGGGCGGTATTTCTGATCGCCTGGGGTATTATTGTGGTTGGTTCTATCGACAACTTCGTTCGTCCGCTGCTGATGCAGGGCAACTCGGGCATGAATACCTTGCTGATCTTCTTCTCTATTCTGGGCGGCCTGCATCTGTTTGGTCTGATTGGCCTGATTTACGGCCCTATCATTTTCGCGGTTACTCTAGTCTTGTTTAAACTCTATGAAACCGAGTTTAAAGACTTTCTCGACCAACAGGATCACAGCTAGTCATTCACTGGCAGCCGAATTCACGGCTGCCTTTCCATATGGCTGGAATTGTGGAACAATTCGCGCCCGGAATCCGAATCACCACAGAGGCTCTCATGTCTTCCAATGCGTCGACCTATAGTGCTGCCAGCCAGGTAGTTGCCCGTCAAATCGACTTTTTTACCGATCGCCATGTGCTGGTAGCCGGAGAACTGGACGATCTCTACCCGATAGAGCTGGCGGCCGTGGCCAGTAGCGTCCGAGTCTTCACCACCCACTATGGCCAGCACCTCAGCCTGAGCCGTTCCAGTAAGATCACCAGCCATTTCGGCGCGGAGCTGTCCGCCGACGATGCGCGGGGTGTCGACATGATCCTGCTCTACTGGCCGAAAGCCAAAGCCGAAGCCGAGTATCTGCTGGCGATGCTGCTGGCGCACTGTGGCCCGGAAACCGAAATCTGCATTGTGGGCGAGAACCGAAGTGGTGTTCGCAGTGCCGAAAAAATGTTTGCCTCCTACGGCCCGCTCAACAAATACGACACGGCACGCCGGTGCAGTTTCTACTGGGGGCGCTGTCAGGATCAGGTGCCGGCATTCAAGCTTGAGGACTGGTTCCGCAGTTACACCCTGACTATCGGTGAGCACACACTCACTATTCGCTCTCTGCCGGGAGTGTTCAGCCTGGGTGAATTTGATCAGGGATCCCGCCTTCTGGTCGACAACCTGCCGGATCTGTCCGGACGTGTACTGGATTTTGGCTGCGGCGCTGGCGTTATAGGCGCGGTGATGAAAACCCGTTATCCGGATATCACGCTGGATCTGGCCGATATCAGTGCCCTGGCGATTGCTTCTGCCAGAGAGACTTTCCGTGTTAATCACCTTGAAGGCAGTTTTATTGCCACCGATGTCTACCATTCGCTGCCGGAACAATACAACTTTCTCATCAGCAATCCGCCCTTCCACGCCGGTTTGAAGACCTTTTACGCTGCCACAGAGCAGTTTATCGAACAGTCTCCGGCCCATCTGGCCGCTGACGGGGAGCTGATCATAGTTGCCAATAACTTTCTGCAATATCCCCCGCTGCTGGAACGTTGTCTGGGAAGCTATGATATTCGCGCCAGAAACAATAAGTTCTCAATTTATCACGCAAAAAAATAAGTCAGTTTGCCTGCCGTCTTTTAGGATGGCAGGCACTGAAATCTCCGCTCTATAGCAGCAAACTCCGTCAAATCCGTCAAAATTGTGTCATAGCACACGCTTCATCCATGACTTCCTTGATTGTAAAAAAAAACTCAGTATAAACGGTAACTCAGCTGCAAAAGCCCCGCGTAAACTGCCTGTTCGCCGTCAAAACGGCTGGCTGCGTTTTGGCAAAAATGCCAGTGAGCGCTTTTGATAGCATCACAGACAGATTTGTATCAGCAGATCAAAGGTCAGCCGGACATGCAAAATACCACCCGTTTTAAACGTCTCCAGCATACTCTGATGCTAGCTTTCCTTTTGCTGAGCCTGATCCCGCTCACCCTGTCTTCTTTGTTTTTCCTGCATTCACACACCCGGGATCTGGCTGAACAAAGTACCAGCCACCTGGCTTCATTGCGCGATAACAAACGCCAGCAGCTCAGTGCCTTTTTTACCGCCAAAGAATCTGAAATACAAAGTTTTGTTCGCTCTGAACTGGCCAATGCCAGTGGTGGGCGCTTTTATGGCATAGTCGGTGCCTTCCGCCAGTTGGGGGACATCAACCGGCTCAGCAAAGGCGCCACCAACGGCGAATACTTCAGCCGTACCCTGATCTCGCGGCCACCGTCCAGCGAGGTCGATAACACCTCCCCTGATTTTATCGTTCAGGAAAGATATCGCCTGATCTACAAACGTTACCACTGGGCCTATGAGGAATATCTCAAACGCTCTGATTTCAGTGACCTGATGCTGGTGGATCTTGATGGTAATGTGGTTTATACCTCCCGCAGCCCGGATTTGTTTGCGGCCAGTTTACGTACCGACAGCTCGCAATACCCAGCGCTCAGCCAGACCTATGACACCATAAAAAACCTGACCGCTCAGTTCAGAGATCAGCAATCTCGTGATAGTCACAGGGAAACCGGTGAGCGCGAACCGGAAAAAATGCCTATCGCCTTTACCGATTTTGCCGCCGATGGCGATAACCGGGAAGCAACGGCCTGGTTCGCTGCCCCTATTATTCAGCATGGTTACCTGCACAGTTACGCTTTCTTTAAACTCAGCAACCGCACCATTGCCGACGTCATGTCCAGCAGCAGTGAGGCCAATCAGTACGTCCAGACGCTGCTTATCGGACAGGATCATAATCTGCGCCTGCCCAACGACGGTGATTTACCGGCAGAGTTGGCCAGTGCCGGTATTGATCATGCGCTGGCAGGCCAGGCTGGTGTTGGCAGCTTACTGAACTACAACAATATTCCTGTACTGAGCGCGTATGCGCCCATTGACGTGCTCGGCAACAAATGGGCCCTGGTGGTTGAGCTGCCTGAGCAGGAAGCTTTCTCCCGCATTCATCAGCTGGAGGAATTTTTTCTCCTTGCCATTTTGGGGGCCGTCATACTGGTGACCATCACGGCGCATTGGCTGTCTAATTACATTACTGCCCCGCTGCTGCGTTTAACCTGGGCCGCCGAGCAAGTCTCAGCCGGCGATCTGGATCAAAAGATCACCTCAACCGATCGCCGTGATGAAATTGGCCGTCTGGCGATCAGCTTTGCCAGAATGCAACGCTCGATTCGCGAAAAAATCACCCTGATCCGCGAGCAAAATACCGAACTGGAACACAATCTGGCTGTCATCCAGCAGCAGAACGAAGAGCTGCAGGCCACAGACAAGCTCAAAGACGAATTTCTTGCCACCACCTCCCATGAACTGCGCACCCCGCTGCATGGCATGGTCGGCATCGCCGAAGCCATGCTGGCCGGTGCCAATGGGCCAATCCAGCCGGATCAGCAACGTCAGCTGGATATGATCATCAGCAGTGGTCAGCGCCTGACCAAGCTGGTCGATGATTTGCTCGACTATCACAAAATGCGGTATGGCGATCTTGATATCCAGCCCCACGCGGTCGATCTTGCCGCGGCCAACCGTTTAGTGCTTGAACTGTCGGCACACCTGCTCGATGGCAAGCCGGTGCGTATCATCAATCAGATCCCGCCGGATCTGCCTCTGGTCATTGCTGACGAACAACGCCTGGAACAGATTTTGTACAACCTGGTGGGCAACGCCATTAAGTACACCTCAGAAGGCAAAATTATCCTTTCCGCCACTGTGTTGGAAAGTCAGGTCCGCATTCAGGTCGTCGATACCGGTCAGGGCATACCTGCAGAGCAACTGGAGCACATTTTTGAACCCCTGGTGCAGGCCAACACTGGCTCGGCCAATTATCACCAGGGAGCCGGACTGGGACTGTCCATCAGCCGTCAGCTGATCGAACTGATGGGCGGCAGCCTGTATGTCAGCAGCCAGCCTATGATAGGGACGACCTTCAGCTTCACCCTGCCACTGGCCACCAAAGAGGACATTGCCCGCAGCCAGCTCAGCGCGCCGCAACATGGCCATTTCCAGGCGCCGCGCCAGGATGCCAATACGGTCAATATTGATGACTTGCCCGATAACCCTGATGGCGAACTCTTACTGGTCGTCGACGATGAACCGGTTAACTTACAGGTCGTCACCAGTTTTTTACGCATTGCCGGCTATCGTGTGATCACAGCGGAAAACGGTCAGCAAGCCCTCAGCCTGATGGAAGAGCATCAACCGTCACTGGTGCTGCTTGATGTGATGATGCCGGGTATGAGCGGTTATGAGGTGTGTCAGCAATTGCGTACCCGTTACAGTCTGACTGAACTGCCGGTCATCATGCTGTCGGCATTAGGCCAAGTACGGGACAGGGTAAAAGGCTTTGAATTCGGTGCCAACGACTACCTGACCAAACCCTTTAATAAAGACGAGCTGACCGCCCGGATCCGGGCCCACCTGCAAGCCGCCCAGACAGAAAGACAGCGCACTGAAAATCAATGGCTTCAGCAGGAAATCCGCCACCGTGAACAAGTACAGCAGGCCCTGCTTGATACCCAGACTCGCCTGCTGGGTCTGCTCGAATCCACCAGCGAGGCCATCCTGTGTACCCGCGAAGATGGCCGTATCCGTTATGCCAATAATGCTGCCGGCCAGCTCTTTCAGCGCGCACCGGAACAGCTGGAACGCCTGTCGGTTCAGGATCTGCTGCTGACCCAGCTGCCGGAGGATATCGAACAGAACCGCCATTACAGCGGCGAACTGACCTATCGGATTCAAGATGGCAAGCAGACGCTGACGACCGATCTGATCCAGCTACCTGCCGAGTCCGGGCTCAGCCAAATGTTTATCTTTGACAGTCAGGGGCCCAGCTCAGTACAACGCATTGCGTTACTGGAAAATGCCGTTGATGTGCTCTCGGGCTTCGCCACAGATGGCGACAAGCACAGCCTGCAGCGTTTACGCGATATGGGGGGCGAGTTCAGTCAGCTGGCAGACAGGCTGGATCACGCTCAGCCGGATAAAGCTGATCAGCTGAGACAAATGCTGGTGGATGTGATGAAAGACTGCCTGCAGTTCTGGGAAACATCCACCGGAAAAACCAAATTTGATCTGGCAGAAGAAAGCGGCTTGTGGCGCGTGTACCTGGACAGGAGCACGCTGCAAACACGCACCCTGGACAAATATTTACAGCTGGAAACCCTGCCGAAAACACCGCGCTGGCGCACTGTTCTCAACACGCTGGATTTTGTTCTGGAACGCTGTACCAAAGCGAGCCAGGAAAAAGAGGCCCTCACAGCGCAGCGCAACCGGCTGCAGCGCATGATCAGCCAGTGAGTTAACCTCCGCCACCAGAGTAAGACACACCTCCCGCAAGACGCATTTATCAAGCATGCAGATTCCCGCAGCAGCGGGAATCCCGGCAACCGGGTGCCCCCTCACTGTGCCCGAAGCCAGACCAAGTGCTGTCGCTGAGCGGTCAGACACAAAAGGCACAATGTATGTTCCGTCGCCCTCAGCCTCTGCATCAGCAGCCATTCACCCGCTCGCTTCTGTGCACTGCACCATGCGGACTTCTCGCCCACAAAGCCGTCCGTCAGTTAATTCTCGTGACGAAAAATAAGCTTACTTTTCATCCAGCATAAAGTACAAACTGCCACCAGGTGATGATGAAAAAATCGCCTGAACCGCAACAAATCAGGGGCAGCTAATGATAAATTTCATGATATGAGACGCCAATCACAACAAAATCTTCACAAAAAATTTCCGTTTGAAAATAAGGGCTTTTAGGTTCCAATTCAGTGATCCCTTTTCTGAAAATAAAACCCAAGCCATTAATAATAATGAAATATTTCAATAGCAAGCACTCACATGAGGATAGTTATCAATTCGTTTAAAGGGTAGGAACGCTGGTGTTTTAGCGTAGAATGGCGGGCGATTTTTACGTTTTTGACAGTAAGCGCAGCGTTTTTGACGTTTTTAACGTGCAATGCAATTGACGATTCACGCCTGAAGTCGTTTCCTTAGGGCACTGAGTGTCCACAGGCCATCTGAATCAGGTCGCTTTACTCAACCGGTCCAGAGTGGATTACCAGCCCCACCATAGATGGAGGGGAACCTAAGTGAAATGTAAACCCTACAAAGCAAAGAGTAAGGAACAGCTATGCTTGCCAACATAAAGAAAACAAAGGTAACACTTGCCATCCTGGCCGCGGCTGCCGCTGCCATGACTTCTCCTGCGATGAGTGCTGAGCGCAGTGAGCTGACAATCGTGCCCGATTTTTATCCGACTCTGGTGCGTAACTTCAACCCATATCTGCAAACCAATCTGCGTACCACTACAGACTTCGTTTATGAGCAACTGGTCATTTTCAATCAGATGCATGGCAACGAGCCTGTAATGCGTCTGGCGAAAGACTTCTATATGTCTGACGACCTGCTGCAAGTCACTTTTGTGATTCGTGACGGCGTGAAATGGTCAGACGGTAAACCCTTTACAGCCAAAGACGTGGCCTTCACCTATGAGCTGCTGAAGAACCACCCGGCACTTGACCAGCGCGGTATCATCAAGTGGGTGAAAGATGTAAAAGTTGACGGCAATAAAATCACTTTCGATCTGACTGAAGCCAACTCCAACGTACCTTATGAAATGTCTTTCGTTTCTATCGTACCTGAGCACATCTGGAGCAAAGTGAAAGAGCCTGAAACGTTTGCCAACGAAAACCCGGTTGGTACAGGTCCGTTTACTGAAGTCGACACTTTCACACCTCAGCTGTACATCCAGTGCCGTAACCCGCACTACTGGGACAACGATAACCTGGATGTTGACTGTCTTCGTATGCCTCAGATTGCCAATAATGACCAGTTGCTGAGCAAAGTCATTGCCTCTGAGCTGGACTGGACTTCCTCGTTCATTCCGGACATCGACAGCACTTACGCGGCCTCTAACCCGAACCACAAATACTGGTATCCGGCGTCTGGTACCCAGGCCTTCATGCTGAACTTCAAGTCACCAAAAGAAGGTAACAACGAAGCCATCAACAACGTAGACTTCCGTCGTGCTTTCTCTATGGCGATTGACCGTCAAACCATTATCGACATTGCCTTCTATGGCAGCGGTACACCAAACCACTTTGCGTCTGGTCTGGGTGAAGGTTTCAAAGCCTGGTCTGACTCTGCGGTTTACAACAAGTACAAAGATTTCAACACCTACAACCTTGAGAACTCCAAAGCACTGCTGAAAAAAGCCGGCTTTAAAGACATCGATGGTGACGGTTTCGTTGAAACACCAAGCGGTAAGAAAATTGAACTGGATGTCCAGTCTCCGAACGGTTGGACCGACTTCAACAACACAGTACAACTGGCGGTTGAGCAACTGCAGGAAGCCGGCATCAAGGCTAACGCACGTACCCCTGACTTCGCTGTATACAACGAAGGCATGATCAAAGGGACGTATGATGTGGCGTACACCAACTACTTCCACGGTGCGGATCCGCATCTGTACTGGAACAGTGGTTACAACTCCCGCCTGCAGGGCGAAGGAAACCCACGTTTTGCCATGCACTTCTTTAAGAATGCCGAGCTAGACAAACTGCTGGATGGTTTCTACAAAACGGCAAACAAAGACGAGCAGAAGAAAATGGCACATCAGATTCAGGCAATCATTGCTGAAAATCAGATCACCATTCCTGTGATGTCCAGTGCTGATATGTTCCAGTACAACACCACCCGCTTCACGGGTTGGTGGAACGAGAAGCATCCGAACGGCCGTCCAATGGTTTGGGCTGGTGTTCCAGAGCGCTTGCTTCAAGTGATTGACCTGAAACCAAAATCATAATTATTGCTTAATTTGCGGTGCGTGTTCTGCGCACCGCCTCTTCCCCCGCACTATGTAAAGTATGGCGCCTGGCGTCAGGGGGTTTTTCGTCCAGAGTTCAGCCCAGAGTCGTAAGTCACTGGTTGGGAAAGGTGTGAGTTATGGGATTTTTTCTACGTCGTTTATCGTTCTACCTGGTTGCCTTGCTGTTTGCAGCCACGTTGAACTTCGCAATTCCCCGGGCAATGCCCGGCGATCCGGTGACTATGATGTTTGCCAATGCTTCCGTTCAGGTGACTGCCGAGCGTATCGAAGCAATGAAAAAACTGCTTGGTTTTGATGAAGCCCAGGCCTGGTACCAACAATATTTCACCTATATCGAAAGTATCCTCAACTGGGATCTGGGTATTTCAATCAAATTTTATCCGCAGACCGTGACTGAAATATTGGGCGGGGCAGTCGGCTGGTCAATGTTCCTGGCCGGTTCCGCTGTCATCATGGCCTTCTGCATTGGCTCTGTGCTGGGTATTTTCGCCGCCTGGAAACGCGGCAGTAAATATGACGCCTTTGTGTCTCCCGGTATGCTGGTTATCCAGGCGGTTCCGCCTGTGGTTATCGCTATGCTGGTGCTGTTCACTTTCGGTCTTGGTCTGAAGTGGTTCCCGACCAGCTACGCCTACACGCCTGGCACCTTGCCTGACTGGACCAGCTGGGCCTTCTATAAAGACGTTCTCTATCACGCGGTTCTGCCGCTGTTGTGTGCCACAGCCATTCAGATCGGCGGCTTCCTGATCAGCATGCGTAATAACATGATCAACCTGCTCAACGAAGACTATATCACCATGGCCAAAGGCAAGGGACTGAATGAAAACCGTGTGGTCTTCAACTATGCCGCCCGTAACGCCATGCTGCCAAGCGTGACAGCACTGTCCATGGCGCTGGGCATGGCGATTGGCGGTCAGCTGATTGTCGAGATCATCTTTAACTATCCGGGCCTGGGCACAGTGATGCTCAATGCCATTCACGCCCGCGACTATCAGGTACTGCAAGGTCAGCTGTTGATCATGACGCTCTTTATGCTGTTCTTTAACTTCCTGGCCGATCTGCTGATCGTGGCACTGGATCCTCGCCTGCGTAAGGGAGGCAAATAATCATGAAAGGTTTAATCAAACTACTCTCAAACAACAATAAAGCACTGGCCGGCTTAATCATTATCAGTGTCTTTATCCTGGCCGCTGTGTTTGCCCCTTTGATCACTAAACATGAGCCTGACCGCCGTACCGGTAATCCGCACGAGTACCCGGCCTTTATCGTGAAAGCCGCTCAAAACGATCCCGACAGCTGGGTGGCACAGAATCTGGCCGATAACAGTCGTACCCTGCGGTTATCGAAAAAAGCCGATCATGTACTGGGCACCTCACGCATGGGTCGTGATATCTGGTCCCAACTGGTGTATGGCGCCCGTACTTCTCTGGCCGTCGGTTTCGGTGCCGGCCTGATGGTCTGCTTCCTGGCAACAGTGATCGGTGTGTCTGCCGGTTACTTTGGCGGCCGGATTGACGACACACTGACCGCCGCGATGAATATCATGCTGGTGATGCCCCAGCTGCCCATTCTGTTCGTTATCGCCGCCTTTATCGGCCAGGCCGGACCGCTGACGATTGCTGTGGTCATCGCCCTGACCTCCTGGGCATGGGGCGCACGTGTGGTCCGGGCGCAAACCCTGTCGCTGCGCGAAAAAGAATTTGTCAAAGCCGCTGAAGTTCTTGGGGAATCTTCCTGGCGCATCATCTTTGTCGAAATTCTGCCTAACCTGATTTCGATTATCGGCGCCAGCTTCATCGGCTCTGTAATGCTCGCCATCATGACAGAAGCCACCCTGTCATTCCTCGGCCTGGGCGATCCGAACTCTATCAGCTGGGGCTTGATGCTGTACAACGTACAGACTTCTTCTTCCATGCTGGTTGGTGCCTGGTGGGAACTGCTGGCGCCATGTGTGGCCCTGACGCTGATTGCCATCGGACTGGCGATGCTGAACTTCGCCGTGGATGAAATTGCCAACCCGCAGCTGCGTTCGCACAAAGGCCTGCGCCGCTGGCAGAACATGGCCAAGAAAAACCAACAGGCACAGCCTGCCACCGCGACGACCGTTAAGCCTGCACTGCAAGGAGGAGAGAAGTAATGACGACTCCACAAATTTCAATTCGCAACCTGTGCGTCGACTATATTACCGACGCCGGTGATGTCCGCGCCGTCAACGATGTCAGCTTTGACATTGGTAAAGGTGAAGTGTTCGGGCTGGCAGGTGAGTCTGGCTGTGGTAAATCCACCGTTGCCTTTTCCCTGATGCGTCTGCACAAGCCGCCTGCGTTTATTACCGGTGGTGAAGTGCTGTTCGACGGCCACGGTGACATCCTGAAATTCAGCGACCAGAAGCTCAACAGCTTTCGCTGGAGTGAGGTGTCTATGGTCTTCCAGAGTGCGATGAACGCCCTCAACCCGGTACTGACCATGGAAGAGCAGTTCTGTGATGTGATCATGCGCCACACCAACATGACCCGGGAGCAGGCCGTACGCCGCGCTCAGGGATTGCTGGAAATCGTTGATATCCACCCGGATCGACTGAGTGACTACCCGCATCAGTTCTCTGGCGGTATGCGCCAGCGCCTGGTGATCGCCATTGCGCTGGCACTCAACCCCAAGCTGATCATCATGGACGAACCGACGACAGCCTTGGATGTGGTAGTCCAGCGCGAGATCCTGCAGAAGATCTATGCCCTGAAAGAAGAATTCGGTTTCGCCATTTTGTTCATCACCCATGATCTGTCTCTGATGGTCGAGTTCTCCGATCGCATCGGCATCATGTATTCCGGTGAACTGGTCGAAGTCGCGCCGTCAAAGCAGATTCTGGAAACCCCGTACCACCCTTACACCCAGGGTCTGGGCAGCTCGTTTCCACCACTGACCGGGCCCAAGACCCGTCTGACCGGCATTCCGGGCAACCCGCTCAACCTGCTGGAAGTGCCTCAGGGCTGCCGATTTCAGGCGCGCTGCAGCAAAGCGCACGACGCCTGCTTCTCGCAAAGCACACAGCTTCGCCAACTGGAACCCGGCCGTTTTAGCAACTGCCACCTGTACAACAAGTTATAACAAGAAGGATCGGAGGCAAAATGAGCAATCCAGTCGGAACACCCATTATCGAAGGGAAGAACCTGGTCAAAGACTTTTCGGTCAACAGTAACTCGCTGAAAAAATCCAAGATGCGGGCACTGAATCAGGTGTCATTCAAAATGTACAAAAGCCGCGGCCTGGCGGTGGTGGGAGAATCCGGTTCCGGTAAATCCACAACAGCAAAAATGATCGCCAAAATGTACGAGCCCACTTCCGGGGCTATCGAATATTTTGGCCGTGATATTCAGGACATCACCAAGAAAAGCGAGCTGATGCAGTACCGTCAGGGGGTGCAAATGGTCTGGCAGGATCCGTTCGGATCGCTCAACCCGACCCATACCATCTTTCACCACCTGGCTCGCCCTTTACTGATCCACAACAAGGTCAGCCGGGGCAATAAAAAAGAGCTGGAAGAACGGGTTTACGATCTGCTGGAGCAGGTGGGATTGATCCCGCCCAAAGCCACCGCCGAAAAGTACCCGCACCAGTTATCCGGCGGTCAGCGTCAGCGCGTCAACCTGGCCCGCAATATCGCGGTTGGGGCCGAAGTGGTGCTGGCCGATGAGCCGACCTCCATGCTGGATGTGTCTATCCGTGCCGGTGTGCTTAATCTGATGGAAGAAATGAAGTTCGAGCGCGAGATGGCGCTGCTTTATATCACCCACGATATCGCCACCGCACGCTATATCGCTGAAGATCTGGCCGTGATGTACGTCGGTCACATGGTCGAATGGGGAGATACCGAAGAGATCATCCATCGCCCGCAGCACCCTTACACCCAGTTGCTGGTGTCAGCCGTGCCGGACCCCAGCAAGTCGATCCATGAGCCGTTAGCAGGCAACAAAGGGGATATTCCGCTGTGGACACCAGACAGTGTCGGTTGTCCGTTTGCAGGGCGTTGCGTTCACGCGACCGAGCAGTGCCGTCAACGCCTGCCGGAAGTCACGCAGCTGGCGGAAAACCATTTTGTCCGCTGCTATTTGTTCGATAGCTGATTGCAACGTCGAGAACTTACTGCAGCGAACATCGCTGAACAACCGACAATTACTCACAGAAACGAAGGAAAGCTATGCAGTTGTTAATCAACCATCTCGGTTATGAACGTACAGGTAACAAGGTTGCCATTGTTCAGCATCAGGCCCCTTTATCCCTGATGCAGGCGACCCTGGTCCGCAGTGAAGACCGACAAACTGTGATGCAACTGCCGCTCTCTCAAAGTCAGCACACAGATCAGTGGCATACAGGTGCGGCGACACAAATCGATTTCAGCGCCTGGCAAGAAGCCGGCCGCTACCGAATTTGCTTTGGTGAACTTGAATCTTCTGATTTTGACATCGCTGACGGCTTACTGATGCAGCGCACCTTCAGTGATGTGCTGCACTATTTCAAATCCCAGCGCTGCGGCGGAAAATTCGATCAGTATGATCATGCCGTCCCGCTGTTTGGCAATCAGGACACAGTCGTTGACGCCCATGGTGGCTGGTACGACGCCTCGGGCGATGTCAGTAAATACCTGAGTCACCTGTCCTATGCCAATTACCTCAATCCGCAGCAGACGCCTATGGTGGTGTGGAATATGCTCACCGCCTTTGAGTCGCTGCAGGGTGTCCCCGCATTTGCGGATTTTTCCCGCGTCCGCCTGATTGAAGAGGCACTTTTTGGCGCGGATTTTTTACTGCGGATGCATGCACCGCAGGGTTATTTTTATATGACAGTGTTCGATAAGTGGAGTAAGTCCACCGGGCAACGGGAGATTTGTAGCTATTCAACTCAGGAGGGCATCAAAGCTGACAGCTATCAGGCCGCTTTTCGTCAGGGCGGCGGCATTGCGATTGCCGCCCTGGCCGCGGCGGCCAGGCTGGTACGCAGTGCTGCGGTGATAAAACTGGATCTGGGCGAGGTAAACAATACCGACGCTTATCTGGAATCTGCCCAGACGGCCTACTGGCACCTTAAAACCCACAACAGCCAGTATCTGGATGATGGTGAAGAAAACATCATTGACGAATATTGCGCGCTGCTGGCGGCGGTCGAGCTGAGCAAAGCGACCGAGCAAACCCGTTATCTCAGCGAAGCCCGTTACTGGGCCGATCGACTGGCTGCCCGTCAGCAGTCTGATAACCAGCAGCAACATTACTGGAGTGCAAACTCCGATGGCAGCCGGCCATATTTTCATGCCGCCGAAGCGGGTCTGCCGGTCATCAGTTTGCTGCAGTATTTACAGATTGAATCTGACAGGCACCGCCTGAACACGATCGAAACTGTGCTGGACAATGCACTGCACTTTGAACTGAACATCACGCAATCGGCCGCGAATCCTTTTGGCTATCCGCGCCAGTATGTCAAAGCGGTAGATGGTGACAAGCACAGTGCCTTCTTTATTCCGCACAATAACGAAAGCGGATATTGGTGGCAGGGGGAAAATGCCAGACTGGGCTCTCTCGCCGCCATGGCTTTCATGGCCGCCCCGGTTGTGCACAGCAGTCAACTGAGCCAACAGCTGAAAGATTACGGCACTCAGCTCCTGAACTGGTTGCTGGGCCTGAATCCTTTTGATATGAGCATGCTGGACGGCCACGGGCGCAATAATCCCGACTATCTGCCTGAATTAGGTTTTTTCAACGCCAAAGGCGGCATCTGCAATGGCATTACCTCGGGATTTGACAATGAATCGGATATTGCCTTTGCGCCGCCTGCCCAGGCCGGTGACATGCTGCAGAACTGGCGCTGGGGGGAGCAATGGATCCCGCATGCGGCCTGGTATCTGCTAGCGATCGTAATGCAATGTAAGGAGCGCCACTATGGCTGATGATTTGCGTTTTCTGGTCGGCATTGACGGCGGCGGCACCTCTTGCCGGGCACGCCTTTGCGATCTGAACGGCCAGATACTGGCTGAAGCCAAAACCGGCAGTGCCAATATTCTGCTCGGCGCGGAAGTTGCCATGGCATCGATCCAAGATGCGATTGCAACCGCCGCGGCACACGCCGGCCTGACTGATGCCGACTTTTCTCGCATGGCTGTCGGTCTGGCACTGGCCGGCGCCGAACATCGCAAAGCCTGGTACGACTTCATGGCCCAGCCTCACCCTTTTGGCCGGATGGTACTCAATACCGACGGCTACGGCGCCTGTCTGGGAGCCTGGAACGGACAGGACGGCGCCATCTTCATCGCCGGTACCGGCTCTGTCGGCATTCTCCGCCGCGGCAGGGAGATCACCGTGCTGGGTGGCCGCGAATTTCCGATTTCCGATCAGGGCAGCGGTGCCATCATGGGCCTGCGGCTCATTCAGCAGGTATTGCTGAGCGTTGACGGCATCGTGCCTCAGACCGAACTGATCCGCCATGTGCTGGCGCACTTCGATCACGATATTGATGCCATCGTCGAATGGTCAAAAACTGCCCGTCCTTGTGACTACGGCCAGTTCTCACCCGATATTTTCCGGCTGTCAGCACACAACGACAGCCTGGCAGTGGCACTGCTTCAGCAGACGGCCTCAGATATAGAGATGTGGCTGAACGCCCTGCTGGCACGCGGTGCAGACCAGGTGTGTCTGATGGGCGGTATCGGCGAGCGCATCGCCCCCTGGCTGACACCCGCTATTCAATGCCGACTGGCTGCTCCGCAGGGAGATGCCATGGATGGCGCAATACTGATCGCCCAAGGCGATCATAACCTGTATCCATTATAAGGGGCTATCATGAGCTATCGCCTTGATTTAACAGTTATCAATCAAACCGATACGGAATCCCGCTTCGCGCTGACCTTACACAACCTGGGTGAACAGGCGCTGGAAGCCTGGTCCCTGGCTTTTATTCTCAGCCGCTGGATTGAACCGACTTCCGTCTCTCGCGGCGTACTGCAGCAGATTGGCAGCTACTGTACCCTGTCAGCCTCAGACGATGCCGCTCTGGTGCCCAACAGCCATTTCTATACCGAATTTTCCATCAAGACCCCGCCCCTCACCCTGCATGGTGACGGCGTGATCGATGCCTGCCTGTATGCCAATCAGCAAGGCGAGGCACTGCCGGTGACTGTGACCCCGGTGAACCTGAAAAACCCGGTACAGGACCGACTGACGCTTGAGTTACCAGCACCCAAGACGATTAACCTGATCCCCGCTCCCGCCAGTCTGAAAACCTTAGCAGGCGAGTTTCGGTTTACCCGTCATACCGCACTGGCTGAATTTCCTGAAGCGGCGCAGGGCAGCGTGAACTGGCTGCAGCAGGAGTTGGCCCATTGGCTGGACAGCCCACTGGCGATCGCCCCCAGCGGCAATATCCATTATCAGACGCGCGCCGATCTGGCCGACGGTGCCTATCATATGCTGGTCGAGCATGATCACATCTGGCTGGAAGCCAGCTCCGGTGCCGGATTCAGCCATGCGACAGCCAGTCTGCTGCAGTTGCTGCCAGCTCAGCCAACCCATCAGATTGAGCACGCGCTCAGCGTGCCTATGGTAGAAATTAACGATGAGCCGCAATATGGCCATCGCGGCATGATGCTCGATTGCGCACGCCATTTTCATTCCGTTACCCGGATCAAAAAGCTGCTCGATCAGCTTGCCCGTTATAAATTTAACACCTTCCACTGGCACCTGACCGATGATGAAGGCTGGCGGATTGAGATTGACGCCTACCCTGCCCTGACTGAGATTGGCGCATGGCGCGGGCCGCAAGAACCCCTGCTCCCGCAGTTTTCGACCGTTGATCGTCGGTACGGCGGCTTTTATACCAAGCAGCAGATCCGGGATATCGTGGCCTATGCCGCCGATCGGGGCATTCAGGTGATTCCGGAAATCGACATTCCCGGCCATTGCCGGGCTGCCATCAAATCGCTGCCTGAGCTGCTGGTTGATGAAGCAGATCGCTCGCAATACCGCAGCATCCAGAATTATTCGGACAACATTCTGTCACCGGCTCTGCCTGGCACTTACACCTTCCTGACCACAGTGCTGGATGAGGTCTGTGAATTGTTCCCGGCGCCCTTCCTGCATGTGGGGGCGGATGAAGTACCCAACGGTGTCTGGACCGACAGCCCGGCATGCCGCGAACTGATGGCCCAGGAAGGCTATGAGGACCCGTTTGAGCTGCAAGGTCATATTTTACGCTTTGTTGAAAACTACCTGGCCGGAAAAGGCAAGCGGATGCTCGGCTGGCAGGAAGTGGTGAAAGGTGACAAGGTCAGTCAAAACACCATCGTCATGCCATGGATGAATGAGCAGGCCGGACTGGACTGTGCGGATAAAGGCTATCAGGTGATCATGCAGCCTGCGCAGTACACCTACCTGGATCTGGCTCAGGGCCACGCCGCCGAGGAAGCCGGTGCCAACTGGGCCGGGTTCTTACCGCTGGAAACTGTGTACAGCTATCGCCCGCTGGCAGAGCTGGAACCCAGCGATCCCAAGCTGAAGCAGATCATGGGGATTCAGTGCGCGCTATGGTGTGAGCATGTCTACAGCCAGGCGAGGTTTGAATACCTGCTCTATCCACGCCTGCTGGCGGTCAGCGAAGTCTGCTGGTGTCCACCGGAGCAGCGTGACTGGGATGATTTCAAAGCCCGTTTGCATGGCCAGCTGTCCTATTTAGACCGGGTGGGGCTGAACTACCGCCAGGGGTAACCAAACATGTCCAGAGCCCGGTTGCCGTGGTGAGCTGCGGGCGGGTTCTGTCGTGTGTCGTGAAGTGTCTTTTGCATCCTATATGGTTGTGTTGGCAATAAGTTCGGGGACCTCTGGTCCCCTTTTTTTTGTCTGCAACCGACTTGAGAAAGCGCTCAGTGTGCGGAAAATTCCCCGCGCAAAAACGCTAAATACTCTCGCCCAGTTCGATTTTCACATCCAGGGTAATCACCTTTTCTGTCGCAGGTTCACCACGCAGCCGCTGCAGGATCTGCTCGGCGGCCACATAGCCAATTCGCTCTCGCGGTGTGATCACAGTCGCCAGACGCGGCACCATCACCTGACTGATGTCATGGCCGTGAAAACCAGCCACCGCCATTTGCTCCGGCACCTGGATCCCTAACCGCTGACATTCATAAATTGCCCCGATCGCCAGGTCATCATTGGTACAGAAAATTCCGTCGGCATCCGGATATTGTGTCAGTGACTGCCGCAGTAAACCAGCCCCTAAGCTGAACGAGGAGGCTTCTTCCGTCTGAATACTGCGCGGCTCCAGACCGTGTTTCTTC
This sequence comes from Photobacterium salinisoli, assembly GCF_003614885.1. GTDB lineage: Bacteria > Pseudomonadota > Gammaproteobacteria > Enterobacterales > Vibrionaceae > Photobacterium > Photobacterium salinisoli. Next base: position 2,155,752 of record NZ_QZMS01000007.1, read on the forward strand.
ATCACCTGCTGATAACCGGTAAACCGCAAGTGGGTCCGGGCATCCATACGGGCAGCAAAGTAAACAATGTGGCGGCGACCGCGGGCGATCATCTGCTCTGTCATCGCCTCAGCGGCAGCCTGATTATCAAACCCCACCGCCTGAGCGATGGCCGGCGAAACCGAATCCATGATTTCCACCACAGGCACCCCGGCGGTATCGAGCATTTTTCGCGCCCGTTCGGTATGCACGCTTTCCGACAGAATAATGGCATCCACATTGTAAGAAAGCAGAGACGCGATATTCTTTTCTTCTGTCTCAGCGCTGTAACCATAGTGTGCCAGCATGGTCTGATAACCGGCAGGACCGGTGACCTTCTCAATGCCCCGGATCACTTCCGCAAACACCTGGTTGGTCAGTGAGGGCACCAACACACCAATGGCATAACTTTTGGCATTGGACAAAATATCGGGAGCGCGATTGGGAATGTATCCCAGCTCGTCCACAGCGGCGGCAATTTTGCTCTGCAACGCCGCTGAAACCTGGCTGGGATCGCGCAGGTAACGACTGACCGTCATCTTAGTCACTCCGACCAGGTTCGCAACATCCTGCAATGTCGGGCGTTTGTTTTTGGTTGTCATGGTATTTTTCATGTATCGGATTGGGCTAAACTGCCCCCAAGATTACCACAAGCCTTTCTTGCGGTTTGTAATCTGGCGCAAAAAGAAACAGGCCCTCAGGCCTGTTTTTATGACACTTTGTTTTGCACGCGCGGTGACTGGCTCCAGCTCAGATGAAAGGCGTCAGCCTCTGGCTGGTCAATACGGGAATAAGTGTGAGCGCCAAAGTAATCGCGCTGAGCCTGTAACAAATTGGCCGGCAGAATCTCGCTGCGCAGCGTATCGAAATAGTGCAGCGCTGAGCTGATCCCCGGCATGGCAACGCCGGCCAGGCTCGCCCCTGCAACCGCTTTACGCCAGTTCAGCTGACGCTCGGTGAGCTGGATGCGGAAGTGCTCGGCGAGCAGCAGGTTGTCCAGATCCGGCTGCTGCTCGAATGCACGACTGATGTCCTGCAGGAAAATAGCGCGGATAATACAGCCGGCACGCCAGATTCTGGCGATAACAGCGTAATCCAGCGGCCATCCCTGCTCGGCGGCGGTGGTTTTCATCAGCGCAAATCCCTGTGCATAGGTACACAACTTGGCACAGTAAAGTGCATCATGCATCTGTGCGATCAGCTCGGCTTTATCCAGAGCCTGAGCCTCATCCGCGACCAGTGTCAGTGATTTGGCCGCCTGCACCCGCAGGGATTTCATCCCGCTCATCGCGCGGGCAAACACGGCCTGGGCAATCGTCGGAGCCGGACTGGCCACCTCCAGGCTGTTGACGGCTGTCCACAAACCGGTGCCTTTCTGGCCGGCTTTATCCAGGATCATTTCCACCAGCGGACGGCCGGAGTCAGGATCCTGCTGCTGCAAAATATCGGCACTGATTTCCATCAGATAACTGTTCAGTACCCCTTGGTTCCACTCGGCAAAGATCTCGCCTATCTCGGCGGCAGGCAGGCTGAGCTGCTGACTGAGAAACTGATACGCCTCGCAGATCAACTGCATATCAGCGTATTCAATGCCGTTATGCACCATTTTCACGTAATGGCCGGCCCCGTCAGGTCCCAGATAAGCCGCACAGGCTTCGCCCTGACGCAAAGGCGGCAACGGCTTACCGGCACTGTCGACCTGCGCCGCGATAGCTGTCCACATCGGGCCAACCTGACGCCAGGCCGCGGCACTGCCGCTGGCCATCAGAGCCGGGCCATGGCGGGCACCTTCTTCACCGCCAGAGACGGCTGTGCTGAAAAACTGAAACTGCCCCTTAAACTGCTTATCGCGGGCCAGCGTATCCGTCCACAGGCTGTTGCCGGTATCAATCACGGTATCTTGTGGTTCCAGTCCGGCTTCCAGTAACGCTGAGATCACGGCATCGACCGGTTTTCCTGCCGGAACCGACAAGGCAATCACCCGCGGCGACGGTAAGGTCGCCAATACCTGATGCAGGGATTCACAGGCCGTAAACGGCGCTTTTGCCAGCTTTTCAGCCTGCTGCTTAGTTTGCTGCACCAGAGACGCCTGCAAATCAAAACCTGCCACAGCAAAACCGTGTTCCAGCAGATTCAGCGCCAGGTTTCGCCCCATCACGCCTAAACCAATCATGGCAATATTGCACTGGGTTGATGTCATTCGTTTTTCCTTTACTGCAATCTGTAGCTCAACATTCACCGCCTTTTCAGGCTGGTGACAGTTGCGCGAGAATATCCTGCAATACCTCATGCTGAGACTGGCGGATATCAATAAACAGGGCTTCATCCGGCTCCGGCTCAACCAGAGTTGCAAACTGGCTTTCGAGCATGGCGCGGCCGTTAAAATAATGATCCGCTCGCTGCTGATGACGGCTCCAGATAGTGTCAAAATCCCCCTGAAGGTAGACAATTTCCAGCCCGTCGATCCCGGCACGCAATTGGCGGCGGTATTCAGGTTTCAGCGCAGAGCAGGCCAATACCGCATCGGGGGCATCCCGTAACAACTGATTGAGCCGCGCCAGCCATTCCGCCCTGTCTTCATCATTGAGCGGCACGCCTTCACTCATCTTGCGGACATTGTCCGGCGAGTGAAAATCATCACCATCAAAAAAGCTCAGTCCCAATGCCGTTGCCAGCGTGCTGCCGATCAGGCTCTTACCGCACCCTGATACGCCCATTACAATTATCTTTTTTGGTTTCATAGCCATTATCCTGCCCTGCTCGCACCGCAGGGCCATTCCTTATTGTTATTGTTATTTTCTTAACGCCACCACAGCGCAAGCTGCGGGAAGACGATCACCAGCGTCAGTGCTATCAGTTGAAGACCGATAAAAGGCAGCAGAGAGCTGAAGATTTCACCTAAACTGATGTCTTTTGGCGCCACCGATTTCAGATAGAAAGCCGCCGGGCCAAAAGGCGGAGACAGGAAAGAGACCTGCATGTTGAGGCAGAACACCACGCCGAACCAGATCGGGTCCATGCCCAGCCCGGTAATAATGGGGACAAAGATAGGCATGGTCAGCAGGGCAACCCCCACCCAGTCCAGGAACATGCCCAGCACCAGCAGGATCACCATCATAATCAGCAGTGTCATGGTCGGACTGCCGCCACTGAAGGCAAGGATGGTTTCTTCAACGAAATCAATACCGCCCATCAGGTTATACACACCCACCAGCGCACTGGCACCGATGCCGATCCACATGATCATGCCGCAGGTACGCATGGTGGCAATGGCACTGTCTCTGAGCATGCTCCAGCTCATTTCGCGGCGGATCACAGCGCTGATCATAATGCCGACCACACCCAGCGCAGAAGCTTCCGTGACCGAAGCCACACCGGTGTAAATACTGCCGAGCACGACACCGACCGACAGCAGAGGAAAGAATAAGGCTTTGAAATAACTGATATCTCTGGCCGCATCTTCAGCCAGCTCAGCTTCAGTTGGCAAAGGAGCCAGCGCCGGATTGAGTTTACAGCGGATCAGCACATAGCCGATATACATCAGTGCCAGCAGCAAGGCGGGCAGAAAAGCGGCTTTAAACAGATCGCCAATCGACACGCTGGCCGTCAGACCATAGATGATCAGCACGATACTTGGCGGCAGCATAGTGCCCAGCGCACCGCCGGCGCAGGTGGTGCCGATAGCCAGCTTGCGGTCATACCCCAGTCGCAGCATTTGCGGCAATGCCAGGATCCCCAGCAGCACAGTTTCGCCACCAATCACGCCCGACATGGACGCCAGTACCACAGCCACCAGCAAGGTCTGCACAGCGACACCGCCACGGACGCGGCGGCCGACGGATTTCATGGCATCAAAAAGATCGCGGGCGATGCCGGAACGATCAAGCAGCGCCGCCATCAGCACAAACATAGGAACAGCCAGGAAAATATACCCGTCGACAAACGAATACATCCGGCTGGTGACCAGCGGCAAAGCATCCGGACCAAACCAGCCCAGGGTAAAGATCAGTGCCACCAGGCCGGTGACAAAGGCCAGCTGCATCCCGGTCAGCAACAAAGCAATCATCAGCCCCAGCATCAGCAGGCTGCCGTAGCCGATACCCATTGACGATAACTCAAACATCTTTCTTCCTCAGTCCACGGATTTCAGCGATCAGGTGCAACAGAAACTGCACAGACAATACACACAGGCAGATAAAAATGATCCCTTTGAGCAAAGCGGGAAAAGGAGGATTCCAGGCAGAACCTGAGGTTTCCAGACGCATTTCGCCCCAAGGGGTAAGCCAGGCTTCGCGGGCCATGGTGTACGAGGCCCATGCCATCAGCACAGAAAACAGCAGTCCCATCACATGATGAAACACATTGAGGTACTGGCGCGTGCGTGGTGACACCATGTCGTACAGCAGCACCACGCGCACGTGCTTGTTGGTCGCCATGGCATACAAACCACCAACAATAAAGAGTGAACCGCCAAGAAACGACGCGGTTTCATGCACCCAGATAGTCGGTGAATCAAACACATAGCGCATCAGCACTTCATAAAATGAAATGATCACCGTAAAGATAAACAGCAGACTCAGCGCATTGCCTATTTTGACGATGGCCGCATCCAAGCCATTTTTCGGCTTGTCCTCATCATGTTCTGCGGGGGTTGGATTGGTATTCATGACAGTTCACAACTCTTGCTACATCAGATACAGAGGGCTGATTGCAGCCCTCTCACAGGGGGATTAGTGGTGCGTGTCAGACAAGCTGTTCTGAGGATTACAACAGTGCGTTGTCTTCCAGGAACTTAGTCACAGATTGGTAGACTTTCTCTGCATTTGGTGACTTTTGAGCGAACACTTTCCATTGTTCACGCGCGATTTCACGGAACTTCTTGCGCTCTTCGTCCGACCAGTTGTGAATGGTAATGTCCGGATTCGCCTGAGCTTCTTTCACCGCCTGCTGATCGGCGATCTTAAGCTGAGTGGTCATGTCATAGGCAAAGTCACGCACGGAAGTGGTCAGGATCTCCTGCAGATCCGCTGGCAGCTTGTCCCACTTTTTCTGGCTCATCGAAATGTCGATCAGCGGCAGAGAGTGGAAACCTGGCTGAACCGGATGTGTGGCCACATCATTCATACCGGCTTTCTGGTTGGTGGAGAAGACAGTGTAATCGGCGGCGTCAATCACACCTTTGCTCAGGCCGGTGAACACTTCTGAACCCGGTAAGTTAACCGGTGAGGCACCCGCCGCCGCAAATACCTGCTGAACCAGACCTTCCGGGGCGCGTAGTTTCAGGCCTTTCAGATCCTCCACACCATTGACCGGCACTTTAGACACAAAAGACTCCACCCCAGTGGTTGAGCCACCGATAAATTTCACTCCGTAAGGGGCATACAGTTCAGTCATCAGCTGATAACCGCCACCGTAATTAACGTACTGCAGCAGTTGGGTAGTATCAGACCATGCACCGACAGTGTTACCGATCAGACCGAACGCAGGATCTTTACCGGAAAAATAGCTGGTTGCTGTGATGTGACCGTCCAGGATCCCCAGCTTAATCGCGTTCAGGGTTTCGGTATGTTTAACCACACTGCCCACAGGCAGTAAGTCAATGTCGACACGGCCGCCAGACATTTTTTCAACGCGCTCCGCCCAGGCTTGCTGAACCTGAAAGTTTTTGTCCCCAGCCGGGTCAGACGACTGGAATTTGAAGGTGTAATCAGCCGCCAGTGCAGAAGCCGTAAAAGTTCCGGCCAGTGTGGCAGCGAGCAGAGTGCAGGTGAGCTTTTTCATCAGGTACAGTCCTATTGTTATTGGTCACGTCGTTGTCATTAAAGACCGGCTGTTAATTGTTATGTTACCGGTAACTTCGATAACAAATGCTAACAGAGAAAAAGAAGGGCTGTCTTTGAAGATCATCACAACAATGCCACCTCATGCGATCTGATTTCATTGCGTCGCCGGTACGATTTTTTATCTTAAGTAAGTAAATGATTGAACTATCATTTCCCGGACCAAGGTCATATTTCATTATTGTTTTGTAAATCAATAGCTTTGTATCACTGGCCTTATTCGTTACTATATGAGCTTAAGGACTTATGGAAGGGATTGATTATGCGTGTAGGTGTATTAATGGGCGGAGAGTCCAGTGAGCGGAATGTATCACTGCGTTCTGGTCAGGCCGTTTGTGAAGCCATTGATGAATTAGGCTATGAAGTCATTGCCATTGATCCCTCCGGTCTGCACAGCACTCTGGAGGCATTGCAGTCAGTCGATAAAGTCTTTATTGCCCTGCATGGCAGCCTGGGAGAAAGCGGCCATATTCAGGGGTTGCTGGACTGGCTGAAAATTCCTTATACCGGCAGCGGCCTGGCCACATCGGCGCTGTGTCTCAATAAACGGCGTACACGCCAGATATTGGCCCAGCACGGTTTTCACTATGCCAATTGGGTCGCTGTTGATCGTCAGCAGTCGCTGCAAGAGATTCAGTCGGCAGCCGATACCATAGGCTATCCCTTAGTGGTGAAACCCAGCTCTCAGGGTTGCAGCATAGGGGTGTCGAAAGTGGAATCCAGTGACGAGCTGGAGGCCGCGGTGATGCAGGCCTTGGAATACGACCATGATATCCTGCTTGAGGCTTTCATCTCCGGCCGGGAATATACCTGCGGTATCCTGGGTGACACCGCACTGCCCGTGGTGCAGATCCGCTCTGATACTTTCTTTGACTGGACAGCCAAGTTCGGCGCCCAGACTGCGACCTACCATTGCCCCAGCGATCTTGACACCGACACAGAACGGGCTATTCAGCAACTTTCACTGTCAGCTTTTCAGGCATTAGGGTGCCGCGGCTGGGGCAGACTGGATGTGATTCTCGGCGACGACGGTAAGCTCTACCCCATAGAAATGAATACCTCACCGGGTATGACCCAGCGCAGCGTTTTTCCGATGGCCAGCCGCGAAATTGGTCTCGACTTTCCCCGGACTATCGAGCAGATTCTGGCGCTGGCCACTTTTGATCCTGTGTAATCTGTCAGCGGCCCGTCGCTGCAACAGCGCGGGCAACTGGCGGCTAAAACGCCACTTCCATACAGCGTTGTCCTTCGACAGCAAAGGCTACGACCAAGCCCTGTTCATCATTGTACTGATGCGTCACACTGACCGATTTTCCCATGCGCAGGGCAATAAGCTGTTTTAGTTCATTAACCAGATTTTGTTTCTCTTCTGCACTCAGCGTTGTCACTTTTGCCATCAAAACAGTCTCCTGACTAGGTTTATTACTGCTAGTTAGGGCGACTGAATCTTATCGATCAGAAAAAGAGTCGACTGCTCACCACCGCGACTGGCTGCAGATTCATTTATTTTTGGGACGGTTATCCTAATTACTCATCCGCAACCCTGCCCTGGATGCGCTTATTCAACACTCACATTATTACACTTGATTCACATCACAAAATGCACTCTTGCCCGCCTTTAACTGACGTCCTTGCACAAAACGTGAGCTAATTTCGAATTACAGCAGCGTCGTTTCAATGAGGCAAACCATGAAACTGCAGCAAAAAATACTTACCGCTTTGCTCCTGTCAGGGCTGGTGCCGGCACTGGCAATGATGATCATTGCCACCTACCAGGCCGGAGACTCACTAAAACGGCAAGCCTATAACCAGCTGGAATCATTACGCGAAGTCAAGCAAGATGCGATAGAGCGATACTTTGCCTCACTGAACCGGCAAATTACACTTGAAGCCAACAACCCGTTCACCGCGCAGGCGCTGGACGCGTTGCGCCGGGGAATGGCTGAGCTGCCGCCGGTCGATGAAGCTGCGCGAAATCAGGTCAAACAGTTTTACACCGAGCATTTCATCCCCAAGCTGAGAACTAATGCCCCCAACCTACAGGTATCGGCTGACTCACTATTTAATCAGCTTTCCCCTGAAGCTGTCTCACTGCAAGCCAGCTATCTGGCTAACAGTCCTTATCCTTTGGGTGAGAAGCAACGGCTCGATAAAAGCGGTGATTCCGCCTACGATAACGCTCATGTTACCTATCACCCCTTTTTTCGGGAACTCATAGAACAATCAGGCTATTACGATCTCTTTCTGATCGATGCGCAAACCTCACAGGTGGTATACAGCGTCTACAAGGAAGTGGATTTTGCGACCTCGCTGGCTAACGGTCCTTTCAGTGCCAGCTTACTCAGTCACGCTTTTCAGGCCGGGATGGCACTGGAGAAAGGCCAGACCGCACTGATTGATTTCAATTTGTACCTGCCCTCTTATCAGTCTCCGGCCGGTTTTGTGGCAGCCCCTGTTTATCAGGGAGCAAGTCTGACCGGCGTGCTGGTGATTCAGTTTCCGATCGATCGCCTGACGGCCATCATGGGCGTCCGGGCCGGACTGGGTGACAGCGGAGAAACTTACCTTGTCGGGCCGGACAAGCTGATGCGTTCCAACTCGTATATCGATCCCATTAACCATTCAGTACATGCTTCTTTCCTGCATCCTGACAAAGGCAGTGTTGATACTGAAGCGGTGCGCCGCGCACTGGCTGGTGAAACCAATATTGATGCTATCAGCGACTATAAAGGTAACGCCGTGCTATCTGCGTTTGCACCGGTTCAGCTCGGAGCCACTCGCTGGGTGATCGTTGCAGAGATCGATCAGGCCGAAGCACTGGCCGCCATTAGCCAACTGAACATCAGCGGTTTTTTCGTCATCCTGGCTATGCTGGCACTGATCATTCCTGCCGCCATCCTGATCAGCCGCAGCATTACCAGACCAATAGGCGGAGAGCCTGAGCACATGGAGCAAATTGCCCGTGCCATTGCCGACGGCAATCTGCGCCTGGAGATGAATGACGACAAACCGGCCACCGGTGTGTATGCCTCGATGAAAACCATGTCCGGCAAACTGAGTGAAATCATCCATCAACTGAAAGTGGCCGCCGGGCAGCAGCGCAGTGAAGCCGAGGCCCTGGCGGCCAGTGCCGTTCAGACGGCTGAGACCGTCTCACGGCAGGAACAGGAGACCACCCAACTGACGGTGGCCATAGATCAAATGAGTGCCACAGCCAAAGACATCTCAGGCAATATCGCGACAGTCGCCACTGTCAGTAACGATACCAACACCCAGGTGACGGACTGTGCTGCCTTGCTTATGCAAAGTACGGAAAGGCTGAATGACATGTCAAACGACATGCGTGAAGCCAACGAAAAACTGGGGCTGCTTCGCCAAAGCTCTGACGAGATCACCAAGGTACTGGACACCATACGCAACATTGCTGAACAGACTAACCTGCTTGCTCTCAATGCCGCGATAGAAGCCGCCCGGGCAGGCGAGCACGGGCGCGGTTTTGCCGTAGTCGCAGAAGAAGTGCGGCATCTGGCGCAACACACTCAGGATGCCACCAGCGACACCGCCACCATGCTGGCAACCCTGCTCAACCACGGCCGGGAGGTCAGCGATGTGATGACCAGAAGCATCGATCACACCTACAGCGTCACAGAGCAGGCCGTCAATACCACTCAGCGCCTTCAGCAAGTGGTGCAATCGGTGGAACATATTGCAGACATGACCTCGCAGATAGCAGCAGCGTCTGAGCAACAATCCGCTGTGTCAGCAGAAATCAGCAATAATATTAATAACATTCATATGATGTCGCGCGACACCAGCAGCGCGGTTGAGCAGATATCTGCCAGCAGCGAAGAGTTATCCACGCTCTCAGCCCAACTGGAAAGAATGGCCGGTCACTTCAAGATGTAAGCGCTGCCAGCTCTGCCGTACCCCAATCGTCGCTCTCACACCCTACCAAGTGTGAGAGCACTCAAATTAATTAACAAAACTATCACATTCGTCATTTTGCATAATAAACCGGAAAGACGACAAAAAAGCGACCAAGGACGCATATTAAATCATTTTTATGGAATTTAAATAACAAGGACGACTCAAGCTCAATCAACTTTTTGCTTGCACAATCCCAATACCGGATTAGGATAAATTCAACCGTGTATCCTTCAGAGACAGCAAATGGCCTGGCAAATAGATCAACAATTCGACGCTGCCCCTTGTGTTCTGAACACGGCTTCTGCACATGCCCCCACCTTACTGTTCAGCTACTACAAACTCAGCCGTACTGCGCTGAGTGAATGGTGTAACGAATAAAACTCCCACGCTTCTGAATTTTTCCATTCAGTTTCCGGCCTGCTTAAGGCACAGCAATGTGATCTGATTTCATCGGATTTTCGATGTGCTTCCGCACGCCTGAACCTGAACTTAATCCATTCAGTTCGTGGTGTTTATGTTACGTATTATTCAAAACGTCAGGCTTTTTGCGCCTGAAGATCAGGGTATTTGTCACCTAGTGATCTGTGGCAACCGTATCCATTCGGTTTCCGGTACTTTACCCGCCATTCCCAGCGACATGGCTGAAGTCATTGACGGCCAGGGCATGTGGCTTGCCCCTGGGTTCATCGACGGGCTCGTGCATTCAGTGGGCGGTGGCGGCGAAGGCGGTTTTATCAACCGCACGCCAGAAATTCATGCCGAAGAAATGCTCAAAGGGGGGGTCACCACAGCCGTTTCAGCGCTGGGGACAGATGCAATAACGCGAAATTTACCTAATTTACTGGGTAAATGTCGTGAACTGTCAGCAAAAGGCATAGACAGTTACTTCTATACCGGCTCTTACCACCTGCCACCAACCACACTCACCGGCAGCCTTGAAACCGATCTGCTGTACATCCCGGAGATTATCGGCATCGGAGAGCTGGCACTGTCTGATCTGCGTGGCTCAGTGATCCGGTTTGACGATCTTTATGCCATTGCCCGCCGGGTGCGGACCAGTGCCAACCTCGCCGGTAAAAAAGGCGTGGTGTTCTGCCACATCGGCGATCACCCCGATCAGTTAACCCTGCTTGACGATCTCATTGAGAAAACTGAACTGCCTTACTCCCTGTTTGTCCCCACCCATATCAACCGCAATCCGGATCTGTTTACTGCCGGCATCCGGTATGCCAGAGCTGGCGGCTATATCGACATTACCACCAGTACCAATCAGGGCCTGCTGGATGACGGCGAAATTTTCTGTTCCGAAGCACTGGCCAAGGCGTTACAGGCTGGCGTGCCGGTTGAACGGATAAGTTTCAGCTCAGATGCCAACGCCAGCCTGCCGAGATTCGATGCAGAGGGCAACACCATTGGCGTGGACACCGGTCGGATCGCATCACTTTATGAGGCTGTTCAATTAGCCGTCACCCGGTACGGTGTGCCGTTTGAACTTGCCATTCAATGCATTACCTCCACCCCGGCCAATGCACTCGGATTTTCCCGTAAGGGATACATCAGGCCGGGCTTGGATGCCGATCTGGTGCTGATCCAACCTGACAACATGCAAATCAAACAAGTCTGGAGCCAGGGTGTTCCAAGAATTTAATCGTCATGTCCAATCAAAATGAGGGAAATCACTATGGATATGGAAATGCAATCAACAACCGGAGCTGGCAAGCGCAAATGGAAAATGCCGACTGTCTATACGCTCCTCTTCTTTATCACGATAGCCGTCGCACTGCTGACCTGGCTGCTGCCGGCAGGAAAATATGACTATCTCACCAGTGATTCCAACACACTGGTGAAAGCGGCAGATGTGGCTGATTACAGCGGCGGGGAACGTTTACTGCCTGTGCCCGGCTCCTTTACCGAACTTGACAGTAATCCGCAGGGGCTGTCAGATATTCTGGCGGCACCGCTGGCCGGTTTTGCCGAGGCCAGTTCAATTATCCTGTTTGTCCTTATGATTGGTGGCTTTTTGAATGTCACTATCATAACCGGGGCGATGGATGCCAGTATTGCTTCTTTGTCCAAGCGCTTTGCAGGCAAAGAACACTGGCTGATCCCTTTACTTATTTTCATTCTCGCGGTGGGCGGCAGTACTTATGGGATGAGCGAAGAAACCGTGAGTTTGTGGGTCATCCTGCTGCCTTTTTTTATTGCTGCCGGTTACGACCGCATGGTCGTCGCAGGCATCATTCTGCTCGGCAGCGGGATAGGTGTTGCAACCAGCACGGTCAACCCGTTTGCGACCGGTGTCGCCTCTCGCTTTGCTGACATTCAACTGGGCGAAGGCATACTGTTCCGGCTGCTGACCTTTGTGGTGCTCTATGTGATCACCTGTGCTTTCATTATGCGCTATGCCGCGAAAGTCAAAGCCGATCCCAAGGCTTCGCTGCTGCACGATATCGACTTTGATGATCAATTTTCTCAGGCGCCAGCCAGCCTGGCATTTACCACGCGCCACAAGCTGACCATGACCGTCTTTTTCGGCGCCTTTGCACTGATGATCTACAGCGTGATTCCCTGGGAAGATATCGGCGTCACTTTTGTGCCGGCGCTGAACTGGTGGCTGAAAGAAATCTCTGTCATCTACCTGACTGCCGCCATTCTCATTGGCCTGATCAACCGCATGCCGGAAGCGAAATTCGTGAGTGCATTCATTGCAGGCTGCCGCGACATGATAGGTGTTGCCCTGGTGATTGCGGTGGCCAAGGGCATCAATGTCATCATGAACAGCGCCAACATCACTGACACTATTCTGAGCTGGGCTGAACACCTGGTCGTCGGTTTGGACAGTGGCATATTTGCCGTGGTGAGTTATCTGGCACACATTATTCTGGCCTTTTTCATCCCGTCCAGCTCAGGTCTGGCGACCGTTTCTATGCCTCTGATGGGCCCCATGAGTGACTTCGCCGGTGTCAGCCGGGACATTGTGGTCACCGCTTATCAGCTCGGCTCCGGCTGGATCAACCTGTTCGCACCAACAGCAGCCACTGTGGTGGCCGGACTGGCTATGGCCAACATTCCCTATGGCCGCTTCCTGAAATGGGTCATGCCTTATATCGGGGCAGTCCTGCTCAGTTCGTGCGTCATGCTGTACTTCGCCGCTTAACCCTGCAGGCTGCCTGCCCCTCACGGCAAAACAGGGGCTGGCAGCTTGTGCTTACAACACTCAATCAATACGGACGTTGTCCTCCGGTATCACCGGAGAGGTCTCAATGGAGGCAACACAATGAAAAAGGTTTTCAATATATCGACACTGACTGCCGGCATTGCGCTGACCCTTTCCCTCGGCTGTCAGGCTGAATCGGCGCCGGCAAAACAGCTCTTTCTGGGCGGCGGACATTTAGTTGTCTGCTCGTCAATGACGCAGGCAGAATGTGCTGACTGGAACAGCTACCGGCAATCTGCACTGGCCAGCCTGACCGATGCAGATATCCGCACCCCCACAGAAGAGCCGGTCGCCACATCCGACGCCTATATTCAACGCGTGATCAATGCCGCTCCCTGGGCCGCCGAACCTCAAATGCAGCAAGCCATTTCGAACGCCCTGTATGCACTTCAGCAGCAGTACAACAGCCAGCCCATTCCGTCCTGGGATGACTTTAAAACAGCCATGCTGGCACTCACAGCCTCTGACATCAATGTTACCCTCAATGGCACGCCGATAGACGGTGACTATCTGTGGTACGATGCCAGTTCAGATCAATGGGATACTCTGGCCTACCTCAAAAAGGATGATGGGCTCATCACTTATACCCGTACGGCCAGCCGTGATAACGCGGCAACAGAAGCCTTTGCCGGAAAGACCGGACTGCTCGATGCGCTTGCTACCTTGCCCGAACATACCAGCTTTACTTATATCGATTTTATTACCGCCATTGGCAGCGCCTACAACGATCTGAGCATTGAAGACCAGTTCAGGGTGCTGCGCCTGTATCGTAATGTGCCTCAATACACCCGTCCGGTGGAATATGTTGCCCTGAATGATTCCCTGAGCAGTGACTCTGTCACGGCCTACAACAAATTTGTCGAGATGGCAAAAGCAGCTTCTGGTGAAAATGGCCAGCCCCACATACTGGTGATGACTTCCTCTTCCAATAACCACTATGACGTTGCGGACTATTATGTTCAGTTATTTGAACAGGCAGGGGCAACCGTCTCCTGGTTCCCGGTTGATCGGGCCTACCGCCAGAGTGTCGATCAAAACCAGTGTAATGATCTGCAGTTGCAGCACGATGTGCTGGCCGGAAAACCCCATCAGGATATCTATTTTGCAGACTATGCCAGCCAGGCTCAGAGCGCCTGTGACAATCCGGAAACCGTCTTGTCGATGATCCAGTCTGCTGATGGTTTGTTTATCAATGGAGGCAGTCAGCTACGCACTCTGGAAAGTCTGATCAGTAACGGAGCAGACAGCCCGGAAATGGCTGCCATCCGAAGCCGGTTCGAGCAGGGAGCGCTGGTGATTGGCGGCACCAGTGCCGGCGCGGCAGTTCAGGGAGGCGGCAGGCTGACGCCGAATGATGCCATCAACCCTATGATTGATGGTGGTACGGCTTATGATGTACTGACTTCCGGCTACCCGGCCCATCTGATGAATGCCGGAGGCGGCCTGGGGGTATTCAACTGGGGCGTGACAGATACCCACTTCTCAGAGCGCGCACGTCAGACCCGGCTGATTAAACTGGCCCATCAGCAGGACGTACGTTTTGGCTTTGGGGTGGATGAAACCACCGCGCTCGTTGTCAGCCAGCCGTTGACGCCAGATGCGCCGGTGTCCATGTCTGTCGTTGGCCAGAACGGGGTTTATATTGCTGACAACGCAACCGCCAGCCTGGTACAGGAAGCCCCCTTCTGGGTGAGCGATATCACCACACATTATCTCAATGCCGGTGACGAGTTCATCTGGTATCCGGCCACTGAAACTTACACTATCCGTTTTAATCCGGATGCCGCCCTTTATACCGGTTACAAAAAGAACCGGACAATCACAGATTACGACATACTCTATCAGGATCATTACCGCGCTTTACTGGATGATATGATTCAGACTCAGGTGAAATCTGCTGTGGGTTACAGCTATGAATATAACCCTGAATTTATTCTGGATTTCGAACGGAGCAGTAATACGGTGGGGGCTGTTTATAATGGCAAAGCCTCATACCAGTCTGTAATGACGTCAATTACCCCCCAATAATGTCACAAATACAGATATTCAAAGGGGCTTTCTCAGCCCCTTTTCACATCCCGCTTTGCGCCCCTCACCGTTCTGCGTATGACAAAGGCGCATTTTTGCTGATAAACCGCTTTACCACTTGCCACATCAGGAGCCTGCGCAGGTTTGTCTGCACTGAAATACCCGCGTTCATTGACTAGCGAAAGCAGCCCTGCATGCAGCCTGTCCTCAAAATGTTCCCCCAGTCATTTCTGGAACGGTAGGCAGGACATCCGGCTCCGCTCACTGCGTTTATTGTGTGGTATCGGGACATTGCCATTTAGAATGCAGAACAAAAAGCCTCTATTGACGGATACGTTGCTGTCTTGGTTATTATTTCTTTAAGCGGACATTTGGGAATATGATCACATTTAATCCACACTGCCTTTTTATACGTCATTTCTGTGCTATCAATAATTCACAAGCCAATTTATTAATATAGTTATCTATATGATGATTAAATCTGATACCCATAAAGCAACAAACATGGGCAGTTTGCATTTCAATGTTAAAAACAGGCAACTGCTTTTTGTGATCGGCTTTTTTTCAATCATGACGATCAGCAAACTGCAGTTCGCTAATATAGATATCACTGCATTACTCATTATGCTGGGGTTAATTACAGCCAGCATTACCTGCCTGATATTAAAACTGGATAACCTTCAAGCCTATATGCTTTATGGCTTTGTCGCTCTCAATATTCATCAGGACAACGGAATGGTCATGACTCACTTTGAGGTGTTCATTCTTATTTCATTCTGTTTATTATTTAAGAAAAAGCTGGTTCTGGTAAATGTATTAGTTGCGGCCGCCATTCACCACTTCCTATTCTTTTATCTGCAGAAATCCGGATACCCAATATACGTACTACCCAAGGGTGAGCTGATGATCAGTATGGTCATACATCATTGTTTTTATGCCTCAGTACAAACATTCGCGCTGATCTATTTTTGTAAAACCGAGCAGGAAAAAGAACAAGCTATTACGCAATACGCAAAGCGTACCGAGCAGCAGAAACAACAAAATGAATATGTCATAGACGCTGTGAGTGCAACGTCACACAGGTTAAATGATGTCGCCGTCAGTAACACCCAGACATTATCAGAAATAACCGATCAGGCTGAGACGCAAAGCCATCAAATCAATCAGCTCACCAGTGCGATCATCGCAATGGAAAAACAAGTGCTGCAAAGCAGTGACAATGCCCACATCGCGTCGGAAGCAGCCAGTACCGCCAAAGAATTTGCCAGTCAGGGCATGCAGATTGTCAGTGAAACCCATGCCAGTATTCAGTCTCTGGTCGAGGATACACATAATGTCAGCGCGATTATCCGCCGTCTCGACTCGACGATAGAAAATATCGACAGCATCATGAATGCCATTGAAAACATTGCCGGGCAAACCAACCTGCTGGCGCTGAATGCCGCGATTGAATCGGCCCGTGCAGGAGAGCAAGGGCGAGGTTTTGCCGTTGTCGCCGATGAAGTGCGCACCTTAGCCAGCCGCACCCAGCAAAGCGCCGGAGAAATTAAAGCCATGATTGAACAACTGCATCGGGAATCGAAGCAATCCGTCGAGCTGATGAATCAAAGCGAACACGAAGCGACAGAAGTCACTGAACATTTCCAGCAGGTCGATCTCGCCCTGAAACACATTCTGGACGCTATCAACAACCTGGAGCAGCAAAACACTCAGATTGCGGCGTCTGGCGAGGAACAAAATGTCGTCATTCAGTCCATTCGCCAGCATGCCAGTGATATCAGTACTGCCGCTCAAAAAACCAAAAACCGGGTGGATGCCGGATCAGAGCAATCCAGAGCCCTTGCCGACATTGCCAAAACCTTACTGAAAACCGCACAGGGCGCGCCGGACTTTCAGATCAAAGCAGGATAAAACGCACTCACGGCTAACCACTCCGTCGAAATACGTCTTCGGTTTGGACATCTGCGCTATCCGGGTTTACGGCTGCTGATCAAATTGCTTTACGCCATCCGGAATGGAGAACCAGTCCTGCTTTTCGCTGACCCACACATGGGCGGTCGGCTGAATAATGCGGGTGTCGCTCAGATTACTGGGTTTGAGTTTGATGGCATCGGGTTGTGCAGGATTAAAATGGTAGATGCGGTTGCCGCAGGTCGGGCAAAATTTCGCGGCGCTGATATTACCGCTGTCAGCAGGCCGAGACCAGTCAGCCATCACTCCCTCAAACACCACATCTTTAGCGTTTACCATAGCGGTAATACTGAACGCACTGGTCGAGAGCTTTTGGCACGCTTTGCAGTGGCAGGCCACGACCATTGCCGGTGGTGCGAGCAATGTATAGGTCACGCCGCCACACTGGCAAGCTCCGTGAATAGGGTAAGTCACTTCACTCATCATCTCTCCTTACAAACATTAATGGGCTGAATCACGATGGAGGGCATAAATAGCATGGTCAAGAATGCGGCCGTTGAGGTTTTCACTGCGGGTGATCACCCCTTCCAGCTTCATGCCCAGACGTTCTGCTACTGCTCTGCTCGCCGTATTGTCAACCGCGGCTGAAATCACCACTTTTTCCATAGCAAAGTGGTCAAACGCCAGGCGGCAAAGATGGCGGCATACCCGGGTAATAATACCCTGTCCCTGAAAATCGGCCGCCAGCCAGTAACCGATATCTGCCGTTTTCAGGCTGTTATCTAAAGTATTAAAGCTGCAATTGCCGACCAGTTGTCCCTGAAAAAAAATACTGCACACCATGGATTTCCCCTCGGCGTAATCATGCAGGGAGCGACGGATAAAATCGGTGAAATCCGCCTCGGTATTACAGTGAGGCGGCCAGGCCAGCCACTGAGACAAGTAATCATAATGCGCATTCACCAGCTCGACATAACGGGCCGCAAAAGAAGGCTGTACCAGAACCAGTTCAATATCCTGATCAACGGCCTGACTGAACATAAGTGTCATCCTTACATACTTATACATCAGGTAGCACAATGCCTTGTGCCTTTTCAAATTGCAAATCCTGAGTGGGGTTGCAATACGCAACTGCAAAATGCAATTTCCAAACCAACACCCACAGCAGAGCCATTGTCTTGCTCTGGCTTTCAATGACTTGAAAGAACACATTCTGGCCTGCAACTTGCTAATTACATCATGGTGATTATTCACCACCCGAACTGTGTTGTGTTCAAGAAAAATAAGTTCGTGTAAAAACAAAGCAGCGCCTTGAGGCGCTGCTTTTATATGTGATGATGTTGTGATTTGTCCGACACCTGTCAGGCCGATTGATATACCAGCTCAGCGGTTTTAGCGGCAACAGGCAAATATTGTTCACAGTACAGGGTCATAAAATCTTCCCGGATTTTCGCCTCCAGTTCAGCCGCCTGTACCGTCGGGCAAAACAGCTTAAAGTGCACCTGCTGCTCGCCTGTGGCCGTCGTGGTGATATAAATATGCGGATCTGATCCCGGTAAGTCGACACCGGCATGGCGTTCAATCATATGGTTATAGCGTCTGGCGATATCGATAAAATCGGCGATATGCTCGTCTATCTTGTCCAGCAGAACAGGCACCATAGGATAAAGGTTCACCGTTTCTTTCACCGTCACAGTAAAACCATGATAAACATAGCGTTTCATGAAATTCAGGTTTTTTACCGCCACAGTAAAAAACATACTGTTCGGCAAGGTGATGGTCTTGCCCGTGTAATGGTACTGGCCTTGCTGCAGAGCAATTTCCTGAATCACAGTGGCCATCAGATTATGCTCGATAACCTCGCCGCAGACTGGTCCCACTTCAATCCAGTCGCCAATCCGGAACGAACGGGAACTGGCACGCTGCAGGGAGCCGGTAATACACAGAATGATTTCTTTTGATGCCACAACCAGGGCCACCGCTATGGCGGTCAGTGACAGCGCAAACTTGCTGATTTCAGACTCCCACAGCAAGAAAAGCGTCAGCAACAATAGAGTAAAAGCCCCATTTTTGGTGCGCGAGATCCATTTGCGCTGATCTTCGCTGAGAAAATTAGCCTCGCCGCGAATCCGGGTAATCGTGACACGGCGAATGACTATCACCAGCAGTATGACACACAAACTTAGCAAGAGTTTGTGGGTCAAAAAGTACATTATAACCAGCTCAATTTTTTCCAAAAAGGAATCCCACATCATTTACTTTCAACCTGTTAGCAGATTATCGCGCCCTGCTCAGCAGCAAACAGCACAAAACATTGACCATAAAATTTACAGGGAGAAGTCTCGCCTATAGTCAGTCAGGTTGTAAAGCAAATTCCGTTCGCAGATCCTTACCGGGGGCTAACATACTCAGTGCGCGGATACGGCTCTATCTCATAATGCTCTTCCAGAAAGTACACCAGATTCACCAGCTCAGTCACCGTCATCACATCATTGAAGTTCGGCATCACAGACTGGCCATCAACCTGAAAATCTGCCCCATCATAGCCTTCAGCGAGTCTGTGCGAGGGGTTAATCACAGACGTCACCAGCTCAGGATAAGTCCGTATACGGCTCACCTGTCCGCCAAGCACTACTGGCGTTTCCATCACACCGGACAGCTTCTCCGCCTCTGCTTCATAACCGGCCATAGTATGACAACGCAGGCATTGGTACTTCACAAAAACCTGTTCACCCTGATCAACATTGCCCTGGGGTAAACTAAAACTCTGGCTGGATCTGTCACATCCCGACAGCCCTGCAATCGCAGCAAATACTGCGGTGAGAACAAAAGATTTCATTGTCCAGACCTCCGATATCAGGGCATATACCCTGTCTGACTGAAAGCAGGTGCCGGCATCGCTGCCCGCACCTTCTTGTTTGAATGTGCCTTCACGCTTAACGGACTTCAATTTTCCGTACTTCAGGCTCACTGGTGGCCGTTTTCGGCATGACCAGACGCAAAACACCATCCTGATAGGCCGCTTCAATGTCGTGTTCGGCAATGTTCTGGCCAAACTGGAAAGTGCGCGAATAGCTGTCGTAGCGTCGTTCTGTCAAAACAGCTTGTCCTTCCTGTTTCTTCTCGCTTTCTTCTTTATGTTCAGCAGCAATAGTTAATTTACCGTTGTGGAACGATACCTGGATATCCTCTTTGCTGAATCCGGGCAACTCGGCAGTCAGTACATAACTGTCTTTAGTTTCATGAATATCCACAGCAGGCAATTGACTGGCTTGCTTCAAAAAATCACCGCCTAACACCGGCCGGAAGAAACCCTGAAACAAGTTGTCAAAATCATTATCCAGCAGTGAAGGAAAACCACTTTTTTTAACGTCAGTACGCATTTTCCACCTCCTTCCACACAGAAGATTCACACCCGACGGTTTGATTCGGTATAAGTATAGTGATGGGAATAAAAGGAGTGAGGCATCTTACTTGATGTAAATCAAAGTAAGGTGAGAAAACATCTTTGGCTGAAACCAAGCAACAAGAAAAAAGACCAAGACATTGAAATTTATGATTTATTTTGACAAGCAGCGAATAAGATATGACTTTTAAAAACAAAAAACCCAGACAAGCCTGGGTTCAGAAAACGTACATCAGGTTAAAAATGATAGCTGATTCCCGCTGAGAACAAATCCACACTCTCCTTGTCCATCTCGAAGCGCTCATATTCGATACGGACAGAAACGGCATCATCCGAATAGGCCGGGTAGTAAATATAGCTGGCACCAATCCCATACAGCATATCTGTGCCATCATCTTCTAACAGCGTCTGACCCTGCATTTTTGCGCTCATATCCCAAGCATGCAGCCCAAGCTTTGCAAACGCTTCAAGTTGAGGATGTAAAGGCACTATCCCCAGTACCGCCCCGCCCCAGGTATCCATTTCTATAGAAGCAGATATCGCCAAATCCTGATGACTCAGTGTGGCTTCCCCCAGATCGGCCAAAAATCCTTCCACAGCCGCGTAACGATTGATCCTGTGACCCAGGAAAAATTTGTAGCCTTTGTCTGTGTCATCAATGGAAAAGCCCGCATCTTCATATTCCGCACGATCAGCGGAGGAAACATCTAATGTTGTCTCGCCATACGCGCCACCGACATAGGTCATCTTGACAGTATGATGATGCGGCGCCGCCAGGGCTATGCCTGGCAAAAGTAAGATAAACCCCAGCCCGAAACCTTTCATCTAATTGCTCCCTGTTAAACCACACATAAAAGACTAGTTTCATACTAAACCAGGACAAATATATTGATTTAAACAGTGAACAATCTCACCGCTCTGACTCTGGGGTTTGTTCAGTATCGCGACGTTAAGCCCAGCGATACCGGTTCACGATAAAACGTTTCGGAGCCTTATTCTGGGTGAGGGCCTGTTGCTTGGCATAGATCTGATAAGCAAAGTCACCCGGAACAGCGACCAAACACGCATAAAGCACCAGATAACGGCCCGACATTCTTAGCATTATTCTTCCTCATCACGTCCATGATCTTGGTCAGGAATACAGTGAAAACGCGACTTACAACGCTTGCTGGCATGTGCCGGAACGTTTGAGGAGAAAAAGGCTTAAGCTCGCTTCTCGCAGGTTGATGACAAGAAAAAAGCGAGCGTAAGTTTTTGAGCGGCAGAAACGACAAAGCCCCGACTTTCGTCGAGGCTTTGTCGTTGAAGTTGGTGCCCGGGGCCGGACTTGAACCGGCACAGTGTTACCACCGGCGGATTTTGAATCCGCTGCGTCTACCAATTTCGCCACCCGGGCAATGGCGGTCATTATACGTATACGGTGTTGATGTGCAAGCGACTTTATGAAGAGTGACACACTGTTTGCTGCTTTTTTCATCGCTCCGGCTTTTTCCCATGCATAGTGTTGCCAATCCAGTCGACACTATGCCTTGCAAGTACAAGGTAACTGGCGAGTTGAGTACCCTGAACCAGGAACTATTGCTACACTGTGCCGCAGTTTTTTGGGGCAGGTGCACCTGCCCTCTTTACTCTTTCTGGTGGAACCATGACAACAACAGTGAAAAAGGACATGACGCAAACCAAACAATACCCGGGGCTGTTTCGCCGGATCGGGGCCTGGATTTACGACGCTCTGGTGGTGGCTGCAGTATTAATGCTGGCTGGCGGTCTGGCCATGGCCGTGATCGCTTTACTACTCAGCACTGGCTTGCTGAACCTGGGCAACTATGCCGATGCCAGTGAATACCTCACCCGACACCCGGTGGCTGCACCGATATACTCTGTGTATCTGGGCGGGAGCATCGTCGCTTTCTTTGGTTATTTCTGGTGTAAAGCGGGCCAGACGCTGGGTATGCGCGCCTGGAAGCTGCGCATTCAGAATACCGATGGTTCAAATATCCGTTTTACTCAAGCCCTCATCCGCATGGCGACATCGGCCTTTGGGCTGGGCAATTTGCTGGTGCCTTTCAGCCACACTAAACAATCACTGCAGGATTTGATGGCAGAGTGTGAAATGGTACTGCTGCCAAAACCCAACTGATTGACAGATCAAGCACACAAAAAAGGCGCCTGAATGGCGCCTTTTGTCTGTCTGTCATCTGAGCCTGTCACCGGACTCAGAGCTTGCGCCGAAGCAGGTAGAGGGTAATAAACAGGAACACTAAACTTGGCCCCAACGCGCCAATAACAGGGTGTAAACGGTACACCATACTCAGCGGGCCAAACACTTCATTAGAAATGTAAAACGCAAACCCGAAGATCACACCGGATAGTACCCGCGCGCCCATAGTCACAGAGCGCAACGGACCGAAAACAAAAGACAGCGCCAGCAGCATCATCACGGCGATTGAGAACGGCTGCAGGGCTTTACGCCAGAAAGCCAGCTCGTAGCGGGATGCATCCTGCTTGGTCTCTTTTAAATACTGCACATAATCGTATACGCCAGAGAGTGCCAGTTCTTCCGGTTTGACTGTGACCACGGCCAATTTATCCGGGGTCAGACTGGTCTGCCAGATTTTGGTATCGAAATGGGTATTTTCCTGCTTTTCTTCGCCAATGTGAGTCACAGTGACATCTTTCAGCTCCCAGCCTTTTCCGTCGAGAAAAGTCGCAGAGCGGGCGAACAAACTGTCTTTCAACACGTCTTTTTCATCAAATTCCCAGATGTTTATCGCGTTGAGGTTGGTTTGCTCATGAATCCTGCCAATGTAAATAAAGTCGTTATCATCTTTGGCCCAAACCCCGCGCTGTACCGAAAACACATTACCGCCAGAGGTCCAGATCGCCCGTAATTCCCGCGCCGCTTTCTGCGCCTCCGGCGCTCCCCACTGCCCCAGCACCATCACCAGCAGCATCAGTGGCACCGCGGTTTTCAGTACCGACAGGCCAATGTCCAGCTTGGAAAAGCCTGCAGCCTGCATAACCACCAGCTCTGAGCTGGATGCCAGTGTCCCCAGACCGATCAGCGCTCCCAACAACACCGCCATCGGGAAGAACATTTCAATATCACGTGGCGCGCTGAGCAGCACAAAGAGCAATGCTTTCCAGAGATCGTACGTCCCGTCACCCACTTTACGCAGCTGTTCCACGTATTTGATGATGGCTGACAGGCCCACCAGGGTCGACAGTGTCAGGGCAGAAGTGGCAATAATGGTACGGCCAATGTACCAATCGAGAATTTTAAACATCAGCCGCGTCTCCGGAATTTGTCTCTGAATTGTCGCATTGGCAGCGAATCCCAGCTATTGAGCCCAATCGCCACTAACAGCATGAGAATATTAATACTCCACAAGCCAACACCGACAGGCAGTCCGCCATCTTCCACCGCAGATTTCGCCGCGCTGATAGCCAGAAAATAACAAAGATAGATAAGCACTGCAGGCACCAGTTTGGCAAAGCGCCCCTGACGCGGATTCACCGCCGACAATGGCACCACCACCATAGTCAGTAACGGAATACAGAGCACCAGGGACATCCGCCACTGAAACTCGGCCTGCGCAGCCAGCTCTGGCCGCTGCATCAGAGCCAGGGTAGGCAGCGCATCCCAGTCACGGTCTTTTTCTTTGATCGCGCGCTGGCCGATCACTGCCTGATAATTATCAAAATCCGTAATGGAATAGTCCAGACGGGTTGGCAGCCCCTCATAACGGACGCCGTCCTGCAGATCGAGAACTTGCCGGCCATCTTTGAGCACATCCACAGTGCCGCTGTTGGCAAACATTACACTGGGACGCAATGTGTCACTGGCGGTTGGTTGCGCCACAAAGACGCGATGCAGTTTGCCGCCCTTGTCGGTAATGTCATCAACAAAGACCACGCCTCGGCCATCCGGCGCGCCCTGAAACTGGCCTTTCACCAGCAGATCCAGCCCAGAATCGGCTTCCACCTTTTCCATGACCTGGGTTTCTTTTTCGGCACTCCAGGGAGCCAGCCACAGCGCATTGAATGCCGCAATTGCCCCTGTGATAATCGCCAGCCACAATGCTGCCCGGATCAGGAAAGTATTCCCGATACCGGTTGCATTCATTACCGTGATTTCACTTTCGGCATATAATCGTCCAAAAGTGAGCAGGATCCCAATATATAAACTCAGCGGCAGCATCAGCATCGCCATCGAGGGCATATAAAGCCCCATCAGGGTCAGGACCAGATCACCAGGAATGGATCCGTCTGTCGCATCAGCCAGAATGCGGATAAACTTCTGACTGATAAAGATAAGAAACAATACAAAAAGGACCGCGACCTGGCTCTTGATTGTCTCACGTGTCAAATAACGAACAATAATCACGCGTTATATACCCATAGAAAACTTGTTTTTTTGCTGGAATCACTATAATTTTCCGGTAAATCAGTTATTTTTTTATCTTTCGGCTAACTGTCAGCCTGCACTTTGATCTTAACCTGAATTCAAGAACCAACAAGTAAGTGCGGCATTATCTAACATTTAGCCCTAATTGTCTTTATAGGATGTAGGAGTACGCATGGAGTTCAGTGTAAAAAGTGGTAGCCCCGAGAAACAGCGCAGTGCCTGTATCGTCGTTGGCGTCTTTGAACCACGCCGCCTCTCTCCAATTGCTGAACAACTGGATAAGATCAGCGAGGGTTACATAAGTTCCCTGCTGCGTCGTGGTGATCTGGAAGGAAAACCTGGCCAGATGCTGTTGCTTCACCATGTCCCGAACGTTCTTTCCGAGCGTGTTCTGCTCGTTGGCTGTGGTAAAGAGCGTGAGCTGGATGAACGCCAGTACAAACAAATTATTAAGCAAACTATTAGCACGCTGAATGAAACCGGGTCAATGGAAGCCGTCTGCTTCCTGACTGAACTGCACGTTAAAGGCCGTGATACTTACTGGAAAGTCCGTCAGGCCGTTGAGACCACCAAAGACAGTCTATACACCTTTAACCAGTTCAAGAGCACCAAGCCGGAAACCCGCCGCCCGCTGCGCAAGCTGGTGTTCAATGTACCGACACGCCGCGAGCTGTCACTGGGTGAGCGCGCGATCAGCCATGGTCTGGCCATCGCCTCCGGTGTCCGCGCGGCGAAAGATTTGGGTAATATGCCGCCCAACGTGGCTAACCCAGCCTACCTGGCCTCTCAGGCCCGCCGACTGGCTGATGACTTCGACACCGTCAGCACCAAGATCATTGGCGAGCAGGAAATGAAAGAGCTGGGCATGACCTCGTATCTGGCCGTGGGCCAGGGCTCTAAAAATGAAGCCATGATGTCGATCATTGAGTACAAAGGTCACCCGGATCCGAATGCCAAGCCGTTGGTGCTGGTCGGTAAAGGGTTGACGTTTGACTCAGGCGGTATTTCCATCAAGCCGTCAGCCAATATGGACGAAATGAAATACGACATGTGCGGCGCGGCTACCGTATTCGGTGCAATGCGCTCACTGGCGAAACTGAATCTGCCCATCAATGTGATCGGCGTGCTGGCAGGCTGTGAAAACATGCCGGGTGGTAATGCGTACCGTCCGGGTGACATTCTGACCACTATGTCAGGGCAAACCGTGGAAGTGCTCAACACCGACGCCGAAGGTCGCCTGGTATTGTGTGACGCGCTGACTTACGTTGAGCGCTTTGAGCCTGAGTGCGTGATTGACGTCGCCACCCTGACCGGTGCCTGTGTGGTGGCTTTGGGCAATCACATCAGTGGCCTGATGGCTAACCATAACCCGCTGGCGCATGAGCTGGTCAACGCCTCTGAGCAGGCTGGTGACCGTGCATGGCGTCTGCCAATGAACGATGAATACCAGGAACAGCTGGCGAGTCCGTTTGCAGATCTGGCCAACATAGGCACACCGGGCGCGGGTACCATTACCGCAGGTTGCTTCCTGTCGCGCTTCACCAAGAAGTATAACTGGGCGCACCTCGACATCGCCGGGACGGCCTGGACAGGCGGCAAAAACAAAGGCGCCACCGGACGTCCGGTACCTTTGCTGGTCCAGTTCCTGCTCAACCGGGCCGGGCTGGAAAACCTCGATTAACCATCATCGACAGAGGGGCCAGCCGGCCCCTTTTTTCGGATAAAGCATTATGAGCCATGCTACCTTTTATATCATTGACGACGCCGCACCAGAGGCGAGGCTGAAACTGGCCGGTCAGCAAGCAGCATGGTGGTATCAGCAAGGCCAGTCTGTATTTCTGCTGGCGGAAACCCGTGAGCAGGCCGAATGGCTGGACGAATACCTCTGGCAGCAAGATCCCGACAACTTCGTGCCCCACAACCTGATTGGAGAAGGCCCCAGACAGGGCTCTCCGGTTGAAATCGGCTGGCCCGGCCTGCGACACAGCGGTCGCCGGGCAATACTGATCAATCTCAGTCAGGATGCACCAAATTTTGCCGTGACCTTTGCACAAGTGGTAGACTTCGTGCCTTGCGATGAAAAACTCAAGCAGCAGGCCCGCGAACGCTATAAAGCGTACCGGTTGGCAGGCATTCAATTGCAGACCACACCTGCGCCTGAATCGCCCTAATTCCACCTAGATCCATCAAGAGCGCTATGGAAAAGACATACAACCCACAATCGATTGAACAAGCGCTGTACAAGCGCTGGGAAGAGGCAGGTTACTTCAAGCCTCACGGTGACACGACGAAAGATGCTTACAGCATCATGATCCCACCGCCAAACGTCACGGGCAGCCTGCACATGGGCCACGCATTCCAGGATTCCATCATGGATACCCTGATCCGCTGTGAGCGCATGAAAGGGAAAAACACCCTGTGGCAGGTCGGTACTGACCACGCGGGTATCGCGACTCAGATGGTTGTGGAGCGTAAGATCGCCGCAGAAGAAGGCAAAACCAAGCACGATTACGGTCGTGATGCCTTCATCGATAAGATCTGGGAATGGAAAGGCGAATCCGGCGGCAACATCACCAAGCAGCTGCGCCGTCTGGGCGCCTCTGTAGACTGGGATCGCGAACGTTTCACTATGGACGAAGGTCTCTCTAACGCTGTGCGTGAAGTCTTCGTTCGTCTGTATGAAGACGATCTGATCTACCGTGGCAAGCGCCTGGTCAACTGGGATCCTAAACTGCACACCGCCATTTCTGATCTGGAAGTTGAGAACAAAGACAAGAA
This sequence comes from Photobacterium salinisoli, assembly GCF_003614885.1. Lineage (GTDB taxonomy): Bacteria > Pseudomonadota > Gammaproteobacteria > Enterobacterales > Vibrionaceae > Photobacterium > Photobacterium salinisoli. Next base: position 2,183,285 of record NZ_QZMS01000007.1, read on the forward strand.
GGGCCACATGTGGCACTTCCGCTACCCGCTGGCCGACGGTGTCAAAACCGCAGACGGTAAAGACTACATAGTCGTTGCCACTACCCGCCCTGAAACCATGCTGGGTGATACCGGCGTGGCGGTGAACCCGGAAGACCCGCGTTACCAGGATCTGATCGGCAAACACATTCTGCTGCCTATCGTGAATCGTCGCATTCCTATCGTGGGTGACGAGCACGCTGACATGGAAAAAGGCACAGGTTGTGTGAAGATCACCCCGGCACACGATTTTAACGACTACGAAGTCGGTAAACGTCACAGCCTGCCGATGATCAACATCCTGACCTTCGATGCCAACATCCGCAACGAAGCGGAAGTATTTAACAGCAACGGTGAACCCACAGATGCCTACAGCACCGACATTCCGGCTGCCTACCAGGGCATGGAACGATTCGAAGCACGTAAAGCCATCGTGGCCGAATTCGATCAGCTGGGTCTGCTGGATGAAATCAAAGATCACGACCTGACCGTCCCTTATGGCGACCGTGGCGGCGTGGTGATAGAGCCAATGCTGACCGACCAATGGTACGTGCGTACCGCCCCGCTGGCTGCACCGGCGGTGAAAGCGGTTGAAGACGGCGATATCAAATTCGTGCCTAAGCAGTACGAGAACATGTACTTCTCCTGGATGCGTGATGTGCAGGACTGGTGTATTTCCCGTCAGCTGTGGTGGGGCCACCGCATCCCGGCCTGGTACGACAACGATGGCAAAGTCTATGTGGGCCGCACCGAAGAAGAAGTCCGTGAAAAATACAGCCTGGCGCCTGTCGTGGTACTGAAACAAGACGACGACGTGCTGGACACCTGGTTCTCCTCGGCGCTGTGGACCTTTGGCACCCAGGGCTGGCCTGAGCAGACTGACGACCTGAAAGTCTTCCACCCGTCAGATGTACTGGTGACAGGTTTCGACATCATCTTCTTCTGGGTTGCCCGCATGATCATGATGACCATGCACTTCTGCAAAGACGAAGACGGCAAAGCACAGGTCCCGTTCAAAACCGTTTATGTCACCGGCCTGATCCGCGACGAAAACGGCGACAAGATGTCGAAGTCAAAAGGGAACGTGCTGGATCCGATCGACATGATCGACGGTATCGATCTGGAGTCTCTGGTACAGAAACGTACCGGCAACATGATGCAGCCGCAACTGGCAGCGAAGATCGAAAAAAATACCCGCAAGACGTTCGAAAACGGCATTGAACCTTACGGCACCGATGCCCTGCGTTTCACCCTGGCTGCCATGGCGTCTACCGGCCGTGACATCAACTGGGACATGAAACGTCTGGAAGGTTACCGTAACTTCTGTAATAAACTGTGGAACGCCAGCCGCTACGTGCTGATGAACACCGAAGATCAGGATTGCGGTTTTGCTGAAGGCGCCGAGCTGGAATACTCACTGGCAGACAAGTGGATCGAGTCGCAGTTCGAGCTGGCCGCGAAAGAGTTTAATGCCCACATTGACAACTTCCGTCTGGACATGGCCGCCAACACGATTTACGAGTTCATCTGGAACCAGTTCTGTGACTGGTATCTGGAGCTGACCAAGCCAGTGCTGTGGAAAGGCAGCGAAGCGCAGCAGCGTGCAACCCGTCGTACCCTGATCACGGTGCTGGAGAAGACCCTGCGTCTGGCCCACCCTGTGATCCCGTACATCACGGAAACCATCTGGCAGAGCGTCAAACCACTGGTGAAAGGTGTTGAAGGCGACACCATCATGACTCAGGCACTGCCTCAGTATGATGATGCCAACTTCAATGCGGACGCCCTGGCTGACATTGAGTGGGTGAAGCAATTCATCACCAGCATCCGTAACCTGCGTGCCGAGTACGACATCGCACCAAGCAAAGGCCTGGATGTGATGCTCAAAGCTGCCGATGACAAAGAGGCGGCCCGCCTGCAGCAAAACCAGGCCGTTCTGGTGGCGCTGGCGAAACTGGACAGTCTGCGTGTACTGGCAGCGGGTGAAGAAACTCCAGCCTGCGCCACCGCGCTGGTTGGTAAGTCTACCCTGATGATCCCGATGGCTGGCCTGATCGACAAAGATGCCGAGCTGGCGCGTCTGGACAAAGAAATGGCCAAGACACAGGGTGAAATCAAGCGCATCGCAGGCAAACTGGGCAATGAAGGCTTCGTGGCAAAAGCCCCGGAAGCCGTCGTGGCCAAAGAGCGCGAGAAGCTGGAAGGTTACAAAGAAACCCTGATCAAACTGGAAGAGCAGAAAGCGACCATCGCGGCGCTGTAAGCGATGTCCGTTTGCTCAGACAAAAAAAAAAGCGACCGATACCGGTCGCTTTTTTATGCCACAATTTTAAGCCAAATCTCCGACCTGAATCGGATGGATACTATTTCAAGGCCTGAATCCGTTGCTCCAGTTCGGGGTGACTTTGCAGCCATTCGGGTAACTCGCTGTCGCCATAGTGTTCCATAAAACGGTTAAACATGGCGGCCATCGGTTCTGTGGTGCCATAGTTTTTCAGCATCTGCTCGGCCGCAAACTGGTCCGCTTCACGCTCGGCATCCCGGGAATATCCGCTGGAAGCAACGAATACCCCAGTACTGGTCAGCATATCCGCCATTCCAGAGCTGTCACCGACAATCAGTGCCGTGGCCACAGAAATCAGCGCCGATTGCACCACAGACTCCATCACATGCTGATGATACACATGCCCGACTTCATGCAGCAAAATACTGTCCAGTTCGGCAGATGTGGTAGCCATTTCCACCAGCGAATCCAGCACGACTACAGTACCATCGCTCAGGGCAAACGCATTCGGGCCATAGGGCCAGGAGCGAAACACTATGTTAAGCTCAAAAGGCAGCGGCGGCAGGTTGTCCTGCAATAAGGCAAACCTGTCCTGTATCTGCCACTGCTCCTGAGCCTCAAGCTGAGAAGGCGACAGCATATGCTCGTCCAGCGTCTCCAGGACATGCTCGCCCAAATACACAGGCACGGCCTGCGGCAGCAAACGCGTGAGCGCATGACTGGCCGCCGGAATACCGTAGCGGTAAACACTCAGCCCCAATACCACAACCAGTGCCACGCTGGCCACGATTGCCAGCCAGTTTCGCTCCAGCCGGTGTACCCAGCGTTGCGGTTGAAGCGTATTGTGGCTAACCCACTCAGCCAGCTCATTATCCTGAACCGCTTTAAACTGCCAGCCATCAGCAAAACCAATGCTGGCAGGCAAGACGCCCAATGGCGGCGATATCTCCAGCTCGGCCACGGAAGCTATGATGACATGCTCGCCGCAGCGCAATGTCACCTGACCCGTCTGACTGCAGTCGAGCTCAGCTTCTCGCCGCTCAGAGCTGAGCGGCGGGTGGCAGAAGCCTTTGATGATCATCCAATACCCACTCCGATATCAAAGGCCTGAGCCACTTCGTCAGCAATAGCCGCACTGCCTTCGAAGGCCTCTCCCGTCACGTTGAGCAGAGACAAATCACCGATAACAGCCGTGTTATCGGCGAGGTAACGCTGGGTACGCACCATTGCCCAGGGACGAGCCAGCCCCAGTGTCACCAGCTGCATCAGGATATTCGACACAATCAGCCAGACAAACGCAGGGGTTCGCAGCGAAGAGGAAAAGCCATACTCTGGCTCACCGGCCGCTTTCAGCTGAGCAAAGGTGTAATTGCGGGTGCGGGCTTTCACAAATGCCGATACGGCAACCATCACCAGCAACATACCTGAGTAGACGATAAATATTGCCAGGAAAGGCCAGAGTGCACCGCCTTGCAGATTATCAAGCTGTCCGCTGGCAATCGATGACACTGCCCCCACGCCAGCCACCAGCACAAACAAGCCAATCAGCGCCACAAACAACCCCAACCCGAGCAAAGACGCCAGCACTGTGGTTTTCACAAAAAAACCTGTGCCTATCTCGGCACTGAACTGACGATCACCATACTGGTAGCCATTGGCAAAATAGCGGGTGATGGCGGCCGTGATATTGGCAAACACATACAGATATGCCGCAACAGACAGGAACACAAACAGCCCGCCGGCAACGAGCGATTTTTCAAACACCATCGCAGTGATCACAAACAGGATCACCAGCGGGATCATGGAAACCAAACCACACCCCAGCATGGCCCAATACGCGCCTTTCACCGAGCCGTTAAAGTTAAAGCGCACATTACGGTAGCTGCTCATGCGGGCATCAAAACGGGCATTATTGCGGGCCAGCAATGGATACACGCCCAAAAAAGCCAGCATCAGTACAAGGGAGAAAAGCGGCATGAAATGGCTGGCGGTAAACCACACCAGCACACAAACAGCGGCAATGACACGGCCAATCAGGATCTGCTTCGGGGTCGCATGATAATCAAATCGATCCCCGGCCAGCTCAGTGTTACCGTAAAAATATTTCTTGGTGCGGACTTTCGCCCAGGCAGAATAAATCCCAAGTGTGACGACAGAGAGCAGAATATTCACGATCCAGATACCGAAAAATTCGCCTCCCTGGCCGTGAAACCTAACCTTGTTTTCCATTGTTTTGTCCTAAGTCTTCGCAAAAAATGTGAGAAATCCAGCCCCATTGCTGGAAAAAGTGTGTATTCAATATAAACCAACCAAATGCAACTGACAGCATAAAGTTATTGCTCACTGTTTGGTTCTGTAACAGTGCTCTTAATCATAAAGCGACGATAAGTCATTATTCATGTTTATTAATATCAAACCATAGGATTTATCTATTGGTTGGATAGAATCAAACGCTTTTACTGATTGTCTGCTAACCCCCATACTGAGAACATCAACAGAGGGTTTTACCATGAAAAAGACACTCAGCTTTGCTGCCATTCACTTTACCGTAGCCTTCAGTATTGCCTACTTACTGACGGGTGATATTATCCTGGGCAGCTTGATCGCCATGATTGAGCCTATGGTCAACACGGTAGCTTTTTATTTTCATGAGAAAGCCTGGCAATGGCCGGTACTGAAACAGTCCCGCTTTGGCAAACCTGCTAATAAAACCGTGAGTTTTGCGGTGATCCACTTCAGTGTGGCCTTCAGTGTGGCGTACTTGCTGAGCGGCAGCTGGATGGTAGGTGGCGTGATGGCACTGATTGAACCGTCGATCAATACGCTGGCTTATCTGGCACATGAAACTGTCTGGCAACGCAAGGAGCAAAGCCAGCACAAAACCGCTGTATTATCCTGCCAGCATCACTCGATCATCCATTAACTTGCTTCCTGTTGACATAGTTGTGGTTCGCAATTACATTTAGTTGCAAACCACAACAATATGGATAAAGCAACATGGATGCCCAAACACTCCGCCAGTTATCCCGTCAGCTTGTGCGCCAGCTCGGCATGCTCGACAGCCAGTGTGGCAACATGGATCTCACCCCGGTTCAGGCCCATGCCCTGATTGAACTGGAAGCGAACCCCTGCACGGTCAACGATATGGCTGCCTTGCTCAATGTAGATAAATCCAACGCCAGCCGCACACTGGCAGTGCTGAGCAACAGCGGGCTGATCATCAGCCATCCCCACCCTGATGATAAACGCAGCCAGATTGCCAGCCTGACCGCAGCAGGCCAATCCAGACTGGCTGAACTGCACCAGAGACTCAATCAGCAGGTTGATGGTTTTCTGGCGCAAATGGACACGGATGAAATCGAACAGTTAGGTAAGAGTCTGGAACGGTACCGCAAAGCCATGGTGATGGCGGGCAGGCAGCAAAACTATGAGATTCGTCCGCTGACGCCATTGGACAATGCATCAATTGCGGCCGTGATCCGAAAAGTCTCTGCTGAATACGGACTGACAGCAGACAAAGGGTATGGCGTGGCCGATCCCACCCTAGACAGCATGAGTGAGGTTTATCAGCCAGAAGGACATGCTTACTGGGTGATTGAACATCGTCACCGGGTGCTCGGCGGCGGCGGTATTGCCCGGCTGGCAGGTGAAGAAAACATCTGCGAGCTGCAGAAAATGTATTTCCTGCCTGAGTTACGTGGCTTGGGTCTGGCGCGTAAGCTTGCCGTCAAGGCCCTGCGATTTGCCCGAGAACAGGGCTATCGCGCCTGCTATCTGGAAACCACCGCCAATCTGGTCGAAGCCATCGCGCTGTATGAATCGTTAGGTTTTCAGCATACCCAAAAGCCTATGGGCAACACAGGTCACGACGCCTGTGAAATCCGGATGGTGAAGTGGTTTTGACACGGCAGGTGAGACACACTTTCAGCCAATGCTGCCAAGAGGCGGCAGCATTGACATTGCGCAGACATCCGATTCTCTTTTCCTCAGCCTGCCTTTTCAACCTGAAGTGCGGATACACAAGCGCTTTCAATCGGCCTTAAATCTCCGACGATCATAATGTGTTCAAAGTAAAACTTATGTCGGCTCACGAACAACCAGGGCATCGCAAGCCCTAATGTAAAAATGAAAGTATATAAACAACTGAACCAGTGAAGAAAAATATGCCATCCACTTGCCGTCGAAACAAATTTAAATTCATCAACCCCTTCCACTTGTATTTTATCAAAATAATGATATCGGTACTCTGCTGCATATGAAATGATAAATAACAGCATTGTAATGAACGATAATACTAATGCTAAGCTCTTCCAAAAAGAATCACCAGACATCCAATAAATTATCCCACTCAGGGCAATCGCTACAAAAAAATATTTCACTGAGACGAATGCACTGATCATTGATTGAATAATTTCTCTTTCAGAGATTGTCGTTTTCAGGCAATAATTACCGTACTCGTAATGATTGATAATATAACGTGATTTTCCCAACACGAAAACGACAATCAGCAGTAACATAGACAGGATAGCACAGCCATATAGACCATATCTGAGACTTTCATTTGTTTGTTGAACTTGAAAACTCGAGTATATGAAACCACACCCCAAAAATAAAAAGAAAACTACTTTTGGATGTAAAAATAGAAAGTATACACCCAACATAGATCCAGAGAAATTGAAACGCTGAGAATTTAAACTCTTACCAGCCACATTGATTTGTATACATTTGTAATACAAAACCGGAATACATAAAATCAATGCGAGTGATGAATAGAAAAAGGACGCTATCGATAGAGAAGCGATAGCAAACCAAATAAAAAGAACAACCCCAAGAAACAGAACATATTTTAAAATATCATATGATGTCACATGATAATCAAACTTAAATGATCCGATCTTTGTTTGAGAGTAGGTATATTGCATTATTTTTGGCATTGCCAATATCCAGTAAACACCGGAAGATAAAAAAATAAAAATAATGTGTTTTAATAAAATTCTGAGGAATTTCCTTAGCTCAACATCACATGTTATTTTATGATTCATGAACCACAGTCCTTATCGATTATTTTGTAATAATAAAATCAACAAGATAATCGGCTCTGAAAGTTGAGTGCAACTCGTTTAATTAACTTCAACCCACTTTAACTCTTTTTATCAAACCTTGATTCCATTTCCCTGCTCAAAAATCAGCTAGGATTCACGTTGTGCCTTTATTAAAAAAAGCTGGCCATGCCAGCTTTTCAATCATGGATAAAACCAAACGTCCTTTAAATCTGCGTGCTGATCAGCCCCCGGATCTCACGAAGTGTCGTCTCTTTCACCAATTGTCCGTCTTCAAAAACAACCTGCAATAATCCTTGCTGCTCCTCGGCTTCGGTCACGTTGTCAAAGCACACCAGTTCGCCATCGACGCGATCCACTTTGAGTAAGCCTTTTGCCGAGCGCTTGTTGCTGTCGGTTTTGGGCTCTTTGAAAATAGCAATCCGCTGATTGCCTTTAACCACACTCGTAGCTTTTACTGCTGAGCCATGGGTATCCCGCGTGACATATTGATAGCTGAATGAGCCAATCCCCAACACCACTTTGGAGGCGAACCCTTTATCCATGAGTCGCTGCAGAATTTGACGCTGCCGGGTCAGCGTTATCGCATCGCCATAAATGGCACCGATATGTTCATCCAGCAATTTGTAGCCTTTGTCGGTGAATGTGCCACCAAAAGTACCCCACAGGCACTCAATTAACCCCTTAACTTCACATAATTCAAGCCGTTGTGTTTCGCCCTCGACACACCCGTAGTACTCCCCCTGCCAGCGATAGGCTTCGAACCCTTCGCCTACTGCCGCTTGCTCGGCTTCATGTTGTGAGTTGAAAAGTCCACTGTATTCAGACACAGGCGACAAACGATATCCGGTCAGAATTTTCACCGGATCGCCAGAGTCCGGACGAATAACTACCGTACCATTGCGAGCCATAATCTCTTCTTTGAGCAGTGGCAGATATTCCGTGACCAGCTTCCAGAAGTCCCAGGTGTCTGACACCACGCTGAGAATTCCCGTCGGTGATTGCTCACGCATCAGGTAACGGAAAAACTCAATTTCCCCTTCGAGGATCCATGAGCAGGTGACCGAGTGTTCCGTCGCATCGACCGAGCACCCCACCAGCTCTTCGTCCACATTCGCGCCATAGTATTTTTCTGCGAAGAGTACCGCCGGAATGGTGTCTGTTCCCACCAAACCCGATGCCAGGTGACCAAAACCGCTCATCGCCGCCGCGTGTTTCCCGAACATGCCGCGAAAGCTAAAGTCATGGCCCTGAAATGGCACAATATCCGCTGGTAACCCGGTTTTTTCCGCAAACTCCCGGAAGACTTTCAGGTACGCCACAGAAGTGGTGGCACTGGTTTGAATCGGCCAATTTTCGCAGCTGAGAACGGTCTCAATCATATTAGTAAGCCATTCAAAGCCGGGCTTGGTATTCACAATAGTGATAGGCGGAACCTGATAAGGCACTAAGGTGCCTTCCGGTAAAGCTTTCACTCTTAACGGCAGGTAGCCCAGGTCGTGCAAAGCTTCCAGATAGCTGACATCCACGGGGTAGCCCAGCATGGCACTCATCACCCGCCTGTGGTTTGCTACTGCGCTCTCTTTGTCTGCCACAAAGAAGGCCTGCCATTCTTCCTGCAAATAACTTTTGATAAAGTATTGCAGCCCGACAAAGACCACTTTATCGTTATTTTCTACATTGCTTAACTTGCCGCTGCGGGACGTATAGTTCGCATACACTTCAGTGACATCCGGGTGATAGGCACGGCTGTGAAATTCTTTATAAACATCTTTCTGCATGCTTGCTGCGTTAATGGTCATGGGGACTCCTCCTTAAAGTTCAATCATTTCAAGTTGCACGTCGTTGTGCGGGATAAAGTCCGCTTTGTCACGGCAAGAATTCGTGGTGTAAATGATGTCGATCAGGCCAGCAAAAACGGCCAGCCCCTGAGAAAAAATTCCGTGGGTCACATAGAGAGCAATCGACTTTGCCCCTTGTGCTTTCAGCACTTTCGCCAACTCAATGAAGGTTCTGCCTCCATCGCAGATATCATCGGCGATCAGCACGTCTTTTCCGCTGACCTCACCCAGCACTAAGGTTTGAAGGATGTATCCGGTTTTCAGATCTCGGACTTTCTGCGCCTGAATCACTTCAGGCTCTCCGCCAAAGTGCTCCGCGATTTTGATTGTTTTTTTGCTGGCACCAGCATCCGGCGACACCAAAGTCAGCGCACCGCTGCTCAGTTGCTCACGCAAAGCGGGAAACTGCTCAATCAGGTTCACCTGCGCAATATTTTCAACACGATCCAGTAAAGCAGGTACCACCTCACTATGGGCATCCCACACGGTGACTTTATTCAGGTTGAGCGAATTGATCAGTGAGGCCATGACTTTTGCGCCCAGCGCTTCACCTGCGACACAGACCCGGTCCTGACGTGCATACGGAAAATACGGGATTAGCAATTCAATTGATATCCGTTCCATACACAGTCTTTTTAATGCATCAACGGCCATCAACAGACGCATTACCTGTGAGGAGTTCGTGACTCTGGCTATCACCTTAACTTTTTCGCTTTGAGCGAAATCCGATGGATTGAAACGGATATGTTCTTCTCCCCCGGAAAATGTAAAGGCTTCATATGCCAACTCTTTTGTATTTCCAGCGTATTCATAACTGATGACTTTCATATCCCCTCACAAATAATGTCTCTAAGACACAAACAAGATATCAAACCAAATCTCACCCATCAATAACTTTATGTCCGTGAGACACAATTAATCTTTTCCTCATGTATGAATCCTCTTCATTTGCCTGAGTATCAAGATTTCGTTATTGTGTCGAAAAGACACAAAATAAGATTGTCATGGCGCTTGATTACGATTTAAACCAATACAAAAACCCACTGTTCACGGTGGACAGCGTGCTGTTTACAATTTTGCAGGGCAGCCTGAAAGTGCTGCTGGTGAAGCGGGCGAACGCCCCTTTTCAGGGGCGTTGGGGATTGCCGGGCGGATTTGTGGATGTCGATTCAGACGACAATACCGATATGAGTGCGCTAAGAAAAATCAAAGAGAAAACCAGCGTAGCACCACAATATCTGGAGCAGTTGCAGGCATTTTCAGGGATCAACCGCGATCCGAGAGGATTCAGCGTGACGCTGGTGTATTACGCCTTAATATCCCCGCAACACGCTGCGACACAAATCGATGCAGTCGATGACGTCAAGTGGGTGGATCTCAATGAACTGCCCGATCTCGCTGTCGCATTTGATCACAAGCACATCATCGAAAAAGCCAAAGAGCGCCTACAGCACAAGGCTCTGTATTCGATGATCCCAGTTTACTGCCTGCCGGAACAGTTCACCATCGGACAGCTCAAATCGGCCATTGAAGCGATCATTGCCAAGCCCATCCAACGTAAGAGCCTGGTCAGACGAATCGAGGCCAGCGGTATGTTTGAAGCTCTCGATGAAAAAGTGAAATCCGGTGGCCGACTGGCGCAGCTCTATACGTTAAAGCCGGATGTGGATATCGTCCATTTCGAGCGTAACCTCAGCCTGTAAACGTCGATCGGGACCACTGAAGCCAGCGCAATTTTCAATGCCTGATGTGCATGGTAAATCAGAAGCAACAGATAAAAAAATCCCCCGACAGTCGGGGGATTCATTGAATTCAGGTCAGTTTTTTGGACCCTGAAGGAAGTGAAATCTAAACAATCATCGAAGAGAATTACTCTTCGTCGTCTTCACCAGACTCGAAGTAAGTTCCCCAGCCGTCGTAATCGATGTTGTACTTCTGCGCCAGCTCTACCAGCCTGAGTACCTGCTCATCGATCAGCTCTGCGTCCAGGGCTGACTCCATCACTGCATCGAAGCAAACGACAGTACCGCCACCGTCTTCTTCATCCAGCTCCAGCTCTTCGGCATCCATCACTTCAAAGCCCATCTTGAAGGCTTCAGCAGCGGCACCTTCCAGCTGAGCAAATGAATCAGCAGAAAAATGGTGTTCAATCGAATACAGCGCATCCGGATCACTGCCATCTTCCAGCAGGGACTCAATGATCTCGCGAGTCTCTTCCTTCTGCTCTTCAATCAATTCTGCGTAAGACATAAGGTCTCTCCAAATAGGGGCACCAGCCACACTAGTATGTATGAAATTGGCCGCCAATATGGCACGGATCCCCGCGAATTTCCATCCTCAGTCGCGATTTCCCGCCCCACATTCTGTTCAGTGAAAGCCACAATGCTGCTTTTCTGATGCAGCAGACGATTTTTCCCGCCTTTCTCTCGGGTTTTGCGATTGACACAGGTATATATAATTTCATATTTTATGGGTAATTATTCATAAATACTCCATTTTCACACATAACGCAGCGATCAGTGTTCGCTGAAGTCATGAACACGAGGACGAGATATGGCATTTAATCTGCGCAACCGGAATTTTCTCAAGCTGCTGGATTTCACCCCACGCGAAATCGGGCATCTGTTGTCGCTTTCCGCAGAACTGAAAAAAGCCAAATACGGTGGTTATGAGCAGCCGCGCCTGAGCGGTAAGAACATCGCCCTGATTTTCGAAAAGTCCTCCACCCGTACCCGATGCGCCTTTGAAGTCGCGGCCTTTGATCAGGGGGCCCGTGTGTCTTATTTAGGTCCGTCCGGCAGCCAGATCGGCCACAAGGAATCCATGAAAGATACCGCGCGCGTGCTTGGCCGTATGTATGACGGTATCCAGTACCGGGGTTATGGCCAGTCTGTGGTTGAAGAGCTGGGCCAGTATGCCGGTGTGCCGGTCTGGAACGGCCTGACCGATGAGTTCCACCCTACTCAGATCCTGGCCGATTTTCTGACCATGCAGGAGCACAGCCCGGGCAAGCAATTACAAGATATTAAATTTGCCTATCTGGGTGATGCCCGCAACAACATGGGCAATTCCCTGATGGTCGGCGCGGCCAAAATGGGGATGGATATCCGGCTGGTTGCGCCCAAGGACTACTGGCCGGAAGAGGAACTGGTCACCCAGTGTCTGGAGATTGCCAGTGAGACCGGTGCCCGCATTACCCTGACCGAGTCGGTGCAGGAAGGCGTGCAAGGCTGTGATTATCTGTATACCGACGTCTGGGTGTCCATGGGCGAAGCACAGTCGGCCTGGGATGAGCGGGTTAAAACCATGCTGCCGTACCAGGTTAACGCCTCGACACTCAAGGCAACCGGCAATCCCAATGTGAAATTCATGCACTGCCTGCCAGCGTTTCACAACGATGAAACCACTGTAGGTAAAGAGGTAGCCGAAAAATATGGCCTATCGGGCCTGGAAGTGACCGAAGAGGTCTTCGAGTCTGCCCACTCTATCGTCTTCGATCAGGCCGAAAACCGGATGCACACCATTAAAGCTGTGATGGTGGCCACCTTAGGCCAGTAACCCTGACATTGGTCAGCATCAGGGCCAGGTTAGGTGCAGGCAAACGCTTGCGCCATAGAGAAATGGCGGTATAATCCTCCGCAATTTGTCTAGTGAGTACCAAAAATGGCCCAATCCGCGATCACAGTTGTGCTGCGACGCCGCCGATTAACGGTGTGCCGTGCCGTTTTTGTTACTCCGGATCGTCATCCGAAAGCCTCCTGATCTCAGGGGGCTTTTTTTTGCCTGTACGATAGCCAAGACAGACCCAAAGCTACCTGTTCCAGACCAAAAGAGGGAAAAGCGCCATGGCGAATTCGCTATATCATAAGCACATTATTTCTATCCCCGAGCTTAGCCGCAGCGAACTCGAGCTGATCGTTGACACCGCGGCCCAGCTGAAGAAACAGCCGAATCCTGAACTGCTCAAGCACAAAGTGATTGCCAGTTGTTTCTTTGAGCCTTCTACCCGCACCCGCCTTTCTTTTGAAACGGCGATTCAGCGTTTAGGCGGCAGCGTGATTGGCTTCGATAATGGTGGCAATACCTCACTGGCGAAAAAAGGCGAGACCCTGATAGACTCCGTTCAGGTCATCACATCTTACGTGGATGCGTTCGTCATGCGCCATCCGCAAGAAGGTGCCGCCCGTCTGGCGTCAGAATTCTCTGGCAAAGTGCCAGTGATTAATGCCGGTGACGGCGCCAACCAGCACCCAACCCAAACCCTGCTGGATTTGTTCAGTATCGCTGAAACACAAGGCCGCCTGGACAACCTCAATGTCGCTTTTGTCGGCGATCTGAAATACGGCCGCACGGTGCATTCGCTGACCCAGGCACTGTCGAAGTTCAACAACATCCGTTTTTACTTCATCGCTCCGGAAGCACTGGCAATGCCGGATTACATCTGCGAGGAGCTGGATGAAGCCGGTATTAAGTACAGCCTGCACACCCAGATGGAAGAAGTGATCCCCGAGCTGGACGTGCTGTATATGACCCGGGTGCAAAAAGAGCGCTTTGACGAATCCGAGTATGCGCACATGAAAGCGGCTTATATCCTGAGTGCTGACATGCTGGCCCATGCCCGTGAAAACCTCAAAGTACTGCACCCGCTGCCACGTGTTGATGAAATCACCACGGATGTAGACAAAACCCCGCACGCTTATTATTTCCAGCAGGCGGAAAATGGCGTCTATGCCCGGCAGGCGCTGCTGGCACTGGTACTTAATCAAGACATTTAAGCAGGAGAATTCCCCATGACAAAAGAGTCCCAACTTCAGGTCGAAGCCATTAAGAACGGTACTGTCATTGACCACATCCCTGCCAATGTCGGTATCAAGGTGCTGCGCTTGTTCCAACTGCATCAGGCCGAAGAAAAAGTCACGATTGGCCTCAATCTGCCTTCCTCGGCACAGGGAACCAAAGATTTAATCAAAATCGAAAATGTGTTTCTGAATGAGGAACTGGCTAACCAGCTGGCGCTCTACGCCCCCAAGGCAACAGTCAACCAGATTGAAGATTATAAAGTAGTGAAAAAGCTCACCCTGTCGCTGCCTTCACAGATTAATGCTGTCTTCAAATGCCCGAATTCAAACTGCATTACCCACAACGAGCCTGTCGACAGCAGTTTCAGGGTAGTCACCAAACATGATGAAGTCCGCCTGAAGTGCAAATACTGTGAGAAAGTGTTCGCGCGCGACATAGTGACCGATTATCACTGATATTTCGGTATTCATACCGAAAAACCGCCTGTGACAAAAATAAGAAAGCCGACTCAGCCCTGAGCCGGCTTTCACGTTTCTTGCCCCTTTTCTGCCTCAGTCCGGCCATTCTCAGTTAGACAACATACTTTCGCCCACACCGTCTCTAGACTCAGGAAAAGTGCCGCTTTTGGCCCCTTTGGCAGCCAGAACGCCACTCTGTAGAGAAATCCGTACAGAACGGTGGTCAACCCGTTCTGTAAAAGAAAGTGTGACCAACAACGAGAACATAGCATGAGTATCTGTGCGCAGTTTTGTCATCGTTATCTCTGGCCCCTGTTATCCGTTCGGCCTGCCATACTGGCCGGCCTGGCCCTGTCCGGCTGTGTGATGACAAATGGTGACGTCTTTGATGCACCGAAACATATGGCCAACCAGCAAGTTATTATCGGGGTGCCCATTTTGCTGGGCGGATTTGGCTCGGCTGTTCCTGTTACCCCGCATTTGCAGGTGACGGCCAAACATGTTGCGCGCTATTCCTGGAACCGGGATGTGATCTATCATCCGCTGTGCGATCTGGCGCTGATCCGTACTGACTCTGCTCAGATCCCTACCTGGGGCTTAATTTTTCCGGATCAGCCCGTGGTCCATCAGGGCCACTCTCTGCTCGGGACCAGCATAGAGGGCAAAGGAAAATATCTGCAGGATGTGATAGATACCAACACTAACTGTCTGTATTCACTGAGTGATGCGCCGGTCATGTCAGGCATGAGCGGCGGCCCAGTGTTCAATGACGCCGGTGAAATCGTCGGTATTACCGTGGCCATCGTCGATAACCCGGAAGATCTCGCCAACCTGCGCCCGGCTGCGCGATACAGCCAGTTTGTCCCTGCCACACTGATTTTTGACTGGCTGCAGGAGCTGGGTATACGCCCTGTATCCGCCAGCCCAGCGCTGGCCAGCGCCCAGGTCTCGCCTTATGTTAATCGCCTGAACCGCAGTACTGACGTGCCCGCTTCGCTGGGCCTGCCCGGTAACCAGCATCACAGTGGCAACGGCCTGACACCGCTTGCCGCCCCGCTCACCAGCTATGCAACGCCAGTGTCCGGGTCGTTCCCGCCGCCGGATGAAAACAGTAATGACGTGGCCCTGCAGCACAGTTCGACGACTCTCTATCAGGAAGGAAAACCCGATAGCAGCCGTTCGCCAGCCGAGGCCATCCAAAACCTGAGCAATGATCCCACGTTCCGTTAGCAAACCTTTTGACCTGTTCGTCAAGGCATTGCACACTAGAGGCCGTAAGCATTTCTGTTGAAGCCAAAAAGGATCAAACATGACTCAAGTACTGCACACAGACAAAGCACCTGCCGCTATCGGCCCATACGTTCAGGGTGTTGATCTCGGTAACATGGTTCTGACTTCGGGCCAGATCCCGGTCAACCCGGTAACGGGAGAAGTGCCGGAAGATATCGCCGCTCAGGCTCGCCAGTCGCTGGAGAACGTCAAAGCGGTGGTCGAATCTTCAGGTCTGAAAGTGGCGGATATCGTGAAAATGACGGTGTTTGTGAAGGATCTGAACGATTTTGGCACAGTCAATGAAGTGTACGGCAATTTCTTTGATGAAAACCACGCCTCCTACCCGGCGCGCTCTTGTGTGGAAGTGGCTCGTCTGCCAAAAGATGTCAAAATCGAAATTGAAGCCATTGCGGTACGCAAAGCCTGAGGCTTCCCTGCATAATGCACGACACAAAAAAGACGGGGTTATCCCGTCTTTTTTGTTATCTGAGTGATGCCAGCACCTTGTGATACACCTGACTGAACCAGGCCGTAAACCGTTCCGGATTGCTGTCCAGACAAGCGCTTAACTCCGCTTGTGGCCACCAGCGACAGGCCATGACCTCTTGCGGGTTCGGGACTATGTTCAGCTCTGAGGCTTCCGCCACCAGGACATAATCCAGTTCGTGTTCTGTCAAATCATTATCCAGTTCAGCCCGGTAAATAAAGCGGGCGACCTGCTCAAACTGCGCCACCCCGCGTATCCCCATTTCCTCGCTCAGCCGGCGTATCGCAGCCTGCTGCAGACTCTCACCGTCACGAGGATGCGAGCAGCAGGTGTTGGTCCATAAACCACCGCTGTGATACTTGGTTAGTGCTCGCTGTTGCAGTAAAAATTCAAGGCCGGATTCCGTCCGGCGGTAAAGCAGGACAGAGAATGCAAGGTGCAGACTGCCGTCACGGTGAGCCTGCATTTTTTCCGCCAGCCCCAGGTGCTCACCGGCCTGATTGACTAATATCACATATTCCCGGCTCATCACTCACCACTCTGACAGCAAAGGGCGTACCGCCCTGAAAACAAAGACAGGCCCTGATGGCCTGCCTTCCTGACAATTCGACGCAATCCCAGCACTGTTATTTTGCTGAGCGGGCCTGCGCTTCGGCGTTCAGATCATCCAGCTTAGCCGCCATCAGATAGCGACAGCGTTCTGACAACTCGCGGACATCCTCTTTGGTCATGCCTTCTGTTGAAACAGGCGGCATCACTTCAACAATCACCACGCCGTTGTCCCAGCGATTAAATTTCACCTTGTCGGTGGAGCTGCACACAATAGGTACCACAGGCACACCGGCACTGATAGCGGCATGAAAGGCACCGGTTTTAAAAGGCAACAGGCCCCGGCCACGAGAACGCGTCCCTTCCGGGAACATCCAGACCGAGACATTACGTTCTTTGATTTTCTCTACTACCTGACTGATAGTGCCCATCGCTTTACTGCGATTGGCGCGGTCAATCAGAATATTACCTGTCAGCCAGTATAGCTGACCAAATAACGGCATCCACAGCAGGCTTTTCTTGCCGACAGTCACAGTACGCGGCAGCACGGCACCTGAAATCGTAAACAGATCATAGTTATTCTGATGATTACCAATATGGACACTCGGGCCGACTTCCCGCGCGGCGTCTGCCACGCGCAATTCCAGTTTAATCCCCAGAATGCGTGACATTTTCGCGAAATACAGCGCAATAGTGTGGACGTGTTTCGGGTTACGCGGGCTTAACAGGCAGTAACCACAGCCAAACACAAACATGACGATGGCAAACAGCGTCAATGCCAACAGTCGTAATACAGCAATCATCAGATTCTCCTCAGCGTACAAGCGTGCGCTAGTATACTCAGTCAAAGGGAAATTACACCCTTCTCTCGGCTTTTTTGTTTGATCCTGACGCCATTTTCGTTCGGTATAGCGCAAATAAAATAAGCCTCTGAACGAGGCTTATTTTGTCTAATACGCTGACGGGGAATGGCAATCAGCTATCTTCATTCTGATCCGGATAAGTAATTTCATAACTGGTGACCCGCTGCAGACCGCGAGGCAGCATAGTGCCCCTTCTGCCACGCTCACCATAGAAATTCTCAAGATCCGACACTTTCAGGCCCAGCTTACGCTTACCTGCGTACAGGGTAAGCTCACTGCCTGCCGGTAAGACCAGCAAGTGAGACAAAAACTCTTCCCTGGCTTTGGCTCTGGCTGAAGGAATGTTGATAATCTTGTTGCCCTTGCCTTTACCCAGTTGCGGCAGATCCTGGATCGGGAAGATCAGCATACGGCCTTCATTGGTGATCGCCAGCACCTGATCTTTGCTCAGATCCGAGATGGGCTGAGGCGGCATCACTTCACATTCCGCCGGTACCGACAGCAAGGCCTTACCATTGCGGTTCTTGGAGATCATGTCGCTGGCCTTGCAGACAAAACCATAACCGGCATCAGAGGCCATCAGCCAGTATTGCTCCTCCTCAGACATCAGCACCTGACGCACGCTGCTGCCGGCCGTGATATTGAGACGGCCGGTCACAGGTTCACCCTGGCTCCTTGCCGAGGGCAGTGTATGAGATTCCAGTGCATAGCTGCGGCCATCGCTGCCGATAAAGATCGCAGGCTGATTACTCTTACCGCGGGCATGGCTCAGGTAACTGTCGCCAGACTTAAAGTTCAGGCTGCTCGGATCCACCTCATGCCCTTTGGCGTGACGGATCCAGCCTTTATCGGACAGCACCACAGTAATGGCTTCGCTTGGCAGCAAATCACGCTCAGTCATCGCCTTGGCTTCTGCTCGCTCAACCAGCGGCGAGCGGCGCTCATCACCGTATGTCTCGGCATCGGCCAGAATTTCTTTCTTCAGCAAAGTGTTCATGCGTCGCTCAGAGCCCAGCAGCTGTTCCAGCTTCTCACGCTCCTTGCTCAACTCATCCTGCTCGCCGCGGATCTTGATCTCTTCCAGCTTGGCTAACTGGCGTAATTTGATCTCAAGAATGGCTTCGGCCTGTGTCGCACTCAGCCCGAAGCGGCTGATCAGCTCGGCTTTCGGATCGTCTTCCGTGCGGATAATCTCAATCACTTCGTCGATATTGAGATAAGCCGCCAGTAAACCTTCAAGAATGTGCAGGCGCGCCAGCACTTTATCCAGACGGTGCTGCAAACGGCGGCGCACAGTTTCGCGACGGTAGACCAGCCATTCCGACAAAATAGTCACCAGGCCTTTGACCTGAGGACGGCCATCCAGCCCCAGCATGTTGAGGTTAACCCGGAAGCTCTTTTCTAAATCAGTTGAGGCAAAGAGATGCTCCATCAACTGCTCGGCATCGACCCGGTTGGAACGCGGCACGATAACAATTCGGGTCGGATTCTCATGATCCGACTCATCACGCAAATCTTCCACCAGCGGCAGCTTCTTGGCGCGCATCATACCGGCAATCTGCTCCAGCAACTTGGAGCCGGACACCTGATGCGGCAATGCGGTGATAATGATTTCGCCGTTGTCCTTCGACCACACAGCACGCATCTTCACGCTGCCTTTACCGGTACGGTAAATTCTTTTCAGATCCTCACTGGAAGAGGTGATCTCCGCTTCCGTCGGGTAATCCGGGCCTTTGACGAATTCCATCATGGCATCCAGATCCGCCTGCGGATTCTCGATCAGGTGCACCACGGCATTGGCCACTTCACGGGCGTTATGCGGCGGAATATCTGTCGCCATACCAACGGCGATTCCTGTTACCCCATTGAGCAAAATATGCGGCAGCCGGGCTGGCAGCATAGTCGGCTCTTTCATGGTGCCGTCGAAGTTCAGCCCCCATTCCACCGTGCCCTGGCCCAGCTCACTCAGCAGGATTTCAGAGAAACGGGACAGGCGCGATTCGGTATAACGCATCGCGGCGAACGATTTCGGATCATCCGGGGCACCCCAGTTTCCCTGACCGTCAACCAGCGGATAACGGTACGAGAAAGGCTGCGCCATCAGTACCATAGCTTCATAACAGGCCGAATCGCCGTGTGGATGGTACTTACCCAGTACGTCACCGACCGTACGGGCCGATTTTTTGTATTTGGCTGTGGCGCTCAGGCCCAGCTCTGACATAGCGTAAATAATCCGGCGTTGTACCGGTTTCAGGCCATCGCCGATAAACGGCAGGGCCCGGTCCATGATTACGTACATGGAGTAATTCAGATAGGCATCTTCAGTAAACTTGCGCAGCGGAAGCTGCTCGATACCTTCCATTGAGACATCAGTCATGGTGGCTAAATCCGTGTTGTCCTGATACCTGCCGGTCTGACCGGCAGGCGGAAATCATCAATTGGCGTGGCTCAGACTTCCACGTCGGCCAGATCACCCTTGCTTTGCAGCCAGCTACGGCGGTCTTCAGCACGCTTTTTACCCAGCAGCATATCCATCATCTGCAGCGTCTGCTCGTCATCATCCACTGTCAGTTGCACCAAACGGCGCGTATTGGGATCCATAGTGGTTTCACGCAGCTGCATCGGGTTCATCTCACCCAGACCTTTAAAGCGCTGCACATTCACTTTGCCGCGTTTACCGCTGAGGCGATCGAGGATGCCTTCTTTTTCCGCCTCGTCCAGGGCGTAATACACTTCTTTCCCCAGATCAATCCGGTACAAAGGCGGCATGGCGATATAGACGTGGCCGGCTCGTACCAAGGCTTCAAAATGCTTCATGAACAGCGCACATAACAAGGTGGCGATATGCAGACCATCCGAGTCGGCATCAGCCAGCACACAAATCTTACCGTAGCGCAGCCCGCTCAGATCATCACTGTCCGGATCGATCCCCAGGGCCACAGAAATATCATGTACTTCCTGTGAGGCCAGTACCTGATCCGCCGACACTTCCCAGGTGTTCAGAATCTTACCGCGCAACGGCATGATCGCCTGAAACACACGATCACGAGCCTGTTTGGCCGATCCGCCGGCTGAGTCACCTTCCACCAGAAACAGTTCGGTTCGGCTGAGATCCTGCTGCGAACAGTCGGCTAATTTGCCAGGCAGCGCCGGGCCACTGGTGACTTTTTTACGCACCACTTTCTTGCTGGCCCGCATCCGCCGATGGGCGTTGGCAATGCACAATTCCGCCAGCTGTTCGGCAATTTGCGGACGCTCATTCAGCCACAGGCTGAACGCATCTTTGACCACGCCCGAGACAAATGCCGCGCACTGGCGGGATGACAAGCGTTCTTTGGTCTGGCCGGCAAACTGCGGGTCCTGCATTTTCACCGACAGCACATAGGCACAGCGCTCCCAGATATCGTCAGCCGTCAGCTTCACGCCACGCGGCAGCAGGTTTCGGAATTCACAGAATTCCCGCATCGCATCGAGCAAGCCCTGGCGCAGACCATTAACATGTGTACCCCCCTGTGCCGTTGGGATCAGGTTGACATAGCTTTCAGTGATTAATTCACCGCCTTCCGGCAACCAGACCACGGCCCAGTCGGCCGCTTCGGTCTGCCCGGCAAAAACCCCGGTAAAGGGGGATTCCGGCAGCAGGGTATAGCCCTTGACGCCTTCAAACAGGTAATCTTTCAGGCCATCTTCGTAGCACCAGCGCAGGGTTTCGTTAGCTAATTTGTCGGTGAAAACAATTTCCAGGCCAGGGCACAATACGGCTTTGGCTTTCAGCACGCTTTTCAGACGGCTGACGGAAAATTTCGGGCTGTCGAAATACTTACCATCCGGCCAGAAATGGACACGCGTCCCTTTGGCGCGGCGGCCGCAGGTATCAATGACTTCGAGTTCACTGACTTTATCGCCGTGTTCAAAAGCAATCTGATACACCTGCCCGTCACGCTTGACCGTGACTTCAACGCGCTTAGAGAGCGCATTCACTACAGAGATCCCGACCCCGTGCAAGCCGCCTGAGAACTGGTAGTTTTTGTTAGAAAATTTGCCGCCTGCATGAAGTTTACACAGGATCAGCTCAACCCCGGATACCCCTTCTTCCGGGTGAATATCCACAGGCATACCCCGGCCGTCATCAATCACCTCAAGCGACTGATCTTCGTGCAGGATCACTTCGACTTTCCTGGCATGGCCAGCCAGGGCTTCATCGACACTGTTGTCGATGACTTCCTGACCCAGGTGGTTTGGCCGCGCCGTGTCGGTATACATGCCTGGGCGACGTCGAACCGGCTCTAGGCCGTTCAGAACCTCAATGGCTCCAGCGTTATAGCTTTGGTCTGTCATAGATTCGGAAAGTTACGAGAAAATGTTGCCACAATAGTCAGTAACCTCAGCCTTGATGTCAAGCTGAGGCTAATACGAGTCATTAAACAATGCCGTGCCCGAAAGCAGGCTGCGAAACAGTTATAAACCTAAAAAGCGGACAATATCGGCGGGATAACGATTAAATCCAATAAAACTGTGATCGCCGTTCGGTTCTACCGTCTGACGACAGGCTGCATACTTTTCCACCGCCTGACGGTAGTCCAGTACTTCATCACCTTCCTGTTGCAATAACCACAGTAAATCCGGCTGATCCAGCTCAGGAATCTCAAGCACTTTCAGCTCGTCCATATGAACCGGCGACAAAGCGTACTTCTCTTGCGTATACGGATTGACCTGCTCACCCAGATAATCTGCCAGCAACTCAAAAGGTTTCACCGCCGGGTTGACCAGCACAGCAGGCAGGCGATGCCGCTGGCTCAGCCAGGTAGCCAGATAGCCGCCCAGCGAGCTGCCCACCAGGCCAATGCGATATGTCGGCTTTAACTCAGTCACTAATGTATCAATAGACTGCGCTGCCTGGCTCGGGTAAGAAGGTAATTGTGGGATCTCAAGCCGGATATCAGGCCGGTTCGCCTGGCAGTATTCTGCCATGAGGCGGGCTTTCATCGATTGCGGCGAGCTGTTGAAACCGTGCAGATAAAGCAGCAAAGATTTCATCAGTAACCTGCAGCGTCAAACTGAGGAGTGAAGCTACGTTGGCGTACCCGCTCGACTTTGGTCTCAATCTCGCCGTTCGCTTGCAGGCTCAGCCATCGCCATCCGGGATTGGACTGATCCAGGGCAAAATCGTTGGAGTCAGGTTTGAACTGAATACAGGTCGACGGCGTGGCCAGCACCCGAACCCCCTGATGCAGCACATCCAGCTCCTGGTGAATATGACCGCACAATACGGCTTTCACCTGAGGATACTCAGAGACCACCTGCCAGAAAGCCTGATGATTTTTCAGCTGATGCTGATCCAGCCAGCGGCTGCCGGCAGCCAGCGGATGATGGTGCAGTAGCACCAGCGCATGGCGATCAGGATGGGCAGCCAGCGCCTGATCCAGCATCTGAAGCTGATCCCGGCTTAATTCACCGTGCGGTACGCCTACCACCTGACTGTCAAGCAAAATGACCTGCCAACGCTCACCGGCCAGCACCTGATCACAGGCCTTGATTTGCGGTGAAGGCAACACACTTTTCATGCTGGGTTGATAGTCGTGATTGCCGGGCAGCCAGAAGCAGGGCTGCACCCAGCGCCCGATCCCATCGGCAAAACGCTGATAGGAGGCCGGCGTGTGATCCTGCGAGATATCACCCGTTGCAATAATGGCATGAAACGGGCGTAGCTGAGCCGCCACTTCTTCGAGTACGGCATGAAAGCTGTCTTTTGTTGCTACACCCAGCAGGCTGCCTTTGTCATCCGCAAATAAATGGGTGTCGGTCAGTTGCAGCAAAAGTACACTATCTGAATTATCCTGCGGCAGAGAATAGGTCTGCAAAACGTCAAAACCTTGTTGAATGAAATCGTTAATAAACCGATTGCTTACTGAGACCGTTCTTCAGGCAGTAAGCCAGCCAATCTCCCAAAAAGCGATTAACCTGATGTTTTTCATCTTTTTGGTGCATCCGCATATTGGGGTAATCATACCTTGGCTTCAAACGTGAAATCTGCTGAATAGAACACACTTCTGCCACCCTGGCGTCATGATACAGACGCACTTTGAAGGTAGGCACCAGATAATCAGGCAAGCCTGCATCGGTTTCCATTTGCAGCTGAATCAGCGTAGTGTAGCGGGTTGATTCCAATATCCTGAGCTTATAATCATGGCCGCCGACCTGATAGGCACACTCCTCCCCTACCGCTTCACTTTTTGGCAGTAATGGAAGCAACTTCGCATAGTTGGTTTCATACAAACGCATGATACCCGCGAGATCGACCGTGTACCTTCTGTTCACTTCTCGTCCTTAACCCAATCGGCCTGCAGTTGGTGATAGTGTAATTGCAACCATTGTAGCGCAATGATGCTGGCCGCATTTTCTATTTTACCAGACACCACCCAATCATACGCCTCTTCACGGCTGACCACATGCACCTTGATATCTTCACCTTCGTCGTCAAGCCCGTGAATACCGGCTGCCAGGCGGCTATCGACACAACCGGCATAGACGCTCAGGGTTTCCGAACACCCGCCTGAACTGGACAGATAGCGGGTGATATGGACAAGCTGATCTACCTGGATACCCGCTTCTTCCACCGCTTCCCGGCTGACCACCTGTTCCGGGTTTTCGCCCGGCTCAATGATCCCAGCCACAATTTCCAGCTGCCAGGGCTGGCAATCACCCACCAGGGCACCAATGCGGAACTGCTCCACCAGCACCACCTGATCACGCACAGGATCGTACGGCAGCAGGGCCGCCGCATGGCCGCGGTCCAGCAGTTCCCGGGTCAGAGTCTGGCTCCAGCCGCCGGCAAACAAGCGGTGACGGAAACGGAATGCCTTCAGACTGAAGAACCCCTGATAGAGCGCTTCTTCATGCTCTACGTCGACATCCATCGCGCCGAGCACTCCCGGATTATTTTTGGACAAGTCAGACATCAGTCATCTCCATGTCATGGGACTTTCACGATTATCGCTCAGGCTCACTTGGGGTCACAGTAAACCAAAACGGCATTTTTTCATTCATCACTATTATGACGCAATGGGTGAACTCAACTTTTTTGATAAATGTTGCAGTAATATTTAATCCAGTCCAAAAATGAACACCCGAGATCTGGCGACTAATGTTAAACTGGTACAATATTACTTCTTACAAGTGAATTTTTGCTGCTCACTGATGGAAATCAACCACTAGCGTTGCGACATTTGTACAAATAGATTGCAATTTCCTTCAATAAACAGCATGTTCTTTTGTTAAATTTGCACAAAAAAATCACAATTGATCAGTTTCAAGCAAGGTATCATCAGGTAAACTGAACATTGCACATTATTTTGTCAGGACCAGGAAAAAGCATTCATGAAAAAATTGCTTCCGCTTTATCTAGGCTTAGCACTGGGTAGCCTCAGCCCATTTGCCATGGCTGACGATCTTGCCGATATCTATGAACAAGCCAAACAGAACGACCCTCAGCTGCTACGGGCCGCGGCTGATAAAGATACCGCTTTCGAAGCGATTAATTCATCCCGCAGTACACTATTGCCTCAAATCAATCTGACTGCCGGATTGCAGGCCTCACGCCTGGACTATGATGATGAAGGGTTTACCGGTGGCCTGAGCCTGAGCCAGTCGCTGTATAATCGCGCCAGCTGGGTCAACCTTGATATCAGCGAGAAGCAAGCCCGTCAAAGCGATGCCACCTATGCCGTTGCTCAGCAAAACCTGATTTTGCGTGTATCCACCGCTTACTTCTCAGTATTACGTGCGATGGACGATTTAGAGTTCGTTCGTGCCGAAAAAGCAGCCGTTGGCCGTCAGCTGGAGCAAACCAAACAGCGTTTTGAAGTCGGCCTGTCCGCCATAACTGACGTGCACGATGCGCAGGCTCAATATGACAGCGTTCTGGCTGATGAAATCCTGAAAGAAAACGCCCTGACCAACAGCTATGAAGAACTGCGTGAAATCACAGGTCAGGCACATAAAAACCTTTCTGTCCTGGATACCCAGCGCTTCTCTGCCAGCAGCCCGAACAACACAGTTCGTACTTTGCTTGAAAATGCAGAAAACGAAAACCTGACACTGCTGAGTGCCCGTATTGCCCAGGACGTCTCGCGCGACCGTATTGCACTGGCTGAATCCGGTCATTTGCCGACACTGAGCTTTGATGCCGGTTACAGCTACAACGACATGCAGCAAGGCCAAAGCAGCGATGAAGGCACCATTTCTGCAGGCATTAACCTCAACCTGCCGGTTTACACGGGTGGCCGGGTAACCTCTGAAGTGAAACAGGCCCAATACGCTTACGTCTCCTCCAGTGAAACACTGGAAGAAACCTACCGCGGTGTCGTCAAGAATGTGCGGGCTTTCTATAACAACATCAATGCATCTATCGGCGCTCTGAAGGCTTATCAGCAATCGGTGATCTCAGCCCGTTCAGCCCTGGAAGCCACCGAAGCCGGCTTTGATGTGGGTACCCGTACTATTGTCGACGTTCTGGACGCCACCCGCCGTTTGTATGATGCCAACCGTCAGCTGGCCACTGCCCGCTACGATTACATCATCAGCCAGCTGCAGCTCAAGCAGGCTGTCGGCTCGCTCAGTGAGCAGGACATTCTGGATGTCAACACAGGCCTGATTCCGGCAAAAAAATAACACCGCCATCATGTCCTGAAATAAAAAAAGCGCCGACAGGCGCTTTTTTTATGGGTTAGGCTCACTTTGTCACTTTGTCACTTTAGCTTCAGTAGCAGTGGCCGCAGAACAGCCTGTCAGCCTTTACCGCCGCGAATCGCTTCGATAATTTCTGTGGTCGAACAGCCGTCTTCAAAGTTCAGCACTCGTACTTCACCGCCGTTGGCAATCACTTCCTGACCGCCGGCAATTTGCTCTGGTTTATAATCACCGCCTTTCACCAGCAGATCAGGCAGGATCTCACTGATCAGGCGCTGAGGCGTATCTTCTTTGAACGGCACAACCCAGTCCACCGCGGCCAGTCCTGCAAGTACGGCCATACGGCGATCCTCAGGGTTCACCGGACGCCCGGCACCTTTCAATGCCCGTACTGAACTGTCAGCGTTCACCGCCACAATCAGACGATCACCCAGCTTGGCGGCTTCATTCAGATAAGCGACGTGCCCGGCATGCAAGATGTCAAAACAACCATTGGTCATCACCACTTTTTCGCCGCGGGCCTTGGCCGCCAGTACTGCTTGTTTGAGCTGGCTTTCGGCCATTACCCCAAAACCACTGTCCTGGCTGCCATGCACTGCATTGGTCAGCTCAATCGTCGAGAGTGTTGATGTGCCCAGCTTGCCGACCACGACGCCAGCAGCGGCGTTAGCCAGTTTGCAGGCATCAGACAGGGATTTACCGGCTGACAGAGAGGCCGCCAGTACCGAGATCACGGTATCGCCGGCACCGGTGACATCGTAAACCTCTTTGGCCTGTGTGGGCATGTGCAGTGGTTCCTGCCCTTTCTGCAGCAATGTCATGCCATGCTCGCTACGCGTGACCAGCAAGGCATCCAGATCAAACTTCTCGATCAGCGCCAGCCCTTTCTCCACCAGCTCTTCATCGGTTTTCGCTTTGCCGGCAACTGCTTCGAATTCAGTCAGGTTGGGAGTCAGCATAGTTGCGCCGCGATAACGCTCGAAATCTGTCCCTTTCGGGTCGATCAGTACGGCCACGCCATAACGGCGTCCCAGTTCGATCATCGCGCGGACATGTTCCAGCGCCCCTTTGGCATAATCAGACAGTATCATTGCCTTCACGTTCGGCAACGCCTGTTCAAGCCGTGGCAGAATCAGATCGGCATCCACATCGTGGAAACCTTCTTCAAAATCCAGACGGATCAGTTGCTGCCCGCGGCTCATCACGCGCAGCTTAGTGATGGTTGGATAATCCGGCAGGGAGACAAAATCACAACGTACTTTGAGCGATGCCAGCTTTTCATTGAGCGCCCGTGCAGCGTCATCAATGCCTGTCAGACCAACCAGACGGGCGTGCCCGCCCAGGGCGGCAATATTCATGGCCACGTTGGCCGCACCGCCGGGACGCTCTTCAATCTGGTCCACTTTCACAACGGGTACCGGTGCTTCCGGGGAAATCCGTCCCGTCGGGCCAGTCCAGTAGCGATCCAGCATTACATCACCCACAACCAGCACACTGGCTTGGTCATAATCAGGCAGCGTCAGTTTCATTCTTCTCTCCGGAACGGTAAAAACAGCGGAATATTATCATAAAAGCCTGTACTGCATACAGACAGGGCATGTCACTGGCATCGGGTTAACACTCGGGTGCTGTGTTGGGTTCTGGCTGAAAAATGGTTTGCCACAGTTGCATCACCAGATGTCGCTCTGCCGTAAACTGGCTGTCATCAACATAGGCATCATGGCCAAGCAAATTCAGACGGTGAATTTCATCACGCAGCGTGCAGTATGCCTGAATCAGCGCCATCGCCTGCTCCTCTTCCAGCACCCCTTTGGCTGCCATGGTTTCAAACAAACGAATATTGTCGGACCAGCGGGTTAATGCTGGCTGGTCGGCGCAATGGCGTAACACCAGATACTGAGTGATAAATTCAATGTCAGTAATGCCGCCGGGATCTTGTTTCAGGCCAAACTGCCCCGGTTTTTTCGTGCCGAGGTGCTGGCGCATTTTCTCACGCATGTCCATCACTTCCTGACGAAGCGCACCGGCGTCACGCGGGCGGGACAGTATGTCGGCTCTAACCTGATCAAAACCCGCTCTGAGTGCCGGATCGCCATACACCATACGTGCCCGCACCAGTGCCTGATGCTCCCAGGTCCAGGCTTCCTGTGCCTGATAGGCCGCAAAGGCATCCAGCGGGCTGACCAGCAACCCAGACGCGCCGGACGGACGCAAGCGGACATCAACCTCATACAAAACACCGGATGAAGTACGGGTAGAAAACAAATGGACGATTCGCTGCGTCAGCCGCAGGTAGAACTGCCGGCCATCAATGGCTTTATCGCCATTGGTGTACACTTCTGCCGGGCAGTCATGCAGAAAGACCAGATCCAGATCAGAACCGTAGCCCAGCTCCAGTCCGCCCAGCTTGCCGTAACCAATCACACCGAACCCGGTACTGTTGCGCTCTGCCAGATGTGACGGCTCACCGTACTTAGCCACCATCTGTAACCAGGCCTGCTTGACCACGGCACTGATAATCGCTTCTGCCAGATACGTCAGGTGATCGCTGACTTTCATCAGGGGCAGCACATCCGCGATGTCCGCCGCCGCAATACGCAGCAACTGCGCCTGCTTAAACTGGCGGATGGCTTCCATCTGCTGCTCCATGTCCTCTTCCGGGATTCGCGCCAGGTACTCTTGCAGCTCAGGCTGGTACTGATCCAAAGGCACGGGATTGTAAAGGTGCTGAGGGTCGAGTAACTCATCGAGCAAAATGGGATACTGAGCCAGCTGCTCTGCCACCATGGAGCTGGCTGCACAGAGCCTGACCAGGTGATCCAGCGCGCCGGGATGTTCACTCAGCAATTCCAGATAGGTAGTCCGGGTGGCAATGCGGACAACCAGGCGGGAGACACGATCCAGTACCACAGGTGCATCTTCGCGGGTGACAATACGCACCAGCACTTCCGGCATCAGACGGGCCAGTACTTCACGGCCTCTCGGCCCTATAGTGCGCTTGGCCAGTTCTGCTTTCATATGGCTCAGCACTTCGGCCTGGCGGGCAGCATCCGGAGCGGCAACATCATTCAAAATGGCGGTCACCAGCTCTTCGTCCTCAATCATGGTCCACATCTCATGATAAGGCTGCGCCGCGGCGTCCTGACTGTCTTCCTCATCTGTCCCGATAATCTCATCGAACACTTGATGGATTTCTGCCATGTGCTGCTGAATCTGCTGCTGCAGTCCGTTCCAGTCCGCACACCCCATCGCGGTGGCGAGCCGTATTCTGTCCAGCTCGGTATCCGGCAGTGTCTGCGTCTGTTTGTCATTAATGGCTTGTAACAGGTTTTCCAGACGGCGCAAAAAGGCATACCCCAGCTCCAGATGCTGCACCTGTGCGACCGGCAATAATCCCAGGGCGTTAACGGCATCCAGCGTTTCCCGCAGGCCACGGTGCCGCAGACTGGGCTCTCGCCCGCCACGGATTAACTGGAAGGATTGCGCAATAAATTCAACCTCGCGGATCCCGCCCGGGCCGAGTTTGATATTGTTGCTCAGACCGCGACGGCGAACCTCTGAGCTGATCATGGATTTCATCCGGCGCAGTGACTGTATGGCACTGAAATCAATATAGCGGCGGAAGACAAAAGGACGCAGCATCTGACGCAGAGTCTGATAATGGCGGGCGCTTTCATCACCCATGACTTTGGCTTTGATCATGGCATAGCGTTCCCATTCACGGCCCTGCTCCTGATAGTAATCTTCCAGTGCAGCGTAACTCATGACCAGTGGGCCACTGTCGCCAAACGGGCGCAGGCGCATGTCGACCCGATAGCAAAAGCCATCGACTGTCTGTTGATCCAGCGCCTTGATCAGTCTTTGTCCCAGACGGGTGAAAAACTGGGCGTTGGCCATGCTGCGCCGTCCACCCTGGGTTTCGCCGTTTTCCGGGTAAGTGAAAATTAAATCAATATCTGAAGAGAAATTGAGCTCGCCGCCACCCAGCTTGCCCATACCCAGGATCAGCATAGGCTGGGGCTCTCCGTCAGCATTGGTGGGGGTGCCGTATTCTTGACAGCACTGCGCATAGAGCCAGTTGTAAGCTTCCATGATCAGCGCTTCAGCCAGGCAGGACAGGTGCGACAGGCTTTGGCTCAGAGTGGCACGGCCGGTAAAGTCGCGCCAGGCGATCCACACCATTTCACGGCGACGAAAGGCGCGCAGCTCCCTTAACAACACGGTTTCGTCGGCCACTGCTGACAGGGCCTCCCTGAGTTCAGAACGGTATTGCTCGGCGCGCTCCCCGACAGCCAGGTTTTGGGGCAGCCAGGACAGTAAATCGCCATCCTGCACCAGGGAGGTTTGTATGAAATCACTGAGACCGAGCACGGCACTCAGTTCGTCGTTCAAATCCGATGGCCACAGAGCCAACGTTTCAGGGTGCGCCTGCTGCAGCTTTTCCAGTGCCCGTTCAGCAGCGTGTTGCAAGAGTGCGTGTGTCATATCAATTCCTTGGCAATCAGTCAGGGCTGTTGGCCCAGCATCGCAGTCAGCTACCCGAGCTTGATCAGATATCTCGGGTATAAGCAATAAGATAACGGATTACGACAACAACGCCCACCTGTCGGTGGGCGTCTGAGTGTAATTATGGGGCGAAGAACAGTCCGGGATCGGTCAGATGCGGAAGGCCTGAATTTTCTGTTCCAAATCGGCTGACTGACCTTTCATGGTATCTGCCGTTTCTGTCAGCTCTGTGACGACGACTACCGAAGCTTCGACTAACTCCCTTACATTATTGAGGTTTTGGTTCATCTCTTCCGCTACCGCGCTTTGCTGTTCAGAGGCAGTCGCAATCTGGAAGTTCATATCATTGATGCGCTGAACCTGCTGGACAATCTTATCCAGTTCGCCGCCTGCGCTGGTCACCAGATCCACCCCTTCGGCCGCCTCAACCACACTTTGCTCCATCAGGCCGACAGCCTGCTTGGCACTGTCTTGCAGCTGGCCAATCATGTCCTGAATTTCAACGGTGGCCACCTGGGTGCGCTGCGCCAGGTTACGCACTTCATCGGCCACCACGGCAAATCCTCGTCCGGCATCACCGGCCCGCGCCGCTTCGATGGCAGCATTGAGTGCCAGCAGGTTAGTTTGCTCGGAAATGCCCTGAATGGTGACAATCACGCTGCCAATTTTTTCAACCCGGTTTTCGACCTGAGTCACGGCTTCAGCGGAGGCGCGGATATCGGTGGACAGCTGATCGATGGTGGCGATCGTTTTCACCACAAATTCCTGCCCCTGGTGGGCCTGTCTGGCCGTCCCTTCCGTCGCGCCAGAGGCTTCACGCGCATGCTCGGCCACGGTTTGCACAGTAGAGGTCATTTCACTCATGGCAGAAGCCAGCTGGTCAATCTCATGAAACTCTTCCTGCGCTGACTCTTTGGTTTCCTGCATGCTCATTGACATCACATCCGCCAGTTCATGCAGTTCACCCGAGACGCTGCGTTGATTCTGAATGACTTCTTTGAGCTGGATACGGGTACGTTCCAGTTCGCGCGCCAAATCGCCGTATTCATCCTGACAGTTCATCACTATCGGCTGAGAAAGATCGCGGTTAGCCAGACGCTTAATGGCATCGGCCAGATAGCCGGTCTGACGCAGCATCAAGCTGGCAGCCCCTAGCAGCAATACCATAAAAGCCAGGATCATCAAGGCCGTCTGCCAGGCTATCTGTACCATATAAGCACTGTAGTAACTGTCCGCATCATCGGCAGACTGCGAAGCAATCACTAACCAGTGACCGCTGCCGGCCAGAGGCACGGCATATTCAAATCGTTTTGCGCCGTCCAGAGTAAGTGCACGCTCACTGCTTAACTGAGACAGCACAGAGCCGAGCGGCTGGCCATTTTCGGTGGAGCGGTTCAATGCCTTGATCTGCTCAGCGCCAGGGTGACCCAGTACCCGCCCATTCTCAGTGTTGACCAGATAGTAATACGCACCGTCTGCACTTGCCTGAGCCTGTACCGCTGACAGGGCCATGGCTTGTCCCTGCTCGCCCTGAGACAAGAGGCTGCTGAACATAGCCGCTTGTTTTTGCGCCTGCTCTCTGACTTGCTCTTTCTGAATATCAATGACTGACTGGTAGAAAATACTGGCGTCCCACAATTGTTTTCCTACCAGTAAGAGGGTACTGAATACCATGAGTACGATGAGTTTGGGTACTAGCCTGATATTACTCAGCCCTTTTTCCCAGGGTTTGAAAGCCATGTCAGCCATAATTATTATCTCCTTTGTCCTAGGATCTGTTGATCCTAAAGCGGTTCAGTCCTCGAACGCTTCGAATCATCGGCCTGGCTGCAAGGAGCCAGTATTGAATAAGTTGTCTGCAAACCGACAAAAACGCCGTCTGCGCTCAGAACAGGCTTGCAATTCACTCAACAACACCAGTAAATTCAACTTGCCAGCGGTATCGAGTATCATATATGCCTGTATTAAATATCTGAAATTGAATGATGAAAAAGATCGATGGTGTCAAACATGAGCTGAATCCCATGAGCCTGGTGGCACTCGTATTGTCATTCGTGTCACTGGCTCTGGTCACCAGCCTGTTCTTTATTCCGCGTGATGACAGGGTCTATTCACTGTTTATCACCATAGATACCCTGATCTGTATGGTATTCTGGCTCCAGCTCACCGCTGATCTGCTGCGAAGCCAAAACAAAAAAGCATTCCTTAAAACACACTGGCCCGATTACCTTGCCAGCATTCCCATTATTGAACCGTTACGCTTTATGCGTCTGGTACAGATCTTTCGTGTCTTACGTCTGATCCGCACCGGACAGCAGCTTTTGCAGCACATTCTGTATTACCGGCGCGAAGCCACCATCGCCACCATTGTTTTAATCCTCACTGTACTGGTTACCGTCGGCTCTTCCTTGATCCTTATCATTGAAAGTCACGATCCCAATGCCAATATTCAGTCTGCCGATGATGCTATCTGGTGGGTCTTTGTGACTATCTCCACCGTGGGCTACGGGGATCACTACCCGGTGACCACTCTGGGTAAAATACTGGCGACTGTCATTATTACCTGCGGCGTTGGTCTGTTCGGTATGGTGGCCGGTTTGATCAGCTCGTTTGTTTCAGATCCCAATAAGCACAAGCCCTCCCCCCAGCACCATGATCATATGCACTGGGAAAAGATTCTGGATAATCAGGAGCAGTTGCTTAAGCGCATTGATGATCTGGAACAGCGCCTGGCTGACTCCTCACAGCACGGCAAGAGAGGAAAAGAAAACTAGCACAACCGCCATCCAAGCCGGTGGGCTTAGAGGAAACAACAAAAAACGCCTTCTGAATCAGAAGGCGTTATCTGTACATAGCTGCTTTGGCTGACGGGATAAAGATTATGGCCAGTAAGGTGGCTGTGCCAGACCTATCTGGCGGCTCTGATCCATCGCATGCAGCAGGGAATCTTCCTTACGGTGCAGCCATTTATCGATTTGCTTACGATCTTCTTCATCTTCGTAGTCAGGCTGAAGGGCCCGAATCGGCTCAAGCTGGCGCAAGTCTTCCATCCCCTGCAGAATATCCAGCCACGGGCTGCGGAATACTTCACGTCGCTCATCTTCATATAAAGAGGCAAAACACAGGCCTCCCATCAGATTACGGAGCAGCCTTGCCTGCTGATCGAGATAATCTGCCCGGCTGAGCGCACGCTTCTCACTGAAGGCCTCTACCAGCTCTTCCCAGGCTTTCGACAAGGCCGAATCGGCAAACGACTTCGCCGATGCTGCCAGCCGCTCTCTGGCTTTTTCATCCAGGAACGGTTGCCATCCGCGGCTCAGCAGCCAGCTGCTCAGGTTAAGCAGCAAATTACAGTAACGGGCAGATTTGAGCAGACGCAGAATGTCATCCGGCTCTGGCAGTTCTTCCTGACGTTCTTTCAGCTGTTTGACCAGAGACTTGCGGGCATTGAGTTTTTTCAGCGCGTGGCCTTTTTCGGCCAGCCAGCGTTGTATCGCGTCCGCTTCCTGCAGCCAGTTAAGCTCACCTTCAAGCCAGGTCAGTTCCTGACGAAGCTGCGCGCTGGCCCGCCGAGGTATCATGCTGCCATACACCACCAGAGTCTGGCGGATCAGGGAAATCGAATGGCTGATCTCTGTCAGTGCCGGCAATGCCTGACGCTCAACATAGATCTGCTCGTGATAATGCCAGTGCGCCAGCGCATGCTCCATGGCAATCACTAACGCATTTTCTGACGAGACATCCGCGGCAAGAGGCACATAAGACAGAGGCAGCACGTCATCCCCCTGATGCCCGGCAGCAAGTCGATAGCCTCGTGCCGCTTTGCTCAGGTTCCCCAGCCGCATGCCACCCTCTTCGCACAGATCGCGAGCCAGGGTGAACAAGGCCTCGGTCTGCCCGGATTTCAGCTCCAGTTCCACTTCACAAATCGGCTCACAGCAGTCATTCGCACGCACCTCACCCTGATCAAAGGCCAATTCGATCTGGCTGCCATCCGGCATGGCAATCAGCCACTGCTGGCGCTCAAAGTCGGTAGAGAATAAAGGTGAGATCTGGCTGGAAATAGCCGCAATATCAAAGTGCTCAGGCCAGGCATCGCTCGGATGTAAGGCTAAATCCGGTTGCGGGCCGTTGAGTTCAGCATTGTATTCGGGGCGCTGATGCAATCCTGCAACAACACGTCCGGCTGTCTTAAGGGTCTGAATATAAACATCATCAATGCTGCGAACCCGCAAGCCGATGTCGTGCTGACGAAGAATTTGCTCAGGAGTATCAAAGTAAATGTTACCCAGTCGTTTACTGCTTTGCTGCAAGATTTTGGCTTGAGCAATCTTCCGCAATAACTGACCCGAAAAATCCGCTGAGACGAAAAACTTCAGTTCTATCTCGGTTTCCATAATTGTCCCTATAAACGGTAGCCAGCCAAGGATATTGGCTAATCCGGCCTGTAGCAAGCAAGAAATCTCCAGAAATAGGCGTACAAAATGTGTTTCCCTGTACTAAGTTATACGTTAACATGCGCGCCATAGGGCCTGTTGACCTTTGGACTATTTGCTCTAACCAGTGCTGAAAAAGCGCTAATCAAGGCACGAATCATGGAGTTTAGTGCGCTAAATAAATGATGAGTAACGCAGAGAAGCGCTTGTTCTCCTCAACCTTATGGGGCTGTGGGGACAATTCTGGCTCGCGACGTTACCCTCTTTCTCTAGCTCTCTTCCGCCATACCATTTCTGCCTTTTTAACGCATAGAACCCGCCTCTTTTCGGGTTGATACTCCAAAGGCAACAGGCTCTGATCCATCGCTCAAGATTTCGCCTTTATTACAGGTATCTTTAGGTTGATCGGCTATGCCAGTAAATACAATTATGGGGCTCTTTGCTAAATCCCCAATCAAACCATTGCAACGCCATGTCACTCGTGTGAATGAATGTTGTGAATTGCTTGTTCCGTTTTTCGAGGCGTGTCACGCCAAAGATTGGGAAAAAGCCGGACAGTATCGTGAACAGATTTCGCAGCTTGAAAAAGATGCGGACGTGCTCAAACGTGAAATCCGTCTCAAGCTTCCTCGTGGTCTGTTCATGCCAGTCGACCGGACTGACATGCTGGATCTCCTCACTCAGCAGGACAAACTCGCAAATCTGGCCAAAGATATTGCAGGTCGTGTCTACGGACGTCAGTTAGACATTCCTGAGCACTTTTATCCAGACTTTCTTGCCTATGTTCAACGCTGCCTTGATGCTGCCAATCAGGCCAGCCGTGTCATCCATGAACTGGATGAACTGCTGGAGACCGGCTTTAAAGGCCGTGAAGTGACTCTGGTGGCGGAAATGATCAATCAGCTTGACGTTATCGAAGATGATACCGACAGCATGCAGATTATTCTGCGCCAGCAACTACGTAAGGTCGAAGACCAGTTCAATCCCGTCGATGTGATGTTTATGTATAAGATCTTCGAATGGATTGGCGGTATCGCCGACCAGGCTCAGCGTGTCGGTTCGCGACTCGAAATCATGCTATCCCGCTCATAACGAGCACGGTAAATACAACAAGGTTTTACAATGGAAATCCTGGCTAATTATGGCACCATGATCATCGTGGTGGCGGCCCTCTTTGGCTTTCTAATGGCTATTGGTATTGGTGCCAATGATGTGGCTAACGCAATGGGTACCTCAGTAGGTTCCAAAGCGCTGACAGTCAAACAGGCGATTATTATCGCCATGATCTTTGAATTTGCCGGCGCCTATCTGGCTGGCGGTGAAGTCACAGATACCATACGTAAAGGGGTCATTGACACCTCTCACTACGTCAATCAGCCTGAAATACTGGTTTACGGCATGATGGCGTCATTGCTGGCGGCAGGTTCATGGCTATTGCTGGCGTCCTACATGGGCTGGCCGGTCTCCACTACGCACTCTATCATCGGTGCCATCATAGGTTTTGCCTGTGTATCTGTTGGTACGGAAGCGGTTGACTGGGGCTCGGTACAGGGCATAGTGGGCAGCTGGATTATCACGCCGCTGATCTCAGGGATCTTTGCCTATGTCATCTTTATCAGTGCACAAAGGCTGATCTTTGATACCGATACCCCGCTCATCAACGCCAAGCGTTTTGTACCTGTTTACATGTTCCTTACCACTATGGTCATCGCGCTGGTCACGATCAAAAAAGGCCTGAAACACGTGGGTCTGCACCTGTCGACCGGTGAAGCCTGGCTGGCTTCGATCGCGGTGTCACTGATCGTGATGGGATTCGGCTATCTCTACATCCGTCGCAACTATGCCGATGCGGAGCAGACTGTGGGCCATAACGGCTATGCGGGCGTTGAGCGCGTATTCAGCCTGCTGATGGTCGTTACCGCTTGTGCGATGGCCTTTGCACACGGCTCCAACGATGTGGCTAACGCCATTGGTCCTCTGTCTGCTGTGGTATCAACGGTTGAGCACATGGGCCAGCTGTCCGAGAAAACCGCCATTGCCTGGTGGATTCTGCCATTGGGTGGTTTGGGTATAGTCGTGGGTCTGGCGACCATGGGTCACAAAGTCATGGCAACTGTGGGCACAGGGATTACTGAGCTGACACCGAGCCGCGGCTTTGCAGCACAGCTGGCTACCGCGTCGACCGTGGTACTGGCGTCGGGCACAGGTTTGCCTATCTCTACCACACAAACCCTGGTAGGTGCAGTACTGGGTGTAGGCTTTGCCCGCGGTATTGCCGCCCTGAACATGGGTGTTGTTCGTAACATCGTGGCATCTTGGATCGTTACCCTGCCAGCAGGCGCCCTGCTAGCAGTCATTTTCTTCTATGTAATGCAAGCGGCTTTTGGCTGATTTTTGTCAGTCTTCCGTAAACTTTACAAAAAAGTAGCACAAGGTCAAAAGAGGGAGGCTATGCCTCCCTCTCCTCTTGCGCCATCGCCGCAAAATTCTTAGTATCTGTGCTCCATCGATTAATCAAGCTCCTTCAAGGATCCCAGAGTGAAGCAACTTATCCGCTTAGTTTTTGCCGCTATCACCGTTCTGATGACAGCTCAGGTACACGCTCAGCAGGTGCGTTACATCTCCGATGACCTGTTTACTTACATGCATCGCGGGCCAAGTACGCAATTCAAAATTATGGGCAGCGTAGACGCTGGCACGAAAGTAACCCTGTTGGAAGTCAACAAAGAATCGGGTTTCAGTAAAGTGGTTGACGACCGCGGCCGCACGGGCTGGGTCAAAAGTGATTTCATATCTAATCAGGTTGGCCTGAAAGAACGCCTGCCAAAATTAGAAAAAGAACTGACCGAAGTAAAAAAAGCACTGGCCAACGCCAAGCAGTCCAGCGATGAACGCAATGCGACGCTTCAGTCTTCACTGGAGAACCGTACTGAGCAGATCACCGATCTGGAAGAGCGAAACACCAAGCTGAATGACCAGCTGTCGACGTCCCAGTCTGAAATCCGTGAACTGCGCGCTAAACTGGATACCCAGGCAGACGATCTGCTGATGAGATGGTTTACCTACGGCGGCATGGTTGCAGGTGGAGGACTGTTGTTTGGTCTGGTACTGCCTCACCTGATCCCACGTCGTAAAAAACGCAATAATGGCTGGGCCTGATTCGCCAATAGCCATTTCAAAAACAAAAAAGGCAGCTGAGCTGCCTTTTTTGTTTCCGTCTGTCAGGCTTTCCACTGACTGACGTCGTTTGTGAGCCTTACCCTGACGGCCACTGAGACAATGCCGCCATCTCAAAGCGGATATGCTCAAAATCCAGAATGACCTTACGCGGTTCAATCTTCTCCAGCCTCACACCTGGGGCAACTTCGTCGCCTTCATAAGCCTCGCGGTTATTCACCTTAACCCAGCGACTGTTCGCACTGGATGAGTAGATATGGGTCTGCAGATTGATTGCCGGTAATCGCGCCTGAACGCTCTGAGGCAGATCAGCAACCGTCATCACCTCTTCGGCCACGTGCGGCTTTTCTTTCACCACGGCCGCAGTGACGGATCTGGGATCAACCAAGGCCGGTGTATCGGCCTGATCAGTAGCGGCAATCGCCTGATGCAGACGATTGGCCAGCTCAGGAGACAGGCCCGACAAATCCAGTTTATCCAAATCCAGGAAGTTCATCTGGCTGTCACTGACTGCGGTATCCGTTGTTACTGTGTCCATGGCAGCTGTATCACTGGTTGTTGTGCCCGAGGGCTGCTCACCAGCTGGGTCATACAGCGACCGCCCGGCTTCAAAAGCACTGCGCTCTGCATTGCCGTACAAGGGTAAACCCGGTGCAGGCAAGGCCTCTGTGGTTAACTTAGGAAACGGCAGAAATGACATCGGGTGGCTGCCGTTAACGGCATCACCATCGGTGCGGTACTCTTGATGCAGTGTCGGCCCGGGCAGCGACAACGCGGTATCCAGCACCATCAGCGTCATGGGTCCGGCAATCCCGTCGGCATACAAGCCCTGAGCCTGCTGAAAACGACGCAGCTTCTCAAGCACAGCTTGATCAAAGTCTCTGCTGGCCATGCCCGGCTCACCCAGTAAACGGTTAAGCTGTCTGTCCAGCCAGGCCACACGGCCGCCTTGCTGACCATAACGTATGCTGGTGCTTTCCCCCATCGGCGGACGCCACATCAGGGTATAGTCCTGCTGCCAGCGCGCCTGCAACCATTCCCGGCTCACTCTGAGCCGCTCTCCGCCCAGCATCAGCTCGGCTTCACCCGGCCAGAGCGCATAAAGCACCGCATAAAAGCGCTCGCCATCATCCTGGCTCAGAGTCAGTATGGCAGGCCGGTTGATCAGGCTGAGCTGGGCAAGATCGCCCTTGCTTTGCTGGCAGGTCAGGCCGATACGGGTACTGCTGAGGCAGTTCGCCTGACTGGGCGACACCTCATAGCCCCACAGTCGATAAAGGGTCTGCATGGCTTGCCTTTCCGTCGGCTGCAGGGCCAGCACAGCTTGCCAGCGTTCTTCCAGTGCCGCCAGCGCCCGGCCTTCATCCGTTTCCGGTAGTCGCCCCGAGGCAGGCGCAGAAACTACGGCCGTTTCCTGCACCACGGCGCCCAGCTTATTTTCCGCTACCCAGCCACCACCCCAGTAGCCCGCCGCGATTAACGCCGGAGCCAGAATGGCGGCAATTGCCCAGCCCAGACGGTGGCGCGATGGGTCCGCGACCTGTGCCGGCTGTGGGACCGCCCATCCCAGAGCCAGCTCACTGGCCTGTTTGATGTGCTCAGGGTTGATCTGATACCGGCTGTCACGGCAGGCAAGCTGCAAGGCTTTATCGCACACCAGGTTGATCTGGCGCGGAATGCCGCCGCATACCCGGGCCAGTGTCTTCAGCGCCTGGGGCGAGAAAATCTGATGAGCGCAACCGACCTGATCGAGACGAAAACGCACGTAAGCCGCCACTTCCACTTCAGTCAACGGCAGCAGGTGATAGCGTGAGGTAATGCGCTGAGCCAGCTGACGCAAGCCCGGCTGCTGCAGTAACTGCTGCAATTCGGGCTGACCGGCCAGCACGACTTTCAGCAGTTTGCGCTGATCATTTTCCAGGTTGGTCAGCAGACGTAGCTGTTCGAGCACGTCCGGCAGCAGATGCTGCGCTTCGTCGACCAGTAACAGCGTATGACGCCCGGCCTGATCATTGGCTTTGAGGTGGGCATACAATCTGTCAGTCAAGATCTTATAACTGTCTTGTGGTGACGCCGGCAGCCCTAACTCATCACAGATGCTTTCCAGCAACTCATGCGCCGATAACGCCGGGTTCAGTACCACAGCAACTTGGGTCTCCTCACCCAGTTTAGACAACAAGGCGCGCAGCACTGTGGTTTTGCCGGTACCGACTTCGCCGGTAAGCAGGCCAAAACCACCACCATCAGCCAGTCCGGCCAGCATATGATTCAGCGCTTCGCGGTGGCGGTCGCTGAGATAAAGAAATCGTGCACTGGGCACAATCGAAAACGGGGCTTCGGTCAGGCCAAAAAATGCCTTGTACATGTCTTCGTCCGGGATGAAGTAAAATAACTGAGATACATTAGCGTTCGTGACACCGATTGTATACCCTTCGGGGGCAAGACTGACAAAAGACGAGGAGAGAAAAGTGGATATTTATCTGGTTGGCGGCGCGGTACGGGATCGGCTGCTGGGATTGCCCGTTAAAGACAAAGACTGGGTAGTCGTCGGCACCACGCCTCAGCGCATGCTGGACCAGGGGTTCAGCCAGGTAGGTAGCGATTTTCCTGTCTTTCTGCACCCCAAAACCAAAGAAGAATATGCCCTGGCCCGCACCGAACGAAAATCGGGCAAAGGCTATACCGGCTTTGAATGCTATGCCGCCCCGGATGTAACGCTGGAACAGGACCTGATGCGGCGGGATCTGACCATCAACGCCATTGCCGAGGCGCAGGACGGTACCTTGGTCGACCCTTATCAGGGCCAGCAGGACATAGAAAAGCGTCAGCTGCGCCATGTCTCGCAGGCATTTGTTGAAGATCCGCTGCGTGTCTTGCGTGTCGCCCGATTCGCGGCCCGTTTTGCTCCGCAAGGCTTCACCGTTGCTCCTGAAACGCTGGCGCTGATGCAGGAGATGGTGGCAGACGGTGAACTGGAAGCCCTGACGCCCGAACGGGTATGGCAGGAATGGGAGCGCGCCCTGCATACCGAGCGCCCGGATATCTTTCTGACCGTGCTGCGTCAGTGCGGCGCACTGGGAGTAGTAATG
Organism: Photobacterium salinisoli; assembly: GCF_003614885.1. Lineage (GTDB taxonomy): Bacteria > Pseudomonadota > Gammaproteobacteria > Enterobacterales > Vibrionaceae > Photobacterium > Photobacterium salinisoli. The sequence goes on from NZ_QZMS01000007.1 coordinate 2,224,813, forward strand.
CCGGAGATCGACGCGCTGTTTGGCGTTCCGCAGCCCGAGAAGTGGCATCCGGAAATCGATACCGGTATCCACACCCTGATGGTGTCCTATCAGGCGGCATTGCTGAGTAACGATCCTGTGATCCGCTTCAGTGCCCAGGTGCATGATCTGGGTAAAGCCCTGTCGCCCAAAGCAGAGCTGCCCAGCCATAAACTGCACTGCCAGCTGGGGATGGATGTGATCCGCCAGCTGTGCCAGCGCCTGAGAGTGCCGAATCATTATCGCGATACCGCGCTGATGGTCTGCGCTCAGCACACCAAGGTACATCGCGCACAAGAGATGCGCCCCGCCACCTTTATCAGACTCTTTGATCAGATAGACGCCTGGCGAAAGCCGGAGCGAGTTGAACAGTTAGCCATTTGCTGCCGGGCTGACATCCGCGGCCGGACCGGATTTGAAGACGCCCCCTATCCGCAGGCCGATATCCTTCAGGATGTCTTTTCCGCCGTACAGGCCGTCGAAGTGAAACCTATTATTGAGGCAGGCTATCAGGGCGCAGCCATCAAGGAACAACTGGCTATCCGGCGGGCTGAGGCGGCGGCGCAGGTGCTGTGCCGCTAAAAAATAGCGCCGCCTGCACATGATCTCTGCCCACAATATCAGCGCAAAAAAAAGCCGGAGCAAAATCCGGCTTCCTTTCATTGCGTTCTGGCTGAATTACTGCTGGCTTAGCAGTAACGCGATCAGGCCAACGCCCAGCAACAGCCGGTAAATCACAAATGGCAGCATACCCACGCGCGTCACCAGCTTCAGGAACACATGGATACAGGCATAAGCACTGATGAAGGACACCGCCAGCCCTATCCCTAAGCCGCCAAAATCAATCGGGGCACTGCTCTCAACCAGCTTGGTGCCCAGATACGTTCCGGCCAGCAAGATAATTGGGATCGACATCAGAAACGAAAAACGGGCAGCAGCTTCGCGGGTAAAACCCAGGTAGAGCGCCGCTGTCATCGTCGCACCTGAACGCGATGTACCGGGAATCATGGCCGCCGCCTGCGCCAGGCCAATAAACAGTGAGCGCTTGGCGTTTGCATCATACTCATCGCGGGTTTGGCTCGCACGGCGATCCACCCACCACAACAGCAGACCAAACACGATAGTGGTGACCGCAATCACCCACGCAGAGCGTAAGTACAGTTCAACAATATCGGCCATAAAGAAGCCAAACACACAGGCCGGAATAGTCGCCAGTACTATCATCCAGGCCAGACTGGCTTCACGACAACGGTGACCTTTGAAGATAGACGCCAGCCAGGCCGACAGCAAAGACACCACTTCTTTGCGAAAATACACCACAACCGCTGCCAGCGTACCCACATGCACGGCAACATCAAAAGCCAAGCCCTGATCTTCCCAGCCAAATACCTGCGACGGCAGGATCAAATGCGCCGAGCTGGAGATCGGCAAAAATTCAGTCAGCCCCTGGATCAATGCCAACATGAACGCTTCAAAATGACTCATTGTTTACCTTTAACTCTTCGAAAACATAATACGAGAAAGTGTATCGCCAAAGGGTTGACCCCAGGTTTCCCTGACAGTTCAGTGCATTGCTGTCAAACTGTGTCAACATTCAGCGCAACTGGCGTCAGAACCTGCTGATCGTCGAATGCCTGCCAGATTTCCGCCACTGTGCGTCCATCTCCCGGTATTACCAAGTGCGGATTCAATTCATAGAGCGGCAGTAAGACGAAAGCAAACTTGTAGATATCCGCCCGCGGCAGCACTGGCGCTTCGGGGCTTATCAGCTCACCAAACAGCAACAGATCCAGATCCAGCGTCCTGTTTTGGTTTTTCACGGCATCCGGCTGGCGGCCATACTGCACTTCCAGGGCTTTCAGTCTGCGCTGCAGGGCATCCAGCGACAAGTCTGTCTCTAATGCCACCACACAATTGAAAAAAACGGGACCGTCAAAACCAACAGGTTCCGCTTCAAAAATACGGGAAACGCGACACTGGGATCCTAACTGCTTCAGCTCAGCCACCGCCGCACGCACATAGTGCTCACGGTTGATATTACTGCCGATGCTGATGTAAACCTCAGTCACGGCGTCCCCGCTGAATCACCACACCGACACCGCGCGCATTCGGCACTGCGCCCGGCTTGGTCACTGTCACTTTGATCCAGGGTACGTTGAAACGTGTCATGATCAGGCTGGCAACTTCCTCTGCCACCCGCTCGACCAGCAGAAAGCGGCCCTGTTCCACAAACTCAGTCACTGTCTGGCTGACGGCTGCGTAATCAAGCGCCAGTGACACATCATCGGCCAGCGCCGCGGGCTGATTGTCATGGGCCATTTCCAGGTCCAGCACGAGTTTCTGCTTAATTTCCTGCTCCCAGTCATACACCCCGATAGAGGCGATAACGTCAAGATGTTCGATAAATACTGAATCCATGTTCCATCGCTAATTTTGTGTAGAGGTCGGATACCCAATGTGAGCAAAAGTGCGTATTATCGGGACGAGTTCATCATATTGATGACAGAAAACAGGCTCCCAGCGTTTCAAACACGCCAGCCTCCTGAAAGTGGATGCACTATACCACAGCTGTTATGCATAATGTCATCAGACGTGGGCGCTCAATAATCACATTTTTGCTACTTTCATGGCTACCCGAAAGGCCACGGCGTACAGGCTCATAAACACCCGCTCCCCGGATGACAACAACGTCAGGGGCTTACTGGAGATGCTATGACACCATTGGTGCTGCTGATCATTATCGCTGCTTACCTGCTGGGCTCTGTGTCCAGTGCAGTGCTGATTTGCCGTCTGTTTCGCCTGCCAGATCCAAGAGACAGCGGTTCGGGTAATCCAGGGGCAACCAATGTCCTGCGTATCGGCGGCCGGGGTGCCGCGGCACTGGTACTGGTATGCGATATCCTCAAAGGCATGCTGCCGGTCTGGATCAGCTATTTTCTGGGGATTAATCCCTTTTTGCTGGGGATCATAGGGATTGCCGCCTGTCTGGGACACATTTATCCGCTGTTTTTCCATTTTCGTGGCGGTAAAGGCGTGGCGACGGCACTTGGGGCACTGGCCCCGATTGGCTGGGATTTAAGCGGGATGCTGATTGCAAGCTGGCTGGTCGTCGCCGTGCTGTGTGGCTATTCTTCGCTGGCATCCATGATCACTGCGCTGGTAGCCCCCATGTTTACCTGGTGGGTGAAACCTCAGTACACCATGCCGGTGGCTATGCTGTCGTGCCTGATCATTTTGCGGCATCACGAGAATGTCCGCCGCTTGCTCGACGGCAAAGAATATAAGATTTGGCATAAATTTAACCGCCAGTCGAAACCCTGATTCGCCCTGACGGTTAGGTATTTTCCGAAGTTTACTTGCCTGGCTGGCTTACACCGGGTCAGCGCAATGGCTTGAGCGTATCGATCGGCCAGCGTGGATGGGCTTTAACACTCAAATCCATAATTTCCTGATTTTTCAGGCGCTGCATGCCGGCATAGGCAATCATGGCGCCATTATCAGTACAGAACTCAGTACGCGGATAAAAGACTTCGCCGCCCAGTTTTTCCATCAGCGCTGCCAGCTCGGCACGCAGGTGCTTGTTGGCACTCACCCCCCCGGCAATCACCAGGCGCTTAAAGCCGGTTTCTTTCAGCGCACGCTTGCATTTGATCGCCAGCGTGTCCACCACGGCTTCCTGAAACGCATAAGCAATGTCTGCCCGGGTCTGCTCATCATCATCGTTGCCACGAATGGTATTGGCGGCAAACGTTTTCAGGCCGGAAAAACTGAAATCCATCCCCGGACGGTCAGTCATCGGACGCGGAAAGGTAAAGCGCCCTGCCGTGCCTTTATCGGCCAGTTTTGATAACAGCGGCCCGCCGGGATAATCCAGCCCCATCAGTTTGGCTGTTTTATCAAAGGCTTCACCGGCGGCATCGTCAATCGACTCTCCCAGAATCCGGTATTCGCCGATACCTTTGACTTCCACCATCATGGTATGACCGCCAGAGACCAGCAGCGCCACAAACGGAAACTCAGGGGGATTGTCTTCCAGCATAGGTGCCAGCAGATGACCTTCCATATGGTGCACCGCCACCGCAGGCAGGTTCCAGGCATACGCCAGACTGCGGCCTATGGTCGCGCCTACCAGCAGCGCACCCACCAGACCCGGTCCGGCGGTATAAGCAACGCCATCCAGATCAGCCGGAGTTAAACCGGCATCGGCCAGCGCCTGCTTGATCAGCGGGATGGTTTTTTTGACATGGTCCCGTGAGGCCAGTTCAGGTACGACGCCACCATAATCGGCGTGCAGCTTCACTTGGCTGTACAACTCATGAGCCAGCAGGCCTTTCTCATCATCGTAAATCGCCACGCCTGTTTCATCACAGGACGTTTCGATACCCAGGATACGCATATCAACCTCTATACTTATATACTTACAAACCGAAAGCCGAAGCCGGTGCGGAACGTCGGAGGGGCATGTTACCGCTGTTGACAGAATTTCACCAGTTCTGACTTGCAGAATGCTTTACAAATGACCCCGGATCAGATTAGAATTTCGCACCATTTTTAATCAGCTGATAATTTTGATCATCAGCGTTAATCGAATCACTCTGAGGTGAGTATTACATGCCAGTAGTCAAAGTACGTGAAAACGAACCGTTCGACGTAGCTCTACGTCGTTTTAAGCGCTCTTGCGAAAAAGCAGGTATCCTTTCTGAAGTTCGCCGTCGTGAGCACTTCGAAAAGCCAACAACTGTACGTAAGCGCGCTAAAGCAGCGGCTGTTAAGCGTCACCTGAAAAAATTGGCTCGCGAAAACGCACGTCGCGTTCGTCTGTACTAATTTACAGATAACAAGGACAGCGTAATGGCCCTGATCGAAAGTATAAAGAACGAACAAAAAGCAGCCATGAAGGCGAAGGATAAAGCTCGCCTGGGTGCTATCCGTCTTGTTCTTGCTGCCATCAAACAACGTGAAGTCGACGAGAAGATCACTCTGACCGACGACGACATCGTGGCAGTACTGACGAAAATGGTAAAACAGCGTCGTGACTCTGTGGCTCAGTATGAAGCCGCAGGCCGTCAGGATCTGGCCGATGTCGAGCATGCTGAAATTGCCGTACTGGAAGAATTTATGCCTCAGCCGCTGAGCGACGACGAAGTTGCCGCTCTGCTGGAAGACGCAATCGCCAGCACTGGTGCCAGCTCAATGCAGGACATGGGTAAACTGATGGCTGTGCTTAAACCACAGCTGCAGGGCCGCGCCGATATGGGGAAAGTTAGCCAACTGGTCAAAGCCAAACTCGGCTAAAACTGCCCCAACTCTACAGCAAGCCGTGCTATCCTCTCGGGAATGCGCGGCTTGTTTGTATCTCTTCCCAGTTAATTTCAGGTAACACTCATTGTATGGCAGGAAAGATCCCTCGTTCATTCATCGATGACCTCATCTCACGGCATGACATAGTCGATGTAATTGATGCGCGGGTGAAACTCAAAAAGCAAGGCAAGAACTACGGTGCCTGCTGCCCTTTTCACAATGAGAAAACCCCGTCTTTTTCTGTCAGTCCCGACAAACAGTTCTACTATTGCTTTGGGTGCGGTGCGAAAGGCAACGTGCTTGATTTTGTGATGGAGTTCGACCGGCTGGACTTTGTGGATGCTGTTGAAGAGCTGGCATCACAGCTGGGGCTTGAAATTCCGCGCGAACAAGGCACCAGCGGCCAGAGCAGCATTAAGCGACAAGAGAAGCAAAGCCTTTATGACCTGATGGGTCAGGTCGCCCAATATTATCAGTCGCTGTTGCGTCAGAGCGATGCGCAGGTGGCCATTAACTACCTGAAAGGGCGCGGACTGTCTGGCGAGATAGTCAAACAGTTCGGCATCGGCTATGTGCCTGACCAATGGGATCTGGTACGCAGCCGTTTTGGCCGCAACGAGCAGGCACAGCAAGATTTAGTCAGCGCCGGCATGCTGATCGAAAACGAACAAGGCCGCCGCTATGACCGTTTCCGTGGCCGGATTATGTTTCCGATCCACGACCGTCGCGGCCGGGTGATCGGGTTTGGTGGCCGGGTACTGGGCGAAGGTACGCCTAAGTATCTCAACTCACCGGAAACACCGATTTTCCACAAAGGGCGCGAGCTCTACGGTTTGTATCAGGTGATGCAAACCTACCGGGAACCTGAACGTGTTCTGGTCGTCGAAGGTTATATGGACGTCGTCGCCCTGGCGCAATACGGCGTCGACTATGCCGTCGCCTCGCTGGGTACCTCGACCACAGGGGAGCACATTCAGACCCTGTTTCGGCAAACCGGTACCGTGGTGTGCTGTTATGACGGCGACCGCGCCGGTCGCGATGCGGCCTGGCGGGCGATGGAACAAGCGCTGCCGTATCTCAATGACGGCCGCCAGCTGAAGTTCATGTTCCTGCCCGATGGTGAAGACCCGGACAGTTTCGTGCGCCAGCATGGCAAAGAAGCGTTCGAGCAGGCTATCACTCAGGCGATGACCCTGTCCGATTTCCTGTTCACCACCCTGCTGCAACAGGTGGATACCAGCAGCCGGGAAGGCAAAGCCAAGCTCAGTACGCTGGCTGTGCCGCTGATTGACAAAGTGCCGGGCGGCACCCTGAGACTATACTTACGGAAAGTTTTAGGACAAAAACTCGGTCTTCCTGATGAAGAACAGCTCAAACAGCTGATCAGCGAACACGGAGACAATAAGCCGGTAAGAATGGCTCAGCCCGCGATCAAACGAACGCCGATGCGTATCGCGATTGCGCTGCTGCTGCAAAACCCGGGCTTTGCCAATGAACTGGGCTTAAACACCCAGGATTTCGCCGGCACAGAGCTGGCTGGCTTAAAATTATTACTGACAATAGTTGATAAATGTCGACTTCATCCCAATATCACAACTGGACAGTTGCTTGAAGATTGGCGTGAGACCGAGCAAGCCTCCCTGATGGCCCGTCTGGCCAGCTGGGACATACCGCTCGGCAGCGATGAAGACAGTTTACACACTGTATTTTTTGACGCGATGGATAAAGTTATCGATCAATGCGTCACACAACAAATTGAGAAGTTGCAGGCTAAATCGAACACCGTCGGCTTATCAGTCGAAGAGAAGCGGGAGCTTCAGCTATTGCTGTTAAATCGCCCCGTCTAAAAAGTAGTCAACAATTCTGACATTTGTTATAATTACTGGTTTGCATTTCTGCATCCTTTTTTCTCACTCAGACCCTAAGTTGGATATCGTCTATGGAGCAAAATCCGCAGTCACAGCTAAAGTTGCTTGTTGCCAAAGGCAAAGAGCAAGGTTATCTGACCTATGCCGAAGTTAATGACCACCTGCCAGAAGACATTGTTGACTCTGATCAGGTTGAAGACATTATTCAGATGATCAACGACATGGGTATTAAGGTGGTGGAAACCGCCCCTGATGCCGATGAACTCATGATGACTGAAGATAACGCCGATGAAGACGCCATTGAAGCGGCGGCTCAGGCATTATCGAGCGTAGAAAGCGAAATCGGCCGTACCACTGACCCGGTTCGTATGTACATGCGCGAAATGGGTACAGTTGAGCTGTTGACCCGCGAAGGCGAAATCGACATCGCTAAACGCATCGAAGATGGTATCAATCAGGTTCAGTGTTCTGTTGCTGAGTACCCGTCAGCAATCTCGCATCTGCTTGAGCAGTTTGACAAGGTTGAAGCAGAAGAGCTGCGTCTGACTGATATCATTTCAGGCTTCGTGGATCCTAACGAAGAAGAGACAGCCGCTCCGACAGCCACGCACATCGGTTCCGAGTTAAGTGAAACTGATCTTGAAGATGAAGACAAAGATCTTGAAGACGATGACGACGATTCAGAAAGCGAAGAAGACGACGGCAGCATTGATCCGGAAGTAGCACGCGAGAAGTTCAAAGAACTGCGTGTCTCTTACGAAAATATGGCCAAAGCCATCGAAACCAATGGCCGCCATCACCCGCAGACTGAAGTCGCTATTGCCGAGCTGTCGGAAATTTTCAAACAGTTCCGTCTGATCCCGAAACAGTTTGACCGTCTGGTCAGCTCACTGCGTGATTCCATGGATAAGGTGCGTACCAATGAGCGCCTGATCATGCGTATGTGTGTCGACAACAGCAAAATGCCGAAGAAGACCTTCGTTCAGCTGTTCAGCGGTAATGAATCTTCTTCTGCGTGGATCGATGAAGCACTGAACTCAGGCAAACCGTATGCCGAGCGCCTGAAGAACTACGAAGAAGATCTGCGCCGTGCCTCGCTGAAGCTGCGCATACTGGAAGATGAAACCGGCCTGTCGATTGAGCGTATCAAAGACATCAGCCGCCGTATGTCTATCGGTGAAGCCAAAGCACGCCGCGCCAAGAAAGAAATGGTTGAGGCCAACCTGCGTCTGGTTATTTCTATCGCCAAGAAATACACCAACCGTGGCCTGCAATTCCTGGATTTGATCCAGGAAGGTAACATCGGCCTGATGAAAGCCGTGGATAAGTTTGAATACCGTCGTGGTTACAAGTTCTCGACTTACGCCACCTGGTGGATCCGTCAGGCAATCACACGTTCAATCGCTGACCAGGCACGTACGATTCGTATCCCTGTGCACATGATCGAAACCATCAACAAACTGAACCGTATCTCTCGCCAGATGCTTCAGGAGATGGGCCGTGAACCACTGCCGGAAGAACTGGCTGAACGCATGCAAATGCCGGAAGACAAGATCCGTAAAGTGCTGAAGATTGCCAAAGAGCCAATCTCGATGGAAACCCCAATCGGTGATGATGAAGATTCACATCTGGGTGATTTCATTGAAGATACCACGCTGCAGCTGCCAATGGATTCTGCCACGGCAACTAACCTGCGTGCGGCCACCAACGAAGTACTGGCTGGCCTGACGCCGCGTGAAGCCAAAGTACTGCGTATGCGTTTTGGTATCGACATGAATACGGACCATACACTGGAAGAAGTGGGCAAACAGTTTGACGTTACCCGTGAACGTATCCGTCAGATCGAAGCCAAAGCCCTGCGTAAACTGCGCCACCCAAGCCGTTCCGACGTGCTGCGCAGCTTCCTGGACGAGTAAGCCACTCACCAGAAACACCACACCACAAAGCGGGCTCAACAGCCCGCTTTTTCTTTGCATGCAGCACATGCGACCCCGCTCACACCCCTTGCCACTCAAGGGCTTGCCCTGCATTTAACTGCCTAAGAAACAAACAAAAGTAGCCCCTTAGCAACTAGACAATGCCCCACCCATCCCATATAATCGGTGGCACATTTGGCCCCTTAGCTCAGTGGTTAGAGCAGGCGACTCATAATCGCTTGGTCCCCAGTTCAAGTCTGGGAGGGGCCACCAGATTCCAGAAGGCTTATGGAGAAATCCATAAGCCTTTTTTCGTTTTGGCCTGTTTATATCCGTTCCGCGTTTACTTCCTGTTAGCTCTGGTCCATTGGTAGCACCGAAATCCCTCGCCTAGTCACCACAGAACCCCATTTCTAACCGCAGACCGATATCCGCCAACACTAGCCATACTAATCAGCCTGTCGATCATCTAAGCCACGACACACCATCCAACGCAAGAACAGAATCCAAAAAAATCCCGCCCCACAACCAACAAAAATATAACCAACATCCGTTCCTTTAGGTCCAACTTATTAATATAAATATAATTTAGACACTTAAATGAGATGGGCTGAGACGCAGATCAGGAGACTCAGCCAGAAAAACAGAACAGTATGGATGTTGAATGATGATCAATTACCCCGGATGGTAATTGGCTTGTTATCTCTCAAGGTAAGCAATAAGCTGGGAACCAGCAGGTACACTAGCCGTCAGAACTAGCTGTAACATCAGGGGAAGGTATTCATACTGCCATCGGGAATACTACTGCGACAGTTACGGAAACAAAACCATATAGGAAATCAGGCGGCGTAAGGACTGGGAGGTGATTACAGGGCCAGTGTGGTGTGACCGACACAGCGATCTAGGATTTGTGGTTGGGTGTTCACCTAAGCCCTAAGGTGCTCATCGCTTTTTACCCGCATTAACATCAAATATCTATCCACGTCTGGGCACCTTTAGCCCATACTTGAGGTGTACCATTTAAACATCTCAACGTCCAAGTGCCGTCCGAAGTTGTTCTATGATATTTAATAATTATTGAACCGTCTGACTTCATCTTGACGTACTCCATTCGCTTAGGCTCATATCTGTTATGACTATAAATCAGATTTTTACATTCACTTATTTGTGATTCAGTTGCTTCTTGTGCTGGGCTACAACCAACGATTGATAGTGCTAATGGAATAATAGACAAAACGGACTTCATAAGCTCATCGCCCTGACTCAAAAAATGACATCAAAAAGTAGCACATAACAATAATCCATTAAACGCATATCAAATTATTCGTGTTATTGATGCTTACACTACATACTGTAAACCTCCTCTAATTACTTGCACGCATAATTAGAGTTACGGAAATTGCTCTATCCCCCAGCCCGCCTCTCTATGAAACCCACATTTCGTCTATCACCGAAGTATCCTTTTTTCACCTCGCTATATTGAGCCCGACACACTGACTTTCATAAGGATAAGACAATGATCGCGGTTCTTTTTGAAACGACAGCCGTCCCTGAAAAACAAGATCGCTACTTCGAGCTGGCTGAACAGTTAAAGCCGCTGCTGAGCCATGCAGAAGGGTTTATTTCTGTGGAGCGCTTTCAAAGCATTTCCAATCCAGAGAAATTTCTCTCGCTGTCATGGTGGGAAAACGAGGAGGCCATTTTGCAATGGAAGCACAACATGCTGCACAGATCCGCTCAGCAGGAAGGAAAGGGGTCCATTTTCTCTTTTTATCAGATTCAGGTACTCAGCCTGATCAGAGAATATTCATCATCCCAGTAAGCTAAACAAGGAAGCTATCGCTATGTATGACGTTCATGTCATTTTGAACAATCTGCCGGGAGAGCTTGCGCGATTAGGCGAAACACTCGGTGCGAATCATATTGGCTTAGAAGGTGGCGGCGTCTTTTCCGTCAACCAGCAATGCCACGCCCACTTTTTAGTCGAAGATGGTGAAAAAGCCAGAGCCGTACTTACCGAACGGGGTTTTGAAGTCATCAATATCTACAAACCGCTGATTCGAAAACTCAAGCAAGAGCAACCGGGAGAACTGGGTGCCATTGCCAGAGTATTGGCCGACAACGGCATCAACATCATCACTCAATACAGCGACCACGCAAACCGTTTGATCCTCATCACTGATGACTATAAGGTTGCAGAAAAAGTAACCCGTCACTGGATGGCCTGATTGTGAAGCCTCACCCGCAAGTACCGCTGGAACACGAAGAATTTCAGCAGGAATTATCCATGGCAGCCCTTGCGGCTGCTATGTCTGATGCGTCACGGATGAAAATTCTTTGTGCGCTGATGGATGGGCGCGCCTGGACGGCCACTGAATTAAGCGCTGTCTCTGATATCGCCCCTTCCACCGCCAGCGCGCACTTGTCCCGGTTGCTAAAAGCCAATCTCGTCACTTGTTTATCGCAAGGTCGCCACCGTTATTTTCGCCTCTACAGTGCCAGTATTGCTTCACTACTTGAAAATATGATGGGGGTTTCATTTGGCACGGTTCAGTCGCCAAAAACACGGGTGCCGGCCGAATTACAACGGGCAAGAACCTGCTATGACCATCTTGCTGGCGAAATCGCCGTCGGTATTTACGATTACCTTTTTGCAAATGCATGGATTACCCGCGATGGTAATGCGTTAACTCCCTTAGGCAAGGCGCAGTTCAGCCATTTAGGTGTCATGCTCGATACAAAGACCAAACGTAAACAGTGCTGTGCGTGTTTAGACTGGAGTGAGCGAAAATGTCACCTTGGCGGCCATGCCGGGGCGGCACTTTTCCAGTGTTTTGAGCAGCGCGGTTGGATTGAAAAAGTACCGGGATACAGAGAAGTCACTGTGACAGAAAAAGGACGGAATGCTCTCAGCGAGTATTTTGGCCTGGCTAACGTTCTAAACTAAACACGCAGAATGCCGCGCAGTCTCCAGCTTTCTTCTTTTAAAATTCTCTCTTCTTTTCAAATTAAAGTATCAGATCTAGTCTGAACTAATACCGTTTACAGTACTGACGTTTATCATCTGCCTGAACCTGCATGTGATATGTGCTGATATCGAATTCTGATGACACTGCCGTGTGTATGAAACATCACGGCCACTGTAGGCAACATAGTATCCAGCCCTATCAGCACTCATACTAAAAATCAGGAAGCAAGATGGATAAACAACCGGAACAGCACCAAAACACAGTTTTCATCAGCAATATGGTGGAATCAGCGATCCGTATCGGCTTGCTGCTGGTACTGCTGATGTTCACGTACGACATCATCAAGCCATTTATTATCCCTGTGATTTGGGGGGCAATTATCGCTGTTGCTTTGATGCCACTGACGTTGAAAATCCAGCGCTGGTATGGCAATCGCCGGGGATTAGCGGCGACGACCGTTGCCTTGCTGGGTATTGTGCTATTAGTGACGCCGTTAGTGATGATCTCTGTTTCCGTCTACCATGCGTCAATCCAGGTACTGGAGACGCTGCAACAAGGTCAGGTGAGTCTTCCGGGGCCAGACAACAGGATTGCGGATATCCCGGTTATCGGCGATAAGCTGTTCGACATGTGGAGCTTGTTTGCCACTAACCTGGAAAAAGCCATTCAAACCTTTCTGCCGGAAATCAAGTCTGCACTGTCCGCTTTCATTGGTGTGCTGGGTGGAGCCTTGGGCGACATGCTGATATTCATCCTATCGCTGGCGATTGCAGCCGGTTTTATGACCTACTCAGAAAAGATTACCGCCTCGTTAAAGGCAGTGGCTGTGCGTGCAGCAGGCACCAACGCCGCGCATTGGACATCACTGATTGCCGCAACAATTAAAAGCGTTCTGATTGGGGTTGTCGGTGTGGCGGCCATTCAGGCGCTACTGATTGGTGCCGGCTTTTTTGTGTTTGGCATTCCGGCGGCAGGCTTGCTGACCTTGCTTCTGATCATTTTATGTATCGCGCAGTTGCCCGCTCTGATAGCCGTCCTGCCCGTGATCATTTATATGTACCTTACTCAAGATGCCACCACCGCAACACTGTTTACCGTCTGGGTTGTGATCGGTTCGCTGTCTGACAATGTGCTCAAACCTATGTTGATGGGCCGCGGGGTGGCTGTCCCTATGCCTGTCATCCTGATCGGTGCCATCGGCGGTATGCTGTATTACGGCATGACCGGCCTGTTCCTCGGTGCGGTCATTCTGGCCATCTGGTATGAACTGTTTGTCTTTTGGATAAAATTGGAGAAGCAGGAAGACACAGGAGCCAATATCTCCCCTCAGCAAGACGCCATTCGTTCAGAAAAGTCTGACACATAAGAGGCTCTGTAGACGCTGATAAAAAATACCGGGATACCAATAAGTTGCAGTGACGACAAAAGGCCGGACGGCTTTCAGCGAACATTTTGGCTTGGTATGGCGTCGCAGTGAATAACCGACTAGCTGACATCTGAGCGTTATAATGATTCAAAAAAAACGCTGCAGGTTGCCCCGCAGCGTTGTTGTGAGGGTATGACGAGATGAATTACAGGTAGTAACGCATACCGACAATCCACATATCATCTTCGGCAACATTGATATCGTTGCCCAGGTCAAACTGGTAACCCCCGAAGCCAACGAAAGTAGGCGTGAAGTTATATTCTGCCTGCAGTGCCATCTGGCTGAAGATGGTGTTGTTGTTCTTGTCGTCTTCGACAGATTCGTAGTTCACGCTCAGGTTCAGGCTGCTTGGCAGGGCATAGGCCAGCAGGCCTTCAATCGCCACTGACTCTTCCAGGCCCTGGTTCATGTAATCGTTCATCGCATACACAACCGCCACGTACAGGCCGTCACCGTAGGTGCCGTAATTGGCACTGAGCATGTGTGAGCGCGCGGTTTCATCAAAGGCCCCCACCTGAACATCACCTGTGTTATAGGCATAGTTCAGACCAACGCCCATGATCGAATAGTTCAGTGCAATCTGGACACGATCATCGTATTCAGCATCCGCACCATTCCAGGTTTCTCCGGTTGTCGTGCCCTGCCAGCCAAGGCCGAATGAGACCACGCCGGCATCATTCAGGTTGAGGCTGTTGCGATAAGAGATCATGCGCTCGGCACGGGCTGTCCCCAGCGGGCCCTGATCGTCGTACAGGAAGTCGTTCGCAAACGCGATCGGTAAATCGGCGATCCCTGCACCGTCATAGTAAGGGGACCATTGCGTGCCCACCACGCCGCGGCCATAAGCATTGTGTGAGACACCAATGTAGCCCAGACGCGTAGTGAAGGTCTCTTCGCCACCTTCAAGATAATTCAGTGCCCACTCGCCTTTTGCATCGGCGGTGTAGCCGTTACCGATATCCTGTGTCGCATTGATATTGATACGCGGTGACACTTGTTTTACTTCCGTTTCGCCCTCTTCAGAGCCGCCGAGACCCACAGAAACATGACCACCGACGGAGAGCGTAGTGTCGCCTTCATTGAATAACTCAACCGCGACTGCCTGAGATCCATAAAATGCAGCTGCCACTGCTATTGCCAAGTGCTTTTTATCCATAATCATTTTTCCATCTTTTGTTGTGTTCTTATGCGCCGATACTCAGCGTTATGACAAAAATGTGAACATTTGAAACGAGCATTGAAAGCGTAGTTAAGGAATGACATAAACACATAAAATAACGACAACAAATTTGTTAAAAACTTGTGTTATATCCCATTCGTGGCAGATATAGGTTGTAAGTATGCTTTGAACGCATTATTGAACCTGTGCCATAGCAAGAGGCTGAAAGGAGGGATTTCGGTGCCATGCTGGCTTGAAGCCTGCCAGCAGAGCGGGCAAATGATATGCACATCATGCTGGCATTTTTATGCTTGACGCGTGAGAAGTGTGTTGCGTATGTGTGGGTTAGACGAAAAAGCGTCTGTCGTGGCAGACTGGAGACAGTCCATTGATGAGAGTGCAATAAATCCCAGTCCGGCAGGATCTGAACAGGCTGGGATTTGCGTTTAGCGGCGCTTCACAAGCCTTTATTATCGCTTACCCAGAAAAGCCAGCAAACATTTCACTGCCCCCAGAAAAAAGGGAATGGCTAACAGGCCCGAGCCAATGGAGATCGCAATATAGGTATAACTGGTGCTGGTTGACGTGTATTCAAAAGAGGCTAAAAAGTTCTGGTAGGCCTGCAGGCAAAAGAAAAAGCAGCCTATAGTTGCAATAGTCATACCCAGTAAGCTTTTGATCTTCGACCATAAAAATTCATTATTCGCGATATTATTTTCTTGCATCCGGTACTCTCTTCAAGATCCAAAGCTAAAAAGGCCTACCCGGATGATCTCAAACTCGCCCGTGCAGGTGCCGATACCTTGAGGTCACCCGAATGTCAGGCGCTACCCTCATAATGCGGATGTTTTCCACTCAGATTAAATCAGCAACCGGCGTCTCACTCTCGGACTTTATGGGTAATGTCTTGTATGAAAAAGACAATTCACTCTGAAGCATGCCGTTGCGTATGCCATACTTGGGAGCAAGGTTTGAATGGTGGAGCGAAACTATGTCAGCAGAAAAGCCGTCAGAAGAAAAAACGCAGCGCAGTTCAACTATCCTGATACCGGTTTTTATTCCCGCCGTGGCGGTGATTTTACTCATGGTGATAGGCACCATCAGTAATCCGACTCTGGCCGGAAAAGTCTTCTCAGAGACCCTCAGTTACGTTACCCAGAGTTTTGGCTGGTTCTACATGCTGTCGGTAGCGATCTTTCTGTTTTTTATTGTCACTGTTGCCCTGACCAAATGGGGAGAGATCAAGCTCGGCCCGGATCACGCCGAGCCGGAATACAGCTTTCCGTCCTGGTTTGCCATGCTGTTTTCAGCCGGTTACGGGATTGCCCTGCTGTTCTTCGGGGTCGCCGAACCTGTGCTGCATTATGCC
Source organism: Photobacterium salinisoli (assembly GCF_003614885.1). Lineage (GTDB taxonomy): Bacteria > Pseudomonadota > Gammaproteobacteria > Enterobacterales > Vibrionaceae > Photobacterium > Photobacterium salinisoli. The sequence goes on from NZ_QZMS01000007.1 coordinate 2,240,839, forward strand.
TCGCCGCCTGATGGCCCGGCCATGACAGTTGATGCCGCCCGGCAGGCGATGCAAATTGCCTTTTTTCACTGGGGATTCCACATCTGGGCAATTTATGGTCTGGTCGGACTGACACTGGCCTATTTCGCCTTTCGTCACGGCCTGCCGTTATCGATGCGCTCGACCCTGTACCCGCTCATCGGCGAAAAAATCCACGGTCCAATCGGACATACTGTCGATGTCTTTGCCATTCTCGGCACCCTGTTCGGGATTGCGACCACGCTGGGTTTGTCCGTGGCACAGATTAATGCCGGGCTCAATTATCTCTGGCCATCAATACCGGTGAATACCACAGTGCAAATCATTGCGATTGTAGTGATCACCGCACTGGCCATTTTTTCTGTGGTCGCCGGGATGGATAAAGGGGTCAAACGCCTGTCGATTCTCAACATGGTGCTGGCGATATCCTTGATGTTGTTTGTGTTTGCCGTCGGGCCCACCGTCTTTATTCTCAATACTTTCATGCAAAACACCGGCAGCTATCTGAGCAATATTGTCGAGCGGACCTTTAACTTGCAGGCCTATACCGCCAGCGACTGGATTGGTAACTGGACGCTGTTTATCTTCGGCTGGACCATCGCCTGGGCACCGTTTGTCGGGCTGTTCGTGGCAAAAATCAGCCGCGGCCGGACTATACGCCAGTTCGTGGTCGGGGTAATGGTCGTACCGACCATCTTCACTTTCCTGTGGTTCTCTGTATTCGGCGATACCGCGCTTCATATGATCATGGTCGAAGGCTACACCCAGCTAATTGATGAAGTGCAGGCCGATCAGGCGATTGCGCTGTTTAAAGTGCTGGAGCGGTTACCGCTCACCTCGATCGTGTCCTTTATTACTGTCTTTTTGATCATCACTTTCTTTGTCACCTCGTCGGACTCCGGCTCGCTGGTGATCGACTCGCTGGCCTCTGGCGGCGTCGCCCATACACCGGCCTGGCAACGGGTGTTCTGGGCGTCGATGGAAGGGCTGGTCGCAGCGGTACTGCTGCTGGCTGGTGGCCTCAGTGCCCTGCAAACGGCATCGATTGTCAGTGCCCTGCCCTTTGCGATCATCATGCTGATCGCGGCCGTTGGCATGTGGCGGGCGCTGGTGATTGAAACCCACCACAGCCAGAGCCTGGAGCAGCACGTGCAATCCCGATCGCGCCAGAGCGGCGGGAAAACCGGCCCGGGTTACTGGAAAAAACGCCTGGCCAACATTGTCGATTTCCCGGGACGCGAAGAAGTCTCAGGTTTTATTGAAAAGACTGTCTACCCAAGCATGGAAAAAGTAGAGCAAGAGCTTGAACAGCAAGGCTGGGTGGCCGAAGTGGTTTACGATGAAGAGCAAGGCAGAGCCAAGTTTGAGGTGTATCAGGAAGGTAAGCTGGAATTTCTCTACGAAGTCAGGCTGCGGGGCTACCTTATGCCTGATTTTGCCTTTCCGGAAACCGATCATAACCCGGAAGAGCCTGAGCATTATTACCGGGCGGAAGTCTTCCTGCGCCGCGGCGGCCGGGCTTATGATGTTTACGGCTATGAACAGCAGGATATCATTTCCGACATTCTGGACCAGTTCGAAAACTATCTGCACTTCTTGCACGTGTCACCCGGCATCCTGCCGTGGAACATGGAAGAAGAGGAAAACAACGAGCAGCAACAGGCAAAAGAGTAATCAAGGCCGCCCTCTCAGTGGGAGGGCGGCTTCCCTTATTTTTCCCAGCGCTCCCCGTAAGCGGCACGGTAGTCCGGTGTCGGGATCGACTCGTGTAAGCCCGCCGTCGCCTTGAGCGGTCCGATCACAGTGCGGTACGGAATAAAACCGGCCCAGGCCGGCACATCCAGATCCGCCGGATCATCGCCCACATCTTTATTGCTGATTTTGACCGAAGCTTCGTTAAGCGGCATCCGCAGCACAGTCGTCGCCGCCAACTCTTTTGGGTTGCTCAGCCGGATGTCCTGCGTCCTTCCGGGGGCAATCTGCTCGACAAAATGGTTCAGCAGCTGGTCTTTTTCAAGGTTATCTTCAATGACCTCAAACTGGCCGAACACCACAGCCGAGCGGTAGTGGGCGCTGTGATTAAACGCCGACCGCGCCAGCACCCAACCATCGAACAGCGTAAAGGTTAAGCAGGTTTGCACCTCCTGCTTGAGTTTACGCAGCAAACGGCTGTTGTTGGCGCCGTGAATATAGACAAAATCACCCACCCGCCACGCCAGCATAGGGATCACCACCGGCCCCTGCGCTTCCTGAATCGCCACATGCGCCACCAGGCTTTCATCAATGATCTGATACAGTTTCTCCTGTTCGAACACCGCCTTGTGGGCACCTTTTTTAATTTCACTTCTCTTGCTTGTCGATAACATAACTGTCCCTGATGCCATTGCGTCTCAAATCATTCTGACAATGTACCGGCAAACCGGTATGATTTTTAGGGCCAGTTTTAACCAAATGACAGGTCCAGTTATGCCTGTACGGGCCTGGCTGGATGGCATTTTCGCAGTTTCAGCACCACCACGACCGACACGCATCCGGCTATGATAAGCAACAGGCAATTAGTGGTCAGAAAAGCAAGCTTAAGCATCTCAGCCACCAGACTCATCTGGATTGATGCCTGGTCATCTGTCAGCTCAGCAATCAGAGTGGATGCATTGCCGGACGCTATGGCCGTTACCCAATCGCTCTGAGCTGCGGTGGTAAAATCAGTCAGCGGCTCAGCAACCAGCGCCGTCAGCACAGAACTGACGAAAGAGCCATACAATGCCACGGCAATTGCTTCGCTGCCCAAGCGAAAGGTATTGAGTAATCCCGCCGCCATGCCAATATCGTCCGGCTCGACACAACTTAACGCTTCTCCGTCTACCAGGCCTGCTGAGAAGCCCATGCCTGTCCCCACCAGAAACAGGCAGCTACCAGATACCCAAACAGATTGCATCGTTTCAATACCAAGCAGTAACCCGCCGACACCGGCTAGCATGCATACAAGGCTCAAATACATCAGAAAAGAAGGGGGGACGCCCTTGGCCGCTAACCGGCCCGCTATCAGAGGAAACAACAACACAGGAAGGGTCAGACATAACATCATCAAGCCTGCCGCCGATGCCGGCATCTGCAAGGTGCCCGTCAGATAAGTGGGGAAATAGGTAAGCAAAGTAACAAAGGTAAAGCTTGCGACCACGGGCACCAAAATGTATCCCATAAAGCGGTTGTTACTGAGCAAGGATAAACTAAGCACTGGATTCGCCGTTCTTCTGATGTGCCGGACAAACCCAACGAACAGCAACAGTGAGCCAGAGAGACAAATCAGGCTAGGGAGACTGCGCCAGCCCCAGTCATAGCCTTTTGACAGCGTCAGCATCAGCAAAAACATGCTGCTGATAAACAAGCCGCTCCCGATAATATCAATCTCGCTGACAGACCTGTCTGTGGCTCTGTCATCGGGCAGCTTAATCGTAAGACACAAGACAAGAATCAGCACCACAGCATGCAGAATGAAGATCGCCTGCCAGCCTGACAGCACCAGCAAGATACCTGAAATTGTCGGGCCTAAAGTGATCCCCAACCCCGCCGTCGTTCCGAACAAAGCAAAAGCCTGGGTTCGGCGATGGCCTTCAAATGTATTCATCAGCAATGCGCTGCCACAGGCAAAAATGGCAGCGCCGCCAACACCAGCTAACGACCGGAAACTGTCAAGCCATAAAATGTCCGAAGACATCGCCGTTCCCGCTGAAGCGAATGCATACAGGCCTGCCCCAATCACAAAAGCGCGTTTGCGGCCTATCACGTCAGACAGCCTTCCCCAAACAAGTGTGAAACAGGCAAAGGTCAGATTAAATGCATTCACAACCCACTGAAGGCTTGCCAAATCTGCTGGGACATCCTGGCTAATCCAGGGTAAAGCAATCGCCGTACCTGAAATAGAACTGGGTACAACAAAAACAGCAAGTAATACCGCAGCCAAAAGCAAACGGCTCTGCTTAGGATCATTCTCTTTCATAGTGATTCCTTCCTTACGAGGAAAATGCGGTGCCTCGCAGAGCGTCTTCCATGACATTGCATTGCGTTCACACTAAAATGGTTAGTCAAAATAGATACGTTCGAAAAAATAAGCACGTTCGAAAACATTCGAACCTTAGTGTTTCATTCAGACTATGTCAATAGTCGTATATGCAACTAACGAGGAAGATAAGATGCCAACACAACAACAGAGCAATACAACCGGTCGCGAAGGACTGCTGGACATTCTCAAAGCGCTGTCACATCCGATTCGTCTTGGCATCATTCTGGAACTCATTCAAGACACCGATGATGCAGAAAGGCATTGCACTTCCTTTGGCCTGACCGTCTCAAAAGCCACCCGCTCTCATCACTTCAAGATCCTGAAAGATGTTGGCCTGATTGATCATGTTGATCGCGGTAATTGCTCGCTGGCCAAATTACGCAGACATGAGCTGGCAACAGAATATCCGGGGCTGCTTGAGCTGTTGAATAGCCGCGTTTGATGATCTTTGCCAAAAATCATCGCAAGGTTTCTGATAAAAACTGACCTTTTCTCACCCAGAAAAAGCCTTCCAAGGATCGCTCACTCCCCAGCGAAGTTTTTTGTGCATAAGTACAGCCATGAGTGAAACTCTACAAAATGGGGTCAAGTCACGATGACGAGGCATGCAGTACGGAGCGAATTGGACTATCTTCCTAACAAAGTGAAGCGTAAGTCGTATCAACACCATCGGCTTTATAGGACAAGAAACCATGAAAAAAATAGCCCTTCTCGTTGCCACATTTATTGGCGCTCTTTCATGTTATGGTTCGGTAAATGCGGCAGAGACGAGGACATCTCTCGTTCCGCTTCCTTCGCTTGACGATTTTACAAATGGCGATGGCTGGGGGGTTGGGCTGGGGCTAGGCATTGAATATGAGTCGGCTTATGAGGGCTCGGACGAGTTTGAGCTTGAGGTCGAGCCTGCTGGAGGGGTGCAGTGGCGAACCGGCGACCATCTTTTTTACTGGTCCAGTCTGGCCATTGGCTGGCGAACTTTGGTGAAGGATGCCTGGTTGGTGCAAACCTCTATAGGTTATGAGGAAGGCCGTGAAGAAGGGGATTCAGAAGATGGCCGGCTGGATGGGTTAGGCGAATCAAGTTCTGGGGCGACACTGCTGCTGGAAACGCGCTATGCCCTTGCAGAGAATTGGCGTTACTTTTTAGATGGTCGTGTATTAACAGGAGAAATTGGTACGCTCGGGATTTTCGGTGCAGGTACTTGTCTGGCTTGCCAGTCTAACGGTACTGGCTGGGAATTAGGCGCTGTTGTCACTTTCCACGATGGTAAGCTCGCCAACCGGGACTTTGGTGTCAACACACAGCAATCCATCAATTCAGGCCTTCCGGAAACCGATGTGGATAGCGGGTACAGATCAACGGGTGTTAATGTGAACTACCGGAATTACTTGAACGAGAACTGGCAGGTCTTCGGTGAGGCGCTTTACGAAGTCTATGGGAGTGACGTGAGCGATAGCCCAATCTCCCGCAATAATTACGAAGCGGAAATCGGTGTTGGCTTCATTTATGTATTTTGATGTGCCGTAATAAGGAACCAAGAGGGTAAACTCTGATAATGAATGGACTTAAAGAGGTGAACCGGGCTTGGCTTTGTTGTCTCCAACACTCATAGAAACCGGTGATCTGTCGATCACAGGAAGTTCAGGTACGCGCCAGGATCGGCTTTTTCACGCGATCCGCGACAAGATTGTCGCTAACTTGTGGCCAATGGGCGGGAGATTACCGTCAACACGCAAACTGGCTGAAGAGTTATCCCTGAGCCGTAATACTGTCACGGCAGCTTATGAGCAACTGGTCGCGGAGGGCTATATCGAAAGCCGGTTGGGCTCGGGGTTTTACATCTGTGTTGACCTGCCGGATCACTATCTGCCGACGCAATCGTCACGGGACGATAGCAGGCCACCAGCCATCGCGCAGGCCCTGGATCTGAATGCCCCTTTTGCACCCGGTGTACCGGATCTGGCCGCCTTTCCGGCGGCCAAATGGCAAAGTTTATTGCAGCGCCACGCCGGCCGGCAGTCGCTGATGGGGAATCAGGATCTGCAAGGATTAGCCGTGCTGCGACAGGCGTTGTCAGATTATCTGGCCTCCAGCCGATCGGTTCACTGCGATCCCAGCAGGATCATTATTACCGCCGGGGCACAGCAGGCGCTGTCACTTGCCCTGCTGGCAACGCTCAATCGGGGTGACAGGATCCTGATGGAGCAGCCTGGCTACACCCAGATGCGCAAGATCATCGACTGGCAGGGGTATCAGTTACAAACACTCAACATACAGCCATATCAGGGGCTGGACGTTAATTCCGTACTGACCAGTGAGTCAGAGGCACTCTATTTAACCCCAAGTAATCAATATCCTATGGGGACAACTCTGAACACTGAGCAGCGGCTGAAGCTGATTGAGTGGGCCATAGCGGGGAAACGCTGGATCATCGAAGATGACTACGACAGTGAATTTCAGTTTGCCCATCGTCCTTATACCAGTCTGCAGGGGCTGGCCGGTCAGATGGGCTGTGATGATCGGATCCTTTATGTCGGCTCGTTCAGCAAAGTGATGTTCAACAGCCTGCGGCTGGGTTATCTGGTGGTGCCTTCCTCGCTGGTATCACGCTGCCTGATGATCAAAGATGCACTGACCGGCGACACCCAGGCGCACACTCAGGCCGCACTGGCTGATTTCATTCAGGAAGGCGATTTGCTGCGCCATATCCGCAAAATGCGTCGGCTGTACAAAGACAAACATCGCTTGATGCTGGATGCCATCAGCCGCTTTTTCGGGGATCAGGTGGAAGTGCTCAGCCAGCCTGCCGGACTGCACATCACGCTCAGGTGGCAAGGTGGAATCGGTGAAGATGACTGGGCGCAGCAGGCAGAAGCCGCCGGGATAGTGCTGCGACCGCTGAGTTACTACGAGCCCGCAGCACACCCCACCAGAGACTGGCAGGGTGCGGTGCTCGGCTTTGGCAATGTCGCCACTGATGCGATCGATACATTGATTGCCCGCCTGGCCGCACTGTTTCACCACCAGCCAGAACGGTCAACCTCTTCGGAATCAGCGTAATTGGTCGCCGCGATACTGAATGCGCCCCTGGGGTCCGACATCTATCTGGTAGGGCGTCGCATGCACGCCATAAGCTTTATAAAGTGCATTCTCTGTATCAAAGATCAGCGGGGCTGTCAGGCCAAATTTCTCAGCAAAACCCGCTGCGATACCAGCATCAATGTAATACCCGCTGATCACGCCCACCCACTGCCGTGATGTATCCGATTCAACCTGCTGCTGCCACTTTGCCAACTTGTCCTCACAACCCGGAAAATGCGGCATCGGGCACAGTGCATCAATAAAGAACAGCGAGACTGGCTGCTTGTCTTTGGCCTTTGTCATCAGTGCCGTCAGCGAAACGGTCTGACCTGTTAAGGTTTCTCGTTCAAACACAGGCGCAGTATCGCCGAGTTTGGGCACAAGATAAGGTACAGGTTTTTTGACAAGTTGCTCTGATTCAACCGGCGGTTGTAGTGTTTTCCAAGCGTCCGTTTCAGCTGGAACGCTGGCCGCTTCAAGCTCATACGCCGCATCCTGTTCGAGATTGAGATAGGCCAGCAAGGCATCGTTATCACCACTGAACACCACTTTGCCCTGCTCAATCAGCACATGCGCTGGCGTCTGCCAGAAGCCAAATGCTTTCAGCAATTGTTGCTGATTATCGAGCACGATAGGGGCAACCTGCGGGAAATATCCCTGGAACTCCTGCAATTGAGCAAGCGTCACATTAAATTCCGGTTGTATCCAGATCTGCTGGGTAGTTTGCCTGAAAGATTCAGGCAACCGCCCGACGAAGGCATCTGCACCTTCACCGGCATAGCTGGTCCAGATATCCAGAAAGACCAGATGGGTCCGCTCCTCATCAGAGATGTCTAGTGGTTGACCGGATATGGTTTGCTGCCGTTCCAGCAATGCCACACCAGATTCAGCCTGAGAGACTGCCGGTGCCAGCAAGCAGATCAGCACAGAAAAAGTAAACAAAAAGGTCGATATTTTCATGCCTTTATCCTTTTAATTCAGTGTATTTGATTTATCAGTGCTGAACCCAGCGTTCAATGATCTGATCCAGCTGATCCGTAGCCAGAAAAGTGCGGTAGGCAATCTTGCCATGCTTATCGATCAGAATATGGTGCGGTGTGCCCACGACCTGATACTTCTGGGTAATCTCCCCATTGGCATCAAAAATAGTGGGGATGTCATACCCTTCCTGACGGAAAAGTTGCTGAATCTTTGCCACTGAGTCATTAAAACCAACATTGATAGAAATCACTTTAATTTGGTCGCCATATTGGTCTTCGATAGCATTCAGATGCGGCATCTCAGCTTTGCAGAAGCTGCACCACGTCGCCCAGAACTTAAGGTAGACCGGCTGTTTGCCAAGGTAATCCGATAAATTGAAATCTTGTCCAGACAAGGTTTTTGCCTCAAACAACGGTACGGTTTGTTCCATTTCCGCGGCCTGGACAGCAGGCATTGACAGGGCAATTGCCAGCACTATGGCTTGCCACCCTTTGTTGATTAACACAGAAGTTTTCATATCATCTCCAACTAAAGTAACTGAAAGAAAAAGAAAGTGCCGGCGCCGGCCATCAATGCGGCCATCAGCCATTTCACCCGGTTCATCCACTGGCCTGAACGCGGCAGCGATGACAGCAGGCCACCGAAAGTGCCCGCGAGCACCAATAGCGCACTCATCCCGAGAGCAAACACAAACATTAGCAACGCGGCCCAATAGGCATTGCCGGAGGATGCGACGTACATCAGCAGCATACCCAAGACAGGGGAAGTGCAAGGCGCCATAACCAGCCCGGAAAAGGCACCGGCCAGAAAAGTGCCGATGAGCGGCTGTCGGACAAACTGAGGCAGGGGCAGGTTTATTGAGAACCCCGGGAGTTGAAGCCAGCCAAGCATCCAGGCGGCCATGGCGAAACAGAATCCTCCCACAAGTATCAGTGTGATCGGATGGCTGGCGACCACACCAAACAGCTGTCCCGTAGTCGCGGCCAGCACACCGAGCAAGGCGTAAATAACGGCAAGGCCGAGCACATAACTGACGGACAGCCCAAAGGACTGCCAACGCCCTTTCGCATGACTGCCCACCACGGAGACTGTGATCGGCAGCATGGGGTAAACGCATGGGGTTAGGCTGGTCAGCAGCCCGGCCAAAAATATTGCGCCAACAATCCACAACCCGAATTGCTGATTAAAAAGCGCAGTTTGAATAGCGGTTTCCATTGGAGGTCGCATCCTTTGTTGATAAAGATGCAACGGTTATATCGGACAACGGGAAAAGCGTTCTCAAATCGGTCTAAAATGGCGGTAAAATCGACATAAAATTATTATAAAACACATAAAATCAATAATTTACACACAGCACCCTTTCGCCTTATCTGATTGATTTCAGACGGGTTGTCCGTACAATGAAGCCTCATAAATTCAGACTCAACCGGATACTTTATGGCCTGCTACCAGTTTGCTGCTTTTACGTTTAATCCCGAAACAGGACAGTTGTGCCATCAGACGTCCGCAGGTCAAACCGAAGTTCACCTGCGCCACAAAGTGTCTCAATTACTGGCATATTTACTGACTCGTCCAGATCAGGTCATCAGTAAAGACACCCTGTTAGACGCTTTATGGGACCACAGCGAATACCGGGAAAACTCACTCACACAAAGTATTCGTGAACTGAGAAAAGCATTAGGCGACAGCGCCCAGAATCCCCGGTTCATCCGGACCTATCCTCAGCGGGGATATCAGTGGATTTGTCCGGTCACTGAACCGACACAACAGGCCGAACTATCATCAGCACGAGATGAAACAGCATCAGTGAAACAGCTCCGGCACGTTTCCAAGCCTGTTCTGCTCTCTGGCCTGCTCACTGTGCTGGCGCTCGTCACCGTATTGTGGCTGATGCAAAGCCCATCATCTCTGAGTTCTCAAAACCCGCGGCAACACGCCGCGCAGCGCAGTTCAGGGCTGGTTGTGCTGCCCATGATCAATGACACCGGCAAAGCAGAGTTTGACTGGGTCCAGCTCGGGCTGGCCGATATGCTGTCGGTTCAATTAACTCAAAGCGGGCTACAGCCCGTCATTCCGCCAGCCCTTGCAAAAGCCTGGCTTCTGGATGCAGAGCTCAGCTGGCCTGCCCTTCCGGCTCAGATACGTACGCTGCTCAAACAACGGGGCTTAGAAGCCGCACTGTTTGCCAGCATCCGGCTGCACAACAAGCAGCAAGTGCTGACATTTCAAGTCATTTATGCGGACGGACGAACACAGCAAGGCAGCATGAGCTACCCGCAACTCGCCTCCGCCATGCACTCTGTCAGTCATCAACTGAACCGGCTGCTCAGCCCTGGCGACATCCAGCCCGAGCCGAAAAAAGCACCAGCCATTGCCGTGCAGACACTGGCACAGGGACGATCACTACTGCAAACACAGGGGGCTCTGGCAGCCCGGAAATACTTCGAAGCGGCCCATATTCTGGAGCCCGAACGCTTATGGACCCAGATCCAGCTGGCGGGTACGGAAGTACTTCTGGGACAGTGGCCACAAGCAACACATCGCCTTCGATCTCTTCCGGATGCACTGATTCGTAAGGAACCGGCATTGTATGCCGCACAGCGCTATTGGCTGGCTGAACTCAGCTACCGACGGGGCGACTCGGAGACATCAGCTTTGGTCGATGAGGCCGTGCAGGCTGCAGACCAGTCAAACGATCCACAGATTCGCATCATGGCTTATCAGCTACGGGCGCAGCTGGCATGGAATGAAATGGACTGGGCAACCCATGATAAGTTGACTCAGCAACTCATTGCTTTTTTAGGAAAAGGACAGGCATTACGTCAGGATGCGGATCAGCAGTTTTACCTCGGCCGCCCAGCCAGTGTCGGGCTGGAAAGAAGCCCAGGCAATGACCTTGCGGCCAATCAGGTCCGACTGTTTAAGGCCCTGAACTTTTACCGTCAGCTTCATGATCAACCACGCCAGGCCGCAACTTTGTTGGCCATCGCCCAAAACGATCAGATAGACCCGCCGATCCGCGAATCTTCCCTGAGCGATGCCATCGCGATGTACCGTGAACTCGACCAACCTTATGAACTGGCACTGGCCTTGATATATCAAGGGTTTTATCTGATGCAGTCCCATCAGGGCAGAGCCGCTGAAATCTATTTCAGCGAGGCCAAAACGCTGGCTGAAGAGCTTGGTGCACAACGCCTGTTACTCGACAGTGAATTCTATCTGGCTTTTGCGACGATGGATCAGGGGTTAGATCTGAAGTGGCTGGGCAAGCATGAACAGCAGCCCCACCAGCTGGCACGTGCTGAGAAAGCCTTTTCAGAGCTGCTGAAAAAAGATGTCTCCCCTTTGCTACAAGCCAATATCGCTTTATTCCGAGGTTGGATCGCAACCGATCAACAGCGGTTGTCGCTGGCAATGACGCATCTGGATCATGCAGAACAAGTTGCACAAACACTCAATCTGCCACTGACCCAGAGCTATATTCGCTACAGCAAGATGCAGATTCATTTAGAGCGGGGTGACTATGCTGCCGTCATTGCACTGGGCAGTGTCACGCCGATCACCCGGCTTGAAGCGATATACACCGCCCGGGCACATTTTGAGTTAGGACATCCAAACCGGGCGATGGCGACGTTGGCAAAATTTCAGGCCGATTTTCCCGAGCAGTGGCTACCTGAAGACACACAACGCCAGCAACACTACCAACAGGCGTTACAAGGCCGTTCAGTCGTACTGTCTGCGGATCCGAAACCGCACCTCGTCTATTGCGAAAGCGGCTGGCTGTAAGGTTTACTCCTCAAGCCCATGTGCCCGAACAGGCTTGTGATGTATTCATGACGCCATTGAGCACAACATTGACAACAGATGCTTGCGTAGCGACAAAACACATATAAGCGCAATGGAAAAATTTGCCAGTTGTCATCAAACAGCAACCTGTTTTCAACAAAATTGGTTATTTGATAAAAAACTTTATATGGCTGATCACGCGGTCCATTCATTCTGGTAACAGGTGGAATAGCTGATCAGAAAAGGCTTTCGCAGAAGAATCAGAATGATGGAACGCTGATCAGACAAAAAGCATGACCCAACTCACACGCTGGTAAGGGATAGAAACTCTGCTATACTTACGACCTTGTTAATTCAGTCACTTTGTGGCACTGGCCAGCGAATCTCCACCACTACCGTGTCGACGATTCAGTCAGTCTGTACACCCTTTTCATCAGCTTTATCAAAGCAATGCAACTGCTTTTATAAAGCAAGTAATGTTGCCAAACAATTTGTATGGCTCAGTGATACCTTTCAGGACTTTGTTGATAAAAACACGATCATGATCTCATTTTGTAGCTATGATTCAACATCAATAGATCAGTCCTTTGAGGTATAACAGCGCCAGAAGTTTCCTTCAAGTTCTCGGAGAATATCCTCAATGAAAAAAACCAAAATCGTCTGCACGATTGGTCCTAAGACTGAATCTGTTGAAATGCTGACCAAACTGGTTAACGCTGGTATGAACGTTATGCGTCTGAACTTCTCGCACGGCGATTTCGCCGAGCACGGTCAGCGTATCCAGAACGTTCGTGAAGTCATGGCGAAAACCGGTCAACCTGTTGCCATTTTGCTGGATACCAAAGGTCCTGAAATCCGCACCATCAAACTGGAAGGCGGCGCAGACGTTTCACTGACGGCTGGTCAGGACTTTACTTTCACCACAGACACCACTGTTGTCGGTAACCAAGACCGCGTGGCCGTGACTTACCCTGGTTTCGCCAACGATCTGACCGCGGGCGACACTATCCTCGTTGACGACGGCCTGATCGAAATGGAAGTGCTGTCCACGACCGACACTGAAGTGAAATGCCGTGTCCTGAACAACGGTGATCTGGGCGAAAACAAAGGGGTTAACCTGCCAGGCGTCTCTGTCAAGCTGCCGGCACTGGCTGAGAAAGACAAAGCCGACCTGAAATTCGGTTGTGAGCAAGGCGTTGACTTCGTTGCCGCTTCTTTCATCCGTAAAGCAGAAGACGTTAACGAGATCCGTGAACTGCTGAACGCGAACGGCGGCGAAAAGATCCAGATCATATCTAAGATCGAAAACCAGGAAGGCGTTGATAACTTCGACGCGATTCTGGAAGCTTCTGACGGCATCATGGTTGCCCGTGGCGACCTGGGCGTCGAAATCCCGGTTGAAGAGGTCATCTTCGCGCAGAAGATGATGATCGAGAAATGTAACCGTGCCCGTAAAGTGGTCATCACTGCCACTCAGATGCTGGATTCTATGATCAAGAACCCGCGTCCGACCCGTGCGGAAGCCGGTGACGTTGCCAACGCCATCATGGACGGTACTGATGCCGTGATGCTGTCTGGCGAGTCGGCGAAAGGTAAATACCCGATTGAAGCTGTCACCATCATGGCGCAAATCTGTGCCCGCACCGATTCAGCCATGCGTGCTTCACTGAGTGCGCGTCTGGACAGCCCTCGCCTGCGTATTACCGAAGCTGTCTGTAAAGGTGCGGTAGACACAGCAGAGAAGCTGAATGCGCCGCTGATCGTTGTGGCAACCGAAGCCGGTAAGTCTGCCCGTTCTGTACGTAAGTACTTCCCGACGGCCAATATTCTGGCTATCACCACTAACACCAAAACCGCAGCTCAGCTGTGCCTGACCAAAGGCGTTACGCCAGTGGTGGTCGATGCCATAGAAAGCACTGATGCCTTCTATGCACGCGGTAAGGCGCTGGCGCTGGAATCCGGTCTGGGTGCAAAAGGCGATATCGTGGTCATGGTTTCCGGTGCACTGGTACCGTCAGGCACCACTAACACTGCCTCGGTACACGTACTGTAAATTCAGCAGTCGCGACAACCGCAGATAGAAAACGGGAGCTTTGGCTCCCGTTTTGTTTATCTGCCCGACGTTTTTTTGCATTACTGTTCAAAACACTCACCAGCCAAACATTTCCTTGTGATGCGTATTGAGCAATAAGACCGCCAGCAGAAAATACAACGCACTGACGTGAAAGCCGAGCCAGCACAGCATCAGCGCCATACAACGAACTAGAACGGTATTTAACATCAATCTGCCCTCTCCTCGCATGCTGTCTGCCAAGTTGAAAACATGTCAAATCCTATGGCACAGCCACACGGTCAACCGAAAATGTCTCCACATCTCTTATTAGACTTTAGTCTAATGTCTGAGGAAAAGGCCACTACGAAAAAGCCCGCCAGGTGATGCCTGGCGGGCTTGAAAAGGAAGGTATATTGCTGGAAGAATCAGGCCTTCAGTGAACGCTCACCGCGGGCAATACCGACTACGCCACTGCGGGCAACTTCAATGATTTCAGTCGCTTCACTGACGGCGTCCAAAAACGCATCCAGTTTGTCACTGGTGCCGGCCAGCTGAACGGTATAAATCTGGCTGGTGACATCCACAATCTGACCTCGGAAAATATCCGATGTCCGCTTCACTTCTGCACGGGCATAACCGCTGGCTTTGACTTTCACCAGCATTAACTCACGCTCAACATGCTCTGAATCAGTCACATTGCTGACTTTTAAAATATCGATCAGCTTGTGCAAGTGTTTCTCGATTTGCTCCAGCGCCGCATCTTCCACGCTGGTAGTAATATTCAGCCGCGACAGCGTCGGGTCGTCCGTCGGTGCCACAGTCAACGATTCAATGTTGTAACCACGCTGGGAGAACAGCCCCACCACGCGTGAAAGTGCACCTGGTTCATTTTCTAATAATACTGATACAATCCTGCGCATTAGGTTCTCTCCGTTTTACTCAGCCACATTTCACTCATGGATCCGCCTCGGATCAGCATTGGGTAAACGTGCTCTGTTTCATCCACGCTGATATCGACAAAGACTAACTTATCTTTCATTGCTAAAGCGCGTTCCAGCTCACTTTCCAGCTTCGCCGGATCCGAAATTCGGATACCGACATGACCATAAGCTTCTGCAATAGCGGCAAAATCAGGCACTGAATCCATGTAGGAATGCGAGTGACGGCCCTGATAAATCATGTCCTGCCATTGTTTTACCATGCCCAGGAAACGGTTGTTCAGGTTAATGATTTTCACCGGAATGTCGTACTGCAGCGCGGTCGACAATTCCTGGATGTTCATCTGAATACTGCCGTCTCCGGTCACACAGAGTACTTCCGCATCAGGAAAAGCGAACTTCACTCCCATCGCCGCCGGCAGGCCAAAGCCCATGGTGCCCAGGCCACCGGAGTTCAACCAGCGGCGCGGCTTGTCGAACGGATAGTACAGGGCCGCGAACATCTGGTGCTGGCCCACATCCGATGCCACATAGGCATCGCCATTGGTTAATTTATAAACGGTTTCAATAACCTGCTGAGGCTTGATGCGGTCGCTGTCTGTTTTGTAGCTCAGGCATTTGCGCGCCCGCCAGGATTCAATCTCACTCCACCACTCATCCATCGCGGCTTTATCGTTACTGCACTGCTGTTCTTCCAGCAACTTGAGCATGCTGTTGAGCACTGCATCGGCAGAACCAACAATCGGAATGTCTGCTTTGACTGTCTTGGAGATCGACGACGGGTCGATATCGATATGCATGATGGTGGCATTCGGACAGTATTTTTCCAGATTATTGGTAGTACGGTCGTCAAAACGCACGCCGATACCAAAAATCAGATCAGCATTGTGCATGGTCATATTCGCTTCATAGGTACCATGCATACCCAGCATGCCCACGCTGTTGCGGTGCGTGCCCGGGAAAGCGCCCAGTCCCATCAGGGTACTGACCACAGGAATGTTCAGGCTTTCTGCCAGTGCCAGCACTTGCTGCTCACTGTTCGACATGATGACACCGCCACCCACGTACAGCACCGGCTTTTTAGCCGCCAGCAAGGCTTTCACGCCGCGCTTGATCTGACCTTTGTGGCCCTGCAGGGTGGGATTGTACGAACGCATGCTGATCGCTTCCGGGTACTGGTACGGATAGGCTTTGGACGGATCCAGCATGTCTTTAGGGATATCGACAACCACAGGTCCGGGACGGCCGCTGGCTGCAATGTAAAAGGCTTTTTTAATGATGGCCGGAATGTCTTCGGTGCGCTGCACCAGAAAACTGTGTTTAACAACCGGGCGGGAAATACCGACCATGTCGCATTCCTGGAAAGCATCGTTACCAATCAGGTGGCTCATCACCTGACCGGACAGCACCACCATAGGGATAGAATCCATATACGCGGTGGCAATACCGGTAATGGCGTTGGTTGCACCCGGACCGGATGTCACCAGTACAACGCCGACTTCACCCGTGGCACGGGCGTAGCCGTCTGCCATGTGAACAGCTGCTTGCTCATGGCGCACTAATACGTGCTCGATGTCGCTCTTTTCATGCAGCGCATCGTAAATATCCAGAACAGAACCGCCGGGGTAACCGAAGATATGCTTCACGCCTTGGTCGATCATCGAACGAACGATCATATCAGCGCCGGACAACATTTCCATATTCTTGTCTCCAGGTTGCGTATACCTGCGTCTGTACCGGAGCATCTGACCTGATGTGCCGGGAAATTATGGCAAGCTGGGGCTGTCTTTCTGTGCCGAAGCAGCAGAAGGGCAGTCATACCGGGTTACGCCAGAATACCGAACGGGTTTGCTTAACAATCGTCGCCGTCAGCAGGACAGCGGTAGGGAGCAGACCAACAGTGTCAGTGGTACAGACGGGTATAACATAGTTAGGGCTTATCTTTAGCCTAAAGAAATCCAGTGTGTTTTTCGTACTATGTGACTGCCAGCGGACATTCCCGCCAGCAGTAACCCAGTCGCCACCTTAACGTTTTTTAACCGCTGACGTCCATTCCCCACAGCTATTTCGTGGTTATTTTCTGTACTGACTGTAAATGACCTTATTAACGGCCAACGAATAGAAATTGAGCAGGATAATGAACCAGTATCACAGTAACAAATCAGCATATGCACCCATCCCGGGCTTTGTAATGCTGGCATGCTGACAGAAAATCATGAAAAAGACAGGGCTGAGTCTCGCAGATAAGACAACGGCCTGCAGGCAGGCCGTTGCTGACGGAAAAGATTGCCGGTTTGTACCGCTTAGCGCTTCGGTGAGTCCTGGCGCTGGTTCTCGTGATACATAGCTTCGATCTGCTGATGATACCGCTGTTGAATCACCTTGCGGCGCAGCTTCTGCGTTGGCGTCAATTCTCCTTCATCCATGGAGAAGGCTTCGGGCAGTAAAGTGAACTTTTTTACCTGCTCGAACTTGGCGAGATCTTTTTGCAACTCGGCAATGCGCTTCTCGACCACGGCCACAATCTGGCTGTGCCTGAGCAACTCCAGACGGTTGTGATACTTAATATTCAATTCACGGGCGTGGTTTTCCAGTGTTTCATAACAAGGCACCACCAGGGCAGAAACAAATTTGCGGGCATCGGCAATCACCGCAATCTGCTCGATCATCGAATCCTTGCCGATCGCGCCCTCAATCACCTGAGGCGCAATATACTTACCGCCTGAGGTTTTCATCAGCTCCTTGATCCTATCGGTGATGAAAAGATTTCCCTGTTCATCAAATTTCCCGGCATCACCGGTTTTCAGAAAGCCGTCCGCGGTAAAATTCGTCGCGGTTTCTTCCGCCAGCTTGTAGTAACCACGCATCACCATGGGCCCGCGCACCAGGATTTCACTGTTGTCGCCGATTTTCACTTCCGCGCCGGGCATCAGGGTGCCAATTGAATCGGCATTAAAACCAATATCATCCCAGCAGGAGACGGTCGCCGTGGTTTCCGTCATCCCGTAACCCAGTTTGACGTTGATGCCTATAGCATGAAAAAAACGTCCGATACCGGCATCCAGCTTGGCACCACCGCACGGCATGAACTTGATGCGTCCGCCCAGCACGTCACGCAGCGTTGACAGCACCAGTTTGTCAGCCGCTTTATGGGCGATGTTTAACCAGAGCGCCGATCGGCGGTTCTGCTGGCGGCAAGTCGCCATACGGTGACCAACAGCCAGTGCGGCGTGAAACAGCGCCCGGCGGTGCAACGGGGCTTTGGCCACTTTGGCCTGCACTGCACTGTAGATTTTCTCGTAAACACGCGGCACCGCCGACATCACATTCGGACGCACTTCCACCAGCGCCTCTCGCACAGCATTGGTGTCGGTCAGGTAGCAGTTGATACCGCCGCGGTGCAGCACATAGAAAGTCCAGGCACGTTCGAACACATGGGATAATGGCAGAAAACACAAGGAGACATCCCCTTCGCTCAGTGCCAGCTTCTGATCATGGCCCTGCAGCTGCGCGGCAATATTGGCATAATCGAGCATCACCCCTTTGGGCGTGCCTGTGGTACCTGAGGTGTAGATCAGCGTCAGCAAATCATCCATCCGGCACTCTGCCAGACGGGCCTGGAGCGCCTCTTCATCCCCTTTTGTGGCCTGGGCGACAAACTGCTCGTAATCACACACCAGAGCATGATCGGCATGGTCATTGGCCCCATCCATCAGCACGATACGTTCCAGCTGCGGGCACTCTGCCGCTATCTGCAATACCGCGTCCAGCTGAGCAGCTTCGCCCACGAACAGCACCTTGATGTCGGCGTTATTGATAATATAGGCTGCCTGCTGAGCGGTACTGGTCGGATAAATCGGCACCGTCACCCCGCGCAGGAACAAGGTTGACAGATCGGCAACCGTCCAGCGGGCCATATTGGGCGAAAAGATCCCGACCTTATCCTGAACGCCGACGCCCTGAGCCAGCAACGCCAATGAGAGCTGGTGAATCTGTTCACCCAGTGTCTGCCAGCTGATATCCCGCCACTGGCCATCGTGATGATAACGCAGCGCAATGCGGCTCCCTAAACGGGCGATCTGGTGCTGAATACGGTGAACTATGTGGTAGTCAAGTTGTGACATAAACGGCTCTGTCATGAAATTAGCTTACAGCTGTTCGCTGAAGGAGCGGAAAGTCTACTGATCGGACGTCAAAAGGCAACAGAGATCATCTGCGTGAAAGGCAGAATGCTGCATGGCTCTCACTCCTTAAGATGACATAAACCCATTCGGCGACAATCCGCACTCACATTCAGAGCCAAAAAAAGAAACGGCTGTTTCTCCGGAGAGAAATAGCCGTATTCAGCACAGTAAGCTTAGCGAAACTTAACAGATAACTTGATCACAGATAGCCAGTAGCTGTTCGCGCAGCCACTGATGGCCCTTGTCCTTTTGCGACGAGTCATGCCAGCTCAGGTAGCCGCTGATGGTCTTATTTGCAAACGGCAGAGTCATCAACTGGAGCGACAAGGTATCCGCCATGGATTGCGCCAGCCACTTCGGCATCACGGCAATCAGATCAGACTGGCCGACGACATACATCATATTGCTCAGGCTGCCGCCCTGATAGGCAATCTGGCAGCCCGGCACCTGATGATAGACGGCTTCGGCAAACCCGCGGGCCCCCTGCACCGGCTGCAGCACCGCATGCTTTTCAGCTACAAACTCATCGGCACTCAGCGCCCCCTGAATACGCGGGTGGTTACCGGCAGCGACCACAACCAACTCGTCTTTAAATAATTCAGTCGACGTGAAGCCCTGATCATCAAAGCGCAGATAATCGATTACGAAATCCAGCTCCTGATAGCGCAGTTTCTGCACCATGTCACTTTCGATTCCCGCTTCCAGGGCCACCTGTGCTTTGGGCGCCAGATCGCCCAGCTGCCGCAGGATGTGAGGGGCGAAACGGATGTCCAGCGGATTACACACCGCCAGGCGGAACAAGCGGTTCGAGGTTTCCGGCAGGAAAGTCGAAGACGGCAGTTCATTTTTAATAAGCTGCAGCGCCTGACGCACAGGGCCGAATAATTGCTTGGCTCGGGTGGTTGGCTGGATGCCTCTTCCATGGCGAATGAACAGCTCATCATCAAAGGTTGTTTTCAGTCGTGCAACGGCATTACTCACCGCTGGCTGAGACATACCCAGGTTATGTGCTGCTCGGGTGATATTCTGCTCCTGCATCACCGCATCAAATACTGTCAGCAAATTCAGATCCACATTCCGTAGGCTCAGGCCCATGGAAAGATTTTCTGCTGCTTGGAAAGACATACCTCTACGCGCCATTTCTGACCTCTTCTTCGAATAATCCTGAGAGTCTTGCTCCCGCTAACCAGGGCACAACACCCTCACATACCCATTAGAAAACTGGGGGTAATCAGTATTATTCAAAAGAATGATGACACCAATACCCTGAGAGTGACCAACCGGGTTCTAACAGTATGATATAGGTCAATATTGAACGATAGTCCAAACAAAAACAAGCAGATAAATTCGTTATAAAAATATCTAAAAGGATATAAAACAATATGACTAAAGATGAATTTCAATTACTTAGAAGGGAATCAGACTCCTGACGCGCCAGCCACGCCAGGAAGAAAAGGTGATCAATAACTCCCAGTGATTAATGAACGCTCACTGGATATCCCGCCGTCTGAGCCAAAATCCGCCACGGTTTCAAGGACAGGCTCCGGGAAGCTGACAGGTTCCCAGAGTGACTGGCACAGCGCGTCTACTGGCGGGCGGTTTTCCTCCTGTAACCAACGGGTAACCGCCAGCGCTACATCCGGCCAGATAACCTGACCCGGCGAATGGCTGTCAAGCCAGTTACGTAACGCAGCGGCATCCAGTGAATGCATACCAACCGCCAACCCCATCATCTCGAGCGTCGCCACATTGCTCAGCTGCTCGTACTGGCCCTGCAAGGGTTTGAGCAACAATTTCTTGCCCAGTGCGATGGCTTCGGACGGCAGTTCAAAGCCGCCGTTCGCAATCACACCGTCACACACGGCTAATCGCTGATGAAAACCTGTCCGGCTCAGTGTGCAGACCTGTACATTGTCCTGTTGATAATTGTGCCGCACAGACGGGTGATAACAGTAAAACGTCACCGCGGAAAAGCGGGACAACATCTCCAGCACTTTATCCAGCGCTTCAAAAGGCAGGTACACCAGTATTGAGCCATCGGATTGTGCCGGTACAGCGGTATGCTGAGGCACAATCGGCGGCAGGATCGGAGCGCCGAAATGGTACCAGTGCAGACCCAATGGCTGATCCGTCGGCGCAAAATAGCGGATCAGCTTTCTGTCCAGCCAGTTTTCCCCTTCTTTAGGCACGTCATACAAAAACGCGCTCTGATGACTGAGTCCCAGGCTGGGGATCCCCTGCCGGCGGGCGGCCCAGGCGGAAACCGGCTCAAAGTCATTGATCACCAGATCATAGCCGGACAAATCCATGGCCTTGACCTCCCGCCAGAAATTCCGCAGTGAATTACGCCGGAACGTTTTCCAGTGGCTCACCTTGCCGTGCTCTGTGATAAAAGTCAGCCCTTGGGAGGTGTGATAATCGCCGAAACACGCCATATCAAAATAGTGTTCAGCAGGACGGCCGGAGAAATGGAAATCCACACTCACGCCAAGCTGAGAAAAAGCTCTGGCCATTTCTCTGGCCCGGGAAATATGGCCGTTACCGGTTCCTTGTACGCCGTAAAGTATCTTCATATCGCCCCCTTGACGATATCAAAGCACATCATGCCCAGCAAAGCGCCTGCCACAATGTCGGTAATGAAATGCACACCCAGCAGCACACGGGAAAATCCGATCAGGATTGCCCAGGGCCAGACCAGCCAGGCTACGGCCGGGTAATAGGTAGAAATTAAAGACGCCATCAGAAAAGCAGCGGCAGTGTGCCCGGACGGCAGGCTGTATTTGTCAGAAGGTTGAATAAAACTGGGTAGCTGCGCCGGACGGTTGCGTTTGAAGGTGTTTTTCAACAGCAGGTAGACAGGCAATTCCAACAGGAATGCCAGTAATCCCAGGCCTAATACCTGACTGCCCTGTTGCCGGTCAAACACCCAGGCCAGCAAGCCGAACAGTAAGTACAAAGGCCCGTCGCCCGAACGGGAGACTATCCGGCTCAGTGTCGCCACCGGCTGATTAAAGCGGTGACACAGACATAAACTGGAAAAGGCGTAATCAAAGCGCTGGATAGGTACTAGTACAGTCACTGCCATAGCACTATTCTCCTCTTAACCTGTGCAGCCAGATTAAGAAGCGGATATGACATCCGGGTGACGATTTCGAGGAAGGATAATGACAATCGCCGTCTTTGCGCTGGCGGTGGGGTCAGGTACGGCTGTGCGCTAGCCACGGGTCTGTGACAGCCACTGCTCGACTAGTACCAAAGCGGGTCTGGCTCCCCTGCTCTCCTATTGAAAATGCATAAAGATACAATTATCGCTTGACGCTAGTCTGTACAATTTGATATTCCTTTGGTCAACAACACAGCGGATCAAAAATTACAATGCAAACACAATTCACTCTTCTACTCAGCCTACTCCTTCTCGTGACCAGTCGCGTGGGTAGCTGATGGGTGAAATTCACCGCTAAACATTCAGATTAACCCGCGCCCAAGCGCGGGTTTTTCGTATAAAGGCCCGGCGTACAGGACGCGACCCAGCCATCATAGACAGGCAGGCCAACTAAAAAGGAAGCAATCATGAACGATCAGGTCATTATATTCGACACCACCTTGCGCGACGGCGAACAGGCCTTGTCCGCCAGCTTAACCGTCAAAGAGAAGCTGCAGATTGCCTACGCACTGGAGCGTCTGGGTGTAGATATCATTGAGGCTGGCTTTCCGGTGTCCTCGCCGGGCGATTTTGAGTCGGTGCAGACCATCGCCAGGCACATCAAAAACAGCCGCGTCTGTGCCTTGTCCCGTGCTGTAGCCAATGACATTGATGTCGCCGCCGAATCGTTAAAAGTTGCCGAAGCCTTCCGAATCCATACCTTCATCTCCACCTCTACCATTCATGTTCAGGACAAACTGCGCCGCAGCTACGATGATGTTATCGATATGGCCGTTGCTGCCGTTACCCGTGCCCGCAAGTACACCGACGATGTCGAGTTTTCCTGTGAAGATGCCGGCCGTACCCCGATAGACAACCTGTGCCGCATGGTCGAAGCGGCCATCAAAGCCGGCGCAACCACGGTCAATATCCCCGATACTGTCGGCTATACTCTGCCCAGTGAGTTCGGCGGCATTATTTCCCAGCTGTTCAACCGCGTGCCAAACATAGACAAAGCCGTCATTTCGGTACACTGCCATGATGACTTGGGCATGTCGGTCGCTAACTCCATGGCTGCCATTCAGGCCGGTGCCCGTCAGGTAGAAGGCACGATTAACGGAATTGGCGAGCGCGCGGGTAACTGTGCGCTGGAAGAGATCGCCATGATCATCAAAACCCGTGCCGAACTGCTGGGTGTCACCACCAATATCAAGCACGAAGAAATTTCCCGCACCAGCAAGATGGTCAGCCAGCTGTGCAACATGCCGATTCAGTCCAACAAAGCCATTGTCGGTGCCAATGCCTTCAGTCACTCGTCCGGTATCCACCAGGACGGCGTACTGAAGAACAAGAACACTTACGAGATCATGACCCCGGAATCTATCGGTCTGAAGAACCAGGCGCTGAACCTGACCAGCCGTTCCGGCCGTGCGGCCGTCAAGAGCCACATGGACAGCATGGGTTACAACGACAACGAGTACAACCTGGATACCCTGTATGCCGATTTCCTGAAACTGGCCGACCGCAAGGGCCAGGTATTCGATTACGACCTGGAAGCCCTGATGTACTTCGCCAACATGCGCGAGGAAGACGACTACTTCAAGCTGAACTACCTGAGCGTCCAGTCAGGCAGCGTCATGGCGACCACCAGCATCAAGCTGCAGTGCGGTGACGAGGAGAAATGTGAAGCCGCGGTCGGTAATGGTCCGGTCGATGCGCTGTACCAGTGTATTTACCGTTTAACCGGCTATGAAATCGCTCTGGACAAGTTTGACCTGACCGCCAAAGGCGAAGGGGAAGACGGCCTGGGTCAGGCGGATATTATTGCCAACTACAAAGGCCGCAAGTACCACGGGACCGGTCTGGCAACCGACATTGTTGAAGCGTCCGGACAGGCTCTGCTGCATGTGATCAACAGCATCCATCGCGCCGAGCAGATTGCAGAAATTAAACAGAAAACAAAAATGGAGACAGTATAACCATGGCAGGTCAACGCTATAAAATTGCCGTGTTATCCGGCGACGGGATCGGTCCGGAAGTCATGCGTCAGGCACACAAAGTGCTGGATGCCATTGAAGCCCGGTTTGGCTTCACCCTGGAGCGTGAAGAGTATGATGTAGGTGGCATTGCCATCGACAAGCACGGCTCGCCGCTGCCGGATCACACCCTGAAAGGCTGCGAAGCTGCCGATGCTGTGCTGTTCGGCTCGGTCGGCGGCCCGAAATGGGAGCACCTGCCAGCCAATGAGCAACCGGAACGCGGTGCGCTGCTGCCGCTGCGCAAACACTTCCAGCTGTTTTGTAACCTGCGTCCGGCGCAGATCCACAATGGTCTGGAAGCCTTTTCGCCACTGCGTGCCGACATCTCCGAGCGTGGATTTGACATAGTGGTGGTGCGCGAGCTGACCGGCGGCATCTACTTCGGTCAGCCGAAGGGTCGCGAAGGGGAAGGTGCGATGGAAAAGGCCTATGATACTGAGGTCTATCATCGCTATGAGATCGAGCGTATCGCCCGGATCGCCTTTGAATCTGCCCGTCTGCGTCGCAAGAAAGTGTGCTCCATCGACAAAGCGAACGTGCTGCAAAGCTCTATCCTGTGGCGCGAAGTGGTGGAAGGTATCGCCAAAGAGTACCCGGATGTCGAACTGAGCCACATGTACATAGACAACGCCACCATGCAGCTGATCAAAGATCCGTCGCAGTTTGACGTCATGCTGTGTTCCAACATCTTCGGTGACATTATCTCCGACGAATGCGCCATGATCACCGGTTCTATGGGCATGCTGCCTTCGGCCAGCCTGAACCAGGACAAGTTCGGTATGTACGAACCTGCCGGCGGTTCAGCGCCGGATATCGCAGGTAAAAACATCGCCAACCCGGTAGCACAAATCCTGTCTGCAGCCCTGATGCTGCGCTACAGTCTGGAACAAGAAGAAGCGGCACGCGCCATTGAGCAAGCCGTCTCCCAGGCACTGGAAGCCGGTGAGCTGACCGCCGATCTGGCCGGCAACCGCCCAGCCCTGTCAACCGACGCCATGGGCGATAAAATCGCCGCCTACATCCGCCAGGCGTAAGCCGAACGACGAGGAGCAAACGAGCAATGTCAAACACAACACACACAGCCAAAACGCTGTACGAAAAAGTTTATGATGCCCATGTCGTGGTGGCTGCCGAAGGTGAAAACCCGATTCTGTATATCGACCGCCACCTGGTGCACGAAGTCACCTCACCGCAGGCCTTTGACGGTTTGCGTGAGAAAGGCCGCCAGGTTCGCCAGACAGGCAAAACTTTCGCCACCATGGATCATAACGTGTCGACGCAGACCAAAGACATCAATGCGTCAGGCGAGATGGCCCGTATCCAGATGGAAACCCTGGCCAAGAACTGTAAAGATTTCGGCGTCACCCTGTATGATCTGAACCACAAATACCAGGGCATCGTCCATGTCATGGGGCCTGAGCTGGGTATTACCCTGCCGGGCATGACTATCGTGTGCGGCGATTCCCACACCGCCACCCATGGTGCGTTCGGCGCGCTGGCCTTTGGTATCGGGACTTCTGAAGTTGAGCACGTGCTGGCGACCCAGACCCTGAAACAAGCCCGGGCCAAAACCATGAAGATTGAAGTCAGAGGCAAAGTCGCCCCTGGCATCACAGCCAAAGACATTATTCTGGCGATCATCGGCAAGACCACAGCTGCCGGCGGTACGGGTCATGTGGTGGAGTTCTGCGGTGAAGCGATTACCGATCTGAGCATGGAAGGCCGGATGACGGTCTGTAATATGGCGATCGAGCTGGGTGCCAAAGCCGGCCTGATTGCACCGGATCAAACCACTTTTGACTACATCAAAGGCCGTCACTTCTCACCCACCGACGCCAATTTTGACGCCGCCGTGGAATACTGGAAGACCCTGAAATCCGACCCCGACGCACAGTTCGACCAGGTGTTCACCTTGGATGCCAGAGACATTAAACCTCAGGTCACCTGGGGCACCAACCCGGGTCAGGTCATTGCCATTGATGAGCCGATTCCGGCACCGGACAGCTTCAGCGATGCGGTTGAGCGCTCTTCTGCCGCCAAAGCACTGGCCTACATGGGCCTGGAAGCAGGTAAAAAACTGGCCGATTTCCCGATTGATAAAGTCTTCATCGGTTCTTGCACCAACTCCCGCATTGAAGATATGCGAGCCGCCGCCGCTGTTGCCAAAGGCCGCAAAGTGGCTCCCCATGTACAGGCGCTGGTGGTGCCCGGCTCTGAGCAGGTCAAAGCACAGGCCGAGCAGGAAGGGCTGGACAAGATCTTCATCGAAGCCGGTTTTGAATGGCGCCTGCCAGGCTGCTCTATGTGTCTGGCGATGAACAACGACCGTCTGGGGCCTGGGGAGCGCTGCGCCTCGACCAGTAACCGTAACTTTGAAGGTCGCCAGGGCCGCGATGGCCGCACTCACCTGGTGAGCCCGGCGATGGCCGCTGCCGCCGCCTGTGCCGGTCATTTCGTGGATATCCGCGAGCTGGACCAAGCCACCGTCGCCACCGCCTAATCTGAGAGGGAACAAACATGGCAGGAATCAAACAACACACAGGACTGGTGGTGCCGCTGGATGCCGCGAACGTCGACACTGACGCCATCATTCCAAAGCAGTTTTTGCAAAAAGTGAACCGCACCGGTTTCGGTAAGCACCTGTTTCACGACTGGCGCTTTCTCGATGACGCAGGCGAACAGCCCAATCCGGCGTTCGTTCTGAACCAACCGCGCTATCAGGGCGCCAGTATTCTGCTGGCCCGCGAAAACTTCGGCTGCGGCTCATCACGTGAGCACGCGCCCTGGGCACTGGCTGACTACGGCATCAAAATTATCATTGCGCCGAGCTTTGCCGATATTTTCTACGGCAACTCCATTAATAACCAAATGGTGCCTGTACGCCTGACCGATGCCGAAGTCGATGAGATCTTCCAGTATGTCGAGGCCAACCAAGGCGCAGAGGTGACTGTGGATCTGGAAAGCATGACGGTCAGCGCCAACGGCAAAACCTACAGCTTCGAGATTGACGAGTTCCGTCGTCACTGCCTGCTGAACGGTCTGGACAACATCGGCCTGACCCTGCAGCACGAAGATAAAATCGCCGAGTATGAAAGTAAGATCCCGGCCTTTTTGGCCTGATCTATACTGTCAGTGCTGGCTGGCTCAGACACCCTGCTCCGGCAGGGTGTTTTGTTAAGCGCCCGCCATCGGAAAGAAACGCCTCCGGTTTCGGTCTGTTGAATATCAATCTTTTTACAGAGGTGTTCACATGTCTCCGTTACGCCAAACCCTGACCGTCTTGCTCCTGATGATACTGCTCAGCCTGTCTTCAACGACACTGGCCGCGCCCAAAGCCGATCTCTGGCCTTTCTGGCAAGCCAGTAACCCGGCCAGTACCGCAACAATTGACCACGCCATCTGGCAAGGCTTGATCAACGACTATCTGCTGGTCGCCCCCGAACAGACCCGCTTTCGTTATGCCGCCGTCAGGCAGCAAGATAAAGCAGCGCTGTCCCGCTATCTGACCCGACTTGCCTCGCTGGATCCGCGCCGCTACAGCCGCAATGAGCAATTTGCCTACTGGGTAAACCTGTATAACGCCCTGACGGTCAAAGTCATCCTGGACAACTATCCGGTCAGCTCGATCACCAAACTCGGCGGCATGTTCAGCTTCGGTCCCTGGGATGAAAAGCTGATCACCATCAGCGGACAAAAACTGTCGCTCAACGATATTGAACACAGAATTTTGCGCCCTATCTGGCAGGACGAGCGTATTCACTATGTGGTGAACTGCGCCAGTTTAGGCTGCCCGGATCTGCTCCCTGACGTCATGCAGGCCGATAAACTGAACGAGCAACTGGACCAAGCCGCCAGACGCTTTATCAACAGCGACAAAGGGGTTGCTGTGCGCGGCCAGCGTGTTCGCCTGTCGTCAATTTATGACTGGTATCAGAGTGATTTCGGCACCCTGGCTGAGCTGCAAAAGCACCTGAATCAATACCTCACGCGGCCGGTGACACTGACATCCCCTAGCTATGATTACGACTGGCGACTCAATGAGCTCAAATAGCCTCAGCTGACAACTGACAACTGACAACTGACTAGCGCCTCAGGATTGCCCGCCGGCCGCAATTGTGGCTGGCAACCAGTGCCAGCCGCGTTTACAATGAGGGCCGTTCTCATGGGGAGTCTTAGGGCTGAGATCGTACGCTGTACGGGACCCATTGAACCTGAACCAGATCATGCTGGCGGAGGAATTGAGAAAAACTGAGAGTCAGGAAAGCACGCCTTTACCCCCTTTCGTGCCTTCCGGGATACCTTCCCTCTCACTCAACCCCGCGCCTTGAAGAAATCGGAATTCCCTGTTTGACAGGAACTCAGGAGCGCTTTGTGAAACACCTACTGATAACCTTACCCCTGCTGGCTGCCGCGACGTCCGCCGCCGCCCAGCCGACTTTAACGGTTTACACCTACAGCTCTTTTACCGCAGATTGGGGACCGGGTCCGGCCATCGAAACCGCGTTTGAGAAAGAATGCGGCTGCGATCTGCAGTTTGTCGCCCTGGACGATGGTGTGTCGATCCTCAACCGGGTTCGTCTGGAAGGCAAAAGCAGCAAAGCCGATGTGCTGTTAGGGCTGGATAACAACCTGATGACGGAAGCCAAAAAAACCGGGCTGCTGGCCACACACCAAGTGGATACCGCGGCGGTCACCATTCCGGGCGGCTGGAAAGACGATACCTTTGTTCCTTTCGACTATGGTTACTTCGCTTTCATTTACGACAGCAAGAAACTGAATAACCCGCCAGACAGCCTGAAAGCCCTGGTTGAGCGCAACGATCTGACCATGATTTACCAGGATCCCCGCACCTCGACGCCGGGACAGGGTCTGATGCTGTGGGTGAAATCTGTCTATGGCGATCAAGCGGCCGGTGCCTGGCAGCAACTGGCGAAGAAAACCGTGACTGTGACCAAAGGCTGGTCAGAGGCGTATAATATGTTCCTCAACGGCGAGGCCGATCTGGTGCTCTCTTACACGACGTCGCCGGCCTACCACCTGATTGCCGAACAAGAAGATAAATACAAAGCCGCCAACTTCAGCGAAGGCCACTATATGCAGGTGGAAGTCGCCGCCAAGCTCAAAAACAGCCGCAACAGTGAACTGGCCGAGCAGTTTCTTAACTTCATCCTGACCCCGGGCTTCCAGTCGCACATTCCAACGGGCAACTGGATGTATCCGGTCACCGCCCAGGATCTGCCTGACGGGTTCAGTACCCTGACGTTGCCTGCCAAGTCGCTGGAATTTTCCGCCGACCAAGTCGCGAAAGAGCGTAAAAGCTGGATCCGCGAGTGGCAGACTGCCCTGACCCAGTAAGGCAATAGGACAGATCTTGTTATTCTCCCGTTCCAGCCTGCCCGGCCTGTTAAGCGCCGGGCTGATACTGCTTGTGGTCGGCGGGGCGCTCAGCGCATTGCTGAGCCAGGCCACTGAACTGCAACCACTCAGCTTATGGCAGGATCCTTACCTGCGCCATGTCACGGCCTTCAGCTTTGAACAGGCCCTGTTATCGACCCTGCTCAGTGTGATTCCGGCGATCCCTGTGGCTTACGCCCTGTCGCGGCGCCGTTTTCCGGGCCGGACGGTATTGCTCAGGTTGTTTGCCATGACAGTGGTTCTGCCAGTGCTGGTCGCGGTGTTTGGTTTGCTGGCTATCTACGGCAACAGTGGTTTGCTGGCACAATTGCTGGCAGGACTGGACATGACCCTGCCGTTCAGCATTTACGGCCTGAACGGTATTCTGCTCGCCCATGTTTTCCTCAATCTGCCGCTGGCAAGCCGCTTGCTGCTGCAAAGCCTGGAAGGCATTCCGGCGGAACAACATCAGCTGGCGGCCCATCTGGGCATGAAAGGCTGGCCGCTGTTCCGGCTGGTCGCCTGGCCGCGGCTGCGCCAGCAACTGCCGCAGGTGGCCGGGCTGGTATTCATGCTGTGTTTTACCAGCTTTGCGGTCATTATGTCGCTCGGTGGCGGTCCGAAAGCTACCACGATCGAGCTGGCTATCTATCAGGCGCTGAGATACGACTTTGATCTGGCCGCCGGTGCCATGCTGGCGTTATGGCAGATGCTGCTGTGCTGCACGCTGGTCCTGTTCGGCCAGCGCTTTGCCCGACCGCTGACAACCCTGAGTGGCCGGGTTCAGCAGGGCCATCCGAATTATCTCGACAGCCGCTCGGCCAGATTGTGGGACGGATGCTGGATTGGCTTAGTGCTGCTGCTGGTACTGCCGCCTATGCTGGCGGTGCTCGGCGCCGGACTCAATGCCCAGCTGCCGCAGCTGCTGAGCACCCCCGCCCTGTGGCAGGCGATCAGCCATTCATTGCAAATCGCGCTGCTGGCCTGCCTGCTGGCACTGATCAGCGGCATCGCTATCCTTTGTGCCAGCCGTTACTGGCGACTGCAGCGCTACCGTTTCTCTGCCGACGGGCTGGAGCTGGTTGGCACCATTATTCTGGTCACCCCCGGGCTGGTGATCAGCACAGGGTTGTTTTTGCTGCTGCGCGAAGTCACCGACGTCTTTGCCTCGGCCTTCTGGGTGGTGGTGGCTGTGAATGCCCTGATGGCACTGCCTTATGTGATCAAAACCCTGAGCCAGCCGATGCTGCATCTCGCCCAGCAATACAATCCGCTGTGCCAGAGTTTGGGCATGCGCGGCCTGTCGCGCCTGTACCTGGTGGAATGGCGGGCATTGCGTAAGCCTGTCGCCCAGGCCATGGCGATCAGCTTCGTGTTATCGCTGGGCGATCTGGGGGCTATTGCCCTGTTCGGCAGCCAGGATTTTCAGACCCTGCCCCTTTACCTGTTCCAGCTGATGGACAGTTATCAGATGGAGGCCGCCGCCGTTGCTGCCCTGCTGCTGCTTTTGCTCAGTCTGGGCATTTTCACTGTGGTGGAAAGCCTGCTAATGTCCCGGTCTTCCTCGTCTGCCCGCACTGCTAACGGATAACTTATGACTGCACCTATGCTCTCTTTGTCTCAACTGAGCCATTGCTACCGTCACCATAATCAGGAGCCGATGCAGCTCAGCTTTGATCTGTCGGTCGCGCAAGGCGATATTCTGGCGGTGATCGGCCCCAGCGGAGCCGGTAAAAGTACCCTGCTGGCCATGATCGCCGGTTTTCTCCGGCCGGACAGTGGTGAACTGAGGATCAACGGGGAAGTGATCGACCGGCAGAATCCGGCCGAGCGGCCGTTGTCTATTCTGTTTCAGGATCACAACCTGTTTCCGCATCTGAGCGTGTTCGACAATATCGCTCTGGGAATCCATCCCGGGCTGCGCCTCAGTGCCGCTGACAAAGCTCAGATCAAAGAGGCAGCAATGCGGGTCGGCATCGACCATTATCTGGATCGCCTGCCGGAACAACTGTCTGGCGGCCAGAAACAGCGAGTTGCTCTGGCGCGCTGCCTGATCAGACACCGTCCCCTGCTGTTGCTGGATGAGCCGTTTTCCGCGCTGGATCCGGCACTGCGGCAGGAAATGCTGGCTCTGGTCGCCGGGCTGGCTAAGGAAGCCGGGATCACTGTGCTGATGATCACCCACAGTCCGGACGATGCACTGAAAATTGCCGATCACTGCGCTTTTGTCGATCAGGGTGAAATCCGGGTATGCGGCCCCACCCAGCAAGTGCTGGGGGAGCCGGAAGATGAAAGGTTAAGGAAGTATCTCGGGCGATGAATGCTTAAGATCCGCTCGGCGAATCCCGCCCGGTGAATTACAGGTTTTCTTCAGCAAACTCCGCCAGACGGCTGCGAACCACACCATTGAGGTAAATGTTGGCGCTGCCCTCGAAGTTCTTAAATCGCTCAACGATATAGGTTAAGCCTGATGTGACAGGCGACAGGTAAGTGGAATCGATCTGTGCCAGGTTACCGGAACAGACCAGCTTAGTGCCTTCACCACAGCGGGTGATGATGGTCTTGATTTGTGAAGCCGTGAGGTTCTGACACTCATCCAGCAGCACAAATGCGTTCTGGATAGAGCGGCCGCGCATGAAGTTAATCGATTTGAACTGGATGTTGGCTTTTTCGAAGATATATTTCATCGAACCGTCCGTGCAGACATCGTGCTTGTGCAAGGCCTCCATTGTGTCTGTCACCGCCGCCAGCCAGGGCATCATTTTCTCTTCTTCCGTGCCGGGCAGGAAACCGATAGATTCGGCTATGTCCGGGGTATTACGGGTCACAATGATCTTGTCGTACATGCCTTTTTCGATCACCAGCTCCAGTGCGGCAGCCATGGCGAGGATCGTCTTACCACACCCGGCCGGGCCGGTCAGGATCACCAGATCGATATCAGGATCAAGCAGCGCGTCCATCGCCATTCCCTGATAAATGTTCTTCGGATGAATGCCCCATGCCTGGCGATGCATCAGGCGCTCATGCCCCAGATCTTTCAGGGTCACCATTTCCCCGTCCAGGCTCTGAATCCGGGCCGCAAAATCAGTGTCTTCATCAATCAGGTACTGGTTGACGAAGGGCGACTCAAACAGCTCTTGCGGCAGCGTATGCAACGTCGAGCGGCCGCGTTTTTCAGAATGGCACTCACCCACACGCTCCCAGAAACTGGCCGGATAGCGGTGGAATCCTTTGGTCAGCAGGCTGACGTCATCAATCAGCTGATCTGACCGGTAATCGTCGACGTAAAACACCCCGGCGCCTTTCGCACGCAGGCGCATATTGATGTCTTTAGTGATCAGCACCACCTTGCGCGGTGCATAATGATTCTGAAGGTAGAGCACCCCATTGAGAATACGGTTGTCACCGGCTTTGTCGGCAAAGGCATGCACGGTTTCGTGAATTTCATAATCAGCAAAAATCGCGATACGGCCTTTGTGATCACCTTGGTCAGTCAGGGGGATCCCGGCTGAGATTTGTTCCGGTGTGGCATCGTGGAAGATATCTTCGAGGGCGCGGATAGCAACACGGGCATCGCGGGCAACGTCACGTTTGCTGTCTTTTATCCGGTCGAGTTCTTCCAGAACCGTCATGGGAATCACGACGTCGTGCTCTTTGAAAGAGTAGATGGCGAGGGGTTCGTGTAACAGGATGTTGGTATCAAGTACAAAGACTTTCCTATCAGCATCGTCCATAGACGTCTCCTTGTTCACCTGAAATAGCCATTGGCAAAGGCTATCATTAATAAGCCTAAACCCGCTTTTCATTAATGACCGCAAAAAATGAAAATATTGTGACAATTTTCTCACTTGGTGGGCCCATCACTTAGCTCGTGACCTGGCTCCCATCATGCAGTACCATTAGCCCCCTTTTTTGCCGGCGCCATTTGTGGCTTACACTTAATTTCAGTGTAGTTGATATATTCATCGTCGCCGGGATCCAATTCTCCTTGATTTCAAATATTTAGAAGGTTTTGTCCACTATGCCATTTGCTTTGGGTCAACGCTGGATCAGTGATACTGAAAGTGATTTAGGGTTAGGAACTGTGGTCGCAATGGATGCGCGTACTGTCACCCTTATGTTTGCCGCCAGCGAAGAGAATCGCGTGTATGCCCGCCATGATGCCCCTGTCACGCGTGTGATGTTCAACGCCGGTGATGTGACTGAGAGCCAGGAGGGCTGGTCGCTCAGGGTCGAGCAAGTGGAAGAACAACAAGGGGTACTGACCTATGTCGGTACCCGTACCGATACCGGGGAAGAAAATGTGTCGCTGCGCGAAATCTTCCTCAGTAACCAGATCCGTTTTAACAAGCCGCAGGACAAGCTGTTCGCCGGTCAGATTGACCGTATGGACCGTTTCGCCCTGCGCTACCGCGCCCTGAAAAACCAGCATCAGCAGCACAAGAGCCCGCTGCGCGGCTTGTGTGGTATGCGTGCCGGCCTGATCCCTCACCAGTTGTTTATTGCCCATGAGGTGGGCCGCCGCTTCGCCCCCCGTGTCTTGCTGGCCGACGAAGTGGGCCTGGGTAAAACCATTGAAGCCGGCATGATCATCCACCAGCAGGTGCTGGCAGGGCGCGCCGAACGCATTCTGATCCTGGTGCCGGAAACATTGCAGCATCAGTGGCTGGTCGAAATGATGCGCCGCTTCAACCTGTATTTTTCTATCTTCGATGAAGAGCGCTGTGTCGAAGCCATTGCCGAGGCGGCCAATCCGTTTGAGACCGCGCAGTATGTGCTGTGTTCACTGGATTTTCTGCGCAAGAGCCGACGCCGTTTCGAGCAGGCACTGGACGCCGACTGGGATCTGCTGGTTGTTGATGAAGCCCACCATCTGGTGTGGAGTGAAGAGGCACCAAGCCGGGAATACCAGGTGGTGGAAGCTCTGGCCGAGAAAACGCCGGGCTGTCTGTTGCTGACCGCCACCCCGGATCAGTTGGGCCACCAGAGTCATTTCGCCCGGCTGCGTCTGCTCGACCCGGATCGCTTCTATGATTACAACGCCTTTCTGGATGAAGAGCGCCAGTACGCCCCGGTCGCAGATGCCGTGTCAGACTTGCTGGCCGGTAAAAAACTGGACGAAGAAAGCCGCTCGACACTGATCAACCTGCTGCCAGAGCAGGATATTGGGCCCTTGCTCGATACCCTGGCCGGTAGCAGCGATGAAGAGACTCAGCGTGCTGCCCGTCAGGAGCTGATCGACAACCTGATGGACCGTCACGGCACCGGCCGCGTGCTGTTCCGTAATACCCGTGCAGCGGTGCAGGGTTTTCCTCAGCGTCACCTGAATCTGTACCCGCTGGCCATGCCAAGCCAGTACAGCACCGCCATGCGTGTGGCCGGTATGATGATGGGTAAAATCAGCGAAGAAGAAAAAGTGCTCAAGCTGCTGTACCCGGAAGATATTTATCAGGAGTTTGAAGGTGAATCGGCCACCTGGTGGAACTTTGATCCGCGGGTAACCTGGCTGCTGGATTTCCTCAAAGCAAACCGCAATGAAAAAGTGCTGGTGATCTGCTCCCGGGCGCAAACGGCGCTCAATCTGGAGCAGGCGCTGCGTGAAAAAGAAGGCATCCGCGCCACTGTGTTTCACGAAGGCATGTCGATTCTGGATCGCGACAAAGCGGCGGCTTATTTCGCTCAGGCTGAAGACGGCGCGCAAGTATTGCTGTGTTCAGAAATCGGCTCTGAAGGCCGCAACTTCCAGTTTGCCAACCAGCTGGTGATGTTCGACCTGCCCAACAATCCGGATCTGCTGGAACAACGTATCGGCCGACTGGACCGCATCGGCCAGCAACGGGATATCGAGATTCACGTGCCGCACCTGCAGGGCACTTCGCAGGCGCTGCTGGCGCATTGGTATAACGAGGGCCTCAATGCCTTTGAAGAGACCTGCCCGACTGGCCGCGCCGTGTATGAAGCGATTCAGCCACAGCTGATCACCCTGCTGGCCAGTGAAAATCACAGTGCTGAGGCGCTGGACTCACTGATCGCCGACAGTGCCCGCATGCACACTGAGCTGAAGAGCAAAATGGAGCAGGGCCGCGATCGTCTGCTGGAGATCCATTCCAACGGTGGCGATGCCGCCCGTGAACTGGTCGAGCAGATTGCTGCCAAAGACGGCGACACCAATCTGGTGACCTTCGCGCTGGGGCTGTTTGATACCGTGGGCCTCAATCAGGATGACAGAGGCGAAAACGCCCTGGTGATCACCCCGTCTGAGCACATGCTGGTATCGAGTTTCCCGGGCTTGCCGCAGGATGGCTGCACCATCACCTTTGACCGTGATACCGCGCTGTCACGGGAAGACATGCACTTTATCAGCTGGGAACATCCGATGATTCAGGGCGGGATTGACCTGCTGCTGTCGGAAGGTGTCGGCACCACGGCGGTGTCTTTGCTCAAGAACAAGGCACTGCCTGCCGGTACACTGTTGCTGGAACTGGTGTACGTGGTCGATGCCCAGGCACCTAAGCAATCCGGGATCGGCCGCTTCCTGCCGCATACACCTATCCGTATCCTGCTCGATGCCAAAGGCAACAACCTGTCGGATAAAGTCGAGTTCGAAGGCTTCAACCGCCAGCTGAGCCCGGTCAACCGTCATCTGGGCAGTAAACTGGTCAACTCGGTTCAGAGAGACATCCATGCTCTGATCGCCGCCGGTGATCAGCTGGTCGAGCCGGAGCTGGCCAAAGTTCGCCAGACCGCGCAACAGGAGATGGAAAACTCCTTAGGGGCAGAGCTGGCCCGTCTGCAGGCCCTGAAATCCGTTAACCCTAATATCCGGGATGATGAGCTGGAGTTGCTGCAGAGCCAGATTCAGGATCTCACCGCTTACATCAGCAAAGCCCAGATTCAGCTCGATTCGCTGCGTGTTATTGCGGTCAGCCATAACTGATAGCTTCCCCTCTGGGCGGTAGGTACTCGCTGCCGCCCTGTGTTACCATTTCACCGCTGCCTGTGCGTACAACCTGAGATAGCACCAACATGAACCCCTTACCACCGCTGGACTATAATCCGCCTACAACCCCCTGGCTGGATGTTCTGTATGTTGACCGCGATATCATAGCCGTCAACAAACCTTCCGGTTTGCTGTCTAATCCCGGCCGCGATCCGGCTCATGCTGACAGTGTGTTTAACCGCGTCCTTGCCGAGCATCCCAAAGCACAGATTGTGCATCGTCTGGACATGGCGACTTCCGGGCTGATCATACTGTCACTGAACAAGGATGCCGAACGGCACCTCAAGGCACAGTTCCGTGAGCGCCAGACTGAAAAAGTCTATTACGCCCGGGTCTGGGGCACACCGGAACAACACAGCGGCACCATAGATTTACCGCTGATTTGCGACTGGCCCAACCGCCCGATGCAGAAAGTCTGTTTTGACGACGGCAAACCCTCGGTGACCCATTATGAGGTGATCGCCAGTGACGGCCAGAGCAGCTTAGTCAGACTGCGTCCGGTCACTGGGCGCTCTCATCAGCTTCGTGTTCACATGCTGGCGCTGGGTCACCCGATCCTGGGCGATGGCTTCTATGCTCACGATCAAGCCAAAGCACTGGCCCCCCGCCTGCAACTGCACGCGGCGGAACTGCGCTTTTTCCACCCCTACAGCAACGAAGCACGTCATGTGTTCGCACCCTGCGAATTCTATCCCGACGCGCCCGAGCGGACGCTCTAAGCACTGACCGGCCTTACCTGCCGACCCTGTCGTCGGCAGTTTGGTTTACCCGGCTTGCAGCCGGCCACCCGCTGGTGTTTACTGTGTGCCATCAAGCACACGTATCAGCAGGGAGCCAGAGTGATGCATCACATCGTTTTTCTCGACCGCGACACCATACCCCATCAAATCACGCTGCCCCGTCCGGCCTTTGCGCACCAATGGCAGGAATACCCGACCAGCTCTCAGGCGCAAATTGTCGAACGGCTGCAACAGGCCACCATAGCCATCACCAACAAAGTCGTGCTCAATGCCGACACTCTGCGTCAGCTGCCGCAGCTGAAAATGATCGCCATTGCCGCCACTGGCACCAATAATGTCGATCTGGACTACTGCCGCGAGCACGGCATAGTGGTCAGTAACATTCGCGGTTATGCCACCGGCTCGGTGCCAGAGCATGTCATTGCCATGCTGTTTGCGCTCAAGCGCAACCTGTTCGCGTACCACAAAGATATTCAGGCCGGCGTCTGGCAGGAGAAGAAGCAATTTTGCTTTTTCAGCCACCCGATTGGCGATGTGGCCGGCAGCACACTGGGAGTGATCGGCAGCGGCAGCCTGGGACAGGCCGTCGGTAAACTGGCCTCAGCCCTTGGCATGAAGGTAGTGTTTGCGGAGCGCAAAGGCGCAGCGTCATGCCGCGACGGTTACCTGCCTTTTGAGCAGGTGCTTCAAACCGCCGATGCCATTACGCTGCACTGTCCGCTCAGTGAGGAAACGACAAATTTGATTGCCGCACCTGAGCTGGCCCAAATGAAGCCCGGCAGCCTGCTGATCAATACCGGCCGCGGCGGGCTGGTTAACGAAGAGGATCTGGTTGAAGCACTGCGATCCGGCCACCTGGGCGGTGCCGGGTGCGATGTGTTTACCCGGGAGCCCGCCGACGAGTCCAACCCGCTGCTGGCAAACGCAGATTTGCCAAACCTGCTGCTGACGCCCCATGTCGCCTGGGGAGCGGACTCGGCGATTCAGGCGCTGGCCAATCAGCTGATCGATAACCTGGAAGGCTTTGTTGCCGGCCGCCCTCAGCACTGTGTCTGAGGGCCTGGCCCCTTATTTAAAGCCTTTTTCTTTCTTTATCAGTTCGTAAGCTGCCGTCAGTTCCTGGGCTTTCTGCTTCGCCAGCTCCATCATCTCTGGCGGTAAGCCTTTGGCCGCCAGTTTGTCAGGATGGTGCTCGTTCATCAGTTTGCGGTAAGCGCGTTTCAGATCTTTCGGGCTGGCCTCTTGTTCAACCCCCAGCAGTTCATACGCATCATTGAGTTGATCCCGGGCAGGCGCCCGCCGGAAACCGCCCTGCTGTTGCTGCGACTGTGACTGCTGGCGATAGAAACCGCCTCCCTGCTGAAAGCGAAAGGCCGCTTCTTGCATATGCAGACGTCTTTCCAGCTGCTGATCGGAAAAACCCAGCGCACGGCCAATCACGAACAGTAACTGGCGCTCTTTCGGATGCAGGCTGCCGTCGGCAAACGCGGCCTGGATCTGCAATTCCAGGAAAAACTGCAATAAATCGAGCCGTCCCGTACCTTGCTGACGAACCCGGGTCAGCACTTCCTGCAGGGGAAAATCTTCTGACTTACCGTCACGAAAGGCTTCCTGAGCCAGCCGGCGAGCATCACCGTGCAGCTGCATGCGGTCCATAATGGCGCTGGCAACGCGGATTTCTTCCTCAGTCACCCGGCCTTTCGCCTTGGCCATATGACCCATCACAGCAAATGCCGCATGAAAAAACGCCGCCTGGCGTTCATGCTGATCGGCCTGACCCTGGCTAAAACGGCCAAAACTGCCGCCCTGATACACACCGGCACGCGCCCGATCGAACTTATGACCCAAAAAGATGCCTAATAACAACCCGATAGGTCCACCAAGAAGGAAACCAAAAAATGCCCCTAAAATCTTGCCCAACACCTGCATGTTATACTCTCTGGTAATTTGCTAAATTGTGCCCACGAATGCCGTCTAGTCTTACGAAAAGAGATAAGTCTCTCAGCGTGACTTGCTGCCATAAAGCACAGTGCCGTCTGATAAAGACCTCGCGGCATAATAGCAGAAAAAACAATAATGAATTTATCCGGTCCGATGATTACAGGGTCCCATAGAGATGCCGATAAGCAGAAATTGCTTTATCATAGCAGCCTTGATTAAAGGGACGGCAGGGCCGGTCTGGACACCTTTGCGCTATATCATGAACACAGGAAATTAAATCTCAATGTCATTCACTTCTCGCAGCTTATTGGCGACCATGATCAGCATAGCTTTATATGGCCCGTCAGCTTTCGCCAATGATGCCCTCATTGAGAATGAAGCCAGCCCGACGGCAGAGGAAGAACTTGCCCTGGTCAAAGGCATGTGCCTGACACCGGATCCCAGTGAAGGTGATCCCAATAATGCCCCGATCAGAATCACCGCAGATAAGGCAGAGGCGGACAGCGACGCCAGCGTGACCTACTCCGGCGATGTGGTCGTCCGGCAATCCAACCGGACAGTGGCTGCCGATGTCGCGACCATGAACCAGCAGAACAATACTGTCAGTGCCAAAGGCAACGTGTATTTCCACGATGGCACCATAGAAGTCTACGCTGACAGCATGCAAAACAACCTGGATACCGACGACGCCGAAATCAATAACGCCGTCTACAGCCTGACCTGTGAAGCCGGCCGTGGCGAAGCCACTAAAATTGAAAAACAGGGCATGACCTATTATCGCCTGCGTAACGGCACCTACACCACGTGTCCTCCCGGTGATAAGAGCTGGCAGTTTACCGCCACCAGCATTGAACGTGAGGCCGACTCGCCGTTCGCCGATCTGTATAACGCCCGGTTTGAAGTACTGGATGTACCGGTGTTCTACATGCCTTACCTGCGTGTGCCTGTCGGTGATGAGCGCCTGACCGGTTTTCTCTACCCGACCATCAGTTACGGTTCCCGTGACGGTTTTGAGCTGGAAACCCCGTTTTACTGGAACATTGCCCCTAACTACGATCTGACCTTTACCCCAAAATACATGAGTAACCGCGGTCTGCAGCTCAACAGCCAGTTCCGTTATCTCACGGATCTGGGACAAGGCAGCCTGAAAGGGGAATATCTCGGCAACGACGAAGCCTCCGATACTGACGATGCACGCTGGGCCTACAACTGGTCCCACAGCGGCCGGTATGAAGATAACTGGCTGTTTAACGTTGATTACAGCAAAGTCAGTGACGTGACCTATTTCTCGGATGTCGATTCAGAAATCGGCCGCCGGGAAGACAACAACCTGCTGCAAACGGGCGAAGTGACCTACCAGGAAGAAAAATGGAACTCGACCTTGCGGGTCAGGAATTTCCAGCCGCTGACGCCAGGTGTGTCGTCCAACTACCGTTTGATGCCGCAGCTGACCTTCAATTATTACGAGCCTGAGCTGGGCTATGATCTGGACTTTGGCTTCCTGAGCCATATCAGCCGGTTTGAAAATGACGACTCGACGAAACCATCCGCCGACCGTGTCCATTTAGAGCCGTCTCTGACGCTGCCGTTCGCGACCCCCTGGTGGTCAATGACCACGGAAGCCAAGCTGATGTACACCTACTACAATCAGGAGTTCGATCCCACGGTCGCCGGTCTGGAAGATCTGGAAGAAACGGCGTCCCGGACTGTGCCCAGTCTGCGGATGCTCACAGGCTTGTATTTCGAGCGGGATACCGACCTGTTCGGTGATGCCTATGTCCAGAGTCTGGAGCCTCAGCTCCAGTACCTGTACATCAAGGATGTGGAGCAGAGCGACATTTACGGCTCATACGACACCACTATCCTGCAAACCGATTATTACGGTTTGTTCCGTGATCGCCGCTATTCCAGCGTCGACCGCATTGCCGCTGCCAACCAGTTTACCGTTGGTGCCACCACCCGGTTTTTCGACAGCAACCTGAAAGAGCGCTTCAACCTTGCCTTTGGCCAGATTTTTTACCTCAACGATTCCGGCCGGAATTTACAGGAAGAAGGCGAATCTCAGCCGAATTATTCTGCCTCGGCGTTTGAGTCTGATTTCAACTTTAATGACTGGCTCTTCTTCCACGGTGGCCTGCAATATGATGCCAGTGAAAAGGACATGCAGTTTGCCAACGCCGCGCTGGAATACCGCGAAGGCAGCCTGTTCAGTCAGCTGAATTACCGCTACGTGTCAAAAGAATATATTCAGCAGAGCCTGCCGGATAACAACCAGATAGATAATTACACCGAAGAAGGTATTTCTCAGGTTGGCTTCTCAGCCGGTTTCCCGATTCACGCCGGACTGAGTGTGCGGGGGGATTACTACCACGATGTAACGGAAAACCAGATGGTGGAAGGCCAGGTCTCACTCAATTACCGTTCAGACTGCTGGATGATCACGCTGGGCTACAACCAGTACATGGTGGCACGC
Source organism: Photobacterium salinisoli (assembly GCF_003614885.1). GTDB lineage: Bacteria > Pseudomonadota > Gammaproteobacteria > Enterobacterales > Vibrionaceae > Photobacterium > Photobacterium salinisoli. The sequence continues at coordinate 2,282,669 of NZ_QZMS01000007.1, forward strand.
AGCAACGTCAACACCCAGCCGGTTGAGTACGAACAGAACTTCAGTATCTCGTTCTCGCTACTTGGTCTGGCAGGAGTCTCCTCCGTCGGCGCGTCGTCAGCCAGTGGTAATGCCATTGCCTACGGACGACCTTTCTACCTGAACAATTAACAGGCCGGGCCAAGGCCCGCCCTAACCAACCGCGCATTGAAGCGCCCTGGATACGGATATGAAAATGTGGAAGTCTTTTATTCTCGGCCTGACTCTTCTGGGCCTGACAACCGGTTCACAGGCCGCCCTGCAGCCATTGGACAAAGTGGTCACGATTGTTAACGACAGCGTTATCCTGCAAAGCGACGTCGATGCGATGCTGAAAACCGTCCATCTCAATGCCGCGCGTCAGGGACAGCCCCTGCCGGACGACAGCATTCTGGTCAATCAGGTGATGGAAAAACTCATCATGGAAACCCTGCAGCTGCAGCAGGCAGAACAATTTGGCATCCGCATTGATGACAATCGTCTCGACCAGGCAATCAGCCAGATTGCTGCCGAGCAAAACATGTCCGTGACTCAGCTCCAGCAGGAGCTGGCAGCCGGTGGCATCAGCTACCCGATTTTCCGCGAACAAATCCGCCGCGACCTGACTGCCAGCGAAGCCCGTACTATTATGGTGCGCCGCCGGATCAATATTTTACCGCAGGAAGTAGACAGCCTGGTGACCCAACTGGGCCAGCAGCAACAGGAAAGTGTGCAATACAATATCAGCCATATTCTGATCCGCCTGGGCGAAGGCGCCAGTCAGTCTGAGCGCCAGACGGCCGAGCGCAAAGCAAACGAACTGCTCACGCAACTGAACCAGGGGGCGGATTTCACCAACCTGGCCTACAGCGCGTCAAACGGGCCCAAAGCCCTGCAAGGTGGGGCCTGGGGCTGGATGAGCCCGGAAGAAATGCCGACTATCTTTGCCGATCAGATCCAAGGTCAGGGGAAAGGTGCTATCATAGGGCCATTCCGCAGCGGTGTGGGTTACCACATTCTCAAAATCAATGATGTGAAAGGCCAGGAGACTGTCTCAGTCACCGAAATCAATGCCCGTCACATCCTGCTGAAAACTTCTGTCATCCTCAGCGATGAAGGAGCGAAGAAACAGCTCGAGCAGGTTCGCCAGGATATTATCGCAGGTCAACGCAGCTTTGCTGATGCGGCTCAGGCACTGAGTGCCGACCCGGGCTCTGCGGCCAATGGCGGTGAACTGGGCTGGCAGACGCCAGATATTTACGTTCCTGAATTCAAACAGCAGGTTGAAACCCTGCCTGCAGGCACCATCAGTGAACCGTTCCAGACGGTACACGGCTGGCATATTGTGGAAGTGCTGGATCGCCGTCAGGTTGACCGCACCGATGCGGCCGCGAAGAACCGTGCTTACCGGATTCTCTTCAGCCGTAAATTTAACGAGGAAGCCCAGGCGTGGCTGCAGGAACTGCGGGCCGGCGCCTATATTGAACAACCAGGATTTGATGATGAACAAGGTTAAACGTATTGCCATCACGCCGGGAGAACCGGCGGGTATTGGCCCGGATCTCGTCGTGGCGATGGCGCAACAGCCGTGGCCGCACGAGCTGGTAGTGTGTGCCAACGCCGAACTTATGGCAGAACGTGCGGCCCAGCTGGGCTTACCGCTGGAAATCATCAACTATGATCCAAGTCGCCCGGCACAGCCGCATCGTGCGGGCACTCTGGTGGTGGACAACCATCCGCTGAAAGCCAGTGTGATCCCTGGCCAGCTTGACGAGCACAACGGTCATTATGTGCTGGACACCCTCCGCCGTGCTGCCGAAGGCAATATGGCCGGCGAATTTGCCGCTCTGGTGACCGGGCCGGTTCATAAAGGCATCATTAACCGTGCGGGCGTCTCGTTCAGCGGTCACACAGAGTTTTTCGCCCAGCAGGCACAATCCAACCAGGTGGTGATGATGCTGGCGACAGAAGGGCTGCGTGTCGCTCTGGTTACCACTCACATCCCGCTGGCCTATGTGGCTAAAGCAGTGACTGAAGATCGTATTCATCAGGTGATTCGGGTGCTGCATGCCGATCTGGTCAGCAAATTTGGCATCAAACAGCCGAAAATTTATGTTTGTGGCCTCAACCCGCATGCCGGTGAAGATGGCCACCTGGGTCGGGAAGAGATCGAAGTGATCACGCCGGCCTTGAATGTTCTGAGAGAGCAGGACGGTATGGATCTGGTTGGCCCGTTGCCAGCCGATACGATTTTCCAGGATAAATACCTGGCCGAAGCCGATGCCGTGCTGGCAATGTACCACGATCAGGGTCTGCCAGTGCTGAAATTCAAAGGGTTTGGTAATGCCGTCAATATCACCCTGGGATTACCTTTTATCCGAACATCAGTTGATCATGGTACCGCATTGGAACTCGCCGGTACCGGACAGGCGGACACAGGGAGCCTCTGGACAGCGCTTACCCACGCCATCGAAATGGTAGATAAAAAACAATGAGCAGTGATCAGGTCCATTTAGGCCACCGCGCCCGTAAGCGCTTTGGCCAGAACTTCTTGCACGACGAATACATCATCGACAACATTGTCGCCTCGATCAATCCGAAGCCAGGCCAGAATCTGGTTGAAATCGGTCCCGGTCTGGGCGCACTGACCGAGCCTGTCGGTAAACAGGTTGATAAATTTACTGTGATTGAGCTGGATCGGGATCTGGCCGAGCGTTTACGCAATCACCCGGATCTGGCCAGCAAGCTGACAATCCATGAAGGCGACGCCATGCGTTTCGACTTCACTCAGCTGATCAGAGAAAACAACAAACTGCGGATTTTTGGCAACCTGCCTTACAACATTTCAACTCCGCTGATGTTCCACCTGTTCAGTTTTCATCAGCATATTGAAGATATGCATTTCATGCTGCAGAAAGAAGTGGTCAACCGTCTGGCTGCCGGTCCGGGCACCAAAGCCTACGGCCGCCTGACCGTGATGGCACAATATTACTGCAAAGTGATGCCAGTGCTTGAAGTGCCGCCAAGTGCCTTCAAACCGGCCCCTAAAGTGGATTCTGCAGTGGTGCGACTGGCGCCGTATGAAACATTACCGCATCCTTGTACTAACCTGAAATGGCTGGATCGTGTTTGCCGCGATGGCTTCAATCAGCGCCGTAAAACAGTACGTAACTGCTTTAAAGCCATCATGGATGTGGACACGCTGGAAAGTCTGGGCATTAACCCTGGCTCACGTCCGGAAAACCTGACACTTGAACAGTTTGTGTCTATGGCTAACTGGCTGGATGCCAACCACAGCCACTAAGTCATGTGCCGGGCCATGATGCCCGGCAACTGCCTTGCACAAAGGCATTGTCGTATCAGAAAGGAAGCAGCAAGGTGAACAACAACGTTATCCCTACTATCAAATGCCGGGTTATCACCCATTACATTGATGACCAGTCTGAACCAGAACAGAACCGCTACGTCTTTTCGTACACCATTACCATTTGCAATCTCGGCCAGGGCAACGCACAGCTACTTCGCCGCCGCTGGCTGATCACTGATGCCAATGGCAAGAAACTGGTGGTGGAAGGTGAAGGTGTTGTCGGCGAACAACCTACCATAGCCCCCAATGATGAATACACCTATACCAGCGGCACCATCATAGAAACACCATTGGGTGTGATGGAAGGCCATTACGTCATGATTGACGACAATGGTAACGAGTTCAATGCCGAGATCTTACCTTTCCGTTTGGCTATCCCCAATATTCTGCACTAAACAGGGTCGATAATGGCAACCTATCTGGTCGGCGATATTCAGGGCTGTTACCGCGAGCTCTGTGCGCTTCTTGAGCGTGTAGGCTTTAGTGAACAACACGATGAACTCTGGCTGGCCGGCGATCTGGTTGCCCGCGGTCCGGATTCTCTGGCTACCTTGCGTCTGGTGAAATCGCTGGGTAACAGTGCCACCAGTGTGCTAGGTAACCACGACTTGCACTTACTGGCTGTCGCCCACGGCATCGGCAAAGCAAAGCAGAAAGATCGGATTGATCAGATTTTGCAGGCCAGCGACAGTGACGAATTGCTCGACTGGCTCAGCCGCCAGCCCCTGCTGGCTGAACACTCGGCACACCCAATTGTCATGGTGCACGCCGGTATTCCCCCGCAGTGGCAGCTCGACGAAGCCCGCCGCTGTGCGCGTGACGTCGAAGCCATGTTGCACAGTGAACATCAGCAGTGGCTGCTGAGCAATATGTACGGTAATGAGCCGGATCAGTGGGATCCAGCCCTGTCAGGGCTGGACAGACTACGCTATACCATCAATGCGCTGACCCGGATGCGCTACCTGCATCCCGATGGCAGGCTGGAGATGCATTGCAAACTGCCACCGGGTGAACCGGGCACCAGCCATCTGCTGCCCTGGTTCCGCTTTCCGCGCACACAGCCGCTGGGTAAAACCATTATTTTCGGCCACTGGGCCTCACTGATGGGTTACCAGGATGACAAGGCAATCGGATTGGACACTGGGTGTGTCTGGGGCCATCAGCTCACCATGCTGCGCTGGGAAGACCAGCAGCAGTTCCAGCAAGACAGGCTCTGAGCGGGGCCTTTCTCTGCCCTGCCCCCGCTAGCCCTCGAGAGCGGCAAAAACCGCCTGACAGGTTGTCGCCATTTCCTGACGTAACCAGTTGAGCAGTGCCGCTAGCCTTTCATCGGCCTCGATCGCGATGGGTGATAACAGATAGTAAGATGAGCCGTCCGCAATAAAGCCAGCAGGAGCGACCAGACGCTGATGTTTGATGTCGTTACCCACCATGTACACGGAACTTAACCCGTAGCCACCGCCTGCCTGAACCGCTTCCAGCATGATATAGAAATGCTCAAACCAGACATCTTCTGCCACATTCAAAGTCAGGTTCGCCTGATGCTGCCAGTCAGCCCAGGCCATCGGCCGGCTTTTGGTATGTAGCAGGGTTGTCGGCGAAGCAAAAGCTTCTCCTTGCACAAACTGCTCAGCCAGCACCACGGGTCCGACATACTCTGGACCTATCAGCTCGGCATGATATCCCTGCTTCCAATTGAAATCATTGCGACGAATGGCAACATCCGTCTGGCTTTTCACAAAGTCGATCGGGCCCCCCGAAGCGTTAAGGTGCAGCTGAATATCAGGATGGGCAGCCTTGAAGTCAGCCAAGCGGGGGATCAGCCATTTCATCATGATGGTGGGTTCACAAGAAATTACCAGAGGCGACTGACTTTCCTCCGCTTTCAACTCTCTGAGGGTATTTTTCAGAATCGACAGCATTTCATGGCAGGCTGTTTTGAGCTTCTGCCCCTCTGGGGTCAAAAAGATCCCGCGGTTACGTCGCTCGAACAAAATGACGCCAAGGACACTCTCCAGTTGCTTGATCTGGCGGCTCACCGCCGACTGGGTCACACACAGCTCATCAGCGGCTTTGACCAGACTCTGATGACGGGCAGCGGCTTCAAACACCCGCAATGTGTTTAACGATGGCAGATTCATAATCGATGACTTTTTTGCATGGATTTCGATGACAACTTATCAATATTCAATGGGTTGTATTTCATCAACAATAGTAACCAATTCATCCATCTGTTACTCATTATTATTCAGGGAAATACACACATGGCCGAACTTTTTGCCGTCACTTTAATTACCATTCTCGCGGTGATCAGCCCTGGCGCTGATTTTGCCATGGTGACACGAAACAGCTATCTGCACGGTCGCCGTGCGGGTCTGTGTGCTGCGTTGGGCATAGCGCTGGGGGTACTCATTCATGTCGGCTACACCATACTGGGGGTGGGTGTTCTTATCGCCACCTCACCGGCAATGTTCACCGTCATCAAGTATGTCGGGGCGCTGTATCTGATTTACATCGGTTTCTGTACTCTGCGCAGCAAGACTGAACTCACGCCGGCCACTGACAATATCGCGGTTTTATCCGGCTCTGCTTCGTTCAGACAGGGATTACTGACCAATGCCCTGAATCCCAAAACCACGCTTTTTGTGCTGAGCACTTTCACCCAGATTGTCAGTCCGGACACCTCATTCATGCTGCAAAGCGGCTATGGCTTTTTCATGGCATTGGTACATTGGATCTGGTTCAGCCTGGTCGCCTTGTTCTTCTCGCAGCAAACACTGAGACACAAGATGTTGAGCAAACAAGGGCCGATTAACCGAACCATTGGCAGTATTCTGATGTTATTAGGGGCATCGCTGGCCTTATCACCGATGGCCAGCTAGCAGGCACACACGCTACCATGTCAAACTTATGGCATGGTAGCGGCTAGAAGCGGACGACAGAAAACAACCTCAGGCCTGCTTACTGGCGCTCCAGTACCACAAACTCCATGTTGTGGGCATTTTTCTCATCGGCGGTATAGTGCTCGCTATGCGTCTGTTGCCAGCCGTCTCCCCAGTCCGGGAAGCAAGTGTCTCCCTCGACACTGAGATCGATAAAAGTCAGATAGAGACAGTCTGCGACAGGCAGGCATTCAGCATACACACTGCCACCACCTATGATCATCAATTCATCGACCTGCCCTGCAGCAAGCTGTGCGGCATGGAGATCAGCCACCACAGTCACGCCGTCGGCAGTAAAGTCCGGGTTACGGCTGATCACGATATTGTGGCGCCCCGGCAAAGGCCGACCAATGGATTCAAACGTTTTGCGTCCCATGACAACAGGCTTGCCCATGGTGACTTTTTTAAACCAGGCAAAATCGGCCGGTAAGTGCCAGGGCATGGTGTTGTCTTTGCCAATCACACGATCCTTTGCCATGGCGGCAACCATACTGATCTTCACACATCTACTCCCTTTTAAATCACTGGTCGGCGACGATAAAACATTAAGCCGGGCATTGCCAGCCCTATGGCCAGCGCCGCCACGGTAAAGGCTGCGGTGATCCCGTTTTCGGCCATGCGCTGCCAGATTTCAGGAGAAAAGCCATGCTGATTGAGATCCACCAGCGCAATCATGGTCTTAAAAGCATAGACACCGGGTACCATGGGGATCACGGCTGCAACGGTGAACACATGAGGCGGCGCCAGCAGCCGACGTGACCAGATGATCCCTGTAATCCCGACCAGCAAAGCGGCAAAGAAGCTTGCCCATTCAATCGGCATAGCGTGTTGCATCAGCACAAACCGGCAGCCGTGACCGAGCGCCCCCGCCAGGGCGCAGTACTTCAGTGCTCTGACCGGCACATTGAACACCATGGCAAACCCAATAGCCGGAATGGCGGCCAGCACCATATCTGCCGCCAATGCGTATCCCCATTGCCAGAACGTCATGCCAGCCACCCCCAGACATTAAACAGGTTCATCGCCGCCACAATACCCAGACTGGTCGCCAAGGTCAGCAAACTGGCCATCACCCAGCGGGAAATACCCAGATTCACATAACCTGACACCATATCGGCGACAGCATTAATCAGCGGAAAACCCGGCACCAGCAATAATACGGACGATGCCATAGCCAGAAAGGGCTGATTACCCAACTCAAACAAAGGCGCAGAAGCTGAAACAGCCGTCGCGACAAAGGCGGCAGCAGCAAAAGTCAGCAGCGGATTGAAATGATGGTGCGCCATCATCAGGCGCAGCGCCATGGCTGAGGATGCGGCGAGCAGAGTAATCAGGGCGACCGTGAAATCACCGCCTGCCAGGAGACTGAATGCGGCGCAGGACAGGCCGATCATCAGGATCACCAGCAGCGGCGGATAGCGTTGAGGCTGAATGGCAGACAGACGCTTCGTCATGGCCGCAGGATCCAGCAGCCCCTTTTCAGCCATGATGCACAAATGATGGATCCGGGTGACAACTGCCATATTGATCCCGTGATCCCGGCAGCGGCGCGTGGTCGTCAGGCAATGCCCTTCCACATGCACAGTGACAATGATGGCATTGGCGGTCAGCGCGATATTGACCTCATCCACGCCCAGCGCCAGGCCGACACGCTGACTGACATCCACCACCACCGCCGATTCCGCGCCATGTTGTAACAGCCGCTGAGCCACCTGAGCGACTATCCGGGCAATTTCCCGTTCCGTTTTAACTGTGACCGGCTGCATCCTCACTCCCTCAGCGCTTTTTTCAGTTGATCATTATCTCCGCTAAGAAAAAGATCAATTTGATAAGGCACAAAAAAACCGCTCCAAAGAGCGGTTTTTCATATCAGACGGCCAATTACGGCTTGTAAATGATTTCGACGTCGTAATCGTCTTCGTTCCAATCATCCCAGTCGTCATCGTCGTCGTCATCACTTTTCGCAGCACTTTTCTTCAGCTGCTGCTCGTGGTAATCGTCCCACTTGAAATCGACTTTGGTTTCTTCGGTTTCATCTTCTTCGACCAGTGCCTGAGGAATGGAATCAATCAAATCCATCAGCTCATAGGTCAATGGCTTAATACCGGTACGGTTCAGCGCAGAAATACAGAAGTACTTCTCATCCCATGCCAGGGCTTCCAGCACTTCCTGGATCTTCGCCTGAGCTTCTTCTTCCGGCAGCAGATCCACTTTGTTAAAGATGATCCAACGCGGCTTGTTCACCAGCTTTTCGCTGTACTGTTCCAGCTCATTAAGGATAGTGAACGCGTTTTCTACCGGATCCGAACCGTCGGCCGGCAGCAGATCGATCATGTGCAGCAGCACACGGCAACGCTCCAGGTGCTTCAGGAAGCGAATACCCAGACCGGCACCGTCAGCTGCGCCTTCGATCAGACCGGGGATATCAGCGACAACGAAACTGCGCTCGCTATCGACCCGTACCACACCCAGACTCGGTACTAAGGTAGTGAACGGATAATCCGCCACTTTTGGCTTAGCGGCCGATACAGCGCGGATAAAGGTCGATTTACCGGCATTCGGTAAACCCAGCATGCCAACGTCCGCCAGCAACAGCAGCTCCAGGCGCAGGTGGCGGATCTCGCCTTTGGTGCCCATTGTCTTCTGACGTGGCGCACGGTTGACCGAGGACTTGAACCGAGTGTTACCCAAACCGTGGAAACCGCCTTTGGCTACCATGATCTTCATGCCGTGCTGGGTCAGATCGGCGATCACTTCACCGGTTTCTTCGTCCACGGCACGTGTACCCACAGGGACAGACAGTACCCGGTCATCGCCTCGCTTGCCGGTACAGTTACCGCCGCGGCCGTTTTCGCCGCGCTCAGCTGCATGAAAACGTTCGAAACGGTAATCGATCAGCGTGTTGAGGTTTTCATCGGCCAGCAGGTATACATCACCGCCGTCACCGCCGTCACCGCCATCAGGCCCACCTTTGGGGACATATTTTTCGCGGCGGAAGCTGACAGTACCGTTGCCGCCATCACCTGCATCTACCCGGATTACCGCTTCATCTACAAATTTCATCTTATTCTCCGCACTCTGGCGTTCACTTCGCCAGCCAGGGGTAGTCACCGCCTGACTGTCTTTATTGTAATACCAATCGGAATAATTCTCAGGGCTTTACACCCGCAGGCACTTCAGACTGATATTGTCCTGTGCCATAACAAAAAGCCCCGCCAATAGGCAGGGCTTTCACGTTCTTAACGAAACTGAACTTATTCAGCAGATTCGATAGAAACGAATTTACGGTTTTTAGGACCTTTCACTTCGAATTTCACTTTGCCATCAGTCAGAGCGAACAGAGTGTGGTCTTTACCCAAACCTACGTTGTTACCAGCGTGGAACTTAGTACCACGTTGACGAACGATGATGTTACCTGCCAGTACAGATTCGCCACCGAAACGCTTAACACCTAGGCGTTTACTTTCTGAGTCACGGCCGTTACGAGTAGAACCGCCAGCTTTTTTGTGTGCCATCTCTAAACTCTCCTATTATTAAGCGCTGATGCCAGTAATTTTGACTTCAGTGAACCACTGACGGTGGCCCATTTGCTTACGAGAATGCTTACGACGACGGAACTTAACGATTTTTACTTTATCGCCGCGACCGTGCGTAACAACTTCAGCAGTCACTTTACCACCCGCAACGAATGGTGCACCAACTGTTACTTCTTCACCGTTAGCAACCAGCAGAACTTTGTCAAATTCAACGTTCGCACCAGTTTCAACGTCCAGTTTTTCCAAGCGTAAGGTTTGGCCTTCGCTTACTCGGTGTTGCTTACCACCACTTTGGAAAACAGCGTACATGTCTTACTCCGCTTATCCGCATAGGCCATTTGCCACGGCAAAATTGGGCAATGGGTATGCGCTTAATCTTGTCATCAATAGGGCGCGAATATTACTGGAAAACGCCGAACATGGCAAGCCGTTGGCTAAAGAAAATTGGTGAAAAGCTGCTCAGCAGAAAAAGTCGCCCAAATAGCTGTAATGTTGGTTAGGAAGCCGGGAAGATTTTAGTGTAGTATGCGTGCATAATTCTTATTTTGATTGCGCCGATACGGCTAACAATTTTGCTGGATGTATCATGGATTTCAAAGCTATCCAAGCACTCACCGCTGACGACATGGCGGCGGTTGACGCAAAGATTCAGGCCCAACTCACTTCAGACGTCGCCCTGATCAACCAACTGGGATTTTACATTGTCAGCAGTGGTGGCAAGCGTTTGCGCCCCATTCTGGCCATTCTGGCCGCCCGGGCCCTTGGTTACCAGGGGGAAAAGCACATCACCGCAGCGGCATTTATCGAATTTATTCACACCGCCACTTTGCTCCATGACGATGTGGTGGACGAATCTGATATGCGACGCGGGAAAGCAACAGCCAATGCCGCATTCGGCAATGCCGCCAGCGTACTGGTGGGTGATTATATCTATACCCGCTCCTTCCAGATGATGACCAGCCTGCGATCCTTAAAGATCCTGGACATCATGAGCGAAGCGACCAATGTGATCGCCGAAGGCGAAGTCCAGCAGCTCATGAACTGCAATGATCCTGACACTACCGAAGCCAGCTACATGCAGGTGATCTACTCCAAAACGGCGCGGCTGTTTGAAGCTGCGACCCAAGTGGCTGCCATTCTTTCTGAAGCGCCAGAACAAGTGGAGAAAGCCCTGCAGGACTATGGTCGTTATCTGGGTACCGCCTTCCAGCTCATCGACGATGTACTTGATTACAACGCCGATGGCGAGGAGATGGGCAAGAACGTGGGGGATGACCTGGCGGAAGGTAAACCCACCCTGCCGCTGCTTCATGCCATGCACCACGGTAATCCTGAGCAAACCGCTATGATTCGCGCTGCGATAGAGCAAGGCAATGGGTTGGATAAACTGCAACCGATTCTGGCCTGTATGGAAGAGCACGGCTCTCTGGCTTACACTCAGCAACGCGCTGAAGAAGAGGCTGACAAAGCCATTGCAGCCCTGTCGGTACTGCCTGAGAGCGAATATAAAGATGCGCTGATCGCTGTCGCCCGGCTGTCGGTCAATCGCACCAAATAAACCTGCCCTTGCAGCGAAAGCGGCCTGACACCTGTCCGGCCGTTTTTGATTGCACAATCTTATTGCACAGCCCTTCAGCCAAGCTGTTCTGGCCCGTTTCACTCACAGAATTTCTCAGCTCTGAGCTCCCATTCTCTTTACGCTATAGTTATACAAGGTAAAGGGATACCTGTGCCCTGACCGTTTCTTCCCAAGACGGAGGTGACGCATGCAAGCCAATCAACTGAAAAAAGGAATGTGGGTAGAATACCCGCAGGGGATCGCGGAAGTGATCGAGGTAGATCAGGATCATGACACCGCATTGATCGAAAACCTGAAGGATCATAAAAGGATCCATATCCCGTGCAGTGAACTGACCGACGAACCACAACTGCACAGCGGCTGCGGCGACTATTACTGAACAATCTCCCTTAATCGCCAGAGCCAGAAACAACAAAGCGGCCAGAGGGCCGCTTTGTTCATTGTCATCAGACCATAGCGGCCTGTTGTCAGGGGCGTCGGCTTATTTCGCCGCGAACTCTTCACCCAGAGCGATATCGCCTTTCAGGGTATCCAGCATGCTGTCCAGTGCATTCTGCTCGAACGCGCTCAGGCTGCCGTAATCCAGTACTTCTTCCACACCGTCTTTGCCCAGACGAACTGGCTGTGCGAAGAAGCGAGCATGCTTGCCGTTACCTTCCACGTAAGCGCACTCAACCACATTTTGCTCACCCTGCAGGGCACGCACCAGCGCCAGACCAAAACGGCAAGCCGCCTGACCCATAGACAGAGTGGCAGAACCGCCGCCCGCTTTGGCTTCAACCACTTCAGTACCCGCATTCTGGATGCGAGGAGTCAGTGCTTTCACTTCTTCTTCAGTGAACTCAACACCTTCAACCTGAGACAGCAGAGGCAGGATAGTCACACCTGAGTGACCGCCGATGACAGGCACATTCACCTCACGTGGGTTCAGGCCTTTCAGCTCACCAACAAAGGTTTCAGAACGGATGATATCCAGCGTAGTCACACCGAACAGCTTACGCTTGTCGTACACGCCGGCTTTTTTCAGAACGTCTGCCGCGATAGCCACAGTCGTGTTAACCGGGTTAGTGATAATACCGATACAGGCATTTGGACAGACAACCGCAATTTTTTCTGCCAGTGATTTAACAATACCAGCATTGACGTTGAACAGGTCCGCACGGTCCATACCTGGTTTACGGGCGACACCAGCAGAGATCAGTACCACATCCGCACCTTCAAGTGCAGGCGTTGGATCTTCACCAGCATAACCTTTAATAGAAACAGGAGTTGGGATGTGGCTCAGGTCAGCAGCAACACCAGGGGTAACAGGGGCAATATCATAAAGTGCCAGGTCAGAGCCGGCAGGCAGTTCATTCTTCAGTAGCAGAGCCAAAGCCTGGCCGATACCACCAGCCGCACCAATAACAGCAACTTTCATTTTCGTTCTCCTTTACGATAGAAGTCAGGGTTCATCAGACAGACCCCTTCAGATAGAATTCAGGCCATATACCCAATGTTTCAAACCCTTACTAATGTCTCTCAGTTTCTCGGGCACCAAGACGGTATAGCAAGCCTAAACGAAATACAATCATACCCCCTCAGCTTTGCGAAGTTGCGCAGGGAGCGGGTTGACTTTTCCTTTCTCCGAAAAAGCTCGACACTGTCTCAACAGTGGATTTATTTAATAGTTATGCACTCGGCTAAGCTATTAACAGTAACCTAGTTCCAAGTTCGAATGAACATTGTTTGCTACCAGCCAACAGGTTGTGACAAAATACGGACCCTCTCCCTGTACATGAAATTTACTTATGCGTAGTTCTGATAAACAAGAACGCTTGATAAAAGCATTCAAATCCATACTCAAGGAAGAAAAATTCAGCTCTCAAGGTGAGATTGTCGATGCCTTGAAAGCGCAGGGCTTCGATAACATTAATCAGTCGAAAGTGTCACGGATGCTGACCAAATTCGGCGCGGTACGTACCCGCAACGCTAAAATGGAAATGGTGTATTGCCTGCCCGTAGAGCTGGGCGTACCAACCATCAGCAGTCCGTTGAAAGAACTGGTCATGGAAGTGGGTTATAACCATGCCATGGTCGTGATTCACACCGGCCCGGGCGCTGCGCAAGTGATCGCCCGTCTGCTTGACTCACTGGGCCGCGCCGAAGGTATTCTGGGTGTTGTGGCGGGGGATGACACGATTTTCATCACGCCAACCCTGACAACAACCGCCGAAGAACTCTTCGACTCTGTCTGCTCGCTGTTTGATTACAGTAAGTAAGTCAATCTTCAGGCAACGCTCTCTCCGTTCATCCTGAGAGGGCGTGCTTCTCCCCCTTCCCCGCCCCGTCTTTTCCTGCTTGGTTACCCAGTTTTTCAGTGGATAGTTATGCTCTGAAAGATGGTCAGTTGTCGCATTCTCATTACTTTTTAACAAAAAGGTTTTTACATTATTTCAATAATACGCCGATCGTTTGCTATTATCTCTTTGATTTGTTTAAAGCATTGCGGGCCGTGTACCTGCACCACTGATAAGAAATAACACAATAGGAAGGGATCACAATGGCGTTTACAAAACTGTTAAAAGTCAGCGCACTATCTGCCGCCGTTCTTAGCTCAGGATTGGCGCAAGCGGAAGAGTTCATCACAATAGGTACAGGTTCTGTCACCGGTGTGTATTACCCTACCGGCGGTGCTATCTGTAAGCTGGTGAACAACGATCGTAAAACCAATGGCATTCGCTGCTCTGTCGAATCAACCGGCGGATCCGTATACAACGTGAACACTATGCGTGCCGGTGAACTGGACTTCGGCGTGGTGCAGTCTGACTGGCAATATCACGGCTATAACGGCACCAGTGAGTTTAAAGAGTTAGGTCCGTATAAAGAAATGCGTGCTGTTTTCTCACTGCACACAGAGCCGTTCAATATTATTGCCCGCACAGATTCAGGCATTAATAACCTGGACGATCTGAAAGGCAAACGCGTCAATATTGGTAACCCGGGTTCCGGCGACCGCGCCACGATGGAAGTGGTCATGAACACCATGGGTTGGGATAAGGATGACTTCAAACTGGCCGCCGAGCTGAAAGGTTCTGAGCGCTCTCAGGCACTGTGTGATAACAAAATCGATGCCTTTGTCTACGTAGTCGGCCATCCAAACGGATCAATCAAGGAAGCGACGACTTCGTGTGATGCCAAGCTGATTCCAGCAACTAGTGCTGCTATCGACAAACTGGTTGCCGATAATCCTTACTATGCGAAATCCATCGTACCGGGCGGTATGTACCGTGGTACCGATAGTGACGTCAACAGTTTTGGTGTTGCCGCGACTTTAGTTTCTTCAACTAAAGTATCGGATGATGCCGTCTACGCGCTGGTCAAAGCCGTGTTTGAGAACTTCCATGTATTCACTCGCCTGCACCCAAGCTTTGCCAACCTGAAAAAAGAAGACATGGTCAAAGCCGGTATTTCTATCCCGTTACATCCGGGCGCAGAGAAATACTACAAAGAAGTGGGTTTGATCAAATAAGCCTACAGCTGTTCATCCTGCAAAGTGCACCGTCTTGACGGTGCACTTTTTGTCTGTCGGAGCACAAAAATGCTCACTGTCAGATCAATTAGCCAGACTACAATAAAAACTGAAACCTCAAACAGTTAATTACGGATCGCTCCTGAAATAAGGAAGTAGCATGACAAAAACCAACCATGACGATGTCCAGGACATGGTGGCACAGGCGGATACCGGCGCACGTAGCCCCCAAGGGTTACAGGGGCAAATTCTGTGGGTTGTCGCTCTTTGCTGGTCATTATTCCAGCTTTGGTATGCCTCCCCCCTCCCTTTTATCTTTGATATTGGCATCTTCAACGATACCGAAGCGCGTGCTATCCATTTGGCATTTGCCATTTTTTTGGCCTTTACTGCCTTCCCTGCCCTGAAGGGCTCCCCCAGGGATCACATTCCCCTGCAAGATTGGATTCTTGCGCTGCTGGCCAGTTTTTCTGCCGCCTATATCTACCTGTTTTACGAAGCACTGTCTGGCCGTTCTGGCGCTCCGACCACGCTGGATGTCGTCACTTCGGTGGTAGGCATGCTGTTGCTTCTGGAAGCCACACGACGGGCACTGGGCCCTCCGCTGATGGTGGTTGCCTCTGTTTTCCTGCTGTACACCTTTGCCGGCCCTTACATGCCGGATGTCATTGCACACAAAGGTGCCAGCCTTAACAAAGCGATGTCGCACTTATGGCTGACCACTGAAGGCGTCTTCGGGGTGGCGCTGGGCGTTTCTACCGCCTTTGTTTTCCTGTTCGTACTGTTTGGCTCGATGCTCGAACGGGCAGGTGCAGGCGCCTATTTCATCAAAGTTGCCTTTTCGTTACTTGGTCATATGCGCGGTGGTCCGGCAAAAGCAGCCGTGGTCGCATCCGGTTTATCCGGCCTGGTATCCGGCTCGTCCATTGCCAACGTGGTCACGACAGGTACCTTTACTATCCCGCTGATGAAACGGGTCGGCTTTCCTGGCTACAAAGCCGGGGCTGTTGAGGTAGCAGCCTCGACCAACGGCCAGCTCACGCCGCCCATCATGGGGGCTGCAGCATTTTTGATGGTGGAATATGTCGGTGTCTCTTACGTCGAAGTAATTAAGGCGGCCATACTGCCGGCCCTGATCTCCTATATTGCCCTGCTTTACATCGTCCATTTGGAAGCTTGTAAAGCCGGCATGTCAGGCTTGCCCCGCCATTATCAGCCTACCCTGGCGCAAAAGCTGACCTCTTTTGTTGGTACCATAGTCGGCCTCATGGTGCTCAGTGCCATAGTCTATTACGGCATCGGCTGGACCAAAGATGTATTTGGCGCCGCCGCGACACCTATTATCGCGGTAGTGATCCTGATCGCTTATATCGCCCTGGTGCGTCTGGCGGCCAACTATCGGGATCATCTGCTGGAAGATCCGGATCAGGAACTGACCGAAGTACCGGATCCCGGTCCCACAGTGAAATCCGGTTTGTACTTCCTGCTGCCCATCGTTGTGCTGGTCTGGTGTCTGACCGTTGAGCGTTTCTCGCCGGGCTTATCGGCTTTCTGGGCAACGGTGTTTATGATTTTCATCCTGCTGACCCAGCGTCCGCTCATGGCAATCTTTACCAAAGAGCAGACGCTGATAGAGGCAGGTAAACAGGGCTGGCACGATCTGCTGGAAAGTCTGGTCACCGGCGGGCGTAATATGATAGGTATCGGTGTCGCCACTGCCGCGGCCGGTATTATTGTTGGCGTGGTGACGCTGACGGGCGTTGGCCTTGTGATGACCGACTTCGTCGAGTTCATCTCGGGCGGTAACATCATGCTGATGCTGCTGTTTACCGCGGTGATCAGCCTGATCCTTGGTATGGGGCTGCCCACCACGGCGAACTACATAGTGGTCTCGACCCTGATGGCGCCGGTTATTGTCACCCTGGGAGCTGAAAATGGCCTGATCATTCCGCTGCTGGCCGTGCATCTGTTCGTGTTCTATTTCGGTATTCTGGCCGATGATACCCCGCCGGTCGGCCTGGCTGCGTTTGCTGCCGCCGCGATTGCGAAAAGCGATCCTATCCGTACCGGTATTCAGGGGTTCACCTATGATATCCGGACCGCCATTCTGCCCTTCATGTTCATTTTCAATACTCAGCTTTTGCTGATGGACATTGATACCTGGTGGCACCTGTTTCTGACCGTGGCATCCGCTGTTATTGCCATGCTGACCTTCTCTTCGGCAACCCAGGGATGGTGGTTTACCAAAGTAAAATGGTGGGAAAGCATTCTGCTGCTGTTGATCACTTTCTCATTGTTCCGCCCTGGTTTCTGGTGGGACATGGTCTATCCGCCCAAACACGAAATGCCGGGCACCCTGATCGTTGATGCTGCCGATAAACTGGCTATTGGTGAGCCTCTGGAAGTGCAGGCAACGGGAATGGATTTGCTGGGCGATGAAGTGACCAAGCACGTGCTGCTGCCGTTTGATAAGGATGCGGTTGATCCGAATGAAAAAATTGCCTCAACCGGTCTGATGCTCAAGCAGGAAGGCGAGAAGATGATGGTTGAACTGGTTGAATTTGGCAGCCCGGCCGAGCAGGCAGGTATTGATTTTGGCTGGGAAATTGTCACTGTCAGCCTGCCAGCCGCCCGGCCAATGAAGGAGTGGGTATTCGTACCAACGCTGGCTTTGCTGGCCTTACTGGGCTGGAATCAGCGGCGAAAAGCCAAACTTGATGCCGTCGTCAAAGGTGACACACACAAAAATGCGGAACAGGACTAAACTCTAGTCAGCACAGTAATTCAGCCACAGGAGCCAACACGGGCCTGTGGCTGCCTGACAGAGAGGATGCCATGTACACCCACATTCTGGTGCCTGTCGATCTTAATGAGGACGGCTTTGGTGATAAAGCGGTTGAGCTTGCCGTCTGGCATGCCCGACAATCAGATGCTGTTGTGCACTTGCTCAACGTCCTGCCGGGTATTCATATGGCTTTAGTTTCCAGCTACTTTCCCAAAGATGCCGCGCGTAAAATGCTGCAGGACACCCAGCAAAGACTGAAACATTTCGCCGAACAACATATTCCCGGCGATATCCGCCATATAGAAACCGTGTCGGAAGGGAAAGTCTGGTCCACCATAGTGGATCACGCCCGCCAGGTGAAAGCCGATCTCATCATTATGCCCAGCCACCAGCGATCCACGATAGATAAACTGGTACTGGGCTCAGTGGCGGCTAAAGTGGTGGAAAATGCGCCCGGCAATATCCTGATAATTAAACCACCGGGTTTATGATTCAGGACGGGCGATGATCATAGCCCCAACGCGGAACCAGTCCTTGCTCAACGCCAAGGTGATCCAGTATGCGCGCCACCATGAAATCGACCAGATCATCGATGGACTTGGGCTGATGATAAAAGCCAGGGGCGGCTGGCATGATGGTCGCCCCCAGGTTAGAGAGCTTGAGCATGTTTTCCAGATGCAGGGAAGAAAATGGGGTTTCCCTGACCACCATCAGCAACTGACCGCGCTCTTTGAGCACCACATCTGCGGCGCGTTCCAGCAGATTATCCGACAGACCGTGAGCCACCGAGGCCAGTGTGCCCGCGGAACACGGGCAGACCACCATTTTTTTCGGAGCGGCAGAGCCAGACGCCACCGGAGAAAACCAGTCTTCCTTGCCGCAAACCGTCAGCTTATCACCCCGGTAATTCAGGTGCTCCGCCAGAGCGGCCTGTGCCGCTTCAGGACCCGCAGGCAGTTTCAGGCCGTGTTCGGTAGCCAGAACCACACGCGCTGCGGATGAAATCAATAAGTAAACCTGATAATCCGCTGCGAGCAGGCACTCCAGCAAACGCAGTCCGTAAGGGGCACCGGATGCCCCTGTCCAGGCCAGTGTAATACGCTTATCCTGCATTTTTGTCTCCCTGTGCCAGAGCGGCAAGCAGCTTGTCATGAATACCGCCAAAGCCGCCATTACTCATCACCAGGATAGTATCGCCAGGGCGGGCGGCAGCCACTATGTGCCCGACCAGTGCATCAATATCGGCGTCACACACCGCAGGTTGCGGACAAAGATCAGCGATCTCCTGTACCGACCAGGGAATTGTGTCGGGCTGGAACAGGAAAACCTCATCCGCCGCTGCCAGTGCCGGGGCTAAATCGGCTTTATGCACGCCCAGTTTCATGGTGTTCGAGCGCGGCTCCAGCACCGCCAGGATGCGTGCATCACCAACCTTAGCGCGCAAGCCGCCCAAAGTCAGTTCAACAGCTGTCGGGTGATGGGCGAAATCGTCATACACTTTAACGCCATTCTGCTCCCCTTTCAGCTCCAGCCGGCGCTTGGTATTGACAAAGCGCGCCAGTGCCTCGCAAGCCAGTTCTGGGATCACCCCCACATGCCGCGCGGCGGCGATTGCCATCAGAGCGTTGCTGACGTTGTGATCCCCTATCAGATCCCAACGCACAGTGCCCACGGTTTTACCGCCAAAAATGACATCAAATTCACTGCCGTCCGGCTGATGTTTTTTCGCTTGCCAGTCACCGTTTTCACCACTGTATTCCAGCTCGCTCCAACACCCCATCGCCAGCGTTTCATCAATGGCAGGCACGCCGTGAGGAGCCAAAATCTTGCCTTCGCCCGGCACAGTGCGGACCAGATGATGAAACTGGCGCTGAATGGCGGCCAGATCCGAAAAAATATCGGCGTGATCGAACTCCAGATTGTTCATTAACAAAGTACGTGGTCGATAATGAACAAACTTAGAACGCTTATCGAAAAAAGCACTGTCGTATTCGTCCGCTTCAACCACAAAGAAGCAACTCTCGCCTAAGCGTGCGGAAACACCGAAGTTTCCCAGTACGCCGCCCACCAGAAAACCGGGCTGGTAACCGCAGTCTTCCAGAATCCAGGTCAGCATACTGGCTGTCGTGGTCTTACCATGGGTCCCCGCAACCGCCAGTACCCAGCGGTCATGTAACAAAAATTCCTGAAGCCATTGCGGGCCGGAGGTATAACGCAGATTTTTATTCAGCACATACTCAACGCATGGATTTCCCCGGCTCATGGCATTGCCAATCACCACCAAGTCCGGTGCGGGCTCCAGCTGAGAAGGATCATATCCCTGAATAATTTCAATACCTTGAGACTCCAGCATTGTGCTCATAGGCGGATAGACATTGGCATCGCTGCCGGTCACTCTATGGCCAAGCTGCTTGGCCAACATGGCGGCTCCGCCCATAAAAGTGCCGCAAATTCCGAGAATATGGATATGCATAACTGTCAGCTCATAAAATAAATATTGGTCACGACCACGCTTCAGTGTTACTTCGTTACCATAAAAAAGATCTTTAGATACAATTGCATCAAACAATAACTGGCCAATGGCCAAGGGTACAGTTCAATTGCCCGAAAAGAGGCATTGTACCGAATATTTATCCCCCCATGACAACACGATGCAAGGATTGTATATGTCCGATATTAGAACCCTTGGCGAGTTCATTGTCGAGAATCAGCATGACTTCCCCCATGCCAGCGGTGAACTGTCTTCTCTATTGGGTTCCATTAAACTGGCGGCCAAAATCGTCAACCGTGAAATCAACAAAGCCGGCTTGGTTGATATCATCGGTGACGTTGGCAGCGAGAATGTCCAAGGTGAAGCCCAAAAGAAACTTGATGTGTATGCCAACGAGAAATTCAAAGCTGCACTGGAAGCCCGCGGTCAGGTCTGCGGTGTGGCCAGCGAAGAAGAAGATGAACTCGTGGTATTCAATAAAGAACTGAACCGCGAAGCAAAGTACGTAGTATTGATGGACCCACTGGATGGTTCTTCGAATATTGACGTAAACGTTTCCGTCGGGACGATTTTCTCCATTTACCGCCGCGTTACCCCGGTTGGCGGCCCGGCCGAGATCGAAGATTTCCTGCAGCCTGGCGACAAACAGGTAGCGGCGGGCTACATCATTTATGGTTCATCCACCATGCTGGTGTACACCACAGGCAACGGCGTTCATGGTTTCACCTATGACCCGTCACTGGGGGTATTTTGCCTGTCGCATGAAAATATGACGATCCCGGATGATGGCCAAATCTACTCCATCAATGAAGGTAACTATTTCCGCTTCCCGCAAGGCGTGAAAAAGTACATCAAGTTTTGTCAGGAAAACGTGCCGGAAGATAACCGCCCTTATACCTCGCGCTATATTGGCTCTCTGGTTGCCGATTTCCACCGCAACCTGCTAAAAGGCGGTATTTATCTGTATCCAAGCACAGCGACCCACCCCAACGGTAAGCTGCGCTTGTTGTACGAGTGCAACCCGATGGCGTTTTTGATCGAGCAGGCGGGCGGTATTGCCTCTGACGGTAAAAATCGCATCATGGAAATCAAACCGACTGAACTGCACCAGCGCGTACCTTTCTTTGTCGGCTCAACCAAAATGGTTCGCAAAGTAGAAAGCTTCCTGGAAGCCTTCCCGGACGCCGAGTAATCCCTTGTTATGCCCGGTCACAGCACCGGGCATTTTTCCTGTCTGACCCCGCATCTCTCCCTCTTGGTGTTAGAAGCTGTTTTTTTCACAGCGACTGGTTATAATTCCCGGCGACAAAATCATCTGAAACTATTAAGGAATTCATCATGAGCCTGAACAACGTCCCTGCAGGTAAAGAACTGCCAGAAGACATCTACGTTGTCATCGAAATCCCGGCAAACGCTGATCCAATCAAATACGAAGTCGATAAAGACTCTGGCGCGGTATTCGTAGACCGTTTCATGTCTGCGCCTATGTTCTACCCATGCAACTATGGCTATGTTAACCACACTCTGTCTCTGGACGGTGACCCGGTTGACGTTCTGGTTCCGACACCTTACCCGCTGCACCCGGGTGCCGTGATCCGTTGTCGTCCGGTTGGCGTTCTGAAGATGACTGATGAGTCAGGTGAAGATGCGAAAGTGGTTGCAGTACCGCACAGCAAGCTGACCAAAGAATACGACCACATCAAAGATGTGAACGATCTGCCTGAGCTGCTGAAAGCGCAAATCACTCATTTCTTCGAGCGTTACAAAGAGCTGGAATCGGGCAAGTGGGTGAAAGTAGACGGCTGGGCTGACGTTGAAGCGGCTAAAGCTGAAATCCTGGAATCTTACAAGCGCGCCCAAGAAAAATAATCCGGCGTTATTGCCGCTCAGAAAAAAACGCTCCCTCGGGAGCGTTTTTTGTCGGCGAATCCATCACAGTGGAGACCTGCTCGACCAGTCTCCCTGCGGGATTAGCAGGGCGCAGTCAAGCGGCTGCAGGTAAAGATAAACCCAAGCCAGTCCGAACGGTGTCTCCACTTGCTCACGGCAGTATTCCTCTCCCAGTCCTTCCAGGATATCGAGTTCACGGAAAGTGTCTGCATCCACGTCATACACTTCGCCAAACAGCATGCCCTCAGCCCCAGGCTGTTTTATTGCTGCAGGGTAAGGTCCGAGATCATACATGACGTAACCTGCAAGCTGGCACTCTCCCAAATAACGGGCCCGGGACAGCAACCCATGATTAGACTGGCCGCGACGCAAACTGCCGTAAACAAAAACCCGAGTGTGCACTGCTAGTAACATCCTTATTAGTTAAACTCAAACTGATACAGTAAATCGACGGCACTGTCGAGGCCCGAGACCGCTTCGATATACAAATCCTGCAGCAGCTTGTACCTGACGGTAAACTCACCAATGGGGCTAAAGATACCCACACCGTATTTTACCTGCAGCCCCGGATAGACATAACCACTAATAGTGACCTGAGAGTCATCACCCGCGCCTGCAGTATCGAGTGCCAAATCCTGTATACCGAAAGCCTCGCCGACATTACCGACCAGCTGACTGCTGCGCGACAGGCCCATGCTGATCAGCGCTGTGGTCATCGCACCGCCCCCTTCCGGCGATTCACTGTCGAGATCCCGGCCACGTAACACGTATGACAGCGCATTCTGCTGTGGCATAGCCGGATCTGAGAAAATATCCACCTTAGGACCATCGGCCGGACCTGTTACCCGAATACCGGCTGTCACATCGTCTTCAATGTTATTCGGATTGCGGATCGCTTCCACCGACAAATAAGGCTGATCTGCTGGCCCATTGAAGGTTATCTGGCCTCTGCGAATCACCAACTCCTGGCCAAAGGCCCGGTAAGTTCCGTCATCGACCCGGATTTCGCCATAGACTAGCGGGGCTTTGTCCTGCTGATTGACTTTCAGATTCCCTGACAGTCCGGCATCCAGACCAAAAGCCGATAAACGCACATCCGGGCCAATCTTCACCATCACATTGGTTTTGATGGCAAAGGGAACTTTATTACCGGTATCCACCGGCTTGAGATCATCGGTCAGCAGAATTTCATCGTCAGAAACCTGTACCGCAGATTCCGGTAAACGGTCTACCGTGATCCGGCCCCATGGAATGGAAACTGTGCCGCTGATTTCAGCCACCTGGGGGGCCGCACTGATCTTCAGGTTAGGCGACACCTTCATGGCAATCATAGGTGGCACATTCACTTCAAGCTCACGCCCGTTCACCTTCAGGTTGGCACTCCAGTTGGCCATATCGGCCCAGTTCGCATCCCCCTGCAGCACAAGGCGACCATCAGGGGTATCGAGCTTGCCGCGCAAAATGGCACTGTAGCCACTGAAGGTAGCGACAACCTCGCCTCGTTCAAGATCCAGCGGGACTTTTCTGCCAATCGCTTTGAGCTCGGTGATTTTAAATACACCATTCACCTGAGGCTGCATAATCGGCCCGGTTAAAAGCAAATCCGTATCCACCCGGCCTTTAAAAATGTCGTAATCGGCGACCAGAGGTTGCAGAAAATCCAGCCGGAACGTATCCAGCTTCACTTTGGCCTCTATCTGCTGTTCACCTGATAGCTGGGTAATTCGGGCGTTGCCCGACAAATCCCCGTTATCTTTAAACGCCACCAGCCAGTCTGTCGTGAGCACGTCATCACGCATGTCAGCATTGAGGGTGATCTGATCCCAGCCTATCGCCAGTGGTGGCTGATCTGCCGCCGCCTGCTGTCGGAATCCGCCGGCAGGCAACCTGACCTGAACCTGCAACACAGGCGCTTGTTGCGGCGACCAGCCGACGTTGGCTGTGGCATTGGCTTCACCATCCAGTTTTATCTCTGGCGGCAGGAACGGCTGCAGGATGGAAAAACCGAGTTTATTGATAGCAAGGCTCGCCTGCCCACTCGCGCCGGCATCCAAAGGCTGAGTCAGACACACAGAGGCGTCTTTTTGCTGCCAGCAATGCGGGGCGACAGAGACGCTCTGCTTACTCAAACTGTATGCCAACGCTGTAGGCTGATTAAGCTGCCACAGGCCAACGGGAGTTTCAAGATTGCCGCGTTGCAGCATCCCCTGCCAACCCTGCTGTCTGTCCAGACTGCCTTGTAAAGCGAGCGCTGTGCTCACAGGCTCACCCTTCAGATCAAGACGGAGTGTATGCTGGGCTTCAGTTCCCTTAAATGTGATGTCCAGGGCTTCCAGCTTGGCCGCATCCTGATAACTGCCTTCTCTGGCACTCAGCGTGATATCGGCTGTCAGTGCAGGCAGTGGTGTCACACGGCCTTTCAGGTTAAGACTTTTTAATTGTGCCAAATCCTGCCAGCCCAGTGCCTGCCCCACTAAATTCAGATCTATCGTTGGCTCAGCCAGCGTGCCGCTTAAGCGTAAGTCGCCGTTTACTCTGCCGCGTAAACCGGGCACAGACTGAGCGAGATCCGGCGCATTCACCAATGCAGACAGATCCCAGGTTTGCTTCAGGCTCCCTTTCGCATTCAGCCCGTTAGGTCCGTGCTTAAGAACCAGTCCCTGGGTAACCAGTTCCAGATCTCCTTTCCCGCCTGCATCCTGAGCATCAAGCTGACCGGCCAGCGTAAAAGGCTGACCTATCACTTCACCATCGACGTTCAGCTCAGGCAATTTAACGAACCAGCCACCAGCCGCCGTTAATCCGCCTGAGGTGCTAAGCTTGCCACTCAGCTTACCTTCCGCGGCGGGCCATTCCAGTCCGGGCTGAATATCGCTAAACGAGAGGTTGCCCTGCCAGCTCACCGTCTTTGCCCAGCTCGCCTGAGCGTTGCCCGTAACCTGACCACCCAGACTGTTAACGGTCAGGCTTTCCAGTACAACATCAGTCAGGGATCCTGCTCCCTTCAGGCTGACATCAACGGCCGGCATAGGCTCACCGTCTGCTTTGGTTGCGGCGTCAAAAGTAAAACTGTCTAAATTTCCTTTTGCATTGATAACCGTCTCTTTCGCAACAAAATCAGGCTTGTCATCTAACGGCCACTGTAAGTTATTACTCACCACCTTGAAGTCAAAAGGCAGATCGGCATCCAGCGGAGACAGCTTTCCCGTCACCTTGGCATCCAGCTTTCCACTGAGTGCAACATCCAGCATCAGTTGCTGCAATGACCCTGACGCCGAGAGATCAATGTGATGTCCCTGCACCGGCTCCATCGCAATGTCAGATTTCGCCTTTAATGTCAGTGGGTACTCACCACTTAGCTCAGCTTCTCCTTCGGCATCGAGTGTGGCTTGCGGCACATCAACAAACAAGCGGGTCAGTGTGACCTTACTGTTTTCTGCTTCTGCGATTAACTCCAGTTCATTCACTTTTTGCGGGGTCGCCCCTTCCAGCAAAAAGTCTTTCACGGTAAAACGTTCCACAGTCACTTTCAGCGGTAACACCACCTCAGGCAGTACGATACGCTCTTGCTTTTCCTGACTATAAGCCTCTGCAACGTCTTCTGCCTGATCTTCAGTCTGTTCCTGTATCTCTTTCTCTGCAGGCGGCGTCAGATTCAGGACTATACCTTTCCAGTCTGTGGGTTTCAGGGTTAAGTGGCTACCCTGCATCTGGGCAGCCGAGCTGAAACGCTGCCAGCGCACTTTATTACCCAGAATATTCAGATCAATGTCATTCAGCGTTAAACGATCCAGCCGGACTGGGACCGGCAACGCAATTTCTGTTAACGGCTCTCCCGGCTCTTCTTCGTCCGGTTCACTGGGAGGCAGCTCTGGCATGGAGAATGTCAAACCACTCAGACTCAGTTCTTGCACGCACAGTGCCGGAATAGGCAGACAATCATCATTGATAACCAGTGTGAGACTGTCGCTATTAAGCTCCAGCAAATCGTCCTTGTAACGGACACCGAGGAGTGTAAATCCTTTCAGCAGGGCGCCGTTGCTGTCTTGCACTGTCAGTGCAGGCACGGCCGTCTGGGCCCCCCACAGGGCGAGGCGAACCCCGGCATGGGTATATAACAGTGCCCAGAGCGCCAGTGTCAGCAGTAACACAAACGTCAGCAGGCCAATCATCAATCTCTTCAACCAGATCATAATTCAGGCCCCAGCACGAAGTGAATTTGGAAACGATCATCAGGTTTGTCCAGCCCCCAGGCGAAGTCGAGCCGTATCGGGCCGACCGGCGATGCCCAGCGTATCCCTACACCCGCGCCTGCCTGCCAGTCCGGGCTGTCTGTCCAGGACGAACCGTAATCGTAAAACAGGGCTCCCCACCAGTTGCCGGTCAGCCGGTACTGATATTCCAGCGAGGAGGCCAGCATAAACTCACCACCAATCTGCTGCCCCTCGCTGTCCCTTGGTGAAATGGACTCGTAGCTGTAGCCACGCAAGCTGCTATCCCCACCGATAAAAAAGCGCATGGACGGCGGGATATCTTCTATCTTTTCTGCCCAGATGGCCCCGGCGTCCAGACGGGCCAGGCCCCGGTGATCTTCAGCAAAAGTACGGATCCAGGCACTGCGGCCGCGCAGTTTTGCCAAACGGGTATCAGAACCCAGCGCAGGGTCGGAATACTCCAGTTTAAGCAGTTGCTTATCTCCCCAGGTCGGCCAGCTACCACCACGCAAGCGGGTGCGGTCAATACTGACCCCGGGAATAACCATAAAGGCGGAGCCTGTCTCAAAGGCACCCTGATTGTAGTCCTCATACAGTAAACGCACCGACGCAACGCCATTCCAGACCTGGTCAAAGTTCCAGTGCCGCTCAACGCCAAGATGGTACTCGGTACTGATAGTGTCGTGATTGTCCACATAGCGAATTGCCCCGATGAGCTTGTAGTAATCATCCAGCACATTATCGAGCGGAATTTTATACGTCGCTTCAACTTTCGGCTGCACCTTAGAGATCTCAGTGCGAACATCCAGACTGTGGCCTTCACTGTTTATCCAGGGCTTACGCCAGTTGAATTTCAAACGCGCACCGACATCGGTCGAATAACCGATACCGGTTTCGATTTTGTTTCTCACTTCCGGCCTGAGGTTGACCTGAATGGGCACCACATCCCCTTGCAGATCGCTCACATCCCCGCCAACAAAAATGGAAGAGAACCAGCCTACGCTCGACAGGCGCTGATTAAACTCCCCCACGTCAGAGACCAGATAGTAGTCACCTTCATCAAACGGGGCTAACGAACGGACTTTCGTTTCGTTAATCTGGCTGCCGGTGATCAGGATTTCACCGTATTTGTAACGTTTTCCGGAATCAAATTCGATGTGAATAAAAGCCTGATTACGGCCAGGCGCCACTTCCAGCCGGCTGGTTTTCAGTTCGGCATCAAAATAGCCCTTGCGCAAAGCCAGGCTTTCCAGGCTGGATTTGAATGAATCGTACTTGCCGTGGTTAAGGGTTCTGCCCAGTTCTAAATCGCTATCGCGTTTGAGAACAAAAAAATCCAGATCATCAGCGGCTTCGCCCTTGATCTGAATATCACTTATGGCAATTTTAGTGCTCGGGCCGGCATCAACCGTGACAGTCAAAGTGCTGTCCTCGCCGTCTTCGTCGACACTAAAAACAATATCAGGCTGGTAACGACCAAGCGCTTTCAGCGCGGTACGGATTTCTTTTTCAACCTGACCTTTGAACCGTAAAGATGTGCTGTAATCTTCCTTAGGAATGGCAGCAACATAAATATCCACATTTTTCTTCAGGCTGCCTTTCAGCCCAGTCACAATAAGTTCCGTTTCTGCCACAGCAGGCATGGTTACCACTAAAGCGACAACTGTGAACATACAGCGTCGAAACAAGGTCATCATTCTTATTTGTCTTCACTTATTAGAATGTTATTAGATAGTGCGCATACTTTATTCTGACAAGAGCTGAGCGAAGTGCCAACCTTTCCGGTAAAAGAAAACAATCAAGCAAATTTCCGGTCTGTTAGGTTATAGGTGTAACACGGCTATTGATTGTCAGTGCCGAATCCTCTACTTTCTGGCTCATTAACAGTGTAATTAGGAAAATCATGTCATGGATAAACAGCAGATGATCTCCCCTGAAGCGGCCCTGCCAGGCCGTTCAACGCCAGTGATCCCCACTGAAACTCACGCCATCTTTGGCACCCGACTAGATGCTGCTGTACCTGAAGGTATGGAAGAAATCGTACTGGGAATGGGATGCTTCTGGGGCGCGGAACGCCTGTTCTGGAAACAGCCTGGCGTCATCAACACCGCGGTAGGCTACAGTGGCGGCTTTACCCCCAATCCGACCTATCAGGAAGTGTGTTCCGGACAGACGGGCCATACTGAAGTGGTTCGCGTGATTTTTGATCCGGCACAAACCACACTGGATGAGCTACTTGCTCAGTTTTGGGAAAGTCATGACCCAACACAGGGCATGCGTCAGGGGAATGACATAGGTACCCAGTATCGCTCTGTCATCTATACCACCAGTCAGGAGCAACAGGCTCAGGCAGAAAGCAGCAAGGAAAGGTACCAGTCAGCACTGCAGGCCGAGCAGCGAGCTGCCACTATCACCACTGAAATCTTACCTGCCGCTGCGTTTTACTACGCTGAAGATTACCACCAGCAGTATCTGGAGAAGAATCCGCAGGGTTACTGCGGCTTGGGTGGAACCGGTGTTTGCATGCCCCCTCAGTAAATCTCTCAGCCAGCGTCAGGCCAGTTCTGGCGCTAGCTACTGTAACTGGCGGCAGCCAGCACCTGAATTTCTTTATTCACTTCCGACAACACACTCAATGCTTTTTTATTACGGCTGGCGGGGGGGAGTAAACGTCCGCAGTCAAACTCGAAAGCCCCGATACCCACAATGAACAGCCGGCCCCGAAAGTAACTTTTCACATAACGTGCAATCTGGTTTGGACGATATTGTTTAAATATTTTCAGCATAATATCCCTCAACACTCAGAACCTGTGACCCTTAATAGACAAAAAAGTTGCCTTGCTTGTGTCAAAAATATGCAAAACGCTTGCCAGTTATATTTTTTGTTCTTATCGCGACAAAAGAGCCACGCCAACTTTAGGACATGACACTTCAACCTGCCCAATTTCTTTGCCAGAGAGGTATTTCACCACGCACATTTCTGCCAATTGACAGGCAAAAACAGTGATACGCTTCAAGGATAACAAACTGGTTCTACCAGTTCCCCGAAACTCAACTACTATAAGGCAGCACAACCATAAACAAGGAATAACATTCATGAACATGAAGTCACTGCTATCACTTTGCGTATTGTTACCCGCACTCACATTACCGGCTCATGCCCATAATCTTACAGTCGGTCAGCCTTTACCCAGCACCAGCGTTGCTGATAAAGGTGAGCTTATCCTGCAAGGCAACGAGGTTGTCTATCAGCCTTGGCAAACCAGCCAGCTAAGCGGTAAAGTCCGGGTAATTCAAGCCATAGCCGGACGAAGCTCTGCTAAAGAGCTCAATGCCCCTTTTATTGAAACCATCAAGTCCGCCAATCTCCCTCACGAGAAGTACCAGACCACCACCATTATCAATCAGGATGATGCGATTTGGGGAACCGGCGGTTTCGTTAAATCCTCAGCAGAAGACAGTAAAAAGGAATTTGCCTGGTCGTCGATTGTGCTTGATGCCAAAGGCCAGGTTCGCTCCCGCTGGGCGCTGAAAGAGGAAAGTTCTGCCATTATCGTGCTGGATCCGGCGGGTAAGGTGGTGTTTGTGAAAGAGGGCGAGTTAAGCCGCAGTGACATTGAACAGGCCATGTCAAAAATTCAGTCTCTGCTGTAATCTGTCTTCCCGGAAAGAGTGTAATAATATATCATTACACTCTTTCTTTTTGTGAGGCAGCGACTTGAAGGTGCGTAACCCGCTCAACAGGATTTGGCATCAGGGGCTACTGGTGCTGCTCTTCAGCCTGTTCATTCTGGCATTTCCCCTTCAGGTGCTTCACAAACTCGACATGCTGAGTCAGCCGCAGCATTCTGAGCAGGACTGCCCCTGCCACCATATTGTTGCAAATGATATTCCTCCAGCGCAGATAGACTTTCCTGTCATTCGTCCTGCCGTCCACCAAGTGGGCCGATATCTACACCGCCTTCCCGATTGGCTGAATGCCCAAGCGTCTGCCCGGGATCCCCCCGTGTTCTCCCAACCGTTCCACCCTTATTTCACTGTTTACATTTTTTGGGAGTAACACATGCCAACTCAACATTTCCGTGCAGCAACCTGGCTGCTGATTTCGGCTGCCACCTGCGCCGCGCCAGCCTGGGCATACACACAACATGAAGCACATATTCACGGCCAGGTTGAACTGAATATGGCCCAGGACGGCAACGACCTGCTGTTAGAGATCACTGCACCCGCTGTGGATGTCATCGGATTTGAACACCCGCCAGAAACAGAAGCGGAACAACAAGTGCTTAAAGACGCCGTTCTGAAACTGAATCGACCTGAAAACCTGCTGGCTATAAATGCCGCAGCAGGATGTCAGCTTCATGAGCAGCATGTTTCACACACCCTGTCAGAGCACGCTGAAACTCATGACCATGAGAAACACGGTGATCACGACCATGATGAGCATGATGAGCATGATGAGCATGATCATCATGAAGGACACGATCACCATGACCACGGGAAGCACAGCGGTCATGAGCATGGTGAGCATGGTGAATTCAGTATTCAGTATACCTATCAGTGCGATACCATCGACAAACTCAGCACGCTGACGCTGAAGTGGTTCTCTCAATTCCCGGCAACAGAGAAAATTCAGCTGCAAGCGATTACAGCACAAGGGCAGCAAGCCGCAACGCTTACAGCCAGTCAGGCCGAATTTCGTTTCTAAGCCAGCATGAGTTAAAAGAGGGAGCCATCGCTCCCTTTTTAGGAGAGCAGCATGACAGTAATCCAATTCGATCAGGTACGCTTTCGCTGGCCGGATCAGACTGACGATATCATCAAGATCGCCTCTTTCTCATTGTCTCAGGGCGAAAAAGTCTTTCTTCAGGGACCAAGCGGCAGCGGAAAATCAACCTTACTCAGCTTAATGGCAGGCATTCACCAACCCTTACAAGGTGATATCCGGCTTCTGGATGAATCATTCAGTGCTCTGTCTGCATCAAAACGGGATCGTCGCCGGGCTGACCATATTGGTTATATTTTTCAGCAGTTCAATCTGTTGCCTTATCTTTCCGTGATAGACAATGTGTTGTTACCCTGCCGCTTTTCAGCGCTCCGAAAAAAGAAAACTAACAATCCAGAACAAGAGGCGAAGCGACTCCTGAAGTCATTACAATTACCTGAGTCCTGTCTGTCGCGTCAGGTCACTCAGCTCAGCATCGGACAACAGCAACGTGTGGCTGCTGCTCGCGCTCTGATAGGACGCCCGGCATTACTCATAGCCGATGAGCCAACCTCAGCGCTGGATCACGACAATCGTAATCACTTTATCCAACTATTGATGGACGAATGTGAACAAGCCGGAGCCAGTCTGCTTTTTGTAAGTCACGATCCAACCCTGACCAACGGGTTCGATCGCATCTTAAACCTCAAAGATCTTAACCATCACGAATCGGAGAGGCGGACATGAAAGCATTGATGCTACTTGCCTGGCAGAGTTTGCGAAACCGAAAGACAACAGCTGTTCTGACCGTATTGACTATCGCCATTTCAACAACATTACTACTGGGGGTTGAAAAAATCCGGACACAGGCCAAAGCCAGCTTTGCTCATACCATCTCAGGAACCGACCTCATCGTCGGTGCACGCTCAGGCCAGGTTAACCTGCTGCTCTACTCTGTCTTTCGTATCGGCAATGCCACTAATAACATCGACTGGCAGAGTTTCCAGACATTAAAAGCACACAAAGCGGTTCAATGGGCCATTCCGATCTCACTTGGCGATTCACACCGCGGGTTTCGGGTTATTGGCACTAATGAAGATTACTTCAGGTATTACCAATTCGGTCAGAAGCAGCACCTGGCCTTTCGGCAAGGCAACAGCTTTCAATCCCTGTTCGACACTGTGATTGGGGCAGAAGTCGCTCGAAAGCTCGGGTATCAAATTGGCGATAAAATCATTATTGCCCATGGTATCAGTGATAAAAAATTCACACGTCACGACAACTTGCCCTTTACCGTCACAGGTATTCTGGCCCCCACAGGTACACCGGTTGATCGCAGCGTTCATGTTTCTCTGGCTGCCATAGAAGCCATTCATATCGGTTGGGAATCGGGAGCAAACTTAGGGCACACTCCGGATGGAGCGGTCCTGAGTCAGCAAGCTTTTCAACCCAAACAGATCACAGCTGCTCTTTTGGGATTGAACTCTAAAATTCAGACATTTGCTCTGCAGCGCTACATCAATACCTTTCCTGCTGAACCATTAAGCGCCATCATACCAGGCATTGCCCTTCATGAACTGTGGGGAATGATGTCTATTGCAGAACAGGCACTCATGGTCGTTTCGGTGTTTGTGGTCATTGCCGGATTACTGGGAATGCTATCTAGCTTACTGACCAGTCTGAATGAAAGACGCAGAGAAATGGCTATACTGCGCGCAACCGGCGCGCGCCCTGGCTGGATAGCCGGGCTTCTCTTTGTAGAAACCACAGCCCTCACTCTGACAGGCATTCTGGCAGGGATGGTGACACTTTATGGTGGGTTAGTGCTGAGTCACAATTGGCTGCTGGATACATTCGGACTCTACCTGCCGGTCCAGACGCCCAGTTCCTATGAATGGCTGTTGATGGCGATGATTTTAAGCGCAGGTATGCTAACCAGCCTGATCCCTGCACTACGTGCTTACAGACTGTCACTCGCCGACGGCATGACCATTCGAATTTAAGGAGAAAACATGAAGTTTGTTCTCATTCTACTGTGTTGCTGGATGCCCTTCGTGACCAACGCACAGGAAACACTCACTCTGGACTGGATTGATCTTATCCCGGAAAAAGAACGCCAGCTATTTGATCAACAAGGCATGCCTTTGGTCGATCATGAAAACGATCAGGCGGCTTTACAAAAGCGTGTAGGGTCTGTTCGTCCGGAACTGAATGGCAGTAACGTCAGAATACCCGGCTTTGTCATCCCTTTAGAAGGGGACGAAAATACGATCACCGAGTTTTTGCTGGTTCCTTACTTTGGCGCATGTATTCATGTACCACCACCACCACCCAATCAGATTGTTTACGTAAAATTTCCTAAAGGCGCACCAGTTCAGCAACTCTGGGATGTTGTATATGTTGTAGGAAAGTTAAATGTACAAACTACCGAGCACGAGTTAGCCGAAACGGGTTACCTGCTCCACGGTACGCTCATTGAAGAGTACGACGATGCCGGTTAAATAGCCCTACCGTCTTTTGGCTTACCTTAAACATGCGCTGCAAGGTAAGCCAAAATTACAACATACCCAAGTAGTAACAACACTTCTGTTAATCGCTTACTGAATTTTTTCGTCATCAGCCCCTCCTTGATAGCACAGCTTCATCACACCGGGCGGCCAATGAATTTAACCATTTATTAACATAAAAGTCACGCCTCTTGCCAAAGATTACGATCAAATGTAAAACCAATAGGTATAACTGTTTAGAGTGAAACGTATATGCAAACCGAAAGTCAGGCTAGAAATGAACTGAGTCATACCGAACCGGTCACTGATAAAAAAAGCCATTCAAAGCATTCAATAAAAAGTAGCCGCTTTCGGGTCCAGTCCATTGCCCGCCATAATGATGTAAATGCTCAGATAGACGAAGATCACGATAAAACGTTACAAGAACGCAGTGAAAACCGTCAGCAAAATATAGAAAAGCGGCAACAGCAAAATTTAGAGCGTATCTTCAAACTTTGTTACGACAACTGCTCAGATGAAACAGCAGGAGAGCCTGATCCTGATTGGATCCATCGTTTCATTAGCATAGCTCAGGATATCTACAGTCCCTCAATGCAGAAACTATGGAGCCGTATCCTTCGTCAAGAGATCATAAATCCTGGCTCTATTTCACTAAAAGCGATGATAACCTTCCAGCAGATGACGCAGCGTGACGCTCAGTTATTTCGACGAGCCTGCTTGTTAGCCTGCCATTTCGGTCAAGATAACAGCAAAAAGCTGCTAACAGGTCTCAAATATCGATCAGGCTTGCTTCTTAAGCAATCATCCATCGACAGGCTCAACCTGGGACATTACCACTTACCGTACTCACATTTGCTGGAGCTAATGGGGATGGGGCTGATATTGAATACTGAATTAGAGTCCGGAAAACTCCAGAATAGTGCACCACTGCCTTTTCATTATCAGGGGAATGATTATCAAATCCAGCCGGCTAAAAATGGCTTAAGCTTGCTATATTACCGCTTTTCTCCTGTCGGCCAGGAAATTGCTCAGCTACTTGGAAATCACAGTAATGAAGAATACAAAGTGCACTTAACTGAGCTCCTTAATAAGCATTTTATCGTTACAAGTGATGCGTCTGTCAACCTGAGTCTCGGCACATAGCCTAGCTTCATTACAGTTAAAATAAATACCAGATAGCAAACACCCAGCCATTACTGACTGGGTGTTTTTTTAAGAATAAACAGATGGCGCCAAGATTCGATGGGCCGGCATTCCGGCCCGCGACCAAAATGCAGCGCACTTTTGGGGCGCACAGGCGCGGAAAGGCCCAGTTTTTTATTGGGGCGACCAGCCTGAGGGATTCATCTGTGACCAACAACGGAAGACACTACAATCGCCAGACAGCAAAAAACCCAGCCATTGCTGACTGGGTTTCTCTGATAAGTGGCGGAGCGGACGGGACTCGAACCCGCGACCCCCGGCGTGACAGGCCGGTATTCTAACCAACTGAACTACCGCTCCACACGGTCGAAACCAGACTGAGTCTGCTTTCTGAATAGGGAGCCTGGCGATGTCCTACTCTCACATGGGGAGACCCCACACTACCATCGGCGCTGCTGCGTTTCACGTCTGAGTTCGGCATGGGATCAGGTGGGTCCACAGCGCTATGGTCGCCAGGCAAATTCTTA
The DNA here is from genome assembly GCF_003614885.1 of Photobacterium salinisoli. Taxonomy (GTDB): domain Bacteria; phylum Pseudomonadota; class Gammaproteobacteria; order Enterobacterales; family Vibrionaceae; genus Photobacterium; species Photobacterium salinisoli. The sequence goes on from NZ_QZMS01000007.1 coordinate 2,317,863, forward strand.
TCTACCGCCCTGGGGCGATACATCACAATCTGAAAAAGTTAACTAGTGTTCTCAGCACATCATTCAAGTGCTCATGGAGTCCGTAAAACCCCTTGGGTGTTGTATGGTTAAGCCTCACGGGCAATTAGTACAGGTTAGCTGAGCGCCTCACAACGCTTACACACCCTGCCTATCAACGTTCTAGTCTCGAAC